>NZ_CP041061.1:4800000-7565212 GCF_007833915.1 Micromonospora sp. HM134
GGTGCTGACCACCTCGACCCCGGCGGCCTTGGCGGCGCTGGCCTGAGCCGGCGGCAGGTCGAAGGAGACGTCCACGCTCTTGCTCTGGATCAGCGCGAGCCGCTGGGCGGCCTCGTTGGCCCAGGTGAAGGTGACGCCCTCGTTGGTCGCCTTGGTGCCCCAGTAGTCGGGGTTGCGCTTGACCGAGATGTCGCGGCCGGCGTTCGCGCCCGACCAGACGTACGGGCCGGTGCCGACGGGTGCGGCGGCGAAGCCCTCCGAGCCCTTCTCCTGGTAGTACTTCGGCGGCACCAGGTAGACGGTGGTGAGCAGGTCGGGGATGTCGTACTGCGGGGTCTTGGTCTTGACCACGACGGTGGTGGCGTCGGGCGCCTCGATCGCGGTGACGTTGCCGAAGTACGACTTGAGCTGCGAGGCCGCGCTGTCGCGGGTGAGCGTGATGGTGTTGGCCACCGCCGCCGCGTCGGCCTTCTCGCCGTTGCTGAAGCTGATGTCGGGCCGGACCTTGAACGTCCAGGTCGTGGCGTCGGTACGGGTCCAGCTCGTGACCAGGCCGGTGTCGGTCGGCGCGAGGTCGCTACCGGTGTTGATCAGGGGTTCGAGCATCGTCGCCCAGACGATCTGGGCGGAGCGCGCGCCGACGATCGGGTCGAGGGTCGCCGGTTGGGCGGCGAGCAGCGCCCGGATCGGGGCGTTGCCCGACGCGCCGGAGTTGTCGGAGTCGGAGCCGCCGCACCCGGTGAGGCCGGCGCTCGCGACGGTCAGCGCGGCGGCCAATGCCAGGAAGCGCCGGGAGCGCAGGGATTTCATGATCATCATGGGTGTCCTTCACTGCGATGGACCCGTCATGTCTCCGCGTGAGGCGGCGGTGACGTTCGCCACAAAGTACCGACCAGCCGGTATCAAGTCAACGGGTCGACCGGGTATCTCGCTCGTGACATTCGCGTGACAAAGGCCCGCCGGCCAGCGCCGTTGTGTTCATACCGACCGGTTTGTATGATACCGCGGTGACCATCACCCTCACCCATGGGCACGACGGCCGCCTCGCCCGGGTCCGCTACGACAACGCGGCGCGCGGCAACTGTTTCGACACCACGACGCTGCACCGGCTCGTCGACACCCTGGAGACCGCCGCCGACGACGGGAACTGCGCGGTCATCCGCCTGGACATGGCCGGGCGGCACTTCTGCGCCGGCTGGGACACCTCCTCCTTCGCCGCGCTGGCCGGGGCCACCCGGGAGGAGGTCGCCGCCGACCTGCGCGCCAGCGACACCGCGTTGCAGCGCATCCGCCGGCTCCCGGTGCCCGTCGTCGCCGCCGTCCGGGGGCGGATCATCGGGTTCGGCGTCGGCCTGCTCAGCGCCGTACACCTGCCGGTCGCCGCCGCCGACGCCCGGCTGTCCCTGCCGGAGGCACGCTACGGCTTCGCCCCCGCCGGGGTCGGCCACACCATCGCCCGGTCGGTGCCCCGGCCGCACGCCTACCACCTGCTGACCGGCGTGGCGGAGGCGACCGCCGGGCAACTGCGCGACTGGGGCCTGGTGGCCCGGGTGGTCGCCGACGACGCGGTGGACGGGGCGGTCGACGAGCTCGTCGACGCCCTGCTGGCCGTGCCGGGGGCGACCCTGCGGGCGGTGGTCGGGGTCGTCGAGTCGAGCCTGGCCACCGGGACCGCCGACCAGGCGTACGACATCTCGGCCCGCACGATCGTCGCGGGCCAGGCCACCAGGGGGGCAACCGGATGAGACCACGATTCCAGCCCGGCGAGGCGGTCTGGGTGGAGCTGTGCACTCCCGACCCGGCGCAGGCCGAGACCTTCTACGCCGCACTGCTCGGCTGGACGGTCCGCGCCGAACGCCTCGGCGGCACCACCTACCGGATGTGCAGCATCGACGGGCGGGACGTCGCCGGGATCTCCGACGCCGCCGCCCTGCACGGCGACCGCCCCCGGGGCTGGCTCACCTACTTCGCCGTCGACGACATCGCCGCGTCCGCCCGGCAGGCGGTGGCGCTCGGCGGCGAGTTGGTCGCGCCGCCGCGCTACCTGCCGGCGGCGGGCACCGGCGCGGCGGTGATCGACCCGTTCGGTGCGGCCTTCGGCCTCTACCAGGGTGAGTCGCGCGTCGGCGTCCAGGCGGTCAACTCGGTCGGGGCGCTGTGCTGGAACGAGCTGGACACCGGTGAGCCGGCCGAGGCGGTGGCCTACTACCGCACGCTGTTCGGCTACACCACCCAGCAGCGCGACGACTCGCCGACGGCCCGGCCCTACACCGTGCTGATGCTCGGGGACGTGCCGGTCGCCGGGGTCCTCGAACTCGACAACGCCTGGCCGAACCCCATCCCGTCGACGTGGGTCACCTACTTCGCCGTCGCCTCCCTCGACGACACGCTGGCCCGGGTGACCGCCCTGGGCGGCAAGCCCACCGTCGGGCCGGTCGACACCCCGCACGGGCGGCTGCACCTGGTGAAGGACCCGGGTGGGCACACCCTGTGCCTGATCCAGCTCGACACCGGGCTGCGTCCCGACCACGACTCCTGCGACCCGGCGGTGAACCGATGATGGCCGAGCCCCTGTTCGACTCCGCCGAGTTCCGCCAGGTGTGCGGGCACTTCCCCACCGGCGTGACCGCGGTGACCGCGGTGACCGCCGCAGGCGCCGTCGCCGCGCTGACCGTGAACTCGTTCACCTCGGTCTCGCTGCAACCGGCGAAGGTGCTGTTCTGCGTCACCAGCTTCTCGTCGAGCTTCCCGGTGCTGATGGCCGCCGACCGGATCGCCGTCCACATCCTCAGCCAGGACCAGGAGGACGTGGCCCGGCGGTTCGCCACCTCCGGGCTGTCCGGGGAGCAACGGCTCGACGGGGTGTCCTGGGTGCCCGGCCCCGACGGCGTCCCGCTGCTGCCCGACACCCCGGCGATCCTGGCCGGACGACGCGACGAGGTGATCACCAGTGGCGACCACGTGATCGTCCTGATCGACGTCGACCAGGTCCGCCTGAAGCCGACCGACGTGCCGGCGTTGTCGTTCTACCGGGGCCGGTTCGTCGCACCGTCCCGGACGACCGAGTGACCGCCGGACGCCGGGCCGGATGACCGCCGGCCCGGCGTCGGCCGGGTCCCGGCCGACGCCGGGACCGTGCCCCGCTCAGGCGTAGTAGCGGAACAGGATCTCCGCCACGCAGCAGGGCTGCGACGTGTCGGCGAACTCCACCGCCACCGACGCCTTGGCCTGCACCCCGGGGGTGGCCTCCGGGCCGGGCGCGGTGATCGCGGTGGCCGCGACGAGCGTCGCGGTGCCCTGGATCTCGACCCCCGGCGGCAGCGGCCGGACGAACCGGACCCGGTCGAGGCCGTAGTTGACCCCCATCGAGAAGGTCCGCACCTCCAGGATGTCGGCGAGCAGCCGGGGGACGAGGGCCAGGGTCAGGAACCCGTGCACGACGGTGCCACCGAACGGCCCGGACCGGGCCCGTTCGACGTCGACGTGGATCCACTGGTGGTCCCCGGTGACGTCGGCGAACTGGTCGACCTGCCGCTGGGTCACCACCTGCGACGCGCTGACGCCCAGCTCCGTGCCGACCAGCCCCAGCAGGTCGGTCGGGGTGTCGACGGTGGTCCGTCTCATGGTGCGCATCGGGGGTGCTCCGTTCCGGGTGGTCGGTCCAGGGTGTCGGGTCGGGTCGGTGACCCGGGGGTGTGGCGGTCGGGCGGGGAGGTCGATCCGGCACGGGCCGTCGCCTGGGCCGTGACGTGCGCGGTGAGGGTCTCCCACTCCCGGTCCCAGTCCGCGTCGGCTACCGGCGGGCGGGCGACGGTGAGCATCCGGCGGACCGCCGCCGGGTCGAGGGCCGCGACCGCCCCGGCCAGCGCGTCGACGTGCCCGACGAGCCGGTCGTCGGCGACGGCGGCGCTGACCAGTCCCCGGTGTGCGGACTCCTCGGCCGACCAGGTCTCCCCGGTGAGCAGCAGGCGTCGGGCGAGCGCCGGGCCGACGGCGAGGGGCAGCAGCACGCTGGACCCCCACCCGGGGACCTGACCGACGGCGAGGTGCCGGTCGCCGATCCGGGCGCTGTCGGCGGCGACCGCGATGTCGCAGGCGAGCAGCAGTTCGAGGCCGCCGCCGAAAGCCGCGCCGTTGACCGCGGCGACGGTGGGCACCGGGGCCGCCCGGATGGCGCGTACCAGGCGGCGGCCCCGGTCGAGGTGGGCCAGCAGCGCGGGCAGGTCGCCGAGCAGGGCGGTGGCCTCGGCGAGGTCGGCCCCGGCGCAGAAGCTGCGGCCGGTGCCGGTGAGCACGAGCACCCGTACGCCCGGGTCGGTCGCGGCGGCGAGCCACCGTTCGAGACCGGCCAGCACCGTGCCGTCGCAGGCGTTGCCGACGCCGGGCCGGTCGATCCGCGCCCAGAGGGCGGCCCCGCGCCGGGTCAGCACCACGGAGGTCACGTCAGGCTCACGCAGAGCTTGCCGAACGCGGTGCCGGCCAGCATCCGGCCGGCCTGGGTCCGGATGTCGGCGAGGTCGACGACGCTGTCGACGACGGGTCGAATGCGGTGGGTGTCGACGAACCCGACCAGCGCCACGAACTCGTCGAGGGTGCCCATGGTCGCGCCGTGCACGCTGATCTCCCGGGCGAACAGCCGTGGCAGGTCCAGCTCGGCGGTGAAGCCGCTGGTGCCGCCGCACACCACGATGGTGCCGCCGGCCCGGGTGCAGCGGGTCGAGTGGGCGAAGGTGGCCGCGCCGACGGTCTCCACCACGATGTCGGCCAGCTCCGGGGTCCGCGCGCCGCTGTCCAGGGCGACGGCCGCGCCGAGGGCGAGCGCCCGTTCCCGTTTGGCCGCCGAGCGGGAGGTGACCATGACGGTCGCGCCGGCGGCCACGGCGAGGCTGATCGCGGCGGTCGCCACCCCGCCGCCCGCGCCCTGCACCAGCACCGTCCGTCCGGGGCCGACCGCCGCCCGGGTGAACAGCATCCGGTACGCGGTGAGCCAGGCGGTCGGGAGGCTGGCGGCCTCGGCCCAGCTCAACCCGGCGGGCTTGGCGACGAGGTGCGCCGCCGGGACGACGGTCCGCTCGGCGAGCACGCCGTGGCCGACGTCGGGCAGCAGGGTCGCGTGCGGCACGGTCCGGCCGTCCGGCGCGGTGGGCAGCACCGGGTAGACGATCACCTCGCGGCCTGCGGCGACGCCTGCCGCGTCGCTGCCGATGACCCGGGGCCCGTCGTGCCGGGTGGTGCCGACGCCGCGCAGCGTCCACAGGTCGTGCATGTTCAGCGCGCCGGCCCGGACGTCGACCTCCACCCAGCCCGGTGGTGTCTGCGGGGCGGCGACGTCGCCGACGAGCAGCGCGCCGACCGGGTCGTCGGCGCTCGGGGTGCGGACGTGGGCGGCTCTCACTGGGTCGCCGATCCGGCCGGCTCGGTGGGCCCGTTCCAGAACGCCACGTCGGCGAGGTCGGCGCGGGCGGCGGGGCGGAAGTCCAGGCCCCGGGTGTAGGCGACCGGGACGAGGGTCACCGGTCGCCAGTCGGCGGGCAGGCCGAGCACCTCGCGTACCCGGGTGGCCCGGTGGGCCAGGGCGGTGGCCAGCACCGAGCCGAGGCCGCGCGAGCGCAGGGCGAGCTGGAACGACCAGGCGAACGGGAAGATCGACCCGTAGTAGCCGGACGCGGTGCCGCCGACGGGCCGTTCGGGGACCGGTTTGGTGCTGCACAGCACGACCAGGACGGGCACCTGCGCCAGGTGGTCGACGAGGTGCTTGACGGCGGCGAGGACCCGCTGCTGCCGGGCCTGGGCCTGCGGGTCGGCCCGCACGCCGGGCGACAGCCGGGTGGTGGTGGCCGCCTCGCCGTCAGCCAGCGGACGGGCGACGGTGGCGTGCCAGATCTCGGTGTACAGGGTGGACAGTTCCCGTTTGAGCCTCGGGTCGTCGACCGCGACGATCCGCCAGTCCTCCAGGTTGGAGCCCATCGGCGCCTGCTGCGCGAGGCGCAGGCACTCCTCGACGACGGCGCGGCCGACGGGCCGGTCGAAGTCCAGCCGGTGGCGCACCGCGCGGGTGGTGGTCAGCACCTCGTCGATGTCGGTGATCACTGCGCCGGTCATCGGTGGTCCTCTCCGGTGAGTCGGTCGACGGGCTTGTCCCGGTAGGGCAACGGCGTCCCCCACCGGTCGAGATAGCTGACGCTGTCGACGGGTCGGCGGGCCGCGACCCTGAAGTCGGTGCCGAGGGTGTACGCGACCGGCAGCATGGTGATCTGTACCGCGTCGTCGGGGATGCCGAGCAGCGCGGCGACGGCGGCGGCGTGGTGCAGGTGCAGGGTGGTGATGACGGTGCCGAGGCCGCGCGCCCGCAGCGCCAGGTTGAACTGCCAGATCGCCGGATAGAGCGACCCGTAGAGGGCGGAGTTGGTGCCGGGGCCGCCGGTGGCCGGGTCGGGTCGGGTCGCGCACGGGATGACCAGGTACGGGGCCCGTCCGATGTGCTGCGCGAGGTGTTCGGCCCCGGCGAGGATGCGGGCGGTGCGGGCGCTGACCTTGCCGTCCGCGTCGACGCCGCCGAGGCGGCCCCGGACCAGGTCGTTGCCGGTGCCCGCCGCGCTGTGCAGCGGCTCGTGCACGTGGGTGCGGTAGGCGGCGTGGTAGAGCGTCGCCAGTTCGGCCTTGAGCGCCGGGTCGCCGACGACGAGCCAGCGCCAGTCCTCGGCGCCGCCGCCGGTGGGTGCCTGGACGGCGAGTTGGAGGCACTCGCCGACGAGGTCGAGCGGGACGGGGCGGTCGTAGTCGAGGCGCAGCCGGACCGACCGGGTGGTGGTCAGCACGTGGTTGAGGTCGGTGAACGGCAGGGTCATCGGTCGACCTCCGGGGCGACGCCCAGCAGGTCGGTGACGTGCAGGGTGTCGCAGTACTCGCGGACTGCGGCGATGCCGCCGGGCTGGACGTCGACGATCCAGAGGTAGCGGTTCTGGTAGCGGGCGTCGTCGCCGAGGACGGCGTGTCCGTGGGCCTCGACGGCGACCAGGGTGTCGTCGACGATCCACCGGTCGGCGGTCACCGCGATCCCGGCCGACCGGTAGGTCCCGCCGGCCAGCCGGGCCCGCATCGCGGCGAGTTTCCCGCTCATCGCGACCCGGCCGTGCAACGGGCCGTTGGCGTCGAGGTCGCCCCGGCCGTGGTGCCGGCCGAGGTCGCGGCGGCGGCCGGAGTCGGTCCACCAGGTGGCGTCGGCGGTGAAGAGCGCGCCGAACGTGTCGAGGTCGCCCCGGGCGAGGGCCGGCCACATCGCCAGCGCGGTCGCCAGCGCCGGGGGCGCGTCGGCCGGGTCGGACGGGTCGCGGTGCGGGGGGTCGTCGAGGCTGCTGCGGGGTACGGGGGCGTCGTCGCCTACGACGTGCTGCGCGTGGGCGGTGTCGAGGTACTCCCGTACTGCGACGATCGCGCCCGCCCGGTCCACGTCGACGACGAAGCCGTAGCGGTTGGCGTACTCGCGTCCGCTGGCGTGGACGCCGTACCCCTCGACCTCGATGACGCAGGTGTCGTCCCCGGCGACGATCCGGCGGGGGATCTGTCGGCAGCCGGTGGGGAACGCGTGCGGTCCGAGGGAGCGCATCAGCGCCAGCTTGTCGTCCATCCGCATGAGGCCGTGCAGGGGGAAGCGTCCGCTGCCGTGCGGGGCGAGAGCCGGATCGCCGCCGCGACGGTCCGGGCCGGTGTCCACCCACCAGGTCGCGTCGGCGGCGCACAACCGGGCGAGGCCGCCGAGGCTGCCCCGGTCGAGCGCGGAGACGAAGTCCATGCCTGCCCGGACCGCGCGGGTCATCCGGCCTCCCACATTCCGACTGGTGGGTATCTAACACCTCCGGGCCGGACAACTCAAGGGGTGCATTACATACCGACCAGATGGTATTTTACGACGCCGGTAGTTCTGACGAGGGGGTCTGTGGTGTTCGAGGCGTACCAGCTACCCGAGGAGCACGACGCGGTCCGCGAGGCGGTCCGCGAGGTCTGTGCCGCCAAGGTGGCCCCGTACGCGGCCGAGGCCGACGAGACCGGGGAGTTCCCCACCTCGTCGTACGACGCGCTGCGTGCCGCCGATTTCCACGCCCCGCACATCCCCGTCGAGTACGGCGGCGCGGGCGCGGACGCCCTGGCCACCGCGATCGTCATCGAGGAGGTGGCCCGCGCCTGCGCGTCGTCGTCGTTGATCCCGGCGGTGAACAAGCTGGGCACGATGCCGTTGCTGCTGGCGGGTTCGGAGGAGTTGAAGCAGCGCTATCTGACTCCGGTGGCGGCGGGTGAGGCGATGTTCTCGTACTGCCTGTCCGAGCCCGAGGCCGGCAGCGACGCGGCCTCGATGACCACCCGGGCGGTACGTGACGGGGACCACTGGGTCCTCAACGGCGTGAAACGGTGGATCACCAACGCCGGGGTGTCGCAGTTCTACACCGTGTTCGCGGTGACCGACCCGACCGCCCGGTCCCGGGGCATCTCCGCGTTCGTCGTCGAGAAGTCCGACCCCGGCGTCAGCTTCGGCGCACCCGAGAAGAAACTCGGCATCAAGGGCTCCCCCACCCGCGAGGTCTACCTCGACAACGTCCGTATCCCCGCCGACCGGATCATCGGCGAGCCCGGCACCGGCTTCGGCACCGCGATGCGCACCCTCGACCACACCCGCGTCACCATCGCCGCCCAGGCCATCGGCATCGCCCAGGGCGCCCTCGACTACGCCAAGGGCTACGTGCGGGAGCGCAAGCAGTTCGGCAAGGCCGTCGCCGAGTTCCAGGGCGTCCAGTTCATGCTCGCCGACATGGGCATGAAACTCGAAGCCGCCCGACAACTGACGTACGCCGCGGCCGGGAAGTCCGAACGCGGCGACGCCGACCTCACCTACTTCGGCGCCGCCGCCAAGTGCTTCGCCTCCGACGCCGCCATGGAGATCACCACCGACGCCGTCCAACTCCTCGGCGGCTACGGCTACACCCGTGACTACCCCGTCGAACGCATGATGCGCGACGCCAAGATCACCCAAATCTACGAAGGCACCAACCAGGTCCAACGCATCGTCATGGCCCGCCAACTCCTCAAGGACTGACGGACCGACGCCCGGCCCCGCACGCCCCGGCGGCCCGGCCCCGGGGCGACTCAGGCGGTCAGGCCCTCCAGCACCATCGCGCTGAACTGGCGGGCCACCTCGTCGACACTGAGCGGTCCGCCGACGTTGAGCCACTGGTAGGCCCAGGCGCACATGCCGACCAGCCCGAAGGTCGCGATCCGCGAGTCGACGTCCGCCCGGAACGCCCCCCGGGCGACCCCGTCGGCGATCATCCCGGCGAACGCCGCCTCCACCAGGCCGCGCTTGCGGGTCACCTCGGCGAACAGGTCACCGGAGAGGTAGCGCCGCTCCTGGTAGAAGATCGTCACGTGGGCCCGGTACTCGGCCACGCTGGTGAGGCTGAACCGGATCAGCTCGCGTACCCGTACCGTCGGGTCGTCGCTGTCGGTCTCGATCTTCTGGATCGCGGCGAGCTGCGCCTCCAGGTACTCCTCCTGGATGTGCCGCAGCAGGTCGTCCTTGCTGGCGAAGTGGTGGTAGAAGGCGCCCTTGGTGAGCTGCGCCTGGTCGGCGATCTCCTGTACCGAGGTGCGGTCGAAGCCCCGTTGCTCGATCAGCCCCAGCGCGCTCGTGATCAACGAGTTGCGGGTGTTCTCCGGGTCGTACCCGTCGGGCCAGCGTTGCCGGCGTCGGGTCGACTCCGGTCGGGACGTCGCACGCGCCATGAATGGCCTCCTGTCCGCGATACAGCCAGACAATGCTACCGTCCGGTCGGAAGGAAACGAAGGGAGCCACCCCGATCGATCCGCCCGAGAAGTGTCGCGCACCCTCGACCCGAGGG
This sequence comes from Micromonospora sp. HM134, assembly GCF_007833915.1. Classification (NCBI taxonomy): domain Bacteria; kingdom Bacillati; phylum Actinomycetota; class Actinomycetes; order Micromonosporales; family Micromonosporaceae; genus Micromonospora; species Micromonospora sp. HM134. The sequence goes on from NZ_CP041061.1 coordinate 4,809,891, forward strand.
GAAGCCCCTGCGGCGACACGGCCGTACGCGGGACGGACTCAGCGGCGGGTCTCCCCCGAGCGGCCCCGACCCGGCCCGGCGGCGCGGTGGCCGACCCGTGGCGCGCGTACCACCGGGGACGTCGCGGCGCCGGGACGGAACTCGCGGGCCGCGGCGGCGACCAGCTCGTCCGGGTCGTCGGTGAGCGCGCGCCGCAGGTGCGCCGGGACGAGTCCCGACGTCGCCACCGCCATCCGCACCTGCGTCGACCGGTCCTCGACCAGGGGACGCAGGTCGGCCTCGTCGAGCGCGACGGCGGACACCAGCGCGGCCCGGACGTCCGGCACCGGGTCCTGGGCCAGCGCGCGACGGTGCTCGGCGGTGGTCTGCGGATTGCGCGCCAACCCCTTGCGTACCCGGGCCGTGCGGTCGGCCAGCAGCGTGGTCATCACGTCCGGATCGTGGGTGTGCGCGGCGAGGCGTTCCCGCACCTCGGGTGAGACGTCGTCGACCAGCCGCACCGCAAGCTCCGGCTCCAGGTCACGCGACTCGGCGAGCAGGCCCCGCAGTTCCTTGTCGGCGGTCTGCGCCATCGCCCGGCGGACCGACGCGTCGCAGGCCGGGTTGCCGGCGACCGCCCAGCGGACCCACCGGTCGGCGTCCCTGACCAGACGCAGCAGGTTGGCGGTCGAGGTGGCGGGGTTGCGCGCCACCGCCTCCCGCACCTCCCGGTCACGGTCGCGGGTGAGCGGGCGCAACGCCTGGGCGGGCGCGTCGGCCCGGGTGGCGACCGCCCGGCGGACCGCCGGCGACGGGTCGGCGGCCAGGTCGATCAGGGTCAGGTGGGTGGTGCCCGGGTCCTGCGCGAGGCGGAGCCGGGCGTCGACGTCGCCGTCCATCGCCGCAGCCGGGCCGGCGCCCGCCCCACCGTGCCGGTCGGGCCGGTCGACGTCCTGCTGATTCCCCATGGGCGTCATCATGTCACGGGCCGCACGGGCCGCTGCGAGGCCGACCGACGCACGGTCGATGAGCCGGCGGACGACCACGGACGCGGCGTCCGTGCCGCGTCGGCGGTGGGTTGGTGATGGCTTCCCCGGACGCCCGCGTCGGCACCGGCAACGGGAATGTCGTCAGGATGGTGGGGCTGCTCGCCGTCGGGTGGGTGCTCTGGCGCCGGCCCGTCGACGCCGCGTCGGGTGGGCCGGCCGGGCCGGCGGTCGCGCGGGGGTGGTCGCGGCCCGCCCACCCCGGCCAGCCGCCGGATGCGCCGGCCGGCCGGGGTGGGCGGTGGCGGGACTCGTCGTTCACCCCGCCGCCGAGCCGGGTGGCCGGCGCGTTCGTCGACCTGTGGTGGAGCGGGCCGGCGCACCGGCTGTTCGCCTCCGACGCGTTCGTCGCCGACGTCGGCGCGAGCATGTTCCGGCTGCTCATCGGCTACGCCCTGGCGGTGTCGGTGGGCACCCTGGTCGGCGTGGCGCTGGGCCGCAGCCGACGCCTGGAGTGGCTGTGCGCGCCGGTGGTACGGCTCGGCGTCGCCACCCCCGCGGTGGTGCTCATCCCGATCGCGATCGTGCTGCTCGGGATCAACGACCGGATGCCCATCTTCGTCATCGCGTTCGGCTCGATCTGGCCGGTCGTGTTCAACACGATGGACGGGGTGGCCAACGTCGACCGGCTGGCCCTCAACAGCGCCCGCGCGATCGGGCTGCGGCGGGTGGACCGCTTCCGGTTCGTCGTGCTCCCGGCGGCGCTGCCGCGCATCCTGGCCGGCGCACGGGTCAGCCTGGGCATCGCGGTGGTCCTGATGGTCAGCTCCGAGTTGTACGCCTCCACCTCGGGCGTCGGCTACCAGATCCTGCTCCAGCAGCAGAAGTTCGACACCCCCCGGATGTTCGCCGGGGTGGTGATGGCGTGCGCGATCGGCATCCTGTTCAACGCACTCTTCGGCCTGTACGAGCGGTGGGCGTTCCGCGGGCGACCGACGGTAGGGAGATCGGCATGAGCGAACCGGAGAACACCTCGGCCGCGCTGGTCGTGGCGGGACTGTCCAAGACGTACACCACGAACGGGGTCGACCACCTGGCGATCGAACAGGTCGACCTGGAGGTGCACGCGGGCGAGTTCGTGTCCATCGTCGGGCCCTCCGGCAGTGGCAAGACGACGCTGCTCAACTGCATCTCCGGGCTGATGCGGCCCAGCACCGGCGAGGTACGGTCGTTCGGCCAGACCATCGGCGACGGCCCCTCCGACGACATGGCGATCGTGTTCCAGGACTACAGCCGCTCGCTGTTCCCCTGGCTCACCGTCGAACGCGACATCGGACTGCCGCTGCGCCGTACGGGGGCGAGCCGGGCCACCGTGGCCGGCGCGGTGGACAGCCTGCTTGCGGCCGTCGGGCTGCCCCGTTCGGTGATCGGCAAGTACCCGTGGCAGCTCTCCGGCGGCATGCAGCAGCGGGTCGCCATCGCCCGCGCGCTGATCAACAAGCCGAAGATCCTGCTGATGGACGAGCCGTTCGCGTCGGTCGACGCGCAGACCCGGATCAGCCTGGAGGACCTCACCCTGCGGGTATGGCGGGAGTGGAACAAGTCGGTCCTGTTCATCACCCACGACATCGACGAGGCCGTCTACCTCTCCGACCGGGTGGTGGTGCTCAGCAAGGGCCCGTCGACGGTGAAGGCGACCATGGACGTGCCGCTGCCCCGCGACCGGGACCAGATCCTCACCAAGCAGGAACCCCTGTTCGGCAAGCTGCGCAGCGAGGTGATGGACCTGGTCATGGGGCACTGACCGACCCGCCGCAGGCCACCGGGACCGTCGTGCCGGCGGGCGGATCGGCGGCCCCACGGGCGGGCCGGTCGGCGGCGTCGGCCGTACGGTGGTGCGACAATCTGTCGGGGTGACCGCCGAACAGCCCGTCCCCGACGTCCGCACCCCCCGGGCCCCACTCGGGTCGAGCCCGCAGCACCTGCTGGCCACCCTGCTCGGCGAGTACCTCGACCCGGCGGCGGCCGACCTGCCGTCGGCGGCGGTGATCGCGATGCTGCGGGAGTTCGGGGTCACCGAGCCGAGCGCCCGTGCCGCACTGTCCCGGCTGGTCAAACGGGGTCTCATCGCGGCGCGGGGCGACACCCGACCGCCGGTCTACCACCTCACGCCCGAGGCGGTCGCCCGGCACCGCTCCCGGATGCGGCACTTCCTGACCTTCGGCGCGCAGCCGCCGCGCTGGACCGGGGACTGGGTGCTGGTCTCCTACTCGATCCCCAGTTCCGGTCAGGCGGCCCGGCACGCGGTGCGCCGGGCGTTGACCGGACTGGGGTTCGTGGGCCTCTACGACAGTGTGTGGATCAGGCCGGGTGTCGACGCCGCGCCGGTCCGGGCGGAGCTGGCGGCGCTGCTGCACCCCGTCGCGGGGGCCCGCTGGTCGGTGCTGCACGCCCGGTTCGACGAGGAGGCCGGACCGCACGGCCCGGCCGCCGCGTACGACCTGACCGGTCTCGCCGCCGGCTACGCGGCGTTCGTCGCGCGGTTCGCGCCGTTGCGGGCGGCGGCCCGCCGGGGCGCGGTCGACCCGGGCACGGCGCTGGTGGCGCGCACCTCCGCGATGGACTCCTGGCGTCGGTTCGCCGACACCGACCCGGATCTGCCCGCGCACCTGCTGCCGCAGCCCTGGCCACGCCGTCAGGCCAGGGAGACCTTCCTCGACATCCATTCCGGGCTCGGTGCGCTCGCCCGGGCCCGGCTGATCGAGGTGACCGCGCCGCACTGGCCGGACGCCGCCCGGTGGATCACCCACTTCGACGCCCCGGCCGACCCCGCCCGACCGGAACCGGCCGGCGGCCCGCGCGGCGTCGCACGCCACACCGGATGACCGTGGCCGCGCGGGGGTCGCACCCGCCCGCCAGACGGGCAACACATTGACACTTTTCGTTACCCCGGTGATAGTAACTGCATACCGCGACCGCCTGTGGGGACCACGGCCGGGCGGTCGACGCGTCCACGTCGACCCGCCCCGTTGCCGGCGCTGACCACCTGGTCGGGCCCGGCGGCAGACCCGCCACCGCAGGGGTGCCACCGCCGACACCCGCAGGAGGGTGCATGCCAAGGAGATCGAAGCTCTACGCGGGCCTGACCGCCGCGCTCGTGCCGGCAGCCGCCGTGCTGATGGCCCTCGGCGCGACGCCGGCCGACGCCGCAGTGGGCGGTTCGGGGCCCTACCCCGCCGACTACGAGACCGCGGCCAGCCTGCCCAACCACACCATCTTCCGGCCCCAGACGCTGCCGACCGAACGCCTGCCCCTCCTCGTGTGGGGCAACGGCGGCTGCTCGGCCAACGGCCTCTCGCAGGGCAACTTCCTGCGCGAGATCGCCTCGCACGGCTTCCTGGCCATCGCCAACGGCGGGCCGAACGCCTCCGGTTCCACCAACTCGCAGATGCTCACCCAGTCCATCGACTGGGCGGTGGCGGAGAACTCCCGCCAGGGCAGCAAGTACTACAACCGGATCGACACCGGCAAGGTCGCCGTCGCCGGCTTCTCCTGCGGTGGCCTGGAGGCGTACGCCGTCTCCAACGACCCCCGGGTGACCACCACCGGCATCTTCAGCAGCGGCCTGCTCAACGACGCCGACGACTACCAGCTGCGGCGGCTCACCAAGCCGATCGCCTACTTCGTCGGCGGGCCCAGCGACATCGCCTACCCCAACGCCATGGACGACTGGGGCAAGCTGCCCGCCGGGCTGCCCGCCTTCATGGGCAACCTGAACGTCGGGCACGGCGGCACCTACGACCAGCCCAACGGCGGCGAGTTCGGCCGGGTGGCGGTGCTCTACCTCAAGTGGCGGCTCAAGGGCGACACCACCGCCGGCAGCAACTTCGTCGGCGCGAACTGCGGGCTGTGCCGCACCCAGTGGACCGTCCAGCAGAAGAACCTGACGCTCGACGGCCCGCCGCCGACCACCCCGCCACCCACGACCCCACCACCCACCACTCCCCCGCCGACCACCCCGCCGCCGACGACTCCCCCGCCCGGTGGGGCCGGCTGCACCGCCGTCTACGCCGTACAGGACCAGTGGAACGGCGGGTTCGTCGCCAACGTCAGCGTCACCGCCGGGTCCGCCGCGCTCACCGGCTGGCGGGTCACCCTGACCCTGCCGGGCGGCGCAGCGGTCAGCTCGGTGTGGAACGGCGTCGCCACCGGCACCAGCGGCACCATCACCGTCACCAACCAGAGCTACAACGGCAGGCTGGGTGCCGGGCAGAGCACCAGCTTCGGGTTCCAGGGCACCGGAAGCGGCACCGGAACCACCGCCACCTGCACCGGAAGCTGACCGTCGCGCCCGCCGCACGGGCGGGTCTCCCGGTGCGGCGGGCCGGTACCGGGTACCGGCCCGCCGCACCGTGTTCTAGGGTGCCGGCATGACGAGCGCGCCCCGGGAGGCGGAGACCCGCATCGGGCCGGTCGGCGCGCTGCTCTGCCGGCTGCTCTTCCTGGCCATCTGCCTGCCCGGCCCGGTCCTGCTCGCCGCCGGCGTGACCGGCGACCTGCCGGTGTCGTCCGGGGAGCGCTGGGGTCTGGTCGCCGGCGGGGTGTTCACCACCATCGTCGGGGTCGGCTTCGGTGTCTTCGGCTGGCGGGTGGTCGACCGGTCCCGTAGCGATGCCCGCCAGCTCGACGCCACCGGGGTCGCCGCCACCGCCGAGATCCTCACCGTGGCGCACCACCTGGGCGGGGAGAGCCCGGAACTCGACCTGCACCTGCGGATCAGCGGGCCCGGCTTCGCCCCCTTCGAGGCGGACACGGTCCGGCCCGACGACCCGGGGCTCGTGCCCGGCAGGCTGCTGACCGCCGTCGTGGACCCGGCGAGCCGGCTCTACCGGGTCCAGTGAGGACGCCGGGCCCTCACCCGCCGCGCAGGTCCTCCTCGATCCGCCGGGCGGTGGCCAGCAGCGGCGGCAGCAACTCGCGCCGGATCAGCTCGAACGACCCCCGGCTGGCATGGGCGGACAGGTTCACCGCCGCCACCACCGCGCCGTGCGCACCGTGGATCGGCGCGGCCAGCGACCGCAACCCCTCCTCCAGTTCCTGGTCCACGATCGCGTACCCCTGGGCGGCGATCTTCGTCAGGACGGCGCGCAGCTTCGCCGGGTCGGTGACGGTGCGCCGGGTCAACGGTTGCAACCGCGCGGTGGCGAGGTAGTCGGCCAACCGGTCCGCCGGTTGCGCGGCGAGCAGCACCCGCCCCATCGACGTGGCGTACGCGGGGAACCGGGTGCCGACGCTGATCCCCACCGTCATGATCCGCCGGGTGGGCACCCGGGCGACGTAGACCACCTCGTCGCCGTCGAGCACCGACACCGAGCAGGACTCGTGTACCTGCGCGACCAGCGCCTCCATGTGCGGTTGGGCGATCTCGGGCAGCCCCAGGCCGGACAGGTAGGCGTAGCCGAGGGCGAGGATCCGCGCCCGCAGGGAGAACAGCCGGCCGTCGGTGTGCACGTAGCCCAGCTCGACCAGGGTGAGCAGGAACCGGCGGGCCGCGGCCCGGGTCAGCCCGGTACGTCGGGCCACGTCGCTCAGGGTGAGCTGCGGATGCTCGGCGTCGAACGCCCGGATCACCGCGAGCCCACGCTCCAGCGACTGCACGAACTCCGGTGACCGCGCCGCCTGACCGCCCACCCTCACCCCGCCTCCCGCCGCAGTGCCTCCCGGGCCACCGTGAACGCCCGGTTCGCCGCCGGTACGCCAGCGTAGACGCCGACCTGGAGCAGGACCTCCGCCACCTCCTGTTCAGTCAGCCCGTTGCCCAGCGCGGCCCGCACGTGCATCGCCAGCTCCTCCTCGTGGCGCAGGGCGGCGAGCACCGCGAGGGTGATGCAGCTGCGGGTACGCCGGTCGAGGCCGGGCCGGGTCCACACCTCCCCCCAGGCGTAGCGGGTGATGAAGTCCTGGAAGTCGGCGGTGAACGCGTCGGTGCCGGCCACCGCGCGGTCGACGTGCGCGTCACCGAGCACCTGCCGGCGTACCGTCATGCCGGCCTCGTGCCGTTCGCGGTCGTCCATCATCCACCCGCCTGTTCGAAGTGTTCCCGCAGGAGTCGGCCCACCGGCGCGGGTTGTTCGACGTTGGCCAGGTGGGCCGCCGCGTCGAGGACGACCAGCCGCGCCCCGGGGACCAGGTCGACGATCTCCCGGGCGTGTCCGACGGGGATCGCCGGGTCGTCCGCGCCCGCGACGACCAGCGTCGGGACGCCGATCCGGCCCAGGTCGGGGCGCAGGTCCAGGGCGGCGATCGCCTCGCAGCAGGCCGCGTAGCCGGCCGGGGAGGTCGCGGTCAGCATCGCGCGGTACCCGGCCACCAGGTCCGGGTGGGCGGCGGCGAACGGCGGGGTGAACCAGCGGGTCACCACCGCGTCGGCGATCGCCGGCAGGCCACCGGCGCGGACCGTGGCCGCCCGGTCCCGCCACGGGTCGGGCGGGCCGAGCCGGGCCGCCGTGCACAGCAGGGCCAGCCGGCGCACCCGGTCGGGCGCGTGGACGGCGAGCCACATGCCGACCATGCCGCCGAGGGACAGCCCCGCGTAGTGGACCCACGGCACGTCGAGGTGGTCCAGCGTCCGCAGCACCTCCCGGCCCAGCAGGTCCACCGTGTACGGCCCGGCCGGCGTCGCCGAGCGGCCGTGACCGAGGTGGTCGTAGCGGATCACCCGGAACCGTTCGGCGAGCGCCGCGACCTGGGGTTCCCACATCGCGCCGGTGGTGCCGAGGGAACTGCCGAGCAGCAGCACCGGCGCGGTGGGCGGGCCGTCGACCCTCAGGTGCAGCCGGGAGGTCACGGCCCCGCGCCCCGGGCGGCGGCCAGCGCCGCGTCGACGAACCGGCCGGCCGACCCGAGCCACCGGCCCGGGTCGAGCGCCTCGTCGATCTCCGCCCCGGAGAGGTGGGCACGGATCCCGGGGTCGGCGAGCAGCGCGGCGCGGAACGCGGGCGCGGCGGCGGCACGGGCGACCAGGTCGTGCGCGACGTCGCGGCCGACGGCAGGAGCCAGCCGGGCGGCGACGGCCTCGGCGAGCAGCCGCCCGCCGGTGGCGTCGAGGTTCGCCCGCATCCGTCCGGGATCGACCCGCAGCCCGGCCAGCAGCCGGGCGCACCGGGCGCTGACGCCGCCGGCCAGGTGCAGCAGGTCGCGCAGCGGCTCCCACTCGGCGTGCCAGCCGCCGGCGGCCCGTTCGTGCTCCTGCACGGCCGCGGCGAACAGGGTGGCGACGAGGCCGGGGCCGCGGCGCGCGGCGGCCCCGATCAGGATCGCGTCGACCGGGTTGCGTTTGTGCGGCATGGCGGAGGAGCCACCGCGCCCGTCGCCACCCTCGGCCACCTCTCCGACCTCGGTCTGGGCGAGCAGTCCGACGTCGAGTGCGATCTTGCCGGTGGCCGCGAGCAGGCCACCGACGGCGGCGGCCAGATCGAGGCGGGGCTGCCGCTGGGTGTGCCAGGGCAGCACGCTCGCGGGCAGCCCCAGGTGGGCGGCGAACCGGGCGGCGACGTCGGGGCCGGCCGGGCCGAGCGCGGCCAGGGTGCCGACCGCGCCGCCGAGTTGCGCGGGCTGCCCGTCGCCGGCCTGCCGGAGCCGGTCGCGGGCCTGCGCCAGGCCGGTCAGCCAGCCGGCCGCCTTGAGCCCGAACGTGGTGGGTGCCGCCTGCTGGCCGAGGGTCCGGGCGACCAGCACGGTGCCCCGGTGGGTGTCGGCGAGCCGGGCGGCGGCGTCGACGGCGGCGTCGAGGTGCCGGCCCGTCGCGTCGAGCGCCCGGACGGCCAGCAGGCTCAGCCCGGTGTCCAGGATGTCCTGGCTGGTCGCCCCGAGGTGCACCCAGGGCCGGGCCGGGGCGGGCACGGCGGCGGTCAACTCCCGTACGAGGGGGACGACCGGGTTCCCGGCGGCGTCGGCGGCCCGGCCCAGCGCCGCCGGGTCGTACCGGCCGGGGTGGCACGCGGTGACGATCGCGTCGGCCGCCGGGGCGGGCAGGACGCCGGCGTCCGCTCCGGCCCGGGCGAGCGCGGCCTCCGCGTCGAGCAGCGCCCGCAGCAGGGCCGGATCGTCGAGTTCCGTGTCCACCTCCGGGCTGCCGGACAGGCCGGTGAGCAGGCCGTCAGACGGCGAAGAAGATGGTCTCACGGTCGCCCTGGAGGTGGATGTCGAAGCGGAACCCGTCCGGCGCGGCGCTGGCCAGCAGGGTGCCCCGGCGGTCGGTCTCCACGCTGCCCAGCACCGGGTCGACGGCGTTGGCCGCCGGCTCGTCGGGGAAGTAGAGCCGGGTCACCAGGCGGTGCAGCAGCCCCCGGCCGAGCACCGACAGGGTCAGGTGCGGCGCCTCGGTGCCGCCGTCCGGGTCGGGCAGCGGCCCCGGCCGGACCGTCAGCAACCGGTAGCACCCCTGGTCGTCGGTCTCGCTGCGGCCGAACCCCCGGAACCCCACGAGCCGCGGCGGCCGGGCCCCGCGCGGGTCGTCGGGATGGTCGAACCGGCCGTCCGGGTCGGCCTGCCAGCTCTCCACCAGCGCGTCGACCACGGGTTCCCCGGTGCCGTCGACGATCCGGCCCCGGATCCAGAACGCGCCGGGGGTGCCCTCGGGGACGACGTACGGGCCGTCGGGCCAGTGCAGGCCGATGCTCAGGTACGGCCCGACGGTCTGCGCCGGGGTGACGCCCAGCCGGTCACTCATCGTCGTCCCCGTCCTCGAAGGGGGTGCCCTCGCGGCCCCGCAGCACGATGTCGAAGGCGTAGGCCAGCGCCCACTCGGGCTGCGTGGCGGTGTGGTCGTAGCGGGCGACCAGCCGTTGCCGGGCCATCGGGTCGCGCACCGAGTGCAGCACCGGGTCCTGGAAGAACAGCGGGTCGCCGGGAAAGTACATCTGCGTCACCAGCCGCTGGGTGAACGCCCGGCCGAACAGCGAGAAGTGGATGTGCGCCGGCCGCCAGGCGTTGTCGTGGTTGCGCCAGGGGTAGGCCCCCGGTTGGACGGTGACGAACCGGTAGCGCCCCTGGTCGTCGGTGAGCGCGCGGCCCACCCCGTCGAAGTGCGGGTCGATCGGGGCCGGCCAGGTGTCGCGTGCGTGGCGGTAGCGCCCGGCGGCGTTGGCCTGCCAGATCTCGACGAGCGTACGCGGCACCGGCCGGCCGTCGCCGTCGCGGACCCGGCCGTGCACGATGATCCGCTGCCCCTGCGGTGGCCCGTCGTGCTGGCGGGTCAGGTCGTGGTCGAGGTCGCCGAGGCGTCCCTCGCCCAGCAGCGGCCCGGTGATCTCGGTCAGCCGCTGCGGCAGGTGGGCAAGCGGTTGCCGGGGGGCCCGCGTCACGGTCGACCGGTAGCCGGGGCTGAACAGCGGTGGGTGGGCGTCGACGTCGTCGCGCCGGTACGCCGGTAGCAGCAGCCCACGGCCGGCGGTGTCCTCGGTCATGCTCGGCTCCCCTCGGCCGTCGCCTGTAACGCGCGCAGCACCGCCAGTTCGTGTGCCGTGGGCGGGTCGTTCGTGGTCAGCGGCTCGGCGACGGCGAGGTCCCAGCCGGTGGCGGCCCGCGCCTGCTCCCGGGTCACGCCGGGGTGCAGCCGGGTGAGGGTCAGCTCGCAGCTGACCGGGTCGGGTGCCAGGACGCCGAGGTCGGTGATCACCAGTCGGGGGCCGCCGCCGCGCAGGCCGAGCCGTTCCCGGTCCCCCGGGCCCGTGCCGTAGCCGACGGAGGTGACGAAGTCGACCCGCGCGGTGAAGGTGCGCGGGTTCTGCCGGACGATCACCACGACCTCGCGGCAGGAGGCGGCGATCTCCGGGGCCCCGCCCGCGCCGGGCAGCCGGACGGTCGGGGTCGCGTAGTCGTCGCCGACGACCGTGGTGTTGAGGTTGCCGTACCGGTCGAGCTGGGCCGCGCCGAGGAAGCCGACGTCGATCCGGCCGGGCTGGAGCCAGTAGTTGAACACCTCGGGCACCGACACGACCGCGTCGGCGGTGTCGGCGAGGACGCCGTCGCCGATGGACAGCGGCAGCCGGTCCGGTTTCGCGCCGAGGCAGCCGGACTCGTAGACGAGCACCAGGTTGGGGGCGTGGGTGGCGCGGGCGAGGTTCGCCGCGGTGCTGGGCAGCCCGATCCCGACGAAGCAGGCGTCACCGTCGCGGAGTTGCCGGGCGGCGGCGACGGTCATCATCTCGTCGGCGGTCCACCGGGCCGGCGGGGGCGGGCCGCTCACGTCGGCGGCCCGGGTCGGGGGGTGTGTCGGGCGGTCACGTCGCCGCCCCGGCCCGGTGCACGTGCCGGTCGAGCCAGGCGCGGAAGGTGTCGCGGTCCCGGCTGACGGCGTCCCAGGCCCGGTAGAAGTCGTTGTCCCGGACCGAGTAGCCCTGGGCGTAGGAGGGGTGGGCGCCGCCGGGCACCTCGGCCACGGCGGTGACCGCCCAGCCGGGCAGCACGACCTGCCCGGGGACGGGGGTCAGTTCGGGCACGACCTCCTCGACGGTGACCAGTGACCGGTGGGCGGCGAGGACCGCCTCCTTCTGTACGCCGGTGATGCCCCACAGTTGCACGTTGCCGGCCCGGTCGGCGCGTTGGGCGTGCACCACGGTCACGTCGGGGCGCAGGGCCGCCACGGCGGTGAGGGTCTCGCCGGTGAAGGGGCAGTCGACCGTCCGGACGTTGGCGGTGTGCCGGGGCAGGTCGGTGCCGGTGTAGCCGCGCAGGACGGCGAACGGCAGGCCGGACGCCCCGGCGACGTAGCGGTTGGCCATCCCGGCGTGGCTGTGTTCCTCCAGTTCCAGCGGACGCGGCCAGGAGTGCTGCACGGCGTCGCGGAACCGGTGCAGCGATCCCACGCCGGGGTTGCCGCCCCAGGAGAAGACCAGCCGGCGGGCGCACCCGGCGCCGATGAGCTGGTCGTAGATGACGTCGGGGGTCATCCGGACCAGGGTCAGCTCCTGCCGTCGCTGGCGGATGATCTCGTGGCCGGCGGCGAACGGGATGAGGTGGGTGAAGCCCTCCAGGGCCACCACGTCGCCGTCGCGGACCAGTTCCGCCACGGCCTGCGCCAGCGGGACGAGCGTCGCCATGGGCCTCCCGCCTCACCTCGGACCAGTGTTCGCCATGCGGACCATCGTGCTCATGTCGAACGTACGGCCGGCGGCGACATCCGTCAATGTCCGCATCGGGCCCCGGCGTCGGGGCGACCACCGTCCGGGCAGGACGTTGACGGGAGCCGGGTCACGTGCCAACGTTCAATACGAGAACACCCGTTCGCTCAGCGAACGCTTTCGGTGGCCCGCCGCCGGGCCCCGGTGTCGGGCCGGCGTCCAGGAAGGACGGACCGGGATGCGTACCCAGGTCGGCATCGTCGGCGCCGGGCCGGCGGGGCTCATGCTGTCGCACCTGCTGCACCGGCAGGGCATCGCCTCGGTGGTGCTGGAGAGCCGCAGCCGCGAGCACGTGGAGCACCGGCTGCGCGCCGGGGTGCTCGAACAGGGCTCGGTCGACCTGCTCTGCCGCACCGGCCTCGGCGAGCGGCTGCTCCGCGAGGGGCTGCGGCACGAGGGCATCGAGCTGCGCTTCGCCGGGGAGTCGCACCGGGTGCCGATGACCGAGCTGACCGGGCGGGCGATCACCGTCTACGGGCAGCAGGAGGTGGTCAAGGACCTGATCGCCGCGCGCCTCGCGGCCGGCGACACGATCCTGTTCGACGCCGAGGTGGTCCGGCTGGACGGGCTCGACTCCCCCGACCCGGTGGTCCGCTACCGACGCGACGGCCGGGAGGAGGAACTGCGCTGCGACTTCGTGGCCGGCTGCGACGGGTTCCACGGGGTGAGCCGGGGCGCGGTGCCCGACGGGGTGCTGACCAGCTACGAGCGGGCGTACCCGTTCGCCTGGCTGGGGGTGCTCGCCGCCGCCGCGCCGGCCGTGGAGGAACTCGTCTACGCCCATCACGAGCGGGGTTTCGCCCTCTACAGCATGCGCTCGCCGCAGGTCTCCCGGCTCTATCTCCAGGTCGCCCCCGACGAGGACATCGCCGCGTGGCCGGACGAGCGGATCTGGGCGGAACTGCGGCTCCGGCTGGAGACGGTGCCGGGCTGGTCGCTCACCGAGGGTCCGGTCCTGGAGAAGTCGATCACGCCGATGCGCAGTTTCGTGGTGGAGCCGATGCAGTGGGAGCGGCTGTACCTGGCCGGAGACGCCGTGCACATCGTCCCGCCCACCGGGGCCAAGGGCATGAACCTGGCGCTGGCCGACGTGGCGCTGCTCGGCGAGGCGTTCGCCGCCTGGTACTCCCACGGCCGCACCGACCTGCTGGCGGGCTATTCGGCCACCGCGCTGCGCCGGGTCTGGCGGGCCCAGCACTTCTCCTGGTGGATGACGTCGATGCTGCACCGGCTGGCGCACGACGACCCGTACGAGGCGAAGTTGCAGACCGCGACGCTGCGGTACGCCGCCACCTCGCGGGCGTACGCGACGAGTCTGGCCGAGAACTACGTGGGCCTGCCCGAGGTCTGAGCTACACCGTCATGACGCAGCGTCGTTCAACTTATCCATGACGGGCGTCAGAAATTCTTGACTTTCGATGCCGGGGTGGCTGACCATGGCCAACACAGCGGCGTGCGCCCCCACGCAGCGGTTGGTTCCCCCCGCAGGTCCGAGGCATCCCGCCGACTTCCGACGCACCCCACCACCCCCGCCCAGGAAGGGCCTCGTCAATGAAGAAGGTCATGGCTCTCGGGTTGATCGCCGCCACGATCGCCCTCACCGGATGTACCGACTCCGACGCGTCCACCCCGTCCGCACCGACCTCCGGCGACCTGCGCAAGGTGCGGGTCGCGGCACTGCCGATCACCGAGACCGCCGCGCTGTGGGGCGGCATCAAGGCGGGCCTCTTCGCCGAGCGCGGGCTCCAGGTCGAGGTGCTCCCCGCGCAGGGCGGCGCGCAGGCCATCCCGGCGCTGATGAACGGCGACATCGACTTCGCCATCGGCCAGCCCTTCGGCCCGTTCCGCGCCGACCTGCAGAACCTGGGCGTCGTCATCATCGGCAACTACGCCTCCTCGTACGCCCAGGGCGACGACATCAACGCCGTGGTGGCCTCGGCGAAGTCCGGCATCAGACGACCGGCCGACCTCGCCGGCAAGCGGGTCGCGGTCAACAGCCTGGGCGCGGCCGGCGACGTCACGATCATGGCGGCGGTGGAGAAGGACGGCGGCGACCCCAAGAAGATCAAGTTCGTCGAGGTGGCCTTCCCGGATACCCCGGCCCAGCTCGCGGCCGGCAACATCGACGCCGCCTGGGTGCCGGAACCGTTCGTCACCCAGCTGAAGAGCCGGGGCGACACGTTCGTCGTGGCGCCCTACCAGGCGGTGGTGCCCGGCCTGGCCACCCTCACCACCATCACCACCACCGCCCGCCTCGACAAGGACGCCAAGCTGGTCGAGGACTTCTCCGCGGCGATGAAGAAGACCCTCCAGTGGGCGCAGGACCCGGCCAACGCGCCGGCCGTGCGGCAGGCCATCAAGGACAACCTCCAACTGCCGCCGCCGGTGGCGGAGTCGGTCAGGCTGCCGGCGTTCGGCTGGGACGTCGACCGGGCCAGCCTCCAGACCCTCGCCGAACTCGCCGGCCGGTACCGGGTGCTCGACCGGCAACCCGACCTCGACCGGCTCATCCGCCAGCAGTAGCCGACCCGGCGTCGCCCGGCGGCCGGGCCGCCGGGCGACGCCGACCACGCCACCTTCGGAGGTGACCCGCCCGTGCCCACCACCCGACGGCCACCCGCGTTGCGCAGGGCGCTGCTGGGCGTCACCGGCCTCGCCGGCTTCCTCGTCGGCTGGCAGGCGATCCCCGCGCTGGGCCTGATCGACCCGCAGTACCTGCCGTACGTGACGGACGTGCTGGCGCGGCTCGCCGAACAGCTCGTCGACCTGGCGTTCTGGCGGCGGTTGGGCAGCACCATGACCTCCTGGGCGATCGGGCTGACCGTGGCGACGCTCGCCGCCGTCGCCCTCGGCACCGTCGTCGGCCTGGTGCCGTTCCTGCGCCGCACGACCCACACGATGGTCGAGTTCCTGCGCCCCATCCCGTCGGTCGCGCTCATCCCGCTCGCCGTGCTGATGTTCGGCATCCAGCGGCAGGCCGCCCTGGTCATCATCGTCTACGCGTCGTTCTGGCAGGTGTTCGTGCAGGTGATCTACGGGGTCGCCGACGTCGACGCGGTCGCCCGGGACACCGCCCGCAGCTTCGGTCTGCGCCGCCGCGAGCAGTGGACGCACCTCGTCCTGCCGACCACCCTGCCGTACCTGATGACGGGCCTGCGGCTGGCGGCGGCGGTGGCGCTCATCCTGGCCGTCACCGCCGAGATGGTGATCGGCAACCCCGGCCTCGGCCGCATGATCGAGCTGTCCCGCTCCGGCGGCGACGCCGTCGGCCTGTACGCCCTCGTCGTGGTCACCGGCCTGCTCGGGCTGGCGGTGAACCTCGTCTTCCGGTTCGTCGAACGGCGGACGCTGTCCTGGCACGAGTCCGTCCGTGGGGAGCGGGCACGGTGACCGCGTACCCGGGCCGGATCGTCGCCGCGCCGCGCCGCCGGGCCGGCACGCGGGCGGTGGCGGGCCTGCTGCACGCGCTCGGGCTGCCGATGCTGCTGCTGGTGCTCTGGGGCCTGGTGGCGACCAGGGCGACGAACCGGTTCTTCCCCGACCCGGTGACGATCGCCGACGCCTTCGTCGACACCTGGATCGGGCCGGCGTTCGTCCAGGACGTGCTGCCGAGCCTCTACCGCCTCGGCCTCGGGGTCGCCGCGTCGATCGTGCTCGGCGTCGCCGCCGGCACCGTCATCGGCCTCACCCCGTGGCTGCGCGAGCTGCTCGAACCGCTGCTGGAGTTCCTCCGGGCCGTCCCGCCGCCGGTGCTGATCCCGGTGGCGATGCTCCTGCTCGGCATCACCGACACCATGAAGGTCGTGGTGATCGTCTCCGGCGCGGTCTGGCCGATCCTGCTCAACACGGTCGAGGGGGTCCGGGGCACCGACAGCGTGCTGACGCAGACCGCGCTGTCGTTCCGGATCACCCGGTGGGAACGGCTGTGGTTCCTGGTGCTTCCCGCCGCCAGCCCCCGGATCATGGCCGGGGTCCGGCAGGCCCTCTCGGTCGCGCTCATCCTGATGGTCATCTCCGAGATGTTCGCCTCGTCGGCCGGGCTGGGCTACCGGATCGCCTACTTCCAACGCAACTACCTCATCGCCGAGATGTGGAGCGGCATCCTGCTGCTCGGCGGGGTCGGCGTGCTGCTCGCCGTCGTCTTCGGGGTCGTCGAACGGCGCGTGCTGCGCTGGTACCACGGAATCAGGGAGGTCAACCGTGTCTGACCGGGGCACCCTGCTGCGGGTGACGCAGCTGAACAAGGTCTACCAGGCCCGCACCGGCGACGTCGAGGCGATCGGGGACCTCAGCTTCACGATGGACGCCGGCGAACTCGTCTGCATCGTCGGGCCGTCCGGGTGCGGCAAGACCACCCTGCTGAAGTGCCTCGCCGGACTGCTGCGCCCGACCGGCGGCACCGTCGAGATGCACGGCGCTCCGGTGACCGGCCCCAGCCCCGCCATGGCCGTGGTGTTCCAGGAGTACGGCCGCAGCCTCTACCCGTGGCTGACCGTACGCGGCAACGTCGAGCTGCCGCTGCGGCACAAGCGGCTCTCCCGCGCGCAGCGGCACACCCTGGTCGCCGACGCGCTCGACGCGGTGGGTCTGGCGCACGCCGCCCGCAGCCACCCGTGGCAGCTCTCCGGCGGGATGCAGCAGCGGGTGGCGATCGCGCGGGCCGTCGCGTACCAGCCGGAAGTCCTGATCATGGACGAGCCGTTCGCGGCGGTGGACGCGCAGACCCGGGCCGACCTGGAGGACCTGGTGCGGGAGCTGCACGCCCGACGCGGGATCTCGGTGCTGTTCGTCACCCACGACATCGACGAGTCGGTCTACCTCGGACAGCGGGTGCTGGTGCTGTCCCACGCGCCGACCCGGGTACGGGAGGATCTGGTGATCGACCTGCCGGCCGAGCGGGACCAGATCACCACCCGCGCCCTGCCCCGGTTCACCGAGCTGCGCACGCACGTCTACGGCGAGATCCAGCGGGCCAAACGCGGGCAGAATGTGGCCCCGCGACCCGCGCCGTGAGCGTGCCGGGCGACGGAGGTGTCGGAGGGGATGACTGTGGCTAGGCGGCAGCCGAAGCAACTGGTGCTCGCCTTCTTCGGCGAGCACGTCGTCGACGGCGACACCGGGCCGATCCGGGCCAGTGTCCTGATCACCGTGCTGGAGGGGGCCGGCGTCGCCGCGCCGGCGACCCGGGCCACCCTCGACCGGCTGGTGCGCAGCGGCATCCTGGCGAGGGGCCGCAGCGGCCGGGAGACGCTGTTCTCGCTGACCGAGCACGGGGCGGCGGTGCTGCGCGAGGCGACGTACCGGGTGCGCGGGCCCCGGCCGTTCGACCCGCAGGGCAGCGGTTGGACGCTTGTCACCTTCTCGATCCCGGAGGAGCAGCGGACGCTGCGGCACCGGCTGCGCTCCACCCTCACCTGGGAGGGCTTCGCGCCGATCCGCGACGGGCTGTGGCTGGCCCCGGGCGAGGTCGACCTCGCCGGGTCGTTGGAGCCGCTGCGCCAGGATCTCGCCCCGCACCCCGTGGTCGCCTTCCACGCCCGCGAACTCGCCGGCTTCCCGATCGGCGACAGCGTGCGCGCCGCCTGGGACATCGAGGCGATCCGGCGCGAGCACCTGGCGTTCATCGACCGGTGGGCCGACCCGGCCGCGACCACGGCGACGACGGGCGCGTTGACCCTGCGCACGATGCTGGTGGCGGACTGGCTGGCGCTGCTGCGGGCCGACCCGAGGCTGCCGGCCGAGTTCATGGACGCGCAGTGGCCGGCCTCCCGGTCGGCGCAGACCTACCGTCGGGCGCACCGGGCGCTGGCCGAGGCGTCCACGGCGGAGTTCGCCGCCCTGGTCACCCACCGGCCCTCGGTCAGCCGGCGAACCGCGCCCGCAGCTCGGCCTTCCTGACCTTCCCCGACGCGGTCCGCGGCAACTCGTCCACGATGACCACGTTCTTCGGCAGCTTGTAGCGGGCGACCCGGCCGTCGAGGTGGGCCCGGACGGTGCCGGTGTCCACCGACGCCCCCGCCCGGACGGTCAGCACGGCCCACGGCACCTCCCCCCAGCGGTCGTCCGGCACCCCGATCACGGCCGCCGACACCACCCCGTCGATCTCGCCGAGCAGCAGTTCGAGTTCGGCCGGGTAGATGTTCTCGCCACCCGAGATGATCATGTCTTTGAGGCGGCCGGAGACGTAGAGGTAGCCGTCGTCGTCGAGGCGGCCCAGGTCGCCGGAGCGGAACCAGCCGTCGGGGGTGAACGCCTCGGCGGTCGCCTCCGGCAGGCCGTGGTAGCCGGGGAAGACGTTGGGCCCGGCCACCTCGATCTGACCGACCGCACCGGCGGGCAGCACCGCCCCGCCCGGGTCGGTGACCCGGACGTCGGTGAAGAAGTGCGGCAGGCCGACGCTGCCCTGCTTGGCCCGGGTCATCGCCGGCGGCAGCGCGGTCGCGCCCGGCGACGCCTCGGTCATCCCGTACCCCTGGGAGAACGACAGGCCGCGCGCCTCGTACGCGTCGAGGATGCGGGTCGGCACGGCGGACCCGCCGCAGGTGAGCTTCGTCAGCGTGGACAGGTCGGTCGCGGCCCAGTCGGGGTGGTCGGCCAGCAGTTGGTAGGTGGTCGGCACCCCGCTGAGCATGGTGACCCGGTGCCGGGCGATCTGCGCGAGCGCCCGGCCCGGTTCGAAACCCCGCTCGATGACCATCGTGGCCCCCTTGAGGATGACGGGCAGGGCACCCATCCCCAGCGAGGCGACGTGGAACAGCGGCGAGATCATCAGCGCCACGTCGGTGGAGACGACGTCGTAGTCGACCACGCAGTTGAGCGCCACCCAGGTCAGGTTGCCGTGGGTGAGCACCGCGCCCTTGGCCCGGCCGGTGGTGCCCGAGGTGTAGACGATCGCCGCCGGGTCGGTGGGGCCGGGGTCGGCGTGCCCGGCCCGTCCCGGGTCGGCGTCGCGGGTCAGCGTCGCCAGGCCCGGCCGGTCCGGGGTGCCCCCGCCGGTGACCAGGACCCGTGGGGGCCGGGCGGTCGGCAGCGCGGCGGCCACCGGCACCGCGAAGTCCGGGTCGTGGATCAGCACCCGGGCCGCGCAGTCGGTCAGCACATGGCCGATCTCGGGGGGTGCGAGCCGGGTGTTGACCGGCACGAACACGGCACCGAGCCGCACCGTCCCGAACATCACCTGAAGGAACTCCGGGCTGTTCTCACCCAGGTAGGCGACGGTGTCTCCGGCGTCGACGCCGTGCTCCCGCAGCACCGCCGCGACCCGGTCCACGGCGTCGGCGAACTGCGCGTAGGTGACGGTCGCGCCCGCGCCGTGCACGAGAGCGACCTTGTCCGGGGACCTGAGCCGGCGCCGGGCCACCCAGGCGCCGATTCCGTGCTGGTGCATCAGCAGTCTCCTGGTGGTGGAGGTGGGATGATCACCTGGCCGGACGCCCGGGGTCTCAGGCGTGGAAGCGGTACAACCCGCGGGCGACGACCGCCGGCTTGGTGCCGCCCTCGATCTCGATGGTCTGGTCGACGGTGAGCTGGTAGCCGCCCCGCACCTCGGCCACCTCGACGACGGTGGCCCGCATCCGTACCCGCGCGCCGACCACGACCGGTGCGGGGAAGCGCACCCGGTCGAGGCCGTAGTTCACCTTGGTGGTCACGCCCTTGACCTCCAGCAGCTCGGTCCAGAACGGCACGGCCAGCGACAGGGTGAGGAAGCCGTGGGCGATCGGCGCACCGAACGGGCCGGCCGTGGCCCGCTGCGGGTCGACGTGGATCCACTGGTGGTCGTCGGTGGCGTCGGCGAACAGGTTCACCTGGTCCTGGGTGACCGTCCGGTAGCCGGTGTGCCCCAGGTCGGTGCCGGCGAGATCGGCGAGCTGGTCGTAGGTGATGGTCGTCGTCATGGCGACTCCTCTCGTCGGTGCGGGGCGAGGCCCAGCAGCCGGGCCGCGTTGTCCTTGAGGATGCCCGGGAGCACCTCCGGCCTCAGGTCGGTGGCCGCCACGTCGCGCAGCCACCGGTCGGGGGTCAGCAGCGGGTAGTCGGTGCCGAACAGCACCCGGTGTTTCAGCACCGAGTTGGCGTGACGGACCAGCGCGGCCGGGAAGTACTTCGGGCTCCAGCCGGACAGGTCGATCCAGGTGTTGGGTTTGTGGGTGGCCACCGACAGCGCCTCGTCCTGCCAGGGCACCGACGGGTGGGCCATGACGATCTGCAGGTCGGGGAAGTCGGCGGCGACCGGGTCGAGCAG
The DNA here is from genome assembly GCF_007833915.1 of Micromonospora sp. HM134. Taxonomy (NCBI): domain Bacteria; kingdom Bacillati; phylum Actinomycetota; class Actinomycetes; order Micromonosporales; family Micromonosporaceae; genus Micromonospora; species Micromonospora sp. HM134. Next base: position 4,830,281 of record NZ_CP041061.1, read on the forward strand.
CATCGGGTTGGACAGTCCGAGCCGCAGGCCGTACCCGCCGGGCAGGCCCGCGCCGATGCCGGTCTGTCCGGTGTGGAAGATCGCCGGGAGGCCGGCGCGCTCGATCAGGGCCCACAGCGGGGCGTACGCCTCGTGGCCGGGGTCGAAGCCCTGCACGGTGGGGTGGAACTTGAAGCCGCGTACCCCCTCCTGCTCGATCAGCCGGGCGGCGAGGTCGAGGGCCGCCGCGCCGGTGCGCGGGTCGACCGACCCGAAGGGGATGAGCACGTCGGCGTGTTCGGCGGCGGCGCGGGCGATCTCGGCGCTGGACAGCGGCGGGTGCCGCAGCTGGGTGCCCGCGTCGACGGTGAAGACGACGGCGGCCATCCTCCGCTCGCGGTAGTACCGGGCCACCGCGTCGACGGCGGGCCGGGGCCCGTCGGTGCGGAAGTACTTCGACACGGCGGCCACCAGCGGTTCGGGCAGCGAGGCGTGGCCGTGGTCGTCGACCTCGATGTGCACGTGCATGTCGATCGCGGTGACGGCGTCGAGGTCGATCGCGGGCTGGTACATGGGGGCGGCCTCCGTCGGGCGGGTCCGGTCCGGCGGGTCGGGCGGTCTCGTCGGTCGGCCGGGTCAGGGGTTCGCCGGCTGGAACCGGGCGGGCAGCTCGGGGAAGCGTTCGCCGACGCTCTGCGCGGCCCCGTCGAACGTCGTCGGCCAGGCCTCGACCAGCGCGTCGTAGGTCCAGCCGCCCTCGCGGTAGGCGGTCAGCGCCGCCTCCGGGTGGGTCCAGATCTGCAGGCGGTCGCCGCCGACCCCGATCACCTGCCCGGTGACCTGGGCCGCCGCGTCGGAGGCGAGGAAGGCGACCAGGCCGGCCACGTCGGCGACGGTGCCGAAGCCGAGGTCGTGCCGGAAGAACGCGGGCATCGGCTCACCGTCGGCCTCGGCGCGTACGGCCGCGGCGAAGTAGGGGACGGTGGCGGTCATCGCGGTCGCGGCGACCGGGACGACGGTGTTGGCGGTGATGCCGGCCCGCTTGAGTTCCAGCGCCCAGGTGCGGACCATGCCGACGATGCCCGCCTTGGCCGCCGCGTAGTTGGTCTGGCCGAAGGTGCCCCGCTGCCCGGTGGGTGAGCCGATGCAGATGATCCGGCCGCCCCCGCCGGCCTGCCGCATGTGCCGCACCGCCTCGCGGACGGTGGTGAAGGTGCCGCGCAGGTGCACGGTGACGACGGTGTCGAAGTCGTCGTCGCTCATCTTCCACAGCACGGTGTCGCGCAGGACGCCGGCGTTGGTGACCAGGGCGTCGAGCCGGCCGAACGCGGCGAGGGCGGTGCCGACCAGTTCCTCGGCGGTCTCGGTCGGGCCCACCGGCGCGGTCACCCCGACGGCCCGGCCGCCGGACGCCTCGATCGTGGCCACCGCCTCGGCCGTGGCGTCGGCGTCGATGTCGTTGACCACGACGTGGGCGCCCCGCCGCGCCAACTCCTGGGCGTAGGCCAGGCCGAGGCCGCGCCCGGAGCCGGTGACGATGGCGACTTTGCCGTCCAGTGACATGGGCACTCCCTTTCGTCGATGCGATCTGAGCACGAACCGTTGAGAATGTCAATTATTCAGGAACCTTGCTACCATCGTCGCCATGCCCGCCGAACGGACCCGGTCGACCGGCAGCGACCGGCTGCGGGACAGCGCGCTCGCCGGTGACCTGAGCTTCCTGCTGGCCCGCGCCAACGCACTCGCCCTCGCCGCGGCGAACGCCGCCCTGGCCACCCACGGCCTGAAGGCCCGCTCCTACTCCGTGCTCGCCCTGGCCGCCGACGACGTCCGCCCGACCCAACGGGAACTCGCCGAGTTCCTGCGGCTCGACCCGAGCCAGGTCGTCGCCCTCGTCGACGGGCTGGAACAGCGGCACCTCGTCGAGCGGCACGCCGACCCCGCCGACCGGCGGGCCAACGTCCTCGTCGCCACCGACGCCGGCCGGGACCTGTTCGCCCGCGCCCGCGACGCCGTCCGCGCCGTGGGAATCGACTCGCTGTCCGTCGTGCCGGCGCAGGACCAGGCCCGCCTGGCCCGGCTGCTGCGGCTGCTGGCCTTCCCCGACTGAACCCCCGGTTCACCCGGGCGTGCTGCCCAACGCCCGGGACAGCACCCGGCCCGCCGCCTGCACCAGCGGGGCCAACGCCACCGGGTCCGCCCGGTCGTGGGCGACCACCAGCGACAGCGCCGCCACCACCCCCTCCGGGGCCCGCACCGGCGCGGCCACCGACAGGGCGTCCATGGTGACCTGCCGGTCGCTGACCGCGTACCCGGCCCGGCGCACCTCGGCCAGGCAGCGACGCAGCCGCCCCGGATCGGTGACGGTCAGCGCGGTGTACCGCTCCAGCGGCGCGGCCAGCACCCGTTCCTGCACCTCGGCCGGGGCGTGGGCGAGCAGCACCAGCCCGACCCCGGTGGCGTGCAGCGCGAACCGGCCACCCACCCGGGTGAGCACCGGCACCGCCCGCCGGCCGGCGATCCGTTCGATGAAGACCAGTTCGAGCCCCTGCCGGACGGCCAGCTGCACGTTCTCGTGCGTCACCTCGTACAGGTCCTCCATCACCGGCAGGGCCACCTCGCGCAACCCCAGGCCCCGGGGCGCGAGCGAACCCACCTCCCACAGCCGCAGGCCGATCCGGTACCGCCCGTCGTCGCCCCGCTCCAACGCGCCCCAGGCGAGCAGCTCCGCCACCCGGCGGTGCACGGTGGACAGCGGCAGCCCGGCCCGGCGGGCCAGCTCGCTGAGCGTCAGGGCCGGACTGGCCGGGGTGAACGCGTCGAGCAGCGCCAGCACCCGGCTGGTCACCGTCCGGCCCGGCTGCCCGCGCATCCCACCATCCTCCCCGCCCGCGCCGGCCGGTCACAGTTCCAGGACGAGCCGGGGGGTACGGGCCCGCGAGACACAGATCAGCATGGTGTCCCCGGCGGCGCGGTCCTGCGCGGACAGCAGGCTGTCGCGGTGCTCCGGCACCCCGGCCAGCACCGGCGTCTCGCAGGTGCCGCAGGTGCCCTCCCGGCAGGACGACAGGACCGGCACCCCGGCCTCCTCCACCGCCCGCAGGATCGGCACCCCCGGCGGCACGGTCACCGTCCGCCCGGACAACGCGAGTTCCACCTCGATCGCCGTCTCCGGGCCGGCCATTTCCTCCCTGGGGGCGAACCGCTCGACGTGCAGCCGGCCCGGCGGCCGGTCCCGGCAGTGCTCCTCCACCGCCCGCACCAGCGACTCCGGGCCGCAGCAGTAGACCAGCCCGTCGCCGGCCCCGGCCAGCAGCCCGGCCAGGTCGAGCAGACCGGTCTCGTCCTGCGGGTACAGGCCGACCCGGTCGCCGTACCGGTCGCGCAGCGCGGTGGCGTACGCCATCGCGGATCGGGTCCGCCCGCCGTACGCCAGTCGCCAGTCCGCGCCCGCGGCGTCGGCGGCGGCGACCATCGGGACGATCGGGGTGATCCCGACGCCACCGGCGACGAAGAGGTACCGGTGGGCCGCGACCAGCGGGAACGTGTTACGCAGGCCGTGCATCCGGACGGTTCCGCCGACGGTGAGCCGCTCGTGGGCCGCCCGGGAGCCGCCGCGCCCCGCCGCCTCCCGCTGCACCGCGATCCGCAGGACGGTCCGGTCGGCGGGGTCACCGCAGAGTGAGTACTGCCGCAGCAGACCGGGGCCCAGTTCCAGGTCGACGTGCGCGCCCGGAGCCCAGCCGGGCAGCGGTCCGCCGTCCGCGCGGGCCAGGCCGAACTCGACGACCTCGACGGTCACCTGCTGGCGGGCGACCACGACGAGGTCCGTTCCGGTCACGCCGGCACCGCCCGCCGACCGGTCGGGGCGGTCGGCGGCACCGCCCGGGCGCGGTGGCCCTGCGGGTGGCCGAGCAGCCACTGCCACAACTCGACCGGTTCCTCGGCGAGCCGCTGCGCGCCGCAGTGGCAGGTGCCCCGCAGGGTGTCGGTGCCCGGCACCCAGTGGACCCGGTAGACCCGGCCCCCGCCGGCCCCGGGCGTCACCGGGGCGCTCCCGCCGTCCCCGACCCGACCAGCCGGGCCAGCAGCCGCCGGGCGGCCAGCCCACCGGTGTCGATGTTGATGCTCAGCTCCTGGTACCGCTGCGGTTCGGCCGCGATCACCCGCTCCAGGATGTTCAGCGCCGCGACGTCCTGCATCACCACCGTGTGGTTGCTCTGGTGCAGGTACGCGCTGACCGACTCGTCGTCGACCGCGAAGTCCCGGGCCACCGCCCAGAAGTCGTACGTGCTGTGCGCGGTCGACGGGGTGATGGCGTAGACGATCTCGGCGTGGAAGGCGGCGCTGTCCTCCCCCTGCGCGGGCGGGTAGACGCCCTGCGGGGCGATCCGGCTGTGCAGCAGGTAGAGGCACGGCGGGTGGTACTCGATGTCCTGCCAGCGGGTGATCCGACCCTGGATGCCGGTCGAGCGGGCGTAGAACGGCGGGCACTCGGCGTCGTCCATGTGCCGGCTGACGTGCACCACGCCCCGGTCCTCGTCCACCTCGGTGGTGATCGGGGTGTCCGCCACCTCGGGGGTGCCGATGTAGCCGCCGTGCAGGTAGGTCTCGTGGGACAGGTCCATCAGGTTGTCCACCAGCAGGCCGTAGCGGGCGTCCAGCGGGGCCATGCCACGGACCACCGCGTACCGGGGGTCGGCCAGCCACGGCGCGCGGGGGATCGTGGCCGGGTCGGCCCGTTCCCGGTCGCCGATCCACACCCAGACGAAGGAGTCCTGCTCGACCACCGGGTACGCCGCGACCCGCGCGGTGCGCGGAATCCGCTGTTGCCCGGGGACGAAGACGCAGGTGCCGGTCGGGTCGTAGGTGAAGCCGTGGTAGCCGCAGACGACGGTGTCCCCGTCGAGCCGGCTCTGCGACAGCGGGTAGCGCCGGTGCACGCACCGGTCGGCGAGCGCCACCGCCTCCCCCGCCCCGGTGCGGTACAGCACCAGCGGTTCACCGAGCACGGTACGGGCGAGCAGGTCCCGCCCGACCTCGACGCCGTGGGCCGCCACGTACCACTGGTCCCGGGCGAACTCCATCCGCACGACCTCCTAGCGGGCTGACCATCGATGGAGACGAATCATCGCGTCCGGGGCCGCAGCCGGGGAGCATGCCTTCCGTTGAGTGGAAGGAACGTGGAGGACGTCGGCCGGGGCACCGTAGCTACGCGTCGTACGGCACGATGGTCGGGTGGACGCCCGGGGCTACGCCTTCGACAACGCCAGCGACCAGGCCACCGCCCACCACGACGCGCTGGCGGACCTGTTGGACGAACCGACCCGGGCCGCGCTCACCGGGCTCGGCGAGCTGACCGGCCGGCGCTGCCTGGAGGTGGCCGCCGGGGCCGGCAGCATCGCGCTCTGGCTGGCCGGACGGGCCGCCGAGGTGGTCGCCACGGACATCGCCCCGCAGCACATCCCGGCCCGGCCCCGCCTCGTCGTACGCCGCGAGGACATCGTCACCGACCAGCCACCGGGCACCTTCGACCTGGTGCACGCCCGGCTGGTCCTCGGGCACCTGCCCCGACGGGAGGAGGCCCTGCGGCGGATGGTCGCCGCGCTGCGGCCCGGTGGCGCGCTGCTCATCGGCGAGTTCGCCCACCCGCCCGTCGACTTCGTCGCCGACGCGCCCGACACGGCCACCGCCGACCTGCTGATCCGCTACCTGGCCGCGCACGTGGCGACGCTCACCGCCCGGGGCCTCGACCCGGGGTGGGCACAGCGGGCCCCCGCCGTCTTCGCCGACGCGGGGCTGACCGAGGTGCGGTCGGGCACCACAGCAGGGCGCTGGCGTGGCGGCGGGCCGGGCTGCCGGCTGCTGCGGGCCGGCATCCCGCAGCTACGGGCCGCCCTGCTGACCCACGGGCTGACCGACGTCGACCTCACCGCGACGACGGCCGCCCTCGACGACCCCCGGGTGGTAGTCAACGGCTTCCCCTTCGTACAGGTCAGCGGTCGCGCCCCGGACCATCCCGGCCCGGCCTGACACTGTCGGGCCCGCCGGACGCGGCACGGGTCCCGCCGGCCCGTCAGAGCGGGCTGCGGACGAAGGTCTGTTCGCTGCGTGAACCGTCGGCATCCGTCCTGATCACGAGCCGGTCGGCGGTGCAGCGGTAGGTTCCGCCGAAGTCCTCCGGCGGCCCGGTCAGCGGCAGTTCCCGGTCGTCGACCCGCAGCACCCGGTCGCTGGCGGCGACCTGGTCACGTTGGGCGTACCGGCCGGCCCCGGCCGACCACCGGTAGGTGACGGTGCCGCGCTGCACGCTGCGGACGGTGTGCCCGTTGAGGGTCCCCTCGGCGACGAACAGGTCGTACAGGTCGGTCGCGGTGCCGTCCACCCGGTAGGCGGTGGCGTGGCCGCCCGCCGCCCCGGTGGACAACTCGACGGCGGTGTCGGCGGTGAGGCCGGCCATCCTGCCCAGCGGCGAATCGGCCGCGACGGGCAGGTGGGTCCGGCCGGCCGCGAGCCGCCACACCCCCACCAGGCAGGGGTCGTGCTCCCGGGCCGGCGGTGGCCGGCGGCCGGTGGCCACGACCGCCCCGCCGGTCACCAGAAGCAGCGCCACCACGGCCGTCGACCACCAGCGACGCCGGCCCGCCACCGCGAGCCCGGCCGTCACGGCGGACCCGACGGCGGCACCGAGCGCCGCCACCACCGGTGCGACGACCAGGGCGTGGGTGAGGACCCGAACGGCGGTGTCGGGATCGACGGCAAGGGCGCAGCCGGGCGCACCGGCCACACACGACAGCAGCACGTCGGCGACCAGCACGGCCGGCGTCAGCAGCGCCCCCGCCGTGAGGGCGGCCAGCAGGCCGTGCGGCAGCGACAGCCGCCGGGTGGCGACCGCCGCCACGGCGACGCCCAGCTCGACGAACGTGACCGGCAACAGGGTGTGGCTGGTGACCAGGGTCGCCGCGGTGGCCGTCGCCAGCCCGGGGTCACGCACCGCCGCGCCGACGCCGAGGGGCACCAGCGGCAGCACCAGCGCGCCGACCACCCCGGCGGTCACGCCCAGCCGCAGCGCCCGCCGGGTGGCGCCCCGGCCGGCCAGGACCGGAAACAGCGCCGCGAGCAGCAGCAACACGATCAGGTACGGGGCCGAGGCGGCGGTGATCCGCAGGTAGAAGGCGATCATGTCCAGCAGGGTCAGCGGGGTCGCCGCCCCGACGCCCTCGCGGGCGGCGACCAGGCGCAGCATGCTCCACCCGTCGTCGACGGCCCCGGCGTCGAGGATCAGCAGCATCGCCACGTACCCGGCGGTGAGCACCGACGTGGCCAGGGTCGCGCCGGCCCACGCCCACCGGGTCCGGCGCACCGCCGACGGGACGAGCCACCGCAGGTGGGCCCGCGCGCCGTCGGCCACCCACCGGCCCAGCAGCGCGCCACCGGCGATCCACAGCACGGCGAGCAGCGCCTCGACCCACCAGGCCCGCAGGTCGTCGGCGTACGCCACCCGCCAGGCCAGGCGACGGCCGACGAGCAGGCCGCAGGCCAGCGCCGCGCCGAACACCACGCCGGAGGTGGCCCGGCTGCCGGTGTGCCGGGCCCACCAGGCGGCGCGCCACAGCGCCCCGGTGACGACCAGGGCGAGCGGCACCCCGAGCAGGATGCCGGTGACGAAGGCACTGCCGGTGACCGGGTCGGTGCCCGGCAGGACGGCGGGCAGGCTGGTCGTCAGGTCCCGCAGCGACGGTGCGGCGATACCGGCGGCGAGGCCGGCCCCGAGCGCCTCGACCGGGCGGGCGGTGAACCGGCGGCCCGGATCGTCGAGGGTGTCGGCGCGGGCCCGGGCCAGGGGGTGGAACCGGAACACCGCGCCGAGGCGGGCCCACCGCCCGGTCCGCCGGTGGTCGGCGGCGAGCAACGACCGGACGGTCGCGGCGTCGGCGGCGGTGAGCCGGGCGTCGGCGGTGAACTCCCGGGCCCGCAGCACCGACCATGCCGACACCTGCACGATCAGCGCGAACGCGGCGAGCCGCCAGGAGTCGGCGAGCAGGTGCCGGCCGGCGCCGGAGCGCAGGTAGGTGACCGTGACGGGGACGAGCACCCCGAGGGGGAACGCCCACGCCTGGGCGATGGTCAGCCGGGTGAGGTGGATGTCGGCGTTGCGGACGTGGGCCAGTTCGTGCAGGACGACGGCGCGGAACACCCCGGGCGCCACCCGGTGGGTGTGCACCAGGCCCAGGTCCAGCCGGACGTACCGCCACGGGCCGGCGCCGAAGGTGTTGCCGCTGATCCGCGCGGACCGGGACACCACGAACGTCGGCGGCCGGCGCAGCCCGGCCTGGCGGACCAGCTCGGCCAGGTCGGCCCGCAGCGCCTCGGTGCCGGGGACGCGGTCGAGACGGCGCAGGCCGCGCAGCCGGCACTCGCACCAGGGTGCGACGAGATAGGCCAGCGCGGTCACCGCCGCGAGCACGGCGAGCCCCACGAGCATCTGGCGGACCACGTCCGCTCCGAGGCCGGCGGTGCAGCGTCGGATGGCGGCCAGGCCCGTCTCGTCGACCGCGCCGGTCCGGACGTCGACCGGGAACGGCCGGGCCCGCAGCACGTCGCTCACGCACTGCGCGCGGGCCCGGGTCGCGTCGCCGTCGACGAGGACCGTCGACCAGCCGAACATGCTCGTGCCGACGACCGCGGTGACCGCGGCCACGAACCGGCCGAGCGTCGTCGAGGGCAGCGCGGGCGTCGGCGCGGCGGCCGGGGCGGTGGGCGTGCGGGTGCCCTCAGCCACCGTCGACATCGGTTCCGGGGGCGTCGTCGCCGGTGGTGCCGAACCGCCGGGCGAACGCGTCGCGTACAGCGTCGCGCAGCAGGGCGACCTGGTCCTCGGTGAGCGCCCAGCGGGGGTCGCGGGCGGCGGCGGTGACCGCCTCCTCGATCCGCAGCAGCTGTCCCGGCCGCAGCCGCACCACGGGCGGTGGCGCGGGCAGTGCCCGGTCGCGGCGGCCACGCCACCGCCGACCGAGGCCGCGCAGGCCGCCGCGGACCGCCTCGGCGGCCTGGTCGCGGACGCCATCGCGCAGCGCCTCCAGCGCGATCCCGGTGAGCACCAGCAGGTACGGCAGGAGCGGTTCGACCACCGTCTCGAAGCCGCCGCCGCCGGCCTCGCCGCCGCCGACCCGGGTCAGCCCGGCCGGGTCACGCCGCCAGTGGCCGGGGCGGCGGTGGTACTCGGGGGTGAGGAGGGCCAGCAGCGGCTCCTCGTCGGGGGCGACCGCCCGCACGGCCGACCGGACCAGGTCGTCGACGGTCGTGTCCCGGCCGGTCGGCGGCGACGTGCTGCGGGTCATCGGGCCTCCGACGGTGCTCGACGCGGTCTGCGCGGTCACCGTACGCGGGCCGGCCGCCGGTCGCGGTCGGCAACCGGACAGTCCACCCCGGCCGTCGGGCGTCGGCCGTGGGTGCGCCGGTCAGGCCCGGACCCGGCGGGCCGAGCGGGGTGCGGGGCGGGTGGGTCGGCCGACCCGGGTGACGTGCAGCAGGCGCTGCGGCGCGACGTCGAGCAGCGCACCGAGCGCCGTCCGGGTGGTGGGGACGTCGATGAGCTGGCTCAGCGGGTGGGCGGCCAGGCCCGCCGTGTGCAGGGTCAGCCAGGCCCGCAGCAGCACCCGTCCGAACTCGACCTGGCCGGGCGGGTCGAGGTGCTCCGGGGCGAGCAGGACCAGCACGGTGCCGCCGCGGGCGAGGGGGTCGTCGGCGGCGGCGAGCAGCCGGGGCAGGCCCAGCGGACGCAGCACCGGGTACCCGGCCAGTGCCGCGCGCAGCCCGACGGCGGCGGGACGCGACAGGGTGAGGCACCTGTCGGTGAGCCCGTCGGCGTGGTAGCCCGGATGTGTCGGGTCCAGCCGCAGCCAGTGCCGCAGTTCCGCGACGACCGCCGGGTCGGCGTACTGCCGGCGGTCGGCGGTGCGCAGCAGGGTGCCGAGCCGGCCGGCGTCCGGCACGGCCCGCACGCCGCCGCCGGCAGGGCGGGCGACCGCGTCCAGCGCGGCGCGGGTGTCCGGGCCCACCGCCCCGGCGAGGACGCCCCGGTGGGTGCGGCGTTCCCACACGTCGGTGGTGCGGAACGGCGTCGGGTGACGCTCGGGCGCGGGGCGCAGCAGCCCCACCCACCGGTGGTGTTCGTCGTGGTCGGCGACGTACTCCAGCCGCAGGCCGGCGTCGGCCGCGACGATCAGGCAGGTTTCGACGAACGCGCCGAGGGACAGCCGCAGGTCCCGGCCGGTGGGGTCGCCGACGGGCAGGGTGTGGGCGGGGTCCCAGCCGATCCGGATCGCGTCGGGTTCGTAGCGCAGCCGCCACGGCTGGGTGTTGTGCGCGCTCGGTGCCCGCCAACACCACGGTTCGAGGGCGCGGAACGCGTCGTGGTCCATCAGCGCTCCCTGGCGTAGAAGGTGTACCCGTGCAGCGGGCGACCGCCGAGGCGGCGGTACTGGGCGGCCGAGGCGGCGTTGTCCCGCCCGACGTAGGTGCTGCGCAGTGTGGTGTAGCCGCCGGTGTACAGGTTGCGGTGCAGGTGGGTGGAGAGCAGCCGTTGGTAGCCGCGTCCCTGGTGCTGCGGGAGCACCCCCTTGACGATCAGCACGGCCTCCCGGCGGTAGCGGCGGCGGGCGGCCAGCAACCGGGCCTGGTTGAGCAGGTGCAGGTCGCCCCGGACGGCGATCAGGAACTCTGAGATGTCGGGTACGCATAGCACGAACGCCACCGGTTCGCCGTCGCGGGTCAGGTAGAGCAGCAGCGACTCGTCCAGCAGGTACGCCAGCCCGTCGGTCTGCCGCCGTAGCTGCGCGGCGGAGATCGGCGTGTAGTAGCCGAGCTGGGCGAAGGAGGCGTTGAGCATTCCGCGTAGCAGGTCGAGCTGTTCGTCGAGGCGGCGGACGTCGCCCCGGTGCAGTGCGATCCGCGCGCCGTCCGGGTCGACGTGCACGGGCGGGACCGGCTCCGGCGGGGCGGGCACGGGGCAGATCCAGGTGTCGGCCTCGAACCGGCGGACGAACCCGGACGCCTCGTAGGCGGTCGCGTACCACGGCGGGTTCCAGGCGCTGTCGACGAAGCCCCGCTCGGCGTGCCCGGAGGTGATCACGCCGCCGGCCTGGTTGGGGAGCAGCGCCACCGGGCCGAACATCAGGTCCCGGTCGGTGCCGGCGTGCGCGGTGATCGCGTCGAACAGCGGCTGCGCCGCCGGCTCGGTGAACTCGGTGAGCCCGAAGAGCTGGCACCGGCGGCCGAGCTTGGCGTCGAAGTCCGCGTCGGTGTGCAGGGTGGTCCGGCCGACGACCGTGCCGGCGGCGTCGCGCAGCAGGTACAGCGGTACGCCGTCGCGCCACCAGCGGCGGATCTGCTGGCGGGGGGTGGGCACGTGGCGGGGTTCGCCGACGTAGAGGCGGTCGCCGAAGGCCAGGAACTGCCGCAGGCCGCGCCGGTCGGTGACCCGGGTGAACCGGTGCCGGGCGGGGCTCATCGGCGTACCGCCGGCCCGGTCGTCTCCGCGCCCAGCGGGGTGAAGGTGGCGATGTGACCCATCTCGGGGCCCTCGGCCCGCCAGGTGCCGTTGGAGTAGCCGTCGGGGCTGGCGGTGTAGAGCCGGATGAAGCCGGCGGTGGCGTTGCGGGTGCCGTCGGTCAGCCAGACCATCAGCCGGCGGTGGTGCCGGGTACGGGCGAAACGCAGCATCGCGTCGCGGTCGGTGAAGAACGCGATGGTGCCGAGGGTCAGCGGGAACTGCCAGTAGACGGTGTGCCAGCAGTAGCCGTTCATCCGGCGCATGTCGCGCAGCATCCGGAACCAGGAGGGGGCGAGCCGCAGCAGCACCAGCGGGTTGGTGTAGCGGGTGCCGCCGATGAACATGGCGCCGGCGCGGGCCTGCGCGGGGGCTCGGGAGAAGTCACGGGTACGCATGGTCACCTCACCAGGTAGCTGTTCTTGATCTTCTGTTGCCCGGCGAACGGGCCGGTGCCGGGGGTGTGCAGCTCGACCCGCAGGTCCCCGGCGGTGGAGTCCTCCACCAGGGACTGCGCGAAGTCGCGGGAGACCGAGGTCAGGTGCCGGCGTACGCCGAGCCGGCACGCGTCGGCGAGCGCGGCGCGTTGCGCGGCGGCCAGCGGGCGGCGCAGTTCGAGGTGGATCACCGGCCGGCTCTCCAGCGTCGCGTCCTCGACCAGCGCCAGGCAGAACCGGCTGATCTCGGCGGCGTACGGGTTGCCGACGTAGAGGCCGTACTCGACGTCCTGCGGGTAGAGGTTCGCGCCGAGGTAGGAGATGGTGGAGTCGCTGCGACCGAAGAGCAGCAGCAGCGGCAGGGTCATCCGCTCGGCGGCGAGCGCGGTGCGCAGTTCGGCCCGGCGTACCGGGTCGGCGCAGACCAGGTCGACGGCCCGCCGGTACGGCACGAGCAGCGCCTCGTCCCCGACGTTGTACCGCAGCCGGGGCTGGAGCACGTCGCCGCCGGTGACCGTGCAGAGCAGTTCCCGTCGCTCGTTGGTCTCCAGGTAGGTGGCGAACGGGTTGTACTGGAACACCATCGGCAGCCGTTGCTCGTCGGTGCCGAGCAGGGCGTCGCGCAGCCCCCGGTCGGTCTGCAGACGCCTGCGCAGCCACACCGTGAAGCGGGTCTCCGCGCCGATGCCGATGCTCAGGTCCGACGCCCCGTACGCCGACCGGACGAGGGTGAAGCGTTGCTCCAGGTAGTCGCGCAGCGCCTCGGTCATCCCCTCCCCGCCGCAGCTGGCCGCGACGCGGTAGCGCGACCAGGGGAAACCCTCGGCGTCGAGCCGGTCGCGCAGGTGTTTGAGGAACGGCGGGTAGGCGGTCACCAGGTAGTCGAATTCGGGCCCGAACTCCCGCAGCGTGTCGATGATCTTCCCGAGGTCGGGGCCGGTGTTCTTCACCACCGCGATCCGGGCCATCGCCGCGCCGGTGGTCGTCCCGGTGGCCCAGGCGCCCATCGAGTAGGCGTTGATGACGAACGGTCGGCGCATCGGGAATACCAGCCCGGTGTAGCCGGCGATGTCCCGGTGCACGGCGCGCAGTTCCCGTTCGCTGCGCGGCCAGTTGAACGGCTGCCCGGCCGAGCCGGCCGACTCGTCGACGACCACCCCCCGGGTGGGCAGCCGCCCGTGCCGGCACCGGGCGGCGGCGTCGTGCGCCGTCACATAGCTGCGCTTGTCGGTCTCGGGGAAGTCGGTGAGCCGGCGGCGTACGCCCGCCGGGCGGGCTTGCAGGAAGGCGCGGTAGGCGGGGACCTGCCGGGCGGCCCGCGCGCACACCGTCCGGGCGTGCGCGGCGGCCAGCCCGTCGAGCACCGGGTGGTGCCGCCGGGCCGTCCAGCGCCAGCCGGCGGGGTGCCGGGCGGCGAGCCGGCCCAGCGCGGCCACCGCGCGGCCGAGGGCCCCCAGGCCGACCTGCCGGCCGTGCGCCACCACGGCCGGCAACGGCGATTCGACGGTACGCAGGGCGACGGGTCGGTGCGGTAGCTCGGCCATGCCGACCACTCTGTCCGGGCCGGCGCGCCGGGTCCTGAGGCCGGGTGCGGTGGATACCTGAGTATTCCTACTCGGTCGGCCGGCCCGGCCTGGCCGTGCCGGGGTGTTCCCGGCACGGCCAGGCCGGCAGGGGTCAGCCGGTGGGCCGGCCGAACCAGCGGGTCAGGTGGTCGTCCAGGTCGGCCCGGTCGTCGCCGAGCCAGGCGACGTGACCGTCGGGGCGCAGCAGGACGCAGGGGGCGTCCAGGGCCGCCGTGGGGTCGGCGAGGTGGTCGACCCGGTCGGCCCAGCCGGCGACGCCGAGCCGGCCGGTGCGGTCCAGCAGCAGGCCCCGGCCGTGGCGCAGCCGGTCGTAGAGGCGACCCGATCGCAGGTCGAGGTCACGCAGCCGCCGGCCGAGCAGGTCGGGTCCCGGGCCGAGGTCGTAGCGGACGCCGATCCCGGTGATCTTCTCGGTCAGGTGGCGGTTCACCGCGTCGAGGCCGACCAGTTCGGTGAGCAGCCGGCGTACCGCCGCCGGGCCGGGTCCGGTGGACAGCAGTTCCGTCTGGGCGCGGGTGTTGTCCAGCACGTCCGCGGCGACCGGGCGGCGTTCGTCCTGGTAGGTGTCCAGCAGGGTGACCGGTGCCCAGCCCCGGATCTGGGCGGCCAGTTTCCAGCCGAGGTTGACCGCGTCCTGCACGCCGAGGTTGAGGCCCTGCCCGCCGATGGGCGGATGGATGTGCGCCGCGTCGCCGGCCAGCAGCACCCGCCCCACCCGGTAGGCGTCGGCGAGCCGGGTGGCGTCGCCGAAGCGGGACAGCCAGCGCGGGGAGTGCACCCCGAAGTCGGTGCCGGCGACGGCGCGCAACTGCTGTCGGACGTCGGCGATGGTGGGTGGCACCGTACGGTCGGCGACCCCGGCGGCGGGGACGACGACGCGGCAGGACCCGCCGCCGAAGGGGGTGAGGCTGAAGCGTCTGTCGACCTCCCCGAGCCCGGCCAGCGTGGCCGCGATCTCCTCGGGCGACATGCCGACCGCCATCTCCCCCATCAGCGTCTCGGTCCGGGTGGGCTCCCCGGGGAAGCCGACCCCGAGCAGCTTGCGCACGGTGCTGCGGCCGCCGTCGCAGCCGACGAGGTAGCGGGCCCGCAGCCGGTGCCCGTCGGCCAGGGTGACACGCACCCCCGCGTCGTCCTGGTCGAGGCCCACCACCGGCGTGCCGTGGCGGACCTGCGCCCCGAGGCCGGTCGCGTGCTCGTCGAGCAGCCGCACCACGACCGGCTGCGGGATGCCCAGCAGGTAGGGGTGGGCGGTGTCCAGGCCGGGGGGCGGGGGCGCGGCGATGGCGGCGAAGAAGCCGGCGGCGGGTCGTCGCCGGCCGTGTTCGTGCAGGCGGTCGAGCAGCCCCCGCATCGCCATCAGCTCGATGGTGCGCACGTGCAGGCCGACGATCCGCACCATCGACGGGGGTTCGGTCTCCCGCTCCAGGACGAGCACCCGGATGTCGTGCAGGCGTAGTTCGGCGGCGAGCATCGCGCCGGTCGGGCCGCAGCCGACGATGATCACGTCGGCGTCCCGGGGCAGCGGACCGGTGCCGGCCGGTGGCGGAAGGTCGGGGCCGGGGTCGCCGACCGGGGTGGGCACGGTCGGGTCGACGGGCGAGGGGGTGGGGAACTGCGGCCGGGACACGGGGAGCCTTTCGGGAGAGCCTGGCGGTGGGGCACTCCCGGGCGACGGCTACGTCGGTCGCCCGACCGTGACGGGACGGGGGAGCACCCACATCGGTACGACGTTCACGGGGTCTCACCTCCTCGGGCGGTGCGGACGGGGCAGCGGCAAGGTACGCGTCGGATCGGCGGCCTGTCCAGCGCGTTTCCGCCGACGGGCACTCCGGGGTTTCGAATGTTTCGGCGTCCGCCCGGTCAGCGGCGGACCCGTCCGCGCGCCATCCCCCCGCCGGCCCCGGCCCGCCTCGCGTCCACCTGCGCGAACCTGCTCCCCGCCGGATCGCCAACCCCGGAGAGGTTTCCGGAACATTTCCGAAAGTTGTTGACAGTATGGTCGACCGGTATCGATACTGACCCTTCGATAGGCATACACATGCATCGATTATTGAAGTCGTGTACCGAGGAGGGTCCGTGGGCAGCAGCCTGAGGCGACGCAGGATAGTGAGCAGAACAGCCTTGCCGGCGGCGGTGTTGCTACTGGTCGGCGGCGCGGTGGCGGTCCAGTCCGGCACCCCGGCCGCCGCCGCCGAGACCACGCTGCGGGCCGCGGCGGCCAAGGCCGGTCTGTTCTTCGGCACCGCGTCCTCACCGAACCGGCTCTACCCGATCCTCGCCCAGGAATTCGGCCAGCTGACCCCCGAGAACGACATGAAGCCCGACCGGATCGCCACGTCGAGCGGTGGGCTGCAGAACACCAGCGGCGCGGACCAGCTGGTCAACCACGCGCAGAGCAACGGCATGCTGGTCCGGGGGCACACGCTGGTGTGGCACTCCCAGGCCGGCGCGCTCCAGGGGGCCAGCCAGGCCACGCTGAACACCTTCATCGGCAACGCCATCAACCGCTGGGGCAGCAAGATCGCCTACTGGGACGTGGTCAACGAGTCGCTGGAGGACAACAACACCGGCCGCCGCCGCAACCAGTGGCCGCACACCATGAACCGGGACGCCAACGGCGACGGCGACTTCTTCGACGCCGGGGACACCGACGTCATCCGGGACTCGTTCATCCGGGCCAAGCAGGTCGTGCAGGCCGGCGGATACTCCACCAAGCTCTGCATCAACGACTACGACGTCGAGGGGCTGACCGTCCAGGGCGGTGGCCCGAACCGCAAGGCCAACGCGCTGTACGACATCGTGCGGACCTACCGCCAGTACATCGACTGCGTCGGGTTCCAGTCGCACTTCAACGACAACCCGAACAGCATCATCAGCAACGACCTCCAGGCCAACATCCAACGCTTCGCCGACCTCGGCGTCGAGGTGCACCTGTCCGAGGTGGACATCGACGACGACCTGAGCAACAACGACATCGGCACCGGCCAGGCGGAGAACTACCGCAAGGTCGTCCGGGCCTGCCTGAACGTCGCGAAGTGCACCGGCATCACCGTCTGGGGCATCTCCGACAGCGAGTCGTGGCGCTCCTCCGAGCGGGGCCTGCTGTTCACCGGCGGCAACGGCAGCTACCAGAAGAAGGCGGCGTACTACGCCGTCCTCGACGAGCTGAACAAGGGCCGGGGCACGACCCCGCCGACCACCACGCCACCGCCCACCACGCCACCGCCGACCACCCCGCCGCCCACCACCCCGCCGCCGACGACGCCGCCCCCCACCACCCCGCCGCCGACGACTCCCCCGCCTACCACGCCGCCGCCGACGACCGGCTGCACGGCCACGGTGTCGTTGAACTCCTGGACCGGCGGTTTCGTCGCCACCGTCCGGGTGACCGCCGGCAGCGCGCCGATCCGGGGCTGGAACGTCCAGCTCACCCTGCCGTCGGGCGCCGCGGTCACCAGCGTGTGGAACGCCAACCGCACCGGCACCAGCGGTAGCGTCCAGTTCAGCAACGTCAACTACAACGGCTCGGTCGCCGCCGGCCAGTACACCGAGTTCGGCTTCCAGGGCACCGGGTCCGCCGGCGGCCTGACCCCGGTCTGCACCGCCTCCTGAACACCGCCTGTCCCGGGTGGGCGCGGGCCGCCCGCCCGGGACAGGGGGCGGAAGCGGCTTCTGACGGCGCGGGGACGACCCGGCGGGTGACCGCCGCGTCGTCCCCGCGACCCGGTGGTCCGCCGGCCGGTCCGGTCGCCCGGCGGCAGGCTAGGTTGCACGGATGAGTCTCCTCGATGAGGTCGCGCAGCGGGACGGTTGGCGATGCTGGGTGTGCGACGAGCCGGTCGACGCCGACATGTCGGTGAACCACGCGCGTGGCCCCAGCGTCGACAGCCGCACCGCCGACCGGAAGGCCAAGGTCGTGGAGCGGCTCGCCCACCGCGCCTGCAACAGCCGCAAGGGGGCAGTCAAGGTCGTCATCGCCTGGCCGGATCACCTGCACGTGGTGGAGCCCGCGCCGCTGATCACCGTCGCCGAGCGGCTCTCCCGCAAGGCGGGCCGTGAGGTGGTCGCCCGCTGTCCGCGCCGCAGGGACGCCCAGGAGACGGCGGACTGGCTGGTCGACCGGTTCTCCCGGCTGGTGCCCGGACTGCCGGTGACCGCCAGCGTCGAGGAGGGCGGCGGGCAGTATCTCGTCGCCCTGACCAGCGGTCGTCGCTGACGGCGGGGGGCTCGGCACTCCCCCGGACGTCGGGCTCAGCGGGGCAGGGCGTCGCCTCCCGCCGACCCCGGGGCCGTCGCCATGGCCGTCGGCCAGCGCAGGTCGACCCCCCGCCGCGCCAGCTCGGACTGGAAGTCCTCAAGCGACTTCGCGCTGTCGCGGACCCCGTGCGGCGGGATCTGCCGGTCCAGGCAGTACGCGGCCAACGCGCCGGCGGCCTCCCCGATCGACCACTCGGCCGGGTGCACCCGGTAGCAGCCGTTGGTGATGTGGGTGGTGCCGACGGCCTTGCCGGCGGCGATCACGTTGGTGACCCGCTCGGGCAGCAACGCCCCCAGCGGGATCTCGAACGGGTGCGCCGCCACGTCGAGGTAGCCGTCGCCGCCGGTCGTCGGGTGCAGGTCGATCCGGTAGTGGCCGGTGCCGACCGTGTCGGGATAGTGGACCGCACCGGCGGCCCCACGCACCGCGACCGACAGGTCCTGCTCGGTCGGCGTGGTCACCGCCACCAACCGGCGGGCCTCCCGGATGTACGGCGCCTGCGCGAAGCCGTCGGCGGTGCCGGTCACGTCGGGGCGCAGCCGCAGGCCGGGGAAACCGGTGCCGCCGTCCGGGCGGGGCGCCTCGGTCTGCAACCAGTACAGGAACGCGTGGCTGGCCTCCCTGGCCCGCCGGACGTGCCGCGCGGCGTCCGGCACGTCGAACAGCGGCCCGTCCAGGTAGTCGTTCATCGGCCAGTTGACCAGCGTCACGTCGCTGGCGAACAGGCCGGGCCGGAACGCCTGCCGGTCGATGACCCGCCGGTACGTCCACAGCTCCGGCGCCATCAGGCCCTCCTCCATCGAGGTCGCCGTCGAGCGGGGGTTGGGGGTGAACCGGCCGGTGACCGGGCGACCCGTGCGCGGATCGGGGTAGGTCCAGCTGAACAGCGGGCCCGGCCAGCCGGGCGCCGTCCGGGTCCGCCAGTGGTCGTAGTCGGCAGGCCGGTCCACCGTGTGGTCGCCGTCGACATGGTCGAGGGCGAAGCAGACGGTGGCCGCCTGCATGTTCAGCGGGGCGGGCCGGTCCGGGGCGCTCGGTTCGCCGGTCTGCGCCTGCGACTCGGTGCCGGTGCGGTGCTCGATGCCGGCCAGGGCCAGCAGCTCACCGGTCTCGCTAGCCTCCAGGACGAGGCTAGCGCCGAGGTGGCGCAGCGTGCCGTCGGCGAGTCGGACGGTCAGGGTGGTCACCGTGTCCCCGTCGGTGTGGGCCCGCTCGACCTGCGCCCGGGTGTGCACGGTCAGCCGCCCCGCCGCCCGCCAGGGGGCGGTCATGGCCTGGAGCACCGCCAGCGCCGCCCGGGGCTCGTGACACAGTGGACTGACCCAGCCGTTGCCCGGGTTGAGTGGCCGGGTGGACTCGTCGGACGCCAGCGGGTACCAGGTCCGGTAGTGGTCGCGTACCGCCTGCCGGAACCGGCGGTAGCTGGCCGTCGAGCCGTGCGTCTCGATCCACGGGTGTTCGTCCGGCGGCACCGCCTGCGAGGTGAGCTGTCCCCCGATCCACCCGTACGGCTCGATCACGACGACCCGGGCGCCGCCCTCGCAGGCGGCCAGCGCGGCGGCGATCCCGCCCACGCCCCCGCCGACCACCAGGACGTCGGTGTGCTGCTCCGCCGGGGTGGTACGCATCAGTCCGCCTCGCCTCGTCGTGCCGTCAGGGAGAAGTGGTAACGGTCGCCCCGGTAGAGCGACACCGCGCGTTCGACGGCCCGGCCGCGTCCGTCGTAGCCGATCCGGCGTACCTCGAGCAGCGCCGCCGAGGGCGGGATCTCCAGCAGGTCGCACTGCCGGCGGGTGGGCACCACGGCGGCGATCATCTGCTGGGCCACGGTGACCTGGACGTGGTACCGGTCCTTCATGATCCCGTAGAGCCCGTTGTCGAGGTTCTCGACCAGCAGCCCGGGGAACAGGTCGGCCGGCAGGTGCACCTCTTCGAGGCACATCGGTGCGCCGTCGGCGAGCCGGAGCCGCTCCACCCGGTAGAGCAGTGACCCCTCGGGCAGGCCGAGTTCGGAGGCCGTCGCGTCGCGGGCGACCATCGCGTCCGCGACGATCAGCTTGCTGCTCGGCAGCAGGCCCCGGGCCAGCATGTCCTCGGTGAACCCGCTGAGGCTGGTGCCCTTGGCGATCCGGGTGTCCGAGACGAAGGTGCCCTGCCCCCGGATGGTGTAGACCAGGCCGGCGTCGAGCAGTTCGCGCAGCGCCTGGCGCAGCGTCGTCCGGCTCACGCCGAGTTCCTCGGCGAGGTCCCGTTCGCGGGGCAGGGCCGAGTGCGCCGGCAGGCCCGCGACGCGGTGCCGGAGTTCGGTGCGGATCTGGCTCAGTTTGGTGGTCATCACGAGTCCAACCGGGGATGCGGGCAGGCCTGCGCGAACCTGCGCGTGGTGTTGACCGGGTCCGAGATGGCGGTGCCGACGACGACTGCCCATGCGCCCTCGTCGAACGCCGCCGCGACCTGGGTACGGGTACGGTATCGCCCCTCCGCGATGACCGGAACCGGACAATGTCGACTGAGCGTCCCCACCAGGGTGATGTCCGGTCCGTCCGGGACGGGGCCGGTGACGTATCCGGACAGCGTGGTGCCGACCAGGTCGGCACCGGCGTCGACGGCGGCCATGGCCGCGTCCAGGCTGTCGACGTCGGCCATGAACAGCGCCCCGCCGGCGTGGGTCGCCGCGACGAGGTCGGACAGCTTCTCCCCGCCGGGCCGGGGCCGGCCGGTGGCGTCGGCCGCGACGATCTGCGCCCCGGCACCGGTCAGCGCGGTCACGTCGGCCTCGGTCGGGGTGATGTAGACCGGGCTGCCGGGGGTGTGCCGCTTGACCAGCCCGACCACCGGCACCCCGAGATCGACCATGCCCCGCACGTGGTCCACGCCCTGCCCCCGCAGCCCGGCGGCGCCGCCGAGCACGGCCGCGGCCGCCATCGCCATCATGTGTCCGGTGTCCCGGAACGGGCTGCGGCCCTGGGCCTGGCAGGAGACGACCAGGCGTCCACGGATGGCATCGGCCACGTTCATCGGTGTTCTGCCTTTGCGTCGAAGTCGGTCTGGACGGTGAGTGCGGCGAACGGGCCGGGCGGTGCGTCGGCCAGGGCCAGCGCACCGGCGAGCGGGTCCCCGGCGGCCGGCACCGGCTGCGCCGCGGGCGCCGCGGCGCGCAGCGCCGTGGTGAACGACGGCCAGAGCAGGTCGGTGGCCCGGAAGACCCCGCCGGTGCCGGCGACCGGGACCGGGGCCGCACCGAGGCCGGCCCGGAACAGCGCCCCGGCCACCGACTCGGCGAGCAGTTCGCCGGCCCGGCACCAGATCCGTCCGGCGTCGTCGTCGCCGGCGCGGGCCAGGTCGGCGACCGTGGCGGCGAAGCCCGCGACCCGTTCCGGGGTCGGCGGGTCGGCCCGCCAGCGGGCCGGCAGCGTCTCGACCGGCCCCCAGGCGGCGGTCACCGCGTCGGCGAGCCGGCCGGGCGCGGCCCGGTCCCGGTCGCGCAGGGCGAGCCGGATCGCGGTCCGGCCGATCCAGTGTCCCGAGCCCCGGTCGCCGAGGTCGGCGCCCCAGCCGTCGGAGCGGGCGGTCCGGCCGGCGGCGTCGGCGGCGAGGGCCACCGCGCCGGTGCCGGCGGCGACGACCGCGCCGGCGACCGGGCCGAGGGCACCGAGGTAGGCGGTCACGCTGTCGTCGGCGACCCGCAGCCGCCCGGCCCGACCGAGGGTGCTCAGCCCGGCCCGCAGGGCGTCGGTCGCCGGGGGCCGGCCGTTGAGCCCGGTCATGCCGACGCCGACCAGCACCGTCGGGTCCGGGCCGAGCGGGCCCAGGTCGGCCAGCGCGCCGGCCACCGCCTCGGCGATCCGGGCGTCGGCGTCACCGGCCCAGAAGCCCGGGGTCTCGGCGTGCCCGGTCGACCGGCCGTGCCGGGCCACCGCACGGCAGCCGCCCTGGCCCAGGTCGACCCCGACCCGGACGGCTTCGACGCCGCTCACCGGGTCACCGCCGGGTGCGACGGTGCGCTGTCGGCCAGGCTGGCCTCGGCGTAGTGGCAGGCGACCTCGCGTCCGGCGACCGTGCGCAGTTCCGGTTCGACCTCGGCGCAGCGCGGCTGGGCGAGGCGGCACCGGGTCCGGAAGCGGCAGCCGGACGGTGGCGAGGCCGGGGACGGCACCTCGCCGGTGAGCAGGATGCGTTCGGCCGGCGGGCTCGCCCAGGGGCGGGGCACCGGGGCCGCCGAGATCAGTGCCCGGGTGTACGGGTGGGCCGGGGTGTCGTACACCGTCGCCGCCGGGCCGGTCTCCACGATCCGGCCCAGGTACATCACCGCGAGGTCGTCGCTGATGTGCCGGACCACCGACAGGTCGTGCGCGATGAACAGGTAGCCGAGCCCCAGGTCGGCCCGCAGGTCGGCGAGGAGGTTGAGGGTCTGCGCCTGGACCGACACGTCCAGCGCGCTGACCGGCTCGTCGCAGACCAGGATCCGGGGCGACATGGCCAGGGCGCGGGCGATGCCGACCCGCTGGCGTTGACCGCCGGACAGCTGGTGCGGATACCGGTCGGCGAGTTCGGCGGCGAGACCGACCCGGGCCAGCAGGTCGGCGGTGCGGGCCGGCCACTGGTCGCGGGGGACGGAACCGCGGTGCACCCGCCACCCCTCGGTGACGATGAAGGACACCTTCTTGCGGGGGTTCAACGACGAGTACGGGTCCTGGTAGACCATCTGGATCTCGGCGGTCAGCCGGCGTCGGCGGGCCGCGTCGGCGGTGTCGACCCGTTCGCCGGCGTACCAGATCTCGCCGCCGGTCGGTCGGCGCAGGCCGACGATGGCCCGGGCCAGGGTGGACTTGCCGCAGCCGGACTCGCCGACCAGGCCCAGGGTGCGGCCGGTGGTGACGGTCAGGCTGAGCCGTTCCACCGCGTGCACGGCCGCCGACCGGTGCAGCAGACCGCCGTGGGTCGGATAGCTGACCCGGAGCTGCCGGACCTCAAGCCGCGTCTGCGACGTCGACACCGGCCATCACCTCCTCGGCGTAGTGGCAGGCCGCCTCGTGGCCGGCGGCGACGGTGCGCAGGGTCGGCCGGTCGGTGCGGCAGGCGCTGCGGGCGACCGGGCACCGGGGGTGGAACGGGCAGCCGGCCGGCGTCGCCAGTGGCGACGGCGGCATCCCCTCGATCGGCGTCAGCCGCTCGCCGGGGCGGTCGGGGGCGGGGACCGAGGCCATCAACCCCCGGGTGTACGGGTGGGCCGGGGCGTCGTACACGGTGCGCAGCGGGCCCGACTCGACGACCGTGCCGGCGTACATGACGGCGACCCGGTCGGCCACGTCGGCGACCACCCCGAGGTCGTGGGTGATGAGGATCATCGACATCCCGTCGGCCTCGCGCAGTTCGCGCAGCAGGTCCATGATCTGCGCCTGCACCGTCACGTCCAGCGCGGTGGTCGGCTCGTCGGCGATGAGCAGCCGGGGGCGCAGGGCGAGGGCCATCGCGATCACCACCCGCTGGCGCATCCCGCCGGAGAACTGGTGGGGGTAGTCGTGGGCCCGACGGGCGGCGTTCGGGATGCCGACCCGTTCCAGGCCGGCGACCGCGCGCCGCCAGGCCTCCCGGCGTGAGGTGCGCTGCCGGACCCGGAACAGTTCGGCGATCTGCTGGCCGACCCGGACCACCGGGTTGAGCGCGGTCAACGAGTCCTGGAAGACCATCGCCATCTCGGTGGCGGACAATTCGCGGGTACGCCGTACCGGCAGCGCGGAGATCTCCTCGCCGTCGTAGCGGATGGTGCCGCGTTCGATCGTGGCGCTGTGCCGGGGCAGCAGCGCCAT
This sequence comes from Micromonospora sp. HM134, assembly GCF_007833915.1. Lineage (NCBI taxonomy): Bacteria > Bacillati > Actinomycetota > Actinomycetes > Micromonosporales > Micromonosporaceae > Micromonospora > Micromonospora sp. HM134. The sequence goes on from NZ_CP041061.1 coordinate 4,853,905, forward strand.
CACCGCGCGGACGGTGACCGACTTACCGGACCCGGACTCCCCCAGGATCGCCAGGGTCTCGCCCCTGCCGACGGAGAACGAGACGCCGTTGAGCGCCCGGTAGGCGCCGAGCGGGCCGTCGAACGAGACGACGAGATCGTCGACCGTCAACAGGGGACGGGGGGTGTGCGGTGGTGCGACCATCGGGTCCTCCGGGTCCGGTTCTCGGGTCAGCGCAGCGACACGCCGGCGAAGTCGGGCAGGTCGTTCGGGGTCGGGGTGAACCCCTCGACGTTGCCGCGCAGCACGACGTTGCCGTTGAGGTCGAGCGGGAAGATGCCCACCGCCTGGTCCCAGACGATCTTGCCGGCCTGGGCGTACAGGGTGGCCCGCTTGTCCTGGTCGAGTTCGGCGCGGGCGGCGAGCAGGATGCGGTCCAGTTCCGGGTTGGCGTAGCCGTTGCGCTTGGCGGTCGACAGATACAGCCGGGCCAGGGTGAAGTCGGCGTCGCCGGTGACCGTGCTGCCGGTGGTCATCGTGCTGTCCCAGTCGAGCTTGAGCAGCTTGTCCAGCCAGGTGGCCCGTTCCAGTTCCTGGGGCTTGACCACGATGCCGACCTTGGCCCAGTCGCTGATCATCGCGTCGGCGAAGGAGTTGCCGTTGGTGCAGCAGCCGCTGCTCCACATCATCGTGGTGCTGAACCCGTCCGGGTAGCCGGCCTCGGTGAGCAACTGCCGGGCCCGGTCCGGATCGTAGGCGTACGGGTTCTGGCCGGCGGCGCCGAACACGGCCTCCGGCAGCGGGCCGGTGGCCGGGGTCCCGGCCTGGTCGAACAGCGACTTGCTGATCTTCGCGAAGTCGACCGCGTGCCACATGGCCTGCCGGACCCGCGCGTCGGTGAACGGCTTGCGGGAGCTGTTGAACCAGATGTAGTAGTTGGCGTACGTCGGGAACGACCGGACGGTCAGGTCCTTGTTGTCCCGCAGCCCGGTCAGCTGGTCCGGCGGCAGGCCCCAGGTCACGTCGATCTCGTTGTTCGACAGCGCCGTCACCCGGCCGGACACCTCGGGGATGTAGCGGTAGGAGATGCTGGTCAGCTTCGGCCGGTCGCCCCGGTAGTTGTCGTTGCGGACCAGGTTCACGCTCTGGCCGGCGGTGAACGACGAGACCTTGAACGGGCCGGTGCCGTACGGGGCGTCGAAGAACGCGTTGTCGCCGAGCTTGGCGGCGGGGGCGATCCAGAGCAGGGTGAGGTTGCTCAGCACGGTGCCGAGCTGGCTCGTGGTGTGGATGGTCAGGGTGCGCTCGTCGGGGGTGCGGATGTCGTCGACGGTGGCCCACAGCCCGGCCAGCGGCCCCTTGCCGTCGATCAGCGCCCGGAGCGACGCCTTGGCGTCGGCGCTGGTCATCGGCGTCCCGTCGGCGAAGGTGACGCCGCTGCGCAGCACGAACTGCCAGGTCAGCGGGTCGGGGTTGGTCCAGCTCTCGGCGAGCTTCGGGGCGATCTTCCCGTCCTCGCGGACCACGAGGGTCTCGAAGACCTCCTGGACGACGGTGAGGGTGGGTTGGTCCGCCGAGTTCGCGGCGAACGGGTTCAACGAGACCACCGGGGTCGGGTTGGCTACCCGCAGGGTGGTGACGCCGCCGCCGTCACCGGCGGGGTCGTCGGAGCCGAAGGAGCACGCGGTCAGTCCGAGTACGCCGGCGAGGGCCAACGCACCGAGTCGGATGGTCGAAGATCTCATGTCTTCCCATTTCGCTGACGGGTTACCGGGTGGAGAGGTTCGGATCGGAGCGGTCCCGTAGTTCGTCGCCGAGCACGCCGACGCAGACCACGAAGACGGCCAGGACCAGGCCTGGCAGGGTGGCGATCCACCAGGCGCTGGCCAGGTAGTCGCGGCCGTTGGCGATGGTGGTGCCCCAGCTCGGCGTGCCGGCCGGGATGCCCAGGGACAGGAAGCTCAGCGACGCCTCGGCGACGATGACGAATCCGAGCTGGACGGTGGCGATGACCAGCAACGGGCTGGCCACCGCGGGGAGCACGCAGTGCCGTACGACGTGCCACGGCCCGGCGCCGAGGGTGCGGGCCGCGTTGGCGAAGTCCCGGGAGCGGGTCGCCATGGTCTGCGCGCGGGCGACCCGCGCGAAGATCGGCCAGGTGGTGATGGACAGGGTGAGTACGACGTTGGTGACGCTGGAACCGAGCACGCCGGCGACGAAGACGGCGAGCAGGATGGACGGGAAGGCCAGTTGGATGTCGGCCAGCCGCATGACTGTCGCGTCCACCACCCCGCCGAGGTAGCCGCAGAGGATGCCGACCGCAGCGCCCACCGTTCCGGCCAGCAGCAGGGTCGCCGCGCCGACCAGCAACGAGATCCGGGCGCCCTGCATGATCTGGGGTAGCAGGTCCCGGCCGACCTGGTCGGTGCCGAGCAGGGCCAGGCCGCCGTCGGACATCCGGCTGCCCGGCGGGAGCAGCCGGTCGGCGACGGAGGTCGCGATCGGGTCGTACCGGGCGATCAGCGGCCCGATCACCCCGGCGACCAGGTAGGCGGCGATCACCCCGAGGGGGAGCCACAGGCGCAGCCGGCGACGTCGGCGGCGGGGTGGGGCGGCCGGCGGGGTCGACGTCGCGTCGGGCGGACCGCCGTCGGTGGGCACGAGCGGGGCGCCGAGCACGGCCGGGCCGGGTACGCCGTCGGACACGGTGGTCACCTCTCAGACGCTCTCGCGGACCCGGGGGTCCAGCCGGACGTACAGCAGGTCGACGAGCAGGTTGATGACGATGAAGATCACCGCGACGGTGATCACGCAGGCCTGCACGACCGAGTAGTCGCGGGCGGCGATGGCGTCGGTCATCAGTCGCCCCACCCCCGGCCAGGCGAAGACGGTCTCGACGATCACCGCGCCGCCGAGCAGGCTGCCGAACTCCAGGCCGGCCACGGTGACGACGGGGATCAGCATGTTGCGCATGGCGTGCCAGCCGACGACCCGGGTCTCGGACAGGCCCTTGGCCCGGGCGGTGACCACGTAGTCCTCGTGCAGCACGTCGAGCAGCCCGGAACGCACCAGCCGCAGCACCACGCTGAGCAGCGGCAGGGCCAGCGTCACCGCCGGCATGACCATCGCGGCCGGGGACGCGGCACCGGAGCTGGGCAGCAGGTGCAGGAACCGGGAGAAGACCAGGATCAGCATGATGCCGACCCAGAACGTCGGCAGGGACTGGGTGAGCATCGACAGCACCGAGACCACCCGGTCCACGACGCCGTTGGGTCGGGTCGCCGCCAGGGTGCCCAGGGCGAACCCGAGGACCAGGGCGATGGCGAAGGCGGTCAGCGCCAGGGCGGCGGTCGCCGACAGGTGGGTGAGCACCAGGTTCGTCGCGGCGTCGTGCAGCCGGAACGACTCACCGAAGTCGAGGGTGGCGGCCCGCCGGAGGAACTGGACGTACTGGACGGGCAGCGAGGCGTCGAGCCCGTACTCCCGGCGCAGCGCCTCGACGGCCGACTGGTCGGCGTCCGGGCCGAGCACCGCGGTCGCCGGGTCGCCGGAGACCGCCCGCATCGCGAAGAAGACCACCGTCGCCGCGCCGAACAGGACCAGTACCGAGATCGCGAGGCGACGCAGCGCGTACCGCAGCATCCCGGACCCCTCAGTTGCCGGGCGGCGGGTCGCCGGCCAGCGCCGCCTCGATGTCCTCGACGACGGCGACGGCCGCGCGGCCCTCCTCGCCGCTGACCGGTGTCGGCCCGCCGGTGAGCGCGGCGTCGACGAAGGCCTCCAGCTCGGTACGCAGGTTGTAGGCGCCGCCGCCGTCCCGACTGGGCCAGAAGTACGTGTCCATGAAGCTGGCCACGCCGTCGCGGCGGGCGTACAGCAGGTCGTTGTGCGAGAGGTTCATTTCGAGGATGCCGTGCTCGCCGACGATCCGCAGACCGGCGTCGGCCCGCGACGGCCGGGAGTGCGGCAGCGTCCAGTTGTTCTCCATCGTGCCGATGGCCCCGTCGGCGAAGCGGACCGTGGCGTGCACGACATCGTGGCTGGGCGAGAGCACCTTGCGGCCGACCGCGCCGGTGACCTCGACGTCGTGGCCGGTCACGAACCGCAGCAGGTCGGCGTCGTGGATGCCGAGGAACCAGGCGACCGAGGTCCGGTCCCAGATTCCCTCCCCGACCGCCTGCGAGGTGCACCGCCACACCTTGACGTGCCAGATGTCGCCGAGTTCGCCGGAGCGCACCACCTCGCGCAGCCGCAGCACCCGGGGGTCGAACCGCAGCACGTGGCCGATCATCAGGGCGTCGGGGTCGGGCCGGCCGGCGATGATCCGGTCGCAACTGGCCGTGGAGAGCGCCATCGGCTTCTCCAGCAGCACCCGCCTGCCCGCCGCGAGCGCGGCGAGGGTCGCGTCCTCGTGCAGGTGGTCCGGCGTGCAGATGCTGACCGCGTCGACCTCGTCGAGGAGGTCGCCGATGTCCGGGACGGCCCGGACGCCGAGGTGGGTCTCGGCCCATTGACGGTTACCCGGCGAGATGTCGGCGACGGCCACCAGTTCGGCCTGCCGGACGTCGCGCAGCGCGCGGGCGTGCAGCTGTCCCTGGACCCCGACTCCGACGACACCGACCCTTAAGCGGTCCACACCCGGCCCCCACTGTTGCGTACCAACGAAAGCTAGATGTGTACCTAGCTGCGATAGTTGTACACCTGCGGTCCGGGTCGCGCAAGACACGAATTCACCTCCGCATCCGGCCTCCGACCTGCGGGATCGACGATCGCCGGTGGCCACCCGCGCGGCGACGGCGCAGCACCACCAGTGCCGCCGACAGCAGCACCACCCCCGCGCCGACGCCGGCCGACAGCCACCGGACCGGCCCCGGCGACGGATCGACCGTGTCGGCGATCCACCCGCCGAGGACGTCGGTACGGGCGCTGAAGTCGGGACCCGGGTGCGGACACCCCGGACCGGTGCTCACCACGGCGACCAGGACGGCCGTACCGTCGGCCCGCTCCCGGAAGTACGGGCCGCCGGAGTCGTGCGGACACGGACTGGTGTCCGTCCGGGGCCGCCGGCCGGAGGTCTCGACGACGTCGGTACCGACCCGACCGACGGTGAACTCGCCGGTCTGGAGCCGCTGCGTCGGCGCGGCGGCGTCGGCGGCCGTCAGCCCGTACCCGGTCAACCGCAGCACCTCGCCCGCCACCGGCGGCACGTCGGCGAGCCCCAGCGGTGCCACACCGGTGATCGCGGTGTCGAGTTCGACCAGGGCCACGTCCGCGCCGTCCGCCTGACGGACCGCGACGACGCCGGCCTCGTAGCCGTCCCGGCCGCCGAGGTCCGTCCGCCCGACCGTGACGGTGGTCCGCCCGGCCACCGTCCGGCCGACCCGCCGGCCGTCCGGGGTACGGAAGCAGTGGCCGGCCGTGATCACCCAGCGCGGGGCGACCAGCGCGCCGGAGCACCAACTGTCCCGGGTGCCACCGCCGGCCGCCGGCAGACCGGTCATGGTCAGCCGGGCGGTGAACCGGTACGCGCCGTCGGCCGCGTCCTCGCCGTGGGCGATCGCCGACGCCGGCCGGGGAGCGACGGGAGCGACGGCAACCACCGTGGCCGTCAGGACGACCATGACACACTGTGTGGCGAGTCGGAGCACGGGTTCACCAGCCTGTACGTACGGGAGCAGGAACGCTGCGATGCTGCGGCCCCGGCCGTCCGGGCGGCGTCAGCGGCGCCCTTATCGGTTCTTTATGCGCCGGGTGCCAGCCTTGCGGGCGGTCCCGGGCACGGGGGAACGACGGGAAGGGGGGCGGCGTGCGGGTGCTGATGGCCGACGACGAGCGGGTGCTGGCCGACATGGTGGCCGAGGGGCTGCGCCGGTTGTCCATGGCCGTCGACGTGGTCTACGACGGCGACAGCGCCCTGGAGCGGCTCGCCGTCAACCGCTACGACGTGGCCGTGCTCGACCGGGACATGCCCGGCCAGAGCGGCGACGAGGTGTGCCGGTGGATCGCCGGCTCCACCACCGGCACCCGGGTGCTGCTGCTGACCGCCGCCGCCGGCATCCGGCAACGCGTCGAGGGTCTCGGCCTGGGCGCGGACGACTACCTCACCAAGCCGTTCGCCTTCGCCGAACTCGTCGCCCGGTTGCAGGCGCTGTCCCGGCGCTCGACTCCGGCGCTGCCCCCGGTGCTGGAACAGGACGGCATCGTGCTGGACGTCACCCGGCACACGGCCACCCGCGACGGGATGCCGCTGTCGCTGTCCCCCAAGGAGTACGCCGTCCTGCACGTGCTGATGCGCGCCGGCGGCCGGCTGGTCAGCGCCGAGGACCTGCTGGAACAGGCGTGGGACGAACACGCCGACCCGTTCACCAACACCGTACGGACCACCGTGATGACCCTGCGCCGCAAGCTCGGGGACCCGCCGGTGATCCACACCGTGCCCCGCGTCGGCTACCGGCTCGGGGCATGAACCTGCCCTCACCGGCCCGGCGGATGCTCCTGGTCGTCGGGGCGCTCCTGCTCGTCGCCCCGTTCGTGACGACGGCCGCCGACATGCTGCTCGCGCTGTGGCGGGAGTTCGGCCCGTCCTGGTGCGCCACCCCCGCGTTGCAGGCCCCGGCGGGCGACGCCCCGTTCGTCTGCGTCCAGGTGTTCCGACGGCCGAGCATCCCCCTGGCGATCGCCGTCACGGTGGTGCTGCTGGCCCTGCTGGCCGCCGCCTACCCGGCCGTCCGCTGGTGCCTGCGCCCGCTGCGGGACCTCGTCCCGGTGATCGCCGACGTCGGGCCGCAGAACCTGGGCCACCGGCTCAGGCCCGGCCCCGGCCGCGACGAGCTGGCCGTCCTCGGCCGCACCATCGACGAGATGATGGACCGGATCGCGGTGGGATACGAGGCGCAGCGCCGGTTCGCCGCCGACGCGTCCCACGAGCTGCGCACCCCGCTCGCCGTCCAGCGCACCCTGATCGAGGTCGGCCTGGCCCGCAGCCTCACCGACGACCAGCTCGCACTGCTCGCCGCGCAACTGCTGGAGACCAACGAACGCAACGAACGGCTGATCGAGGGGCTGCTGGTGCTCAGCGAGAGCGACCGTGGCCTGCTGACCCGCGTCCCGCTGCGGCTCGACCGGATCGTCGCGACGGTGCTCGACGCCCACCGCGGCCGGGCCGAGCAGGCCGGGGTCACGGTCGTCAGCCGGCTGAGCCCCCGGCTGGTCGTCGGTGAGCAGGTGCTGCTGGAACGGCTGGTCGTCAACCTGGTGCAGAACGGCCTCAAGTACAACCGGCCCGACGGCACCCTCACGGTGCGGGTGGGCACCGACCCGGCGCTGGTCGTCGAGAACACCGGCGACGACGTCCCCCCGGACGAGGTCGCCGCCCTGTTCGAGCCGTTCCGACGCCGTTTCGGCAAGCGCATCGACCACAGCGGCGGCGCGGGCCTCGGGCTGGCGATCGCCCGCTCGATCACCCGGGCGCACGAGGGCATCATCACCGCCTCCTCCACCGGCCGCGACGGGCTGCGGGTGCAGGTCACCTTCCCGACGGTGGACACCGGCGCGAACGACGGCTGAACCGCCGCCGACCGGCGGCGCACCGGCCCGACGCTCAGTCGCTGTCGCCGGGGCGGGCGACCGGTTCGCCGCCGATGCAGCCCACGTTCACCTCGAACTCCCCCGCCGGGCCGGCGAAGGTCACCTCGGCGTCGTCGTCCGGGCCCCGGTCCACGTCCTTCACCCGGTAGCCCTGCGCCGGGGCCCAGGAGACCAGCCGCACCTCGGACCCCACGCACTCGGCGACCGCCGTACCGCCGGGGGTGGAGAAGCTGCGGCGCAGGCCGGGCGTCGTAGCGGGGCCGGCGGTGGGGGACGACGGCGCGGACGCCGCCGGGGCCGACGGTGTCGGCTCCGGGGCCGCCAGGGCCCGCTCGACCTCGGCCTGGCTGCGCACCCCGCCGGGGGTGCCGGTGATGCTCTCCCCGACCAGCCGGATCGCGGCCACCCCGATCAGGGTGGCGAGCACGGCGGCGGCCAGCCAGCCGGCGGTGGCGAGGAGCGTACGGCGACCCATGCCCCGACTATGCCCGACCGGCCGCTAAGCCGGGCCCGGCGGCAGGATAAGCGGAGGTTAAGAGCCGACCCGTGGTCCGGTGGCACCGGCTAGCCTGCCTAGCGGTGGCAACCCTGCTCCTGATCGGGGACGACGGATGAGACGGCGGCTGGCGCTGCTGGTCGCGGCGACCAGCTGCCTGACCCTGGTGGCCTTCCTGGTGCCGCTGGCCCTGCTGGTGCGCACGGTCGCCGAGGACCGGGCCACCGTCCGGGCGACCGCCGACGTGCAGGGGCTGGTGCCGGTGGTCGGCACCGCCGACACGGCGACGATCCGGTTGACCGTGGAACAGCTCGCCGCCGAGTCGGGGCGGCCGGTCAGCGTCTACCTGCCCGACGGCACGGTGCTCGGCGCGCAGGAGCCGCGTACCCCGGCGGTGGCGCTCGCCGCCCGGGGCCAGAGCCTCACCGCGGAGCTGGACGGCGGTCGGGAGATCGTGATCGCGGTGCAGGGCCGGGCCGACGGCACCGGCGTGATCCGCACCGTGGTGCCCCGCGCCGACGTCACCGCCGGGGTGGCCCGCGCCTGGCTGGTGCTGGCCGCGCTCGGCGTCGTGCTCGTGCTGCTCGGCCTCGCCGTGGCCGACCGGCTGGCCCGCACCCTGGTCCGGCCGATCACCGAACTGTCCTCGGTCTCGCACCGGCTGGCCAACGCCGAGCTGACCGCCCGCGCCGAGCCGGCCGGCCCGCCGGAGCTGCGGGAGGTCGCCGGTGCGCTCAACCACCTGGCCGCCCGGATACAGGTGCTGCTGCGGGAGGAACGCGAGCAGGTGGCGGACCTGTCGCACCGGCTGCGGACGCCGTTGACGGCGCTGCGGCTGGAGGCGGAGTCGCTGCGCGACCCGGACGACGCGGCCCGGGTGGCGGCGGCCGTGGACGGGTTGGAGCGGGCGGTGACCGGCCTGATCCGGCAGGCGCGCTGGCGCAGCGACCCGGCTGACGGCGGTCCCGGCGCGGTCACCGCCGACGCCGCCGCGATCGTCGGGGAACGGGTCGCCTTCTGGTCGGTGCTGGCCGAGGACACCGGCCGGACCGTCGACCTCGACCTCGCGGCCGGGCCGCTGCCGGTCGGGGTGCCCGCCGACGAGTTGGCCGCGGCCGTGGACGCGCTGCTGGGCAACGTCTTCGCGCACACCCCGGAGGGCACCGGCTTCACCGTCCGGTTGACCCGGGAGGCGGCCGGGGCCGCGCTGACCGTCTGCGACGCGGGGCCGGGGATACCGGCCGCCCTGGTGGAGCGGGGGGCCAGCCAGGCCGGCTCGACCGGGCTCGGCCTGGACATCGCCCGGCGGGCCGCGCAGGCCAGCGGCGGCCGGCTCGACCTGGGGTCGGGCGCGCAGGGCGGCGCGGTGGTGACGCTGCGGCTCGGACCGCCCAGGTCGGCTTAACCGGAGCTTAGGGTCGGCGCAGCGCGCCGCTATCCACCGCCGGAGCACGCTGAGCGCACCAACCGAGAACTCCGGAGGTACGCATCATGAAGCGCACATCCCTGCTCCTGGCCGCTGCCGGCGGCGCGGCCGTCCTCGCCGTCACCGGCACGGCGATCGGCGTGTCCGCCGCGGAACGGGCCCCCGGCCCCACCGCCGCGACGACCGCTCCCGCCCCGGCGGACCCCACCGTCGCGCCGACGGCCGGGACCCCCGGCGGCACGCCGACGGCCGGGACGCCGGACGGCGGCCCGACGGCGGGGACTCCGGGCAGCACCGCCCCGGCCACCGACGACGCGGTGAGTCAGCAGCGGGCCGGTGAGATCGCGCTGGCCAAGGTGGGTGGTGGTCGGATCACCGAGATCGAGCGGGAGCGGGAGGAAGGCCGCCCGGTCTGGAGTGTGGAGATCATCAACGGCGACACCGAGCACGAGATCGAGGTCGACCGGGAGAACGGCGGCATCGTCAAGTCCGAGCAGGAGAAGGCGGACGCCGACGACCGGTCCGGTCGGGACGACGACGACCAGGACGACGACTCCGACGACCGGGACGACGACGGCGACGACGACTGAGCGTCCGGATGTGGGGTGGGGACACCCGGCCCGGTCCGGACCGCCGACCGGGCCGGTGCCGCCATCGCACGGTGACGGGGTGGGCCGCCCCGGCGACCTCTGCCGGGGCGGCCCACCCCGTCGGTGCCGGCGGTCAGAAGGTGTGCAGGTCGACCGTGAGGCCACCGGTGCCGGAGTGGCTGACCGCCACCCAGTCCGTGCCGGCTCCGGCGAGCCATCCCGGATAGCGGCCGAGCTGGCGGCCGGTGTCCGCCTCGAACACCAGCACCATCGGGCGGTCGTCCTCGGCCCCGCTGACCGCCACCAGCCGGGCCGTCACCGCCGACCGCCAGCTCGCCGACGTACCGGGCAGCGCCGGGTCCGGCGCGGTCCAGCGGGCGACGCCGGTGGCCAGGTCGAGCAACGCCAGCGCGCCGCTGTCGGCGGTGTCGCGGACCAGGACCGACCGGTCGTCGCCGTCGATCGGGACACCGGCGGCGACGCCCTGCCAGACCGTCCGGCCGGTACGCAGGTCGACCAGTTGCGGCCGTTCGTCGGCGGTGACCGCGACGAGCCGGGTCCCGACCCCGATCAGCTCCTTCCCGCTGCGGTCGTTCGCCAGCCGCTTGGCGCACTCGCCGTCCTGCCGACGCCCGCTGTAGACCGCGCCGGACCAGCCCTTGGCACCGGTGCCCGCGTTGACGCTGGCGATGCTGACCGTGCAGCGCCGGTCCCCCTTGGGCGGGTCATGGTCGGTGCTGACCAGCAGGTCGTCGGCGGCGAAGCCGAACCAGGCCCGGTTCGGCAGCCGCCCGGCGCCGGCCCGCCCGGTGGTGGGGGCGACCGGGGTGTAGGTGGCCGCCCGGCCGGAGGTGCCCAGCCGCACCACCACGTACCGGCCGGTGGCCGGCGCGTACGGCGGGCGCGCGCCGAGGGTGACGTCGCCGACCCGGGCGAACCGGTCGGACGGCAGTTTCCACAGTTGACGACCGCTCTCCAGCTCCCTGGCGATGATCACGCAGGTCGCCGCCGTCCCGGCACCGACGCAGTCCCGGGCGTAGACGGCCTGCCCGTCGACGACCACGTCCTGGCTGCCGGCGGCCCGCCACCGGGTGGCACCGGTGAGCGCGTCGAGCACGTCCACACCGCCGTCGTTGTTGTCGCTGACCACGATGGACCCGCCGGCGATGACGTACCGGAAGCTGCCGTCGAACGGGTGCGCCCACCGCTGCTGCCCGGTGGCCCGGTCCACCGCCCGCAGTTCCCGCCCGTCGGGGACGACGATGAGCCGACCGGTCTCCCCCAGCTCCTGGTCGATCCGCCGCACCGACACCGACCAGGCCGCCTGCGGGACCTGCGGGGTGGGTGACCTGGTGCCCTCCCGTAGGCGCTCCGGGGTCTGCTCGACAGGCGTCGGCGGACGCTGCGGGCGGGGCGCGGCGCAGGCGGGAAGCCCGACGACCAGGGTCAGGGCGACGGCGGTGGTACGCCAACGGGCTGGTCGGTGTGACGGCAACGGGTTCCCCCTCGGTGGACGGTCGAGCCGTCACCCTAGGACCCGTGCGCATCCCGTGCCACCGGACGGTCGAGGTGCCGGTCCCGGCGGCTCGGGACATCCGCCCCTGGCCGGCGGGACGGGGCGCGGAACAGGCTGCGCTGCGCGTCCGCCGGCCCGGCGGCGTCCAGTGATCCGGAGGGAAGCCCGTGGGGGTGCCGGTGCGGTCCCCGTCGTCGCCGACGGGAAGCGCGGTCCGTGGCGGCGGCGGTGGTCATGCTGAGACAGTGGACCGGCCATGCCGAACGTATCTCTGACCGCGCGGTCGACCGGGTGGGCGGTTCTCACCGGCACCGTCCTGCTCAGCCTCGGCGCGGTCGTCGCCTGGGCGGTGGCGACCCCGCCGTGGTCCGCCACCCAGCTCTACTCCCTGGTCGACCTGCTCGACGGCATCGTCTACGGCACGTTGGCGTGGCTGATCCTGAACCGGCAGCGGACCGGCAGCCGGGTGCCCGCCGTGATCGCCTGCGCGGCGGCGCTGGGCGGCGCGGTCGCCGCGTGCGCCGGCCAGTGGCAGCTCGCCGTCGGCGGGCCACCGGCGCTGACCGCGCTGCACCGGTGGGCCTGGGTGCCCGGCCTGTACGCGCTGGTCGTGGTGATGCCCTGGCTGCTACCGGACCGGCCGCTGGACCGGTTCGGCCGGGGCGCGGTCGCCGCCGGGGTCGGCTACGTGGTGGTGACGATGGCCGCCGCCGTCACCGCGCCACCGCCGCTGGGGGTGCTGCCGCTGCCGGACGGGCTGCGTGGCGTCCGGGCCGCGCTGCTGCCCGTCCTGCCGTACCCGCTGGTCGGGCTCGGTCTGCTGGCCTGCGCCGGGTTGGGGTGGCGGTGGCGACGCGGCCCCGCCGCGCAGCGCCACGGCCTCGGCTGGGCGACGGCCGGCAGTGGGCTGCTCACCCTCGCCTTCCTCGCCACCCTGCTGCCCCCGGTCGTCCCGGCGGCCCTGCCGGCGCTGCTGATGCTCGCCTCGCAGGCGTTCTTTCCCGCCGCGGTGGCGGTGGTGGTGCTACGTCAGCAGCTGTGGGGGCTGCGGCTGGCCGTACGCCGCACCCTGGTGTGGTACCTGATGACCGCGGTGGTGATCGCCGCCTACTGCGCGACGGTGACGCTGCTCGACCGGCTGCTGCCGCAGCGTCTGCCGCTGCCGCAACTCGTCGTGACCGGGGTGCTCGCGGCGGCCTTCCAGCCGATGCGTGAGGCGGTGCAGCGGCGGGTGGACCGCCTCGTGCACGGCGAGGCCCCGGGACCGCTGCTGCACCGGGTGGCGCACAGCGTCGGCAGCACCACCGAGATCAGCGCGACGATCGCCGCCGCGCTCCGGCTCGCCGAGGTGCGCATCACCGAGGGCGGGCCGCAGCCACCACCGCACCCGTACGGCCGCCCGTTGACCGTGCCGTTGACCAGCGGCGACCGGCTCGTTGGCCAGTTGCACGCCTGGCCCCTGCCCGGTGAGCTGCTCGACGGCCGGGCCCGCGAGCAGCTCACCGTCCTCGCCCCGGTGGTCGCCGCGGTCGTGGACCTGGCCGGCACCAACCGGGACCTGGCCCGCTCCCGGCAACGGCTGGCCGAGGTACGCGACGAGGAGCGCCGCTCCCTGCGTCGGGATCTGCACGACGGCCTCGGCCCCGCGCTCAGCGGCATCGGGTTGGGGTTGGCCGCCACCCGCAACCTGCTGCGCCGCGACCCGGAACGGGCCGAGAACCTGCTGGACCGGTTGACCGGCGAGCTGACGGCACGGGCGGCGGAGGTCCGGGACATGGCGCACGGCCTGCTGCCCCCGGTGCTCGCCGACGGCGGCCTGAGCCCCGCCCTGCACCTGCTGCGGGACCAGTACGCCCGTAGCGGCCTGCGGATCGTGCTGCACGGGCCGGCCACCCTGACGCCGCTGCCGGAGCCGGTCGCGACCGCCGCCTACGGGGTCACCGCCGAGGCGATCCGCAACGTGCAGCGGCACGCCGGGGTGGACCGGTGCACCGTGTCGCTGGACCAGCGGCCCGACCGGCTACGGGTCACCGTCACCGATCAGGGTCGGGGCCTTCCGGCCGGCCCCACCAGCCACGGCGTCGGCCTGCACGCGATGCGGGAGCGGGCCGAGGCGGTGGGCGCGACCCTCACCGTGGGGCCGGCCGGCCCCCGGGGCACCACCGTCTGCCTGACCGTCCCCCTGGAGCAGCCGTGACCGACACCCCGATCCGCGTCGCCGTGGTGGACGACCACCCGGTCTTCCGGCTGGGCATGGGCGCGTTGCTCGACACGTTGGGTGGCATCGAGTGCGTGGGCGAGGCCGCCGACGCGTCGACCGCCCTGGCGCTCGTCGCCCGGGTACGCCCGGACGTGGTGCTGATGGACCTGCACCTCGGCCAGGGGTCGGGGATCGAGGTGACCCGGCTGCTGCGCCGCGACCATCCGGCGGTGCGGGTGCTGGTGGTGAGCATGCTCAACGACGACGCGTCGCTGGTCGCCGCGCTGCGCGCCGGGGCCCGTGGCTACCTGCTCAAGGGTGCCTCGGCCGCCGACGTGGAACGGGGTATCCGGGGGGTGGCCGGCGGCGACCTGATCCTCGGCGGTCCGCTCGCCGACCGGGCCGGCGCGCTGCTGGGTGCCCGCGCCGACGCCCCGTTCCCGCAGCTCACCGACCGGGAACGGGAGATCCTCGAACTGCTCGCCCGGGGGCTGTCGAATCCGCTGATCGCGCACCGGCTCGGGTTGAGCGCCAAGACCGTCCGCAACAACGTCTCGGTCATCCTGGTCAAGTTGCACCTGGGCAGCCGCGCCGAGGCGATCGCCCTGGCCCGCGATCACGGGCTGGGCGCGCCCAGCCCGGCCGAGGCCCCGGCCACCCCGGTCCCGGACCGGTCGGCGTGACCGGGGGCGACCGCTGCGGGGCCGGGTTCGGGCGGTCACCCGCCGTCGCCCGGCGCGCTACCGCCGTCGGCCGGTCAGCTCGGCCGGGCGTCGGGCAGGGTGACGCCGGTGAGCTGCGCGCAGTAGGCCAGCAGTTCCTCCCCGAGCGGGGCGAGCCGGGCCGGCGACGGCCGCCAGTCGCGCGCGCTGACGTACCGGCCGCTGACCAGGACGTCGGGGTCGGTGCCCACGGCGAGGCGCACCTGGGCGCGGGCGGCGTCGTCGGGGCTGGTCGGGGCGGCGGCACCGCCCATCCGGGTGCGTACCCAGCCGGGGTCGACGGCGTTGCTCAGGGTGGCGGGCCAGCGGCGGGCCACGGCCACGGCGAGCGCCAGGTCCAGCAGCTTCGAGGTGGAGTACGCCTCGACGCCGTTGAAGGGGCGGGTGTCGTACCGCAGGTCGCCCAGGTCGGTGATCCCGTCGGCGGCCATCGCCGACGACACGAACACCAGCCGGCCGGGCGGCGGCAGCAACGCCGTCAACAGGTACGGCGCGAGCACGTTGACCTGGAACGTCGACTCCAGCCCGTCACCGGTCAGCTCCCGCTCGACGGCGTCGAGGCGGGCGATCCCGGCGTTGTGGACGATCGCGTCGTACCGGCCGAACGCGGCCAGCGACCGGGCGAGCGCCGTGGTCTGCGCGAGCGAGGCCAGGTCGCCGACCACCACCCCGGCCGCGTCCGGGATCGCCGCCTTCGCCACCGCCGCCCGTTCCTCGTCGCGGGCGTGCAGCACGACGCGGTGCCCGGCGGCGACGAGCCGCGCCGCCGTACGCCGGCCGATGCCGTCCACCGATCCGGTGACCACCATGGTGCCCATACCGTTCCCTCCGTCCTGGTGCGACCGCACCCCGGGCAGGTCGCTGCCCCGACCGATGGGACCCGGCGTCGCTTGGCGACGGCTAAACGCGTCCGCCGCCGGCCACGCCAGGCGCGGACCAAGTGGTGGTTGCTGTGCTGGGGGTATGAAGAGAATCCTCGCCGTCGGTCTGGCGCTCACCGTCAGCGCCGGGCTGACCGTGGCCGCGGCCGGCACCGCGCTGGCCCGCCCCAACTGCGACGTTCCCGACCCGCCGCCGGCCTGCGACGACAGCCCCACCGAGCCGACTCCCCCGCCGATGGGCAGCGACAAGTACCCGATGGGCTGGCTGGAGTCGTGGGAGTACGTCGGCGGGGCGGTCCGGGTCAGTGGCTGGGCCAGCGACCCCAACGGCGGCCCGGTGCAGGTGACGGTGCAGACCGACGTGCCGCCGGCGGTGACCCGCCCGGCGAACCTGTGGCACGTCGAGCGGAATGGTTTCGTCGGCTTCTCGTTCACCGTGCCGAGTTCGGCGCTGGCCGGGGTGCACACGTTCTGCGTCACCGCGAACAACGTGCCCGACGGCAGCCAGCCGGTGCCGGAGGTCGCCCCGCTGTCCTGCCCGCAGTACCGGGTCGTCCCGGCCGCGCCGAGCGGGCTGACGCTGTCCACCGGATACCAGGAGGGCAAGCGGACCCTGGACGTCACCTTCACCGACAACTCGGTGCGGGAGGACAACTACCGGATCGATCTGAGCTGGTTGCAGACCACACCGGACGACACCCCGACCGATCCGGGGCTGCCGACCACCCCGCCAGGCGGGCCCTCGCTGCCGATCCCGCAGCCCACCTGGGGTGCGCCGATCCCCACCACCGAGGTCGGCGTCGCGCGGGCGGTCATCTACGGCACCCCGGACACCGGGCGGCGTACCTGGCACTTCACCCACATGCCGCAGGCCTTCGTGCACGTGGTGGTGGTCTCGAACGAGGCGGGTCTGACCTCCGCCGCGCTCAGCGGAGGCATCTCCACCCGCTGAGCGGGGTCCGGACGTGACGACGATCGGCGTGCTCGGCCCGGTGCGGGCCGCCCGGGACGGCACGCCGGTCGACCTCGGCGCGCCCCGGCAACGCGCGGTGCTGGCCCGGCTCGTCGCCGGCGGCGGCCACGTCGTGTCGGTGGACCGGCTCGTCGACGATCTCTGGGCGGGTGACCCGCCGCGCCGGGCCCGGGCCGCCCTCCAGGTGTACGTGTCGAACCTGCGTCGCGTCCTGGAACCGCACCGACGCGCACGGACCCCCGCCCGGGTCCTGGTCACCGTCGCCCCCGGGTACGCCCTGCGGCTGCCGACCGCGCACGTGGACGCCTGGCGGTTCGAGGCGGCGCTACGGTCCGCGACGCCGGACGCCGCACCCGGGCCCGTCGCGGCGCTCACCGGCCTCGACGCGGCGCTCGCCTGCTGGGGTGCCGACACCCCGTACGCCGAGTTCGGTGGGGAGCCGTGGGCGGACCGGGAGGGCGAGCGGCTGACCCAGCTCCGGTCGACCGCCGTCGAACAGCGCGCCGGGCTGCTGCTCGAACTCGACCGGCCGCACGAGGTGGTACGTGACCTCGACCCGCACGTACGCGAGCACCCGCTGCGGGAACGGGCCGCGATGCTGCTCGCGGTCGCCCTGTACCGCCTCGGTCGGCAGGCCGACGCGTTGGACGTGCTGCGTGCCGTCCGCGCGACGCTGGCCGAGCAGTTGGGCATCGACCCCAGCCGGGCCCTGCGGACCCTGGAGACGGACCTGCTGCGGCAGAGCCCCCGGCTGGAGCCGGCCGTCCCCGGGCCACCGGTGCACGGCACACCGGGTCCACCGCCGGTGGCCGCCGTTCCGGGCCCGCCACCGGCGGCGACCGGGCCGCCCGCCGCGCCGGGCCCGCGCCGGGTGTGCGGGCGTACGGCGGAGCTGGCCCGGCTGCGCGCGGCGGCCGACCGGGCCGCCCGGTCGGGGCTCGGCGTCTGCTGGCTCGGCGCGGAGGCCGGGGCGGGCAAGTCGACGCTGGTGGGGCAGTTCGCCGAGGGCCTCGCCGACGCCGGCTGGCGGACGGCGGTCGGCACCTGCCCGCCGGTGGCGGGTGCTCCCCCGGCGTGGGCGTGGCGCGAGGTGGCCGCCGCCACCCGGCGGTTCCTGCCGCCCGGGGAGCCGGAGCACCGGGACCTGCTGCTGGACCCCGACGGGCCGGACGACGCCCGGGGCGGGTACGACGAGTTCCACCTCGGTCGGGCCCTGGCCGCCCACCTGTTCCGGCTGGCCGGGCACGACCCGCTGCTGCTGGTGGTCGAGGACGTCCACCACGCCGACGGGGCGACCCTGCGTGTCCTGCGGCATCTCGCCGCCGCCCTCGCCGGTGCGCCGGTGCTGGTCGTGGTGACGTACCGGCCGGACGAGGTGACCGACGACGTGGTGGCGGCGCGGGCGGCGCTGGCCGGTGTGCCGGCGGTCGAGGTCACGCTCGGTGGCCTCGACGCGGAGGCCGTCACCGCGGTGCTGCGCCGGCACGGCGTGCACGACCCGGCGGTGCTGCGCACGGTCCGGGACCGTTCGGCGGGCAATCCGCTGTTCGCCATCGAGCTGGCCGGGCTGGTCGCCGCGGAGGGGCCGGCGGCGGCGCTCGACGGTGTGCCCGCCGGCCTCGGGCACCTGCTGGCCCGCCGGCTGGCACGGTTGCCGGCGGACGCGCGGACGGTGCTGCGGCAGGCCGCGGTCTGCGGCGTGGAGGTCGACGTCGATCTCCTGATCGCGGTCGACGGCGGCCCGGAGGAGCCGGTCCTGGCCGGGCTGGAGGCCGGGGTGACGGCCGGCCTGCTCGTCGAGCCCGCACCGGGGCGGGTGCGGTTCGCCCACGTCATGCTGCGCGACGTGCTCTACCACGGCCTCCCGCTGCTGCGCCGGACCCGGCTGCACGCCCGCGTCCTCGCCGTGCTCCGCGAGCAGCGGTGCGACGACGTGGCGACGCTGGGACGGCACGCGCTGGCGGCCCTCACCGCGTCCACCGCCGCCGACGCCGTCGTCGACCTCACCGCCGCCGCCCGCCGCGCCGGGGCCCTCGGCGCGGCGCAGGAGGCCGCCGCGCTGTGGGCGGGTGCGCTGCGCGCCGCCGACCTGGCCCCGACCGTGCCCGCCCGGACCCGGCTCGACCTGCACCGTGAGCTGGCCGCCGCGAGCGCCCGCGCCGGGGAGGTGCCCGCCGACGCGGTGCGGCGGGCCGCCGACTCCGGTGGCCCGGCCGCCGTCCGGGCCGCGCCGACCTGTCCCGACGCCCCGGTTGGCCGGGCGGGGCGTCGGGTCGACGAGCGGCCGGGCCGGCGTCAGCCGACCACCGCCACCCCCGACTGCGACTCCCCGAACTCCCAGCCCGCCAGCAGCTTGCGCCGGCCGGCGAGGGCCGAGGTGCCGGTCGGCCACTCGGTCGCGCCCAGGTAACGGGCGCCCGCGGCCCGCGACCAGAACGGCTCCAGGCAGTGCAGGCTCAGGTGGTCCCGCAGCTGCGGCGGCTCGACCTGCGCCAGCGCCGCCGCCCACTCCTGCTCGACCCGCCGGTGGTCGCCCGGCCCGATCGGGAGCAGCTCCGGCAGCCGGTGGGTGAACGTCGCCATCCGCATGGCGTCGTGGACGGTGCCGTCGGTGGCCAGGCGCAGCAGCGCCGAGAGCCGGTAGTTCCACCGGCGCGCCGACTCCGCCGTCAGGTCGAGGCCGTGCCGGTCGATCAGCGCACCCAGGTCGACGCCGCGCACGAGCAGGTCCGCGTCGACCGCCCGGACGTCGGCGAGGAACGCCGCCGGCAGCACGTCGTCGGCCCACTCGACCGCGAACAGCGAGTTCGCCAGGTCGAACTCCCAGCCGAGGGCGGCATGGTCGTCGTCGAGGTAGCAGGCGTCGACGTCGGGCACCGTGACCGGAGCCGACGAGGCGAGGGCGTCGGGGGTGAGCCAGCCCGCCGGGAGCAGGAACTCGTCGAGGGTGTCCCCGCCGAAGTAGGCGTCGTGCGGGCCGGCAGGAAGATCGGACCGCCCGAGCAGGGCGGCGAAGGCAAACGTCAGATCCACCCCGGCAGTCTGCCCCAGGGATACGACACGGCGGGTGGGGGCGGTTACCGGGTCCGGGGCCGCTGGAGGGCGAGGTGGTCGAGCAGTTGGGTCAGCCCGTCGTCCCGGGGCGCCACCTCCAGCGCCGGATCGTCCGCGAGGACCGCCTGTTGGAGCAGGTGCAGCCGCTTCGACGGCTCCAGCCCCAGTTCCTCCACCATGGAGGTGCGCAGCCGGTGGAAGACCACCAGGGCCTCGCGTCGCTGGCCGCTGCGGTGCAACGCGACCATCAGCTGCGCGCACAGGTTCTCGTTGAGCCCGTGCTCGGCGATGAGCAGGGTGAGTTCGGCCAGCACGTCCTGGTGGTGACCGAGCCGCATGCGGGCCTCGATGCACTGTTCGACGGTGGTGAGCCGGGTCTGTTCCAGCGCCTTGAGGCGGGGCTCGGCCACGGTGCCGGCGCGCACGTCGGCGAGCGCCGGGCCACGCCAGAGCGCGCAGGCGCGCACCAGCAGCGCCGCCGCGTCGACGTTCTCGCCGGCCGCCAGGGCGCGTCGACCCGCCGAGGCGAGCTGCTCGAACAGGCGCAGGTCGAACTCGTCGGGACCGACCCGGAGCACGTAGCCGCCGGGGACGGTGACCAGCACCCGCTTGGCCACCTCGGAGACCGGGACGTCGAGCAGGCCGGCGAAGCACTTGCGGATCTGGAGCACGTACGTCTGGAGCGTGGTCAGCGCGCTGACCGGTGGGGACGCGCCCCACAGGTCCTGGATCAGCGCGGAGACCGGCACGGTCTGGTCCGCGTTGAGCAGCAGCAGGCCCAGCACGCTGCGGGGCTTCGGGGCGGTCGGTGTGGCGGTGTGACCGGCGTGGGCGAGCACGAGCGGTCCCAGGATCTGGATTTCCATGGCCTCTCCCCCAGAGAACGAGCTGCCTTCGTCCCGACGTGCCGCTGCGGGGGACCGAACGACAGCGGAAACCGCACCAATCTGCATAGACAGGCGTCAGTTACATGCGGCATTCACGTCTTTTCGCGTCGCAGTGGTACGACGTTCGACTGAGAGGCTAGCCGGTTTCCGGACGACCGTCGTCGATTGTTCGAACCATCTTCGAGGACCGCTAGGAACTTCGAGGTCAGACCCCCTGGCGAAGCGAAAAAACAGGGCCTGGCGGGGACCCGGGCCGGGCGGCGGTCCCGGTGCCGTCGGCGGCCATCCGGCCACACATCGACATCATTGCTGGCCTTCATTAAAAATGGGATGTGTCGCCCCGAAGGGTCCCGACTGCCGCGCTTCGGGCGGGCAGGTTCAGGGTCGGCGCAGCACCGCCGCCCCGACCCGCCAGAGGATGTCCGGGCGGCGCAGCCGGGCGGGGCCGGCCGTCAGGTTGACGACCTCCAGGAAGGCCCGGTGCACCACCTCGTCGGTCACGGTGGCGTGCTGCACCGCCTCGGCCAGACCACGCCGCAGCCGCCAGCCGAACGGTCGGGCGACGGTCACGTGCGGCAGGTAGCAGTCCTGCGCGGCGGAGAAGTCCCAGGCGTCGTCCACCACCGCCCGGACCCGCCGGAAGTACCCGTGCGCCGGCCGGTCCACCGCGCCGGGCTCGGCGAGCCACTCGGCGAGCGCGACCGCCTGCACGGCCGCCACCGAGATGCCCTGGCCGTAGGTCGGGTTGAACGAGGCGACCGCGTCGCCGATCGCCACCAGGCCGGCCGGGAACCGGTCCAGCCGGTCGAAGTCGCGGCGGACGCTGTCCGGGAAGCGGTGCACGTACACCTCGCTGGCCGGCTCGCACGCGTCCGGCAACAGCCGCAGCGGGGTGGCCGGGTTCGACCGGCAGCGCTCCAGGAACCCGCCCAGGTCGCGGCCCGGCCGCCGGTCGCCGTAGCCGCTGACCAGCGTCAGCCAGCGGTCACCCTCGACGGGGGTCATCGAGCTGGGGCCGGTGCGCGCCCGGCTCGGCGTGTGGACCGAGTACACCGCCACGTGCCCGGCCAGCCGCTGGCCGGGTTCCCGGTGGAACAGGCAGGTGGCGTAGCCGAGGTCGAGGGCCATCCGGCGCTTGTCGGGCGCGGGGTAGCCGAGCCGGCCGAGCCAGTCGGCGAGCCGGCTGGACCGCCCGGTGGCGTCCACCACGAGGTCCGCCCCGTGCCGCTGGGCGTCGGTGCGGCCCGGTGTCCGGACCAGCGCGCCGTCGACCCGGCCGGCGGTGGCGGTGAGCCCGACGGCGGTCCCTGCGACCAGGGCCACGTTGGGCAGCGCGAGGACCCGCCGACGGAGGTGCCATTCCAGGAACGGCCGGGACACGCTGACCACGCTGCCGCCGCGTACCGGGACCTTGGCCCGGCCGTTGAGGAACCACTGCGCGCCGCCGGGGCCGCTGGTGACCAGTTGACCGCCCTCGCGCACCATCTGCCGCACGACGCCGGGCAGCAGCCGGTCGATGACGGTCCGGCCCCGGCCGAGCAGGGTGTGCGCCTGACTGCCGTGCGGCGCGCCACGGCGGATCACCGGGGCGTCCACCAGCTGGTCGGGCTCGACGATCCACACCTGGTCGGCGTGGTCGGCCAGGACCCGGGCGGCGACCATGCCGGCGACGCTGCCGCCGAGGACGAGAGCGGTCCGCATCAGCGACCGACGGCCGGCCGTGGGGGGCCGGGCCACGCCGACGCGCGGGCCACCGCGAGCACGTGACCGGGCAGTTCCCGGTGGGTCACCAGGACGCCGGGGGCGTCGACGGCGGGCCGCCACGCCGGTGGTGCCGGCGGCGCGGTGCGCCAGCGCAGCAGTCGGCCGCCGCGCAGCCCGGTGCCGTACAGCTTGGCCACCGCCTCCTTGCCGGTCCACAGCGCCAGGAAGTCGACGCCGAGCCGTTCCACCGGCCGCCCGCGCAGCCAGTCGGTGTCCTCCGGGGCGAACCACCGCCGGCTCAGCGGCAACGCGGGCAACGGGCGCAGCGCCTCCACGTCGACGCCGACCGGTCCGTGTCGGGACACCGCCACCGCCACCAGGCCACGGGTGTGGCTGACGCTGGTGTGCCAGCCGGTGGCGACGCCGCGCAGCACCGGCGCGCCCGTCGCCGTGTGCGCCACCGCGACCGCGGCCGGCGGGGCGCCGGCCATCGCCGCGGCCGTCTCGACGAGCAGCGCACGGGCCGTAGCCCGCCCGTCGTCCACCGTGCGGCGCAGCCGCACCACCAGGTCAGCCGGCACGACGGCACGCCGCGACGACCGTACGCCCCGGGTGGCAGGCGGACCAATCGACCGCAGCGAGCGCACCCATTCGATCCCCCACGGCTCCCCATTGACGACAATTGTCAGCGCGCCCTGGTTGATGCGAGGATGACCGGGCCGAAATCGACCATACCGAGGCGCCTGCGGGCCCGGCCCGCACTTCTCTGGACATTCACTAGAGTCTCAGTGGAGGGCCATCCGTGGCGCGTGACGACGACTACTTCCGCAAGCGGCTGCTGAACGTCCTCTGTGCCACCTGGACGGCGCAGGCGTGTTCGGTGTTCGCCCTGCTCGGTCTGGCCGACCGGATCGCCGCGGGCACCACCGGAGGTGCCGAACTGGCGGCCGTCGCCGGGGTGGACCCGGTGGCGTTGCGCCGGCTGCTCGCCGCGCTCGCCGACGCGGGCGTCCTGCGCCAGACCGGTCCCGACGACTTCACCCTGTCCGGCATGGGGGAATACCTACGCACGGACGCCCCCGGTTCGGTCCGCGACACGGCCGTGCTGTACGGCCAGGAGGTCTTCGCCTCGTTCGCCGGCCTGCTCGACACCGTACGCACCGGCCGGCCGGCCTTCACCGACCGCTTCGGGGAATCCTTCTACCAGTACCTGGGCGGGCACCCGGAGCTGGCGGCGACGTTCAACGGGGCGATGTCCACCGCCCCGGAGCCGCCGCCACCCCCCGCACGGCTGTTCGACGACGCCCGTACGGTGGTGGACCTCGGCGGCGGCGACGGCGGCCTACTCGCCGATCTCCTGCGGGCCCGTCCCGAACTGCGCGGGGTCCTCGTCGAGTTGCCCGAGGCCGCCGCCCGGGGACGTGTCCGGCTCGCCGGCGCCGGGGTCCTGGACCGGGTCGACGTCGTCGTCGGCAGCTTCTTCGACCGGGTGCCCGCCGGCGGGGACCGGTACGTGCTGCGGCGGGTCCTGCACAACTGGGACGACGGGAACGTCGCCCGGGTGCTGTCCCGGGTGCGCGCGGCGATACCGGCCGGGGCGCGGCTGCTGGTGCTGGAGGAGTTGCTGCCGGCGCAGCCGCAGCGGGCCGGGGCCGGCGCGGGCACCTGGGGGGCGCCCCGCAACCGGATCGTGGATCTGCTGATGCTGGTCCTGATGGAGGGCCGGGACCGCACCGCGGCGGAGTACGGCCGGCTCCTCGCCGACGCCGGTTTCGCCGTCGCGGGCGTCACCGACGGCGCGATCGAGGCGGTCCCCGTCTGAGCGCGGCGGCGGGCCGTCCCGGGTCCGTCGTTTCCCGGCTCACCGGGCGGGCCGGGTCAGCAGCAGACCCTCCTGGGCCACCGTGGCCACCAGGTCGCCGTCGCGCGCGTACAGGCGTCCGGTCGCCAGGCCGCGACCGGCGGCGGCCCACGGGCTGTCGCAGTCGTACAGCAGCCACTCGTCGGCCCGGCAGGGCCGGTGGAACCACACCGTGTGGTCGATGCTGACGCCGAGGTCACCCGGGCCCCACTCGGTCGCGTGCCCGGCCACCATCGCGCTGAGCAGCAGGGGCAGATCGGAGATGAGCACCAGCGCGCCGACGTGCAGCGGCACGTCGTCGGGCATCCTCCCGGCCACCCGTACCCAGGCCCGGCGGTGCGCCTCGCCCGCCCGTTCCCCGGCGGTCCGCTCCCCGGGCGGCGGGCCGAGGTACCTGGTGTCGAACGCGAAGAGCATGTCCTGCACGGCGGCCAGCCGGGCGGGCGCGTCGGCGAGGAGTTCGGTCAGGGTCGGCACCTCGTCCGGGGGCGGGACCTCGGGCGCCGACGGCCCGTGCGCCGGCCCGCCGCCGGGATCGTGGAACGAGGCGGTCAGGAAGAAGATCGGGGTGTCGCGCTGGAGGGCGACCACCCGTCGGGTGGAGATGGACGGGCCGTCGCGGAGGCTCTCGACCAGGTAGGTGACGGGCCTGCGGCTGTCGCCCGGCCGGGTGAAGTAGGCGTGCAGCGAGTGCACCGGTCGACCGGGGCGCACGGTGTGCGCGGCGGCGGTCAACGCCTGTGCGGCGATCAGTCCCCCGTACCGGCGGGTGGTTCCCCGCGACGTACCGCGACCGGAGTACACCCCCGCGACGGGTACCAGCCGGTCCGTGGTGACCGTCGCGGGTTCGACAGGTGCCAGGTCGAGCAGCCCGACCACCTCCGCGACGGCCGCCCGGCCACGGTCGGGGGCGGTCGCTGCGCCGTTCATGCGGCGAGATACCTGTCGACCTCGTCGGCGGCGACGGGCGTGCCGTGGGGTTCCGCGCGCATCAGCTCGCCGAGTTGTGCCGCGCGCCGCCGCAGCGGACCGGTGGTCAGGCGGGACATGCCCGAGAGCAGCACGTCCTCGGACAGGTCGGTGAACCGCACGTGCACGCCGGCGCCGAGCCGTTCCAGCTGGCGGCCCCAGAACGGCTGGTCGGCGTACGAGGAGCAGACCATCGTGGGGATGCCGGCGCGTACGCCGGCGGCGGTGATGCTGGCGCTGCCGTGGTGCACCACCATGGCGCAGTGCGGCAGCACCAGGTCGTAGTCCACGTAGGGCACCACCCGCAGCTCCGGTGACGTGGACGGCGCGAGCCCGGACAGGCCCCAGCCGGTGGCCACCAGGGCACGCAGACCCAGCGACCGGCAGACCCGCCTGATCGCCGCCATCATCGCGGCCGGGTCCGACACGTGCGTGCTGCCGAACGTCACCAGGGCCGGTGGTTCGCCCGCCGCCAACCACCGCGCCAGCTCAGGGTCGAGTGTGGACATGCCGGCACGGTCCAGGTCGACCGGGGTCAGCCGGAGGTCACCGACGATCGGGCGGTAGGCGTCCCAGGTCAGGCCGGGCACCAGGGTGGGACTGTAGCCCTGAAGTTCCAGCGGTCGCCGCAGCTGCTTCGGGGGCGGCGGCATCTCCGGGAGCCCGAGCCGGCGACGGAACTGGAACATCAGGTCGCGCCGGTACCGCCAGGCCCGTCGGGTGTAGTGCAGGTAGGTCGCCCGGTTCGCCGCGGCGGTCGGCAGCGGATCGACGGCCACCAGCGGATGCGGCACCACGTCGTTCGGCCGGGACGGTGTGAGGTCGTACGCGACGAGGGGGACGTCGTACGCCTCGGCCAGCGCCGCGGCCCACTGCTCGCTGACCACGGCGCAGACGATGGCCTCACTGCCGGCGGTGAGTTCGATCGCCTCGTCGCCGAACCGGCGACCGTAGTCCCGGTACGCCTCGATCGTGATCTGGAGGAACGAGTCGAGGTTGCTCTTGGTGACCCATTCCCGGCCACGCTCGGTCTGCATCATCGACTGCTGGTTCCAGCCGACCGGCACCACGTCGAGCCCCAACTGTCGGGGCAGGTCGACCAGGTTCAGTGACGCCGCGAGGCGTACCTCGTGGCCGTGGCGGGCCAGCTCGGCGGCGAGCGCCGTCAGCGGATAGACGTCACCGCGGCTGCCGAGCGCCAGGACGGTGATACGCATCGTCGCTCCCCTCCGGTCCTCGGTGCGGCGTCGACCCGTCGCCGGTGTTCAGGTCGGTGGAGACCGCGATCTGCCGCTGGTCCTCCAGTTCCGCCAGGCGCGCGGTCAGTCCGCGCCGGATCGTGGCGTACGCGTCGCTGCCGAGCGCGAGCCGCAGCGGGGCGGTCGGCCCGGTGGCGACGTCGACCACGGCGGCGGCCATCTTCGCCAGGTCGCCACGGCACGGCAGGCGGCCGTCCTGCGCCCGGCGACGCAGGATCGCCGCCGGGGTGCCCGCGTAGGCGGGCGACGCGGTGGTCAGCTCCTTGCTCCGCCCGAAGAACCCGGTGCGCACGGTGCCGGGCTCGACGATCGTCACGCCTATCCCGAAGCCCTTCACCTCGGCGGCCAGCGACTCGAAGAAGCCCTCCACGCCCCACTTGGTGGCGCAGTAGACGGCCGTGCCGGGTGACCCCCGTTGCCCGGCCATGCTCGAAATCTGGATGATCCGCCCGCCGCCCTGCGCGCGCAGGTACGGCAGCGCCGCCTGGGCCAGGTGGATGGGCCCGGTGAGGTTCGTCCGGATCTGCCGGTCGACCTGCTCGCCGCTGGCCTCCTCGGCGGCGCCGACGAGCGCGTACCCGGCGTTGCTGACCACCACGTCGAGGCGGCCGAGCGCGTGGGCGGCGTCGTCGACCACCTGCCGGATGCGTTCCGGGTCGGTGACGTCCAGTCGCGCCGTCCACAGGGTCCCCGACGCGGGGGGCCGCAGTTCGGCCAGGGTACGCGGATCGCGGGCGGTGGCCGCCACCGTCTCGCCCCGGGCGAGCAGTTCGGTCACCAGCGCCCGGCCGAGCCCTGCCGAGCTGCCGGTGACGAGCCAGGTACGCGGGGACGCGGTCATGCCCCGGCCCACTCCGGGACGTCCAGGATCTCCAGGACCGCGCAGGACAGGGTGGCCGGCGCGCCCCCGTACAGCAGCAGGTGGTCGCCGGCGGTGAGCTGCCCGGTGACCAGCAGGTGATTGAGGGAGAGCAGCTGGTCGCTCGCGCCGGTGTGTCCGACGCCGCGCCCGAACTGCCAGGTGGTGCGCTCCATCGTGATGCCCAGCGGCTCCACCAGATCGTGCTGCACCATGTACGCCGCCGCGTTTCCGCAGATGAACCGGGTCATGTCGGCCAGCTTGCGGTCCGCCTCGTCGAGCGTGCGTTCGATCAGGTCGAGCCGGGCCCGGTTGCGCAGTTCGGCGGCGTCGGTCAGCGACATCACGTTGGTGCGGAAGTACTCGGCACGTTCGCGCATGTCGATCGTGCGGCCCTGGCCCGCCGCCGGCGGGTACAGCGGCTCACCGCCCCGGTACAGCGGTTCCACCTCGGGCACCGCGACGCTGCCCACGGCGCGCAGCCGGGCGAAGCCGTGGTCGCGGTCCAGCAGCAGCGCACTGCCGGCGTCGCCCAGGATGAACCCGGGTGCCGAGTTCCATCTGTCGATCAGCGGTGAGCCGAGGTTCTCGGCCGTGGTCACCAGCACCGTCCGGCCCGTCGCCGCGCCGGCCAGGTGCCCGGCGGCGATCTCCAGCGCCGCGAACACGCCGTTGCAGCCCAACCGGACCTCGAACGCGGGGGCCGCCGTACCGACGACCTCCCGCTGGATGTACGGGCCGGGCAGCCACATCTCCGGACCCTGGTGATAGATGGAGGCGTGCAGCAGCAGGCCGATCCCGGCCGGGTCGGCGGCGGCGCGGGTCAGCGCCTGGCGGGCCGCGTGCACCGCCATCTCCGGCGGTGAGACGTCCCCGGCGACGCAGGCGCCCGTCAGCCGGTTCTCCAGGTAGGCGGCCGGGCTGTAGTCGCCGCGCCGGGCGGCCTGGCCGGCGTCGGTCACGGGCGGTTGGAAGACACCCAGCCCGGACAGGTGAACGTTGGTGATCTTCAACCGCGTCTCCCGGGTCGGCCGGCCATGGCGCCACGTCCGCCTTTGGCAAGGACTGTAGTGGCCCCGCGCGGGGAGGCGGTGCACCCGAACTCGACGCCGGACTGAGAACTGCTCGAATTCCGCCGCCGCTCCGACTTCAGCACCCGTGGAGGCCATTTTCGGCGCATTGACCGGCGCAAGTGTCCGTTGATAACTTCGGCCCACTCATTTCGGAAATATGTCGTCGACCGACGCCGACCCCGCCGCCCCACGCCAGCCGAGAGGAAGGTAGCTCAACCATGTCAGCCGACGAGGTCCTGGCGTTCACCATGCAGGCGCTGCGCGAGATGAACTTCTACACCGACGACACCGGCCCCGACTCGATGCTCGGGCCGTCCGGTGTGGACCTCGACTCGCTCGCCGTGTCCGAGCTCGCGCTGCGGGTCGAGGACCAGTTCGGCGTGACGTTCGACGACGACGACATCGAGACGCTCGCCATCATGACGCTGGGCGAGTTCGCCGCGGAGGTGGCCCGCCGGGCGGAGCTGATCCCGCAGGCCGACGCGGCGCGCGGCTGACGGCCTACCGGGCGACCGGCGACACCCGACGTACGACCCGGTGGCGGTGACCGGCACGTCCGCGGTCACCGCCATCCCCCGTGCCGGGACCCGGCCGCGCCGTGAGCGAGGCCGGCGTCGGAGCCGGCGGACGGCTGCGCGGGGCGACCCGCCGCACCACCCACCGGCCCGGCCCGGTCAGCGGCGGCCGGCCCCGCCCAGTTGGCTGAACACCTCGCCGGCCAGGTCGGCGACGCTGTGGCCGCCGAGCATCTTCGCGATCGGTAGCAGCATGCCCAGGTCACGCTGGACCCGGGTACGGACCTCCACGGCCATCAGCGAGTCCAGGCCCTGCCGCTTGAGCGGACGCCGGGGGTGCACCTGCGCCGACGGCATGCCCAGCACCTCGGCGAGGACCCGGGCCAGGTAGCGCTCCACGGCGTCCCGGTCGGTCAGCGTGCCCGCCACCCCGGGCCCCACCCCCGCCGGCCCCACCGGTCCGGCACGCGTCTCCCCGGGGTCCGCAGGTGTGGCGTCGGTGACCGTGGCGACCGCGGCCACGGGTCGCGCCGGGGGCGGGGAGGCCGGCGGCGGCGACCCGGGTACGACGGGAGGCGGGGCGGTGGGGACGGCGGCAGGGGTGGGGGCGGCGGCGGGATCGGCGAGCAGCTCACGTAGCAGTGGCGAGGTCGCCGCGTCCGGGTGCGCGCCCGCCCACTGCCGCCAGTCCGCCGGCAGCACCACGCCGTGGGTGGCGTCGCGGGCCAGCAGCAGGCGCAGCGCCTCGATGCCCTCCCGGGGGCTGAACGTGTCCATTCCGGCCGGGTTGATCGCCCGGCCCTGCTCCCGCCCGACCCGCGCGGGCATGCCGACCGACCAGAAGCCCCAGTTCACGCTGAGCGCGGTCAGCCCGGCGAGCCGGCGCTGGTCGGCAAGCGAGTCCAGGGCGGCGTTCGCGGCCGCGTACGCCCCGAGCATCGGGGAGCTGAGCACCGCCGAGCCGGAGGAGAACAGCACGAAGAAGTCCAGCGGCTGCTCGGCGAAGAGCCGGTGCAGCACGGCCGCGCCGGTGACCTTCGGGCGCAGGACCGCCGACAGGGTCCGGTCGTCCAGTTCGGACAGGGCCCGGTACTCGACGACCCCGGCGGCGTGCACCACACCCCGGATCGCCACACCGTCCTGACCGTGCCGCTCCACGACCGTCCGCATCGCCTCCCCGTCGGCCACGTCGACCGCCTCGTACGCCACCCGCACCCCGTGCCGCCGCAGCTCCGCCAGCCAGTCCGCGCCGCCGGTCCCGGAAAGCGGGGTACGCCCGGTGAGCACGATGTGCCGGGCCCCCTCGCG
The DNA here is from genome assembly GCF_007833915.1 of Micromonospora sp. HM134. Lineage (NCBI taxonomy): Bacteria > Bacillati > Actinomycetota > Actinomycetes > Micromonosporales > Micromonosporaceae > Micromonospora > Micromonospora sp. HM134. Next base: position 4,883,764 of record NZ_CP041061.1, read on the forward strand.
GACCAGCCAGTCGGTGACCACCCGGCCGAGGTCGCCGAGCCCGCCGGTCACCAGGTAGCCGGCGGTCGGATCGATCCGGACCGGCCGGTGCGGGACCGGGGGTGCGGCGGGCCGGGGCGCGGACAGCTCCCCGACGGACACCAGCACCTTGCCGATGTGCCGGGCCTGGGCCATGTGCCGGAACGCGCCGACCAGGTCGGTCGCGGGGAAGACGCGGTGCGGCAGCGGTTCGAGCAGACCGGCCTGCACCAGGGCCAGGGCCTCCTCAAGGATCGCGCCGAGCCGGCGCGGTTCGTTGAGCCCGAGGTCCACCACGTCGACCACGAAGAACGAGGCCCCGCGCGCCAACAGCCGCAGGTCCAGCCGGGTGCCCTCGACCAGGTCACGCCGGCTCAGCTCGACGTAGCGCCCCCGGTCGGCCAGCAGCTCCACGCTGCGCAGCAGGCCCTCCCCCGCCTGCGTGTTGAGCACCACGTCGACGCCCTCGCCCCGGGTGGCGTCCCGGATCTCGTCGGCGAAGCCGGTGCTCCGCGAGTCGGACACGTGCGCGACGCCCATCATCCGCAGCAGCGCGCGCTTGTCCGGGCTGCCCGCCGTGGCGTACACCTCGGCACCGCGCCAGCGGGCCACCTGCACCGCGGCCAGGCCCACCCCGCCGGTGGCGTGGTGGATCAGCACCCGTTCGCCGGGCCGCACCTGCGCCAGGTGCACCAGCGAGTGGTACGCGGTGACCAGGGCCACCGGCACGGTGGCGGCCTCCTGCGGGGTGAGCCGGGCCGGCCGCCGGCGCACCAGGTGCGCGTCGACGCAGAGGTGGGCGGCGGCGGGTGAGCGCAGCGAGATCGCCACCACCTCGTCGCCGGGCCGCAGTCCGGCCACACCCGGCCCGACCCGGGTGACCGTGCCGGCGCACTCGCCGATCACGGTCGCGGGCTGGTCGGACAGGCGCGGATACAGGTCCATGGCGATCAGCACGTCACGGTAGTTGAGGGCGAGGTGGTCGGCGCGGACCTCCACCTCGCCCGGCCCCGGCGGCCGGCGCGGCACCGGCACCAGGCGCACCCCGTCGAGCAGGCCGGGCGAGGTGACCTGGAGCTGGTGGGTGACGTCGGCGTCGTCCGGCCGGGCGGTGGGCACGGGCAGCAGGCGTGCGGCGTACCGCTGGCCGTCGCGCAGCGCCACCTGGTCCTCCGGCCCGACGCCGGCCAGTTCCCGGTGCAACGCGGCGGCGAGGTCGGCCGGTGACCCCGCCGGGTCCAGGTCGACGAGCACGCAGCCCAGTTCCCGGTGCTCGTGGGCGACGACCCGGCCCAGGCCCCAGAGCGCGCCCTGCCACATCGACACGGTCCGGTCGGCGTCGCGCACCCGGTGCGCGCCCCGGGTCACCAGCGACAGCCGGGGCGGCTCGGGCAGGCCGGCGTCGGCGAGCGCCCGCAGCAGCCGCAGGGCGCTGCCGCAGCCGAGGCGTTCGGCGTCCTCGGCCGCCCGCTGTGCCGGCGTGGAGCTGTCGGGCTCGATGTCCAGCGTCCAGAGGTGCACCACCTCGGTCGGAGCGAGGCCGTCGAACCCGGCCCGGACGTCGGCGATCAGCCGCCGGTACTGCGCCGGCGCGGTCGGGTCGATCTCGTACCGGTCGGCCGCCAGCCGTTGGTACCCGCTACCCGGGAACACCCGTACGTCGGCGGGCAGCGCGGCGCCGACGCCGGACCGGTCGGCGAAGACCAGGCGGCGGCCGGCGGGCCGGTGCGCATCCGGCAGCGCCGGCAGCGGCTGCCAGCGCAGCTCGTGGAACCACCCGTCGGGGTCGCGCACCGAGTCCGGGGGTTGCAGGTACTGCAGGCGCAGGCCCTCGATCTCGACGATCACCCGGCCGTCGGCGTCGGACACCACGAGGTCGCCGCAGACCGAGTCGGACCGCCAGGCGGTGACCGCGACGGCGTGCGCCCAGCCGGGGACGCCCGGGTCGGGGTGGACCGTCACGGCGTCGATGCCGCCCAGCACGAACGCCGACGACCGGTCCCCGGCCGGGATCAGCGACGCGAGGACCTGCCCGCACGCGTCCAGCAGCGCCGGGTGGCAGGTGTACCCGGCCGGGTCGACCCCGGCGGGCACCTCGATGCGGCCCAGCGCCTGCCCGTCGCCCGTCCAGAGTTCCGCGATGCCCTGGAACGCGCCCTGCCACTCGTTGCCCCGGGCGGCGAACCGGCGGTAGAAGTCGACCCCGGTCAGGTGGTCCGGGCAGGCGGCGCGTGTCGCCTCCAGCGGCAGCCGACGCCGTCCGGGCGGCGGGGTACGGTTCACCGTCGCGGTGACGTGTGTCGTCTCCGCCCCGGTCACCGCCACGTCCCAGGTGTCGGGCCCGCGCGGGGTGAACGTCGTGGACAGTGCGGGCGGCGGCTGGTCCGGGCGCAGGAACAGCGCGTCGAGGTAGCGGATGTCGCGCAGCACGGGCGTCTGCCCGCCGCAGATCCCGGCGGCGGCGGTGTGCAGCAGCTCGACGTACGCGGTGCCCGGCACGACCACGGTGCCCTGCACCCGGTGGTCGAGCAGGTACGGCTCGCGGGCCGGGTCGACGACCCGGTCCACGCGGTGCCGGTCCGGTCGTCCGGCCGGGGTCGGGGCGAGCCAGTACCGCTGGCGCTGCCACGGGTAGGACGGGAGCCGCACGTAGCGGGGCGGGGGCCCGCCGACCACCCGGTGCCAGTCGACCGGGCAGCCGGCGCGGTGCAGGGCCGCGACGGTGTCGAGCAGGCTGGCCCGTTCCGGCTCGTCGCGGCGCAGGCAGCCGACGGCCGCGCCGTCGGTCCCGGTCGCCGCCAGTGTCTCCTGGATGGCCGGCAGCAGGATGGGGTGCGGGCTGATCTCGACGAACACCGTGTCGCCCGAGCCGGCGAGGTGTGCCACCGCGGCCCCGAACCGCACCGGTTCGCGCAGGTTGCGGATCCAGTAGGCGGCGTCCCACCCGGAACCGTCGCAGGGGGCGTCGTCCACGGTGGAGTAGAGCGGGACCCGACCCGCGCGGGGGGTGACGTCGCCGAGGTCGGCCAGCAGGTCGTCGCGGAGCTGGTCCATCTGCGGGCTGTGCGAGGCGACGTCGACCCGGACCTGCCGGCAGAACACGCCGCGTTCGTCGAGGCCCGCGACGATGGTGGCCAGCGCCTGCGGGTCGCCGGAGAGGACCGTCGAGGTGGGGCTGTTGCTGACCGCCACGGAGACGAGGTGCTCGTGGCCGGCCAGGGCGGCCTGCGCGTCGGCGGCGGACAGCTCCACCGAGTACATGACGCCCTGCCCGGCGACGGTGCGCAGCAGCCGGCTGCGCCGGCAGATGACCGCGCCGGCGTCGGCGAGGCTGAGCGCGCCCGCCGCGCCCGCCGCCGCCACCTCACCCATGCTGTGCCCGACCACGTGGTCGGGCTCGATGCCCCAGTCGCGCAGCACCGCGCAGAGCGCCGTCTGCATCGCCCACAGGGTCGGCTGGACGGTGTCGATGGACGCCGGGGTGTCCGTCTCCCCGGTCAGCCTGGCCAACAGCGACCAGCCGACCTCGGCGCGGATCACCTCGTCGCAGCGGGTGAGCGTGTCGCGGAAGACCGGTGAACGGGCCAGCAGTTCCCGGCCCATGCCGTCCCACTGCGAGCCCTGCCCGGGGAAGACGAAGACGACGACCGGCCGGTCGCCCTCCACCGGCGCGGACGCGGTGCCGCCCAGCCGGGGCCGGGACTCACCGGCGGCGTACGCCCGTAGCCGCTCGACCAGGTCGTCGGGCGACGTGCCGACCACGGTCAGCCGGTTCTCGTGGTGGTCCCGGCGGGTGGCCGCGCTGAAGCACACGTCGCGCAGCGGCAGTTCCCGTCCGCCGCCGCCCGGCGCGAGGAACCGCGCGTAGTCGGTGGCGAGGGCGGTGAGCGCCTCCCGGCCGGGTGCGGAGAGCACCAGGAGCTGCGCGGCCTCCCCGTCGGGCTCGGCGGCGGGTACGGGGGTCGGTGCGGGCCGGGGGTACTCGCCGAGCACCACGTGCGCGTTGGTGCCGGAGATGCCGAACGAGCTGACCCCGACCAGGCCCGGGCGGTCGGTCTGCGGCCAGGGGGTGCGCTCCCGCACCAGGCGCAGCCGCAGCCCCGCCCAGTCGACCGCGCCGGTCAGCTCGGCGGCGTGCAGGCTCGGCGGGATCTCCCGGTGCTGGAGCGCGAGCACCGCCTTGATGACGCCGGCCAGCCCGGCGGCGGCCTCGGTGTGGCCGATGTTCGTCTTGACCGAGCCGACCAGGCAGTCGGCTCGCCCGTCCCGGCCAGCGCCGGCCACCGCGCCGAGGGCGGCCAACTCCACCGGGTCACCGGCCGGAGTCCCGGTGCCGTGCGCCTCGACGTAGTCCACCAGCGCGGCGGGCACGCCCGCGTCGGCGTACGCCGCGCGCAGCGTCTCCTCCTGGCCGGGTCGGGAGGGCGTGAGCAGGTATCCGCCGGACTGGCCGTCGTTGCCGACCGCGGACCCGTAGATCACGGCGTGGATGGCGTCGCCGTCGGCCTCGGCGCGGTCCAGTGGTTTGAGCACCAGCACGGCCACCCCCTCGCTGCGGACGAAACCGTCGCCGTGGGCGCTGCCGAACTTGCACCGGCCGTCGGCAGCGAGCATCCGGGCCGCCGAGAACGGGATGGTCTCCTCGGGGGCGAGGACCAGGTTCACCCCGCCGGCCAGCGCCAGTTGGGTCTCCCCGTTGCGCACGCTCTGGTAGGCCAGGTGCAGCGCCGCCAGGCTGGAGGAGCAGGCGCAGTCCACCGCCATGCTGGGGCCACGCAGGTCGAAGGCGAAGGACACCCGCCCGGCCAGGAAGCTGCGCGCGCCGCCGGTCGCCGCGTGCAGGTCCAGCACCGACGCATCGCTCAGCAGGTGCCCGTACGCCGACGACATGCCGCCGACGTAGACGCCGGTGCGGGTGGTGGACAGCCGGTCGCGGGTCAGGCCGGCGTCGGCCAGCGCCTCGGCCGCGGTCTCCAGCAGCAGCCGCTGCTGGGGGTCCATCCGTTCCGCCTCGCGGGGCGCGACGCCGAAGTAGCCGGCGTCGAACTGGTCGATCTGGTCGAGGAAGCCGCCCCGGCGGCTGACGATCCGGTTCGGTGTGCCCGGTCGCGGGTCGTGGTAGGCGTCGATGTCGTACCGGCTGGCGGGCACGTCGGTGATCGCGTCACCGCCGTCGCTGAGCAGACGCCAGAACTGCGCCAACCCGTCCGCGCCGGGGAACCGGCAGCCGATGCCCACCACGGCGACCGGTGTCCCGCCCGGCGTCGCGGCCCGCGTGCGCGCCGACTCGTCCCGTCCGGTCATCCGCCCCGCCTCTCTCGGCGTCGTGTGCTGGCTGCGACCCGAGTCTTCCGGCCACCGCTTGGGAACGACTTGAGAAACCACGGACGCCGGTGGGCAGACCCGCTCGCCTTCCGGTCGGGACCACCGGCGCGGCGTCCCACCCGGCGGGGGCCGGCGGTGACCTCGTCCTTGAGAACGGCTCGACGACAGCTCTCGCGGGAGGCCGGGGACCGTGCCGTGGGTCGACAACGACGGTCGTGGATCGATAGTTTGGCAGCCGGTCCGTCCCGGCCCACAGGTCGGGCACCAGGGCGCATCCGGTGCGGTCCAACGGCACGAACCACCAGCACGATTGGACGCCGACCATGCGGGTCATCACCATCGCCACCGACCTCGACCACCCCTTCCTGCGGCGGCTGCTGGAGCCGTCCTGCGCGGCGGTGGGGCTCGGGCTGGTCGTCCTCCAGGGGCGGCAGAAGGGGTTCCGGCCACGGGACAAGCGGGCGCTGCTGACCGACTACCTCGCCCGGCACGTCGCACCGGACGAGCTGGTGCTGTTCACCGACGCGTACGACACCCTCCTGCTGCGCGGGGAGGAGCACATCCGCACCGCGTACGCGGGCTTCGCGCAGCGTGTCGTGTTCAGCGCCGAGCCGAACAGCTGGCCGATGGGCCCCGTCGGTCTCGCGTTGCACGAGGACCCGCCCGTCGGCCCGTACCCGTACCTCAACAGCGGCGGTTTCCTCGGGCCCGCCGGTGACATCCTCGCCCTGTGCGCGGCGTATCCGGACCCCCCGAGCGGGCGTTTCCCGCTGCTGAACCGGCTGCGGACGCACCAGGTCGACACGGACCGGTTGCACGGCACCAGCGACCAGTACTACTGGACCCTCGTCCAGCTCCTCGAACCGGACACCGTCGGGCTCGACCACGGGGCGGTCCTGTTCGAGAACTTCGCGCCGAGGGTCGGCAACTTCTGCGAGCTGAACCGCTGGACGGACGACTTCCGCACCCACGGCAGGCAGTCGGCCAGCTACCGGCGGGAACGCTCCCGGCTCCTGTCGCGGCTGCGCTCGCCCAGCGGGGCGGCCCAGGTGCACTTCGCCTCCGCCCTGGCCAAGACGGTGGTCCTCGACCTGCTCGACGAGGGTCTGCTGCCCTCCTGGCTGGTGGGGATGGTGCCACGGTGACCGGTCGACCGGAGTACGAGCAGCGCCACCGTCCGTCGCTGCAACGCAACGAGCTCCAGCGCAACGACCTGCTGGCGATGCAGGCGCTGGCCCCGCTGTCGCTGACGTACCTGCCGTGGAGCGCGAGCGCCATGCGCCCGAGCGGGGTGGTCGCGGTGCTCAACGAGATCATGGTGAACCGGCGGCGGTGCGTCGTCGAACTGGGCGGCGGGGTCTCCACCTTCTATCTCGGCCGGCTGCTGCGGCGGCGCGGCGGGCACCTGTGGACCGTGGAGCACGACGGGCGCTGGGCGGAGCTGCTCGGTCAGGAACTGGCCGACGAGGGCCTGGCCGACGTGGTGACCGTGGTGCACGCCCCCCTGACGCCGGTGCCGGCGTCGTGGCCGGGCGAGGAGCCGACCTGGTACGCGCAGGAGCGGCTACGGGAGATGACGGCGGGCCGGCCCGTCGACCTGCTCCTCGTGGACGGGCCGCCCGCCCACCGGGCCGGGTACGCGCACGCCCGGTATCCCGCCGGTCCCTTCTTCGCGCCGCTGCTCGCCGAGGACTTCGCCGTCGTGCTCGACGACATCGACCGGCAGGGTGAACAGGACATCATGCGGTGCTGGGAGGAGGAGCTGGGGGTGACGTTCGAGCACCGCCTGACCAGCGGCCGGATCGGCATCGGCCGGCCCGGCCCCGCGTTCACGGTGTGAGCCGGGCCGGTGCCCCGGCGGCGGGTCCGGTGCGGGTGGTTAGCATCGCCGGGTGATCGAGGAGCTGGTCAGGCAGGTGGCCGTCGACGGGGACGACGACGCGGTCGAGGAGTTGTCGCTGATCGCGGACACCGATCCGGGGCGGCTGACGCCGTACCTCGGCACACTGCTCGACCGGGACGTGGTGTGGCCGGGGAAGCTGTACCGGGCGGCGGACGCCGACGTGGTCCGTCGGGTCGTCGAACGGGTCGACGGCGGCGACGCGCCCGGGCAGCTCAACCAATTGCTTGTCGTCCTGGCGCACGTCGCCCACCCGATGGCCGAGAGCGCCCTGCGCCGCTGGTCGGCACAGCCGCCGGCCGGCGCGGACGCGCTGCACGTCGACATCCTGGACTACGCGCGTAAGGGTGGCTGGACGGTCGACCCGCAGGGGCACCGGCGGGACCTGTGCGGTGACACCGCGTACGAGTGGATCATGCGGGAGGCACCGCGCGGGCCGGCCGGGGCGCGCTGCCCGTGGTGCGCGTCGCCGCTGTGGACGGCGGCGGACCTCGACCCGGCGGAGCCCGCCGTCGGTGCCGCGCTGGCGCACACCGGCTGGTCCGGCCGCCTGGTGATCGAGACGTGTCACTTCTGTTCCTGCTACACGACGCTGTACAGCCGGGTCACGCCGACCGGGGACACGGCCTGGTGGAGCGGGAACACCCGCCCGGATCACCTCGGCTCCACCGAGGCGGAGGACCCGCCCGCGTCGCTGCCGGTGACCGGTGCGCCGCGGCAGAGCCCCTACCAGGCCAGCGCGTGGGAGCAGGGCGGCTCGACGCTGGGTGGCCGGCCCGACTGGATCCAGGACGCCGACCACCCCGACTGTCCCGGGTGCCGGCAGCCGATGGACTACGTCGGTCTGGTCGGCGGCGCCGACCTGGACGAGTACGGCGAGGGCGCGTACTACCTGCACCTGCACCGGCCGTGCGGGTTCGCCGCCGTCAACTACCAGCAGAGCTGACGGCGGGCGCGAGCGTCGACGCGCACCACTGCCGGAACGTGGTTCCGCCGCCCCCGCCGGGCGCGGGCGGGTAGACGCCGGCGTCCTGCGCGCGGGCCATCTCGACCATGGCGTCGACGACCGCCGGGCTGGCTCCGGCCGCCGTGTACCGGGCGCGGTGGTCGTCGAACGTGGCCCGGTGGTAGGTGACCGGCCGGCCGAGCGTCTCGGTGATGATCTGCGCCATCTCGCGGGGCGTGTGGTCGACGGGCTGCCGGACGGGGACGCCGGCCTGGCCGGTCCAGGTGCGGTCGGTGAGCAGTGCCGTGGCCGCGTCGGCGATGTCGACCGTGGCGACGGCGGGCAGCGGCGCGTCGGGGTCGAAGGGGAGCACGAACCTGCCCCCGTCGCGGATCAGGTCGACCTGGCGCAGCAGGTTCTCCATGAAGAACGGTGGCTGCAACGAGCGGTAGGCGGCGTCGCTGGCCTCGATGGCCGAGTCCATCGCCCAGGCCGCCGCGAGCAGCCCGGAGGGGCCGGTGAAGCCGCGGCCGAGCGAGGAGACCGCGACGACCCGGGGTACGCCGTGGGCCCGGACGGCGGCCCCGATCGGGCGGGCGAAGCCGAGGTAGTGCCCGGTCACGTCCGGGGCGGTGTGGTCCGGCGGCACGAGCACGAACAGCGCCTCGGCGTCGGCCAGCGCGGTGTCGAGCACGGCGGGGTCGGCGTGGGAGCCCGCGACCACCTCGGCGTCCGCACGCAGGTGCTCGGGCAGGCGGGCGGGGTCGCGGGCGACGAGGCGCAGTGGCGTACCGGTGGCGTGCAGGCGGGCGGCCACGGCGGCACCGATGGTGCCGGTGGGTGTGGTGACGACGATCATGACGCCCATCGTCACGCGGTGGGCGTGGTGCGGAGAAGGACCGGTTCGGGCGCGATCATTACCCTGGGGGCATGAATCCCGTGGAGTCGAGGGCGCTGCGCTACTTCGTGGCCGTCGACGAGGAACTCAACTTCACCCGGGCGGCCCGCCGGATCGGCATCGCCGCACCGGCGCTGTCCAGGGCGGTCGCCGGGCTGGAGGCGGACCTCGGCGTACGGCTGTTCGCGCGCACCACCCGCAGCGTCGGCCTCACCGAGGTGGGCGCGCTGCTCCCGGCGCTGGTCGCGCTCGACGCCGCCACCCTCCGGGCCCGACGGGCGGCCGGGGTGACGGACGGCAGGCTGGTGCTCGCGGTGAAGGCCGACGTCGAGGCGGGGCTGCTGGAGGACGTACTCGCGGCGTACGCCGCCGAACCGGCGGCGGTGCCGGTCGAGGTCGTGTTCACCGGCTGGCGGGAACAGCCCCGGCTGCTGCGCGCGGGCGAGGCCGACGTGGCGATCGTCGTCGAGCCGCTCGACACCGACGGGCTGGACGTCGAGCCGCTGCTGCGGGAGCCGCAACTGCTGGCGCTGCCGGCCGGTCACCCGCTCGCCGGGTCGCCCCGGCTGCGGCTGGCCGACATCGAGGCGGACCACCGGCCGGCGGTTCCCGGCGCGTACGTCTACGTACGGCACGGGGAGCAGCTGCCGCCGTTCGGGGACATGGTGCAGATGCTGCGGCAGATCGAACTCGGACGGATGGTCGCGCTGTTTCCGGCCTCGGTGGCCGCGCGCAACGCCCGGCCGCAGTTGACGTGGCGGCCGGTCGACGACGCGCCGGAGGCCGCCTTCGCGGTGGCCTGGCCGCAGCATTCGCATTCGCTGGCGGTGGCGGCGTTCGTCCGGATCGCCACCGCCGTCGCCGCCGACCGCCCGGCCGACATCGGCGCGCTCCGATCGGCCGGCGTGACCGGCCCCGAACAGGTGAGGGTTGTCCGTTAACCGGCTCAGTCAGCTGCGGGACGACGCCTCTCACCAGCTCCCACCTATTGTCGGACCGTCGTCGATCCCATCATCCGAAATGGCCGGACGGAGCAGTCGTGCCCAAGCAACAGGGATTCGTGACGGTGCCCACGATGCTGGAAAAGCAGCAGGGACCGTCGTGCTGGTTGTACGTCGTCGAGGCGCTCGCCGCCGCCCGCGCGGGCGGGACCGGGCGGACGACCCGCTATCTGAAAATCATCATGACGTCGTATCCGAGCGAGGATCAGTTGACCGAGGCGATGATCGGGAAACTGTCGTCGGCGCAACGGCGTACCGTCGCATTGCAATTGGTCGCGGACAATCTCGACCGGCTGGTCCGCCGCCTGACCGAGTGGCAGCAGGGCGAGGGTGGGCGACGGGCCGGCGGTGTGCTGACCCGGGAGCTGCTGGAGCGGTACGTCACCGCGACCGTCGGGTCGCTGCGCTCGCTCGACCATCTGACGCCCCGCGACGCGGCCGGGACGACGTACGACGTCGGCCATCTGATCGACAGCTACCGACAGGCGCAGGCCCGGGCGGGGACGTTGGCCCGGCTCGCCGCCGCCGGGGGTCGCGACGAGGTCCACGCCCTGTTGAACAGCGCGGGCGCGATGCTCTGGTCGGCGCAGGACGCCGCCGACGCGGACGCGGCGCTGATCGCGCAGAGCTGGCCGAGCTACGGTGCCGTCCGGAAGCGGTTCAAGGAGCTGAGCCCGGCGCCCGGCCAGGTGCTGGGTCCGGGTCTCCCCGCTCGCCCAGGTGCTCGACTGATCCCCCGGGGCGGCCACCCCCGCCGGTGCCGGGCGGGGGTGGCCGCCCGTCCGGCGTACCGGACGGGTGCGGTGACCTCGCGTCGGCCCACCGGCCAGCGGCGGGCCGGCCGGTCGCCGGATGCGCCTCAGCCCGGAATCCAGGCCCGGAAGTACCAGCCGTTGTACTGGCTGTCGGGCAGGGTGCGGTAGACGCAGTTGCTGCTCACCTCGCCCCAGTAGCTGGCGTCGATGCGGTACTGCTCGCAGATGTCGTACGTGGCGAAGGCGCCGTTCCAGTCGAACGGCACGGCGGCGGCCGGGGCCGGCTGGACGGTGAAGCTGACGGCGGCCGCCGCGGTGGCGACCACCGCGAGCCGGGTGAGCCGGCGGCGCATCGACAGGGGCATGGGGGTCCTTCCGCAGGGGTGACGGGGCTGTGACCGATCGTAGATCCACAGTGGCCGATCGTTGATCCACCGTTCGGGCAGGCCCCGGGAGGCCGGCGCGGGGCGGCCGGGCCGCCCCGCGCCGGAAGGTGCTAGTCGTGGACGCCGACGTGGAAGTTGAAGACCGCGCCGTTGCGGGTGAGGGCGAGGTTCCACTTCCCGCCGTTCTTCAGCACCACCGGGTTGGAGGTCGGATACCGCTGGAGGAACCAGTCCTCCAACCGCTGCGCCTCCGCGGCGGAGAGCACCCCGACCTGCCCGATCGCCGCCGCGTGGTGCGGCTCCGGGTTGCAGCCGGCGTTGAACCGGTAGCTGGAGTCGCGGTTCCACCGGCCGCTGCCGAGCATCGTGACCGTCACCGGGCCGGAGTGGTGGAACTCCAACTGCGGGACCGCGGGGTCGGCGACGACCACGTCGGGGGGCGTTTCCAGGGACGGGAACGGCACTGCCACCGTCTCGATGACGGCCTGTGATGCCCAGTTGAAATCGACCTCGAACGGCATGCCCATCCTCCTGACCGGGTGTCCCGTCCGCCGGCCTGTCGCGACGGCACGTCGACGTGAACCATCATGGGTCGGACCCGGCGTCACACGGCGGGCACTGTCCGTGCCCGGACACTGCCGACCAACCGACAGCGCCCGGCGCGGACCCGCCGGCCGCCGTCAGCAGGCGGCGCGCTGGCCGGAGTAGTGGACGCCGATCCGGCCGACCACGGTCAGGTCGGTCAGGGCGGCGCCGGCGGCCCGGCTGACGTAGCAGGAGTAGCGGTGCTGGTTGATCACCTCAAGGTGGATGTGCGCGCCGCTGTCCCCGTTGACCTGGTAGCAGCTGGAGTACCGGAACCGGCCGGTCTCGCCGAGCTTGGTCCACGGGCCGACCGAGGCACCGACGACCACACCGCCGGGCTTGTTGTTCACGTGCATCACGTCCGCCCGGCCGACGACCCCGCCGGTCGTGGTGTCCCGGGCCTCCAGCCCGATCCGGTAGCCGCCGTCGGCGAGGTTGCCGGTCGCGCAGCCCGGTCGGACGGTGACGACGGTGACCGCGACCGGGTGCCCGGCTGCGGTCTTGGTGCCGAAGGGGGAGACGACGGTGGCCCCCGGGTTGCGGTAGATGTCGACCGCCCAGTCGTTGGTGTAGCCCCAGTTGCCGAACACGATGTGGTGGCTGGCCGGCCCGGACTCGCCGAACCTGTTCCAGGTGGACGAGTCCTGGATCGGCGGGTAGACCGCGATCGGGTCGGCGGTCTCGTGCGCGGCGGCCGGGGTCGCCGGCACGGCGACGGCTCCCAGTACGAGCGTGAGTGCGCCGAGCGTACGGGTGATGCGGAACCTCATCGTGCCTCCGAAGGGTGTGCGGAGTGGAACGAAACCACCTCGCCGATCGACGAGAGTGGATGAGGATACCGTCTGTGGCGGGACGCCGGCAGGTGCCGGCACCGGGTCCGTGGTGGGTCGGCACGGGTCGCCCGGCTCAGGGGGTGAGGGTCTCCCACAGGTGCGGATGCCGGGTCAGGTGCAGCAGCCGTTCCGCCAGTCGTCGGTGGGCGGGGGTGTGCGTCGGGGCACCCCACAGGGGCGCGGTGCTCATGCCGTCCGCCGCCGCCACCACGAGCGCCAGCACGTCGGCGGGCAGCCCGTCGGCGGCGAGGGCCGCCTCCAGCCGTTCCGCGTCGGCGCGGGCGAGTTCGGCGACCGCGGGCACCGTCATGAGCTGGGTGACCAGCGCCAGCGAGGCGCGTACGGCGGCGTCGTCGTCGGCGGGCGCGACCGACGCGCGCAGGTAGGCCCGGGTCAGCCGTCCCGGTGCGGTGTCGGCGGGGTCCAGCGCGGCGTCGATGCCGGCGTGGAAGGCGGCGAGCTGGTCGCGGGCCAGTTCCAGGATCAGTTCGTCCTTGCTGGCGAAGTGGTAGATCAGCCCGCCCTTGGACACGCCGGCGAAGCGGGCGATGTCGTCCAGCGAGGCGTGGATCCCCCGGGCGCGGACGGCATCAGCGGCGGCGTCCAGCAGGGCACGTCGGGTGTCCTGCGGCGACCGGCCGGCTGTGCGTCCCACGGCGACACCGTACCTACGGCCGTGGTGGGCGCGGTGAGGGGATGAGCACCCAGGCCAGCACCGCCGCGCCGAGGGTCAGCGCCGCGGCGAGCGACGAGGTGACCTGGACGCCGGTGATGAACGCGTCCCGGGCACCGGCCACGGCCTGCGGCGGCAGCACCTGCAACGCCGAGCCCAGCGAGTCACGGACCCGGGCCGCGTCGGCGGCCGGCAGCCCGGCCGGCACGTTCACCGCGTGCCGGTAGACCAGCGACAACAGGGAGCCGAGCACCGCGATGCCCAGCACCACGCCGAGTTCGTTGGCGGTCTCGGTGATCGCCGAGACGGAACCGGCCTTGCGCGGCGGCGCGGCCGAGATGATGGCGTCGCCGGTCAGCGTCATCGCCAGCCCGATGCCGAGACCGATGGGCACGAGCGCCAGACCGAGCCACAGGTACGGCGCGTGCGCGGCCGCCGCCACCGCGGCCAGCCCGGCGGCGGCCAGGCCCAGGCCGAGCGCGATGGCCCGGCCCCGGCCGAGCCGGGCCACGACCGACGCGATGATCACCACGACGACGATCGAGGCCAGGGTCGCGGGCAACTCGGCCAGGCCCGCCTGCAACGGGCCGAACCCCCGGGCGAACTGGAGGTACTGGGAGAAGAAGAACAGCATGCCGACCAGCGCGAAGATCGCGATGACGTTGGCGACGACCGCCCCGAGGAACGCCGGGTTGCCGAACAGTTCGACGTCGAGCATGGGCTGTTCCAGCCGCCGCTGCCGCCGCACGAACAGCACGCCCGCGGTCAGGCCGACCAGCAGGCAGGACACCGTCACGCCGTCGACGCCGGCCCCGACCACGTGCTTGACCGCGTACACCAGCGGCACGACCGCCGCCATGGACAGCACCGCGGAGAGCACGTCGAAGCGGCCCGGTCGGGGGTCCCGGGACTCCGGGAGCAGCAGCAGTCCGGAGGTCACCACCAGGACCATCACCGGGACGTTGATGAGGAACACCGAGCCCCACCAGAAGTGCTCCAGCAGGAACCCGCCGACGAGTGGACCGACCGCCGACCCGGCGCCGAAGGCCGTGGACCAGATGGCGATCGCCCGGGTCCGTTCGCCGCTGTCGGTGAAGATGTTGCGGATCAGCGACAGGGTGGACGGCATCAGCGTCGCGCCGGCCACCCCGAGCAGCAGGCGGGCCCCGATCAGCGCCGGCGCGCTGGGGGCGAACGCGGCCAGCAGCGAGGCCGCGCCGAACGCCACCGAACCGATCAGCAGGACCCGCTTACGCCCGAACCGGTCGGCCAGGTTGCCCATCAGCACCAGCAGCCCCGCCAGGGTCAGCGAGTAGACGTCACCGATCCAGAGGACCTGCTCGGCGGTCGGGGCCAGGCTCGCGGTGAGCGCCGGCACCGCCAGCGAGAGCACCGTCCCGTCGACGGCGAGCAGCAGCACCGCCGCGGCCAGGACGGCCAGCGCCGCCCAGCGGCGGCGGGTGGACAGCACCGGAGCGGCGACCGGGGTCGCGGACGTGAGCACGCCGAAACTGTACCGACCAGCCGGTACAGTTCGTCAGGGTGACGTGCCGCACCCCTTGCCGCCCGCCGCAGGAGCGTCCCGGGGGTGCGGGGACCGGTCGGATGGCAGGGTGGGCACATGGACAGCGGACACGTCGACGACTGGCTCGTCGCCTACGAGCGGGCCTGGCGGACACCGGGTACGGACACCCTGGTCACGCTCTTCACCGAGGACGCCAGCTACCAGCAGGGGCCCTACCTGACCCCCGTGGTGGGCCTGCCGGCCATCGCCCGGATGTGGGAGGAACAGCGCGACGGCCCCGACGAGGTCTTCCGGATGACCAGCTCGGTCGTCGCGGTCGACGGCGACACCGCCGTGTCCCGCCACGAGGTCCACTACGGCGACCCGGTCACGCAGGAGTACCGCGACCTGTGGGTGATGCGCTTCGCCGACGACGGGCGGTGCCGGTCGTTCGAGGAATGGCCGTTCTGGCCGGACCGGCAGCCACCCGGGGTGCCGCAACCGTGACCGGGACCGCCACGCCCCGGGCCGGTCAGGCCCGCGACCGGAACGGGGCCAGGGTGGCGCGGATCGTCCCGGCGGCGCCCCAGTCGTCGTCGAACTGGGCCAGCACCGCCAGGTGCTGCCGCAGCTGGATGATCGGCATGCGGGCCCGCCAGTCGCCGTCGAGGCCGGTCAGCTCGGCATAGACGGCGAAGAACCGGCTCGACTCCGGTGGGGCCGCCGTGGTCCACAGGTGCGCCAGGTCCACCTCGGGCCACAGGTACGACACCGCCGGATCGATAAGCGCCGCCCGCCCCGCCCCGTCGGACAGCACGTTCTGCGACCACAGGTCACCGTGGGTCAGGCAGGCCGGCCGGACCGGCAGCAGCTCGGGCAGCCGGGCACACAGCCGTTCCACCGCGGTCCGGTCGGCGGCGTCGAGCGCGGCCCGGACCCTCGGCTCGGGCAGCCACCGCAGCAGGCGGTGCTCGGCGAAGAAGGCGAAGCCGTCGTCGGCCCAGGTGTTGACCTGCCGGCGACGTCCCAACCAGTTGTCCCGGTGCCAGCCGAAACGGGGATGGACGGTGCTGGTGTGCAGGTGGGCCAGTGCGTGCGCGAACCCCTCCCAGAACGCCCCGTCGGACGGCCTCGGCGACAGCAGCGACAGCACGAGCACCTCCCGGCTCGCCACGACCACGTCGGGGGTGGCCAGCCCGCCGAGTTCCCGCAGGGCCGTCAGACCCTCGGCCTCCGCGCCGAAGGCGTCGCCGTCGGGCGCTTCGGCGAAGGTCTTGACGAAGACCGGCGGCGCGTCCCGGCGGTGGGCGATCCCGGCGAGCGCGGCGAGACCACCGCTCACCGGCTCGACGGCGACGACGTCACCGATCCCGGCCCGCACCAACCGTTCGGTGAGCAGTTGCGTCGCCCCGGTCACCCGCCGGTGCCCTCCTCCGCGCCGTCGTGCTGGTCGCCCTCCAGGTAGACGTGCTGGTGGCCGTGGCCGGCATCGACGTTGACCTGGTCGAGTTGGGTGGCGGCGACGGACCAGGCGGCGGCGGCCTGGTCCGCCTGCCGTTTCGCCAGTGCCGTCAACGCGGCCCGTTGCGCGGGCGGCCCGGTGACCGCGAGGAGGTACGACTCGACGGCCAGCGACGTCTGCTCCACGGCGCCGCGCAGGCCGCCGCGCGCCACATTGGTCGCCGTGGTGCCCGACGGCGGGTTGGCGAACGGCTCCGCCGCCCGCCGCAGGGTCTGCTGCCACTCGCGTGCCTGGCGCGCGTCGGCCGCCGGCTCGGCCCGCAGGGCGTCGAGCACGGGGGCGATCTCCTCGCGGAGGCGTCGGGCGGTGGCCGTCAGCTCGGTGATCTGCTGGGTGTCCCGCTTCGCCTCGGCCCGACGCAGGTCGGCGACGGTCGACTCGGTGGCGTCCGGTCGACCGACCGCGTACCCGATGCCGCCGCCGACGAGGGCGACGACGAGCCCGATCGCGGCGACGACGGCGAGCCAGGACAGACGGCGACGGCGGGGTGGCGACGCGGACAGCAGATACGAGGGCCTACCGGTACGACGCGACACGTCATCTCCCTGCTCGACGGAGCCTGGTCGCAGCATAGTGCCGCCCCGGCAGCCGACGGGTAGGGCGAATGTCGCGGGCGTCGACCGTTCGTGCCGGTCGGCCCCGCCCGGGTCCCCGGCGCGTCAACCGATCTGCCGCCGCCGAGGCGCTGCGGTCACCGCAGCGCCACCACGGCGTCGGTGTGCCCGTGGCGGCGCAGCACGGTCCCCGGTGCCGGGTCGTGGCGCAGCAGCGTGTGCCGGACGAGTTCGGTGCCGGCGGCGAGATCGTCGAAGACCGCGATGTCCAGGCTGACGGCGTGGGTGACGTAGCCGCCGGAGGCGTCCCTGCGCATGCTGCTGCCGCTCTGCCGGGCGTGGCCCAGGCCCCGGTCGCGCAGTGCCCGGTCGAGGTCGCGGGTCACGGTGGTGGCGTACCCACGCGGATCCGGCCGTCCGCCGATCTCCAGGTGCAGGCTCAGCCGGTAGCGGCGGGCCCCGCGCAGGGCGCTCGGACCGAACCACCGTGCGACGAGGGCACCCTGCGCCGCGCCGGTGACCGTTTCGAGGATCCAGCAGACCACGGCGGGGTGCACGGGTTCGGCGAGTCCACGCAGGACCACCGGATGCCCGCCACCGGCGGCGGCGAGCGTCCGGCCGGCCAGCGCGGCCAGGCCCAGGTCGCGGTCGGCGACGGCACGAGCCGGCAGGTCACCGAGAGTCTCCCGCGCCGGCCCGGGTACGGCGTCGGCGACGGTACGCCCGGCGGCGACGAGCAGCTCCCGCCACGCGTCGAACGGGAACTCCGACCGCGGGCCGCGCAGGCTGTAGAGCATGAAGTCGCCGGCCTGGTCCTCGTCCTGCTCGACGGTCCAGTTCCCGGCGTCGTCGCGCCGCCAGGTGACGCCCCTGCCACGCCCGTCGCACCGGTACAGCCAGGAGCGGACCGTCGGCCGGTAGCCGGCGTCGGCGGGGCCGGTCCCGAAGGCGGCGGCCAGCAACGGGGTGACCGCGTCGATGTCGTCGTGCTCGCCGAGCAGCACGAACCGGCCGGCCAGCGCCAGCAACGGGCCGGGATGCGGCAGGTCCGGGTCCCGCAACGCGACGGCCCGCGCGATCAGGTCCAGTTCGTCCCAGCGCAGGGCGTGCGGGAAGGGGTGCGCGTCGTCGTCCCAGCCCAGCGGCAGCGGCTCGGTCACGCCGGGCGGGCACACACCGAGGTTCACCATGCCGAGATCGATGTCGATCTCCAGGACGAGCGTGTGGCCGCCGCCGACGTCCGCCGTCACCGTCCACCCGGGATGATCCGCCCAGCGCTCGTCGTCGTCATCACCGTCGTCGCCGTCGGGGCGGTCGTAGGCCGACCAGAACGAGGGGTCTTTCAGCAGGTCACGCAGGTCCGCGACGAGAGGCACGCCGGGCATCGTACCCAGTCGCCCCGGCACACCACCGGGTGCAGGGTCCACGACGGCGAGGGCGGGACAGGGGACCTCCACACCCGGTCACCGGTCACCGGCGGCCGGGTCGACCACCCGTACGCCGGGCCAGCGTGCCGCCGGGCGGTGACGGGCGAGCCGACGTCGGGACACCTGCGGGGCGGCCCGGGTCGGGTTGTGCCGCCACACCCCGTCGAGCAGGTCGTCCAGGCCGTACGGCGCGCAGACCGCGATCCGGTCGTCGGCGTGCCGGCGTACCGCGACGGCGGTGGCGTACTCGGGCCAGGTGGCGACCGCCTCGGCGATCGTCCGCAGCGGGGCCACCGGGTCACCGCCGAACTTCGCCGGGTACCAGGTGTGCACGGCGGCCTGGTTCTTCGCCTCCCACGGCGGCTGCGGCCAGGCCGTCACCAGTCGCGCGGTGGCCCGGTCGTCGTTGGCGCGGGTCAGGTCCGTCGGGTCGAGGAAGACCACGTCGACGTCCCGTACCGACGACGGGTCGAAGCCGTCGCCGTACCGTTCGCCCCAGACGAGGTCCCGCACGACCCCCGCCCCGATCCACGCGTCCGGCAGGCCGGTGTCCCGGACCACCGCCAGCGCCCGCATCAGCCACCCGTTGGCCCGGACCAGGTCCCGCAGCTCGTCCTCCCGCACCGGGCCAGCCTAGGGGCAGGCGCCGACCTGGTGCGGCGGCTGCGGCGGCTGGCCGGTGACGCCACCCTGCCGCGCGGTGTCCGGGTGCGGCCGGGCCTGCTGCTGGCCTACCTGGTGATCCCGGTCGACCTGATCCCGGATTTCGTCCCGGTGCTCGGGTACGCCGACGACGCGGTCATCGTGGTCGCGGTGCTGCGTTCGGTGGTCCGCAGGGCGGGTGTCGGGGCGGTGCGTCGGCACTGGCCGGGCACGGAGGACGGTTTCGTCGCCCTGTGCCGGCTGACCGGCGTCCGGTACGCCGGCAGCGACCGCACGGCGGGGCGGTGACGCCGGACCGATGTGCCGGCCGTCCCCCGGTGGCGCTGCCACCGCCGCCCCGACGGCCTGCCCATGTCGGCCCGTGTCCCGGGCTTGCATGGGGCAGGAGGGGTGGTGGTCAGTCCAGGTAGTTCTCGGGACCGCCGGCGCGGATGGTGTCCAGGGTGACGCAGTGGAAGCCGCCGCCGAGCAGTTGCGCGTGGCGCAGCCGGTGTGGCAGTACGGTGATTCCGCGCCGTTCGAGCGCGGCGATCAGTTCCGGTTGGTCGGCGTCGACGATCGCGTGTTCCTCGTCGACCATCAGCAGGTTCATGCTGATCCAGTGTTCGCTGAGGGTGGGCGGTCCCGCTGCGGGTCGACGCAGCGGAGGGCACCACAGCACGTCCCAGCCCCGTAGCGGGTCCGGTATCCCGTCCGGTGTGATCCGGCCCGGGTTGAGCAGCACCAGCCCGGGACGCAGCAGGGCGATCGTGCTGTCGATATGGGTATAGCCGTAGATCCCGCGTAGCGGATGGACCCGGATGTCGCCCAGCAGCCGGACGACTGATTCCAGCCAACGCAGACCGAGTTCGTTGCCGCTGCGCGACACCTGGTAGAACAGGTCGCGACCGAGGCGGAGCACGTTGGCGGCGTCGAAGACCGGCTCGCTGTCCCCCAGGTCCGGCAGGCCGTCCGGGTCGACCAGATACAGCTCGTCGGTCAGTCGTGGGCGGGGCGCGGCCAGCCAGGTGGCGCCACGCCGCAGGTAGTCCTGGAAGAGCGGACGCAGCCCGAACAGTTCGAAGTACCGGGACCGCATCGGGCTGGCGGTCTCGATGATGGTGGAGCCCACCACCAGGGTGAGGTCACGTGGGCAGTAGGAGGTGAAGCCGGCGCTGCGCCAGTGCGGCGAGGCGAATTCGACGCGGTGGTCGATGACGTCGGGTCGGTGGACGGTGACGCCCAGCCCGCGCAGGCTGGTGCACAGCACGGCCAGGTCCTCGTTGGTCTCCTCGATGACCTGCGCCGGCATCTCGCCCACCGCGATTCTGCCCAGTTCGGCCCGGGTCAATTGGGGAAAGCAGCTCAGCCATGCAGACGGGTCGTCCTGCTGCGGGAGTCGGGCGTGGGTGGCGTTCCCGACGATGATCTCGCGCAGCGCGGTGAACTCGTCCCACGAGTTGACCGCGGGCGCACCGAACGCCGTGGGGAGGGACGGGGCCGGCGTGGTGACGGTCCGTTCTGCGGTCACGGTCAGTATCCTGTCCTGTCGTCGGTGCGGGATTCCTCCGTCGGTACCAGGAAGCTGCGCTCGAAGGTGAGGACCACCTCGCCGGTGGCCTTGCGCCCGGTGGTTCGGCAGCTCACGATGCCCTCGCCCGGCCGGCTCGCGGAGAGCCGTTTGCCGGTCACCTCGCTCTCGGCGTAGAGGGTGTCGCCGACGAAGACCGGGTGGGGCAGGTGGATCCGTTCCCAGCCGAGGTTCGCGGTGGTCCGGCCGCTGGTGCTGCGGGCGGTCATCCCGCCGACGATGCTCAGGGTCACCAGGCTGGAGACCAGTGGCCGGCCCCACCGCCCCGCCGCGGCGTACGCCGCGTCGATGTGCAGTGGTGCGGCGTTCATGCTCAACATGCTCATCAGCACGTTGTCCATCTCGGTCACGGTGCGGCCGGGACGGTGCTCGATCACCGTGCCGACGACGATCTCGTCGTAGTAGAAGCCGACCTGCTCGCGGTAACGGTTCTCCCCCACCATCCGGAAGCCGGTCGGGCCGGTGCGGTCCGTCTCCGGCCGCCCCTGCGGGTCAGGCCGCATCGGTCAGCTCCCGCACATGGCCGGCGAAGGTGGCCAGGACCTCCCGGTCGATATCCGCACGGATCATGATCCGCAGCCCGGCCTGTCCCTGCGGCACGATCGGAAAGAACACCGCAGAGCTGTAGAAGCCGCGCCGGTACAGCTCGGCGGAGAGCTGGACCGCGCGGTCGGCGTCGCCGACGGTGATGCGGCGTACGGGTAGGCCGTTGCCGGCGAACGGGGTGGGCAGCAGTTCGTCGAAGTAGGCGACGTTCTCGTGCAGCCGACGCTGCAACCGGCCCAGCTCCGGTGAACGGTGGATGGCGGCGCTCGCCAGCGAGGCTCCTACCAGGGGCAGGGCCACGTTCTGCGACCAGCCCACCGGTCCGGCGTGCCGGGCCAGGAAGTCGTGCATCGCCGGATCGCCGAGCATCGCCACACCGCCGCCGGTGCCAAAGCCCTTGCCCAGGCTGGTGACGATAACGGTGAGCGGGTTCATGGTCAGACGGGACCGCACGAATCCCTCCCCACGCTCACCCATGAGCGACAACGAGTGCGAGTCGTCGATGAACAGGAACAGTCCGTACCGGTCCTGGAGTTCCAGCAGGCCGTCCAGGGCGGCGGCGCCCCCCATCGAGTAGGCGCCGTCGGCGACGTAGGCCACCCGGGGGTAGCGTCGGCAGACGTCCTCCAGATAGTCGAGGTCGTTGTGGTCACAGGTGAGGACCAGGCTCTCCTCGGCGCAGATCGGCTTGACGTACGACATGCAGAAGTGGCAGAAGCGGTCGAAGACCATCACCCGGGGACCGCCGGACGCGAGGTGCCCGGAGGCGACCAGGGGCAGGATGCCGGCGGTGAGCGCGCTACAGGTGGTGCCCGGGATCACCCGGGCGCCGAAGAGATCGCCCAGTTCCTCCTCCAGCCGGGTCAGCAACTGGTGCCGGATACGGGTGGTGGAGGTGACCAGCCAGGTGGCACCCGCCTCACGCAGCGCCGATATCGCGCCCTCGATCACCGCTGGGTGGTGGTTGAGCCCCAGGTACGCGCAGGAACACATGTTGACGAATTCGTGGCCGGTCGCCCCGTCGACGAGCCGGTTGTTCGCGTCGCCTGAGGGTGTGTCGACGCTGATCCCGGTCAGGCCGTGGTCGGCCGCCGCCTGCCAGACCGGGTCGGCGGTGCGGATCATCTTCTCGGCGTTGCGGTAGCGGTGCGGTCCGACGACGCTCTGATGCTCTTCGGTGCTCGTCACTTGCCTCTCCCTGCCGATGGGCTGACGGCTGCTGTCGGAACGACGGTCAGCCGGACGGATCGAACTCGTCGAGCAGGCGCTGGGACGCCTCGAAGAAGGGCCGCCCGACCATCACCCCGTCGACGGTGGTGATGCCCTGGCCGCTGCGCTGCCCAGCGGCCACCACCCGGCGCGCCGCCTCCAGCGACTCCGCGTCCGGGGAGAAGACCTCGTTGATGACGCCCACCTGGCCCGGATGCAGGGCGATCTTGCCGCTGAACCCGAGTTCCTGGGCCAGGACAGCCTCCTGCCGCAGCGCGGATAGATCCTGGAGGTGGAAGGTCGGCGAGTCGATCGCCTCGACCCCGGCGGCCCGGGCGGCGTTCACCAGCCGGCTACGGGCCTGCACCAGCGGTCCCCAGCGCAGCGGGATGCCGAGGGCGGACGCGTAGTCCGCCGACCCGAAGATCAAGGCCCGGGGGCGGGGGGACGCCCCCGCGATGGCCACGGCGTTCTCCACCCCGCGCGGCGTCTCGATGACTACGCAGAGGTCGAGGTCCGGGCGGACCGGGCGGAGCAGGCGCGCCACGATCTCGACGTCGCGCGGCGATTCGACCTTGGGCACCAGCACGATGGGCGGCGGTACCGGGTAGTCGCGTAGGGCGAGCAGGTCGCGCACCCCGTCGGGATCGCTTATCACGTTGATCCGGACGGCGCACCGGCGGCCGACCGCGCTGTGGTCCGTGAAGAACGCGCTGGCCAGGGAGCGGGCTTCGGCCTTGTCCTGGGCTGGCACCGAGTCCTCCAGGTCGACCAGACAGATGTCGGCCGCCGACCGGTGGCAGTTGGCGTACCTCTCGGTCGCGGTCGCCGGGGTGCAGAGCATGGAACGGCAGTACCGGGTGAACATCACGCCTCCCGGCGTACGTCGATGAGGACCTTGCCCTTGGTCGCGCGGGTGGCGACCGCCGCGTGTGCGAGGCCGACCTCATGCAGGGCGACGGTCCGGTCCACGTGCACCGCGACTCGCTCCCGGGCCGCCAGGTCGAACAGCCGCTCGGCGATTGTGCACAACAGCGCGCGGTTGTCGACCACGTGCCGCATCCAGAAGCCGGCGCACCCGATGGACCCCTGGGCCAACTGGGCGGTGGTCACCGCGACGACTCCGGCGGGGGTCCGCGGGTCCGTGGCACCGTCGCCGTCGGGTGGCCCGGGGGCACGCCAGCCCAGACAGACCAGCCGTCCGAACGGGGCCAAGCCAGCCAGAGCGGCCCGGGCCACCGTCCCGCCGACCGAGTCGACGAACAGGTCCACGCCGGTTCCGCCGGACGCCGCCCGTAGCCGGTCGGCCAGTTCCGGATCGGCCGGGTCCAGCGCCACGTCGACGCCGAGCCGGGTGACGAACTGCCGCTTTGCCTCGGTCGACGCCAGTCCGATCACCGGCGCGGCCCCGGCTGCGATGGCGAGTTGTACCGCGAGATGCCCGACGCCCCCGGCTGCGGCGGAGACCGCCACGCTCTCGCCGGCGCGCAGCCGACCGGCCAGGGACAGTGCCCCGTAGGCGGTGACGCCCTGCTCGAACAGGCCGAGCGCCTGGGCGTCGTCGATGCCCGCCGGAACCTCCACGGTGTACGCGTCCCGGGCCGCTGCCACCTCGGCGTAGCCGCCACCCTGACGGAGCAGGGCGACCACCCGCCGGCCGTCGGCCCGTCGACGCCCGACCGCCTCCACCCCGAGCACCGTGGGCAGCGGCGGCTGCGGGGGTACGCCGGCGGCCCGCTCCAGGTCGTCGAAGTTGACCCCGGTCAGCGTGATGTCGATGAGGCTTTCCCCGGGACCGGGTGAGGGTTCGGGTATCCGCTCGACGCGCAGCGCGTCGAAGGCCCCGGGTCGGCGCAGGACCACCGCCCGCATCCGCCGGCTCATCGCGACCACCGTCGGTCGAGGCGCGGCGGCCCAGCGGGCACCGCTCCCCGGCCATCGCGGCCGGTCCGTCGCGGCGGGGTGGAGCGGGTCATGACGGCCGGTCCGAGACGAGTTCCCCGAGCCTTAGGTGCAGTTCCTGGGCTGCGGGGAGGTCGGGGGCGACGGCGCAGCAGACGACGGTGCCGTCCCCCTCGACGTCGTCGGAGGTGAGCACGATTCCGGTGCGGTTGACCGGGTCGTAGGCCAGGCCTGCCGCCGCGAGCCGTCCGACGGCAGCCGTGAACGACGGTACCGCCCACCCGTCACGTTCCAGGAAGACCCGCTTCTCCCGGGGGCCGGGGTCAACGACGCGGCCGTCGAGCACCAGGTGCAGATGGGTGGTGCCGGTCAGGCGGCAGTTGGTCTCGGTGAACAGCACCCGCCCCTGCGGGGTGAGGATGGCGTCGGCGCTGACCACTCCCCGGTAGCCGAGCACGCGGAGGGACTCGACCAGCCGTTCGGCACCGTCGAGCAACTCCGTCATGCGCTGCGCGTCGATCGTCTGCGCGGGGGACACAGTGCCGACCGCCACCGGCTCCATCAGCAGTTCACCCACCCCGATCAGTTCGGCCGGCTTGTCGGTGACGAGGAACTCGGCGTAGACGGTGGCACAGCCCTGGAGGAACTGCTCCACCACCAACCGGTGCGCGCCCGCGGCGGTGAGCCACTCCCACCGCTGCCGCACGTACGACAGCAGTGCGGGACGGTCCGGCAACACCACCACCCGGGGCGCACCGACCGGCGCGATGCCGTCGGTGCGGCTGAGGATCTCGTTGCCGATTCCGCCCCCGTTGAACTCCAGCTTGACCATCACACTGTGACCCTGGTCGAAGAGGTCGGTGATCGCCTCCAGTGCCTCCTCCTGGCGGGCGACCACCGCACCGGGGGCGATCGGCACTCCGGCACCGGCGGCCAGTGCCCGGAACACGGCCTTGCTGTTCACCAGCGCGTCGCCCCCCTGGGCGCTGAACGGATAGCCGGGCAGGGCCGTCTCGGCGACCAGCGACCGGGCGAGTCGGGCGACGGCGAGATCCTTGTAGACGGCGACGATCTCCGTCGGCGGCCGGTAGCGCAGGGCGCAGCGTAGGTCGTGCAGGAGCCGTGGATCGGCAAGCCGGTCGGGGGTGAGGAGGTCCGCGCCGAGGCTGCCGGGAGGAGGGATCACCACGCTCAGCGAGGACGCGTCGGTTCCGGTCAGCTGGGTGACGTAGGTCAGGTAGTCCGCCGGTGGGGCGAACGGCAGTACCAGCACGTCGCCGTCGCGGGCGAACCAGAGCAGGCGCTGTGCGGCACATCCGCCGATCCGGAGCTGGTCGCGGGTCAGGGCCGCCAGCTCGCCGACCATCTCCCGGGTCCGGCTGTTGCCGATGATCAACGTGGTCATGACCGTCCCATCACCGTCGGCGGTGTTCTCGGACATGGTTGCGTCCAGTCGGGAATCGACCCGACAGTCGAGTGGGCAACAGAAGACAGGCCGGGCACCGCCGTGACCTGGACACCGACGCATCGTTTGATTTCGATGCCGCCGTCAACACGCTACCGATCGTCACCAATGATCGCAACGAGTGCTGCAACAGCCACGAGACGTTCCGGACCCCGCCCGGCATTCAACCGCGGCCACCAGGGGCGACCACCCACCGGACGCCGGGGCGGGGGAAACCGGTTCCGGGGTCCTCACCTGCGGAGACGATCGGGCCGAATCCCCACTGACGCCCGTCAATGTTGCCAGAGCGACTCCAGACGTGTTGGAATGGCTCATATCGCCGCAGCACGGGGGCAACCGTGCTGAGCACGGCCAGCACGGGAGCACCGCGGTACGGGTAGCACGCCACCCTGGCGGACGCCCGCACGTCACCGCGCCGGGCCATCGCCTGACGACGGGCATCCTGCCGGGCAGGCACCTGCACCTGCCGTGCGCACCCCTGGCACGTGCCCCCGACGACCGACGCGTTCGACGCCCCGAGCCGCGGTCGGTCCGCCAGCACCAGAACCGGCGACGAGGTGAGAAGCGATGAGTTCCCCAGAGAGTTCCGCGTGGTACCGGCACCGCCTGGTGTGGGTGGCGGTGATCCTGCTGGTGGTGTCGGTCGGCACGGTCGTGCTGGCCAACCGGGGCAGCACGGGTGCGGAGCCGGCGGATCTGCCGGCGCAGATCGTGGCCCGGATGCGTACCACGCTCGAACGGGCGGACCCGGCCCAGCACCAGCATGCCGGACACGACGCCCAGCAGGGTGCCGGCGCGGAGAAGCCGCCGGTGATCTGCGGGGTCCGCGTCTACGGCTACGAGCCGGCCGGGGCCACCACGTTCGCCGACGTCCGGACGGTCTACGGCTTCCACCTGTGCGGGATCGCCGAGCAGAAGCGCCCCTGGGACGTGGCGGTCAAGCTGGCCGGCCCGCTGATCATGGACATGTCCACCGACCCCCCGGGCATCAAGGTCGTCGAGGCGACCGCGGAGGTGAGGTTCATCGACCGGCTCCGGGAGATGTTCCCGCCCGCGTACGCGACGATGGCGCAGCAGGAGGCGCTCGGCGCGACGGAGATGGCCGACCTGCGTCGCCGCTACGACGCCGCCGCCAAGCTGTGACGCGCCGGGCGGCGTAGCGGTCGCCCCCGGCCACCGGACCCGGCACCCGATCCGCGGTGGTGCCGTGTCCCCGGTCCGTCGTGCCCGTCGCCGATCCGGTGATCTCGGACAGCTCGACCAGATCCGACACCTCGATCCAATCCGACTAAACATCGATCAACGTTGATATTTGTCGCCATAGGTGCCACAGTGGATTCGGGAGCATTCGCCTCCCGATGTCTCGTACCGACGAATGGAGGATGAACAGTGCGTTCACACCAGTCCGACCAATCCGGCGGACGTCCCCGGTCAACCGTCCGCCGGTCCCTCCAGGCGCTCGTCCTGATGTTCGCCATGGTGGTCGGTACGCTGCCCATGACCAGCCCCGCCCAGGCGCACGGGACGATCATCAACCCGGCGACCCGGGCGTACCAGTGTTGGCAGACCTGGGGCAGCCAGCACACCAACCCGGCCATGCAGCAGCAGGACCCGATGTGCTGGCAGGCGTTCCAGGCCAACCCGGACACCATGTGGAACTGGATGAGCGCGTTGCGCGACGGCCTGGCCGGCCAGTACCAGCCCAGCACCCCGGACGGGCAGCTGTGCAGCAACGCCCTGTCCCGGAACAACTCGCTGAACAGGGCCGGGGCGTGGAAGGCGACCACCGTCAGCCGCAACCTCACGGTCCAGATGTACGACCAGGCCAGCCACGGTGCGGACTTCTTCCGGGTCTACGTCACCAAGCAGGGGTTCAACCCGGCCACCCAGACGGTCGGGTGGGGCAACCTCGACCTGATCACCACGACCGGGCGGTACGCACCGGCACAGAACATCTCGTTCAACGTCTCGATCCCGTCGTCGCGTACCGGAAGCCACGTCCTGTTCTTCATCTGGAAGGCGTCGCACGCGGACCAGACCTACATGTGGTGCAGCGACATCAAGATCGCCTGATCGACGACGGAACACCCATCCGGCCCAGGGCTGCCCGCCCTGGGCCGGGTCCGTTCCCGGGTCGGGCCCCGGCCGCAGTCCCCTCCCCCGGGGCCGCCGGTTCAGGCGGGTCGGGGCGCGTCCCGTCGGCGTTCGTAGTCGGCGACCGTCGGGACGACGGGCAGCACGAACAGCAGGACGAGGTACGCCACCGCGAGCAGCCCACCGGTGAACAGGGTCAGCAGCAGCACGACGGTACGCACCCAGTCGACGCGGAACCCGCCGTACGCCGCGAGGCCGAGGCAGACGCCGCCGAACCACCCGCCCTCGGGGATCCGGCACCAGAACCGGCCGCGCACCCCCGCCCCGACGCCGGGCGGCGCGGGGTGGGCCGGCCCCACCGGACCGAGTTCGGCCAGGATGGCGGTCATCCGGGCACCGGTCACCGGGGCAGCCCCCGGGCCCGGGAGCGTGCTCAGCCGGTCGCCGACCGCGGCCTCCAGATCGCGCACGATCTCGTCGGCGTCCGGGTCGCCGCGCAGCGCACGTCGGGCGTCGTCGAGGTACCGGCGCAGGGCGTCGTACGCCTCGCGGGTGGCGGGATAGGCCGCGGTGTGCCCGGTGAGGCGGATGGCGGTGGAATCGTCCATGGTCATCGTCCAACCGAATCGATCATGCGGGTCAGGTCGTCCCAGTGCTCCCGGAACGCGGCGAGCTGCCGCCTGCCGGCGTCGGTGAGCAGGACGTACTTGCGGGGCGGCCCGGACGGCGACTCCCGCCACTCGTGGTGCACCAGCCCGTCCCGCCGGAGTTTGCTCAGCAGCGGGTACAGCGTGCCCTCCTGGGCGGGGAAGTTCACCTCCCGCAACGCGGCGAGGATCTCCGCCGCGTACCGCTGGCGGGACTCGACGGCGGCGAGCACGAGCGGTTCGAGCAGGCCGCGCCGTAACGCGACGAGCATCGGGTCGGCCTGCATGCCACTACCTTGCCACAGCAAGGTACCTGTCGCAACATGGAATGCACGGGCCGGGCCGGGTGCGCGGAGGGGCCGTCCCACCCCGGGAGATTCGACCGGGGTGACGCCGGAGCTGTTGTTACGGTGTCCCGCATGCTGCCCGACCGCTGCCGCAGGGTGTCCCCGTGACCGCGCCGCCGGTGCTGCGCGTGACGGACGCGGCCGTCGTCCGCGACGGCAGACCGATCCTGTCCGAGGTCTCCCTGACGGTACGGGCCGGCGAGCACTGGGCGCTGCTCGGTGCCAACGGGGCGGGCAAGAGCACGCTGCTCAGCCTCCTCGGGGCGGTCACCCATCCCACCCGGGGCACCGTCGAGGTGCTGGGTCACCGGCTGGGCCGGGTCGACCTGCGGGAACTGCGGTCCTCCGTCGGCCACGTCAATCCCCGGCACGACCCGGGTGCGCCGCTCACCGTGCGCGACGTCGTGCTGACCGGGCTGACCAACACCAACGACCGGATTCCCCGGTGGGCGCCGACACCGGAGCAGACCGCCGAGGCCGACCGGCTGATCGGCCTGCTCGGCCTCGGCGAGCGGCACGGGGCGCGGTGGCCCACCCTGTCGCAGGGGGAACGGGGCCGCACGCTCATCGCCCGCGCGTTGATGCCCAGGCCCCGGCTGCTGCTGCTCGACGAGCCCGCGACCGGCCTCGACGTGGCCGGCCGGGAACAGCTCATCGAACGGCTCGACGCGCTGCACCACACCTACCCGCAGCTCGCGTCCGTCCTGGTCACCCACCACCTGGAGGAGCTTCCTCCCGGGACGACCCACGTCATGCTGCTGCGGGACGGCCGCCCGCTGGCGTCGGGACCCGCCGACGAGGTCCTCACCAGCGACCAGGTCAGCAAGTGCTTCGACCATCCCGTCCGCCTCACCCGCACGGACGGGCGGTGGAGCGTTCGGGCGGGCCGGCCGGCCCGACGGTGAGCTGAGCCGGTGGGCGTTCGCCGGCCACCGACCGGGCTAGGCGCGGCCGGCCGAGACGTGGTGGCGGCCGATCGGCAGCATCAGCGGCCGGCCGGAGACCGGATCGACGATGACCCGGCTGTCCAGGCCGAAGACGGCCCGTACGCAGTCCTCGGTCAGCACCTCGGCCGGCGGTCCGGCGGCGTGCAGGCCACCGTCGGCGAGCGCGATGAGGTGGCCCGCGTAGCGGGCCGCCAGGTTCAGGTCGTGCAGCACCATCACGATGGTGGTGCCGCGCGTGGCGTTCAGGTCGGTGAGCAGGTCCAGCACCTCGACCTGGTGGCTGACGTCGAGGAAGGTGGTCGGCTCGTCGAGCAGCAGCAGCTCGGTCTGCTGAGCCAGCGCCATCGCGATCCACACCCGTTGGCGCTGGCCGCCGGAAAGCTCGTCGACCGACCGGTCGGCCAGGTCGGCGGTGTGGGTGGCGTCGAGGGCGGCGGCGACCGCGCGGTCGTCGTCCCTGCTCCAGCGGGACAGCAGCCGCTGGTGCGGGTTGCGGCCCCGGCCGACCAGGTCGGCCACGGTGATGCCCTCCGGGGCGATCGGCGACTGGGGCAGCAGGCCGAGGGTGCGGGCCAGTTCCTTGGCCGGCATCCGGTGCACCTCCCGGCCGTCGAGCATGACGTGACCGGTGCGCGGGGCGAGCAGCCGCGACATGGACCGCAGCAGGGTCGACTTCCCGCACGCGTTGGCGCCGACGATCGCGGTGATCCGGCCGGGCGGGACGAGCAGGTCGAGCGATTCGATGACGACGCGGTCGCCGTAGCCGACGGTCAGTTTCCGGGTCGTCAGTGCGTGGTCGGTGGTCACAGCGAGCCTCCGGCGCGGTTCGTGCGGACGAGCAGGTAGATGAGGTACGGGGCGCCGAGCACCCCGGTGATCACGCCCACCGGGAAGCGGATGTCGAAGGCGAACTGGCCGAGAAAGTCGGCGACCAGCACCAGCAGCGCGCCGACGAGGGCGGACGGCACCAGCGGTGAGCCGCCGGCCCCGACGAGCCGGGCGGCGATCGGCCCGGCCAGGAAGGCCACGAACGCGATCGGCCCGGTGGCCGAGGTGGCGAACGCGATCAGGCCGACGGCCGCGACGATCGAGACCAGCCGGGTACGTTCCAGCCGGGTGCCGAGCGCCGCGGCGGTGTCGTCGCCGAGTTGCAGCATGGTCAGGCTGCGGGCCCGGCTCAGCAGCACCGGGCCGAACAGGGCCAGCGCGGCCAGCACCGGCACCGTCTCGTCCCAGGTGGAGCCGTTGAGGCTGCCGTTGAGCCAGCGGGTCGCCGCCTGCAGGTCCCACTGGCCGGCCTGGTTGAGGATGTACGAGGTGGCGCTGTTGAGCATGGCGGCGATGCCGATGCCGATCAGCACCAGCCGGGTGCCGGCCACCCCGTCCTTGAATGACAGCAGGTAGATGAGCACGGCGACGCCGAGCGCGGCGACGATGGCGAAGACCGCGACGCCGGTCTCGCCGAGGCCGAGCACGATGATGGCGAAGGCCGCGGCGGCGCTCGCCGCCGAGCTGATGCCGATGATGTCGGGGCTGGCGAGCGGGTTGCGCATCATGGTCTGGAAGGTGACCCCGCCCATGCCGAAGCAGAGCCCGGTCGCCAGGGCGAGGACCGTGCGGGGCAGCCGGAGTTCACCCACGGTGAACGAGGCGCCGGGCACGGTCTCGCCGAGGATCACCCGCAGCACGTCGCCGGCCGGGTAGAAGGTCCGTCCGACCATCAGCGAGACGACGACCATGGCGGCCACCGCCAGGGTGAGGGCGGCGAGCACGGCGCGGCGTCGTCGGTTGCGCCGGACCCGGCCGCGGGTGACGGCCGCCAGGGTCGTGGTGCTCACAGTTCGCGTACCTTCTGCCGGCGGACGATGTAGATGAAGAAGGGCGCGCCGATCAGGGCGGTGATGATGCCGGCCTCGATCTCGTCGGGGCGGTTGACCACCCGTCCGGCGACGTCCGCGACGGTCAGCAGTGCCGCGCCGACCAGGGTCACGAACGGCAGCAGCCAGCGGTGGTCGAGTCCGACGAGCAGCCGGCACAGGTGCGGCACGATCAGGCCGACGAAGGCGATCGGTCCGGCGACCGCGGTGGCCGCGCCGCAGAGCACCACCGCACCGGCGGCGGCGATCCCCCGCACGAGGGCGACGCGTTCGCCGAGGCCGGCGGCGAGTTCGTCGCCGAGCGCGAGGGAGTTCAGTGCCCGGGCGCACAGCAGGCAGACGGCCAGCCCGGCGAGCAGGAACGGCAGGACCTGGCCGATGCTGTCCCAGCTGGCCCCGCCGACGCCGCCGACCTGCCAGGACTGGAAGTTCTCGGCGATGTCGCCGCGGGGCAGCACGACCGCGGCCACCAGCGACGCGAGGGCGGCGGAGGTGGCCGCCCCGGCCAGGGCGATCTTGAGCGGGGTCGCGCCGCCGCGACCGAGCGAGCCGACCGCGTAGACGAACAGCGAGGACACCGCCGCGCCGGCGATGGCGACCCAGATGTACGCGGTGGCGGTGTACAGGCCGACGGTGGCCATGCCGACCGCGATGGCCAGCATCGCGCCCATGTTCACCCCGAGGATGCCCGGGTCGGCGAGCGGGTTGCGGGTGACGCCCTGCATCACGGCGCCGGACAGGGCAAGGGCCGCGCCGACGAGGGCCGCGAGCACCGTACGGGGCAGGCGTTTGACCACGGCCGCCTGGTCGAGGGTGTCCTGGGTGCCGCCGAGCGCGGCGGTGATGTCGGCCCAGCCGACGATCCGGGAGCCGAAGGCCACCGACGCGACCAGGGTGAGGGCCAGTGCGCCGAGGACGACCAGGAGCCAGGTCAGCCGCGTCGGGGCCGGGCGTCGCCGCAGGGCGACGTCCGGCCCGGATGTCGTCAGACCGGTCATCAGAGCTTGTCGGCGGCTTTGCCGAGCAGGTCGACGTAGTCCTTGAGGACGTACGAGACGCCGAGCGGCGTCGGGTTGGCGGCGGTGGCGACGGGGGTGCTGCCGGGCAGGGAGACGAAGGAGCCGCGCTTGATCGCGGGGATCTTGGACAGCAGCGGGTCCTTCTGGAGGGTGGCCAGGGTGGTGCCGTCGGCGTCGCCGTAGGTCACGATGATGTCCACGTCGCTGAGGTTCTGCACCTGCTCGGCGCTCTGGGTGAGGCTGAACTCCTTGGTCGTCGCGGAGGCCTTCGCGATGCTCTCCGGGTGGGTCATGCCGAGGTCGGTGAAGAACTGGGCCCGGGTGTCGTTCGTGGTGTAGAAGCTGATCTTGCTGAGGTCGGTCGGGTCGAGGTGGGTCAGGAACATCGCCGAACGGCCGGCCAGCTTCGGGTAGCGCGCCGCCTCGTCCTTCATCTGCTGCTCGATCTTCGCGATCAACGCGTCGCCCTCGGCGGCCAGGCCGAGGGCCTTGCTCTCCAGCTTGATGCTGTCGCGCCAGGAGGTGGCCCAGGGCGCCTGCGGGTACGCGACGACCGGCGCGATCTTGGTCAGGGTGTCGTAGTCCTGCTTGGTCAGGCCGGAGTAGGCGGCCAGGATGACGTCCGGCCTGGTGTTCGCCACCGCCTCGAAGTCGATGCCGTCGGTCTCGTCGAACAGCACCGGGGTCGACGCGTCGAGTTCCTTGAGCCGTGCGGCGTCCCAGGGCAGCAGGCCGTCGCCGTCCTCGTCACCGAAGTTGGCCTTGGCGTAGCCGACCGGGACGACGCCCAGGGCGAGGGGCACCTCGTGGTTGGCCCAGTTGACGGTGGCGACCCGCTCGGGCTTCTTCGCGATCGTGGTGGTGCCCAGCGCGTGGGTGACGGTCAGCGGGAAGGTCGCCGCCGCCGACCCGGACGCGGCGGGCTCCTCGTCGGTGCCGGCGGACCCGCCGCAGGCGGCGAGGGCGAGCGTGGTGGTGGCCGCGACGATTCCGGCGAGCAACCGGGAGGGGCGCATACGGAGTACTCCAACTCACATAGTAAGGACAGGCTTACCTAAAACTTGATCGGTAAAGTACTCCACGTTCCTGAGCCGTTGACCAGGGGGTTCTACGTAGTGAGCAAGGTCAGTACCGGCGCCGCCGTCCTGCGCCGGGCGGTCGCCCGCAACGGGCGACGCCTCTGGACCGGTACGGCGTTGGCCGGCGTCTACCAGCTCTGCGCAGCCCTGGTGCCGATCCTCATCGGCGTCATCGTCGACCGGGCCGTCGCCACCGGCGAGCTGACCGCGCTGCTCGGCTGGACCACGACCCTGGCCGTGGTCTATCTCGTCCTGGTCGTGACGTACCGCTTCGGCGCGCGGCACCTGCAACGGGCCATCGCCGAGGAGGGCCACCAACTGCGGGTCGAACTGGCGGAGAAGATCCTCCACCCACGCGTGCTCCGCACCGGGCGGCACACCGGCGACCTGCTCGCGGTCACCACCACCGATGCCGAGTACACCTCCTACCTGCTCGACCACATTCCACGGATCACCAGCGCGCTGGTGGCGGTCACGGTCAGCGCGGTCGCGCTGCTGCTGATCTCGACGCCACTCGGGCTGACCGTGCTGATCGCCATCCCGGCCGTGCTGGCGGTCCTCACCCTCACCGCCCCACTGATCGCCAGGCGCGTCAAGGACCAGCAGGACCAGGCCGGTCGGGCCACCGCGCTCGCCACGGACCTGGTCACCGGGCTGCGCCCGCTGCGCGGCATCGGCGCGCAGGACGCCGGGGTGCAGCGGTACCGCCGGGTGAGCCGGCACAGCCTGGCGGCCATGCTGCGCGCCTCCCGGACCCAGAACGCCTACCTGGGCGCATCCACCATGCTGAGCAGCCTGCTGGCCGGAGGCATCGCGCTCATGGCGGGCTGGTTCGCGCTGACCGGCCGCATCACCGTCGGCCAGTTCATCACGGTGATCGGCTCCGCGCAGTTCCTCGTCGAACCGTTCGGCGTGCTCGCGGTCGTACCCGGCTGGACGGCTGCCGCCCGCGCGGCGGCGGACCGGGTCGCCGCCGTCCTGCGGGCCGACGTGGTCCTGCCGCCCGGCACCGCCGCGCCCGACGGCTGCGAGCTGCGCCTGACCGACG
This sequence comes from Micromonospora sp. HM134, assembly GCF_007833915.1. Taxonomy (NCBI): domain Bacteria; kingdom Bacillati; phylum Actinomycetota; class Actinomycetes; order Micromonosporales; family Micromonosporaceae; genus Micromonospora; species Micromonospora sp. HM134. Next base: position 4,918,504 of record NZ_CP041061.1, read on the forward strand.
TGACGTACGGCCCGCTGACCGGTCTGCACCTGCACGTCCGCGCCGGGGAGTTCGTCGGCGTGGTGGCCCGCCGGCCGGCGGACGCCGAGGCGCTGGCGCGGCTGCTGGCGGTGCCCGACGGCCACGCGGGTGACATTCTGCTCGGCGGCGAACGGCTGGAGACCGTGGACCGGAGCCGGGCGCGCCACCTGCTGCACAGCGAACCGCACCGCACCGACCTGTTCACCGGCACCCTCGCCACGAACGTCGCCCTGCACGACGACGACGGCGGACGGCTGGACGAGGCCCTGCGCGCCGCGGCCGCCGACGAGGTGGCGCACCTGCATCCGGAGGGCCTGCGGATGCAGGTCACCGAACGCGGCGCGAACCTCTCCGGCGGCCAGCGGCAACGCGTCGCGCTCGCCCGCGCGCTGCTCGCCGGACCGCCGCTGCTGGTCCTGCACGACCCGACCACCGCCGTCGACGCGGTCACCGAACAGGCCGTCGCCGGCGGCATCCGTACGCTGCGGCACGGGTCGGGCGGCGGTTACGGCACCGTCGTCATCACCAGCAGTCCGACGTTGCTCGCTGCCACCGACCGGGTCGTGTTCATCGCCGACGGCGTCGTCGCCGCCGAGGGCACGCACGCCGAACTCGTCACCCACGACGACAACTACCGCCGGGCGGTGCTGCGGTGACGTCCCCGATCCTGCCCGTGGCCAGCCCGCGCGAGAGCAGGGCGTGGCTCGGCGCGCAACTACGGGCCCGCCGGGGCGTCGCCTTCGGCACACTGGTCGTCGGGCTGCTCGCCGCCGCCACCGCGATCGTTCCCGCCTACGCCTTCGGCCTGCTGGTCGACCGGGTCCGCGCCGGGGGCGGCACCGAGGTGCTCGTTCCGGTCGCCGTGCTCATCGTGACCGCCGCGGTCGTCGGTGGCCTGGCCACCGGCGTCAGCGCCCACCTGATCCGCCGGTTGGGCGGACACCTCCTCGCCGACCTGCGCGAACGCACCCTGGACGTCGCGCTGCGGCTGCCCGTGGCGGTGCTCGACCGGACGGGCCGGGGCGACCTGGTCTCGCGGGTCGGCGCGGACGTCAGCGCCATCGACCGGGCCGTCACCGAGGTCCTGCCCACCCTGGTCTCGGCCCTGCTGCTGGCCGCGATCAGCCTCGGCACGATCGTCGGCATCGACTGGCGGCTCGGGCTTGCCGGCGCGGTCGCCGTCCCGCTCTACGTGCTCGCTTCGCGGTGGTACCTCCCCCGGGCCGCGCCGGCCTACGCGGCCGAGCGGGTCGCCATCGCGCAGCGGTCCCAGCAGTTCGTCGAGAGCGTGCAGGGCATCCCCACGGTGCACGCCTACCGGCTGGAGGACCGCCACCTCGGCGGCATCGCGGCGGCCTCCGCCCACGCCCGGGACCTCTCGACGAGCGTGTTCGCCCTCTACACCCGGTTCGTGGGATGGATCAACGGGGCGGAGCTGGCCGGGCTCGGCGCGGTGCTGGTGGTGGGGTTCCTGCTCGTACGCCGGGAAGCCGTCACCCTCGGTGAGGTGTCGGCTGCCGCGTTGCTGCTGCACCGGCTGTTCGGCCCGGTCCTGCAACTGATGGTCACCTTCGACAAGGCCCAGGACGCGGGGGCGAGCCTGGCCCGCCTCGTCGGGGTGCTCGGCACGGACCCGGACCGTCGCGCGGGCGGCACCGCGCCGTCGACGCACGACCTCGTCCTGACCGACGTCGGTTTCAGCTACGACGGGGCCACGCCGGTGCTGCGCGACGTCTCCCTGCGGGTCGGATCGGGCCGGGTGGTCGCGCTGGTCGGTTCCACCGGCGCCGGGAAGACCACCGTCGCGTCGATCGCCGCCGGGATCCTGCGACCCGGGCACGGGACGGCCACCCTGGGCGGCGTTCCCGTCTCCGAGCTGCCCGCCCGGACGATCGCCCTGGTCAGTCAGGAGACCCACGTGTTCGCCGGCCGGCTCGGTGAGGACCTGCTGCTGGCCCGGCCGCAGGCGTCGCCGGACGAACTCACCGCCGCCCTGGACCGCGTCGGTGCCCTGTCCTGGGCGCTCACCCTCCCCGACGGGTTGGACACCGTGGTCGGCGAGGGCGGCCACCCGCTGACCGCGGCGCAGGCGCAGCAGTTGGCGCTCGCCCGGGTGGTGCTGCTCGACCCGGCGGTCGTGGTGCTGGACGAGGCGACCGCGGAAGCCGGCAGCGCGGGTGCGCGCGATCTCGAACAGGCCGCCGCCGCGGCGTTGGCGGGACGCACCGCGCTGGTCGTCGCCCACCGCCTCACCCAGGCCGTGACCGCGGACCAGATCATCGTCATGGAACACGGCGAGATCGTCGAGAGTGGCCCGCACGCCGAGCTGATCGGGGCGGGCGGCAGCTACGCCCGGCTGTGGGCGGCGTGGACCGCCCGGGCCGACGACGACGCCCCGGGGTCCCCGGTGGTCGGCGGCGACCCGTCGGTGCCGCAGCGGCGGCACGCGCGGTGGACCGGGCCGCCGCTGACCGCTCAGCGGGAGTAGAACTCCACCACGAGCTGCTCGTCGCAGATCACCGGAACCTCGTGCCGGGCGGGCTCGCGCAGCAGGGTGACGCGCAGCCCGCTCAGCTCCACCGACAGGTACGGCCGGGGGCGGTCGTCGGCGTGCGCGCCGGCGGCGGCGAGCTGGAACGGCGGCAGGGCCCGGCTGCGTTCGCGCACCGCGACCACCTGGCCGGGCCGCAGCCGGTACGAGGGCCGGTCGACCTTGTGTCCGTCGACGCTGAAGTGGCCGTGCCCGACGAGCTGACGTGCCTGGTAGATGCTGCGGGCCAGCCCGGCCCGCAACACCACCGCGTCGAGTCGCCGTTCCAGGAGCGCGACCAGCGACTCGCCGGTCTTCCCGACGCCCCGGGCGGCCTCGTCGAACGTCCGGCGCAGTTGGGCCTCGCTGACGTTGTACTGGTGGCGCAGCCGCTGCTTCTCCAGCAGCCGCACCTGGTAGTCGGAGGTCTTGCGCCGGTTGCGGCCGTGCACGCCCGGCGGGTAGGGGCGCCGCTCGAAGTACCGCACGCACTTGCGGGTCAGCGGGATGCCGAGAGCACGGGAGAGCCGGGCCTTGGGGCGGGGGTGGTTCACGTTCGACGTCTCCGATCGCATGGTCTAGCCTGCTAGTTAGGTAAGGCTAACCTACATTGAGGAGATCGGGATCATGCGACCCAGCCCGGCGGAGATCGTGCGCACCCTCGTCGCGGGCCGACTGCCCGCCCTCGCCCACCTGGCCCGCGTTCCCGGCCCGCAGCAGGTCCGGCACGCCACCGACCCGCAGGGCCGGGTGCTGCTGCTGGTGCCCGCGCCCGGCGACCTCGCCACGGCGCTCACCCCGCCCACCGGGGACACCGACGTCGCCACGGTCCTCGACGTGCTCGACCTGCCGCCCACCGCCGGCGCACCGTCGCTCGGCCGGGCCTGGCTGTCCGGCTGGGCCGAACCCCTCGACGGCGACGGGGCGCGGCAGGCCGCAGTGGACTTCGCCGCCACCCGACCGACAGGCGACCTGCTCGACGTGGGCAGCCGGTTCCTGCTGCACCGGTTCGCGGTGACCGAGGTCCGCTGGGAACGTGCCGGCGCGACGCGACGGATCGACCCGCAGGCGTACGCGCAGGCCGAACCCGACCCGTTGCACGCGGCCGAGGCGGACCTGGTGGCCGACCTCGCCGACCACCACGCCGAGCAGGTCGCGGCCCACCTGCGCCGGCAGTTGAAGCTGCCCGGGACCGAGTCGCCCCGGGTGGTCCGGATCGACCGGTACGGCCTGCTCGTCGCCCACGGCCGGCCCGGCGCCCTCCGCCGGACCCGGGTGGGCTTCGCGCAACCCGTCGCCGACGTCGACGAGCTGTCCCGGCTGCTGCACCCGATGCTCTGCCCCCGGCAGGCCGCCGCCTGAGCCGGACGCGGACCACTCCCCCGATCCGGGGTCCCGACCGTCCGGGTCAACCGGTTCCGGACGACGGCCGACGCGGTGGATCGACGGATCCGGGTTTCGCCGGTTGCCGGTTACGGGTAGCGGGTGGCCGTGAACCGCGATCTCGCCACGGCGTTGCAGGCCGCCTGGGGCCTGCCGGAGTTCCGCGACGGGGTGCGCCACGTCGTCGACCTCGACGAGGTGGCGCTGCTGCTGGCCGCGCTGTCCGTCCCGGAGCATGACCGCGAGGTGGAACGCAGCCTGCTGCGGCTGCTGCGGTCCAGCCTGGACACGACCGAGATCCGGGAGGCGGTGTTGCTGCTGCTGGAGCGCGACGAGGTACGCCGGCCGCTCCTCGCGGCGGTGGTGCGACCGCGTGCCGACCGACCGGGTCAGGCCGCCGCCATCACCTCGGCGGCCGAGGACCCCGGGGTGCGGCGCGAGGTACGCGCCGTGCTGGACAACGCCCGGGTGCGCGCACTGGTCTGGCAGGCGGTCGAGAGCCAGGTGGACGCCGACCGGGTCGGCCTGGTCCGCCGCGCCGCCGTGCTGTTCATCCGACACCCGAGCGTTCCCCGCCTCGCCTGGGCCCTGCGCCGCCACGGCGTCCTACGCGAACTGCGTCGTACCGCCGCGTCGGGCGATGACGCAGCGGCCTGACGAGCCGGTCCTACACTTCTGCCATGTTCGAGTACCACGGGTGGATCACCCTCCGCCCGACAGCCGACGCGGTCGACGACGAACCACCCCTGCGCCTCGACGAAGTCCAGGATCTGATCACCGGGTACACCGGTCTCGGACTGGTGGATCTCCGCCCGGTCAACGGCGCGTACCACGTCCATCTCGGTGGGTTCCGCAACCACCGGGGCGCCCGGGACGCCGACGTCATCGAGCTGTTCACCAGGATCGGTCGCCTCGCCCCGGGGTCCTACGGGCTGCTGCACGTCCACGACGACGAGGACCCCGGGCACGAACTGGCCTTCCGGGTCTACCGGCTGGTCCGAGGAGCCGTCACCGAACACGCCGACCAGCTTCTGTCGCCGGTGATCCCCACCCTCGAAGACGAGTACGTCATCTGACCATGGCAGGGTCCGTCGCCCGCGATCGCGAGCGGCGTGCGCGAAGGTGGGCGATGCCGGGGCATCCGGCCAGGGGGTGACGATGGGGCAACCGACACTGTTCCTGACCGTGGGACTCCCCTGCACCGGGAAGACCACGACGGCACGGCGTATCGAGACCGAGCACAGTGCGCTTCGTCTGACGAAGGACGAGTGGGTGAAGGCGCTCTACGGACCCGGGAATCCTCCCCTGCCGGGGGCCGTGATCGAGGGGCGGCTCATCCAAATCGGGCTGCGCGCTCTCGAACTCGGCACCAACGTCGTGCTCGACTACGGCCTGTGGAGCCGCGACGAGCGTTCCGCCCTGCGCCGGGCCGCAGTGGACCTGGGCGCGAGGGTGGAGCTGCACTACTGCGCGCTCACCCCGTCCGAGCAGCGCAGACGGCGTGACCAACGCCAGGCTGACGCACCGCACACGACCTGGCCGATGTCCGACGGGGAACTCGCCGAGTGGGCCGCCTGCCTCGACGTTCCCACGCCGGGCGAGCTCGACGGCAGCGAGCCCATCGACGGTCCGCCGCCGGGATTCACGACGTGGGAGCAGTGGCGCCGACACCGCTGGCCGCCGTCGGTCCACTGACCCCGGCCGGCTCAGCTCAGCGCGCAGGGCGTCCCGTTGAGGGTGAACGCGGACGGGCTGCCGGTGTCGCCGGTGTGGTCGGCCACGAACCCGATGGCGATCGAGGCGCCCGGCCCGATGGTGACGTGGTCGTCCAGGCCACGGGCCGTGACGGTGCCGCTGGACGGCGAGTACACCGCGTTCCAGCCGGTGGTGATGCGTTGCCCGGTGGGCAGCGGGAACGTCAACCGCCAGGAGGTGATCGTGGTGACGCCGGTGTTGGTGACGGTGATGCTGCTGGTCAGGTAGGTGTCCCAGGTGTAGACCGAATACCGGACGGTGCAGGCGGCCCCGCTGGGCGGCGGGCTGCTCGGCACGGCGGTGCCGGAGGGCGGGGTCGTGCCGGCCGAGGCCGCGGTGGGTGCGCTGACGGCGTCGAGGGCGGCGGCCAGCGTCACGACCGCCGCGGCGGCACCGAGAAGGCTGCTTGTCAGTCTCATGGCGGCTGTGGTTTCTCCGGGGACGGCGCACGGCTGCGCGGCGGAGCGAGGGATGCCGGACGGCACCGGGTGTCGGTGACCCTCGCGGGCACCAATGCTAATCGACTTTCTTCGATCAGGTGACAGTCCGGGAAGCCGTCGCGCGCATCGATGGTTGTCTTTTTTGCCGGTCCTGGCGTCATCTGACGGCGGACCCCACGACGGTATTTCCCGGCACGTTCACGGCTCTTCAACGACGTCATCGCGTCGACACGGCATCGCAACACGCCGGACTCGGCGTCCCCCGCCGATGGGAGAAAACCTGTCATGGGCAAGGTAGGAAAGCGTGTCCGCCGCTCGACGCTGGCCGTCCTCACGGGCGCGGCACTGGCCGGGCTGCTGGCGGTCACCGCCGCCGCCGCGGCACCCGGCGAGGCACCGCAGGGCAAGGCCGCCGCGGCGGCCCGTACCGACGTCTACATGAAGGACGTCGCCGCCGACACCGGCATCCAGCCACACTCGTACGGCCCGCTGTGGGCCAGCCCCGACATCAAGGTCTGCCCGACCGCCGTGGAGTGCGCCGTCAGTCAGAACCCGATCGTCGGGGTCACCAACTATCTGTTCCTGAAGGTGCGCAACAACGGCCCGTACGGCTCGGGCATCGACAACGGGGTGCTGCGGGTCTACCGGACGACCCCGGGCGGCGGCGCCACCTGGCCGACGCACTGGACCCAGATCGGCGCGGTCAGCGTGCCCGTCTACCCCGGCGTCACCACGGTGACGATCCCGTGGACCGGCGTGCCCGGACCGGGCCACTTCTGCCTGCTGGCCCGCTGGGTGTCACCCACCGACCCGATGACCTTCGAGGGCCCGAGCACCAGCGTCAACACCCAGTACAACAACAACATCGCCTGGCGCAACGTCGACTCGGTCCGGCTCGTCTCGGGCGGACCGCGGGTCGTCCGCCCGTTCGCCATCGGCAACGTGACCGCCGCGGAGACCAAGAACGACCTGGTCTTCACCCAGCCGGCCGAGCAGGCCCGGGGCGCCCGGGTCTTCGTCGACCTCGGCCCGACCCTGTTCGAGCGCTGGCAGGCCACCGGCAAGGTCGGCACGGGCATCCGGCAGGTCGGCAAGACCGAACTGGAGATCGTGGAACCGACGAAGGCCAGCATCAGCGGGCTGGTGTTGAAGCCCGGTGAGCGCATCGAGTTCTCGCTGGCCTTCTCGGCCGACACCACCCTGGCCAAGGAGACCGCGCTCAACGTGACCCAGTTCGGGCCGGACGCCGACGGCACCGAGCGGGCTGACCTCGGCGGGGTGCAGTACCTGCTGGCGGGCGAGCAGCGGGGGTAACGCCGCCGCCACCTCCAGGTGGGGCGCGGGCCGTCCGGCCCGCGCCCCACCGTCGTCGGTCGGGTCGGGGCCGGACACCGGCCGCACCGGGCCGACGGTCAGCGCAGGCAGACCCAGGCGGTGGACACCGCGTAGCCGACGGTGCGGGCACACAGCTGCACCGGGCCCGGCGGTGGGACGCCCAGCGAGAAGAAACCCACGGCATCCACCGACGCCTCGTCGTAGGTGCCGGAGGCCGTCCGGGCACTGACCCGTCCGCCACCGGACGGGGAGAGCTGCCCGACGATCCCGGCGTCGGTCACCTCGATCTCCACCAGCACCGACCCGGCGCGGAAGGACAGCGTCCGCGCGGACGCCGCGGAACGGGTCATGCCGGCCAGCTCGGCGTCGACCGCCGAGTCGAACGTCAGCTCGGCGACGGCCAGTTCCGCGTCGGCGGTACGCCAGGTGAACGCGGCCAGGGCCGCGCTGAGGTACGCCTCCGAGACCGGCCCGGTGTCCCACAGGGCCGCGCCCAGCTCCGTCGTGAGTGCCTCGTCATCCGCCGGCGGCCACGGGTCCATCCGGTTCACCCCCGTTTCGTACCGATGGTGGAAGCTCCGAGAAACTCGACGATCGCCGGGCACTCCCGCAGCCTACGCAGGCATCGTGCCTGGGTGGGCCCGATGCTGCCGACCGGCACGCCCAGCCGCTCGGCGACCTCCCGGTAGCTCATCGGCGGGTCGGCCGTCAGCAGCGCCAGCAACGCCTGACAGCGCGACGGGAGCTGCACGAAACCCGCCCGCAACGCCTGTCGACGCTCCGCCCGCAGCAACTCGTCGTCCGGGGCGGGCGTCATCGCGGCCAACTCCCGGGAGAACCCGTGGTAGCTCTCCAGGCTCTGGTCGTACGGGTCGACGGGATGGGACCGGCGGCTCAGCCGGGACAGCCGGTAGCACTCGCGGCGGGTCGTGGTGGCCAGCCAGCCCGGTAGCGCCTCGGGTTCGCGTACCCGGCCCAACTGCTCCACCAGGCGCAGCCAGACGGTCTGGTTGACGTCGGCCGCGTCGGAGCGGCTGAGGTCGTAGGCGCGAATGACCGCGTACACGATCGGGGTGTACCGGCGGACCAGCTCGGCCCAGGCCGACTCGTCCCCGCCGGCGGCGGCGGACAGCAGGTTGGTCGCGCTGGCACCGGTCACCGGGTCACCGCCCGGGTGTCGACACGGCTCATCCGACGAGCACCCCGTAGTCGGGGTGCCAGCGGGGGGCGGCGAGCAGGCTCGTGCGCGCCGCGTCCGCGCTGAGGCCGCCGGCGGTCATCAGGGCGGCGAGCCGCCCGGAGACGTGTGCGGTGGCGAACGAGGTGCCGGCCCAGATGGCGAACCCGTGGAAGATCCGTACCGGCCTGCCGGGCAGCGGTAGCTGCCCCTCGACGTAGGTGCTGTGCCGCTCGCCGACGGCGCAGGCGTCCACCCAGGGCCCGTAGCAGCTGTCGGCCGCCGGCACCGGGCCGCCGGTGGTCTGGCTCACCGCCGCGACCGCCAGCACCCGGTCCAGGGCGGCCGGCCAGACCGGTCGGCTGGTGCCGGCGTTGCCGGCCGCCGCGACCACGGCGCTCGTCGCCGGCAACGCCGCCACCGCGTTGGCCAGCGGCAGCGACGGCTGGTCGTCCAGGGTGTAGCCGCCCAGGGAAAGGTTGAACACGGTGACCTGCGGCGCGAGCCGGCTCAGGGCGGCCACCACCGACGCCTCGTCGCCCACCCCGGTCGGGTCCAGGGCCTGCTCCGGGTCGACGCGGACGCCCGGGGCGGCCTGCCGGACCACCCCCGCGACGAAGGTGCCGTGCCCGCCCTGCGGGGCGAGCACGTCGGTGTGGACGTAGAGCGGGTCCTCGTCGTCGACCTGCGGCACGTACGCGCCGCCGAGCCACTGCGGGTGGCAGGCGCCGGCCTGCTGCCAGATCCCGGTGTCGCAGATGCCGACGGTGACGCCGGCACCCTCACCGAGCCGGGTCGGGTCGGGGGGCGGCAGCGCCGCGGCGGAGCGGGGCGGCGTGCCCGGGTTTCCCATGATGTTGCCCAGCCCGATCAGCACGTGGTGGGGCTGTACCGCCGGCACCGGTTGGCCGGGCCACTGTTGGGGGTCACGCAGTTTTCCCACCACGCCGGGAATGTCGGTCTCCCGGTCGAACAGCAGCCGGGTGACACCGGCGAATCCGGTGCCGACGGTCACCGGATAATCGTGGGCACGCAGCCAGGTGGCGACCCGTTTGGCGTCGGCGTTGGCGGCGAGCAGTTGCCGGGGACGGTAGATGATCTCCCGGCCGGGTGCGGTGTACCGGCGTACGTTCTGGTCGGCGGCCAGCGCGGCCTCGAACGCCTTCTGGTAGGCGGTGGCGTCCGTGTCGCCGGCGGCGGCCGGGGCCGGACGCGGCACGACACCGAACGGCGCCGCCACGGCCAGCGCGGACAGCGCCAGGACCCGCCGTCGGGACAGCCGGCCACCCGGACCCGGCACGGTGGGGTGGTCAGACGGCGGCACGGATCCTCCATGCTCGTGAGAGAAGCGCGCCCACCGATGGTGGGCGCGGCGAATTCCCCGACCGCCAATTATTCCGAACCATCGCCGGTTGTCAATTACGGGTAACCGAGCAGGACACCCATTGACGACATTCCCGCGATGGATTCCCGACGTTGACTCACGGCTGTTCGTCGTGGACTCTCTAGGGCATGCCCGACAGCACCGGTTGCGGTGCCGCGGCGGCCCAGGCGGCGCTCGACGCCGTCCAGCGATACCCACCCGAGGCGATCAGCATCGCCCAGCGGGTGCTCGCCAGCCAGACCGCCGACGACGACGAGCGCTCCACCGCCGAGCGGGCCGTCGGGCTGGCCCTGCGCGAACTCAACGACCTGCCCGGCGCGCTGCGCCACCTGCGCCGGGCGGTACGGGTGGCCGGCACCCCCCGTACCCGGGCGCTGGCCCGGATGAGCCTCGGGTACGTGCTGGCGAACGCCGGTCGTACGGCGGCGGCGCTGCGGGCGGTGACCGCCGCGCTGCCCCAGCTCGCCGGCGCCGACGCCGGCCGGGCCCGGATGCAGCGGGGGGTGGTGCTGCACTACCGCGGGCGCTACGCCGAGGCGGTGCGCGACTACGGCATCGCCATCGACATCGCCCAACGCGAGAACGATCCGCTGCTGGAGGCCCGCGCCCGCAACAACCGTGGACTGCTCAACGCGCACCGGGGTTCCTCCGGCGGCACCGACGACGACCTCTCCCGGGCGGCGGCGGTCTTCCACCGGCTCGGGCTCGACCTGGCCGCGGCCGACGCCCGGTGGAACAGCGGCATCGCCGCCGGGCAACGCGGCGAGATCGCCGTGGCGCTGCGCTGCTTCGCCGACGTCGACGAGGAGTACCGGCGGCTCGACGTTCCGCGTCCGGCGCTGCTGCTGGACCGGTTCGAGCTGCTGCTGTCGGTGCCGCTGCTCGACGAGGCGGTCGAGGTGGCCGCCGCCGCGGTACGCGAGCTGCACCGCCGGGGCATGGCCTCGGATCTCGCCGAGGCGCTGCTCGCCCAGGCCCGGGCCGCGCTGCTCGCCGACGACCTGGACACCGCGACCGCGGCCGCCGCGCAGGCCCGGGTCAGGTTCCGGCGTCAGGGCCGCCGCACCTGGGCCGCCTTCGCCCGGCACGTCGAGCTGCGGGCGGAGTTCCGCCGGGGCACCCGGACGGCGGCCCTGCTCACCGCGATGGTGCGGACGGCCGACGAACTCGACGCCACCGGGTGGCCGGGGCCGGCGCTGACCACCCGTCTCGAAGCCGGTCTGCTGGCCGCCGCCGCGGGTCGCGTCGACCGGGCCGTGCCCCTGCTCGACGTGGCCGCGCAGGCCCGCCGTCGGGGCACCGCCTCCCGCCGCGCCCAGGGCTGGTACGCCCTGGCCCGCTCGCGTCGGCTCACCGGTGACGACGCCGGAGCGGCCCGGGCGCTGCGGCGGGGGTTGGCCGTGCTCGACCGGCACCGCACGTCGCTCGGCGCCACGGAGCTGCGGGCCCACAGTGGCACGTACGGGCGGGAACTGGCCGCCGAGGGGCTCGACATCGCGGTGCGGGCCGGCTCCCCGGCCCGCACCCTGGCCTGGGCGGAACGCTGGCGGGCCAACACCCTGCGGATGCGTCCGGCGCTGCCCCCGGACGACCCGGACCTGTTCGCGGCGCTCACCGAACTGCGGCTCGTCAGCAGCCTGCTGGAGGACGAGGTGCTGGCGGGCCGGCCGGCCCACGCCCTGCGTGGTCGGCAGGCGCGGCTGGAGCAGCGCATCCGGGACCTGGCCCGCCGGGTACCCGGTGGGACCGGTGTGGTGAACCCGCCCGGCGTGGGCGTGCTCGCCGGGCGGCTCGGCCCCCGGGTGCTGGTCGAGCTGGTCGCCCACGGCGACCGGCTCCGGGCGGTGCTGGTCCGTGACGGCCGGGCCAGCCTGCACGATCTCGGTCCGCTCGCCGAGGCGGTGCACCTGACCCGGTGGCACCGGTTCGCCCTGCGCCGGCTGGTCACCACCGGCGACACGGCGACCGCGCGGGACGGGGCCGGGCACGCCGCCGCCGCACTGGACCGTCAGCTCTTCGATCCGCTGCGCCGGCACCTCGGCGACCGTCCCCTGGTGATCGTGCCGGTCGGGGCCCTGCACGCGGTGGCGTGGTCGGGTCTGCCGACCTGCGCCGGGCGCGCCGTGACGGTCGCCCCGTCGGCCACGGCCTGGCTGCGGGCGGACGGCGGGCAGCCCCCGACCGGGCCGTCGGTGCTGGCCTGCGGGCCGCGCCTGCCGGCGGGTCGGGCCGAGGTGGGCCGGCTCGCGCAGGTGCTGCCGGGGGCGACCCTGCTCACCGGCGCGGACGCCACCGCCGACGCGTTGACCGCGGCGTTGGACGGGGCCGGCCTGGTCCACATCGCCGCCCACGGCACCTTCCGCGCCGACAATCCACAGTTCTCCACCCTGGAGCTGGCCGACGGGCCGCTGTTCGCCTACGAGTGGGAGCGGGTCGCCCGGCCGCCCGGCTGCGTGGTGCTGTCCGCGTGCGACTCGGGGCTGACCGGGGTCCGCCCCGGCGACGAGGTCATGGGCTTCACCGCCGTGCTGCTCGGCCTGGGCGCACGGTGCCTGATCGCCACCGTGCTGCCGGTGCCGGCCGACCCCACCACCGCGCTGATGCTGGACCTGCACCGGCGGATGCGGTCGGGGCTGCGCCCGGCGCAGGCGCTCGCCGACGCCCAGCGGGCCTTCGTCGCCTCCGGCGACGGCACCGCCGGGGCCACGGCGGCGGCGTTCGTCTGTCTCGGCGCCGGTTGACGCCCCGCCGGACGCGGGTCAGCCCAGCGCCGCGACCCGGGGACGCAGGCCGTCGATCAGCTCCGGTGGGGCGGCGAGCACCCGGCTGCCGCTCACCTCGACCGCGACGCCGGCCTCGACGGCGATCACCTGACCGGCCGCCCAGTCCCAGCGGAACGTGCGGTCCTCGACGTAGGCGTCGCAGCGGCCCGCCGCGATCCAGGCCAGCGCCAGCGCCGTCGAGCCCAGCATCCGCACCCCGCGCACGTCACCGGCCAGGTCGGTGACCACGGCCGCCTGCACCCGGCGGTGGGCGACGTCGTAGGCGTAGCCGGCGGCGAGGACGACCTCGCCGAGTGGGATGTCGGCGCGCCGGGTCAGCGGCGTGCCGTTCAGCATCGCACCGCCGCCCCGGACGCCGCAGAACGTCTCGTCGTGGACCGGGTCGTGGACCACCCCGACGACCGGCCGCCACCCGTCCGGTGTCTGCTGTTCACAGGCGACGCTGACGCACCAGAACGGTATCCCGGAGACGTAGTTGACGGTGCCGTCGAGCGGGTCGAGCACCCAGCGCAGCCCGGAGTCGCCGACGTGGTCGCTGCCCTCCTCGGCGAGGATGCCGTCGCCGGGGCGGCGGGCGCGCAGCAGCTCGACGATGCGCGTCTCGCTGGCCCGGTCCGCCTCGCTGACCAGGTCGGTGGGGGCGGTCTTGTAGTCGACGCGGCCGTGGTCGCCGAAGCGCCGCAGCAGTTCCCGGCCGCCGAGGCGGGCCGCCTCCTCGGCGACCCGCCGGCAGTCGTCCAGCTCGGCACCGGTCGCCATCGCGCTCTCCTCGGGTCGTCGGCAGGGCCGGTGGAGATCGTCGCACCCGCACGGGCGCGGACACCAGACGGACGCGGCGAGCGGTGGGGCCGCCCGGTCGGGCACACTGTGGACAGCGGTCGGGGAACCGACGCTCGCCGACACCCCGTCGACCCGCCCCGTCGCCATCGCCGTGGGGAGGCAGCGCGACATGGGTACGGTCGACACAGAGCGGCTGCTGGCGCGGATCCGCGACGGGGTCATCGGCGAGGGCGAGGTGCTGGACGGCCCGTACGGACCACGCCGGATCACCTACGCCGACTACACCGCCTCCGGTCGGGCGCTGGACTTCGTGGAGGACACCGTCCGGGACTGGGTGCTCCCCCGCTACGCCAACACCCACACCGAGAGTTCCGCCACCGGCCGGGCGACGGGGCGGCTGCGGGAGGACGCCCGGCGGACGATCCTCGACGCCGTCGGCGGCAGCGACGACCATGCGGTGATCTTCTGCGGTGCGGGGGCCACGGCGGCGATCGACAAGCTGGTGGGCGTCCTCGAACTGCGGCTGCCCGACGGGCCGACGCGCCGCCACGGCCTGCTGGACGGCATCGCCCCGCAGCAGCGTCCGGTGGTCTTCGTCGGCCCCTACGAGCACCACTCCAACGAGCTGCCGTGGCGGGAGACGTACGCCGACGTGGTCGTCATCGGCGCGGACGCCGACGGGCACATCGACCGGGCCGAGCTGGCCGAGCGGCTGGTCCGGTACGCGGACCGCCCGCTGCGGGTCGGCAGTTTCTCCGCCGCCTCCAACGTCACCGGCATCCTGTCCGACACCGACGCGATCGCGGCGTTGCTGCACGCCCACGGTGCGCTGTCGTGTTGGGACTACGCCGCCGCCGGCCCGTACGTGCCGATCCGGATGGGCGAGTCGACGCCGGGCGCCGCGGACGGCAAGGACGCGGTCTTCCTGTCCCCGCACAAGTTCGTCGGCGGCCCGCAGACCCCCGGTGTGCTGGTGGTGCGGCGCGACGTGCTGCGCAACCGGGTTCCGGTGGTCCCCGGTGGCGGCACCGTGGCGTTCGTCGACCCGGTCGGGCACCGGTACCTCGACGATCCGGTGGCCCGCGAGGAGGGTGGCACGCCGGCGATCGTCGAGTCGATCCGGGCGGGCCTGGTGTTCGCCCTCAAGCAGTCCGTCGGCACCGACGTCATCGCCGACCGCGAGGAGCGGCTGTGGTCGCGGGCGCTGCGCCGCTGGTCGACGAACCCGGGGATCGTGGTCCTGGGCAACCCCCGGGCGCGGCGGCTGCCCATCGTGTCGGTGCAGATCCGCCACGGCACCCGCCACCTGCACCACAACTTCGTGGTGGCGCTGCTCAACGACCTGTTCGGCATCCAGGCCCGCGGCGGGTGCTCCTGCGCGGGCCCGTACGGGCACCGCCTGCTCGGCATCGACGAGGAACGCTCCCAGGCGTTCCGGGTGGAGATCGCCCGGGGGTGCGAGGGGATCAAGCCCGGGTGGACCCGGATCACCTTCGGCTACTTCCTGTCCGACCGGGTCGCCGACTATCTGATCGACGCCGTGGACCTGGTCGCCCGGCAGGGGCACCGGCTGCTGGCCGACTACCGCTTCGACGCCCGTACCGGCCTGTGGCGGCACCACCGGGGCCCGGGGCGGTCGCTGCGCCTGGCCGACCTGGCCCGGTTGGTGGCCGGCGGGGAGCAGCCGGTGTCCCGGCGGCGCCGGGCCGGGGAGGACGCGCTGGCCGACTACCTGTACGAGGCGCGGGAGATCCTGGCCGGCCGCCGGGACCAGGTCGACGAGGGGCCCACCGGCCTGCCGGCCGGCGTGGAGGCGCTGCGCTGGTTCCACCTCCCGCCGGCCTGCACCGCCGCCGCGTCGTCGCGCTGACCGCTGGACGCGGCGCTCGACCACCCGGCTGGCCGTCCCCCGGCCGGGCCCGGGGGCGCGGTTCCTGCCCGCCGCCGGGGTCGCTACTCCGACGGGTCCGTGCGGGCGGGACCGGCGAGCGCGTAGGCGACCAGCCCTCCGAGGGCGAACGCCGCCGCCGTCACCGTGGCGGTCCGGCTGTCGGTCGGCTGGCCCTGCCAGGTGGCGACCGCTCCCCAGGTGCCGCCCTGCGGGTAGATGGCCGCGATGGTGGTCCAGCCGACCGGCAGGAACCAGGAGCGGGCGGTGCCGACCACGCTCGCGCACAGCGCGGTCAGGCCGAGCAGCCCGGCGGCGTCGCGGACCACCAGCGCCGCCGGCCCGAACCGGGCGCCGGTGTGCAGCGTGGCGAGCAGCGCCGCGAGGACGATCACCAGGCCGGCGGTCAGGTGCACGCCGCGTCGCCAGGGCCAGCGCAGTGACGCCGTCCGGTCCAGGTTCGCGTCCGGGCCGGCGAGGGTGGGTGTGAGGGCCGCGACCATCAGCAGGACGGTCAGCACGACCACCAGCGGGGTGGCGTCCCGGTCCTTGGCGAAGGCCAGGTAGAGCGTCCAGATCACCGCCGCGCCGCCGACCGCCGCGGCCAGGGCCAGGGGTACCCGGCGTGAACGCAGGTAGAGCAGCGTCCCCGTCACCGGATGCTCCTGGACAGCAGCCCCTCGGTGTCCCGGCAGGCCAGGAGGGCGTCGCGGACGGCCGTCACCCGGGCCACCGCCTCCGCCTCGGGCAGTGCCCGCAGGCCCTGCCACAGGGTCCTGGCGTCGGTGGTGATCGCCGGGTCCTCCTCGATCATGCCGGGGACCAGCCCGACGTCCGAGCGCGGCTCGCGGCCCATGAGCCAGTAGGCCGCCGCCCGTTCTACCGTCTCGTTGCGGTTCTGGCAGTCGCTGTCGTACGGGACGCCCAGCCCTCTGACGACCTCCAGGGCCACGACGTCGGGGTGGGCGAGCCGGCCCCGCTTGTCGATCCGGACCTCGACCGTGACGACCCCGGCGGGGGTGGCCGGCGGGTCCTGGCGGTACGAAATCGTGTGGGTGTCCTCGTGCACGGCGGTCGGCGCGTTCGGTAGTTTCGCCAGCGCCGTGAGGCCCTCCCGGGCCGGCGGGGTGATCGTGTCGAGCACGGTGGCGTGGACCCGGCTGACGCACACCGTCGGGGTGTCGTCGGTGCAGACCAGCTCCCGGGCGACCGGGTCGACCGGCCAGGTGAGCACGTCCCGGTCGTTGGGGAGGATCGCCGTCGCCACCCCGACGCCGAGCAGCACCGGCAGCACCGCCATCGCCCGGAGTCGCCAGCCGTCGGCGACGAACAACAACAGGCCGGTGACGGCGAGCGTGATCATCGAGATCGCCAGCGCGCCGCTGACCCGGTTGTCGATCGTCTGGTAGTCGTGGAACCCGCCGGAGCCGTGCGCCGGGGAGATCGCCGCGGCCAACCGCTCCGGGGGCGAGATGGTGGCGAAGAAGACCAGCAGCACGCCGCCCACCGCCAGCGCCGGGGCGGTGACCAGGGCGGGCAGCAGCCGCCCGATGCCCAGTCCGAGCCACGCCGCGGCGACCAGGGACAGCGCGCCGACGGCGGTGACGACGACGAAGTTCAGCAGCGGCAGGTACGAGGCGGTGGTGACGATCCAGACGATGCCTGCCGCCGTCACCAGCAGGTAGGCGACCGCGAGGGTGAGGGCCATCGTGCCGAGCACCGGCAGCATCCGGGCGGTGCGGGGCCGGGCGGTGGTGGCGAACAGTTCGCCGACCTTCGCCCGGTGTTCCCGGCGGCCCTGCCAGGCTCCGGCCGCGAGGGCGAGCGGCCACAGCAGGAGCAGGTACTCCCGGATGGCCAGGGCCAGGGCCATCCAGCCAGTCGACCAGCGGCCGGTCGCCGCGTACAACGCCCCCACCCCGACCACCACCGTGATCAACCCGGCGCCGAGCGCGGCGGAGCGGCGCAGTTCGATCCCCATGACGCCCACGCGGGCACCCCGCTTCCCTTCGGGCCGCCGGGCGGCGGCAGCGTGCACGTCGACGGTTCGCCCGCTCATCGGGTGGCCTCCGCGCGGTGCTGACGCAGCAGCGCGGAGTAGCCCCGCTCGGCCGGGCTGTCACCGGCGTGGCCCGCGTCGCCCTGCGCGGCGAGCACCTCGGGCGTGCCCCGCCACACCAGGCGGCCCTCGTTGACCAGGACGACGTCGGTGCAGGCCGCCACCACGTCCTCGACCAGGTGGGTGGAGACCAGCACGCAGGTGTCGGTGCCGAGGTCGCGGAGCAGCTCCCGGAAGTCGAGCCGCTGTTCCGGGTCGAGGCCGACGGTCGGCTCGTCGAGCAGCAGGAGCCGTGGGTCGTTGACGATGGCCTGGGCGATGCCGGCGCGGCGCAGCATGCCGCCGGAGAGGGTCTTCATCCGGGCGTCGGCCTTGGCGGTGAGCCCGACCCGGTCGATGGCCCGCTGCACCGCTGCGGCGACCCCCGCCTTGGGCATCTCCTTGAGCCAGGCCATGTAGCCGACGAACTCCCGCACGGTGAACCGTGGGTAGTAGCCGAAGTGCTGCGGCAGGTAGCCCAGGGCGCGGCGGACCGCCCGCAGCTCGGAGCGGCCGTCGACGGGGTGTCCGAGCAGTGTCAACCGGCCGCCGGCCGGGGACACGACGGTCGCCAGGGCGCGCATCAGGGTGGTCTTGCCCGCGCCGTTGGGCCCGAGCAGCCCGTGCACGCCGGTGGGCAGGGCCAGGTCGAGGCCGTTGACGGCGAGGTGCCGGCCGGCCCGGACCTGGAGGCCTTCGGCGTGGATCGCCCAGGGATGGGTGGTGGTGGTCGTTTCGACCGCGCTCACCGCACGCATCGTCGCTGTCTCCTTCGGTAATTGCCAAGGGCAGGGTGGCGGTCCGGCCGGGTGGCCGTTCCGCGAGGTCACAGGTGGGGTCAGTCGCGGTGGGAGAGCCGCCGGAAACCGTCGATCCGGAGCAGGGCGACGACGGTCAGGACGGCCGTGACCAGGGCCCAGGTGCGGGCACTGTCGGCCGACAGCACCACCGGCATCCGGGCGGCGATGAGGCTGGGGGCGATCACCGCGAGCGTCCAGGCCACGATGAGGCCGAGCGCGGCGCGGCGTACGCCGACGAGAGTGCCCAGCAGCAGGGTGGCGGCGGTGAACGCCAGGCAGGGCAGCAGCAGCAGTGCCAACGACGCCCCGGTCCCGGCGCCGACCACGGCGAGCGCGGGGATGACGAACGCCAGCACCGCGGCCGTGCGCCGCAGCAGCATCGTCAGGCCGGCGGCGGGCGTGGCCGCGACCAGTTCCCAGGCCGGGTCGGCCCGACGGTGCCAGGCGACCGCCACGCCGGGCAGCGGCGCCAGGGGGGCGATCAGCAGCACCACCGAGGGCAGGCCGACCCACAGCGCGCCGAGCAGCGCGGCACAGCCGAGCACCGTCACCGTCATGACCAGCCAGGGCAACAGGGTGCCGACGAACCAGCGGTGCCGGGTCACCGACCAGGACCGTCTGCGGCCGGCGGGAACCGGGGTGGCCGCGATCTCCCGGTCGAGGGCCGTCGCGACCAGGTCGATCACGGCCCGGCTCTCCGCCGTGGTGCTGCCCGCCAGGCGGGCACGGCAGTCGGCGCAGTCTTCGAGGTGCACCTCGATCGCCCAGACGCTGGACTCGTCGAGACCGGGATCGCCGGTGGCATAGCGGTCGATCTGGGTCAGGCTGGGGTGGGTGGTCATGACAGCGCCTCCCGTAGGGCGACCCGGGCCCGGCGGACGCGGGACTTCACCGTGTTTTCCGGTACGCCGAGCAGCACCGACGCCTCGCGTGCCGAGAGCCCGTCGAGGACCGTGGCCCGGAGGGCGGCCCGGACGGCGGGCGGCAGGGTGAGCAGGGCCTGCTCCAGTTCCTGGCCGATCCGGGCGGCCATCACCTCGTCTTCCGCGGCGGGGGCGGTGCTCGGCGTCAGTTCCACCTGGGGCACCTGGCCCCGGCGGGCGCGGCGGCGGAACGCGTCGACCAGCCGGTGGGCGGCGATGGTCCACAGCCAGCCCACCGCGCTGCCCTGTGCCTCGCCGCCGGTGCGCGTCCGGGTGCCGGCGAAGCTGCCCGCTGCCCGCCAGACCGCCAGGTAGGTGTCCTGGAGCACCTCGGCCACCACGTCGGGGTCGGCGCAGCGGCGACGCAGCCGTACCTCGAGCCACGGGGCAGTACGCCGGTAGAGCTCGTCGAACGCCTGGCGGTCGCCACGGGCGACGCGTCGTACGAGTTCACCCTCGTCGTCTGCTTCCACGTCTGTCCTCACACCTGGTAAGACGACGGCCGTACCGGATCGGGTCCCCAATCGGCGTGACCGGCGTCACATCACCGCCGGGGTCGGGCTCCCCCATCCTGACGTACCCGCCGGGGGTGGGTCGGTGGGCCGCCGCGCGGCCGGCCTGCCGCGCCGGTGCAGGTCAGCGCTGCTGGGCGGGGAACGCCGGCCGGGCGGTGTCGTGGGACACCGCGTCGCGGTCGCGCTGCGCGACGATGCTGGCGGTGATCTCGTCGGGCGGCACCGGACGGCCGAAGTGCCAGCCCTGCCCGTTGTCGCAGCCGGTCGCGGTCAGCCGGAGGGCCTGCTGGGCGGTTTCGATGCCCTCGGCGGTCACGACCAGGCCGAGCCGGTGCCCGAGGGACACGACGGTGCGCAGGAAGTCGTCGTCCGTGCCGGGACGGCGGGCCCCCGGCCGCCGGACCGGCTGCGCCGACGGGCGGGTCAGGCTGGCGTCGAGCTTGAGGCCGTGCAGCGGCAGGGAGCGGAGGTTGGCCAGGTTCGCGTAGCCGATGCCGAAGTCGTCGATGACGATCCGGACGCCGAGGGCCATCAGCGCCGCGAGGGATTCCGTCACCACGCCGGTCAGGTCGATCACGGCCTGTTCGGTGACCTCCAGCTGGAGCAGGTGGGGCGGCAGGCCCGTCCGGTCGAGGATCTGCGCCACCTCCCCGGCCAGTCCGTTCTGGCGGAGCTGGCGTACCGACACGTTCACGCTGACGTACAGCCCGGGTTGGATCCGCTGCCAATCGCTGGCCTGCCGGCACGCCTGCTCCAGCAGGTGGCGGCCGAGCGCCACCACGAGGCCGGTGTGTTCGGCGAGGTCGATGAACCGGGCGGCGGTCAGCAGACCGAGCTGGGGGTGCCGCCAACGGGCCAGCGCCTCCACGCCGGCCAGCCGCCCGGAGCGCAGCGCGGCGATGGGTTGGTAGGCGGCGGTGAACTCGCCACGGTGCAACGCCGCCGGCATGGCCGCCGACAGCCGGTAGCGTGCCGCGTCGGCGGCGCTGCGGTCCTGGTCGAACCGGCGCAGAGTGGCTTTTCCGTCGGCCTTGGCCCAGTGCAGCGCGATCTCACTGTCCCGCATCAGGGTGGCGCCGTCGTCGGCGACGGTGCCCTCGGCCACTCCCGCGCTCGCCGTCAGGGGCACCTCGGTGCCGTTGACGCGGAACGGGGCGGCGAGCGTGGCCAGGGCCCGGTCGGCGATCTTGATGGCGTCCTCGGCGCAGGTGGTGTCGCGGACCAGGATCGCGAACCGGTCGCTGTCCAGTCGTGCCACCAGGTCGATCCGCGGGTCGGTGAGGGCGGCGAGGCGGTTGGCGATCTCACGGAGCAGAAGGTCACCCACCTGGTGTCCGAGGACGTCGTTGACCGCCGCGAAGTCGTCGACGTCGAGGCAGCAGACCCCGACCCGGTCGACCGGCACGGCGGCGGAGCAGAGTCGTCCCAGTTCCTCGGTGAACCGGGTCAGGTTGGGCAGGCCGGTCAGCTGGTCGTGGGTGGCGAAGCGGCGGAACCGGGCCTCGCTGACCCGCAACGCCTCCTCGGCCTGGGTGCGGGCGGCCAGCGCGGCAAGCCGGACCGTGTCCTGTTCCCGCAGGCTGCGGTCGTGCGCGGCGGACGCGAAGCCCGCCGCGAGGTCCGCCAGCAGGCCGTTGAGCCGGGTGGCGCGGGTGGGGTCGTCGGCGACTCCCAGCGCGGCGAGCAGCCGTGCGCCGATGACCGCGATCGTCCCGCCGAGCGCCTCCGGCGAGCCGAAGCCGGCCGCCACCAGATCGGCGCCGATCCGCTGGCCGTCGCCGGGCCGTACCGGGTCGGTGAGGACGGCGGCGACGAGCCGGTCGGCCAGTGCGCTGACGATCCGGTGCCGCTGCCCGGCGCTGATCGGCACGTAGTGGGCCCGGTGCAGGGCGGTGGCCCACGCCGTGACGAACTCCTCGACGCCCGGCCGGTGCCGGTCGTCGATTCCGTCGGCGTCGGGCCGATCGCTCACCTGCGGCGTCCGACTCCGACGTAGAAGCTCATCCGCTCCGGGTGCTCGCCGACCTCGGCCGGTGACTCGGGACGCCACAGCGGTGACCACACCACGCCGGGCTCCACCAGGTCGAGACCGGCGAAGAAGTCCTCCACCTGGGCGCGGGTACGGGCGGTGACCGGCGTGTTGGTCCGGCCGCTGAGCCGGGTGCCCTCACCCATCTCGTCCGGTCGGCTGTCGGTGGTGACGTGGCTGATGGCCACGCAGCTGCCGGGGGCCAGGGCCGTCCACAGTCGCTTGATCAGGCCGTACGGGTCGTCGTGGTCGGGGACCGCGTGCACCACCGAGACGAGCAGCAGGCCGACGGGCCGGTCGAGATCGAGCAGCCGGCGGGTCTCCGGGTGTTCCAGGATGGCCTCCGGGTGGCGGAGGTCTTCGAGCAGGGCGACCGCGTTGGGCTGGCCGGCGAGGATGTGCGTGCTGTGCGTCACCGCCACCGGGTCGATGTCCACGTAGACCACCCGGGCGTCCGGGTCGACCTGCTGGGCGATCTCGTGCACGTTGCCGACGGTCGGGATGCCGGAGCCGATGTCGAGGAACTGCCGGACGCCCTGGTCGAGCATGAACCGCACCGCGCGGTGCAGGAACTCGCGGTTCGCCCGCGCGACCAGGCGGAGGTCGGGCACTGCGGCCAGTGCCTGGCGGGCGAACTCCCGGTCGACCTCGAAGTTGTGCGAGCCGCCGAGCCAGTAGTCGTAGGCTCGCGCCACGCTCGGCCGGCTCAGATCGACATCCGCTGGCGCCCACTCCGGCCGTTCCATCGTCGCCCTTCCCACCACCACAGAGACGTGACCGCCGCCACTATAGTCGGATATATTCCACTCCCGCACCGCACCGCGATCACGGTGCGGAGACCACGGCGTCGACCGCCGACCGTCTGTCCACACGGTACAGACATTGACCGTCGCGCGCGCCGCGCGGCCCCGGGAACCGGTCCGGACACCGGCCTGCGGCGGGGCCGTCCGCCACGGTTCACTCAGCCGCCGTTCAGGTTGCGTTGGTAGCTTGCCGGCCCGGCGGCTTCCACAGTGGATGCCGCTGAAGTCGTTGCCGGACAACGGTTTCGTGTAGTTCCTTCGGGTCCGTGGTCAGCGCGGGCCCGGCGGCCGTCGAGGGAGAGGTTCGTGGTGTTCAAGAAGATGCTGGGTGCGTTCGGGGTGGGCGGCCCCAGCGTCGATACGGTCCTGTCCAATCCGAGCACCCGCCCGGGGCTGACGCTCACCGGGCAGGTGAACCTGACCGGCGGCAGCCACGACGTGGAGATCGACCAGATCACCGTCGGTCTGGTCACCCGGGTGGAGGTGGAGGGCGCGGAGGAGGAGTACGACGCGCTCGTGGAGTTCCACCGGGTGCCGGTCGCCGGTGGCCTGTTCCTGCGTGAGGGGCAGCAGCTCAGCCTGCCGTTCCAGGTTGCGGTGCCGTGGGAGACGCCGGTGACCGAGCTGAACGGTCAGCACCTGCCCGGCATGACGATGGGTCTGCGTACCGAGGTGGCCGTCCGGGGCGCGGTCGACAAGGGCGACCTCGATCCGGTCTACGTACACCCGCTGCCCGCCCAGGAGCGCGTCCTGGAGGCGTTCGGCCGGCTCGGTTTCGCGTTGAAGGCGGCTGACCTGGAACGGGGCCACATCTCGGGGCTGCACCAGACGCTGCCGTTCTATCAGGAGATCGAGTACTACGCGGCGCCGCAGTACGCCCACGCCGTCAACGAGGTCGAGCTGACCTTCGTCGCCAACGAGCACGGGGTGGACGTCGTGCTGGAGTTGGACAAGCACGGTGGGCTGTTCACCGGTGGACACGACTCGTACGGCCGTCACCACGTCGCCCACGGTGACGCGCACGGGGACTGGACCGCGCAGGTCGACGGCTGGCTCCGGCAGGCCGTCGACGGCCGGCAGGGTCCGCACGTCGGCGACGGCTATGCCCCGCCCGCACCGGCCTACGGGACGCCCGGCTACCCGCCGCCCGGCTACGGCGCACCCGCCTACGGCCAGCCCGGCTACGGGCACGCGGGGTACGGGCACTCCGGCGGCCACCACAAGGAGGAGCGCCACGACCACGACGGGCCCGGCATGGGTGCGGTCGCCGCCGGTGTGGTCGGTGGCGCGGCGCTCGGCTTCGCCGGGGGCATGATCGCCGACGAGATCTTCGACGACGAGGACGAGGGCGGCGACGAGGACGACGGCGGCGACGAGGACGCCTGACCCTCCGCTCCGGTCCACTGTGGATCGGACAGGGAAATCATGATCTAATTCAACTAGTTCGTCCGGATATGGTCGTAATTTTCGACCAGGAGTCAAGGAGTGTGCATGCCCGCAAGCGCCGACCTCACCACGCTGGTTGACAAGGCATACCAGGACAAGACCCTCACCGAGATCGTCGACGCCCCGGTGTCCGCCCTCGCCGGGGTCAGCGACGGCGACGCCAAGCTGCTCAAGGAGGCCTTCGGCATCACCACCGTCGGCGACCTCGGCCGCAACCCGTACTTCCACACCGCCAACGCCCTGGTCGCCCTCACCGGCGCGAAGTGAGCCCACCCGGTGGTCCGGGGCTCCCCGGGCCACCGGGCATCCGCCCGTGCCGACCACTGCCGGGCGGACCGCGACGACGCCGGCACGGCGGATGCCGACGGGCGCGCACGACCGTCGTGCCGGATAATTGCCCGATGACAAATCCTGACCTCGACCCGGACGTGTACCCACCCCTCGACCCTCGCGAGCCGGTGCCGGACGACGTCGGCGAGCTTCTTCCCGATACGCCCGGCGAGCTGCCGGAGGCGCCGGTCGAGCCGATGCCCGACGACGGCGATCCGGGCGGCGTGCCCGAGCCGGCCTGACGGCGGGCCCGGCCGCACGACCGGCCGTCGTCCGGTCAGGCCCCGGTCGGCGCGGGTGACGGTCGCGGCAGCGGAGGGGATGTCGATGCCGCCGACAGGGGCGTCGGTCAGCGGCCCCGACCGGCGGGAACGCGCCCCCACCGTGCCAGCTTGCGGGGGTTGCGGACCACCCACAGGTGCCCGACCCGGCCGGTGCCGGTCGCGGCGAGCGCGAGCACGGCGAGGACACGGCCGTGCCGGTCGGTGGCGACCAGACCCGGCTCGCCGTTGACGGACGTCTCGTCGACGACCAGGTCGGGTTGCCGGTCCCACACACCCAGCAGGAAACCGGCGACGGCCTGCGGCCCGTGCAGCGGCACGGCGGAGGCCGAGACGAGGCCGCCGCCGTCGGTGATCGCGGTGGCGTCCGGATCGAGCACGTCGACCAGAGCGGCGAGGTCGCCGGTCTGCCAGGCGGACCGGAACGCCCGCACCGCCGCCGCGTGCTCGGCCGGACGCACCCGCGTACGGCGTTGTTCACGGACCCGACGCCGTGCCGACGAGGCGAGCTGCCGGCACGCGGCCGGGGTGCGGCCGACGATCTCGGCGATCTCGGGGTAGGTGAACCGGAACACGTCGTGCAGCACGAACGCGACCCGCTCGGCCGGGGTCATCGCCTCCAGCACCACCAGCAGGGCCATCGACACGGAGTCGTCCAGGCTCACCCGGTCGGCGGGGTCGGCCACCGTCGAGGCCACCTGGCTGCTCCAGCCGGTAGCCGGGAGGGGTTCGGGGAGCCACTCGCCGACGTACTGCTCCCTGCGGGCCCGCGCCGTCGTGAGCATGTCGAGCCCGATGCGGCCGGCGGTCCTGATCAGCCAGGCGCGGGGGTTGGCGACGGCGTCGCGTTCCCCGTCGCTGAGCCGGTGCCAGCGGATGTAGGTCTCCTGCACGGCGTCCTCGGCGTCGGCGAGTGAACCGAGCAGGCGGTAGCTGAGCCCCAGGAGCACCCCACGCTCGCGGGTCACCGGGTCCGGCGACGCCGGGTGGCCCGGCACGGCGTCCTGCGGCACCGTCTCCTCCCTCCCCCGGCGCAACGACCGCCGCGCGCCGCCCACCGCTATCGGATCACGTCCGGCGCGGCGGGCACCGCCTGACAGTTCGCCGACCCGCGTCGTCTACCTCACAGAGCGGGCGGTCCCGCCCGCTCACCCGGCAGCTCCGCGCGGCGTCGGGTGCGGCCCGCCGTGGCGGCACCACCCGTGGGGAGCGCGTACGAAGGAGAAGGCGATGCCCGGCCCCGTCACGTTCATCAATGTCATCGACGTCGAGCCGTCCCGGCAGCAGGAGGTGATCGACCTGCTGGTCGAGGGCACCGAGAAGGTGGTGTCCCGGCGGCCCGGCTTCGTCTCGGTCACCCTGCTCGCCAGCCTCGACCGGACCCGCGTCGTCAACGTCGCCCGGTGGCGCAGCGCCGACGACGTCAGGGCCACCCAGGCCGACCCCGAGGCGGCCGAGTACGCCCGGCGGACCGCCGAGCTGGCCCAGGCCGGCCCCGGCCTCTACACCGTCGTCGGCGAGTTCACCGCGTGACCCCGACGGCGGGTCGGCCGGCGACCGGCTGACCCCGGGGCCGGAGTGGCCCGCCCGGCCGCTCCGGCGTACCCCCGGCCAGCGCCGACGTCCGCCAGGTCGGATAGTTGGTGGTGCCCGGCCCACCCGGCCGGGCACCACCGGATCTTTCAACAATCTGTTGACGAACAGGGTGTTGAAAGCACAGGCTGGCGACGTGCACGAGGACGACGGGCGGCACAGCGCGGCCGACGCCGAGCGGTGGGCGCGCAGACGGTTGACCGACCGCGGCGGCCGGGACCTGCCACGGTTGCCCTGGCTGGCCGACGGGCAGCCCCACGACGCGACCACGTTGATCCGCCAGGCGCTGTGGCGGGCCAACACCGACCGGGCCGCGCTGGAGCTGCCCGAGGACCTGCTGGCGGCGATCGCGCTGCTGGCCGCCGCACGGGCCGAGGTGGACCAACTCGAAGCCGGCCTGCTGTTCGTCGCCCGCGCGGAGGGGCTGACCTGGGCGCAGATCGCCCGTCCGCTGGGTCTGCGGACCGCCCAGGCGGCACAGCAGCGGCACGAGCGGGTGCTGTCGCGCCGCGGTGCCGACGCCGGTTCGTGAGCATCGTCGCGCTCGCCGACGCCGACCCGTCGTGCGGCCGGAAGGCGTACCGGCTCGGCGTCGCGCTGCGCGCCGGACTGCCCGTACCGGACGGGTTCGTCGTCACCGGTCCGGCGGTCGAGCCGCAACGGATCGCCGAGCAGCTGGACCGGCTGGGCGGCGGGGCGGTCGCGGTCAGGTCGTCGGGGTTGGCCGAGGACACGTCGACGGTGTCGTTCGCCGGGCAGTTGGAGACCATCCTGGGTGCCCGCAGCCTCGACGAGATCCTGGTCGCGGTGCGCCGGTGCGCCGCCTCACCGGGTACGGAACGGGCGCGCAGCTACCGGGCACGTCTCGACCCCGGTGGCGACGGGCCGGCCGCCGCACCGGTGCTGGTGCAGACCCTCGTGGCGGCCGACCACGCGGGTGTGCTGTTCACCCGTGACCCCCGCACCGGTGCCGACGTCGTCCTGATCAACGCCTCCTGGGGGCTCGGTGAATCCGTGGTCTCCGGCGCGGTGACCCCCGACGAGGTGGTCGTGGCCCCGCCGGGGGACGTCGTCCGGCTCACCGTGGGGACTAAACAGACCCGCCTCGACCTGCGCGGGCACGGTCTGGTGCGGTCCCCCGTGGCCGAGGCGGACCGGGCCCGTAGCTGCGTGCCGCCCGACGGGGTGGCCCGGCTCGTCGCCCTCGGCCGGCGCGCCGAGGGCCTCTTCGGCACCGCCCAGGACGTCGAGTGGGCGGTCGCCGACGGCCGGGTCTGGCTGGTGCAGGCCCGCCCGGTCACCACCCGGGGCGGTCCGGCACCCGCGACCGACCCGGCCGTGGCCGTCCCGCTGGTCACCGGTGTGCCCAGCAGCCCCGGTCGGGCCCGGGGACCGGCCCGCCTCGTCCGGTCGGTGGAGGACTTCCGCCGCGTCCGGCCCGGCGACGTCCTGGTGTGCCGGACCACCGACCCGGCCTGGACCCCGCTGTTCGGGCTCGCCGCTGCCGTCGTCACCGAGACCGGCGGCATCCTCAGCCACGCGGCCATCGTCGCCCGGGAGTTCGGCATCCCCGCCGTCGTCGGCGTCGACCGGGCGATGACCGCCCTGACCGACGGCGATCCGGTCACCGTCGACGGCACCCACGGCACTATCAGCGGAGGGCATCACCGATGACCCACCCCTCACCGACCGACCTGCTCGCGCTGCATGCGGTACGACTCACCGGCTTCGCCGACAGTCCCACCGTCGCCGCCCGGTTCCGCCTCGACCCCGACCGGACCCACGAGGACCTCCTCGACGCCCAGGCGTACGGCTGGGTCAGCCGGTCGTCCTTCGCCGACCTGGCCGGGTGGTCGCTCACCACGGCGGGCCGCCGGCGCAACGAGGCGCACCTGCGCGACGAACTCGACCGCGTCAACGCGCACGACGCCGTCGCCCGCGCCCACGAACACTTCGTGACGCTCAACGCCCGGGCGGCCCAGGTCTTCACCGCCTGGCAGCTACGACCCGACGAGGCCACCACGACCCTGCACGACCTCGCGGAGCTCGCCGAGGGGCTCCACGATCTCGACCGGTCCCTGACCGCGTGCCTGGCCCGCTTCGCCGGCTACCACGACCGGTTCACCCGGGCGCTCGCCCGGGCCGGCGACGACCGGGAATGGATCACCGGCGTGGACGTCGACTCCTGCCACCGCATCTGGTTCGAGCTGCACGAGGACCTGATCGCCACCCTCGGCCTCACCCGCTGACCGCACCACGACCGACGCCGGCGGCTGGCGCGCTGCTGGGACACTGCGCTCATGAGTCAGGGTGTGCCCGGCGTGCCGTCCGGCCGGTGGTGGGGCGCGTTGCGGATCGCCCTGGTCCTGCTGTGGCTGCTCGGGGCCACGATGACGTGGTGGACTGCCCCGCGCCAGCAGGACTACGACCGGGCCAGGGCGGACGTGGTCGCGGGCCGGGTGACCGCCTACCAGTGGGGTGACCGGTGGGAGGTGGACCGTTCACCCCTGTGGTTCGGTTCTGCCAGCCTGTGGGCCTCCGGCAGCTACGGGCCGCTGTTCGCGTGGAAAACGCCCGACGGCCGGCTGCACTGGACGGACACCGACCGGTTCGGACAGGTGACCACCACCGGCGCCGTCGAGCAGGAGAGCTACTCCGGACCCGGTGCCGTCGGCATCGCGCAGGAACTGCGGGCCGCCGGGCTCGAACACCGGGCCGGTGACGTCCAGTCACCGATGTCCGTCGTCGGCGGGGCCGGCCTCCTCCTCGCCGTCGTCGCTCTCGTCGTCGTGGTCGCCGGCCCGACGCCGGTCCGGGGCACCCGGTGGTACTGGTTCTGGTTGATCTGCCTCAGCCCGTACGGTCTCGGACTGCTGCTCTGGACGGCCCGGGAGCGGCCGTGGTCACGGTCGGCGGCGGCGGTGGCCGCGCGGAACCCGACGTATCCGTGGGACCGGGGCGTTCTCGGCTTCGGCATCGGCATACTCGCGGCGGTTCTGCTCGGTGCCGCCCTGCTGATCCTCCATGACGTCCTGGGCGACTGGTGGGTGCCGCGACCTGACGCCTAGCGGCGCCCGGTCCCCCGCGTACCGGCCGGTGCGGGTCCGATCGGCCCTCGGAAGCGACCGGAGTGCGGCACAATGCGCCCATGACCTCCACCGGATCGTCACGGCTGTCGTTGTGGTCCACCGACTCGGTGCTGTCGATCGGGTCGCGGGGCTCGGTGCTGTCCATCGGCAGCGTCGGGTCGATCGCCTCCATCGGCAGCGTCGGCTCCGCCGGATCGGTGCTGTCCATCGGGTCGGCGCTCTCGGTCGGCTCGGCCCTGGCGTGGCGGTCGCGCTGGTCGTTGCTCGCCGACCGTTCCTCGGGGGTCGCGATGGGTTCCCGCGCGAGCGCCCGCGCGCTGGCCGGTCCGTCGGCGACGGTGGCGGCCGTGGCGCTGGCCGCCTACGCCGGCTACCTGCTGACGCGCAGCCGCCGACCGGACGACGGCAGTCGGGGACGGTGACGCCGTCCCGGACGGCGGGGCCGCGTCGACACCCTTGGCACCCGGGCCGGGTCAGCAGTTGCCGATCTCGTCGGTACGCGTCACCGCCGCCGAGGTGAGCCGCTCGCCCGGCTGGTCGGGGACCGAGTAGGGCGTCCCGTCGTGCGTCGTGAGTTCCTTGGCGTACGCGTCGCTGACGACGAAGACGTGCAGTTCGAAGCGCTGTCCCGGCGACCTGTCGTCGCCGACGACGACCCGGTTCGCCCGCCAGGTGTGCGGGGTGGGAAAGCGCAGCGGTTGCTCGTAGAAGTAGCTCCCGCCGGCCGGGCGGACGAAGAGCACGGCGGTTCGGCCGGCCGGCGGCTCGTCCCCCGTGCCGAACACGTCCGAGCAGTTCGGCACCACCGTCGCACTCGTGATCGCGAACCGTACCGGCGGCGTCCTGGTCACGGTCGGAGCGACCGTGGGGGGCGGTGTCCGGGTGGGAGGTGGGCTGCTCGGTGTCGCCGGTGCCGTGGTGGTGGGCGGTGTGGTCGGCGGGTCGGTCGGCTCCGGCGTCCCGCGTGGACCTGTCGTCGGTTCCGGAGGTGGGGTGGAGCTGGCCGCAGAATCGGCCCCCGCCGGTGTCTCCCTGGTGGCGGTGAGGTACGCCGGCACCGCCGCGATGACACCCACGACCAGTGTGACCAGAGCGCCGAGCGCCACCACCTGCTCGGCGGGTTTCAGCGTCCGCCACCATCGCCGCATACACACCCTCCTGGGTCGACGGACACCTGCTTGCAGTGAACACCGTGCGGGCAACACGGGCCCTCGTCCAGATGGGGCCGGAGTGCACGGAATCCGGGTGGACCGGCCGGGTCCTGACCGTCGAGGATCGGCGGGTGTCCGTTCCCGAACGCCAGATCCGTGCCCGCCACTCGGCCACGACCGTCACCGTGTACCAGGCGTACCCGCCGGACATCGCGGTGCCGGCGGTGGCCGCCGGCCGTTTCGTGGCCCCGTTCAAACGGGAGCGGATGACGTGGATCAAGCCGTCGTTCCTGTGGATGATGTACCGCTGCGGCTGGGCCACGAAGCCCGGGCAGGAGCGCGTGCTGTCCATCGAGATCACGCGGGCGGGGTTCGAGTGGGCGCTGGGCCGGGCGGTCGACCGGTACGTCGACGACTGGATCGTCGCGGTCGAGGACGTCACCGCCACCGTCGGGCAGATCCGGGACCTGCTGCGCCGGGGTGACGAACAGGCGGCGGCGGCACGGCTGCCCGTCGAACACGTCTATCCACTTGCCGACCGGATCGCGGCCGGCCTCGGGGCCGGCCCCGTCGGTGATCCCGACCGGCGGCACCGGCAGTGACAGCTCACCCGCTGCGCCCCTGACAGTGCCAGGTCACCCCGCCCACCGGCGCTCCGGCGTGTTCGGCCACCGCCGCACCGTGCGCCCCGGGCCCGGGGCGCACGGTAGACGCCAGGGGCCGCGCCCGGCTCAGGGCGGGAAGCCCGGCGGCCGGGGCCACTGTTCCGCCTCCGGGTCGGGCCGGTAGCCCGGTGGGGGTTGCCCGGTGGGCGGGCGCTCCGGGGCCGGTGGCGCTGCGGGCGCGCCCGGACGGTGCGCTGCTGCGGCGGGTGGAACCGGGGCGCCGGCCACGGGTGGACCGCCGGCGGGCGGTGGCGCGGCCGCCACGCCGACCACGGGCCGGGCCACGCCGGACCCACCCGGCACGGACGCCGGTGGGGTGGCGGGCCGGGCCGCCGGTGCCGGGTGGCCGTCGGGCTGCGGTCCCGCAAGCGCCGGTACGGCGGCAGCCCGGGGCCGCCAGACCGGCTCCGCACCGATCAGGCTGCGGAAGTCGAACTGGCACTTCGGGCAGGTGCGCAGCGCCGTCTCGGCGCGGCGGTCACCGCACTTCTGACAGTAGGTCACCACCGTCTCGTCGGCGTCCATCCCCTGGCAGCGGGGGCAGGCGAACTTGGGGCCCTTGTTGTTGAGCTGCACCAGCCGGCCGGCGAGCACGTAGGGCGTGACGAGGCCGCTGATGCTGCTGGCCAGGTCCCGGGTCCGCCGGGTGCGCTCCTGCATGCGTTCCATCTCCGGGTTGGCGACCTTCTCCAACCGGCAGGTGGTGCAGGTACGCAGGGTCCGTACCGGGAGCAGGCCGCGCAGCCGTGCCTGCTGGTGCAGGAACGTCACCGCCGGCACGTCCGCCGGCTCGACGGTGATCCGGTCGACGCCACCCGCCGCGAGGCGCTCCTCGACCCGGAACACCAGCGACTGCACCTGCCCGACCAGCTTCGGCGGCATGCCGCCCGGTCGGCTGACGATCAGCGTGCCGACCATCAACATGCCGTCGGCCAGTTCGGCGGGGACCTCGGCGACCGTGTCGGCCGTCTCGAAGGTGAAGGTCGCACCGCCGGTACGGGTGACCACCGCCTGCCGTTGCGCCTGCCCGTCGCCGTCGAGCAACCGTCCCGCGTGCCGGGAGAGCGCCGCCTGCGCCCGGTTGGCCAGGCCGGCGGCGTGCTGCATCATCGCCACGTCACCCGGGCCCGTCTGCCGCCACCACGGGGTGAACGAGGCAACAGCCGTCGGGTCGAGCCGGCCGAGCACGGCATCGAACGCGCTCAGCACCGACTCGAAGAGACTGACGTACACCGAGGTCACGCCCCAGTTCCGTCCCAGCCTGCCCGGCCAGCGGTCGACCAGCAGCACGCCCACCCGGACCCCGGGGTCGTCGGCCTCCAGGGTGACCCGCAGCAGCACCGGCACCTGCGTCGGCGAGAGGGTGACCCCGCCGAGGCGGGAACCGCGTACCGCCTCCAGGAGGCTGAGCTGCTCGATCTTCAGGTCGAAGGCGAGGTCACGGACGCTGCGCAGCAGGTGTTGGCGGGCCACGCTCGGCGGGACGCCGAGCCGACGTTGGACGCCGGCCGCCAGCCGGCCGGGCTCCAGCCCGGCCGCGACGGCCGGTGGCGCGGCGCCGGGTCCACCGGCGTCAGCCCACCTCATTCCGCTGCGTCGTAGGAGGTGCTGGTGTCGAAGCTGGACGCGGCGTCGTAGCCCCCGACGTCGTACGACGTGCTGGCGTCGTAGGTGGAGGCGTCGTAGGTGGAGGTGCTGGTGTCGGTGCCGCTGGTGGCCCAGTCGACCTCGGCGGCGGCGGTCTCCACATGGTCGGCGACGGCGTCGGAGTACTCGTCGGAGACCGTGTAGTTGTTCTCGGCGATGCTCGCGTGGTCGGCCGCCCGTGCCATGGCGCTCTCGGCGACCTCGACGTTGCCGGCCGCCGCGTTCTCCACGGCGTAGTCGGCCCAGTCCTGCGCGGAGTCGGCCCAGTCGTCACCGCTGTCCGCGTGCCAGTTCGACCAGTCCTGGTCGTCGACCGCGCCGCTGATCTCACTCTCCACGATGGACGCCGACGGTTCCGGCAGCGCCGCCACCGCCTCGGTCAGGGTGGTGTCCCCGATCGGCGTGTCGGTGGTCAGGAAGTCGCCCCAGTCCGAGTCGGCACTCATGCTCTGATTCCCCAGATTCTGATGAACGTTGCGGTCAGCGGTCGTCGCCGGGTGGCCCGGCCGAACGACCAGAACTGTCCCACGCCCCCGCCCCGGGGCGCGCGGTCACGGGCGGCGGGCCCGGAGGGCGTCGGCCGAGGTCACGGCGGGTTCCGGCCGGCGGGGCGAGGGGGGGTGTCAACATGCCGACAGACCCGGTCGACGCCGTGCCAGCTCACGGCCGCTGGTCCCCCGGCCCCCGAGTCCGGCTTCAGCCGGCCTCAAGCTCACTTCAAGCCCCCACCCCTAACCTGTGGTCGGCTCATTACCGAGCGTTCCGATTCGAGGAGGGTTCTGCCATGGACACCAAGGACGTCAAGCCCGCTCGGCCGATGAAGAAGATCACCGTTCGCAAGGCCGGGTCGGTCCGGCTGACCGCCAACGCGAACTCCCTGTACGCCCCGTTCTCCTGCTGGCCGTTCTGATCGTGGCGCGTCGCCCGACCGGCCTCCCGGTCGGGCGACGCCCCGCCCGGACCGACACCACCCTCAGGAGGACGCCATGAGCGGCCACGCCGGCACCGACCAGGTCACCGTTGCCGCCGGGGAACCGGGGTTCGACCCGGATCGGCCGGTGCAGGTGCCACACCTGACGTTCCTGCCGGAGGCGGACGGTGTCGTGGTGGGCAACGCCGCCACCGACTCGTACGCGGTGCTGCCCGCCGACGGTGCGGAGCTGCTCCGACGGCTCGCCGAGGGGATGACGCCCCGGGCTGCCGCCGCCTGGTATGCCGACACCTACGGTGAGGAGGTCGACCTGGCCGAACTCCTCACCGACCTGGCCGAACTGGGCCTGGTCACCCCACCCGACACCGCCGGACCGGCCATCCCCCGGGCCCCCGCCCCGGTACGGTGGCAGCGGCTGGGCCGGGCGCTCTTCTCCCCGGTGGCCCTGCTCGCCTACGCGGCGCTGATCGTGGCCGCCGTCGTCGTCGCGGTGGCGCAACCCGACCTGCGTCCGCACTACCGGGCCATCTTCTTCACCGACTACCTGACGGTCGTCACGGTCGTGCTGGCGGTCGGCCAGTGGCCGCTGATCGCCCTGCACGAGGCCGCGCACGCGCTCGCGGGACGACGGTTGGGGCTGCGCAGCCGGCTGACCGTCGGATACCGGTTGCAGTACCTGGTCTTCGAGACGGTGATGGACGGTCTGGTCACCGTCCCGCGTCGGCAGCGCTGGGTGCCGATGCTCGCCGGCATCGGCACGGACCTGGTCGTGATGGCGCTGCTGACCCTCGCCGCCGCCACGCTGCGGGCGCCCGACGGCTCGCTGCCGTTGCCGGCCCGGCTCTGCCTCGCGTTGAGCTTCGGCGCGCTGCTCCGCGTCGCCTGGCAGTTCTTCCTCTACCTGCGCACCGACCTGTACTACCTGCTCACACTGGTGCTCGGCACCGTCGACCTGCACGGCAGCGCCAGCGTGCTGCTGCGGCACCGGTGGCGTCGGCTGACCGGCCGGCCGGGTCTGGACCGGCAGTGGGCACAGCTGCACCCCACGGACCGGCGGACCGCCCGCTGGTACTCGTGGCTGATGGTCGCCGGGTACGCCGCCACCCTGGCCACCCTGGCCTTCGCCATCGTGCCGGCGGGCATCCACTTCTTCGCCGAGGCGGTGGCCGAACTCGACGGCCGCCACGGCACCGGCAACCTCGTCGACTCCGCCGTGGTGCTCGTCCTCAGCGGAGCCGAACTGATCTTCGTCGGCGTTCTGGCGCTACGCACCCGCCGCCGCGCCCGGACCGCGCCGGCCTGAGCGCCCCGCCACCCGCCGCCGACCGACCGCACACCCCCGCCGGCCCCGTAACGCTCCGAGAGGTGAACCGTGCACCAGACCCCCCACCGTTGGATCAGGGCCGCCCGACACCATGACCGGCAACGGCTGCTGACCGCCGGGGTCGACGTGCCCGTGCTCGCCGAACTCGACGCCCACCGCTTCCTGCGCGGGCCGTACACCGCCACCGGCACGCTGCTGCGCGCCCTGGTGCCGGCGATCCTGGCGGAACGTCCGGATCTCGTCACCCGGCACCAGATCGAGATCCTCTCGGTCGCGCCGGAGTTGCGGGAGTCCGTTCCGGCCACCCGGGAGACGCTCACCTCGCTCGCCGTGCCGGCCGAACGCACCCGGTTCTACTCACGGATGCGGACCCTGCGGCACGCGCACGGGCTGGTCGACCTGCTCGACGCCTGGCTGCGACACCTCGACGACGGGCCCCGGTGCCTGCTGGTGGAGAACCTGCACGAGGCGGACCCGACCGACCGGGAGTTCGTCGGGACGCTGCTGCGCCGGATCGACCCCGGGCTGCTGCACCTGCGGGTGGCGACGGCCACCGACACGGTCGAGGAGCCGCCGGGGGCGGTCGCCGTCGAGATCCGCACCGCCCTACAGCGGTACGCGGTGCCCGTGGACGGCGATCCGTCGCCGTCGGCGACCGAACCGCCCGCCGACCCGACATCGTGCGCCCGGGCCTACATCGACGGTGACTGTGTCGACGACGACCCGGCGGTGCTGACCGCCTACCGGGAGCTGCCGGGGCCGGTCCGGGCGGCCCTGCACGACGACCGGGCCGAGAAGCTGCTCGCCACCGGGGAGTGGTCGTGCCGCCTCGGTGCCGTCGCGTTGCACCGGGAACGGGGCGGCGCGCCCGGCTCGACCGGTGCCGACGCGCTGCGCGAGGCGCTCGAATACTGCGTCAACCTGGGCTTCTACCACGCCACGCTGGACTTCGGGGCGCGCGGCCGGGCGGTGATCGACTGGTCCGGGCAGGTGGAGCACTGGTGGGCGTTCACCACCAAGATGACCACCTCGTTGATGGCGTTGGAACGGCCGTTGGAGGCGTTGGCCCTCTATGACGAGGCCCGGGCGCAGACCGACAGCGGCATGGTGCACATGCAGGCGGCGTACGCCACCGCCATGATCTACACCCGGCACCTGGAGACCGGGAAACGGGATCACCGCAAGGCGCGGGCCTGGTGCAACGCGGCGATCGCGTACGCCCGGCTGGCACCCAACCCGCAGGACAGCGCGGCGAACCTGGTCTTCAACCGCAACGGGCTGGCCCTGGTGGCGATGCACGAGGGCAACCTCACCGAGGCCCTGGATCTGATCACGACGGGCATCGCCAGCATGGAGGCGGCGCTGGGCGACGACAAGCACCTGCTCCACCGCTCGGTGCTGCGCCACAACCGCTCGCAGCTGCTCTCCGCCCTGGGCCGGCCGGCGGAGGCGCTGGCCGATCTGGACACGGTCATCGCGATCGACCCCAACTACGCCGAGTACCACCTCGACCGGGGCACGTTGCTGCGCCGGCTGGGCCGACTCGACGAGGCGTTGGAGAGCTACGAGCGGGCCGCCCGGCTCTCCCCGCCCTTCCCCGAGGTGTACTACAACCGGGCCGACGTGCTGCTGGAACTCGGTGCTCCGGACGAGGCCCTGGCCGGCTTCGACCGGGTGCTCGACCTCGACCCGGAGCACCTGGACGCCCGGATCAACCGGGCCGGGCTGCGCCAGGCGCTCGGCGACACCGAGGGAGCGTGGGACGACGTCCGGACCGGCCTGGCGCGCGACCCGGACAACGGCCACCTGCTCTGCGTACGCGGGCAACTGGAGTTGGAGACGGACCCGGAGCAGGCCCGGCGGACCCTGACCGGGGCGGTGGCGGCCGATCCGACACTCGCGGCCGGCTGGGCCGCCCGGGGGGTGGCCAACTACGAGCTGGGTGACCTGCCGGCGGCCATCGCCGACCTCGGGCACGCGTTGCAACTCGACGACGATCCGGCGGTCCGGTTCAACCGGGCGCTCGCCCTGGCCGACGCCGGCCGGCAGGCCGAGGCGGACGCCGACTTCCAGGCGTGCGTGGCCGCGGACCCGACGCTCGCCGCGGAGGTCGCCGAACACCGCGAGCGGCTGCTGCCCGCCTGAGCACGCCCGGCCGGCAGCCGGTCCCGCACGGTGTGCCGGCGGCTCCCGGGGTGTCCGGCGGGGCCAGGGGTCAGCCCTTGACAGCTCCGGCGGTGAGCCCCTCGGTGAGGAAACGCTGCCCGAAGGCGTACATGATCACCACGGGGATGCTGACCAGCAGTGACGCGGCGGCGAGTTGTCCCTGCGGCACGACGTCGCCGGTGATCATCGACTGCATGCCCACGGGGAGGGTCTTGTACTCGTCCTTGGTGATGAACACGAAGGCGAACAGGAACTCGTTCCAGGCGTTGGTCAGGGTGAACAGGGCGACCGCCAGCAGTCCCGGCTTGGCCAGGGGCAGCACCACCCGGCGGAACGCCTGGAGCCGGGTGCAGCCGTCGACCAGTGCGGCCTCCTCCAGCTCGATGGGGATCGACGCGAAGTATCCCGCCAGCAGCCAGGTGGCGAACGGCAGCGTGAAGGTCGGATACGTCACGACCAGCGACCACAACGAGTCGGTGAGCCGGGCCCCGATGAGCAGTTGGTACAGCGGGATGAACAGCAGCGCGCCGGGCATGACGTAGGTGACCAGGACCGTGACGGTGAAGCCCTGCGCCCCGCGGAACCGCAGCCGGGCCAGCGCGTAGCCGGCCAGGGCGGCGCAGACCAGCGCCACCACGGTGGACGCCGCGGACACCAGCACCGTGTTGAGGTACCAGCGGCCGAACGGTTTGGTGGTGAACAGGTCGGTGAACTGTTGCAGGGTCCACGGTGTCGGCCACAGGTCACGCTCGTGCATGACGATCTGGCCGTCGGACTTGAAGGCCGTGACGACGATCCAGTACAGCGGGGCCAGGACGAAGACGAGCAGCGCGGCCAGGGCGATGCCGGAGGCCAGGCCCGACACCAGGGCGGACGTCCTGCGCCGTCCCCACGACTGCAACGCCGAGAGGACCCGGCCGACGGCCGCCGCGACCAGCAGGACCACTCCGAGGACCAGCGCCGCCTTCCACATGATGTGGGGTGACACCCAGGCCAGCGCGCCGGTGACCACCACGGCGGCGGCCCACGGCAGGGCCCGGCGCACCGGCCCGGCGGGTCGGGTCGGTGCGCTGTCGGCGTCCCGCCGCAGCAGCCGGACCAGCACGTACACCAGCACGCCGATGACCGGCAGCATGACGAGCGTGACGGCCGCTCCCGCGCCGTACTGGAGTTGGAGGATCGCCTTGGAGTACGCGACCAGCACGTACGGCGCGGTCGCGTCGCCGGGGCCGCCCTGGGTCAGCAACCAGATGAGGTCGAAGTTGTTGAACGTCCAGATCGACGACAGGGTGACGGTCACGGTGATGACGTGGCGCAGTCCGGGCAGCGTCACGTGGACGAACCGCCGCCACGCCGACGCCCCGTCGACGGTCGCCGCCTCGTAGAGGTCGGTGGGGATGGCCTTCAGCCCGGCGAGGAAGGCGACGGTGAAGAACGGCACCCCCTTCCACACGTTGACCATGATCACCGACGGCATGGCCAGGGACGCCTCGGACAGCCAGCCCGCCGGCCAACTGTCGACCAGGTGGGCGTCGACCAGCAGCGGCCCGATCCCCGACTCGGTGAGCAGCAGGTTGACGCTGCCGAAGATCGGGTCGAGCAGCGAGCGCCAACTGAACGCGGTGACGACCGTCGGCACCACCCAGGGCAGCAGGAGCAGGCCGGCCAGCACGGCCCGTCCCCGGCGTCGGTGGTGCAGCAGCAGGGCCGCGGACAGGCCCAGCACCACCTTGAACACCTCGGCGTACGCGGTGAAGACGAACGAGTTCACCACGCCGGTGTGGAACTGCTCGTCGTCGGTCAGGGCGAGGTAGTTGGCCAGACCGACGAACACGCTGTGCTGGCCGTGCCGTTCGGTGGTGCTGGTGACGACCGCCCAGCCGATCGGGACGAGCACGAGGGCGCCGACGAGCACGGCCGTGGGGGCCAGGAACAGTGCCGCCAGCCGCCAGTCGCGTCCCAGCCGTCGTCGGGTCGCGGGTCGCGCGTCGGGTTTCGGCCGTGGGGATCCTCCTGACGCCGGGGCCGGCGCCGGGCGGACCGACGTCACTGCGGCAGACCCTGCTGGGTGAAGATCTGCACCATCTTGGCGTGGGCGGCCTGCACGGCCCGCGCGGGCGGGGTGCCCTGGATGACCTGCTGCATCATGTCGGTCAGGACGTAGGCGCCGACGGCGGCCTGCTGCCCGGCGCTGGCCTTCTGCGGGAAGTCCAGGCCGTTCTTCGTCGACAGCGGCAGTTTCTGTTGGGTGATCCGGCGCATGATGGGGAACGCCGGGTCGCCGCTGGTGAAGAACGGGTCGGCGTCCCAGACCCGGTCCCAGGCCGGCAGGGCCAGCCCCGGAGCCTCCTTCGCCACGCCGACGAGGGCGGGCGCGGTGACCAGGTACTGCGTCAGGAGCTTGGCGAGGTCGGCGTTCTTGGCGCCCTTGAAGATGACGAAGCACTGGGACTGGCCCAGCAGCAGGGAGGTGTCGGTGGCCGGGCCGGTGCAGTCGGGGAAGACGTGGGTACGTTCGTAGACGGGGTTCTTCTTGGTCTTGGAGTCGGCGTAGACGCTGAACTGGTTGCGGGTGTAGCCGAGGATGCCGGCGAGCCAGTTCTCGTTGTTGCTGGAGTCGGTCCAGGCGGCGACCCCCGGCGGCAGCATCGGCTTGTACCTCGGGTTGGTGTAGATGTCGCCGAGGAAGGTCACCGCCTGGACGGTTTCGGGAGAGTCGAAGGTGACCTTCCGGCCGTCGTTGGAGGCGATCGCCCCGCCGTAGGAGTTGATCAGTGCCTCGATCATGCCGTTGGCGTCACCGGACCGGTTCACGGTCATGCCCCAGCCGAACCGCCGTTTGCCGGGGTCGGAGATCGCCAGGCAGAGGTCCCGCAGCTCCTCCCAGGTGTAGCTGTCCTTAGGGGTGATGCCCTTGTCCTGCATCCAGTCCTTGCGCAGGAACGACCCGATCCCGATGAAGTGGTAGGGGATGGCGAACCACCTGCCGTCGAAGACGCAGAAGTTCTTGGACTCGGCGGTGGGTTCGCCGTACTTCGCCGTCAGCGCCTGGACGACGTCCGTCACGTCCTCCAGGTCGCCGAGCGCCTGGAACTGGGCGACGAAACGCGAGTCGGTCATGAACGCGAGGTCACGCGCGACACCGCCCTTGACCTCGGCGTCGATCTTGGCGACGACGTCGCCGGCGTCGGCCTGGACCAGGCTGTTTCCGATCTTCGTGCCGGTGGTGTCGGCGAACTTCCTGATCGAGCTGTCGAGGGCCGCGTTCGCCGCCTCCGAGTACAGCTTCTGCGACAGCATCCCCATCGAGGAGCCCTTCAACGCCGCCGCGGCGTCGACGAGTTCCTTCGGGACCTCGGCCTGCACCGTGGGCGTCGACGGTCCGCTTCCTCCGCAGGCGGCGAGGCCGGCCGCTCCGAGCAGCCCCACCCCCATTCCCAGGAAGCCGCGTCGGGTCCGTAACGAGCCGTCCTCCGTGGACATCTGTCTCCTCCCTTTCGCCGCACCGCAACTCACCGGGGGTCAGGGAGGATGGACCTCCCTTGTGGACGCCGGCACCGTTCGCAACCGGGGACGACCGCCCGTCCTGATGGATGACCGCAGCCCGCTTCTGGCGTGTGGCAATCGGGAAGTGGCCCCGTCGGCGGCGGACCATCCCCGGCCTGTCCGAGATGCTCGTGCCCCGGGCGGCGGGATGTCGGCCGGGGCGGCGCTGCGCTCACTCTACACATTTCGGAAAGTCGCTACCAGACTTTCCTTCCCACCGGATGACACTCTCAGCAATTTACTATGATCAATAGAGATGCGGGTGACCCGACGTCGGCCGACCGCATCCGGCGTCACCTGCGGCCGGAACCGACGGGGCGACACCCGGACGCGGGCGCCCCGCTGGCGCGGCACCCACCCGCACGACGGGCGTCGGTCACGGCCGGGGCGGGCGGCGTCGACGTGGCCGCCCGCCCACTCCCGCGACAGGACGACCCGGGGCACCCGCGCCCGCCCCCACGATCCGGCGTCCATGGCGGCGCGGCGGGTCACCGTCCCGCCCGGTCGCCACCTCGACCCGACGCCACCCGGCCAACCCCGCAGCGACCGCACCCACCCGTCGACAACCCCACCGTTGCCGATCGATGAATGTGCATCTATTCTTTGGCGGCCCATCGATTGCCGGAACAGGCAGTCGAAATACTGTCGAATCGCTTCGACAACCATCGTGCGACGGTTGACTCGAAGACGGGAGATGCTGGTGAAATCCACACTGAGGAGGGTTCAGTTCGCCGTGCTTTCCGGCGTACTGGCGCTGGCCGGATCGACGGCCGTCATGACGAGTTCCGCTTCGGCCGACAGCATGGCCCAACTGAACGCCACCCAACTCGTCGCCAACATGGGGGCGGGTTGGAACCTGGGCAACGCCCTGGAGGCCAACGCCAACGGGATCCCCAGCGAGACGGCCTGGGGCAACCCGGTCGTGACGCAGGCCTTCATCGACCGGGTGAAGGCGGCGGGATTCAAGACGATCCGCATTCCGGTTTCCTATCTGGGAAACATCGGATCCGCCCCGAACTACACGATCAGCTCCGCCTGGCTCAACCGCATCCAGGAAATCGTCGACTACGCCTACGGTCGCGGTCTCTACGTGCTGATCAACATGCACGGCGACGGCTACAAGACCATCAACGGTTCGTGGCTGATCTGCGACTCGTCGAACCAGACGACGATCAGGGACAAATACCAGAAGGTCTGGCAGCAGATCGCCACCCGGTTCCAGAGTTACAGCGAACGCCTCGTCCTCGAATCCATGAACGAGGAGTTCGACGGACAGTACGGTAATCCCACCCAGCCGTGCTACTCGAACATCAACGCCTACAACCAGATCTTCGTGGACACGGTCCGGCGGACCGGCGGGAACAACACCTCGCGCTGGCTGCTCATCCCCGGCTGGAACACCAACATCGACTACACCGTCGGCAACTACGGCTTCGTGCTGCCGACCGACCAGTACCGGTCGTCGTCCATACCGGCCAACGAGCAGCGGCTCATGATCTCCGTGCACTACTACGACCCCTGGGACTTCGCCGGTGAGGAGAACGGCACCATCACGCAGTGGGGGCCGGCCGCCACCAATCCGGCCCGGAAGTCGACCTGGGGAC
Organism: Micromonospora sp. HM134; assembly: GCF_007833915.1. Taxonomy (NCBI): domain Bacteria; kingdom Bacillati; phylum Actinomycetota; class Actinomycetes; order Micromonosporales; family Micromonosporaceae; genus Micromonospora; species Micromonospora sp. HM134. Next base: position 4,960,921 of record NZ_CP041061.1, read on the forward strand.
AGCAGGACTTCATGGACGGGCAACTGAAGAAGGTGCGTGACACCTTCGTCGCGCGGGGATACCCGGTCTTCGTCGGTGAGTACGGTTCGGTCGACAAGACCTCGGCCGACTCGACGAACAACAGGTACCGGGCGGACTACGCGCGCACCCTGGTGGCCACCGCCAAGAAGTACGGGGCGGCCACCGCCTACTGGGACAACGGCTACAACGGGGCGTACGGGTTCGGGCTGTTCAACCGCAGCAGCGGCGCGGTCACCCAGCAGGGCATCATCGACGCCATCATGAGCGCCGTCGGCGGCACCACCCCGACCACGCCGCCGACCACCACGCCGCCCCCGACCACCGCCCCGCCGACCACCGCCCCGCCGACGACCCCGCCGCCGGGCGGGCGCTCCTGCTCGGCGACGTACACCGTGACCGGTCAGTGGCAGGGCGGCTTCCAGGCCGAGGTACGGGTCACCGCCGGCGGTTCGGCCATCAGCGGCTGGACGGTGACCTGGACGTTCGGCAACGGGCAGCAGGTGTCGCAGGCGTGGAGCGCGACGCTGACCACCAGCGGCGCGACGGTGACCGCCCGCAACGTCAGCTACAACGGTTCGCTCAGTGCCGGCGGCAGCACGACCTTCGGTTTCCTGGGCTCGTCGGGCGGCACCAACGGCGTACCGGCGGTGGCCTGCGTGGCGAGCTGAGCGGGCGGCGACCGACGCGGGCCGGGGGTCACGGACCCCCGGCCCGCGTCGCTCCCGGCCGACCGGAGCCAGATCGGCCCAGCGCGCCCAGCAGCAGGTCGTAGGTGGCCTGCACCGCCCCCGCCGCGCTGGGCACCAGCACCGCCCCGGGGCGTAGGCGGACCACCCGCATCAGGTCGTCGTACATGGTGCCGAGCACGGCCGATCCGCCGGCACGCGCGATGAGCCGACGGTGGTGGTGTACCCACTCGTCGTCGCTGTCACGGCCACGGCGGTGGAACCGCTCGATCGCGGCCTCCCGCCCGTCGACCAGGACGACCTCGTGGAAACTCGCCCCCTGCTCGCGCGCAAGCGCCGCGAGACCGTCGATCTCGTCGACCGTCGCGAGGTACTGCGGCAGGACGACGTCACCTCCGCCGGCCAACCGGACCGTCACCATCGCCCGCACCAGGGACCACACGACCGGTCAGGTGTCGAACTCCTCGTCGCGCCATCCGCCGACGAGGCGGTGCAGCGCGTCGACGTCGAGATTCGGGGTGCCGGGGTGGCGGTTGGCGTAGCGTGCCGAGAGGGTGGACTTCCCGATGCCCGGCGGGCCGTTCAGATGGATCAGTCGCGCCATCACGCACCCTCGGGGTGACGGTCACCCGCGTCGTCCAGGCCGTCGACCAGCAACTCCGCCTCGACCACCGAAATGGCCATCGTGGTGCCGAGCAGTTCAACGGCCTGCTCGCGCTGGCCCGCTTCCACGAGTGCCGCGATCCGGAGCCAGGCGAACGCGTCGGCCATCGCGTCGCTGTTCCCGCCGGTCGTCGACGGCCAGCCGGACGGCGGGGCGGTGGGGTCTGGGACCGGCCGGTCCCCCGCCGTCCCGTCCGGGGCTTGCGCCGATGGTGGCGCGGTGTCCGCAGCAGGCGTGCCGGCGCTCGGCGGGTCGGGAGCGACGGGGGCGCGGTCAGGACAGGCGGCTTCGCGGCTGCGGGCAGCGGCGATCCGGGTGGCCGCGTCCCACGCGCGGGTGTCCGCGTCCGGGGACGCGGCGGCGGCGACCCGCGCCTCCAGCTCGCGGACCTGGGTGCCCGGCAGGTCCCGGCGGTCACCTCGGCGACGCAGGACCACCGTGATCACCGCGATGAGCGCGACCGCGACGACGAAGCCCACCGCCAGTTCCAGCAGGCTCGCGTCGGTGCCACCGGGGCTCACCGGGTCGGACGGCCCCGGCCGGGCCGGTGCCGGTCGGCGACGGCGCGGAGCGGTACCCGGGCTAGGCGGGATGCGGTCGGTACCCGGCAAGCCGCGGCCGGCGACACCGTCGCCACGCTCGTCGCGGTCCCCCACCCCATGCCTGGCATCGTACCGGCGGGAGGGTCGCCCGCCGGGCTGCGCCCGGTCCGTATGCGGTCCCTTTGTCCCTGAGGGTCCGATACCGTGAGACGGCATGACACGTCCCGATCCCGTCCGCCTCGCCGCACCCCTGCTGCTCGTCCTCACCCTGGTCGCCGGCCTGCTCACCGCGCCGGCCGGCCCGGCGCACGCCGCACCGGCCAAGAACCCGCCGCTGACCACCCCCTGGACCGCCCAGGCCCTCGACGGCACGCCACTGCCGGAGTACCCACGACCGCAGATGACCCGGCCGGACTGGCTCACCCTCAACGGCGAGTGGCAGTTGCGCCAGTCCGCCACCGACGACGCCCCGGCGTTCGGCACCGACCTGCCCGAGCGGGTCAACGTGCCGTTCCCGGTGGAGAGCGCCCTGTCCGGGGTGCAGCGCGCCGCCGGCGACACCCGCAACTACCTGTTCTACCGGCGGGTCGTGACGGTGCCCGGGAGCTGGGGCGGACGCCGGGTGCTGCTGCACTTCGGCGCCGTCGACTGGCAGACCACCGTCTGGGTCAACGGCGTGGCGGTCGGCAACCACACCGGCGGCTACGACGCCTTCAGCTTCGACGTCACCGGACAGTTGCGGGGCGGCGCGAACGAGATCGTGGTGAAGGTGTGGGACCCGACGGACAGCCGGCAGAACGGCAGCCTGCCGCCGATCGGCAAGCAGACCAAGCAGCCCGGCGGGATCTTCTACACCCCCAGCTCGGGCATCTGGCAGACCGTGTGGCTGGAACCGGTGCCGACCGCCTCGATCAGCAGGGCCGACCTCTCGCCGCGCCTGGCCGACGACACCCTGCGCGTCCGGGTTCTCACCCGGGGCGACGTCAGCGGGCACAGCGTCCTGGCCGAAGCGCTCGACGGCACCACCGTGGTCGGCTCCGCCACCGGTGGTTTCTCCGAGTTCACGGTGCCCGTGCCGAACGCCCGCCGCTGGTCGCCCGACACCCCGTTCCTCTACCAGCTGCGCATCACCCTGCGTAATGCCGCAGGCGTCCAGGTGGACCGGACCACCCACTACTTCGGCATGCGCGAGATCAGTACCGGCGTCGTCAACGGTGTCCTGCGGCCCAAGCTCAACGGCCAGTTCGTCTTCCAGGTCGGCACCCTGGACCAGGGGTTCTGGCCGGACGGGCTCTACACCGCGCCCACCGACGCCGCGCTCGCCTTCGACCTGCAGAAGCACAAGGACCTCGGCTTCAACATGGTGCGCAAGCACATCAAGGTCGAACCGCAGCGCTGGTTCTACCACGCCGACCGGCTCGGGCTGCTGGTGTGGCAGGACGTCCCGTCGCTGACCGCGCAGGACGTCGACGCCACCGACGCGCAGCAGGCGCAGCTCGAAGCCGAGGCCCGCGAGATCGTCGACGAGCACCGCAGTTCGCCGGCCGTCGTCACCTGGACCGTCTACAACGAGGGGTGGGGGGAACGGGCGCTGGCCGACACCCGCCGGGTCTCCCAGGCCGTCAAGGCCCAGGACCCGACCCGGCTGGTCAACGCGCACAGCGGCCACAACTGCTGCCAGTCGTCGGGGGACCCCGGCACCGGCGACATCGACGACTGGCACGTCTACCTGGGACCGGACTCGCCGGTGCCGTCGAGCAGCCGGATCGCCGTGCTCGGCGAGTTCGGCGGCCTCGGCCTGCGGGTGCCCGGACACGAGTGGAGCCCGAACGGCAGCTTCTTCGCCTACGAGTGGCAACCGGACTCCACCGCGTTGACCGACCGCTACGTCGGCCTGGTGCAGGGCACCCAGAACCTCATGCTCGGCAAGGGGCTCAGCGCCTCGGTCTACACCGAGATCGCCGACCAGGAGGGTGAGCTGAACGGGTTCCTCACCTACGACCGGCAGGTGGTCAAGATGGACCAGGCCCGGGTCCGGGCGGCCAACCTGGCGCTGATCACCGCGTCGCGGTCCGTCGGCAGTTCGGCGCCGGTGGCGCTGCCGCTGAACACCCGCCGGTCGTTGCAGGTGACGACTCCCGGGTACACCGACCGGTTCCTGCGGCACCGGGACAGCCTCGCCTACACCGAGGTGGTGAACGCGGACAGTTCGGCGCTGCTCAGGAACGACGCGACGTACACGGTCCGGGCCGGGCTGGCCGACGCGTCGTGCTACTCGTTCGAGTCGGTCAACTTTCCCGGGCAGTTCCTCCGCCACCAGGAGTCGCGGGTCCGCAACTCGCCGAACGACGGTTCGGCGCTGCTGCGCGCGGACGCCACCTGGTGTGCCCGGGTCGGCGTCAGCGGGAGCGGGGTCTCGTTGGAGTCCTACAACTTCCGTGGCAGGTACCTGCGGCACTACGCCTCGGAGGTGTGGCTGAGCAACGGCACGGGCGGCGAGGCGTGGAACTCGCCGACCCTGTGGGCCGCGGACAGCACCTGGAACGTCACGACGCCCTGGGCGCTCTGAGCGGGGCCGCGATCCCGCCGGGGCAGCCGTGCTGCCCCGGCGGTGGGGGTCAGCCGATGCGGAACTGGTCGCCGTAGACGGCGAACACCAGTGGCGTGTTCAGGTCGAAGTTGCCGTTGTCGAGGAACACCCGCTGGGCGGTGTCCACGCGGGAGGTGTCCGAGTGGGCCTCCTCCTTCTTCATCTCGATGACCCGCTCGTCGAGGAACGCGTTCAGCCAGGTCCGCTCGTTGCCGCCCTGCGCCGGGGGCTTCGCCCGGGTGAGGGCGCGGCTGCGGATCTGGCGCATGCCCTCGTACCCGTGCATGACCGCCGCGTCGTAGTAGGCGAACTGGCCGAGTGCCCGGACGCCGTCGTTCTTCCCGTCCCGCACCGACGGGGTGAAGTAGACCCGGTCCCGTTCGGATTCCTGCGCGGCCCGGAACACGGAGTCGTTGGCGGCGGTGCGCCAGTCGCGGGGGTAGTTGGGGTCGAGGCCGGCGTGCGAGGCGGTGCCGTTGACGGCGCGCAGCGCGGGCAGGTATCCGGCCAGCACGTTGCCGGGCTTGGTGTTGGTGTACGCCTGGACCAGTTCGAGCATGTCGCCGGTGCCGGAGCAGAACCCGATGATGCCGGCGGTGTAGCCCCGGCCGTCGCCGATGTCCTCGATGTAGGAGAACTGGGCGCGCCAGTCGAGCGAGGAGTTCTCGGCCGCCGAGACGAGCTGCATGGCGACGTCCTTCTTCGCCGGGTCGTCGAGGTTGGTGCCGGCCGGGGCGGTGGTGGTCGGGGTGGGTGTGGGGGTGCCGCCGCCGGGCAGGGTCCACTGCTGGTTGGTGGTGCCGCCGCAGGTCCAGATCTGGAGTCGGGCGCCGTTGGCGGTGCTCCGGTCGGTCACGTCGAGGCACTTGCCCGAGGCCGGGTTGACCAGGGCGCCGCCACTCGCGGCGGTCCACTTCTGGGCGCCGGTGGCGTTGCAGTCGTACAGCTGGATCTTGGTGCCGTTGGTGGTCGACGCGGCGGTGACGTCGAGGCACTTGCCGAGCGCGCGGATCGAGCCGTCGCTGTTGCCCACCGTCCAGGTCTGGGCGGTGGTGCCGTTGCAGTCGTAGAGCTGCACGGCGGTGCCGTTGGCCGGGTTGGCGCCGGCCACGTCGACGCACTTGCCGGCCAGGCCGGTGATCGGGCCGGCGGTCGCGGCGCTGGCCGACGGGAGGCCGTAGCCGACCGCCGCGATGCCGGTCAGCAGGGTGCCTACGGCGTAGGCGACTGTTCTTCTGCGCACCATGGCGTTCCTCGGGGAAGGGGCGGCGGGCCGCCGGCCGGTCGGTGCCCGGACGCGACGTGCACCCGGCTGGGCACCGCAATAATCAGTAAGGTCTATTTACTGATAGCAGTGCGTCGATCAACTGTCAATCGCGGCGCCCAGCGATCATGGCAGGTCAGGGCGGCACCCGGTGCACCGGCCGCGCCGTACCCGGGTACGGCGCGGCCGCGATGCCGGCCGGACCGCGCCACCCCACGGTCAGGGTCGGCGCTCCGGGCGCAGGAAACCCGACAGCAGGTGCCGGAACTCGTGCGGATGCTCGATCGCCGGCACGTGCCCGCACCGGCCGAACACGTGCAGCCGGACGTCGGCCAGGTGGTCGAGCAGGGGGCGGGTCGCCGGGCCGAGCGGGGTGACCCGGTCGTCGGCGCCGTGCACGAGCAGCACGGGCGCGCGGATCGCGGCCAGCGTCCGGGCCGGGAGGGTGAGGTCGTCGACCCACCGTTGCCGGGGCGGCGGGAACAACGACGCGTACGCGGCGGCCCCGGCCAGCATCGCGTCCGCGCGGGCGGTGACGGCCGCGTCGGTCACGAGCGCCTGGTCGAGGACGAGCCGGCTCAGCATGTCCCGCGCCCCGGTCGGGCCGGCGGGGGCGGCCCAGAGCGCGTCGAGGTCGGCCGACAGCGGCGCTCCGGGGGCACCCATCGTCGAGACCGCGACGACCCGGGTGACCCGCCGGGGGTGCGCGGCCGCCAGGGCCAGCGCCACGGCTCCGCCCATGGAGTGGCCCACCACGGCGTAGTCCCCGATGCCGAGCGCGTCCATCAGGCCCGCGGCCTGACTGGTCCACAGGCTCAGACCGCCCCGGGAGCCCGCCGGGACGGGGGTCCGGCCGAACCCGGCGTGGTCGGGGGCCAGTACCCGCCAGGACGGGCCGAGCGCCTGCGCCGTCGCCGCCCAGGCTCCGGACCCGGTGGTGCCGGGTCCGGAGCCGTGCAGCATCAGCACCGCCGGCCCGGCGCCGCTGTCGAGGACGTGGACGGGAGAGCCGTCGACGGTGACCGTCCGCGGTGTCGTCATCGGTCGGGGCCGGGTGCGCTCAGGCCGAGGGGGCGTCGACGGACTTCGCGAAGAGTTCCATCATGGCCCGGCCGAACTGCGGCATGTCGGGCCAGCCCCGGCAGGAGACGAGGTTGCCGTCGACGACGTCGGGCGCGTCGATGACCGTCGCGCCGGCGTTCTCCATGTCGCCGGTGATGGGCGGGAAGCACGCCGTCTTGCGGCCCTTGAGCAGCCCGTACACCGCCGGGACCTGCGCGCCGTGGCAGACCAGGGCGACGGGGAGGTTGCGCGCGAAGAAGTGCTCGGTGATGCGCCTGACGTCGGCGTCGACCCGGATCCACTCGGGGGCCCGCCCGCCGGGGATGATCAGGGCGTCGTAGCGTTCGACGTCGACCTCGGCCCAGGGTACGTCGACCGGCAGTTTGCGGCCGTTCTTCTCCACGTAGGCGTCGGAGTTCGGGTCGAACTCGTGGATGACCAGTTGCACGTCACGCAACGTGCGTGACGCGACGTCGACGTCCCAGCCGCCCTCCTGGACGCGGTAGTAGGGGTACATGGTGTCGAGTTCCTCGGCGGCGTCGCCGGTCAGGAGCAGCGCTCTGGGCATCTGCTTCTCCTCGCAATGTGGTGGCGGTGAGGTGGACGCGATCCAATCCGATCCGATCCGATTGGGCTAGCATTCCTCCGCCCCGCCCGCCCGTCAAGACTGCACGGTCAACGCGTGGCCGTCCTCGATCTCGTCGAACAGCCGACGGAAGCGGTCACCGGAGCGCAGGATGTGCCGGCGCATCGCGTAGGCGGCGGCGTCGGGGTCCCGCGCGGCGATGGCGGCCACCACCGCCTCGTGCTCGGCCATCGCCAGGTGCGTGACCTGGGTGTCGTGGTGCAGCCGGAACAGGTGCACGTGGCTGTGCAGGCGGGCGAGCGTCTCCCGGATGACCTGGTTCTCCGCGCTCAGTGCGACCAGGTCGTGGAAGGCGGCGTCGCGCAGCCCGAAGGCGCCGTACGCGGCGGGCCCGACGCCCCCCTCCAGCTCCGCCATCTCCTCCAGCATCCGGCGCAGCCCGGCCACCTGCGTCAGCGACGCGCGTTCGGCGGACCTGCGCGCCGCCGCCGGTTCCAGCAGCAGGCGGACCTCCAGCATGTCCTCGAAGCGGTGGCGGGTGATCTGGGGTGGGATGCGGTAGCCGGCGTGCGGCACCCGCACGACCAGGCCCTCGGCCTCCATCCGGTTGAGCGCGTCCCGGATCGGCGTCTGCGAGACCCCCAGCTCGCGGGCCAGGACGTCGATCGTGACGCGGGAGCCGGGCTCGATCCGGAGCGACATCAGCTGTCCGAGCAGCGTGTCGTACACCTCGTCGGCGAGCCGGCCGCCGGAGCGCGCGGGCGACGTTCCGCCCGACGCGGCCCTGCGGCCCCGCGCGCCCATCGCTTCGTCGTCCATCGTGACGTGAGGTCCTTTCTTGCGCCTTCGGGAACCTGTTGACATCAGTTACGACGCTGCGACATGCTGACGCCCCCCACCCGATCGTATAGGAAACGTGACGGGCGACCGTCATTCTGCACCGTCTCCGTAACGCCTGCCATCGCTCCGCTCGATCATCTGGAGCTCCCATGAGCATGCTCGACGCCCTGCCCGGTTCGTCACCGGGTCACCGACGGGCCGACGTACCCCCGGCGGCCTGACGACGAACCGGCACGTCGCGGCGCGTCCGTGACGCCGGCCCACGGGTCGGCCCCCGCGGCGGCCCGGCACCACGCCTGAACGACGAAGCACCTGCCCGGCGAGGCACCTAGCGAGGCTCTCGACGTCCCCACCACCCCAGAAAGCAGGTACCACGATGCGGCATCCGAAGCGAATTGGTCGAACATCGGTCTCCCGGCGCAAGGTTCAGCTGGCGACGGCGGCCCTGCTGCTGGTGGCCACGACCCTGGTGGCGTGCGGCGACGGCCAGGACGACGGCACGAAGGCGAGCGCCCCGAAGGCGCCTGCGACGGTCCCCGAGCTCAGCAAGGACCCGCTGACCCTCAGCTTCATCTGGTTCGACTGGCCCCCGGCCCACGCCCTGGAGGACTTCGCGAACGCGGAGTACAAGAAGGAACGGCCGAACGCGACCATCAAGGTCAACACCGTGCCGAACGCGAACTGGCACGACGCGATGTTCACCCAGTTCGCCGCGCGCAAGACCGACTTCGACATCGCGATCCTGGACTCGCAGCACATCGGTGAGGCCGTGACGAACGGCAACATCCTCGACCTCACCGACTTCGTCAAGAAGAACATCGAGGTCGACGCCTACAACCCGTACCTGCTGGCGGCGTACGGCCAGTTCCCGCAGGCCGAAACCGGCAAGCGCGACGAGAACGCCAGCCTGTACGGGCTGCCGCTGCTCGGCGACACCTGGACGATGATCTACCGCAAGGACCTGATCGGCGACAAGCCCCCGCAGACCTGGGACGAGATGATCTCGGTCGCCGCGAAGTGCCAGGCGGAAAACCCGGGCGTCAGCGGGCTGGCGTTCCACCAGGCCAACGGCTCCGACGCGGCAGCCGTCACCTACAACACGGTCAACGGCGTCTACGGCGGCAACCTCTGGGACGCCAAGAGCCGCAAGATCGATGGCGTCCTCAACGACACCGCCGGCCACGAGGCGATGGACGTCCTGGTCAACAAGATGAAGCCGCTGACCGCCAAGGGCTCCGGCAACTGGTTCATCGACGAGGTGAACGCGGCGGTCGCCCAGGGCAAGGCGTGCATCGCGTTCAACTGGATCGCCGCCAGCGGCGGCCTGCTCGATCCGAAGCAGTCGACGCTGGGCACCACCCGGGAGCAGATCCTCGACAAGCTGGGGTTCGCCACCCTGCCGACCCAGAAGACGAACCTGGTCCCGCTCGGCGGGATGGGGATGCACGTGTCGGCCTACTCCCCCTCGGCGAACCAGGCGGAGGCCCTGAACTTCATGCGGTGGTTCGAGCGGGCCGACGTGCAGAAGAAGTGGGCCGCGGCCGGTGGCGTGCCGTCGCGTACCGACGCCCTGCAGTCACCCGAGTTCCTCAACGCCGGGCCGTTCAACCAGGTCTACGCCGACTCGGTGCCCCGGATGCGGGACATGTGGAACGTGCCCGAGTACGCGCGTCTGGTCGACATCGAGAACACGAACGTCAACGCGGCGCTCAACGGCGCGAAGAGCCCGAAGGCCGCGCTCGACGACATCGCCCGCGAGCAGCAGGGCGTACTCGACTCCAGCAACCGCAAGGGCGGCGGCGGGCTGTGAGCGAGCTGACGACCGACCGTCCCGGGCAGGTGGCGTCCGCGACGCCACCTGCACCGGGCCGGTCCCGCCCCCGGCTGGGCGACCGCGGCCTCGCCGTGGTCTTCATCTCCCCCGCGCTGCTGCTGTTGCTCGGCATGTCGGTGTTCCCGCTGCTGTGGGCGTTGTACCTGTCGTTCACCGACTACTCGGCCACCCGAGGGGGACCCGCCCGGTTCGTCGGGTTCGGCAACTACACCGCGATCCTGACGTCGGCGCAGGTCCACCAGCGGGCCCTGACCACGTTGATCTACGTGGTCGGCGCGGTCACCCTGCAGACCGTGCTCGGCTTCTCCATCGCCTACCTGATCTCCCGGCGCACCCACGGGCGGGGGCTGCTGACCACCCTGTTCCTGGTGCCGATGATGCTGTCGCCGGTCGTGGTGGGGCTGTTCTGGCGGTTCATGCTCGACGCGCAGTTCGGCGTGATCAACAGCATGCTCGGGTCGCTCGGCCTGGGGCAGGTGGAGTGGCTCACCCGGCAGCGGACCGCACTGGTGTCCCTGATCGTCGTCGACACCTGGCAGTGGACGCCGTTCATCATGCTCATCGCCCTCGCCGGCCTCACCGCGGTCCCGAAGTACCTGTACGAGGCCGCCTCGATCGACCGGGCGTCCGAGTGGTTCCGGTTCCGCACCATCACCCTTCCGCTGGTGTGGCCGCTGCTGCTCATCGCCGTGCTGTTCCGGGCCATCGAGGCGTTCCGGCTGTTCGACCTCGTCTACATCCTCACCAGCGGAGGTCCGGGGGTCTCCACCGAGACGTTGTCGTTCCACGTCTACAAGGTGGCGTTCCTGGGCTTCAACACCGGCACCGCCTCGGCGTACGGGATCCTCATGGTCCTCGTCGTCATCGTCCTCACGCAGCTCTACCTGCGCTACCTGAACAAACTCAAGGAGGGCTGATGGCCGTCTCCGTCGACGAGGCCGTGTCCGCAGGCCCGACCCCGGACCACCCGTCCCCCGCACGCCGCGTGCGCCGCCGGGGCCGCGGCCGGTCGGTGCTGGAGGTCGTGCTGCTGACCGCGCTGGCCGTCGTGATGCTCTTCCCGGTGCTGTGGATGATCGAGACGTCCATCAAGGAGAACCGGGACGTCTACGCCGTGCCGGCCGAGTTCTTCGGCTTCACGGTCACCCTCGACCACTTCCGGGACGTCTTCGTCGGCGCCGACGGCGGCCGATCGGCCCTGTCCGTGGCGTTCCTCAACTCCGTGGTCGTCGCCGGCGTGTCCACGGTGCTGGCCACCGTGCTGGGGGTGCCGGCGGCCTGGGCGTACTCCCGCTTCACCCTGAAGGCCAAGAAGGACCAACTGTTCTTCGTCCTGTCCACCCGCTTCATGCCGCCCGTGGTGGTCGTGGTGCCGATCTTCCTCATGTACCGCCAGGCCGGACTCATCGACACCAAGCTCGGCCTGATCCTCATCTACGCCGCGTTCAACGTCCCGTTCACGATCTGGATGATGAAGGGGTTCGTCGACGAGGTGCCCGCCGAGTACGAGGACGCCGCCATGCTCGACGGCTACAGCCGCCTCCAGGCGTTCTGGAAGTTCACCCTGCCCCTGCTCGTGCCCGGCATCGCCGCGACGGCGGTGTTCGCGCTCATCTTCTCGTGGAACGAGTTCGTGTTCGCCATCTTCCTCACCTCCAGCGACGACGTGCGCACCGCCCCACCGGCCATCGCCGGCCTGATCGGCGGCACCACCGTCGACTGGGGGCTGGTGGCCGCCGCCTCGGTGGTGTTCGCCCTGCCGGTGCTCGTCTTCGCCTACCTGGTACGCCGGCACCTCGTCGCCGGTGTGACCCTCGGGGCGGTGCGACGCTGATGGCGGGCATCGAGGTGAGCGCCCTGCACAAGCGCTACCCGGACGGCACGGTCGCGGTCGAGCACGTGGACCTGTCCATCGGCGACGGCGAACTGTTCGTGATGCTCGGCCCGTCGGGGTGCGGCAAGACGACCACGCTGCGGGCCATCGCCGGCCTGGAGCGGCAGACCAGCGGCGACATCCGCATCGGCGACACGCTGGTCAACGACCTGCCGCCGGCCGAACGCGACATCGCCATGGTGTTCCAGTTCTACGCGCTGTACCCGCACCTGCGCACCCGCGACAACCTGGCGTTCCCGCTGCGGGCCGAGGGACTGCCCAGGCACGAGGTGCGGGAGCGGGTCGAGGAGGCGGCCCGGCTGATGCGGCTCGGTCCGCTGCTGGACCGGCGGCCACGTCAGCTCTCCGGCGGGGAGCAGCAGCGGGTCGCGCTCGCCCGCGCCCTGGTGCGACGGCCGCGCGCCTTCCTGATGGACGAGCCCCTCACCAACCTGGACGCGGAGTTGCGGGCGGACATGCGCACCGAGATCAAGCACCTGCAGGGGGAACTGGGGGCGACGATGGTCTACGTCACCCACGACCAGGTCGAGGCGATGTCGCTCGGTCACCGCATCGCCATCCTCAACAAGGGGCGCGTCGAGCAGATCGGCACCCCGCTCGAGGTGTACGACCGTCCGGCGAGTCTGTTCTGCGCGGCGTTCATCGGCTCCCCGCCGATGAACCTCATCGAGGTGGAGGTGGCCGACGGGGCGCTGCGCGGTCAGGGCGGGCTGGTCCTCACGCCACCGCCGGGCCTGCCCCGCGACCGCCCCCTGGTGGCGGGCGTACGACCGGAGGCGCTGGAGGTCACCGCGCCGGGCGCGGAACGGTCGGTGCCGGCCCGCGTGGTCTCGGCGGAGTGGCTGGGCGACGAGATCATCTACGTGGTCGACCACAGCGGCGGACGCGACGTGCGGGTCCGGATGCCACCGACCGTACGGTTCGCCGCCGACGCGAAGGTCGGGCTGCGGCACACCGGCGGGACCCCGGCGGTCTACGACGTGCGCACGGAAGAACTGGTGGCCTGATGGGAACCGTTGCGGTCAAGGGGCTGTGCAAGTCCTTCGGTAAGGTCCGGGCGCTGGACGGGGTGACGCTGGACGTGCCGGACGGCGCGTTCTTCGTCGTGCTCGGGCCCTCCGGGGCGGGCAAGACGACGACCCTGCGGGCGATCGCCGGCCTGGACAAGCTCGACGCCGGGTCGGTACACCTGGACGGCCGGGACGCGACCGCCGACGCCCCGGCCGTCCGGGACCTCGCCATGGTGTTCCAGAACTACGCCCTCTACCCCCGGCACACGGCGTACGAGAACATCGCCTCGCCGCTGCGGGCGCGTGGCCGCCCGTCGGGCGAGATCGCCGCCGCCGTCGAGCGGATGTCGGCTCTGCTGCACATCGAACGGCTGCTGCACCGCCGTCCCGCGCAGTTGTCGGGCGGTGAGATGCAGCGGGTCGCCCTGGCCCGGGCGCTGGTCCGCAGCCCCCGCGCGTTTCTCATGGACGAGCCGTTGACGAACCTCGACCTCAAGCTCCGCGTCGAGATGCGCACCGAACTGACCCGCATCCACCGCAGCCTCGGCGCGACCTTCGTCTACGTGACCAACGACCAGGTCGAGGCGTTGTCCATGGCCGATCAGGTGGCGGTGCTCAGGGAGGGGACGGTGCAACAGGTCGGCACCCCGACCGAGGTGTACGAGCGGCCGGCCAACCAGTGGGTCGCCGGGTTCGTCGGGAGCCCACCGATCAGCCTGCTCGCCTGCCACGCCGAGGGGGACCGCCTGGTCGGCGCGGCGGGCTGGACGCTGCCCCGGCCCCGCTGGGCCACGGCCGCCGACGGTCAGGCGCTGCTGCTGGGCCTGCGCGCGGAGGACCTGTCCGTGGAGCAGCGTGGGGACGCGTCGCTGCCCGGGGAGCTCTACGGGCTCGAACCCCTCGGTGACCGGACGGTGGTCGACGTGCGGGTGGGCACGGACATCCTGAAGGTCAAGGCGCGACCCACCGTCACCGGCACACCGGGCGAGCGGCTGCGGGTGACGGTCGACCTGGACCGCGCGCACCTGTTCGACGCGGACACCGGGCTGTCGCTGTCGGCGGCCGGGCGGTAGCCGGGGCGGCGACGGCAGCGGCCTGCACCGCTACCCGCAGGTGACCTGTCGGTCGCGGCACGCCGGACATCACCACGAAGATCACAGGAGGCGACGCAATGAGTGACCCGATGGACGTCCTGGCCCCCGAGCACCGGCGGCTGCGGATCGGCGACTCCTGGCGGGATGCCGCGAGCGGCGCCACCTTCGCCGTCGAGGACCCCGCCACCGGTACGACCGTCGCCGAAGTGGCGGACGCCGGCGTCGTCGACGGGCTGGCCGCCCTGGAAGCGGCGAGCAGGGCGATGGCGCAGTGGGCGGCGACCCCGCCACGGAAACGGTCGGAGCTGTTGACCGCGACGTACCGGGCGCTGACCGGACGGACCGAGGAGGTCGCCCGGCTGATCACGCTCGAAATGGGCAAGCCGCTCGCCGAGGCGCGGGCGGAGGTGGCCTACGGTGCCGAGTTCTTCCGGTGGTTCGCCGAGGAGGCGGTACGCGTCGAGGGGCGCTACAGCACCGCTCCCGCAGGCGGATACCGCATCCTCACCGTGCCGAAGCCGGTCGGACCGTGCGTGTTCGTGACGCCCTGGAACTTCCCGTTGGCCATGGGCGCCCGCAAGATCGCCCCCGCGTTGGCGGCGGGCTGCACGACGGTCACCAAACCGGCCGCCCAGACGCCGCTGACCATGCTGCTGCTGGCCCGCATCATGGAGGAGGTCGGTGTCCCCGCGGGTGTGGTCAACGTGGTGACCACCAAACGTGCCGGTGAGGTGGTCTCGGCGCTGCTGGCCGACACCCGGACCCGCAAGGTGTCGTTCACCGGGTCGACCGAGGTCGGGCGGGTGCTGCTGCGCCAGGCGGCGGACAACGTGCTGCGTACCTCGATGGAGCTGGGCGGCAACGCGGCCCTGATCGTGTGTGCCGACGCCGACCTGGACGTCGCGCTGCACGGTGCGATGGTGGCCAAGATGCGCAACATCGGGGAGTCCTGCATCGCGGCCAACCGGATCTACGTCGAGGAGCCGGTGCGGGAGGAGTTCACGAAGCGGTTCGCCGAGCGGATGGGCGCGCTGGTCGTGGGCAACGGCCTCGACGACGGCGTGGACGTCGGGGCGTTGATCGACGAACCCTCGGTCGCCAAGCTCGACGACCTCGTCGCCGACGCGGTCGGTCGGGGGGCCCGGGTCCTGGTGGGTGGCGTGCGCCCGGACGGGCCGGGTCACTTCTACCCGCCGACGGTCCTGGTCGACGTACCCGACGACGCACGGATGCTGCGGGAGGAGATCTTCGGCCCGGTGGCGCCGGTCATCTCGTTCACCTCCGACGACGAGGTGATCGCGAAGGCCAACGACACCGAGCACGGCCTGGTCGGCTACGTCTTCACCCGTGACCTGCAACGGGCGCTGCGGTTCACCGAAGGGCTCGAAACCGGGATGATCGGCGTCAACCGTGGCCTGATCTCGGACCCGTCGGCCCCGTTCGGGGGCGTGAAGCAGTCCGGCATCGGCAAGGAGGGGTCGCACGAGGGCATCGGCGAATACCTCGACGTCACCTACGCGGCGATCGACCTGCCGTGACCGTCCTGCCGCCCCCGACGCCCGCCGGGGAGCACCGCGCCGCACGGGTGGTCGGGACGTCCGACCAGCACATCGCCGCCGACGTTCCGGAGAGGCACCGCCATGCTTGAGACCGTCCGTGGACCTCGCCAGCTGATCGTCGGCGAAGGGGTCGCGCAGAACATCCCCCGGGTGGTGGCCGAGAACGGCTCACGGGTCCTCGTCGTGACCGACCGGACCCTGCTGGGGCAGCCGGGCGTGGCCGGGATCGTGGCCGCCGTGCGGGAGAAGGTCGAGGTGGTCGAGGTGTTCTCCGACGCGACCGCCGACGTGCCCCTCGCCGACGTCGACCGGGCCGTCTCGGCCGCCGCCGCGGTGGACGCCGACGTGATCCTCGCCGTCGGGGGTGGCACGGTGATCGACCTCGCCAAGATCGTCGGCGTCATCCGGTGCCACGGGGGGACGCCGCGCGACTTCTACGGCGAGTCGCGGGTGCCGGGGCCGACGATTCCGCTCGTCGCGGTCCCGACGACCTCGGGCACCGGCTCCGAACTGACCCCCGTCTCGGTGCTGACCGATCCGGACCGTGCGCTGAAGGTGGGGGTGTCCAGCGTCCACATCGTGCCGGACTTCGCGATCGTCGACCCCGAACTGACCTACACCTGCCCGGCGACCGTCACCGCCCACTCCGGCATCGACGCGTTCTGTCACGCGGTGGAGAGTTACACCGCGCGACCCCGGCCCCACGGGCCGCGCGACCCGGTGGAGCAGGTGTTCCTCGGCCGTAACCCGGTCACCGACCACTACGCGCTCCTGGCCGCGGAGCGGATCGCCCGGAGCCTGCGTCGGGCCGTCCGGGACGGCGGCGACACCGACGCGCGCGCGGACATGTCCTACGGGTCGGTGCTCGCCGGGCTCGCCTTCTCCCATGCGGGCAACGCGGCCCCGCACGCTCTGCAGTACCCCATCGGCGCGGCCACGCACACGCCGCACGGCCTGGGCGTCGGGCTGCTGCTGCCGTACGCGTTGGACGCGGCCCGGGACGCCATCGGTGACCGGTTGGCGACCCTCGCCGGGGTGTGCGGGCTCGACGTGACCGACGCCTCGCCGGCCGAGGCCACCGAGGTGTTCCTCACCTGGCTCCACGGGCTCCTCGCCGACATCGGTATCCCGCGCACCCTCGCGGACATCGGGGTGGCCCGCGCCGACCTTCCCCGCTTCGCGGAGATGGCCTCCGGCGTCACCCGCCTGATCCAGAACCATCCTGGGCCGACCGACACCGCCAGCCTGACCGCGATCCTCGAAGCGGCCTGGACCGGGGACCGGACCTGACGGGCCCGGCCGTCGTGCGCCGGGTTCGGGGTCGACGCACGGCGGCCGGGCCCGTCGGGTCCTACTCCTCAGGTTCCCAGGCGATCAACTGGTCGAAGACGCGCCGGTCGCCGTCGATCCGCAGCGCGTCCATGGTCAGCCGGCCGTAGCAGAACATGACCAGCTCGTGGGCGGTGCCCCAGGCGGCGACGTAGGCAACCGCCGGGTCCTCGACGGCGGCCGGCGTGGGGAGGCGGGCGGTCCGGGCACCGTCGGCGGAGAACCAGATCCGCCAGGAGCGGCCCTCGGCGGCGTGGTAGTCGACGATCGCGGGGGCGTGCGGCCACGCGACCGTCGTCGCGACGCAGGTGGTCAGGAACTCGTCGACACCGTCGAGGGCCACCGCGTCCGGCAGCGGCTGCGGGCCACCCACCGCGACCTGGGCGTCGTAGGTGTGCACGGCGACCTGCTGGAGCTGGTGCCGGGCGACGGCACCCGTCGTCTGTGGTGCCTGCGACGAGCCCCACCACGTCCAGCAACCCCGCTCCGGGCCGGCCTCCCGCAGCGCGTCGAGCAGCTCCCCCGTCGACGCGGTGAACCACGCCAGCAGGTCCTCGCGGTCACGGGGCGCCACCGGGGTCGGCGTCGCCGGCGGAGCGTCGGCGGGTCCCGCGGCCACGATGGCGGCCCACCTGCGGCGTCCCTCGCCCAGGTGCCGCACGAGGTCGAGCAGTGTCCACTCGGGACAGGTCGGCACCCGCACGTCGAGGCTCGGCGCTGCGGCGACCGCCGCCCGGAAGGCGTCCGATCGTTCGTCCATCAGCCGTAACAGGTCAGCGAACTCCAGGGTTTCTTCCACTGCGGCTTTGTACTACCCCCGTCCGACGGGCGACAGCGGATTTCCCCGCCCCGGCACCGGGCGGGCGTGGCGCGAAAACCCGTTGCCCGGCGGCCGACGGGGTGACCATGCTGACACGCATGGGTCAGTGACCGGTGGCGCACGTGCGCGACGACGACGGGTTCGAGTCATCTCCCCGTCCCGTACCGCCATGCCACCCGAAGCCCGCACCGGCGACCGGTGCGGGCTTCCTTCACGCGACGTGACCTGCGACGTCGCCTCAGCCGGCAGGCTCCCCGCCGCGACGCCGGCTACCCGTCACCGGACCCGGGACGGCCACGGCACGCCGTCGCGCTGCCGGGTGTCTCCCGCCGAGACCCTGGAATCGCCGAAGCCATGAACAGTTCCCGCCATGTCCGCGTGCCGGTTGACGGCCGTGAGGCCGACATCGACCGTAAAGCGCTGTGGGTTGTCAGCGAGCGCGCCCTGCCCACCATCGTCAGACCCTGTGTGTCGTGCCGGTCCACGCGGCACCGTCCCACCGGCAAGATCCGGGTCAACGCGAACCACAAGCTGTTGGACGTGTGGCTGCTGATCTGCTGTGTGCTGTGCGGCCGCACCTCGAAGATCCCCGTCCACGAGCGCGTCGCCGTGCGGGCGCTGGACAACGAGCGGCTCCTGATGTTCGAGAACAACGATCCGGCCGTGGTGCGCCAGTTGGCCATGGACGCGACGCTCGCCCGCCGGGCCGCCTACCGGCTCGACTGGACCGGCACCTGGCGGCTGGACACCGACCTGCCGTTCTACGACCTCCAGCGCACGGATGCCGCGCCGCTCGAGGTCATCGTCAGGTTCGAGCTGCCGGTGCCCGTACGGGTCGGGAAGCTGCTCACCGCCGGGTTCGGTCTGAGCCGGTCCGCCCTGCGGGGCATGGTCGACTCCGGGCGCATCCGGCTGCCCCTGCCCGTCACCGCCAGGGCGCGCGAGGATTTCCGCTTCCTGGTCGTCGCTCCACCGCTGCCGGCCGAGCGGGCCTGAGTTGCCGCCCGGGTGCCATCGGGCAGCCTGACTGCAGGGCACTCGTCGGTGTAGTCGGGTCAGCCGGCCACCCGGGACAGCACGGTCTCGGCCCCGAAGGTGTCGGCTTCGGGGCCGAGTTCCGGCCGGGCGCGCCGAGCTCGTCTCCGACCGGTCCCATCCCCCGACCGGTTCGGTACGGTTCAGGCCAGGTCGACGTGCAGAAGGCGCTGCCAGCCCAGAACGGCGCTCGCGATGAGCAACAGCAGTGACACGGTGATCAGTGACCAGTGCCAGGGCCCGTTGACCCAGTAGTAGACGAGCCCGCCGAGCGCTGGGATGTTGAAGGTGAGCAGGTCGGTCGAGGCCTGGAGGATCTTGCGCAGTCGTCGACGTTGGTCGCGCCGATGCGTCCCCTCCCAGTCGAACACGGGCGCGGCCCGGGGGTGCAGGTCTTCCACGCGTGGGGCGAGCGCCGTGCGGACGTAGCGACCGATCGCGGAGATCTTCTCGTCGTTGGCAAGGTGCGTCCAGCCCAGGACCGTTGCCGCTCCCGAGAGGATGAGCAACAACGCCCCCTGGCCACCCAGGGTGGTCACCCCCACCACGATGGCAGCGTATGCAGCCAGGGTGACGTAGATGAGGTTGTCGCGCAGGCCGATGCGGGCGCGCTGTTCTTCCTTGAGCTGCCCATACTCGGCCAGGAGCAGCTCGCGCAGCGGATCAATGGACATTGTGGGCCCCCTCGTGACGGGCGCGCAGGATGGGGATCTGCACCAGCCAGGTGTCGCCGGGGCGGTAGAGCGCGGCGGGCCGCCCACCGTTGCGGGTGGTCTGTTCTCCGGTCGGCCGGACGAAGTCCGGCACGGCGAGAACCTTCCGGTGGAAGTTGCGGGCGTCCAGGGACCGCCCCCAGACGATTTCGTAGACCCGGCGGAGTTCGGACATGGTGAACTCGGGACCGCAGAAGGACGTGGCGACGGTGGTGTACTCAAGCTTGCTGCGGGCGCGTTCCACGGCGTCGGTGAGGATCTGGGCGTGGTCGAAGGCGAGCTGGCTCGGCTCCGCGAGGATCTCCTCCACCGGGTACCAGTCGGCGTGGCGCGCGTCGCCGCCCGCAGCAGGCGCTCCCGGCGTCGGTGTCAATGCCAGATAGCAGACAGTGACGACCCGCTGTCGGGGGTCCCGGTCCGGTGTGCCGTACGTGGCGAGCTGCTCAAGATGCACTCGACCGGGGTCGAGCCCGGTTTCCTCCGCCAGCTCCCGCACCGCGGCGCGGGTCAGATCCTCCTGCACGGTCGACAGAAAACCGCCTGGAAGGGCCAGGGAGCCGAGGTCCGGCTCGATGCCGCGCTCGACCAACAGGACAACGAACCGGTCCGCCAGGACGGTGAAGACCGCCAGGTCGACGGCGATCGCGATCAATGGGGCGGTCCACTGCTTGTCGTTCGGCACAACGCCCTCCTCTTTTAGTCAGCTTGACTATATCATCGACGAACAATTACGCTCGGCAGGGAAGTCCTCACCGAGGCGGCAGCTCGGCTGAGCATCTCCATGGGTCGCCCCCTCGGCCCGCACCTCGCAAATCACCCGCAACCGCAGAACCGGACCCGGTTGCATCCATTGACAGTCCAAAAAGGACGAACAGCGAGAGACGTACGAGGAGTGTCTGATGATCGTCGTACTGGTGGCGCTCGAAGTGGAGCGCAGCGAGATCAGGAAACGCCTACGGGACATACGTGTCGAGCGGCACCCCGCCGGCACCCACTTCGACGTGGGCACCCTCGCCGGGACCGGCGACGGGCCAGGCCGCCAGGTCGCGCTGGCGCTCGTCGGACGCGGTAACCCCGCCGCCGGGGTCATCGCCGAGCGCGCCATCAGCCACTACCGGCCGAGCGCGATGCTCTTCGTCGGGGTGGCCGGCGGACTGCGCGACTGGCTCGCCCTCGGCGACGTCGTGGTCGCCACGAAGGTGTACGCCTACCAGGGCGGGCGCAGCGAGGACAGCGGATTCCGGGCGTACCCGCAGGCCTGGCCGATCGCGTACGAACTGGAGCAGGTCGCCCGCCACCTCGCCCTCGACGGAGGCTGGGCGAGCGGCCTGCACCCGGCACCGAAGGTCCACTTCGAACCTATCGCCGCAGGCGAGGTGGTGCTGAACGGGCGCACCACGCCGGAGGCGCAGCGCCTGCACGAGCACTACGCCGACGCCGTGGCGGTGGAGATGGAGAGCGCCGGCGCAGCGCACGCCGGACACGTCAACCACGCGGTGCCGACGGCCACCATCCGTGGCATCAGTGACCAGGCCGGCGGCCGCAAGGACCAGACCGACGCCGAGGGATGGCAGCCCAGGGCCGCGGCACACGCGGCGGCGTTCGCGCTGGCGTTGGCCGCCCGGCTCGACCACGGCGACGCCGGCACGCCGACCGCCCCGGACGACAGCCGCTACACGGTGCACACGTCGGGGGCGCAGTCCCCGGTGATCGGCACCGGCGGCACCATCCACGGCGGCGTGCGCCTCGACTACCGGGGGGAGCAGGGAGATGGCTGAGGTTCCCCGTCAGCACGTACACACCTCCGGGGCCAACTCGCCGATATTCGCGACCGGCGGCACCATCCACGGTGGCGTGCACACGTACTACGTCGGGCCGAACGACCCACCCGAGAAGAAGTACGAGGTGGCGGTCCGCCTGCTCGATGGCGGCATGTCCCGAGCCGCGGAGCAGTTGCTGGCCGAGGTGCTCGCCACCTCGTACGGTCACCGGCCGGGGGTGTGCTACCACTACCTCGTCGCCACGCTCAGCGACCGGACCCTGAGCGCTCTCGACGATCGGCACCTGCAGGCGTTGGGCAACGCCCGACGGCTGGTCGCCAAGGGCGGCGCCCCGGGCCAGGAGAGCGCCAAGGACTTTCTCGACCGCAAGCGGCTGGGCAGCCTGGTGGCCCTCATCGACTTCGCGATGGGCATCAGCGACCGTGCGACGGACGTCGGCGTCAGGGCAACCTCGGGGACCAACCTCGAGGAGATGGCAGCGGCGTACGGGAACCTTCCCGAGGAGCACCAACGGCACCTCGACGGCCTGCTCGCCGGCCCCTTCAAGGACGAGGTGTTCCGTCGGAACGCCGACCGGGTCCGGGAACAACGCTCCGGCGACATCCTCGACCGTCGGCAGCGCGTCTGGAAGTTCTTCGAACCCGACCCCGCTGAGCCCAGGGAACTCGGCGGGGCGCAGGTGCCGCCGTCACGGAGCCTGACCCTGACCCGTTGGGCCGGGCTGGCGCTGGGGGTGGTCGGGACGGTCGGCGTCGCGGTGCAACTCGGCCTGGTCGGCGCGTTCACCACGCTGGCGATCACGCTCGTCCTCGCCGGGATCGGTGTGCCCCTCGCCGGCTACGCGCGGTGGCAGCGGCAGCACCGCCGCACCCTGCTCGCGTTCTACGCTGATCGATTCCACGGTGGCCACGGCCTGGGTGTGACCGTCGATCCGGAGGCGATGGACGCTGCGACCCGCACGGTCGAGGCGGTCTTCGCGAGTCTCGCACCGGGACAGCAGACGAGCTGGGAACCGATGACCCTCGGGCTGCGCCAGTCCCTCGCCCGCGAATTCGCGCTGCTCTACGACGAGTCGGAGCTGCGCAACGGGCACCTGCTGTGGCTCGCCCGCTGGCATGCCCGGCAGACCCGCGACGTTTGGAGCACCCGCCGGCTACTCACCTACGAGGACACGTACCGCGAGCGGCCACTGCTGAGGCGGGCCGAACAGTTCGCGGTTGCCCTGCTGGCGGTCGCGGCGCTGCTGGTGCTCGCCCGGTTGCTGCCCGACGGCAGCACGGAGTCGGGGCTTCCGCTGCTCGTCGCCGCAGGCGGCATCGCCCTGCTCTGGTACTCCCAGCCGAGGTTGTGGACGCGACAGTCGACCTACCGGATCGTGTCCCGGGAGCGGGCCGAGCGGTATGAGGCCGAGCAGGCCGAGTGGCAGCGGTGGAGTGCGGTCCTGAGTGACCGTCCCACCGACCAGGAGATGGCGACGTGGCTGGCCCAGGATGTCTTCGTGTTCAAGGCGGACATGCTCCGTGAACGGGGAATCCCCGCCTCGGAGGTGGCGTACGCCCTTGAGCTGACCACCGGCGCGGCGGGGGCGAGCAGTGCCCGGGTCATCTACGGGCCGATCCGCTACTCGCGCTACGTGCTGACGCTGTTCCTGCTGACCGCGACGGGTATCCGCTACTTCTGCTCCGAACTGGACTTCACCAACGGCGAGCTGCACGGATCGAGCCGTCGCTCGATTCCCTACGGCGGGCTGCGTGAGGTTGAGGTCACCGAGCAGAGCATCCGCCGCCCGGCGTCCCCGATCGCGCAACCGCAGATCACCTCCGGAGGTGTCTCCGTGTTCACCGGTCCCTCCATGGAAGTGCACATCCAACAGCGGCACTTCGTCGTCCGCACCGACACTCTCGGCACCATCAGTCTCGAACTGGGCGACTTCGTGCAGATGCGGGACGGTAGGGAACCGGAGGGGCTGGTCGCCCGGCTGGCCCTCGACAGCACCGGCGTCAACGACGCACTCGACGTCCTCGAAACGGTGGTGGTGGACGGCGCCGCCTGGCTGACCAAGGAGTTGAACCGCCGCCGCGGCGGCGGCCTGTGGGGCCGGGAGCCGGGGGGCATCGAAGCCGGCCAGGAGCGCATCACCGATGCGAACAGCCTCGGGCACGACACCGGCCCGGGGGGTACGCGGTGAGCCGCACGGCGATCGCGGCCGTGATCGCCGTCGTGCTGATCTGCCTGGGTGGCTGCTGCCTCGGCGGGGGCGTCGTCCTCGGCAGTTCCATGCCCTACGAGTGGCAACTGCCCGACGGTGACAATCCGGCCTCGGACAAGAAGCTCGGGATCATGGGGCACGTCGCCTACCAGCCTCCGTTGCTGCCGGTGCAGTTCGTGCTCAACTCGGACGGCAGCGTGGAGGTGCAGACCGACGACGTGTCCATCGTGACTCCGCTGGGGGTGTTCGGGGTCGGTGCCGACGGTGGTGTCCGCGACGCCGGTTCGTCGGTGCGCATCCTGCGGGCGGAGCCCGCCGACGTCACCCAGTTGCTGGTGTGCCCGATCGCGGCCCGCGAGAAGCCCGACGCCACGTGCGAGACCTTCCGGATCAACAGCGGCCGCAAGCTGCGGATCACCATGGACGGCCGCTTCGTGCAGGAGGTGGAGCGCAACCGCATCGTCATCTTCGTCGCGGCCGGTGCGAAGATCGACGTCGCGGACGCGGGTGCGACGTCGAAGAACACCGAGGTGTACGGCCCGGCCCGCATCGACGTCGAGAAGGTGACCTTCACCGTGAACGGTGAACACACCTACCTGGACCTGGAGCGCAGCCAGTCCGGCACGACCGCGGACGTCGCCTTCGACCACGTCACCCACAGACTGGAACTGGTGAACGGGGCACAGGTCTCCCGGGTGCTCCGGCCGCAGATCTTCGACTCGGTGACCACCGACGATCTTCCGAGCGAGGCGGACTGCCTTGCTCAGCGGGAGTGGAGTGACGAGTTTCCGCCGCTCACCGTCGCGCAGCGGATGGTGCGCCTGGGTCGGGGGGTGGACAACCCGGTGGCGGCACCGCTCGCGGCCTGCGTCAAGACCGCCGAGGCTGATCTCGGCTACGTCGTCATCTGGCCGGGCAGCGAGTGGTTCACCGGAAAGCCGAAGTTGACCTTCTACAGTCTCGTCTGGGTGCGGTGACCCGTGGTCGCCGCGTCTCACCGCCAACACCCTGACGCCCGCGTCACTCATTCTGCGTCGCCGGGTTTTCGGGTCCTGTCGGCGTTCCGAACTGGTTTTCGCCGGCACCTTTCCAGGTCGATGCGGATGGTCGGGTCAGCGCTTCACCGCCAGCGTGAGGCCGTCGGCGAAGGACAGCATCGCCAGGTCGACCCGGTCGTCGGCGAGCAGCGAGACGTTCAGCTTCCGGATGGTGACGGTGTCCCGGTCCTGGTGTTCCTCGTCGAGCACCCGGCCGAAGAACACCGTGTTGTCGAGGACGACCAGCCCGCCCCGGCGGACGAGTCGCAACGCGGCCTCGTAGTAGTCCGGATAGCCCGCCTTGTCGGCGTCGATGAACACCAGGTCCACCGCGCCCGGTCCGAGTTCGCGCTCCAGGTCGGCCAGGACCTCCCGCGCTGCACCGATGCGTACGTCGATGCGGTCGGCCATCCCGGCACGATCCCAGTACGGTGCGGCGATCATCGGCCACCGCTCGGAGATGTCCACCGTGATCAGCCGGCCACCGGGTGGGAGGGCCCGGGCCATGCACAGGGTGCTGTAGCCGGTGAAGGTCCCGACTTCGACCACCGGAAGCGACGTCGCGGTCAGTCTGACGAGCAGGGCCAGCAGCTGGCCCTCTTCCGGCATGATCTGCATCGCCCGGCCCATCGGCAGGGCGGCGGTCTCCCGACGAAGGTCGGCGAGGATCTCGTCGTCGCGCAGCGAGACCTGCCGGACGTAGTCGAGCAGGGCCTCGGTGAACTCAGTCTGCTGTGCCATCCGCATCCCATCCGGCTCGTATCTCCAGGGCGTCACGCAGCCCGGTCCGTGAGGTGGCCCCGAGCTTGGGGTAGACCTTGTAAGGGTGTCCGCTGACGGTGCGGTCCGACAGGCGCAGCCGGACGGCGATCTGCTTGTTCGTCAGGCCCTGGGCGGCGAGCCTGGCGACGGACTTCTCCTGCGCGGTGGGCCCGGCCGGTCCTTCGGCGGGCCGGGCGGCACGTAGCTCGTTGCGGGCCCGTGCCGCCCACGGTCTGGCGCCGAGGTCGAGGTCCGTGCGCAGGCAGTAGAGGAGCTGATGCAGACCCGGGTAGGGCAGGTCGGCTTCGGCGGGTGCGCCGGTGACCCACACGACGCGGCGGCCGGCCCGGCGGGCCTGGTCGTCGGTGGCGCGCAGCAGGGCCGTCTTGCCGCTGCCGACCCCGCTGCCGACCAGCAGGGCGGGGAGGCGTGCGCGGCCGCGCAGCAGTGCGTCGAGCAGTTCTCTCTCGGCTGATCTGCCGGTCAGCTCGGGCCGGTCGTGGGGCGGTGCCCGGTGTCGCCCGTCGTCGGGTGCCGGGTCGGCGAGCAGGGCGAGCTGATGCCGGGAAAGCACCTGGTGACTCCCCACCGATCGATGGGATGGACCCTTTCCCCTCGCGGTCATCGGCGCTGGGCCACCGCCAGGACGTAACCGGCCGCGGCGACGCCGCTGCAGCGCCGGAACAGTTCGACCAGCTGGTCGAAGTACGCGGGTACGATCCTGGCGACGAAGTCGGCCCGGACCTCACGCATGCGGTCGGACAGCACCGCGAACGCCCGCATCACGTTGGCGCTGAGGTCGTCGAACTCCAGGGCCTCGGAACCCGCCCGGTCAAGTCTGTCGGGCAGGGCGGCGATGGCGCGGCACTGCGTCACGGCACAGATATTGTCGATTATCTCTTGTTCGGGGCCGCCTGCCGGGTGTCTGTCGATGATGGCGGCGATGACCAGTCGTGCGCCGGGGCGCAACACGGTGCCGATCTCCTGGAGCGCGCGGTCCTGGTCCGGCATGTGGATGAGGGATTCGATGGCGAAGGCCCCGTCGAACATACCGGGTGCAAACGGCATGTTCATGGCGTCAGCGTATCGGAAATGTACGCGGTGGGCGACGCCGAGTTGCCGCGCGCGGGCTCTGGCCGTGTCGATCTGCCCGTGGCTGACGGGGATTCCCGTCAGCACCGTCTCGTGCCGGGTGGTGGCGAGCCGCAGCGACGCGGTGCGGCATCATGTCGGTGAGCCGTCCGGAGGCCTCGGCGACGCAGGCCCGGTCCGCGTCGTCGGTCCAGCAGCCGACGTGGATGTTGCCGTCGAGCAGAGTGGTGAACAGTTCGGTCATGAGGTCGTACATGTGACCGACGTCGGTCGATACCGGCGCTGACTTCGGTTGGCCGCTGTCGCGATTGGATGTGCGGTGACATCCGATCCGACAGCTGGGGGCAAGGTGGCCGAGCCTGTCCTCGTGCGCAGGTTGACCGACCAGGAAGGTCAGAAGCTGCAGCAGATCGTGCGCCGGGGCAGCACAAGCTCGGTGCGGTACCGGCGCGTGATGATGCTCCTCGCATCGGCCGGCGGCAACCGGGTTCCGGTGATCGCCCAGCTGGTGCAGGCCGACGGGGACACCGTCCGTGACGTGTCCACAGGGTCGTTCAGATCGGCCTGGCCTGCCTGGACCCTCTCGTCGTGATCCGTCCTCCCTCCGCGTCGCTTCACGAGGGATAACTAGCCGTCGTAGCGTTGCTGAGCCTCGAGCAGGGCGTCGGTGTGGGCGCCGAACCAGCTCAGCAACGCGCACAGCGGTTCGGCCAGGCTTTCCCCGAGCGCGGTGAGGGTGTAGGTCACCTGCGGCGGCGTGGTCGGCTCGACGTGCCGATCGACCAGGCCCGAGCGGGCGAGGGACTTCAGGTTCTGTGACAGCATCTTCTGGCTGATGCCGCCGATGCGCTGGTGCAGCGCCGAGAAGCGGTGTGGGCCGGTGATCAACGCCGCGATGATCAACGTACCCCAGCGGGTGGTCACCTGATCCGCGATCGCGCGCGAGGGGCACCGGCTGTCGAAGGTGTCACCGGCGAGCAGCCGGTACGCCGACTGCAGTTCAGAACTTACCGCCATGCAAGCAGCTTACGAAAAGGTGCCTACTTACTGCCAGTGAGCAACTTCCCTAGTCTGAGCGGCATGAACGAACTGCAGGACCGCACAGCCCTCGTGACCGGCGCTGCCAAGGGCATCGGAGCCCACCTCGCCTCCGCCCTCGCGACGGCGGGCGCGTCAGTCATCGTCAACTACCGCACCGACGCCGCCGGTGCCGAACGCGTCGTCAATGACATCGTCACCGCCGGCGGACGCGCAATCGCGGTCCAGGGCGATGTCGGCCGGCGTGAAGACGTCCGAGCGCTGTTCACCACCGCCCGAGAAGCATTCGGACCCATCGACGTCCTGGTCAACAACGCGGCCATCGCCACGTTCACCCCCCTGTCCGCTGTCACTGACGAGGACTTCCACCGGCAGGTCGACACCAACTTCCTCGGCCCGGTGCTGACGATGCAGGCTTTCGCCGCTCAGGAGGACCTCGGCCGCTCAGCGTCCATTGTCAACATCTCCACGGCCGGCACATCCAGCCACCCGGCCTACAGCGCGGTGTACGTGGGTACCAAAAGCGCGCTGAACTCGATCACCCGGATCGTCGCCAAGGAGCTGGCCCCACGCGGCATCCGGGTGAACGCCGTGGCGCCGAGCGCCTCGGAGACCGACGGCACCCGGGCGGCGGGCTTCATCGGCTCACCTGCGGCCGAGGCCGCGATCGCCGAGATCCCGTTGGGTCGCTTGGGCACGCCGGAGGACTACGGCCCCGTCGTGACCTTCCTGGCCTCGGACGCCGCCCGCTGGATCACCGGGGAAGTGTTGTTCGCCAGCGGCGGTCAGCGATGACCGGCACCGGCAGCCCGAGGCGCGTCTGTTGATGCGTCCGCCACCTCACCCGGCGAACGTATGCGGCCAGAGCACCAGATGAGCGGCTGACGCCCGCGCCGGGTCGGCGCATCCTCGATCGGGGGTGCGGGGTGGGTGGTCCGGCGCTCGACCTGGCCCGCTCGTACGACGTGGAGGTCGTCGGCATCACGGTCAGCGACGGCCAGGTGGCGGAGGCCACGGCCCGGCGCAGCGTGGGTGACGGTGGCGGGTCCTGGCGTCCGCCGTGGCTCGGATGCCCGCACAGGTGGGTCCGCGCGGCCGGCGACCACCGCACACACGACTGCGGTGAGCCCTGCACCAGCCGGCGGCAGGTAAGACCGAGGGATCATTCGCGACCATACGATCCACGCTGCCCGACGACCTCGTTCACTGTCCGAGGGGGCGGTAGCGCAGGTGTACGACGCCGTTTCCGAATCGGCGCTCCTCAAGGAGCTCAAGCTCGGCGCGCATGCCGGTCGGTAGCCCTGGTTTACCCCCACCGACGACGATGGGCAGGATGAACAGCTCGCACTCGTCGAGCAGCCCGGCCTTGAATGCCTGTGCCGCGAGGTCGGCGCCTCCGACCATCAGGTCGCTGCTGGCTGTGGCCTTCAGTCCGCGGACGGCGGAGGGGTCGAAACGGCGTTCGACCCGGGTGTCGGCAGTGGGGACTTCGGTGAGGGTGGTGGAGTAGACGATTTTGCTCGCCCCCTGCCAGGCGCTGGCGAAGTCGGCCATGAGGTCCGACTTCGCCGCCAGCGCGGGGTCGGTCTCCCAGACGGCCATCGCCTCGTACAGGCGTCGCCCGTAGAGGAACGTGCCCACCGGCCGCAGGCGTTCGGTTTGGAACGCGAACACTTCGTCGTCGATGGGGAACCAGGCGAAGGTGCCGCGTTCGTCCTCCATGTAGCCGTCGAGCGAAACGTTGTTCATGTAGATCAGCTTTGCCATGCCCCTACCTCTCGGTGGTCAGCTGGGCATTCGCCAGGTTGGCGTCCAGCTTGGTGAAGGCTTGACGCCAGCCCTCCTCGCTCGGCCGCGCCAGATGTTCGGGGAGCCACTGGCGGATCTCCAGTCGCGTCCGACCGTCCGCGTCGTCGTGGAACTCGATGCGCAGTCTCGTCTCGAACGGCTCGATGCCCTGTTGCAGCCGCCCACTGACGCGCATGACACCGTCGATCAACTCGCCGTCGACGACGTCGGTGAGGTCGATGTGGACGTGCACGCGAAGGCCGGGGTCAGCGGCGTTGACCTCGGTCCACCGTTGAAATCCGCCGGGGCGCACGTCGAACGCGATCTCGTCGCGCGGCAGTGAGTTCCCGATCGGACCCCACCACGCCGCCAGGTGCTCGGGTTCGGTGAAAGCTCGGTAGACGAGCTTCCGCGGCGCGTCGAACAGACGCGAGATCGCCAGCTGCGGAGTCGCCGGTCTCATTCCCTCTCCTGATCGTCGTGCGTCGCCGGGTCCGTCGCCCGCTCAGCGGCCTGCATCGCGGCGAGATGGACGTCGAGGCGGGTGAGGGACGAGTCCCACAAACGCCGGTAGCGCTCGATCCAGTCGGCCGCCTCGCGCAGCGGGGCAGCCTCGAGGTGGCTCGCGCGCCACTTGCCCGACCGCGACCGCGAGATGAGCGCGGCGCGCTCAAGCACCTTCAGGTGCCGGGACACCGCCGGCATCGAGATCGACAGCGGAGCGGTGAGCTCGGTGACCGTGGCGTCGCGTGCGGCCAACGTGGCGATGATCGCCCGTCGGGTGGGATCGGCGAGCGCCGAGAACACCGCGCTGAGCTGATCGGTGGCTGCCATCGAAAGCCCTCTCACTTAACCAACGTGTTAAACGTATAGTGTCGCGATCGGCACTGTCAACGAAGGCGTGAACCGCCATGCGCGGCGTGGAGGGCGGCGAGGCGGCAGCCGGCCGATTGCTGGACCGCGGCGTCACCGCCGTGGTCTGCGCTTCCGGCCTGATGGCGCCGGGCGCCACCCGGGCTGCCCGCCAGCGTGGCCTGTCGGTCCCCGGCGACGTCCCGGTCGGCGGGGACGACGATTCGCCGCTGATGGCCTTCACCGATCCGCTGCTGACACCATGCGGCCCGGCGTCGGCCAACCCGCCGGGGGTGCGGGGCAGTCCGCCGCCCGGACGACAACGGGTCCCGGCAGACCGACGTCGTGCCGCTCGGCGTCGCCGGCCGATGCCCGCACTGACGGGTCGACCCGTCGGGGAGGTGTGGTGACCACCGCGCCTCCCCGACCTTCCGGCTCGTCCGCACAGGATCGGCGTCGCCGGGTCGGTCCAGGCACGTCGGCGGCTGCCCCCGCGCGGCGCGGGGGCAGCTGCCGGCTCAGCGCCAGAGGGCCGCGTTGCCGAAATTGGCGGGTTCGGTCTCGCCACCGACGCCGACCGCGTCGGTGGTGGTGATGGCATGAGGTGGCTCCTGCGTCGGTCGTGCGGTCTCTGCTCGGGCGTCGTGATGCGGGACACCGTGCGGTTGGCGGTTGTCCGGTGCGGGTGACGCCGTCGCGGCGTGGACGCGTCGGGTGCGGGGTGGGCGGCACGGAGCAGGATGAGGTCGACCGCGACCCCGACTCGGTCGGCGGGAAAAGCTAAACCTGGCGGTCGACGTCGCCGATCGTCAGCAGCCTGGGCGGTGGACACCGGCGGTGACCGGTCGACCGGTCACCGTGAGAGCGTTAACAGGTGCTGCCCGAATATCTTCACCTGCATCTTTGCCGACTCATCAGCCGCTGATCGCACGCGATGCCACCTACATCGACTTTCGTGCATGAAGGCAGCGTCCGTCAAGATGTGACACCAGTTTTCTCGAAACTTCTGAGCCCTCGGTCGCCGACCACTTCCACCGCAAAGCCCGCACCACAAGAGACGCTGCAATGCAACTTCACCTGCTAAAACGCGGCCCAACCCGCTCGGGGATCAGGCCGACGGGTGGAATAATGTTTGCGTTAACAGTTTCGGATCATTGAAGGGCTCCAGCGCGCTCCGGAGCTGCCCGACGACGGCAAAAGGCCCACCGGGGGCCTCCCGGCCTACCCCCGGAGCGCACGGGGCACCCCGACGGGCCGGATTCGCCCGCCCGACCCGCCGCCGGCCGCGCCACCCACATCACCCGCACCACCTGTCGATTTCGCCCGGCCGGCCCGCGGACACAGTGCCAACGCTTCGCCATTTTCCCTGGTGAGGGAGCTTTCGCAGGCTGCCTCGGGCGGCCGGGGCGGGGGTGGAGCACTGTCGACACAACCATTGACACGCTCTGATGTTAACGTTAACTTGCTCCTCAGTGCAGCAGCTGGGTCACGCCCTCTGCCGCCGATTCGGCTGGTCAGCGCCCCCGGCGTCCGGGCCGCCAGCCCCGACGGCACCGACCAGCGGACTCACCGGGCTGCACGGTCACCTCCCGTCTGCCGGAGTTCGGGCCGACAGGCGGCGTAACGCATGGGCCCACCCGAGCGGGCCCGTGACCTCGTCCACATCTGGAGGACTCCATGAAACGTGGCACTGTCCGGCGTCGAGCGTCGGGACCGGTCGCGGCCCTGGCCACGCTGGTCCTGATCAGCAGCGGCACAGTCGGGACGCCCCAGGCGTCCGCGGCGGCCGCCGGCTGCCAGGTCACCTACACGGTCAGTTCACAGTGGCCCGGCGGCTTCGGCGCTGGCGTCACCATCACCAACCTGGGCGACCCGGTCACCAGTTGGCGGCTCACCTGGAGCTTCGACGCCGGCCAGACCGTCACCCAGCTCTGGAACGGCTCCTACACCCAGTCGGGCGCCCAGGTCGCCGTCACCAACGTGTCCTACAACGGCAGCATCCCCACCGGAGGCAGCACCTCGTTCGGCTTCAACGGCGCGGCGACCGGCAGCAACCCGGCCCCCACCACGTTCACGCTGAACGGCACGACCTGCACCGGCGGCGTCACCCCGACCACACCGCCACCCACCACACCGCCGCCGACCACCCCTCCGCCCACCACGCCCCCACCCACCACGCCGCCGCCGGGCACCCGCCTGCCCTGCGACCTCTACGCCGCCGGCAACACGCCCTGCGTGGCCGCGCACAGCACCACCCGGGCCCTGTACGCCGCGTACACCGGCAACCTCTACCAGGTCCGCCGCGCCTCGGACAACACCACCCGCAACATCACCCCACTGACCGCCGGCGGAGTCGCCAACGCCGCCGCCCAGGACACCTTCTGCGCCAACACCACCTGCCTGATCACCATCATCTACGACCAGAGCGGCCGCGGTAACCACCTCACCCAGGCGCCTCCCGGCGGTTTCCCCGGCCCCGCCCCCGGCGGATACGACAACCTCGCCAACGCCACCGCCGCCCCCACCACGCTCAACGGCCAGAAGGCGTACGGGGTGTTCGTCGCCCCCGGCACCGGCTACCGGAACAACACCACCAACGGCATCGCCAAGGGCGACCAACCCGAGGGGATGTACGCCATCCTCGACGGCACCCACTACAACGGCGGCTGCTGCTTCGACTACGGCAACGCCGAGACCAACAGCCGGGACAACGGCAACGGCACCATGGAGGCCATCTACTTCGGCAACAACAAGGTCTGGGGCTACGGCGCCGGCAACGGCCCGTGGATCATGGCCGACCTCGAGAACGGCCTCTTCTCCGGGGTCAACCAGAAGTACAACGCCAACGACCCCAGCATCAGCCACCGCTACCTCACCGCCATCGTCAAGGGCGAGCCCAACCACTGGGCCATCCGTGGCGGCAACGCCCAGTCCGGCAGCCTGTCGACCTTCTACAACGGCGCACGCCCCAACGTGGCGGGCTACAACCCGATGAAAAAGGAAGGCGCGATCATCCTCGGTATCGGCGGCGACAACAGCCACGGCGCGGCCGGCACCTTCTACGAGGGCGTGATGACCGCCGGCTACCCCACCGACGCCACCGAGAACGCCGTCCAGGCGAACATCGTCGCCGCCGGCTACCGGTGACACCTTCTGCGGCAGGTCATCCCACCACCGTCCGGGCAGGAGACCGTCCAATGTCCTCGTCCTCGCTTCGACTGACCCGCCGCGGCCTGCTCGTCGCGGGCGGCGCCACCGGCGTCGCCGCCGCCACCGGCCTGCTCGGCGTCCGCAACGCCCTGGCCACGGCAGGGCCGCAGAGCTACACGCCCACCTGGGCCTCGGTCGACCAGCACCCACCGGCCGCCGAGTGGTTCCAGGACGGCAAGTTCGGCATCTACTACCACTGGGGGGCGTTCACCGTTCCCGCGTTCGGCAACGAGTGGTACCCGCGCAACATGTACAACAACGGCTCGTACGAGAACAACCATCACAAGAGCGCGTACGGCGATCCGGCGGCCTGGCCGTACCACAACTTCATCAACGGGGCCCGCGACAAGGCGGGCAACTGGGTGCAGTTCGCGCCGAAGCTCAGATCCGCCGGCGGCAACTGGGACCCCAACGAGTGGGCCCAGTTGTTCGTCGACGCCGGGGCGAAGTTCGCCGGCCCGGTGGCCGAGCACCACGACGGCTACTCGATGTGGAACAGCAGGGTCAACGAGTGGAACTCCGTGGCGACCGGCCCGAAGCTGGACCTGCTGCGGCTGCACGCCGACGCCATCCGCGCCAAGGGTCTCAAGCTGTTCGTCTCGCTGCACCACCAGTGGAACTTCGGCGGCTATTACCAGTACGTGCCGCAGCAGTCCAGCACCACCCTGCGCAAGCTCTACGGTCAGCTCGACAACGCCACCGAGCAGCAGCTGTGGACCGACAAGCTGCGGGAGGTCATCGACGGCTACCAGCCCGATCTCATCTGGCAGGACCTCTACCTGGGCCGGATCGACGAGGCCCGGCGACTGGACTTCCTGGCGTACTACTACAACAACGCTGTCACGTGGAACCGGGACGTGGTGGTCACCTACAAGGACGGGTTCAACAACCGCGGTGAGGTCTACGACTTCGAGCGGGGCGGCCCGGCGGGCATCCAGTCCCCGTACTGGCTCACCGACGACAGCGTCTCCAGCAGCAGCTGGTGCTACACCCAGGGCATCGGCTACTACTCGACCACCGCCCTGCTGCACGCGTTGATCGACCGGGTCAGCAAGAACGGCACCATGGTCCTCAACGTCGCGCCGACGGCCGACGGTGTCATCCCCTCCGGGCAGCAGACGATCCTGCGGGGCATCGGCGACCACCTCAGGCGGTTCGGCGAGTCGATCTACGGCACCCGGGCCTGGTCCGTCCACGGCGAGGGACCCACCCAGATGGGCGGTGGGTCCTTCGTCACCCCACGCGCGGGCACCAACCGGGACATCCGGTTCACCCGCAACAAGAACAACACCGTCCTGTACGCGACGGTGCTGGGTTGGCCGGGCAGCACCCTGACCATCTCGACGATGACGTCGAGCCGGGTGAACCTGGGCAACCTGACCGGCGTGCAGCTGCTCGGCTCCACCGCCGGCACGTACGTCAACCTGCCCCGGCCCACCCAGGACGGGTCCGGCCTGCACGTCGCCATGCCCTCGGCGAGCGCTCCGTACAACGCACTCGCGTACGTGGTCAAGCTAACCTTCGTCGGCGCGACCCCCACCGCGACGCCGACCCCGACGCCGACCGGCACCACCGCGCCGCCGGCCGGCCAGGCGACGGCGAAGTACACCATCACCAACTCCTGGGCCGGTGGCTTCCAGGCCGACGTCACCGTCACCGCCGGGGCGTCGCCGATCAACGGGTGGAAGGTCTCCTGGAGCTTTCCCAACGGCCAGGCGATCACCCAGATCTGGAACGGCAGTCACACCCAGAGCGGGGCGAACGTGACGGTCGCCAACGTCGCCTACAACGGCACGCTCGCCGCAGGCGCCTCCACCACGTTCGGCTTCACCGCGACGTGGAACGGCACCAACAACCCGCCGGCCAGCATCACCTGCACCACCAGCTAAGCCCCGGGTCGTCGTCCGGGATTGGGCGGCTGGGGGCGAGGTTCGTCCTGCGCGGTCCGCGCGGAGTCTCCGGTGCGTCGACGTGCCCGGCTTTCCGACGACGGACCCCACGGCGCTGCATGCCGTGGGGTCCGTCGGGATGCGGCCGTCCGGGCCGGCCAGGCTGTTCTACCCACCGGGATCGGACGGTGCGGGCCAGGGCCCGGCCATTGCCCGGCCGCTCAGCGCGGCCGGCCTTCGATGATCGACAGCCAGCCCGGCTCCGGTTTGGCGATGACCCGGGTCAGCCGGAGGCCTGCCGCGTCGAACAGGGCGGCGAACTGCGCCCTGGTTCGCTGCCGGCCGGTGAACGAGGCCAGGATGACCAGGTCGATGCTCTTGCCCGGATGGGCGGCGTCACCCTCGGGCAGGACGGTGTCCAGTGCCAACCACCCCGGCCGTCCGGGTGTTCCTGGCCCGCCGGCAGTCGCGCAGGAATGCGCACACACCGGTCGTCGTCCCAGTCGTGCAGGATGTACTGCAACGCGTGGATGTCCCCGCCGGCCGGCACCTCGTCGAAGAAGTTCCCGGGACGGTCGCCCGCGGTGATCGGCGTCCAACGCGGAAAGTTCGTGTCGGCCGAGGCCCGGCACAGCCGCCTGGCCCTGGGCCGGATTTCGCAACTTTGCTTCTGACGGTTCCGAGACGCGGCCGAGTGTGCTGGCCCGAGCAGCTCCAACCCTCGGCGATCCACCGCGGCGCGGCCGGTAGCGTGTAAGGAGCATCCCTCTGGTCCACCAGCAGTGTCAGTGGCAACTCGTCGACGGTGACCAACCAGCGGGACTACACCCCACCGCTGAACAGCAAGCACGGTTCGATCACCGGCATCACCGATGCCGGGTACAGTGCCGCCACCAGCAGCTGGGGTACCCCGAACTGGGTCCGGCTGAAGTCCTCCGACTTCCCGACTACTACGGTCGGCACTCCAACGGATCGGTCCGCATCGACCCGTACGCCTGTCGACCCCTGCCAGGACCAGATGTGGCGGATGGTCCCCGGCCTCGCGGACTCCGCCGGGGTGTCGTTCGAGTCGGTGAACCGCCCGGGCAACTACCTGCGTCACAAGCGGTTACGTGGCAGGGCTCGCCGCCAACGACTACACCGCCCTCTTCCGGGCAGACGCGACCTTCTACCGCACCGCCGGGCTGGCCGACAGCTCCTGGTCCTCGTTCCGCTCCTACAACTTCCCCGACCGCTACCTGTGCACAGCAACTACGTGCTGCGCATCGACCCCCTCAGCGCGAGTTCGCTGGCGACGGACCGCCAGAGCGCCACCTTCCCCGGGTCACGTCCTAGTCGTTCCGCCCGGCGGCCGAGCGGAACGGTCCGGTGACCGCAGGGCGGCTGGTGGTGCGCCGTGTCCGCGCCGTGAGAGCCGGACGTCAGCGGCAGTGGCGACTGTTGGCGAGCAGCGATCCGCGCACCGGGAGGGCATCATGAACAACCCAGTCACCATCATCGGCGCCGGGCTCGGCGGTCTCGTCCTGGCCCGAGTCCTGTCCGGGCACGGCATGCCGGTGGAGGTCTACGAAGCCGAGGCCACGGCCGCGGCACGGTCGCAGGGCGGAATGCTCGACATCCATGACTACAACGGGCAACTCGCCATTGAGGCCGCCGGGCTGACCGACGAGTTCCGCCGCATAGTGCTGGCGGGCCGCCAGGCGATGCGGTTCCTCGGCACGGACGGCACGGTGCTGTTCGAGAAGGGCGACGACGGCTCCGGCGGACGCCCCGAGGTACAGCGCGGCGACCTGAGGCGAATCCTGCTCGACTCGCTCCCGACTGGCGCGGTCCGCTGGGGGGCGAAGGCCAGGACCGTACGCGGTCTCGGCCACGGTCGTCACGCGGTCACCTTCGCCGACGGCTCGACCATGGAGACGGAACTCCTGGTCGGTGCGGACGGCGCCTGGTCACGGATCCGGCCGCTGCTGTCCGACGCCGTTCCGGAGTACACCGGTGAGTCGTACGTCGAGACCTACCTGTACGACGCCACCACCCGGCACCCGAGGGTGGCGAAAATGGTCGGTGAGGGATCGATGTACGCGCCGTCGGCCACCGAAGGGATCGTCGCCCACCGGGAGAGCGGCGGCACCCTGCACGCCTACATCTCCCTCACCCGCCCGCTGGACTGGTTCGACGACATCGACTTCACCGACCGCGCCACGGCCGCCGCCCGGGTCGTTCAGGAGTTCCAGGGCTGGGCCCCCGAACTCACCGCGCTGATCACCGACGCCGACGGCGGACCGGTCCTGCGCCCGTTGCACGCACTGCCGCTCGGCCACCGATGGGATCGCGTCCCGGGCGTCACGCTGCTCGGTGACGCCGCGCACCTGGTCGCCCCGAACGGCGAGGGCGCGAACCTCGCCATGCTGGACGGCGCCGAACTCGGCAAGGCTCTCGCCGCCCGCCCCGGCGACATCGAGGCCGCCATCGCGGAGTACGAACAGGCCATGTTCCCGCGTACCGCCGAGGTCCCGCAGGACGAGGAGCTGATGGCCAGCATCTTCGGCGGCACGCCACCCGACAGCGTGCTCGCGCTTCTGGCCGAAGAAGGTGAGCGCCCGTGAGCCGGTCCGGCCGGTCCGCGACGGCGTGACGCGCCGCGCTACCGGTCGCTGTCGGTCACGGTGCAGGTGGCAGCCGCCACCTGCACCGTGGTCTGCTGCACGCAGCGACGACCCGCCGCGTACGCCGCGTCGAACCCGTCCTCGTCCAGCGCAGTCTTTCCCCTGCGGGTCAGCTCCCTGACCTGCGGGTCGGTGTGGTCGTGCGCGCCGCGCAGGCGGGCGGCGACACCGAGGAGCGCGGCCGATTCGTGGTGTCTTCCCCGCCGGTCGGCAACCGCGGCCATCTGTACTGTCACCTGGGCGAGGACCGGTGGCTCCCGGGTGGCCCGGGCCGCCTCGTGCGCTACCGCCAGCGCCTCGTCGGCGCCGGACAGGTCGCCCAGTTGCAGAAGGAGCGCTGCCCTGGTGCTACTCACCAGCGCGCGGGCGTGATCGGCCGGGTAGGCCGGGATGACGGACAGCCCCCGCTCTGCGGCGTCGATGAGGTCACCCGCACGGTCGAGGTCGCCGAGCCGCACCCTCAGGGCCGCCTCGTGTATGTCGATGAGGACCAGCATCTCCGTCGAGGACGCGCGCCGGGCGCGCGCTCGTGCGGCGTCGAGCAGGTCTGCCGCCAGATCGGTGTCACCGCGGCGCAGGTGCAGGTCGATCCAGCGCAGGTCGCTGTGGAACTGGTCGCTGACGCCGAGCGCTCCGAAT
Source organism: Micromonospora sp. HM134 (assembly GCF_007833915.1). Classification (NCBI taxonomy): domain Bacteria; kingdom Bacillati; phylum Actinomycetota; class Actinomycetes; order Micromonosporales; family Micromonosporaceae; genus Micromonospora; species Micromonospora sp. HM134. The sequence continues at coordinate 4,999,427 of NZ_CP041061.1, forward strand.
CGGCCGGTCAGCGTCCGGGCCTCGGTGAGGTCGGACAGGGTGCCGTCGACGTCGTCGTACCGCCGCAGGGCCGCACGCATCGGTAGCACGGCAGCCGTGGCCCACTGGTCACCGATGCGCCGGAAGTGGTCCAGCGCCACCTCGACGTGACGGCGCATCCGGTAGAGCGCCCCTTCCTTTTCGGCGATTTCGGCCTGGAACATGTGCGCCAGCCCGGCCGACCACCGGTCGTCGCCGTCGGTGAAACGCGTGAAGGTCGCGAGCGCGGCTGGCTCGTCCTGGAGAAACAGAAGGATCGAACCCAGCAGACGGAAGTGGCCCGGCAGGTGCGGATGGGCGAGCAGCCGACCGGCCAGCTCCTGCACCGTCGTTTGTTCGTCGACCTCATACCGCGCGGAGACGCCGGCGGTGATGTCCGCTCGGTTGAGTAGATAGGCGGCACGGGCGCAGTCGCGTGCGACAGTCCATTCGCCGTTCGCCACCGCCAGTGCCTGCCCCAGCCAATGGATGCCGTCGGCATGGCGGCCACGCATCTGCCAGTACCAGGTGAGGTCGAGAGCGAGAGCGATCGCACCCGTGGCGTCCCCGGCGGCGCACAGATGGTCGAGGGCGGCGAGGATGTTGTCGTATTCTGCGTCGACGATCCCGATCGCGGCCAGTTGGTGGGGTCCACGCAGTCGGGGATCCTGCTCGGCCATCAGCGCGGCGAAGTGGGCCGCGGCCAGGTCACGAGCTCGCCCGAGCGTGCCAGCCTCGGCCAGCCGTTCCCTGCCGTACTCCCTGATTGTTTCCAGCATGCGGTAGCGGCCGGTGGTTGGATCTAGCTGGAGCAACGACCGGTCGACGAGTGTGGCAAGCACGTTCGGGACATCGGCGCTCCCCTCGCAGACTGCGGTGGCGGAGCTGGCCGTGGCGCCGCCGGGCAGGATGGCGACGTGTTCCGCGACGGCCCGTTCGCCGGCGTCGAGCAGATCCCAACTCCACGCGATCACCGCGCGCAGGGTGCGGTGCCGCAGTGGTGCGGTGCGGCTGCCCCTGCCGAGCAGGTGGAACCGGTCGGCCAGCCCCTCCGCGAGGTCGAGCAGCGACAGCGTCCGAAGCCGGGCGGCGGCCAGCTCCAATGCGAGAGGCATGCCGTCAAGTCCACGTACGAGGCGCACGACGTTGGACAGCGTCGTCTCGTCGACATCGAAGCCCGGGCGTACGGCGGCAGCGCGAGCGGTGAACAGGCGTACCGACGCGGTCTGTCGGGCCTGCGCGACGTCGGCGTCCGGGCCGGGTAGTTCGAGCGGAGCCAATGGGACGAGCCCCTCGCCGTCGACCGCGAGGGGTTCACGGCTGGTGGCGAGCACCCGCAGGCCGGGACAGCGGGGCAGCAGCGAGGAGACGACGCGCGCCACGGCGTCGATCAGGTGCTCGCAGTTGTCCAGTAGGAGGAGGATCTCCCGGTCGCTGAGTTCGGTGAGGAGGACGTCGGACTCGTCGTCGCCGGTCCGCCCGAGCGGGCCGCCGGTCCGCAGACCGATCGCGGCGAGCAGAGCCGATATGATCTTGGTGGGGTCGGTGACGGATGCGAGGTCGACCAGCCGTACACCGTCGTGGTAGTCGTGACGGTGGCGGCGGCCGGCTTCCAGCGCGAGGCGGGTTTTTCCGGCGCCGCCCGGTCCGACGACGGTGACCAGCCGCCCGGCCGTGAACAGGGCGGAGATCCGGGCAAGGTCGTCGTCGCGGCCGACAAAGCTGGTCAGAGGCACGGGCAGGTCAGCATTCGGCCGCCCGGCCCCGAGGCTCCCGGCCGGGAGCCCGGGCACGACCGGGTCGGCCGTCGAGGCGCCGGGCGCTGGTCGGGGCGGCTCGGGTCGCAGCAGTCGCAGATGACGCTCACGCAGGGCGGTGCCGGGATCGGTGCCCAGCACGTCGGCCAGCGCCTCGCGGACCCGCTCGTAGACGGCGAGGGCCTCTGCCTGTCGCCCCAGACCGGCGAGCGCGTCCATCAGCAGGGCGGCCGCCCGCTCATGTCCCGGCTGCTCCCGTAACAGCACGGACAGCCGGGCGGTCGCGGCTTCGGCCCGTCCGGAGGACAGTTCAGCACCGGCGAGGTCGGCGACCACCTCGATCGAGGTTTGCACCAGGCGGGTCGCGACGGTGGGCGCGACCGCCGCGATGATTGCGGGCTCGACGCCGGGCCGGTCGCCCCACAGCGCCACAGCCTCGGCGAGTGCCGCCTCTCGGCCGGTCGCGGCGAGTTCCTCGAACCGCACGGCGTCGACATCGGATGCCTCCACCGCCAGCCGGTATCCACCCGCGACCTGTCGGACCACCGTGGGATCCGGGGCGTCCGGGGAGAGCGCGCGGCGTAACCGGGAGACGAGTCGCTGGAGCGCCTGCGTGGGGTCGGACGGCGGGTCCTCCCCCCAGATCGCGTCGACCAGCACGGCCGGTGTGACCGGCCGGCCGCCAGCGAGCGCCAGCCGGACGAGCAGATTCCGCAGGCGCGTTCCGGGTACGGCCAGGGTGGTGTCACCGCGGGCGACCCGGAAGGCGCCGAGCAGGGTGACCCGTAGCCGTTCGCCTCCGTCCATCCCCCGATCCTCCCGCGTTTCCCCGTCCGGTCCGGCGGCGGGGCGGTGTCCGCGCGGTGTGTGCCGCGTGTCAGCGCTGCGCCGCAGGCTGACGCCACTGATTCATCTACAGGAGGACGTCGTGACCGACATCAGGCAGCGCACCGCGGCCGCAGTGGCACTCATGGCCAGCGGAATCATCTACTTCACCGGCGAGTTCGTCGCCGCTGCGGCGTGGACGGATCCGCCCTACAGCTACACCCACCACTTCATCAGTAATCTCGGAGTCCACGGGCCGCTCACCGCGTTCGGTCAGTACATGTACTCCCCGCTGGCCATGGTGATGAATACCGGACTCGGGCTGACCGGCCTGGCCGCGCTGGCCGGAGTCGCGATGCTGAAGGGCCTGCCGGGTGGGCGGCGGGCGGCGACGGTCATCTCGGCGGTCGTGCTGGCGGTTGGCATGGTCCTGGTGGGGCTGTTTCCGGGGGACGGCGGCACTGACGGCACCGACTACCACGGGATCGGCGCGATCTTGGCCTTCGTCGCCGGCAACGTGCTCGTCATCCTGCTCGGTCGAGCGTATCGGCTGCTCGGAATGTCGTCCGGGCTGGGCCGTCTGTTGACCATGTCCGGGACGTTCGGCCTGCTCTCGCTCGTGGTCTTCGGGACCATGGTGGCCTCGGGTGCGGGCGTACTCATCGGCCTGTTCGAACGCGGGATCATCTATCCGTTCCTGATCGGCTTCGTCCTCGCGGGAGCGGCACTGCGCAGACGCCGTGCATAGCCGCCGGAGTATTCCGGAGTACGTAGGTTCTGCCGACGCGGACGCGACAGTCGCCAGGGCACGGTGATCCCGTGCGGGACCGCGACATCGGCCGGGTGCCCTGTCGCGTGGGCGCGCGCCCGGTGACGCCCCTGCGCGGTTTGACCACGAGAGACATGGAGATGACATGAGCGACGACATCACCCGTCTGGTCGGTGCCTGGAAGGCGTTGTGGAACGGAGACTTCAGCGACGTCGATGAACTGATCGCACCTGGGGTAAGGGTGCACGCGGCCCTGGCCGACGGCGGCGACGGCAGCGCGATCGACGACGCCGAGGCCATGACGGGTTGGGTGGCACAGCTTCGCGGTCCACTACCCGACCTGGTGTTCGACATCGAGGTCGGTCCGATCGTCCAAGACGACCTGTTGGCCCTGCGTTGGCGTGCCACGGGCACCTACGGCGGAGGCTTCCCCGGCGCCGGGGCACCGGTCGGCACGCCTGTCGACTTCACCGGCGTCGACCTCCTGCGCGTCCACGACGGTCAGATCATCGAGTACTGGCTCAACTCCGACATGCTGCTGCTCCTTACCCAGCTGCGCGTGCAGTCGGTCGAGCCTTCCGCTGTCTGACCGAATTCCCCAGTTGGGCCGGCCGGCGCCGTGCGGCCGCCGGCCGGCCCGGCGATGTCACGCGCCGAGATCGGAGCGGTGCCGGAGTTGCCGCCGAGAGTTGATGCCGAGCTTGCGGAAGATGTTGCGCAGGTGGGTGTCGACGGTGCGCGGGCTGATGAACAGCTGGGCGGCCACCTCGCCGGACGTCGCGCCGGCGGCGACCAGCCGGGCGATGTGCAGCTCCTGAATCGTCAGCTGGTCGTACGTGTGCGGTGACCGTTGGCGTGGCCGTTCCCCGCTGGCGCGCAGCTCGACGGCGGCGCGTCGGGCGAACGCCTCGAATCCGGCCTCGGACAGCAGGCGGTGTGCCGTGCGCAGGTGCGCTCGGCAGTCCCGCCGGCGGCCCTCGCGTCGCAGCCATTCTCCGTACACGAGATGGGCTCTGGCCCGGTAGGCCGACAACGGGCTCCGTTCGAGGTGCGCGACGGCGGTCCGATACTGCTCCTCGGACCCGGTCACCAACCCTCGGGCGTATGCCGCGATGCCCAGACCGGTGGCGGTCCCGCTGGCGTCGGCGCGTTCCACGAGCGATTCCAGCGCCGAGCTGGCGGCCTCGGAGTCACCGCAGCGGACCGCCGCTTCGACCAGTTCGGGCAGGGAGAAACTGGCGAGGAAGAGGGTGCCGTCCGCGACGGCCCGCCGAGCGGCCGCCAGCGCGGCCGGATAGTCGGCGAGGCCGTTGAACAGCACCGCCGACGCCCAGTCGATGTTGCCGGTCAGGAGACCACTGCCGCTGGTGGTCGCCGCGACCGTGGCCTTCTCGAACAGCGCGAGCGCTTCGGCGCGGCGACCACGCAGGGCCGCCAGATGGATCCGGTGGTAGGGCATCGGCGGCCCGCCGATCGCGTCGGCGATGGCCTCTTCCTCGGCGATCGAGGCCATCGCCAGGCCAGGGTCGGCGGTGAGCGCGCCGTACGACCCCGCCTGCGCGAGCCCAAGACGCAGCAGCAGCGGCGAACCGGACTCGCGGCCGGTCCGCACCAGCCACTCGACGATCGCCGCATACCGATGGGGATCCCAGATCTCTGCCGCGAGCATGAGGGCGAGCGCGGGGTGCTCGATCCAGCCGGGCCTGCCGGAACCGTGGCGGCCGTCGAGAACCTGCCGGATCAGCGGGATCGCGCTGCGGTGGCCCGCCGAGTTCAGCAGGCCCAGCGCATCCAGCACGTCCGGCGGACGCGACGCGGTCGCCGGCACCGACCGCACGGCGGCCAGCACCAGATCGAGCACGCCGCTGGCCCGGCCGACGAGCAGACTCGTCTCGATCGCGTCCAGGAAGCACCTGCGGGCCCGTTCCGGATCCAACCCGGCCAACCGCCTTCCCGCGTGGATCATGAACTCTGGGCCGCTCTCGTCCCGGTGGCTCTGGAAGGCGACCTGTCCCCGCAGCAGGTCGGCGTGGGCGAGCTGGAACTCGTCGAGCCCGGTGTGCTCGACGGCTCTGACCAGGATGGCGGCTCGGTCGGGACGGCCCGCGACGAGGGCGGCCTGCGCCGCCGCGAACGTTCGTTCGAGCCGGCCGGCGGGGTCCAGGGAAAGCTCGGCCGCCCGTTCCAGGAAGGCTGCTGCGGCCACCACGCCCCCGCGCGACCGGGCACGGGTGGCCGATCGGACGAGTTCCGCGGCGACGTCGTCGTCGGGGCCGACGGTGGCCTGGGCTCGGTGCCAGGCCCGCCGGTCCGGGTCGGTGCCGGCGTTGGTCGCCTCGGCCAGTGCCCGGTGGGCCCGCTGTCGTTCCCGCGCCGACGCGGCCCGGTAGACCGCGGACCGGGCCAGCGGGTGGCAGAAGCGAATGTCGGCGGCGAACTCGACAAGGCCAGTCGCGGCCACGCCGGCGCTGGCGGCCGGCACGTCGATGCCCAGCAGCTGCGCGGCCGGCCACACCAGGGTGGCATCGCCCGTGGGGTCGGCGCTCGCCGCGGTCAGCAGGAGACGGGCGTCGTCCGGCAGTGCCGACAGCCGGTCCCGGAAGCTGCGCTCGATGCGGGTCGGTACCGGGGAGGTGTCCGGGGGCCCGAAGCCGCCCGCCTCGGGCAGTTCGAGCAATGCCAACGGGTTACCCCGGGCCTCGGCGAGCAGTCGGCTGAGCACCTGCTCGTCGAGGACGAGGTGCCGTCGGCCCGCGAGCACCGTCCGCGCCTCGGCGTCGGTCAACCCGGTGAGGTCGAGGCCGGGCAGTTCGTGCAGCTCGTCCGAGGCGGGCGACCGCAGCGCGAACACCATGGCGATCGGCTCGTTGGCCACCCGCCGGCCGACGAACGTCAACGCCCTCGCCGACGCCGCGTCCAACCAGTGGGCGTCGTCAACCACGCACAGCAGCGGGCGTACCCGGGCTGCGGCGGCGAGCAGACCCAGCGTCGCCACGCCGATGTGGAAGAGGTCGGGCGTGCCCTTCGCCAGTCCGAACGCGATCCGGAGCGCGTCGGCGTGCCGGGGGGGCAGGTCCGCGAGGTGACCCAGCACCGGCACGCACAGTTGATGCAGCGCGCTGTAGGGCAGTTCCCGCTCGAACTCCGCCCCGGCCACGTGGATCACACGTACGCCGGACGCCGCGTCGCGGGCGTGTGCCAGCAGCGTGCTCTTGCCGATGCCGGCCTCGCCGCGCACCACCAGCGCCCCGCCCCGCCCCGCTTGCGCCTCCCCGGTCAGCTCGTGGAGAACCTTGAGCTCGACCGACCTGCCGACCAGTGAGCCCCGGGAGCCAGCCGCGGATCGCACGCCGGCCAGGCTACCCCCTGTCCGGTCCGAAGGTAGCAGCCGAGAAGTCACGCTGTTCGCCTCCTGCAGTGCGCCAGACGGTTGCCGCTTCCCGCTGATGTGAGACCGAGTCAGCGGCCGGGTGACCGACCGCTGACGATCGAGCGGACGACGCGGGTCAGGAGGCCCAGACGGTGCCCCGAGGCTCGTACTCCAGGATGCGCGTCACCAGATCGGCGGCATCCGCGCCGAACTCACGACGAACGAGGTGCAGTCCCAGATCGAGTCCGGAGGTGACGCCGCCGCAGGTGACCAGGTCACCGTCGTCGACCACGCGGGCCTCGGTGACGAGGCCGCCGAACGCCGCGAGTTTGTCCTTGACCATCTGATGCGTGATGCAGCGCCGACCACGAGTCAGACCCGCCGCGCCGAGCAGCAGCGCTCCGGTGCAGACCGAGGCGACGACCAGGCCGGGGCGCGGTGCCGCGGCGAGTGTCCGCGGTAGGTCACCCTTCGCGATCTCCAGTTCGACACCGGGCCGGGTCGGGCCGGTCAAGCCGCTGCCCGGCACGATCAGAAGATCCGCGTCCCACGGCGACCAACCCGTGCCGACCTCGACCCGGGTGCCGCCACCGGCGGTGATCGTCCGCGGGACGTCGGCGGTGACGTAGTCGATGGTCAGCGGCGCACGGGCGGCACTGCGGGCGATGCTGAAGACCTCGTACGGCCCGACGAAGTCCTGCTCCTCGATGCCGTCGTACAGGAGAACCTGCACGCGCAGCGGGCCGGTCGCCGCGTCGGGCCGGTGGTGAGCTGTCATGCCCCGTTAGTCGTCCCGATCGAGGCTCGGGTTCCGGCTCGATCATCTGTCGTCGACATGCCGCCTGGGCTGGGCGAGCCACCCGACGTCACCCGGAGCGTCCGCGACGACCGCAACGGTTACGCAATTCCCACCGACGCGACGCCGCTCTCCGATGACCGATGGTCTCCGTGTCCACGCGCACGAAGTGATTGAGCAGACAGGAAATCTCATGGCAGTCCGCACCCATGTCGTCGCGGAAGCACCAGTCGCGGCACCGACACGCTGGCAGGATCGGACCGGCCGGATCCTGATGGCGATCACGGCAGCCGCCACCCTGGTGCCGTTCGTCGAGGGCGTCTCCCGCCTCGGGGGTCTCCCCAACGACCTGATCCTGACCGAGTACTGGCGAACCTGTGCCTACATCGTCTTCGCCGGGATGTGGGCCATGCTGGCGGTCGCGCCCCGCAAGCAGCGCGGCATGTGGGAACTCCTGCTCTTCCACAAGCTCGCGGTCACCGTCCAGGCCGCATTCATCCTCGACGTCCCGCACGCGCTGCGGACCCTGTTCGCCGACGGGTTCGTCTCGGCGACCACCATCGCCGCCTACGTGCTGTGCCGTGGCTGGCACACCTGGCGCCGCGGGGCGCTGGGCCCCGACGACAACCGCTGACCGGAGGAACACCGTCATGACCAACCCCGTCACCACGAGCACGACCGAGATAGTCCTACCGGGCGTGGTCGATCCGAGCGGGCTGCAGGTATGCGCCCGCGAACTGCCCGCGCCGGTTGCGGGGCAGGTCGTCCTGCGGATGGAGGCGACCGGTGTGTCGTTCGCCGAGCAGCAGATGCGCCGGGGCAAGTACTACGACCAACCGCCGTTCCCCTTCGTACCCGGATATGACCTGGTCGGCACCGTCACGGCCGTCGGACCCGGCGGGGACACCGACCTGGTCGGACGCCGGTTCGCCGCCGTCACCAAGATCGGCGCGTGGGCCACCCATGTGCTGGTCGAGGCCGCCGACCTGGTTCCGGTGCCGGACGGGGTGTCCCCCGCCGCCGCCGAGACCGTGGTCGTCAACGGCATCACCGCCTGGCAGATGCTGCACCGGCTGGCCAAGGTCCGCTCCGGGAACGTCGTCGTCGTGCTCGGGGCGAACGGCGGGGTCGGCTCCACGCTCGTCCAGCTGGCCCGGCACGCCGGCGTCCGCGTCATCGGCACCGCCTCGCCGCGCCACCACGACGCGGTACGCGCGCTGGGCGCCACCCCTGTCGACTACCGCGAGCCCGGCATGTACCACCGGGTCAGGGCGTTGGCCCCGGACGGTGTGGACGCGGTGTTCGACCACGTGGGCGGCCCCGGTGTGGAACGGTCCTGGCAGTTGCTGCGCAGGGGCGGCACGCTGGTGTCCTACGGCACGGCGGCGACGAAGGACGAGGCGGGCAACTCGCGTCTGCCCGTGCTGAAGCTCTTCGCGCAGCTGAAGCTCTGGCACACCCTGCCGAACCACCGAAGCGCCTACTTCTACAACTTCTGGGCGGGCCACCGTAATCTGGCGGCTTTCCGGCGCAACCTGTCCGAGGACCTGACCCAGGTGTTCCGTCTACTCACCGACGGTGTGCTGGACCCGCAGATCGCCGCGGAGATCCCCCTGGCCGAGGCCGCGTCGGCGCTGACGCTCGCCGAGTCCCGCACCGTCGCCGGCAAAATCATCCTGGTGCCCTGATCACGGATGCCGGTGATGGCCCGGTGGGACACCGACCTGCTCGCCCTCGCCCAGGACGACGAACTGACCCATCATCCCGTCGTCCTCGTGGGCGAGCAGGTGGCAGTGGTACATGTACGGCGTGTTCGGATCGGTGTGGTCCCGAAAGCGCAGCGCCAACCGGTAGCGCTTCCCCTGGACCAGCAGGACGGTGTCCTTCCAGCCGCGCAACGGTGGTTCCGGCATACCGCCGTCGACCGTCAGCACCTGGAACTGCACGTCGTGGATATGGAAGTTGTGCAGATACCCGTTGTCGTTCGTCACCTCCCACACCTCCACGGTGCCCTCCCGGACACCGAAGTCGATCCGGTCCATGGCCATCGAGCGCCCGTTGATCCGATTCGACGCGAGCACGAAGGAGCGTTCCTGGGCGACCGCGCGGCCGGCGAGGTCCGGTGCGGCGCCGAGCACGGCGGGCACGGCGGCGTGGCCGGACAGCGAACCCACGGCCCGGAACTGGCAGATGTCGAAGCGGTCGTCGAAGCCGTCGAGCCGTCCCAGCACCCCGCCGTGCGCCGCCGGGTAGGAACGCAGCTCCACCCGCTCCCCCGGCTCGAAGGCCACCACGATCTCCGCGCGTTCCCCCGGCGAGAGGTAGAGCCGGTCGGTCTCCCACGGCGCGGCGAGCAGACCACCGTCCGTGGCGACGAGCGAGAAGTGCCGATCGTCGGAGAACCCGAAGTGGTACAGGCGCGCGTTGGAGCCGTTCAGCATCCGCAGCCGCACGAGCCGGGTCGTCACGTCGAAGTACGGCCCGATCGTGCCGTTGACGAGGATCTCGTCGCCGATCACACCCAGCGAGCCCGCCAGCGGTTCCCGCTGCACGAACTGCTGTTCCTCGTCGAACGCACGGTCCTGCACGATCATCGGGACGTCGTCGACGCCGTACTCCGACGGCAGGTTCAGCGCCTCGACCCGCTCGTCGTCGACGAGGAACAGCCCGGCCACGCCCCGGTACATGTGGTCGGCGGTCGCGCCGTGTACGTGCGGGTGGTACCAGAGCGTCGCGGCGGCCTGGTCGATCGTCCACTGCGGCGCCCAGGTGTCTCCGGCCCCAATCGTCTGGTGCGGGCCGCCGTCCATCACCGCCGGCAGGTGCATGCCGTGCCAGTGCAGCGACGTCGCCTCGTCCAGACCGTTGTGCACCGCGAACTCGACCCGCTCGCCGCGCCGAGCCCGGATCGTCGGGCCCAGGTACGTGCCGTTCACACCCCAGGTGCGGGTGGCCTTCCCGTCCTTGAACCGGGACTCACCCGGCTGGATGCCGAGCGTGAAGACACGGGCGCCCGAGGCGCCACTCGTCGACCGGGCCAGGGCAGGAATCGACAAGGCCGTGTCGAAGGCGAGCTTCCCCACGGTGTCCCGCTTCACGCTCAGGTAGTAGGCGCCGAAGCCACCGCCACCCAGGGCGACCGCGCCCCCCACTCCCCACCCGAATGCCTTCAGCACCGTACGACGTCTCATGGCACAACCGTTTCGCAGCCGGCGATTCCATCGCGTCGGCGACAACTGCGTAGCCATGAGATCAGCCCCGCGCTACGAGAGCAGCTGGAACAGCTCCAGTTGAATTCCATCGGGGTCGCGGAGGTAGAGGATCTTCGTCCCCGCCAACGCCCCCGCTTCGACACCGTCGCCGTCCTCGAGCACGACCGGATCGGCGTTGACATGCACGCCCCGCTCCACCAAGTCCCGGTGCGCCGTGTCGAGGTCGTCGACCTCGAAACACAGGTGCATCACCCCGACGTCACAGTTGCGTCCGGTGAAGGGCTTCGGCTGCGGGCTGTCGTACTGGATGAGTTCCAGGAGGACGTTGTCGCCGGCCAGCGCGAACGATGCCCGCATCGACGCGTTTTCGACCTCGACGACCGCACCGATCGCCGGGTTCGTGGCGGAGATCGTCACGCCGCTCGGCGCGATGCCGAGGACGTCCTCGTACCACCTCAACGATCGGGCCAGATCGCTGACCGGCACGCCAATATGGTTCATCCTCGTCACTCTGCTCATGAACCCATCCTGGCGAGCGAGCCACGGTGGTGGAAGGCACGGATCTTCCGCGTACCGCTGATACCACCCAATCCCCTGACCGTTGGCGGATCATGTGTTCATGAATGACCTCGGCGCTACGCTGCGGGCCTGGCGGGAGCGTACGGACCCGGATGCGGTCGGTCTCCCGAACGCATCCCGTCGCCGCGTCGCCGGGCTTCGACGTGGCGAGCTGGCGACGCTGGCCGGCATCTCCTCCGAATACGTGGCACGCCTCGAACAGGGCCGGGCCGGCACGCCGTCGGCGCAGGTATGCGCCGCCCTGGCCCGCGCATTACGACTCTCCGACGACGAGGAGGCGCACCTGATGCGCCTTGCCGGCTTCGCCGCGGCCCCGGACCGGATACCCTGCCGGATCCCCGGCAGCATGCGCCGCGTCATCGACCACCTGGGCGACGTCCCGGCGGCCGTCTACGACGCCGCGTGGCGACTTCTGCACTGGAACCGGCTGTTCGCGGCCGTCTTCGGCGATCCCGCGCACTGCTCCGCCGACGACCGCAACGCGCTGATCGTCCAGTTCGAATCCCGAAATACCCGCGTCCGCCAGACCGACACCGAGCGCGCCTACTTCGAACAGTCGCTGGTGGCCGACCTGCGCGCCACCAGCGCCCGCTACCCGAATGAACCCGACGTGGCGGCGCTGATCACGCGCATGGCGGGCAACGACCGGTTCCGCCGACTCTGGGCCCTCGGCACGGTGGCCCTGCACGAGAGCGCACACAAGACCGCCCTACATCCGGACGTGGGCCCAATCCCGCTGGACTCCAACGTCCTGACTACTCGGAACACCGACCTTCGCCTCGTCGTCCTCACACCCCGGCCCGACACCACAGCCCGCGAGAAGCTGGACCGACTGGGTTGACGAGGGCCGGTTCCGCGGCAAGTCGGGCTAGAGCCAGCGCATGCGGGGTGATGTTCCCCGGGTTTCACGGAGCCGCGGCTGCCCCCGGCCTTTCGGTCGCCACGGGCGATGTCTGGTTTGTCGCCGCGTGCTCACCGAGTTCGGTAAGCGGCCTCAGGTGGCCCATCGCGCCCGTGCACGGCAGCGGATCCTTGAGCATCGATGGTCGTTGTTCTCGTCATAATGGGTGCTGCGACCATCACCAAGCGGCGTTCGACGGGTCCGTCCCGGTCGGCCAGCGGCCTACCTACCTGTTGACGGTCCCTCCGAGTTCGCCGATGGCGATGCGTCTTATGGTCACGGTGCGAAGACGGTGCCGACTGAGGTCGGGCCGGTGCGGATTCACGTTCCTCGGGACCGGGCGGGATCGTTCACGCTGCGGATCATGCCACGCATGCCCGCCGTCTGGAGGGGTTCAACGAGGCGATCCTGTCCCTGTACGCCAAAGGACTGACGACCGGAAAGATTTCCGCGCATCTGGCGGATGCGTATGACGCCGAGGTGTCCCGGGAGTTGATCAGCCGGGTCACCGACGGCATCCCGGCCGACATGAAAACCTGGCGGCAACGGCCCCTGGACCGGATCTATCCGGTGGTGTTCATCGACGCACTGGTGATGAAGATCCGGCAGGGGCAGGTCGCGAACCGGCCCGTCTACGTGGCGGTCGGGATCAGCCTCGACGGGGAACGCGACGTCCTCGGCATGTGGGCCGGCACCGGCGGTGAGGGCGCCAAGCAGTGGGCCGGCTACCTCACCGAACTGCGCAACCGGGGTGTGGACGACGTGTTCATGGTCTGCTCCGACGGGCTCAAGGGCATGACCGACGCGATCGAGCAGGTCTGGCCCCTCGCGGTGCACCAGCAGTGCGTCGTGCATCTCGTGCGGGCCAGCCTGCGTTACCCGAATCGCAAGGAGTGGCAGAAGATCACTCCCGCGCTGCGGGAGATCTACACCGCCCCACCGTCGCGGCCGTCGAGGCCCGGTTCGAGGCCTTCGCCGCCGAGTTCGGTGACCAGTACCCGGCCGTGATCCGGCTGTGGCGGACCTCGTGGCCGCAGTTCGTGCCGTTCCTCGACTACGACCACGAGGTCCGCAAGGTCCTCTACACCACCAACATCATCGAGTCCCTGAACGCACGGTTCCGGCAGGCCGCCCGCCGCCGGGGGCACTTCCCCACCGAGCAGGCCGCGATGAAGGTCCTCTACCTCGTCGTCCAACAGAAACGCCGGGGCGGCAGCAGCATCACCGGCCGGGTCTACGGTTGGCCAAAGCCCTCAACGCCCTGATCCTCGCCTACAGCGACCGGATCAACATCCAACAACCTCGATCACACCCAGCGGTCAAACACGGAAAACGCCGCAGGCGGGTCTGTCAAACGAACGGCTCTGTCTCACATTCGGTGGTGACGGTGCGTGCCGGTCAGCCGAGCAGGATGCGGTGTCGCAGAAGGTCGAACCCGGCGCGTCCGTACATTTGTCGCTTGATCAGTTTGGTTCTGGTGTTGACGCCTTCGGTGCCGCCGTTGTGGAAGGGATGGGTCAGGGCGGCGTTGACAGCGGCGCGGTCCAGGCCGAGGCCGCGGGTGAAGGTGTGCAGGTAGGGCAGGTCGGTGGCCTTGACCTCGGCGATCCACGAGTCGAGACGGTCGTCGTTGCCGGCTGCTGGCGTGAGGAGCGCGGCGAACGAGCCGATGAAGCCGGTCAGCGCGGTCATCTGTGGACAGGCGGCGGTGAGGGCGTCGACGAGCGTCCGTTGGTGTTCTGTGAGCTGGTCAGGGTCGGTGAGGAGGTAGCGGGTCAGACGCCTGGGCGACAGAGCTGGGCGGTCGGCTTCAACCCGGCCTTGGGTGATGTAGCGGTAGAGCAGGTTGAGGCTGCCGGTGTAGCCGAGTTCTCTGATCTCGGTCAGGAGTTGGGTGGCGCCGATGGCGGGATCTTGTTGGCGGCGGCGCTGTAGGTGCTCGCGGTAGGGGTCGACGAGGGTAGGTCGGTACTGCGGTGCGCGAACCAGGCGTTCGGGTTCGCTGATCCGGGCGTAGCGTTTGACGGTGTTGAGGCCGAGGTTGAGCCGGCGGGCGCATTCGAGCAGGCCGACTCTTTTGTCGAGCAGGTCGTGGACCTGCTGCCACCGCTGCCGGGTGGTCACCGCCCGCTTACCCTCCTGGGGCGGCAGGCCGGCGGCGGCCCAGCACATACTGTGCGCGGTGACCTCTTTGCGGACGGCCTCGGCGAGGTTGTGCCACAGATGCCAACGGTCGGCGACCTGCACCGCTGCGGGCAGGGCACGGCGGATCGCCTCGGCGTAGGCGCCGGAGGAGTCCCGGCACACCACCTCGACACCGGGATGCTCCCGCAGCCACGTCTCCAACGTGTGGGCCTTGCGGTCGGGCAGCACGTCGACGCGCTGGCGGGTGACCGCGTCGATCAGGACGGTGGCGTAACGCTGGCGACGGCACAGCGCGAAGTCGTCGACCCCGAGCACGCGGGGAACTCTCCGTTCGGGCAGCGGAATGCGTAGCAGCGACCGCAGGGCGGTGTGTCGGGACATGACGACCATCGCCAGGACCGACATCAGGCGAGCGCCGCCCCGGCCGGCCAGATGGCGCACCACCGCAGCGACCTGGGAGATCAGTCGGGGTGTGCGGCGCTGGTAACGCTCCAGAACACCCGGAAGCTGTTCGCGGAACGTGCGGCGGCAGCCCCGCGTCGGGCAGACCAGACGGCGCACGCGTACCCGCAGCACCACCGGCCGGGCATCGACCGACACGTCCGCGAGAGTCCGCTGGTGATACCCGTGCACCCGGCCCGTCACCGCATCGCAGCCCGGACAGGCCACAGGCGTCTCAGGGGTCCGAGCCCGCACCAGAATCTGCTCGCCCTCGTCCGTGACGTCATCGATCACCAGCGGGGACAACCCCGAGAACGCCATCTTCATAAGATCATCGATCTTGCACACATGGTCTCAACGACATCGACCACCCTCGGTCACCACCGAATGTGAGACAGAGCCGAATGTGAGACAGAGCCGTTCGTTTTACAGTCCCGGGCAGCCCGGAGATCATGCGCCGAGTCGGGTCCACCACTGGTGTTGTCCCCAATTGGACTGCCCGGTGTAGACCGCGCCGTCGAAGTTGCTGTCCAGGATCAGGCCCGTCGCCCGGTTGCCCCAGAGGTATGAAGAGATCTGGTGATCATTGCCGATCATGTCCCATATCTGGTAGTTGCCTCCGTTGCACGGCAAGGCGTACACAGCGCCGTTGAGATTGCTGTCCAGGCACCAGCCGGAGGCCCGGTTCACGAAGGTGTACCCCCCGTTCACCACGTTGAGGATCCAGTGCTGATTGTGGACGTTCGGATAGCAGGGAAGCGTGTAGACCGAGTTGCCAGAGCTGTCTAGGCATCGCTTCGTGGCGTAGTTCCTGAGGGCCGTGGTGTCGGCGGCCAGTGCCGGCTGGGCGGCGACCACGAGACCGGACGCCACCAAGCCGATGGTCATGGTGACGCGGATCAGGCTGCGGGTGAGCAGGTTCTTCACAGTACCTCCGATGCGAGTGCTTGACGTGAAGGTACGTTGGCGCCGTTCGGCTCCGCGTCGGTGACAACTACGTACGTGGTGCCACGGAAAGTTAGGTGAACAAGCCCTCTCACCACGACCTCTATCGTCGGCAGAGTGCGAGGAAATTGCCTTGTTTACCGTGCTCACGATCGCCGCGTCCGTTCTGGTCGGGCTCTTCCCCGCCGCCCCGGCGCTCGCCGTGCTGCAGGATGGCCAGGCGACCGGGCAATGGAATGTGCAGGGGCAGAGCCAGGGTGGCAAGGTCCACCGGAGTTCCGTCGGCAGACCATCGTGCAGGGAATCCTTGATGACCCGACGGTCCAGGTCCTGGCGTTGCAGGAGGTGGGCAGCGATCCGCCACCGACGGCTCAGCCGACTGGGCGGATCCTCTACGGCGTGGTCGAGTACTGCTGGAACTGCGGCACCGGGACCCGCCCGAACAACGTCTTCGTCTACTGGACCGATGTCCAACAGCAGCGCTACGGCCTCGCGATCGTCACCCGGGAATCGGTGGTCGACGCACGGCGGTTGACGGCACGGCCGTTTCAACATCATCTGGTGATGCCGAGGATGGTGAATGGCCTGGTCATGTTGCGGTTGGCCCACTGGTGGCTTCGGTGATGTCGGTGCGGCCGTTGAGGCGTAGGGCATTGATGGCGAGGTTGCGGAGCGAGGCGAGTACGCAGGGGCCGGAACGGGTGCGGACGCGGGAGTGGTCCTCGCGGTAGCAGGTGTCTCTGACGAAGCGGAGGGTTTCGATGGTCCATTGGCTGGGGTTGAACGCGGCGATCTGGGCCGGTCCCGCGGTTTCGGCGGGGTGGCTGGTGACGCTCAGTTGCGCGGCGGCGGGCTGTTTGCCGTTGGTGGTGGTGACGTAGCGTTCGACCAGCCAGACCTGGTGGACGTTGGGGAACGGTAGGTCGGGCGGGGCGGGTAGGACTCGCATGGTGCGGCGGGTGGTCCGGCCGTGTCCGGTGTCGGTGTTCTCGTGGCCGATCGGGGTGTCGGCCCAGGGCAGCGCGCCGAGGGCGTGGAACAGGGCTTGCCGGTTTTCCTTGACCGGGAGCACGAGGTTGCCACCCTGCTGGTGGATGAGGTCGGCGGTGGCCTTGACGGTGTGCAGGGCGTCGGCGGTCACGGTCACGTCGCGCAGATCGAGGGTTTCCAGCAGGGCGCGGGCGGTTTCTGGTTCTCGGGTTTCGCGCCGTCGGTGGGCGTTTGGGCGGTGACGACGGCGGTCGGGTCGGGGCAGGGTTAGCCGGTCAGGGCGGACAGCAGGTGCGGTTGTTCGCCGTCGAACCCGACGGCGCCGCGCACGGTATTACCGTCCAGGCGTACCTGTGCCGGTGCGTCGCGGCTGCCGCAGGCCTGCTCGCCGGCCTACGACCGGATGATTGGTCTGGACTTGTTCGACGTCAGCGCCGACGGCGCGATCACCAAGGCCCCGTGTGGCGGTGACCGGGCCGGTCGGTCTCCTGTCGACCGCGGCAAGGACGGCATGAAACGCTGCACCGGCGTCGACGGTTACGGCATCCCGCTCGGCCTCGTCGGCGCTCCGGCCAACCGGCACGACGCACCGTTGCTGCGCGGCACCTTCGAGGAGTGCAGCCGCCAACTGCGCCACCAATGGCCGCAGTGGGTCACCGCCCATCTGGACCGCTGATACGACAGCCGTGGCACCCGAGAGCTGCTCGACGAGATCGGCTTCGACGCCGAGTTCGCCCGCAAAGGCCTGCCCGTACCGATCCAGGTCAGCAAGCGGTGAGTGGTCGAGCGGACGAACTCGTCGATGAACGCGTTCGGCAAGATCCGCTGGTGCACCCACCGCGACGCCACAATCACCGACTTCTACCGGTAACTGGCCGCCGCCGTCGTCACCGTCCGTCACTCATCCACCGGGCACGAACCCTCTACCTCGGGGACACCCGGCCCACCACCCGCCGACTCAAGTGACACCTACTGCCGGTCCCTCTAAGTAATTCCTACCGATGCGATGTCGAGCCCCGCTACCGCATGGTCTCTGTGTCCGAGGTCTGGAGGATCTGACGTGGGCTCTGCACGCAAACGGTTGGCCACGATCATCGCGGCGACGACGGCAGCGACGCTGTTGTCCGCAGTCGAACCGATGACACCGGCGGTGGCGGCCCCGCAGGACCGGGTCACCGCGTCCTGGAACATGCAGGGCCAGAGCGACGGGACCGGGGGGCCTCCGGAGTCGCGGTGGCTGACCGGTGTGCAGCAGATGCTCAACCAGGAAGGGGTGCAGATCGCTGCACTCCAGGAGGCGGGCAGCACACCGCCCGACCGAGCGGTGTGGACCGATCGTCGGTTCGCCGATCCCGGCGTCACCGAGCATCTGTACAACATCGGTTCGGAAAGCCGCCCGGACCTGGTGCAGATCTACTGGGCCGACCCCGGTCAGCAACGCAACGGCCTGGCCATCGTCACCCGGGAGACGGTAAGCGACGCCGTGATCCTGCCGGTGGGCGGACGGTTCAACTCGCGGCCGATGATGGGCGTCCAGATCGGCACCGACTGGTATTTCACCGCCCACGCGCTGTCCAACGGTGAGAACAGCGCCAACGACGCCGCCGACATCATCGAGACGGCGCGGCAGTTCATGGCTCGCCGCCCCACCGGCGAATGGATGGTGCTCGCCGACTTCAACCAGAACCCGGCACGGATGCCGGCCGCGCTACAGAACCACATCGTCGCGGCGAACCAGCCCACCCACCAGGGTGGCCATGAGCTGGACTTCGCCTATGCCAGCAACGAAAACAACAACACCATCAACGCCGAGGTTCGCGGCGGAAACTCCGACCACGCGTACGTCCGTTACGTAGTGAACGCCGGCTGCGGCTCCGGCGGGGGCCTCGCACCCCGGACGACCGCCGACCGGGACTGCTACGCCCCGGTCCCCGGCGACACGTACCGCTTCTTCGCCCGTCACATGGAGAACGCGGTGATCGCGTTGAAGACGAACGACGGCGTCGACATCGGACCGCACGTCAGGACGCCGCGCGGCAGCCTCGACGAGGCCATTCAGGTGCGCTTCAGCACGATTGGAGGCCAGTACCAGCTCGCCTGGCCGCAGGCCGACCCGGCGACCGAGCGGTGCCTGACCTGGGAGACGAACTCCCGGAGCACCGGCAGCACCCTCTGCTCCGAGCAGGCGGAGGTTTCGCGGTGGCAGTTCAAGGACGGGCAGATCTTCACGCCCGGGCTCAGCGGCACCCTGCAGCCCTCCGCCGAGGCTCTCGGATCGCGGCTGATGGTCGCGCAGTCCTTCTACCAGTGGCGACCGGAGCCCCGCAACGGCATCGGCCCGCGCTGGGACCCGATCGGGGAGTTCCGGGACGCCACCCCTGCCGGCTCGGAGACCCACTTCCCCGACCTCGACGGCGACGGCGACGCCGACCACGTCATCGTTCAGCCCGACGGTCGGATACCCGCGTGGCGCAACAACGGCCCCCGATCCACCTGGACCGCCCTCGGTGACATCAGCCCGCCGGACCGGGGTCTGCCCACTACGGTGCACTTCGGCGACCTCGACGGCGACGACCGGGACGACTACATCCGCGTGCTGGCCGCTGACGAGTCGCCAAACGGGATCCGGGTCATACAGGTGTCCCGCAACGAGTCCGACGCCGCGCAGAAACGATGGGGAGCACCCACCATCGTGGCCAACAACCTGCTCTACGAGAACCCGCGCTTCGTCGACATCGACGGCGACGGCGACGACGACCTGATCAACTCGGATCGGCTGAGCAACGCCAGCCTCTGGGAGAACCGGTCCCCGGGCCGGATGCCGGTGCCGGGAGACTGGCACTCGGTCAGCGGCTTCGCGACCCCCGCCGACAGCTATTACCAGACCTCGTTCGCGGATGTCACCGGTGACCGCCGGGCCGACGTGCTGCGCGTCGACTACCCCAGCGGCAAAGTGCTGGCCTGGGAGAACACCGGCGCACCGTGGAGCGCGACGACCGGCTGGCGGTCGCTGGGCCCGATCCGTGACGATGGCCCGTTCGCCGGCACCACCGGCCTGTTCGTCGACCTCGACGCCGACCTGATCAGCGACTTCGTCCTGGTCAACGCCGTCTCGGGTGGTCTCGACGGTTGGCTGCTGCCCCGCTACGGCAGCGCTGATCCCGGCCCGGGACAGCCCGGCCAGAGCGGCGGGCAGGACCTGCCGGCCGGAACGCTGCCGGCGTACGGGGGTGGGCCACCGCGACCGCAGCTCGACGGCCGGCTGTTGCAGAACAGCACGTTCACCGGCACGGACAAGCCGTGGTGGACCAACGCGGGGATGACGCCGAAACTGGAGGGCGGGACCTTCTGCGTGACCGCGCCCGCGTCCACCAACCCGTGGGACGTCCTGGTGGGCCATAACAGCATCTACCTGCCCGGCGGCACCACGTACACGCTGCGGTTCCGCGCCCGCACCAACACGGCGGCGAACCCGCTGATCTACCTCGCGCCCTTCGACAACCCGACGAACGTCACGTACCTGAACAAAGGCTTCAACACCGGCACCGCCTGGAAGGAGTACGAGTACAGCATCATCACGACCTACCCGGAGCCATACCGGTTGGCCCAGCTCCAGTTCCGCCTCGGCAAGTCCACCGCGCCGTACGAGTTCTGCATGGACGACGTGACGCTCACCGGCGTCGAGTACGCGTACCGGGCCGACGCCGGGCCGGACATCAAGGTGAACCAACACGGCTATCTACCCAACGGGCCCAAACGGGCGACGTTGCTGTACGGCGCGTCCCAGGCGGTGCCGTGGACGCTGCGCCGGGCCGGCGGCGGCGCGACGGTGGCGACCGGCCTCACCACCCCGACCGGCTTCGACGCGTCGGCCAGCGCCATCACCCACGTCATCGACTTCAGCCACGTCACGACCACCGGCCGGTTCGAGTTGGTGTACGACGGCTGGGTCGACCGGCCCAGTCACGCGTTCGACATCCGCGCGGACCTGTATGACCGGCTGCGCACCGACGCGACACGGTTCTTCTACACCAACCGCAGTGGGATCGCGATCGACGGGGGCATCGCCGGGGCCGCGTACGCCCGCCCGGCCGGGCACGTCGCCGACTCACCGAACGGTGGCGACACCCAGGTGCCCTGCCAGAAGCCGAAGTCGTTCCTGAACAACTGGACCTGCTCCTACCGGCTGGACGTCACCGGCGGCTGGTACGACGCCGGTGACCACGGCAAGTACGTCGTCAACGGTGGCATCGCCACGTACCAGCTCCTGTCGACGTGGGAACGCAACCGGCCGGCGGCGCTCGGCGACGGCACCCTGGCCGTGCCCGAACGCGGCAACGGGGTTCCGGACATCCTCGACGAGGCCCGCTGGAACCTCGACTTCATGCTGAAGATGCAGGTGCCCGACGGTCTCCCGCTGGCCGGCATGGTCCACCACAAGGTGCACGACGAGACCTGGACCGGGCCGCCGATGCTGCCGCACCAGGACAAGAAGCCCCGGGAACTGCACCGGCCATCGACCGCGGCCACCCTGAACCTGGCCGCCGTCGCCGCCCAGGCAGCGAGGATCTACCAGCCGTACGACGCCGGCTTCGCCGCCCGGCTGCGCGCGGCGGCCGAACGCGCGTACGCTGCGGCCCGGGCCAACCCGGCGCTCTTCGCACCGTACGAGGACCGCAGCGGCGGCGGTCCCTACAACGACGGGGACATCTCCGACGAGTTCTACTGGGCCGCCGCCGAGCTGTACCTGACCACCAGGGACACCACCTACCTCACCGCCGTCCGGGTCAGCCGGTTCCACACCGCCGGTACGGCGTTCAGCCAGAACGGCTTCTACTGGGGATCGGTGGCCGCGCTGGCCCAACTCGACCTGGCGCGGTTCGGCACCGAGCTGAATGACCGTGAGCAGATCACAGGGTGGGTGGTCGCCGCCGCGGACCGGTTGATCTCCTTCCAGAAGGCCGAGCGCTTCGGGCAGACCTACACCCCCACCACCGGACGCTACGACTGGGGCTCGAACGCCTCCATGCTGAACAACCAGGTCGTTCTCGCCACCGCCTACGACCTCACCGGCAACGCCAGGTACGCCGACGCCGTCTTCGAGGGCCTCGACTACCTGCTGGGCCGCAACGCCCTCGGGCAGTCGTACATCACCGGCTACGGCAGCAACGACGCGAAGAACCAGCACAGCCGGTGGTACGCGAAATCGTTCGACGCCCGACTGCCGAACCCGCCCGTCGGGTCGGTCGCCGGTGGGCCCAACTCCAGCCTCCAAGACCCGCTCTCGGCGAGTTGGCTATCCGGGTGCGCCCCACAGCTCTGCTACGTCGACAATCTCGAAGCCTGGTCGGTCAACGAGATCACCATCAACTGGAACTCCGCACTGACCTGGGTAGCCGCGTTCGCGGCCGATGTGGCTGGCCGTCGAGGATGACGGGACTGTCAAACGAACGGCCCGATCCTTGCTGAGCCGAGGGTGACACGGCGACGACAGCCGCTGCGGCCGGTCCGCGGACGCTGTCCGGCCTACAAGAAGCGCTCAGGGTCGAAGCTATCGAGGTCGATAATGCGAACCCGGGGATGGACGTTGGTAAAGCAGCCCGCATCCTCCTCGTTGTCGAATACCTGCAGATCTGGCACGCAGCCGTGCTGCTCGTGCTGCATGGCCTGCGCCGGCGCGCTGTGGGGACCCGCCGAAAAACTTCTGCTGTACGACTTCAGCCGACCCGGCGAACTGCCCAGCGCGGTACGCCTCAATGCCACCTTCCGCAGCCTCGGACAGCTCTGCGGACCGGTGGTGGGCTCGGTACTGCTGCTGCTCGGGCCCAGCACCGGCATCCTGCTCAACGTCACGTTCTACCTGCCGCTCACCCTCTGCCTCAGGTCGTTCTTCGTCGGCGCATCCCTGCAGTCGACGATGCCGGCGTTCGCCGAGGATCTCGACGACGGTCACAGCGGCACCGCCTACGGTGTGCTGCTGCTCGCCACCGTGGCGGGGGGCGGTGCTCGGTGTGCTACCCCCGCCACGCCATGGTTAGACATGTGCCGACCATTCGTGGGGTAGTCGCACCGCCGAACCTGCTGGTTGCCGCCGATCGGCCCACAACACCGGTCGGGCCGATCGCAATCAGATGCGCCCACCGCCGATTCCTCGACACCCCCGGAGCGACGACGCCGGCCAGCACATCGAGCGGAACGTCGCCGGCCAGCGTCAAGCGGTACTCGGTCGCCATGGATAGCCCTTCAGTCTCGTCGCAGGATCTGGATTATCGCCCCGCTGCGCGTCACCGCCACCAGTTCCTTCAACCCTGCGATCGGCCAGCCGTCGAACTGCTTCTGCAACGCCGCGAGATCGCCGCGCCAGTCGTGGAGGTTGAACACCACTCGCTGGGTCTGCCCGCTGGCGATCTTGTCGTCAACCCCGCTCCACACGCCTCGCACGCTCTTCGCCGGCGTCGGGGAGTAGCAGTCGAAGACATGCCCCTGCAGCCAGGACCGTGATGGCTTCGTGCAGGTTGTCGTCACCGGCGGACAGGCTGATCTTTCTGTCGGCGACAAGTTGGCGCATCCGGGTACCGTCCAACAGCCAGCGCAGGAACAGCACGGACTGCTGGAAACAGCTCAGCGCGCGCCGCTTGTTGCGGGTGCACGGCGCTGCCGTTCGGCGTGCACCAGCTTCGACAGGTAGAACACGGTCCGGTCGCGTACCGGCAGGGTGGCGGTGTAGGTGATACTCATGGTCGGCGCGGGGCTCCGTGAAGTTGATCCGTGAGAAGACCACTTCGTATCGGAGTTCCGCGTCCTTGCCCACCTTGATCACGCCCATCGGGGCGATTCCCGTACGTCACCTATCATCCCGGACAGTACTCCCGGGGACCGAAGGCTTACCCGGAGCGGCTCACTGGGAGCGTATCGGAGAGTTACCTGAAGAACGTCCGTCATGTCCTATGGGCCGACCTATCCCCCTGTGCTCGAAGTGCCACGATGCGCCCCAGTCGACGAACTCGATCGGAGTATGCGATTCGGCGGTTTGAGCGTTGAGGTGTCGGCTGCCCGCCGTCCGATAGCTTGATGGTGTGGTTGAGTTCGAGGTTCGTGAGCGGGTCGAGGCGGACGAGGCGGCGTTGGCGGCTCTGGGTGAGCAGGTCGCCGACGGGGGCCGGGTCGCCTTCACCATCCGCGACCACGTGCCCGCCGCTGATGTACGGCGGGCCCGGCATCCGGACAGCGTCGGAGTGATCGCAGAGGCTGACGGGCGGCTCGTGGGGTCCGGGTGGGTGCGGTTCGATCGGGCGCGGATCGGCGGGCAGGTGGTGCAGGTAGGGTTTTTGCACGGGCTGGCCGTACACCCGGACTACCGGCGGCAAGGGGTGGCTCGGGCGATGACCGATTTCCGGTTACGGCGCGTCGAGGCGCGCGGTCCGGGGGTGGTCGCCGTGGCTACCATCCAGCGGGGCAACGCCGGGTCGATGGCGAACGCGGAGTGGTGGGCGTCGCGAGTCACCGGGGACCTGCGGGTCACGCCGGTGCCGATGCGGCGGACCCGGCCAGGGGGCGGGGGTGGTTGGACCGTCCGGGCGGCGGTGCGCGATGACCTCGACACGATCGTGGCGGAGCTTGAACGGCGCTACCGGGACTTCGGGGTGGCGCCGGTGACGGGCCGTGAGGAGTTGACCGCCTGGTTGGAGACTGCGGTCGGGGACATCACCGAGGTAAACTCCTACGTGGTAGTGACGGACCGTCAGGGCCGGCTGCTGGCCGGGCTCGGCGTGATCGACGAGGCACGGCTTTCGGAGATGCGGGTACGCGCCATGCGGTTGGCCGGTCGTGCGCTCGGCGTTGTCGGCGCCGGTGGGATCATGCGGAATCTGTCGGTGACGTGGGCCTGGCATCGTCCGGACTCGGTGGCTGCTGGGCGGTTCCTCTGGCAGACCGTCCGCTGGCGGATGCGGGGTCGAGGCACCGCACTGGTCACTACCGTGGACGTCCGCGATCCGATCCGCGCGATGATCTCGGCACCGGGTTGGCTGCCGTCGACGAGCATCGCATTGGTGATCCGGTCGAGTAGTCCGTGGGACGACGCCCGGCTGCTGGCGGTGCCGTCCTGAGCGTCAGGCCGGCACCGGGCGAAAGAGCTCGGGTTGACGGCGGGCCAGATCGGCCAGCTCGTGCCGGCCGGTCACGCCCACTTTGGCGTACAGGTTGGACAGGTGGTACCCCACCGTCTTTCGCGTGATGAACAGCTCGTCGGCGATCTGTGCGTAGCTCATCCCGGAGACGGTCAGGCTCAGCACGTCGCGCTCTCGGTCGGTGACCACGAACGCTGGCGCGGCGACCGGTACGGGCTCGGCGAGGCGCTGCCGGATCTGATGAACGTACGGGGTGGCGCCGAGCCGTCGGTAGGCGGCAAGCGCCTCCTGCAGCAACGGCCGTGCTCTGTCAGGCGAGACCATCCGCGCCTGGTCGACGTGCATGTGGGCGCGGAACAGCGGCAGGTTCATCCCCGGGTCGCGCAGAGCCGGCTCCATCGCGCGCACGGCGCCGGGTACGTCGCCCTCCTGTTCGGAGGCCAGGGCTCGCAGCCACGACGCGCACGCTGGCGCCCAGGCGGGCAACGGGTCGAGCCGCACCAGTTCCTCGGCGCACGTGCGGGTGTGGTGGGTCGCGCCGGCCCAGGTCGCCGCGACGCCGGCACTGAGCAGCCACAGCGCCGTCGGGCGGTACGACCCGGCCAAAACTGCCTCGATGCTCGGCAGTTCGGCTCGCCCGACCCCGCGCATGCGGTCGCGGTCGCCCTCGGCGTGGGCTCGTAACACCATCAGGTGGGTCAGGTTCGAATCGCCCGCTGCGCGGCCCTGCCGCATCTGCTCGACCAGCGGGGCCATCGCCCGATCCATCTCGTCGAAGCGCCCATCGCCCAGTAGCAGGTACAACGGATAGACCGGATCCGGATCGAGCTCCATACCGAGGTGCATCGAGATCCGGGCGTTCGTCCAGTCACCGAGTAGCCACTGCACGAAACCGAGCCCGAGCGGAATGCGACCGTCAGCGCCGGTAAGCTCACCGCCGCGGAATCGGCGCATCACCTCCTGCAGATCGGAACGGGCGATGTCGAACAGGCCGGCCCGCACCGCGACGATCGCGCGCCGGGCCAGCTCGTAACTCGCCTCGACCGGCACGGCGGCGGCGTCGGACAGCGCGGGGTCCAGTGTCCGCCACTGCTGAGCTGGAGACATCCGAAGATGATCGGCCATGGTGCGCACCAACCGGGCGTGGTAGAAGACGCAGGGATCGTTGATACCCAGATCCTCCGCGGCCCCGAGAACCTCATGCACCTCGCTGGCCGGCCGGCTGGTGCGAAGCATCGCGAAGGCGAGCAGCACACCAGCCCGGTGGGCGGTGAGATTGTCCAGACCGGGGGTGTGCAGCACCCGCCCGAGCATGCCCTCCACCTCCTCGAACTGGTGCGCGGCGAGGCGAATTACCGCCAGCACTACCAACGCCGCCGGATCGTCCGCTCCGTCCGACCCGGCCAGCTCGGCGTGCACGACCGCCGGATCCGACGACAACGCATGATCCATCAATGACTCCAGCAGCCTGCGGCGCCGATGCCCGGGGTCGGTCGTGAGGTCGCTCGCGCCCCGCAGATACCGCGCCGACCGTTGCCAGGCGCGCCGTCGGCGCAGGCTTTGGGCGTACGCGTCGAGGTCACCGGCCAACTGGTCGTCATAGCTGGAGGAGGCCGCGAGCCGCTGGCCGAGCACCTCGCCACGATCGGTAAGAACCTTGGCGATCTGGTGATGCAGGTCGCGCCGCAGCGCAAGCGGCGTCTGCTCGTAGACGGCGGCGCGAACCAGTGCGTGCGTCACCCGGACCGCGCCCGGCTCCGAGCGAACCGCCAGCAGCCCCTGCTCGACGAGCACCTCGATCGCCTCGGAAGGATCGGCGGTGGATAACCCGGCGACGTCGCGCAGAGAGTGCCAGTCAGCACCCCAGACCGCGCAGAGCCGCAGCAGCGCCAACGCCGGCTCGCTTAGCCGCGCTGTACGCTGGGCGACCGTGGCGGCGAAGGCGGCCGGGGCAGGCAGCGACTGCCTGGCGGCGAGGTCGGCCGGATCGTGCTCGTCGAGAAGCGCGGTGACGTAGAGCGGATTCCCGTCGGTGTGCCGGTGCAGCGCGACTGCGGCGTCGCGAGAGAGCTTTTGTCCACGTGCCGTCAGCAGAGTCTCGATCTGGTCGATCGACAGCCCGCTGAGCTCGATTCGCACGAAGAGCCCGCTGCCGGTGCGCAGCCGTTGCCAGCGCGGGGCGGCACCGCGCAACCCCGGTCGAGCCCCCACCGCGACGAGCAGTTGGTCGTCGGTGGCCCGACCGACCAGCCAGGACAGCGCGCTGATCGACTCGTCGTCGGCCCATTGCAGATCATCGACGCGTAGCAGCACCGGTCGGTCGAACGCGACTCGGTTCAGATGTTCGCGCAGCCGCTGCGCCGCGAGAAACGGCGCGATCGGCCCGCCAGGTGAGTCATGTGGCAGGTCGACGCCCCACTGAAGCAGGACGCTGTAAGCGAAGCACTCCCCGGGCAGTCCCTCGGCGGCGAGCACCCGAAACCCATCGGCGCGTTCGGCCAATTCGTCGAGCAGCGTGGTCTTGCCGCTGCCCGGCTCCCCCTCGATGAGCATCACGGTACTGCGGCCTGAACGGGCCGACGTCAGCGCCTCGTCGAGCCGACGCCTCACGTCCTCGTGCCACAACCGCACGTCGCCTCCCAGGAAGCCCCTCGTCACGGACTAGGAATTTCGCCCAGGGTGCTGTCGGCCTGGCCGCCGTAGAACTTTATGTGACAACACTGAGCACGCACAGTACGAAGGAGACACCGATGAATCACCTCAGGTTGACGGCCGGCGGACTGGGTCTGGTCCTCGGCGGCGCCGTCCTGGTGGGCATCGCCCCGGCGTCGGCCTCGGCGGCGGACTGCTCGTCGGCCACCGACTACACGGCAGCGGGAACCTACTGTTTCGTCGTGCCCGCCGGTGCCCAGAGAATCAAGTTCGACATCTCTGGCGCGCAGGGGGGCCGGGGCGGAACCCACGGCGCGCCGGGTGGTCTGGGCGCCCAGGTGATCGACGATGTCGCCGTCACCCCCGGCCAGCGACTCACGATCACCGTGGGTGGTTCCGGCGCGGACGGGACGACGGCGCAGGGCGGCGGCAGCGGCTGGGCCGACGGCGGCTTCAACGGCGGCGGCCGGGGCGGTGGCAGCAACGGTATGGTGCCCGCCAGCGGCGGCGGCGGTGGCGGTGCGTCCGACATCCGGAGCGCCGACGGCACGAAGCTGATCGTCGCGGCCGGTGGAGGCGGTGGCGGGGGTGCCGGCGGCGGCATCTTCGGAGGGGACAGCGACGCTTACGGCGGTGGCGGCGGCGACAGCGTGGCAGGTGGATCCGGTCAAGATGGGTTCCGGGAGACCGGATCCTCGTACGAGGGCTCGGGCGGCAAGGGCGGCGGGCAGACCGCCGGCGGCAAGGGACCGAACTTCGAGGGCGGCGCGGCAGTCGCCGGCCCGGGGCAGGGCAACGACGGGGAATGCATCCAGATCGCCGTGTGCTCGCTGAGCACTGACGCGATGGCGCGTACCGGTGGTGGGGGTGGCGGCGGTGGCGGCGGCTGGTACGGCGGTGGCGGCGGCAACGGCGGGCAGGGCGCCTGGCAGGTCGGCGGCGGCGGCGGTGGCGGCGGTGGCAGCAGCAAGGCGTCGGCTTCCGCGACTTACCGACGCGGCGTGAACTCCGGCAACGGACGAGTCCGGATCAGCTACTACTCCACAGTGGCCCTCACCTCGTCGGCCAACCCGAGTACCTACTACAGTCCGGCAGTCTTCACCGCGACCGTCACTCCAGCGGTGAGCACCGGTTCGATGACATTCGCCCTGGGCGGCGTCACGATTTGCCGGGACATCGCGGTACGAGACGGGAGGGCCATCTGTGCTGCCGTCCCCAACACCTCCTGGGTGGTGGGCACGCACGAGATCCGGGCATCGTACTCTGGCTCCACGTCCAGCAGCCCTGCCACGGCCGTCTTGAGCCAGGTGGTCAGGGCCGAGACCTCAATCAAGCTACGGATCTTCGAATTCGGCAACCGGACCGACGACGTCCCCACCGGCCAAGGGCAGGACATCACCCTGGTGGCATCGGTGCAAGCGACGGGTGCACCGGTCCAGCAGCCACTCGGAGCGATCACCATTTACCACGGGACCCGGAAGCTGGGGACCGTCCTGCCGACGGAGACTTCGAGAGGGTTCGCCGAGGCGAGGTATGTGGTCCTGGCAGCCAACATGATCAGCAATTACACGAATTCGTTGCGGGCAGTGTACGAGGGCACCACGACCACGGCCCCGTCCACCGCAACGCTCACCCACTACGTCAACAGTTCCATCACTGGCATCCCCGACAACACGCCCGGGTATCTCAGGTACGTCGGCAGCGGGTGGGCCTACTCCAGCAACCGGCCCTACGGGGACTACGACAATGACATCCACGCCACGGCGCAGGAGGGGGACTACGTCACCTACCTGACACAGGGAGGGCGGCGTATCTCCCTGTTCGGCGAGCGCGGTCCCAACCACGGAACCATCGGCATCTACTGGGACGGCAAGCTGCTAGAAACCGTGGACACCAGCGGCCCAACTGCCAACGAACCCCGGCAACTGCTCTGGACCATGAGGCTGCCCACCGACTACATGTACTCGAACAAAGAGCTGAAAATGGTGAACATGTCGCCGGGCAAGTTGTTCACCGTCGATCAGCTCAACGACGAACCCCGTCCCTGACACGCTGACGGCACCACCGGCCACGGTTCAGCCGACCTTGACACCCACCAGCGATGTCAAGGTCGGCTGAACCGTGCGAGCATAAGCGATCACGTCGGAGCAGTAGTCGGAGACGCAGAGAAGAAGGATTCCCTGGTTCCGGCGGATCCTGCGTGGCGTCTTCACCCATGCAGGACTTCAGAGGGGAAGTTCACGTCCATCGATGGATGTGGTCGAAGGGTCTGTTCCCCACCGGGTTTGATGGAGACTGATGTTCCCCGGGTTTCTCGGAGCCGTGTTGGTTGGCGTCAGGCGACGGATAGGGCGATCGGGTGGAGCCTCTCATACTCGTTCGGGGTGAGCATGCCCAGTGAGCTGTGGCGGCGTTGCCGGTTGTGGAAGATCTCTAGGTACTCGAAGATCGCATTGGCTAGTTCGATGCGGGTGCGCCAGCGGCGGCGGTTGAGCAGTTCGGTCTGCATTCGGCCCCAGAACGACTCGATCATGCCGTTGTCGTAGCAGTCGCCGATGGATCCCATCGACGGTGCCAGGCCGGCTTCCTGGACCCGGCGGGTGAAGGCCCATGAGGTGAACTGGACTCCGTGGTCCGAGTGGATCACGGTGCCGGTAGGTTGGCGGTTGCTGATGGCCATGCTCAGGGCGTTGGTCACCAGGGTGGCGGTCTGGGTGGCGTCGATGGACCAGCCGACGACTTTTCGGGAGAAGGTGTCCAGCACGACTGCGCAGTAGACCTTGCCCTCCCGGGTCGGGTGTTCGGTGATGTCGGTGACCCACAACTGGTTCGGCGACGATCGGGTGAAGTCGCGGTTGACCAAGTCCGCCGCGGTTGGGGTCTGGTGCTTGGGCCGCGGCCTCCGGCTACCGGGCAGCCCGCGGATGCCGGCGCGGCGCATCAGCATCTCGACCGCGTGATAGCCCACGACGAGTCCACGGCCCAGCCGTAGTTCGGCATGCACGCGGCGGGAACCGTAGGTTCCCCTGGAGGCCAGATGCACCGCACGGATCTGTTCGGTCAGCCACGCGTGCCGCAGCGCCCGCTGCGACGGTGGCCGGTTGCGCCAGGCGTAGTACCCGGAAGCCGAGACCTCGAGCACACGGCAGCAGACCTCGACAGGCAACCCCTCAGCGGCCATCCGGTGGATGACCGCGTACCGGCCTTTTGGGGGCACCACCTCCTTGAGCAGTTCGGTCGCACGGCGATGCACGGCCAACTCGGTCTCCAGCTCGGCGATACGCCGCCGAGCGGCGACCAGCTCCGCCTGGTCAGCGGAGCTCACGCCTGGCATCTGACCGGTGTCGATCAGCTCCTGGCGGCGCCAGTTGTAGATCGTCTGATCACTGATGTCCAAGTCACGGACCAGCTCCGCTACCGATCGGCCAGCCTTGAGTAGATCGAGGACCTTACGACGAAACTCGGGTGGGTATCTCCTCGGCACGTCTCTCCTCAACGAATGACGAGCCTGACGAGTCAACCAACCTGACTCCACCGAACCCGGGGAACATCAGACCCTCCGGCGAACCGGGGGAACCTCACTGACAAACCCCATCTCAAACACGCTCTGAGGTTCTTCAACAGGTGCCACCGGTCGGCGACCTGGATCGCGTCAGGTGCTCCCTTGCGGGCGCCGTCGGCATAGCTGCCGCCTCGATCGCGGCAGATGATCTGAACGCCGGGATGCTCGCGCAGCCAGGCGGCGAGGGTGTCGGCGGTGCGGTCGGGCAGCACGTCGATCGGCCGGCGGGTATGCATGTCGAGCAGCACGGTCGCGTAGCGGTGGCCACGACGGCGGGCGAAGTCGTCCACGCCCAGCACCGCCGGTGTCGCCGGCGCCGGGTCGGGGATCCGGCGGATCATCCGGATCAACGTGGAGCGGGACACCGACACCGCCAGCCGCTGCGCCAACCGGCTGCCCGCTCGACCGCCCAAGGCCACCGCGACTGCTTCCAGGTCACCGGCCGCTACGACGGTGTGACGGGCATACCGGCGAGTCAGGCCGGGGACCTGCTCGACGAACGTCCGCCGCCCGCAGTCGGTGTTCACGCAGGTGAATCGGCGGACCGTCAGCGCGACCAGCACCTCGTGACCACCCAACCTGACATCGGCCAGCCTCCGCACATAGCGGCCATGCGCGGTGGTCGACCAGGTGCTGCTGGTATCACACCGTGCCCGCACGGTCTGGGTCGCCGCATCGATCCTGACCCCGACGCCCCGGACCACCACCGCTTCCAACCGCAGGCCCGTCAGGTGCGGCAGCAACGCCGGAATGATCTCCATCCCGGCACCCAACCCGAACTATCGGTGAGCGCGACTCACAAAATGCGTGCCAGAGCCAGTTCCAGTCCGCCGTTGACAGCCGGTGATGCCTCATCCCGGACGCGTCCACGACTTTTTCCGGGGCCCTGCCGCAGTTGGTCCCCTGCGGTACATGCCATCACAGATTCTGCCCGCGCCCGCAACGGCCAAGGGACCGTAGGATGAGGCAACGACCGACCTCCATCGCGAGGCTGCCCGCGAACCCGAATCGACCCGATGAGCCGACTGAACTTTTTCGCAGTCCCCGCTCGATAAAGCCCCAGGTCAGCAAGCGTCGTCCCCGCACGCGCGGGGGTCTTCCCTACTCCCGAGGGTACCCGCCCGGGTCCGTCCAGTCGTCCCCGCACGCGCGGGGGTCTTCCCGCCATCGAGCACCAGCAGCCGTACCCGCAGGCGTCGTCCCCGCACGCGCGGGGGTCTTCCAGTACCGGACCTATCTCGGTCAGGCGCGGGACGGTCGTCCCCGCACGCGCGGGGGTCTTCCGCACCGGCAGCCTTTCCCGTAGGCCCAGTAGGTGTCGTCCCCGCACGCGCGGGGGTCTTCCCAGTGAGAATAGGGGGAACCGGTGGCGCACGAAGTCGTCCCCGCACGCGCGGGGGTCTTCCCGGACCACGGCATGTCGGTCAGCCTCGGCCACGGTCGTCCCCGCACGCGCGGGGGGTCTTCCCATCGATAGCGCTCCTGGAAGGGGTTGGCGCGGGTCGTCCCCGCACGCGCGGGGGTCTTCCCCACATGTCGTCGCCGCCGGCGCGCGGCGTCCAGTCGTCCCCGCACGCGCGGGGGTCTTCCCTGGATTCCGTTGGCCGCGGCGAGCCGAGCGGCGTCGTCCCCGCACGCGCGGGGGTCTTCCCCTGACCGACGACGACTGCCCGCTGTTCCACGTGTCGTCCCCGCACGCGCGGGGGTCTTCCCCGGGGGACGGCGCGGCCTCGGTCTCGTCCTCCGTCGTCCCCGCACGCGCGGGGGTCTTCCCATGGTGCTTCCGGCACGGAGAGCAGTCGTCGTGTCGTCCCCGCACGCGCGGGGGTCTTCCGGCGGGCTTCAGGCCCTTCACCGCGGCGACGAAGTCGTCCCCGCACGCGCGGGGGTCTTCCCCCCTGCCCGCTCATCGCCCGGCCTCCGGGATCGTCGTCCCCGCACGCGCGGGGGTCTTCCCGGGACGGGCACCATCCCACCCGAGGTGATCGCGTCGTCCCCGCACGCGCGGGGGTCTTCCGTACGTGCACGGTGTGGCACACGCCGTGGTGTAGTCGTCCCCGCACGCGCGGGGGTCTTCCGCTGGGTCGGGCGTAGGCACCCTCGTTGCCGGCGTCGTCCCCGCACGCGCGGGGGTCTTCCCGATCGAGCCGATCGAATCCCCGCATCTACCGCGTCGTCCCCGCACGCGCGGGAGTATTCCGGTGGAGGGGATCCCCCTTGACGCGCTCGACGAGTCGTCCCCGCACGCGCGGGGGTCTTCCGTTCGAGACCACCACGTTGCAGTCGCACGCTACGTCGTCCCCGCACGCGCGTGGGTCTTCCGGCGGTGATGCGTGTCCCTATGGGTTTCGTCAAGCGGGGACAGGGCTGGTGGGGCGTGGTTGGTAGGGGATCTTGTCGCGGAGCATGGCGTGGAGGACGTCGCAGCGGCGTCGGGCGAGGCAGATGAGGGCGGCGTTGTGGCGTTTGCCCTCGGCCCGTTTCCGGTCGTAGTAGGCCCTGCTGACAGGGTCGGCCAGGGCGGCGAACGCGGCGAGGAAGAACGCGCGTTTGAGGTTCTTGTTGCCGCCGCGGGGTGGGTGTTCGCCGCGGATGCTGCTGCCGGAGCGTCGGGTCACCGGGGCGAGCCCGGCATAGGCGGCGAGGTGGCCGGGGGTGGCGAAGGCGGTGCCGTCACCGACTTCGAGCAGGATCCGGGCGGCGGTCCTGACGCCGATGCCGGGCATCGAGGTCAGGACCGAGGCGAGAGGGTGCGCATCAAGCATCCCCTCGACCTCGCCGGCGACCTGGTCACGTTGTCGTAGGACGTCGCGGAGGCTGTCGGCGAGGCGAGGCAGGATCGTCTCGGCAGCCTGGGTGCCCGGGACGGTGACGGTCTGTTTGTCCAGTGCGGTCATGATCTGCTCGACCAGCCGCTCACCCATGCGGGGTGCGTGAACGGCGGCGATGGACAGCAGCTTGCGGCGGCCAGCTTTGCGGAGTCCGGCCGGTCCGCCGCAACGTGACAGCAGCTCCAGCACGGCCTTGTGGTGCACTTTCGGGCCGAGGACTCGTTCCAGGGCGGGGTGGATCTGCGTGAGCAGGCCCCGGATCCGGTTGGACACGCGGGTGGCTTCGCCCGCGAGATCGTCGTCGAAGCCGACGAGGACCTCCAACTCGGCCAGAGCCTCGTCACCGGTGTCGACCCGCCGCAGTGTGTGCGGCAGGGTGCGGGCGGCATCGGCGATGACGTAGGCATCGCGGGCGTCGGTCTTCGCCGAGCCGGGATGCAGGTCAGCGATTCGGCGCATCGCCAGGCCGGGCAGGTAGGCCACCTGATGCCCGCAGGCCCTGGCGACCGCGACCGGCAGGGCGCCGATCGAGGCCGGCTGGTCGACCACCACCAGAACCTGGCCGTGACGGGCGAGCTTGCCGAACAGCTGCCGCAGCCGGGTCTCGGTGTTCGGCAACGGCGCGTCGTGCAGCCGCTTGCCGTCCGGCGCCAGCCCGACCGCGTGGTGATCACCCTTGCCGACGTCCAAGCCGAGGTAGACGCCGTATCCGTCGTTCACCGCCACCCGCCTCCACGCATCGCTTCGTGGCCTCGGCCGCAGTCAGGGCGTCGGACTGCCGGCAGCCACGTTACGAAGAGACCTACCCCAACCCTGCGGGTGGCCGTGTCCCTGACTTGTTGAATCGGGGGCAGACGCGAGGGTCTGCAGCCCATAGCGTCCAGGGCGCCGGTCGGCTCAGGTCCGCATGTTCCTTGCCGCCTTTGGGTTGGCTCACTGATAGCGTGCCACGCCGGCCGGCGCCCGGCCGTGGCGTGGCTCGACAGAGGCATGCGATCGATCTTCAAGTCAGGATGCCCACCACGGCGAACGTCACCCCGTCAACGCCGTCGTGGAGAACCTCGCTGTGATCGTGATCGGTATCGACCCGCACAAGTCATCGCTGACCGCTGTCGCCGTCGACAACACAGGGCATGAACTCGCCGCCCGACGCTTCGTCGTCAATGCCGGCACCTTCACCCAGCTGACCAGTTGGGCCCAGCGCTGGCCGCAGCACCGCTTCGCCGTCGAAGGCGCCAAGGGACTCGGCCGCGGCATCGCGCAACAGCTCGCCGCCGCCGGCGCTGACGTCGTCGACGTCCCCGCAACCCTCGCCGCCCGAGCACGGCTGCTGACCACCGGCGGCGGCCGCAAGACCGACGCCACCGACGCTGCCAGCGTCGCCCGAGTCGCCCTGCACCATCACCGGCTCAATCCCGTGCAACCCGAGGATCAGAGCACCATCCTGCGGCTGCTGACCGAGCACCGCGACGACCTCACCCACGAACGCACCCGCATCCTCAACCGCCTGCACGGACTCCTGCGGGAGCTGGTCCCCGGCGGCGCACCCACCGGCCTGTCCGCCGACAAAGCCGCCACGGCCCTCCGAGGCGTGCGACCGGCCACCGCCACCGACGCCTGCCGGCGAGACATCGCCCGAGGTGGGCGCGTCGTCCCCGCACGCGCGGGGTCTTCCGTCCTGACGTCCCCGGCCGGGTGCCGGGGCAGCGTCGTCCCCGCACGCGCGGGGGTCTTCCCGCGTCCGGCCTGGCGGCGTCCCGGTCCGCACAGTCGTCCCCGCACGCGCGGGGGTCTTCCTGCTGCTCGAAGCGGGGGATGCACCACCCGCATGGTCGTCCCCGCACGCGCGGGGCCTTCCCGTGCTCGACCACCCGGTCAACCCGGCTGCCAGTCCTCCCGGATCTCCTGGATTCCCCCTGTCGGGCGGGCTTTCTGCCGTCTCTCCACTCACTGGAGCCCCGCGTGTCGCAGGGAAATATGTTCGATTAGTTCTATCGGCGGAGTCGGGCGGAGAGGATGAGTCCGTCGAGGTCGACGGGTATCCATCGGTCTCGGCCGGCGGTACGAACCGCCCAGCCTTGTTCGTTTCGGGCGGGTTCGATCATGATGGCTTGTCCGTCTCCTACCCGGGTGGCGAGTGTTGTCCAGAGGCGGTCGCGGATACGGGTGCTGGGGTTACCCACGAAGACTCCGGCGGAGACTTCGACCATCCAACGGGTGAGATGGCCGCGGAGTCCTTCGGCGACGGCGGTGAGGACGACAACGGTCAAAAATCCACCTTGGGTTCGTGGACCTCAGGTCCGG
This sequence comes from Micromonospora sp. HM134, assembly GCF_007833915.1. Lineage (NCBI taxonomy): Bacteria > Bacillati > Actinomycetota > Actinomycetes > Micromonosporales > Micromonosporaceae > Micromonospora > Micromonospora sp. HM134. The sequence goes on from NZ_CP041061.1 coordinate 5,035,653, forward strand.
TGATGCCGATGAAGGTGGTGGCGTCGAAGGCATCGGCGTAGTCGTTGGCCCAGTTGATGCCGCCGGGGACGGAGCCGAGGGCTTCGTCCCAGAGTTCGAGGGCGTCCTGCTCGGGGGCATCGGCTACCTCGCTGAGCAGAAGTGTCTTGATGTCCTGGACGATGCGGGTCATGAGTTTGCCGTCGGCGACTCGGTCGCGGAAGGCAGTGCGGGCGTCACGTTCGCTGGTGTGGCCTTTGGCGGCGAGGTCAAAGGCGAGGGGGATGGTGTAGTCGGCCTTGTAGAGGTCGGCGATGTCGAGGACGAAGGAAGTGGCGCCGCCAGTGTGGACGAAGCCGAGTCCGGGGCTGGCGCCGAGGCTTACGATCGCGGCGTGGCAGATGCCGTAGAGGCAGCTGTGTCCTGCGGAGAGAAGCCGGTTGACGTCGTCGCCGGTTTCAAATGGTTGGCCGGGTTTGTACAGTCGGCCGTCCCAAGGTACGCCGGTCCGGGCTGAGTGGGTGCGGTAGATCTTCTTGACGCGTGCGCCTTCGCGTCCGCGTAGTTGCTGCATGGTGAGGCCGCTGACGTCTTCGCCGGGGAAACGCATGCCGTACATGCGGCGGGCGACGGCGAGGCGTTCTTTGGTGCGGGTGACCAGGTATGCCTGGCGGAGGAGGAGTTGGGATCCTCGGCTGGGACCGATGCCGGAGGCGTAGAGGCGTACACCTTTCTCGCCGACCCAGCACAGGGCGGTGCCGGAGTCGGCGAGCAGGCGCACGGCGGCGGTGGTGATGCGGGCTCCGGGGCCAACGAGGAGGGTGGCGACCATCGCGGCGGGTATCCGGACGGTGCGTTCGCGGTTGACCAGGACAACCGCGTTGTCGTCACGGTCAATGTGGCAACGTTCGACGTAGACGCTGGAGATACGGTCAGCTACGCGGTGCAGGTCCTGTGGGTCGGCCAGCCACCACATGTCAGGACTCCTGGAGGGGGCGTGGCGGGGCGAGGGTGAGCAGGCCGAAGCCGTAGGCCTTGCCGGTGCCGATACCGTCGAGCAGCGCCGATCGGGTCGCTGCCGGATCGTCGACTTGGAGCAGGCCGTCGAAGGTGACAGCTTCCAGGAGCACGGGTGCGTCTGCGCGGCGGCCATTCTTCTGGAAGCGGAGCCGGTGCCGGTCAGTCGCCCGGACGGCAGACACCTTGTTGTCGTTGATGATGTCGGTCGGGACGGTGCAGCCTGCCCGGTGAAGCTTGGCCAGTAGCCAGTCGACCTGTTCGGGCAGTTTGGTGTGTGCTACCCGAACGCCCCGTGGCCGTTCGCCAGCGAGGCGCTCCGCCTGCGCCTTGGTTGGCCTGATCAACTTCTTGGCGGCGCTGGTGGGGTTGGCCTTGAGTCGGAACGCGAAGGTCCGGCCGCGCTGGATCTGGTCGAGCAGCGGTTCGTACGGTTTGACCAAGGCCTGGGGTTCGTCGGCGTTGGGCCAACCGGCCTGTTCGACAAGGTGTTCCCAGGACGGTTTCGTCTGGGTGAGGACGAGGACGGCTAGATGGTGCTGGTGGGTTTCCAGCCGCCACAGGACGCGTTCTGTGACGGGTTGGTGGCTGAGGCCGCCGAGGACGGCGGCGTGGAGCACTTGGGGGTTGTTCAGCATCCGCTGGGCCTGGGTGCGCAGCGGGTTGAGGTGGATACGGGACAGGTAGGGCATGGTGGCTACCACCCGAGTAGGGCGAAGGGATCATGGTCAGGTTGGCTGTTCTCGGGGTCGCCGGCGGCGAGGCGCACCCATTCTTGGCGGACTCGGCGGGTGTTGAACCCTCGGTGTAGTGGGTCGAACGAGGCGGGCACATCGACGCGGATGTCGTCGCCGTGGTCGTCGTCGACGGTGACCGGCAGGTCCACGGTTGCGGGCATCGTCTTGCGATGGGAGCGGGAGGCGCGGTGGGAGTCGCTGCCTTGCCAGGGCACGCGGTGGAGCACATCGAGGGGCTGTCCGGGCCAGAGTGCGTCACGGTCGACGCGGTGTGTCTCGTCGGGGGTCAGTAGCAGCGGCTGGGTTGGTGGGCAGGATCGCCGGCCGAGGGCCAGGGGGAAGGCCGGGCTACGCAGGGCGTCGACCAAGGTGCGTAGAAGGTCGGTCGGGCCGTTGACGGCGGCGACGAAGACTGCGTCTTGGAGGTAGAAGCGTTGGGTGACGTGGGTGTACTTCGGCGGTGAGGTCGGTTTCTGCACACCCTTGGCGTTGACTGCGGCAGACGGCAGCGGACGGCCTCGGTAGTCGCTGACGGTGTGGTAGTCCCGCAGCAGCGATCCGGGCTGGTCGGTGCGTACACCCAGGCTGAGGCCGAGCAGGGTCTCGATGGAGTCTTGCCGGCGCAGGCCCTGGGCGGCGGCGAGGAGGCCGAGGATCCCGCTCTTGGTGGGCTGGTCGAGGGTGTCACGGCGGTTGAGCTGGCCGCGTCCGCCCCACGACTGCAGAGGCCCGGCCAGCCGGAGTACCAGGCAGAACGTCGAGTCGCTCATCGCGTGGTCGAGGTTCCGGTCAGCCGGGTTCGCACGGTGGCGGTGGTCGCGTCGATCGCGTCGGCGAGGCTGCGCGACTCGCCGAAGGCCCGCGCGATGGTGGAGGCGTCCGCCAGGGCCGGGTCGTAGACGCTGGCTACCGCGAGGGGGGTGAGGCCCCAGGCGTTGCTCGTGCGGTCCACTTCGGTGGCCAGGCGCGTGGTGGCGGCGGCGGCGATGCCGTCGCGGCTACGGATCGGCTTCTCAAAGGCGGTGACGAGGTTGACCGGCTGGTTGGTCCGGACGACGTAGGAGACGAGGCTGGGGATCGTGCGGTGGGCGAAGCTGTTCTGGTGCCCGGTGGGCATGGCAGTGACGAAGGCGTGCAGGAACGCCCGGGCGGCCTCGACAGTCGCCTCAAGGTCTTGGTCGAGGTTGCCGGCGAGCTGCTGCACGTCGAGGGTGGCGAACCGGTACAGGGTCGCGGAGGTGAACTCCACGGTGCCAATCATCGCCGCGCCAGCGTCCTCGTCGGGCTTCTTCTCGTCGTCGACAGCCGTGTAGTAGTCGAACTCGATTTCCACGGGGTGCACCGACAGGGCGTGCGCGACCTGGGTGGCCGCGTCGACGTTGAGGGTGGGGATGTCGGCGACCATCCGGCCGAACAAGGCGACGTCGATCGGGTGCTTGACGGTCAGCTGCGCGCGCACCGGTAGGTCCGCGACGGCCTTGGCGAGCGCGTCGTCGGGCAGCGCGGTCAGCTCGGCGGCCCGGTCGGCGACCAGGTCGACGATCGCGTCGAGTTGGTTCCGGCCGACGAACAGCAGGTAGGCGGTTTCGGTGTCCTTCTTGCCGGGCTTGATGTCCAAGTCGTGTGCCAGCAGCGCGTTGCTCAGCCGGGTCGCGGCCTCGTCGTCGAGGCTCGTCTGGGCGGCCAGCCGTTTGGCCAGCAGCGTTGACACCCGCTTTGTACGGGTTCCCAACTGGCTGGGCGAGTAGTCGAGGTCTTCGGTGAAGGCCTTGCGGGTGGCGCGTTTCCATGCTTGGGAGGAGACACGGGCCCGGCGGGCACCACCGTAGATGGCTTGTTTCGGGCTGCCGGCGTCGTCACGGTTGAGGTTCGACGGCGGAACGGTCTGCAGGATGTGGATGTCGATGTAGGTGTGCGTTTCGGTCACCGGTTCTCCAAAGGTGTGCTGGTGGCTTGCTGGTGTGCGGCCGGGTGCAGGGTGTGTCTCAGGCCGCGGTGCCCGCGTCAGGGGCGGTTTCCGTCTTCTCGCGGTGGGTGAAGTACTGGGATCCCCACCGACGCCGGATCTCGTGCACGTTTTCCGGGTCCTGCCACCTGCACAGGTCCCAGAAGAGCTGGGTGTAGTCCAGTGGCTGTGTCGGTGCGAGGGCACGCAGTTGGGTCACCAGGCCCCGCAGATGGGCGACGACCTCTGTGAAGCTGGTCGCCGTCGCCGCCGCGCCGAACCGGCCAGTGACCGCGTCGGCGCTGAACTTTCCGCTGTCTCGTAGCTTCGCCACTGCCAGGCCCAGTCCGACGTTTGGCTGGTGCACCAGTCTTGACTGGGACTGCTGGTGCAAAGCGAACAGCACCAGCACGGCGTGCTCGGCGTGCAGCTGCGGACTCGCCCAGCCGTCGGCGCGCAGCCGTGTGTAGTGCGGCCACATCGCCGGTACCTCACCAGCCGGTCGTCCCCACCCGCGGCGCAGCGCGGCAAGGTCCGCGCCCTCGGGTGGACTCTTTGCATAGTCCTTTTCCCAGAAGAAGGGGCGGTGTCCCTTCCGCTGGCCCTGATCGTCGGTGCTGGTCATCGCTGCGCCTTCCATTCGCTGGCGTGAGCGGGCTCGACACCGAGGATCTTGCGGACCGCTCCCTCGTACCACGCCTCGGCGAGGCTCGCCCGATACGCCTTCTTCTGCTTTCTGGCTTGCTTGTCGTCTTCCTCACGGCCGAGAAACGCTGTCGGCGGCACGGCCGCCAGCGCGGGCTCCGCGGCTTTGAGCGCCAGTACGTACGCTGACCGCCGCCACGCGTCCTCCGCTTCCTCTCGCCGCTCTGGCTCGCGCTGCAGACCCGCCAGCAAGCGCCGCACCACCCGGTTGAGTTCATGCATCAACGCGTCCCCGGGCCGCAGTCCCTTGTCCCACGGCACCGGATCACCACCGGCGGCCCGCCGCAGGTCGTCGTCGAGCCGGTTACCAGCCCTCCGTAATTCCTCAGCCTGCTCGACCACCGCCTCAACCAGGTGCCGCACCTCACTGGCCCCGAGCGCGGCCAGCGGCAACGGGATCATGTCCGCGAGGATGTCCTCCACCACCGCCGACTGGTTGCCGTATGCGACGCCCACCGTCAGCACCTGCAGCGGCAGGTCACCGACCTCGACGTCACCGAGCTGGGTGAGCAGGATGCTGCTGCTGTACGCGGGCTCGGTGCCCGGCACGGTGGCCAGCATCGGGGTGAGCCCCCGCCACGCATCCCGGCCCGGGGAATGCCGCATCGGCATATGCGATGCCTGGCCGGCGCGTGGCTTGTCGACCCTGCGCCAAGCGGTGTGCGGCTCCACATCCCGCGGTATGAGCTGCAGGCGGTCACCGGCGGTGAGCACCACTCGCCGCACCACGGTCCCCCCACCGGCGTCGCGCTCGGGGATGAGACGTATCCGGCGAGACTGCCAGGTCAGCAGGTCCAACAGCCCCAACGCGGACCGCGTTTCCCAGGCCCCGGTCATCGCTAGCTCACGTCGCCACTGCGGGCGGTCCTCACGCGGCGGCTGCCGCACGATCGGGCTGTTCAACAACAGTGTCTCGAACAGGTTCCGGCCGATCGGCACCACAATGCCCAGCCCGCCACACGGACCGGTGGGGTTCCCGGTGGTCTTGCCGCCCTTCACCTGCGGGTCGTCAGCGGCACCCGACTTGATGGCGGCTGTGTCCCAACACTGCACGGCCAGCATCGCCCTCGCCGCTTCGGCCGGTGTCATCGACGGCGGGTTCGCCTCATTCCGAGACGTGAACAGCGGCACGTTGTTACCGGTCGCGGTCGCCGCGACCAACAAGGAGCTGGGCTTGTCCTCGTCCTTCGCCGTCCGCAGCCCCGCTGCCTGGCCGAACGGTCGGTCGCCGAACAGGTCAAACCGCACCCGATGCTCGTCCAGATACGGCTTGAGTCGACTGAGGTCGACCTGGCCGACCTCCCACCGGTGTTCCCACTCTGCTTCGCTGTTAGGTATGCCGCAGGCGTCCAGGTAGACCGGCAGCAGCACCTGCCGCAGTACCGCCACGGTTTCCAACGGGTTGGAAGTACTTAGTCCGTCGATCTCATGCGCCCGGACCAACACATCCATGAGCGACAAGCACCTCGGATGGCCGCCCTCCACGACCGGTACCCACTCCTGGTCGAGCAGGTTGAACGAGTGTCTCTCCACCAGCACCCCACATGTCTTATGACAACCCCGGTCGCTCGGATCACGCCGACCGGTACGGCGAGCACCTTCGACGGAGCGCGACCTCGCCCACGACGTTCTCGACACAGAAGCCGCTGGCGGGAGCCCCGCGCCTCCGAACCCTACAGTGGATACACAACCTGATATGGCTAAGGGCTACCGGCGTGTTTTGAGACCGTGGCTTGATCAGCGATAGGGTGTGGCTGTCTGGCCAACGCCGGAGTGGTCCGCTGATGTGGCTGGTACAGCGCGGAGCCCGAGGGTGTCCCCGCCAACGCGGGGTGAGTTGCCATGACCGTCATGCCTTGTCTTCCAGCAGTCCGAGCCGGTGGTCGTAGGTGAGTCGCCGGTCACCGAGGACGACCGAGTTGCAGTCGTCGATACAAAGGGCTCGCGCCTTGTGGAGCCACGGGTTGCCGTACCAGCCAGGAAGGGGCTCGAGTGCCTTCGCGGCCTCGGTGACGCGGGCCGGCAGACGTACGGTCGCCCCAATCACCTCCTCGGCGATGCCGCCGGCGCTGACGTCACCGTTAGGGCCGAGGCGACGTCCGCCGAGCGTGTAGTAGCAGTCGCCGATTCTGCGGACAAGGACAGCCTCGACGGTCTCAGGGCCGTCCCGCACGACCGCTGCCAGTTCGTCGTCACTGGGCGCCTCACCCGAGGGACGGTCGTGCAGCCCGGCCAAGGTAGGGGCGCCAAGGTTACTCTCACCGGCGAGCAGAAACTGCTCCGCAGCGTGCCGCCGGGTCTGCTGCTCGGTCTGCCACCTTTTATGCGCAGCCTCGGCTGCCGGCAACCATGCCTCGGGAACGGCGTGGGTGGTGGTGTCGTAGCCTCGGCGAACCAAGTCGGGCACGTCGGCGGGGATGCTCCATCCGCCGACGCCTACGGCTTCGGTGACCAACGCGGCGGCCCGGAGCAGGGAGTAACGCCCGTACACGGCCTCGCTGCCACGCGGGAACGACGGTGGTCCGTCGCGCTGGGCCCGCATACCGGTGACATACACCTTCGGCGAACGCGTACGCCCTGGACGGACATGCCGGTGCACACGGCCGACCCGCTGCAGCGCAAGGTCGATCGGGGCAAGATCGGTGACAAGCACATCCACGTCAACGTCGAAGGACTGCTCGGCGAGCTGTGTGGCCACCACAATCAGCCGGTGCGGGCGCGAGGTCTCACCGCCGGGCGGCCCGAGCAGGTCCAACGCCTTCTGCGTGCGCTCGGCGCGCGCCGCGGTCGTCAGCCGTGCGTGCAGAAGGATCAGGGTGTCGTCGCCCCAACGGTCCATCAGTTCCTGGTAGGTGCGCTGGGCGCGGCCAACCGTGTTGCGGATAACCAAGGCGCAGCCACCGTCACGCAGCTCACCGTCGAGAAGACCCACAACCGGGTCTGGGCTGCCAACGGAGGCCTCCTCCACGATGTCCACGGCCACCCGACTCGCCTCCCGCCATGGAGCTGCTGTCCGGGTCGTGCACGTGGCGGTGTCACCGGAGACAGTCAGCGCGTGCAGAGCGGGATATCCTTCGGTCTCATCGAAGGCCGGCAGCTCGACGTCACGGCGGCCCTGCAGCCCTTGCAGGTAGGCGCGCATCAGGCTCTGCCGCTGCTGCGGCGGCAAGGTCGCTGACAGCAGGATCACCGGCACCCCCGAGTCGGCCAGCCAGCGCAGCGCCTCGTGCAGGAACTGTGACATGTAGATGTCGTAGGCGTGAATCTCGTCCAGGACCACCACTCGGCCGGCCAGGCCGGCATGCCGGAGCATCACATGCTTGGTACGGGTCGCCGCGTACAGCAAGTGGTCAATGGTCCCGACAGTGATCGGCATGAACATGCCCCGCTTCGCCCCAAGGAACCACTGCGCCGGGGCATGCGCGGGACGAATCGTTTGGCTTTGCCCCGTGAGGTCGAACTCGTCCTCGCACCCCATGTCGTCGATACCGGCGAAGTGGATACTGCGCTGGAGGGCGTTCCACTGGGAGTTGAACATGCCCTTGCCGTGCAGCAGACCCACCGGTAGATGCGGATCGACCTTGCCGGCCCACCGCAGCACGCGGTCGAACATAGGGTCACTGGTCGCCTGCGTGGGCATGCCCACGAAGATCCCGTCGAAGCCGAACCGCCGGCCCAGAACCTCGCTGGCAGCCAGCGCCCCCTCGGTCTTCCCTTCCCCCATCGGAGCCTCGATGATCAGCAACCCTGGTACAGCCATCTGCTCGGCCAACGCGACGCACGCGGCCTGCAACGGACGGGCCGCCTTGCCGAACCGCGCTTCTACCAGATCCGGCATCCGACGGTACGCTCCTCCACCCCACCCGCCGCGCAGCTCCAACGTCGCCCAAGCCTTGGCCGCCCGTTCACGCGCCTCAGCCATAGTGACGTCGGGCAGGTGGAAGACACCGCCGAACTGGTCGCTGCTGGCAATCCAGTCCGCCATGATTACGAAACCGGCCAGGCCGAGCTGCTCGCCCCGACGTGGGGTCTTCACCGGAGCCGCACCCGCCAGATCGACGCCGAGGTGACCAGCGACAGCCCGCACCAGCGCCGCCTGCGTCTCCTTCCAGGCGGCACCACTGCCCTGCGCATCAGGGAACCTGCCGGCCGCCGTGAACACGTCGCGACGCGGCGGAACCAAGCCGTGATGGCCAGCCACCATCGGCCAAACCCACTCGACAGCCTCCCGGCTCCACCCCGCCTGCTGCAGCACCGACGAAATGATCACCGCCCCCGCCCGCGTGTGATGCCACCTCATCGACTGCGCATTCAGGCGGCGCCACGTCAGACCGGCGGCCCGGACCCCTTGCGCTATATGATCGACCTTGTTCTGGAACGCCGGGGAAGCCTTCCCCACGTCATGCCAACCACAAAGAAGAGCAAAGAATCGACAACCATTACCGCCGGAGATCTCGTCGAGCCACCACTTAACACGATCAGCGAGATAGCCTTCCCAGATCAACTCCCCGACCGCGGCGGCATCCAGCAGATGCTGCAGCAGCAGGTTGGGATACCCGCCAGCATTCGACTTCCCCCACAAGGCGGCAAGTGCACGGGCATGGTCCGACGACATGGCGGCGACTGTAGAAGCCACCACCGACAAATCCTTACCGTCTACACCTGTTGAGTCGCCTTCCCGACACAAGTCGACTTTGACCCACCCGGGTTCATTTCCGTGCTCGCGAAATCCCATCCAGCGAACCAGCCGTACGACACCGAGGGACAAGACCCTGCGTCGCGTCCGCTGGTGACCAGTGCTCCGAGTGCTCCGTAGGATTGAGCCACACGACGATCGAGAAGGCCCAGCCCACCACCATGACACCGAGACCCACAAAGCTGACCGATGAACCAACTGAATGATTCTGCGATGCCCATGCGATAAATCCCCAGGTCAGCAAGTGTCGTCCCCGCACGCGCGGGGGTCTTCCCCGGGCACGGTCCTGCGGGTGACTTTCCTGGTTGTCGTCCCCGCACGCGCGGGGTCTTCCTCCGTTCACCAAGGAGGTGTCGGTCCAGGTCCCGTCGTCCCCGCACGCGCGGGGGTCTTCCGACCATGAACGTCTTCGGCCTCGAAGGGCGGGAGTCGTCCCCGCACGCGCGGGGGTCTTCCCGGCGCGCTGGTCGGGGGCCTGGCCCTCGTCGTGTCGTCCCCGCACGCGCGGGGGTCTTCCCAGGTTGTAGCCGATGTCGGACCATCCGCGGGTGTCGTCCCCGCACGCGCGGGGGTCTTCCGTAGTTGCCGACGGCGCTTTCGACGTGGCCGATGTCGTCCCCGCACGCGCGGGGGTCTTCCGCAGGAATCCATCCGACGCGAGCTACGCGAGGGGTCGTCCCCGCACGCGCGGGGGTCTTCCGGCGTTGCAGCCGGCGATGGCCGGGGTGCGGCAGTCGTCCCCGCACGCGCGGGGGTCTTCCTCTCGACCTTGCAGGGTTCCTCTGTTGCGCTGGGTCGTCCCCGCACGCGCGGGGGTCTTCCCGCACCCAGCGCGAGGGAGGCGACCACGGAGGCGTCGTCCCCGCACGCGCGGGGGTCTTCCGATCCCGGCGCTCGGCCTGTCGCGGCTGGTCGCGTCGTCCCCGCACGCGCGGGGGTCTTCCCGCCGGGTGGGTCACCCACGCGTACATCGTCACGTCGTCCCCGCACGCGCGGGGGTCTTCCCCCGCCCACACCGCCCGCCGCGTCGCGTACGAGTCGTCCCCGCACGCGCGGGGGTCTTCCGCCCTCTGCCGTCCTCGCGTACCACCCCTGTAGATCGTCCCCGCACGCGCGGGGGTCTTCCTGAGGGTCGGGCCGTACCGACCGGGAGGTCCCCGTCGTCCCCGCACGCGCGGGGGTCTTCCGATCCATACACCCGTACCTGACGCCGCTACCCTGTCGTCCCCGCACGCGCGGGGGTCTTCCCATTGGGGGTCCGGTCGGCTGCGGCACCGACCGGTCGTCCCCGCACGCGCGGGGGTCTTCCCGACGAGATCGGCGGCTGGTCCGTCTCGCACAAGTCGTCCCCGCACGCGCGGGGGTCTTCCCCAGGATGTGTTGAAGGCGTGGCATGCGGCGATGTCGTCCCCGCACGCGCGGGGGTCTTCCGCCGCGGAACAGGGCATCGCGCTGTCCGACCACATCGTCCCCGCACGCGCGGGGGTCTTCCCCGGGGGTGCATCTGCGACGGCCGAGTGTCGAGGTCGTCCCCGCACGCGCGGGGGTCTTCCGGTCGTGAGCAACCCCCGGCCCGGTGACCTCGTGTCGTCCCCGCACGCGCGGGGGTCTTCCCTGGCTGACCCGCACCTTGCGCAGGCCGTTGGTGTCGTCCCCGCACGCGCGGGGGTCTTCCCTCCGGCGGGTCGCGGCAGGGTCCCTAATCCTGGTCGTCCCCGCACGCGCGGGGGTCTTCCCCCTGCAACGGGGAGCCAACCCGGTGACTAGCCGTCGTCCCCGCACGCGCGGGGGTCTTCCCGGCGTACGGGGGCGGCGACCTGCGTGGGAGCGGTCGTCCCCGCACGCGCGGGGTCTTCCCGGGTCGAGTTCGACTTGGCCGGCGCAGTGCCAGTCGTCCCCGCACGCGCGGGGGTCTTCCCGGGTCGAGTTCGACTTGGCCGGCGCAGTGCCAGTCGTCCCCGCACGCGCGGGGGTCTTCCCTCCCGCATCAGCAGGTCGGTGTCGGGGCCCGGTCGTCCCCGCACGCGCGGGGGTCTTCCGTCGGCTGGCACGCGGGACAGGCCGAGGGCCTCGTCGTCCCCGCACGCGCGGGGGTCTTCCTGACGCTGCTGGTGGTGGTGCCGGCTCTGAGCCGTCGTCCCCGCACGCGCGGGGTCTTCCGAGGACCAGGCCGCGACGGCGGTCGAGCGCGAGGTCGTCCCCGCACGCGCGGGGGTCTTCCGCCTCCGCTGGAGCCGGGGGTGATCTTCCGGGCGTCGTCCCCGCACGCGCGGGGTCTTCCCCGGTGGGGTGCTCCCGTAGACCCACGGCAGACGTCGTCCCCGCACGCGCGGGGGTCTTCCGCCGTGGCTCGCCCCGTGGCTGGCCGGACAGGTGTCGTCTCCGCACGCGCGGGGGTCTTCCCTACGCCCGCACCACCGGCGACGTCTCGACCGCCGTCGTCCCCGCACGCGCGGGGGTCTTCCCTGGGCGTCGGACAGGGTGTTGTACAGGCGCGTGTCGTCCCCGCACGCGCGGGGGTCTTCCGAGCGGGCCGTCATCGACGTGCAGCGCACCGACGGTCGTCCCCGCACGCGCGGGGGTCTTCCCTTCACGGCGGAGGGCGTGACCCGGCTGAAGGGTCGTCCCCGCATGCGCGGGGGTCTTCCCCCGCGGGCGTGGTTCGACAGCCTGGACCGCGCGTCGTCCCCGCACGCGCGGGGGTCTTCCCTCGCCAACGACAACCAGGTCGACGCCCTCTGGGTCGTCCCCGCACGCGCGGGGTCTTCCGAGATCGGTTACCGGCTCGGTGCGTACAACCCGGTCGTCCCCGCACGCGCGGGGGTCTTCCCCCGATCGGCATCGTGATCGTGGCATCGGTGCGTCGTCCCGGCACGCGCGGGGGTCTTCCCGGCTTGCCCTGGTCCTCGTAGCGGGGCAGGGTGTCGTCCCCGCACGCGCGGGGGTCTTCCGCGGTTCGAGGTGGTTCAGCCGGCGTCGACAGTTCGTCAGGCTCCCTCGTTTTGAAGCTTGCCGCTGGGATTCAGCATCCCACCTCCGCCGCAGTGCGGGGTGTCAGTCATGCCTGCTTGTGCTCCTGCGGGTTGTGGGGTGTGTATGCGCAGGGTGCAGCTGATGCGGCGGTGGTCGGAGGGCCAGGTGGTGGGGTTGTTGTCGGGTGGGATGTGGATTTGGTAGGTGCCGGGTATGACGGTGGCGGTGTTGAGGAGGGCGTGGTTGGCGAGGATGTAGTCGATGTGTAGGCCGTGGGGGCCGTTGGTGGTGGGTGGGAGTGGGGTGGGTGTGTGGGGGTCGAGTTCGGCGAGGTGGTGGAAGCCGGCGCTGTTGACGCGCTGGTTGGTGGTGGTGTTCCAGGTGCCGATGAGTCGGTCGATGGCGCGGGTGTCGGCGTGCCAGGTTCCGTTGTGGTGGTGGGCTTTGTGGTCGCGGGTGCTGGTGGGGATGTGGGTCCAGTCGGGTGTGGGTAGGTGGGGGCCGGAGCTGGTGGAGTTGAGGTCTCCGGCGATGAGGGTGGGGGTGGGGCTGGTGCCGGAGGTGGCGAGGAGGCGGGCGCGGGCCAGGCGTTGTTCTGGGTCGGCGTAGGGCCAGTGTTCGACGTAGACGTGGAGGCGGTAGGTGGGGTCGGCGCGGAGGCTGAATCGGGTGAGGTTGCGTTTGTCGGGGAACTCGGGTTCTTCTGCGGCGTCGAGGCGGAGTACACGCGGGTCGTAGATGACCGCGGTGGCGAGTGCTCCGGTGTGTAGTTCGCCGACGTAGGGGCGGCCGGTCACCTCGGCGAGGTGTGCCATCGCGGTGTGCAGCGGTCGTCTGCCTCGGGCATGCCAGAACTTCGCTTCGCAGAGCATCAGCAGGTCAGGGTGGGGTCCGTCGAGGAAGGCACGGGCCAGGGGGACGAAGTTGTAGGAGCCGTCGGGTTGGAGTCCGCCGGCTTGGAAGTTGAACAGGGACAGGTCGAGTTCCACGCTCATCGGCTGCTCCCGGGTGCGGTGTTTCGGGCGGTGGCTGGTGATGCCGGCGGCATCACTGTGGAGTGCGTCCAGGGGAAGCCCAGGGCGTCGAGGGCGTCGATGCGGTCGTGGGGGACGAGGTTGCGTTTGCGTTGGTTGCGGAGGTTGTGGGCGATGCTTCCGAGGTTGATGTCGCCTTCGCGGTGGTGGCGGGGCACCCGGAGGTGTCCTTCGCGTGTGTGGAAGGTGGTGAATGCGGCGAGGTGTCGTTGCCAGCGGGCGTCGAAGACTCGCCAGGTGATGCCGAGCTGTTCGAGGGTGAGGATCTGGTCGGGGGTGAGTTCGCTGCGCCGGTGGCGGCCTCGGCAGTTGTGGATGAAGCTGCCGAGGTCGATGTCGCTTTCGCGGTGGTGGCGGGGGACGTCGAGGTGGCCTTCGCGGTGTCGGAAGGTGCGGGCGGCGGTGATGCCTGCGGTCCAGCTTTCGGTGGGTTGGGTGGGTGCTCTGCCGGTGGTGGCGTGGTCGAGGATGCGGATGGTGATGTCCCGCAGGAGGCTGTCGGTGAGGTAGCCGTCGGGCATCCGCAGGAGGACCCGTTCGGGGAGTCGTGGTTGTCGACTACCGGTGCGGGCGTGGTGGTGGCGGGTGTCGAGGTCGGTGGCGAGGGTGTCGTCGTGGGCGCGCATCGCCCACAGCACCTGCAGGGCGGCCATCCACTCGTCGTCGGCGTGCGGCAGTCGGCTGGGGTCGTCGGGCAGCAGCAGGGGAACCAGGATGGTGGCGATACCGGTGCCTCGGGGGTTGCGGCGTAGGGCTCGTCCGACGGTTTGGACGGTCTGGACGGTGGAGCGCATGGGTCGGGTGAGGACGACGGCGTCGACGGCGGGGACGTCGATGCCTTCGGTGAGGGCGCGGGCGGAGGAGATGACGGTCCATCCGTCGTCGGGGGGTTCGGCGAGGCGGTCGAGGTGGATCTGTCGTTGGCGTAGGTTCTGCTGGCCGTCGACGTGGCCGGTGGTCAGCCGGCCTTTCGGCTGTTGTGCGGCGGGGAGTCGGGCTGCTGTTCGGGCGAGGGTGGAGGCGAATTCTCTGCTGTCGGCGACGCGGGGGGTGAAGACGAGGACCCGGCGGAGTCCGAACTCGGCGGCGGCACGCAGGAGTGCGGTCTGGACGACGGCGGTGCGTAGTGGGGCTTCGCCGATGGCGGTGACCCGGTCGTCGTTGACGTCTTGAAGCACACGCAGCGCGTCGTGGGTGCGGATGCCGATGACGACGATGCGGAAGTCGTCGAGCCAGCCGTCGGTGATGGCCTGGCCGAACGGGTACCGGTGCCATACGGGTCCGAACACGCTCGGGTCGTCCATTGATAACGCCTCGTGCGGCTCTCCGTGACGGCGGCCGGGGGTGATGATGCGGGGTGTCGCGGTCATGTTCACCCGGATGGTGGCGGGCAGGTGGGTGTCGTCGTGGATGCGGGCGAACGTCTTGCCCGTGGGGCCGGCGGTGCGGTGTGCTTCGTCGATGATCAGCAGATCGGCGGTCATACCGGCGGCCAGGAGTGCTGTGCCGACGCGGTCGGCGGAGGTGTTGGTGACCGCGAGCAGCCGCATCCGCCCGTGCGGGGCGTGGTGGAGCCATGCGGTGATCTCGTCGGGGTCGGCCAGTACGGGGCAGCTCGTGGGGTCGGTGTGGCCGGCGACGTCGGCGACGGAGTCGTCGCTGCACACCGCCGCCGTGTAGGCGCCGAGGGGCCGCCACACCCGCAGGGTCTGACCGACCAAGGCCAGTGACGGACACACGATCACCACCAGACCCCGGGGACAGCACCGCACTGCCGCGTGCGCCGCGATCAGTGTCTTTCCGGTCCCGCAGGCGGCGATGACCTGTCCCCTGCCGTCGCGGGCGGCACCCTGCACGATCGCCTCGACCGCTTCCTGCTGATATCCGCGCAGCGGCGGCAACGCGTCCAGTAGATGCCTTTGGTGGTCGCGGGGAGCGTCGGGTCGCTGTCCGTCCGCCTTCATACCGCTCGCGGCCGTCATGCCCGCACCACCGGGACAGGAAGGTTCACTGCTGCTCCTGGACTGCTGTTGTCGTGGGTGGTGTGGTGGTGCCGTAGCTGGTTGAGGTGGGCGGTCATGCGGGCGGTGGCGGGATGCCCGGGGTGGGCGCGGTGGTGGCGGGCGATGGTGTCGGCGAGGAGGGCGCGGGCGGCGTCGTGGTGACCGAGGTCGTGCAGGACGAGAGCGGTGGTGGCGCGGACGGCGAGGGTGGAATGCGCGTCAGGGCCGGCGGTGGCGGCCAGGTGATCGGCGAGTTCCCGCAGGAGGTGGTAGGCGCGTTGGTGGTGGCCTACCTGGCGGTGCGCGGTGGCGAGGGTATGGGCGGCGGCGAGGGTGTGCGGGTGGGTGGGGCCGTGGAGGCAGGCGAGGCTGCGATGGGCGTAGTCCGCCCAACGGATCGCCGCCTCGCCATGCAGGAGCGGGGCGAGCAGGTGCGCGGCCTCGGCGTGAACGGCCCCGGTGGCGGTGGTGGTGGGGTCGATGCCGGCGAGGATGTTCCGCAGGACGGTGCGGGCACGCTGCGGATCGGTGCCGGTGAGGTTGCGGGCAAGGTGAAGGTGTCCGGGCGGAACCGGTCGGGGTGGTCGGGTGGTGGGCCAGGTGATGCGCAGGTCGGTGGGATGGTTGCCGGCGGTGATCCGGGTGATCAGCCGGTCGGCGTGGCCGGCGGCGATACTCGCCGCCTTGGGGTGGGTGAGCGTGGGTACGAGATGCGCGGCGTGCCGCAGGACCACTTCACCGACGGCGCTGGCGACTGCTGCCGCGTTCAGCACAGGTCGACGGCACGGTGGTGGGCAGTCATAGACGAGACCGGCCCAGGTGAACACCGCCGTCATCGGGTGTCGGCAGAACCGGCAGTGCAGCAGCCCGTCGGGCAGCAGGACGGGGTCGTCGCTGGTGTGCGTGCTCGATGCGGTAGGTGCTGCGGCGGTGGCATGGGCGCGGGCTGTGGTGACCCAGGTTTGGAGGAGGCGGCGGTCGAGGTGGAGTTCCCGGGCGACGGCGCTGATCGGGCCGCGTCGTCCGGCGGCGCGGGCGGTTTCGACCTGGCGTACGGCGTCGGTGATGACGTCGGAGGTGTAGGTGCGGGGCAAAGCCATCAGGAAGGTCAGTCCCTCGGCAAGACGAACGGGCAGGAAAGCAAACAGGGCGTTGGCGGGGCCGGCCGCAGCGATCACCAGGCCGGCTGGTGGTCAGGGCGTGGGCGCGGTGGCGGGCGTGGTGATGCGGGGCACGAGTGCGGCGGCGGCGTCGATGATGTCCTGCTGGTGGGGGCGCAGCGGTTCGGCCGTATAGCCGGCGACGACCGTGGCGAAGGGGTCGGCGACCCGGGTGGTGGTGCCGGTGAGTTCTTCGAGGACGGCGAGGACGCAGTAGGGCGTGTAGAAGGGGCTGTAGCCGCCTTCGTGGGCGGCGATGAGTCGTCCGTGGCAGAGCCGGTCGGCGGCGTCTACGAGCAGGCGGGTCATCGCGCGGTAGGTGCTGGTGGTGAGCATCTGGCGGGCCATGGGGTCGAAGACGTTGGCGTCGACGCCGTTGGCGAGCAGGATCAGGTCGGGGCGGAAGCGGTCGAGGGCGGGGATGACGACCTGGTGCATGGCCTGGAGGTAGGCGGCGTGGCCGCTGCCAGGGGGTAGGGGCACGTTGAGGGCGTGTCCGGTGCCGTCGGCGATGCCGTTTTCGTGGGTCCATCCGGAGTCGGGTGGGAAGCAGTTGGCCTGGTGTAGGGAGATGGTCAGGACGGTGGGGTCGGGGTAGAAGATGGTTTGGGTGCCGTTGCCGTGGTGGGCGTCCCAGTCGACGATCGCGATGCGGGTCATGCCGTGGAGGGTTTGGGCGTGGCGGGCGGCGATGGCGAGGTTGTTGAACAGGCAGAAGCCCATTCCGGTGTCGGCGGTGGCGTGGTGTCCGGGTGGGCGGGTCAGGGCGTACCCGTTGGTGATGTCGCCGTCGGCGGCGGCGGTGACGAGGGCGAGCAGGCCGCCGGCGGCGAGGCGGGCGATGTCGTAGCTGCCGTGCCCGACCGGGGAGTACCCGTCGCCTGCGTCCCCTCCCCCGCGTCGGTCGCTCTGCGCGCGGATGTGTTGCACGTGTGCGGGGGTGTGAACGCGGAGCAGTTCGGTCATGGTGGCTCGCCGGGGTTCGATGACCATCAGTTCGGCCAGGAGTCCGCAGGCGTGGATGAGTTCGTGGGTGCGGCGTTTCGCCTCGGGGTTCTCGATGTGCACGGCGGGCTGTATCCCGGCGGTGGGGTCGGCGGGTAGCAGGCCGGCGCTGGTGCCGGTGTCGTGCCACAGGTACTCGGGGTGGAAGACGTAGCCGGTGGTCACGGTGATCGCCTCGCAGGGGGGGTTGGCAGACAGGGTTCGGAGCGGTGAGCAGGTGCGCCGAGACGCGGGCAAGCAGGCGCTTGGGAAGCCAGGGCGGCGGGGCGGCAAGCAGCGCGTCAGGGGGTGCCGACGCCGGCGGTGGGTGAAGACGCTCGCCGGGGACGAGGGATCGACCTCGGCAGGTGTGGGTGATCCGGGCCTGGGTTTGAATCCGGCGCGGTGGCGTCGGTGAGGTCGGTGACGAAGGCGTCGATCTGGCCTTGGGTGATGCCGGGCATGCAGATGAGGTGGCTGACGTCGGCGTCGGTGGCGAGGAGCCATTTCGTCCGTACTGCGGTGGGTGGGGTGGGGAGGACGACGGTGAAGGCGTGGGGGTGTCGCCAGGCGGGCCAGCCGGCGGTGGTGAGTTTGTCGACGGTGTAGGCGGCGAGGTGGCGTGCTTCGCTGGCCCGCCATCGGTGTCCTTCGCGGCCGTGGGTGGCGATGGCGTGCCAGAGCAGTGCGGCGGCGAGTCCGCAGCGGGATCCGGTGACGGTGGTGTCGAGGGTTGCGGTGTAGGTGACCGGGGTGCCTTCGCGGCGGAGGCTGTCGCGGATGAGGACCACGCCGCAGGGTGTCGGTACCCCGAGGAACTTGTGCCCGGACACGGTGATGCTGCCGATGCGGCTGTCGTCGTCGAGGCGGAGCCGCCCGTCGAGGGCGAGGGGTATGCCGGACAGGGCGGCGTCGACGTGCACATGCCGGCCGGGCACGTCGTGTTCGTCGAGGATGGTGTGGATGCGGGTGGTGTCGTCGACGGCTTCGGTCATGGTGGTGCCGGCGGTGGCGACCACGATCGCCGGCCACCGCCGGTGGCGGCGTACCCGCACGGCGAGGTGGTCGTAGTTCATCTCCCCGTCCGGGCCAGCGTTGACCACCACGCCGCGTGCTCCGAGCATTTCGATGATCTTCGGGATGGAGTAGTGGGCGGCGGTGGAGTAGTAGATGCGGGCGGTGGGGAGGCGGCGGTGGGCGGTGTGGAGGGCGGAGAGGTTGCCTTCGGTGCCGCCGGTGGTGACGTAGCCCCACCGGTCGTGGGTGGGCATGTGGAGGGTGTCGGCGAGCCAGGCGATGACGGCTTGTTCGAGGATGCGGGTGTGGGGGGTGCCGCTGGTGTCGGTGGGGTCGCCGATGTTGTTCCACAGGCGGTGACCGAGGCGGGCCATCACCTCCCGATGGTCCAGGTCGACCGCGCCGGGGAAACCGATGCTCGTCGGCGCGGCCGTGTCGGCTTCGGCGACCAGGTGGTCCAGGACCGCGGTGACGTCGACCGGGGTACGGCCGAGGTCCGCGGCCTCGGCGAGACCACCCTGACGAGCGGGCGCGGGCGTGGGGGTGTGGGTCATGCCGGACGTCCCGCGAGAAGGTGCCCGGTGAGGGTGCGGTGCAGGCGGGTGAGCTGCGTCCAGGTGTCGCGGGTGACGGTGTCGCCCTGCTCGGTGAGGTGCTCGTGGGGGTTGTAGTGGATGACCCGGTCGGGGTCGAGGGGTTTGGTGCAGCGGATACCGTCGGCGCCGATCGGGGCGTGGGGGTCGCGGTCGACGTGCAGGGCGGTGCCGTCGGTGAGTAGGACGAAGCATTGGCCCTTGAGGTCGAACACCGAACGGCGGCGGTCGTCGCCCGAGGAGCGTAGGGTCCGGGCGAGTTGCTGCCAACGGCCCTGGTCGGAGTCGAGGGTCGTCACGCCCATGCCGACGTAGACGGCACCGGCGGGCAGGGTCATGTCGCCGCCGTTGACCATCGACCCCTGCGGGCCGAGGGGATGCCACCGGCGGCCCGCCGCCCCGGCCCGGGTGATGCTGTCCCCCACGACCTCGGTCAGGTCGGCCAGCAGGCGGGGCAGGTGCTGGGATTCCGGGGAGGCCAGCCACAACCGGTAGGCGGTGTGCAACTGGTAGCCGTGCGGCTGGGCCGCAGCCTCGGAGACGAAGAACAGCATCACCCCGTGCGGGCCGAGCGCGTCACGCTGCCCGTAGCGCTGGTCGGCTTCGATCATGTGTCCGGTGTTCAGGCGTTTCGCCCGGTAGACGATCTGCTGCCGCAGGTCGGCCCACCAGCGGGCCTCGACCGACACCCCACCGTCGGGCTCCCCCGGCTGCGGGGAGGGTGACGGGATGTGCTCGGGCGGGGCCGCATGGACGGGGACGTCCCGGCGGTACGGTCGCTCGTCGGGCATGCGGTAGTCCGGTGGCGGCGGTTGGATCAGGCGGGGTGCCGGTGGGGGTTGGTGGTCCGCCGGTCGGCGGGGGCCGGGCGGTGGTGGCGTCGGCCGGGGTTCGGGTCGCCAGGCCGGGTCCAGCGGATCACTGCTGCTGCGGTAGCCCGGTGCTGCTGGGGTGTGGGCGGTGTAGGTCTTCATGGTCGGGGTGTTCCTCGGGGTTCAGATGGAGATGTGCAGGGCGTCGGGCACGGCGTGGGTCTTCGGGGTGCCATGACCGATGCCGGCGTACACGTCGGGTCGAGTGCGGCGCAGGCGTGCGGCCCACATGCCGCCTGCGGTAGCGGTCGCGGTGAGGATCGCCGGGAGCAGCAGCGGATACGGTGATCCGGGTGCGGCTCCGAGGAGGGAGCCGACGTTGCCGACCATCGCCACCAGGACCACCGACCCGCCGAGCACGCCCAACACCGGTGCGACCTTCCACTGCCAGATTCCGGGGCGTTGACCTCGCACGGCGGGTGGGGCGGCCAGCGCGGCGATCGAGGCGGCGAGGAGGAGGCAGAGCAGGCCGAGTGCGCCGAGGGTGGACAGCCAGGTGAACATCACCGCGACCGGGTCGACCCCGGCGACCGCGAACGCGGCGACGACGAGGGCCGCCACCGCCGTCTGGGTGAGGGAGCCGCCGCGTGGAGCGCTGACCCGGGTCGTGCTATTGGTGCGGGCGAGACCGGTGGGGAGGACACCTTCGCGGGCCATGGCGAACACATAGCGGGCGATGACGTTGTGAAACGCCAGCATCGAGGTGACGACCGCGAACACCAGCACCACCCCGGCAACACCCACCCACACCGTCCCGGCGGGTTCGAGGATCGTGAACGGCAGGCCGGAGGACGGATCGGCGGCTCGGGCGGCGACGGTGTCCGGGCCGGCGGCGACGCCCATCGCCCACGCGGCGGCGGCATACACGCCACCCAGGACGAGAACGGCGGTGATGGTGGCCCGGCCGATCGACCGCCGGTCGACGGCCTCCTCCACGAACGAACCCGGGGCGTCGACCCCCATGAACGCGGCCACGCACAACGCCACCGCCCCACCGATCCCCCCGACCGCCAGACCGGAGACGTCGAACCCCTCCCACGACACCGTCCCGCCGGCCGGGGAGCCGAGGCCGGCGGCGACGAACAGGCCGACGATCAGCAGCGACACCGCGAGGACTCCGCCGAGGACCCAGGTGGACAGGGCGATCGCCCGTACTCCGAGTGCGCTGACGACGGCCCAGGCGATGCCGGCCCATACCCACCAGGTGCCGCCGAGTTGGGCGGCGAGGGTCGCCCCGAACAGGCCGTACAGGCTGGTCTGGATCGCCGTGTACGCGACCAGGGCGACCAGGCCGGCGGCGACACCCCAACCACGGCTGACACTATGGGCGAGGATGCCGTAGTAGGCCGCCGGATGACCGACCTGGCGGGCGAGCGCGGTGTAGCCGACCATCAGCAACGCCACCACTGCGGTGACCAGGAGGAAGGTGAGGGGTAGTGCGGTCACCCGGGTCGTGGCGTAGGTGGTGACCAGACCACCGGCGAGGACCACCATCGGCGCGGACGCCGCCGCCCCGAAGATCGACAGACCGGTCGGGGTCATCGTCCGGCGGGCGAGAGCCACCTGCTCGTGCATGCTCATCGCTGCCCCCGCTGCGGGACGTCCGGGCACGACGGCTTACGGCAGTCCCGTACCGGATGGGTGGTGACGTCGGCGGCGTGCACCGGCACCAGATACACCGCCAGGGGTCGTACCGGGCCGGTGCGCCAGTAGCTGCGGTCGCGGTCGAGCCGCCGCAACGCCACGTCGGCGCGCGGCGTGAACCCGAACAGGTCATGCGTGCCGTCCGGCCACTCCCTGCGGAGCGCGTACCCCCACAGGTGCACCTGGGGTTCGGTGCCGGCGTCGTCCGCGCTGGCGGGGGTGGTGGGGCGGGTGCGGGTGGGGGTGGGGGTCAGCCAGGGCGGCAACCACCACCCCGCTGTACGCCTGCGCGGCGGAACCATAACCAACGGACGCTCGACAACCGTCAACATGAGACAAGCCCTCCTTCGAGGAAACGGGTGCACGGGGTTGACTGGCGGGCCACACGGCCTCCGCCAGCTGCTGATCGGGGGTGACGCCCTACCGGGCGCGCGGTCAGAGAGAACGGTCAGGGAGAACGCGGCGGTGCCGGGAGGAGCCGGCCGCGCAGCGGGGTCACGCCACGGCGCAGCCGTGCCCGTGGGGGTAGCCCGCCACACGCCCGGCTGCTGTCGGGGGCGGGTCGCCACATCCGCCACAGGGCGGGGCCGGCGGGCTCCAGCAGGATCGGTGACCTCGGCTCGTATCCCAGCGCGGCCAGCAGGCTCTCCCGGGGACGACCACCCGGCAGCTCCGCGTACGCCGGAAGACCTTCGGCGTCGAGGGCCCGGTGGTGGGCGGTCAGCAACGTCCGCGCGGTGTCGTCGTGGCCGGGACGCGTGGCGAGGTGCGCCAGGTAGGCGTGGGGGACGTGCGGGACCACGGCGTCGAGGTAGGCGTGCCACAGGGCGAACCGGGACGCGTGCGGGCCGAGGGCCTGGTGCAGGTCGTACATCCACGCCGCCGACGGCACCGGCACCTCCGGCCGCCGCAGCCACACCGCCACCGCCGACCGGTCCCCGGTCGTGTCGACCTGCCCGTGCTCCAGCCCCCATGACACCAGCAGCCGCGCATACCGGCGCAGCACCTCGGGTCGTTCGGCGGCATCCGGCACCAACCAGCCACCCACCGCGCCGACCGACAACGCCTCCGCGACGAGCACCGACAGCGCGTCGAGGTCCGTACCCGAGGCGCGACGTACCACCACCGTCCGCGTCACGACGCCACCCCCGACCCACCTTCAGCGCCGCTGTCCTCGGACGTCTCGGCGACCGCGGTGTCGGTGTGACGTTGTCGCGACGCCCACGCATCCACGTCGAACCCCCGCTGGAATGTCACCGCCACGTGCAGGTCGTCAGGCTCGACACCGCCGATCGGCAGCCACGTCCGCGCTTCCTGAACGAACTCCGGCGGACCACACACCAACACCGCCTGCCCCGCCTCGTAGTGGTGCAGCACCGACCCCAGCAAACTCCCCCGAGCAACCGGATCGACACCACCGTCGCCCGAGAGCACCACCACCACCGTCAACCACTCACCATGCTCCCGCTGCAACTCGTCCAACGCCGCCGCGTCATACAGATCCCCCAACCTGCGAACACCCACCACCAACGTCACCCGCCGCCCGCCCGGCGAGGCCGCAACCTGCTCCACCAACGCCCGCAACGGCGCAAGCCCCGTACCCCCAGCAACGAGCAACAGATCGGCATCACCGGCCGCCGCCAACGACAAGCCCACCTCACACGGCGGCCCCAACCACAGCAACTCCCCCGCCGTCACCTGCCTCACCAGCACGGGCGAGACGACACCACCAGGAACGACACTGACGTGGAACTCCACCGTCCCGTCCGGACGCGGCGCGTTCGCCGGAGACAACCACCGCCACCGCCCCGGCAACCGAGGCGAACACACCGGCACAGCGTCACCCGGCAGATAGTGCAGCCGCCGCACCGGACGCACCGTCACCACCGCGACGCACCCGGACGCCGACACCACCGACTCCACCACACCGAACGTCACCTGCGGGCCGTCGCCCAGCATCTCGGCGCACTGCTCGGCCAGACGCAACACCCGGAAACAACCCTGCTCCCACACCCGGACCAACTCCGGCCCCCACGACTCCCCCGCGAACCGCCGCACCGTGTCCACCACCGCCGCCGCGATCACCGTCCCGTGATACGGATACAGGTCGAACCGCCGGTACAACCGACCCAACACCACCAGCCCCGCCCGATAAGCAGCAGGATCAGCACCGTGCGCGATCAACTCCACCAACGTCGAGAAGAACACCGGCGCAAGCCGCTCCGGCAGAAACCGCACACTCCGATCCACCATGAACGACCAGAAGTACGCCGCCGCCCGATCATGATCGGCGACAGTGCGGGTCAGCGACTGCTCAAGATCAGGCGCGGACATGAACCACTTTCTCCGGTGGATCGTCACGTCCACCCCTCTCGACACCGACATCGGACAACACCGTCCCGGGCACCTCAGGTCCACCCCCTTCGCAATCCATGGAAGGCGCGGAAACGCGGTCACCCGGCAACGGCATCCACGATCATTGACGCGGCCCCGACGCCGCCACCTGTGATCATTGGGAGGTTTCCTTCCCCACAATTCCCCGTGTCGCGGGGAAGTTACATAGACGGCCCGAATTGCGTACGGTGGTGCAGCACCATCGATGGACACGGCTGACGCGGAAGGGCCGCACATGACCGACGGGAATCCCGAGAGCCTGCGGCAGCAACAAACGCGCCTCGCCGCCGAACTACGGTCAGCGGGAAGAACATGGGTCGAGACCGCCGAGGTCTTCCGCGACAGGTTCCGCCTCAATCCCCGCGTCGCCTTGCGCGTCGTGCGCGGATGGAGCCAGGCGAAGGCCGCCGAGGAATGGAACCAGCGCTGGCCCGACGAACCCAAGTCGTTCAAGAGCTTCTCGTACTGGGAGATCTGGCCCGGCAAGGGCGGCTACTCCCCCTCCCAGGACAACCTGGCCCGCCTCGCCGAACTCTACGAATGCAGCGTCGCCGACCTCCTGGCCGACCTGCCGAGCTTCCGCCACCTCGACTCCGCCACCGGATCGACCCCCGTCACGCCCGAGGGGGTGAAACCCGGCCTGCAAGGTGAAATCATGGTGCCGAGCGAGGCGGAGATCCTGCTTCGTGACCTGCTCGGTCGACGCCCCGGCGCCGACGCGGACACCCCGCCACAAGCGGAAACCGCCGGCCTGTACCGCCGACCCGAGGAGGTCAACTTCGCAGAGTTGGCGCAGGTCATCACCATGTGGATGCAACGAGTACCCCACCCCCAGACCCGACGCGACCTCCTCGGCAAACTCACCGCCGCACTCGCCGTCGCCGCGACAGCACCACTGACCGACCTCGCAGGCTTCACCGACAGCGCCACCGCCGCACCCACGCTCACCGATCCCGCACGGTTCGAGCCGGCCACCCTCGCGCACTGCGAAGCCATGATCCCCAACCTGCGTAAACAGGGCGACGTCCTCGGCGCTGCCGCCACCCTGCCCACCGCTCTGGCCTACCGACGCATCGCCGAACACCAAGCCAAAGCCGCACCCCACGGCCCACACCGCGACCACGCCATCGCCACCTACGCCGAACTCACCCAACTCGCCGGCTGGCTCTGCTTCAACATGGGCGACTACCACTCCGCCCAACGCCTCTACGACGACGCACGCACCGCCGCCCACGACGCCCGCGCCGTCGAACTCGTCACCTACATCCTCTGCACCATGAGCCACCTCGCCACCTGGCAAGGCAAACCCCGCATCGGCATCGACCACGCCGTCGCCGCCTCCGCCTGGGCCGACCAGACCGGCAGCCCCTACGCCCGCGCCTACGCCGCCGACGTAGCCGTCCGCGCCCTCACCGCCGACAACCAAAACCACCAATCCAAACAAGCCCTCGACCGCGAGTACGCCGCACTACAGGCAGCGCTAGCCGACCAGAGCCCCAGCCAGTCCTGGTGGTACTTCTACGACGAGTCGTTCTACTGGGCTACCAATGCACAGAACTTGCTGAAGTTCGACGGAGCTGAGCAGGTGCTCGCGGCAACTGAGCTAGCGCTCAACCTCGGCGACCCGGGCAACCTGCACAACCGCTCGTTTCGATTGCTGTATCGCTCGGAGGCGTTTGCACGTCAGAAGAACATTGGTCTGGCCTGCCAGGCCATAACTGATGTCCTAGAACTGACCGCCGTGAAGTCGACACCCCGCGTCGAACAGCGAGTGCAGCAACTGCGGCGCGGACTCGACCCGTGGAAGCGCACCCGAGCGGTGCGGGAGCTCGACCGAGCGATCAACGCCTACCGGTCGCCACCCCTCACCTAACGGAGCGGGCGCACGAACTTGACGTACTCCCGGTAATAAGCACCGGGACCTCCAGGAACAACACCGACCCGCTGCCAGCCCCACCCCTCATAGAGCGCATGGGTACCGGTCGCCGCAGGGTTGGCCGACAGCGTGGCGCGTTCCTCGCGTCGTCCCCTCAGGAACGAATCGTGCAGGCCGCGCCCGATCCCCCGACCCTGCCACGCCTTGCGTACCTCGATCTCAGCCAGGACCACCGTACGTTCGCCACCCCGCTCGTCGGTGAACCCCTCCTCCGGCGGCGGCTGAAGCCCGGCGAACCAGTCCCGGTCCTGCCGCAGGCTGTACCCGAACACGAACCCCACCAACTCATCCCCCACCCGCGCGGTGACCAGCTCATAGTTACGCGCCCCCAACGCCGCCGTGGCCCGACCTCGAAACGCGTCAACCTTTACCGTCGCGTCCTCGCCAGGCACCTGCCCGTACGCATCCGCGTAGACCTCACAAAGCTCGTCCATCAACCCGGCAGCAGCCTCCACACCGAGGCGGGCATACGTCACATCGGTCACGCCCACCACCCTACGGACGCCCCACACCCCACCCCTCCCCGTGCCGCGGGGAATTACGCTGAGCAAGCACCGATGACTCTCGCCGGTCTTTAGCGCCGTGCCGGGCTATTCAGGACCCTTCCTGAAGGCAACGTCACCCTGGGTCCGTGCCGTCGCCGGTAGCCTCGTCGAGCTGCCGGCGCAGTTCTGCGGCCTCGTCGGTCCGACCCAGTCCGTCGAGGACATCGGCGAGGATCTGGTAGGCGGCGAACAACCGCTCGGCGAACACGGCCGGCAACTGTTCGGTCAGACGCTCATAGATGTTGACCGCCTCAGTGACCGCTTCCAGGGCCTCGGCGAAGTTGGCCTGCATGTTCACGCACACCCACCCGTACGCCAACAACGACGTCGCGAGGTCGGGTAGGTAGGCGGCGGGGTTAGCCTCGGCCAACCGCCGGCGGATCGCGACGGCTTCCTCGCTGGGTGCCAACGCCTCCTCCCGCCGACCCACCTCGGCCAGGCGGATGCCGAGGTTGTTCAACGACGCCGCGAGGTCGGGTAGGTAGGCGGCAGGGTTAGCCTCGGCCAACCGCCGGCGGATCGCGACGGCTTCCTCGCTGGGTGCCAACGCCTCCTCCCGCCGACCCACCTCGGCCAGGCGGATGCCGAGGTTGTTCAACGACGCCGCGAGGTCGGGTAGGTAGGCGGCAGGGCTAGCCTCGGCCAACCGCCGGTAGATACCGGCGGCTTCCTCGACGGGAGGGAGGGCCTCCTCCCGCCGACCCAACCTGGACAGCCGGATGCCGAGGTTGTTCAACGACGCCGCGAGGTCGGGTAGGTAGGCGGCAGGGCTAGCCTCGGCCAACCGCCGGCGGATCGCGACGGCTTCCTCGCTGGGTGCCAACGCCTCCTCCCGCCGACCCACCTCGGCCAGCCGGTTGCCGAGGTTGTTCAACGACGCCGCGAGGTCGGGTAGGTAAGCGGCAGGGCTAGCCTCGGCCAACCGCCGGTAGATACCGGCGGCTTCCTCGACGGGAGGGAGGGCCTCCTCCCGCCGACCCAACCTGGACAGCCGGATGCCGAGGGCGTTCAACGACCCCGCGAGATCGGATAGGTAAGCGGCAGGGCTAGCCTCGGCCAACCGCCGGTAGATACCGGCGGCTTCCTCCGCAGGAGGGAGGGCCTCCTCCCGCCGACCCAACCTGGACAGCAGAATGCCGAGGGCGTTCAACGACCCCGCGAGATCGGATAGGTAAGCGGCAGGGCTAGTGCTGTGACCGGAAACGTTGGCCGGGTTGGGTGACACGCCGGTCAGTGGTCGTGGTGGTGGCTGGTGGAGGGTTCAGGCTGTCGGGATGGCAGAACCTGTCCGGGCTCGTCGGCTCAGTGATGACGAGGGCCGGCGACTACAGCAGATCGTGCGGCGTGGGACCGGGTCTCCGATCCGGTTGCGTCGGGCGATGGTGATCATGGCTTCGGCCAGTGGGAACACCGTCGCGGCAATCGCCCGCCTGGTCCAGGGGGACGAGGACGCGGTCCGTGAGGTGATCCACCGGTTCAACGAAATGGGCCTGGCCTGCCTGGACCCTCGGTGGGCGGGTGGCCGTCCCCGCCGAATCAGTGAAGACGACGAAGCGTTCATCGTCGCGACGGCCAAGACCAGACCGCAAGCGCTCGGCCAGCCGTTCACCCGGTGGAGCCTGCGAAAACTCGCGGACTACCTGGCTCACAACCACGGCCCGCGTCGGGTGCTCGTGGGCCGGGAACGGCTGCGGGAGTTCCTGCACCGTCACGACATCACCTTCCAGCGGACGAAGACGTGGAAGGAGACCAACGACCCGAACGCTGAGGCGAAACTCGCCCGGATCGAGGCGGTGACCACGGCGTTCCCGGACCGGGTCTTCGCCTTCGACGAGTTCGGGCCGCTGACGATCCGGCCACACGCTGGCGCGTCCTGGACTCGGGCCGGGCATCCGGACCGGCTCCCCGGCAACTACCACAAGCTGCATGGGGTCCGGCAGTTCCACGCCTGCTACAGCGTCGGCGACGACACCCTCTGGGGTGTCGTGCGCCGGCGAAAGTCCGCGGCGAACACCCTGGCAGCGCTCAAGAGCATCCGGGCCGCCCGCCCTGACGGCGCGCCGGTCTACGTCATCCTGGACAACCTCTCCGCGCATCGCGGCGTCAAGATCCGGCAGTGGGCGGCCCGGAACCGGGTCGAGTTGTGCTTCACCCCGACGTACTCGTCGTGGGCGAACCCGATCGAGGCGCACTTCGGACCGCTGCGGATGTTCGTCGTGGCCGGGTCGAACCATCCCAACCATCCCGCCGCGACCCAAGCCCTGCACAACTACCTGCGCTGGCGCAACGCCAACGCCCGTCACCCCGACGTCCTCGCCGCCCAACGCCGCGAACGAGCCCGGATCCGCTCCGAACGACAACGCCGCTGGGGTCAGACCCCCGCCAAAACGGCGGCCTGAAACCGGCCAACGTTTCCGGTCACAGCACTAGCCTCGGCTAACCGCCGGTAGATACCGGCGGCTTCCTCCGCAGGAGGGAGGGCCTCCTCCCGCCGACCCAAGTCGGACAGCAGAATGCCGAGGGTGTTCAACGACGTCGCGAGGTCGGGTAGGTAAGCGGCGGGGCTAGCCTCGGCCAACCGCCGGTAGATACCGGCGGCTTCCTCCGCAGGAGGGAGGGCCTCCTCCCGCCGACCCACCTCGGCCAGCAGAATGCCGAGGGTGTTCAACGACGTCGCGAGGTCGGGTAGGTAAGCGGCGGGGCTAGCCTCGGCCAACCGCCGACGGATCGCGACGGCTTCCTCGACGGGCGTTAGCGCCTCCTGCCGCCGACCCAAGTCGGACAGCCGCATGCCGAGGTTGTTCAACGACGCCGCGAGGTCGGGTAGGAAAGCGGCAGGGCTAGCCTCGGCCAACCGCCGGTAGATACCGGCGGCTTCCTCGACGGGAGGGAGGGCCTCCTCCCGCCGACCCAAGTCGGACAGCAGAATGCCGAGGTTGTTCAACGACGCCGCGAGGTCGGGTAGGAAAGCGGCGGGGCTAGCCTCGGCCAACCGCCGGCAGATACCGGCGGCTTCCTCCGCAGGAGTTAGGGCTTGGTCGCGGAGACCGGCGTTAGCCAATCGCCGAGCGTGGGTGGAGTGTAGGCGGGCATGCTCGGCGGGGTCGGTGGTGGCGGTCAGTCGGTGTGGGGTGAGGGCGGTGGTGATGGTGGCGGCGGCGATGTCGAGGTCGACGTGCCGGTCGGTGGGCAGAACGCCGTTGATGGCGTCCAGGACATCGGGACCGATACCGGGGATGGTGGCCAGGCGAGTGATGGTGGTGCCGCCGGCGGCCAGAGCCAGGTGCGGGTGTGTGCGCAGGACGGGGTACAGGATGTCGGTGGCCACATGATCCCAGCGGCGGGCAGTCTCCACCAGCACTGTCACGGCGTGCGCTGCCCACGGCGGCGGATCGGTGTCGAAGCGCAGCAGGTGCTCGACGGCGGTGACGGTCCAGTCGTCGCTGTCCCATCCGTCTTCGTCTCCGGTGTGCCGGTGGCCGGGGGTGGACAGGGCGATCAGGTCTTCGCCGAGCCGGTCGGGCTGCAACGCCTGAAAGACCGTGCGGTGGTCCTCGGGTGGGTAGCAGAACCGGTGGTCGTCGATGATCGTGGTGGCGGCGGGTGCGGTGAGCCCGACACGGTGCAGCAGGTCGGTGGCGGTGTCGCGGGGCACGGCGGCGGTGAGCGTGGCCAGATACACCGTACGACCCATCACCTCGGGTGGTGTCTGACGCGGCTCGACCGGACGGTGGTGCAGCGCGTACCAGTGGTCCCGCTCGCGGTCCAGCAGATACGACGACAGCGCGTGCGGGCCGGTCGGCGCTGCCGTGTTGCGGCGGTGGGCGTCGACGGCGACCAGGGCCGCCATGTGCACGGACAGCACCTGCCCGAACGTGTCGTCGGTCAGGTTCGGCGGTGGCCGGAGCCGGTCGGCGTCGGCGACGTCCATCGCGGCGGCGAACCGGTCACGGGCCTGCCGGTACAACACCCCCCGGTCGACCTGCTCCCCCAACGGCGGCAGCGGCTGGCTGGTGGCCTCGACCTGATGGTCACTGCGCAGCCGGGTACGCAGGGCCGGCCACCATGCCGTGGTGGAGCGGGCCAGCAGCAACACCCGCACCGTGACACCGGCCTGCACGTTCATGCTCGTCAGGTGGGTCAGCAGGCTCTGTAGATGGGATACCGACCACCGGTCGGCGTAGTCGACGACCACCAGCAGCCCACCACCGGCAGGCAGGTCCATCCGGTAGCCGCCGGTGAACACCGGCTCGTGCAGCACCCGCCACACCGTCCACCCGGCCTTCGCCCACGCGTCAGCGACATGCCCCGCCAGCCGGGTCTTCCCCTGCCCCCCGGCAGCGTGAATCAGCCGCACCAGCACCCCACCCGGCCGGCCCATCCACTCCGCCACCTCGGCGAGGTCGCCGTCACGCCCGACGAACGGCACCACCCGATGCTGAGCCAACAACAGCCGACTCGGACGCTGCCGCGCCTGTTCCACGGCCACCGTCTCCACCACCGTGGGGAAAGCCTCCACCCGGTACGGCGGCCGAGCGGGGGTGATCGTGACGTCGCCACCCACCCCCGACACCATGATCACATCACCGAACACGACCCCACCATCGAGCCGCTGACCACCCACCGACCGAAACCCGCCCACCGGCTCAGGCACCGATCCCGGCGACGGCCCCACGGGCGCAGTCACGAACTGATGTCCACGTCACTCCGACCCCGCCGAGCACCCTCACCCAGTTCCCACCCGTCACCCGCCAATCATCGACCGCCACACCCGACACGGCACCCTCGCGCCGGGTCGCCTACCCGACACCTGCCAGGAACCGGCAGTCATCAACCGGCGCAGCCACCGAGATCGGAGAGACGGCTCCGATAGGGCCTGACCTCGCCGTACAGACCGACGCGGGTCCACAAGGGCGTAAAAGTCGACTGATCATGGCAGCCGAGGCACGCCGATCATGAGCGCATCGACGGCCAGGCGGTGATGCCGCCATTGCCGCATCGGTCCATCATGGCGTGATGACGCTTGGTAGTCGGCTTCGCGCGTGGGCGGTGGCACTCGCCGTCGGGGTTCTGGTCGCAGGGCTGGGCACGTTCTTGGCGATCCAGGGTCTCGACAAGGCGGATAAATGGGGCAGCGTACTCGGATTGTTCGTCGGTCTGGCGGGTCTGGGCCTGGCGGCGGCCGGTGCGATCGGTGCTCGCCGGCAGGCCGGCGGGCAATTGGTGACCGGTTCGACGATCGGCGGCGGGGTGACCCAGGTACGCGGGGTGGGCGGCAATGTCCGCATCGGCCCGGCCCCCGCGCAGCCTGTGGTGCCGGCACCACCCGGGTCATCGCCGTCGTCGGTGCCGTTTCCTTCACCGAGTGGTGGGCAGGTGGTGGAGGGGTCGTCGACAGCGGGTCCGGTACGGCAGGTCGACGGGGTCGGCGGCGACGTCGAGCTTGACCAGTGACGCGCAGGTGGGGGCCGCCACCGGCTGCCGCGCAGGCGGTGACCGGCAGCGTGGTCTTCGGCGACACCGTGCAGATCGTCGGTGTCGGCGGGGACGTGACCATCAGTCTGGACCGGCCGCCGTACCAGGTCGCCCCGGCTGACGACGCCCCGGTGTCGTTGAGTGCGGCGCGGGCGCGGGCGCAACCGAGTCGGTTGTTGCTGGCCCGGCACCAGATCGTGCCGTTCACCGGCCGTGAGCGCACCCTGGACCGGCTTGCCGACTGGATCGGTGGAGATGCGCCGGTGGCGGCGCTGCTGGTGCACGGTGCCGGTGGTCAGGGCAAGACCCGCCTCGCCGGGCAGGTCAGTGCCTCCTGTGCCGCGCAGGGGTGGGCAGTGTGGCAGGTGACCCACACGCCGACCCCGGTCACCGGGTCCACGCCGGTGTCGCAGGTCGAGCTGCCCGGTGGTGCGGTGCTGGCAGTCGTGGACTACGCCGACCGGTGGCCGGCGTCTGCGTTGCTGGCTCTGCTCACCCAGTTGCGGAATCTGCACGCACGGGCGGGAACCCGGGTACGGGTGCTGATGCTGGCCCGCTCCGACGGCTACTGGTGGCCGGCCCTGGCCGACCGGGCCGACAGCGCCCTGCGCATCGAGGTGGACCAGATGGCGTTGCCGGCGCTGGCCGCCGACAGCGTCGATGACCGGCCGGGTCTGTTCGCCGCCGCCGCGAGCCGCTTCGGGGCCGTCCTGCACGTCGCCGCTCCCACTCAAGGCTGGCCGATGCCGGACCTGAGCGCGGACAGGTTCGGGCAGGTTCTGGCCGTACACATGGCAGCACTGGCCGTGGTCGACGCGGCCGGGCGCGGTGATGCCCTACCCGGTGGCCCGGATGCGGTGTCGTCATATCTGCTGGGGCGGGAACAGGCCTACTGGCATCACCTGCACACCCGAGCCGAAGCGCCCGTGCAGACCCCGCCCGAGGTGATGCACCGGCTGGTCGTCGCGGCGACGTTGACCGGTGCCCGGCCCCGCAGCGACGCCCGCCACGCCCTGACCAACGCCGGGATCGCCGACACGAAACCAGCTACGGACCGGCTCATCGACGACCACAGCACCTGCTACCCGCCGTCGGACGCCCAGACCGTGTGTGAGCCGTTGCACCCCGACCGACTCGGCGAAGACCTCATCGCCCTGTCCACCCCCGGCCATGACAGTGGCACGCGTTTGGCTCGGGACTGGACTTCCGAGGTGATCACCGCCCTGCTCACCACCAGCACCACAGCACCGGCGTGGACCGCGTCCGCGATCACCGTGCTGGTCGAGACCGCGCACCGTTGGCCACACCTGGCCACCACCGTGCTCTACCCACTGATCCAGGCGCATCCACACCTGGCGATCACCGCAGGCGGCGCAACCCTGACCCGGCTGACCCGCATCCCCGGCATCGACCTGACGATCCTGGAAACCCTCGAACCCCTCCTTCCCACCGACCGGCACATCGACCTCGACATCGCCGCCGCCGCCATCACCGACACCCTCACCCACCACCGCCTCACCCACACCACCGACCCCGCCCAGCGAGCCCGCCTGCACGCCACCCACGCCTGGCGCCTCGCCAACGCCGGACAACGACAACAAGCCCTCATCCCCGCAGAGGAAGCCGGCACCATCTACCGCCGCCTGGCCCAAACCAACCCCGACGCCCACCTACCCGGCCTCGCCGCGTCGTTGAACAACCTCGGCGCTTTTCTGTCAGAGCTGGGCCGATGGGAACAGGCCCTCACCCCCACCGAAGAAGCCGCCACCATCTACCGCCGCCTGGCCCAAACCAACCCCGACGCCCACCTACCCAACCTCGCCATGTCACTGAACAACCTCGGCTTGTTCCTGTCGAAGCTGGGTCGGCGGAAACAAGCCCTCACCTCCACCGAAGAAGCCGCCACCATCTACCGCCGCCTGGCCCAAACCAACCCCGACGCACACCTACCCAACCTCGCCATGTCACTGAACAACCTCGGCAACTGCCTGTCGGAGCTGGGCCGACGCGAGCGAGCCCTCACCTCCACCGAAGAAGCCGCCACCATCTACCGCCGCCTGGCCCAAACCAACCCCGACGCACACCTACCGAGCCTCGCCGAGTCGCTGAACAACCTCGGCAACCGTATGTCGGAGCTGGGCCGACGGGAACAGGCCCTCACCCCCACCGAAGAATCCGTCCACATCCGCCGCCGGCTGGCCCAAACCAACCCCGATGCCTATCTACCCGACCTCGCCGCGTCGTTGAACAACCTCGGCATCCGCCTGGCAGAGCTCGGCCGACGCGAACAAGCCCTCACCCCCGCAGAAGAAGCCACCACCATCTACCGCCGCCTGGCCCAAACCAACCCCGACGCCTATCTACCCGACCTCGCCGCGTCGTTGAACAACCTCGGCACTTCCCTGTCAGAGCTGGGCCGATGGGAACAAGCCCTCACCCCCACCGAAGAATCCGTCCACATCCGCCGCCGGCTGGTCCAGGCCAACCCCGACGCCCACCTACCCAACCTCGCCGCGTCGCTGAACAACCTCGGCATCCGCCTGGCAGAGCTCGGCCGACGGAAACAAGCCCTCACCCCCGCAGAAGAAGCCACCACCATCTACCGCCGCCTGGCCCAAACCAACCCCGACGCCTATCTACCCAACCTCGCCGCGTCGTTGAACAACCTCGGCAAGCTCGGCCGACGGGAACAAGCCCTCACCCCCGCAGAAGTGGCCGTCCACATCCGCCGCCGGCTGGCCCAAACCAACCCCGACGCCCACCTACCCGACCTCGCCGAGTCGCTGAACAACCTCGGCATCCGCCTGGCAGGACTGGGCCGACGGGAAGCCCTCACCACCACCGAAGAATCCGTCCACATCCGCCGCCGGCTGGTCCAAACCAACCCCGACGCCCACCTACCCGACCTCGCTGCATCGTTGTGGGCATACGCCTGGATCAGTGTGAGCGTGCAGACCAACCTGCCTCAGGCCCTGGATTCCATCACTGAGGCCATTGCCCTCTACCAGCCCCTCGCCCAGCAGCTACCACAGATGTTCGGTGGACGCCTGTTCTCGGCATACCAGACGCTCGGCGATGTCCTCGATGGACTCGGCCGCAGCGAGGAGGCGACAGACCTGCGCAAACAGCTCGACCAGGCAACCAGCGGGCCGTAGACCAGGACGCGATGACACCCGCTACGACACAGCGGCCTGAACACAGAGATGGCGCGCTCCCGCCGACACACCTCAGTGCGCGCGGAAGCCGTTCTCCAGGTCGAACATCGTGCCCTCGGCCTTGGCGCACAGCGCAGCGACGACCCGGCGTGCCAGCAGCTCCGACATCCGCTCCCGGATCTGCCCTTCGGCGCACCAGGCCCAGCTGCACAGCTCGTCCGGCGGCAGGTGGATGTCGGCCGTGCCCACCTCATCGAGAATGCCACCGTCATAGACGAACATCATGCCCTCGGTGCGACCCGGCCGAGGCGGCACCCAGTCGGTCACCAGCAGCCGACCAGGAACGACCGACTTGCCCAGCTCCTCCTTGACCTCACGGACCGCCGCCTGCCGAGGGGACTCGTCCGCGTCAACGCACCCGCCGACGATCTCCCAGTAGTCCTTGTAGACGGGCTCGACCAGCAACGCCCGCCCACCGGCGTCGGTGAACAAAACTGCCGCGCCCATGCGCTTACGGGGAAGCGTCGCCGTGTAGTCGCCGGATGGTGTGCTCACCTCCGCAGGCTACCCGCGCCAGCGGCCCCTGCACGTCACCTTCGACGGTCTTGGACGGCTGACGAGTCGTCCACTGCCATCGCAGGAAACCGCCCACTCCCTCGTCACAACCGTGATCCTCGAAGCCGGCGTCGAACGGCTGATCAGCTCGTTCGCAGCAGCGTACGACTCTCCCCCGCACCGGCAAGCCGGACCGCTACCTATCGACGCTGCGCTCGGCGATCACGCGGCGCTCGATCCGCTTCCCGGCCCGAGCCCGCACGAGTCGGGTAGCTTCCACTCATGGAGGACTCCCGCCGCCGAACGAACGCCTTCTACCTACCTGAGGAGATGCGCGACAGCAAGATTGCGCCTCAACAGGTCATGTCTGCCCCTCGCCCAGGGTTCGGCACTGTCTATATTCATAAGGGTCGTGACCTAAATCGGCGGGTTGTGTGGGCCGCGAAATGGGTAGACGAAATGCCTGACGGCCAATCGGCGGGTGTCGAGGAATTCGAAGGCACCCGGGACGAGGTTCTGAGGTGGGCAAGGTCGCGTCCGGCAGCGCTCCTCGTTGTGCCGGTAGAATGGGAACCTTACTGGGTTCCGGCACCCGAGAACGATGACGAGATCGATCTCTGATTTCGGTCTGACTGTGTACGGGGGTTGGTGTAGGTCCGGCGCGGGACGTCCTTTCCTGCTGCGCGTAGGGCATTGACCTCGGCATGAGGTTCTCCCTTGCGTCGGTGATACCCCGCGCCGACAACGACACCGTGGCGATCGAGGATGACGCAGCCGACAGGCGGGTCGGACTGGTGGTGCCCAGACCGAACGACGACAGCGTGATCGCGTGCCGCTTCGTAGCCAACTCAAAGCGGACACAATCAGGATGCCTCCTTGAATTTCATCGAGGGTAGGTACGGACGCGGAAGCTACTGGTGCCCGCGAGTGGCAGTGCCACGTCGACCGAGGCCGTCGAGGACTTGCCGTCACGAGCACGGCGTCACCGACCTCCTCGCCGGACTGCCGAGGTTCCGCCACCTCGACGCCGCCACCGGATCGACCCTCACCCCCAGCGGATCGATGGTTTGGTTATGGTCGGCGACGGAGGGTTCGCACGGCTATGTGGGGTGGTGTTGTGGCGAGAACGGTGCAGATCCGTATCTACACTGTCCGGGCGGGGCTGCTGGACGAGTGGGTGGACAAGTGGCAGCGCCTGGTTGTGCCGCTGCGGCTCGATCTCGGTTTCGGTATCCACGGTTCCTGGAAGGACGCCGCGCGCGGTCAGCACATCTGGGTGATCTCCCATGACGGGCCCGAGTCGTTCGAGGAGGCCAATGCCTCTTACTGGGCTTCGGATCGCCGTAAGGCGATGGGGTTGGACCCGGGCGACTACCTGGTGGATGAGGAAACCCGGGAGGTCGAGCAGACGCTATGAGTCCCCGCTGCCCGGAAGCAGGTGGGTTCGCCGCTCGTCGTCGGTAAGCGCGCGGAACACTCGGGTACGGGCTCGGGTGGTCAGCTCGTCCGGGTCGACGGAGTCGGCCCATACACGGGCGGTGCCGTCGGCCGAGCCGGTGACGACATGTCGCCCGTCGGGCAGCCATGCCAGGCTGGTCACGCCGTCGCGGTGGACACCGATCACCTCGCCCTGGTTGTCGTCGACGTCCCAGACCTGGACGGTACGGTCGTCGGAGCCGGAGGCCAGCCGTTGGCCGTCCGGTGCCCAGGCCACCGCGCGGACCCGCTTCTCATGGCCACTGAGCACGAGGGGACGGTCGGTGCCGGTAAGGTCCCAGACGCGGATGGTCCAGTCGGCGGAGCAGGTGGCGAGTCGGTGCTCGTCCGGTGCCCAGCTGAGTCCGTCGACGTAGTTTTGGTGCCCGGAATGGACGGTGCTGTCGCCGGGATATTCGATGTCCCAGACACGCACGGTCCGGTCGTCGGAGCCGGACGCGAGATAGCGACCGCTCGGTAACCATGCCAAGGCACTTACCCAGTCGGCGTGGCCGCGCAGCAGGCCTGCGGAACTGCGGGTGTGGATGTCCCACACCCGCACGGAGTTGTCCTTGCAGCCGGCCGCCAACCGTGATCCGTCCGGGGACCAGGCCAGCGACTCGGCCTCGCCGTCGAGGCGTACGTCGTCGTTGGTGCCGATCAGGTGAACCGCACCGTCGCGCAGGGCCACGGCCAGTGTGTCAGCTGTCGGTGAGCAGGCCAGTGCCACCACCGGCTCCGACCAGCTCAACACCACGGCGGTGCCGTCCGGCTGCCAGACCCGCACGGTGCCGTCGGCGCCCCCGGTGACGACCCGCGCCGCGCGGTCGAGCGCCAGGGTAGTGACCGGCCCCTCGTGGCCGGTAAGCACCTGCTGTTCGGCCCCGCGTGGCTGGATCGTCCATATCCGGGCGGTGCCGTCACCCGAGCCGCTGGCCACCCGCCGTCCGTCGGACGACAGGGCAACGGACCAGGCCACCTGCGCGTGTCCGCGAAGTGCAGCCACCTCACGCAACCGTCGGACGTCCCAGACGTGGATGTTGCCGTCGCCGGTGGCGAACACGATCGTGCGGCCGTCGTCGGGCTGGGCCGGTCGGCGGTAGGACTGACACTGGCGAGCACCCCGCCCAGCTTCCGCGCCTCCACCGAGGCGGTCGCGGTCGGGGCTGAGGCTGGCTTCGAGTCGTCGCTGAATGCGCCGACGATCCCGCTGCCGCAGCAGCACAGGCCGAGAAGTCCGGCGACGGCAACGCCGATGGATTGTTTGGTGGTGAGTGGCTTCGTCACCCGGCCGAGTCTGCTCGCGGCGGGCAGGCCGGTGGATGGGCCGTTCAGACGGAGGCCTGTCCGGAGGCGACTGCAGGTTTCGGTGAACGACATTGTTCCAGCCGACCGTCACGAACACCCCGATGCGTCGGCCTTTCCGCTTCCAACTTCCCGACCCCGTTGAGGCGGACCTCGGGCCGCAGCGCCTGAACCTCTTCGAAGTTGCCGCCCGTCCACAACACGGTCATGGCCCGGCGGGGACCATACCGGCGGTTGCGGGCGGAGAGACTTTTCCGTTTCGGTCGCGCAGCACCTCGTCGGGCACGCCGCCCGTCGCGGCATCACAGCCGGCCATAGCGGTTGCCTCCGTACATCCGCAACGCGCGAGCGACGAGATGCCGATGGGTATGAAGGATGTTGAGCGGGCAGATGCCGACGGCGTTCAGTTTGGGCAGGAAGCGGGGTCCCCATCCGAGGTTGTCGGACTCCGGGAACAGTTCGGGGTTCGAACACCATACGACGAGGTGGTAACGGCCAGCCTCCAGCCGCGTGATCTCGACTCGGTCGAGAGCTTGCCAGGGAAACCAGGAGGTTCCACTGCGGCTGTAGATCTGGATTCCGGCTTTGCCTATCTCCAGCCGGGTGGGATTGCTCGCCAACTTACCGAACGCGATGGTCACGAAGATGAGAAAGGCGTCGGTCAAGCCTAGGAGGACTTTGACGAGGGCAGGGATACCCATAGCGGCGATCACGATAGCCAGGATGATGATCAGGAGTGAGTTGAGGGCAACGACGGTCCAATAGAGGCCACTGTGCGTGGCGAAGGTGGCATATTCGGCCGGCGGGTTGGCCCGGTCGGGGCGCGACACCACCCAGTCGGTTCGTTCGGGGACCGGTCCGGCTGTCAGCTCCACCTGCGGCTTCATCGCGTCGGTACTGGGTGCGGGCTGTTCCACTGGAGGGGACGGCGGTTGCGCATGGTGATGAACGTGCGGTCGCCCGCCGTTGGCGACACGTCGAAGGTCCCAGACGGCGAACCAGAGGAGTCCGAGGAAGGGGACACCGAAACACGCGTTGCCGATCACCGCGTTGCTGACGGTGTTCGGCTCCCATCCCCCGGTGACGGTGATACCGATCGCGAGGACCTCACCGAGGCAGAACAAGCTCGTCATCAGCCACAGGACACCGCGCCCAGTCCATTTCCAGATCGTCAGTCTGCGAGACCTCTTCGCAGCCGCGCTGAGGCCGGCGATGGTCTGCAGGCCGGTAGGCAGACCTGGTCGTGGCGGCGGGGCCTGGATCCACTGCCTGAGCGTCACCGCGTCTGCGGGCACGATTCGACTGCGTACGGCATCCAGCCAGGCAGCCTTGGCGCCGTCTGCGAATCCAATGACGTAGAAGGCGGAGGGTGCGATCTGCCCATGCGCCACCCCGGGCGGCGCGGCATACACCCCGAGGTGGAGAGCGAGTGGTGGTAGCCAGTCGGCGAGGACCTCCCCGGCACCGGTGCGTCCGGAAACAATGCGGTCCCATTGGTCGCGCCACGGTCTCAACCAACTTGCGACCTCGAAGTTGCACGCCAAGAGACCTTCCAGCGCGTACAGGGGAAGTTCCTTAGCTGCGGTCAGGCCGTCGGCGTAGCCGCGGCGCTGGTCATCGAGCCGCTCTTCGGTCGATAGCCCTCCGTCTGCGCGGACACGGGTAATCGTCGCCGGGGGAGGCTCGGCGGGCAGCTGCGTCGTCGGCACGACGGTCGCTCTTGCCACCACTGCCGCTCTGGGCACCGCGGGCGGAGTGACCACAACGGGAGGGACTTGAGCTCTGCGTCCGCCTGGCTCCGCCTGCCGCGCTGTGCCCCTCTGCGAGGGATGCTCGTGGGCTGGGCGGCGGCCGCGGATGTCGACCTCGGCGACGCCGAGATGGCCTTCCTTGGCGAGATGATGGCCGAGAACAAGGATGGAGTCTTCGGTGCGACGAACGACCACGCCGGGTAGTCCGATCCGATTGATCCGCCCCAGAAATTGCGGCTCTGGATCGTCCGTGTCGGCGAGTACCACTGTCAGGTCGTCCGTGAGCATGACGACCGTGTGTTCGTTGACGGCAGTCAACGCACGTATGTTCCCGGCCGGCCCGGACAGGCGCCGCTCCACGGTGAACCGGGACGAGAGTACGAGGAGATCTCCGCCATTCGCCACCACCAGCCTCGTGCTGGTCAGCCAAGTTGCCGCTGTCGCCGAGGTGGGCAGTCGGTACCTCTTCTCGTCGCCTAACTGCGGCCCGACTTTGATCAGGTGAGCCGGCGCAGCCTCGGGTGATCCTCGATCGAGGCACCAGATCGATCCGTCAGGTCTCATCAGGAGATGACTGTCGTGTGGCTTCGCTGACCCGCTGGACACCGTGGTCAGCTGTCCGGCCTTCCAACGCCCGATGCCGTTTCCTCTGGCCATGAAGACGCTGCCATCGGCAGCGGACAGTGAGCCGTTACTGCAGCCCGAGATGGGCACGGCCCAGTTGGCGCGCTTGCCTGCCAGATCCACGGCGAGGATGCCCTGCCCGAGCGTGAGCAGCGGCGTGCGACTCCCCTGGACTCCGAGACCGACGTAACGAAGGTCGTCCTGCGGGATGGGACCGATGGTGGTGACCCGGTCGTCGATCGGTCGCCCCGCAGGTTCGGTCGCCACCCTGGGCGTCGCCGTCGGGTGCTTGAGCAGTTCAGCGATCGGTGTATAGGCGCGGGCCTGGAACGATGCTGCGTCGGTGGCCAGGTCGAAGAGCTCCTGCGGTGACACGAACCCGCTGAGCATCGCCTCCCAGTGGGACTGGTCAAGCAACAGCACGTCGAGGCGTCGGCCCCTGTCGATCTCGGCTATTGCCTCAGCGGTGAAGCCCTTCATCGCCAGAAAGATGCCGGTCACGCCCGCCATACGCTGCTCGACCCGCCGCTGGAGCTTCGCGATCGGGCCCGTGCCTGTTCTTCCCCGCTCCCACTTGGCCTCCAGGATGAAGCGCCGGCCGCCGTAGGTGAAGACAACATCCAACTCGCCGAGACTCCGTTGATCCGACTTTGCCCGCAGACCAAAGGCGGAGAGGAGCTCGGCGATCATCCCGTTGAACCGCTGGCCGCGCGCCTGCTGCGTCTGCCCGGAGCTCAGTTGGCGGAGTGCGTCGTACTCGGCAACAAGCTCGCGCCATTTAGTCGGGTCCTCAAGCACCGTTACATGCTGTCGCATCACGTTCACTGGTCAACAACCACCCGGACAAAGATCCGACCGGACAGGTTGAGCAGGGGTCCGGCTCACGCCCGCATGTCGCTCGAGTCATAGCTGAAACAGTCCTGGTGCCCCTTGAGGTGGCCGCCCGTTCAGCCGCCGCCGGCTTCACCGTGATCGCTCAGCGTATGCGCGCGGTTCAGATCGGGACTCAGGAGATCCGGGCCCGCGTGGCGTCGGTCGGCGGCCACATCGCGCAGGCGCGAAGCGCGGTTGGTGCCGCCGCGGGCCAGGAGTCACCGCAGCAGACAATTGCCGTGTTGGGTTGCGCCGTGGCCACACTGGACGCGGCCACCGCCGCAGTCGCGGCCGCCATCGCCACGCTCGGCGAGCTTCAGCATCTCACCGCCGCATTGCTGCAGGGCGGGCAGCAGGGTCCAATGCTGTCCCAACTGGCGGCGATCAAGCAGGTCCTCGAACAGGTAGGGCAGCGTGGCCATGCTGCGAAGCAACTCGTCGAGGGCGCGTTGGGCGAGGCGCAGGCAGCCGGTGACGTGGGAAAACGACCACGGGTGGCGACGTACCCGGGCAGGGATCGCCGTCACCCCAGCCACCCGTGCACGTCGAAGAAACCGGTCGAAGCCTGCCGGTCCGCAACAAGCGGACGGACCCGACCACTGGGGTATTCAACGGCGAAACCATTGTCAGCCGGGACGATGACGCCTCTGTCGCGGACCTGCACCCGTATCGGGGCGGCGGGTGGCCACGCGTCCTGGTCAGCCACGTCGAGAGCCACGTCGCGGCGCGGATGCGCCGCGACGAACTCGACGAGGGTGAGCTGGTGCTGAACAACACCACATGCGGACTTCGGGATTTCGACCGGGACTGGCCGCTGACCTGCGACAAACTCCTCCCCCCGGTCCTGCCCGCCGGTGCCCGCCTGACTGTCTGGGCGACACAGGACGGCGGACGAACCTGGTGGACCAAAACCTACACAGGAACAGGTGAGAGGGTCAGGTCATGACATACCGCGTGGTGTTCGACATCTGTGAGCAGGAGCTACCTGACGCGGAGGCCGCCCGGGTGTTCCTCGACAAGCAAACGCTGATGATCGGACCACACGGCACCCGGGCGCACGCATTCTGGTTCGCGCCGAGCGGGGCTGACGACGTCCTGCGCCTCGACATCGACTACGACAACGAAAGGGCAGCGCTGCGCTGGCTGCCCGACGGCGGTCACGCGGTGGAACAGCCACCGGCCGAACCGATCGTGGTTCTGGAGTCATCTGACTCCCCTCTGGTCACCATCCCCGCCGAGTTGGCAGTGCTGTCGGTGGAAACCGCCCACCGGGCCGTCATTGAATACATCGCCACCGGTCAACGCCCATCGCTCGTCCGATGGGCAGACCACACGGCATCGCATGAGAAGTAGGGCTGCTGAGGTTGGGAGATGGTCGTGAAGCGGCAGCTGCCGTTTCCGCACACCGTCACTTCACGTTCAAGTCGACGATGACTCCCTGGTCGGCGCAGGCCGACTGCAACCCCGACAGGTGCGTTCCCAGCGGACCCATGAATGCCAGTCCCGCCATCCCGCTGTCGTCGTCCAGCCCCTGCATCTGCCACACCACGTCCACGATCGCCGTTCCGTGCTCGCGTAGCTTCTCGTACCGCGAATCCTCGAAGATCGCCCGTGCCTTCCGGTACTCGGCCTCGGTCATCTTCTTGTCGACGGCGGTGTCACCGCCGGTAGTCTTGGGGCTGCCGTCCATCTTCTTCCCGGCGGCCATCGCCTTGCACGCGGCCACCCCTGAGTCCTCGCGGATGAACTGGTCGTACACGGCGTAACCGCCGAAGCCGAGGACGACGAACACGGCCAGGGCGACGGTCGCGGCAAGGAGGATCGGATTCCCCGTCTTCCCCGCCGACGTGGGTGCCCACGCGGTGGTCCCGGCGTCCGGGTAGTCGTGCTGCTGCCCGTCGGGGCTGACCCACTGCTGCTGCGGGCTGGTGTCCTGCGGGCTGCCGGGGTACTGCGGCATGGTCACGATGACTCCTTGGTCGGATACACGGTTGATGCTGGCCGGTCGGGTCGGCCCGATGGGAGCGACGTCGGCTTGGTGACAGAGAGTGTGGCCAGCTGAGGGATGCGGCTCCACTGGTCGGGCCCGGCATGCACCAACCCGCACCCGAAGGCGAAACCGAAAAGCCACGCCATCCCGCCAGTTTTCTGCGGCTCGATGCCGCAAGCGCAAAGATCGCCAAGCTTTCGGGTAGGGGCCCGTAGGTGGTGCGGCAAATCCCGCTGCCGCCGCCGAACCCGCAGTCGCCTACTCGACAGACGCCCGCCTGAAAGGACCATCCCGCGGCCTGGCTCACCGCCAGCACACTCGGCCGGTGACGAAAGCACTCACCGCCAAACAAACCATCGGCATCACTCTCGCCGGACTATTCGGCGTGTGCTGCTGCGGCAGCGGCCTTGCCGGCGCATTCGGCGACAACAATGACACGAAGCCCGCATCGGCACCGACGGCGTCCGCAACGGTAGAGGCGCGGAAACTCGGCGATGCACTCGCCCCCGACGACACGCCAACCCCCACTCCGAGCCCCACCCGGAAGAAGACCAGCAAGCCGAAACCTGCCCTGTACTACAAGAACTGTGACGCGGTCAGGGCAGCCGGTGACGCCCCGTTGTTCGAGGGGGAGCCCGGCTACCGGCCCGGGTTGGACCGCGACGGCGACGGGGAGGCATGCGAGCCGGGCGGCGGCAACGGCGACCTGGGCGGCTACGACGACACCAACGGCGACGTGTACTACGCCAACTGCACGGCGGTACGCGCGGCGGGCGCGGCCCCGATCCGACGCGGTGACCCCGGGTACTCACGGAAACTGGACCGCGACGGCGATGGGATCGCCTGCGAGTAGCGCCGTCGGTGTGCCGGCTGGGAGGGAACCACCGTCACCTGACCCGGACCGGCCGGCCGCCGCGTCAGGGGATGGGGGGCGTGGGCTTGTCACGGCGATGCATCCCGGGCTCGGGTCCGCTGTATGCCGGGGCCGGTGTCAGTCGCCGGTTGCCTCTCGGGCAGCCCGGTGGGCGGCGACGGCGGCCTGTCGGCGGGCGCTGGCCTCCGCGATGGCCTGGGCGACCCGGTCGGGGCGGCGCAGCGGATTGTGGGGCAGCCGAGGCACGGCTGCCGGGTGGCCGCTGCCGACATCGTCCGGCACCGGTCGGGTGGCTTCGCGCCCGATCGCCCGCAGAGGGGTCGGTCCGCTCGGGGTGTCGAGGGTGGAATCGGGGCCGCCGTCGCGTGTGCGCGCAACAGCAGGGTCCGTACGGACGACGGTGGCTTCTTCCTGGGTTGTCTCGCTCCTCGTGGTTCCTCCTGGTTCCTCTGTCACCCGTTTTCCGGGGGACGTGGGGACGGTTTCCGGGGGACGTGAGGACGCATTTCGGGGGACGTCGTGCCCGGTTTCCGGGGGGCGTGGCCGATCGGGCTCCCCGGTGTCGTCCCCCGTTTCCCGGGGGACGTGAGGGGTGTCGAGGTGCAGGCGGTACCGGGCGGTGTGGGTGCCGTCGCGCCGCAG
Organism: Micromonospora sp. HM134; assembly: GCF_007833915.1. NCBI lineage: Bacteria > Bacillati > Actinomycetota > Actinomycetes > Micromonosporales > Micromonosporaceae > Micromonospora > Micromonospora sp. HM134. The sequence goes on from NZ_CP041061.1 coordinate 5,080,607, forward strand.
GGACGCCTTCCGGTCGGTGCTGATCGCTCCTGCGGCGGCCAGGGGGCCGATGGCCCGTTCGACGGCTTTGATGTCGGCGCGGGTGAGCGGTCCGCTCCTGCCCCGGCCGAGGGCGAACTCGGCGAGGGCGTGGTGGCCCCGACCGAACCAGGGGCGGGCGTCGTCGTCTCTGGATACGGCGGCCATGTAGGCGAGTAGTTGCATCGAGGTGGCAGGTACCTTGCCGGCGTACAGGGCGTACGCGGTGAGGACGTTGCTGGAACCCACAGAAGCCGCTCCTGATCTGTCGCGCGGACAAGACGGTGCCGAGCCGAACGGCGGGACAACGCCGCCCGGCTCGGTGGTCAGGGGTCATGCGCTATTACCGGCGCGCGGTTCATGCCTCCCGCATGAATGCCGATGCCACGCTCTGGATGCACATTGCACATTGCACATTGCGTGCGTCTTGGCCTACTGGTTTCGCCCGGGCCGCACGGAGGGCTGACCGCCCAGGCCGGATCGGATGCGGGCTGGCATATCGCCGGTCAGTGGTCCCGGGCAGTCGGACCATCTGTCCTACAGAGACGGCGGTCGCACTGGACGAAGTGCTTGGCCACGTGTTATATCGGCCATTGGCGGAGTTCGACGCGGCGGGCACGTACGCGGTGTTCCACTACGACGACGAGACCGCTGGCGAGGCGATCGAGGACCTCGATCCCGGAGAACTCGTGGCCGACGTCAACGGCAGGTCAGGCGACCTCGGCGGTGACCGGCTCCATCCCGACCGCTGGGTGCCGGACCTGGCCAGGTCGGCGTTCGTCGCCACGCAGGTGCGGCCCGCCGCGCTCCAGCCGCTGATCACCGCCACGACCGACGACGACCGGGCCGTGGTGTGGGGCAGGGACATCGGCCAGGCGCTGAAGGCCGGCTCGCTGAGTCTCGACGAGCTCAGCCCCGACGGCTACCGGCAGTATCCCCATCTGCTCCTGCGGCCACGGACGGACGGCTCGCTGCTGGACGCGATGCGCGCGGCGACGTGGACGATGAGCGCTCCGGACGGCCTGTGCGACATCGGTGCCAGCCTCGTGCGGCACGGGTACGTCACGTCCGAGGTGAGTGTGGTCGACACCCGCTGGGAACCGACCCTGGACCAGATCGGCGACGACGCGTTACGACGACACCTGCACGGGCTGTGCCTCGACGCCCGCTGGGCGCGGATCGCCGGCGCGCACTTCCTCGGCCCCGGTGAATGCCCAGGTCCCCAGATGTGGATACTGCCGTCGCCGGTGGCGAATACGATCGTGCGGTCGTGCGATGCCCAGGCGACCCACCTCACCGGTGTGCCCTGACTACCGATCACGTGCCGGGTTTCGCTGGTTGTCACGTCCCACCCGGACGATCTGGTCATTCCCTCACTTCGCTCCGTCACCATGTCGAGCTTGGCGAGCTCGGGGGACGACACGTATGGCCTCCGCGTCGATGTCAGCCCCTCTGGGTAACCTGTGATCATCGCTCGTTACGAGCCAAAGTGATGAATCGGGCAAACAGAGGGTGATGGTGAGCGCAGTCGAGCAGGTGTTTCTGGAGCGCGACGCGGTCTTTCCAGTGAGTCACGGCGAGGTGTTCACCAGGCGATGGGTCGTCGATGTGCTGCTCGACCTGACGGGCTACACGGTTGATCGCGACCTCGGCGTCCTCTACCTCATCGAACCGTCCTGTGGTTCGGGGGCATTTCTCGGGCCCGCCGTCGAGCGTCTGATCGCCTCCGCGAGCTCCCACGGGCGAGACCTGGCGACGCTGGCTGATGCGATCCGTGCCTATGACCTCCAGCCCGAGCACGTTCGTGCGTCGCGGGCTCTATGCCGGGATCTCCTCGTTGCCGCAGGCGCAGCACAGCCGACCGCGACGTCGCTGGCCGCGACCTGGGTCCGGCGCGCTGACTTCCTGCTCGACGATGTAGGGGACCGCAAGGCTGATGTCGCGATCGGCAACCCGCCCTACATCCGCTACGACGACCTCGACGACGTGACCGCCGCCGCGTACCGCCGGACCTGGTCCACGATGCGCGGCCGTGGGGACATCTACGTCGGCTTCATCGAACGCTGCCTCGCCATGCTCAAGCCAGAGGGCCGCCTCGGCTTCATCTGCGCCGACAGGTGGATGCGCAACCAGTACGGTGCTGCGTTGCGTGAGCTCGTCGCGGCGCGCTACTCGGTCGAGCACATCTGGACGATGCACGACGCCGATGCGTTCGAGGCCCAGGTGTCCGCCTACCCGGCGATCACCGTCCTCGCGAACAGGCCGCAGGGCCCTGCGGTCGTCGCGGACACCACCGCGGACTTCGGAGCGGCGCAGGCGTTCGCGCTCGCGAAGGCCGCCTCGGACAGTTGGTTTCATGACTTTCTCGACGTCGGTGTCAAGGCGCACCGACTGCCGCACTGGTTCGACAGCGGTTCCTTGTGGCCGACCGGATCCCCGGCCAGACTCGCCCTGATCGAGCTACTCAACGACCGGTTCGGCCCGCTCCATGACCCGGATACCGGCACCAGGGTGTCTATCGGGATCGCGACCGGCGCGGACAAGGCGTACGTCACCAAGGATCGCGATGCCGTCGAGCGGGATCGGATGCTCCCGCTCTCGATGCGGCAGGACCTGAGGACCGGCTCGTTCGTGTGGCAGGGCAACTACCTGGTGAACCCGTGGGACACCGACGGCCGGCTGGTCGATCTCGCCGACTACCCTCGGATGGCCGCGTACCTCAGAAAGCACCCGGGCCTGAAGGACCGTTTCGTCGCCAAGAAGGCACCGGGCTCCTGGTACCGGACCATCGACAAGGTGAACCCTGCGGTCACGGGCAGGCCGAAGCTGCTGATCCAGGACATGAAGACCAGCATCCATCCCGTCCTGGAAAAAGGTGGCTATTACCCGCACCACAACCTCTACTACGTCGTCTCCGACGCCTGGGATATGGAGGTGCTCGGAGGGTTGCTGCTCTCCCGGGTCGCGCAGGCGTTCATCGAGGCCTACTGCGTGCGGATGCGCGGGGGAACCCTCCGGTTCCAGGCGCAGTACCTCAAGCAGATCCGCGTGCCGGCACCCGACGCGATCCCCGGTGATATCGCCGACGCGCTCCGTGACGCGTTCCGCAGGCGGGACGTCCTTGCGGCCACGGAGGCCGCGGCCAGGGCCTACGACATCGACCTCTCCAGCTACGAGCTCACCGAAGGACTCTGACCCATGGCCCGTGATGTGCAGCCGCTGCTAGAGAATTGGTGGAAGGCGAAGAACGCCGCCGTCGCCAAGCTCGCCGCCGACGGAAAGTCGAACACCGGGGCCCAGGCCCGGAACGCCAGGCACATGCAGAGCATCGCAGCGTTCGTCCAACAGATGTTCATCGACGCAGGGCTCCCCGAGCACGAGGTGACTATCGACAGCGTCGTCCCCGGCTACTTCCGCCGGTCGAAAAATTGGGACGTCGTGGCGATGCACAAAGGCCACCTAGTGGGCGTCGTCGAGCTGAAGTCGCAGGCGTCGAGCCCGGGCAACAACGCGAACAACCGCATCGAGGAGGCCATCGGCAGCGCCGTCGACGCCAAGACCGTCCAAGAGATGACCAAGGCCTTCGGTACGCTCGGGGTCTGGTCCGCCTGGTGCATCACGTTCAACCGCGACTGCGAGACCGGCGTGCCGATCAAGCCCGTTCCACCAAGGCAGCTACGCGTGCCGGCGATCGACCCCGCGTTCCAGCACATGACCTATGCGACCCAGTACGCCACCGCCATCGAGCGGTTCATCTCGCAGAAGGTCTACGACGCCGGCTGGATGGTCGTCACCTGGGTCAATGCCGACCAGACCGTCGGATACGACGAACCGATCCCGACGGCCACTGCAGAAACCTTATGGACGCAGATCGAGGCTCGCGTCAGGTTCGCCAAGCAGGCTCTGCGTAACGCTTAAAGACCGGCGAGTTGGCTCTCACCGTGCCGGTCAGGGCTGCCGACGACACCCGTTGTTCGAGCGGGAAGCTACCAACCAGAACGGCGACAGGGAAGGCAGGCGAGCCGGGCGGCTACACCGAGTAAAGGTCTGACTTTCAGCCGAGTCGGCGATGCGACCACCATCTTCGCCTTGGAATAGCCGCCTGGTCGCGACGGTGCCGCACCGCCTGGGTCAGCGCGCCGACTGCCCCTTCGAGCGCGGTATCGGCGGCCTGCCGGCCGTCGGCTGCGGCTGCTGCCGGTACAGGTTGTCCGCCGCGTACGCGGACATCGCCACCATCCCCACGACGCCGAGGTCTGCCGCAGCGGTGGTGATGGAACGCTTCCACCACTCGAAGGCCATCACCGCGCCGTGCGAGACCCGAGCTGTGCCGGCCGGCGTGATACTCGAGGAGGGCACCCCCGAGCGCGGTCAACCGCGCTGCCACGAGTTCCACTGCGGGTGATGCGTCGCCATCGCCAATCGGAGATCGATCACAGCGGCGATCAGCTCGGCCGCCACCGTCTCGATCTTCTCGTCCGTGGCGGCCCGGTCGGCCCTGCCTTGCTGCCGTCGGCTGGCTCGCTGATTCCACCGGATACCGGCCAGCGTGAGTACCCCGCCGACGAACGGACCAACAAACAGCGTGAGAACCTCTTGCATAGCGTCGACTCTGGCGCATCCGCGTCGGCGCTACCCCGCCAGAAGTACGGAGATCACAGACCCCCGTTGTCTGCTACTCCCCCATGGTCCACGCCACCAGGCAACTCATCCTCGCCTCGCTCGGATAGACGGCAGCACCGTCATCCGCAGGACGCCGCCGCCAACGACCTGCTGCTGACGGTGCAGCCGGGGTGGATGCCGGCGGACCGTCGAGGTCAGGCCACAGGAGCGTCGAGGTAGGCAAGCATCGCCTCCTGGCTGCGCGGCAGGCCGTAGTCGCCGACGAGCGACGCGAAGTTGCCGAATGACACGCCGTCGATCAGCCACGCCCCGGGCGAATGGGCCAGGACCTCGACGAGCCGCCGTTGCCGGGATGCCAACGCAGCCCGGGGCACCCCGGCGGGCAGCCGTCCGCTGGGGAAGGCCAGGCGCAGCGCCTCGGCCGCCACCGGCAACGCCTGTTCACCGGCGGCGACGGACAGCCGGTCGAGCAGCGCGTCGAGTGCCTGATCGGTGTGCCGGGGGCCGAGCAGGCGCAGGGACATCCCCGCGTACCCGTTGAGGTCGCCGTCGAGGAAAGGCACCTCGGCCCCGCCGGTGGCCGGCCGGTTGTCCGGCTCGGCGGCGGCGGTCCAGGCGAGCAGTTCGTCGACCGTCGCCTCGTCGGCGTCGACGCCGAGCACCCGGGCCCGGCCGATCGCGGCGGCCCAGCGGATCACCGGCCGCGGATCGGACAGCAGCGCGGCGTCGGGCGCGGCCCCGAGCAACCCGGCCGCCACCAGGGCGGTCGCCGCCTCCCCTCGTGCACCTCCATTGCGGCCTCGGCTGCCGCGACGAGCGCGGGGACGCTGCCGGCCGCGTCCTGCGGAAACCAGGCCAGCGCGTACGCCGCACCGGCGCGCAACCCCGGGTCGGCGTCGGTGAGCAGGTCACGGAAAAGCGGCACGCCGGCCCGCACCGCGTCGTAGACGGCCAGCTCGATGTACGCCCACAGCCGCTGTTGGTCCGCCTCGTCGAGCGACTCCACGTACGTGTACTCGACGTACTCCTTGCGGGTCTCGTCGTCGCCGTGCCACGGGGGCGGTTTGGCGGCGAGTAGTTCCCGCCCGCCGTCGGCCGCCCGACGCAGCTCGACCACCGGGACGCCCTGCGGTAGCCACCTCGCGTCGTGGCCCACCGCAAGCACCGTCACCAGGTACAGCACCAGTTCCCGGTCGGGGGTGGCCGGGTCGGCGAGCAGCTCCAGCAGGAACGGCACGGCGTAGGCCGACGCCTCGTAGCGGGTGCCCTGGTGGAAGATGCTGGCGTAGAGCGCACCGAAGGCAGTGTGGCGCTCGTCCTCGTCGGGCGAGCGCAGGGCGCGGAGCAGGCCGGGCACGTCGCCGGCCGAGCCGTAGGCGTGACCGAGCCGTACCCAGTCGATGTCGTCGATCCCGTCGAACACGCGCCCATCCTCGCGCACCACACCGACGATCCCGCCGGACGGGTTGGCACAGGGCAGCGGCGACCCGGCCGCCGGACTCGGGCCCGTGCTGCCCCGCGCGACCGGGACACCGTGCGGGGCAACGAACATCTTGTCGGCGGTGCCCTCACGCTGCGCCTGCAGGGTCTCGGCAGTTGGTCCAGGGCGCAGAACGCCGGACACCGGCGGTCCAGGCCGAGGGATGCCTCGAGGTGATCTGCCTACGCGGCAGCCAGCCGACCCCCGGAGCCCTCGGAATCGGCCTGGATGAAACCTGCATGGGTCTGCCGGCTCAGCATCGCGCCCCAAGCCGGGGGTGACCGACGAGGGGCGCGATGACCACATTGCTGAGGCGGATGGGGTGACGTGGCGGCCGCGAGCCGTGTCAGGTGGCTGCTATGGCCTCGGGTGGGAGGCGCGTTCTTCGGCGGCGGCGATGACCTTGTCGCGGCGGGCTGGGGTGAGGGCGGCGAGGAGGTCGATGTACTGCTGTTCCTGCGCGGTGATCGGTTCGGCGAACGCCTCCCGGTAGGCCTGTCGGGCTGCTTCGTGGGTGGCTTCGATGGGTCCGTGCCGGTCGTAGGGCGGGGCGAGGTCGCGCAGCTGCTGCGCTGCGGTGATGGGGTCGGTGGACAGGGTGGTGTCGTGGATGCGGAAGGTGGCCGGGAGGTCGGCGGCGGTGATCGCGGTGAGCAGGCACAGGTTGGCTTGGATGTGGTGGGCGAACGCCTCGTTGCGGTGGGGCGTTTCGCCGCGGGCACGCACTGCGGCGCGGCCGGCCTGCCAGTCCAGGCGGGTCTCTTCGGCCCGTTTGGCGAGGGCGAGCAGCATGCTGCGGGTGGGGTCCACGGGTGTTCTCCTGTCGTGTGGGTTGTGCCGGGAGGGGTTGGGTTATGCCTGGTCGAACGTGGAGGGGGGCAGTCCGGCCTGGAGGGTCTGCAGGAGCAGGTCGGCGAGTTCGTAGTTGGGGTTGATCTGGAGGGCGCGTTCGACGGCGATGAGGGCCAGGGCGCCGTTGCCGTTGCGCCAGGCGGTGAGGGCCAGGACGGTGGCGGGTGCCGGGACGAGGGGTTCGTCGGCGCGGCGGGTGGCGTCGACCCAGAAGGTGATGTGGTGCTCCTCCGGTTCGGTGAGGTCCACGGCGGCGTCCCGTACCGGGGTTTGCGTCAGGAGCAGGGTGAGCCACGCCATGTCGGTGTCGGAGAGTCGTTTGCCGTCGTCGTGTCGGCGTAGGGCGTAGCGGATGGTGTCCGTGCCGGCCCGTTCGAGGGCGGTGTTCCCGGCGGCGAGCAGGGTGATGAGGCGGGGGGCCGCTTCGACGGTGGCGAGGTGCATGGCGTCGCGGGCGGTGCCGGTGACGGGGGTGATGCGGGCGGCCAGGGCTGCCCGGTTCGGGAGGGCGACCTGCCCGGCGGCGGTTGCCTGCACGGCGACGAGGCTGGTGGTGGGGTCGAAGAGGGTTCCCTCGGGTGGGCAGCAGGTGGGGTCGCCGCAGGTGTGGCTGGTGATCCGGGTGCCGGTGACGCACAGCAGGTGGCGGACGGTGATCCCGCTGGCGGTGAACGCCTGGTCGTAGAGGCGCAGGGCCGGGTCGATGCGGTCGACGGGTCCGTAGCCGATGATCACGGTGTCGGTGATGTGGTGCTGCCGGTTGATGACCGCTGCCAGGTGGGCGGCGTGGTCGAGGAACTCCTGTGCTGCGGCGTCGGCGGCGGGAAGGTCCCCTCGGGCGGCGAAGACGATGCGGTGTTCCCGCATGGCGATGACGACGGCGCTGCCGTCGTCGGGGCGGAAGCCGAGCAGGTACGGCACTGCGGTGGCCAGATCGCTGGAGGAACGGACGGTGAGTTTCTTGTCGGGGAACGACATGGTGCTTGTCCTTGTCTGTGTTGGTGGGAGAAGCCGCAGCCGGGGAGAGCGGGGTTGCCCCTGGCGCTGCGGTGGTGCAGGTCGGGCCGGGACGCGTTCGGCGGTGTCACCAGGTGCGGTGACACCGCCGTACGGCGCGGGATGAGGCGAGGCCGGCAGCGGCTCACCGGGGGTGGGCCGCCGTGGCGAGGGGCCCGTGGTGTGGGCAGCCGACAGGGGTGCTATCCCCCGGGGTGGGCCCTCTGGTGCCGCGTCCGGTGCTGTCAGCCCTGGTCGGTGGACGCTTCGGTGCCGGGGGTGCGGTCGTCGAGGACACGGACGGTGGTGCTGAGCTTGATCGGGAGGTCCTTGTCGCCCTTGAGGAAGGGTTGGATGTCGACCGGGCGGCGCAGGCTTCGGCCGGGGCCGTACGCCTGTTGACGTTCGTGGCCGGAGACCCAGAACCGGTGGTCGGGCTTGGCCCGGATACGCAGGCCGGCGGGGGTGGGTGGCTCCGGTGCGGTGGTGGGGTGCGGTGCGATCCGCACGATCCGCACGTCGGGGGCCGGTCGCCGTTGGCGTTGGTACGCCCTGGTGGTGCCCTTGGGGAGCTTCGCCGCGACGGTGTCGGTCAGTTGTTGGTGGATCAGCAGCCAGGTGGTGATGAGCGGGCCGAGGGGGTGGTGTCCGTCGAGGGTGGCGCGGCGGGTGAGGTGTTCGGTGTGGACGGGGGCCAGCCAGCCGATCTCGTGGCGTAGTGCGGGCATCAGGTCGTCGTCGAGGGCGGTGCCGATGCTGCGGTAGCCGGTGAGTTGCCAGCCGTCGCGGTGGGGTGTCCAGGACGCGGCAGCGAGGTGACCGGTGACGCCGATGGGGGTGGGCCAGGCGATGAGGCCGGCGGGTGAGGCGACGAGGTCGTCGGTGACCGTCGCCGGTGGCTGTGTGGTGGTGACGTCGGCGATGTGGTCGGTGAAGTCCTGGTTGATCCAGTAGAGGGGGGCGAGGTCGAGTTGGTCGGCGAGGGTGCGGCGGTGGCCGGGCTCGTGCAGGGGTGCGGGGAGGTGGTCGGGGCCGCGCAGGAGCCGGGTGAGCCGGTCGCGGATCTTCGGGAGCATGTCGGCGGTGATCCGGGCCGGCGGCCAGTCGGTGGCGGTCAGCAGCGTCCGGTGTTCCCTGCCGAGCAGGATGCACCGGTGCAGGGTGCGCAGGATGAGGTACTCGTCGCTGTGGGGTGGCCACTGCATGCGGGCGGCGCAGTGCGCGGTGAGAGCGTCGACGTCGTCGGATTCGATGTGGTGGGCGCACCGGTAGCAGACGTGCCACTGGTCGTTGTAGGTCTCGACCGCGCCCGCAGCGGCGATCTGGATGAGACCGGTGTGGTAGTTCCACACCGGTGGGGCGCCGGTGCAGGTGTGGCAGCGGTCGAACACGTCCGGCAGCTGGCGGGCGTCGACGGGGACGACGGCGTGCCGGCCCTCGGCGACAGGATGCCGGTACACGGTGCGGCCCTCGTGCGTGGACTCGGTCAGCACCAGGTGGCAGGTCGCGCAGGCGGTGCGGGAGGTGAGGTTCATTCGACGCTCCCGGACCGGTCGCGGCGCAGGTCACGGGGGCGTGGTCCCCGACGGTGTCCCTGCTCGGGCATGACCATGCCGGGCGTGTAGAGCAGGTGCCGGTCGCCGCCGTGGTGTTTGGCCTGGTACATGGCGGTGTCCGCCCGGTGCAGCGGCCCGTCCTCCAGCCGGTCGGTGCTGGCCGTGATCGTCATGCCGACGCTGGCGGTGACGGTCACCGTGACCGGGCCGTTGTCGGCCTGGATCGTGACCGGTGCGGCGATCGCCGTGGTGATCTGGTCGGCGAGGTCGTCGAGGCGGTGGTGGCGCAGGGGCAGGATGGCGGCGAACTCGTCGCCGGACAGGCGGGCGGCGGTGCCGTCGGCGGCGTCGGCGAGGTGTCCGAGCCGGTCGGCGATTTCCATGAGCAGGTCGTCGCCGGCGTCGTGGCCGTGGGCGTCGTTGACCTCCTTGAACCGGTCGAGGTCGAGGAGGATGACGATGAGCGGTCGCGGTGGGCCGGCTGCGACGGCGGTGTGGGCGGTGCGCAGGCCGATGCGGTTGAGCAGACCGGTGAGCGGGTCGTGGGTCAGCTGCCAGGCCGCGTCGGCCAGTTCGGCGCGTAGCCGCTCGACGGTCCGCCGGGTCGCCAGGTAGCCGGCAGCGGTCCCGAGGGTGACGGCCACGGGGATCGCGATCACGAGGAGTGTGGTGGACACGGGTTCCTCCCATCATGGGAAGGACCCGGGACGTACTCCGTGGGCAGGTGGAGTGTCCCGGGTCCTGAACGACGACGGCCCGCCTGCTGGCGGGCCGTATTTTTCGGTGGCCGCCGCAGCGGGGCCGGCGTGGTGAGGTCGACCGATCAGTCGGGCTCGGGGAGGGAGCCGTCGAGGCTCCAGGTGGCGCCGACGTGGGCCGGCCAGCGACCGCAGTGGCCGTCGTCGCCGGGATGCGCTGGCCGGTAGGGGTCGTCGGTGCGTGCGCGCCGGCCGATGAGCCGGTCGGGTCTGGCGGGGCTGCCCGCCGGCCGGGAGGCGTGGCGTTCGGAGCGCAGGGTGACCAGGTCGACGTGGGAGGCGTAGGGCACGTAGACGCCGTGCAGGACGGTGCCGCCGAGCCGGTCGCAGCACGGCACCGACACCGGGTACCAGCCGCTACGTTCGACGGTGACGAGGTGACCGCAGTTCAGCCACAGGTCGAACACCCGCACCGGGTGCGTCACCTCACCGTTCGGCTGCTCACGCACGACGGTCCCGCCGCAGCTGCTGCTCGACGCCGGCGGCGGTGAGCGGAGCACCGGTGAGCCGGGTCGGGGTGTCGATGGGTTTCCAGCCGACGAACTCGCACGCCAGCCAGGTGGTGTCACCGCGGGCGGTGACCGCGACGACGTCTCCGGTGGACAACGATCGCAGCCGTAGCAGCCGGTAGGTGCAGGCGATGAGGAAGTCGGCTTCACCGTGCGGTGCCGCCCGGTTGGCTTCCAGGGTGTCGAGGTCGACGTTGAACAGTGTGTAGATCCAGTCGGCGGTGTGCTGCGGGGTGGCGGTGTCGGGCAGATGCCGCCAGTGGGAGATGACCTGGGTGAGTGTGTGGCCCGGCTGGTAGGGCAGGAAACGACCGTCGGTGTTGTGGTAGACGGCGATGACGTGCAGCGTCATGGCAGGACTCCGTTGCGGGTTCAGGGGTGCGATGCCGGGCCGGCGGGGGTGCCGGTGTCGTCCGGTCTCAGCGGGGGCGGTCCGGTCGGGCGGACACGCAGGATCTGTTCGGGCAGCACCAGCGCGGCGGGCTGACCGGTGATGGGGTTGATGATCGGCTGGTAGTCGGTGGCCCAGAGCAGGTGCCACCGCTCGGCGGGGGCTGCCGCCCGGCTGCCGGTGGGGTCACCGTGGGAGGTGACGCCGAGGTCGGCCAGGTGCGCGGCGGGGTCGCTGGCGCGGTGGTGGGGTAACCGGCCGGCCAGCATCGGGCAGCTGCGGGCGGAGTAGTCGGCGCAGACGGGGTGCATACCCGGTTCGGGGCTGACGAGCAGCTTCAGGTCGCTGTCGCGCATCGCGAAGACGATCCGTGCAGGGTCGAGTGGACCGCCGCAGGTCTGGCAGAGTCGATCGCGCAATGCGCGGCGGTGCCGGTGGTAGTCGACGGCACCGAAGCGGTACCGACCGTCGGGCATGCGGACCGTGATCCACGGCACCGCGAGGCCACCCACCAGCGGGCGGGACGCCAGGAGCGCCGGAACGTCGGGCGCGATCATGCCGGCACCGTCGGGAGGGACCCGGGACCGGCGGCCGTAGGGCACGTCCGGTGGATCGACCGCCGCCGGCAGCTGCCGGTGTCCGGGTCTGGGTATGAGTGGTTGGCCGAGGTGGCCCGCAGCGGGCCGCAGGGGTGTGGCATCGGAATCCTCCGCAGGGGTGGGAATCCGGGCACGACGGTCGGCCGTGCCCGGACGGTGCGCGGGATTGCGCGGTCGGCCGGGCACGGCCGGTGGAACAACAGGGAACGGCGTGACCGGTCCCGGGGCTGCGCCGGGGTGTTACGCAGTCGTGGTCCGCAGCACCGTGTGGGCGTCCTTGAGGTGGCCGGCGAGGGCCTCACCGACCGCACCCGCCGTGGTCAGACGTGCGGTCAGCGCCTGCACGGTGGTGGCGGGCATCCGGGCGAGGCCGCGGAAGCTGCGGTTGTCGGCGTGCCGGGCGGTGTGCTGGATGATCTGGGTGAGGTGGGCCTGGATGAGGTTGAGACCACACAGCAGCCGCCCCAACTCGGTCGTGTCGTGAGTTGCGGCGGCGTACGTCATGGTCTCCCCGACCTGCTCGAGGGCCATGAGAATCACGTACGTGGCGGTGACGGTCGTGGCCGGCCCCAACGGCGCTTCCCCGCCGAACAGGTCGGCGAGCTGACCGATGACGGTGCTGTTGTCGTCGGTCAGACGCAGTGCGTCGGGCAGGGTGGCGAACCAGTCGATGTCGTCCAGGTACCAGGTGTGCTGGAGCATGTCGTCCTCCGTAAGGCAGCACGAAACGGCGAGCACCGGGCGGTGAACGCCTGAGGATGGGTGGAAAACGCTGCTCGCGATCTACAACGCGAGAGGTGCAGCGTGGGATGAACGCCAGATCCGAAACCGACGACGGCGGCCGACCGAACAGGGTGGGCGCGATGCCGTCGCGGAAGGCATCAGATCAGTGGCACGGAAAGTAGGGAGAGTCCCAGGTTAGGTTCCGTCGACGGCAGCGAGGCGACGTGTCAGGTTCGGTGGTCTGTCAGCGCCTGACAGCCCACAGGCGGCAGCGGTACCTGTCCGCCGCAGACTCCGGCGGGACCCCGGCCTGCCGTGGCGCGACCACCGGCAGCCCTGGCGGGGCGGACGGCGGTTCACACCGCCACCCCGCCCCGGATCAGTTCTCCCACCGGCACGGGCTCAGGAATCGCTTGTGTCAACTGCGGCGCAGGACCAACACGTCCTCATGCGCCACCAGGTGCACCGGGATGCCCTCGTCCCTGGCCCGCCGCACGGCCAGCAGCCCGAACATGTTCGCCCGGTGCACGATCCGCCCGTCCCGCACGGCGGCGAGCATCGCCGCACACCGCTGCACCGGCAGCAGACCCACCGACCGGGCCACCGCGAGCAACTCCCCCGGCAGGTCGATCAGATCGTCGCGGTGGCGTCGCACCGGCCGACACGTGATCACTACGAACCCACCCGGACGCAACACCTGGTAGCTGGCTGCCAGGATCGCGGCGAACCCGCCGAACAGCCGCGACCAGCCGCCGTAGGCGAGGTTGCCAGCCTCCCGATCCCCGTACAGGTGGTGGCGCTTGCGGACCCCGCTGCTGGTGAACCGCACGAGCCCGTGGGTTCCCCGCCCGTACGGCGGGGAGGTCAGCACCAGGGCCACCCGCCCGACCACCGATGCCGGCACCAGATCCAGCAGACCCGTGGCGTCGCCGGTGAAGACCTGCCCGCTACCCGCCGCGCCCTGCGACGCCGCGAGCGCCACATTCGCGGCGGCCAACGCGGTGAACCGGGGCTCGACGTCTATCCCGATCCCCTGCCGGCCCAGATGCATGGCCTCGATCATCGTGGTCCCGGACCCGCACATCGGGTCGAATACCAGATCCCCCAGCGAGGTGTAGGCACCGATCGCGTGCGCGGCCAGATGCGGCAGCATCTTCCCCGGGTGGCTGGACGTCGCCGACACGTACCGGCCCCGCCGCTGATCCCGCGCCGGCTGCTGACACGTCAACCACACCGACGTCACCGGCATCGGCTCAACCATCGGCTTGCCCGGCCGACGTCGTGCTGCGGGTGAGGATCAGCACGTCGGTGTGGATGTCGAGCAGGCCCTGGTGGCCGCGTCGCGGCGGCCGGTCGGCCGCCACCACATGCTGCAGGTACGCCAATCCGGCCTGCCTGGCGGCGACAACCACGTCAACCGGCACGATCACGTCCCCGTGCGGCAACAGCACCGCCACACACCCACCCGGCACAAGGTTGGCCCTGCACCGCTGGAAGAAGCCGACCGGGGACGCTGCGGTGGCCGGCCATCCGGTGACGATCAACGTGGCCGGCTCACGACCCCACCCCACGTGCCGGCCCGCGTGCAGGTGGCTGCGTCGTCGGGCGGCGATGACCGCGCGAGCCAACTGCGGCCCCGTAGTCAGATCGATGACCAACCCCGACGGGTGGGTGAGGTTGTGGACCAGCCGTACCCCCATCGCGTCGGACATGGTCTCGCCCGCTCGGGGCGCGGGAACCGGCCATACGGTGATCGGCACCGGCGGATCACCGGGCACCACGTCCCCGACGGGCATCGGCGCGCGGTGTGAATCTGTGTCGGCCATAGGCATGACGGCCCCCGGACCGGCGGACGTACTGACGACCCTCAGTGCGCCACTGACAGACCGATCGAACCCACCCCCGGCCTGACAGAAACTGGCAACCCGCCCGGTGCAGGGTGCCGAGCGTAGTCAGAAGGGCGAGAAGGAGCATGTTTGCTCAGGACGAATCCACGTCAGCTCCCGCCAGTCTGCGGCATGCTAGCGAAGCCCACTGGGCATATGCGGCGGGCCGGCTCCCATGGCCGATGTGCGGGTACCCGGTCGCGGCGGCAGGGTGGCGACGTTGCCCGACCCGTAGCCTTTGACGATGGACCAACCCTTGGAGATGGTGTGGTCGCGGTCGTTGTGCCTCCGATCGAGCGCGACGACAGTTGCCGCCTCCAATGTCCTTATCGTGGCGGAGCGGCACTCGCGCTTGGTGCGGTTGGATCCGCAGACTGGGGAGCTGATGTGGGAGCAGCGCGTCGAGGATTGCTGGGGCGTGACCGCCGTCGCGCAGGGACGCTGCCTCTATTTGAGCCAGCGGGGTGTCTTGCACTGCTTCGAGCTGCAGAGTGGCCGGCCCATGTGGTCGACAGCCGGTCTGGAGTTCCATCGATACTTGAGCGTCAGCGGGTCCGTTGTTGTGCTGGGCGGATGGCGCGGCTATCACCCTGTGACACGAGTTGATCTCGTCAGCGGCACACCCGACCCGTTCAATGCCCCTTATGCCCCAGGCGAATCACTGGCCTGGCTAATTCCCCTCCGGCTCCCACCAGATTCGGATTCGGCTGTCGACGCGCTACTGCTCGCCAGTGCCGACCGGCCCGAACTGCGACTCGAGGACCCGCGGACCGGAACTGCCCTGGGCACATGGCGGCTGCCGGCACCGGTGCAGTTCCCGGACTCCGGCAATGCCTATCACCACAGTGACGACGGCCGCGTCGTGTTCGTCAGCGGCCGACGCACCGTCATGTCATTCCACCCGTCCATCGGGGTGGAGACGCTCTGGCGGCACGACCGGGACCTCGCGCCCCTGGCCCCCGTCCTGATCGAGGGTGTGCTCATCCTGGCCGAAGACTCCCGCATCACGGTGGTCGAGCTGGCCGATGGCGGCACGGAGATCACGACCCTATCCCCCGGCACGGCATGCGCACCCGTCCCCACGGCAAACGGAGCACTGTTCGCACGCTCTGACGGTTACCTCGTCCTGATCGACCGTGACGGTGTCCAAGCCGGCGTGCGGCTACCAACGCCCATCGAGCAACTGTTCACCGGCGACGATCCTCTGGCGTACGCGATCGGCAAGGGACACCTCACCGCGCTCAGCATTCCAACCATCAAACGCTGACCACACTGCTCGATCCGAATGCACAGACCAGCCGCCGAGCACGTTGACGCGCAGCAAGTCGTACCTGGTACATCTCTGATCGCCTCGCGAGGGCATCGTCACGCCAGGGCTGTGCCGCTGACGAGGTCGTGCGCGACGATCAGCCGATGCAGCGTTTCGACAGTGTCGGTGGTGACCTGGTGGTGGGCACCACCGTGCGGGCGACGATCATCAGTCATGAGCGTTGGGGGGGCTCGGCTCGCGTCCTCGGGCATGAAACGGTGAGCGCATCGGTCGATGCCGGCGCCATCGACAGCCTGTCGGGCCGACCTCGCGCGCTGCCCGAGGAGTACCCGCCAGTCAGCGAGCAGGTCGACGCGGTCGTCCAGGAGATCAGCCGCTACCACCCGCCCGTCTGGATACGCCTCACGATGCGTGCCGCGGACCTACACGAGTTCAGCTCGCCATGCGGATGCTGCGGCCAGCTGACGATCCTCAGCCCTGGCGGCGACGGCGTCACCGTCGACGTGCGCAGCAGTGAGGGACCGGGATGTGCCTCCTTCGCCGCACACCGGTCCTGCCTGGCCGGCCGCCTGAACCCTCGACTTCAACGGCGACCGCGCCCGGGTCAACACCGTGGGCCGCGACCAACCAACGCCCTCCGCGAGCGCGAACGAACCGTCCTGACGGCGGCAGCCACCGCCGGACGAACCCCT
The DNA here is from genome assembly GCF_007833915.1 of Micromonospora sp. HM134. Lineage (NCBI taxonomy): Bacteria > Bacillati > Actinomycetota > Actinomycetes > Micromonosporales > Micromonosporaceae > Micromonospora > Micromonospora sp. HM134. The sequence goes on from NZ_CP041061.1 coordinate 5,096,960, forward strand.
AAGAACGCACGAGATCACCTGCACGCACATCCCGCAATCGCGCACGGCTGAAGGTTGCAGCCGCTGGCGTACCGGCCCGGGCTGCCCTTCGCGGTACGGTTCGGCAGTGCCTGTCAGCGCCGGACCACCGATGATCTTTATCGACATCGACGGTGTGCTGATCCCGTTCCGGGCCCGGTCTCACCACGGCGGTATTCGTCGCGAGCGACAGCGGGCGGACGATCCCGACCGTCGCGGCAATCCTCTGCTGAATCGTCTCGATCCCGCCGACGGTCAACGGTTGTCCGCCCTGCCGGGTGAGCTGGCCTGGGCCAGCACCTGGATGGCTGAAGCCAACGAGGCCGTGGCACCCCGGATCGGTCTGCCCGCCCTGCCCGTCATCGACTGGCCCGACGACGAGGAACCACCACGTGGAGTGCACTGGAAGACCGTGTCGTTGGTGCGCTGGGCGGCAGGGCGTCCATTCGTCTGGCTCGATGATGAGATCACCGATGCTGACCGGCGTTGGGTCGCCGCACACCATTCACAGCCCGCGCTTCTGCACCGTGTTGACCCGTACGCGGGACTGACCCGTATCGACCTCGTGGCGGTACGTCGATGGCTGGACCGCCGCCATGACGTGATCGTTTGATGCATGTCTGGAATCCGCTGCACGATCGAGGTTGTGCTGGGCGGCATCACGCGGGAGGACATGGACGTCGTGGTCACGGCTGCGCATGAGTCGCTGCTGGGTGGTGGTGTCGACGGGGCGGTCCACCGCGCCGCCGGTCCTCCGCTGGCCTAGGCCGGGCCGCGATCGGCCCCTCCGAGCCGGGTGACGCGATGCCGACGCAGGCGTTCGGCCTCCACCCGCCGTTACGGCACGTCATCCACGCGGCCGGGCCCGGTCTGGTAGGGCGGCGGCCACGATGAGGACGAGGTCTTGACCTCCTGCTAACGCAGGAGTTTGCTGGTCGCCGATGAGCTGGGCACCCAGGGCCGTGGCTTTCCCTCAATCGCCACCGGCGAGTACGGCTTCCCTCCGCGCGGATCGCCGTAGCGGCGGTCAGGTCCGCACCAATGAAGCGTTCAATGGGTAGGACTGATCGCCTGCGGCGAAGGCACCTGGGATCACCTGGATGGTGCGATGGCCGCTACCGCCGGCTGACGGTCGACAAGGGGGTGTTTCGCGATCCGGTACGCGTGGCTGCGCTGGTCGCGTGTTGGGTTCAGTCCGTTCCCCCTCCGCCTGCGGTGTCGAGGTTCGCAGCGTCTCCATACGCGGTGTTCTCCGCGATGGCAGCGGAGTGCCGGTCTGGGACTCCCCGGCCCCGGTGGAAGGTGTCACGATCAGGGCGCGGCGAGTCGTGGCGTATCGATCGCATGGCGGCCCGCGCGGCCGCCATCTTCACCGCTGGGCTTTGGGGCCGACGACGTCGGCGCTGGAAGGTCAGGACCGCGAATCCCGCCGCAAGCGCAACGCCAGTGGGCAATAGATACCAGTACATGTCACCATGGTTGAAGCAACTCGCACCTGGACGCGGAACGCTCTCACCACGTCGCGTCCGCGTTCCACCTGGCTACCCGCGTGTCGTCTGTCAGCGGCCAGTCCGGAATCTCCACGTATGGCCAGTTGTGATGTCACTTCTGGTTACGGCCTGGGCACGACGTCTGACCCGATCGGTCTAGCGGATGAACGCGACCGGTTGTCGAGCCACGTCAGTGCAGGGCACAGGCGATCAGCTGTCCGCGCAGTGGGCGTCGGCAAGGGCCTCGCCGAAGAGCCGTCCGGCGAGTTCCACGCAGCGCATCCGGGCAGGAGAGAAGTCGTAGGGCATCTTGGTGATCGCTGTGGCGGCGCTCATCTGGGTGTCCTCCTCCCCTTTCAGGTCGGCGTCGTAGATCTCGAAGATCTTCTCCTCGGCCGCGTCGAGACCGGCTGCCTCGATGGCCTTATTCAGGGCCATTTGGTGAGCGCATCGCTGTACGGCGAGCTCTTCGACGCGCGGGTCGTCGGGTTCGACGCCGTCGTCGAGGGCGGCCTCGGCCGCCTCAAGACGGTCCTCCTCGGCCCGCAGGTCGGGGTGGGTGGCCAGCACGATGAACGTGCCGGCCTGGATGGCGGCGCCCAGCGGCCCGAAGATCCGCTCCGTGACTAGTGCTGTGACCGGAAACGTTGGCCGGTTTCAGGCCGCCGTTTTGGCGGGGGTCTGACCCCAGCGGCGTTGTCGTTCGGAGCGGATCCGGGCTCGTTCGCGGCGTTGGGCGGCGAGGACGTCGGGGTGACGGGCGTTGGCGTTGCGCCAGCGCAGGTAGTTGTGCAGGGCTTGGGTCGCGGCGGGATGGTTGGGATGGTTCGACCCGGCCACGACGAACATCCGCAGCGGTCCGAAGTGCGCCTCGATCGGGTTCGCCCACGACGAGTACGTCGGGGTGAAGCACAACTCGACCCGGTTCCGGGCCGCCCACTGCCGGATCTTGACGCCGCGATGCGCGGAGAGGTTGTCCAGGATGACGTAGACCGGCGCGCCGTCAGGGCGGGCGGCCCGGATGCTCTTGAGCGCTGCCAGGGTGTTCGCCGCGGACTTTCGCCGGCGCACGACACCCCAGAGGGTGTCGTCGCCGACGCTGTAGCAGGCGTGGAACTGCCGGACCCCATGCAGCTTGTGGTAGTTGCCGGGGAGCCGGTCCGGATGCCCGGCCCGAGTCCAGGACGCGCCAGCGTGTGGCCGGATCGTCAGCGGCCCGAACTCGTCGAAGGCGAAGACCCGGTCCGGGAACGCCGTGGTCACCGCCTCGATCCGGGCGAGTTTCGCCTCAGCGTTCGGGTCGTTGGTCTCCTTCCACGTCTTCGTCCGCTGGAAGGTGATGTCGTGACGGTGCAGGAACTCCCGCAGCCGTTCCCGGCCCACGAGCACCCGACGCGGGCCGTGGTTGTGAGCCAGGTAGTCCGCGAGTTTTCGCAGGCTCCACCGGGTGAACGGCTGGCCGAGCGCTTGCGGTCTGGTCTTGGCCGTCGCGACGATGAACGCTTCGTCGTCTTCACTGATTCGGCGGGGACGGCCACCCGCCCACCGAGGGTCCAGGCAGGCCAGGCCCATTTCGTTGAACCGGTGGATCACCTCACGGACCGCGTCCTCGTCCCCCTGGACCAGGCGGGCGATTGCCGCGACGGTGTTCCCACTGGCCGAAGCCATGATCACCATCGCCCGACGCAACCGGATCGGAGACCCGGTCCCACGCCGCACGATCTGCTGTAGTCGCCGGCCCTCGTCATCACTGAGCCGACGAGCCCGGACAGGTTCTGCCATCCCGACAGCCTGAACCCTCCACCAGCCACCACCACGACCACTGACCGGCGTGTCACCCAACCCGGCCAACGTTTCCGGTCACAGCACTAGCAGGGCGTCCAGATCGCAGGGGCGCAACGCCCCCGGGGGCAGGTGGGTGAGCCGGTCCGTGACCAGTTCGGAGAGCAGCCCCAGCGGGCTACCCACCGCCTGCAGGCGCTGGACAGCCGCGCGCCGACGTTTGATGGCCGCCTCCTGCGCCGCCAAGGTCTCCTCCAGCCTGCTCAGGACCGACTCGATAGCCGGGGCGTGGTCCAGCGCTTCGTCTCCAGCGTCGTCCCGGGCTTCGCCAAAGGCGGCCCGCATGTCGTCCAGGCTGATACCGGCATCAGCCATCTTGCGGATCCACAACAGGCGGGTCATGTCGTCATAGCCGTAGCGGCGACGGCCGTCCCCGCCGCGCTCGGGCTCCGGCAGCAGACCGATCTCGTGGTAGTGGCGGATGGCGCGTGGGGTGATCCCGGCGAACGCGGCGGCATCACCGATCTTGACCTGCCGGGGAGGCGTGAGGGAGGGGTACATCGCAGACCGAACCTTTCGTGCTGTGGTGCTCCGACCCCACCACATGCCGCTACGGCATGTGCAACAACCCCATCCAGGTGCTACCGAGCCAGGCCCTAGCTGCCGCCGGGACCGATCAAGAACAACGAACCATCCGGGAACGCAGAGTGACCACCGGCGGCCAGGTAGCTCCCCGCCAAGTGGCCGCCGCTGGGGAGTTCCCACTGACCGCCGACAGTCGTCGGCACTCGGTGAAAGGTGGGTCGGCGCCAAGCCGAACCGCGTCATTGGCCGAGTGGCCCGCAGCCGCTGGTCGGTCGACAACGAGTATCTCCTGGGGTCCGCGACGGCACCTACGACGATGACCGCACCCGGATCTGTACCGGCACCGGATCATGAGTCGTGGCCGACCTGTGCAACGCCGCCCTGAGCTTCACCGGCGTCAGCGAAATCGCCGCCGCCAACCGACGTCACCCCCGCGACAGCACCCGCCCACTCGCCCTGCTCGGCATCAGCTAAAGAGCACTGAGGCCCCTCCCTCACCTACTGGTGGTGACGCGACTTGATCGCCGACGTGCGCAACGCATCGATCGCGCCCATGTTCATCTCGGCCCAGCGTTTGAGCTCGCGCAGCGGACCGACGAGTGTGTCGCCGAGCGCTGTCAGGGAGTAGTGCACGGCGGGCGGGCTGGTGGGTTCCACCCGGCGATGGGCGAGGCCGTCGTCTTCGAGCTGACGAAGGGTGTGGGTGAGCATCTTCTGTGACACGCCCGGCATGCGGCGGCGCAGCGCACCGAATCGCAGCTCCTGTTCGTCGGCGAGCAGCAACACAATCATGACGGTCCATTTCGATCCCACCCGGTCGAGCAGAAGCCGTGTTGGGCAGTTGGCGTCGAAGAGGTCACCGTGCCGTGGGGTGGTTACTTCAGGGTGACCAAGGATGCCTGACGTGCCCTCTTTCCTGCCCACAGAAGCTCTCCTATCGTTTTCAGGTAACCGATGGTAACTAGGAGTTGTGATGAGTCGTGCCGCCCCGCGCTACCGTTCGACGAGCAAGACGATTCAGCTCGACGATCTTCGAGTGAGCGTGCGCCGAGCCGGTGCGGGAAGCCCCGTCATGTTGCTCCATGGTTTTCCGCACACCAAAGAGATCTGGCGCGAGGTAGAACCACTGCTCGTTGCTGCGGGCCATGAAGTGCTCATGCCCGACCTGCGTGGAACGGGCGACACCGAGCGGACGGCAAGCGGCTACGACGCGGCGAGCCTCGCGACGGACCAGGTTCGCCTCCTCGATGCGCTCTGTCTGCAGGCAGCGCACGTCGTCGGCTTCGATGTCGGTGCCGCGCCCGCGTTCGCGCTCGCCGCCGCCCACCCGGATCGGGTGCTCAGCCTCACCGTCGTGGAGGCGGTCATCAGCGGGCTCGCCGGCGCGGAGGCGTTCCTGGGCTCTGGCAGACCGTGGTGGTTCGGATTCCACCAAACGCCGAACGGTCTCGCTGAGAACGTCTTGAGCGGCGACGAGGACCGCTACATCCGCTTCTTCCTCGCCATCGGGTCCCGCCGTGGCGTGCCGGAGGATCTCGCACAGCACTTCGTCCGCGCCTATACCGGACGAGACAGCCTGCGCGCGGCCTTCGCGCACTACCGCGCGATGCCCGCGAACGCGCAGTGGAATCGTTCCTGGGCCGAACGAGGCCGGCTAACCATGCCGGTGACAGCCGTCGGCGCCTCGACGGTGGGAGACGTCCCGGCGCGCCAGCTCACACTGATCGCAGACCACCTCGACGAGCACCTGCTTCCGCACAGCGGACACATCGTTCCCATCGATGCCCCCGACGACCTCGCCTCGATCGTGGCAGCGGCCGCGGCCCGGGCGACATCGGCTTGCGCCTGACCGCGACCGAGGCGAGCAAGTCCACGCAGAGATGACTGCCGGACTGGAACGAAACCGGTGTGTGGAAACGACTGCACGAGGTGCTGCCGGTCGCCGATCAGCTGGACACGTCGCGGGTGATGGTCGATGGCTCGCACATCCGGGCGCTCAAGGGCGAGCCAAAACCGGTACGAGCCCGGTTGACCGCCACAAGTCAGGCTCGAATCACCACCTCATCACCGACGCGGTGTCATTCCCCTTGCCGCCAGCCTGAACAGCGGCAACCGTCACGACGTCACCCCGCTCATGCCCGTGTTCAACAACATCCCCAGATCAAGAGCACTCGTGGTCGACTTCGGCAACGATCGGAACGCCTCTACGCCGGCCACGGACGGTCGGCATCGTCGGGTCCACCCTCGGCGAGCATCGGGCGCGCAGGGACTTCGTCCGCTGGTTGGCCGTGTGTCGTGCCGAGCAGCGAACCTGTCATGGGCTGACAGGTCCTGTCGCGGTCTGACAAACCGGGTCTCGTGTCAGGTCCTGCTGACCCAATCGGTCGTCTCGGTTCCCGCAGTCAGCGAGGGACCATCTGTCGAGGGGCATCTGCATGACTGCGAACAGCCGTTCCCGTGGTGCCGTGACGGCCCTGACCACCGCCGAGTCGGCGTTCGCGTTGTTGACCTGTGAGCCCGCACCGTTGGTGTTCGATGCCCGTCCGGTGACGGGCCTACCGGATGTGCTGCTGCCGCTGACCGAGTTGCGGGTGTTGCTACGGTGCGAGCGTTTCGACAGCGACACCACCGACGGGTTGTGGCGGCAACTGGCGCAGCATGCCCGCGAATTGGGTCCGGTGTGGGTGGTGGGAGCGATCGGTGTCGCATTGCCCGCGTTGACGCATCTCGCGGCGAAGATCAGTCGTGGTCAGGCAGCCCGGCATGCCGACGATGTGGACTCCGAGGTCCTGGCGGGTTTCCTGCAGGCGCTGCGTACGGCGGACCTTGCCGCGCCCCGGTTGTGGCTACGGCTGTGCTGGGCGGCGTGGCGGGCGGGTGCCGCAGTCGTCAGGGCCGATGAGGGTGAGGAGTTGCCGGCGGATCCGTCTTGCGGGTCGCGGCTGCCGCGGATGCCGTACGGGCATCCGGACCTGCTGCTCGGTCGGGCGGTGGCAGCCGGTCTGATCACGGGGGAGGCAGCCGAGTTGATCAGCGCGACCCGGTTCGGTGACGCGTTGATCGAGCAGTTGGCGGTGGAGCGGGGTGTGACAGCGGCGGCGCTGCGGATGCGTAGGCGGCGAGCGGAACGGGTGGTGGCGGCTGCTGTCGTTCGAGGCGACCTGTCCGGCGGGGTCCGGGTGCCCGGTCCCCGCGAGATCGTAACGGTCTGACCGCATGACGTGGTCGGCATTGCGGGCCATACGCTGGGCGTCGCACGTAACCCCGCAAAGTTCATCGGATCGTCGGGCGGGACTACGCAGAGGGGCCGGGGATGGGCGTCGAGTTCCGGCTGGTCCTGGCCGGTGATCCTGCCGTCGGCGAGGTCGCCGCCCTCACCGCCGCGACCCGCGACGAAACGCCGAAGCCGACGAGGCCCGCTGGGAATGGGAACCCGCCGTCTACGTCAACGTCACCTTCTCGATGCGCGCCGACGACCTGGCCGACAAGGCGAATCCGAACATGCTGGCGGCGGTGGCCCGGGTACTGGCCGGTCGGACCGAGGACGCCGCTCTGATCCAGGACGGCAACTACCTGCGCTGACCCGCACCGACGGAGTCGTCCGCCTGCACCGCAGCACCTGGTGGGACCACTACCAGCTCAGGCACCTCTTCACTGCCTGAACTGGGCTTTCCGGCCACTGCTGCCCCCTGCGCACCGGTCTTCATCCGCGTGCGGCGCGGCGGGACCGCCGGTGAGTCGAGATCACCCCAGGGGCGTCGAGGACCCGCCGGTCTGTGCGGTGCGCGGGCCCGGGAACCCCCCGTTGATCGGTTCGGTCAGGGCGTGACAGGCCTGCGGTGGGTTCGATCGGCCTGACAGCCGAGATCTGGGTGGTGCATGTCATCCACGGCATGCCCGCCCGGTGGGGACCACCTCTGGGACGAGGCACTCGGTTCGGCACGGCTGGCGCGGCGTACTGACACCGCTATCCCTTTCACCACTGGTAAGGGAGGAGCGCCCCCACCGGACCATCGGCCTCGTCTCTCGGTCCCCACCTGGCGGCCCCCGCAGACCCGTTGTGGAGCGCCGCCATGCACCTCACGTTCTCCGTGCTGTCCGACCTCGCTGCGTCGCCGCCGTTGGCGGTGAACAGCATCAACCAGGTCATCGCGAACATCACCGGTTGGATCATGGGCATCATCGCGATGGTTGCGACGATGTTCCTGGTCATCGGTGGCCTGCGTTACATGTCCGCCGGTGGTGATCCGGCGCAGATCGAACAGGCCAAGACGAACTTCAAGTCCGCTCTGGTCGGCTACGCCCTGGCGGTGTTGTCGCCGGTGATCCTGCAGGTGCTGCAGGGCATCCTCGGCGGCTGAGGCCCCGGTCATGGCCATCTGGCTGATGGACGACATGGTCGGTTGGCTCGCCGGGAAGGTCGTCGACCTTCTCGGCGCTCTGCTGGCGTTTTTGACGTCGTCGTTGTTCGTCTCACCGGACGTCACCGTCCTGCCGCAGGTCCAGTCGATCGCCGCCCGCAGCGCACTGGTCGTCAACGCCTGCTTCGTCCTGGCGATCATCGCCGCGGGCGTCACCGTGATGGTCGGTGATGCGGTGGAGACCCGCTACCAGGTGAAGCAGCTGCTGCCCCGGCTGGTGGTCGGGTTCGTGCTGTCGGCGTTCGCGGTCCCGCTGACGGGGGCCCTCATCGACGTGGCGAATGCGCTGACGGTGTCGATGGTCGGGGTGTCCGCACCGACCACCGAGGCGGTGACGTTCGTGCAGGCGCGGCTCACCTCGGCGATGACCGATCAGAGTGCCGCCCTGCTGACGGTGGTGATCGGGCTGCTGATCGTCGGGTTGCTGTTCACCCTGGTGGTCAGCTGGCTGGTGCGGATCGGGGTGCTGGTCATCCTGGTCGGGATCGCCCCGGTGGCGTTGGCCTGCTACGCCACCCCCTGGACGCAGGGCGCCGCGCAGTTGTGGTGGCGCAGTCTCCTGGGTTGTCTGGCCACGCCCACCCTGCAGGCGGTCGCGTTCTCCACCGGCATCCACCTGTTGACCGATCCGGAGTCGAACCTGCCGATGCTGCTCGGCCTGCCCGGCTCCGACGCCCTCAACCTGCTGCTGGTGATCGTCGTGCTCTGGACCACGGTGAAGATCCCCAGCCTGATGGGGCGTTTCGTCACCCGACCCGGCCGCAGCCCGAACATCGCCGGGCTCGTCCTACGCACCGTCACCCTGCAGGGGATGACGCGTGGCCTGGGTCGCCTCGCCCCGGTCCGCCGCCCGAGATAACCCACCACCCCGCCCGCCCTGTCGGGCCGTATGCCTGGAAGAGGCACATGAACAACTCTGATGACGGCAGCCCGCAGGCTGTGGTTCCGGCGAACATCAACGAACCCGACCGGATCGCGTTCGGGTTGACGTTCCGGCAGCTCGGCATCATCGGCGGCACCGGCCTGGCCGGATTCGCCGCCTACCGCACCTACGGTCCGCTGCTGCCACCGGTGGTGTGGATCGTCGCCGGGATCGTCGGGTCCGCTGCCGCGACCGTGGTGGCGTTGGGCCGCCGCGACGGCCTGCCCCTGGACGTGTGGCTACGCCACGGCGTGATGCTGCGCCGCAGCCCACGCATCCTGACCCCGGGGGCGGCACGGGCCAGCGCGGTCGCCGTAGCTGCCGGCACACCGCCGGTGCCGGCACCGCTGCGGTCCCCGGTCACGGCAGTCAGCCCGAGCGGTGTCCTCACCTGCGAGGGCAGCGACAAGGTGCTGATCGCCTGCGGCACCACGAACATCCACCTACGCACCGGCGGTGAGCAGAGCGCACTGCTGGACGGGTTCGGCCGGTTCCTCAACGGCCTGACCGGGCCCGCGCAGATCGTGGTCGCCGCACAACGCCACGACCTGACCGGCTACGCACAGGCGACCGTCGAGCACGCGTCTCGGCTGCCGCATCCGTCGTTGCGGGCGGCCGCCGCCGACTACGCCGACTTCCTGGTCGACCTGGACAACACGCGGGATCCGCTGCGCCGGCAGGTCCTCGCCGTCGTCACCGGCGCACACACCGCCGACACGGCTGTGCGCGCGTTGTCCGGTCTCGGTGTCGAAGCCACCGCCCTGGACGGGCCCGCCGTCACTGCCGCGCTCGCGTGCGCGGTGGACCCGTTCGCTGCCCCACCACCGGGCCCCCGCGCGGTGCCCGGCATCCCGATCACCCTACGGAGCACCCCATGAAACGACCCACGATCATGACGAGGAATACCGCGGGTGGGGACCCGATGCCCTCCCCCGCCGCCGTGTCGGTCAACCCGGGATATGTGCAGGTCGGCGACGGTTACGCCGCCACCTACGTGCTCTGCGGCTACCCCGCCGAGGTCGGTCCGGCGTGGTTGGATCCGCTGCTGTCGTATCCCGGGCGGGTCGACGTCGCGGTGCACCTGGACCCGGTGGCGCCGCAGCTGGCCGCGCCGATGCTCAAGCGGCAACGCGCCCGCCTGGAGTCGTCCCGCCGTCTCGACGCCGACCGTGGACGTCTCGACGACCCGATGGTCGAGGCGGCAGCCGCCGACGCGGCCGGTCTCGCCGACCGGGTCGCCCGCGGCGCGGCGAAGCTGTTCGACGTCGGTATCTACGTCACCATCCACGCCCGTACCCTCGACGAACTCGCCACCGTCACCGCCGGGGTGAAGGCCGCCGCCGCGGGAGTGCTGCTGGATCTGCAACCGGCCACGTTCCGCCACCAGCAGGGCTGGATCGCCACCCTGCCCGTCGGGGTGGACCCGCTGCGGATGCGCCGCATCCTGGACACCACCGCCCTCGCCGCCGCGTTCCCCCTCGCCTCAGCCGACCTCGCCGCCCCGGCCCCCGGCGTGATCACCCCACCCGACGGGGTGCTGTACGGGGTGAACACCACCAGCAACGGGGTGCTGATCTGGAACCGGTGGGCGCAGGACAACCACAACTCCGTCGTCCTGGCCCGCTCCGGAGCCGGCAAAAGCTACTTCGTCAAACTCGACGTCCTACGCAACCTGTACCAGGGCACAACCGTCAGCGTCATCGACCCCGAAGACGAGTACACGGCCCTGGCCGACCACGTCGGCGGCACCGTCATCGCCCTCGGCCGGCCCGGCGTCCGCCTCAACCCCCTCGACCTGCCCGCCGACACCCGCCCCGACACCCTGACCCGCCGCGGCCTCTACCTGCACACCGTCGTCGCCGTCCTTCTCGGCACGCCACCACCACCGGCCGAACGCGCCGCCCTCGACCGGGCCATCACCGCCACCTACCACCGGGCCGGCATCACCGGCGACCCGACCACCTGGACCCGACCCGCGCCGCTGCTCCGCGACCTGGCCGATACCCTGACCGCCGACAGCGACTCGGCCGCCCGGCAGCTCGCCACCCGGCTGGCCCCGTGGACGGTGGGGAACTTCGCCAGCCTGTTCGACGGGCCGACCACCACCACACCGGGCGGGCACCTCGTCGTGTGGTCGCTGCGGCACCTACCCGACGAGCTGCGCACCGTGGGCACCCTGCTGGCGTTGGATGCGATCTGGTCGGGCATCGACACCCCGGCCCCCGGGCCGCGTCGGCGGCGGCACCTCGTGGTGGTCGACGAGGCATGGCTGCTGATGCGCGACGGCGAGGGCAGCCGGTTCCTGTTCCGGATGGCCAAAGCCGCCCGCAAACGCTCCGCCGGGCTCGCCGTCATCACCCAGGACGCCGCCGACGTGCTGTCCACCGACCTCGGACTCGCCGTGGTGTCCAACGCCGCCACCCAGGTACTGATGCGGCAGTCCACCCAGTCGATCGACGCGGTCAGCGAAGCGTTCGGTCTGACCGCGGGACAGTCGCGGCTGCTGCTGTCCGCGTCGCGAGGTGAGGGCCTGCTCGTCGCTGGCGGCAGCCGCATCCCGTTCCGCAGCGTCGCATCGGCCGCCGAGCACACCCTCGCCGTCACCGGCATCGGGGAGGCCGCATGACGACCACATCATGGCCGGCGGACCTTGCACAGTGGGTCCTGGTCCGGCCGTGGCTCGGTGTCGTCGCCGCCGCCGCGATCGTCGTTGCGGTGATCAGCTATGACCAGGTGCTCGCCTGGCGGCATCGTCGGTTGACCGCCGGGGCCCGCTGGTTGACCATCGCCGCGCCCCCGGAGGTCACCGCGCAGGCCGCTGCCGTGTTCTGGACCCTGATGGTCGGTGCGCTGACCCCACCGGCGTGGCGGCGACGGGTGTTCGGCTACCCGCATGTCGGCTGGGAGTACACCTGGACCGGCCGGGCTCTGACCATCCGGGTGTGGGTGCCGGCAACGGTGCCGCTGGGGGCGGTCGAGGCCGCCGTCCGCGCCGCGTGGCCCGCCGCCACCCTGACCGTCAGCGATACTGCCGCGCCGATTCCCACCGACGTCGGCGTGGAGGTGGGTGGGGCGTACTGGCCGCAGCGTCCCGACGGGGTGCCGCTGCGGACCGTGCACGACACGGATCCGCTGCGGGCGTTGCTCGCCGCCGGGGCCGAGGTCCGTCACCGGGAACACGCCTGCGTGCAGATCCTCGCCCGCCCGGCGTCGACGCGCCGGGTCCGCGCCGCCCGCCGCGCGGCGGCGACCGCAGCCACCCACCCCCACGGTCGACCGGACCTGGCCGCCCGGGCGGTGTCGCAGGTGGCCGGGATGGCTGTCGCCCTGCTGCTGTGGTTCCTCGACGTGTTCACCCCCGGGTCGCCTCGACCGGGCACCCTGGCGTCGGGGGTGCGGGTGGCGGAGCGGGACCCGGTGGCTACAGCCGACGCCCGGACGGTCGTGGAGAAGGCGGTGCGGGTGCCGCACGTCGAGATCGCCGTACGGTTCGCCGTCGCCGCCGACGAGAGCCCCACCGACACCGACCGCGTGGCGCAGCTGCGGGCGCGTCTGATCGGGCTCGGGCACACGATCGCCACGGCCGCCGCCGCGTACACCGGCCCGAACCGGCTACGGCGGATGAGGATGCCGCAGCCGGTCGCGACGCTCGCCGGCCGCCGGTTACGCCGCGGGTTCCTGGCGACCGTCCCGGAACTCGCGGTCCTCGCCGCGCTACCGCAGGACCTCGCGGTGCCGGGCCTGGACCGGGCACGCGCCAGAGCGGTGCCGGCGCCGGTGCAGGTGCCCTCCGGTGGACGGGGGGTGAAGGTGCTGGGCCGCTCCCAGCTCGGCGGTCACAGCGTCGGGTTGGCGGTGGCCGACGCCCGGCAGCATGTGCACGTGGTCGGCAAAACCGGCGTCGGTAAGTCCACGCTGCTGCTGAACATGATCCTCGCGGACATCAGGGCCGGCCGGGGAACCGTCGTGGTCGACCCGCGTGGGGACCTGGTCACCGACGTCCTCGACCGGCTCCCCGCCTCCCACGCCGACAAGATCGTCATCATCGACCCGGACCAGGAGAACCCGGGCTGCTTCAACCCCCTCGACGACCAGGGTGACCCGCACCTGGCAGTGGACAACCTGGTCGGGATCTTCGCCAAGATCTTCGCCGGGCAGTGGGGGCCACGCATGGACGACACGATGCGGGTCGCGTGCCTGACGCTGATGCGGCACGCGAAACCCACGCTGAGTCTCGTGCCGTCACTGTTGCAGGACCGCCAGTTCCGGGGCCGGTTCACCCACGGCCTGGACGACCCGGACGGCCTCGGCGGGTTCTGGCTCTGGTACGACGGCATCAACGACCAGTTCCGCGGTCAGGTCATCGCCCCCGTCCTCGCCCGGCTGCGGGCGTTCCTGCTGCGCGACTTCGTCAAAAGCGTCATCGGCAACGCCCACTCCTCATTCGACATGGGTCGGGTCCTCAACGGCGGTGTGCTGCTGTGCCGCCTCCCCAAGGGTGTTCTCGGTGAGGAAACCAGCCGCATCCTCGGATCGCTGATCGTGGCCCGGGTGTGGCAGGCCGCCATCGCCCGCGCCAGCATCGCCGAGGACCGCCGCCGCGACGCCGTCCTCTACATCGACGAATGCCAGAACTTCCTGACGTTGCCCGGCAGCATCGGCGACATGCTCGCCGAAGCACGTGGCTTCCGCCTCGGTCTCGTGCTCGCGCACCAGGACCTCGCCCAACTCCCCCGGGACGTGGCGGCGGCGGTGTCGGCCAACGCCCGGTCGAAGCTGTTCTTCACCGTCGACCCGGCCGACGCCCGGGAGTTGTCCCGCCACACGAAACCCGAACTCGACGAGCACGACCTCGCCCACCTCGACGTCTACACAGCCGCCGCCCGGCTGCTCGTCGGCAACCGGGAGCTACCCGCGTTCACCTTCACCACCCACCCGCCGACGCCGGTGATCGGTGCGGCGACCGCGATCCGGAAAGCCTGCGCCACCGCCCACACCCGCACCGACAGCGAGCCGCCGATGCAGCAACTCGCCCGCACCGCGATGAGGCGACGGATGACCTCCCGCGACCGCTGACTCGTCTGAGGGGCCTGCGCGTTCGGGGGCTCGACCGGGTACGGCATCGGGGGCTCGTTTGGGGGTGTCCACGACACGAGCCCACAAACGAGCCCCCACCACCGGACCTGTCAGGTGCCCCACCTGCGCACACCCTGGCGTCGGCCCCCACGACAGGACGATCAACTCATCCAGACTCCCTACGGGACTCTCTCTCCACGGGGTGACCCTTCATGCCCACACCACGTTCTCCCGACCTGCTGTCCCTCTACCCGCACATCACCGCCCGCGACCGGGCCCTGCTGCACCTCCTCGATGACCACCAGGTCCTCACCACCGACCAGATCCACCGCCTGTTCTTCCGAGCCCGCCGCACCTGCCAGATCCGCCTCGGTGAACTCGCCGGCCTCGGCCTGCTGGACCGGTTCCGGTTCGCCCGCGCCGGCGGCGGCAGCCAACCCTGGCACTGGACCCTCGGCCACCAGGGACACCGCTTCCAGGCCGCCGCCCACCGACGCCCGGAGCCCACCCTGCGGGCAACCCGCCAGGCCGTGCACCGGCTGTCGGCGAATCCGCACCTGACCCACCTGCTCACCGTCAACGAGTTCTTCGTCCGGCTCACCACCCACACCCACCACCATCCGGGGACCTACCTGGACCGGTGGTGGTCCGAGGCACTGACCACCCGCCAGTTCCGCACCATCACCGCCGACGGGCACGGCCTGTGGCGCGTCGGCGACACCACCGTCGGGTTCTTCCTGGAAGCCGACACCGGCACCGAACCCCTCACCCGGGTCATCGCCAAACTCGACCGGTACGCGCAGCTGACCCGCCGCGGCGGCCCCCGCTACCCGGTGCTGTTCTGGCTCGGCAGCCAACGCCGCGAGGAGCATCTGCACCGGGCTCTGCGCGACCGGCACGACGACGTCCCCATCGCCACCGCCACCCACCCCGGCGACCCCGCCGAAGCGGTATGGCTGACCACCGGCACCACCGTCCGGGTCCCCCTCGCCGAGCTACCCAGCAGCCACGGCCAGCCCGTGGCGGACAACCCGAACTTCGACGACGACGGAACCTTCGTCTGTTGACAGCGCTGCTCGCGGCGTCGCAACCGCTCGCTGCCTGCCTGATGGGCCCCTCCGCTGGCGACATCCATCGACCGCGCATCTCCAACCGGTTACACGGCTGCTGTCGTTAGAGTCCTGCCCGTGAATGTCTCCGCTGCGGCGCGTAGCTCGCTGGCCGCCACCGGTGTCGCTGTCGTGGCGACCTTCTTGGTGCGGGCAAGCCACCTGCGGATGGTGCAACTCGACTACGACGACGGGGTGTACTGGCAGACGGCGCTGGCGGTGGCCGACGGACACCAGCCCTACGCGGAGGTGTTCTTCGCACAGCCACCGCTCTACGCATGGCTGTCCGCCCTACCGTTCGCACTCAACGGCGGGGAACTGGCGGCACGGATCCTCACGATCGGCTGGGCGGTACTGCTCGCCGCCGGAGCCGGCATCCTGGGCCGTGGGCTCGCCGGCCGGTACGCCGGGATGGCTGCGGCGCTTCTGGTGGCATTGCTGCCGCCGGTGCAGCGATACTGCTTCCAGTTCGGTGCTGATCTGCCCACCGCTGCCCTGGTCACCTGGTCGGTGGTGTGCGCAGGCCGGGGACGGCTGCGCTGGTGGCTTGCCTCGGGGACGCTACTGGGTGTGGCCCTGGCCATGAAGCTCATCGCGGTGGTCGTGCTGCCTGCCCTACTGGTCGTGACGCTGATGAGCCGACGACGGCTGCCCGCCCTCGCATCGATGTCAGTCGCGGCGGTGGCGGTGTGCGTGCTGACGCTGATCGTGACCAGGCCGCCAGCGGTGGCGTGGGACCAGGTTGTCGCCCTGCACCTCAGCGCGGCGGACGCTCCAGGACAGCCGGTCCCCGCTGGGGCGACCACCATGCTCGCCGTATGGATCGTGCCGTTCGGCCTGCTGTCCGCAGCCGGGGCGTTCCTCTGCCTGCGTCGCCTGTCCCGGGCGCAGCGTCCCCTGGTGCTCGCGCTGCTGGTGTGGGGTGTCAGCGGAGTGGTCTTCGCGGGTCTGCACCGGCCGATCTTCGAGCACCACCTGTTGCTGTTCGTCGCTCCGGGAGCGGCGATCATCGCCGCCGGCTTCTTCACGCTGCTACGCCCAAGGATGCACCTGGTGACGACAGCGGCACTCGTGCTGACCTGTGTCGTGCAGGTGCTGACGATGCCGGTCAGTCCGCGCCTGGAAGCCAGCGCCATGCTGCGCTGCCTGCGCACCCTGCCCGTCGGGTCAGTCCTGGTCACTGACGATCAGGAGATCGCCGCCCGGGCCGGCCTGCGTACACCGCCATGGCTGGCCGACACCTCACGGGTACGGATCAGCAGTGGCTACCTCACCACCAGCGACATCATCACGGGGGCGCAGGGTGCCGTGGGTGTCCTGTTCGCCCCGCCGGACCGGGCCAAGTTCGTTGATCCCGCCATCGCCGAGTGGGCACGGCAGGAATACCCCGCCACCTACAGGGCCGACGGCTACCTCTTGGCAACCGTCACTCCCCTGGGCTGCCGCCAGTGACGGGCACCTCACTTCGGTGCCGTCGGTCTGGATCCGCCGCTCTCGACAGTGCCGCTGGTGCCGTACCACCCGCCGAGAGCGTGGCGCATGCTCAGCGGGCGGCGGTGATGTGCGCCTGCCCGTCCTGGTCGAGACTGTCGTGGGCGAACCACTCACGCAACTGGCGGTGGCGGAACTGATAGCCGATCCCGGAGATCCGCATCAGCCCTGCCAGGTATGCCCAGTCGAGGAACGCGCCGAGCCGCCACGGCAGGTCACCGCGAAGCTTCATGATCGTCATGGCGATGACGTAGCGCAGCCACGCCTGCAGGCTGAGGACGAAGGCGCCGGCGAAGCCCAGGATCGCTCCCATGGCAGCACCGGCCCACAGCGGATAGCTGAGAAAGATCGGGAAGACCGTGCCGCAGAGCACGGCGCAGAGCAGCGCGAGGATGAGGTCGTTCTGCCAGGCGGTTCGCAGGTCGCTGCCGCCAGAGAGCCCTCGGTCCAGCCGGACCTTGTCCATGACCAGGCCGAAGAGGATCGCAACCACGACCCCCACGACGGCACCGACGATCCAGCCGCCGACCAGCCAGGCCAGAAGGCCCAGCGCCGCGCCGATCGCCAGGCTGATCTCCGCAGCTGCGGCGACGCGCTGGGGGACGGTCATCTGCCGCATCGCGCGGCTGCGGTACTGCGCAGTTTTCGTTTTCGACCGTCGGGGCGTGGGGGTGATGGCGAGCCACCCGGCCCAGACGATCAGCACGATGCCGGCGCCAGCCAGCCAGACCAGGGCGACCGTCTGCTGCTCGGAGAGCCGCACCGAGCCGCTCCAGAGAGCACGCAGTGCCGACCCGCCGTGCCCTGCACCGCCGACGATCGCGAGCAGGCACGGGATGAGGAACCCCAGCGCGCACGCCAGGTGGATCACCAGGTGAACGAGACGCACCAGGTGCTGTCCGGCGATGGCCCACATCGTGTGTAGGGCCAGTGTGGAGTTCGAATAGCGGGCCAGTACCCGCAGCCAGCGCCGCAGTACCTGCTCGTTCGGCACCGTGAAACTCGATCCGGACCCGTCACGCTGTCCCGGCCGGATGATCCTCTGCTCTTTCCGACGGCGGTTCAGCATCGCCGACGGGAAGGCATCCAGCAGCATCGCCTCGAACCGTCCCGCCGTCTCACCGAGAAGCGTGGTGGGATCCAGCACGTCGGCGTCTGCCGCGGCCGTCAGCGCGAGGGTGAGCCGCCACGGCGTGCGCAGCAGATGGTACGCCGCCCCGTCTGCTCCGGTCCTCAGCGACGTGAGTACTGGAAGCCACCGCTGCTGCTCCACGCGGTCGCCGTCGAGACGCTCACTGACGAACTCGGTGATCTGATCAACGCTCAACGCACCGACCCGCACGACAACGGCCGCCATGACTGGAGGGTCGAGGGACTCGTAGACCGCGTCCCGGCACGTCAGCACCACCCCGGCGGTGTCCTGATGCGATCTGCGGAAATCGTTGATGCGGTCGACAGCCCACTGCGGGTCCCGTGGGCTGTCCGGCGCGGGCTCCATCTCGTCCAGACCGTCCAGCACCGGCAGGATCAGACCGGAGAGAGCAAGTTCCTCGGCGTCCTCGCGGGGAACCTGGTACTGCGCCTGGAGTTGATGGGCGAGAAACCCGGAGAGGTCACCATCCGACCAGTTCGCCAGATTGAACCGGATAGGGACTGAGTTGGGTTCGGCTGGCCACTCCTCGTTGGACAGCCCAGCATCGAGGAGCTGGATAATCAGCTCCGTCGCCAGCACCGTCTTGCCCGCGCCCGGCTCACCGAGAATGACCAGACGCTTCGCCGAGAGCGCCCGATAGTAGTTCGCCACCTCACGCAGCGACCCGGACGGAAGATCACTACGGGCGGGTCGACCAGTCAGTACGTTGTCGGCCTCGATCGGGGTGAAGGTCAGGTCCGCCGGGAGTTCGGAAGGCCCCTTGTGCAGCAGCACCGAACGACCATCGAGTTCCTTGGTACGCACGACCAGCGCCAGCTGCCGGGCACACTCGCGCAGTCGGGCGGGATCAGCGGCACCTGACCTCTCATCCATGTACGCCGCCTTCGATGGTCCCGAGCGGAACCCGGTCACCAGGAAGAGGGCAGCCATGCCTCCGCTGACCACCATGATGCTGTACAGCAGGGTCGACCGCGCATAGAGCGGGGCGGTCAGGAACCCGGCGAGGCACAGCACGCCGAGCCCCCAGGCGCCCACCTGACTGTAGTGGCGGAAGATGTTGATCTGCTTGGCGCCGGGAGCGGCGATCGGTGCGATGCCGCCATAGACGTTGATGGTCTGGTGGTGCGTCTCCGGCGGCGGGCGGGACTGCGTGGTCACGTGCCCGGCGGTGGGGTGTTGAAGGTGTTGGTCTGAGTCCCACCAGGACCCACGATCGGTGCGATGCCGCCGTGGACATTGATGGTCTGGACGCCGCTGGGCGGCGGTGGTCCGCCGTCGCCTGCCGGCGGCGACGTCGGGCTCGGCATCGGATTCGCTGATCGTCGTGCCGTCACCAAGCCGAGAACGCCGAGTACGACAGTCCCGATGAAGGCCGCGACACTGGACCACTTGTCGGCCTTGTCCAAGCCCTCGCTGATCAGGAACACGGCCCAGAGCGCAGATGCCGCACCGGCCACGAAGAACGCCACAGAGGCCCGACCCAGGCGCATATCGTCATCATGCCCGACATCGAGGCGACGAGACGGCCCTCGCGTGGGGTGCCGCTGAGTACAAAACCTGACAGAGGCCCGACACCATCTGTCAGCACAGCTCAGCCCCATGATCACGATTCCTGACAGCGCCGGTGCTGTCAGGTCACCACGCTACGGTGCGGCTTCTTCTTTCTGCTCGCACCGCCGCCCGTCTGTCCCCTTCCGGACCTGCCCCCGCGCCACGGGATCACCCCAGCCCACCCTCCCGGTCGGCCCGTGATCCCCACCCGCACCCCCAGGCAGTGCTCCGCCGCAGACGCCGCACCCCGGTGACCCCACCCCACACACCACCTCACCCTGCCCTGTCGCGAAGGGAGCACTCCGTCATGCCCACCCCCATTCCCCCCACCGGCCACGTGATCACCGTCTGCTTCACCCCCGGCGTGGACGCCGACTGGTTCGCCGCCTCGGAGAAGGTCCACGACCTGCTCCACATCAACGGCACCCCCATCCGCCGTTACCGGGTCCGCCACCGCCCGCTGATCGGTTGGCTGACCCGGTTCTTCGGCTACTGGCTGCTCGACGCCGCCCGACGGTGCGGCGCGGTCACCCTCGCCGCCGGAGGCCGCAAGAGCCGCCTGGACCTGACCGGCACCGCCGCCCGCGCCGCCCGCGACGCCGCGCTGCGCTGGCGGGCCTGGAACACCCACGTCGGCGCCACCACCAAACCGGCCCGTCCCTTCGAGGACTTCCTCGCCCAACACCACATCGCTCCGAGCACCGTCACCCTCTACGAGGCCCGCCGCCGCTTCGAGCTGCAACCCCGCGTCCTGGCGATGCTCGCCCACACCTTCGACCCCTACGAACTGTCCCTCTACCAGGCAGGGGAAGCGACCTACGCCGGCCTCCACTGGCGCATCGCACTCATCGGCAACGCCCTGATCACCACCGACGGCCGTCTCCTCACCCCCGCCACCGACTCCGTCGCCGACCAGTTCCGCTTCCTCAACGAGGCCTGCACCTATCTGCACGCCCTGCGCTCCGACGCCCGGCTGTGCGCCATCGCCACCGCCTGAACCCCCACAAGCCCTCGAAGGCCGGTCACCGCCCCGCGCGGTGACCGGCCTTCGCCATCCCCGTCTGTGAAGGAGACCCCGGTGTTCCTGACCGACCCCGCGCTGCGACGTATCGCCGCCGACACCAACGACGTCCTGCCCGAACCCCTGTGGCGACACGACACCGCCACCCTCGACCCGCTCGGCGACCTCGCCCGCCTCCTACACCGCACCGCCCGCGACTTCACCGACAGCACCACCACCCTCGACCAGACCCTCACCCGGCTCGGTGCGCTCGCCGACACCACCCGACACCGGCTCACCTCCCACGCCGACGGACCCCTGACCGGCTACCCGCACACCCTCACCGACGTGCTCACCGCCCACGAACGTCACCGCATTCTCGGCGCCCTGCTCACCGCCTGCTACCGCGCCTGGCGCAGCCACCGGCCGATCAGCGGCACCGACGAACGGCACCTGCTGCTGCACCCCGGCGACCCCGCGCAGGGTGTCGCCACGCTGCGCCGCCACCCTGACGGCACCTGGCTGGTGATGCCCGACGCCGAAGCCGCCACCGCCTTCGACATCCCGTACGCCAACCGCATCGTCGGCGAGGTCACCGACACCGACCAGGGGTGGACGCCGACCGCATACACCGACTCTCGACACCGCCACGGCCCGATGGCGTACCCGCTGCCCGACTGCGACGACCTCCCCACCGCCTGCCGGGCGCTGCTGCGCTGGTGGCAGCTGCGCCACTCCGACGCGTGGCGCAACCGCACCCCCGCCCAGCTCACCCCCACCGAACTCGCCCACCTCACCAGCTGACCCCGGGACACCTGATGCCGCACCTCGACCCGGTCAACCGGTGGATCACCCTCACGACCGGCCGCACCCTCGACCAGCACGCCACTGACCCGATCCCCGCCGCCGCGCACCTCCCCGACGCCGCCGCCACCCTGCGGCACCTACGCACCGAACTGCTCCTCGCCGCCGACCAGCTCCGCACCCGGCTCATCAACACCGATGACCTGAGCGACCCCACTGCCACGGTCACCGGCGTCGTGCAGACCATCACCGACCTGGGCCGCGAGTACCGGCAGGCCCGCGACCGCGTCGACACCCTCATCGCCGACACCACACGGACCGTCCACGCGCAGACCCACGAGGGCAGGGTGGTGCAGCGGCGCTACGTCAACCCCGGCGACACCGTCCTGGTCGTCCTGCCCCACACCGACTCCTGCCGCCGGCTGCACCTCGCCGGCCACGCCACCCACATCACCGTCGGTAGCTGCGACGCCCGGCTGCGACCGTCCGGCAGCGTCGAGCCGCTGCGACTCGCCCACCCCGACGCCGGTATCTACCGCGATCCGACCACCGGACGCCTCTACATCCTGCGCACCAGCACCGGCCACTGACGTCGCCGACGAGCCCATGCCACCCGTCGGGTCGAGCACCACCGCACGGCAGCGCGGGCCCGTGCTCGCCGCTGCCCACAACCCCGACACACCGCCGTCCGACACCGGGTCGGACGGCTCTCACCCCAGGAGGGGAAACCCTGATGAACGACCTGTCCCTGACACCTGCCACGCAGGCCGTCCTCGACGCCCTGACCGAACTCGGCCAGGGCGACATCCACGAGTTGGCCGAGAAGGCCGGCAAGGCCCGATCGACCACCGACAAGGCAATCAAGACCCTGACCGACGCCGGCCTGATCATCGCGGTGGACGCCGACACCGACCAGGCCGACGGCATCCCCACCCGGTGGACCCTCACCACCGCCGCCGGTGACACCGCGCCGCCGGACACCGAACCCGGCGACGCGCACACCACCGGGGCCGACACCACCGTCAACCAGAACGGAGACACCGAGACCGGTGAACGGACCGACCAGCCGGCTGAGGACACCGGCAAGTCGACCAACCACATCGAGAGCAACCCCGACGACGGCAGCAGCGACCGCGACGGCACCGAGGTAGGGACCACTCCGCCCGACCGAGACGACGACACTGACGCGAACGGGCCGGCCGTCCCCGACGAGGGGGCCCACATCAGCGGCGACGACACCGAGCTGAACTCCGACGTGCAGGCCACGGCACAGCCGGCAGCCGCCGCACCGCCTGCCCGCCCAGGTGACCGCAAGGTCATGACCATCAAGGCAGTCCTGGCCGACCACGGCGACATCGGGGCGACCCTGGAGGTGATCGTCGCCGAAAGCGGCATCGGACACCCGACGGCCACCCGGCTGCTGACCGCGATGGAGCAGGCCGACGCCGCCCGACGCCTACCCGGCCTGCCGCCACGGTGGATCCCGGGACCGACCAAGGCCAGCGAGGTCGACCCGAACCCGCAGCCGCCCCGCTGCCCGCTGTGCTCCCAGGCCATCCGAGGACT
Source organism: Micromonospora sp. HM134 (assembly GCF_007833915.1). Lineage (NCBI taxonomy): Bacteria > Bacillati > Actinomycetota > Actinomycetes > Micromonosporales > Micromonosporaceae > Micromonospora > Micromonospora sp. HM134. Next base: position 5,119,928 of record NZ_CP041061.1, read on the forward strand.
GGCCACCGCACCGAACGCCACGACGGCAGTACAGCCGCTGATCCACCCGGACGGCACCCTGCACATCGTCGCCCCCGACGGCGAGACCCACATCGTCGTCCTACCCACCCGCCCCACCCTCCGCGCGGCGAGCACCACGACCCGGGGCGGTGACGCCACCGTCAACGCCGACGGTAGCCAGCCGTTCGGCCGCGGCGAACTGGAACGTCTGACCCTCGACTACCTCGCCGCCCACCCCGGCCGTCAGATGACCCCGCAGGACATCACCACCGCCCTCGCCGCGCAGCTCAACAGGGCGGTCAGCAACGGGGCCGTCCGCAACAACCTCACGAAGGCCGCCGCTGCGGGCCGCATCCTCCTGGTCGCCGACAACCCGCTCACCTTCCTCCACCCGGCACCCGCCGAGACCGGCACCGACGCGGGCACCCCCGACCAGTCCTGACCATCACCAACCACTGCGGGGGCCGAGCCACACGCTCGGCCCCCGCACCCGTATCGACAGGAGAACCCCTGTGCCACACGAACTGGAAACGTTCGCCGACGGGACGACCGCCTTCGCGTCCGCCCGCGTATCCGCCTGGCATCAGCTGGGCACCGTCACCCAGGACACCATGAAAGCCGAAGAGATCATGGCCGCCGCCCGCCTCGGTGACTGGGGCGTACGCACCATCCGCACCGTCGGCATCGACCTCGTCGACGGCGTCGAGGTGCAGGTCCCCGCCGACGACAAGCGGATGACCGTCCGCCGTAACCCGGCCACCGGAGCCACCGAGTACCTGGGCATCGTCGGCACCGACTACACCGTGGTCCAGAACGAACAGTGCGCCGAGATGCTCGACCGCCTCGTCGACCAGGTCGGCGGCGCCCACTTCGAAACCGCCGGCAGCCTCCGCGGCGGCAAGAGCGTCTTCGTCACCATGAAACTCCCCGACGCGATGCACATCGCCGGCGTCGACCGCCTGGACCTCTACCTGATCGGCACCACCTCACACGACGGCACCGCCGCCCTGCGCGTCGACGCCAGCCCCATCCGGGTGGTCTGCGCCAACACCCAACGCGCCGCCTTCCAACACACCGTCGGGCACTACACCTTCCGGCACACCTCGAACGTCACCTCACAGATCAGCCAGGCCCGCGAGGCCATCGGCCTGATGTGGACCTACATGGAGACCTTCGAGAAGGCCGCCGAGCGGATGCTCAACACCGACCTGACCATGCGCGAGTTCGAACAGATCGTCGGCCAGGTGTGGCCCGTCAAGGACAACGCCTCCGAGCAGACCCGCAACAACGCCAAGCAGCGCCTCGGCACCCTCAAGTACCTGATCCGCGAAGCCGACACCCAGAAAGCCATCACCGGCAGCCGATGGGCCGGATACCAGGCCATCACCGAGTACCTCGACCACTACCAGCCCGCCAAGAACGACACCGCCCGCGCCAACCGGGTCGTCACCGGCAACGTCGGTGACCTTAAGATCACCGCTTTCGACCTGCTCACAGTCTGACCACCAACAGCCCGGGGCAGTGGCCATCGGTGCCGCTGCCCCGGGCCCCGACCTCCGATGGCGCCGACCCCACCGGCCCACGCTCAGGAGCACCGCCGTGGCCTACGCGCCGTCGTGGCAGCGACTCTGCGACTGCCGCTGCACATCCATCACCAGCTACCACCTACCGCGAGTCGGACTGCGCCTGCACCATCCCTAGGCAACCCAGCCCCTTGGCACTCCTCGCGGAGCCTCGGAGCCGCGTCTGGTTCCTCGACCAGCACGACACCGTCCGGCACGTCCCCGCCATGTCCAACGGCACCTGGGACTGGGCGTACGCCGCAACCATCGACACCCGCTCCGACCATCCCCACACCAGCCGCGCCATCGACAACCTGCTCCGCCGAGCCGGCCACTTGTTCATCCCACCTCCCACCGCACCCTGACCGCCACGGTGGGCCGTCTCTTCCGGGCGGCCCACGGTCCTTTTCGTGCTTCACCATCCGACACGGACGAGATACGCAGCCACGAGAACGGCTTCGGTGTTGCTGTCCGTCAGCCCCGATCGTCCCCACCTGACCACCAACATCCGTTCGCACACGACGCAAAGGACGTGTCGTCACGATGACCAAAGTCATCATCGGAGTTGTCACCGTGGTCGTCGTAGCCTGCCTCGGCCTCCCCGCGGCCCTCATGTCGGCCACCACCCGCTCCGGCACCTGCGACACCGCCTCCGCAGCCCATCCACCCTCCGACCAGCCACCCGACACCGGCACGTGGGATACCGAGCAGCTCGACATCGCCACCACGATCATCGACGTCGGACAGGCCAGGGGCATGCCCCGCCGAGGCTGGATCATCGCCGTCGCCACCGCACTGCAGGAATCCGGACTACGGAACCTGCCCCACCTCGGCCACCACAACGACCACGACTCCATCGGTGTGTTCCAGCAACGCCCCAGCCAGGGCTGGGGCAGCGCAGCCCAACTGGCCGACCCCGCCTACCAGGCCAACGCCTTCTACCACAAACTGCTCGCCGTTCCCGGCTGGGAAACGATGCCACTGACCCAGGCCGCACAAGCAGTACAGATCTCCGCCTTCCCTGACGCCTACACCAAATGGGCCGACGACGCCTCCCACCTGGTTCAACGCCTCACCGGCACACTGACCGACTGCGCCGCCACACCTACTTCCCTACCGGCCGGCTTCAGGGTGCCGGCCGACACTCCGCCGGCCGTCGCGACCGCCATGACCTGGGCCATCGGCCAACTCGGCACCCCATACCACTTCGGCGGTTCCTGTACCGCTCCGCACTCCGGCGACCCTGCCAGGCAGTGTGACTGTTCATCCCTCATGCAGGTCGCGTACCGGACGGCCGGCATCACCATCCCCCGCACCACCCACGATCAGATCCACGCCGGCACCCCCGTCACCGACCCGGCGCAACTCCACCCCGGCGACCTGATCCTCATCCCCGGCAGCCAGGGCACCCGAACCACACCCCGCCACATCGGCATGTATCTCGGCAGCGGACTCATCATCCACGCGCCGAGTAGCGGTGATGTCGTCAAGCTCGCGACACTGAACGGCTGGGCCAACCAGATCGCAGCGATCCGCCGCATCGTGCCCCGCTGAGCGTCAAGCCTCCGTAGCACTCCGACCGGCCCCCAGCACCCTGACCACATCGGGATCTCCCGGGTGGAGTGCGATACAGGGCATCGCTCCGGTGGTACCTGGTGCGGCGCAGTGACGCGTCGTCACCCTTGCCGTGGCTCTTCAGCCCCGGATTCGGTCGGGCCCGCACCTGGGCCCGCTGATGCTGGTTTCAGGACGTCGAGGATCGCCTCCAGCCGGTTGTCGAGCGGTCCACTCAACTCCAGGACAGGAGTGTCATTCCAAGCATCGAGGGGGTCGTCGTAGACGAGTTCCAGGAGCGCGTCGTTCATGCGCGAGCGGAGCCCGGACAGCTCCGCGGCGGGCAGGACTCGTTCAGTCTCCGGCGTGATCACCGCGATGACCAGTAGATCGAGCGTCGCGAACGCGGGACGCAACATGAAGGCGTCAGCCTCCTGCGCCGGGTCTGCCCCGTTCGCGGCCAGGTAGGCGAGGTAGTCCAGTGGTGTGCGGTTGAAGACGGCCCTGGAGGGTGGCGGCGACCGCAGGCTCCGCACCGAGCAGGCCAACATCGCCCGGTAGTCCTCCCGTGACGGCGGAAAGTCGAACTCGTACCCCTGCTCTTCCAGGAGGTAGTACGGCTCGTCGACCATGACGTGACCCGGCAGACGCGCACACAACGCGTCGGCAAGAGTGGTCTTACCGATTCCGTGCGTCCCGGAGATCGCGACCCGCATCGGCCCCCACCCTTCACGATCTCGCTGATCATAGGATCGCACCAGCACAGCCGAACCGTCGCACCGGCACGGTGATGTCGAGGCGGAGTATCGCGAACTGCCGCGCCGATCGTGCGCCGCACCACGCAAGTGGTGCCCCCGGGCCCGGCACGGAGGACGAACCCGACACGCCTGCCCGGCGGGCCGGAACGTCGGACGATCCTGATGCTCAGTCGTCTTCGATGTATCCGCTGCAGGCGTCGATGGTGTCCAGTAAGTCACGGATGTTCGTGGTGTGCTCGTCAAGCGACAGGATCGCCGTCGGGCTGACGCCGAAGCCGTAGCCGGGGTTCGGCCCGCTGAGCCACGTGTAGTCGGTGCCACCGAACGCGTTCGAGCAGAGAACGAAGGTCTCTCCATCGACCTCAAGCGTGTGGGACGTGGCGTCGGCCGACCCTGTGGTCTCGGGGCGCAGACCAGGCACAGCCTCGGGATCCCCCTCTCGGTCGCCGTCGCCGTCGTCAGGGTAGATCGCCTTCACGGCACAATCCGCCAGGTGATCGCCAGCATGTTTTTGATGTGGACGAGACCATCGTTGACGAGTCCCGCGAGTACGGCACCTGGGCAGACTGGCTCGGCGTACCACGCCACACGTTCTCCGCCGTCTTCGGCGCAGCCATCGCCCGCGGCCCCGACTACCGGGAAACCTTCCAGGTCTTCCGACCAGGATTCAACCTGACCCAGGAACGGCAACGCCGCACCACAGCAGGACAACCGAATCAATCACCGAAGACGACCTCAACCCCGACTTCCGCCCCTGCCTGACCGCGCTACCCGCCGCAGGACTCCAAGTCGGCCTCGCCGGTGACCAGACAGCACGCGCAGAAGCCATCCTCCGCGCCCTGAACCTACCGGTGGACGTCATCGGCACCTCGGACAGCTGGGGCGTGGAGAAACCCTGCCTTGCCTTCTTCGACCGGGTAGACCGAAGCCGGCTGCCGCGCCGACCAGGTGCTCTACGTCGGAGACCGCCTCGACAACGACATCCGACCAGCGCAAGAAGCAGGAATCCCCACCGCACTCATCCGCCGAGGCCCCTGGGCACACATACTCAACGACACAGCGATCAGCGACCGCGGCCTGTTCCACCTCGACTCACTCACCGAACTACCCGAACTCATCCGCAAACACAACAAGCCAACCACCTGACCAACCCGAAGAGCCGCCCAACCGCCCGCAATGACGGCACGCGGCACACCGCGGATCCGGGCGTCGCGCGGCTCAGCCGATCCGCTCGGCCAGCGAGACGACGATCCCCTCCGGCCCCCGGACGTAGGCCATCCGCCACGCACCCTCGTACTCGCCGATGCCACCGACCAGTCCGTAACCCTCGCCCGCAGCCCAGTCGACGACGGCCCGCACGTCGTCGACCTCGAACGACACGTTACGCAACCCCAACTCGTTGGCCATGGCCACCGGCGAACCCGGCACGGCATCCGGCCGGACGAATCTCGCCAGCTCCAGACGGGCACCGCCGTCGGGTGACCTCAGCATGACGATCTCGGTACGGGAGTCGGGAATACCGCACACCGTCTCCAGGAACTCCCCCTCGACGAACGCCCTCCCCTCGACCTCCAGGCCAAGCGCCACGAAAAAGGCCGTCACGACATCAAGATCCGCCACCGTGATACCGACGTGGTCGAAGCGTCGCACATGTGCCATGGACCGCACCCCCGTCCTATCGATCAAGCATCCTCCCGCTGACGCTACCCGCCCCAGCTGCCGATGATCTGCGACGCGCGGTCCACGACAGGAGCGAAGCTGGCCCCCACCTACGGCGCGGGTTCCAGCACCACGACAGGGATCTCGCGGCCGGTCTTCCGCTCGTAGTCGGCGAAACCCAGGAACGCAACCTTCTGCGCGTCCCAGATCCCTTCCCGCTCCTCCCCGTGGCGACCATGGCGACCAACTCGACCGTGTCCGTAAGAGACGTCTCGCAGATCCGAGCGGGGTTCGCAGCCGGATGCAATCCTCGGTGCATGAGGGGCCCAGCGCAGGATGACGCCGAGGTTGCCTACCTGCGGGAGGTCACCGCGCTGACCGAGAGCGTCATCACCGCGGAGGATCCTTACGAGGTAGCGCTGAACATCCACGGGGTGTCCGCGCATACGTCGATCGAAGTGGATGCGGCGGCTCCGTGTACTTCATCTGGGGCGAACTTACCGACTGGTGGAACTCAAGCCTGACGAGCATGAGCAGGCCACAGCTGAGATGGTCCGGGCAGCACGGGAGTGGCTATCGCTGGACCTCGCCAATCGCGAGGCCGTGGCCAGGTATCTGGACTACTGGGTGTACGACGTTTGCGGCTATGAAAGGCGGGCCGGACCTCGGGCATTGCCGAGATGCTGAACGGGCGGCCCATGGTGGCCGACGGCGGCCACCGCAGGAACCCCGAGTGATCATGCCCTCCCGCAAACCCGCCGACGGCAGCTCGCTACCCGCCTGAAAGGAAGCCCTGAACCTCGAGCACCGGACCGTCCGAGCGGGGGTCGAACATGCCCTGGCCAGGATGAAGTGCTTCAAGGCCCCTTCATGACTACCACCGTGCCGCCCACACATTGGCCGAGCCCTGTTTGTGCAGCTCTGGGTTTACTTGCTCAGGCTGGTACGCAGCTGGGTGGCCAGGGTGATGGTGTCATCGTGGGGTTGGGTGTCGAGGTCGATAAGGGCTTTGGTGAGGGCGCGTAGGAGGGTGCGGATGCCGTCGGCGTCGCCGAGGGCGTAGCGGGCGTGCATCGCTTTGACGTAGAGGGCTTCGTTGTAGTGGTCGAGGGTGATGGCTTTGTCGAGCAGGTCCGATGCAGCCTGCGGATCATGGTGGAGCAGGTCGTCGGCGAGGAGAAGGTGGGCTTCGGTGCCCCAGCGTCGGATGGTCTCGCGGTGTGGGGGTAGCCATTCGTAGTCCTGGCCTTCGGCCAGTGGCGCGGCGCATAGGTCGCAGGCGGTGGTGAGGAGTTCCCGGCGGCGGGGTCCGGTGGCGATGGTCGCGTTGCGCATCAGGTCGCGCAGGGTCCACACGTCGACGTCGACGGTCGTCGGGTCGAGTCGGTACCGTCCGGCGGTTTTGATGACGTAGGCGTTCTTGGTGTCTGCGGTGCCGGCACGACCGAGTACGTGTCGCAGGTTCGACACGTTGGTGTGGACGCGTTGGTCGGCTTGGCTGAGGCGGGCGTCGGGTTCGAGGTACTCGCCGATTTCGCGGGTGGCGGCCCCGTCGGGGTGCACGGCGAGGTACACCGCCAGTTCGAGGGCTTTGGCGCGCAGCGGACGTCCCGGCCCGGTGATGCCTTCGATGCGCGGTGGACCCAGTACCCGCAGTCGAGCGCGTCCCGTGGGGACATCGTCGGCGGGCCGGTCGGTGCCCGGCGGTGGTGCGGTGTCGGCGGGCGGCGTGTCAGCTCGGCTGGTGTGCAGGGGCACGGGCACGGCGGGTGCGGCGGCGGGTGGTGTGCCGGTGTGCGCCTCGCGGAGGGTTTGCAGGATCTGCATCGCCGTGGCGGCTTCCAGCACCGGCAGTTGCGGCGGCACCGGTCCGGCGGGCTGCTCGGCCACAGGGTGGGTGTGTCCGTCGGTGGTGACGTCGACGGTGGTGCCGGGTGTCCATTCACCGAGCAGGAGCGCGGACACGTGCAGGTCCGCGCCCAGGGTGAGGGCGGTCTTGGTCCGCATCCGGGCAGTGGGGGGTGGTGCTTCGGTGATCAGGACGATCGGTGGCAGGGCTCCCGCGTCGGGGGTTTCCGGGTGTGGGGTGGTGTCGAGGTCGGTCAGGGTGTGTTCGTCGAGGATGCGGCTGCGGTGCAGCAGGTGGGTTTCGATCGTGGTGAGTGCGTCGGTGAGGGTGTCGACGAGGTGCAGCCGTGGCCACGGGGTGAGGGTGGTGGCGTCGGGGCCGAGGAGGGTGGTCAGGGTGGCGGTGTCGATGATGATTTCGCTGCGCGCGTCGGGGTGGTGGGGGTCGCCTGCGGCGAGGACGGCGACGAGGGTGGCGCGGGCGGCGGCGTGCGCGCCGTCGCCGACGATGCCGATTCCACCACCGGGCGGCGACGTGAGTACGGGGTGCAGGCGCGGTGGCTGCTCGTCGCTGCCCGGCTCTGATGGGTGGGCGGTGACGGCGCGGCGGACCTGGACGACCGGTGCCGGCAGCGCGGTGAGGGGTTCGCTGTCGGGTTCACCGGTGTAGCGGCGGCGACGGTGCAGCCAGACCATCGTGGCGGCGGCGCTGATCGCGGCGGCCAGCGACCAGGGCAGCCACTCGGTGGCCGACAGCCGCACCCCATGTCCGTCGGTGGTCGTGGGTTCGGTCGGGTCGACGGTCGTGGGTTGTTGCGGGGTGGGGGTCGGCTCGGTGGGTGAGGGCGCTGACGGCGTCCCGCTGATGGTCGGGGTTCCCGGCGTGCTGCTCGGGCTGGCTGGCGGCGTTTCGGTGGTGGTGTCGGACGGTCGGGTGGTGGGTCCTGAAGGTTGCGGGTCGGCGCTGGCGGAGGCCGGTGGTGGCCCCGAACGGGGCGGGGCTTGCGATGGTGGGGTGGTCGGGGTCGCTGGGGTCGCGGCGTGTGGTGGGCGGGCGTCGGCGGGTAGCCGCAGTTCCCAGCCGGGGTAGATGAGGTCGCAGTCGCGCAGGGTGCCGCCGGTGCCGGGGAAGTGTCGATGCTTGTTCAGCTGGCAGATCTGCGGCCACCGGTTCGCGTCGCCGAGCCATTCCTTGGCGACCTTGGACAGGGTGTCGTGGCGTTCGACGGTGTAGAGGTACCGCTGGTCGGCGACCTGGATGATTGCCGGGCCGGAAGCGGGGGCCTGGCGGGGAACATCGATGTGTTCGGCGGTGGCGACGGGAGCCGTCGGCCGGTCAGGTGTTGCCGCCGCGTCGAGGGAGCCTGCGGAGGTGACGGCGAGCGCGGCGGTGCCGGCCAGGCCGAACACCAGGCGGTGCAGGGGTGCCGGCAGGGTGAGCGCCGGGATGCGCCACCGGGTCAGCGTGGTGACGAGTTCGGCGACGAGGAGCAGGGCGAACACCGCCCACAGCAGCCACATCACCCAGAACGCCGCGCCGATGAGGACGTCGGGGGTGAACCGTCCGCTGGAGCGTTCGAACCAGGCGGGGATCTGCGACCACTGCGGTAGCCGCCGCAGCGGGTTGCCGCCGGCGAGCCACAGCACGGCTGGCACGACCACCAGGAGGATGCCGGCGGCGGCCACGACCCGGGCTCCGGTGGCGACGGTGCGGGAGAGAGGTACTCGACGGTGAGGGCTGTCGCGGGGCGGATGGACCGTAGCCCGTGTGCCGTACTCGGCGAGTCTGTCGCCCCTGTCCGAGGACACCTTCGGCACCCGTCCCTCCCTGCGACTCATCGGTGAAGCTCTCCGCTTACAGGAGAATGCACGTCGCTGGCTATTGCGTCGAGAAGGATTCTCACCATCCGCGCACAAAGGATCACGCGGACAATCAGGGTTGACGTCGCCACACCCCCACGGGCCAGACTGCCCCCCATGCCACACGGGGACACCACGGCAGCCGTCGATCTGAGTTCCGCCGCCATCGCCGCCACCGTCAGCCGCGACGGTGTCCGCGTCCCGATCCTCATCGACGGCCGCCTCGTCATGCCCCCCGGTGTCGTCATCGGCCCCACCGGGCACCTGTACGTCGGCGTCGACGCAGCGACGTCCATCCCGGCGGACCACCGCTTCGTCGACGACCCGACCGCCCTGCTCGGCAAACCCGCCCCCACCACCCCCACTGATGCCGCACCCACCGACCCCGTGGACCTCCTTGCGGCATTACTGCGGCATGTCGGCCAGCACGCCGCCCACCAAATCGGTCAGCCGATCACCGCCCTCACCGTGACCATCCCACCGAGCTGGGGGCCACGCCGCCGCCACCAGGTCACCGAAGCCGCACAGCGCGCCGGACTACCGTCCCCTGCCCTGGTCACCGCACCCGCCGCGCTCGCCGCCCACGCCACGACCCTCGGCCACCCCACACCCGCCGGCTCCTGCGTCCTCGTCTGCCAGGCCGACCGGCACCCGGCGACCCTCACCGTCCTGCACACCACCGACGGCGGCTACACCGAACTGGCCACCCGAAGCCTCGACGACACCCCCGACCTCGACCGCCTCATCACCGACCACGTCATCCACACCGCCACCGGCGACGACGATCCCCTCCGCACCACCGACGACGATCCCGCCACCGCAGACGACCACCGCGCCCTCACCGACGCCGTCCGCACCGCCCGGCAACTCCTCGTCACCCAGGAACGCGCCCCCGTCCTCCTCCCCGCACCCCGCCAACCCGCGATCATCACCCGCGCCGACGTCACCCGCGCCGCGCAACCCGTCCTCGACCAGATCCCCCGCGCCGTCACCGACCTCCTCGACGCCGCCGACGTCGACACCGGCCACCTCACCGCCGTCATCCTGCGACCAGACCCCACCCTGCCCGCCGTCGCCGAGCACCTCGCCCACACCACCGGCACCACCCCCGTCCTCGTCGACCACCCCCACGCCCTCACCGACGGCGCCCTGACCCTCACCGCCCACCACCAGCCCGCACCCCGCGCCACCGCCGCTCGGCTGCCCCGCGTCCGGCTGCGCATCAGCGACCTCACCGGCACCCTTCTCATCGGCGCCTGCTCCCTGGCGCTGCTCGTGCAGGCCGTCCTCACCGCCGACATCACCATCCACAACACCTGGGTCGTCGGCGCCCGCACCTCGCTGCCGCAACTCGGTACCGCCGGTGCCCTCGCCATGCTCACCGCCATCGCGATCGCCCACCTCGCCCCCACCACCTGGCTCACCGGCACACCCACCACCCCCACCGAGGAACCCACCACCGGCAGCCTCATCCGCCGCAGCTACCTCGCCGCCGCCGTCGGCGGCACCATCACCGCCACCCTCTACGGCCTCGCCACCGGCACCGCCTTCTCCTTCGACTACACCTCCTACCTCAAATGGACCCTCGGCGGCGCACTCCCCCTCGCCGCCTGCGCCACCCTCATCGCCGCCACCGCACCCCGCATCCCCGCCCACGCCCTCCCCCACTGGCTCACCCTCACCCGCCCCGCCATCACCCACGCCGCCACCGCCGCAGCCGGCATCTGGCTCATCCGCGCCGCCTACACCCTGTCCACACCCATCGACCTCACCGGCATGCCCGGCCTCGCCAGCACCATCGGCGCCGCACTCCTCGGCACCGCCACCGCCCTGACCGTCAGCCGCACCCGCACCATCCGCCTCATCACCACACCCGGCCTCACCATCGGCTACGCCCTCGTCATCAGCTACAACACCCACAGCGCCCTGATCATCGGCTACCTCGTCGCCCTCACCTGGTGGGGCATCCGCCTCACCGCCGACACCCTGCGACTCGCCTTCCCCCACACCGGAAACGCCCTCCGCCGCCTCATCGATCGCCCCGGCAACTGACGATCCGAGGAAACGCAGACCAGCGCCGTACGCTGACAGCCCGACGAACCCGCATGCCGGATCGGCGGCGGGGCCGGGCACGGCGTGGAGAGGTTGACCGTGATCAGCTGGCTCTCGGATGTGTGGTCACGGACGCACGTCGTGCGGATCCTCGACGGCGGCGAGGACGCCGGCCCCCTGGCCGACCGGGCGACCCTGGCCGAACTACGTTCCCCCTCCACGATCGAAGCGGCGCGAAAGCTGACCACGACCGGCCGCTTCACCGAGAACATCTGCCGCTGCCCCGGCGACACCACCATCGCACTCCACGATGACTCCGATGAACTCGTCACCACTGCCAGCCTCCACGGCTACGGCAACATCAGCTGGGAACGGCAACGCCTACACAACGACCTGCACGTGGCAGATCCCGCCGCGCTGCACCTGCTCCTGGCCACCCACGGCGTCCCGGACCAGATCCCGCTGTTCCTGGCACCACTGACCGACCTGCTGAATCTGCACGAAGGACACCCACAGTTCCGACCCGCCGGAGACGCCGGCAGGCAGCACCTGACCGAACGGGCCGTCCCCCACGTACTCCATCCGGTCCTGCTGCCCCTCACCGGCCAACAAGTAGGCGAACTGTCCACCACACAACTTGATGCCATGAACGATCAACTCACCACCATCGCACCTTCACCGGTCGACCGCGCGCGAATCCTCCTGTCATGGCTCGGTCGACTCCCCGTCCCCGCCGAGGCGTTCTGGGGCGAAGGCGCACTCATCCGGCACCTCCTCGCGGACATCCCCCGGGCCGACATCGCCACCGCAGCCCGTCATGCATCCACCGGACACACCGCAATGGGCGTAGTCAACCTGGCCCTACATACCGGCGACGACGGCACCCTCGCCACCGCCATCAGACCAGCCCTGCGGCGACTACTGTCAGTCGCCCCCGCTCGCGCTGAGCGTTGAACGATGTCGCCACGTCGCGGCGAGTTGTGTGAACTCGCAGGTGGTCGGCGAGTTTGCGGATGCTCCACCGGGTGAACGCCGCCCCAGTTTCTCGGAGCGGGTGTTGGCCGTCTCGACGATGGATGCCTCGTTATCTGGGCTGATCTGGCCGGGACAGCCCCCACCGCCCGCCTCGGTCGGATCGGTGAACCGGCTCCCCGACGGGTGACTCTGAGCAGCTGCTGACCTTCTTGATCACTGAGCCGCCGCACGCGTACAAGATCTGCCACAGCCTGATCGCCACGACGCCGCCCCGACCGACACCACGGGCGGCGTGTCAACCAACATCGTGAACGTTCATGGTCACGGCACAACCCGCACCCGGCCAGGGGTTCCCGGTCAGGTCCGCTTACGGCTCGCGATCTGGTCAGAGAGTTGCCGCACACGGGCGGGGTCCGCGTCCCGGGCTAGGGCGACGTAGTGGTCCATGACGGCCGGCCGGTAGCGCACGGGCAACGTCTGCCCCGGGGCGAGTCGGGTGAGCTCGGTGATCGTGAGACCTTCGTCGGCGATACCGCGGAACGAGATGCCCTCGGCGGTCTCCACGTCGAACATCAGGACCACGCGAGGGTTGCTGTTCACCTCCCGCCAGCCGACGAGGACACCGAGCGCAAGCACCCCAGTACGTAGGTCCGCATTGCGCTTGCGTGCGTCACTGCTCAGGAGCGGGTTCGGGGCGACGCCCGGGAAGTCGGGCCCGACGCCCAGTGACTCCCGGCTCAGGTCAGGCCTGAGCTGCGCCACCATAGCGTCGAGCTTCTTCTTCCGACCGAACATCCTGACCCCTCCCTCACCGGTGCCGGGATCTCGGCCTGACGCCTCGCCACCATCGCGATCATACGTCGCCAGTCATTCCCTTCCGACCCAGGCGTCCCAGCGCTTTCAGGAGCATCCCCTCGAACAACGACCACTGGGCATCCGAAAGCAACATGCCTAAGCATCAAACGTTGCGCGCATTGACATGACCCCGAACGAGATCCGCCAGATCGTAGGCGATGCGCGGCTACTCGCAGTGTGTGCAGGTCGGCTTCCGTGACGACGTGGCGGAGCCGAGGCTGGTCCGCCAGCAGCGCCTGCGCATCCGTGCGGTCTTCGAGTTGTGTGTTGGCAGGTGCCGTCGCGCGGAGGGCCAGCGAGCAGCTGCCGGTCGGCCCGCCGCGGTTGCGCAACCCGGTGCGGAGAGGCGTGCCGGGCCCCGGGTCCGACCGACACCGGGGCGGGGGGTGTGCCGGCGGGTGCGGTCCTCAGCGGGCCGTTGTTCGGCACCGCGCACGCCGCCCGTAGACCACGTCACCGCTGGGCTGGCCGGATAGTTCCGTGTTGATCCCGACAGCGCGGGCGGCGGCCACGCTCGCCGCGATGGCTTCGGCCGGCAGTTGCCGCCGGTCGCCGCGGGTGCCGCAGACGGCGTGGTGATGGGCGTCGTCGGCGAGGCCGAAGGTCGTCGTCCTGCCGACCGGCACGGTGTGGGCGATGCCCAGCTCGACCAGTTGCTGCAGCACCGGATGCACGGTTGACAGTTCCACGGCCACACCACGGGCGAGCAGGGCTTGATACAGCTCGTTCACGGTGAGGTGCCCGCGGCCACCTACGGCGTGGGCGAGTTGGTCGAGCGCTCCGCGCCGGGCTGCGGTGTTGCGCAGGCCAGCGCGGCGTAATCGCTGCATCGCGGGGTTCACCCGCTCGGTCTCCGATGTGGTCAACCGCCGCTCCTCGCCGCACGATCACCAGTTCTATTGCAAGATAGTGGCAAGAGCGTAAGATTGGCAGCAAGTCCGAGGAGTTCTGATGGCGGTCTACACCCTGCCCGATCTGCCCTACGACTACGGCGCGCTGGAGCCGGCCATGTCGGGGCAGATCCTGGAGCTGCATCACGACAAGCACCACGCCGCGTACGTCAAGGGCGCCAACGACGGCCTGGAGCAGCTCGCCGAGGCCCGAGCGAAGGGAGACTTCTCGACCCTGGTCGGCCTGGAGAAGACGTACGCGTTCAACCTGTCCGGGCACGTACTGCACTCGATCTTCTGGAACAACCTCTCCCCGGACGGCGGTGACCGTCCCGACGGCGAGCTGGCCGCCGCGATCGAGGAGCACTTCGGCACGTTCGACGCGTTCGCCGGGCAGCTGTCCGCCGCCACCAAGGGCGTGCAGGGCTCCGGATGGGGCGTGCTTGCCTGGGAACCACTCGGACAGCGGCTGATCGTGGAGCAGGTCTACGACCACCACGGCAACGTCGGCCAGGGCTCCGTTCCACTGCTGGTCTTCGACGCCTGGGAGCACGCCTACTACCTGCAGTACCGCAACGTCCGGCCGGACTACGTCGACCGGCTGTGGAACCTGGTCAACTGGCCGGACGTGATCGCCCGCTTCGACGCCGCCCGCGCCACCACGCCAAAGATCTGATCGGCGTGACCAGCCCCACCCCGGCAGCGGCCGAACTGGTCCAACGCGCCGCCGGGGTCATCGCGGCCAAGCACCGCGGTGACCTCGGCGGCGCCGAGGAGCTGCTCGCCGCGTTCGGTTCCGAGCAGGCCAAGAGCCTCGGCTTCTACCTGCTGGCCGATCTGAGCCTCGGGCTGCTCCGCGCGCAGAGCGGCCAGTCCATGGACGATCTCGTGCGGGAACTGTCCCTGCTCGTCGCCGTCACCGCCACTCCGCCCGACAGCTGACGGCGGTGGTCATCCGGTCGGTGCCGCCGGCACCACCAGACGTGCCGACGGCACCGACCGGTGGGAATCCGGGACTGCCCCGCAGCGGTGAGTGGGAACGACCGCCGTCACCAGCACTGGGCCGCACGGCCTGGGAAGCGACGGCCAGTAGGAGATCCGGCATCCGGATCACGCCCACGAGTCCGAAGACCTGCCCGCGCTGCGCATCCACGAGGTGGGTGCGCTGCCGTCGACCTCGCGGGCGGGTCGGGCGGGTGATGCGCTGCGGCGTGTCCTCGACGTGCGTGCCGGCTGGTCGGTCGGTGTGCTTCCCGAGGACGGATGAACCATGCACGAGAGCACCACACTCACCGGCCGGCCCCCGTCGGCGTCACGGCTGACCCTGTCGCAGATCATGGACCAGCACCACACCAACCTGATGGGCACCGTCCACGGCGGTCGGATCCTCAACCTCATCGACTCCGTCGCCGGAGTGGTCGCCGCCCGACACTCCGACGGCCCGGCGGTCACCGCCGCCATCGACGAGACCGCCTTCCTACGGGCCGTACGGGTCGGCGACGTCGTGCACGTCGATGCCCGGATCACCTGGGCCGGCCGCAGCTCGATGGAGGTCGCCGTCAAGGTCAGCGCGGACCGTTGGGACCGGGCGGTACCGCCGGTGGACGTGGCCACCGCCCACCTGGTGATGGTCGCCGTCGACGACGACGGTCAGCCGCGAGCCGTGCCGCCGCTGCTGCCGGAGACCGATGGTGACCGGCGTCGTTACCGGGAGGCGCAGATCCGGCGGGAGCACCGGCTCGCTCTTCGGCGGGCGTTGCTCGACGGTGCTGAGGAGGGCTGAGTGGTGCTCGGGCTGTCCGTGGCCACCCTGGCCGGCTACCTTGCCGCCATCGCCGTCCTCATGGTCACTCCTGGGCCGGACATGATGTTCGTCCTGGCCAATGCGACCCGCTACGGCGCCCGGGCCGGCGCGGTCGCCGCGCTCGGGGTCGCGGCCGGGCGAGGCGGTACATGTGGCGACGGTGGTCTGTGGTCTCGCCGCAGTGGTCTCCGCGTCGCCGGTGTTGTTCGCCGCGATCCGCTGGGCCGGGGCGGCGTATCTGATCGTCCTCGGGGTTCGGGCCCTCCGCGACGGCAGGGCGACGGCTTCCACCACGGCGCAGCGGAACAGCCGCAGTGGCGGGGCGTTCCTCCGCGGGTTGGTGACCAATCTCCTCAACCCCAAGATGATCCTGTTCAGTGTGGCTTTCCTGCCGCAGTTCGTCAGCCCGGCGACTGGCGACGTGACGGCGCAGCTGGTGCTCCTCGGTGCGATCTTCGTCGTGGTGCAGCTCACCGTCGATGTCACTCTCGGAGCCGGGGCGGGCAGGTTCGCCGGCCGGGTGACCGACGGTCGGTGGTCTCGGCGGATCAGCCGGGTCTGCGCGGTGGCCTTCATCGCCCTGGGTGTCCGCCTGGCCACCAGCGGATGACCGCGCTGTCCCACGGCTGGTCCCGGATCGGCGGCCCGCCGTGGTCCGGTCGTCGGCGCTGTGCGGAGTCCCCGTGCCCGACGACCGGCACGGGGACCCCGCAGTCAGGCCGCAGCCGACGGTGGTTGACCGGCGGTGTTCGCCACCACTACACCTCCGCCGCCGTCATCGCCGATGGCACGGCCCCGCCTGCCGGGGATCCGGTGGCCGACTACGTCCCCACCGGCCGGCCGGGCCACCGTCTCCCCCACGTCTGGCTCGACCCGGAACAGACCCGGTCCACCCTCGACCTGGTCGCAGGCGACGGTTTCATCCTGCTCGCCGGCCCGACGCGGCCTGGGCCTCGACTGCGGCCGAGCAGCAGAAGGTCGGGTTTCCACTGACCGTCCACCACCTCGACCGAGTGATGTCGCCATCTGCGCGAACGGTCTTCCTCGACCAGTGCGGCCTGCACGACACCGGTGGCCTTCTGGTGCGACCGGACGGCCACATCGCCTGGCACACCCCCACACGCCACCCGACGGCCTCCCCACCATGATGAACATCGTGCGATAGCCGCCGCTGAAGGCCAGCGAAGGCACGCCCAGCAGGAGGAGATGAACGATGCGACAGCATGTACCGGGCCGGATCGCCCTGGCGTTGCTCGCGGGAGCGGCGGTCGCGATCGCGCCGGTCGGCCCGGCGCAGGCGCACGTCTCGGTAAGCCCCGCCCAGGCCGCGCCAGGTGGATTCACCACCCTGACGTTCCGGGTGCCCAACGAGCGCGCCGAAGCGCCGACGACAAGCGTACGCATCGTGATGCCCGAGACCACACCGATCACCTCGGCGGCGGTCCACAAGCTGGCCGGGTGGCGGGCGACCGTCGAGGACGGCCCACTCGCCGCGCCGGTCAAGGTCGGCTCGGCAACGGTGACCGAGGCGATCACCTCGGTGACCTGGACGGCGGCAACCGCCGAGGACGCCATCGACGGCAACCAGTTCCAGGAGTTCAGCGTCTCCGTGGGCCCGTTGCCCACGACCGGCGACCGGATCGTGTTCAAGGCTCTCCAGACGTACGCCGACGGCGTCATCTCCCGCTGGATCGAGGAACCCCCGGCCGGCGGCCCCGAGCCGGAGAACCCCGCCATCGTCCTACGCCTGACCGAGGCTGCGGCCAGCGGCGTCGACGAACACGGGATGCCGATCACCGCACCCCCGCCGACGGCCGCCGCCGACCGGCCGGCCGGGGTCGCGCTGGCTGTCGCCGTGGCCGGTGTCGTCCTCGGTGCCGCGGCGCTCCTGTTGGGACTACTCAATCGGACACTCGGGAAGCCACGTCGGTAGCCCGACCACCCACACAATCAGAGGTAGTCGGACAGCACCACCACCGGGTTCCCACCCCGTCAGGAATAGTCGCCCGCTGACAAACACTGATCGGTCACGGCAGGAACGCATAGACCCTCCCTAGCCTGAACAACGACGTCCGACGAGTGGAGGCTCACATGGCAGCCGACGGCCTGGTACACGTGCTCACCCTGTGCGGCAACTGCAACTGCGGATGCCCGGAGCTGTACATCGACCCCGCAGCGCCGGCCGAGCAGCGAGTCGTCATTACCGATGATTTCGGCAACGCGATCCGACTCAGCGGCGGCCAGCTCAGCGACATCGTCGGCCTCGCCCGCTCGGGCGCGCTGGACGACGTGGCCTCCGCCTAGATTGACGTCCGACATCCCCGGCACCCGATGCTGGGTGATGAGCCACCGCCCCTCGGACGCCATCGACGACCGGTCGCCAGGTCCCCGCCGGACTATGCTCGATCCGATCTCCGGCAACCCATGGCTCACCGGGTGGTGGCCGCAGCGGGCTGTGCACCAGATCGACGTTCCGGGCTTCCGAATGGTGCTGCTCGGTCCCTGCCCCCTGTCACCCCGACTCCTCACCGAGCAGGTCAGCCGGGCTGTGCGGCGTCATGCGTTCGGCGCGCTCGCCCGACTGCCCGGCAGCTACCTCACCTTCGTCCGCGCGCCGTACGGCACGTACGTTGCCGGCGATGTGGCGGGAGTCTGCCGGCTCTGGCTCGGTGATGGGGTCGCCGGCACTCGACCCGGGCCCACCGCGGTACTCCTGCCCGAGGCTACCGGGGCGCTTCTGTACGACGACGGAGCGGTTCGCCACGAGCGGTACTGGACGCCACCCGCCGCCGAGACAGCGGCCACCATCACGGGACCGCTCGTCGCGCACCGGCTGCGGATGGCCGTGCGCTGCCGACTCGACCTGCTCGGGTCAAGCCAGCAGCACTCGGGCCGCATCGCCCGCCGGCTCGCCGAGGGCGAATCGGTCGGCTTGAGCACCTCGATGCTGCTCTCTCCCACCGGGCTGGAAGAGATCCTCGGACCCGGGCCGGCGCCGCACCGTATGGTCGGGCGGAACGGCAAGGCAGACCGTCTCCGGCTCGTACGTGCCCAGTCATCTCCCTTTTCCGGGTCGGCTGACTTGTGCGTGCACCGCCCCCTTCTCGACGCCCATGTGATGGAGGCTGCCCTCGCCACCCGAGAACGCGACGTCCGGCGCGGCGCACTGCGCCGCGAGACGATGCTGGTTCTCGATCAGATGTCGAGTGAATGACCACGTTCTGCTGAACCGCGTCGACATTTCCCGCGTACCATGGTGCGGAGCCGGGACACGCCACCGCAGGACCATCCGCGGTGTGCCACCCAGGGTCGACACCAGGGCAGGGTGCCGCCCCCGTTCTCCGCCGCACATCGTGCGGATCCGGCTGACTCGAAAGAGGTCATCGTGCAATCCACGTACCAGGTTCGGGGTATGACCTGCGGGCACTGCGCCCAGTCCGTCACCTCCGAACTCACCGCATTGTCGGGCGTTCAGACCGTCGAGGTCGATGTCGAGGCGGGCCGTGTCACCATTCGCAGCGCCGAGGCGTTGCCGCTGGCCGAGGTTCAGCGGGCGGTAGACGAGGCCGGCTTCGAACTGGCCGGCAGCCCCGCGTGACCACCACCGTTGACCAGCTGCTCACATCGCTGACGATCGGGGGCATGACCTGCGCGGCCTGCGCCAACCGCATCGAGCGCAAACTCAACCGGATCGACGGCGTACGGGCCACGGTCAACTTCGCCACCGCCACCGCCACGGTGGAGCACACCCCGGCGGTAGCGGTGCCGGAGTTGGTAGCGACCGTAACCGCGATGGGCTACACCGCCCGGCCGCCCGCGCCGACGACCATTGCCCAGGACGACGACCAGGCCAGCAACGACATGGGGCGACGGCTGCTCGTCGCGGCGGCGTTCGCCGCCCCGGTAATGGTGATCTCGATGACACCAGCCGCCCAGTTCCCGTACTGGCAGTGGGTGGTCGCCACGCTGACCGCGCCGGTCGTGGCCTGGGCGGGTTGGTCGTTCCACCGGGCGGCGCTGATCAACGCCCGCCACGGCGCCGCCACGATGGACACGCTGGTCTCCCTCGGCGCGTTGGTGTCCTTCCTGTGGAGCCTGTGGGCGCTGCTGGGCACACCCGCCGGTCGGCCAGGCCTGCGGATGAGCCTGTCCTGGTTTTCCGGGCACGACCACCCGCTTTATTTCGAGGTCGGCGCGGCTCTGGTGACGTTCCTGCTGGCCGGGCGCTGGCTGGAGGCGCGGGCCCGGTACCGGGCCGGTTCGGCCGTGCGTTCGCTCGCTCAGTTGGGCGCGAAGGACGTCGCCGTCCTCGACGCGAATGGCACCGAGCGGCGAACCCCGGTCACCGACCTGCGGGTCGGTGATGTGTTCGTGGTCCGCCCGGGCGAGAAGATCGCCACCGACGGGGTGGTCGAGGCTGGTGTGAGCGCGGTCGACGTCGCCCTGCTGACCGGGGAGAGCGTCCCCGTCGAGGTGGGTCCCGGTTCGGCGGTGACCGGCGCCACCGTGAACACCGGCGGTCGGCTCGTCGTGCGGGCGAGCCGGGTCGGCGCCGACACGCGGCTCGCGCAGATCACCCGCCTGGTGGCCGAAGCACAGGCATGCAAGGCCCGAATTCAGCGCCTTGCTGACGAGGTCGCGGGCGTCTTCGTCCCCTTCGTTCTGATGATCGCCCTGGCCACCTTCGCCGGCTGGTTGGTCCTCGCCCCCACCGCAACGGCGGTCGGGGTTGCCGTGGCGGTGCTGATCGTCGCGTGTCCCTGCGCTCTGGGCCTGGCCACACCCACCGCGCTTCTCGTCGGCACCGGTCGCGGCGCACAACTCGGCGTGTTGATCCGCGGAGTGGCGGCGCTGGAGTCGGCCCGTCGCATCGACACCATCGTGCTCGACAAGACCGGCACCCTGACCACCGGCCGGATGCGGGTCACCGGCGTGCATCCCCTCCCCGGCGTGGACCGCAGCGAGCTGCTGCGCCTGGCGGCTGCGGTCGAGGCCTGCTCCGAGCATCCGGTCGCCCATGCCATCGTGATCGCCGCCGGAGCCGAGCACGGGCGGGACCTGCCGCAGGCCGATGGCTTCCGCGCTGAGCCGGGGCTCGGGGCCCGCGGCACCGTCGACCAGGTCCGGGTGACCATCGGCAACGCCCGGCTCCTGGCCCTGGACGGCATTAGTGTCGACGAGGCGGCGGGCACGGCGGACACGGTGGTCTACGTCGCGTGGGACGGGCAGCTTCGTGGTTGGATCGCCATCGCCGACACACTGCGGGAGTCCGCAGGGCCGACGGTACGACGGCTACGCGCGCTTGGCCTGCGACCGGTCCTGCTGACCGGTGACAGCCTCGCAGCAGCAGCCAGCGTCGCCGCCCAGGTGGGGTTGACGGAAGTCATTGCCGAGGTCACGCCCGAAGCGAAGGCTGCCACCGTCCGGCGGCTGCGCGACGAGGGCGCAACGGTGGCCATGGTCGGCGATGGAGTCAACGACGCGGCCGCCCTCGCCGAAGCCGACCTCGGCGTGGCGATCGCCACCGGCAGCGACATCGCCATCGAGGCCAGCGACGTCACGATCGTCCGCGCGAGTGCCGGCACCGTGGATCTCATCGCCGTGGTCGACGCGCTGGCCCTGGCCCGGGCCACCCTACGCACCATCAAGGTCAACCTGTTCTGGGCGTTCGCCTACAACAGCCTGATGATCCCGCTGGCCGCTGTCGGTCTGGTCACCCCGATGCTCGCCGCCGCCGCGATGGCCTGCTCCAGCCTGCTCGTCGTGCTCAACAGCCTTCGTCTGTTCCGCTGGCGACCGGCGGCCGTGACCGCCGGCGAGGCAGCGAAGCAGCCCGCGACAACGACCGCCGCACGTTGATCCGCTGACGGATCTTGTCCGTACCGGGAGGCGAAGCGGTGCCGTAGGCTCATTCGGCGACCTACCCGAACCCGTCGTCGACGTCGATCGGTTCGTGGTGGTTCAGGACGCCCGGGCAAAACCGGACACGGAGGTACCAGGTGACCGACGACGACGCGGAGATCACCGCCTGGGCTCTCGCGGCCGGCCGGGGCGACCAAGACTCGGCCACCCGGTTCATTCGGGCGACCCAGCAGTACATATGGCGGTTCGTCGCCCACCTGATCAGCCCGTCCGAGGCCGACGACCTGACCCAGGAGACGTATCTGCGAGCGATGCGCTCGTTGCCGTCATTCGCCGCGCGCTCGTCGGCCAGGACATGGCTGCTCGGGATCGCCCGGAAGGTAGCGGTCGACCACGTACGCGCGGCGACGAGACGGCCGCGTACCACGCAACTGTCAGACCGGCACGATGTCCCCGACGCTGGCGGCAGCGCCTTCGATGGTGCGGTCGTGCTCAACGATCTCCTGTGCTCGTTGGCGCCGGACCGACGCGAAGCGTTCGTGGCGACCCAGATCCTCGGCCTGTCCTACGCCGAGACCGCCGAGGTGTGCGGGTGCCCTGTCGGCACCATCCGTTCCCGGGTGGCACGGGCTCGAGAGGACCTGGTTGCCGCAGTCGACGCGAGCTCTTGGCCGGCGCGGCGGCAGCGCGGCAGCGCGGCCAGCTGAAGGCGACCGACCGAGGACGCAACATCCCCGGTCAACCCGGGAACCAGGACACCCTGTCAACCGACTACCGGTGCATGGGGTGTGAGCAGTGGCGGGAGATCCTGTCAGCGCAGTTGGACGGCGAGGCAACCTTTGCTGAGCAGGCCGGGGTCGACGTTCACCTCGACGGGTGCGCGACCTGCCGGCGATGGTACGACCGGGCCGCTGCCGTGACCCGGCGGACCCGCCTGACGCTTACCGCGCCCGGACCCGTTCTCACCCACGTCGTCGTGGTCGCACCCCCCGCGCCTCGACGCCTGCGGGACCGTCTCGTGCTCCCCCTGCGAGCAGGGCTTGCTCTCATCGGTGCTGTTCAGCTGGTGCTGGGCCTGGCGCAGATCGGCCGTGGCCCGACCGCCCCACACGCCCACGACGCCCTCGGCGCCCTCGGCTCCGGGCACCTGTGGCACGAGGCTGCCGCCTGGAACATCGCCGTCGGCGCCGGGTTCCTCTTCGTGGCAGCCCGGCGTACATCCTCCACCGGGCTGGTGCCGACCCTGAGTGCCTTCGTCGGCACGCTCATGCTGCTCTCGGTCAATGACCTGATGACCGGCCGGGTGGAACCCTCCCGACTGGTCAGCCACGGTTTCCTGCTCGCCGGGTACGTGATCGTCGTCGCGTTGTCGCAGACCAGGCGGCACCGTGACGAGCCTCCGACGCACAGCCGGACCGCCCGCCCCGCCGGGCGCTCCGCGGCAGGTGACGAACCACAGGCCACTCGGCCGAGGCTGCGACTGGCACCGCCCCACCCGGGCACGGCACGGATCAGCGACCGGTCAGCGGCCTGAACGGCGAGAACACCCACCACTGCGCCAGCCGTTCGCCGCGCCAGCCGTGACCACGTGACGGCCATTACCCGCCAGCCCGGAACTTTCACGCTGCGACGACCGACCAACGAAGCAGCAAGCAACCATCGGAGGCAGAATTCATGCGCACCACCAGCCCTTTCGGATCGCGCCGACGCTCGGCCTTTGTCCTCGCCACCGCAGCTGCGCTCGTCGCAGTCGGTGCCGGCGGATGCGCCTCGTCCGACTCGTCGTCGACCGCGCAGCCGAGCCCGTCCGCGTCGGCCAGCGCCGCCGCGGGTGTGGTCACGATTCGCGATCCGTGGGTGAAGGCAGCCGACAAGGGGATGACCGCGGCCTTCGGGACCCTGGTCAACGACGGCGACACCGATGTGACTCTGACCAGCGCCACGACCTCCATCTCCGCGATGGAGTTGCACGAGATGGCCATGAAAGACGGCAAGATGGTCATGCAGCAGAAGCAGGGCGGCATCGTGATCAAGGCCAAGAGCACCCACGCGTTGGAGCCCGGCGGTGACCACCTGATGCTGATGGATATCACCAAGCCCGTCCAGGCCGGCGACGAGTTGACCTTCACGCTCACCTTCTCCGACGGCAAGACCCAGCAGTTCACCGCGGTCGCCAAGCCGTTCACCGGCGCGCAGGAGACCTATGCCCCGGGGCACGGCGAGCCGATGCCCGGCATGAGCGCCACGCCGGGGATGACCATGACCCCAGCATCGTGACGCAGACACCACCCGTCCACCCGGTGAGCAGGCGTGGCCTGCTCACCGGCGGCGCGCTGGCCGCCGGCGGGGTACTGGCCGGTGGGGCCGCCGTTGTCGCGACCCGCGCAGGGCAGACCGGCCCCCCGTCGGTGGACGCCGCCGGCACGACGCCGGTGGCGAGTGTCGGCGGACTGGTCGAGCCGTTCTACGGCGTTCGGCAGGCCGGGATCGCCACCGAACCGCAGGCGCACGGGTCGTTCGTGGCGTTGACACTGCGGGCCGGCACGGACCGGGCCGCGCTGGGTCGATGGCTGCGGCTACTGACCGACGACGCGGCCCGGCTCACCCAGGGCCGACCCGCTCTGGCTGACACCGAGGCCGAACTCGGGCTGTTGCCCGCACGGTTGACCGTGACCTTCGGCTTCGGGCCGGGCCTCTACCGGGCGGGCGGCGTCGACGATCGCCGGCCGGCGTCGGTCGCCGACCTTCCGTCGTTCCGCATCGACCGGCTTCAGCCGGCCTGGTCCGGTGGTGATCTGCTGCTGCAGATCTGCGCCGACGACGCGATCAGCGTGGCCCATGCCCAACGGGTCCTGATCAAGGACAGCAGGCCGTTCGCGACCGTGCGATGGGTGCAACAGGGCTTCCGGCGTAGCCCCGGCGTCGAGCCGGGCGGCCACACACAGCGCAACCTGTTCGGTCAACTCGACGGCACCGCCAATCCCCAGCCGGGGGTTGCGATGGACACGGCCGTCTTCGTGGCCGACGGACCGGCATGGCTACGCGACAGCACCACCCTGGTACTGAGACGAATCAGCATGAACCTGGAGACCTGGGACCTGCTCGGCCGCACCGACCGCGAACTCGCCGTGGGCCGACGGCTCGCCACCGGCGCACCGCTGACCGGAACCGCCGAGCACGACGAACCCGACTTCGCCGCCACCGGCCCGGACGGCCTCACCGTCATCCCCGACTTCTCCCACATGACCCGCGCACACGTCACCGACGACCGGTACAAGATCCTGCGCCGGCCCTACAACTACGACGGTGCGCCGACGGCGGAGGGTCACGCGGACAGCGGCCTGATCTTCGCGTCCTACCAGGCCGACATCACCCGTCAGTTCCTGCCCATCCAGCGCCGGTTGGCCGATCGGGATCTACTCAACGAGTGGACCACCCCGATCGGGTCCGCCGTCTTCGCCGTCCCTCCCGGTTGTCAACCGGGAGGATGGATCGGCGAGCAGGTACTCGGATGATCACGTCCACCGGAGTTTCGTCATGACCGCACCGTCGTCCCGCCCCACCGCCGTTCGACTCGGCGCGGCGGTGCTCGCCGCCGTCGTGGCGCTGCTCATTCCGGTCAGCCCGGCGTGGGCACACAACACGCTGCGCTCGGCGGCACCGGCCCAGGAGTCGACGCTATCCAGCGCACCCACCGAGATCGTGCTCGAGTTCGTCGAACGGCTGGACCCGACGTTCACCACCATCGTGCTCACCGACGCCGCCAAACGGAAGGTACCCACGGGCGATCCGGTCGTCGGTGGCGCGAAGGGATCGGTCCAGGTGACCGGGGCGCTGCCCAACGGCACCTACACCGTCGCCTACCGGGTCGTCTCCACCGACGGCCACCCGGTCCAGGGGTCGTACCCGTTCACGGTGGCCGACCCCAACTCCAGCGCCGCGCCGATCGTCGTTACGACCACCGACGCGCCGTCCGCGGCGGCGTCGGTGCAGGGCGACGATGGGCCGGGCACCGGCGTCCTCGTCGCCGGCGGCGCGCTGGCCGCCGTCGTCGTGGTGGTCGTTGGTGGGCTGCTCCTCCGACGGCGAGCGAACCGTCGTTGACCAGACCGTTCTCCTGCGGTCGCGTCCCATCACCACTTCACAGGTCAAGGTCACCACGTGTCCGACACAGATTCCCGGCAGGTCGCCGCCGACGGCTCCGGTACCACCATCCCGGTGCCGGCGGCGACATCCGCCAGCCGGTTCCGGTCCACCGCATCGACGGCCTACGACTGGTTCCTTGTTGTCACCGCCTGCGCCTCGGGGATCGCTGTGCTGCTGTCGGGCCTGCGGGTCGGGGGTGCCCTCGCCGCCGTGATTCCAGGCCTACCCGATGCGGGACCAGCCACGACCTGGGCGCTACCGGTGGTCCGGCTCCTCGGTGACGGCCTCGCCACCGTCACCGTCGGCATGCTGGTGACCTCCGCATTCCTGCTGCCCGGCGACGGGCGCACCGTCTCGCCCCACGGCTACCTGCTGCTACGGCGAGCGAGCCTCACCGCGCTCGGCTGGGCGGTGGCGGCGCTGTCGCTGATGGTGCTGACGGTCTCAGACCTGCTCGGCCAGCCGCTGGAAACGCTCAAGCCCGCGACGGTCGTCAGTTTCGCCACCATGATCTCGCAGGGCCAGTCCCTCATGCTGCAGGCGGGGCTGGCCCTGACCGTGGCGCTGCTGGCCCGCGCCGGGGTGTCCCGAGGGCTCGCCGCGACGGTCACGATCCTGGCCCTGATCGCGGTGCTACCTCCGGCTTTCACCGGCCACGCCGCCGGAGCCGGTAACCACCAGATCGCGGTCACCAGCCTGGCCCTGCACATCCTCGCCGCCGCGGTGTGGATCGGTGGACTCGTCGCCCTGCTGATGGTGCGGCGCAGCCGAATGCTGGCCGAGGCCGCTGCCCGGTACAGCCGCCTGGCCCTGGGCTGCATCGTCGCCGTGACGGTGAGCGGGCTGGCCAACGCCGCTGTCCGCCTCGGCACGGTCGACCAGCTCTGGCAGTCCCGCTACGGCTGGCTGGTCCTCGGCAAGGTCGCCGCCCTGCTGATCCTCGGCGTGCTCGGCGCGGCACACCGCTGCCGTACCCTGCCGGCGTTGCGCGCCGGCAGTCGATGGGCGTTCACCCGACTGGCCGCCGGTGAACTGATCGTGTTCGCCGCCACCGTGGGCCTTGCCGTGGCACTGTCGCGCAGCCCCACCCCCGTCCCGGTGTCCGGCATCGACGCCGACCCGATCACCGAGTTGCTCGGCTTCCCGATGCCTGCGGCACCCACGGCGGGCAACCTGCTCGGGCAGCCGCTGCCGGACATGTTCTTCCTGACCCTCTGCGCTGTCGGCGTCGGCGGGTACCTGGCCGGGGTACGCCGGATGCACGTCGCCGGGCACCGGTGGCCTCTCGCCCGGACGGCGAGTTGGGTGGGCGGGTTGCTGTTGCTCGCCGCGACGACCAACCTCGGTGTGGCCCGCTACGCGTACGTGCTGTTCAGCGCACACATGGCCCAACACATGGTGCTGTCGATGCTGGTGCCGATCCTGCTGGTCGGCGGCGCACCGGTCACCCTCGCCCTGCGTGCCCTGCGCCGACCGGCCGACCCACAGGTACGCGGCGCCCGGGAGTGGCTGCTGATCGCCGTGCACAGCCGCGTCACCAAGCTGCTCACCCACCCACTCGTCGCGCTCGGCATCTACACCGGCAGCCTGTTCGGTCTGTACTTCAGCGACCTGCTCGGCGTGCTGATGCGCTCCCACCTCGGTCACCTGGCGATGCTCACCCACTTCGTGGTCGCCGGCTACCTGCTGTTCTGGGTGCTCATCGGTGTCGACCCCGGTCGTCGACGGCTCCCCCATCCCCTGCTGGTGATCATCCACCTCGCGTCGATGATGGCCCACGGCTTCTTCGGCCTGGTCCTCATGCAGACCACCACCGTCATCGCCCCCGACTGGTACATCGCCGTCCACCCCGCCTGGGCGTCGTCGCTGCTGGCCGACCAGAACCTCGGCGCCGGCATCGCCTGGGCCTTCGGCGAGCTACCTGCCGTCGTCGTCATGATTATTCTTGTTCGTCAGTGGATCCGCGCCGATGTGCGCGAGCAGGCCCGCCTCGACCGGGCGGCCGACCGGGCGGACGCAACCGGCGAGGAGGACGACCTCGCCCGCTACAACGCGTTCCTCGCCGCGTCCGGACAGGCCGACAGTGGCGCGCGGCGCGCGACCGGGTCCGACCAGCACTGACAACGCTGCGGCCTGGTGCCGTCCGAGAGATTCTCGGGAACCTTGAGGGCTTGCGTTCCGACTACCTCACCAAGCCGGAGCAACGCAATGAACCACCGGGCGACCATGCCAGCAGGAGAGGCACCCCCTGGCGGGGGTGCTTCTCGCCAATGCCGATCGGAAGAACATGTCTCTCACCGAATTGTCCGGCGGGTCGACGCCGGAACCCGCCACAGCCACCGAAACACCTGCCCGACCGGCCCGACGAACGTCACCGTTCGGTGCGCTGCTGCTACGGCTGCACTTCTACGCCGGTATCCTCGTCGCCCCGTTCCTGGTGGTCGCCGCCCTGACGGGGCTGGCCTACACCACCACCCCGCAACTGGACAGCATCCTCTACAGCGACCAACTGACCGTCGCTGAGGTGGGTGACCGTCCGCTGCCGCTGGCCGACCAGGTCGGTGCCGCCCGCAACGCCCACCCGGAGGGCAGCATCACCACCGTGCAGCCCGGCGAGGGTGACCGGACCACCCGGGTGACGTTCGCCCTGCCAGAGCTCGGCGACAAGCAGCACACCGTCTACGTCGACCCGTACACCGCGCAGGTCCAGGGCCAGCTGACCACCTGGTTCGGCTCGACCCCGGCCACCACCTGGCTGGACGACCTGCACCGCAACCTGCACCTGGGCGTGGTGGGCCGGCACTACTCCGAGCTGGCCGCGAGCTGGCTGTGGGTCCTCGCGCTCGGCGGGGTGATCCTGTGGTGGCGTCGACGCAGCGCCTCCCGGGCCACCGCCCGGCACCTGCTCGTACCGGACCTGTCCGCCGGCAAGGGTGTCCGCCGCACCCGGGGCTGGCACGCCACCACAGGCATCTGGCTCACCGTCGGCCTGCTGTTCCTCTCGGCCACCGGGCTCACCTGGTCCCGCTATGCCGGGGCGAACTTCGGTGCAGGCCTCGACGCGCTCAGCGCCCGCGCCCCGGAGATCTCGACCAGCCTCACCACCGTCCCGGACGAGCCGGCCGAGACCGGCGGCGGCCACCACGAGGCCAGCGGTGCAGGCGGAGTGGTCGAGTCGGCTGCTTTCGATCGGGTGGTGGCGGCCGCCCGTACGGCCGGCCTGGACGGCCCGGTCGAGATCGCCCCGGCTGCCGAGGCGGGCTCGGCCTGGACGGTCACGCAGGTCGACAACACCTGGCCCGTCGCCAAGGACCGCGTCGCCGTCGACCCGGCCGGCGGTCAGGTCACCGCCCGCAGCGACTTCGCCGACTGGCCGCTGCTGGCGCAACTCAGTGGTCTCGGTATCCAGGCCCACATGGGTCTCCTGTTCGGCCCGGTCAACCAGATCCTGCTCGCGGCGCTGGCGCTCGGGCTGCTCTGCGTCATCGTCTGGGGCTACCGCATGTGGTGGCAACGTCGACCCACCCGCGCCGACCGACGCGCCCTCGCCGGCACCCCGCCGCCCCGTGGCGGTGTCCGCGGCATGCCGCTGTGGGTCCTGCTCATCGGCGTACCGGTGACCGTGGCGATCGGTTGGGCGCTGCCCCTGTTCGGGATCACCCTGCTCGCGTTCCTCGTCATCGACGTCGTCGTGGGCGCGGTGTCGCGACGACGCCGTCCAGCCGTGGTCCCCACCTCCCCCGCGCCAGCCGGCAGCTGACGCACTGACAGGGTTCGGCCGTTCGTCCGCCGAACGGGCGGCCGAACCCCGCGTCTGGTGGGCCAGCAGCACGCCCAATCCGATGCCGGCTGGTCACCCCCGTTGCCGTGATCAGTTCGCCGGACGTCGCCTCTGGTCAGGGCGGCGAGACCGGTGGGTGCGTACCGGGTGTCGGGAACCAGCGGGGTCGGCGGTGCGACTACCCCACCAGCGGGCGGCGCATGCCGTACCGGGGCGTGGCGGGGGGGGTACCGGATGACGGGCGTACACATCCTGGCGGTGGGTCTGGCCGTGACGGTCTGCCTGCTCCTGACGGCCGGGCGACGTGTTCCTGATCTATCCGGAGACACCTCCGTGGAAACCGAGGTGCCATCGTCGCCTGGCCAGTGCGCGGAGCCTGACCACGCCGCAACCGGCCCGGCCCGCTGCTTCCCCGACCCTCGACACCCGACGACTCGTCGACGGCAGGTGACCGCACCAGCGATCACGGCGACCAGGGCGGTACGCGGTCACGGGCGGCGACATGGCCCGGGTCTGCGGCTGAGTCACCGGACGGCCGGCTACACCACGGGGAAGACTCAGGATCTCGGTCATGTCCTCAGCTGCGCGCCTCGTGCCCGTGGGCGTCACGAGGCGCTCAGCGGGCCGCAGCGGCACCAGCGATGGCCAGCCGTGCTCGCGGTGTCCGCCCTCGCACTGACGCTGATCGCCGCGGTGACGGTGCCACCGGTCACCGCGCAGGCAGCCCGTGACCGCGCGTTCTGTCCCAAGCGTCAGTCGGTGGCGATCAGCGGGGACGGCCACACTCTGCACGTGTGGTTGCAGCGCGACACCGCGTCTCCCCTCCTGCACCTCTGCTGGACCAACGACGGCGGCCCCGCCGACGAGATCCGCGGCTGGGCGGCCACCGCTGTGGACGCCACCGCTCCCGAGCTGCGGACCGATGTCGAGGTTCTGGCGCTGACCGCTCAAACCGCGATCGGACACGTGGCCCTTACCCCCGGTCACGTCTGGCGGCTGTCCTTCGAGCTGGACACGGACTCCGGCGCCCTCCCGACTCTGTCGACGGCCATCCGGATCTGACCGGTCGTCGCACGAGCCGGAACTCCAGCAGGGTCTCGAACGACCAATGAGGCAGCACCCGCCCGAAGGCGGCAGTGCGACGAAGCCTCGGGTGGAAGGTCCACGGATGTCCAAGAAGCGCAACCGCCCCGCAAGGCCGACCGCCGACGGCGGTAGGACTGGCGGTTCCGGAGCAGAGCGCAGCAGGAAGGCGTCTGACAAGGCTGCCAAGGCGATGCGCGCCCGACGTGTGAGCACCAACACCAAGATCACTTTCGGGCTGTTGGCGATCGTGCTCGCCGGACTCGCCGGGCTGTTCGTCTTCGTCCAGAACAGCAGTGACAAAGCTCGGCAGGCAGCTGGCGACCGGGTGGTGAGGGCGGACAGCCACCGGCTCACCGCCGCCGAGGACGGCAAGGTAACCATCGTCGAGTTCCTCGATTTCGAGTGCCCGTCCTGCGGACAGGCGTTCCCTGGCGTGGAGAGACTCCGCCAGGAGTACGCTGGCAAGATCACCTATGTGGTCCGGAACTTCCCGCTGACCCAGCACGCCAATGCACAGAACGCCGCCCGCGCCGCCGAGGCCGCCGCGCGACAGGACAAGTTCGAGCAGATGTACGTCAAGCTGTTCGAGAACCAGTCCACGTGGGGCGGGCAGCAGCAGGACCAGTCGGTCGTCTTCGAGGGCTACGCCCAGCAGCTTGGCCTCGACCTGGCGAAGTTCCGCACCGACCGCGACGACCCGGGCACCGCGGCCCGTATCCGTGACGACCAGAGCGACGGGACCGCCGCCGGGGTCCAGAGCACCCCGTCGTTCTTCATCAATGGCCAGCGCTTCGACGGGCAGGCCACGTACGCCGGGCTCAAGGCCGCCGTCGACGCAGCGCTCGCCGGATGAGCGGGCAGGTCACGACCGCTCCCGGCCCGGTGGTCGTCGCAGCGGACCCGACGGCGCCGTTCGCGGCGCGCATCATCGGCTGGGTGCTGGCCGTCTGCGGTGCGATCGGTAGCGCCGCAGCGCTGACCCTGACCATCGAGAAGATCAACCTTCTGACCGATCCGAGCTATCGGCCCAGTTGCAGCATCAACCCGATCCTGTCCTGCGGCTCGGTGATGACCACGCCGCAGGCGGCCGCGTTCGGTTTCCCCAACCCTCTGATCGGTATCGTCGGGTTCAGCGCGGTGACCACCATCGGTGTCGCGGTCCTGGCCGGCGCCCGACTACCGCGCTGGTTCTGGCTCGGCCTGCAACTCGGCGCGACGTTCGGTATCGGGTTCGTGCACTGGCTGATCTTCCAGAGCCTCTACCGTATCGGCGCGTTGTGTCCGTACTGCATGGTGGTGTGGGTCGTCACCATCGCGATCTTCTGGTATGTCACCCTGCACAACGTCCATCGCGAGCAGTTGTTCACTTCCCGGGGGGCTGTGCTCCTCCGGTATCACACCGTCGTCCTCACCGTCTGGTACGTCATCATCGTCGCCCTCATCGGCGAGCAGTTCTGGTTCTACTGGCGCACCCTGTTGACTTGAGCGGGTATAACTGCCGGTGATCAGCCGGGTGCCGAACCCTCCCCAGCCCCCTGACGTTGACCGTCGACCAGGACGATGCGAACCCGCAGGGGACCCTTGGCACCACCCCGTGTGGCCTCGGCCGGCTGTGCGCCGATCAGTGTGCCCACGCCCGCAGCCGCACTACCCGCCAGCACTGCCCGTCGCCTCATGAGGAGCACCTCCCGACACCCGTCGATGTACAAACAGTCGCCGGCCGGGAGGAGAAAGTTCCTGGCCGTGGGTGAAGGTGCGGTGGGTGTCGCCGAACCAGACGGCAGACTCGGCGGTCCATGGTGGACCGGAGCACCCGTCAAGGCGACAGCATGCGGCCGGCCCGCTCCACTACCGACGGTGGCGCGGTGTCCACGGAACCTGCCTGGTACGGCGGCTCCGGGGCGTACTCGATGATCAGCTGCACGGTCTGTGCGGCCTCGTCGCCCATGATCCGGCCGGCCAGGATCAGCGCCATGTCGATGCCTGCGGACACGCCGGCCGCGGTCACGTAGTGGCCGTCGATCACCACCCGGTCCTTCACGGGCGTCACCCCGAAGCCGGTGAGCATGTCGAGCCCGGCCCAGTGGGTCGTCGCCCGTCGGCCCGTCAGCAGTCCGGCGGCGGCCAGCACGAACGCGCCGGTGCAGACGGACGTCGTCCATGTGGTGGTCCGGTCGACGGCCCGCAACCACTCGATCAGCGGGCCGTCGTCGGCCATCTGGTCCTGCTGGCCCGCTCCCCCGCCGACCAGCACGATGTCCGGCTCGGACACGTCGGCGTACGTCGCGACGGCGTCGACCGACAGGCTGCCCAGGTCGTTCACGACCAAGCCCGGACGCTCGGCGACGAACACGACCTCGGTGTCCGGCAGACGACCCAGAACCTCGTACGGCCCGAGGACGTCGAGCGCCGTGAAACCGGGATAGACGACGATGGCGACCTGCATGTCACGATCCCTCCGCGATGGCGAAGCGCTGTGGTGCCGCCCGGAACTGCTCCCGGCACCAGTCGCCGCAGAAGTGCCAGGTACGTCCGTCCAGTTCGAGGGTGATCGGGGTGTCGGGGGATACCGGCATCTGACATACCGGACACACCGGCTGTTCCGGGTTTACCGCCGCAGGCTCGGTGAACTCGGCGTTGCTGTCGGGGTGCATCCAGCCCGTGCCCTGGTATTCGAGGTAGGTGGCGGTACGCTGCGCGACGGCGCGCCCGAAGTAGCGTTCGACGATCCGCAGGGCCAGGTCGGTGCCCGAGGTGAGCCCGCCGGCGGTGGCGAGCCGGCCGTCCTCGACGTAGCGGACCCCGGCGACGACGGTGAGGGCGGGAAACATGGCCTGGAGTGCCTGGTAGGCGCTGTGGTGGGCCGTTGCGGTCCGGCCGTCGAGGAGGCCCGCCTGGCCTAGTACGAACGATCCGTTGCAGACCGACATGGTCACTGCGGTGTTCTGATGGACACGCCGCAGCCAGTCCAGCACCTCGGGGGCGAGCTTGCCGGTGTCCAGGGCCGGGACGACCACGATGTCCGGTGCCGGCACTGTTTCGACGGCGTGACCGGGCACGACGACCATGCCTCCGGAGATCGGGACAGGGTCCGTCGTAGCCGCCACCGTGGTCAGCGTGAACGGGGTACGCCCGTCGTCGAGGCGGGCGTACTCGAACACGCCCCACGGGCCGGCGAAGTCGACCAGTTCCGCGTGCGGTGAGAGAACGACGGCCACGGTGATGGTGCCGGTCGCAGGTGGTTCGAGGGGTGCGGTGAGCCTGGCGTCGGGAACCGGCTCGCCGGGCGGGCTCTGCATGGTCATCTGGAAATCTCCCGTTCGGAACACGGCGCCGCGAACACCAGGTGCGGCTGACCGGTGAGTGGGTGGGTGGTCGTCGCTCCCCGTACGCCGAAGACATCGGCCAGGCGTTGCGGGGTGAGCACGGTGACGGGATCGTCGGCCGCGACGACCCGGCCGTGGTGCAGCAGCACGACGGCGTCGCAGTAGGACATCGCGTGGTCGAGGTCGTGCAGGGCGGCGACGGTGGTGAGCCCGAGTTCGCGGATCAACTCGAGCAGTTCCAGTTGCGCGCCGATGTCGAGGTGGTTGGTCGGCTCGTCGAGCAGCAGCACCGGGGTGTTCTGGGCGAGCGCGCGGGCGAGTAGGACCCGCTGACGTTCGCCGCCGGACAGCGTGACGAAACGCCGCCCCTCGGCCCACTCGATGCGGGCGCGGACCAGCGCCTCGTCGACGATGGTGCGGTCGGTGATGCTCTCCCGTTCGAGCAGTCGCTGGTGCGGGATCCGCCCCATGGCGACGATGTCGCGGACGGTGTAGTCGTTGTCGAGTTCCTGGTCCTGGGCGACCACCGCCCGTAACTGGCCGGCCCGGCGGGCGGGGACCTGCCAGACGTCGTGATCGCCGATGTGCACGGTGCCCTGCTGCGGCCGGATGATGCGGTACAGGCAGCGCAGCAGTGTGCTCTTGCCGGATCCGTTCGGCCCGATCAGTCCGGTCACCCGGCCGTCGGCGGCGGTGAACGAGACGTCATCGAGGATGGTCGTGCCGTCGATGGTCACCGAGACGCCGGTCGCCACGACCCTCATCGCACCGCCCCGGACTGGCTGCGCAGCAGCCACAGGAAGAAGGGCGCGCCGAGCACGGCGGTGAAGATGCCGATCGGCATCTCGTTCGGCCGGTCCAGGGTGCGCGACAACAGGTCGACGAGGATCAGGAAGACCGCCCCCAGCAGCAGCGACACCGGGATCACCCGGCGATGGTCGGGGCCGACCAGCAGCCGGACCGCGTGCGGCACCAGCAGGCCGACGAAGCCGATCCCACCCGCGACGCTGACGATCGTCGCGGTCAGCAGCGATGCCACCGCGAGCAGTCCGAGACGCAGCCGGTTGACGTCGATCCCCAGCCCGGCCGCCGACGTCTCGCCCATCGTCAGCGCGTTCAACCGGCGGCCGTCAACCAGCAGCCAGAGCAGGCAGACCAGCAGGGCGGCGGTGGGTGCGGGTAGGTCCGGCCAGGACGCGGCGGCGACCGAGCCGAGCACCCAGAACAGGATGCCGCGTAGTTCGCCCGGGTTGGCCTGCAGTTGGATGTAGCTGGTGACGGCACTGCCCAGATAGGCGACGGCCACTCCGGCCAGGATCAGCCGGCCCGGCGCGACCCGGCCGGCCCGCTGTGCCAGCCCCACGACCAGTGCGACGCTGACCACCGCCCCGAGGAAGGCCGCGCCGGAGACACCCAGTCCGGCGATCGCCGCGGGCACGAAGCTCAGCGCCAGGGCGGCGCCGATGGAGGCGCCTCCTGAGATGCCGAGCAGGTAGGGATCGGCCAGCGGGTTGCGCACCAATGCCTGCAGACAGACTCCGGCGATGCTGAGACCCGCGCCGGCGACCCCTGCCAGCAGCACCCGGGGCACGCGGAAGTCCCACACGATCTGGTCGTAGAGCAGGTTACGCTCGGTGTCTCCCGGCGTGAGGTGCGCCCAGGTCACCGCGACCACGTCGCCCAGCGGCACCGGTACCGTGCCGACGGCGATCGCGACCGCCGCGGCCAGCACGACCGCGACGGTCAGGAGCACGATCAGCAGCGGAACGGCGCCATCGGGTACGAGGTGGGCACGGGCCGCTTCCGGGCGGGTGCGGTCAGTTCGCTGCGTGGACGGCATCGCTGATCTTCTTCACCGCGACCGCGTTCAGCGGTCCGAGGTAGAAGCTGTCGGAAACCGACGTGTAGGTCTTGGTCTTCGACGCCGGCCACTGCGGATACTGCGCGAACAACTGCTCCGCGAACTTCTTGGCGTCGTCGTCCGGCTGGTACAGGCCGATCACCAGCACCTCTACGTTCGCCGCGGCGAGGGCCTCGACGTTGAGTGCGGTGAGTTGCTGGTCGGTCAGGCCGCCGAACGCGTTGACACCGCCGGCCCGGGTGATGATGTCGTCGAAGATGCCGCCGCCGAACACGGCAGGCACCTTGAGACCCATCGCCGACCCCATACTGGGATAGGCGGCCAGCACCCGCTTGGGCGCCCCGGTCGGCGACGGGATGGCGGCCAGCGCCGCACGCGACTCCTGCACGACCTGCGCCGCCTTGCCTTGAACGTCGAAGATGACCCCGAGCTGGTTCAGCAGCTCGTACGACGACTCGACCGACCGCTTCGCATACGTGGCCGTGTCCTGCGGTCGGGGCGAGGTCGCACCGTTGGCGCAGTTCGACGGGGACACGAAACTGTTGATGCCGGCCTTACCGAGCTCGTCGCGGGTGATCGAGCCGATCTTGTCGTCGAACCCGCCCGCCCACGTCGAGATCACCAGATCGGGTGACTGGGCGATCACCTGCTCGCGGGGGACCTCGAAGTTCTTGTTCAGCTTCAATCCGCCGGTCGGGATGGCCTTGATCCGTTCGACCATCGTCGGGTCGTCGGAGACGCCGTAGCTCTGGCTGTTGGCCACGATGGTTCCCTCGACACCGAGCGCGATCATCGACTCGACCTCGGCCACGGACGCGCCGTTGAGCAGCACGACCCGGCGGGGCGCCTGGGAGAACGTGACCTCACGGCCGCAGTTGTCGATCGTCAGCGGATACGTGGTTCGGGGACCGACGGCGACCGACGCGTCGGCCGATGCGACCGGAGCGTCCGGCACCGTCGTCCCCGAGCAGGCGCCGAGCGCGACGACGAGGCCGATGGCCAGCGTGGAACGGACAATCCGGTCTGGAACGAGAGTCACGTCGAGCTCACATCTCTGTCATGAAGCGTGTGCGGAAAGCTGAAGATGGCGCAAAGATATCCATTTCGCCATATGTCAGGAAGCTTAGAAGCGACCCGCGCTCACGCCTATGACGTACCGGCCAACAAATCTGCCATCGGCGGAGATCCATCGGGGATCACCGGCTCCTTCGCCGACGCGCGGCGATACTCGGTCGGCGAAATGTCGAGTTCGCGCAGGAACGCCCGGCGCATCGCCTCCGCCGACCCATATCCGCAACGGTGAGCGATGCCGAGCACACCATCCGTGGTGTCGGTCAGCATGCGCCGCGCGGCCTCCAGCCGGATCAGGTCCACGTACCGGCCCGGTGGCATCCCGACCTGTTCCCCGAACGCCCGGGCGAACTGCCGCGGAGACAGCCCGGCGCGCTCCGCCATCGCCGGGACGGACAGGTCGGCCGCCAGGTTCGCGGCGGCCCAGTACTGCACCTCGCGCAGCGGGTCGGTCCGGGCGATCTGGGTCGAGAGCTGGACGCTGAGCTGGGCCTGATTGCCCGGCCGGCGCAGGTAGCACACCAGCAGCCGGGCGATGCCCAGAGCCACCGCACGACCGAAGTCCTCCTCGACCAGCGCCATGGCCAGGTCGACCCCGGCTGTCGCCCCCGCCGACGTGGAGATCGTCCCGTCCCGGACGAAGATGGCGTCCGGGTCGAACGCCACCCGGGGAAACATCTCCGTCAGGTAACCGCAGGCCTCCCAGTGGGTGGTGGCCCGGCGACCGTCCAGGAGACCCGCCTTGGCCAGCAGGTAGGCCCCGGTGCACACCGAAACCACCCGCGGAACGCCGGGAGCACGCT
Source organism: Micromonospora sp. HM134 (assembly GCF_007833915.1). Lineage (NCBI taxonomy): Bacteria > Bacillati > Actinomycetota > Actinomycetes > Micromonosporales > Micromonosporaceae > Micromonospora > Micromonospora sp. HM134. Next base: position 5,157,681 of record NZ_CP041061.1, read on the forward strand.
CGGCGAGCCAGGCGACGAGCCGGTCGTCGACGTCTCCCACACCCGGCCCGCCCGGCACCACCAGCAGGTCCGGATCCTCGACGCCGCCCAGGTCGCCGTCCGGGACGAGGCACAGACCGCCGGCGGCCCGGACCGCCCCACCGTCGAGAGAGGCGGTGCGGATGACGTACGGCGGGGTGTCCGCGTCATCCACGAAGCGGGCGGCCGACGTGAACACGTCGACCGGACCGGCCACGTCGATCGGCTGCACCCCGTCGAACAGGATGACCAGCACCATCCGGGTGCGCACCCCGGCGATCCCGGCGTCGGAAACGTCAGTCATCACGTCGGGTTGGTCGCGCCGTGGACGGCTTTAGTTCCCTGTTCCGACCTTCCACCAGCAGCGGAGCGGGTCCCTCGCCCACAGACCCGCCAGCGTCAGCAGCGTGGAACCAGCCGAACCCGACGGCCTGCTCATCACCGGCGACGCCATGGCCCGCCGGGGGACGGTCGCCTCCGGTAACGCGGAACGCTCTGCCCGAACCGAATGACGCCCGTCGTGGGCCGGTTCGCGCGGGCCGGGCCGACGGCGGTCGCCTTCGCAGCGAAGATCCGGTCAGCCCGTCCTGCGCAAGGCGATCACATTGTCGGTCACCTCGGCCGTCTGGCCACCCGGGCCGGTGGCCGTCCGATCGCGGGCTTCGCAGCGAAGCACATGCCAGGACGTGGAATCGAGGGCCAGACCGGCCAGGGTCTCGTCCGGGGTGGGAATCGTGGCCCCCTGGTTCCAGGACCATGGTGCTACTGAACCGTGGTCGACGATCAGCAGCATGCCACCGGGGTTCACCTGCTCGCCGAGATCACGCAGGATGCGGGCCCTGGGGAAGTCGAAGAGGCTGTGCAGGTAATGAGCGCTCACCAGGTCCCAGGTGCCCCGGGGTAGGAATCCGCCAGATCATGCCGTTCGGTACAGATCCTGTCGTTCAGTCTCTGCTGGGCGGCACGTTCGTTCACCCGTTGCAGGGCGGCATCGGCTATGTCGACCGCGGTGACCTGCCAGCCGCGTTGCGCGAGCCACAGGCTGTCGCCGCCCTGGCCGCAGCCCAGGTCGAGAGCGGCACCCGGCGGAAGGTCGCCGGCCGTTGCGGCAAGGATCGGGTTGACGCGTACCTCCCACTGGGCGTCGGCCACCTGCTGGTGCAGACTCTCCCAGAACTCGGCCGGGGTTGCCGCGTCCGGGCGCTCGATGTACTTCATACGCTCACGTCCTCACGATCGATCAGGCTCGACCGGCATGGTGCCCCCTGTCACGCGATGCCGGCGAGGAAACTTGCCGGATCGGCAAACGACCTTCGGAGGGACAACGAGGGCTCGGGCGCAGGGGTGCACGCTGGGATCGGGGCACGGCACCGTGACCGACTCGCCTCGGGGACACCCCGTCGCCGGATCGGAGCAGGTGCCAGGCACCGGTTCGGACTGTGGCGGGGCTGCGTGAGGCAGAGCCGACATCGCCACACTCCCGCGCCCGGTCGGCGTACCGCATCACCCGACTGGTTCGCCGATCCGGTCGCCGGCTCACCTTGAGGGAACTTTCGCTTGTCGTCAGACGACTATGTCTGTGAATCACCCCGGCCTCCTTCTCGAGGTAGGGGTGTCCGCCACCCCTGGTCAGCGCAGATGCCACTCTGGAAGGGTCATTGATGCGTGTCGCTTGCTATTCGGACGAAGGTTCCTCGCTGCTACGGGCCTGCCGACCAGCCCGGGCGCTGGCCACACTGGCGGTGCTGGCTGCTCTGGTGGCAGGTTGTGCGGCCAGCGGATCCGGGGACGTCGATCGAACCGCCGCGACCGGCGGCACGCTGCGCGTGGCGAACGCGAACGAGTACGGCGACCAGGACCCGCACGACTACAACGGGGACTGGTTCATCGCGCCGATGGTCTTCGAGACGCTGGTGAAGTACGGACAGGGTGGTCGCCTGGAGCCGGGCCTGGCCACGTCGTGGCAGGTCGCGGCGGACGGACTCACGATCGACTTCGAGCTGCGGACCGGTGTGAAGTTCCACGACGACACGCCGTTCGACGAACAGGCGGCGAAGTGGAACCTCGATCGCTGGGTGGGCAAGGAGTCGCATTCCTGGCTGGCCGCCTCGAAGATCATCAAGGCCGTGGAGGTGCCTGGGCCGATGAAGCTGCGGCTGCGCCTCGAACGCGCCTACGACCCGCTGCTGCAGGAACTGACCTTCACCCGGCCCCCCGGCTTCATGAGCCCCAAGGCCGTCGACGCTTCCGGGAAGTTCACCAAGGCCATCGGCACCGGGCCATGGCGGCTGGAACAGATCACGACGACGGCCGCGAGCCTGGTCCGCAACGACGGCTATTGGGGCGCCAAACCGAAGATCGACCGGGTTGAGTTCAGCGTCAGAAAGGACTCGCAGACCCGGGTCTCCGCGCTGCGCGCGGGCGAGGTGGACATGCTCGGCGGTAGTTACCTTGCGCCGATCTCGCCGACCGAGGCGGTCACCCTCGGCAAGGACGAGCGGGTCACGGTGCTGCACGGTGATCCGGACATCACCGTCATGCTCGGCTTCAACCTCAACGGCATCGCGGGCGACAAGGCGATCCGCGAGGCGGTGCGGTACGCCCTGGACCGGGAGACCCTGACCAAGGTGCTCTACGCCGGACAGGCCAAGGCCGCGACCACGCTGTTCGCGCCGGGAATCCCGGACGCAGGGGCGCCGCAGAGCCTGCCCTTCGATCCCGACCAGGCCCGCCGGATCCTCGATGCGGCCGGGTGGCGCCAGGAGGGCAAGGGCCGGGTCAAGGATGGCAAGCAGCTGGTCCTGTCGCTGCGGATCCCGTCGACGGCCGCCGTCGGCTGGCAGGACTCGCGGCTCAGCGCTCAGGCCGTCGCCTCGGCACTGGGCGAGGTCGGGATCACGGTGAACATCGTCGCGGTCGACGAGGCCACGTTCTACGACGACCTGCACGCCGGCAAGTACGACCTCGCCTTCATGGAGACCTACGGCGCCCCTTACGACCCGTCGGGGTTCGTGGTCGGCTTCCTGACCGGCGACCGTAAGGATCCCGGACTGTGGAAGACCGACGAGGTCGAACGGCTCATCGACGGAGCGTTGTACGCCCGGGACGCCGCCACCCGCGCCAAGAACTACCAGGACGCCTGGGCCGTGCTGAACCGGGAGGCCGCCTTCGTGCCGATCGCGTACCGGCCACGGGTGTGGGCCGTCGGCCCGGCGGTCAAGGGCTTCCAGGTGCCGCACACGGAGTACGACTTCGACCTGTCCACGGTGACGCTGCAACGATGAACGATCTGCTCGTGCGTTGGACTCGGCGGTCGGCCCGGCTGGCCGCCGAGTTGGCTCTGGTTCTCGGAATCACGTCGCTGCTGGCGTTCGGGCTCATCGCGCTGGCGCCCGGTGACGCCGCCACCCGGCTCGCGCAGCAGCGGGCCGGGCACCCCGGCGTCACCGAGGACCAGGTCGCCTCGGCCCGGCGTGAGCTGGGAATGGAGGGCAGCATCCCCGAACGTTACGTCCGTTGGCTCGGCCACGCCGTGCAGGGTGATCTGGGGAAGTCCGCGCGCACCGGCCGGCCGGTCCTGACCGAGTTGGCGGAACGCGTCCCGGTCACGCTGTCGCTGGCCGGGCTGGCGGCGGTTGTGGCGTTGCCGCTAGGCATGCTGGTCGGTGCGCTGGCCGTCATGCTGCCGTGGCGCCCGGCTCGACGCGGCCTGCGGCTGACGGGCCTGCTCGCCGTCTCGTTGCCCACCTTCTGGGTCAGCTATCTACTGGTCGTCGTGCTCACCGAGCAACTGGGTCTTCTACCCACCTCCGCCGACGGCGGTCTCGCCGGATACGTGATGCCGGTGGTCGTCCTCGCCCTACCGGCTGTCGGCCTACTCAGCCGTGTGGTCGCCGTGTCACTGCGCGAAGCACTCGCCCAACCGTATGTACGCGCCGCGCAGGCGCGGGGCACGCCGACGGTGTCGATCGTCGTGCGCGACGCGCTGCCCAACGTCGCCGGCGCCGTCCTCAACACGATCGGCCTGATCGTCGGCGGCATGCTCACCGGAGCGCTGGTGGTGGAGACCGTCTTCGCCCACAACGGTATCGGTGACTACTTCGTCCAGGCCGTGAACTTCCGCGACCTGATGGCGATCCAGGCGTGCGTGCTGTGCTTCGCGCTGGCCTTCACCGCGACCAACCGGCTGGCCGACCGGCTACACGGCCGGATCGACCCGCGGGTGAGCAACGGATGACGGCGTCGGGGGCGGGCCGCCGGCGTCGTACCGTGATCTGCGCACTGCCGTTGCTGGGTTTCGTCATAGCCGGGGCCCTGGCACCGGTCATCGCTCCGTACGACCCGATCGCCAACGATCTGATGGCCAGCCTGGCGCGGCCGTCGATGGAGCATCTGCTGGGCACCGACCAACTGGGCCGGGACCAGTTGTCCCGCCTGCTGTACGGTGCGCAGGCCTCACTGATACTGGCCGCGGCGGTGCTCGCGGTATCCGTCACTGTCGGGGTGGTGATCGGTGCCGCCGGAGGCTTCCTCGGCGGCTGGCCGGATCGCGTGGCGTTGTGGTTGATGGACGTGACGCTGACGCTGCCCTCACTGATCGTCGCGCTGGCCATCCTGGGCGTACGCGGTCACGGCAGCGCCAACCTCGTTCTGGCCCTGTCCCTGACCGGTTGGCCGCCATTTGCCCGGTTGGCGCGCGGGCGGTTCGTCAGTCTCCGCCGCAGCACCTACTTCGACGCGCTGCAGGTGCTCGGCGCGTCCCGGTTCCGGATCCTCTTTCAACATGCATTGCCCGCCCTGGCAGCACCAGTGCTCGTCTACGCGAGCATCGAGATCGGTTTCATCGTGCTGTCGCTGGCGTTCCTCAGCTTTCTCGGTCTCGGCATCCCGCCGCCCGAACCGGAGTGGGGGCAGATGCTCATCGACGCCCGCCCGTATCTGGACTCCGCCCTGTGGCTGGCGTTGCCACCCGGCCTGGCCATCGCCGCCGTCGTCCTCGCCAGCAACCTGCTGGCCGAGCAGTTCGCCACCGACAACCTGCCGCTGGTACGGCTCGGGATGCCGCGGCGGCGCGCCCGGATGAACGGCTCGACCGCCGGCCCGTACCGGGTCGAGGAACTCGCGGTCGCCTTTGCCGGACGAAAGGTGGTGGACGGTATCGACTACCGCGTAGCCCCTGGCAGGGCGTTGGCGATCGTCGGGGAGAGCGGGAGCGGCAAGACGTTGTCCACCCTCGCCCCGCTCGGGCTGGTCGATGCCACCGCGCGGGTCAGCGGTCGCGCGGTCCTGGGCCAGGTCGACCTGCTCGGCGGCGGACCGGCGATCCAGGAGGCGGTGCGGGGGCGCCGGGTCGGTGTGGTGTTGCAGGACGCGCGGGGTGCGCTCAACCCGGTACGGACGGTGGGCGCGCTGCTCGACGACGCGGTGCGGCACGCTGGCGTCGTCCCGCGCGGCCGTGAGCGCGCCCGATCGCTCGAGCTGTTGAAGATGGTCGGTCTCCCGGAACCGGAGTCGCAGGTCTACGCCTACCCGCACACGCTGTCCGGTGGAATGTGCCAGCGGGTGATGATCGCCCTGGCCCTGGCCGGAGAGCCGGAGATCCTGATCGCCGACGAACCAACCTCGGCGTTGGACGTCACCACCCAGGCCCAGATCCATGCTCTGCTGGCGGATCTGCGCGAATCCATCGGGATGGGGCTGATCCTCATCAGCCACGACATCGCGGCGGCGGCCCGGATAGCCGACGACATCGCGGTCTGCTACGCCGGCCGCATCGTCGAGGTCGGGCCGGCAGCCGACGTCGTGAGCCGGCCCGACCATCCGTACACACGCGGCCTGCTCGACGCGGTGCCGTCACCCAAGGCGGTGCCCGGAACCCGGTTCCGGACCCTTCCGCCCGCGGAGCCGGCCCGACGCAAGGTGGGTGCCTGCGCATTCGCGCCGCGCTGCGCACATGCCACGAAGCGATGTCACGTCGAGGAACCGCCGCTGCAACCGGTGACGCCAGGGCACACCTCTGCCTGCTGGGTGCGTCCGACGGTGGCGCGGCCGATCGGGTACGACGGTGCTTGAGCTGACCGCAGTACGAGTGGCGTTCCCGATCGCCGGCAGGCTCGTGCCGGTGGTCCGCGACGTCGACCTGAGTGTCCGCCCCGGCGAACTGCTGGCGCTCGTGGGTGAGTCCGGTTGCGGCAAGTCGACAATCGCCCGGACCGTGGTGCGGCTCGAACGCCCGATCGCCGGCACGGTGTCTCTGGACGGCGCGGATGTCCACGCGCTGCGTGGTGACGCCCTCCGGGCGTACCGGCGGGCGGTACAGATGGTCTTTCAAGATCCGTTCCAATCGCTGAGTCCGCGGCAGACGGTCGCCCGTGCGCTCGCCGAACCACTGCACATCCACCGCATCGGCTCTCGGGCGGCACGCCGCCAGCGGGTGGCGGAACTACTCGAACTGGTCGAGCTGGACCCGGGCCTCGCCGGGCGGCGGCCGAGTGAGCTCAGTGGAGGGCAGCGCCAACGCGTCGCGATCGCGCGCGCTCTCGCGGTACGGCCCCGGCTGCTGATCTGCGACGAACCGGTCACGGCCCTCGACGCGCCCGTGCAGGCCACCGTCCTCAACCTGATCCGGGATCTGGTGGACAGGCTCGGGCTCGGCTGCCTGTTCATCGCGCATGACCTCGCCGTGGTGCGCCAACTCGCCGACCGGGTGGCCGTCATGTACCGGGGCCGAATCGTCGAGAGCGCGCCCACGCTGCGCCTGATGGATGCCGCTCGGCACCCGTACACGCAGGCGTTGCTTGCGGCCGTCCCACGCCTCGACGCGGACCCTTCGCCGGCTCCTACGCTGCGCGGGGAGATGCCCGGCCCGCTCGCCAGCATCGACGGGTGTGCCTTCAACCCGCGTTGTCCACAGGCGTTCGACCGGTGCGAAGCCGAACGCCCGCAAATGATCGTCGGGCCCCGTCCCGACGAGTCCGTCGCCTGTCACCGACAGAATCAGGAGCAAGCATGATCGACCAGACGATCGCGCAGGCCTCGTTCGCCGAGCTGCTGCGCCGCTGGGATGTCCAGCAGGACATCTACATCGAGCAACGCGAGCGGGTGTTCACCGTGATGTTCGACGTCCTGGAGCAGCTCTGCCCGCAGCCCGGCCTGACGGTGCTCGATCTCGCCTGCGGTCCCGGCGCCATCAGCGAACGCTTTCTCCGCCGCTTTCCCGAGGGCCGCGCGGTGGCGCTTGACACCGATCCGGTGCTGCTCGCCATCGGCGAGGGCGGGCTCGGCGACCAGGGCGGGCGGCTGCGTTGGGTCCGGGCTGACCTCCGTGATCCGTCGTGGGCGGAGCGGCTCGGCCCTGAATCCGGTGAGGGCTCGTTCGATGCCGTCCTGTCCAGCACGGCGCTGCACTGGCTCACGCCGCCCGCGCTGACGGCGGTCTACCGCACCGCGGCCGGGTTGCTCCGCCCGGGTGGCGTCCTGGTCAACGCCGACTACCTACCACTACCTGCGGGCAGCCGCCTCCGGGCCGCCTGTGAGGCCATCGACCGGGGGCGCCAGCAGCATGCGATCGAGGCCGGCGCGGAGCCGTGGGAGGACTGGTGGGCGGCCGTCGAAGCGCACCCGGCGCTGGCCGACGCCGTCGCCGAACGGCAGACGCTGTGGCCAGCAGGGGCCCGTGACTGGACGGGTGCCACGCTCGACTATCACCAGGCAGCTCTCGTGGAGGCAGGGCTGACCGAGGTCGGCGTGGTTTGGCAGGATCTCGAAGAGCGGGTCCTGGTCGCGATCCGCTGAGCAACGGATCTCAGCTGTACGCCGTGGTCGGTGGCGGGTTGCCGGTGAGCAGGTGCGTGCCGAGTTCCCGGGCCTTGTAGGCGACTGGATCGTGGACGGTGAGCGTTCGGGCGTCACGCCAGAAGCGGTCCAGTCCGGATGAGCGTGTCGTGGCGCGACCCCCGGTGAGTTCGAAGATCCGGCTCGTTGCCTCCATCGCGAGGCGGGTGGCTACGACCTTCGCGGCCGAGACCGTCAGCGCGGTCCGGCCACGTTCGGCCGGGGTCAGGTCCAGGCCCCGCCGGTCGGCCTTGGCGAGGGCGCGGGTCGCGTCGTCGGCCAGCAATCGCGCCGCGTGGAGGCTCGCGGCGAGTTCGCCGTATCCGGCGAGCACGTGTGGGTCGTCGACGGCCCTGGCCAGCCCGCTGGCTGGCCAGGGCCGGGACTGCTCCCGCGTGTAGCGGGCAGCCTCGTCCAGCGCTCCCTCGGTGATGCCGACGAGTATCTGGGTGAGCACTGTTTGGAAGGCGAGGGAGACGAGCGACAGTTGCTGCCATCTCGGGCTCGTCTCGTCCTCACCGGGCGGGAAGGTGCCCAGCACGTCGGCGGGGCCGGCCGTGACATCCCGCAGGACGATGCTGCCGCTGGCCGTCAGGCGCTGGCCCAGGTTGTCCCAGTCCGGTGGATGCGAGAGCCCGTCCGCGTCAGCGGGTACCACTACCACGATGCGGGACTCCTGGTCGTCGCGAATCGCGCCGACCAGGATCCGGTCAGCGACCGCACATCCGGTGGCGAACGCGCCCCGGCCGGAGACCGTGAACGTGTCTGCGGTCGTGGTCGCCACGATGGTGTCGCGTGGGTTGCTGACGGACGCCACGAAGAGCCCTTCGGATCTGACGTCTTGTCGCAGTCGGCGGGCCAGGTCGGCGTTGTCGTACAGGCGGGCGCGCCAGAGGTGTGTGTAGTGGTAGCCGAGGAGGTGTCCGATCGAGGCGTCGGAAGCCGCGATGATGCGGGTGACGAGGTGCGTGGTCTCGAGGTCGTCGGGATCGGCCGCGAGCAGTCCGCTGCCACGTAGCAGTTGGATCTCGGCCCGCGGCGGTCGGTTGGCGCGCTCGCGCGCGACCACGTCTTCGTGCAGGCGCCCCGCGACGGCGCGGGCCGCGGCGACTGCGTCGGCCGGGGTCATCGGGGACCCACCGGTGCGGGCGCGGGGTGCCGGAGCCTTCGGTGCACCAGTACGACCAGGATCGGCAGCAGCATACACTGGGCGGCCACGGCCAGCCATAGCCCGGGCAGGTGTCCGGCGGTCTCGAACGCCTGGTAGACGACGCCGCCGACGACACCGCTGAGGAGCGCGCCGACGCCTTCGGCGAGCCGCTGGTGCCCGAAGACCACCGCCGCCGAGCGGGGGGTGCCGGCGAGCGCCTCGAGGACGTTCTTGAGAAAGAGTATCGAGTTGCCCACGCCGAGGGCGACGATGCCGGCGGCGATCGTGAGTTCGTGCCCGCCGGCGAACGCGGTCATGCCGATGGCCAGGCCACCGAACCCGATCGTCATCGCCTGGGTGTACCGCATCTGTTCGACCCGCCCTGCCAAGAGTGGTTGCAGCACGACCAGCAGCAGCGAATAGCCCATCATGGCCGATCCGTAGAACACCGTGGGCACCCTTCCTTCCGCATAGGACGCAAGATATTGATAGAAGTAGAGGTGGAGGTAGATGGTCAGGGCAGTCACCGTGAACGGCAGGACCGCCAGCCCGCTCAGGGCACGGTGCAGCGGCTCGACGGCCCGGGTGTGGCCACGCGACTCCTGCGGCAGGAGCGCGTGCCCGATCGTCAGCGCGGCATGCAGGGCGCCCGCGGCGGCGAACATCACCCCCGGGTCGTTGATGAACAGCGCACCTACCACCGGACCGAGGGCGATCCCGGCGTTGCCGGTGGCGTAGCTCGCCGACACCAGCCGCGGCTGCTCGTCCGGGTCCGCGCCGTGCACCGTGTAGGCGCGGACCGCGGGCGAGTACAGCGCGGTGGCCGCCGACCGGATCATCAGCGCCAGGACTGTCACCGGCGGCCATACCTCGCCAGCGAGCAGTCCCAGCGAACCGAGCGTCTGCAGCGCCATCGCCAGCAGCAGCGAACGCCGCAGGCCGAGGTGCTCCGCCAGCACCGCGCCCGGCGCTCCGCCGGCGAACTGCACGAATGCCGTCAGCCCCAGGACGACGCCGACCTGATCCATGCTGAGGTCCATGCGCTGCCGCAGCAGGATCGCCAGGTACGGGTAGACGGAGAAGCCGATCAGGTTGACGAGCAGCCCGCTGCCGAGCAGGGCGATCCGCACCCCGGTGAACGAGCCGAGTGCGGCGGGTCTCACCCGCTTCCCTTGCTGCCCCGGATGATCAGGCGGGTCGCGTGGGCGTCGTAGGGGCCGCCGTCCAGATTGCCGAAGCACTCGATCTTCCCGAATCCTGCCTCCGCGAACATGGCGCGCAGTTCGGCGGCGCTGTAGACGTAGCAGGTGAGGGAGGTGTGCGCGGCTGTGTCGCCCCGCACCAGCGTCCAGTCGGTTCGGTAGCGGGTCCAGTCGTCCAGAATCGTGTCGCGCATCACCACCATGCCGCCGGGCACGTCGACGATCTTCGGTGGTCCGACCCACGACGCGTAGGTCTCCTTGCTCAGCAGATCGACGAGCAACTGGCCTCCTGGAGCGAGGGACCGGTGGGCGTTGTGCAGCACCCGCATGTTGTCCTCGTGGTCGTCGAAGTAGCCGAAGGAGGTGTACATGTTCACCACGACGTCGTACGCCTCCGGCGCCCCGTACTCGCGAACGTCCGCTCGTACGAAGGACGCCGTCGCGCCGGCGTCGGCGCACGCGGCCGCCGCGCGTTCGAGCAACTCGGGGTGCAGGTCCACGCCGGTCACCTGGTAGCCACGGCGAGCCAGTGGCGCGGTGAAGAACCCCGTGCCGCAGCACTGGTCGAGCACGCGGCTTGCGGGAGCGAACGCGAGCAGGGGTGAGGTGGCGACCGCATCGGCGGCGGCCCGCGCACGCTCGGGGGTGAAGAGCACCTCCGAGAAGCCGGACCACAGGTTCATGTCCTCGTACCAGTTCACTGTCGACTCCGTTTCGGGCTGGCCGCGGGCGCCACCCCGAGCCCGGGTCCGTCGCCCAGGACGATCCACCCGCCCTCGAGTCCGAGCCCGCGGAAGGGTTGATCGCGGAGGTAGAGGTGGCCGTCGAGGTCGATGTGGTCGGCCAGCGGGGCGAGCAGCGCGGCCTGGCTGATGGCGAGTTCCGACTCACACATGCAGCTGAGCAGCACCGTGAGCCCGGCCTGCCGGGCGGCTGCCATGACCCGTCGTGCGGCGCGGACGCCGCCCGCCTTGCACAGCTTGACGACGATGCCGTCGGAGTGTTTCCGGGCGGCGTGGACGCTGGCCACGTCGGTGCATCCTTCGTCCAGGACGATCGGGAGCCGGTCGGGAAGCTCTCGGTAGCGGACGTAGTCATCGATGCGGCTTCGTGGGAAGGGCTGCTCGACGAGGTGGACGCCGAGCGCGCGCAGACGTGGCGTGAGGGCGCGCGCGGTGCTGAGATCCCACGCCTCATTCGCGTCGATCCGGATCGGCAGCGGTGTCACCTGCCGGATGGCGTCGAGGACATCGATGTCGTCGGGGCCACCGACCTTCACCTTGAACGCACCCACCTGCGGTGCGTTGCGGACCGCAGTAGCGGCCTCGGCCGGACTCGCGATCCCGATCGTGTACACCGTCGGCCCGATCCGGCGGGGCGCGGCGAGGATCTGCCAGGTCGGCCGTCGGCCGACCTTGCCGATCCAGTCGTGCAGCGCGCCGTCCAAGGCCATCCGGGCACCTGCCGGCGCGTCCCAGGCGTCGACACGTTCGAGCGCCGCCTCCGCGTCGGTCAGGTCGGGACCGAGCAGGGCAGAGCCGTCGGCCTCGATGGCCCGTGCGACATCGTCCGCGGTGACCCCGTCGTACTCGATCGGCGTGCCCTCACCGTAGGCAACGATGCCGGCATGGGTGACGGTGACCATGCAGGTTTCCACGGCGTCGATCTCACCGCGGGAGCTCCGCACGGTCTCGGTCAGCCGCAGCGAAACACGCTCGACGGACAGGCTCAGCATGACATGCCTCTCTCCGATCGTTCGACGCGCCGGAACCGTTCGGGAACCGGCAACGACATATACAAGGAGGTAGATCTGACCGGTGGCGAAGGGAACGGCGATGGAGTGGTTCGAAGACGAGTCGATGTGGACCGATTTCTTTGCGGTGTTCTTCGCGCCCGAACGTGCCGCGGAAGCCGAGACGAGAGTCGCCTCGTCGCCGCTGCTGCGGCTGTCGCCCGGCACCAGGGTGCTTGACCTGGGATGCGGGCCAGGCACGTACACGATCCCGCTGGCCCGCCGCGGTGCCCAGGTGGCCGGGGTGGACCTGAGCGCAGCGCTGCTCGATCGGGCCGCGACGGCGGCGGTCGAGGCCGGGGTCGACGTGCGGCTGCTGCGGGCGGACATGCGCCAGTTCGTCGAGGCCGGCCAGTTCGACCTGGTGATCAGCATGTACACGTCGTTCGGCCTGTTCGACGACCACGACGAGAACATGCAGGTGCTGCGCAACGCGCTCACCAGCCTCACACCCGGCGGCCGGCTCCTCATCGACCTGTACGGCAAGGAGGTCGCGGCCAGAGACGGGGCCGCGCCGATCATTTCCGACGTCGATGGAGGCACGCTGATGGTGCGCGGCACCGTGCTGGATGACTGGACCCGTTTCCGGGACGACTTCTACCTCGTCCGCGGCGGCCGGGCCCGGCAGGCTTCCATCACGCATCACCTCTACAGTGCCGCCGAGCTCAAGCGGATGCTCACCGCAGCGGGCTTCACCGGCGTCGAGTGTTTCGGCGGATTCGATGCCGAGCCCTTCGACAACCACGCCCGACGGCTCATCGTGCGCGGCACCCGGCCCTAGCACGCGGGGCGGGTCTCGACACGCACGGCACCCGCCGCGGCCACGGCGCGGTGCGTGGCGATCTCCGCGGTCGGCCCCTCGGCCAACAGGATCCCCACGTAGCCGCGCCCGTCGTTGAGGTGCTCGATGGAGGCGCCGACCGCCCTGGTCGGGTACCACTCGGGTCGACCGGGATAGCGGGCGATGTCGTCGAGGCCGTGCACGGCGACGAGGTCGCCGGACCTGTCCGGATACGCCAGTACGAACGCCACAGCCGGTCCACCGCCCAACGGCATGTCGAGCAGCCGCGGGCGGCGGCCCAGCGCGAGGTCGATCATTCCCCCGTAGACATTCACATCCAGGGCCCGGCACATCGACTCGCCCACGAGCGCACCGCCGATCCGCGGATTCACCTCGATCAGGCGCGGCCCGTCGGCGGTCATGGCCAGCTCGACATGGGCGAACCGGTCGGTGTAGCCGAGGACCGCCAGCACGTCACCGAGCCAATCCTCGATCGCCCGGAACTCGTCGGGCGGCAACGCCACCGGAAACGCGGTCACGTCCTCCCGGAACCAGGGCTGCGGCGACATAAGGCGGCTCGACATCCCCAGCATGCGAGTGCGACCGGCCCAGGTCACAGTCTCGGCGCTGTAGACCGGACCGGCGAGGAACGGCTCCGCGAACAACCGCCCGAACAGCGTCGCGCCCGCAGCCTGCCGTTGCAGGCGGGCGAAGTCGTCGGCGTCGCGGACGAGCCACACGTTCCGGCTGCTGGTACCGGCTGTGTCCTTGACAACGGCCGGCAGGCCGACGGCTGCCGCCAGTTCGTCGAGCGACAGCGAGGCCACGTCGTCCACGGCGAACGCCGGGAACGGGCTCAGCCTACTGCCGTGGAGCAGGTCCCGGACGCGTGACTTGTCGCGCGCCAGCCGGATGACCGCCGGGTCGATACCCGGTAGACCGAGCTCGACGGCGAGCTCGGCACCGGTCACGCCCCACGTGTCGGTAGAACTGATCAGACCCCGGAGGTCCTCGATCGCGCGCAGCGCCTGGGAGACCGCCTCACGATCGTTCGTGTCCACGGCAACGACCTGGATCGCCTCGGGCGGCAGCTTCGCGAGTTCATGCAGGTACAACTCCTCGACACCGGTCAGCAGCACGATCCGCTCACCGGCAGCCCGGGCGGCACGTACGAGGTGGGCGAGCCCGAAGGAGAGCATCTCGAGGCAGGCAATCGTCACGGTGTATATGTCGTCCCGCCGACCCGAAGAGTTCCCGACCTATTGCATCGACTACGGCGGAACTAATGCGGCCGCCGACCCGACTTACCATCCGACACAGACATGCGTCGGCTTCAATGCGTTTGGAGTGTCTACGCCATCCACCGGCTTCAACCCCAGGGACGACCGCCGATGTCACTGCCGAACCCGCCCGACGTGCCAACGACCGTCCACAGCCACATCACCGACGCGATCCGGGCTCCCAGCCTGATCAGACTGTCGGACAACGTCGTGCTGCTACGGTTCGAGACCTTGAAGATCTACGCCGCGCTCGGCGCCGTCCGGGCCCTGCTCGCCGACGGCACGATACGGCCCGGCGATACCCTCGTCGACAGCTCGAGCGGCATCTACGCATTGGCACTGGCGATGGTCTGCCACCGCTACGACCTGCGGTGCCACATCATCGCCTCCACCACGGTTACACCTACCATCCGGGCCCAACTGGAGATCCTCGGTGCCACCGTCGATCAGATGCCGGCCGAGCACGATCTGCGGCTCGACCAGAACCGGCGAGTCGAGCGGGTACGCCAGCTGCTGCGCGCCAATCCCGGCATGCACTGGATGCGCCAGTACCACGACCCGGTCCATTATCTCGGCTACGCCGAACTCGCCGACCTGGTGCGCGCCGCGCTGCCGGACACGCGCCTTGCCGTGGTGTCCAGCGTCGGCACCGGCGCGTCCAGCGGGGGGCTGATCCAGCCGCTGCGAGCACACGACCCGGCAACCCCGCTCGTCGGCATCCAGCCGTTTGGCAGCGTGAGCTTCGGCAGCGAACGGTTCCAGGACCCCGAAGCCATCATCGCCGGCATCGGCAGCGCCATCCCGTTCGACAACGTCCGGCACAACCTCTATGACCAGATTCACTGGCTGACATTCCGATACGCCATGGCCGGCGCGATCGGCCTGATGCGCGACCACGCGGTCTTCGCAGGCCTGTCCACCGGCGCCGCCTACCTCGCGGCGGCCTGGACGGCACGACGGGACCCCGGTCGCACCCACCTCGTCGTGGGGGCAGACACCGGGCATCGCTATGTCGAACGGGTCTTCGCCCGCTACCGCGAGGCCCTGGACCCCGACACGCTCAAACCCATGGAGATCGACTCGCTCGACGGACTCGCGCCGCCCTGGTCGGTCATGCACTGGAGGCGCCACCCGAGAGCTCAAGATTCCTGAACCGCATGGCTGGAGCCAGGTGCCCACGGCAACGATGTCAACGCGCGCGGACGGATCGAGGGTTACCGGGAACTTCTGTGGTGTGGTGGCCCACCACACGGAACCGCCGCCTGCACCGTTCCCGGGCGTGAGTTGGGAGAGTGGGGTGCCCTCGTCACCCCCGCATCCGCAGGGAGCAGTCGCCGGTACGCGATGCTGTACGTAGCGAAATTGGATCACCCCACCTACGTGAGGACCGATGCCTTGCTCGCTAGTGCTGTGACCGGAAACGTTGGCCGGGTTGGGTGACACGCCGGTCAGTGGTCGTGGTGGTGGCTGGTGGAGGGTTCAGGCTGTCGGGATGGCAGAACCTGTCCGGGCTCGTCGGCTCAGTGATGACGAGGGCCGGCGACTACAGCAGATCGTGCGGCGTGGGACCGGGTCTCCGATCCGGTTGCGTCGGGCGATGGTGATCATGGCTTCGGCCAGTGGGAACACCGTCGCGGCAATCGCCCGCCTGGTCCAGGGGGACGAGGACGCGGTCCGTGAGGTGATCCACCGGTTCAACGAAATGGGCCTGGCCTGCCTGGACCCTCGGTGGGCGGGTGGCCGTCCCCGCCGAATCAGTGAAGACGACGAAGCGTTCATCGTCGCGACGGCCAAGACCAGACCGCAAGCGCTCGGCCAGCCGTTCACCCGGTGGAGCCTGCGAAAACTCGCGGACTACCTGGCTCACAACCACGGCCCGCGTCGGGTGCTCGTGGGCCGGGAACGGCTGCGGGAGTTCCTGCACCGTCACGACATCACCTTCCAGCGGACGAAGACGTGGAAGGAGACCAACGACCCGAACGCTGAGGCGAAACTCGCCCGGATCGAGGCGGTGACCACGGCGTTCCCGGACCGGGTCTTCGCCTTCGACGAGTTCGGGCCGCTGACGATCCGGCCACACGCTGGCGCGTCCTGGACTCGGGCCGGGCATCCGGACCGGCTCCCCGGCAACTACCACAAGCTGCATGGGGTCCGGCAGTTCCACGCCTGCTACAGCGTCGGCGACGACACCCTCTGGGGTGTCGTGCGCCGGCGAAAGTCCGCGGCGAACACCCTGGCAGCGCTCAAGAGCATCCGGGCCGCCCGCCCTGACGGCGCGCCGGTCTACGTCATCCTGGACAACCTCTCCGCGCATCGCGGCGTCAAGATCCGGCAGTGGGCGGCCCGGAACCGGGTCGAGTTGTGCTTCACCCCGACGTACTCGTCGTGGGCGAACCCGATCGAGGCGCACTTCGGACCGCTGCGGATGTTCGTCGTGGCCGGGTCGAACCATCCCAACCATCCCGCCGCGACCCAAGCCCTGCACAACTACCTGCGCTGGCGCAACGCCAACGCCCGTCACCCCGACGTCCTCGCCGCCCAACGCCGCGAACGAGCCCGGATCCGCTCCGAACGACAACGCCGCTGGGGTCAGACCCCCGCCAAAACGGCGGCCTGAAACCGGCCAACGTTTCCGGTCACAGCACTAGCTCTGCCAGCCAAGGATCACCCCGCTACGCGGGGAGGTGTTGCGGTGCCGACGATTGCACAGGGGGAAGCGTTCGGGCACCCTCACTGACATCCGGACGCGAAGCGGCCCCGCCCCGCCCTCGCCTGCACGGGCATCGGCAGACAGAGACGGCACCACAAGACGTCAAGCGGGCTGCCCCCGCCCCAATCGATCCATTGCACCGTATGCCTCTTGAAGCCGGCCAGTTACCTCGACTGCGTTGTCAAGGCCAGCGCAGATCTGACTCACGGCGATCCGATGGCCGGCGACCCACGAACTCGCTCGGGCAGCTGCCCTGACCTGGTCGACCGGTACCTCGACAGCGTGCTCGATGTCGTAGGTGACGCTGTTCAGGATGACAAACACACACGCATCGAAGCTCCAGCTCCGAAAAGGAGAGTAAACGTGGGTACGACGGCTGCCGGGCTCGATGACACGGCACTTGACCTGCAGCAAGGCCCCATCCGCCGCGCGAACGTCCCAGCTCTTCTCCGACTGCGGTGCGAGTTCGCCACGATAGGCCTTCGCGACGACGTATTCCGCCAAGTCCCCGGCAGGGGCGTTGCGCGACCGAACAACGCCACGCCGGATCAGCTCAGAGAGAATGCGAGAGTAGAGCCCAAGCAGTTGCCGGACGCTCATCGATCGGAGATCCACATCGGTGGGCGCCTGCACGACGTCACCGTACACCTGTGCGCGTACGAGCTCATCTCCCCCACTCGTAAGACTACAAGTGCGTACGACCAGGCAAAGGCGCACGACGCTGCCGCTGGCGTCCACCGTGGATATCACAGTGCGGTACTCGTCCTGCTGGGCCACGTTCACCGGCTACCCGACGGTGAGCGAGTGGTCGCTGGAGCGGGACGTGGGGCCGCTGCTGGTGGACGCACTGCGGGTCCTCGCGCTGAAGGCGGCGGTGGGACGAGATGGTCCACGCCGTGCTCGCGCAGTTCACCCTGATGAGCCGGATGCAGGCCGACCTCCAGGTGGTGTTCCCCCACGCCACCGAACTGGAGGACTTCGGCTACACCCGGGGATGCGTGACCGACGACTACTACGCGGCGGCCGGATGGGGCGAGCAGCCGCTGCGGTACTGGCTCGACGCGGCCGAGGTCACCCGCCGGCTGGGCATCCTCGACGCCCACTACGGACCCGCCGGGTTCGGCCGGGGCGGGCGAAGCCACACCATCACCTTCGACACCCAGCCCACCCCCGCGGCGGTCTGACCCCCGGCTACCGGTTGGCGAGTTCGACGGAGAGCACCCGGCGGAGGGTCTGCACGACCACGCCGGGTGCGAACCGTTCACCCGCCTGCCGTTCCGCCCGCGCGACCGCCGTGAACAGCTGCTCGGGTGCCGCAACCCGCAGCGTGGCGACCAGCCACCCCTCCAGGTCGTCCACCTCGGTCGGCAACTCCAACGCCGCCGGGCTCGGCGTGGGGACCGCCGCGCTCGGCGCTGGCAACGGCACACCGGCCGAGGCGTACCGGCCCGGCGGCATACCGACGCGGTACGGGTGCACACACACCGGATGCCCGTCCCGGTCGACCCGCCAACCCGCTGCCCGGTCGTACGCGAAATCAGGGCCCGGCCGGTCGACCACGTCGAACCGGCCCGGACCCAACTCCTGCGCCGGACACACCACACAGGTGCGCTCACACCACTCGGGCAGCGGACCATCCACCCACCCATGCTATGACCAGGAAGGGCACCGACAGTGACCACTCTCGCCATGCCACGGCACCCACTCGTCCGCCACGCCCTCACCGACGCCCGCACCTGGTGCGCCGGGCAGACCATCGACGAACGACCCGCCCTCGCCCACGCCGTCCGGGTCGCGGTCACCCTCACCCGACACCTACCCGACGCATACCCGGAGCTGACCGCCGCTGCGCTCCTGCACGACGCCCCGGAGTTCGCCCCGCCCGACGTGGACCTCGACGGCATCCTCACCGCCAGATACGGGCCAGAAGTGCCACGAATCATCCGCGCGTTACAGGTCGAACACCACGCCCTCGACCAACCCGACCCACCGATCGCCACCGACGACCGACCCGTCCTGCTCGCCTCCACCGCTGACAAGGTCGTCGCCCTCGCCTCGCTACGACGACGCGCCCACTCCAGCAGCAACCCGAACGCCTTCTTCACCGCCCGACCCGGCCTCCTCCAACTCCTCCCGCACTTCCAGGACCTTCCTCCTCTACACCCGCGACTACAGCGAATTCTGTGACCGGATCGCCGGCCGGTTCATCCACCACGAGCCGGAGGACGGCAGCGAGTGGGGGCCGACCGTCCCCACCCGCAGGGCCGTGCCACTGGCCCGGGCCGTCGACGCCATCGGCTACCAAATCGACCGGCCGCTGTGGCATGGCAAGGCGGACTGCACGCAGTGCCACGCCGGGTACACCGACAGCCCGACACGCTGAGCTGAACCGCACCCCGCCGCTGCGGCGACCGTAGGCTGCATGCGTCTACGGTCGCCGCAGTCAGCGAGGGAGCGGGATGCCCGACCGCCACTGGGAGGACCTGCCAGCTACGGTTCGGCTTGCCATCGAGTCCCACATCGGCCCGGTCCGGGCAGCCCGGTCGGCGTCCACCGGTTCCGTGTCAAGCCTCGCCGCGACCCTGGACACCGACGGCGGGCGCATCTTTTGCAAGGCCATCCAGACAAGCGACCCCTTGGCCCGGATGCACCGCGCCGAGGCCCGAGTCAATCCTTGGCTACCCGACATCGCACCCAGGCTGCGGTGGAAGATCGAGGAAAGCGACTGGCTGGTTCTCGGCTTCGATCACGTGCCCGGCCGGCACGCTGACCTGACCCCCGGATCCACCGACCTGCCCGTCATCGCCGACACCCTGACCGCGCTCACACAAGGGCTGACCCCGTGCCCGCCGGTCCGAGTTCAGGCGGCGACCAAGCGCTGGGAGGGCCGCATCGCCCCTGAGTTGGTCGACGGGGAAGCCCTCCTGCATACCGACGTCACACCGTTCAACTTCCTGGCCGACACCCGGGTGCACGTCGTCGACTGGTCCATGCCGTGCCGGGGCGCGGCGTGGATCGACACCGCCCTGATGATCGTCCGACTCGTCCGAGCCGGACACAGCCCGGCGGACTCCGAAGAGTGGGCCGACCAGATCCCAGCGTGGAAGCAGGCCGCACCCGACGCAGTCGACGCCTTCGCCGCAGCGCTCGCTGACCTGTGGGAGCAGCGGCGGCAGGAGAGCCCGGCCCCGCATCGCGGACCGCTCGCGGTTGCTGCCCGCTCCTGGGCCAGCTACCGGGGCGCGTCGGCATGACCAACTGCTCCTAACTAAATGAGGTTGGGCGTAACTAAACGGATGTGAGGACCGTTCTGTCCGAACGTGAGAGGGCAGTCCGCAGTAGCTTGATCTGATCTATGCGTTGAGTCCGGTTGGCAGCGGCCGCACCCCCACCCACGACCTCGGGTCTGCTGCACCGATAGGTGACATCTGAGATGGCTTGCCCTGCGGGCGGGCTGGAAGGATGTTGCTGTGCCCAAGCCCTACCCCCGAGAGTTCCGCGATGACGTCGTGCGTGTCGCTCGTGACCGCGAGCCAGGCGTGACGGTCGAGCAGATCGCCAAGGACTTCGGCGTGCACCCGATGACGTTGTTCAAGTGGCTGCGCCAAGCCGACGTCGACGCCGGCGCCGCAGCCGGGACGGCCGGCAGTGAGTCGGCCGAGCTGCGGGAGGCGCGTAAGCGAATCAGGTTGTTGGAGCAGGAGAACGAGGTCCTGCGCCGGGCCGCTGCCTACTTGTCGCAGGCGCATCTGCCGGGAAAGGGCTCTACCCGCTCGTGAGCGAGCTGGCCGCCGACGGGATCGGCGTGGCGGTGACGTGCCGGGTGTTGAAGATCGCTCGTCAGCCGTACTACCGGTGGCTGGCCCGACCCGTCACCAGCGCCGAGCAGGTGGCGGCGTACCGGGCCAACGCGTTGTTCGACGCCCACCGCGATGATCCGGAGTTCGGCTACCGGTTCCTCGTCGACGAGGCCCGCGACGCCGGGCAGCCGATGGCCGACCGCACCGCGTGGCGGATCTGCTCCGGTAACGGCTGGTGGAGCGCCTTCGGCAAGCGCAAGCGTCGCGGCAAGGGCCGCAAGGTCGGCCCGCCGGTGCATGACGATCTCGTGCGCCGGGACTTCACCGCCCAGCGGCCCAACCAGTTGTGGCTGGCCGATATCACCGAACACCACACCGCCGAAGGCAAGCTCTACCTGTGCGCGATCAAGGACGTCTGGTTCCACCGGATCGTCGGCTACTCCATCGACTCACGGATGAAGTCCCGCCTGGCCGTTCCGCACTCGACAACGCCGCCGCCAGACGCGGTGAGCTGGCCGGCTGCATCCTGCACACCGACCGCGGATCCCAAGGCGGACTCAACCGGTCGTCGCAACACCTCGTGGTCAGGGAGGTGTTCGATGGTGCGTCGGCAGCAGCAGGCAGATCGGGCTTTGCGCCCGGCGATGCGTTCGCCGGGCCGGCCGATGCCGGCCCGGCATGTGGAGCGCGCGTTCTGGCGCCTGATTGCGCAGGGCAAGCGCACCGAGGAGGCAGCGCTCGAGCTGGGCGTGTCGACACCGGTCGCGGTGCGCTGGTTTCGGCACGCTGGCGGCATGCCGCCATTGAGTCTGGCCGAGCCCACCGGCCGCTACCTGTCGTTCTTCGAGCGCGAGGAGCTCGCCCTACTCAAGGCGCAGGGTCACGGCGTCCGCGCGATCGCTCGGCAGCTCAATCGGGACCCCGGCACGATCTCACGGGAGCTACGGCGCAACGCCGCGACCCGCGCCGGCAAGCGGGAGTACCGGGCAGGCGTCGCGCAGTGGAAGGCGCAGATCGCGGCGCGGCGCCCGAAGCCGGTGAAATTGGCGGGCAACTCGCGGCTATGCGAGTACGTCCAAGCGCGGCTGAGTGGACAGTTGCAGCGGCCCGACGGAACCGTTGTCGCCGGCCCGTCGACGACCTGGAAAGGGCTGAACAAGCCGCACCGCGCCGACCGACGTTGGGCGACGGCCTGGAGCCCGGAACAGATCAGCCGGCGGCTGGTCATCGACTTCCCCGACGATGAGGACATGCGCATCAGCCACGAGGCGATCTACCAGGCGCTCTACACCAAGGACGCGGCGCGCTCAAGCGTGAGCTGGTCGCCTGCCTGCGCACCGGCCGGGCGCTGCGCAAACCCCGGGAACGGTCCCGAAACAGGCCGCAGGGTCACGTCACCGCCGATGTCGTGCTCAGTGAACGGCCCGCCGAAGCCACAGACCGGGCGGTTCCGGGGCACTGGGAGGGCGATCTGATCATCGGTTTGAACCGGTCGGCGATCGGTACCGTCGTGGAGCGCAGCAGCCGCTACACACTCCTGGTCCACCTGCCCCGCCTCGAGGGCTACGGAACCGTCCCCCCTGTGAAGAACGGGCCCGCCCTGGGCGGCTACGGCGCCCTCGCGATGAAAGACGCTCTCACCACGACGATGACGACGATACCGGCCGAGCTGCTGCGGTCGCTGACCTGGGACCGCAGCAAGGAACTCTCCGCACACGCCCAATTCAAGATCGAAACCGGCATCGCGGTCTACTTCGCCGACCCCCACTCTCCCTGGCAGCGCGGAACCAACGAGAACACCAACGGCCTGCTGCGCCAGTACTTCCCCAAGGGCACCGACCTGTCCCGCTGGAGCCTCGATGACCTCCTCGCCGTCCAGGCCGCCATCAACAGCAGACCCCGCAAAGTCCTCGGCTGGAAGACACCCGCCGAGGCCCTCAACGAGCACCTACAATTGCTGCACAGCAGCGGTGCAGCAGACCCCTCCGCGAGATCTTCAACGCCATCCTCTACGTCAACCGCACCGGCATCGCCTAGCGCTACCTACCCCACGACTTCCCACCTCACCCGACGGTATACGGCTACTTCGCCGCCTCAAGCAAAGAAGGCATCCTCACCGCACTCAACTACCAACTCACCGGCCTCGTCCGCGACCACCGCGGCCGCACCACCACACCCACTTCATCCATCATGGACAGCCGAAGCGTCAAGACTCCGCCAACGTCCCACTGTCCACACAGCGCACCGACGCGGGGAAAAAGATCGTCGGCCGCAAACGCGGCATCATCACCGACACCCTCGGCCTCCTCCTCGCCGTCATCGTCACCGCCGCAAGCGCCAGCGACAACACCATCGGCATCAACCTGCTCAACCAGGCCACCACCACCTACCCCACCCTGGCCAAAACCTGGGTCGACGCCGGCTTCAAAAACCGCGTCGTCGAACACGGCGCACACCTCGGCGTCGACGTCGAGATCGTCACCAAACACCCACAGATCAAAGGCTTCAGCGTGATCGAGCGCAGATGGGTCGTCGAACGCACCATCGGCTGGCTCATGCACCATCGCCACCTCGTCCGCGACTACGAAACCCCGACCCCACAACTCCGCCAGCATGATCGCGCTCGCCATGATCGACAACCTCGCCAAACGCCTCACCACCGAAACCACCCCAACCTGGCGAGAACCCCACAACCACAAAACACACAAGATACGTGAATCAGACGTCCTCTCAATGGCCGCTGTCAAAGGTCCGCAGACTTACCCCCGGAGGGGCGGCGGGACAGCCGGAACATGCCTTGCGGCCGGGGCGGCTGGGCAGCTCGTGAGTGCGTCGCCGACAGCAGTATCGCCGCGGCGAGAAACGTCACCACCTTGCCGATGGCCAACGCGAGTGAGGTGGTAGAAAGCCAGCTCGGGATTAGCTCGACGAAGGCCATGTATCTGTAGCGGCCGGAGCCGCCAGGATCCGCGTAGAGGAAGGCGCCAGTGAACCACCCCGGCGTGATGCAGGCGGCGCCTAGCACGATCGAGAACAGCGCCCAGACGGCGGTCACGACCGTTGACCCGCTACGCGAGCCTGCGAGGTAGCACCACACGCCAAAGACGATCATGAGCAGACTCACGATGACGGTGATGACCACAGCGAACGTCATCGGCCCCGTGGGAGGACTACCGGTCATGCGATCGAACTGCTCGTTGATTGATCCGATCACAGTAGCGGCGACCACCGCCCCAGCAATTCCCATGGCCGCGCTGAGCAAGGCGAGCATACTTGCCCAGACCTGGCCTCGGGAGCGGCGCGGTGGCCGCAAGTGCCTCGTCATGCGAAGGATGATGTCACATCAGTAAATTGTGTCACCACTGATAGATTGGCCAGCGCGGAGGTGGCGCCGCAGTTCGACGTGAGCGTCTACGTACTCGACGTCAGTTGGCCGAAGCGCCAGTGATGGCGAGGCTCGACGGACGTGGAAGCTCTGACGGCCGCTGCTGGAGCACGTCAACGCACGACTGGGTGGCCTGACGGGGGTAGTGAGCGTCGCGGAAGCGTTGCATGCGCAGGTCGCTCACGCCCGCGCTGTGCCGCTGCCGGCAGGGACGCGTACGTGTCGCGTCAAGGCCAACCAGCCGAGCTTTGTACGCCCAGGACTTAGGCGCAAATCATGCACTGGTTCCCCGGACGCCGTCGATTCCTCACTCGCGCATCGGGGTGATCAGCCGTCCGCTTGCAAGATCATCGTCTCCTTGACGATCTGACGGATCTGGGCGCTGCAGTCCGCCTGCATCTGCGCAGCCAACTGGTCCCGCAGAGCGGCGTCGTACTGCCCGATCCGGCCAAGCGCATTCGCCAACTGCCTACGTACCTCGGAGGAGGCGTCAGCCGCGAGGTCTGCACCGAGATTGCGGTTCACCGGATTACGCGACCAGAGCACGGCCGCCATCTGCCGCGCTGCCGGGCTCTCGTGCCTCGCGAGGACACGGATCGCGTCGGTGCCGCCAGGATCGATGTCGATGAAGTGGCGCAGACCCTGGACGCCGTTCCGTTTCGCTAGGCGACTGAGAGCCAAAGCGTGGACCCGTTGGACCTGGTCCTGCCTGACAGCCAACTGTCCTACCGCCCCAAACACAGCATCCTCAAGTCGACCTCGGAAAATGCCCAGGTCCAGATCGCCGGGGGCCAGCCCGCCGATCAACAGCCACGCCTTGTCGAAAACCTCCTGCCGCTTACCTTCGTCAAGTGCAGGAGCAAGATCTGTCACCGCAATCATGGCCGCCGCGCGATGGTCTTCTGTGGTGAAACCGTCCGAAGCGATCTCGATGAGCTTGTCGGCGAGCCTGTCCCGGTCCTCCATTAACAGGGCATGACCGAAGTAGCCGCTGGATTCGTGCGTCGTCCCACCGGACTCGTCGGTCGTGACGCGAGGGCCGGTAGGAGCCTGATGCACCTGCTCGACGGCGCGCACCGCCTGCTCGTTCACAGCGGGGTGAGATATCTGCATCCGAGCCAGGAGCTCAACGGCGCCAGCCCGAACAGTTTGATTCGGGTCGCTGGCCTGAACCTCCAAGACGTCTCTCAAGCGGTGCAGGGCGGGCCCGGCTTCCCACAGGAGCGCGGTATGGCCCGGTTCTGGCATGTCCCGAATGGCGGCGGTGAGCGCCTGCGCGGGCGCAGGGTGCCCAGGGTTCGCCCGCAGCATCCTGGCAATGGTTTTAATCGCTCGATGCATTGAAAGCTGGGACACCAGATGGTTGAGGTACGGGGTGAGCGCGTCCGTCACCTCCGCGATGTTGTCACCTCGAAGCGCGAAAGCCAGGTTAGACAGGGCACCGATGGCGGTCTCGCGAATGCCGTTGTCGGTCCAACCGGAGGCGGGCGCGACCTCAAGCCGGGTGAGTATCCACGGTACATACGAGTCGGACCTGTCCGCAGGCACGATGTCGGCGACGACACTAAACGCTGCCAGCGCTGCCCTGATCGCCCATGGGGCCAGCGGCGGATCATTCAGGCAGCCCGCCGCGTCTGCACCGAGCTCCCTGGCTGCCGCGATCGCCATCTCGACCTCGCCGGCTGCTACGGCGTGGCGCAGCGCCTCAGCGAATTCGGAGGTGGTCATGTGGAAGTCGGCCAGGTTGGTGTGCGCCTCCTGCTCGCCCACCAGGTCACCTCGCACCCATGATTCGAGCAGTTGTTGACGAAGGGCGTGGCGAACGACTCTGGCCCCCGGGCGACATCGGCGGATCGGATGCTGGAAGGCGCGCAACTGCTGCAGTGCGTTCGTCTCGGTTCGGGAGCCCGCGAAGAGCGCCCGGCCTTCGCGGGCGACGGCCCTTGCGCGCTGCCCGTACTCCATGACCTCGAAGGTGAGTCCGTTGCCGAAGCTGGCGTGCAGCCCCCGCAATGCCCACAGGTAGTCCTGAACGTCTTCTCCGAGCTGGGCGAGACCGGCGCCTTTGACCGCCTCAAGCCATTGAGCGTTGGCCTCGTTCGGTTTGCTCAGCCACATCAGCCATCGCGCATACCGGGCGTGCACGACCGCGCTCAACTGCGGGGTAATGGTTCCTGATCGCGCTTCCGTTACAAGGTCCCAGTACTGGCCGGTCACATCCGCCACCACGAGGCGCAGCCGCACGCGGTCCTCCGCCTCGACGGCGTCGGCCGCGGGCAGCAAGCGTGGCAGAACCTGTTGAGCCATCCGTACGACCCGTCCCAGCACCATGGTGTCGGCGTTGATGAGCGCGATCTCTGCCAGCCTCCGCAGTGCGGCGACTGCTGCGCTAGTCGGGCCCCCGTCGGACATGACGAGCAGTTCGGTGGCCTCTGCTGCCCTCGTCAGCACCTCGCCCGGCTCGTCGAGGGCGGCGTCGACGGCCAAGAGGGCTATAGATCGCTGAATACGTGGATCGGTCACTGCCCATATCGGTGACGGGCTGGACGGTGCGCTGGCGGCGTGGCGAGCGAAAGGTGCCCGGAGCTGCCCTGCCGTCAGGACGGAGCGGGCCGACAGCATTAGGTTGAGGTCCGGGGATGATGAGGACGCGTGGCCAGAGTCAATGTGGTGCTCCAGCGACACCAAGCACTCTTCGTATACGGCTTCCACCTCGCCTGCGGCAAGCAGGAGTGAACGAGCCTCCGTAAGGTACTGCACGGCGTGTGGTGCGAACCCCTTCGCCGCCAACCGCTGGGCGACATCCCTCAACATGGCGGCGGCCTCGCGCGGACTCGTGTTCCTCAGGAGTTCGGCGGCGTTGACTCGCTGCGTCAGGTACATGCCCTCCAGAGGCCCGCGAAGGAATGCGTCCGTGTCCTGGGCCGCGATCAGCGTCGGAGCGTGAGGATGGGCGCCGTACACGGCCGCGACGACGTATTCGCCAAACCATCGCAGAGTAACGTCCCGGTGCTGAATCAGATCACTGGTGAACTTGCGTCGGTCCCGCAGTGAAATTGTGCGGCCTGGGTAGGCGGCGCGAAGGGCCGCCAACTCTTTATCCACGGCGACGTCGTTCACGTCGCCGGCCCAGCACAACTCGAAGTGGCACGCGTCGAACGGCGGCTCGTCCTGATCAAAGTAGTCCCGAACGGCTTTGCGTAGCTTGGCGGCCGTAAGTCTCTCGTCGCGGCATCGCATCTGATAAACAGCGCGGGTGCCATCGCGGCGAGTGCCGTACACGTCGATCCCATCCTGGGTGTCCCCCGAGCCGCCGTAGATCCGGGCGTCGCGGAGCGCGTCCAGCCGTTCGACGGCCTCCAGCCCGAATCCCTCGAACCCGGTCCCCCCGCGGTCCAGTAACGGCAGATACCTGCCGTTGACGCCGGTGGACGGCAATGGAAAAGACGCTGGCGGACGGACGATCTGTTCGCGGGCGATCTCACGTCCCGGGGCACCCGGGACAGCATCGCTACGGTGCGCGGCCACCTGCACACTCTAGGGTCGCTCGCAGTGGAACCGATCCCTGGCCCGCCCGGTGAGAGTCAAGCAGCTTGAGAGGCCGGTTGCCTTTCCCAACGCCCGTACCGGACACGCGGGCGTGCGCCGCGGTGAGCCTCAGCGTCGAACGGACCCTCTGGCAGGACGTCGGGTTCGGATTCCGGCAGCTGACCGACATCGCGGAACGTACCCTGTCCTCCGGGATCAACGACACCACCGCCGCGGTTCGCAGTGTTCAGGAGATGCACGGCCTGCTGCGCCCCCTGGCCGGCCGTCGGGGTCACCGCCTGCTCGTAGGCGACCCCGACGGCACACCGTGGTACCGGCGCGGGCGCCAGGACCTCGACGGTTTCCTCGCGGTCGCGGTCGACAACGTCCGGCGGGCGGGACGCGACCAGCCGCGGATCACCCTCCTCCTCGACGACGTGCTCGCCGGCCTGCATTCCGTGGCGCTGCCGAAACACCTGCCCGACATCACCACAGGCGTAGCGACGAAGGTGAGTGCCATGACGGCGTCCAGCGAACCGGCCAGCAGTTCCGGCGCCTCGAACCCCGCCAGCCGAACCGGCACGCGGCGAGCACACCAGCCCAAGAGCTGGAACCAACGTCAGAAGGTGTTGTAGCCGAGCTGGTCCTTCTCGTTCTGCATCGCCGCGATAATCGGCGGCGGTACTCGTTTTGGAGTCGTCACTGGGACGGTCCAGGTCCAGTGTGCGGCATCTGATGAGTTCGTCGGTCTTCCGCACCGGCACGTCCACTGGTCCATGTCCTTGTCGACCGAATCTGGCGGGTAGAACCGCAGCTTCAGTTCCTCGACTGAGGAGGTGTCGCGGTGCGGACGCAGCACGCCCACGAACACGCGTACCGGCTTGCCGGCGACGTGGGTCATACCGTTCATCGAGAGAGTCGACCTGCTGTTGCCCTGCACGGCATCGCCGAGGATCCGATACGAGTGCTTGGGGACGAAGGTGAAGAACAGGTTTTCCTCACCGGTGCGCGGGTTGCGCTCGATGACGAACGTCGCGTCCGGGTCGCCCGGACGGTAGAACTCATGATCGCGGTCGAGTTCAACCTGCGCGACCTTGGCGGCTGACTCCGCGGATGCCTTGGCGTGGACCGCGGAAGTCTCCGATGCATCGGCGGATCGTTGCGAGGCCGCGGCGCTTCGGGCGCCGTATACCCAGGACACGATCAGGGCCGCGACGCTGACGACGACGGCAGCGACGGTAAGAGTGGTATTCACGGCGCCGGAGCGTAGAGCCAGGGTGCGACAGTCTCTGCATTGGGAGGTCTGTCGCCGGCGAACTCTACTGCTCCGCTCGAGCACGCAGCCGGACCCTGTTGACGGCTCCACTTTGGGGTGGTCAGCGAGCGGTCGGCGCCTACCCTGTGCGGGTGATCTCCGCAGCGGTGCAGAAAGTCGACGTCGTTCACGACTGGATGGATTGGGTCCAACTGCTGTTCGGCGTCCTGGGTGCCCTCGCGCTCTGGTTCGCACTCATGGCCAACGCCGCCGGTTACGCATCACGTCGACCCGGGCCTGGGCCTGGGCCAACGAGATCGGGCATTAACCCAGATGCCGGTGGTCCCCTACCCCCGGGCTGACCAGTCAGCGCTGCCAGGACAACCTTAGGACACGCCCGCCGCCGCGACGGACAGCCCTGGCCCTGCCCTCAACGACTTACATCGATCATCAGCGATCATGGCGCCGCGCCTGAGCGTTCGACATCAGCCGTGAGCGATCGAGGCTAGGACGTTGGAAACTGGGCGACCGCATGCCTCACTCCTCGCATTGGCGTCGCATCTCCATCAGATCGAAACTCTCTGCCGCGAAGTCCGTGGCGTCTTTCATCGCCTCGCGCTTCGTAGTAATCCCGCTCTTCATCAGTTCGCGTATGTTGGCGGCGGTTTCAGATATTTCCCTCGACTGCAGGAGACCCTGCTCTCCGATGAGTGAGCAGGGCAGTGCAGTGGGCCAGGAGCGCTCCTGTACTTGCGCCGACCCAACGAGGATGCCTACATAGGCCAGCCGCAAGTCCTCGCCTCCGATGTCGGTACCGCCACCACCGCCAGGCATCCAGGCTGGCGAGTATGCGACGGGCAGCGCGGAATCAAGCACGTCGGCCACACCAGGCTTACCAGGCAGCCGACCCGCCGCCGCGACACCGTCGGGCACAGGTCGACCGGGCGCATTGGCTTGTGCTTGGCAGAACCGGCGGCCCGCTTCCTCACGGGCGAAGGTCAGCAGCCGCCGCTTTCGATTGTCCACGGGGGGCTCCCAGCGAACACCGAGCCGATTTGCGAGCGATTGGCCTCTGGCATTTGCTGCCGCGACTTGGGCGGCCAGTTGTTCCGGCGTACGAGATGGCAGGACCAGGGAGCACCAGGCAGGCGGAATCGCCTGTAGCTGCCAGCCCAGGCTGTCGGCAAGCTTTGGATCCTCGGCGCGGACCCGGAGCAGATAGGCGGCCATGTCACGGCGGATCCAGCGCGCTCGCGGCCTACGATAAACGTCCTCTCCCCGATCGGGAATGTATTGGTCCGCGAGGCCGGCCTCCTTGGCCCCGAGCTTGTCATCGGGATCCCCTGCGGCGCTCAGCCGGTCCCAGGCGGTGGTGGCAGGAGCGACAGAAACAGGCGGCGAGTTCGAATCAGCCGTAGGTGAGCCGCCCACGCCGGAGCGCGCCGAAGGCGATGCCTGGGGACCCGACGTGCCACCGGAACAACACTGCTCCGGCGTGGCAGATGAGCTGCACCCGGCCAGGACGATCGTCAGGGCGGTTAGCAAGCTGTAAAGGGGGACCGCCCACCATCGACCTGCACCCTCACCATGACTCACAGATGGCTCCCGATGGACTCGACAATTCGCGACATCAACCAGCAGTGCCACGCATTGATCGGCGTGGTTGTGTGAATCGCCCCGGACGGCATACGCCTTGACACAGAGGTGCCATTAGATCCACAGGCCCGCGGCTGATGCAGCGGATTCTAGGGCTTGGGTCAGTTTGCGTAGTTGTGCTTCCAGGTCAGCGAATTGCCCCGGAGTTCCGGCTGCCGCCATTTCGCGACGCAGAGCGGCGAGGTATTGCTGGTGGAGGAGGTGTACTCGGTCGTCGGAGAGTCCCCATGTCCGGGCCACTTCGATAAGGGCCGCCACCTCGGCGTGACTGAGGACATGGTCGACAAGGGCACGGTCGAGTACGTCGAGGTATGCGTCGCCGCGGAAGTCGCCGATGGTTGCGGTCTGTACGCGGGCGGCTACGCCGGCAAGACTGATGCGGATGTTGGGCTTGCACGTACCGTGGCCGACGGCAGTCGACGGACGCGCCAGGGTAGCGCCGTGGCCGGTCGGCGCTGTCCAAGTGAGAGGGAGTTCTAGGGGATGGCAGCCGAGTTCGGCAAGGTTGGTGACGCCGGCTTGCCGGGCGCGGTTCAGGTACTTCTTGAGTAGCTGTGCGGTGGCCGTTGCGTCACCGAGCGCGGAGTGCGCTGCTTGTAAGGGAATGTCTTCGGCAATGCAGAGATCTGCGAGTCGGCGGGTTGCCCCGCCGCCATATCGGTGGGACATGCTAAGGGTGCAGAGTGCGGGCCAGGCCGGGGCGGGGTAGCCGAGGTGGTGGAACTCGGCGTCGAGGAAGTTGAGGTCGTAGCGTAAGTTGTGCGCAACGACGATGGCGCCGCGCAACTGATTGGCGAGTTCGCCGGCGATGTCACTGAAACGCGGAGCGAGGGCAAGGTCGGCGGCGGTGAGGCCGTGTACGCGGGTAGGTCCTGGGTCTCGGCCGGGGTTGATCAGGGTGTTCCATCGATGTTCGATCTGTCCAGCGGGAGACAGCCGTACGACCGCGACTTCGATGATCCGGTCGCCTCGGTGTGCGGCGAAGCCGGTGGTTTCCAGGTCGACGACCGCGAAGGGTGTCTGTCCGAGCTGAGCCAGCGGTCGTATAACCGGCCGTGCTGCTGATCGGTCAGGTGCTGAGCGGGGTGTGGGCGGTGCGTTGCTGCGATCGTGCTTCATGGTCCCGGCGGCGAGCACAGAGGCTTGCTCGGGGCGAGGCATTGCGGCCATCGACCGCAGCGCGTGCCAGGCTTCCGGTACGTCGAGGGCCCGCGCAGCGTAGGCGATGGTGAGCAGATCGTCCGTCAGGTACTGGTCGTGTTTTTCTGATGCCTTGTTCGGCACCGCCGAGGCGAGCGCCGAAGGGTCGGGTGGCGTCTCGTCGGCGAGCTGTCTGAGGGTTTCCCATAGCCCGGCAGGGTCGGTGCCTCGGATGGTCAGGGCGACGCCGTCGTGGCCGACCTCTAGTCCTTCTCGTGTGAGGGCTACGGCGAGGGTGTTCATGATTCTGTCGCCTCGCCAGGGGAACAGGAGGGTGTCGTTGCCCCAGCCGAGAATCGCGTGGCTGTCCAGCGCGTACCTGTTGAAGGCTGCACGTCCTTCTTGGAGGAGTGTTTGGGCCTGGCGGTCGAGGTAGCGGGGCGTCTCGGTCGTCGTGTAGATCGTGCGCATGCGTTGTCGGACGGCGTCGGCGACTTCGCCGCCGCTTCCTGAGAAGCTCGGGGGGCGGCCACCGCCGGATCTGACCAGGTCGATGACTTTCTGCCTCGTGTCGATCGCGACGATCTTCCAGCGTCGGCCGCTGAAGATCAGCAGCATTCCAGGGGTGATCGGGTTGTCGACAGGCAGCGAGCCGATGGTGCGGCCGTCGGCGACGAGGCGGAACTCTTCTGGGGTTGTAAAGGCTGTGTAGAAGCTGTAGTGGTTGACGAGGCGGTCGCCGACGCCGCCGGGCAGCAGCAGGCCTTGCGAGTCTTGGGTGAGCAGGTCCTGCTTGCCCATGCAGCGTAGGAGAGCGATGAAGGTGCTCTTGTCGACGCGCGCGAACGGGCCGTGTCCGGACAATGCGTCGTAGAGCTGCTGAGGTTGTGCACCGCCGCGTTGGGCGATGACCGACAGGATCTGTTGGGTGAGGGTCGACAGGTGCATGCTCTCGGTGTCCGGTGGCTCATACCACTTCGCGAGCAGTAGGTCGACCATCGCGACGCTTTGGACGAGCTGGCTGCGCAGCGTGTCGGCGGGGGGTGTGCGGTCGGTGAGTTCGGGTTCCGAGACGTACATCCGCAGTACGGCGGGTTGGTCGATTCGGCGTCCGGAGCGCCCGAGTCGTTGCCGCATTCCAGCGACGCTGGCTGGTGCTCCGATCTGGGCCACCGAGTCGACGGAGCCGATGTCGATTCCCATTTCCAGGGTTGACGTGCAGATCGCGGTGACCGGGGTGGTGCGGTCTTTGAGTCGTGCTTCGACGTGCTCACGGATCTCCTTGGAGAGATTGCCGTGGTGCGGGAGGAACTCGCTGGGGACATTGTTGTTCTTGCACCGCCGGTCGAGCATGTCGGTGTAGAGCTCGACGGCGCTGCGCGAGTTGGCGAAGACTAGGTTGTCGCTTCCCCGCAGGGTACGGAAGAGGTGGTCGGCGATCCCAGCCTTGTCCCACGATTCATCCTCGTCGTCCGACTCAGCGGTGGCGGTGCCGGATGGAGGTGCGGCGGGCGCCCTACCGGAGGGGGACGGGGCGGCGGCGACGTAGCCCCGAAGCTGCAGTCGTATCTCTCGGGCGTCATCGTCGGACGCGATAACGCTCACCGCCTCGCCGCAGCCAGGGCGCAGGAACTCTGCCGCTGCAGTGAAGTCGCCGAGGGTAGCCGACAAGGCGATACGAGGAATCCTGCGTCGCAGAACTAGGTCCACCCGATGCAGCAGTGATTGCAGTTGGGCGCCGCGTTCGGTGCCGATGAACGCGTGCAGCTCGTCGATGACGACGTGGCTGATGTCCCCGAGGATGCGAGCGACCTTGCCCCCGTGGTTGACGAACAGTGACTCCAGCGATTCGGGCGTGATCAGCAGAATGCCGTCCGGCTCGCGCAGAACGCGCGACTTGCGCGAGCCCGCCACGTCGCCATGCCATCGGTGAACCGGAACATCGAACCGTTCGCACAGGCAGGTGAGCCGCTCGTACTGGTCGTTGATCAAGGCCTTGAGTGGCCCGACGTAGAGCGCGCAGACTCCGGCAACGTCGTCGCTCGCGTCCCGCCGAGCTGCGATGGCTGAGCAGATTGGCAACCAGGCTGCTTCCGTCTTTCCGCTGGCGGTCGCGGCAGCGATGATGACGTCGGTGTCGCCTGCGAGGATCGGTCGAGCGGCGCGTTCCTGTGCGTCCCGCAGTTGGTCCCAGCCTTGATCGTGAATCCACCGCTGCACTTTGGGATGCAGTAGGTGATATGCCGACGATGAGCCGGCAGCGCGTCGCGGCTCCGCTGTTGTCGTGACCTGCTGCTGAGGGTCAGAGGCGGAAGGAGGCAAGTTCGTCGTCATCGGGAGGCAGCTGGCTGGCGGTCACCGTTACGGCTGGCGTGTGAGAGAAGCTATGGCTTCCCGTGGAAGCGGTCGGTTTTTGGTGTTGTTCGTCGGCGGTCTGGCCAGTTAGTTCGCCTGCGTTGTCGAGAGGTTCCAGGTCCGGGTCCGTCTCGGCGGCGATGTGAATCGCGCCGATGAGGGACCTCCAGTCTTGTCCGGGGTTCTGTTCGAGGATCGCTAGCAAATCCAGAAAGCCCTTGATGGTGTTTCGCGGCGTGCGGAAGTAGGCGTCCCCGATGCGGGAAGCGCAGTGGTTCATGTACGCGTGCAAGGCTTCGTCGGGCATGAGGTAGGCCGCCGGATCGCCGGCGGCGTAGACGTGACGCAGCTTGGCCAGCAGGACGTAGAAGTCCTCAGGTGACAGGTTGGCCAGGCGCAGAACGGGACCGGAGTAGTCGACGAGCCCGGCGGCGGCGTAGGTGTTCTCAGCTAGGCGGGACTGCAGGGCGGCGTAGGAGTAGAGGCCGCGGCGGGTGTCGAGCAGGAAATCGGGTGTTCCGCCGAAGAGGAACCCGAGGCCCGACGCGGTTCCTTGCAGACTGTCGTTGAGGATGCGCAGGATCTGCTCATAGTTGGCGTTGCGGGCTTGGGAGTTAGCCAGCTTGTACAGGTTGACCATCTCGTCGAGGCAGACAAGCAGGCCGTCGTAGCCGGCCAGGCGGACGAACCGGGACATCAACTTGAGGTGGTCGTAGAAGGACGCGTCGTCGACGATGGTGCGCACACCGAGGGCGTTGCGGGCGTCGGTGCGGGTGGAGAACTCGCCGCGCAGCCACCTGACCGCGTCGATCTTGAGTTGCTCGTTGCCGGTGTCGTGGCCCTGCCAGTACTTGGCGATGACATCGGCGAAGTCGTAGCCGCCCGTTAACTCGCTGAGCGCGTCAAGGCGGACACGGATGACCACTTGTGGATTCTGGCCAGTGTCGCATGCCTCGATCAGCGCCTGGGTCACGAACCGTTCGACGACGCTGGCCAGCGCACCACCGTCGGGCTTGGCGCGGGTGGCCATGTTGCGCATCAGTTCGGCGTACAGGCTGCGTGCTTGCCCGCCGGTGGCATGCAGCCGACGGTCGGGCGACAGGTCCGCGTGAACGGTGACCAGACGCTTCTCCAACGCGATGGAGCGAACCAGGTGCAGGAAGAACGTCTTGCCTGAGCCGTACTCTCCGATTACGAAACGACTGCCGGCCCCACCGTCAGCGATGCGGGTGGTGTCGGCAACAAGAGCCTGCACCTCGGCGGCCCGACCGACCTGGACGTGTTGTTGCCCGGCGCGGGGCACCACTCCCGCGCGCAGCGACTGGATGATCGCGTCGCGCTCGCGGGGCCTGATACGGGCACCCTGGCCGGTGGGGGAAGTAACGCTCATCGCAGTAGCTCCTGAAGCGCGTAATCGTTGATCTCAATATCGTCGTCGCCCTCGGCGACAGGTTCCCCCGCAGCGTCCATGGCGACCTCGTTGAGCAGGTCCAACGCACCAGCCGGCATCACACCGTGCCGCTCGGCGAGGTCCTCATACGCCGAGCGGGTCCACGTCGTCTGCGTTGCCAGGGACCGCAGGAGTTCGCTGTGCACGGCATCCAAACCGGGAATGAGGGCTTGCGTGGTGGGCTCAGCGACCGGCCCGCCATTGGGGGCACCCGACATCGTTGCCAGCTGGGGTGAAGGCGGTTCGTCGTCAGTGAAGATGGTCGACAGCAGCGCCGAGACGGCCGCGGTCTCGGCCAGCTTCACGGCGATGACGTCTTCGTCGAGAACAACGCCGGAAGCCCCTGCTGGTGCTCGTTGACCGTTGCCCCAGGTAGATGATCGGTGAGCTGCCGCTGGTGCGGGCGGCAGCGTGTATCCCGCTGATGCGGGCCCGGCTGGGCGCACGACGACGGGCACTGTGGCTGGCGGTTGACTCACGGCGAAAGCGGCGGGACTAGTGACCTGTTGATGGAGGCGACCGTAGATGAGGTCCGGGTCAAGGGCGAGGAGCTTATAGATCTTCGTGAGGCTCGTGACCTCTTCCGGCGAGATGACCCCATCGGCGGCGGCTACCGTGATCAGAAAGTCGCCGATGGTCTCCCGCTGGTCTGCCCGGAGCAGGGCGAGGCGTCTCTTCAGCCCGGTGAGCTTGACGCCGGTGACGGCCAGCCACCGTAGGTGCGCCTGCAGACGGGTTCTTTCGGGGGCTGTCAGATGCAGCGCAGCTTGGAGATGGGCTGTCAGGTGGTGCTGTTCCTGGTCGCTGATGGTGCCGTCCGCAGCGCTGACCGCAACCGCCAGGTGCAGCAGGGTGGCAGCGGCGGTGTAGGCGGGCGTTGCGGTATGCGGGGCATCGGCGGAGACGCGAAACAGAACGGCAGGTCCGACGGACAGTGCTGATGCGCCGAGCCGGACGTCTGGCTCCACGCCGACGCCGATACGCCCAAGAAGTTGAGCGAGAGACACCGCCTCAGCCTTGGTCATCTTCTCGGGCTGAGCAGTCGGCCAGAAGGCAACGAGTTCTGGCGCGTCGACGACAACATAGTGCTCGTCTGCCAGGCGCGCGTCGCACCAAGCGCGCAGCGCGCCGACCTGCCCTGCCTGCTGATCAAGCAGCTCGGAAGGCAGCACGGCGGCTGCGGCGAGCGACCCACGACCATCTGGGTTGCGGCCAAGCCATCGGCTATAGGCGTCCAGGTCATCAGTGACGGCATCGACGAGCTCGGTCAGCTTGCGGGCAGGTCCAGCGAGTTCGACGACGTCAGGCAGATCGAGCTGCACACTGGCGCTGTCGATACCCGCACTGGCCGCCCGGTAGATCACCCCGATTCGTGCCTTACCTGGCCTGATACGGAAGCCGTCCTTGAACCGCTCCGCGTAACGGCTGGCGAACAGTCGGTCGAACTCTTCACGGCACCGGGTCTGAGGGGTGCGTGGGTACAGCGACGGCAGGTACCACGCCCAAGCGCGCGCCCATTCGGCTGGTACGGGAGTGCCGCTGGCGGCGAACTCACCTAACGCAAGCCGTAGCTGCATCGGGATGGGCCACCGGTCAGGCGCGAGCTTTGGTGGTCGTCCTTCGCTGGCGCCGGATTCAGCCGCGCCGATCAACTCGAGAACCTCAAGAAATCCGCGAGCGTAGGAGCGGAACGAGCCGTTGGCACCATAAATGGCGAGGAGCCGACGGACCTCGGCCGCGATCGCCGGTAACTCTCGACGTAGGGCCCGGTCGTTCGGCATGTCAACCAGAACGCGCCGCTCAAGGCCATAGAAGAAGAGGAAGACGTAACCAATGGGCACGGCGCCGAAGCGACGCCCATCGGCTAACCACGTCAGGTAAGCGGCCCTACTGCTCGCAGGGAGCGAGCCGTACGACGGCCAGTAGTCCAGCCCTTTCCCGTCCCAGTCGGGTCGATTCCTGTCAATCCGAAGCGTCGGGTCAATGAGTGCAGGCTCGGTCCCGCCATTGGAAGCCGTCAGATGCCTGCCAACATAGATCAAGCCTCCCGGGATCGGATATCCGGCGACGGTCGTCGGCTGTCCGGCCGGAACCCAGATCGTCTGCTGGCTCGCGGTCCGGACCGCCGGAGCCACCTGTCTAGGTGTCGCCGGCTGGTGCCACGCAGGCGCAGGCTGACCCGTCGCCACACCACCGGCCGGGCCGGACTCCTCATCTTGCGCCGCAATACGTCGGAGCCTGTCGAAGATGCCCACACAACCCCCACTCCCCCATGAACGGCGACTCTTGTCGCCGCGCAGGTCTGGTGTCGACCGCCCGACCCCGCACCTTTCCGCCCGGTCAAGGCACCCGCGAACAGAGCGGACCAAAGCCTAGGTTGTGACCCTTCGTGGCGAGGACCGTACTTTCGGTCGGAAAGTGGCACTGTTGGATCAGGAATGATCGGCCGATGGCGTAAGCCGGGTACGCCAGGGGGAGCAGCGACCACCTGGCCCATCAGCCAAGCGTGGAAACCACAGTGACACCTGCGAGGCGCAGCTAACGCCCTTCCCGGCGCACCCCCGGCGGTGCCGCGTTGCTGAACCAGCAAGCATCATTTCGACGCCTAGTGCTGTGACCGGAAACGTTGGCCGGTTTCAGGCCGCCGTTTTGGCGGGGGTCTGACCCCAGCGGCGTTGTCGTTCGGAGCGGATCCGGGCTCGTTCGCGGCGTTGGGCGGCGAGGACGTCGGGGTGACGGGCGTTGGCGTTGCGCCAGCGCAGGTAGTTGTGCAGGGCTTGGGTCGCGGCGGGATGGTTGGGATGGTTCGACCCGGCCACGACGAACATCCGCAGCGGTCCGAAGTGCGCCTCGATCGGGTTCGCCCACGACGAGTACGTCGGGGTGAAGCACAACTCGACCCGGTTCCGGGCCGCCCACTGCCGGATCTTGACGCCGCGATGCGCGGAGAGGTTGTCCAGGATGACGTAGACCGGCGCGCCGTCAGGGCGGGCGGCCCGGATGCTCTTGAGCGCTGCCAGGGTGTTCGCCGCGGACTTTCGCCGGCGCACGACACCCCAGAGGGTGTCGTCGCCGACGCTGTAGCAGGCGTGGAACTGCCGGACCCCATGCAGCTTGTGGTAGTTGCCGGGGAGCCGGTCCGGATGCCCGGCCCGAGTCCAGGACGCGCCAGCGTGTGGCCGGATCGTCAGCGGCCCGAACTCGTCGAAGGCGAAGACCCGGTCCGGGAACGCCGTGGTCACCGCCTCGATCCGGGCGAGTTTCGCCTCAGCGTTCGGGTCGTTGGTCTCCTTCCACGTCTTCGTCCGCTGGAAGGTGATGTCGTGACGGTGCAGGAACTCCCGCAGCCGTTCCCGGCCCACGAGCACCCGACGCGGGCCGTGGTTGTGAGCCAGGTAGTCCGCGAGTTTTCGCAGGCTCCACCGGGTGAACGGCTGGCCGAGCGCTTGCGGTCTGGTCTTGGCCGTCGCGACGATGAACGCTTCGTCGTCTTCACTGATTCGGCGGGGACGGCCACCCGCCCACCGAGGGTCCAGGCAGGCCAGGCCCATTTCGTTGAACCGGTGGATCACCTCACGGACCGCGTCCTCGTCCCCCTGGACCAGGCGGGCGATTGCCGCGACGGTGTTCCCACTGGCCGAAGCCATGATCACCATCGCCCGACGCAACCGGATCGGAGACCCGGTCCCACGCCGCACGATCTGCTGTAGTCGCCGGCCCTCGTCATCACTGAGCCGACGAGCCCGGACAGGTTCTGCCATCCCGACAGCCTGAACCCTCCACCAGCCACCACCACGACC
The DNA here is from genome assembly GCF_007833915.1 of Micromonospora sp. HM134. Classification (NCBI taxonomy): domain Bacteria; kingdom Bacillati; phylum Actinomycetota; class Actinomycetes; order Micromonosporales; family Micromonosporaceae; genus Micromonospora; species Micromonospora sp. HM134. The sequence continues at coordinate 5,196,816 of NZ_CP041061.1, forward strand.
ACTGACCGGCGTGTCACCCAACCCGGCCAACGTTTCCGGTCACAGCACTAGCTCGGTTGTCACCCTGCATCGCCTGGCGCTGCAGGTCAGCCGGTTAGCTGGATACGATAAATATCACCCGAAAGGGTGATCGACCAGCACGAGTCGTCCGAGGCCCCCCACTCTGGGTGTGGGAACCAGGACGGAGTAGACGCACCGCTCGTGGAGGTCCTATGGCGACGAGGGCGATGGCAGACCCGGGACGGAGCACTCTTACGACCTGAGCCGCCGGGCAGCGGAAGCTACGGCCAGAACGATTCGCCCCGGCCGCGGATAGACTGCGCTTCGCGTTCTACGGACGGATGTCCACCATCGGCTTCCAGGATCGGGCCTCGTCTTGCCGGTGGCAACGCGACCACGCCGGCGACCTGGTCGCCGGTCATGGCCGGATCGTGTTGGAGTGCGACGAGGGCGTTTCCCGCCGAGTGCCCTGGCCGGACCGGCCGCAGGCATCACGGCTGCTCGCCGCGGTGACGGACGCGGCACGCGGTTTCGACGCGATCGTCGTCGGCGAGTACGAGCGCGCTTTCCACGGCCAACAGTTTGAACAGTTGACCTCTTACCCTCGTTCGGCACGGCGTGCAGCTGTGGCTGCCAGAAACCTACGGGCCGGTGGACTTCGATAACCCGCGGCAGTTGGCCTTGCTGGACCTGCTCGGCGTGCACTCCCAGCGGGAGGTGTCCCGAGCCCGGCATCGCACGACCGTGGCATGCGCGCTCAGGCAGAGTTACAGGGCCGACATCTCGGCGGCTGGCCACCCTACGGCTACCGGCTCGCCGACGCCGGCCCCCATCCGAACCGCGCCCACGCCGCCTGGGGACGGCGCCTACACCGCTTGGAGCCCGACCCTGCCACCGCACCCCACGTCCGGTGGATCTTCGAGCAGCGGCTCGCTGGCCGGAGCGTGGCCGGCATCGCCCGCGCCCTCAACGACAATGGCGTCCCGTGCCCGTCCGGCGCCGACCCAGCGCGTAACCCCCACCGCAGCGGCCGCCAATAAATGCTCACCGCTGTCGCGGCGATCCTGGCCAACCCTCGTTACACCGGGCGGCAGGTCTGGAACCATCAACGCACCGACCGTGATGCCCTCCCTGACGAGGGAACATTCGATCGACACCACGAGATCCAACGGTGGAGCGCCTCAACTGACTGGGCCGTCTCCCGCGAGATCGCGCATACTCCGCTGGTCAACGAAGAACACTTCATCGCCGTCCAGGCAATCCACATCGCGCCGACCCCAGCCGACGGCATCCCCCGCTGCCATGCTGCGGCGGGTGCGGCCGGATCATGGGCTCCCGCTGGGTCCACGGCCGACCCGGTTACCGATGCCGACACGGACACACGAGCACCCGCACCAGGATCTTCGCCCAACCGAAGATCCTCTACATCCGGGAAGACCACCTGCTCGACCGCATCCGATACGACCGCGGGCTACACCGTCGCCATCCCGCACTGCGCAGCCCCGACCCAGAAAAGCTTGCCGCCTACTTAGTACTGCAACGGCAGTTGTTAGGGGTAGCCGCGTTGGCGGTAGTGGCAGGTTCGGGCTTGGTGTTGGCGTCGTCTGCGCCATCGGGACCAGGCCCAGACGTGCTCTGGTGGGTGGGTTGATCGCACTGCGAGTGCGGTGAGGAGTCTTCGGATCTCCGGTACCGTGTAGCCGATCATCATGCCGTCACCGGGGCTGAATCCCCTTTTGCCGCAAGGGATCTGGCTGCGGACAGCCAGGCGTGGGCGGCCATCGCGAGGGTGATGTGGGCGTACCAGGCCCGCCAGTCACGGACCTGGTACTCGTCGAGGCCTGCTTCGTTCTTGGCCTGCTGGAAGCACTCCTCGATCGCCCACCTCGCGCCCGCGACACGGGCGAGGTCGACCAGGCGGGTCCGACGTGGTCCGTAGCAGACGTAGTAGGCGATCTCGCCGGTAGTGATGCTGCGCCGGGCCAGGAGCCAGTGTCCGCGGCCCGGCCGCCAGCAGATCCGTACCGGCACCCGAGCCCACCAGTACTCGCGTGGGCCGTGCGCGCCGGCGCCGGCCGAGAGCCGGCACCACGCCCGAGCGGGCAGACCGGCGATGAGTTGGTCGGCGCGGGCAGTTCCCATGGTGGTGGTGATCATGTCGTCGTTGCGGCGGGTCGCGACCACATAAGCCACATCCCGGTGTTCCAGCCACACCCGCAGGGACTTCGACTGCCCGTAGGCCTCGTCCATCGTCACCCACCCCACCGGCACCCCCGCGTCCAGGGTGCGGGCGAGCATGGTGCGGGCCATCTGCACCTTCGTGGCGAACTCCACCTCGTCGGGGATCCCGGCGGCCCGGCACCGGTCCCGGTCATCGGTCCACGAGGTCGGAAGGTAGAGCTGCCGGTCGATCAAGGCGTGACCCTTCGCTGACCGGTAGGCCAGGAACACCCCGACCTGGCAGTTCTCCGTCCGACCAGCCGTGCCGGAGTATTGACGCTGCACCCCCGCCGACCGGACGCCCTTCTTCAGGAACCCGGTGTCATCGACGATCAACACCCCCGCCGGGTCACCGAGATACTCGACCACGTAGTCACGCACATCGTCCCGCACGGCGTCGACGTCCCAGTCCGCCCACCGCAACAACCGCTGCATCCCGTCCGGCGACACATCCCCGGCCTGCTCCGCCAAGGTCCAGCCGTTCTTACGACCCAGGCCGGAGACCAGCCCACACAGGTACTGCCGCGCCCGCCGACGCGGCTCCGACCGACGAAACCGTGGCCCGATCCGGGCATGCAGCCGGTCCAACTCCCCACGCCAACGATCAACATCAACGTTCGCCACAGGCAGACCAACGAACCCGACCCGAAGACGATTCGCCTACTGCCGTTGCAGTACTAGACGAAGGGGCCAGCCCAGCCGTCGTGACTGCATGGATCGCCGAGGCCGAACAGCAGCGGGACCAAGCGCTCGCAGCGCACCCACCAGCGGCTAGTGCTGTGACCGGAAACGTTGGCCGGGTTGGGTGACACGCCGGTCAGTGGTCGTGGTGGTGGCTGGTGGAGGGTTCAGGCTGTCGGGATGGCAGAACCTGTCCGGGCTCGTCGGCTCAGTGATGACGAGGGCCGGCGACTACAGCAGATCGTGCGGCGTGGGACCGGGTCTCCGATCCGGTTGCGTCGGGCGATGGTGATCATGGCTTCGGCCAGTGGGAACACCGTCGCGGCAATCGCCCGCCTGGTCCAGGGGGACGAGGACGCGGTCCGTGAGGTGATCCACCGGTTCAACGAAATGGGCCTGGCCTGCCTGGACCCTCGGTGGGCGGGTGGCCGTCCCCGCCGAATCAGTGAAGACGACGAAGCGTTCATCGTCGCGACGGCCAAGACCAGACCGCAAGCGCTCGGCCAGCCGTTCACCCGGTGGAGCCTGCGAAAACTCGCGGACTACCTGGCTCACAACCACGGCCCGCGTCGGGTGCTCGTGGGCCGGGAACGGCTGCGGGAGTTCCTGCACCGTCACGACATCACCTTCCAGCGGACGAAGACGTGGAAGGAGACCAACGACCCGAACGCTGAGGCGAAACTCGCCCGGATCGAGGCGGTGACCACGGCGTTCCCGGACCGGGTCTTCGCCTTCGACGAGTTCGGGCCGCTGACGATCCGGCCACACGCTGGCGCGTCCTGGACTCGGGCCGGGCATCCGGACCGGCTCCCCGGCAACTACCACAAGCTGCATGGGGTCCGGCAGTTCCACGCCTGCTACAGCGTCGGCGACGACACCCTCTGGGGTGTCGTGCGCCGGCGAAAGTCCGCGGCGAACACCCTGGCAGCGCTCAAGAGCATCCGGGCCGCCCGCCCTGACGGCGCGCCGGTCTACGTCATCCTGGACAACCTCTCCGCGCATCGCGGCGTCAAGATCCGGCAGTGGGCGGCCCGGAACCGGGTCGAGTTGTGCTTCACCCCGACGTACTCGTCGTGGGCGAACCCGATCGAGGCGCACTTCGGACCGCTGCGGATGTTCGTCGTGGCCGGGTCGAACCATCCCAACCATCCCGCCGCGACCCAAGCCCTGCACAACTACCTGCGCTGGCGCAACGCCAACGCCCGTCACCCCGACGTCCTCGCCGCCCAACGCCGCGAACGAGCCCGGATCCGCTCCGAACGACAACGCCGCTGGGGTCAGACCCCCGCCAAAACGGCGGCCTGAAACCGGCCAACGTTTCCGGTCACAGCACTAGAACTCAGGCCGTCGAGGCGATGACCGTTGATGACATCGCCTCGCTGGTTGCCGAGTTGGGCGACATCGCCGGAGCCCTCACCGAGGCTGAGCCTGAGCACAAGCTCGACCTGTACCGGCTCCTCCGGCTCAAGCTGACCTACAACGACGAAACACAAACGGTGCGCGCCATAGTGGATCTTGGCGCACACCGTTGGGATTTGGTTCGTGTCCGAGGGGGGACTTGAACCCCCACGCCCTATACGGGCACTAGCACCTCAAGCTAGCGCGTCTGCCATTCCGCCACCCGGACCTGCCCGTCCAGCCTACCGTGTCGGCTCCGGTGGCTTTCACCCCGGTCAGCCGCCCTGGCGGGCCGCACGGGGCATTACTGTACACGGCCCGTATGGATCATGCACATCGCCGCCCGACCCACCGACGGGAACCGGATCATCGCAGGTCAGGAGCCCGTTCGTCGCGCCTGCACCGGGCGGGTAGCGTCCGGACCCGCTCAGACGGCAGCATTGCTTGCGTGTCCGTACCCTCACCCCTCGCCGCAGTCCAGCACCGGGCCCTCGCCCTGCGTTCCGCCGGTGACCTGTCGGCGGCCCGCCGGCTGCTCACTGACACGATCGCTTCGGCCCGTCCCGCGTACGGTGAGGACCACCCGGAGATCATGGGGACCGCGCACCTGCTCGCGAGGCTGCACCGGGAGGCCGACGAACCGGCCGCCGCCCGTCGGGTGCTGGAAGAGGCGTACGCGGCCGGCGAGCGGCGGTGGAACCCGGCCGACCCGCTGATGCTCGCCCTGGCCTTCGACCTGGCGGGGGTCGCCGAGGAACTGGGCAACCGGCACGAGGCCCGCCGCAACTACACCCGCGTGGCCACCGCCGGGCCCGCCGCGCTCGGCGAGCAGCATCCCGCCGTACGCGCCGCCCGTCAGTACCTCGGCATCCCCGACGGTCAGCCACCGCCCCCGTCACCCGGTGCCGCACCTGCGACCGCCTCACCGCCGTCTCCCCCGTCGGCCCCTCCCGGCTACTCCCCGACGCTCCCCCACCAGGGATACCGGCCGCTCCCGACGCCCCGGCCCGGGTCGGTACCGCCGTCGCCCCACCCTGTCTCCGCGCCTCCCACCCCCACCGCACCCGGCCCACCGGCCTCGGCCGGCCGCGCGCCCTCACCGGGCCAGCCGGTACGCCCGTCGGCACCACGGCCGGGCCCCGCACCGGGCGGCCCCGCTCCGGGCGTCGAGCCCCGGGTGCCACTACCCCGACAGATGTACGGCGTCCAGCCCACCCACCGGCCCGCCGTACCCCGGCCCTATCCACCCTCCGCCGCACCGCAGTCCGGGCCACCGGCGTCCCCGCCACCCGCCGCTCCCCCGGGGCCGGACGCCGCCCCGGAGGCTGTCCCGCCGCAGCGGCATCCGACGTCACCCGCTCCGGTCTCCGGTGGCGCACCGCCCAGGTCTCCCTGGGCACCCCCGCACTTCCAGCAGCCCTCCCCTTCGTCGCCGCACCCGTCGTCGCCGGTCCCGCCGGGAGAACCCGTCCCGCCGAGAGGACTCGTGCCACCGGGAGGGCCCGACCGGTCGGCTGTTCCCCCGACCGCACCGCACTCCGGGCCGCCGGCTGCGGCGCCGTCCGGGCCGCCGGCCCAGCACGGGCGACCGGTCCCGATCCCCACCGGGCCGCCCACCGGCCCCGGCCAGCCGAGCCTGTCACCGGCCGGCGCACCCATCCGGCACGGCCAGCCGACGGCCCTCCCACCCGCGCCGGGTGGGGCCGGCCCGGTACGCCCCCTCCCCACCGCCACCCCGCCCGCTCCGGCCAACCCCTTCGCCGGGCCGGTCAGCGCGCCACCGGCCGGCCTCCCGCAACAACCGACCGGCCCCGCCCAGGCGCCCACGGAGCAGCAGGCCGCATCAGCACAGGTCCCTGACGTCCGCCCGATCGGGGAGAGCGCAAACCCGCCAGCCGTCGAACATCCCGCGCACCGGGTGGGACCGGGGAACCTCCCGACCGCCACGTCAGCCCCGACCGGCGACCGTGCCGCACCGGGCACCGCACCCGCCGACGCGCCGGTATCCGCACCGCCGGTCGCGCCCGGACCGGCGGCGACTCCGGCAGCCCCGCCCGTACCGGGCCCTGCTGCGGCCCCACCCGCGCCGGGCTGGGACCGGCCGACGGTACGCGTCCAGCAAATCGGCCCCCTGCTGGATGAGCAGCACCGCGATCCCGCGCAGACCCCGGCGACAACCGCACCCGGCGGTACGGCACCCACGGCGTCATCCGCCGACCCGGCCGACTCAGCACGCAGCGCGACCTCCGGCGACACCACCGCCGGAACGGCACCCACCGCGGCAACCGGACACACGGCCGGCCCGGTTCCCGCCACAGCACCCGGCGCCACAGCTGCTCCGGCGTCCCCGGCCGCAGCCGATCCACCGCCCACCCTGACCGCACCTGTGGATCGTCCACCGGCATCCGCAGCGGCACAGGCGCACTCCTCGCCACCGGCACCACCGCAGACGGCGCCGGCACCAGCGGTTCCCCCGCCGTCAGCCATCCCGCCGCCACCGACGACGAACCCCCTGTCAGCAACCACACCGCCGACGACGAACGCCCCGCCGGCAGCCACATCGCCACCGGCTACGGCGATCCCACCAGCGGCAGCACCGCCGGCAGTGCAAGCAGCCGTCCCACCACCTGCACCCGCAGCCATCAGCGATTTCGACCTGCGGAACGAGCATCCGGCGGTGACCACTCCACCAGCACCGCCACCCCCCGCAGAACCGGGACCGGGACCGGATCCGACCGGAGCGGCGCAACCGATCGGGGCGGAACCCGATCGCATCGATGCGAAACCGTCGGGCGATGCTCCCGTCGACGACGCGACGTGGGACGACGTCGCGTCGGGCCGGTCGATCATCATGCCGCTGGTACCGATGACCGAGCCGGTCCCCGGGCCGCCACCGGCTACGGAGCAGGCCGCCGGACAGCCGCCGTACCCGGGACGCACCGCCGGCTCACCGCCAGCGGTGGCGCAGGCCCCCGGACGGCCACCGAACACGGAACCGACCCCAGGATGGCCACCGAACACGGAGCAGGCCACCGGATGGCCGTCGGACTCGGGACAGGACCCTGGATGGCCGTCGGGCTCGGGGCGGGACCCCGGGTCGCCGTCGGATGACGGGTACGACGCCGGTGCGCTGCCGGCACGGAGAACCGCGCAGGAGCCCGATCCACAGTCGGGGCAGGGCACCGGGTCACCGCCGGCGCCGGCACCCGGAGCGGGCTTCGGATCACCGGCACCGGACAGCACGCACGAGTTCGGGCCACCCACCGCCCACGAGCCTGCGCTGCGAACGAGCGCGGAGCCCGGACCACGGGCAGGGGCGGAGCCGACCGGGTCGTCGGCCGGGGCGCCCGGCCCGGACGGGCAGCGTGCCACCGACCGGGGCGTACCGCCGGTGCCGGAGGGGACGGGATATCCGGAGCTTGCGCCGTCGTACCCGGTGCGGGACGGGCGGGCGCGCCGCCGGGGCCGGACGGTGGCCGTGGTGGCGGGGGTGGTCCTGGTGCTGACCGCCGGGGGCACGGTCGGGGCGTTGACCCTGGGCCAGGACGCGGACGGGCCGCAGCGGTCGACCGGCACCGCGCCCCGGGAGACGGCCGGCCCGCCCCCGGCCGACCTGAAGTTGCGGGACGACGCGGCCACCATCACGGTCACCTGGTCGGACCCGAGCGGCGGGTCGGTGCCGTTCATGGTCGCGGGTGGACGGACGGGGCGGGCGCTCGGGGTGATGGCGACCGTCGACCCGGGACAGACGAGTTTCACCGTCAACGGTCTGAACGCCGACGTGGACTACTGCTTCACGGTGCTGGCGGTCTACTCGACGGACTCGTTCGCCACCTCCGGTCAGGTCTGCACCGACCGGGTCCGGCCATCGCCGAGCGGCTGACCGGGCGGCCGCGGCCTGCACGGCGACGGCTCGCCACCCGCTGACCCGGCACGCTGGGTGTCCGAAGCGGAACGGTACGGGTTTCCTCGTCCCGGATCGGCCCCTATGATGGCCCACGGTTCAGGCGAGGGCGTTCGGCACCCGGCACGCCGCCCCGGGCCACCGGACGGAGGGCGACCCGCTGTGGCCAGCATCGACGATGCCGCGAGCGCCGGGGGTGGCGCGTCCCGCCGCCGGTCCCGGTTGCGGGGTGGGCTGGTCACGGTCGGTACGGTGACCGCGCTGGTGGCGGCGTTGGGCCTCACCCTGCTGGGTCGGGGTGCCGCCGAGGAGGCGTTGGCCAGCTTCGACGCCAGCAGTTGGCTGTGGAGCAGCACCCGGGGCGAGTTGGCCCGGGTCAACGGGATCACCGCCAAGGTGGACACCCGCAAGGAGGTTCCCGGGGCCCGGCAGCATCCGGTGCAGGTCACCCAGACCGACCGGCTGCTCATCCTGCGCGACCTGGAGACCGGCCAGGTGAGCGCGCTGGACCTGGCCACCCTCCAGATCACCGCGACCACTCCCACCACGCCCGGTCTCGGGGTCAACGTGGTGCTGCACGAGGATGCCGCCTTCGTGGTGGACGCGGTGCGCGGCGTGGTGCGTCAGCTCGATCCCCGTTCGCTGGTGCCGGTGGGTGACCCGGTGTTGTTTCCGCCGGGCATCACGGCCGGCGCGTTCGACGGCCGGGGCCGGTTGTGGATCGCGGTGCCGTCGGAGGGCACCGTCGCGGCGGTCACCGCCGCCGCGCTGCCGTCCGGGCCGGCGTCGGGGGCGGCGGACGACCGGGGGCCCCGGCGGGTGCAGACGCATCCGGTGGCCGAGCCGAGTCACGAGTTGACGTTGTCCACCCTGGACGACGGGGTGGCGGTGCTGGACCGCACCACGGGCACGCTGGTGACGGTCCGGGGCGGGCAGACCCGGCGTACGGTGCTGGAGGCCGCCGCGGGTGGCGCGGTGCCGGCGCGGACCAGCGGCCCGGTGGTGCCGGTGACGATCGGCGGGGAACGGCGGGTGCTCGCCGTCGGTGACGGCCGGGTGGTCACCCGGTTCGTCGTGCCGGGCAGCGGCGACCGGGTGGGGCCGGCCGTGGCCTGGGCCGGCCGGTTCTACTGCGCCGACGGGGTCACCGGCGCGGTCTACGCGTTCGACGGGGCCGGGCAGCTGGTGGAGACGATCCGGCCGGGTCGGGCGACCGGCCCGCTGGAGCTGGAGGTGCGGGAGAACCACCTGTTCATCAACGCCCCGGGTTCGGCCACCGCCCGGGTGGTCGACGACGCGCACCGGGTACGCACCGTCGACAAGTACGCCAACGACGTGCTGGGCGGGGACCCGCCGCCGGACCCGCCCCCGCCGCCTCCACCGCCGAAGCCCCGGGTGGGCAAGCCCGGCGCGCCGGGTCAGGTCACCGCCACCGCCGGGGACGCGCGGGCCCGGATCGCCTGGCGGCCGGCCGCCGCGAACGGCTCCGCCGTGCTGCGGTACGTGGTGCAGGGTGCCGGGCGTCGGCACGAGGTGGGGGCGAACCAGCGGTCGCTGGAGGTCACCGGCCTGACCAACGGGTCGACGTACACGTTCACGGTGTACGCGGTCAACGGCAGGGGCGACGGCCCGGCCCGGCGCAGCAACCCGGTGACCCCGACCTCGGCGGTGCCGGCCCCACCGGCCGGGGTCAGCGCGCAGGCCCGCCCCGACGGCACCGTGCTGGTGCGGTGGCCGGCCGCCGACGGCCAGGGCAACCGGATCGCCCGGTACGCGGTGACCGCCACGTCGGCCGGCGCGAACGCCCCGGTCGGCGAGTCGCGCCGCACCGAACTGGTGGTGCCGGCCGGTGAGCTGACCTACGGCACCCAGTACGCGTTCACGGTGATCGCGGTCAGCGACCGGGGTGCCGCCTCGGTGGCCTCCCCGATGAGTGAGCCGGTGGTGCCGTTCACCGCCCCCGGGCAGCCGGCGGGCCTGCGGGCGGCGACGGTGGCCGACCGGGCGGGCACGGTCGCGGTGCAGTGGTCGGCGGCGGCGGCGAACGGCCGCCCGGTGACCCGCTACCAGGTGGACGTGGGCGGGCGGACCAGCGAGGTGACCGGGACCGACACGACCGTCACCGGGCTGGGCGACGGGCAGAACGTGCTGGTGCGGGTGCGGGCGGTCAACGAGGCCGGGTCGGGGCCGGAGGCCAGCGTCACCGCCCGGACGGTGGCGGCGCCCCGGGTGACGGTGACCGGGTCGTCGGCGGACGCGACGTCGGTGACGGTGACGTTCACCGTGGACGCCGGGGGCGGGGAGTCGACCTGCACCGCCGCCACCGGCGGGAAGAGCGCCACGGGCAGCTGCGCCAGCCTGCGGGTGACCGGCCTGACCCCGGGCACCGCCTACACGGTGACGGTGACGGCCGCCAACGCCGCCGGTCGGGGCACCGCCACCCGGGCGCAGGTCACCGACCCGCTGTACGGGGTGGCGACCTGCGTCAACGGCCCGGACGGCGACCAGCGCACCTACTGTGACGCCGATGTGGACGGTCGCAACGGCAACGAGGTCTTCTCGGTGCCCCGGCAGGACAACGACAAACAGGTCGGTTGGGCGAAGCCGGGCACCCGGCTGCGGGCGTACTGTCGGCGGCAGGGCGACAACGTCGACTCCTGGATCTACAACGGCCAGAAGCAGTCCACCTGGTGGGTCCGGGTCGACTACAAGGGGCGCAACTACATCCCCTGGGCCTGGCTCAACCTGGCCGGCGGTGACGACATCGCCGTGCTGCCCACCTGCTGACCAGCGCCGCCGTAGCCGAGGAGCATCCCGCCGTCGTGAACGACACCCCCGCACCGCTGGGCCAGCCGGAGGTCCAGGGTTTCGCCGCGCTGGCCGCCCGGCTGGCCGAGAACGTCAACGCGGTCGTGCTGGGCAAGCCGGAGGTGGTGCGGTTGGCGTTGACCGCCCTGTTCGCCCAGGGGCACGTGCTGCTGGAGGACGTGCCGGGGGTGGGCAAGACCACCCTGGCGCGGGCGGTGGCGGCGACCGTGCAGGGCCAGTGGCGGCGCATCCAGTTCACCCCGGACCTGCTCCCCTCCGACGTCTCCGGGGTGACGATCTTCAACCAGGCCAGCCGGGGGTTCGAGTTCCACCCGGGGCCGGTGTTCGCCAACATCGTCATCGCCGACGAGATCAACCGGGCCTCGCCGAAGACCCAGTCGGCGCTGCTGGAGGTGATGGAGGAGCGGACGGTCACGGTGGACGGGGTCCGGCATCCGGTGCCGCAGCCGTTCCTGGTGGTCGCCACGCAGAACCCGGTGGAGATGGACGGCACGTACCGGCTGCCCGAGGCGCAGCTGGACCGCTTCCTGGTGAAGCTGTCGGTGGGTTACCCGGACGAGGCGGTCGAGGTGGAGGTGCTGCGCGGGGCGACGGTCCGCTCCCCCGACTCGCTGCAACCGGTCACCGACACGGCCACCGTCGGGGAGATGGTCCGGATGGCCCGCCGGGTGCACATCGCCGAACCCCTCTACGGGTACGCCGTGCGGCTGGCCACGGCCACCCGGCAGCATCCGCAGGTCCGGGTGGGGGTCAGCCCCCGTGGGGTGATCGCGTTGACCCGGGCGGCGTGCGCGTACGCGCTGATCGACGGCCGGGGCTGGATCATGCCGGAGGACCTGAAGGCGCTCGTCGAACCGGTCTTCGCCCACCGGCTGCTGCTCACCGCCGACGCGCAGGTGCGCGGGGTGACCGCCGCCGACGTGCTGCGTCAGGCGGTGGCGTCGGTGCCGGTGCCGCTGCCGTCGGGCCAGTCGACCCCGACGCACGGCTGACGGGGCCGGCGTGGGGCTCACCGCCCGGGGCACCGGGCTGCTCGGCGCCGCGACCGCGTTGCTCGGCGCGGGGTTGCGGTTCGCGTACCCGGAGCTGGCCGTGCTGGGGGCGGCGGGCGCGGTGGCGGTCGGGCAGGCGGTGCTGGTGGCGGCCCGTACCCCCCGGCTGGTGGTGTCCCGCACCGCCGACCCGGACCGGGTGGCGGTGGGTGAGCCGGCCCGGATGGCGCTGACCGTCCGCAACGCCGGGCGGCTGCGGGTGGGCAGCCTGCTGGCCGAGGACCACTGCGCGGGCCGGCCGGTGCCGGTGCCGGTGCTGCGGCTGCGTCCCGGCCGGGACACCGGCGTCGGGTACGACGTGCCGACCCGTCGGCGTGGGGTGCTGCCGGTGGGGCCGCTGCGGGTGACCCGCCGCGACCCGCTGGGCCTGTACGCCGCGACCCGCGCGTACGGGCCGACGGCGGTGGTCCGGGTGCATCCCCGGGTGTACCCGTTGACGGCGGTGCCGACCGGGGCGGGGCGCAGCCTCGACGGGCGGGTGGACGGGGTGCCGCACGGGTCGATCACCTTCGACTCGTTGCGGGAGTACGTGGTCGGTGACGAGTTGCGTCGGGTGCACTGGCGGACCAGCGCCCGGGTGGGTGAGCTGATGGTGCGGGAGAACGTGGACACCAGCCTGCCCCGGCTGGTGGTGCTGGTGGACAACCGGGCCGCCGCCCACCCGGAGCGCTCCGGCGGGGTGGCCGCGTCGTTCGAGGCGGCCTGCGAGGCGGCGGCGTCGCTGGTGGTGGCCGTGTTCCGGCAGGACCTGCCGGTGGTGCTGCTGCTGGTGTGCCCGGCCGACGACCGGACGGCCGACCCGCCGCTGGACCGGCTGGCCGCGGTGACCCTGGTCGACTCCCCGGGACGCGACCGGCGGGGCACCGGCCGACCGGTCGGCGGCCCGGACACCCCGCAACCCGGTGCCGCCGGTGGGCCGGGCGGGGGTGGAGCCGGCGGGCTCGGACCCGGCGGGCCGGGCTGGGGCGGGACAGGGCCGGGTGGGCAGCGGTCGGGGGCCGGGGCGGCCGGCGGCGACCCGGACGGCGCGGCGCTGGACGCGACGTTGACCCGGCTGCGCGCCGACCGGCCCGGCGACACGCTGGTCTTCCTCACCGGCCCCGGTGGCCGCGACGACGTGGGGCGGGTGGGCGCGCTGCGCGGGGCGTACCCGTCGGTGCTGGTGGGGGTGTTGGGGGCGGCCGGGCCGACGCCGACGGCGGCCGGGCCGGTGGTGCTCGACGCGGTCGACGGCGCGGCGTTCGCCGCCGCGTGGGACGCGACCGGCCGATGGTGACGGTGGCCGACCGGCCCGACGCCGTCCGACCGGACCCGGCGCGGGAGGGTGGCCCGGCCGGCGGTGGGCCGGGCCGGTTCGTCGCCCGGCTGCTGCGGGCGGCCGTGGTGCCGGCGACGCTCGTCGCCGCCGTCGGCCTGGCCGGCGTGGCGCTCGACCGGGTGTACGCCGGTGACCTGCTGACCCGGCTGGTGTGCGGCGCGGCCCTGGGGGCGGTGCTGGTCAGCGTGGCCGCCCGCCGGTTGCCGTCCTGGCAGGTGGCGCCGCTGTCGGTGGCCGTCATGCTCGGCGCGACGGCCTGGTCGGTGCGGCTCGCCGCCGCGCACGCCGACCTGCCGGGCGGTTTCCTCGACGTGACCGCCGACGCCGTCGGCAACGCGGTGCCCCGGCTGCTCACCGCGATGATCCCGGTCGAGCCGGCCCCGGACACAGTGCTGGTGCCGGTGGTCGCCGCCTGGTTGGCCGGGCTGGCCGGCGCCGAGGTGGCGCTGCGCGCCGGTCGGGTGCTGCTCGGTTTCCTCCCGGCCACCGCGCTGTACGCCGGGGCCGTCTACGTCGTCGGCCCGAACGCGGAACCGGCGGTCGGGCCGACGGTGGTCTTCGCCGGGCTGGTCGCGCTCGCCCTGGCCGCCGGCCGCACGCCGGGAGGCGACCCGGTCGCCGGGCTGCCGCCGGCCGTACGCGGCCCGGTGCGCGCCCGGGCGACGGTGGTCTCCGCCGCCGGGGTGGCGGTGGTGGTCGGGTCGGCCGCGCTGCTCGGGCCGGCCCTCGCCGGTCGGATCGACGACCGGCCGGTCGACCCGCGCCGCTACGTGCCGCCGCCCCGGGTGGAGTCGCTGGACGAGAACCCGCTGATCCGGATCTCCGGCTGGGCGTTGGAGCCGCAGCAGAAGCTGCTGGACGTGTCGACCCGGGGCCCGGGCGATGGGCCGACCACGATCCGGCTGGCCGTGCTCAGCGACTACGACGGGGTGACCTGGCGGGTCGGGGCGACCTACCGCACGGCCGGTCGGGTCCTGCCCGGCGGTGACCCGCAGGCGTCGGACACGGTCCGGCAGGAGATCACCGTGGCCGGGTTGACCGGCCGGCTGCTGCCCGCGGTGGCCACCCCCCGCACGGTCGACGGGGCCCGGGTGGCGTACGACCCGCAGAGCGGCACGTTGATCCGGCCGGAGGGGCTGACCCCGGGGTTGAGGTACACGGTCACCTCGGCGCGGGAACGGCTGGACGCGAACCTGCTCGCCACCGCCGACGTACCGGCCGGGGCGCAGGTGGCCCGGGTGCTGCGGGTACCCGACGGGACGCCGGAACGGTTACGCCGGCTCGCCACCCACCTGGCCGAGGAGAACGGCGCCCCGTACGCGCGGGCGGCAGCGGTGGAGCAGTTCCTCGCCGAGCACTACCGGCTGGTGGCGGACGCGCCGAGCGGGCACGCGTACCCGAATCTGGAGTTCTTCCTGTTCGGGCCGCGCGGTGGCGGCGGCCAGCGGGGCACCTCGGAGCAGTTCGCCGCCGCCTTCGCGGTGCTGGGCCGGTTGACCGGCCTGCCGACCCGGGTGGTGGTCGGGTTCACCGCCCGGGGTGACGGGCCGGTTCGGGCCGCCGACGCGTACGCCTGGCCGGAGGTGCTCTTCGCCGGGGTGGGGTGGGTGCCGTTCGACCCCCGGCCCCGCCCGGACACCACGCCCCGGCCGGTGGAGGACGACTTCCGGCCGGCCCCGCCGAGCCCGCCGCCGTCGGAGGTGCCCGAGCCGACCGGGACCCCACCGGCCACCCCACCGGCGGCGGCCACGCCGGGCCGGAGCAGCGGGGAGCGCGGCGGGCCGACGCCGCTGCTGGTGGGGTTCGGCGCCGGTGGGTTGCTGCTGGCGGGGCTGGTCCTCGCCGGGCTGGTCGGGTGCCGCCGGGCGCAGACCCGCGCCCGGTTGGGCCGGGGCGACCCGGGGACCCGGGTGGGCGGCGCGTGGCGGCACACCACCGACGCGCTGCGACTGTCGGGACGGCCGGTCGGCGGGGACCTCTCCGCCACCGAGGTCGCCGACCGGGCCCGCCGCGCCCTCGCCGAGGACACCGGCCGGGCCAGCGGTTCCCGCCCCGCCGGGGATGCCGGCACCGGTGACCCCGGTGCGGACCCGGTGGGGTTGGCGGAACTGGCCGGGCTGCTCAACCAGGCGGCCTTCGCGCCGGGCACGCTGACCGACGCCCAGGCCGACCGGGCCCGGGACGTGGCCGTGGGCTACGCGGCGGCGCTGCGGGCGGCCCGGCCCCGCTGGCGGCGGCTGCTCTGGTCGGCACACCCCGGCCCCCTGCGCTGGCCCCGCTGACCGGTTCCCTGCCCCCGGAAACCGGGGCACGGTGAGGCCCGCCGGACCGGACGGTGGCGGGACGGGACCACCTCGACCGTGGGCCGGACCCTGGCGACGCGGAACCGGACCCCGGCGGCCCGGACCGGATCGTGGTGGGCCGGGCCGGCTACGCCGGTGGTGGGCCGGTGGCGCGTAGCCGGCGGACCAGCTTGCGCAGGCCGGCCTGCCAGCCGTCCGGGTCCTCGGCGCGGCGCACCGCGTACCCGGCGACCTCGGGGTGGGGCAGGATGAGGAAACGTTCCTCGGCGAGCCCGGCGACCGCCGCGTCGGCGACCTGGTCGGGGGTGAGCACCGGGCCGGAGGCGGCGATCACCCGGGCGGCCAGGTGGCCGGTGGCCAGCCCGTCGGCGAGCATCGGGGTGTCCACCCCCTGCGGGCACAACGCGCTGACCCGGATGCCCTGGTCCCGGTAGGTGACCGCCAGCCACTCGGCCAGCCCGACCGCCGCGTGCTTGGTGGCGGTGTACGGGGCGTCGCCGACGGCGGTCAGCACCCCGGCCGCCGAGCAGGTGTGCATCAGGTGGCCGCCGCCCCGGGCCAGCATGCCGGGCAGCACGGCGCGGGCGGCGTACACGTGGGCGAGCACGTTGACCCGCCAGGCGCGGTCCCAGTCGGCGTCGGGGGCCTCGATACCGACGCCGGTGGCCACGCCCGCGTTGGCGCAGAACAGGTCGATCCGGCCGTACCGTCGCTCGGTGTCGGCGACCAGGTCGCGGACCTGGCCCTCGTCGGCGGCGTCGACGGCGACCCCCCGGGCGACCGGGCCGACCGCCTCGGCCACCGTGGCGGTCGCGCGGGCGTCGAGATCGGCCAGGACGACGGCGGCGGCGCCCTCGGCGGCGAAGCGGCGGGCCAGCGCCGCGCCGATGCCCCCCGCTCCCCCGGTGATCACCACGACCCGGTCGGTCAGGTTCATCTCAGCCCCGTTCCGCCGGCCGCCCGGCGTCCACCGCCGACGGCGGGCCGAGCCGGCTGATCAGCTCGCCCAGGGCGACGGCCCCGCCGGCGGTCACCTCCGGGGTGGGCAGCAGGGCCAGCACCGGCACGTCCACCCCGGCGTCGGCGTAGCGGCGGACCTGGTCGCGGCAGTGCTCGGGCGAGCCGTGCAGGATCAGCGCGTCGACCACCTCGTCGGGCACGGCCGCGGCGGCGGCCCGCCGGTCACCGGCGGCCCAGGCCGCCCAGACCGGGCCGAGCACCGCCTCCCGCCCCAGCCAGCGGTGGAACTCGGCGTACGCGGGGACGGTGAGGTAGCTGGTGATCAGCCGCCGGCCGAGGGTACGGGCGTAGCCGGCGTCCTCGGTGGGGCAGACGAAGATCCGGGCGACCACCTCGAAGCCGGGGCCGCGCCCGGTCAGCTCGGCGAGGGCCTGCGCGACGTCGTCGGCGGCCAGCCAGTTGAGGATCACCCCGTCGGCCTCGGCGGCGGCCAGCCGCAGCATCCCCGGGCGCAGGGCGGCCAGCAGCAGCGGCGGTGGGCTGGCCGGCGGGCGTTCCAGGGTGAACCGGCGCACCCGGAACGTGTCGAACGCCCCGTCGACCGTCTCGCCCCGCAGCGCCGGCCTGAGGAACCGCAGCAGGTCACGGGTGCGCCGGAACGGCTCGGTGTACGGAATCCCGTTCCAGTCCCCCACCACCACCGGGGACGACGCGCCGATGCCGAGGGCGAACCGGCCCGGGGCGGCCTCGGCCAGCGCCGCCGCGCTCATCGCCAGCAGGCCCGGCCCCCGGGTGAAGGCGGGGGTGATCGCGGTGCCGAGCCGCAGTCCGGGTTGCCAGGCGGCGGCCAGCGCCAGCGGGGTGAACGCGTCGGTGCCGTTGACCTCCGACGACCACAGGTCGGTGAAACCGGCCTCCGCCAGGGCCGCGTAGCCGGCGGCGTGCTCGGCGAGCGGGACACCGGTCAGCGGCACGGTGAAGCCCCATCGGTTCGTCATCCGGTCGATCGTGCCCGCTCGCCCCGGCCGGAACAAGGCCGGAACCGGGGTGGATTCGGCGATGCCCGCCGCCGCAGCCGCCCGGGATGCTACGAACCCCTGGTGGGCCGGGCCGACGGCGACTGCCGACGATCATGACGGGTGGCGACGGGGCCGCCCCGCTGCGGCGTACCGGATCGGCCCAGCGGGCCACGTTCCTGGAACTCTTCTTCGACCTGGTGTACGTCTTCGCGCTCACCCGGATCTCGTTCCGCGCCTTCGAGGACCTGGCCCTGGAGCCCGGCGGCACCACCGGCTGGTCCCCGGTCACCGGGGGCGTCAAGACGCTGCTGCTGTTGCTCGCGCTCTGGGCGGTCTGGCAGGGCACCGCGTGGACGACCAGCCGGTACGACCCGCACCACGGCTGGCTCCAGTTCGTGGTGATCACCGCCCTGATCGGCAGCATGGTGATGGGGGTGGCGATCCCCCGCGCGTTCACCTCCACCGGCCTGGCGTTCGCGGTGGCGTACGTGCTGACGCAGGTGTCCCGGCCGGGTCTGCTGCTGCTGGCCCTCGGCAGCCACGAGTACCGGCGGCTCAAGCTGCGCATGCTCCTCACCTTCGCCGCGACCGGGGTGCTGTGGCTGACCGGGGCGTTCCTGTCGCCCACCCCCCGGGGTCTGCTCTGGGCGCTGGCGCTGGTCCTGGAGTACCTGGCCGCCCGGTTCGGGTGGCCCGTGCCGGGGCTGGGCCGGTCGAGGGCGAGCCGCTGGGACGTCGCCGGGGAACACCTGGCCGAGCGGTACCAGCAGTTCTTCCTGGTCGCGTTGGGCGAGACGATCCTGGTGGGCGGGCTGGCGTACAGCACGGGTCCGTTCGACCCGGCCCGGACCGGTGCGTTCGCGGTAGCGCTGGTGACCTCGGTGCTGCTGTGGCGGATCTACGTGCAGCGGGCCGGGCAGGTGCTCGCCGAGGCGGTGGTGCGGTCCCGGCACCCGTCGGACACCGGCCGCTCGGCGGCGGACACCCACCTGGCGATGGTGGTGGGGCTGGTCGGTACGGCGATCGGGTACGAGCTGACCATCGAGCATCCGCTCACCTCCCCGGAGGCGGCGTGGGTGGTGCTGGTGGTGGGCGGTCCGGTGCTCTTCCTGCTCGCCCGCGCCCGCTTCGAGTACGAGGTCTTCGGCCGGGTGTCGCCGTCGCGGTGGCTCGCGGCGGCGCTGCTGGTCGTGCTCTTCCCGCTGCTGCTGCACGTGGTGCCGCTGGTCTCCGCCACGGTGGCCGCGTTGGTGCTCGGCGGGGTCGCGGCGGCCGACGCCCGCCGGGCCCGGGGCCGCCCCCGGAACCCCCCGCCCCACCCCTGTAACCACCCACCCCACCCCGCCTCCACCCGCCCGCCGGGGGTGGGCCTGGCCCCGGTGATCAAGAGGTTCGCGTCACCTTGGTGATCAGAATTGACGTAAACCTCTTGATCACCGGGGCACAGCAGCGCGGGGCACAGCAGCGCGGGGTGGGCCAGCGCGGGGGGTGGGTCAGGTGGGGGTGGTGAGGGACAGGTGGGGCCAGGGTTGCGCCGTGATGATCCGCCGCTCGGCGGGAGTGAGCGGGGCCCGGCCGGTGGTCTTGCGGACCAGGGTGAGGAGGTCCCAGCCGAGCCCGTCCGGGACCGGTAGTCCCCCGGTGAACAGGCCGGCGATCACCCGCGCGGCGGCGGGGGTGAGCCACGGCTCGCGGTGCAGCGCCACCGCCAGGTCCAGCCCGTGCACGCCGACCTCCACCACGCGGGTCAGCAGGAACTCGTGCACCGCCATCGGGTCGCCGTGGCGGGTCCGGACGACCCGGTCGGCGGGGTGCGCACGCACCGCCGCGTCGGTCGCCCGCCAGGCGGCGGTGAAGGCCGCCGCGGTCGCCGCCGCCTCCGTGGACCCGGTCGGGGCGGCGGGACCGCGGGCCGCCCGCCGGGCGCTGGCGATCCGGTCGGCGTCGACGGACGGGGTGAACTTCGCCGGGCCGAAGTAGCCGGCGGCGTCCACCTCGGCGCGCGGCGGCGCGGGCGCGGCGAGCATGTCGACCAGGCGTCCGGCACCCGTGCGGACGTGGGCGACGAGGTCCCGGACCGCCCAGGGCGGGCACGGGGTGGGCCGGTCCAGGTCCGCGTCGGTCAGCGTGGACAGGACCACCGCCAGCCGGGCGCACTCGGCACGGAACGCCGTACCCACCGGCGTCGGGGCGGGTGCCGGCGGGTCGGCACGCCTGCCGCCGTCACCGGGGTACGCCGCGTCCATGGTCCCAGCCTCGCATCTGGTTTCGCCTGCGGTGTGGCCGGGTAGCCGCGGCGGGCCGAGGAGAGGGGGCGGTCGCCAGATGGCCGGGTTGATGTTGCGCAGCACCGCGTTCACCGATCACGACCTGCTGCCGGGGCGGTTCGCCCGCGACGGGGGCAACGTGTCGCCGCCGTTGCAGTGGTCCGACGTGCCACCGGCGGCCACCGAACTGCTCCTGCTGGTGGAGGACCCGGACGCCGGGCGCAGTCCGTTCCTGCACTGGCTGGTCACCGGCATCTCCCCCATCTCGGACGGGGTGGCCGAGGGTGCCCTGCCGCCGGGCGGCCGGGCGTGGCCCAACGGTTTCGGCGGCACCGGCTGGGGTGGGCCGCACCCGCCGCAGGGTGAGGAGGCGCACCGGTACTTCTTCCGGCTGTACGCGTTGGAACGTCCCCTGGACCTGGCGGACGCGCCGCAGGCGGCCGACGTGCACGCGGCCCTCGCCGGCCGGGAACTGGCCAGCGGCACCATGGTCGGGACGTACCGGCGCTAGCGTCCGGTCAGCCCTTCCAGCGGGGCACCAGGCGGTGCACGGAGAGCAGCACCAGGGCCGCCACCACCCCCATGGTGCCGGCGATCCCGGCGGCGCTGCCGGCGTACCCGATGAACAGGGTGCGGCGGGTCAGTTCGTCCACCGGCACCTGCTGCTGGTCGAGCAGGCCGGACAGGGCCAGTCCGCAGCCGAGGACGGCGAGCAGACCACCGATGCCGAGCACGCTGGCGGCCACCTTGTGGGCGTCGTCGGGGGCGACCTGTGCCTGCTCGTGCTGGAACACCAGCAGCAGCAGGCCGGCCAGCGCCGCCCAGACCCCGACGACCAGGAAGGCGGCGACCGCGTCGCTGGGCCGGTGCCAGCCGGCGGAGAGGGTGGCCACCCCGGCGACGGCGGCGTACGCGGTGCCGAGGAACGCCCCGAGGACGCGTACCTTGGCCGGCAGCACCAGGATCAGCGCCAGCGCCACCGAGGCGGCGATGGTGGTGTGTCCACTGGGCAGGCTGTTGCCGACCGCGTCGCGTTGCGGGTCGATGCCCAGCGCGGGCCGGTCGATGACGTACTTGAGCACCTGGGTGGTGACGTTCGCCCCGGCGATCAGCAGGGTGGCCGAGATGGCGAGCGCCTTGCGGCCCCGGATCAGGGCGATGAAGAAGATCACCACGGTGGCGGCGAGCAGGGAGACCACCGACATGGCGTTGAGGATCCGGTTGACCAGACCGTCGATGCGGTCCTGGCCGATCCGGTTGCCGGTCAACGCGACCGTGTCGAGCCACTGCCCGGTCCCGGTGTGCACGGCGAACCGCCACACCAGCAGAAAGGCCGCCGTCTGGGCCAATGCCAGCACGACCAACCAGACCGCGGTCCAACCCCTTGCCGTCGCACGCACCCGCACACCGTAGCGGCACGCGCGGCACGTCGCGCGTGGGCCCACCGGGGCGGTCCGGATACCTTGACACGGGACCACGGGAGGTGACGGTGACCGGTACACCACAACACGGACGACCGACCCGGCAGCCGCCGGCCGGGGACCCGCCGACACCGCACGGGCCGGGCCCGCAGCCACCGGCCGGGCAGCCGACAGACGCCGTGCCACCGGCCGGGAGCCCGGCCGACACGCAGCCGGCGGGACGGGGTCCGGCGGTAGGACGGGGTCCGGCGGGGCCGCCGGATCAGGTGGAGTCGTTGGCCGGCCTGCTCGGCGGGCGCGGTGGCGCGATCGACGCGACCCTGCCGCCGGTGGCGTTCACCGCCGGCTGGCTGGCGACCGGACGGTCGGTCGTCGGCGGGGTGGCGGTGGCGGTGCTGGCCGGCACGGCGGTGGCGCTGTGGCGGTGGCGGCGCGGGGACCGCCCCCGGGCGGTGCTGATCGGGCTGCTGGCCGTGTGCCTGGCCGCCGTGGTGGCGCTGCGCACCGGCCGGGCGGCCGATTTCTTCGCGGTGCAGGTCTTCTCGAACCTCGCCAGCGCGCTGGTCTGGGTGGTGAGCATCGTGGTACGCCGGCCGCTGCTCGGCGTGGTCGTCGGGGCGGCGCTGCGGCAGCGGGGACGGTGGCGGCGCGACCCGGCGCTGCTGCGGGCGTACGGGCGGGGCAGTTGGGTGTGGGCGGCCACCTATGTGCTGCGGGTGGCGGTGTTCCTGCCGCTGTGGCTGGGCGGGCAGGTGGTCGCGTTGACCGTGGCCCGGGTGGCGTTGACCTGGCCGCTGGTGGCAGCGGCGCTGACGGTGAGCTGGGTGGTGATCCGCCGGTCGCTGCCGGCCGGCCATCCGGGGCTGCGGCACCCGGTGGAATCCGGGTGAGCCGGGCCTGCCCGGTGCCGACGTGTGGCGCGGGGTGCCGGGGGCACAGACGTTAACGGAGAGGCCGCCACGGGGGGAGCGGCCTCTCCGATCAACACGGTACTCCGTCATAGGGCGTCGCGTTATCCCGCGCGCGCTCTTTTTTCGCCGCTTTCCCGCCGGGGCGGGAAAGCGGGATGGTGGGGTGGGCCGGCCGCTCCGCTGCGTCGGCCGGACGGTCGACCCACCCCCGGCCTGACCGTGGGAATCAGGCCGCCCGCCGACCGGGCTGTCCGCTCCCCCGGGCCCGGTCGGCCTCCGGGTGGGCGGCGCCGCGCCACCCACCCGGCAGGGTCAACTCACCCGTTCGGGAAGAGCATCCCGTAGTCCGCGTACGCCATGGCGATGTCGGACTGGGCCCAGAACCGGTGGTAGTTGAAGGTCGGCTCGGGGCCGCCCTTGAGGTACGCGTCGACCTTCGGCCAGTCCGGGTCGTTCTTGTAGAACGACCGGATGTCCAGGAAGCTCTTGCCGGCGGCGATGGTGTCACCGTTGGGCATCTTCCCGGTCCAGCCCGGCGGCACGTAGAGGCCC
The DNA here is from genome assembly GCF_007833915.1 of Micromonospora sp. HM134. NCBI lineage: Bacteria > Bacillati > Actinomycetota > Actinomycetes > Micromonosporales > Micromonosporaceae > Micromonospora > Micromonospora sp. HM134. The sequence continues at coordinate 5,219,651 of NZ_CP041061.1, forward strand.
TGGCCGTCGGCGGCGTTGTAGACGTCGTCGAACCGCTTGTAGTCGCCGCGGGTCTCGGTCGTCGACACACCCTTGCTGTCGCTGGCCGCCGAGAGCGCGTCCAGCAGGCCCTTGCCGGTGGTCTTCGCCTGGGTGTTGCCGGACTTGGCCGCGTAGGCGATCAGGGTCCGGGCGAGGGAGCCGGTGACACCGACGTCCTGACCCTTCGAGCTGACCTCCACGTGCAGGCCGGTGTTGGCCGCCGGGCTGCTCGGGTTCCAGTTGGCGGGCTGGCCCGTCCACTTCAGCTCGGACGGGACCGACCAGTTGGTGCCCAGCGTGGTGTTGGCGATCGCCCACGGCACCCACTTGTCGAGCAGGGCCTTGGCCTTGGTGTTGCCGGTCTCCAGGTACAGCTCGGCGATGCGCTGCATCGACCAGACCTGCATGCCGAACCACTGGTTCGACGGCGGGTCGTTGTAGACCGGGTCGACGTCGTAGAACATGCCGTAGAAGGTGGCGGTGCCCGACGGCGGCTGGGCGTAGCTACCGTCCCAGCTGTTGGTGGCGCCGCCGGCGATGCCGCCCTCGGCCGACTGGAGCCAGGTGTAGAACTCCAGCTGCCGGTCGAGGCTCTTCTGCCAGTCCGCGACGGCGGTCGGGGACTTCGGCTTGAGTTCGCTGATGTTGGTCATCGCCCAGGCCGCGAACGGGTTCTGGTAGCCGAAGTGGCTGTGGCTGGAACCGATCCGCCACGACCAGCCCGCGCTGGCGTCGTACGCGCCGCCCCAGGCGTAGTACCAGGACAGCAGGTAGTGCGCCGAGTCCTTGCCGGTGCCGGCGGGGCAGGTGCTCGCCCCGACGCAGTTGCCGATCTTCTTGAAGTACTTGTCGTACATCGCGTACCGCAGGTAGTCGCCCATCTTGGCGGCCTTGGCCACGGTGGCGGCGACGTCGGCCTGCTTGCCCTGCGCCTTGGCCCAGGTCAGCGCCCAGTACGCGGCCTGCACGGCGCGGGCGTCGGCGTCCGGGGCGTTGGTGTACTTCCACTGCTTGGCGGGGGCGCCCGAGTCCTTGACGAACAGGTCGAGGTAGCCGTACTGACCGCCGTGCTTGAAGGTGTCGCAGGACGGCTGCGGGATGGTCTCCCACACCGACTCCTGCGTGCCGCGCTGGAAGGTGTTGATGTACGCCGGCTTGGTGGTGCCGTCACCGCAGCGACCGAAGCCGTAGGTGTTGTCGACGTCCATCAGCCAGTGCATGCCGTAGATGTCACCGGTGCCGTAGGTGGACTGCAGCTCCGAGCGCAGCGGGTCCTGGCCGACGGAGACGCTCGGGTTCAGCGCCGACGGGTACTGGCTGGGCAGGTTGTACTCGGCGGCGTACTGCGGGGTGCCGGCGACGCCCGCGGTGGGCTGGTCGGCGTGCGACGGGATGATGTACTTCTCCATCACCGTCCAGGCGTTGTTGAACGGCGACCAGTTCTGGGTCACCCGGCCGTAGTAGGCCTCCAGCCACAGCCAGTAGCTGAACGCCTCGGAGGTGGTCTCGTGGCCGTGGTCGGGCGCCTCGACGATCAGCGTCTCGATCGAGTGGTACGGCACGCCCTCGGGGCTGAAGTAGCCCGAGTTCTTGATCTTGCCGTACTGCTCCAGGAACTTCGCCACGTAGGCGTTGTCCCCGCCGGGGGTGTCGTTGTCGATCTCGGTGGCGGTGACCACCACCGAGGAGACTCCGGTGCCGGCCGCGGTGATGGTGGCGGTGCCACCGGCGGTGTCGGTGTCCTCCGCCGCGGCGACCGTGACGGTGACCCCGGTGTTCCAGTTGCTCGGGGTCAGCGTGACGCTGGTCGGCGAGACCGTGATGTCGCTGTCACCGGTGCGGGTGAGGGTGACCGGCACGTTGCCCGACGGCGCGGCGCTGAGCTTGAGGTTGAAGGTGGTGCTGCCACCCTCGTTGACACTCACCGAGGAGGGCGTGGCGACCAGCGCCGGGCCGGTGGCCGCGTTGACGGTGAACGACTTCTCCGACACGCCGATGCCGTTGGCGTTGTCGTACGCCTTCGCCTGGACCGTGTAGCTGCCGGCCGGCAGCGAGGTCAGCGTGTACGCGTACGGCGCGGAGGTGTCGGTGTTGACCAGCAGGCCGTTGCGGTAGAACTCGACCTTGCTGATCGTCCCGTCCGGGTCGCTGGCGGTGGCGGTCAGCGGCACGTCGGCCGGCGCGGTGAACGGGCCGGAGGGCACGCCGAGGGTGACCGTCGGCGGCTGGTTGGCCGGGGTGCCGTTGCACGGGGTGCCGTTGAGGGTGAACGACGTCGGCTTCGGGTTGCTGCCCGAGTAGGAGCCGTTGAAGCCGATGGTGGTGGAGCCCCCGGTCCCGATGTTGCCGTTGTAGGACTCGTTGGTCGCGGTGACCTCGCTGCCGCTCTGGCTCCACTTCGCCGACCAGCCCTGGGTGACCCGCTGGCTGCTGTTCGGGAAGGTCCACTTGAGCGACCAACTGCTGAGCGCGTCGCCCAGGTTCTTGATGGTGACGTTCGCGGTGAAGCCGCTGCCCCAGTCGTTGGTGGCGTAGACCACGTCGCAGGCCGGCGCGGCCTGGGCCGCGCTGGCCGGCAGGCCCACCCCGCCGATGGCGAGTGCGGTGGCGGCGAGCATCGCCGTGCGGCGACGTCTTGCCATGAGTCTCATGTGCGCGGTGTCTCCTCGGACCGGGCCGGGGCTGCGGGCCCCGGCGGAGGCACCTCCACGCGCTGTCACAGGGGTGCGCGGGGGGACGGAGGTGCCGGAATGGTGGTCGGTCCGGCCGGTGGGCCGGGGCAGGGACGGGGTACGGCCGCTGCGGCCGTCGTGCCGTTCCTTCGGGTGCCGTCCGGGAGACCCGGATGCCCTCGGCGACCCATCACTCGCGCGTGTCTGGCTCCGCTGCGTTGATTCGACAGTGTGCCATGGAAGCGCTCCCACAACAACTACCTCTGTCGAAACGCAGGTCGATGTTTCGATCTCGTTTAGGGGCTTTCACAAAGCCGTGACGGGCGTTACAGTCGCAGCATCGCCGATGGGAGCGCTTCCATCGACGGAGATGCAACAAGTGAAGGTCACAACCGTGGTCGCCCGACCACGGGGTTCAGCCCGAACGGCTGACGACGGGCCAGCCCGGACACCGTCGCCAGCCACACCCCACCATCACGGAGGGAGGTGGAACCAGAGCCACTCGCGTGGCCCGGCTCCCGCGCGACACGCACGGCCGGACGCCAATTCGAGCGTGCGTGTGTGCAACACAGGTGGGGACGGGGGTTGCCCTCCCCCGTCCCCACACTAAACCCCCGTACTCGACGGGAAAAGAGGCCGACGGGTCAGGCGTGCGCGCCGCCCGGCCGGCCTCGATCGCTATCTGCCCCTCGGCAGATCGGCCGACCGTCCCTGACGACGCCCGTCACACTCGCCATTCCCCATCCCGGCCGCCCACGCGCGGCCCTCTAGGCTGGCGGTCCGCCCCCGAGGCGGCCGGGCCGTCGCACGCCCGCGCTGGGAGCGCTCCCGGCCGTCGGGGTGGCCCGCACCCTGAGGAGAAACATCCATGTCGATACTCACCCGGCGACGCCTGCTGCGCCGCGCCGCGCTCTCCGCCACCGCCACCGCCGGCGCCGGGCTCTCCGCCGCCGCCACTGGCGCCGGACTGACCGCGGCCACCGGCGTCCTCGCCGCCGGCTGCGACGCGCCGAAGGGTGGCGATCCGACCGCCGACCCCGCCGCGGAGCGGGTGCGTTTCCCGCACGACTTCGGCTGGGGCGCCGCCACCTCGGCGTACCAGATCGAGGGCGCCGCCAAGGAGGACGGCCGGGGCGAATCGGTCTGGGACACCTTCAGCCACACCCCCGGCCGCACCCGCAACGGCGACACCGGGGACGTGGCCGCCGACCACTACCACCGCTGGGCCGACGACCTGGACCTGATGCGCGACCTCGGGCTGCGCAGCTACCGGTTCTCCATCTCCTGGCCCCGCATCCAGGCCGACGGCACCGGCAAGCCCAACCAGCGCGGGCTCGACTTCTACAAGCGGATCATCGGCGGCCTGCACGAACGCGGCATCGCCCCGATGGTCACCCTGTTCCACTGGGACCTGCCGCAGGCGTTGCAGGACGACGGCGGCTGGGAGAACCGGGACACCGCCCACCGGTTCGCCGACTACGCCGACGTGGTCTTCCGGGGCATCGGCGACCAGGTGCCGGTGTGGTTGACCGTCAACGAGCCGAAGACCGTGGTGCAGAACGGCTACCTCTGGGGCCACCACGCCCCCGGCCGGCAGGACGCCGACGCCGCCTACCTGGTCGCCCACCACCTCCAGCTCGCCCACGGCCTCGCCGTGCGCGCGCTGCGGGCCACCGGCCACGACACCCGGATCGGCCCGGCGCTGAACCTGCACCCGTGCTACCCGGCCGACGACAGCCCGGCCGCGGCCGCCGCCGCCAAGCTGCACGACGGGTACGAGAACCGGCTGTACCTGGACTCGATCCTCACCGGCGCCTACCCGGCCGACGTGCTGGCCGACCTCGGCCCGGACAGCCGGATGGCCAAGGGCATCCGCGACGGCGACCTGGCGACCATCGCCAGCCCGGTGGACCTGCTCGCGGTGCAGTACTACACCCCGCTCTACCTGACCGGCAACGGCAACACCGTCACCCGCTGGCCCACCAGCGAGGCGGACTGGCAGCAGATCTACCCGCAGGGCATGTACGACATCCTGACCCGGGTCACCCGCGACTACGGGCCGATCCCGATCACCGTCACCGAAAACGGCCTGCCCTGTCCGGACACCCTCGGCCCGGACGGCACCGTCGACGACGCCGGCCGGATCGCCTTCCTGCGCGACCATCTCACCGCCGCCCACCGGGCCATCGCCGACGGGGTGCCGCTGGAGAGCTACCACGTCTGGTCGCTGCTCGACAACTTCGAGTGGGCCGAAGGCTACGACCAGCGCTGGGGACTGGTCTACGTGGACTACCCGACCCAGCGGCGGATTCCGAAGCGCAGCGCCCACTGGTACCGCCAGGTCATCCGGGACAACGGCCTGTAGGCCGTCGACGGAGCCGGAACGCCACCGGCACGGCCGGACCGCGTGGGGGCGGTCCGGCCCGGCAGCCGAACGACGGCCGGGCAGCCGACCGGAGGCCCGTCAGCGGGGCAGCGCCTGCTGGAGTTCCGCGCGCAACGCCGGGGTCAGCATCTCGCCGGCCTGCTTGGCCAGCCGGGCCATCTCGTAGCCCACCACGCCGATGTCCGCGTCCGCGCCGGCCAGGGTGGCCAGGATCGAACCGTCCCGGATCTGCATCACCAGGAAGTAGCCCCGGCCCATCTCGACCACGGTCTGCTTGACGACGTCCCCGTCGAACATCTGGGCCGCGCCCGCGGTGATGCTCATCAGCCCCGAGGTCACGGCGGCCAGCTTGTCCGCGTGGTCGCGGGGCAACTGCGCCGAGATCGCCACCAGCAGACCGTCCGAGGAGACCACCACCGCGTGCGCCACCCCGGGCACCCGCTCGGCGAACGCGTTGACCAACCAGTTCAGGTCACGCGCCTCCTGGCTCAGTGTCATCACTGTCGTCCTCCTTCGCTGCGCGCACCCGGCGGCAAGATTAACTCGGTGGTCTCCTCGGCCTCGGCACGGCGCACGCCGCTGTAGAGCCGGGACAGCATCCCGCCCACCGCCTCCGGGTCCGGGTCCTCACGGACCCGGGCCGACGGCGGCCGGGCCGGCTCGGTCACCGAGGTCAGCTGGGCCATCGGCACCCGCACCGGCAACCCCCGGTCGTTGGTGCCACCGGTGACCGGGACCAGCGGCGGCGCCGGGGTGTTCCCACCCAGGGTGGCCGGCGACGACGGGGCGGGGCCCTGCCGGGACCACCAGCCGCCGTCGGCCGGCGGGGCCGGTGGCCGCACCTGCGCGGCGCGGGCCGGGAGCTGGTTGGGCGGCGACGAAACCGGGCGACGGCCGGCCACCGGCAGCTCCGCCGGACCTGCCGCGCCGGGCCCGGGCCACGCCGCCGGCCGCGAGGGCGGCCCGACCGGAGCGGCCGGCGGCCCCACGGGACGGGGCATCAGGCCGGCGGGGGCCACGGGGGCCAGCGCCCGCGACCCGGATGACCCGGTCGGCGGTGACCCGTCCAGCTCCGGCGCGGGGGCGAGCAGGGTCGCCGGCAGGGTCAGCCGGGCCACCAGCCCCTGCCCCTGCGCGGTCAGCCGCACGCCGACGCCGTGCCGGGCGGCCAGGTGGCTGACCACGAAGTGACCCATCCGCTCGACCGCCGCCACGTCGGCCACCGGCGGCTCCGCCAACACCGCGTTGGCCTGCGCCAACGCGGTCGGGCTCATGCCGAGGCCGGCATCGGCGATCTCCACCACCGCACCACCGCCCTCGGCCCGCGCGGTCACCCGGACCAGGGTGTCCGGCCGGGAGAAGGCGGTCGCGTTCTCCAGCAGCTCCGCCACCAGGTGCACCAGTTCCCCGACGGCGTGCCCCACCACGTACAGGTCGGCCACCGACTCGTGGCGGACCCGCTGGTACTGCTCGATCTCGGCGCTGGCCGCGAGCAGCACCGCACCCAACCGCACCGGCCGGTTCCACCGGCGGGTCGACTCGGTGCCGGCGAGCACCAGCAGGCTCTCGTCGTTACGGCGCATCCGGGCGGCCAGGTGGTCCAGCTTGAACAGGTTCTCCAACTGGTCCGGGTCGGCCTCCTCCCGTTCCAGGTCGTCCAGCAGCTCCAGTTGCCGCTCCACCAGCACCTGGCTGCGCCGGGCCAGGTTGACGAACATCGCGTTGACCGTACGGCGGGTCTCCGCCTGCTCCACCGCGACGCTTACCGCGCTGCGGTGCACCGCCACGAACGCCTCGGCCAGCTCGCCGATCTCGTCCAGCGAGCGGACCACGGCCGGCGGCACGTCGATCGCCGGCACCCCGCCGTCGACGGTCCGCAGCCGCTTCAGGGCGTGCGGCAGCTCCACCTGGGCGATCCGCAACGCCTGGTCGCGCAGCCGCTGCATCGAATTCGCGATCGACCGGCCGACGAGGACGGCCAGCAGCACCGCCAGGGCCAGCACCACCACGATGCCGCCCAGCACCAGCAGGGTGGTGCGCAACTGGTCGCCGCTGACCTGTTCGGCCCGGACCACCGCGTCGTCGAGCACCCGGTCCTCCAGCTGCCGCAGCAGCTCCTGCCGCTGCTCGCTGGCCGTCCACCACTGGTTGGCGGGCAGCACCGCGGGCAGGGCGGTGCCGCCGGTGCTGATGCTCTTCTCCTCCAGCCGGGTGGCGTCCACGAACGCCCCGGTCCGCGAGGTCCGGTCGTACGCCTGGATCTGGGCGGTCGTCGCGGCCACCCGGAACGCGCCCAGCGCGGCGAGCTGCTGCGCCCGCAGGTCGGTGAGGTTGACCTGGTCCTCCAGGCCGTACCGGCCGGCGCGGGCGGCGGCGTACAACTGGCCCCTGATCCGCGAGGACAACTCCTTGACCCGGGCCAGCTGCACGTAGCGCAGCACCGCGTCGGTCAACTCCGGACGGTCCGGCCCCGGGCTCGGCTCGGCGAGCAGGCCGAGCAGCGCCTCCACCGCCCGGTGGTAGTTGCCCAGGATGGTGTCGCTGCTCAGCACCGCCGGCGGCACCGCCGAGCGGATGTAGACCACCTGGTCGTACGCCTCCACCGCCTCGGCGTAGGCGACCTGCCAGGCGGCGTCGGAGTCGGCCAGCGGCCCGGCCGCCTCGCGCAACGCCCCGAAGGCCGTGTCGGTGGCGGCGTGCAGCGGCCGGAGCGCGACCAGCGCCGCGTCCCGGTCGGCGGCGCTGCCCGCCCGGCGCAGCGCGGCCAGCTCACCGGCCGTCCGGTCGCGTTCCTGCTGGAGCCGGTCCACCGCCGTGGTGATCTGCTGCCCGATGCCGACCTGCCGGGCGAAGTCGTTGAGCGCGGTGGTCCGCCCCACCAGCCCCGCGGTCTGCACCCCGGCCAGCACCAGGAACGCCACCGACGGGATGACCAGGACGGTGGCGAGTTTCGTGCGCATCCGCCAGTCCCGCAGCCGCAACGGCGAACGTCGCCGGTGCGGCACGACCCGTTCGTCGAACCGGTTCCGACCCGGCGACTCCGCGCTCGGTGTCGGGTCGGGACCTGCGTCCACGTCTCGCCTCCTCGGCTCCCGTCCCCACGACGGGGGGCCGGGTCCATCCAACCAGGCCAGACAGCGGTGTCAACGGGTCGACGGCGCATCCGGGCGGGCAGAGCCGCCTGCTGGAAGCGCCGAGGTCGGCGAGGGGTCCTCCTCCGTACGGCCGGTGCCGGCGAGCCGGTCCGCGTCGGGCACCCGGCCCAGCGCGACCAGCGCGGCCCCGGTCGCCCCGATCTCCCGCTCGGCGCGGTGCCGGACCGGACGCGGCGCGAGCACGGCGGCGAACGCCGTACGCCACCATGCGGAGGCGGTCACCGCTCCCCCGCCGAGCACCACCTCGACGGGTGCGTCGACACCGGACTCCAGCACGGCGAGGTCGTCGGCGACCATCCGGCACAGCCCGGTCATCAGCCCGGCGAGGATGTCCACCCCGGTGCTGGAGAAGCTGAGCCCGCGCAGCTCCCCCGAGCCGGCCGGGGCCAGACCGGGGGGCCGGTCCCCGCCGAGGCGGGGGTTGGCCGGGAGCACGCCGTCCGGTGCGATCCGGGCCAGCGCGGCGTCGAGGTCGGGCCCCTGCGGCAGCCGCAGTTCCCGGTCGGCCCAGGCGAACAGGTTCCCGCCGCTGGAGTAGGCCGCCCCGGTCACCACGTGCTCGTGGTCCACCCGGTAGCGCCACAACGAGGCCGGCAGGGGTGGCAGCGGCGTCCCGGCCGGAACCCGCTGGACCAGGCGTACCGCGGCCGAGGTGCCGACGGTGACCGCCGCCCGGCGGGGGTCGACGCAGCCCGAGCCGACGTTGGAGGCGGCCCCGTCGCCGACCGGGGCGGCCCAGCGCGCCCCGGCCAGCTGCGGCCACCGCCGGGCGTGCTCGGCGCTCAGCCGGCCCTGCCAGTCCATCGGGGCCAGCTCCGGCAGCTCACCCGGCCGGGCCCCGGCCACCGCGACGGCCTCGTCGTCCCAGGCCAGCCGGCTCAGGTCGAGCAGGCCGGTGCCGGAGGCCATGGACACCGACATGGGCGCGTCGTCGAGCAGCTGACCGAGGACGTACTCGACCAGGCCGGCGAAGCGGGTCACCCCGGCCGTGGAGTCCCGCAGCCAGGGCAGCCGCACCGACCAGTAGCAGCGGTGCCACCACGCCCCGGTACGCGCGTGGAAGTCCTCCGGGTCGGCCGGGCCGGAGGCCCCCGGCGGCGGCGTGGCCCGGGTGTCCAACCAGGTCAGCACCGGGCCGAGCGGGTCACCGGACCGGTCCAGGGGCAGCACCGAGTGCCACTGCGCGCAGACCGCGACCAGGCCGACGTCGCGCAGGTGACCGGCGGCGGCCAACTCGTCGAGGCACTCGGTGAGGCCGGCGAGGTAGCCGGCGGCGTCCAGGGTGCCGGTGCCGTCCCCGGCGACGGTCAGGTGCACCCGGCGGCGGGCCAACGCTCCCGGCAGCGGATCGGCGTCGGCGTCGAGCACCAGGCCGCGGACCGAGGAGGTGCCCAGGTCGAGAGCGAGAATGTTCATCGCGGGTCACGGTACCCGGCGGTACGGGTGGGAACGCCCTTCCCCGGCGCGGGCGTACCGCCTAGGGTGTCGGTATGCCCGCGCACCTGACCTGCTGGTGGCCCGCCGACCCGGCGGCCGTCCCCCGCGCGTAGCTATCCACGCGGCCGCCCGACGAGGCGGCCGACGGTCCTCCCCCGGCACCCGGGGCCGCCCGACGACGAGGCGACCCGACCCGGAGGAGAAACCCGATGAACCACCTCTACGACCTGCTCGCCGCCGTCGCCGACGGCGTGGACCCGGGCCCGTTCGCCCTGCTGCGCCGCGACGGCGTCGACCACGTGGACCTGTTCACCGGCCCGGTCGACGTCGCCGCCCGGCTGGCCGACCTGCCGCTGCCCGAGGGCGGCCCGGGGCCCCGCACGCTGGCGCTGGTGCCGTACCGGCAGATAGCCGAACGGGGCTTCGCCTGCGTCGACGACGGCGTCCCGCTGGAGTACCTGACCGTCACCGGGCACGCCACGCTGCCCCTGGCCGACCTGCTCGCCGCCCTGCCGGCCGGGCCGGTGGTCTGCGCCGACGCCGCCTTCGACGTCGACGACGACGAGTACGCGCGGGTCGTCGACCGGGTGCTGGCCGAGGAGATCGGTCGGGGTGCGGGGGCGAACTTCGTCATCCACCGCACCCTGCACGCCACGGTGCAGGGCGTCCCGTTGGGCGCCGCGCTGGCGGCGCTGGGCCGGCTGCTGCGCGACGAGCGGGGCGCGTACTGGACGTTCCTGGTGCACACCGGCACCCGGACGCTTGTCGGCGCGAGCCCGGAACGGCACGTCAGCGTCGACGACGGGCTGGTCATGATGAACCCGATCAGCGGCACCTTCCGGCACACCGGGGCCACCGCCGGGCGGGACGCGCTGCTGCGGTTCCTGCACGACCCGAAGGAGGTCGAGGAGCTGTACATGGTCCTCGACGAGGAGCTGAAGATGATGGCCGGCGTCGCCGAGCACGGCGGGCAGGTCGTCGGGCCGTACCTCAAGGAGATGGCGCACCTGGCGCACACCGAGTACCTGCTGGCCGGCCGGGGCACCCGCGACGTCCGGGAGGTGCTGCGGGAGACCATGTTCGCCCCGACGGTGACCGGCAGCCCGATGCAGAACGCCTGCCGGGTGATCGCCCGGCACGAACGTACCGGCCGGCGCTACTACTCGGGGGTGCTGGCGCTGCTGGGCCGCGACGCCGAGGGCCGGCAGACGTTGGACGCGCCCATCCTGATCCGGACCGCCGAGATCTCCCCCACCGGGCGGCTGCGGGTGCCCGTCGGGGCGACCCTGGTCCGGCACTCCACCGCCGCCGGTGAGGTCGCCGAGACGCACGCCAAGGCCGCCGGGGTGCTCGCCGCGCTGGGGCTGGGCCCGCAGGCGTCGACCGACGGGCCGTACCCGCCGGTGCGGTGGGCCGACGACCCGGAGGTACGGGCGGTGCTCGCCGCCCGCAACACCCCGCTGGCCCGGTTCTGGCTCGACCAGCGGGGCCCCGGCGCGTCGGTGCTGCCCGGGGCGGCCGGCCGGCGGGCGCTGGTGGTCGACGGGGAGGACACCTTCACCGGGATGCTCGCCCACCAGTTGCGTGCCCTGGGCCTGACGGTGGACGTGCGGCCCTGGCACGCCCCCGGCCCCGACGCCGGGTACGACCTGGTGGTGGTCGGCCCCGGGCCGGGCGATCCGGGCGCGGTCGACGATCCGAAGATGGCCGCCCTACGCGGGCTGCTGACCGGGCGGCTCGACGCCGGGCTGCCCACCCTGGCGGTGTGCCTGGGGCATCAGCTGCTCAGCGGGCTGCTGGGGTTGACGCTGCACCGCCGCGCCGCGCCCTACCAGGGTCTGCAACGGGAGGTGTCGCTGTTCGGGGTGCCGCGCCGGGTGGGTTTCTACTCGACGTTCACCGCGCGGGCGGGCACCGACCGGGTCGGGTCGCCGTACGGGCCGGTGGACCTGGCCCGGGACCCGGCCGACGGGTCGGTGCACGCGCTGCGCGGGGCGACCTTCGCCGGGGTGCAGTTCCACCCGGAGTCGGTGCTCAGCCGCGACGGCCTGGCGGTGCTGGCCGAGCTGCTGGGGCAGTTGCTGGCCCGGCCGGCGCTGACGGCGGGTGGCGGACCGGTGGGCGGGTAGCGGCGGGCCACCGGTGGGCCGGGCGGGACTCTCGGCCCGTCCGGCCACCGGTGGCCTCCGCCCGGCCCGCCCGGCGGCTCAGCCGGCGAGGCCGCGCTTGACGGCGGCGCCGATCCGTACGGCCCGCTTGGCGGTCAGCGCGGTGGCCGCGAGCGCCACGTGGTCCGGGGCGACCTCCCCGTTGTTGCTGGTGTGCGAGGCGCCGTACGGGTTGCCGGCGACGAACTGGCTCGGGTCGGTGTAGCCGGGGGTCACCACCACGCCACCCCAGTGGTAGAAGATCGTGAACAGCGACAGCAGGGTCGACTCCTGGCCGCCGTGCGAGGTGGCGGTGGAGGTGAAGCCGCTGTAGACCTTGTCGGCCAGCGCGCCGTTGGCCCACAGCGGGCCGGTGGTGTCGATGAACTGCTTGAGCTGGGCGGCGATCATGCCGTACCGGGTGGGGGAACCGAAGATGACCACGTCGGCCCAGGCCAGGTCGTCGATCTCGGCCTCCATCACGTCCTGGGTCTCCAGGCGGTGCGCCTGCCAGCCCGCGTTGGAGCGGATCGCCTCGTCGGGCGCCAACTCCCGTACCTTGCGCAGGCGCACCTCGGCCCCCGCCTCGCCGGCGGCCTCGACCGCCGCCTGCGCCATCTGGTAGGTGATCCCGGTCGCGCTGTAGTAGATGACCGCTACCTTGACCTGGCCGTCCATCGTCTGTGTCCTCCTCGGTTCGGGTCAGCTCCGGCGACTACCCGGTGCTTGCCGGGTCAAACGTCCGCCCGTGGCATGATCCGGACATGCAGCTACGCGCGGCGACCCCCGGTGACTGGCCGGCGATCTGGCCGTTCCTGCGGGAGATCGTGGCGGCCGGCGAGACGTACACCTGGCCGCGCGACGTGGGTGAGGACGACGCCCGCCGACGCTGGATGGTCGCCCCGCCCGGCCGCACGGTGGTCGCGGTGGACGACGACGCGTCGGTGCTGGGGACGGCGAAGCTGGTCGCCAACCAGGAGGGTCCGGGCGACCACGTGGCGAACGCGAGTTTCATGGTCGCGTCGGCGGCGTCGGGCCGGGGTGTCGGCCGGGCGCTCGGGGCGTACGTGCTGGAGCTGGCCCGGCGGGACGGCTACCGGGCGATGCAGTTCAACGCGGTGGTGGCCAGCAACACCCGGGCGGTGGCGCTGTGGCGGTCGCTGGGGTTCACGGTGGTGGGCCGGGTGCCCGAGGCTTTCCGCCATCCCGGTCTCGGCCCGGTCGACCTGCTGGTGATGCACCGCCGGCTCGACTGACCTGCGGCGGTGCGGGGCGGCGGGTCCCCGGCCGGCCGCCCCGCACCGGCGACCCCGGCGCGGCTCAAGATTTGCGCAAGTTCCAGCCGGGAACGCTCCCACGGGTGGGCCGGGAGGCGATCCTGATGGGCACGGATGCCGGGGGTAGAGGCCACCACCGGTGACCCGGGGGGACCTGCACGGGGGATCGCGCTCCGCCGGTTCGGCAACCGGCGTAGCGCGATCAGGGGTGTCCGCCCGGTGTCGGTACCTGCTCCTATGCTGACCGGCGTGGTGGAGCTGACCGGCGACGAGGCGTTGACGTTGCGGATGACCGCGCTGGCCCTGCGGGAGCATCCGGCCGGCCGCCCGTCGGGTGTCGCGGGCGTGGTGGAGTGGTTCGGGGCGATGCAGGCCCAGGACGCGGCGAGCGGCCTGTGGTCGTTGGGGTTGCGGCTGCCCGGCCACACCGAGGCCGACGTGCGGGCCGCCCTGGAACGCCGCGAGGCGCTGCGCACCTGGCCGATGCGCGGCACCGTGCACCTGGTGCCCGGCCGCGACGCCCGCTGGATGCTCGACCTCACCGGCGTACGGGCGCTGGCCGGCGCGCCGGCCCGGCGGGCCGTGCTCGGGCTGACCGAGGCCGAGGCCGACCGGGCCGCCGACGTGCTCGGCGCGGCGCTGGCCGGCGGCGGCCGGCTGACCCGCGCGCAGTGCCTGGACACCCTCGCCGCCGCCGGGGTCGACGTCTCCGGTCAACGCGGCTACCACCTGCTCTGGTATGCCAGCCAGCGGGGCGTCACCTGCATCGCCCCGCACGTGGGCACCGAGCAGACCTTCGCGCTGCTCGACGAGTGGGTCCCCGACCCGCACCGGCCCGAGCGGGACGAGGCGCTGGGCATCCTGGCCGGGCGGTACTTCCGCAGCCACGGGCCGACGACCCGGCGCGACTTCACCGGGTGGACGGGGCTGACCGCCGCCGACACGAAACGGGCCGTCGCGGTCGCCACCGACGCCGGGACGCTGACCACCGTCCGGGTCGACGGGGTGGAGTCGCACCTCGACCCGGCGCTGCTGGACGCGCCCCGGCTGCCGGTGGACGACGTGCACGTGCTGCCCGGCTTCGACGAGTACCTGCTCGGCTTCAAGGACCGCGCCCTGATGGTCGAGCCGGCGCACCTGAAGGCGGTGATCCCCGGCGGCAACGGCGTCTTCCAGTCGACGGTGGTGCGCGGCGGCCGGGTGGTGGGCACCTGGAAGCGCCGCCTCGCCCGGACCAGGGTAACCGTGACGGTGCAGCCGCTGGTCCCGCTGGACGCGTCGACCCGGCAGCGGGTCGACGCGGCGCTGGAGGGTTACGCCCGCTTCCTCGGCCTGCCGCTGCACCTCACCTGGTAGGTCCCGCCAACTCCGTCAGGCCACCGACGCTCCCGGCCCACCGACGCTCCCGGCCCGCCGGCTCTGCCGGCCCGCCGCGTCGCTGGTCCCCGGGTCCCGACCTCCGATCGGCCTGCCGCAGGACAGCGGCGCCCGCGTCCGGCTGCACGCGACCCCGGCACGGGTGACGCCAGGCCACACCCGGTCACCCTGCGCTACCAGCGATTCTTGTCACCGAGAGCGACCGTCGGTCATCCGCCACCACCCGGGCCAGCACCTCAGCGGAACGAGCAAATTGCCCTTGAGCTGCACTTTCGTCGCAACACCCCGCCGACCGCCACCAACCCCTCACGGAGACTTTGCTCTGCTGCCCCCGACGCGACAGCCACGACGAGTAGCTGTCGCGTCGACGGCAGCAGAGCAAAGCGTCCGGAGGTGATGTGGTGCGCCCAGGCATAACGTCACTGTCCGTGTCGATGGGCACGGGTGGGTGAGCGGGCAGACGGGCGGGCGACGAGACAGGAGGGTGGGCCGGGTCCGGCGACGGGCGGGAGGCCGGACACCTGAGGGGCACCGAGGCAGCGGGCGGCGCGGGGCGGCAGAGCAGCAGGGCGGCGCGGAGCAGCGGGCCACCTGGGCGGCGGAGCAGTAGGGCAGCAGAGCAGGGTCCGCGGACCGGTGGGCGCACGCCGCCGGGGGCCGGGTGGGCGTGCGGCCACCGATCCGGGGTGATGGGGGCGGGCTGTCAGTCGCCGAGCGCGCCGGCCGACCGGCCCTCGTGCAGCGTCAGGTTCCGGCCGGTCGACGGGTCGAACAGGTGGATCTTCTCCAGGTTGAACCAGACCCGCCGGTCCTCGCCCTCCTGCACCGGCGACTCGGCCGACAACCGGGTCACCAGGTTGCCCCCGCCGCCGCTGAAGTCGGCCCCGGCGTCGGCGGCCAGCTCCTCCAGCTCGGCGGCGCTGGCCCGCTGCCCCTCGACGGTGAAGTAGACGTACTTGTCGGAGCCCATCGACTCGACGATCTCGGCGGGGGCGGTGAACTCCATGCCCCGGGCCCGCGCCTCGTCGTCGATCAGCTCGGCGTCCTCGAAGTGCTCGGGGCGGATGCCCAGGATCAGCTCCCGGGGCGCGTCGGCCCCCTCCAGTTCACGGCGGATGCGCTCGCCGATCGGCACGTCACCCAGGGCGGTACGCAGCTTCCCGTCCTCGACGGCGGCGTGCAGGAAGTTCATCGACGGGGAGCCGATGAACCCGGCGACGAACAGGTTGCGGGGGTGGTCGTACAGCTCCTGGGGCGGGCCGACCTGCTGGATCGCGCCGCCCCGCATGATCACCACGCGGTCGCCGAGGGTCATCGCCTCGGTCTGGTCGTGGGTCACGTAGACGGTGGTGGTGCCGAGCTTCTTCTGCAACCGGGACACCACCGTGCGCATCTGCACCCGCAGCTTGGCGTCCAGGTTGGACAGCGGCTCGTCCATCAGGAAAGCCTTGGGCTGCCGGACGATGGCCCGGCCCATCGCCACCCGCTGCCGCTGCCCACCGGAGAGGTTCGCCGGCTTGCGGTCCAGCAGCGGGGTCAGCTCCAGCACCTTCGCCGCCTCGTCCACCTTGGCGGTGATGGTCTCCTTGTCGAGCTTGGCCAGCCGCAGCGGGAACGCCATGTTCTCCCGCACGGTCATGTTCGGGTAGAGCGCGTACGACTGGAACACCATCGCGATGTCCCGGTCCCGGGGGGCCTTGTCGTTGACCCGTTCCCCGCCGATGCGCAGTTCCCCGGAGCTGATGTCCTCCAGCCCGGCGATCATGTTGAGGGTGGTGGACTTCCCGCACCCGGACGGGCCGACCAGGATGACGAACTCGCCGTCGGCGATCTCCAGGTCGACGTCCTGCACCGCCACGGTGCCGTCGGGGAAACTCTTGCTCACCTTGTCCAGCACGATGTCAGCCATTGTTGTCACCTATCCCTTGACGGCGCCGGAGGTCAGACCGGAGACGATGCGGCGCTGGAAGAACAGCACGAACGCGATGATCGGAATGGTGATCACCACGGCGGCGGCGCAGATCGCCCCGGTGGGGTCCTCGAACTGCGACTCGCCGGTGAAGAACGACAGCGCCACCGGCACCGTCCGGGCCCGCTCGGTCGAGGTGAGCGTGATGGCGAACAGGAAGTCGTTCCAGCAGAAGATGAAGACCAGGATCGCCGTGGTGAACAGCCCCGGCGCGGCCAGCGGGGCGATGACCCGGCGGAACGCCTGCCCCTGGGTGGCGCCGTCCATCTTCGCCGCCTTCTCCAGGTCCCACGGGATCTGCTTGAAGAACGCCGACAGCGTGTAGATCGCCAGCGGCAGGGCGAAGGTGATGTACGGCAGGATCAGCCCCGGCCAGGTGTCGAAGAGGCCGAGCTGCCGTTCGATCTCGAACAGCGGCGACACCAGCGACACCTGCGGGAACATCGCGATCAGCAGGGACACCCCGACCAGCAGGCGCTTGCCGGGGAAGTCCAGCCGGCTGATCGCGTACGCGGCCATCGCGCCGAGCACCACCGCGATCAGCGTGGCGATCAGGGCGATGCCGATCGAGTTGACCAGGGCCCGGACGAACTGGTCGGTGTCGAAGATGGTCTTGTAGTTGTCGAGCGTCCACTCCCTCGGCCAGAACTTGCCGTCGGTGAGGGTGGCCGGAGTCTTGAACGACAGTGAGGCGATCCAGAGCACCGGGACCAGGGCGAACACGACGACGATGACGTCGATCAGGCCCCAGCGCAGCTTCGCCCGGGTGGTGGTGTCGGCCATGTCAGCGCCTCTCCCCGTCGTCGCTGCCCGGGGCAGCGGTGCCGAACAGCTTCACGAAGACGAACGCGATGATCGCCACCGTGATGAAGATCAGCACGGACATCGTGGAGCCGATGCCGAGGTTGAGCCCCCGGATCAGGTTGTTGTAGGCGAGCATCGACACCGACGAGGTCTCGTTGCCGCCGTTGGTGAGCACGAAGATGTTGTCGAAGACCCGGAACGCGTCCAGGGTGCGGAACAGCAGCGCGACGAGGATGGCCGGCTTCATCACCGGCAGCATCACCTTGGTGAACCGCTGCCAGGCCGTCGCCCCGTCGGTGGAGGCCGCCTTGAGCAGGTCCTCCGGCACCAGCGCCAGCCCGGCCATCAGCAGCAGGGCCATGAACGGGGTGGTCTTCCAGATCTCGGCCAGCATGATGATCGCCAGCGAGCTGGCCCGTTCGGTCAGCGGGGCGCTGCCGTCGAACAGGTTGGCCAGGTAGCCGGTGCCGGGCGTCCAGGCGTACCGCCAGGAGAACGCGGCGACGACCGTGACGATGCCGTAGGGGATGAGCGCGGCGGTCCGCACGATGCCCCGGCCGACCAGGGTGCGGTGCATGACCAGGGCCAGCCCCATGCCGAGCACCAGTTCCACCGCGACGGTGACCACCGTGATCAGCATGGTCACCCCGAACGCGGTCCACCAGAACTCGTTGGTGAGCACGGTGACGTAGTTCTCCAGCCCGATGAACTCGCGCTGGTCGGGGAAGCGCAGGTCGAAGCGCTGCAACGACAACCAGACCGAATAGATGATCGGGTACGCGGTGACCAGCACCATGACCAGCGCGGCCGGGGCGCAGAGCAGCCAGCCCAGCTTCCGTTCGGCCTTCTTGTTCTCGCTCAGCGGGGCGCGCCGGCTCACGGCAGGACCCCCTTGGACTGGAGCGCGTCGGAGATCGCCTCGCGCAGTTCCTTGGCGGTCTGCTCCGGCCGGATCGCCGACGGCGGCGACAGGATCGCCGACATGACCGTGGAGATGCTCTGGTACGCGGGGGTCAGCGGGCGGACCGCCGGCTCCTTCAGCTCCTCCAGGATGGTCTCCTTCATCGGGTACGCCTCGTCCATCTCCGGGTCGTCGTAGACCGCCTCGATGGTCGGGGGCACCCCGTCGTTGATCGCGGAGAACTTCTGGTTCCTGGCGTCCCGGAGGCACTTCGCCGCCTCGAACGACTCGGTGGGGTGCTTGGAGTAGGCGCTGACCGCCATGTTGACCCCGCCGATGGTGACCTTGCTGGGGGTGTTCGCGTCGATGCCGGGCACCCGGGCCCACTTGACCTTCTTGGCCAACTCCGGGTCGGCCTCCTGCAACGCCGGGTAGACGAAGGGCCAGTTGACCTGGAACGCGCCGTTGCCGGACTGGAAGTCCAGCCGGACCGGGTCCTCGGTGGAGTTGCTGAACGACGGCGACGTCACGCCCGACGTGGCGAACCGCTGGAGCTGGTCGAGGGCCTTGACCGTGCCGGAGTCCATCACGGCCTTCTTGCCGTCGTCGCTGAGGATCTTGCCGCCGGCGCTCTCGGCCAGGGTGTTGTAGAGCACTACCAGGCCCTCGTACTGCGCGCCCATGGTGAGCACCTGGTACGGCTTGCCCTGCCCCTTGAGGTCCTTGGCGGCGGTGATCATGTCGTCCCAGGTGGCCGGGGCCTGCGGGACGAGGTCACTGCGGTACCAGAGCAGCTGAACGTTGGTGTTCTTCGGGGCCCCGTAGAGCTTGTCCTCGTACCGGGCGGTGTCCAGCGGGCCGGCGAGGGTGCCCTGTTCGACCTCGGCCTTGTCCTGGCCGGTCCACTCGCGGATCCACTTGGCGCTGGCGAACTCCTGGGTCCAGGTGACGTCGAGGCCGAGCACGTCCATCCCGGTGTCCTCGGCGGCCAGCCGGCGGACGAGCTGCACGCGCTGGTCGTCGGCCTGCCGGGGCAGCACCCGGTAGGCGATCTTGTAGCGCCCCTCGGCGCGGGTGTTGCAGTCGTCGACCACCTTCTGCAGGTTCTGCTCGGGCGGGTAGTACAGGTTGATCGTGGGCGTACCACCGCCACCGTCGTCGGTGCCGCACGCGGCCAGTGGCGCGACCAGCGCCAGCGCGGCGGCGGCCGCCCCGGCCCGGAGCGCCGGCCGACGCCGGTGTCGGGCCGTTCCGGGGTCCGTCATCGCCCCTCCCCCTCTCTTCGGCGAAAACCGGGGAGGTCAACCCGTGCCCCGGTGCACGGCAATCCGTTACCGGGCCGGTGAAGTGCGGAAACGCGCCGCCCCGGGGTGTTGCGTGCGCCTACACTGCCCGACCTGCGAAGTCGTGAAACCTGTCGGTAACCGGAGTCGGGGCGGGTGGGGCCGGGCCCACCGCGCAGGCGTCACCGGCGTCCGGGTCGTGCCCGTGCGGGCGGTTTCAGCGCCGGGCCCCGGCCCAGGACAGGAAACGTTCGGTCATCCGGGCCGGCGGGTGCTCCGGGTGCAGTTGGGCGAGCTGGTTGGTCGCCTCGTGCATCAGGGTGCCGAGGTAGACCAGCAGCCCGGTGCGGTCCCTGCGGTACTCGGTGAGCAGGGCGAGCTCGGCCGGCTGGCAGGGTCACTCCCGGCCACAGTTGCGGCACCGCCACAGCGGGCGCATCGCGACGTGCGGGACCGGCGGCCGGGCGCCCACGAAGGATCATGAAGGCCGTCGACGGCCACCACGACACCGGCGGGCGCTTCCTGCGGATGCTGGACCGGTTGGGTCGGCTCGACGCCGAGCCCACCTGGCTGCGGGAGTGGATCGCGTTCGAGTCGCCGACAACCTGCCCGGCCGGGTGCTGGTGCGCGACACCAAGGACCGCGAGGGCGGCACCCTCCACTTCGACCGTAAGGCCTGGACCGCGTTCGTCGGCTACGCCAAGCGGCACTGACCCGGCCGGCCGACCGGGCTAGATCGACTCAGTTGGGGCGGTACAGCGGTATCGAGGTGCGACGGACACCGCAGCATCGGCCCCAAGAAGTCGATCAACCGCGCCGCCCCCGTCCCGGCGGGCATCGCGCGTCCCGACCGGCATCGCGCGTCCCGTCGGCTGTCCACGACTGTCCGGATGGCGGGCGCGGTGGGCTGTCCCCGGGCGTGCCGCGTGCACTAGCGTTGACGCACTCACTCCACCAAGCCAGCGCGTCGCCGTCGTAGTCGATACGCCTCCGGCCGACATCAGCCTGCCCGTTCGGTGGGTTCTCCCGCGAACTCCCACTGCGCGCCTACCGGTCCGGGCAGGATCGTCCTCAACGAGGAGGTGCCCCGTGGTGCAGGACACCCGCGCTCTCGCCCTGACGTTCGAGGTGAGCGGCCTGCCACCGGTGAAAACCGAGGCGCTGTCCATCTTCGCCGCCGGCCATCGGCAGGCGACGAGGGTACGCGCCCTACTCGAAGCGGCCTGCGCCGCGGCCCAGCAGACCGGCTGGACGCCGCTGGCCGGGCCGGTCGAGGTCGACCTGATCCTGCGGTGCCCACCCGGGCACCGCACCTCCGACGCCAGCACCCTGCTGGGCGGGGTGTGCGCGGTGCTCCAGGACAAGAAACGGGTGGCGAACATCGGGTTGGCCCACCTCGGGGTCCTGGTCGACGTCGCGCTCTACGCCGACGACCGGCAGATCCGCCGGTTGTCGTACCGGGAGGAACCGGCGGAGAACCTCTCGTACCAGGTCCGGGTGGCCGCCGCGCCAGCCGTGGTTTGACCGACGCCCGCGGTGGGGTACCGCGGACGCCGACGAAGGGAGCACCGATGTCGGAGCCACATGTCACGCTCGACCCGCGCGGGCTCGACCCGGTGCAGCAGAAGCTGCGCGGCCCGCTGGAGGATCAGCTGACCTCGGCCCTGCAGGCCGCCACCGACCGGGTCCGCGCCAGCTACGCGGGCGAACCGGTCGAGCAGGTCTGCCAACGGCTGCTCGACGAGACCCGTTCCGGGCTGCACCCGGACATCGCCGCCGGCTTCCGCCCCGACATGGACGAGTTCTGCCGGGTCGCGGTGGCGATCGTCCGCAACGAGATCTCCTGAACCCGGGCGGCGGGCGGGGTCGGCGTCCCGGCCGGGCCCGCCGCCACCGGGACGTCGACGCCGGGGTCCACCGACCGGCGGCCCGGCGACGAACCGACCGATGCCGAGGCCCGGTCGGTCAGTAGCGGCCGAGGTTGGCCGCCGGGCAGATCACGATGCGCGGGGCGTGCCGTGGGTCCAGCCAGCGCAGCACCGACACCAGGTCGGCGTGGGACAGGCTGACGCAGCCGGCGGTCGGACCGCCGGCTGCGGTGCTGAACTCGTGCAGGAAGATGCCGCTGCCGGCGCCGGGCACCGGCTTGGCCACGTGCGGCGGCATGTTGTAGGTGATCACCGCGAAATGGGTGTACGCCGGAACCTCCCGCCACAGCGCCTCGCTGTAACCGCCCGGGTTCGTGGTGCTGTGCTGGAACGTGTTGTAGGCCGGCGAGTCGGGGTTCTCGTTCCACCAGTCGTTCGTGACCACCCGGTGGTACGGGAAACGTACGCCCGGGTCGGCGGCGATGCCGTACATGGTGGGGCCGAACGCGTACACGCCGGTCGGGGTGGTCGCCACCCCCTCGGTGTGGTGGTCGCTGAAGCCCTTCGCGCCCACCCGGGCGGCGAGCGGGGCGGAGACCGGCACCCAGTGGCCGCCCGCCCGGTGGAACGTCTCCAGGGTGGCGTAGGTGGTCGGGTAACCGGAGCCGGTGACGATGACGACCTGCCGGGTCGCGGCGGGCAGGGTGGTCAACCGGGAGGCCCGGTTCGGTGGCGGGACCGGCCGTCCCCGGCCCGCCGCCGGGTCCGTGTCGCGCCCGTCCGTCCCGGATGAGGTCCGCATTCCGCCCATGATCGCACCGTCGGCGGTCCGGCGACGCCCCGCCGCCCCGGGGCCGGTGCTCCGCCCGGCGGGGCGCGTGGCACGGATGGTTGGGTCAGGGTCGGGTCCGCAACTCCCCGACCCTGACCGCCAGCCGTCCGGCCCGGCAGCGGTTCGCGCCGGTGCGGACGCGACGGGCGGGTCAGGCCGCTACCGTCGGGCCCGGCACACGGACCAGGCCCGCCGGCACTCAGCTCCCCGGTGCCCCGGTGCCGGACTTCGGCGCGTTCCCGACCACCCCGATCGGTCGTGAACGCCGGCCCAGGTTAGGCAGCCGCCGGGTGGCCGGGCAAGCAGGTCACCGGGGCCGCGCAGGTGATTCCCGCCGGGGCGCAATTGCGGCATCCCGACGTGACGCGGGCCGCCGGACGGACGCTGTTGGCTCTCAGAAGTGGGCGAGCAGATCGGGGAAGGCGGCCAGCCGCATCACCCCGGTGTCGGCCGGGTCGAGGTCGTCGTCCTCCAGCACCCAGGTGTTCTCGTTGGGGATGAACACCGCCCGCATCCCCGCCGCCCGCGCCGGCAGGATGTCCGACTTCGGGGAGTTGCCGATCATCCAGGCCTGGGCCGGGGCGAAGCCGTGCTCCCGGGCCAGCCAGCGGTAGGTGCCGGTGTCCTTCTCGGGCACGATGTGCGCCGCGCCGAAGTGGTGCAGCAGGCCGCAGGCGTCCAGCTTGCGCTGCTGCTCCTCCCGGTCCCCCTTGGTCAGCAGCAGCAGGTCGTAGCGGGTGGCCAGGGCGTCGAGGGTGTCGGCGACCCCGGGCATCAGCTCGACCTGGTGGTTGACCAGCGCGGTGGCCAGCCGGTCGATGTCCGCGCGTTCCCCGTCGGTGGCCGGGCGTTCCCGCAGCCGCTCCAGGCACTCGCCGAGGCTGCGCAGGAACACCTTGCTGCCGTAGCCGTGGGCCACCGCGTTGGCCCGCTCGATGTCGTCGAGCACGGTACGGATCTGGGCCCGGTCGAGGGTGGGGTGGTCGAGCCAGTCCAGGAAGTCGTCGATCACCCGCTCGAACAGGACGTTGTTCTCCCACAGCGTGTCGTCGGCGTCGAAGATCAACGTCGTCGCGCGCCCACCGGCGACCGTCCCGGCCCCGTCCGACGTCGCCCCGGTCACATCCGCACCCATCCCGGCCCCTCCCCGATCCGTCGGCCGCCCGGCCGGGCGGCCGACGGACACGCTAGCGGCCCGGCCCGCCCGGCACATCCGGGTTGTCCCGGCGCAGGGTCAGGATCAGGTCGGCCACCAGCGCCGTCCACCCGGTCTGGTGCCAGGCCCCGAGGCCCGCGCCGTTGTCGCCGTGGAAGTACTCGGGGAACGCGATCAGGTCCCGCCAGTCGGGATGGGTCTGGAAGAGCTGACACGCGCCGTAGATCGGCCGGCGGCCCCAGCCGTCCCGGGTGAACAGGGAGATCAACCGGGCGGACAGGTCGTCGGCGATCTCGTCGAGGGTGCACTTGCGCCCCGACCGGGTCGGGTACTCCACCTGGAGATCGTCGCCGAAGAACGCGGCGTAGTCGCGCAGCGCGCTGATCAGCAGGAAGTTCGTCGGCATCCAGATCGGGCCACGCCAGTTGGAGTTGCCGCCGAACAACCCGCTGGTCGACTCGGCCGGCTCGTAGCCGACGCAGAACTCCTGCCCGCCCAGGTCGACCGCGAACGGCTTGTCCAGGTGGGCCCGGCTCAGCGTGCGCAGGCCGTAGTCGGAGAGGAACTCGTCGGGGTCGAGCATCCGGGCCAGCAGCCGGACCACCTGCTCCGGGCCGACCATGGACAGCAGCCGCTGCTGGCGGCCGTCCGGGCCGAGCCGGCGGGCCCCGATCACGTCGGCGTACTCGGGGCGCTGGCTGAGGAACCAGCGCAGCCGGGCCCCCAGCTCGGGCAGGCGTTGCAGGGTCCGCGCGGACAGCCGGGTGGTGGCCGCCAACGGCAGCAGCCCCACCACCGAACGCACCTTCAACGGCACCTGACTGCCGTCGGCGAGGCGCAGCACGTCGTAGAAGAACGCGTCCTCGGCGTCCCACAGGCCCTGCGAGTAGCCGGCGGCGGCGATGTACGCGAAGTGCTCGAAGAACTTCGTCGCCGTGTCCACGTACGCCCGGTCGTGCTCGGCCAGCACGATCGCCATGTCCAGCAGGTTGAGGGCGTACATCGCCATCCAGCCGGTGCCGTCGGACTGCTCCAGCACCCCGGCCACCGGCAGCGCGGCCGAACGGTCGAACGGGCCGACGTTGTCCAGCCCGAGGAAACCGCCCTCGAACAGGTTGTTGCCGCCGGTGTCCTTGCGGTTGACCCACCAGGTGAAGTTGAGCAGCAGCTTGTGCATCACCCGGGCGAGGAACTCGTGGTCGCGCGCGCCGTCGATCTCGAACACCTTCAGCGCCGCCCAGGCGTGCACCGGCGGGTTCACGTCACCGAACGCCCACTCGTACGCCGGGATCTGGCCGTTGGGGTGCAGGTACCACTCGCGGAGCAGGAGCAGCACCTGCTCCTTGGCGAAGCCCGGGTCGACCCGGGCGATGGTGACGCAGTGGAAGGCCAGGTCCCAGGCGGCGTACCAGGGATATTCCCACGGGTCCGGCATGGAGATCACGTCGAAGCTGGTCATGTGCCACCAGGCGCTGTTGCGGCCGTGCCGGCGGCCGGCCGGCGGCGTCGACCCCGGATCGCCCTCCAGCCAGCGCTTGACGTCGAAGTGGTAGAACTGCTTGCCCCACATCAGCCCGGCGATCGCCTGCCGGGCGACCAGGGCCTCGTCGGCGCTGGCCGCCGCCGGGACCACCCCGGCGAAGAAGCGGTTCGCCTCGGCCCGCCGGGCCCACACCACGGCGTCGAAGCCGGCCCCCAGCTCCGCCGGGGGCGGCGCGGCGGCCCCGGGCGGCGGCGCGGTGCGGGTCAACCGCAGCCGGATCTGCCGCTGCCCGCCGGCCGGCACCTCCAGCACGTAGTGCAGGGCGCCCTTGGTCCCCTCCCGGTCCGGGTTGACGGTGGCCGCGCCGGCCACCACGTGGTCGTTGATCCCGTCCTTCGGGTACGGCGACCGGCCGGCCAGCCCCCACAGCCGCTCGGCGTTGGTGTCGTTGTCGCACAGCAGCGGGGTCGGCTCGCCGTCCCCCTCCAGCAGGAGCTGCCCCAGCACCCAGTGCTCGCCGACGAGCCGGGCGCCCTCGCCGGCCAGCCGGGGCACCCGGTCCGCGCCGGGCGGGCCCCAGGCCCAGGTGTTGCGGAACCACAGCGTCGGCAGCACGTGCAGGGTGGCCGCCTCGTCGGCCCGGTTCGCGACCGTGATCAGGATGCACAGGTCGGTCGGGGACGCCTTGGCGTAGTCGACGGTGACCGCCCAGTACCGGTCGTCGTCGAAGATGCCGGTGTCGACCAGCTCGTACTCGGTCTCGTCCCGGCCGCGCAGGGCGTTGACGGCGACCAGCTCGTCGTACGGGAAGGCGGCCTGCGGATAGTGGTAGCGCCAGCGCATCCACGAGTGGGTGGGGGTGCTGTCGAGGTACCACCAGTATTCCTTGGCGTCCTCGCCGTGGTTGCCGCCGTCGCCGCCGAGGCCGAACATCCGCTCCTTGAGGATCGGGTCCACCCCGTTCCACAGCGCCAGCGCGAAGCAGAACGTCTGCCGGTCGTCGCAGACGCCCGCCATGCCGTCCTCGTTCCACCGGTAGGCTCTGGACCGCGCGTGGTCGTGGGGGAAGTAGTCCCACGCCGTGCCGTGCTCGCTGTAGTCCTCCCGTACCGTCCCCCACGCCCGCTCGGACAGATAGGGACCCCATGCGCGCCAGTCCTGCTCCCCGGCGTCGGCCTGGGCGAGCCGGAGCCGTTCGGCGTCGGGGGACGGGGCGTCGGAGGGCGATCTGTCGGTGAACACCTGCACATTTTCGACGCCGCCGGGGTACTTGACCACAGCGGCCATTGTCGTCGTGGCGTGTTACACCTCGCCGCCACAGGAGGAAAGAAGTTGATCGAGTTCGGTTTCGGGCCGGGGGTCTGCGGTGAACTGGCCGACGGGGCGACCCGGGAATGGCTGGTCACCGACGGTCTCGGCGGGTACGCCATGGGCACGGTGAGCGGGCTGCGGACCCGCCGCTACCACGGTCTGCTGGTGGTCGCCGGGGAGACCCCGGCCGCCCGCCGGGTGGGTCTGGTCAGCCTCGACCCGGCGGTGGTCCTGCCGTCCGGGGCCCGGGTCCGGCTCGGCGCGCACGAGTGGAACTCCGGGGTGGTCGACCCGCGCGGCTTCGAGTACCTGGAACGGTTCGACCTGGTCGACGGGCTGCCCCGGTGGCGGTGGCGGATCGGCGACGTGGTGATCGAGCGGGAGCTGGCCATGACGTACGGCCGGTCCGCCGTGGCGGTGGTGCACCGGCTGGTGGCCGGCGGCCCGGTCCGGCTGGACCTGTCGGCCGCCTGCACCTGGCGCGACGCGCACGGCGAGCGGCGGGCCGACGGGCCGACGCCCCGGGTGGAGCCGGCCGACGGCGGTGCGGTGGTCGAGGGCGCGTTCCGCCTCGCCGGCCCGGACTGGACGCCCGAGGGGCAGTGGTGGCTGGGCGTGCACCACCGCGAGGAGGCCGCCCGGGGGCTGCACCCCGACGAGGATCTGTGGTGCGCCGGGCGGTTCTCCGGCGCGCTGGAGCAGCCCGGGGACACCGTGTCGGTGCTGGCCTGGGCCGGTGACCTGGCCGAGGAGCCGCCCCCGGCGACGCAGGTGGTGGCGGCGGCCCGGCAGCGGCACCGGGCGGTGGTGGCGGCGGCGAAGCCGGCCGACGCGGTGGACGCGACCCTGGCGCTGGCCGCCGACGCGTTCGTGGTGCGCACCCCCGCCGGGCCCGACGTGGTGGCCGGGTACCCCTGGTTCGGCGCCTGGTCGCGGGACACGATGACCTCGTACGAGGGGTTGTTCCTGTGCACCGGGCGGGCCGACGAGGGGCGGGAGCTGCTGCGGGCGTACGCGGCGACCCTGTCGGAGGGGATGCTGGCGAACACCGCCGACACCGGTCGGGTGGAGTACAACACGGTCGACGCGACGCTGTGGTTCCTGCACGCGGTCGGCCGGCACGTCACCGTCACCGGCGACACCGACCTGGGCGACGAGCTGCTGCCGGCGCTGCACGGGGTGGTGCGGGCGCACCTGGCCGGCACCCGGTACGGCATCGCCGTCGACCCGGCCGACGGGCTGATCACCCAGGGTGGCACCCCGGGCACGGCGCTGACCTGGATGGACGCGCGGGTGTACGGGGTGCCGGTGACCCCCCGGGTCGGCAAGCCGGTCGAGGTGAACGCGTTGTGGATCAACGGGTTGGCCGGGTTGGCGGAGCTGACCGAGCTGGCCGGGCAGGACCCGGACGAGCTGTGGCGGCTGCACGACCGGGCCCGGGAGGCGTTCGGCAAGCGGTTCCCCACCCCGGCGGGCTGGCTGCACGACGTGGTGGACGCGCCCGCCCCGGCGTACCCGCTGGGTGGGGCGGCGCACCACGACGACGACCTGCTGCGCCCCAACCAGCTGCTCGCCTGGTCGCTGCCGTACGCGCCGTTGGAGCCGGACCCGGTGGCGCTGCGTCGGGTGGCGGCCGGGCTGTTCACCCCGTTGGGGCCGCGCAGTCTCGCCCCCGACGCGCCGGAGTTCGCGCCCCGGCACCGGGGCGGGCCGGCCGAGCGGGACGGCGCGTACCACCAGGGGACGGTCTGGCCGTGGCTGGTCGGGCCGTTCGTCGAGGCGTACCGGAAGGCCGGGCTGCCCACCGACGACCTGCTGGTCGGTCTGGTCGGACATCTGGCGGAATTCGGTCTGGGGTCGGTGAGTGAGACGGCGGACGCCACCGCCCCGCACGCCGCCACCGGATGCCCGTTCCAGGCGTGGTCGGTGGCCGAGCTGCTCCGCGTCCGACGGGCCCGATAGGCACGCGTTACACACCGGCAACGGTGGCGTCTCCGCTGGTTATCCAGCACTCGGCAGGATTGGCCCCGACCCCGGGCCAGCGCAGGACACCCTCATGGTGTCCCACCGGCGCGCGCCCAGGACACCACCCGAAGGGGGCCGCATGTCACCAGACGCCGACGTGATCGACATCCACCCCGCCCGGCACCAGCGGGTGCTCATGCTGTCCTGGGAGTACCCGCCGGTGCTGGTCGGCGGCCTCGGCCGGCACGTGCACGCCCTGGCCACCGCCCTGGCCGCCGCCGGGCACGAGGTCACCGTGGTCACCCGGCACGCCGACGGGGCGCCGCTGGAGGAGTACGCCGACGGCGTACGCGTCCTGCGCGCCCCCGAGGACCCGGTGACCTTCCCGCTGGCCACCGGCTCCCTGCTGGCCTGGACGATGGCGTTCAACCACACCCTGACCCGGACCGCCCTGCGGGCCGCCGACACCGCCGGCTACGACGTCATCCACGCCCACGACTGGCTGGTCGGGCACACCGCCGTCACCCTGGCCGAACACCTCGACCTGCCGCTGGTCACCACCATCCACGCCACCGAGGCCGGCCGGCACCAGGGCTGGCTGCCCGGGGAACTCAACCGCACCATCCACGGCGTCGAACACTGGCTCAGCAACGCCTCGGCCCGGGTGATCGCCTGCTCCGGCTACATGCGTGCCCAGGTCAGCCAGCTGTTCGACGTACCCGCCGGGCGGGTCGACGTGGTGCCCAACGGGGTCGACGACCGGGCCTTCCGGGCCCGACCCCGGGCGGTCGCCTCGGCCCGCGCCCGGTTCGCCGGGGACGGCCCGCTGGTCGGCTACGCCGGTCGGCTGGTCTACGAGAAGGGCGTCCAGCACCTCGTCGACGCCGTACCCCACCTGCGCGACCGGCACCCGGGGCTGCGGGTGGTGATCGCCGGGGACGGCCCGTACAAAGACGAACTGGTCGACCAGGTACGCCGGCTGCACGTCGGCGACAGCGTCCGGTTCACCGGCTTCCTCGACGCCGGCCAACTCCCGGCGCTGCTCGCCGCCACCGACGCGACAGTCGTACCGAGCCTCTACGAACCGTTCGGCATGATCGCCCTGGAGGCGGCGGCGGCCGGCGCACCGCTGGCCGTGGCGAGCACCGGCGGGCTCGCCGAGATCGTCGAACCCGGGGTCACCGGGGTGACCTTCCCGCACAGCGACCCGGGCGCGCTGGCCGGCGCGGTCGACCGGCTCATCGGCGACGAGGTCTTCGCCCGCCGGGTGGCCCGGCGGGCCCGCACCATGGTCGGCGAGCGGTACGGCTGGGCGGCCATCGCCGCGCGCACCGCGGGCAGCTACGCCACCGCCCGCCGCGACCACGGCGGTTTCCAGGCCCGACGGGCGGCGGGCCTGCTGGCCGGCGGCCGGCAACGGATCACCATCCCCGAGGGCAACCTGCTGGCATGGGACGGCGCGGCCTGCTGACCGGATCGAGACCTGACAACCGATAGGTCCGCCCCGATCCATTGGCTACGGTGTACCTCGGCCGATGGTGAGGAGAACGGTGCAGCAGGTAGTGATCGCCGGCCGGTACCGCCTGTTGAACTTGGTGGGCCGGGGTGGCATGGGCCGGGTCTGGCTGGCCCGCGACGAGGTGTTGCACCGCGAGGTGGCGGTCAAGGAGGTGGTGCCCCCCGCCTGGCTGGCCGACGACGAACGCGACGAGGTGCGGCTGCGGACGCTGCGCGAGGCCCGCACCGCGGCCCGACTCAACCACCCCAACGTGGTCCGGGTCTACGACGTGGTGCAGGTCGAGGAACGACCGTGGATCGTGATGGAGTACGTCCTGTCCCGGTCGTTGCAGACGGTGCTGGACACCACCGGCCCGGTCGAGCCGCTCCGCGCCGCCGAGATCGGGCTGGCGCTGCTGTCCGCGTTGCGCGCCGCGCACTCCGCCGGGGTGCTGCACCGCGACGTGAAACCGCAGAACGTCCTGGTCGCCGACGACGGCCGGGTGATGCTCACCGACTTCGGGCTGGCCACCTTCGACGGCGGTGACGGGCTGATGACCCGCCCCGGGATGGTGCTCGGCTCCCCGCAGTTCGTCGCCCCCGAACGCGCCGCCGACGGGGTGTCCAGCGTGGAGGCCGACCTGTGGTCGCTCGGCGCCACCCTGCACGCCGCCGTCGAGGGCCGCTCCCCGTACGCCCGCAGCACCGCGATGGCCACCCTGGCCGCCCTGGCCACCTCCCCACCGGACCCGGCCCCGCACGCCGGGCCGCTGCGCCCCGTGCTCGACGGGCTGCTGGTACGCGACCCCCGGCACCGCATCCGCCACGACGAGGCCGCCCGTCGCCTGGAGGAGGTGACCCGGACGACACCCCGGCCCGAGCCGCCCACGGTGGTGCTGCCCGTCCCCCGCCCGATGGGCGTGGCCCGGCCGACCCCGCCACCGGCCACGGACGACCCGCCGGCAGCACCGCGTACCCGCGCGGACCTCGACGCCGAGCGGGACTGGGGACCACCCGGCCGGCGGGTCCCCGCCGACGCGACCGAGCGGCCCGTCTCCCCCACCCCTGCCGGTTCCCCCGGCCTCGAACCGGCCGGCCACCAGCCGGCGGGGGGCGCTTCCCCGACCGTCGGGCCCGGCGGCCCCGGCCGGGAGCCGGCCGAGGTGACCCCGGGCGGGCCCGGCCGCACCGTCGCCGGGTCGGGTGACCCGGGAGGCTACCCGCCGGGGCCGGGCGGCACCGACGGACGCGGCGGCACGGCGGCCGGCGACCCGACCGGTTACGGTCCGGGACCGGCCGGAGCACCGCCGACCGGCCCCGGACCGGGCGCGGTCACGCCGGGTGGACGCGGGCCGGGACGGTCCGGCGCGGGCGCGGGGTCACGGCGGGCGACCGGCACGGGCGGGCCGGCCGGAATGCTCGCCCGGCTGCCCGGGAGCGCCCGGGGCTGGATCCTGGCCGGGGTGACCCTCGCGGTGGGGGCGACGGCCGGCATCGGCACCACCGTCGCCATCAACGACGACGAGCACCGGGCCGCCCCACGGAACACCGACGTGCCGGCCAGCAGCACCCCCTCGACCCGCCCGTACGGCCCGCCGGCCGGTGGTCCGGGCCGGCCGGGCCCGCCACCCGGGGCACCGGACGTCACCCCGCCCCCGCTGCCGTGCCTGCGTCCCGACCCGGTCGGCACCGAGGTCACCGGGCGACCGGCGACCGTGGACGACGGCTTCCGGCCCCCGACCGGCTGGACCTGGTACGACGGCGTCGGCTACCGGATCGCCGTCCCGATCGGCTGGCTGCGCACCCAGGAGGGGCAGATAGCCTGCTTCCGCGACCCGGGCAGCCGGCGGACGCTGAGCGTGGAACCGCTGACCGGTGGCGGCGGCGGGGCGCTGGAACGGCTCCAGGCCGAGGAACGCACCCAGCTCGGCTTCGGCGCCCTGCCCGGGTACGACAAGATCAAGCTGGCGGCGTCCGACGGCGACGGCGCCCAGTGGGAGTGCCGCTGGGACACCCCGTTCGGCGGCCGGGAGCACGGGGTCCGGCTGATCCCCGGCCGGGACCTGTCCGGATACATGCTGAGCTGGTCGTCGGCCGACGAGGACTGGGACGACGCCACCGACGAGTTGGCGGTGGTCCGGGAGAGCTTCCGGGGCCGGTCGACGGAGCTGACCTCGCCCACCTGACCCGCCCCGGTCCGCCGCTCCCGTCGGCCCCCCTCGGGCCGGCCCGCCCGCGCTGCGCCCACCCGATCCGCCGCCGGGAAACACCTCGGCCACCGTGGATATCCTGGTAGCGGGGGCAGCGAGGGGGAAACGTCGTGCACGAGCAGCGCGTCGCCGGGCGGTACCGGCTGCTCGGTCTGGTCGGCACCGGCGGGATGGGCCGGGTCTGGTTGGCCCGCGACGAGATGCTGCACCGGGACGTCGCGGTCAAGGAGGTCGTCCCGCCGCACTGGCTCGCCGCGCACGAACGCGAGGAACTACGGCTGCGCACGTTGCGCGAGGCCCGCACCGCCGCCCGGCTGAACCACCCCAACGTGGTCCGGATCTACGACGTGGTGCACGACGGGGACAATCCCTGGATCGTGATGGAGTACGTCCCGTCCCGCTCGCTGCAACAACTGCTCGCCGCGGAGGGGCCGCTGGACCCGCACCGGGTCGCCCGGATCGGGTTGGCGGTGCTGGCCGCCCTACGCGCCGCCCACGCCGCCGGGGTGCTGCACCGCGACGTCAAACCACACAACGTCCTGGTCGCCGACGACGGGCGGGTGGTGCTCACCGACTTCGGACTGGCCACCTTCGACGGCGGTGACGGGGCGATGACCGGGCCGGGGATGGTGCTCGGCTCTCCGCAGTTCGTCGCCCCCGAACGCGCCCGCGACGGGGTCTCCAACCCGCGTACCGACCTGTGGTCGCTGGGGGCCACCCTCTACGCGGCGGTGGAGGGGCGGTCGCCGTACGCCCGGGGCAGCGCGATGGCGACGCTGAGCGCACTGGCCACCGAGCCGCCCGACCCGGCGCGTCGGGCCGGGGCGCTGCGCCCGGTGCTGGAGGGCCTGCTGCGCCGCGAACCGGAACGACGGCTCACCGCCGCCGAGACGCAGACCCGGCTGAGCGCGGCGCTCACGGCGACGCCCACCACGCCGCAGGCGTCCGCCCCGGCCGCGCCAGCCACCACGGTGGTGCCGGCCGGCGGGGACACCCCGCCGCTGCCGGTCGGTGGGCCGCGCCGGCGGCGGCAGCGGATCGCCCTGGTCGCGGTGGCCGTCGTGGGCACGCTGCTGGCCGGGGCCGGAGCGTCGGTCGCGCTGCGGGACGACACCGGCCCGTCGTCCGCACCGGGCGTCGGCGCCGGCACCGGGACGGCCCGGCCGGCGGCCTTCCCGTGCGCCGCGCCCGCGCCGGCCGACGCCACCCCGGTCCGGTCCGCGCCGCCGCCGCCGGGTGAGCGCTTCGGCCTGGTCGCGGGCTGGACCTGGTACGCCGACCCGGACGGCTTCCGGATCGCCGCGCCGGCCGGTTGGCTGCGTTACACCGACGGCCCGGTGACCTGCCTGCGTGAGCCCGGCGGCCCCCGGGTGCTCAGCATCACCCCCGGTGTCGCCCCGGCCGACCCGGTCGCCCACTGGCGGGCCGAGGAACGCCGGCTCACCGACGACGGTCGGCTCACCGGCTACCGGCGGGTGGACATCTCCGCGCTGGACATGTTCCGTGGCGGGGCGCTGTGGGAGTGCGAGTGGACCGGCCCGACCGGGGCCCGGCTGCACACCGCCCGACTGCTGGTCCGGGTCGCCCCGCGACGGGCCTACACCGTCTCATGGTTGACAGACCAGTTCGACTGGCAGGTCAACGCGACATACTTCCTGATGATCCGGCAGAGTTTCCGCCCTGCCGCCACCTGACACCCTCCCCTGTGGACCGAACGGGTTGTTGCCCTGTCGGCGGCGGTTCTGACACAGTGGCGTAGCGTTGTCGATCAAGAAAACGGGGAGGGGCGAGGCGACATGATGGGACCGTCCCACGCGCTGTCGGGCGCGGCGGTGTGGCTGACCGGGTCGTGGGCGCTGGACCAGTTCGCCGACTACCACCAGTCACCGCTGGCCCTGGCCGTCGGCACCGCCGTCTGCGCCGGTGGGGCGCTCTTTCCTGACCTCGACCTCTCCGGCAAGGTCACCCGCAACCAGGGCGGCGCGACGGTGGCCCGCACCTTCGGGGTCTTCTCGCTGTTCGTCGCCGAGGTGATGGAGAAGATCTCGCTCGGCGTCTACTACGCCACCAAGCTCAGCCGCGACCCGCGTCGCAACAACGGTCACCGCACCCTGACCCACACCATCCCGTTCACCGTGCTGGTCGGCTGGGGCACCACCGCGCTGTGCACCGCGTACGGCAAGTGGGCGGTGGTGAGCATCCTGTTCTTCATGATCGGGCTGGCGCTGCGCGGCCTGTTCGACGAGTGGGCCGAGCGGGCCGGCTGGGTGATCGTCACCCTCGTCTCGGCCGCCGCCGCCTGGTTCACCTTCGCCAACCTCCCCGGTGACCGTGGCTATCCGATGATCGGGCTGGCCGTCGGGGTGGGCTGTTTCGTGCACATCCTCGGCGACATGATCACCAAGGCCGGGGTCCCGATCCTCTGGCCGATCCCGATCAAGCGCCGGATGTGGACGATGATCGGGCTGCCGAACAGCATCGCGCTGCGTACCGGCAGCAAGGCCGAGGTGGTGGTGCTGCGGACCGCGCTGACGGTGCTCTCCGTACTCGCGGCCGTCGGCCTGGTCGCCCCCTCGGTGCTGCAACGGTTCAACATCGAGGTCTGACCGGTCGGCGTCCACCCCGGGCGGTGGGCGCGAAACACCGGGACCAGCCGAACGTGGGACGGCCCGGGAGCGCTCCGCACGCCTACGATGCGTAGCATGTCCGCCGGCCCCGGGACCCGCCCCCTCGCCGGGTCCGGTCGCGGACGGCTCCTCGCCGGCCTGCTGACGCTGCTGTCGTTGGCCCTCTTCGCGGGCGTGCTCTGGGACGCCGGGTACGCCCGGCTCTATCCGGCGGCACGCTTCCTGCACCGGCCGCTGCCCCTGCTCGGGCTCGCCACCCTGGCCGCGCTGACGCTGGTGGCCGCCGGCTGGCTGGCCGCCCGGCAACCGCCCGCCACGACGGCGCTTCGGTCGGGCGCGCTCGGCTGCGCGGTGCTGCTCGGCGTGGGCACCGGCGCGTGGGGCATGTACCGCACCGGATTCGCCTCGACCGTCGAGCGGGACTCCACACTGGCCGTCTCCCCCGACGGCCGGTACGCGGTGGTCCGGCTGGACACCCGCGACTGGAAGGATCTGCCGCACACCGAACTGCGGGTACGCACCCGGGCCGGGCTGCTCAGCCACGACGCCGACCGGGAACTGGTCACCTGCCGCTACGAGCGCCCCCGGGGGCGGATCGACGCCGAGTTCGTCGGCGAGCGGACGGTCCGGGTGTCGCTGGTCGACCGGCCGGCGGTCACCGTCGCGTTCGACGGGCGGCTGCGCCCCCGGCACTCCGTCGACATCTGCCGCCCGCCCGACGGCTGACCACGCTCAGACGCCGACCCGCTGGGGCGGCACGGTGAGGCCGTAGAGCGCCATCAGTTCCGGGGTGTCCACCCGGTTGCCGTCGGCCACCGAGTCGCAGGCGATGTCGACGATCTGGTCCTTGTGCGCCAGCAGGTACGGTCGGGCGCCGATGTCGGCGCTGGCCAGGGTCGCGATGCCGGCCCAGTGCCGACGGCCGAACAGCATCGGGTACCCGCGCAGCCCGTCGTAGGTGGCGCAGGCCAGCACGTCCGGGTACGGCAACGCCGCCACCCGGCGGACCGCCTCCGGGGTGAGACCGGGCATGTCGACAGGCACCACCACCACCGCCTCGACCCGTTCGTCGGCCAACGCGGCCAGGCCGGCCCGGATGGACGAGCCCACCCCGGCCCCCGATGCCCGGTTGACCACCACCGTGGCGGGACTCAGGTCGGCCGCCGCCCGCACCTCGTCGGCCGCCGACCCGAGCACCACCACCAGTTGCTCACAGCCGGCCGCGATCATCGTGTCGATCATGCAGCTGACCAGCAGCCGGTCCCCCTGGCGCAGCAACGCCTCGGGGCCGCCGAGCCGACGCCCCCCACCCGCCGCGATGATCATTCCTGCGATACGCACACCGGGTGCAACGAGCCCCCGGGGGATGAGTGTCGGCACGAAACGGATATTTCACGCGTATACCCTGAACCAGCCCGCCCTCCCCACCCGCCGCGTCCCTGGTTTGCCCCCGGTTCGCCCCGGTGATCAAGAGGTTCGCGTCACCGCGAGCGGGCGAATCTGACGCAAACCTCTTGATCACCGGGGGCGGGCGCCGCGACGGGGCCGGTGGGGTGGGGTGGGGAGGTGGGTGGGTGGGTGGGGTCAGGCTTGGGCGTAGGTGGTCACGGTGGAGAGGTCGAGGGGGAAGCGCACGGGGGTGGGGCCGAACAGCAGCGCCGAGGCGCGCTGCCCGGCGCGGCGGATCGCCTCGGCCACCGGGTCGGCCAGCTCGGCCGGGCAGTGCACGATCACCTCGTCGTGCTGGAAGAAGACCAGCTCCCCACCGACCCCGGCCAGCTCTCCCCGCAGCGAGGCGAGCAGCGTCGAGGCCCACTCGGCGGCGGTGGCCTGGATGACGAAGTTGCGGGTGAACCGGCCCCGGGAGCGGGCCGCCCGCGCCCGGGGCGAGCGCGGGTCCGCCCCGGCGTCCGGGTCCACCGGGGCGTCGTCACCGTCGCCGGAGCCGACCGTCCCCGGCGGGCAGGTGCGGCCCAGCCAGGACCGGACCAGGCCCCCCGCCTCCCCGGTACGCGCCGCCGCCTCCAGGTAGCCGAAGGCGGTCGGATAGCTGCGCTTGAGCACCGCCAGCGCCGGCAACGCCCCGCCCCCGGTCTGCCCGTACATCGCGCCGAGCAGGGCGAGCTTGGCGCGGGCCCGGTCACCGCCGAAGGAGTCCTGGGCCAGCGCCGCGTAGAGGTCACCGGCCGCCCCGGCGGTGGCCAGCCGGGCGTCACCGGAGACCGCGGCGAGCACCCGGGGCTCCAGCTGACCGGCGTCGGCCACCACCAGCCGCCAGCCCGGATCGGCCACCACCGCCCGCCGGATCACCTTGGGGATCTGCAACGCGCCACCGCCCCGGGTGGCCCACCGGCCGGAGACCACCCCGGCGGGGACGTACTCCGGGCGGAACCGGCCGTTCCGGACCCACGCGTCCCGCCAGGCCCAGCCGTGCGCCGTCCAGATCCGGTACAGCTCCTTGTATTCGAGCACCAGCGGGACGGCCGGATGGTCGACACCGCGCAACACCCAGGCCCGGGTGTTGGGCAACTCCACCCCGACCCGGGCGAAGGCGCGCAGCAGCTCCGCCGGGGAGTCGGCGTGCACCTGCCGGACGCCGAGCGCCTCGGCGATCCGGGCGGCCAGCTCGGCCAGCCGCCGGGGCGGCCCACCCACCGGGGACGCCTCGCCCAGCAGCTCGGCGAGGATCCCGTCGTGCACGTCGGCACGCCAGGGCAGCCCGACGGCGGCCATCTCCACCGCGATCAGCGCGCCGGCCGACTCGGCGGCCACCAGCAGCCGGAACCGGCCGGGATGGGCGGTGGCGGCGACCCGGGCGAGCTGGTCGGCGTACACCCGGGTCAGGGCGTCGATGCCGGGGGCCGGCGGGCCGGCGACGGCGTCGAAGAGCGCGGCCTGCCCGTGGCCGGGCGGCGCGGGCGGCCGGGGCGGCGGGTCGGGTGGGACGGCGGCCCCGGTGAGCCGGGCGTACGCGGCGGCCAGCGAGCGGGGCTCACCCCACCGGCCCGCGTGCCCCAGCAACAGCCCCTCGGTCAGCTCGATGTCGTGGCAGCGCTCGACCCGCACCCCGGCGCGCAGCAGGACCGGGTAGAGCGTCGCACCGGACGCCCACACCCAGCGGGGGCGTTCGGCCGCCTCGCGGGCGGCCACGGCGGCGGGCAGGTCGTCGACCGGCTCGACGGGCCCGGCCGGGTTACCGGCGGCGTCCAGCGGCCGGAGGGCACCCCCGCCCCGCTCCCCCGCCGCCACCGCCAGCACCGCCACGGCCCGATTCTGCCCCGCCCCTGTGACACACCCGGCCCGGATCACCCGTCGGGGCACCCCGGGTCACCGGCGGGGTGGCGGGGTGAGGGGACCCCGCCACGCCGCCCGGTCACTTGACCGCGCCGGAGGTCAGGCCGGACTGGATCTGCCGCTGGAAGATCGCGTACACGATGATCATCGGAAGGATGGCGATGGTCAGGGCGGCGAACAGGCCGGACCAGTCGGCCTCGTAGCCGGCGTTGACCGAGATGTCGGCGATGCCCTGGGTGAGCACCCACTTGTCCTTGGCGTTGGAGAGCAGCACCAGGGGCAACTGGTACTGCGCCCACTGCCCGATGATGTTGAAGATCGCCACGCTGATCAGGCCCGGCTTCGCCATCGGCAACATCACCTGGAAGAACAGCCGGGTGTGCGAGCAGCCGTCGATCATGCCGGCCTCGGCCACCGAGTTCGGCAGCGTCCGGAAGAACGCGGCCAGGAAGAAGATGGTGAACGGCAGCGAGTAGGCGATGTAGACCAGGATCACGCCGGTGTGGGTGTCCAGCAGGCCCAGGTTGCGGACCACGAAGAACAGCGGCACCAGCGCCAGGAAGACCGGGAAGGCCAGCCCGGAGACGAACAGGTAGTAGATCGCCCGGTTGCCCCGGAACTTGTACCGGGCCAGCACGTACGCGGCCATCGAACCGAACAGCATGGTGCCGAAGGTGCTGCACGACACCACGAAGACGCTGTTGAGGAAGTAGCGGCCGACGTGCGCCTTGGTCCAGGCCCGGCCGAAGTTCTCCCAGCGCAGCTCCGCCGGCAGCGTCCACGGGCTGCTGAAGATCTCGCCGGTGTTCTTGAACGCGGCCAGGAACGTCCAGAGGATCGGCACGATGACGATCACCGCCCAGACGGCGAGTGCCACCTGACCGAGCCCGCTGAACAGTCGTACCTCGTGGTGCGCGCCCCGGCCCCGGCGGGCGCGGGGGCGGGCCGGCCGGGCGGGGTGTCCGCCGCGGCCGGCGGCAGCGTCGTCTGTGCGGCCATCTCAGTACTCCACGCTTTCCCGCTTGGTCAACCGCAGCGTCAGCGCCGCGAACGTGAGGGTGAGGAAGAACAGCGCCACACCCATCGCCGAGGCGTAGCCGTACTTCGAGTAGACGAAGGCGTTGCGGTAGATCTCCACCGCCAGCACCGTCGTCGCGCCGTCCGGGCCGCCGCTGTCCACCGAGAGCACCGCGACGATGGCGAACGCGTCGAACGCGGCGATGCCGAGATAGACCCAGGCCACCTGGAGGGTGTCCCAGAGCAGCGGCAGGGTGACCCGGAAGAACAGCATCACCTTGCTCGCCCCGTCCATCTCGGCCGCCTCGTAGATCTCGCCCGGGATGGAGGCCATCCCGGCCGAGAAGAGCACCACGTAGAAGCCGACGGCCTGCCAGACCAGCACCGCGATGATCGACCACAGGGCCAGGTTCGGCCGGATCAGGAACAGCACCGGGTCCAGCCCGAGCTTCATCAGCACGCCGTTGATCAGGCCGGACTCGTTGGGCCGGTACACCATCTGGAACAGCACCGCGATGATGGCCACCGCCAGGACCTGGGGGAAGAAGAACACCACCCGGTAGAACTTCGACCCCCGGACCCCCTGCCGCTGGCCGCCCACGCTGCGCCCGCCCACGTTGAGCAGGAAGGCGAAGAACAACGCGATGGCGATCGTGATCAGCGGCAGGGCAAGCAGCAGTACGCCGTGGTGCTGGACCGCCTGCCAGAAGCGCCCGTCGTCGAGCAGCCGCCGGTAGTTGTCGAAGCCCACCCACTGCGGGGCGGACAGCCCCCGCCAGTTGGTCATCGAGATCTGGAACGCCTGCGCGTACGGTGCGATGACGAAGACCACGTACAGCGTGACCGGGGCGAACAGGAACCCGATCACGAACGGATACTTGCCGTGCCGCATGATCCCGCTTCTCCGATCGGTCAGCGCGTGAACTTGGCGACGGAGCTGTCCTTCTTGATGGCGTCGGCCCGCTTCTGGATCCGCTCCACGAAGGCGTCGGCCTTGATCCGGCCGAACATCAGCTCGTTGGTGGCGGTGCGCGCCTCGGTGTCCAGCTCCTTGTACCAGCCGTCGAAGTACAGGTTGAACACGTCCTTGCCGGCGGCGGCGAGGGCGGCCTGGGAGCTGGCCACCCCCGGCGGGAAGGCGAAGCCCGCGCTGCCGGCGGTGACCACGGTCGGGGCCTTGACCACCTCGGTGAAGCCCTTCGCCCCGGCCACCGAGAGCATCTGGCGCATGTACTCCAGACCACCGCGCGGGTTCTTGCTCTTGGCCGAGACGAAGTAGCCCTCACCGGCGGTGGCCCGCACGGCGGTGGCCGGCAGCTTGTCCGAGCCGGTGAGGCTCGGCACCGGCATGAGCTGGTACTCGAAGCCGGCCGGGGTGTCCTTCTTCTGCTCGCCCTCCAGCCAGTCGCCGCTGGGGTAGAAGGCCAGCTTGTACTGGTTCTGCCGGAGCTGCACGTCGGTGTGCTTGAGCCCCTCGAAGCTCTTGTCGACGTACTTGGCGCCGATCTCCTCCCACGCCTGCGCCGCCTGCTTCACGGCGTCCTGCTGCCAGGCACCGTCCTCCAGGTTGTCGATGTTCTTGAGCACGTCGGTGCCGCCGATCTTCGCGGCGTGGGTCAGGATCACGTTCCACTGGTAGTAGGCCGCGTTCGCCCCGGCGTAGCCGTACGGGGTGATGCCCTTGGACTTGATGCCGTCGAGCAGGGCGGTGAACTCCGACCAGGTCTTCGCCGGGGCCCAGCCGTTCTCCTTGAACAGCTTGCCCGAGTACCAGATGCCGAAGACGGTGGAGACGTAGTACAGCACGTACGGCTTGCCGTTGAACGAGCCCGCCTCGACCGTGCCGGGGACGACGGTGTCGCGGACCTTCTTGCTCGGGTCGTCGACCGACGGGGCGTCCCACAGCTCGGTGAGGTCCATCAGCTGCCCGTCGGCCACCAGCGACCCGAAGTCGATCAGCTTCTCGCCGGAGTTGTTCACGAACTCCGGCGGGTTACCCGAGGCGAACCGGGGC
This sequence comes from Micromonospora sp. HM134, assembly GCF_007833915.1. Classification (NCBI taxonomy): domain Bacteria; kingdom Bacillati; phylum Actinomycetota; class Actinomycetes; order Micromonosporales; family Micromonosporaceae; genus Micromonospora; species Micromonospora sp. HM134. The sequence continues at coordinate 5,260,354 of NZ_CP041061.1, forward strand.
TGGAGGATGGTGGAGACCGCCTGGGTGGACTGGTGCTTGATCTCCGCCTTGGGGAACGCCTTCTTGTACAGCGGCTCGTGCACGTCGGTGGCGTACTTCTCGCCGTAGCCGCCGTTGAAGATGACCACCTCCAGCGGGGCGTCCTCGGCGACACCCAGCGGGTTGGCGGCGCTCTTGGTGCCCTCCTCGGCCTTGGTGGGGGTCTCGTCGGAGCCGCTGGTGGCGCAGGCGCCCAGCAGGCTGACCACCGGCGTGGCGAGCAGGCCCGCCGCGGCGGTGCGGCCCAGCAGGGTGCGCCGGCTCAGCGCGGCGGGGGTCTCGGGGGTATTCGACATCGTCGTCTCTCCTTGGGTGTCCGGGTCAGGCGGTCCGCCGGAGACGCCCGGCGTACCGCGACTCGAGGGCGAGGTTGTGCGCGTCCCCACCGGGGACGTTGGCGGAGAGGTAGATAGGGGGTACCTCTCCGGCCTGGTGGAACCGTCGGACGACCTCCGCGGTCACCAGTTGCGCCAGCAGCGCGGAGGTGACCGAGGAGACCGCACAGACCGCGCCGCCGCCCTCCAGCGGCAGCAGTGCGTCGCCGTACGGTGCGCCGTTGTCCAGCACGACGTCGGCGAGTTCGGCGAGTCGACGCCCGGACGGGTGGCGGGGTGCGACCCGTGCGGTGTGCGCGACCGAGGTGACCGCGATGAGCGGATGGCCGTGCCCGGTGACCAGCGTCGCCAGCTCGACCACCGAGCCGTTGATGCCGGACTGGGAGGCGATCAGGAAGACGTCGGCCGGCTGCGGCCGGGCCAGCGGGTAGAGCTGGTGGGCCACGGCCGGGTCGCGTTCCAGCTTGGGGTCGGTGAGCACGTCGCGTGGGGCGTCGCCGTGCAGCACCAGGTCGTGCAGGCCGATCCGGTTGGTGGGGACCAGGCCGCCGGCGCGGGCCACCAGTTCGGCGGCGAACGCCTCGGAGTGGCCGGCCCCGAACGCCTGGAGCACACCGCCGGCCCGCAGGCTGGCCGCGATCAGGTCGGCGGCCCGGCCGATCGCCTCGGCCTGGGTGTCGAGCAGCCGGTCGAGGACGGGCCGGACGGCCCGCACGTACCCCTGGGCACTGATCATGAGGTGGTCCCCTTCGCGGCCTTGTGCCCCTGCACGGCCTGGGCGGTACGCCGGAAGGCCGCGTGGGCGCGGTCGTGGGTGCGCTGCGCCACGGCGATGTAGAGCAGGTCGAGCACGACGAGTTGGGGGTGCCGGGCGGACAACGCGTCCGGCCGGAAGGTGGTGGCCTGGCTGGCGGTGAGCAGGACGATGTCGGCCAGTTCGGCGAGCGGGGAGCGCGGGAACCCGGTCAGCGCCACGGTGGTGGCCCCCCGGCTGCCCGCCTCGGCGAGCATCTCGATGGTCTCCCGGGTCTGCCCGGTGTGCGAGATGCCCAGCGCCACGTCGCCGGGGCCGAGCAGCGCGGCGCTGGCCAGCCCCTCGTGCACGTCGCTCCAGGCCCACGCGGCGACCCCGATGCGGTGCAGGCTGAACTGCATCTCCTCGCCGACCAGTGCGCTGCCGCTGGCCCCGAAGATGTTGACCCGGGCGGCGCCGGCGATGGCGACGGCGGCCCGTTCGACCTCGGCGAGGTCGAGCAGGGTGGCGGTGTCGTGCATGGCCCGGGTGTCGGCGGCCATGATCTGGTCGAGCACCCGTTCCAGCGGGTCGCCGGGCTGGATCTCCCGCCCGATGTCGACGGTCCAGCCGGCCGAGCGGGCCCGGCCGGTCTCGGAGGCGATGCCCAGGCGCAGGTCGGCGTAGCCGTCGAAGCCCATCGCCCGGCAGAACCGGGTGATGGTCGCCGGTGAGGTGCCGCTGCGCTCGGCCAGCTCGACGATAGTGGCGCGGGCCGCCGCCTCCGGGTCGGCGAGCACCTGCTCGGCGACCCGGCGCAGCGCTCCCGTCAACTCTCCCGCGCCGGCCCGGACCCTGGCCAGCACCCCGTCCGCGCCGCGCCGGTCGACGGGCTCGGCATCGACCACCGCGGTCGCCGCGGTGGTGTCCGTCTCGAGCTCGGCCATCGACACGCCTTTCGGAAAAGAGTGTTAACTGTTAGTGGTAAAAGTTCTTACTGAAGGCCCCTTCCTGTCAAGACCATGGGCGAAGTTTTCAAACTGTTACCTGGCGCACGGCCCGCCGCCGGCCCCCGGTCTTGCCCTGCGGCACCGCACCGACCAGCATGGACACCCCCACACCAGTGCACCCCGGGGAGGCCCGCGCGGATGTCCGGCACCATCGTGGTCGGCCTCGACGTCGGGGGTACGTCCACCCGGGCCACCGCCCTGACCCTCACCGGCGAACGCCTCGGCACCGGCCGGGCCGGCGGCGGCAACCCCACCAGCCACGGCGCGGAGCAGGCCGCCGCGGAACTGCTGACGGCGCTGCGCGGCGCGCTGCACGGCGTCGACCCGACCCGGGTCCGCGCCGGAGCGATCGGGCTGGCCGGGGCCGGCCGGTTGCGCGCCGACCCGGCCGGCCGGGCCGCCTTCGACCGGGCCTGGTCCGAGGCCGGCCTGCGCTGCCCGTACACGGTGCACAGCGACGCCCTCGTCGGGTACGCCTCCGGCACCGCCGCAGCCGACGGCACGATCCTGATCGCCGGGACCGGGGCGATCGCCGCCCAGGTGTGCCGGTGGCGACTGGACCGGGTCGCCGACGGGCACGGCTGGCTGCTCGGCGACGCCGGCTCCGGGTTCTGGCTGGGCCGGGAGGCGGTCCGGCGTCTGCTCGCCGACCTGGACGCGGCCCGGACGCCGGGGCCACTGGGCCGCCGGGTGCTCGCCACCCTGCTGGGGGACGATCAGGTCGCCGACCGGCCCCGGGAGACCGTGGACGCGGTGGTGCAGGCGGTCACCCGCCGGCCGGCGGTGGAGCTGGCCCGGCTCGCCCCGCTGGTGGTCGCCGCCGCCGCCGAGACCGAACCGGTCGCCGTCACGCTGATCGAGCGGGCCGCCGGGCTGCTGGCCGACAGCGTCGCGCGGATCCGACCGGCCGGCGCGGTGGACCCGGTGGTCCTCGGCGGCGGTCTGCTCACCGGTGGCACCCCACTGGCCGTCGCCGTCACCGCGGAACTGGCCCGGCGGTGGCCGGTCGCGCCCCTGCGTCCGGCCGGCGACGGTGCCTCCGCGGCGGCCTGGCTCGCCGCCCGCGACCTGCCGGGGATCACCGATCCAGCGGCTCTTCACCCGCTGTTCGTGCCGGACCCGCCCGTCGACGGGAGGGGTGTCGATCTCGACTCTTCCCAGGGTCGCTCGTGACCGAATTCCGTCGATGCCGCCGACCGGTTGGGTCTTTCGCCGGGACGCCTCCGGCCGCGGTTGGCGCGATGGCGAACATCGATGGATAGGGCGATTGCCACCCCCGCCCCGGAGTCGCGACGGATCGTGTGCTACGGTAAACATGTTGCAGTTTTGATTTCCGTAGACGTTTCCGGGCGCCTGATGGGTTATCTAAAATCCATCCGGGCGCTTTTCGTTTTTCGTGTCGTTTCGATGCGGGTTATCAACTCGGCGGCTAAGGGTCCGCGCAGTGCGGTCTCTCCACAGCCTGCAGAGGAGCAGACATGACTACAGGTACCGTGAAGTGGTTCAACGCCGACAAGGGCTTCGGCTTCATCAGCCCCGACGACGGCGGTGCCGACGTGTTCGCCCACTTCTCCGCGATCTCGGCGAGCGGCTTCCGCAGCCTCGACGAGAACCAGAAGGTGGAGTTCGACATCACCCAGGGCCAGAAGGGCCCGCAGGCGGAGAACATCCGCCCGCTCTGATCCACACTCCACGCACGGCGGCCCGACTGGTTCAGCGGGCCGCCGTTCGGCGTTTCCATCGCTCACCACGGCGACCGCGGCTGAGCGACCAGGGCCGCCCGGCCAGGCGTGAGCCGACGCAGACCCCTCCCGCTACGCGCCACGTTCCACAGCGCCGCCGCCCTGATGGTCGGGGCACGTACGACCCTGGTCCCGATGGAGCACAGCCCGACGCCCCGGCTCCTGATGACCGCAGCCGGGGGCCGAGGTGCGCAGCGTTCACCCTGAAAGGCTGATGACTTTGACGACGACCTACTCGGGTCCGGCGAGGCTGATCCTGTCCGGCGGCGCACGCATATCCGGCATGGCTTCCCTCAGCACCAACCAACGCGGTGGACTCAACGGCTGGGGTGGCACCTTCCGGCCGGACGAGATCACGACGGACCTTCGCAACGCCGTCGAGGGACTGCAGTTGGAACTGCCCTACGATCGCGTCGGAACGGTCGCCGTCACCGGCTTACGCAAACTACTCGCCACGCAGGTGTTGATGTCGCTGGCAGGCCGCGGACCCGCACCATTCTGACCGTACGTCCGCACGGCCCCGCTACCAGACACGGTCACCCGTGCCTGCTGGCTGTGCCGTGGCTGCTCAGGTCTGGGTGGGGAAGCCGAGGTTCACCCCGCCGTGGCGCGGGTCGGGCCAGCGGCTGGTGACCACCTTGCCCCGGGTGAAGAACCGCACCCCGTCCTCGCCGTGGGCATGCAGGTCACCGAAGAGGGACGCCTTCCACCCGCCGAACGAGTAGTACGCCATCGGCACCGGGATCGGCACGTTGATGCCCACCATGCCCACCTCCACCTCGTGCTGGAAGCGCCGGGCCGCGCCACCATCGTTGGTGAAGACCGCCGTGCCGTTGCCGTACGGGTTGGCGTTGACCAGCGCCACCGCCGCGTCGTACGAGTCGACCCGGACGACACCGAGCACCGGGCCGAAGATCTCGTCGGTGTAGATCGACATGTCCGGGGTGACCCGGTCGAACAACGTCGGACCCAGCCAGAACCCGTTCGGGTCCCCGTCCGGCGTGACGTCCCGGCCGTCGACCACCGGCACCGCCCCGGCGGCCACCCCGGCCGCCACGTACCCGCGTACCCGGGCCGCGTGCGCGGCGGTCACCAGCGGACCCATGTCGCAGCCGCGCCGCCCGTCGCCGGTGCGCAGCCCGGCCATCCGCGCGGCGATCCGCGCCACCAGGGCGTCGGCGACCGGCTCCACCGCGACCAGCGCGGAGATCGCCATGCACCGCTCGCCCGCCGAGCCGAACCCGGCGTTGACCGCCGCGTCGGCGGCCAGGTCCAGATCGGCGTCCGGAAGCACCACCAGGTGGTTCTTCGCGCCGCCGAGGGCCTGCACCCGCTTGCCGGTGAGCGTCGCGCGCCGGTGCACGTGCCGGGCGACCGGGGTGGAACCGACGAACGACACCGCCCGCACGCCGGGGTGGTCCAGCAACGCGTCGACCGCCTCGGCGTCGCCGTTGACCACGTTGAGCACCCCGGCCGGCAGGCCCGCCTCGACGAACCACTCGGCCAGCAGCAGCGCCGCGCCCGGGTCCTTCTCGCTCGGCTTGAGCACCACCGCGTTGCCGCAGGCCACCGCCACCGGCACGAACCACAGCGGCACCATCACCGGGAAGTTGAACGGCGAGATCACCGCCACCACCCCCAGCGGCTGCCGCAGGCTGTACGAGTCGACCCCGGTGGAGACGTTCTCACTGAACCGCCCGCGCAGCGCCGAGGCGACGCCGCAGGCGTACTCGATCACCTCAAGGCCGCGTTGCACCTCGCCGGCGGCGTCGGCGAGCACCTTGCCGTGCTCGGCGGTGATCACCTCGGCGAGCCGGTCCCGGCGGGCGTGGACCAGCTCACGGAACGCGAACAGCACCGCCGTGCGCCGGGCCAGCGAGGCGTCCCGCCAGCTCCGGGCGGCCCGCTCGGCCGCCTCGACCGCCACCGCGACGTCCGCCGCGCCGGCCAGCGCCACCCGGCCGGTACGCCGGCCCGTCGCCGGGTCGAACACGTCCCCGTGCCGGCCGGACGTCCCGTCGATCCGCTTACCGTCGACGAAGTGCCCGATCCGGGTACCGTCCACTGTGGGCGCGGCCGGCGCGCCGGGTGACGTCTGCCGGGTCGCCCCGGTCACCGCGCCGCCTCCGCCGCCACCGTCGAACGGATCGCCTCGACCAGGATGGCCAGCCCCTCGCGGGCCTCGGCCTCGGTGAGGGTCAACGGTGGACCCATCCGCACCACGTTGCCGTACAGGCCGCCCTTGCCGACCAGCAGGCCGCCCGCCCGGCACGCCTCGACGACCCGGCCGGTCAGCGCCGGATCGGGTTCCGTGCCACCCGGCTGGACGAACTCCACGGCGAGCATCAGCCCCCGGCCCCGGATCTCGGCCACCCCGTCGAGGTCGGCGACCGCGGCGCGCAGCCCGTCGACGAGGATCGCGCCCACCCGGGCCGCGTTGGCCTGGAGGTCGTGGTCACGCAGGTAGTCCAGGACGGCGTTGCCGGCGGCGGTGGCGAGCGGATTCCCGCCGAAGGTGGAGAAACTGACCGCCGGCACCGACTCCATGATCTCGGCCCGGCCGACCACCCCGGCCAGGGCGAAGCCGTTGCCGATGCCCTTGGCGAAGGTGAGCAGGTCCGGGGTGACCCCGTGCGCCTGGTACCCCCAGAAGTGCGCGCCGGTGCGCCCCCACCCGGTCTGCACCTCGTCGGAGATGAGCAGGATGCCGTGCTCGTCGAGTACCTTGCGCCAGCCGGCGAACAACCCGTCGGGCGGGGCGACGAAACCGCCGACCCCCTGGACCGGCTCGGCGATCAGACACGCCACGTCACCGCTGGTCTGGGTGGCGAGCACCTCGCGCAGGTCCTCCACGGCGGCGTCGATCCGGTCGTCGGCGGGCAGCCGGGCGAGCAGCCCGCGCAGCCGCTCCCCCGAGTGCAGCCAGGCCACCTGGAGCGGGCTGTGCGCGCTGGCCGTCCAGCCCCGGTTGCCGGTGACGCCCATCGCCGCGTACGACCGGCCGTGGTACGAGTTGCGTACGGCGAGGATCTGGTGCGAGCGGCGGTAGCTGGTCGCGGCCAGCAGCGCCGCCTCGTTCGCCTCGGTGCCGGAGTTGGTGAAGAAGACCCGGGCGTCCGGGATGCCTGCCACCTGGACGATCTTCTCGGCCAGCTCCACCTGCTGCCGGATCAGGTAGAGGGTGGAGGTGTGCACCAGGCCGGTGTCCAGTTGCCGCTGCACCGCCTCGCGGATCTCCGGAATGTCGTAACCGATCATGTTGGTCAGCACGCCACCGAAGAAGTCCAGGTAGCTGCGGCCCTGGGCGTCGGTCACCCGACGTCCGGACCCGGCGACCAGCTCGATCGGTTCGGCGTAGTAGAGCGGCATCCAGGACGGGAGCACGGCCCGGTGTCGGGCCAGCAGGTCGTCGGCGGTCATCGGCACACCCTTCCGCGGCGGCGTTTCGCGTGCCCCGCACGCTGCCACCCCGGCCCGCCGCCGACAACTGCCACTGTGTCGCCCGAGCGCCGCCCCCGCCTGACACCGCGTCACCCCGCCCCGGGGGGCTCAGCCGGCGGTGGCCCGGATCGCCTCGGCGAAGACCTCGGACCGGTGCTCGAAGTTGCGGAACCGGCCGTAGCTGGGGGCCGCCGGGGACAACAGCACCACCCCGTCGGGCGGGGTCACCGCCCGGGACAGCCGGACCGCGTCCGCCAGGTCGTCCACCACCTCGGTACGCACCGTCGGCAGCCCGGCCAGCGCCGCCACGATCCGGGGACCGCTGTCCGGAATCCCGATCACGGTCAGCTCCCGCTCGGCCAGGTGGGTGGCCAACGGCGTGTAGTCCAACCCCCGGTCGGTGCCGCCGACGATCACCGTCAAGGGCCGCCCGTCGTACGCGTCGATCGCGTGCATCGCCGCGTACGGGCTGGTGGCGAGGGTGTCGTCGACGAAGGTGAGGCCGGACGGGTCGACGATCTCGGTGAGCCGGTGGGCCAGCCCGTGGAACCCGGCGACCGCCACCGCCAGGGTGTCCTTGTGGGCGACGACGTCCACGCCGACCGCGTCGAGCACGGCGAGCGCCACGCAGAGGTTGCCCGCGTTGTGCCGGCCGACCAGCGGCAGCACCCCCCGGGCGAACAGCGGCTGGTCGCCGAGGTGGAACCAGTCGGTGCCGTCCGGGCCGGTGGCGACGTGCGCGCTGTCGGGCAGGCCGGCCCGCACCGCCGCCCGGTCGCCCAACTCCAGGGCGAGGCGGGGGTCGCTGCCGTTGACCACCACCGTGCGCGGGCCGTACGCGAGGAGGTTGAGCTTGTCGCGGTAGTACTCGGCCTCGCCACCGTGCGCGTCGAGGTGTTCCGGGAACAGCGCGGTGACCACCGCCACCCGGGGCGAGTCGGCCAGGTCACTGCACTGGTAGCTGGACAGCTCCAGCACGTACAGCTCGGCCTCGGGCAGGTCGAGGGTGGGCACGCCGATGTTGCCGCCGAGCACGTTGGGCTGGTCCACCGCCGCGAGCAGGTGGCTGATCAGGCTGGACGTGGTCGACTTGCCCTTGCTGCCGGTGACTCCGATCGTCCGTTCGGCGTGGTCGGCCATCCACAGGGCGGTGCCCTGGGTGACGGTGACGCCCCGCGCCCGCAGCTCGACCAGCCACGGGTGGGTGTTGGGCACCCCCGGTGACCGGACGACGATCTCGGCGGCGGCCAGCCGGGCGAACCCCTCCTCCCCGGTGACCAGCGGCGCGGCCTCGGCGAGCGGACCCTCCCAGGCCACGGTGAGGAAGTTCGCGCTGTCGTCGACGGCGACCAGGTCGGCCGGGCCGTGCGCGGCGATGGCGGTCACGGCGGCGCGGCCCTCCCGGCCGGCCCCCCAGACGGCGACGGTACGGCCGCGCAGATCGGACAGGCGCACGAACTCTCCCTCAGGTGTCGACGGTCGGGCCGGGTCCGCTCCCGGCACAGCGGACCCGGCCGGACGAACCAGGGCCTAGTATGGCGTGTGCCCAACGAGCAGCTCCGGCGGATGGACGCCTTCACCTTCCCGTCGTACTCGTTCGACCCCGCCACCGGCGCGGCGTCGTTCGACTATCTCCTGACCGGCCCCGACGGCGAGCAGCGGTTCACCGAGGTGATCACGCTGCCGGTGCCGGCCACGCCACCGTCGGAGGAGACGCTGGCCACCCTGGGCCGGGTCCTGGAGCTGCTGCACGTGGTGGCCGGGGTCAGCTACTACAAGGCCGCCGCCCCGCCGCGCCTGGTGCTGCCGACGCCGCTGGGCGGGGCCGCCACCGCGCTGGTCACCGCCGTCTACACCAAGGGCCTCGCCGAGTACGCCTACCGCAACCAGCTCCCGCACGTGCTGGAGCTGCGTCCCGAGGTGCCGGCCGGCGAGGTCCCGCCACCCCGGGTGTACGACGACTCCGACCGGCGACCGCTGTCGGCCGTCGGCGGCGGCAAGGACTCCATCGTCAGCCTGGAGGCGCTGCGCCGGGGCGGCTTCGACCCGGTGCCGTTCTCGGTCAACCCCAACCACGTGATCGTCGCGGTGAACGAGGCGTCCGGGCTGCCGGCGCTGGCCGCCCGGCGACGGCTCGACCCGGTGCTGTTCGACCTGAACGCCGCCGGGGCACGCAACGGCCACATCCCGGTCACCGCGATCAACTCGCTGATCGCGGTCGCCACCGCCGTGCTGCACGGGCTGGGGCCGGTGGTGATGTCCAACGAGCGGTCCGCGTCCGACCCGAACCTGATCTGGAACGGTCACGAGATCAACCACCAGTGGTCCAAGGGGGTCGAGGCCGAGGGGCTGCTGCGGGCGGCGCTGGCCGGGCACGCGGGGCTCACCGAGCCGTACTTCTCGTTGCTGCGCCCGCTGTCGGAGCTGCACATCGCCCGGCTGTTCGCCACCATCGACCGCTACGACGCGGTGGTGACCAGCTGCAACGCCGCGTTCAAGCTGCGTGACGCCAGCGCCCGCTGGTGCCGCGACTGCCCGAAGTGCCGCTTCGTGTTCCTCGCCATGGCCCCGTTCATGACCCGGGAGCGGGTGGTCGGCATCTTCGGCGGCGACCTGCTGGCCGACGAGGCGCAGGTCCCCGGCTACCGGGAACTGCTCGGCGTGGACGGGCACAAGCCGTTCGAGTGCGTCGGCGAGGTGGAGGAGTCGGTGGTGGCGTTGAGCCTGCTGGCCGCCCAGGACCAGTGGCGGGACACCCCGGTGGTCCGCGCCCTGGTCGACGCGGTCCCCGCCGCCGCCTGGTCGACGGCGGCCACCTCCGACGTCTTCACCCCGGCCGGCCCCCACCACGTCCCCGCCGCCTACGCCAAAACCCTGGACGCCCTGGCCTGAGCCCCCCACTCCCCCACTCCCACCCGCCCGCCTCACCCACCTCACCCGGCCTCCATCGCCCCGGTGATCAAGAGGTTCGCGTCACCGGGGCGGCGGATCCTGACGCCAACCTCTTGATCACGGTGAACGTGCCGGCCGCTCGGGCCGTGATCAAGAGGTTCGCGTCACCTGGACGACGGATTCTGACGTATTCCTCTTGATCACCGGGGACAGGCGGGGACAGGCCGGACGGGAGGGCGGGCAGACGCGGGGCGCGGCGGAGGGGAGGCGGGTCAGGGGGTGCGGATGGCGTCGAGGGCCAGGATGGCGACGTGCAGGGACAGGCAGGCTTCGACCGAGTCGAGGTCGACGCCGAGGATGCGGCCGATCCGGGCCAGCCGTTCGTAGAAGGCCGGTCGGGACAGGTGCGCGGCGACCGCACCGGCCGACTTGTTGCGGCCCTGCTCCAGGTAGGCGCGCAGGGTGCCGAGCAGTTGCTCCCGGGGATGCTGGGCGTCGTGGGCCAGCAGCGCGCCGAGTTCCCGTTCGACGAACGTCTGCAACCGGGGCTCGTCGCGCAGCAGGTGCAGCAGGCCGGCCAGCCCGACGTGCGGCAGCCGGAAGACCGGCAGGTCACGGCTGTCCCGGCGGGCGGCCTCGGCGACCTGGCGGGCCTCGACCAGCGAGCGGCGTACCTCCCGCAGGCTCGCCACCCCGGACCCGGCGGCGACGAGCACGCGCGCCGGCTGGTCGGCGTGGCGGCGGCGCAGCGCGGCGGCGAACGCGGCCAGCGCGCGGTCCTCGGCGGCGGCCTCCGGCAGGGCGAGCAGGACCCCCACCGCCTGGTCGTCGACGGGGCTGGTCAGCCCGGTCAGCTTCGCCTCCCGTAGCGCCTGGCCGACCGCCTCGGCGAGGTCACGCAGCCGGGCCGGGCCGGCCTCGGCGGCGTCGGCCGGGCCGCTCTCGCCCGGTCCGGCGTGCTCGGCCGCGGTGTCACGGCGGAGCCGGACCATGACGCCGATCAGGTGCCGACGTTCCAGGGGCACCCCCAGCGCCCGCGCCCGCAACGCGATCTCGTCCACCGGGCGGGAGTGGTCGAGCAGGGCGGTGAGCAGCGTGTGGTGCAGTTGCCGTTCCAGCCCCTCGGCGTCGCGGCGGATCAGCCGGCCCAGCGCCAGGGTGGAGGCGGCCCGTTCCACCAGGATGGTCAGCCGGGTGGGCGGCGTGCCGACGGGCCGGCCGTCGCCGAGGCCCGCCCGCGCCGGCCAGCGCAGCAGCAGCCGACCCCAGTCCTGTCCGCGCGCGCCGACGGTCGTGACCAGCCAGCCGCTGTCGCTGTCGTACGCGGTGCGCCCGGCGGGACGCAGCCGTCGGGAGTGCTGCTCCCAGCCGTCCAGCAGCAGTTCGGCGTTCTCCCCCGCCGGGTCGTAGGCGAGCACCTGCCGCGACAGGTTCTCCAGCACCACCGGGCAGCCGGCCAGCGCGGCGGCCTGCCGGACCACCTCGGCGGCCCCGGCGCCCTCGACGGACAGGTCGGTGAAGCGTTGATGGATCTCCTCGGCGGCCCGCAGCTCGTGCAGTTGGGCGTCGACGATCAGGGCGTGCACCGCCTCGGTGATCCGCACGAACGGGGTGGCCCGGCGCAGCTCGACCAGGGGCAGCCCGCGCCGGGCGGCGGCCACGGCCATCACCCGGGGCACCTCGGTCGGGTAGCGGCGGCCCAGTTCGACCACGAGCCCGGAGACACCCACCGCGACCAGGTCGCCGATGAAGGCGCGTAGTCCGGCGTCGTCGGCGGGCAGCCCGATGCCGGTGGTGAGCACGAGTTCGCCCCCGCCGAGCAGGGTGGCGATGTCGGGCACCTCCGCCACGTGCACCCAGCGCACCGGGCGGTCCAGGCCGGCCTCCCCGGCGACCAGCCGGGGCGCGCCGCGACGGACCGGGTCCAGCGCGAGCACCTCACGGACGGTAGGGAACACGGGCGACACGCTACCCTCGGTGACCCCGGGTCCCGCCATCCACCGTCCGTCGCCGCTCCCGACGACGACGAGGGCGGCCCCACCGGCCGGGGCGGTGACCCGTCCCGGCCGGTGACGCGACGGTCAGTCGACGCCGAACTCCATCGCGGCCCGGTCGAGGGCCTCGTCGTCGGCGGTGGCGACGCCCCGGGAGGCGATGGCCTCCGCGCCGCCCTGCGGCATCGCCCCGATCAGTCCGGTCGAGGCGGCCTGTGCCGCGCCGACCGCCCGCTGCGGGGCCGCGCCGCCGACCAGGCCGAGGGTGGCGTACTGCTCCAGCTTGGCCCGCGAGTCGGCGATGTCGAGGTTACGCATGGTGAGCTGGCCGATCCGGTCGGACGGGCCGAAGGCCGAGTCCTCGGTACGCTCCATCGACAGCTTGTCCGGGTGGTAGCTGAACGCGGGGCCGGTGGTGTCGAGGATCGAGTAGTCCTCGCCCCGGCGCAGCCGCAGGGTCACCTCGCCGCTGACCGCGGTGCCGACCCAGCGCTGCAACGACTCGCGCAGCATCAGCGCCTGCGGGTCGAGCCAGCGGCCCTCGTACATCAGCCGGCCGAGGCGACGGCCCTCGTGGTGGTAGTTCGCCAGGGTGTCCTCGTTGTGGATGGCGTTGACCAGCCGCTCGTACGCGGCGTGCAGCAGCGCCATGCCGGGTGCCTCGTAGATGCCCCGGCTCTTGGCCTCGATGATCCGGTTCTCGATCTGGTCGGACATGCCCAGGCCGTGCCGGCCGCCGATGGCGTTGGCCTCCAGCACCAGGTCGACGGGGCTGCCGAACTCCTTGCCGTTGATCGTCACGGGGCGGCCCTGGTCGAAGCCGATGGTGACGTCCTCGGTGGGGATCTCCACGGACGGGTCCCAGAACCGGACCCCCATGATCGGGCTGACCGTCTCGATGCCGGTGTCGAGGTGCTCCAGGGTCTTGGCCTCGTGGGTGGCGCCCCAGATGTTGGCGTCGGTGGAGTACGCCTTCTCGGTGCTGTCCCGGTAGGGCAGGCCGCGTTCCAGCAGCCACTCCGACATCTCCTTGCGGCCACCGAGTTCGGTGACGAAGTCGGTGTCCAGCCACGGCTTGTAGATCCGCAGTTGCGGGTTGGCCAGCAGGCCGTAGCGGTAGAACCGCTCGATGTCGTTGCCCTTGAAGGTCGAGCCGTCGCCCCAGATCTGCACGTCGTCGGAGATCATCGCCCGGACGAGCAGGGTCCCGGTCACCGCCCGGCCCAGCGGGGTGGTGTTGAAGTAGGCCCGGCCGCCGGAGCGGATGTGGAAGGCGCCGCAGGTCAGCGCGGCGAGGCCCTCCTCGACCAGGGCGGCACGGCAGTCGACCAGGCGGGCGACCTCGGCGCCGTAGCTGAGCGCACGGCCGGGCACCGAGTCGATGTCGGGCTCGTCGTACTGGCCGATGTCGGCGGTGTAGGCGCACGGGACGGCGCCCTTGTCGCGCATCCACGCGACCGCGACCGAGGTGTCGAGGCCGCCGGAGAAGGCGATGCCGACACGTTCGCCGATGGGCAGGGAGGTGAGAACCTTGGACACAGGGAAGATTATGCACCTGCCCGCATTCTCATGCAAATAGCCGGTGGTCGTGGTGGCTACCCGTCGGCCGGGTCGCCGCGCCCCAGTTCCCAGAACGCCACCGCCGCCGCGGCGGCCACGTTCAACGAGTCCACGCCGCGCCGCATCGGGATCACCACCCGCACGTCGCTGGCCGCCTGCGCCGCCCCGGTCAGGCCGGGGCCCTCCGCCCCCAGCAGCAACGCCGCCCGCGCCCGCTGCGCCGGGGTCAACCGCTGCACCGGTACGGCGTCCGCCGCCGGCGTCATCGCGAGCACCGTGAAACCCGCCGCGCGTACCTCGTCCAGGCCGACCGGCCAGCGTTCCAGCTTCGCGTACGGCACCGCGAACACCTCGCCCATGCTGACCCGCACGCTGCGCCGGTACAGCGGATCGGCGCAGGACGGCGAGAGCAGCACCGCGTCGATACCGAGCGCGGCGGCCCCCCGGAAGATCGCCCCGAGGTTGGTGTGGTTGTTGATGTCCTCCAGGACCACCACCCGGCGGGCGGCGGCCAGCACCTCGGCGGCCGTGGGCAGGGGCTTGCGGTGGAACGAGGCGAGCACGCCCCGGTGGACGTGGAAGCCGGTCGCCTTCTCCAGCACGTCGGGGGTGGCCGCGTAGACCGGGGCGTCCCCGGTGTCCAGGTCGGCGAGCTGGTCGACCCGCTTCGCGTCGACCAGGTACGACCGGGCCGGATAGCCGGCCCGCAACGCCCGGCGCAGCACCAGCTCCCCCTCCGCGATGAACAGCCCGTGCGGGGGTTCCCAGCGGGTACGCAGCTCGACGTCGGTCAACGCCCGGTAGTCGGCGATCCGGGCGTCGTCGGGGTCGGTGATCTCGTGAACGGGCACCGCCCGATTCTGCCCGTCCCCCGGCCGGCACCTGCGGGGCGGTCCGGCGGCACCGCCCGCCGGGCCACGGTCGGGTTTTCCCGGGCCGGCCGGGTTTCCCGGGTCGTGGCGCGGGAAGGGGGCGGGAAGGGGACGCGACCGGAGGGACCACCACGATGAGCGCAGCGGGCACCACCGACGGCCGGTTGCCGAGGAACGCCACGGTCGCCGACCACATCGTGGACCGCCTCGCCGAGTGGGGGGTGCACCGCTACTTCGGCTACCCGGGCGACGGCATCAACGCGATGACCTCCGCCCTGCAACGGGCCGGCGACCGGGTGGAGTTCGTCCAGGTGCGCCACGAGGAGACCGCCGGCTTCGCCGCCAGCGCCCACGTCAAGTACGGCGGCGGCCCGCTCGGCTGTGCCCTGGCGACCAGCGGCCCCGGCGCGATCCACCTGCTCAACGGCCTCTACGACGCCAAGCTCGACCACCAGCCGGTGGTGGCCCTGGTCGGCAACACCGCGCTCACCGCCGAGGGGGGCGGCTACTACCAGGAGGTCGACCTGCTCGCCCTCTACAAGGACGTGGCCGGGGACTTCCTGGCCCAGCTCGACGACCCGTCCCAGGTGCGGCACCTGGTGGACCGGGCCTGCCGCACCGCGCTGTCCCGCCGGACGGTGACCGCGCTGGTGCTCCCGCTGGACGTGCAGGACGAGCCGGCGGTGCCGGACCCGCCGCACGCGCACGGCTACTACCACACCAGCGCGGCCCCCAGCAGCACGCCGACGGTGCCGCCGGAGGCGGACCTGCGCCGCGCCGCCGAGGTGCTGCGCGGCGGCGAGAAGGTGGCGATGCTGGTCGGGCAGGGCGCGCTCGGCGCCGAACGGGAGGTACGCCTGATCGCCGACCGGCTGGGCGCCGGGGTGGCCGCCGCGCTGCTCGGCTTCACCGCCGTGGACCACCGCGAGCCCTGGGTGACCGGGGCCATCGGCCTGCTCGGCACCCGGCCGAGCTGGCAGCTCATGCAGGAGTGCGACCGGCTGCTGATCGTCGGCAGCAACATGCCGTACTCGGAGTTCTATCCGCCGCAGGGGCAGGCCCGCGCGGTGCAGATCGACCTGGACGGCACCCGGATGGGGCTGCGGTACCCGACGGAGGTCAACCTGACCGGCGACGCCGGGCCGACCCTGCGGGCGCTGCTGCGGGAGCTGGGCGACGGCCCCGCCCCGACCGCCTGGCGGGCGACCATCGCCGACGCCACCTCGGGGTGGCGGCAGGCCCAGGCGGAGCTGGCCGGGCAGCCCGCGCACCCGGTGAACCCGCAACTGCTGTTCCACACCCTCAACGACGCGCTGCCCGACGACGCGATGATCGCGGTGGACTGCGGCACCGCCACCGCCTGGTACGCCCGCCACCTCCAGCTCCGCCCCGGCATGCTGGCCAGCCTCTCCGGCACCCTGCTGTCGATGGGCGGGGCGATGCCGTACGCCCTGGCCGCGAAGTTCGCCCACCCGGACCGCCCGGTGGTGGCGTTGATCGGCGACGGGGCGATGCAGATGAACGGGGTCAACGAGTTGATCACCGTGGCGAAGAACTGGCGGCACTGGGCCGACCCGCGTTTCGTGGTGCTGGTGCTCAACAACCGGGATCTGGCGTTCGTCAGCTGGGAGCAGCGCTCCACCGAGGGCACCCCGCGCTATCCGGCCAGCCAGGACCTGCCGGACGTGGCGTACCACCGGTGGGCCGAGGTGCTGGGCCTCGACGGTGAGCTGGTCGACTCCCCCGACCAGGTCGCCGGCCTGTGGCGGCGGGCGCTGACCGCCGACCGTCCGGTGGTGGTGAACGCGATGGTCGACCCGGCGGAACTGATGCTGCCCCCGCACTTCACCCTCGACCAGGCCCGCAAGACGGCGGCGGCACTGCTGCGCGGCGACACCGACCGGGCCGGCATCGTCCGCCGGGGCATCCCGGCCACCCTGGCCACCTACCGCCCCCGCCGCCGGAGCCGCTGACCCCCACCACCCGCCCCGCCCCGGCCCGGTTGCTGCTCGCGATGTCGCCGGAACAGCGGCATCAAGCGGGCCGGACACCACTGTTACGGCGACACTGAGTCGATCATGGAGCGCCCGGTCGGACCAGGGCTAGGCGACGGGCCGGGCCGGGCGACAGGCGGTCGGTTGCCCCGGAGCATTAGCGTGCCCGGGGTGCGACGGTCGACGATGGTGGCGCTGGTGGGGGTGGACGGGTCCGGCAAGTCGACCCAGGCCAGGGCCCTGGCCCGGCGGCTGACCTCGGCGGGCGTGCCGGCGGTCTACCTGGAGAACGCCGGCGGCCGGCCGCTGTGGAACCGGCTGGCGCAGGCCGTGGGCCACCGCGACGGCGTGCACCTGTTCGGCCGGCGCTGCTATCCGCTGCTGGAGGCGACGGTGCGCTGGCTGGCGCTGGCCCGCGCGGTGGCGGTCACCCGGCTGACCGGGCGGGTCGGGGTGATGGACCGCTGGACCTGGTGCCAGTACGTGATCATGCGGGCCCGGGGTGACCGGGGCGTCCGCCTGGTGCGCGCCGCGTACGCCGTCTTTCCGAAGCCCGACCTGGTCTGCTTCCTGGCGGTCACCCCGGAGCTGGCCCGACGGCGGGTGCTGGCCCGGGGCATCGACACCGAGGAGTTGGCGCACCTGACCGCGCTGGACGCCGGCTACCGGGCGCTGCCCGGGTTCGCCGACTTCACCGTGCTCGACGGCGACGCCGACCCGGTGACGGTGGCCGCCGCCCTGGACCGGGCGGTCGCGGCCGTCACCGCCCGGCGGTAGGCCCGCCGGCCCGACTCGCCATGTCAGCGGAACGGCGGTATCAAGCGAAGCGGACACCGCCGTTCCGGCGACATTGTGTCGACCATGGAGCCTTCGGTCGAGCCGGGGCCGGGCGGCAGCGGGTCAGCCCCGGCGGTTCTGGAGCCAGCGGAGCAGGTCCGAGGGGAAGTTCTGGTCCTCCTGCTCCGGGGCGCGGGGGGACGGGCGGGGCGTCGGGCGTTGCGGGTCGCCGGCGAGTTCCCGGCTGGGGGCGGTGAAGTCACGGACCGGCTGGCCGTCCACGGCGGTACGGATGGTCCGGGCGACCGCGGTGATCACCTCACCCTGCACGGCCGCGCCGACCGCGTCGCCCGGGTCGTCGGGGTTGGCGGCGATGCCGGCGACCGCGACCTGCGGGGTGAACCCGACGAAGGTCTCGGTGGCGTTCTTCTCCGAGCTGCCGGTCTTGCCGGCCACCGGGCGGCCGACGATCCGGTCCACCCCACCGGCGGTGCTGCCGTTGCACTGCCCGTACGCCGACTGCTGGCCGACCGGGCAGCGGGCCGCGTCGGTGGCCGCCCGCGCCACGTCCGCCGACAGCACCTGCCTGCAGGCCGGCTGGCCGACCGGCACGGTCGAGCCGTCCGGGCCGGTCACCGACACCACCGGCGTCGGCGCGCAGTACGTCCCCTCGGCGGCCACCGTCGCGTAGGCGTTGGCCAGGTCGAGCGGGGTGGTGGCGGACACCCCGAGGGTGAACGCCCCCCAGTTGTCGGCGTCGTGCGCGGCGAGGTCGGCGTCGGTCCGGGCCCGGAAGGTGATCCCGAGGCGCTGCGCCATCTCCACCACCTTGGCCGGGCCGACCTGCTCCTCCAGCCAGACGAAGTAGGTGTTCACCGAACGGCCGAAGCCGTCCCACATCATCCGGTAGCCGTCCATCCGCGCCGGGTTGGCGTTCGCCGGGCACCACCTGCCGCCGCAGGAGGCCTCACCCTCGGCGGGGAAGCGGGTGGTCAGCCGGCTCGGCGAGTCGAACCCGGTGGACAGGGTCCGACCGTTCTCCAACGCGGCCAGCATGGTGAACAGCTTGAACGTCGAACCGGCCTGGTAGCCGGTGATGCTGCCGCCGCCGGAAACCAGCGGGTTGACGGTCTGCCCGTCGCCCACCCCGTACTCGCGGTTGACGGCCAGGGCGAGCACCCGGCCGGTGCCGGGCTCGACGGCGGCGATCGGCAGCGCGCGGGCGTCGTCGGCGGGGTAGACCTTGCGGGCCTCGGCGGCGGCGGTGGCCTGGACGTCCGGGTCGAGGGAGGTGACCACCGTGTAGCCGCCCCGGCGCAGCGCCTGCTCCCGCTCCTGCGCGGTCGCCCCGAAGGCGGGCTGCTCCAGCCACCAGCGGCGCAGGTAGTCGCAGAAGAAGCCGGCGTCGGCGGTGACCGTGGCGGTGCAGCCGTTGGGCTGGGCGGTGGGGTGCAGGGTCAACTGCTCGGCGCGCGCCTGGTCGGCCTCGGCGGCGGTGATCGCGCCGGTGGCGACCATCGAGTCGAGCACGTATCCGCGTCGCTCCAGGGCCGCCTCCCGGTCCCCGTCGATCGGGCTGTACGCGTCGGGCGACTGGACCAGGCCGGCGAGCAGCGCCGACTCGGCGAGCGTCAGGTCGGCCGGCGACTTGCCGAAGTAGCGCTGGCTGGCGGCGGCGACCCCGTACGCCCCGGAGCCGAAGTAGGCGATGTTGAGGTAGCGGTTGAGGATCTCGTCCTTGCTGAGCGTCTTCTCCAGTTCGGTGGCGTACCGGATCTCCTGGAGCTTGCGCCCGACGGTCTGCTCGGTGGCCGCCTGCCGTTCCTCGGCGGTCCGGCTGGGGTCGCTCTTGAGCACGTTGCGCACGTACTGCATGGTGAGCGTGGAGCCGCCCTGGGCGGTGCCGCCGCCGGTGACGTTGGCGACCAGGGCCCTCGCCATGCCGCGCAGGTCGGCCCCGCCATGGGAGTAGAAGCGGCGGTCCTCGGCGGCGACGATCGCCTGCCGCAGCGTCGGGGCGATCTCGGCCAGCGGCACGTCGGTGCGGTTGACGTCGTAGAACGTGGTCAGCAGCGTCCTGCCGTCGTTGGCGTAGAGGTAGGAGCGCTGCGGGGTGGCCGGGGTGCGCAGTGCCGCCGGCAGGTCGTCGAACGCCCCGAGCACCGCCTTGGTGGCGATGCCGGCGAGCAGGTTGCCCGGCAGCGCGGCGACCGCGAGGACCAGCCCGGCCAGCAGGCCGGCGAGCAGCACGGTGAGCAGCCGCGTCAGCGGCGTCCGGGGTGAGGACATGGGCGCAAGCATTGCCACCGCACCGGCCAGCGGCCCACTCCGCCACCGGATTGTCAGGTAACTCACCGTGACCTGCCAGCGACTTCCCCGTCCCGCTGCCCTGCCGTCCCCGTCCGTCCGGTCCATCCCGTCTCTCCCCCCGGCTCGGTGATCAAGAGGTTTGGGCGCGTCCCGTCCGGATTCCTGACCCGAACCTCTTGATCACCGGGGCGGGCCGGGCGGGGCGCGGCGCGGCCGGGCGGGGCGCGGGCGGGGTCAGGGGGTGGTGACGCTGGCGGTGGCGGCGTCGCGGGCGATGGTGGCCGGGACGAGGCGGCCGGAGCGGTAGCCGATGCCGATGCCGGCGACCAGCACGAAGATCGCCCCGAAGGTCTGCACCGGGCCGACCAGCGCGCCGCCGAGGCCGAGCAGGGGAGCGGCGATCATCAGCATCACCCCGTCGCCGATCGCGAACGCCCCGGACCGGGCCACCGCCCAGCCGGTGAGCAGCCAGCCGGCGGTGTAACCGGTGGCGCCGAGCAGCACCAGCATCCGGGCGGTGGTGCCGAAGACGGGGGTCTGCGCGGCCAGGCCGGCGAAGGGCAGCATCAGCACCGTACCGCCGATGCTCGTCAGCAGGCCGGCCACCGCGCTCCGCCGGCTGCGGGTGGCCGCGAGCAGGCCGGTGAGCGCGAGCAGGGCGAGCAGGCCCAGCCAGATCGCCGCCACCCAGCCGAGCAGGTAGAGCGGCTGGCCGTCGGCCGGGTAGGGGTCGTTGCCGACCCCGCCGTCGCTGGACATCGCCACCGTGCCGTAGAGCACCGCGTAGGCGGGCAGCAGCCATACTGCGGCGCGGGCCAGCCGGCGTAGCGACCAGGCCCAACTGGCGTCGGTGGCCGGCGCGGCCGGCCCGGGGTCGCCGACGAAGGGCAGCACCCCGAAGCCGCCGCCGGTGCGCCGGGTGCCCAGCGGCCCGGCCGGGTCGTGTGCGCCGGGAACGGGGGTACGGGAGAACAGCCGCTGCGCCGGATCCTTCATGCCTCACCTCGTCCGCTCCGCCGGGCGACGCCGGCTGCCTGCACGGGCGGGCCGCGGGGCCCTCACCCGTCTACGGCGACGGGTGGCACGGAACGCGTCGACGCCCCGGGCCTGACCACCACCCGTCCCTCAGGACCGATCGTGGCAGGCGCCGGGGCGCCGGATGAGCGTTTCTCACATTTGCCGCCCGGCTCCGGGCGGCGGCGGGGTCAGGCCCGTTCGCGCTGGTCGGCCGGGTCCTGGACCAGGCTGGCCGGGGAGACCGGCTCGGGCGCCGGCAGCCCCTTCGGCACGTTGCCGCCGGTGGCCTGCGCCTCGGCGACGCGGACCTCGTCGTGGATCTGCTGGGCGGCGCTGGCCGCCGCCTGGGCCGCCTCGGCGGCCTCCCGCTCGACCTCGCTGGCGGTGCGCTTCGCCTCGGGGGCCGGCTCGTCGCCGACCATCCGGCTCAGCCCGCCCAGCGCGCCACCCATGCCCTCCAGGGCCTTGGTCAGCTCGGCCGGGACGATCCAGACCTTGTTGGCCGTGCCGTTGGCGATCTGCGGCAGCGCCTGGAGGTACTGGTAGGCCAGCACCTTCTGGCTCGGGTTCGCGGTGTGGATCGCGTCGAAGACCGTCCGGATCGCCTTCGCCTGGCCCTCGGCCTGGAGGATGCGGGCCTGCCGGTCACCGTCGGCGCGCAGCACCGCCGCCTGCTTCTCACCCTCGGCGGTGAGGATCTGCGACTGCTTGTGCCCCTCGGCGTTGAGGATGGCGGCCCGACGGTCCCGCTCGGCGCGCATCTGCTTCTCCATCGAGTCGCGGATGCTCGGCGGCGGCTCGATCGCCTTGATCTCCACCCGGGTGACCTTGATGCCCCACCGGCCGGTGGTCTCGTCGAGCACGCCGGAGAGGTGCCGGTTGATCTCCTCGCGGCTGGTCAGCGCCCGCTCCAGGTCGAGCGAGCCGATCACGTTACGCAACGTGGTGACGGTGAGCTGCTCGATCGCCTGGATGAAGTTGGCGATCTCGTAGGTCGCCCGGACCGAGTCGACCACCTTGTAGTAGAGGACGGTGTCGATCGACACCACCAGGTTGTCGGAGGTGATCACCGGCTGCGGCGGGAAACTGACCACCTGCTCCCGCATGTCGACCTTGGTACGCACCGCGTCGACGAACGGGACCAGCAGGTTCAGGCCCGGGTTCAGGGTGCTCTTGTACTTGCCGAGCCGCTCCACCACGTCCTGACGCTGCTGCGGCACGATCCGCACCGCCTTGGCCAGCGTCACCACTATGATCAACGCTACGGCCACCAACAGGACCGCTACAAATTCCATACCGTCACCTTTTCGCTTCCGGCAACTCGCCGGGGGAGGAAATATCGTCCTGCCACACCAGGGCGGTCGCGCCCTGGACCTTTATCACCTGCACCCGGGCACCGGGCGCGAAGGTCTGCGTCGCGTCGTACGGGCGTGCCGTCCACAACTCGCCGTCGATCTTCACCATGCCCTGCTCGGCATCGACCTGCTCGATCACCAGGGCGGTGGCACCCTCCAGCGCCTGCACCCCGAACGGCTGCTCGCCGCTGTCCACCGACGGCCGCATGTGCCGGCGGATGGTCGGCCGGGCGAGCGCCACCGTCAGCGCCGACACCACGGCGAAGACCACCGCCTGCACGGCGACGGGCGCACCCAGCGCGGCGGCCCCGGCGGCGGCGAACGCGCCGACCGCGAACATGATCAGAAACAGCGTCGTCGTGAAGATCTCGGCGACGGCCAACAGCACACCCAGCACGATCCACACCACGGCGTCCACCCCTCGATCGTGACACGTCCACGCGAATCCACCCACTTCTGATGATCAGTAAGCTCGGTTCAGGCCCGAACCGACCCCCGCGAAGGAGCCGATGGTGACCCTGCTCGCCGAGACCGCCCGCCGGATCGACGCCCTCGCGGCGCAGGCGCAGGCCACCGGCCGCACCCCCTCGGTGGCGCTGGGGATCGTCCGGGACGGCACCCTGGTCCACCTGGCCACCGCCGGTGACCACCCACGCCCCGACGCCGACCTGCAGTACCGGCTCGGCTCGATCACCAAGACCATGACCGCCACGCTGGTCATGCGGGAACGCGACGCCGGGCGGCTCGCCCTGGACGACCCGCTGGAGCGGCACCTGCCCGGCACCCCGGTCGGCGCGCTCACCCTGCGCCAACTCCTCGGCCACGCCAGCGGCCTGCACCGCGAGCCCGACGGCCCGTGGTGGGAACGGACCGAGGGCACCGACCTGGCCACCCTGGTCGCCGGCCTCACCCCGGACAAGCTCGGCCACCCGGCGCTACGCGGCTACCACTACTCCAATCTGGCGTACGGGCTGCTCGGCGGGGTGCTGGAGCGGATCACCGGGACCCCCTGGGCGCGACTGCTCACCGAACGCGTCCTCGACCCGCTGGGCCTGCGCCGCACCACCTACCACGCCACCGAGCCGTACGCCCGGGGCTACGTGGTGCACCCGTGGCACGACACGCTGCGGGAGGAGCCGCGTACCGACACCGGGGCGATGGCTCCCGCCGGGCAGCTCTGGTCGACGGTGACCGACCTCGCCCGCTGGGCGGCGTTCCTGGCCGACCCCACCGACGAGGTGCTGGCCGCCGACACCCTCACCGAGATGTGCACCCCGGTGATGCTCAACGACCTGGACTCCTGGCGCGGCGGGCACGGCCTGGGGCTGGAGCTGTACCGCGACGGCGACCGGGTGTACGTGGGCCACGGCGGCTCGATGCCCGGCTACGTGGCCGCCCTCACCGTGCACCGGCCCAGCCGGACCGCCGTGGTCGGCTTCGCCAACTCGTACGGCTTCCGCACCGGGCACATCGGTGGGCTGGCCCGGCAGCTGCTCACCCTGGTCCTGGACGCCGAGCCGACCCCGGTCGCGCCCTGGCGGCCGGCGTCCGCGCCACCGGCGGCGGAACTGGCCGAGCTGACCGGCCGCTGGTGGTGGATGGGCATCGAGTACGAGGTCCGGGCCGACCCGGCCGGCGAGTTGTGGGCCGGCCGGCCCGGCAACCCGACGCTGCGGTTCACCCCGCAGGGCCCGGACCGCTGGCGGGGTCGCTCGGGCGAGCAGGACGGCGAGATCCTCGCCGTGCTGCGCGACCCGGCCGGGCGGGCGGTGGGGCTGGACATCGGCACCTTCGTCTTCACCCGCACCCCCGACCAGGAACCCTGACCGGGCCGGGCGGGCCGGCGGTGGGTGTCAGTCGGGTTCGGTGACGAAGTCGATCAGGCGTTCCATCGCGTTGATCAGCGGGGTCTCGACGTCGGCGAAGCTGTCCACCCGGGACAGGATGCGCCGCCACAGGTCGGCCGGCTCGGCCACCCCGAGGGCCGCGCAGACGCCCTCCTTCCACGGCCGGCCCGGCGGCACCACCGGCCAGGCCCGGATGCCCACCGCGGCCGGCTTGACCGCCTGCCACACGTCCACGTACGGGTGGCCGGTGACCAGCACGTACGGGGAGTCCACCCGGGCCACGATCCGGCTCTCCTTGGAGCCGGGCACCAGGTGGTCGACGAGCACCCCGAGCCGGCGTCCGGGGCCGGGGGCGAACCCGCGCACCTCGGCGTCGAGGGCGTCGATGCCGTCCAGCGGCTCCACCACCACGCCCTCGATCCGCAGGTCGTCGCCCCAGATCCGCTCCACCAGGGCGGCGTCGTGCACGCCCTCGACCCAGATCCGGCTGGCCTTGGCCACCCGCGCCCGCACGTCGGCCACGGCGATCGACCCGGAGGCGGTCCGGCGACGGGCGGCGGGCACCGGGGCGCGGGCCGGCCGGCGCAGGGTCACCGGTTCCCCGTCGAGCAGGAACGCGGCGGGCAGCAGCGGGAAGACCCGCCGCCGGCCGTGCCGGTCCTCCAGCACCACCGCAGACGCCTCGAACCCGACCACGGCGCCGCAGAACCCCGAGTCGGCGTCCTCCACCACGAGATCCGGTTCGGCGTCGACCTCGGGGGTGACCCTGCGCCGCCGCCAGTCGCCCGCCAGCACGTCCTCGCCGTATCGCCCCGCCATGCCGATCACGCTAACCCCCGTCGCGCCCCGGCACCTCCCGACGCGCCCGCCCCGACCCGCCGGCCGCACGGGCCGGGCCGGCGGGTGCCCGGGCAGCCGGGTACGTGACCCCGCCACAGCGGGCCGTGACCACCTGCCCGCAGGGCCCGCCACCTGCGGTGGTGGGCGGACCGGACAGCCGACGATCCGGCAGTCGAGACAGGGGCGGCGGGGAGCACGTACCCTTTTCGGCATGTCCTCCCCCGCAACGGGCGCGGCCACCCTGGCCGCGCGCCGGTCGAGCCGTTTCGTGGCCTGGGTACGCGCCTGGCGGGCCGGCCTGGTGCCCTTCGACGAGGTCGCCGAGTCGGTCGCCGGCGACGAGGAGCACCTGGTCGCCGACGCGCCGGGCACCTGGCGGGACGTGCCGCTGCGCGAGGCCCTGCCGGCGCTGGCCAAGCTCTCCCCCGACGAGATCCGGTTGGTGCTGCCCGCGCCGGGCGACCCGCGCGGGCTGCCCGGTCCGGGCGACTTCGCCGGTGCGGCGCTGCTCGCCGGGGAGGCCGTGGTGGCCGGGGCGCTCGGGCTGATCCCCGAGGTGCGCACCCACACCTCCGGCTCCGGGATGACCTGGGAGACGGTGCTGTGGCGGGTCTACCCGCTGCCGGCCGACGCGGCCCAGGCGTCGCTGACCGCGCCGGGGGCCGCCGAGGCGGAGGCGGAACTCGCCACCGCGCTGGCCGAGTCCACCGCCGCGCTGACCCGGCTCGACGTGGCCCAGTGGCGGCCCGAGCTGGCCGGGGCGCTGGCCGCGCTGCGTCGCCCCGACGGCGCGACCGACCTGCCGCCCGGGTTCGACCCGCGTTCCCGGCGGCTGTTCGCCCGCGCCGCCGTGCTCGACCGGGTGCTCGCGCTGGCCGGCGAGAGCGCGCCCGGCGGGGCGATCAACAACCATGAGGCGCAGCAGCGCGACGCGGCGCTGCGCCCGCTCACCACCGCCTGCCGGCAGGCGCTGGTCGCCGCCTGCAACGCCCCGCTGCGCCCCTGACCGCACCCGGTCGGGCCGCCGGACCGGTACGGGTCAGATCTCGTCGATCAGGTCGAGCACCGACTCGACGATGCGTGACGGCCGGTACGGGTAGCGTTCCGTCTCGGCCCGGGTGCTGATCCCGGTGAGCACCAGGATCGTCTCCAGCCCCGCCTCCAGGCCGCACAGGATGTCGGTGTCCATCCGGTCACCGATCATCGCGGTGCTCTCCGAGTGGGCGTTGATGGTGTTCAGCGCCGAGCGCATCATCATCGGGTTCGGTTTGCCGACGAAGTACGGCTCCACCCCGGTCGCCTTCGAGATCATCGCGGCGACCGACCCGGCGGCGGGCAGCGCACCCTCCACCGACGGGCCGGTGACGTCCGGGTTGGTGCAGATGAACCGCGCCCCGTCGTTGATCAGCCGGACCGCCTTGGTGATCGCCTCGAAGCTGTAGGTGCGGGTCTCGCCCAGCACCACGTAGTCCGGGGCGAAGTCGGTCAGCACGTAACCGACGGCGTGCAGCGCGGTGGTCAGCCCCGCCTCCCCGATCACGTACGCGGTGCCGCCCGGCCGCTGGTCGGCGAGGAACTGGGCGGTGGCCAGCGCCGCCGTCCAGATCGCCTCCTCGGGCACCTCGAAACCCATCCGGGTCAGCCGGGCCTGGAGGTCACGCGGGGTGTAGATGGAGTTGTTGGTGAGCACCAGGAAGGGCTTGCCGGAGGCCCGGAGCCGGTTGACGAACTCCGGCGCGCCGGGCACCGGCTGGCCCTCGTGCACCAGCACGCCGTCCATGTCGGTGAGCCAGCTCTGCACCGGCTTGCGGTCAAGCATCTGTCGTCCCAAGGGGGTGTCGGGGAGGGCGGGTCGTCGGCATCAGGGGCGGCGGGCGGCCGGCACGCAGCACGGGGTGGGGCAGGTGTCCCACATCGGCAGCTCACCGAGGCGGCGGCGCGACCCCGGCCCGTCGGGCGTGGTGCGTTCGGCCACCAGTTCGCGCACCATCGCCACGAACCTCGGGTCGGTGCCGGGGGTGCCTGCCCGGACGAAGTCCAGGCCGAGCTGCTTGGCCGTCTCGGACGCCTCGGTGTCGAGGTCCCAGACCACCTCCAGGTGGTCCGAGACGAACCCGATCGGGCTGACCACCACCCCGGTCACCCCCTGCCCGGCGAGGGCGGTCAGGTGGTCGTTGACGTCCGGCTCCAGCCACGGCACCCGGGGCGGGCCGGAACGGCTCTGCCAGACCAGGTCGTACGGCAGGTCGGGCGCGGCGGCGGCGTGCACCAGGCGGGCGGTCTCCGCCAGCTGCGCGGTGTACCGGCCGCCGTGCGGGCCGGCGGTGGCCGCCGCCGAGGTGGGGATGGAGTGCGCGGTGAAGACCAGCCGGGTGGTGTCCCGCCGGGCCGGGTCGAGCTGGGCCAGCGCCGAGCGCACCGCGTCGGCGTGCGGCTCGACGAAGCCCGGGTGGTCCCAGAACTGGCGCAGCTTGTCGATCACCGGGGCGTCCGGGCCGACGGCGGCCCGCGCGGCGGCGATGTCCTCCTGGTACTGCCGGCAGGACGAGTAGCCGCCGTACGCGCTGGTGACGAACGCCAGCGCGCGGGTGATCCCGTCGTCGCGCAGCTGCGCCACGGTGTCGGCGAGCATCGGGTGCCAGTTCCGGTTGCCCCAGTAGACGGGCAGGTCGACCCCGTGGGCGGCGAGGTCCGCCCGGATCGCGGCGAGCAGCTCACGGCACTGCTGGTTGATCGGGGAGACCCCGCCGAAGTGCAGGTAGTGCTCGGCGACCTCGGCCAGCCGCTCGGGCGGCACCCCCCGCCCCCGGGTCACGTTCTCCAGGAAGGGCAGCACGTCCTCGGGCCGCTCCGGGCCACCGAAGGAGACCAGCACCAATGCGTCGTACGACATGGGGTCATTCTCCCCCGGGGTCGGCGACGGCCCGACGACGGCCCCTGGTCCCGCAGGTTACGGAAGGGGCCCCGGGCGGGGCCCCTTCCGCGCGGCTCAGGCGCCCAGCGCGTGGTAGCCGCCGTCGACGTGGACGATCTCGCCGGTGGTGGCCGGGAACCAGTCCGACATCAGGGCCAGGCAGGCCCGGGCGGCCGGCTCCTGGTCGGTGAGGCTCCAGCCGAGCGGGGCCCGCTCGGCCCACGCCTGCTCGAACTGCTCGAAGCCGGGGATGGACTTCGCGGCCATCGTGCGCAGCGGCCCGGCGGCGACCAGGTTGCTGCGGATGCCCTGCTTGCCCAGGTGCAGGGCGAGGTAGCGGGAGGCGGACTCCAGCCCGGCCTTGGCCACCCCCATCCAGTCGTAGACCGGCCACGCCTTGGTGGCGTCGAAGGTGAGCCCGACCACCGAGCCGCCCGGCGACATCAGCGGCAGCGCCGCCATGGCCAGCGACTTGTAGGAGTACGTGGAGACCTGCAACGCGGTCGCCACGTCCTCCCAGGGGGCGTCGAGGAAGCCGCCGCCGAGGCAGCTCTGCGGGGCGAAGCCGATCGAGTGGACCACCCCGTCGAGGCCGTCGACGTGCTCGCGTACCTGGTCGGCGAGGCCGGCGAGCTGCTCCGGGCTGGTCACGTCCAGCTCGATGATCGGCGCCGGCTGGGGCAGCCGCCGGGCGATCCGCTCGACCAGCGAGAGCCGGCCGTAGCCGGTGAGCACGACCTGGGCGCCGTTGTCCTGGGCGAGCTTCGCCACCGAGAAGGCGATCGAGGCGTCGGTGATGACGCCGGTGACGAGCAGCCGCTTACCGGCGAGCAGTCCTGACATGTGTTGGCTTCCTCCGTACGTTCTCAGTGACCCATGCCGAGGCCGCCGTCGACCGGGATGACGGCGCCGGAGATGTAGCCGGCGGCGTCCGAGGCGAGCCAGGTGACCACCCCGGCGACCTCGTCCGGCGCGGCGAACCGCCCGGCCGGGATGACCTTGCGGTACTCGGTGCGGCGCTCCTCGGGCAGCGCGGCGGTCATCTCGGTGTCGATGAAGCCCGGGGCGACGACGTTCGCGGTGATGTTGCGGCTGCCCAGCTCCCGGGTGATCGACCGGGCCACCCCGACCAGGCCGGCCTTGCTGGCCGCGTAGTTGACCTGGCCGGCGCCGCCGTAGAGCCCGATCACCGACGAGATGAAGATCATCCGCCCCCACTTGGCGCGGAGCATCTTGGACGAGGCCCGCTTGGCGCAACGGAAGGCACCGGTGAGGTTGGTGTCGAGCACCCCGGTGAACTGCTCCTCGGACATCCGCATCAGCAGCGTGTCGTCGGTGATGCCGGCGTTGGCGACCAGCACCTCGACCGGGCCCAGCTCGGCCTCGACGGTGGTGAAGGCGGCGTCGACGGAAGCGGAGTCGGTGACGTCGCACTTGACGCCGAAGAGTCCCTCCGGCGCGTCGCCGCTGCGGTGCGTGACCGCGACCCGGTCGCCCTGCTTGGCGAACGCCTGCGCGATGGCCAGTCCGATCCCCCGGTTGCCGCCGGTCACCAGCACGGTACGGGCCACGGGTCCCCCTTCGGTTCCGCTGATCATTCCGGTCGGAGCCTAGGCGTTACCGACAGGTAACCGCTAACGGTGCGCCACCGTCCCCCGGCGCGGCGGCCGGGACGGCTCACCGGAGGGTCGGCGCGACCACCCTCCGGGAGCGGGTCGCCACCGTCCGGGGCGGGGACGGCCGAATA
Organism: Micromonospora sp. HM134; assembly: GCF_007833915.1. Taxonomy (NCBI): domain Bacteria; kingdom Bacillati; phylum Actinomycetota; class Actinomycetes; order Micromonosporales; family Micromonosporaceae; genus Micromonospora; species Micromonospora sp. HM134. The sequence goes on from NZ_CP041061.1 coordinate 5,289,773, forward strand.
CGTGGTGCGGGTGTCCCCGTTGTACGATGATCGGCGTCCGCGAGCCGAATGCGACTCGCGTTTCTGGCCCCGCCGACCGCAGGAGGTGATCGCTGTGCGAGATAGCGATCCTCCCAGTCGTGGCCGGGCCGTCCGTCAGCCCCGCTGAGCCACGACTCAGTCGGTAGAGCTGACCCAGCTCCCGCTCCCCCCGTCACCGCCCGCTTCCGGCCCCGGCCGGCGGACCGGTCGGTGGTGCCGTCCCGCGCCGGGACGCCCCGGTGGAGCAGCCCGGTCACGACTTCGTGTGCGCGCCCTGACCAACCCCTGCGGTCCCGCCCGCCCCGCGGACCGTCCAGTCGCCACCCGGAGCCGTTCATGAGCCGCTACGTCGCCCCGCTGGGCTTCACCCTCGCCGCCGTCTGGGTGGCCGTCGTGTTCGTCCTGGCCGGCGGCGGTCACTGACCCGCCACCGGCCACCACGCCGACCCGCGCACCGGCGTCCACCGCCGGGACACCCCGGACCCGGATCGCCGCATCCGGGACGTCCGGGATGCCTGGCACCGCACCCCGGGACGTCCGCGCCGGCCTCACAGCATCCGGGACGTCCAGAGCAGGCTCAGCCCGCCCGCGCAGAGCGCCAGCAGCAGCGCCACCCCCGCGTACCACTGGGTGATCTCGCGGGGCTCGGTGCGGAACCCGATCGACGAGCCCATGTCCTGGTAGACCTGCTTCAGCTCGGCCACCGAGGCCGCCTCGTAGAAGTAGCCCTCGGTGGTCTCGGCGAGCTGGGCCAGCGCCAGCCGGTCCACCGGCACCCGCTGCAACTGACCACCGATGTCGACCTGCCCCGAGTCGGTGCCGAACGCGATGGTCGAGACCGGCACGTTCGCCGCCTGCGACGCCGCCGCAGCCTCCTCCACCGACCGGCCCGAGGTGCGGAACCCGTCGGAGAGCAGCACGATCCGGGCCGGCGGGATCCCGGCCGCGCCGTCGGCCGGGACCGACCGGATCGCCTCCAGGCAGGTGAAGACCGCCTCGCCGGTGGCGGTCGCCTCGGCCAGGGTCAGCCCGTCGATCGCCGCCGTCACCGCGGCCCGGTCCTTGGTGGGCGCCACCAGCACGTTCGCCGCCTTGGCGAACGAGACCAGCCCCAGGTTGTAGCTGGCCGGCAGCTCACCGACGAACTGCTTCGCCGCCTCCTGGGCCGCCTCCAACCGGTTCGGCGACACGTCGTCGGCCTGCATCGACAGCGACACGTCGATGGCGAGCATCACGGTGGCCCGCTCCAGCGGCTCCTGGGTGTCGATCGCCGGCCGGGCCATCCCGGTGGCCAGCGCCACCATCGCCAGCAGCAGCGTGGTCGCCGCCGCGTGCCGCCGCCAGCCCAACCCCTTCGGCGCGAGGGTACGCAGCAGGTCCACGTTGGTGAACCGCATCGCGTACGCCCGGCGGTGGCGCTGCCGCCAGACGTAGGCGGCGGCCAGGGCCAGCACCGGCACCAGGGCCAGCAGCCACCACGGTTGCATGAAACGGATCATCGCGTCGTCCCCCGGGTGCGGGCGTGCCGCTGGGCGGCCACGAATCGCACCATGTCCAGCAGCCAGTCTCGGTCGGTACGCAACATCAGGTGCCCGGCGCCGGCGGCGCGCAGCTCGGTGGCGATCGCGCCGCGCTGGGCGGCGGCCGCCTCGGCGTAGCGGCGGCGCAGCCGTGGGTCGGCGGTCTGCACCTCGTGCAGCTCCCCGGTCTCCGGGTCGACCACCGGCAGCACCCCCACGTCGGGCAGTTCCAGCTCGCGCGGGTCGACCACCTCGATGGCCAGCACGTCGTGCCGGACCCGCAGCTTACGCAGCGGCCGGCCCCACTGCTCGGGCGGCGCGAGGAAGTCCGAGATCACCACGGCCAGGCCCCGTCGGCGCGGCGGCCGGTTGAGCAGGTCCACAAGCGCGCCCAGGTCGCCACGGCCGGGTCGTAGCGGGGTGTGCGCCACCGCGCGCAACAGCGCCTGCGCCTCCCGCCGGCCGGACCGCGCCGGCACCCGGGTCAGCACCCCCGGCCCGGCGGGCGGTGCCGGCGGCGCGGACCGCCACCGGCGGGCGGGTGCGGCCGGCGGCGGGGCCCCGGTGCCGATCACCGCGCCGATCCGGTTGCCGCCGCGTACCGTCAGGTGGGTCAGCGCGGCGGTCGCGGCGACCACCACGTCCCGCTTGAGCCACCGGCCGGTGCCGAAGTCCAGGCTCGCCGACAGGTCCACCGCCAGCCAGGTCTCCAACTCCCGGTCGGCCACCGTACGCCGCACGTGCGGGGTGGTGGTGCGGGCCGTGACCGGCCAGTCCATCCGGCGTACGTCGTCGCCGGGACGGTACTCGCGCGACTCCCCCGCCTCGCTGCCCGGACCGGGCAGCAGACCCGCGTAGTCGCCCTGGAGCAGCCCGTCGAGTTTGCGGGTCACCAGCAGTTGCAGCCGGGACAGCACCGCCTCGGTCCGCTCCCCACCGGCGTCGGCCGGGCGTACCGGTGCGGTCACGGGTGCTGCCCGGGCCAGCCGGCGGCCGGCGGGCCGCTGACCGGCGGTGGGGACGCCTGCTGCCGGGGCGCGACCGAGGGCGGCGGGATGGTCGACATCACCCGGTGCACCACGTGGTCGGCGGGTACGTCGTCGGCGAGCGCGTCGTAGCTGAGCACCAACCGGTGGCGCAGGATGTCCGGCGCGATGTCCTGGACGTCCTGGGGCAGCGCGTAGTCCCGGCCGCGCAGCAGGGCCAGCGCCCGGGTGGCCCGGACCAGGCCGAGCGAGGCGCGCGGGCTGGCCCCGTACTGGATCAGCCGGGCCACGTCGGGCATCCCGTGCTCGGCGGGGCTGCGGGTGGCCAGCACCAGCCGTACGGCGTAGTCGACCAGGGCGTTGTGCACGAAGACCTGGTCGGCCTTGCGTTGCAGGGCGAGCAGGTCGTCGGTGGTGAACACCTGCGCCGGCTCGGGCGCGGCGACCCCCATCCGGTAGACGATCTCCCGCTCCTCGGCGTCGGTGGGGTACCCGACGACGATCTTCATCAGGAACCGGTCCCGCTGCGCCTCCGGCAGCGGATACACCCCCTCCTGCTCGATCGGGTTCTGGGTCGCCATCACCAGGAACGGGTCGGGCACCCGGTGGCTCTGGCCGCCGATCGAGACCTGCCGCTCGCTCATCACCTCCAGCAGCGCCGACTGCACCTTGGCCGGGGCCCGGTTGATCTCGTCGGCGAGCAGGAAGTTCACGAAGACCGGGCCCAGCTCGACGTCGAACTTCTCACTCGACTGCCGGTAGATCCGGGTGCCCATGATGTCGGCCGGCACCAGGTCCGGGGTGAACTGCACCCGGGCGAACTGCCCGCCCACCACCCGGGCCATCGTCTCCACCGCGAGGGTCTTCGCCACCCCGGGCACCCCCTCCAGCAGGCAGTGCCCCCGGGCCAGGAGCGCCACGAACATCCGCTCCACCATCCGGTCCTGGCCGACGATCACCCGTTTGATCTCGAACAGGGCCCGTTCCAGCAGCGTGGCGTCCTGGGCGGGGGTGGTCACCGTCGCGGGTGTCTCGGGGGCCGTCCCGTTCGGGGTCGGGGCGTCGGGCGTGGTCGGCTGGGCCACCGGTCCTCCACAGCATGATCGGTCGTCGTGGCGTGGTGCGGTAACAAGACTCGCATGCCCGGCTGAGAGCCGAGGTGGGGAGAACCCGATTTCGGGTACGCCGTCCGGATCGCCGAATCGCTGAACGAGGCTGGACACGAAGGGGTCTGCCACGTGTACGATTCACCCCGTCGCCGGGCGGCTCCCCCCGTGGCCGCCCGGCGCTCATATCTTCTCCGGTCCCGGCGCGCGCCTACACTCCCCTGGTGACCGATCCCACCCCCGCAGGCGGGGCACCCGTCTGTTCGTCCCGGGGCTGCCGCGCGCCCGCCGTGTGGGCGCTGCGCTGGAACAATCCCCGGTTGCACACCCCCGAGCGGCGCAAGACCTGGCTCGCCTGCCCGGCCCACCGGGGCAGCCTCGGCGACTTCCTCGACGCCCGCGGCTTCCTCCGTGAGGTCACCGCGCTCCCCGGATCGCATACCCTCGAAGCGTGAACGCTGCCGAGCCACCCCAGTCCCCGGTGAGCGCCCTGGAACCCTGGCCGGACACGGTCCACTGGCAGCCCATCTCGACCGACCTGATCTGGGTCGAACTGCTCCGCCTGGCGATGGGCCTGGCGGTGCTGCTGGTCGGGCTGGCGCTGGGCTGGGCGTTCACCGGGCACTGGCTGTTCGGTGCCGGCTGCGCCGTGGTGCTGCTCGGCGGCGGCTGGCGGGTGGTGACGATCGTCCGCGCCGTCCACGCCTGGGGGTACGCCGAACGCGCCGACGACCTGCTGGTCCGGCACGGGCTGCTGGTCCGCCGGTTGTCCATCGTGCCGTACTCGCGGATGCAGTTCGTCGACGTCAGCGCGGGTCCGCTGGAACGCGCCTTCGACCTCGCCACCGTGCAGCTGCACACCGCCGCGGCGGCCACCGACGCCCGGGTGCCCGGCCTGCGGCCGGCCGAGGCGGCCCGGTTGCGCGACCGGCTCACCGCCCTCGGCGAGGACCGGGCGGAGGGGCTGTGACCGACGGTCCCCCCGGCCCCGGCGCACCCCACCCGACGCACCCGGACGCCCCGGCGCACCTCCCGGCGGCCCCGGACGTTCCGGCGGCCCCGAATGTCCCCGCTCCGGATGTCCCGGCGGGTCCGGCCGCCCCGACGGGTCCCGCTGTTCCGCGTGCGCCGCATCCGCCGGTGGCCACGGACGTCCCGGCGGCCACCGACGCTCCGCCGGCAGGGGCGGGCGGGCCGGCCGGTGCCGAGCCACGGCAGCGGCTGCACCCGCTGAGCCCGGTGTTGCAGGGGGCGAAGTCTCTGGTCGTGGTGATCGCCGGGCTCTCCTGGTCGACGCTGTCCCGGGTCGGCTTCGGCTGGTTCGCGGTGCTGGTGGCGGTGCTCGCCCTCGGCGCGACCGTGCTGGCGGTGGTGAGCTGGTACAACACCGGCTACCACATCGTCGGGCGGGAACTACGGGTGCACGAGGGGCTGCTGTGGCGGCGGACCCGGGCGATCCCGCTGGAACGGTTGCAGGCCGTGGAGGTGGTCCGCCCCCTGCTGGCCCAGCTCACCGGCCTGGCCGAGCTGCGCCTGGAGGTGGTCGGCGGCGGCAAGACCGAGGCGCCGCTGGCGTACCTCTCGGTCGCCGACGCGGCCCGGCTGCGGCAACGGCTGCTCGCCGTGGCCGCCGGCCTGCCCGACGGCGCGGCCACCGGCCCCGCCGCGCAGCCGACGGGCCTCGCGCCGCCGGGCGGGGACGCCGCCGCGCCGGCCGACCGGGAGCCGACCGGCCGGCCGCTGCACGCGGTGCCGAACACCGACCTGCTGGTCAGCCAACTGCTCACCCCGCAGGCGTTCCTGCTGCCGATCGGGGTGGCCTTCGTGGTGGCGCAGTTCCTCTCCGAGGGCTCCTGGTCGTTCATCGCGGTGGCCAGCACCCTGACCGCGATGGCCGGCGTGCTGCTGCAACCGGTCCGCCGGGTCCTCGACGACTGGAACTTCCGGCTGGCCCGCGAGGCCGACCGGCTACGCATCCACAACGGCCTGCTGGAGACCCGGGTGCAGACCGTGCCGCTGGAGCGGGTGCAGACCGTCGGGGTGACCTGGCCGCTGCTCTGGCGGATGAAGGGGTGGTTGCGGCTGCGGCTGGAGGTCGCCGGCTACTCCGGCGGCGAGGCCGACGACCGCAACCGGCCCGACCGGCTGCTTCCCGTCGGTGACCTCGCCGTCGGGGCGGCGATCGTCGACGAGGTGCTGCCCGGGGTGGCGCTGACCGCGCTGCCGCTGACCCCGCCGCCGGGCCGGGCCCGCTGGTTGCGCCCGCTCAGCGCCCGGGTGCTCGGCGCGGGGCTGCACGAGCGGGTCTTCGCCGTCCGCTCCGGCCTGCTCACCCGGCAGTTGACGCTGGTGCCGTACGCCCGGATGCAGAGCGTCCGGGTGGTGCAGGGGCCGGCGCAGCGCCGGCTGCGGCTGGCCACCGTGCACGTCGACACGGCCGGCGGGTCGGGGGCCGCCGCGCACGACCGTGACCTGGCGCAGGCGTGGGCGCTCGCTGCGGAACTGACCGCGCGGGCGCACGCCGCCCGCCGCGCCCGCTGATCAGCGTCCGGCGCTGCCCCCCGGGGTGGCGGTGACCGGGGTGGGGGCGGACCCGCCGGGCGACGGATCGTCGGCGGGGGCACCGCGCCGGGCGCGGTGGGCCCGCCACGCCCGCTCGGCCAGCCCGACGACCAGGAACGTCATCCCCACGTACGCCCAGCCGACCAGGACGTCGATGACGTAGTGCTCGCCGCTGTAGACCAGCGTGAAGGTCATCGCCAGCGGATAGGCAAGCAGCAGCGGCCACCACCGGCGACGGGCCGAACGCAGGAAGAACAGCACCACGAACAGCGCCCAGGCGGTGTGCAGCGACGGCATCGCGGCGACCGGGTTGGAGGCGATCTGCCCGGCGTTGAGCAGGTTGCCCGCGCCGTGCATGCCGAACTCCTTCCACCCCCGGGTGGAGATCCGGGCGACCTCGCTCAGCAGGCCGTTCTGCGCCGCCCACCACGGCGGCGCGGCCGGGTAGGCGAAGTAGGTGACCAGGCCCGCGGCGCACAGGAAACCCCAGCGCCGCATGTACGCCCCCCAGCGCTCGCGGCTGCGCAGCCAGAGCACGGCGGCGGCGGCCAGCGTCACCACGAAGTGGGAGAAGTAGACCCAGCTCACCAGCACGTCCCACCAGCGCACGTCGGGCTGGTAGAGGTGCTGCTGGAGCCAGACCGTCGGCACCTCGCCCCCGGTCGCCCAGCCGAACATCACCCGGTCGGCGACGATCAGCTCGTAGGCGTGCGGGGTGCGGCCGTTGTCGGCGAATCCCCGGGACAGGTTGTAGACGGCGAGCAGCAGCACCACCGGGATCCAGTCCCGGGCGAACCGCAGGTGACTGCGCCACGGCCGGCCCCAGTTCCAGGCGACGGTACCCGCCCAGATCCACAGGAAGGCGTACGCCGGGTCGGTCGGCAGGCCGATGGCCAGCCAGGTCACGACGAAGGCGACGGCCCAGACGGACATCGCTGTCACCCGCCGTCGCCCGCCGACGGACGGGTCGGGGGTGTCGGTCGGGACGGGGGGCGGGGGCTCAGTCACAACGGCCATCGCGGTCAAGGTTAACGGTGGGCGACGCATCGACCACCGCCGACCACCGGTGCGCCGACGGGCGGGTGTCCCGGCCGGCCCGTCGTCCGGCCGGCCCCGGTGACCCCCCACTAGGCTGAGCGCATGCAGGAACAACCGGACGACCCGTTCCCGCCGGGGCTGACCGCCCGGGTCGAGCTGACCGTCACCGACGCCGACACCGCGGCGGCCGTCGGCTCCGGTGACGTGCCGGTGCTGGCCACCCCCCGGGTGCTCGCCCTCGCCGAGGCCGCCACGGTGGCCGCGACGGCCCCCGCGATGCCCGCCGGGAGCACCACGGTCGGGGTCCGGGTCGAGCTGGCGCACCTGGCCGCCACCCCCGTCGGGCGGACCGTGGTGGCCGACGCCCGGCTGGTCGGGGCCGACGGCCGGCGGCTGCTGTTCGAGGTGACGGTGACCGACGGCGGCACCACCGTGGCCTCGGGCCGGGTGGAACGGGCCCTGGTCGACCGGCGGCGTTTCGTCGAACGGGCGGTGCGGGCGTCGTGACGTTCCGGTTCACGGCGGTCGCCGACAGGGTCCACGTGCTGCGCGAGCCGCTGCTCGACGTCAACGTCACGCTGGTGGTCGGTGACGGCGCGGCGCTGCTGGTGGACACCCTGTCCACCGCCGGGCAGGCCGCCGCGCTGGCGGACGCCGCGCGGGCGGTCACCCCGTACCCGTGGACGCTGGTCAACACCCACCACCACTTCGACCACTGTTTCGGCAACGCGACGCTCGCCGCCGACCCGCCCCGCCCGGTGTACGCCCACGAGGTGGCCGCCGCCGCCCTGCGCGACCGGCCCGACGGGCTGCGCCGGGCGGCGTACGAGGAGATGCGGGCGGCCCAGCCGGCGCTCGCCGCCGAACTGGCCGAAACGACCCTGCTGGCCCCGACCCACACCGTGCACACCGAGACGGTGCTGGATGTCGGGGGCCGGCGGGTGGTGCTGCGGCACCCGGGGCACGGGCACACCGACGCGGATCTGGTGGTGCACGTGCCGGACGCCGACGTGCTGGTCGCCGGGGATCTGGTGGAGCAGTCCGGGCCGCCGGCGTTCGAGGAGTCGTACCCGTTGCAGTGGCCGGACGCGGTGGCCGACCTGCTGCGGATGGCCACGCCCGGCACGGTGGTCGTGCCGGGTCACGGCACGCCGGTGGACGTGGAGTTCGTCCGGGCCCAGCACGCCCGGCTGGTGGAGCTGGCCTGGCTGATCCGGGCCGCGCACACGGGCGGGGCCCCGCCGGAGCGGGTGGCCGCCGACTCCCCGTTCGGCGCGCGTCCCGGTCTCGTCGCCGCCCGCCGGGGCTACCGGGAACTCGACGGCACGCCCTGACGCCCGCGGGCGGCCCGGACGGGCTTGCACCCGGGTCGCGCACGACCGGTCGACCCGGGCGGCCCCGGCGACCGGGGCGCTCAGTCGGCGAAGCGGCGGCGTACCGCGTCCCGGGTGGGCATGGCGACCGCGCCGCCGGGCGACTCGCAGACCAGGCCGGCGACCCGCAGCGCGAACGCGACCCGTTGGTGCCAGTCGGCCGGTGTGCCCGGCTCGCCGTCGGCCAGCAGTTCGGCGACGAGCGCGGCCATCACCGAGTCGCCCGCGCCGGTGGCGTCCACCGCGTGCACCGTCGGGGCGGGCACCCGGACCGGATCGGGGCCGGCGGCGACCAGCGCGCCGTCCGCGCCGAGGGTCACCACCACCGTGCCCGCGCCCAGCTCCCGCAGGTACGCCGCGACCCCCTCGACCGGCTCGTCGGGCCAGAGCAGGGCGGCGTCGGCCCCGCTGAGCTTCACCAGGTGCGCCCCGGCGGCGAACTCCACCACCACCTGGCGCAGGCCGGCCAGCTCCGCCGGGCCGGCCAGCAGCCGGGGCCGGACGTTGGGGTCGAAGACCCGCAGGCCGGGCGCGAGCGACCAGGCCCGCCGGGCGGCGGCGAGCGTCGGTGGGCTCAGCAGCACGATCGAGCCGCAGTAGAGCACGTCCGCGCCCTCGACCAGCGTCACGTCCAGGTCATCGGCGGCGAGCAGGCCGTACGACGGCGGTTCGCCGTAGAACCGGAAGTCCGGCTCCGCCCCGGTGTGGGTGGTGACCGCCAGGGTGGTGGGGGCGGGCACGGTGACCGCACCGGTCAGCCCGACCCCGGCGTCGGCCAGGAAGGCGCGGATGCGGTCGGCGAGCACGTCGTCGCCGAGGGAGCCGACGAACTCGGCGCTGCCGCCGAGCCGGGCCACCCCGACGGCGACGTTGAGCGGGCCGCCGCCGATCGCCTGCCGGAACACCGGCCCGCCCCCGCACTCGGCGTCCAGCAGGTCGATAAGCGCCTCGCCGAGCACCACCGCGTATCCCATGTCGCCTCCCGGCGCCTCGTCGTCCGACTACCAGGCTGGCACAACGGCCCACGCCGATCGGGGCCGGCCGGGCACCCCGGCCACATCCATCGAGCAGCGGCTATTGCAGGGTTCGTCCGGACGTGATGGTATTGAGGTGCCGGGCCGGCGCGGAGGGCTGCCGCACCCGTCCGGTGATCAGCTGGGGCTCGACGCGAGAGGCACCGGTCCGTGGGCACGGACCGTCGACGGCACGCGCCTGTCGGCCCCGCGGGGCCACCGGCCCGAGCCGCGATCGACGCATCCCCCACCCTCGTGCGGGGCGGGCGCGCTCGCGCCACCCCGCAGATCAGGAGAAGCTCGTGCTCCGTTCCCGTACGGCCGCGTTGTTCACCGCGGCCGCCACCCTCGCCTTCGGGGCCGTGGCCCTGACGGTGCAGGCCGAACCGGCCGCCGCGCACGGCACGCCGATCGTCCCCGGCAGCCGGACGTACCTGTGCTGGCAGGACGGTCTGACCACCACCGGCGAGATCAGGCCGAACAACCCGGCCTGCTCCGCCGCGGTCGCCCAGAGCGGCACCAACTCCCTCTACAACTGGTTCAGCGTGCTCCGCTCGGACGCCGGTGGCCGCACCGTCGGGTTCATCCCCGACGGCAAGCTGTGCAGCGGCGGCAACACCGGTTTCGCCGGGTACGACCTGGCCCGTACCGACTGGCCGCTGACCCACCTGACGTCCGGCGCGCGGCTGGACTTCAAGTACAGCAACTGGGCCCACCACCCGGGCACCTTCTACTTCTACGTGACGAAGGACAGCTGGAGCCCGACCCGGCCGCTGGCCTGGAGCGACCTGGAGGAGCCGTTCCTCACGGTGACCAACCCGCCCCAGCGGGGCGCGTCGGGCACCAACGACGGGCACTACTACTTCAGCGGGAACCTGCCGTCGGGCAAGTCCGGCCGGCACATCATCTACTCCCGCTGGGTACGCTCGGACAGCCAGGAGAACTTCTTCGGCTGCTCGGACGTCACCTTCGACGGTGGCAACGGTCAGGTGACCGGGGTCGGCAGCGGCAACAACCCGACCACGCCTCCGCCGACCACCACGCCCCCGCCGACCACCCCGCCGCCGACCACCACCCCGCCGCCGCCGACCACGACGCCGCCGCCGCCGACCACGACCCCGCCGCCGGGCAACAGCGACTGCATGGCGGTCTACAAGGTGGTCAGCGCCTGGTCCGGTGGGTTCCAGGGTGAGGTCACCATCATGAACCACAGCACCCGCACCTACGGGGGCTGGGCGGCGAGCTGGACCTGGCCCAACGGGCAGGTGATCTCGCAGGTCTGGAACGGCTCGCTGAGCACCAGCGGGTCGACGGTGACCGTCACCAACGCCGCGTACAACGGCTCGATCGCGCCGGAGAAGACGACCACGTTCGGCTTCACGGCCAGCAGCACCGGCACCAACGGGCTGCCGACGGTCTCCTGCTCCGGCCGGTGACCCGACGCTGAACGCGCACACACCGGAGGCCCCCACCCGATCGGGTGGGGGCCTCCGGCCCGTCCGGGGCCCGGTGTCCGCCGCGACGTGCCGACGGGTACCGGGCCGGGGGGGTCAGCGGACCATGCTGCCGACCACCGGCTTGGTGAGCAGCGCCGACTGGTTGCGCTGGATGCCCGGGTCGAGGGTCTTGGCCACGAAGATGGCGTGCCAGATGCAGAAGATCAGCACCGTCCACACCTTGCGGGAGTTGTCCGCCTCCTCGCGCTTGTGCTCCTCCAGCAGCCGCATCGCGTACGACAGGTCGATCAGGTCGCCGGCGCCGGAGGTGGACAGCACGTGCCGGGCCCACTCGTACATCTCGCCGCGCAGCCAGACCCGGGTGGGGGTGGGGAAGCCCAGCTTCCTGCGGTTGACGATGGCCGGCGGCACGACGCCCTGCAACGCCTGGCGCATGGCGTACTTGGTGGCGTCGGAGCGGGGCGGCAGCTTCAGGTCGACCGGGATGGTGGACGCCACGTCGAACACCATCCGGTCCAGGAACGGCACCCGGACCTCCAGCGAGTGCGACATCGAGATCCGGTCCGCCTTGACCAGGATGTCGCCGCGCAGCCAGGTGTAGAGGTCGACGTACTGCATCTTGGTGACGTCGTCGAGTTCGGTGCACTCGGCGTAGATCGGGGCGGTGACGTCGGTGTAGCGCACCGACGGGTCGTAGCGGCGCAGCAGGTGCCGCTTCTCCTCCTCGGTGAACATCCGGGCGTTGCCGTAGTAGCGCTGCTCGATCGGGGTGGTGCCGCGCTCCAGGAAGCTCTTGCCCTTGACCCCCTGCGGGATCGCCTTGGAGACCGCCCGCAGGCCCTTCTGCACCCCGCCGGGCAGGCCGTTGACGGTGCCGAGGGAGAGCGGCTCGCGGTAGATGGTGTAGCCGCCGAAGAACTCGTCGGCCCCCTCGCCGGAGAGCACCACCGTGACGTGCTCGGCGGCCTTCTTGGCCACGAAGTAGAGCGGGACCAGCGCCGGGTCGGCCACCGGGTCGTCCAGGTGCCAGACGATCTTCGGCAGCGCCTCGATCATGTCCTGCGGCCCGATCTTGGTGGCGATGGTGGTCACGTCGAGGTGCCGGGCCGAGTCCTGCGCCACGTCGATCTCGGAGTAGCCGGGCACGTCGTAGCCGACGGTGAAGGTGAGGATGTTGGGGTTGAACTCGCGGGCCAGGGCCACCACGGCGGTGGAGTCGATGCCGCTGGACAGGAACGAGCCGACCGGCACGTCGGAGCGCATGTGCATCCGGACGCTCTCCCGCAGCGTCTCCCGGATCTCGTGGTAGAGCCGCTGCTCGTCGGCGACCGGGGCGGGCCGGAACACCGGCCGGTACCAGCGCCGCACGTCCAGCCGGCCCCCCGGCGACCAGGTCAGGTACTCCCCGGAGCCGATCCGGCTGATGCCCTGGTGCAGGGTGCCGGGCTCGGGGACGTACTGGAGGGTCAGGTAGTGGCTGAGGTTGGCGGTGTCGATGCCGGCGTCGCCCTGGTAGTAGGAGTGCGCGAAGGGCAGCAGCGCCTTCTTCTCGGAGGCGAGGTAGAGCCCGTCGGCGGTCTCCAGGTAGTGCAGCGGCTTGATGCCGAAGTAGTCCCGCGCGCCGAACGCCCGGCGCTCCTGCCGGTCCCAGATGACGAAGGCGAACATGCCGCGCAGCCGGGTGAGCACCTGCTCGCCCCAGTAGTGGTAGCCGGCGACGATCACCTCGCCGTCCCCGGCGGTGGCGAACTGGGCGCCGAAGGTGCGGATCAGCTCCTCGCGCAGCTCGATGTAGTTGTAGATCTCGCCGTTGAAGGTCAGCAGGTAGCGACCGTTGGCGTAGGGCAGCGGCTCGTGGCTGGACGCCACGTCGATGATGGCCAGCCGCTTGTGGGCGAACACCCCGTCCGCGTAGTGGCCGGTGGCGTCACCGACCACCTCGACCCCTGTCTCGTCCGGTCCGCGGTGGTGCAGGCATTCCAACGCCCCCGCGATGTTGTCGCGGTGGGCGGCGGCGTTGCCGTTCGCGCTGAAGAAGGCCAGGAGTCCGCACATGGCCGACATCTTTCCACGCGGCGCAATCCGCCCGCGCGGCACCGCAGGCTCTGTCCCCCTCCCCACGGCACGATCCGCCGCGCCCGGCCGGGCCCGGACCGCGTCGGGCCAACGGGACGGTCCCGGGCCGGGCGGGGCGTCGGGTGCGGGACCGCAGGCACCCCGCCGGGGCGGAGCCGGAGTACCGTCTGGACGAGCGACGAGGCGAAGGGAGCCGACATGGCCGAGGAACGGACGGACGGCAAGCCGGCGGACGGCACCGAATCGCACGATCCGGACTTTCCGGAGGCGTTCCTGTCCTTCATGCGGCAGGGCTGGCGGGACACCAGCCTGCCGGTCGGTCCCCGGCCGGAGGTCCCGCACCACGCCAAGCGGCGGGCCGACCTGTCCGCGGCCTTTCCGGGCGAGACGCTGGTCATCCCCACCGGCACCGAGAAGGTACGCGCCAACGACACCGACCACCCGTTCCGGCCGGGCAGCGATTTCGCCTACCTGACCGGCGACCACGAACCGGACAGCGTCCTGGTCCTGCGGCCCAACGGCTCGGGGCACGACGCGACGCTGTACATGCGTCCCCGGTCCTCGCGGGAGACCGACGAGTTCTTCCGCAGCCGGCACGGCGAGCTGTGGGTGGGCCGCCGGCACACCCTGGCCGAGAAGTCCACCGAGCTGGGCCTGGCCACCGAGGACCTGTCCGCGCTGGACGGGGCGCTGGCCCGGATGGCGCCGGGGCGGACCCGGGTGCTGCGCGGCTTCGACAAGCGGGTCGACGCGGCGGTGCGGCCGTGGGACGGCCCCCGCGAGGAGGGGCAGCCGGGCCGCGACCGGGAGCTGGCGATCGCGATCGCCGAGCTGAAGCTGGTCAAGGACGAGTGGGAGGTGGCCCAGCTCCAGGAGGCGGTCGACGCCACCGTACGCGGCTTCGAGGACGTGGCCCGGGCGCTGCCGGCCGACCGGGGCGTCTCCGAGCGGCTGTTGGAGGGGATCTTCGCGCTGCGGGCCCGGCACGACGGCAACGACGTGGGCTACGGCTCGATCGTCGGCGCGGGCGAGCACGCGACGATCCTGCACTGGGTGCACAACCATGGCGCGACCCGCCCGGGTGAGCTGCTGCTGATGGACATGGGCGTGGAGAACCGCAACCTCTACACCGCCGACGTGACCCGGGTGCTGCCGGTCGACGGCCGGTTCACCCCGCTGCAACGCCAGGTCTACGACGCGGTGTACGCCGCGCAGCAGGCCGGTATCGACGCGATCCGCCCGGGTGTCGGCTTCCGTGACGTGCACCTGACCTCGATGCGGGTGCTCGCCGAGGCGTTGAAGGATCTCGGCCTGCTCCCGGTGAGCGTCGACGAGGCGATGGACCCGGCCTCCACGGTCTACCGGCGGTGGACCCTGCACGGCACCAGCCACATGCTCGGCATCGACGTGCACGACTGCGCGAACGCCCGCAAGGAGAAGTACCGCGACGGCCGGCTCGGTGAGGGGTACGTGCTCACCGTCGAGCCGGGCCTGTACTTCCAGCCGGAGGACGAGCTGGTCCCCGAGGAACTGCGCGGCATCGGTGTCCGGATCGAGGACGACATCCTGGTCACCGCGACCGGCTCGGTGAACCTGTCGGCGGGTCTGCCCCGCCGCTCGGACGAGGTGGAGACCTGGCTGGCCGAGCAGCGTGAGGCGGGTCCCCGCCTGCCGGGCTGACCCCCGCACCCACCGCGACGGCCCCGCCGTCGGACGCGTCCCGCCCCCGGCGGACGCCTCCGGCGGCGGGGCCGTCGTCGTTCCTGCCACTGCACCGGCGCTCCCGCACGGATCACACCACGGAGGGCCTGCTCGTCCCCAGGGTCACCGACCGCCGGAACGTGTAAATAAGGCGGGCTTTCTTCGGGTTTGACCTCATAGCGAGGAACCTTCTCATACCGTGGGTTTCGGGAGCTACAACCGATTTGTAGCAGGGGACGTCCGCTCAGGCGCGGCGACCCTGTCTGGTACGAGGAGAGGGCAGAGAGCTCCGATGTCCAACTACCTAACGAACAACGAAGCCTCCGCGCGGGCGACGGGGAGCAGGAGCCGTCGCAAGCTCTGGCTCGCCAGTGGCGTCGCCGGGTTGACAGGTGTGGTCAGTCTCGCCGCGGTGGGTGTCGCCGGCAGCGCCGGGGCGGTCGGGGTGAGCGGACTGAAGTGGAACACCACTCAGCAGGTCACCAAGGACGGCGATCAGGGCCGCGGCGACGAGGGTCGTGGCGACGAGGGTCCGGACCGTGGCGGCAAGGACGACCGCGACGGTAAGGACCGCGAGCGGGGGAAGGAGGTGCCCTGCGACACCGACCGGCTCATCCAGGCCATCGTCTTCGCCAACAGCCGCGACGGCGGTGTGCTGGACCTGGCCAAGGGCTGCACCTACAACCTGACCCGCAACCAGGACGGCAACGGCCTGCCGGTGATCACCCAGGACATCACCCTGCGGGGTGAGCACACCACTATCACCCGGGACGCCACCGCCGACTACTTCCGGATCCTCAACGTGGGTCCCGGCGGTCACCTGAGCCTCAAGGGCCTGACCATCAAGGGTGGGCAGACCATCGAGGCGTTGCAGCCGGTCGCCCCGGCAGCGGTGTGGGGGGCCTACTCGGACTCCCAGGCGATCGCCGCCCAGGTCACGGCCGGCACCCCGCTGGCCCAGGCGCTCGCCGCCCGCAAGGCGAACCCGAAGGCCGGCCTGAAGGCCGCGCCGAAGGCCGCCCGCAAGGCCGCGGTGCAGGCCGCGCCGAAGGCGAAGGCCAAGCCGGGGACGGTCACCACGCTGGTCGAGGAGCCGGGCGTCAACGACGGCGCCGGAATCCTGGTGCAGCCGGGTGGCACCGCCAACCTGTTCGACACCTCGGTCGTGCTGAACCAGTCCGGCGGCAACGGCGGCGGGCTGGCCAACTTCGGCACCACGTCGCTGCGGCACACCGAGGTCGCCCACAACACCGCCTTCTTCTTCGGCGGGGGCATCTTCAACGCCGGCCTGCTCCAGGTCGACGAGTCCACGATCACCGACAACACCGCCATCGTCGGTGGTGGCGGTGTCTCCAACGGCGCCGCGGAGATCTTCACCGAGGACGTCGACGGCGGCACCGTCCTGATCGAGAAGTCCAAGATCACCGACAACGAGACGCTCGGCTTCGGCGGTGGCGTGCTCGACATCGGCGGCAACACCACCGTGCGCTACACCGAACTGCTGTCGAACACCGCGGTGCTCGCCGGTGGCGGTCTCGCGGTGGCGGACGCCCAGGTCAACGTGGACCACTCGACGGTGGCCAAGAACAGCACCGCGGGCGTCGGCGGCGGCGTGGCCGTCGCGTTCGACAGCGCGGTCACCATCGAGAAGAGCCACCTCAAGGAGAACACCGCCGGCTTCTTCGGCGGCGGGCTGTTCAACGCGGACAGCGTCACCACGGTGCGCGAGTCCGAGGTCGTCGCCAACCGGGCCCTCGGTCCGATCGGCGTCGGCGGCGGCATCTTCAACATCTTCGGCGAGGTCAACCTCAGCCGGACGAAGGTCGCCAACAACTTCGCCACCCTCGCCCCCGGCGGTGTGTTCACCTTCGAGGGCGTGGTGAACGTGGACGACAAGTCCGCGATCGTCGCGAACCGTCCGACCAACTGCCTGGCCATCCCGGGCGACACCATCCCGAACTGCTTCGGCTGAGCACCCTCGGGTGACGTGCGGCCGGTGACGGCGGCACACCGGGCAGGACACGCACCGGCCCCCCTCCGCGACACGCGGAGGGGGGCCGGTCGTCGCCCGCGTCAGCGCCGCACGAAGACCGCCACGCTGCGCGCCGGCACGGTGAAGGTGCCCGCCGCCCGGTCGAACGAGGCGGTCCGCAGCACCGGGTCGGCCGAGCCGGCCAGCACCGGGTGCAGGGTGGTGTCGGTGCCCCGCAGCCCGGCCACCGTCTGCTTCGCCGTCGACGGGGTGGCGTTGAAGACCACGGTCACCGACGTCCACCGGCCACCGAGCCCCCGGGCGTCGAGGGTCATGGTGAGCACCCCCGGGGTCTCCTTCGCCCCGGACAGCGGGAACGCGACCCGCTGCTGCACCTGCTCGGCGGTGGTCAGCCCGAACACCGGCGAGGACCGCCGGATCTCCAGCAGCTCCGCGTAGCGGGCGTCGGCCAGGTCGATCGCGGCGCACCCCGGCACCAGGGCCGGATCGGCGAGCAGCGGTTTGGCGTACGGCCACTTGTCCTGGTTGTCGGCGGCCGGTGGCAGCCCGGCACCGAACCCGTTGCCCCGGGCGCAGTCCCAGCGGATCTGGTTGAACCAGTCACCGGAGTTGTAGGAGTTGCGGTCCAGCGACTTCGACCGCAGCCGCTCGGAGCCGGCCGCCACGAACCCGGTGCCCTGCCCGAGGGCGGTGGTCGCCAGGGCCAGCACCTGCATCCGGGCCCGGTCCGTCGCCGAGGTGCCGGTCGGCAGCTTGTACGCCAGCGCGTCGTACAGGATCTCGTTGTCGTGCGCGTCGACGTAGGTGACCGCCTCGCCCGGGGCGGCGGTGTAGCCGGCCGGGGAGCCGTTGTAGTCCACCTGCGCCCCGGTGACCTCCCGGCCGGCGGAGTCGGTGAACCGGTAGCCGCGCAGGTTTCCGGTCAACCCCACCTTGATCAGGTCCTGCTGGTGCAGCAGCCGGGTCTTCTGCTCGGCGGCGGTGCCGTTGGCGTCGTCACCGTTGGGATCGGTGTAGAGGCCGGAGGCGAAGCCCTGCACGCGCGGGTTGGCGTCGAACGGGCCGCCGCCGCGGACCGCGTCGCGGAGCCGGTCGTTGAAGGTGCCGATCCCGGTGCCGGCCATGTTGGCCTGGGTGGCCTGCACGAACCGGGCGTCGTCGGCGACCTCGCCGAAGTTCCAGCCCTCGCCGTAGAGCAGGATCTTCTTTCCGTCGACGCCGTCCCGGGCGAGGGTCAGCCGGTCGAGCGCGGCCCGGACGGCCAGGATGTTCGCCTTCGGGTGGTGGCCCATCAGGTCGAACCGGAAGCCGTCCACCTTGTACTGCCTGGCCCAGGTGACCAGCGAGTCGACCACCAGCTTGCCCATCATGGCGTGCTCGGGGGCGGTGTTGGCGCAGCAGGTCGAGTTGGCGACGGTGCCGTCGTCGAGCAGCCGGTGGTAGTAGCCGGGCACCACCTGGTCCAGCACCGACTTCGCGTCGGTGCCGGCGGCGGAGGTGTGGTTGTAGACCACGTCCAGCACCACCCGCAGGCCGGCGCCGTTGATCCCGGCGACCATCCGGCGGAACTCGGCGGTCCGCCGCGCCCCGTCCGGGTCGACGGCGTAGCCGCCCTCGGGGACGGTGTAGTGCAGCGGGTCGTACCCCCAGTTGTAGCCGTCGGTGTCGGCGACCGCCGCGACGCACGCCTGTTGCCGGTCGGAGTCCGGGGGCAGCGCCGCCAGGTCGCAGTCGGGCTGCCGCTGGTCGGCCCGCTTCTCGGGGATGGTGGCGAAGTCGAACACCGGCAGCAGGTGCAGGTAGTTGACCCCGGCGTCGCCGAGCGCCCTCAGGTGCCGCATCCCGGCCGTGTCCGGGTCGGTGAAGGCCAGGTAGGTGCCCCGCCGGGCGGCCGGCACGGTGTCGTCGGCGATGGAGAAGTCGCGCACCGACAGTTCGGAGATCTGCGCCTTCGACGCGGGCGGCGCGGCCGGCTTGCGCAGCCCCGACCAGCCGGCCGGGGCGAGCGCCGGATCGGTCAGGTCGACGATCTGGCTGTGCGTGGAGTCCGCCGCGAGCGCCACCGAGTAGGGGTCGGTGACCGACGCGGTGACGATCTTCTGGGCGGCCGGCTGCCATGCCTGCACCCGGTAGCGGTAGTACCGGCCGGTCCAGTCGCGGCTGCCGCGTACCGACCAGACGCCGGTGCGGTCGTCGCGGCGCATCGCCACCGTGCGCGGCGACGCCGCCGGGGTGTCGGACAGTTCGAGGGTGACCGTGCGGGCGGTGGGTGCCCAGACCGCGAGGGTGGGCACCCGGCCGGCGAAGCTGACCCCGAGCGTCGCGTCGGTGGCGGCCCGGTAGACGTCGTCGAGCACGCCGGGGATCTGCACCCCGGTCGCGCGCAGCAGCGCGCCCCGGGCGTCCCGTTCGGTCACCACGAGCTGTCCGCGCAACGCCGCCGGCACCTTCGCCAGGTCGGCCCGGTCGAGCCGGAACGCCTGGTGGGCCCACAGGTGCGGGAAGGCCGCCCGCTGGGCCTCGGTGAGCCCGTTGCGCTGCGCCCGCAACGGCAGCGAGGTGTACGTCCCGGACAGCTCGCCGTCGACCACGCCCAGCCCACCCGCCGGGGCGGCCACCAGGGCGTACGACCTGCCGTCGGTCGGGCCGACGGCCCAGGTGAGGGTGGACCGGTCGATCCACTGCGCCTGCTGTTTCGTGATGTCGAGATCCTTCGCCGTCCCGGTGGCGGTGGCGGGGAGCAGCCGGCCGGGCACCCCGCCCAGCAGCCAGACCTCGTGGCCGACCCCGGTGAGGTCGAGCCGCTGGTCGTCGGGCTGATCCTTGGTGTCGCCCCGGTGGATGATGTAACTGAGCCCGGTCGCGCCGGCCGCCAGCGGCACCCGGAACAGCGCGCCGAAGGCATCGATCCGCTCGGGCAGCAGCGGGCTCGACCAGTCGGTCGGGGTGGCCGCCCCGTCCCACAGGTGCAGGCCCCAGCCGGCGTAGTCGTTGTCGGCCTTGCGCCAGTGGATGATCGCGGTGTTCGGGTCGACGGGCGGGTCGGGTTCGCCGGTGGCGGCCTGCCGGGTGGGATAGAGCGCCGGGTCGCCCTGCTTGACCCACACCTCGCCGGTGGTGGTCACGTCGATGGTGCGGTCGTTGGCGACGTCCTTGGTGCCCGCCTTGTCGACCACGAGGAACCCGACGGACTTGGCCCCGGGCTTGAGCTTCACCCAGGCGAACCGGCCGTACGAGTCCTCCCCGGCGAACGGCTGCCCGGCGGGCCACTGCGTGACGTACGCCGGGTCGAGGTCACCCCAGGCGTAGAGCCCCCAGTCGGCGTAGTCCCCGGCGGGACGCTGGTAGTGCACCACCACCCAGTCCCGGGACGCGCCCTGCGCCGGGGTACCGACCACCCCGGTCGACCGGGTGGCGGCGGTGCGGCCCTTCCCGTCGCGGACGACCGCCTTGTACTCCACCCGGGTGCCCCCGGCGAGCCCGGTCAGGTCGTGGTGCACGGTGTACGGCGCGGTGTGCGCGCTGCCCAGCAGGGTCCACCTGCCACCCGCGACCCGGGCGGCGACGGTGACGGTGGCCAGCGGGTCGCCTGTCACCTGCGCGGTGACGGCGGCCCGGGTGGCGACCGGGTCGGTGCCCGGCTCGGTGAGGGTGACGGCCGGCCTGGCGGTGGGCTGCGGCACGGGCCGGCCGGCCCGGAGCACCACGGCCGCCCCGGCGGGCACGGTCAGGCTCAGCTTTGCGTCGGTGCCGGCGGTCGGGGTGGCCGTGCCGCCGTAGATGCCGGTGAAGGTGGTGCCGGGCGACCAGGTGTCCACGGTGACAGTCTGCGGGGTGCCGGCGTTGTTCACCGCGACGAGGTACTCGGTGCGGTCGGCCGGGGAGATCCGGGAGAAGGCGAAGACGCCGGGCCCGTCGGCGGCGTACCGGGTGACCTGCACGCCGTCGCGCAGGCCGGGGTGGGCGGCCCGCAGCCGGCCCAGCTCGGCGATGGTGCGGTAGAGCGGGTGGGTGGTGTCGTACCGGTCGCTGGCGTGGGTGCGGGTGGTGCCGATCAGGTCGTCGTCGAGGTACTCCGCCGTGCGGGTGGCGAACATGTCCTGCCGGGCGTCCTTGTCCCCGCCGGGGCCGGTGAAGCCCTGCTCGTCGCCGGAGTAGACGACCGGCTGCCCCCGGGTGAGGAACATCAGCTGGTGGGCGAGCCGGTCCCGCTGGAGTTGCCGGGCGTCGTCCCCACCGGCGGCGGCGATGAACGAGCCGATCCGGCCCATGTCGTGGTTGCCGAGGAAGGTGGTCAGCCGGCTGGCGTCGGTGTCCCGCGCGGCGTACAGCGAATCCTTGGCGTAGACGTCGGCGAGCGCCTTCGCCGAACCGTCGGCGGTGACGTAGCCGCGCGCCGCCTCCTGGAAGGAGAAGTCGAGGGTGGCCGGCAGCCCGCCGCGCCGCACGTAGGTGGACGTGACCTCCTGGTCGGCGCTGTAGACCTCGCCGAACATGAAGAAGTCCTTCTTCCCCGCCTTGTCGGCGGCGCGCTTGATGCCCTGGCTGAACTGCGGCCAGAAGTCGAGGTTGACGTGCTTGACGGTGTCCAGCCGGAACCCGTCGACGTCGGTGCTGGCGATCCAGTCGCCGTACGCCTTGGTCAGGCCCCGGACCACCTCGGGCCGCTCGGTCCACAGGTCGTCGAGGCCGTAGAAGTCGCCGTACTCGCTGTTCTCGCCGGAGAAGGTGGAGTCGCCCCGGTTGTGGTACATCGTCGGGTCGTTGAGCCAGGCCGGCACCTTGACCCGGGCGTCGGCCGGGGTGGCGAAGGTCGGCGTGTACGCCCCGGAGTCCCGGTTCACCGTCGGGAAGTCCCGGGCGCCGTCGGCGTAGTTGCGGTCCTCGAACTCCCGCCCCTGCGCGTCGGTGTACGGCGCGGTCTTCTTGTCGACGTAGGCGTACCTGTCCTCGGCGTATCTGATGACGTCGGCGGTGTGGTTGACGATGACGTCGAGGTAGACCCTGATGCCCCGCTGGTGGGCCAGCTTCACCAGCCGCTTCATCTCCTCGTTGCTGCCGAAGTGCGGGTCGACCTGGGTGAAGTCGGTGATCCAGTAACCGTGGTAGCCGGCGGAGACGTCCGCGCCGCTGCCCTGCACGGGACGGTTCTTGAACACCGGCGCCAGCCAGATGGCGGTGGTGCCGAGGCCCTGGATGTAGTCGAGCTTGTCGATGACGCCCTTGAGGTCGCCGCCGTGGTAGAAGCCCTTGTCGGTGGGGTCGAGGCCGGTGCGCAGCCGGTCCCCGGTCAGGCCGCCGGTGTCGTTGCGGCGGTCGCCGTTGGCGAACCGGTCCGGGAGGACGAAGTAGAACTGTTCGGCGCGCCCCTTACCGGTGCCGGCGTCGAGCAGCGCCCCGGTGGCGGGTTCGGCGTCCCACTGGGCGGCGCCGGCCGCGGCGAGGGCGTCGATGGTGGACGGCCGGTCGGTGGCGTCGGCGCCGAGTTGACGGACGGCGACCGGGACGCCGACGAGAGCGAGGGTGAGGGTGGAGACCAGGGCGAGCAGCGCCTTGCGCGGCAGCGGGGGTTTCATCGACGGCCTTCCTATGGTCGCTGATTCGCCCGCACGCTAGCCCTTGCCGAAACATTCTGCAATACCTTGCAAACGAAGCTGCAATACGGCAGCAACCTTGCAGAACGCAGCACCGACAGGTGGTCCGGACGGCGGCCGAGGACCCGACCGGTGGGTCAGAGACCGGAGCAGGGCACCCCGTCGACCGTGCACCGCGACGGCCGGATGCTGCCGCCGGTGTTCTCGAAGTGGAACCGCAACGGCACCGACGTGCCGGGCCCGACGTTCACCCCGCTGGTGTACGTGAACACCCCGCCGGACATCCGGGGAGTGCCCTGCGGGGCGCCCTCGACCCACGAGGTGACCAGCCGGCTGCCCGGCGGCGGCACCAACCGGACCGTCCACGGCCGGGACACCCGGTCGCGGTTGTAGAGCAGCACCTCACCGATGAACGCCTCGTTGTTCCAACTGTCCCGCACGCTGAACCGGCCGGTCACCGGCGACGACGGCGGCGCGGCCGGCGGCGGTGGCGCGGGCGTGGTCGCCGGGGGCTGCCCACCGTCCGGGTCGCCGGGCGGCGGCACGACCCCGCCGGCCGGCGGCACGGGCACGTCGTCCCCGGCCGACGGCTCGCCCGGCACGACCACCACGGGCACCTCGACCGGGGGCGGATCGGTGCGGCGGGGCGTCAGCCCGGGGACCACCGGTTCGGGAAGGTTCGCCGCCACCCGGGCCGGGTTGGTCGCCCCCGAGCCGGGCAGCGAGTACGTCGGCAGCGGATCGGCCGGCCGGGCCTCGAACGCCGGCCCCCGGCTGCGGTACGACGCCAACGCGACGATCAGGAGCACCACCATCACCAGCACGCCGGTGGCGACCACGACCCATGGCGACGACGCCAGCGCACCCGCTCCGTGTGCCCGCGGTTGCGCGCGACGCATGCCGGACATGACCCTCCCTGGTCGGCCCCGTCCGAGAAGAGTAACGATTCAGGCGATTGTCGGAAAGTACCCAACGTCCGGACTTTGTCCTAACCGGACAGTTCGTTCGTCCCGTCAGCCGCGCACCCGCAGCGCGTCCACCTGGAAGTAGACCCCGCCGCGTTTGACCGCCCAGATGGTGTACCGCCCGGCCGGCAGCCCCTGCACGCTGAACACGGTCTGCTGCGGCTGGTAACGGTGCGCCCGCGCGCTCACCCGCTGCTGCTTCACCGGTCGCCCACCGGAGTCGACGACCCACACGTCGGCGTCACCGTACTCGGGGTCGCGCGAGGTGATGTAGTCCAGGCCGGTGCCGGTGAAGGTGAAGCTGAACGAGTCCCCGTCGTGGACGGTGTAGTGCACGTCGTCGCGGTGGTCGCCGTACGGCCGGTTCCGCGAGACCGCCCACCGCCCCCGGTAGGTGATGCCCGGGGCGTCGTCGTTGAGCAGCGTGGCCGGTGTCGGCGAGAGGGCCAGGGCCGACGGCGACACCGACGCCGACGCCGACGGGCTGGCCGACCGGGACGCGGCGGGCGTCCGACCGGTCGCCGGTGGGGTCGCGCCGGTCCCGCCGCCGGTGGCCCGCCGGGTGCGGGTGGGCGACGCCGATGCCGACGCCGATGCCGACCCGGTCGCCACCGGTGCCCCGGGCACCATCACGGCCTCGCTGCGTGACCCGGCACCGTGCTCGGCGTAACGATCGTGACCCACCACCGCCACCAGGGCCTTGACCAGCAGCAGGAGCAGCACGATCACCCCGATCGAGGCGAGCAGCCAGGGCATCGCGGCGACCGCCTGGGGCAGTCGGGACGTCCACCGCGTCCCACGCGTGCCCGGCATGGCCCTCCTCGGTCGACCCTGTACGCAGAGATTAGCGACCGTCCGGTAGGGATGATCACCGGGGGCGTGGCCGGGGGCGACCCGGCGGTCAGCCGGTCCGGACGACGGTGCAGATCGCCGGGCCGTCCTCGGTGCCGCGCAGCAGGTAGCGGTAGCGTTCCCCGGGCACCGCCCGGCCCTGGCTGTCCAGGAACTCCCAGCGCACCGCCACCATGGTCAGCAGCGCGGACACCGGTTCCACCTCCTCGATCAGCGCGTGCGCCGCGACCAGCTCCCGTTCCTGGTAGTCGGGGGCGGCACCCACGAAGGAGAGCGCCACCGCCGCCATCGTGCTGAACGAGAAGCTGTAGGTGTCGGCGACCACCAGCCCCGGCAGGGCGTAGCAGCCGGCGATGGTGGGCACGTCACCGGTGGTGAGCGCCACCCCGTACCGGTCGAAGAAGTCGCTCAACGTGTCGAGGTCGGTGGAAGCTCTCACGGCGACACCAATTGCCGTCCCCGGCCGCCGGCAAACCTCACCGGGGCGGGATACGCACCTCGATCTCCGCGCCGAGCCGCGCGTCGCCGGCCAGGTCCAGGTCGTCGCCGCTCCAGAACCGGCCCGGGTCGTACCAGTTGGGCCGCCGGCCGGGCGGCAGCAGCCCCATCGCCTCGTAGGTCACCGCCACCACCTCGGCGCAGTACGCGGTCTCCAGCGCGCTGTCACCCGCCGGCAGGTCGGCCCGCTCGCCTTCCCGGTCCCGCCGGCCCGGTAGCGGCAGGCGCAGCTGCGGCACCCGCCCCCGGGCCCACCGCCAGGCCAACTGGGCGGTGGACGGGAACGGGGTGCCGTCGAGCCGGGCCACCGTCCGCAGCACCGCCTGCTCCATCGTCGGATCCGCCGACGGTTCGAGCTGACGCAGCCAGGCCCGCTGGCCGTACCGGTTGGCCCAGACGCAGACCGCGTCGCGCAGGTCGTGCAGCTGCACCCCCCGCTGGTGGGTGCCGGTCCACATGTCCCGCAGCGACCGGCCCAGCTCGGCGTGCCACATCAGCGGGGGCATGTCGTCCAGCACCACCGCCATGCCGACGTGGTTGACGGGACTGTTGGTGGTGAACTGGATGGCCCGGTCCGGCACGCTGCGCCCCCGGAACACCCAGACGTCACCGGTGCGGGTCAGGTCGACGGCCTCGTCCAGGCTGATGCTCATGGGCGTCTACCCTAGGCCGATGCGGCAACGGATGCAGTGGTGGAAGGTCCTCGGGCTGGCGGGTCTCGCGGGGGTCGCCGCGACCGGGGTGGTCGTCGCCCGGGCCGAACGGCGGCGTCGCGCGTACACCCCGGAGGAGATCCGGGACCGGCTGCGGGAGCGGCACGCCCAGGCCGCGAAGCCCGCCGACGACCCGGCCTGACCGACCCCGGGCCGTCCGCCGCCGGTCGGCCGCGGCGGTGTCCACGGTGGTCCCGACGGGCGGTCCGACGGGCCGTGGACGGCTAGGCTCCCGGCATGGACGATCAGGTCGAGCGGAAACCCTTCGTGTTGGCGCCGCCCGCCGCACCGGTGGAGCGGCACGGCCAGGTCGACCTGCACCTGCCGACCGGTGACGGCCCGCACCCCGTCGTGGTGATCGTGCACGGTGCCCCACTTCCGCCGGGCGCGCCGGACCCCCGGGACTGGCTGCTCTACCGGGGCTACGGGGCGCTCCTCGCCGAGCAGGGCCTGGTCGCCGCCGTCGTCAGCTACCGGGTGACCGACCTGGCCGGGCTGCCCGCCACCGCCGACGAGATCGCGGGTCTGGTCGAGGCCGTCCGGGCCGACCCCCGGGTGGACGCGCAGCGGGTGGTGCTCTGGTTCTTCTCCGGCGGGTGCCTGTTCTCGGCCGACTGGCTGCGCGCCGCGCCGGCCTGGGTGCGCGGGATCGCGTTGACCTATCCGCTGCTCGTCCCGCTGCCCGGCTGGGAGGTGCCGCCCCGGTTCCTGCCGGTCGACGCCCTCGGCACGGGCTCGACGACACCGGTGGTGCTGACCCGGGCCGGCCGGGACAAACTCCCCGGGCTGCTGGCCGGCATCGCCACGTTCCTGGACACCGCCGCCCGCACCGGTCGACCGGTGCGCCTGGTGGAGGTGCCGGACGGTCAGCACGCCTTCGACATCCTGGACCACACCGCGCAGTCCCGCGACGCCGTCCGGGCGGCCCGGGACGCGGTGGTCGACCTGATCCGCGCCGACTGAGCCTGGGTCGGCCGCCTCCCGCGCCGGGTCCGGTGCCGGGCCGGATGTCCGGTTCGGCGCGGGGTTTCCGCACCGGACAGGTCCGTTCGTGCCCGATCGTCCCGTGGCCGGGGCCACCCCCACGGCGGAATCGCCACCGGGGCCGGGGCGTTGTACCTGGCATACCACCGCCACTCCCCCGCCCCCGGGGGACGGCCCCGGAACCCCGACCGTGGAATGCGGTCGCCACCGGGTCGGTTACACCTCCCCGGACGCCCGAGCAGGTCCCCCCGATCGCCGGGCGATCCCCCTGAACTTCCGGCGACGCCCCACCCCCCTGTGGGCGTCCGCCACACCCCCGATGCAGAGGAGCACGCGACCATGCGTACCGATCTGATCCGCAAGACCGCCCTGACCGCTGCCGGCCTCGCCTTCACCACCGGCGCCATCGCCGGCCCGCTGACCGCCGCCTACGCCGCCGAGGCCCGTACCGGCGCACCCGCCGCCGTGCAGGCCGAGCGCCGGCCCGCCGGCGAGCGTGAGCTGAAGGTGGACTACCAGGCGCAGCCGAACTTCTACTACTGCGGCCCCGCGGCGACCCGCAACGCCCTGTCCGTCCAGGGCAAGAAGATCGACGTCGACGCCATGGCCAAGGAGATGCGCACCACCGAGGCCGGCACCGACAGCATCAACGACATCACCCCCGTCCTGAACAAGGAGACCGGCCGCAAGGCGTACGAGAGCACCGAGATCCGCAGCGCCAAGGCCGACGACAAGCAGACCGACGAACTGCGCGCCGACATCGTGCGTACCGTCGACGACGGCCGGGCCGTGGTGGCCAACATCGCCGGCACCGCCGTGGACACCGACGGCAACGCCCACTCCTTCGAGGGTGGCCACTACATCAGCGTCATCGGCTACCGCGACGGTGGGAAGACCGTGACCATCGCCGACTCGGCCAACCCGGACACCGCGTCCTACCGGATGAGCGTGGACAACCTCGCCGACTGGATCGCCACCCGCGGCTACTCGTCCTGACCCGGACACCGATCGGGCCGCCCCCACCCCGGGGGCGGCCCGTTCGTCGTCGGTACCCGTGCGTGGGTCAGCGGTCGGTGCCGGCCGCCACCGGTTCGGCCCCGTCGGTGGTGGTCGTCGACTCCAGCCGGCGGGCGCGGCGGCGCAGCCACCAGGTGCTGGCCACCCCGCCGAGCACGGCCAGGACCAGGCCGGCCCAGGAGATGTCCTTGAGCCAGTGCTCGGCCGCCCGGCCCAGGGTGTAGAGCAGGTAGGTCGTGCCGAAGGCCCAGACCAGGCCGCCGGCCGCGTTGGCCACCAGGAACCGCCGGTACGGCACGTGCAGCGCGCCGGCCAGCGGCCCGGCCAGGATGCGCAGCAGGGCGACGAACCGGCCGAAGAACACCGCCCAGACGCCGTGCCGGGCGAAGCTCTGCTCGGCGCGGGCGAGCTGTGCGGGCCCCAGATGTTTCGGGAAGCGCCGCCCCAGCCGGGCCAGCAGCGGACGACCACCCCGGCGACCGACCGCGTAGCCGACGGAGTCGCCGACGATCGCGCCGAACGCCGCCGCGGTGGCGACCCAGTGCGGCTCGACCACCCCGGTGGCGGCCAGCAGGGCGGAGCTGACCAGCACGATCTCGCCCGGCAACGGGACACCCATGCTCTCGACGCCGATCACCCCGGCGACGATCAGGTAGACCACCCCCGGGGGAAGCGCTACGAGCCAGTGCTGAACGTCGACCACTGCGGCACCCCTTCCGACCCGACCTCGAACCCTACCCGCGCCGAACGGGCCGGGCGGGCCCCCCGGGAAGGCGGTACGGTGCGGTCAGCGGGGTGCGAGCAGGCCCCGGTCGGTCATGAAGGCGTGCAACGTCGCGGCGTCCCCGGGGGACATCAGCCAGCGGGGGATCACCGTCGCCGGCATCCGGCCGACGTACACGATCCAGAAGTCGCCGGCCTCCCGCACCTGCGCCACCCCGTCCCAGGCGATGCCGCCGGACTCCGAGCCGCTGCGCATCATGATGTTGTCGTCGGTGATGTCGTAGCCGCCCTCGACCGCGTAGTCGTCGGAGCGGCGTCGGGCCCGCCAGCGCACCCACGGCGCGTAGAGCGTCGACAGCAGCCCGCCCACGAGCAGCACCAGCCACAGTGACGAGAACCGACCGCCCCGGGAGACGAGCAGGCCGGCCGCTCCGGCCGTCGCCAGCGCCACGCCGATGAGGGTGAACCGGCGCAGCCGGACGCTGCTGAGCGCGGCGGCCACCCGGCCCGGGTAGGCGGGGTCGGCGGGGACGTCGAAACGGATGTGCACGCGGAAACGATAGTGCGGCGCGCGGCCGGGCGATCAGTCGAGGCAGAACTCGTTGCCCTCGACGTCCTGCATCACCAGGCACGACTCGTCGTGGCCGGCGGCGGGCAGCAGGCGTACCCGGGTCGCACCGAGGGCGACCAGCCGGGCGCACTCCGCCTCCAGCGCGGCCACCCGCTGCTCGCCGACCAGCCCGGTGCCGACCCGTACGTCGAGGTGCAGCCGGTTCTTGACCACCTTGCCCTCGGGCACGCGCTGGAAGAACAGTCGCGGGCCCGCGCCGGACGGGTCGACGCAGGCGAACGCGGAGCCCTGACGCTCGGGCGGCAGGGACCTGTCGAACTCGCCCCAGTCGGCGAACCCCGGCGGGGGTGGGGGCACGACGTAACCGAGCACCTCGCACCAGAAGCGGGCGACCCGCTCGGGCTCCGCGCAGTCGACGGTGACCTGGACCTGCTTGACCGACGCCATCGGCACACCGTAGCGGCCGGGTCCGACACGACGGCGCTCAGCGATCGGGGCCCGCCGGCGGTGCCGTCCGGTCGGGCAGCGGGGCGACGAACTCCAGCCGGTTGCCGTGCGGGTCGGCGGTGTGGAAGCGGCGCATCCCGGGCAGCTCGTCGTCGTCACCCCAGGTGACCGGATGCCCGGCGCGGGCCAACCGGTCGGCGAGCGCGTCGAGGTCGGGGCGCAGCAGGGCGGGGTGCGCCTTGCGGGCGGGCCGGAAGTCGATCTCGACGCCGAGGTGCAGTTCGGCGTCGTACCCGGTGAACCAGCAGCCGCCACGGGCGGCGAGGGCCGGGGGTTTGGGTTTCTCGGTCAGGCCGAGGATGCCCACGTAGAAGGCCCGGGAGGACGCCTCGGTACCGGGCGGGCAGGCGAGCAGCACATGATGGATCATGGTGGCACCTCCTCGTCCCGAACCCTGGCACGAGGTTGCGTCGATAGCAAGACGGACGTACGGTTTTGTTGGAAGACGACGAATCGGCAGTAAGTGTTACCTAACCTGGGCGACGTTCCGCCCGGTGCGACAGACTGCTCAGGACTACTCACGGTCGCTGGTGTGAAGGAGTACGACGTGGCGAGCCTCGACACCTTCGGTGCGAAGACCCAGCTACGCGTCGGAGACGCGAGCTACGAGATTTTCAGGATCAACCAGGTGCCGGGGCACGACAGACTGCCCTACAGCTTGAAGATCCTGCTGGAGAACCTGCTGCGGACCGAGGACGGCGCGAACATCACCGCCGACCACATCTCCCAGCTCGGCTCCTGGGACCCCACCGCCGACCCGAGCGTGGAGATCCAGTTCACCCCGGCGCGGGTGCTGATGCAGGACTTCACCGGCGTACCCTGCGTGGTCGACCTGGCCACCATGCGCGAGGCGGTCCGCGACCTCGGCGGCGACGCCACCAAGGTCAACCCCCTCGCACCGGCCGAGCTGGTCATCGACCACTCGGTCATCGCCGACCTGTTCGGCCGCGAGGACGCCTTCGCCCGCAACGTCGAACTGGAGTACGAGCGCAACAGGGAGCGCTACCAGTTCCTGCGCTGGGGCCAGACCGCGTTCAACGAGTTCAAGGTCGTCCCGCCCGGCACCGGCATCGTGCACCAGGTCAACATCGAGTACCTGGCCCGGACGATCATGGAGCGCAACGGCCAGGCGTACCCGGACACCGTCGTCGGCACCGACTCGCACACCACCATGGTCAACGGCCTGGGCGTGCTGGGCTGGGGCGTCGGCGGCATCGAGGCCGAGGCCGCGATGCTCGGCCAGCCGGTCAGCATGCTCATCCCCCGGGTCGTCGGCTTCAAGCTCGCAGGCGAGATGCCGGCCGGCACCACCGCCACCGACCTGGTGCTCACCATCACCGAGATGCTGCGCAAGCACGGCGTCGTCGGCAAGTTCGTCGAGTTCTACGGCCCCGGCGTCAGCGCCGTGCCGCTGGCCAACCGGGCCACCATCGGCAACATGTCCCCCGAGTACGGCTCCACCGTCGCGATCTTCCCGATCGACGCCGAGACCGTCCGCTACCTGGAGCTGACCGGCCGCGACGCGGCCCAGGTGGCGCTGGTCGAGGCGTACGCCAAGGAGCAGGGGCTCTGGCACGACCCGGAGCGTGAGCCGGACTACTCCGAGCGCCTGGAGCTGGACCTGGGCACCATCGAGCCGTCCCTGGCCGGGCCGAAGCGCCCGCAGGACCGGGTGCCGCTCGGGGCCGCCAAGACGCTGTTCCGCTCGGCGCTGACCGACTACGTCGCCGACGACTCCGCCGTTGAGCCCGACCTCAAGCCCGGGGTCGCCCGCGAACAGCTGCCCCGGGGCGCGAACGGCCCGGCCGACGAGGCCAGCGCCGAGTCGTTCCCGGCCAGCGACCCGCCGGCCAACGACTTCAGCGACCCCGCCGACGAGCCGCGCGACCTGGAGACCGCCGCCGTCGGCGCCGGTGGCCGGGCCAGCAACCCGGTCCGGGTCACCGGCAGCGACGGCGTGGAGTACGAGCTGGACCACGGCGCGGTGGTGATCGCCGCGATCACCTCCTGCACCAACACCTCCAACCCGCAGGTGATGATCGGGGCCGCCCTGCTGGCCCGCAACGCCGTCGACAAGGGCCTGTCCCGCAAGCCGTGGGTCAAGACCACCCTGGCGCCCGGCTCCAAGGTCGTCATGGACTACTACGAGCGGGCCGGCCTGACGCCGTACCTCGACAAGCTCGGTTTCAACCTGGTCGGCTACGGCTGCACCACCTGCATCGGCAACTCGGGTCCGCTGCCCGAGGAGGTGTCCGCCGCCGTCAACGAGCACGACCTGTCGGTGGTGTCGGTGCTGTCCGGCAACCGGAACTTCGAGGGCCGGATCAACCCGGACGTCAAGATGAACTACCTGGCCTCCCCGCCGCTGGTGGTGGCGTACGCGCTCGCCGGCACGATGGACATCGACCTGGCCAACGAACCGCTCGGCGAGGACACCGGGGGCAACCCGGTGTACCTGCGCGACATCTGGCCCAACACCGCCGAGATCCAGGACGTCATCGCCCAGGCGATCGGCGCGACCGGCTTCAGCGCCGCGTACGCCGACGTGTTCGCCGGTGACGAGCGCTGGCAGTCGCTGCCCACCCCGACCGGCGACACCTTCGCCTGGGCCGACGACTCCACCTACGTGCGCAAGCCCCCGTACTTCGAGGGGATGCAGCAGGAGCCGACCCCCGTCGTCGACATCACCGACGCCCGGGTGCTGGCCAAGCTGGGCGACTCGGTCACCACCGACCACATCTCCCCGGCCGGCGCGATCAAGGCCGACTCCCCCGCCGGCCGGTACCTCGCCGAGCACGGCGTGCCGCGCCACGAGTTCAACTCGTACGGCTCCCGCCGGGGCAACCACGAGGTGATGATCCGGGGCACCTTCGCCAACATCCGGCTGCGTAACCAGCTACGGCTCCCCGGCGCCGGTTCCGATGCGGGAGCTGCGCTCCCTGAAGGCGGCTTCACCGTCAACCACCTCACCGGCGAGCAGACCACCATCTACGACGCCTCCACCGCCTACCAGGCCGCCGGCGTGCCGCTGGTCATCCTGGCCGGCAAGGAGTACGGCTCCGGCTCGTCGCGGGACTGGGCGGCCAAGGGCACCATGCTGCTCGGCGTCCGGGCGGTCATCGCCGAGTCCTACGAGCGCATCCACCGGTCCAACCTGATCGGGATGGGTGTGCTGCCGTTGCAGTTCCCGGTGGACACCACCGCCGAGTCGCTCGGCCTCACCGGCACGGAGACCTTCTCCATCACCGGGGTGACCGCGCTCAACGACGGCGACACCCCGCGTACGGTGCGGGTCAGCACCGACACCGGCGTCGAGTTCGACGCGGTGGTCCGGATCGACACCCCCGGCGAGGCGGACTACTACCGCCACGGCGGCATCCTCCAGTACGTGCTGCGCCGCATGATCGCCAGCTGACGTCCGGCACGGACGACACGGGCCCCCTCCGCTCGCGGAGGGGGCCCGTCGCGTCGGCGCGCGGTGCGGTCGCGGTCAGCCGCCGGTCGCCCGGCGGCGGGTCTCGCGGGTCTTCATCGCGTGCTCCAGCAGGGTGATCAGCACGCTGCGGCCGGACTCCCGCTGCCGGGCGTCGCAGAGCAGCAACGGCACCTCCGGGTCCAGGTCCAGCGCCGCGCGGATCTCGTCGAGGCCGAACCGGCGGGCGCCCTCGAAGCAGTTCACCGCCACCACGAACGGGGTGCCCCGACCCTCGAAGTAGTCGATGGACGGGAAGCAGTCGGCCAACCGCCGGGTGTCGGCCAGCACCACCGCGCCGAGCGCCCCCACCGCCAGCTCGTCCCACAGGAACCAGAACCGGTCCTGCCCCGGGGTGCCGAAGACGTAGAGCACCAGGTCGTTGCTGATGGTGATCCGGCCGAAGTCCATCGCCACCGTGGTGGTGCTCTTGCGTTCCACACCGGACAGGTCGTCGACGCCGATGCCGGTCTCGGTCAGCACCTCCTCGGTCCGCAGCGGACGGCTCTCGCTGACCGCCCCGACCAGGGTCGTCTTGCCGGCCCCGAAACCGCCCGCCACCAGAACCTTGAGCGCGGTGGGCAGCACCCGCGCCCCCGCCGGACGTTCAGAGTGCCCGTAGTCCATTGATCACCGCCTCGTAGATGCTCTCGTCGTTGACACCGGCCGGCTCCCGGGGTTCCTGTACCCGGACCAGGTCCCGCGCCACCAGGTCACCGAGGAGCACCCGTACGGTGCCCACCGGCAGGTCCAGTCGGGCGGCGATCTCGGCCACCGACTGCATGCGTTGGGTCAGCGCCACGATCGCCACGTGTTCCGGGCCCAGCCCGGCCTCCTCGACCGCGTTCGTCCGGGTCGCCGTGACCAGCGAGATCAGGTCGAACGAGCCGGTCACCGGGCGGGCCCTACCCCGGGTGACCGCGTACGGGCGGACCACCGGGCCCGCGTGGTCGTCGACCCACTGTTCGTCCGTGGGGTCGCCGTCACCGGCCATCGCGGTCAGTTCCCACCGGACGGCTGATCGACGCCCCGGGCCGGGGACGCCACGTACTTGCCCACCCGGGCGACAAGCATCGCCATCTCGTACGCGATCAGGCCGACGTCGGCGTCCGTGCCGGCCAGCACCGCCAGGCACGCGTTCGGCCCGGCCGCCGTGACGAACAGGAACGAGGACTCCATCTCGATGATGGTCTGCTGGACCTGCCCGCCGCCGAACCGTTTCCCGGCGCCCCGGGCCAGGCTCTGGATGCCGGCGGCCATCGCGGCGAGGTGTTCGCCGTCGTCCCGCCCCATCCCCTCGGACGCGGCCATCAGCAGGCCGTCCGTGGAGAGCGCGACGGCGTGCTCGGCCTGCTTGACCCGGCCGACCAGATCGTCAAGCAACCACGTCAGGTCGGCACCGGATGCCGTCGTCTGCCCCACTCGTCGTCCTCTTCCCCGGCGCGTGCGCCGTGCTCGTTGCCGTCCCGTCGGCGGTGTCGCATCCGTCGCGACGCCGTCAGTCCGCCGGGTTGTCCGCGTCGTCCGGCCGCTCGCCGGCGCGGGTGCCCTCCAGCAGCCGGGCCGCGTCGCTGCGACCGCGTCGGGTGCCCGACTGGTAGGCGCTCATCAGTTGGCGTACCTGCTCGGGGGCGCGCCGCGGAGGGCCTACGGCCCCGGTCTCCCCGGCGTTCGGGGAAGCCCGCAGCTCGGGTGCCAGGTTCGCCTGGCGCACCCGCACCGGCAGGCCCGCGTCGGTCACCGGCCCTTCCACAGTAGGCGACGGCGGGTCGACGCCGTCGTCCGCCGTCCGCCCGTCCCCGGTCGGCCGGTCGGCCGGGTCGGGCCCGCCCGACCGGTCCGTGACCGGCCCGGCGTCGACCGGCCCGGCAGCCGTCGGGGCCGGTCCGGGGCCGGCCGGGGCGGCCGTCCACCGGTCGCCGGGCCGGGCCGGGCCGGTGGCCGCCGGGTCCGGGGTGGACGGTCGGACACCGGTGATCGGCAGGCCGGTCGGGACGGTCGGCCCGTGCAGCGCGTCACTGACCGGGGGCGGCGCGGAGGCCGGGCCCGGCTGGCGCGGAGGCCGCTTGCGGGAGCGGGCGGGCAGGCCGGCCGGGGTTACCGCGCCCGACGGCGGGACGGCCCACGGGGCCGTCGACGACGGGGTCGTGCCGGCCGGCGGCGGGGTGGCGGCGGCCGGCGGCGAGGTGGCCGGGATCGGAGCATCACCGGCAGGCGGTGCGGCGGAGGTGGGCGGGCCGGCGGCGAGGACCGGCTGGGCGCCGGACGGGCTCGGGTCACCGGGCACGACCAGCTCCGACGGGATCAGCACCACGGCGGTCGTACCCCCGTAGGCGGACTCCTTGAGCTGCACCTTCACCCCGTGCCGCTCGGTCAGCCGGCTCACCACGTACAGGCCGAGGCGGGCGGCGTCGGCCAGGTTCAACTCGGAACGGTCGCCGATCCGGCGGTTCGCCGCGGCCAACTCCTCCCCGGTCAGCCCCAGGCCACGGTCCTCGATCTCGATGGCGTACCCGGCGGTCACCAGTTGACCCCGCACCTCCACCGTGGTGGTCGGCGGCGAGAAGGACAGTCCGTTCTCGATCAGCTCGGCGAGCAGGTGGATCACGTCACCGACCGCCCGGCCGGCGAGCGCGACCGGCCCGAGCGGCAGCACGTCCACCCGGGTGTAGTCCTCGACCTCGGCGACCGCGCCGCGCACCACGTCCACCATGGGCACGTTGCGCCGCCAGGCCCGGCCCGGGGTGGCCCCGGAGAGCACGATCAGGTTCTCCGCGTTGCGCCGCATCCGGGTGGCCAGATGGTCCACCCGGAACAGGTCCTCCAGCTCCTCGGCGTCGTGTTCGCGCCGTTCCATCGCGTCGAGCAGGGTGAGCTGGCGGTGCACCAGCGCCTGGGTCCGCCGGGCCAGGCTGAGGAACACCCCGCGGACGTTGCGACGCAGCTCGGCCTGCTCCACCGCCGTCCGGACGGCGGTTTCCTGCACGGCGTTGAACGCCCGCCCGAGCTGGCCGATCTCGTCGTCGCCGAAGTCCAGGGGTGGGGCCTCGCGGGCCACGTCGACGTCCTCGCCACGACCGAGCCGGTCCACCACACCGGGCAGCCGCTCGTGGGCCAGCAGCAGCGCGGCGTCCCGCAGCCGGGCCAACTGGCGGACCAGGTGCCGGGCGGTGCTGATCGACACCACGATGGAGGCGACCACGGCGATCAGGCCGAGACCGGCGGCGAGCACCAGCCGGACGATGACGCCCACCGCGACCGGGGTGGCCCGGTCGATCAGCGCGTCGCCGATGGTCACCCCGAAGTCCACCTGGGCCTGCATCGCCGGCCCGACTGTCGACTGCCACTCCTGCGCGGTCAACGGCAGGGTGGCCCCCGACCGGGACTGCTGGATCACCCGGTCCTCCAGGACCCGGAACCGGGCCACCGCGTCGGAGCCGGCGAGCTGGTCGTAGCGGACCCGGTCGGCCGGGGACAGCTCGCCGGCCGCCTCCGCGGTCTGGTAGCGCTGGGCGCCGACCAGTTGGGCGAAGCGGGCGTACTCGTCGCCGGTCATCCGGCCCGCCGCGAGCACCCCGGTGATCAGGGCGTCCTGCTGGGAGATCAGTTCCCGCACCTGGTAGAGGTCGACCAGGGTCTCACTCTCGGCGGCGATCCGCGGGTCGTCGAGCTGGCCGAGCGAGCCGTACATCCGCAGCACCGCGGCGAGGATGGCGGTGTACGCGGCCGACGCCTCGGCCCGGTTCACCCCGGCGTCGCGCACCGACTCCCGGACGCCGGTGAGACCACTGAGCCCGGTCAGCACCTCGTCCACCCGGCGGCGGGTGTCCGCCCCGGTGGCCAGTTCGGCCTGCCAGCTGCCCACCGACGTGCCGAAGTCGTCCGACACCAGGTCGGTGCGCTGCCACTGGGCGGTCAGCGCGTCGAGTTGCGACTGGCCGCGTTCGCCCAGGTAGGCGTTGGCGAGCCGACGTTCGTCCTGCAAGGCGGTGAGCAGCGACTGGCCCGGGTCGGCCACCCGGCTGTTGAGCGTCTGGACGAACAGCAGGGTGAAGCCGTCCTGGACGGTCACCCAGGCCGCGAAGGACCAGAGCGCGACGAGCGAGGTGAGCAGGGCGACGATTTTGGTACGCAGACGCGTGCTGCCGGAACCCATCACACCGCCCCCGGGCCGGACCGTGGCCGCCGGACGCCCGACGCGTCACGACACACCTGAACCCGGCGCACGCTAGCAGTCGGCACCACCATCACTCAAGCCATGCTGATCATGGAGGCGGGGTCGGTGCCGCAGGTCGGAGGCGATGGTGACCACCATGGATGGTACCGGCCCGACGGTGTCGACGGGCACGACGGCGGGCCGGACGGGACCGTCGCCGGCCGGCCGACCCCGATCGCGGGCGCGGCCGAGCCCGCTGTGCCAGGCTCAGGGGCATGGACGACAAGAGCATCCTGCACCGGATCTCGGAACTGGTCGACGAGGAGCACCGGCTCCGGTCGGCGGCCCAGACCCACGAATCCGGCACCGACGACGAGGCCAAGGAACAACTGCGCGCGCTGGAGGAGTCCCTGGACCAGTGCTGGGACCTGCTGCGTCGCCGCCGGGCGGCCCGGGAGGCGCACGGCGACCCGGAGGCACAGGGCGCCCGACCGGTGTCGGAGGTCGAGCGTTACCTCCAGTGAACGCCCGACGCCCCGGACGGCCGCCGGCCGTCCGGGGCGTCGCCGCGTCAGCGCACCCCCGCCTCCCGCAGCAGCAGGCCGGTGAGGGCGGCCGGGTCGGTGTCGGCGGCGGGCAGCCCCCGGGCGGTGAACCAGGTGGCCACCACCCGCACATCGCGGGCCAGGAACTCCGGCCCCTGCGGGTTGGCGACCACGTCGACCACCTGCGGAAGGTCGATCATGACGAGCCGTCCCGCGTGCACCAGCAGGTTGTACGGCGACAGGTCGCCGTGGGCGTAGCCGGCCCGGGCCAGCACCACCAGGGCGTCCACCAGTTGTTCCCAGAGGGAGCGCAGCTCCGCCGGGTCGGGGCGGAGCTGGGCCAGCCGGGGCGCGGCGGTCCCCTCGTCGGGGTCGCCGACGAACTCCAGCATCAGCTCGGTGCCGAGCAGTTGCACCGGGTACGGCACGGCGATCCGCCCGGACTCCGCCCCGATCTCCCAGAGCCGGGACAGCGCGGTGAACTCGGCCGCCGCCCACTGACCGGCGATCATCTGCCGGCCGAACGCCGTCCGGCCGGCCATCGCCCGGTTCTCCCGGGACCGGCGCACCCGGCGTCCCTCCAGGTAGCCGGCGTCGCGGTGGAAGAGCCGGTGCTGGGCGTCGCGGTACCGCTTGACCGCCAGCAGGCAGGACCGGTCGGTGTCGGGCACCGCCCGACGGACGAGGTGGACGTCCGCCTCCTTGCCGGTCTTGAGCACGCCGAGGTCGGTGTCCCGGGCGGCCAGCTCGGTGACCAGCCACCGCGGGTGCGGTTCGGGCCCGTGCACGGCCTGGTCCCAGGAGGACCAGTCGTCCTCCGGTTCGGGCTCGGGTTCGTCCTCGGGTGCGGTACGGGCCGGCTGCCGGCCGTACGTCAGGAAGGGTGTCTCGTCGTCGTCGAAGCGGCTCCTGCCGCGGCCACGGCGCTGCGGCGCCGGGAGGTCGTGTTCGCGCACGGTGCTGGTGATCCCTTGGTCGAGGCTGATGGAGGCAGGTGGTACGACCCTGCGAAGACGGCCATGACCGACCTCCCTTCCTCGACCGGGCCCCGCCCGGCTGCGCGTGCGCGCCGGCCCATGCTGGCCGACGCCCCGACCGGGGCACAACCGATTTACCCGCCGGCGAGCACCACCGAGACCGCCGCGATCAACGAGTCGACGGTGCGGGTCGGGGCGAACCGGTCGTCGGTCCAGCTCCGGCCCCGGTGCAGCCACACGCTGGGCAGGCCGACCGCGGCGGCCCCGCCGATGTCGGCCTCCGGGCTGTCCCCCACCACCCACGCCCCGCGCAGCGGCAGCCGGGCCCGCTGGGCGGCCAGCGCGAAGATCCGGGGGTTGGGTTTGCTCACGCCGGCCTCCTCGGAGATCACCCAGTCGGCGATGTAGCGGTCCAGGCCGGTCTGCCGGATCTTGGCGTCCTCCAGCCGGACCGAGCCGTTGGTGACCACCACCGGCAGCCACCCGGCGTCGTCGGCGATCCGCAGCGCGCAGGCGACCAGCGGGTCCAGCCGGGTGTAGCCGACCACCCCGTCGTGCAGCTCCTCGACCAGGTCGATGGAGGGGATGCGCAGCGCGTACCGGTCCCGGATGGCGTCGGCGATGTCCCACCGGTCGGTCAGGCCGTCGGCGTCGATGGACAGCAGCCAGTCGATGTCGGTGGCCGGCGCGCCGATCTCGGCCAGGAAACCCTCGGCCCAGGCGCGGAACGGCCCGGCCCGGTCGAGCAGGGTGTTGTCCAGGTCGAGCAGGAGCAACGGCACTGAGGCACCTTACGGGAGAGGGGACCGCCGCCGACAGGGTCGAGCCGCCCGTCGTCGACCGTCGGGCAGCCGGGGTCGGGCGGGGGCGGTGCACGGGTGGGGGGAGGTGACCGGGGCTGTCGCCACCGGCCGATCCTAACCGGACGCGCGTCCGGCAGGCCGAGGTGACGGCCAATAGCAAGCCGTACGTACGGTTTGCCTTGCGCAGGGTCACCTGCGACGATCAACCCGTGCCCAGAGTAAGTCAGGACCAGCTCGACGCGCGCCGCCAGGAGATCCTCGGCGCGGCCCGGGCCTGTTTCGCCCGGCACGGCTACGAGGGAGCCACCGTACGCCGGCTGGAGGAGGCGACCGGGCTGTCCCGGGGGGCCATCTTCCACCACTTCCGCGACAAGGACTCGCTCTTCCTCGCCGTCGCCGAGGACGACGCCGCCGTGATGGTCTCCACGGTGGCCCGCAACGGCCTCGTCCAGGTGATGCGGGACCTGCTCGCCCGCGCGGTCTCCCCGGACACCACCGGCTGGCTGGGCAGCCAACTGGAGGTGTCCCGCCGGCTGCGCACCGACCCGGCCTTCGCCCGCCGGTGGGCGCAACGGTCGGCCGCCATCGCCGAGGCGACCCGGGACCGGCTCGTCCGGCAACGCGAGGCCGGGGTGCTCCGCGAGGACATCGACATCGACGTGCTGGCCCAGTTCCTGGAGCTGGCGTACGACGGGCTGGTGCTGCACCTGGCGATGGGCCGGCCCGCCGGCGATCTCGGGCCGGTGCTGGACCTGGTCGAGGAGGCCGTCCGCCGCCGCTGACCCCACCCGGGGCGGGGCAGGTCTCGGCTCGGTAACTCGCCCACCGCCGCCGTGCCGGCGTGGCGGGGCTGTCCCACAATGGGGCCGCGATCCCCCTCGCGCGACAGGAGCAGCCCATGAACACCCTTGCCGCACCGGGCGACACCTGGGGCATCCCCGGCCCGCTCTTCCTGAAGCTGTACCTGCTGGTCGCCGTCGTCGCCGTGGTCGGCGTGCTGGTGCACCGACGGCGCACGGCCGCCGGCCCGGACGCGGTCGGCGCCGACCAGCTCGGCCCGCAGCAGGTGGCCTACCTCAACGGTGGCGACCAGCTCGCCGTCTGGGCGGCGCTGGGTGGCCTGCGCGGCGCCGGTGCGATCGACGTCCAACCGGACCGCCGGTTGATCGCCACCGGGTCGACGCCCAGCGGGGTCACCCCGCTCGACCACGCGATCCGGCACGCCGCCCGCCAGCCGGTAGCCGCCCGGGAGCTGCGCCGCGACGCCGGGGTGGGCCGCGCCCTGGAGCAGCTGCGGCAGGGGTTGGAGCAGCGCGGCCTGCTGATCGACGCCGACGGGGTACGGGCCCTGCGGCGCGGACGGAACCTGCTGCTGGTGCTGCTGGCCCTCGGCGTGGTGCGACTGGTCGCCGGCCTGGTCAACGGCCGGCCGGTCGGCTGGCTGCTGCTCGCCCTGGCCGGGCTCGGGGTGGCGTTCGCCCTGGTGGCCCGTACGCCCCGACGGACCAGGACGGCGAACGTGATGATGCGTCGCCTGCGCAGCAGCAACCACCACCTCGCCCCCGACTCCGCCCCGGCCTACGCGACCTACGGTCCGGCCGGCGCGGCGATGGGGGTGGCCCTGTTCGGCACCGTCTCCCTCTACGCCCTCGACCCCGGCTTCGCCGCGCAGGCGGAGATCCAGCGGCAGGCGTTGAACGCCAGCAGCGGCAGCGGCTACAGCGGTTCCTCGGGTGTCACGTGCGGCGGCAGCACCTCGTCGGGCGACAGCGGCTCGTCGTGCGGTGGCGGCAGCTCCTGCGGCGGCGGAGGAGGATGCGGCGGCGGAGGGTGCGGCGGATGACCCGGCCGCAGGGGGTGGGCATCGGCTGGCGGCCGGAGATCGCCGGTTTCGTCGCCGCGCTGCCCGGCCTGCGCTTCGTCGAGGTGGTGGCGGAGTCGCTCGCCCCCGGCGGCCCCCTCCCGCCGGGGCTGGCCGCGCTGCGGGAGCGCGGTGTCACCGTCGTACCGCACGGGGTGCGGCTCTCCCTCGGCGGCGCGGAGCCGGTCGACCCGGCCCGGGTGACGCACCTGGCCCGGGTGGCCGAACTGGTCGACGCGCCCCTGGTCAGCGAGCACGTCGCGTTCGTCCGGGCCGGCGGGCTGGAGGCCGGGCACCTGCTGCCGCTGCCGCGCACCCGGGAGGCGGTGGCGGCGGTGGTGGCGAACGTCCGGCGGGCCCGGGCGGAGCTGCCGGTGCCGCTGGCGTTGGAGCCGATCGCCGCGCTGTTCGACTGGCCCGACGACGAGCTGGACGAGGCGGACTTCCTCACCGAGATCCTCGACGCCACCGACGCGGAACTGCTGCTCGACGTGGCCAACGTCTACGCCAACGCCCGCAACCGGGGCCAGGACCCGCAGGCCCTGCTGGACCGGCTGCCGCTGGACCGGATCGCCTACGTGCACGTGGCCGGCGGGGCCGAGCACGGCGGGCTTTACCACGACACGCACACCGATCCGGTGCCCACCGAGGTGCTGGAGCTGGTCGGCGCGCTGTGCGCCGGCCGCCGGCCGCCCGCGCTGCTGCTGGAACGCGACGGCCACTACCCGCCCGCCGACGTGCTGCGGGCCGAACTGGACGCCCTCGCCAGCGCCGCCGGCCACCCGGCCGTCACGTGAGCGCCACGCACGCCGCCGAGCCGGCCCCGCCCCCCGGCCCCACCCCGCCGGCGGGGCTGGCCGCCCGACAGGCCGCGCTGGTCGCCGCCCTGGTCGCGGGGGCTCCACTGCCGGCCGGCTTCGCCACCGACCGGGTCGACGCCGCCCGGCGGGCGCTGCTGCGCAAGCGGGCCGGGGAGGTCGCCCGCCACTGGCCGCTGCTCGCCGCCAGCCTCGGCGACGCCTGGCCGGCCACCTTCGCCGACTGGGCGGCCGGCCGGCCCACCGCCGGGTCGCTGCGCGACGGCTGGGACCTCGCCCGCGCGCTGCGCGACCGGGGCGCCCTCCCCCCGCTCGGCGCGGAGGAGCTGGCCGCCCGCGAGGCCGTCCACCGCTACGACGGGCGGAACCCGCCCCGCCGCCGCCGGTCGCCGGCCCTGGCCCGCAGCGGCGACGCCGTCGCCCTCCAGCTCGCCGGCCGGGTACGCCTGCTCCGCCCCACCCGCCGCTGACCACCGGCCCGCCGCGCCGACCACCGCCGGGTACGGCAGGATCGGTGGCATGGATCTCGGACTCACCGATCGGGTGTACGTGTTGACCGGCGCGTCCCGGGGGCTCGGCTTCGCGACGGCACGGTGCCTGGTCGCCGACGGGGCGCGGGTGGTCCTGTCGGCCCGGACGCCGGAGCGGGTCGCCGGGGCCGTCGAGCTGCTGGGTGGCCCCGACCACGCCATCGGCCTCGTCGCCGACCTGGCCGACCCGGGCCTGCCCGAGCGGCTGGTGATCGCCGCCCGGGAACACTTCGGCCGGCTCGACGGGGCGCTCGTCTCGGTGGGTGGGCCGCCCGCCGGCACCGCCACCCAGGTCAGCGACGCGCAGTGGCGGGAGTCCTTCGAGACGGTCTTCCTGGGCACCGTGCGGACGGCCCGGACGGTGGCCGCCGCGCTCACCGACGGCGGCGCGATCGGGTTGGTACTGTCCACCTCGGCCCGTACCCCGATCACCGGCCTCGGCATCTCCAACGGCCTGCGGCCCGGCCTCGCCGGGGTGGCCAAGGACCTGGCCGACGAGCACGGCCCGCGTGGCGTCCGGGTGCTGGGCCTGCTGCCCGGACGCTTCCTGACCGACCGCAACCGGGAACTGCTCGGCGACGACGAGACGGCCCGCGCCGCCGCGGAGGCGGGCATCCCGCTGCGCCGCATCGGCGATCCCGACGAGTTCGGGCGGGTCGCCGCGTTCCTGCTCTCCCCCGCCGCCGGCTACGTCACCGGGGTCAGCGTGCCGGTCGACGGCGGCGCGCTGCGCAGCCTGTGACCCCGCAGCGGGCGACGGGTCCCGCCGCCACCCCCGGACCGCCCCGCCCCACCCCCGGAGCGGTACGCCGGCCGGACCGGGCGGAGCTGGCCGCGGCGGCGGACCGCACCATCCCCGACGTGATCGGCCCCGGGCTGACGGTGCTCTTCGTCGGGATCAACCCGGGCCTCTGGTCGGCGGCCACCGGATGGCACTTCGCCCGGCCCGGCAACCGGTTCTGGCCGGCCCTGCACCGGGGTGGCTTCACCCCGCGCCAACTGCACCCGAGCGAGCAGGACACGCTGCCCGGGTACGGCCTGGGCATCACCAACATGGTGGCGCGGGCCAGCGCCCGGGCGGACGAGCTGACCCCGGCGGAGCTGGTGGCGGGCGCGCGGACGCTCACCGACAAGGTGACCCGGTACCGGCCGGCCTGGGTGGCCGTGGTCGGGGTGACCGCGTACCGGATCGGGTTCGCCCGGCCCCGGGCCGGCTTCGGCCCGCAGCCGGAACCGCTGGCCGGCGCGCGGCTGTGGGTGCTGCCCAACCCGAGCGGCCTGAACGCCCACTTCACCCCGCAGACCCTCGGGGCCGCCTTCGGCGAGCTGCGCGCGGCGGTGACCGGCCACCCGCCGTCCCCCGCCGGCTGACCGCCGCCGCGCCGGGCCACGACCACCGTCCGGGCACTCACGGTACGTCGCGTCACGCGTTCACGATGTGTCGTGTAAATGCCGACATCGAGGCAGGAAATTGCGAACGACGGATCGCGTTCCCATTGACCGGGATTTATTTCGAGCGTGCTTTCGAGTTCACGCTCGTCTAACATTGGGTACGCAATCGGCTACCTGCCGTCATTGCATTTCCCATCACGTCGGGAGCAGTTATGCCACAAGTCCGTTCTTCCCGCTTCGTCCGCCTGCTGGCCGCGGGCGCCGCCGGGGCCGCCACGGTGGCCGTGTTGCCCGCGGTCAGCGCCCAGGCGGGCACCTCGCCATTCACCGTCTCGGTCAAGGGTGGCTACAACAACACCCAGTCCCTCGGCACCGCCACCGGAACCGTCTCCGGGACGACGGGCAGCAACCAGGCGAGCTACTCGGTGACGCTGTGCGGGCAGAGCACCTACCCGAGTTCCCAGGTGACCATCAAGGGCGGCACCGCCAGCGCGAACCACACCGTCTACTACCAGAACTGCGAGACCTTCACCGGCGACCTCGTCTCCGCCTACGGATTTACCAGCATCGAGGTCACCGTGTCCGGTTCCACCTTCTACCCGGGCAACCAGTACACGACGTACACGAAGTCCCGCACGGTGTACTTCTGAGTCGCACCGCACCGAATGACGGAAAAGGCACCGGATTGACGACCGCCGACTGCCCCAGCCGGTGGGTCGGGTCCCGGTGCCCGGCGTGGGGATCGCCGTCGCAACCTCGGACCAGGTCGGGG
Source organism: Micromonospora sp. HM134 (assembly GCF_007833915.1). Lineage (NCBI taxonomy): Bacteria > Bacillati > Actinomycetota > Actinomycetes > Micromonosporales > Micromonosporaceae > Micromonospora > Micromonospora sp. HM134. The sequence continues at coordinate 5,334,369 of NZ_CP041061.1, forward strand.
TCCGCTCCCCCTGGCCTGGTCTCGTATCGCCGGCGACAGCACGCCGTGCGTATTCACCGCCCGGCGTCCCGCACGGACGCCGGGCGCACCTGGACGGGCGTCAGTTGGCCACGGCCGGGGGCCGCGCCTCCTGGGCGACGTAGGTGCCCATCGGCACGGTGGTGACGATCGGCTCGGACGGCTCGACGGCGTCCGGGTACGGGGTGGGCGAGTCGGCGACCGCGAACTGGGTGCGGTACAGCTCGGCGTAGAGCCCACCCACCGCGACCAGCTCGTCGTGCCGGCCCCGCTCGACGATCCGGCCGTCGTCGAGGACGAGAATCTGGTCGGCGTCGCGGACCGTGGAGAGCCGGTGCGCGATCACCAGCGCCGTCCGCCCGGTCAGCGCCACGGCCAGTGCCCGCTGCACCGCCGCCTCGCTCTCCGAGTCGAGGTGGGCGGTGGCCTCGTCGAGGATCACGATCGACGGGGCCTTGAGCAGCAGCCGGGCGATGGCGATGCGTTGTTTCTCCCCACCGGAGAAGCGGTAGCCGCGCTCCCCGACGGTCGTCTCCAACCCGTCGGGCAGGGCGCGTACCAGATCGGCCACCTGGGCACCGGCCAGCGCCGCCCAGATCTCGTCGTCGGTGGCGTCCGGCTTGGCGTACCGCAGGTTCTCGGCGATCGTCTCGTGGAACAGGTGGGAGTCCTGCGTGACCACGCCGATCTCGTCGCGCAGCGAGGCGAGGGTGGCGTCCCGGACGTCGACCCCGCCGACCCGCACCTCGCCGTCGGTGACGTCGTAGATCCGGGAGATCAGCATGGACAGGGTCGACTTGCCGGCCCCGGACGGCCCGACCAGCGCCACCATCTGCCCCGGCTCGACCCGGAACGACACCCCCTTGAGCACCGGCTCACCGACCGTCCGGTCGAGGGTGGCGACCTCCTCCAGCGAGGCCAGCGAGACGTCGGCGGCGGCCGGGTAGCGGAACCGGACGTCGCGGAACTCGACCCGCCCGGCACCCCGGGGCACCGGCACCGCGTCGGGCCTCTCCTCGATGCCGGGGCGCAGGTCGAGCACCTCGAAGACCCGGTCGAACGAGACCAGCGCGCTCATCACGTCGACCCGGACGTTGGACAGCGCGGTCAGCGGACCGTAGAGGCGGGTGAGCAGCAGGGCGAGGGTGACCACGGTGCCGGCGCTGACCGCACCGGTGACCGCCAGCCACCCGCCGAGCCCGTAGGTGAGCGCCTGGGCCAGCGAGGCGACCAGCAGCATCGCCACGAAGAACGTACGTGAGTACATCGCCGACTGGATGCCGATGTCGCGGACCCGCTCGGCCCGCGCGGCGAACCGACCGGCCTCCACGTCGGGCGAGCCGAACAGCTTGACCAGCAGCGCGCCGGCCACCCCGAACCGCTCGGTCATCGTGGCGTTCATCTTGGCGTCGAGGTTGTACGACTCCCGGGTGATCTCGGCCAGCCGCCGGCCCACCCGCCGGGCGGGGACCACGAAGATCGGCAGCAGGATCAGCGAGAGCGTGGTGATCTGCCAGGAGAGGGTGAACATCACCCCGGCGGTGAGCACCAGCTGGATGACGTTGCTGACCACCCCGGACAGGGTGGAGGTGAACGCCCGCTGGGCGCCCATCACGTCGTTGTTGAGCCGGCTGACCAGGGCCCCGGTCTGGGTGCGGGTGAAGAACTGCAACGGCATCCGCTGCACGTGGTCGTAGACCTGGGTGCGCAGGTCGAGGATGATGCCCTCGCCGATGCGGGCCGAGTACCAGCGTTGGACGAGGGAGAAGACCGCGTCGGCGACGGCCAGCCCGCCGATGACCAGGGCGAACCGCACGACCGTGGCACCGGCCTCCGGCCCGCCGCCGCTGATCGCGTTGATCACGTGGCCGGCGAGCACCGGGGTGGCCACCCCGATCACGGCGGCGATCACCACGGTCACCAGGAAGATGACGATGTCGCGCCGGTAGGGGTCGGCGAACGCCATGATCCGCTTGGCGGTGCCGCGCTTGAGCCGGTGGGTGGAGACCTCGTCGCCGTGGCGGATCGACCGGAGCATGCTCCAGCCGGCCATGTTGCCGCCCGTCATCGGGTTGGACATCGGTCACCTCCGTGTCGTGGCGGCACGCACCGTCGGGGTCGATTCTCCCGACGCCTACGACAACCTCGGTGGTAACCCGGCTCTTCCCGGGCAGTCCTTACCAGCCGCCGGCCGGCTACTCGCCCCGGCCCGCCAGGTCACGCAGCCGGCGGGTCTGCGCCTCCCGCTCGGCCCGTTGCTGCTCGGTGTGGGAGCGGCCAGCGGCACCGGCGAGCAGCGCCTTGATCTCCACCACCGCGTCCCGGTCGCCGGCGAGCAGGCCGGCGGTGAGGTCACGGACCGCCGCGTCCAGCTCGGCGTTCGGCACCACCAGGTTGGCCAGGCCGATCCGGTCGGCCTCGGCGGCATCCATCCGCCGGCCGGTGGCGCACAACTCCAGGGCGCGGGCGTAGCCGACCAGCTCAACCAGCCGCTTGGTGCCGGCCAGGTCGGGGACCAGACCGAGGGTGACCTCGGCCATCGACAGCTTGGCGTCCTCGGCGAGGACCCGCAGGTCGCAGGCGAGCGCGAGCTGGAAGCCCGCGCCGATGGCATGACCCTGCACGGCCGCCACCGAGATCACGTCGGGGCGGTGCAGCCAGGTGAAGCCCTGCTGGTAACCGGCGATCCGGTCGGCGCACTCCTGCTCGGGCAGGGTGGACAGCTCGGCGAAGGAACCCGGGCCCTGGGCACCGGCCACCGACAGGTCGAGGCCGGCGGAGAACGACCGCCCCTCACCGCGTACCACCACGACGCGCACGTCGCCGGGCAGGTCCCGGGAGAAGTCGCTCATCGCGCGCCACATCGCCGGAGTCTGGGCGTTGAGCACGTCGGGCCGGCACAACGTGACCGTCGCGACCGGCCCGTCGCAGTGCAGTAGCACCCCGGTCGTCTCGGCGGTCACCGGACCGCCCGGGGCGTGCTGACGGACGACGCTGGTGGGCGGGTCACGCCTTCTTGCGACGCCGGGCGCCGCCGCGCTGTCGCAGCTGCACACCGGACTCGGTGAGCACGCGGTGGATGAACCCGTAGGATCGCCCGGTCGAGGCGGCGAGCGCGCGGATGCTCTCCCCGCCGGTGTACCGCTTTACCAGGTCCTTGGCGAGCGTCTGACGCTCGGCTCCGACGATCCGGCGACCCTTCTCAGTGCTGGTGGCTGTGCCAGTGGCTGCCATGCTGATTCCTCACGTCCCAGACTGTGCGGTTCGATACGGTCCCACCTATTAGACCGTCTCGAACGATCATGCGCCAGATATCAACTCTTCGCCAACCGACACGCTATGCAGTGTCGTCAACCCGATAGAGTGACCCTCCGCCCGGTCACCGGTTGCTACCGCGCCGTGGCGGTGCTGGTGGGCGGCCCGTAGCCTGCCGGTCGTGACCGACCTGCTGGGCGACGTGAGCGCGGCGACGGCCGTCTTCGCCGCCACCAACCTCGACGACATCGTGGTGCTGACCGTACTCTTCGTGGCCGCCCGCGGCACGGGACGACCCCGCCCGTGGCAGATCGTCACCGGTCAGTACCTGGGCATCGCCACCCTCGTCGCGGCGGCCCTGGTGGCCGCCGCCGGCCTGCTGGTGGTGCCCGACCCGTGGACCGGCCTGCTCGGGCTGCTGCCGGTCGCGCTCGGGGTCCGGGCGCTGCTGGCCCGCACCGACGACGACACCCCGCCGGCCGTGGTCGGCGGCCTGCTGGGGGTCGCCGGGGTGACGGTCGCCAACGGCGCGGACAACATCGCCGTCTACGTCCCGGTGTTCCGCTCCCTCGACCCGGCCACCGGGCTGGTCTACCTGCTGGTCTTCGCGTTCCTGGTCGCCGTCTGGTGCGGTGCCGCCGCGCTGCTCGGCGGGCACCCCCGGGTGGTCCGCCTGGTCGGCCGGGCCGGGCACTGGCTGGTCCCGGTCGTCTTCGTCGCCATCGGCCTGGTGATCCTGGTCGGCTCGGGCGTCCTCGGCCGGCTGGCCGACCTCGCCCGCTGACCACCGGACGCCCCTCGTCCACCGACCGCCGGCCCGGCGACGTCGCCCGCCGACCACCGGCCGGGCGGCCGACCACGGGCCGCTGGCCACGGGCTGCCGGGGCGACAGCGGTGACCGTGGCGGTTCACGGGCCGCCGGCCGTCGCGGGCGGGGTCGGGGTCGGGGTCGGATCAGGCCAGTTCGACCAGTTCGAGGAGGTCGTCGCTCCAGGCGTCCTCGTCGCCGTCGGGGAGCAGGATCGCCCGGTCCGGCTTGAGCGCGAGCACCGCGCCCGGGTCGTGGGTGACCAGGACGATCGCGCCCGGGTAGCGGGCGATGGCGTCGAGCACCTGCTCCCGGCTGACCGGGTCCAGGTTGTTCGTCGGCTCGTCGAGCAGCAGCACGTTCGCACCGGAGCAGACCAGGGTCGACAGGGCGAGTCGGGTCTTCTCGCCACCGGAGAGCACCCCGGCGGGCTTGTTCACGTCCTCTCCGGAGAACAGGAAGGCACCGAGGATCTTGCGGAGGTCGGTGTCGGACTGCTCGATCGCCGCCGCCCGCATGTTCTCCAGCACCGTCCGCTCCACGTCCAGCGTCTCGTGCTCCTGGGCGTAGTAGCCCAACCGCAGGCCGTGCCCGGCGTGCACCTCGCCGGTGTCCGGTGGGAGCAGCCCGCCGAGCATCCGCAGCAGGGTGGTCTTGCCGGCACCGTTGAGCCCGAGGATGGCCACCCGGGATCCGCGATCCACCGCGACGTTCACATCGGTGAAGATCTCCAGCGAGCCGTACGACTTGGAGAGGCCGGTCGCGGTCAGCGGGGTCTTTCCGCACGGGGCGGGGTTGGGGAAGCGGACCTTCGCCACCTTGTCGGAGACCCGTACCTCCTCCAGGCCGGAGATCAGCTTCTCGGCCCGGCGGGCCATGTTCTGCGCGGCGACGGTCTTGGTGGCCTTGGCCCGCATCTTGTCGGCCTGCGCCATCAGGGCGCCGGCCTTCTTCTCGGCGTTGGCCCGCTCCCGGCGGCGGCGACGCTCGTCGGTCTCGCGTGCCGCCAGGTACGCCTTCCAGCCCAGGTTGTAGACGTCGACCACGGAGCGGGTGGCGTCGAGGAACCAGACCTTGTTGACCACCGACTCCAGCAGCGAGCCGTCGTGGGAGATCACGATCAGCCCGCCCTTGTGGTTGGCGAGGAAACTGCGCAGCCAGGTGATCGAGTCGGCGTCGAGGTGGTTGGTGGGCTCGTCGAGCAGCAGGATGCCGCCGCCGTTCTCCCCCGCGTCGCGGAACAGGATGCGGGCCAGTTCGATGCGGCGACGCTGGCCGCCGGAGAGAGTGCCGATGGTCTGGGCGAGCGCCCGGTCGGGCAGCCCCAGGTTGGCGCAGATCCGGGCGGCCTCGGCCTCGGCGGCGTACCCACCCAGCGAGGCGAACTGGTCCTCCAGCGCGCCGTAGCGGCGGACCAGCTTGTCGTCGGCGCCGTCGGCGAGCTGCTGCTCGATCTCCTTCATCTGGGCCATCAGCACGTCCAGCCCCCGGGCGGAGAGCACCCGGTCCCGGCCGGTGACCTGCAGGTCGCCGGTACGCGGGTCCTGCGGCAGGTAGCCGATGGCGCTGCGCCTGTCGATCTGCCCGGCGTACGGCTGCCCCTCGCCGGCCAGTACCTTGAGGGTCGTGGTCTTGCCGGCGCCGTTACGACCGACCAGTCCGATCCGGTCACCGGGCTGCACCCGCAGGGTGGTGTCGGACAGGAGGATCCGGGAGCCGGCGCGCAGTTCCAGGCCGGTGACACTGATCATTTCCGGTACTCGCTCTCGGGGGTCTGGAAGGGCTGACTCAGGGCACGCGAAAGCGCCGGCGGGTCAGTGGTTCCCGTCGGCGCGGGGCGGTTCAGCCTTCGCAGCGCAGCACCCGACAAGTGTACCGGGCGGCCCGACGCACACCCTCCGGATTACCGTACAAGATCATCGGGTACCGAAAACGCCGTCCGGACCCGGTCCGGTACCGCAACCCTCAGACGTGACGAATCGGTGATCGGGGTCAACATGGAGCTGAACGAGAACGCGCGGATCGACACCGGCCAGGTGGACGACCGGCGAGGGTCCGGTGGGGGTGGCGGGGCGGGCATCCCGATCCCGATCCCGGGCGGCGGTGGGCGCGGCGGCATCGTCGGCCTCATCATCGCCGTGCTGGTGGCCCTGGTGGGCGGCGGTTTCGGGCTGAACGCCATGACCGGCGGCGGGTCCGAGGCGGGCGACAACACGGCCCTGGAGCAGAAGTGCTCCGCCGACGACGCGCTCAAGCAACTGGACTGCCGCAACACCCTCTACGTCAACTCGATCCAGGCGTACTGGCGCACCGCCCTGCCCGAGCGGTTCGGCCAGCAGTACCAGCCGTCCAAGACGGTCTTCTTCAGCCAGGGCGTCAACACCGGCTGCGGCCAGGCCGACTCCGGCGTCGGACCGTTCTACTGCCCCGCCGACGACCTGGTCTACATCGACCTGACCTTCTACCAGACCCTCGCCGACCAGCTCGGTGCCGAGGGTGAGTTCGCCCAGCCGTACGTGCTGGCCCACGAGTACGGCCACCACGTGCAGGACCTGCTCGGCACCGAGGCGCAGATGCGCCGCCAGCAGCAGCGGGACCCGGGCAGCGCCAACGCGCTCTCGGTCAAGCTGGAACTCCAGGCCGACTGCTACGCCGGCGCGTGGGCCAAGAACGCCACCGGCACCGCCGACGAGCAGGGCCAGAAGATCTTCAAGAGCATCACCGAGCAGGACATCGCACAGGCGATCGACACCGCCGAGAAGATCGGCGACGACGCCATCTCCAAGCGGGCCAACCGCCCGGTCAACCCGGAGGAGTTCACCCACGGCTCCTCCGAGCAGCGCAAGCAGTGGTTCACCAAGGGCTACACCACCGGCGACCCGAAGTCCTGCGACACCTTCGGCGGCAGCCTCTGACCGGCACCGGTCGGCAGGTCGCGGCGGTCGGCGGGGCGCACGCCCCCCCGGCCGCCGTCGCCGTTCCCGGCGGCACCGCCGTCCCGGCGGCCGTCGCCGTCCCATGTCGTGCCGGCTGCGGCCAGCGTGCCGGCGGGGTTCAGGCCGGGTCGCGGACCAGGACGTGCACCGCGCGGGCGGCGGCGATCGCGGCGACCAGCACCGCGTGCCGGGGTTCGGGCACGTCGAGCAGCCGCTCGGCCCGCAGCCCGGCGAGCGGGGCCAACCGCCGGTCGGCCAGGACCGTGTCGACGGCCCGCCGGTCACCGCCGCAGACCACCGCCGCCAGCGTCGCCGCCTCCGGCAACAGCAGTCGTACGGCCAGTTCCGCCGCATCGCCCAGGGCCGCCTTGGCCTGATTGTCCCGCCGCCGGGCGAACCGCTGCTGCGACCAGCCCCCGGCGGCGGTGCGACCCTGCACGTACCGGGTGTCCACCTTGGAGACCAGCAGCTCGGTGCCGAGCGCCACGCCGACCGCCACCGCGCCCTTGCGGGCCAGCAGCAGCCCGAGCCGGCGGGGCGCGACGGCGGCGTCGACGAACCCCGGCACGTCGTCCACCTGCCCGGTGCCACCGCCCGGCGGAAGGTGCAGCTCGGCGGTCGCCCCGTCGGCGGCGGTGAGCAGCAGGCCGTACCCCTGCGGGGCGACGATGGGCGGGCCGTGCCGGTCGGTGAAACCCTCCACCCAGCGGGCGACACGGGTCGGATCGACCTCGATCCACCGGCCGCCACCGGCCGCGGGTCGGCTGCTCATCACCCGACCGTACGGCACGGCGGGCGGCTCACCGCACGACGGCAGCCCGGCGGGCGGATGCCGTCGGGGCGGGCGGGGACGACGCGGCCGGCGTGGGGGCGGCTCACCGCACGACCAGCATGGCGACGGCGAGGGCGGCGATGATCGTGCTGGACAGCAGACCGGTCAACAGTCGACCGCGCGGGCCGGCCAGCACCCGGCCGACCAGGGTGCCGCTCCCGGCGATCAGCAACTGCCAGCTCGCCGACGCGACGAAGGCCCCGAGGACGAACAGCGCGGCGGCTGCCGGTGCCGCCCGCGCCACGTCGGCACGGCCGAGGACCAGCGCCGCGAAGTAGACCACCGTGGCCGGGTTGAGCAGGGTCAACGCCAGCACCCCGGCGAACGCGCGCCCCGGCGTGTCCATCCCCCGACCCGACCCCCACCCACCCGACCCCGGACGACCCGGCTCCAGCCCACTCGGTCCCGGTCCGCCTGCCCCAGGCCCCTCCGACCCGGGCCCACCCGGCTCCGGACGAACCGGCACCGGCCCGCCCGACCCCGGACGACCCAGGTCCGGCCCGTTCGACCCCGGGCTGCCCAGGTCCGGCCCGTTCGACGGGGGTCGGGAGCGCCAGGCCCGCCAGCCGCCGTGGACGGCGAGCGCCAGCAGCACCACCGCCGCCACCACCCGCAGCGGCCCGGCGACCGGGGCGACCACGGCGGCCACCGCCGCGCCCCCGAGTACCGCCACGGCGGCGTAGAGCCCGTCGGCGGTGGCGACGCCGAACGCGGCAGCCGCGCCGACCCGCAACGAGGTACGGGCGCTGAGCCCGAGGATGAGCACCGCGATCGCGCCGACAGGGACGGCGACCCCGTAGCCGGCCACCAGACCGGCCAGGAAGGCGGCGGTCACGACGACCGGTGGCGGGCCGAGCCGCGCCCCGGACGGGACTGCTGTCGGCGCGTGGCGGTGCTCGCGCGGACAGGCCCCTGCACCGGGTACGTCTCGATCACCGGCTCATCATCGGCCCCCTGCCCGACGCCCCGCCACCGGATTGTCCGCCGCTACGGGGTGATCGACTCAACGGGGGCGAAACAGCGGTATCAGCCGGGCCCGGACACCCCTGTACCGCCCCCGTTGAGTCGATCACCCCACCCGGACCCGGGCGGGGCCGGACCCGACCCGGGCCGGGGCGGTGGACGACGGCGGGCGCGGCACCCGGTGTGGGTGCCGCGCCCGCGAGGTCGGACCGGAGGTCAGACGTTGAAGCCGAGGGAGCGGAGCTGGTCCCGTCCCTCGTCAGTGATCTTGTCCGGCCCCCACGGCGGCAGCCAGACCCAGTTGATCCGGATGTCGTCGACCAGTCCCCCGCCGGGGCCGGTGGTCAACGCCTGCCGGGCCTGGTCCTCGATCACGTCGGTGAGCGGGCAGGCCGCCGAGGTCAGCGTCATGTCCAGGGTGGCGACGTTCTGGTCGTCCACGTGGACGCCGTACACCAGGCCGAGGTCGACCACGTTGATGCCGAGTTCGGGGTCGACGACGTCCTTCATCGCCTCCTCGATGTCGGCGAGGGCCGCCCGGCCACCGGCCGACGTCGCGGCATCGCCCCCGGCCGGCGCGGCGGCACCGGCCGGCGCAGCAGCATCGGCCGGCACGGCGGTCTCCGCTGACGCGACGGCATCTGCCGGGCCGGCGGTGCCGGCAACACCGTTGGTGGCCGGCGCGGCAGCGGCCGGCGGCGTCACCGCGTCGGCCGTCGTGCTGGCGTCGCCGGTCTCCGGCGTCGCCGCGGTAGCGGTGTTCTCGCTCATGCCTCCACCTCCGTCGGGCTCACGCCCACCCCCGCGCGTGCCGCGGCGTCCTTGAACGCCATCCACGGCAGCAGCGCGCACTTGACCCGGGCCGGGTAGCGGGCGACTCCCGCGAACGCCACCCCGTCACCGAGTAGTTCCTCGTCCGGCGTGACCTGGCCACGGCCGGACATCAACGCCACGAATCCCGCGTGCACGGCGGCGATCTCCTCCGCGCACCGGCCGGAGAGCCGGTCGTACAGCACGCTCGCCGACGCCTGGCTGATCGAACAGCCGGCCCCGTCGTACGAGATGTCCACCACGATGTCGTCGACGGCGGCCACCCGTACGGTGACCTCGTCGCCGCAGGTCGGGTTGACGTGGTGCGCCTCGCCCACCTCGGCGTCGGGGTCGTCGGCGTCACGCAGCCCGCGCCCCTGCGGGCGCTTGTAGTGGTCCAGGATGATCTCCTGGTAGAGCTGGTCCAGCTGCATCAGTCGAAGATCCTCCGCACCTGTTCGAGACCCGCCACCAGGGCGTCGATCTCCTCCGTGGTGGTGTACAGGTAGAACGACGCCCGGGTCATCGCCGGCACCCCGAACCGGGTGCAGACCGGCTTGGCGCAGTGGTGGCCCACCCGCACCTGCACGCCGAGCGAGTCGAGGACCTGACCGACGTCGTGCGGGTGCACGTCGCCGAGCGCGAACGAGATGGTGCCGCCCCGGCCGACCGGCACCGTCGGGCCGAAGATCCGCAGCCCCGGCACGGTCGCGAGGGCGTCCAGCGCGTACGCGGTCAGCTCCTTCTCGTGCCACTGGATCGCCCGCATCCCGACGCCGGTGAGGTAGTCGACCGCCGCGCCGAGCGCGACGGCCTCGGCGATCGGCGGGGTGCCCGCCTCGAACCGGGCCGGCGGCGCGGCGAACGTGGACCGGGCCATCGACACCGTCTCGATCATCGAGCCGCCACCCATGACGGGGGGCATCGCGGCGAGCAGCTCGCCCCGCCCCCACAGCACGCCGATGCCGGTCGGCCCGCACATCTTGTGCCCGGTGAAGACGATGAAGTCGGCGTCGAGGTCGACCACGTCGATCGGCTGGTGCGGCACCGACTGCGAGCAGTCGAGCAGCAGCAGCGCACCCACCTGGCGGACCCGCTCGGTGATCCGGGCGGTGGCGTTGACCGTGCCGAGGATGTTGGAGGTGTGCACCAGCGCGACGATCTTCGTCCGCTCGGTGACCAGCTCGGTCAGCCCCGACTCGTCCAGCCGGCCGGTGTCGGTGACCGGGAACCAGCGCAGCGTCGCGCCCGTCCGCTCGGCCAGCAACTGCCACGGGACGATGTTCGAGTGGTGCTCCATCTCGGAGATCACGATCTCGTCGCCCGGCCCGAGCCGGAACCGCTCGTCGGCGTCGGCGCGCAGCGAGGCGTTGGAGAAGGCGTACGCCACGATGTTGATCGCCTCGGTGGAGTTCTTGGTGAACACCACCTCGTCGACGCTGGGCGCGTTGACGAACGCGGCGATCTTCGCCCGCGCCCCCTCGTACGCCTCGGTCGCCTCGGTGCCCAGGGTGTGCACCGAGCGCGACACGTTGGCGTTGTGCATCGCGTAGTGCCCGGCGAGCACGTCGAGCATCTGCCGGGGCTTGTGCGAGGTGTTGGCGCTGTCGAGGTAGACCAGCCGGTGCCCGTTGACCTCCCGGTCGAGGATCGGGAAGTCGGCCCGCACCCGCGCCACGTCGAAGCGGGGCACGTCGTCGTACTGCGGCATGCCCGCCGGGATCGCGATGGAGGTCATCGGACGCTCAGGCCCGCGCCGCGCCGGCTCCGGCGACGTACCGCTCGTAGCCCTCTTCCTCAAGCTTGTCGGCCAGCTCCGGGCCGCCCTGCTCGACGATCCGGCCGGCCACGAAGACGTGCACGAAGTCGGGCTTGATGTAGCGCAGGATGCGGGTGTAGTGGGTGATCAGCAGCAGGCCGGTGTCGCCGGTGTCGCGGACCCGGTTGACCCCCTCGCTGACCACCCGCAGCGCGTCCACGTCGAGGCCGGAGTCGGTCTCGTCGAGAATGGCGATCTTGGGCTTGAGCAGCTCCAGCTGCACGATCTCGTGCCGCTTCTTCTCGCCGCCGGAGAAGCCCTCGTTGACGTTGCGCTGGGCGAACGCCGGGTCCATCTGAAGCTTCTCCATCGCGCCGCGCAGCTCGCCACCCCAGGTACGCAGCTTCGGGGCCGCGCCGTCGATGGCGGTCTTGGCGGTCCGCAGGAAGTTCGCCACCGAGACGCCGGGCACCTCGACCGGGTACTGCATGGCCAGGAAGAGGCCGGCGCGGGCCCGCTCGTCGACGGTCATCTCCAGCACGTCGGCCCCGTCGAGGGTCACCGAGCCGCCGGTGATCTCGTACTTGGGGTGGCCGGCGACCGAGTACGCCAGGGTCGACTTGCCGGAGCCGTTCGGGCCCATGATCGCGTGGGTCTCCCCCGACCGGACGGTCAGGTCGACACCGGACAGGATCGGCTTGAGCTCACCCTCGGGCAGCTTGACCGACACCTTCAGGTCGCGGATCTCCAGGGTGCTCATTATCGGGTCACTCCATTGCTCGGCGTCGGGCGGCCGTCGGCGCCCACGGGAAGGTAGATGTCGCCGTCGCGGACCTCGACGGCGTAGACGGGAACGGGTTCGGTGGCGGGCAGCCCGGTGGGCTCGCCCGTGCGCAGGTCGAACCGGGAACCGTGCAGCCAGCACTCCAGCGTGCAGCCCTCGACCTCACCCTCGGAGAGGGCGACCGAGGCGTGCGAGCACTCGTCGTGCACGGCGTAGAACCCGCCGTCGGTGCCGTGCACGACGGCGATCGGGGTGCCGTCCACGTCGGCGCTGATCACGCTGCCCTGCGGCACGTCCCCGGTCGCGCAGATCCGGATCATGTCAGGCCCCGGCCTTCGTGAGCCGGGCCTCGATCGCGTCGCCGAGCCGCTCGCGCAGCGGCTCGACCGGGATCTTGTTGATCACCTCGGCGAAGAAGCCCCGGACCACCAGGCGACGCGCCTCGTCCGCCGGGATGCCCCGGGCCATCAGGTAGAACAGCTGCTCGTCGTCGAACCGGCCGGTCGCGCTGGCGTGGCCGGCACCGGCGATCTCGCCGGTCTCGATCTCCAGATTGGGTACGGAGTCCGCCCGCGCGCCGTCGGAGAGCAGCAGGTTCCGGTTGATCTCGTACGTGTCGGTGCCGGTCGCCTCGGCCCGGATCAGCACGTCACCCACCCAGACGGTGTGCGCCTCGTCGCCCTGCAACGCGCCCCGGTAGCCGACGTAGCTGCGGCAGTCCGGCACGTTGTGGTCGACGAGCTGCCGGTGCTCCAGGTGCTGGCCGCCGTCGGCGAAGTAGACGCCGTACAGCTCGGCCTCGCCGCCCCGGCCGGTGTACTCGACCGTGGTGGACTGGCGGACCAGGTCACCGCCGAGGCTCACCTGGACGTGCGACACCTTGGCGTCCCGGCCGAGGCGGATCTTCAGGTGCTGGGCCTGCACCGCGTCGGCGGCCCAGTCGGCCACCGTGACCAGGGTCAGCTTCGCCCCGTCGGCCACCGCCACCTCGACGTTGTCGGCCAGCGTCGCCGCACCGACGTGCTCCAGCACCAGCACCACCTCGGCGAACCGGCCCACGTCGACGAATGTGTGCCCGAAGGCCAGCCCGGTGGCGTCGTCCCCGACCACCCGCAGGCTCACCGGCACGTCGACCACGGCCTCGGCCGCGACCTCGACCAGCAACGCCTCACCGGCGCCGCCGTAGGCCAGCGCGCTGACCCGGTCGACCGGGGTGAGCACGCTGCCCACCCGGGGGTCGTCCCGGCCGATCCGCCCGACGGTGACGCCGGCCGGCAGGTCGGCGTACTCGTGGCGGACCGTACCGGTGGCGGCCTGCGCCCCACCGGTCAGCCCACGGAGCCGCTTGAGCGGGGTGAAGCGCCACTCCTCCTCCAGGCCGGTCAGGGCCGGGAAGTCGGCGACGTCGTACGAGCGGAGCGCCTGCGACTTGGTGCTGGGCGGCGCGGAAGCCTGGGTAGTCATCTCTTCCTTGGTCTGTCTGTCCGGGACGACGGTGTCGTGGGCGGCGGGGCGGCGTCAGCCGACCGCGCCCTCCATCTGGAGTTCGATCAGGCGGTTGAGCTCCAGGGCGTACTCCATCGGGAGTTCCTTGGCGATCGGCTCGATGAAGCCGCGCACGATCATCGCCATCGCCTCGTCCTCGCTCAGCCCCCGGCTCATCAGGTAGAAGAGCTGGTCGTCGCTGATCTTGGAGACGGTGGCCTCGTGCCCCATCGACACGTCGTCCTCGCGGATGTCGACGTACGGGTAGGTGTCCGAGCGGGAGACGGTGTCGACCAGCAGCGCGTCGCACTTGACCGTGCTGCGGCTGTGGTGCGAACCCTCCAGCACCTGCACCAGCCCCCGGTACGAGGTACGGCCGCCGCCCCGGGCGATCGACTTCGACACGATGGTGCTGCTGGTGTGCGGCGCGGCGTGCACCATCTTGGCCCCGGCGTCCTGGTGCTGGCCCTCACCGGCCATCGCCACCGAGAGCACCTCGCCCTTGGCGTGCTCGCCGGTCATGTAGACCGCCGGGTACTTCATGGTCACCTTGGAGCCGATGTTGCCGTCGACCCACTCCATGGTGGCGCCCTCGTGGCAGACGGCCCGCTTGGTGACCAGGTTGTAGACGTTGTTCGACCAGTTCTGGATGGTCGTGTAGCGGCAGCGCGCGTTCTTCTTGACGACGATCTCGACGACCGCGCTGTGCAGCGAGTCGGAGGAGTAGAGCGGCGCGGTGCAACCCTCGACGTAGTGCACGTACGCGCCCTCGTCGACGATGATCAGCGTCCGCTCGAACTGGCCCATGTTCTCGGTGTTGATCCGGAAGTACGCCTGGAGCGGGATCTCCACGTGCACGCCCTTCGGCACGTAGATGAACGAGCCACCGGACCACACGGAGGTGTTCAGCGCGGCGAACTTGTTGTCGCCGACCGGGATCACCGTGCCGAAGTACTCCTTGAAGACGTCCTCGTGCTCCTTGAGGGCGGTGTCGGTGTCCAGGAAGAGGACACCCTGCTCCTCCAGGTCCTCGCGGATCTTGTGGTAGACCACCTCGGACTCGTACTGCGCCGCGACCCCGGCGACCAGCCGCTGCTTCTCCGCCTCGGGGATACCCAGCCGGTCGTAGGTGTTCTTGATGTCCTCCGGCAGGTCCTCCCAGCTGGTGGCCTGCTTCTCGGTGGAACGCACGAAGTACTTGATGTTGTCGAAGTCGATCCCGGTGAGGTCGGCCCCCCAGGACGGCATCGGCTTGCGGCCGAACAGCCGCAGACCCTTGAGCCGCAGGTCGAGCATCCAGGCCGGCTCGTTCTTCTTGGCCGAGATGTCCCGCACCACCGCCTCGTTGAGACCGCGCTGGGCCGTGGCCCCGGCGACGTCGGAGTCGGCCCAGCCGTACTCGTAGCGACCGAGGGCGGCGAGCTGCTCTTCCTGGGTCAGGGGCTGGACGATCTGCTCGGTCATCTATCTGTCCTCACAGTGGTGACGGTGTTACCGGACTGGGCGCGCGGCTGGGCCGGAATGTGCGTGGTGCACACCCCGTCGCCGTGCGCGATGGTGGCCAGACGCTGCACGTGGGTGCCGACCAGACGGGAGATGACCGCCGTCTCGGCCTCGCACAGCTGGGGGAACTCGGCGGCCACGTGCGCCACCGGGCAGTGGTGCTGGCAGAGCTGCCCGCCCGAGGCGATCGTCGACGCGTTGGCAGCGTAGCCCTCGGCGGTGAGCGCACCGGCGAGTGCCTCGGACCGGGCCAGCGGATCGTCGCCGGCGTCCTCCATGGCGGCCCGGCAGCGGGCCTCCAGCGCGGCGACCTGGTCGGCGGCGAACGCCTCGACCGCGTCCGGGCCGCCGTTGCGGGCGATCCAGCGCAGCGCGGCGGTGGCCATGTTGTCGTAGTGGTGGGTGCCGCAGCGCCCCCGGGCCGCGTCGGTGAGCAGGAAGACCTTCGCCGGTCGGCCCCGCCCCCGGCTGCCCCGCACGGTCTGCTCCCGGGCGACCACGTCGCCGTCGGCGAGCATCGCGTCGAGGTGCCGGCGGATCGCGGCCGGGCTGAGACCGAGCGCCGAGCCGAGCTGGCCGGCGGTGGCCGCCCCCTGCTCCAGCAGGAGCCGGGTCACCCGGTCACGGGTGGACAGGTCGGTGGGGGCGTCCGGCGTCGGGGCCGGCGTGGCCCGCCGCGCGGCCTCCGTCCCGCGCCGCACGGCACGGCGGGACCGCGCACCGACGCCGACGGCCGGGGCGGCCGTCGACGGGTGCCCGGAGAGCGCCGCCGCTTTTTTCACAACGCCAACGTTACGTAATTCGCCGGGGGCCCGCAAACCCGACCCCGGTGATCCGGCCCACCGGGCCGGCGGAGTCACCCGATCGGGATCAACTACGGTGCGTAGGATTCGCTCCGTGAAGCGATCCGTCCGGTTCCCGGTCTCGACCACCCTGCTGCGCCGCCTCGCGTACGCCTCGATCGTGGCCAACGTGGCCATCGTGGTGACCGGCGGGGCGGTCCGGCTCACCGCGTCGGGGCTCGGCTGCCCGACCTGGCCCCGGTGCACCGACGCGTCCTACACCACCACCGCCGAGATGGGCGTGCACGGGGTGATCGAGTTCGGCAACCGGCTGCTCACCTTCGCCGTCGGGGCGATCGCGCTGGCCACCCTGCTGGCCGTGCTGGCCCACCGGCCCCGGCGCGCCGGGCTGCGCCCGCTGGCGGTGGCGGTGTTCCTCGGCATCCCCGCGCAGGCCGTGATCGGCGGGATCACCGTGCTGACCAACCTCAACCCGTGGGTGGTCGGGCTGCACTTCCTCGCCTCGATGGCGGTCATCGCCGCCGCGTACGCCCTCTGGCGACGGATCGTCGACCCGGACGGGCCGGTGGTGCCGGTGGTGCCCGGGCCGCTGCGTACCCTCGCCCGGCTCACCACCGCCGTCAGCGTCGCCGTGCTGGTGGTCGGGACCTGGGTGACCGGCAGCGGCCCGCACGCGGGCGACCACGGGGCCGCCCGCAACGGGCTGGACCCGGAGACGATCTCCCAGGTGCACGCCGACGGGGTGTTCCTGCTGATCGGCCTCTCCGTCGCGCTGGTCCTGGCGTTGCGGGCGGTCGGCGCGACCGGCCCGGCCCGCGCCGCCCTGGTGCTGGTCGCGGTGGAGCTGGGGCAGGGCCTGATCGGTTTCGTGCAGTACTTCACCCACCTGCCGGCCGTGCTGGTCGCCGCGCACATGCTCGGCTCCTGCCTGGTGCTGCTGGCCACCCTGGCGATGCTCTGGTCGACCCGGCAGCGCCGGCCGGTCGCCGGCGACCCGGCGTCGCCACCGGCCGAGCAGCAGCGGGTGCCGGCCACCGTCTGAGCGTTTCCCCGGGCGGGCCGGCCGGGACCAGGTCGATCGCGCCGGGACGCGGCGACGCCACCGCCGGGCGTGGCCCGGGCGGTCAGCGGCGGGCGAGGTGGACCAGCACCGCGTCGGCGAGCCGCTCGGCGGCACCGTCGGCGTGACCGAGGAACAGCGACGGCTCGGTCAGTTCCAACTCGATCAGCACGGGTGCGCCGTCCGGGCCGGGGATCAGGTCCACCCGGGCGTAGAGCAGCCGCTGCGGGCCGCCGGGGACCTCGGCCAGCACCCGCTCGGCGACGGCCAACTGCTCACCGGTGGCGGTGCGCGCGTCGATCCGCTCCGGCCGGTACAGGCCCTCGACGCCCAGGTCCGGGCCGTCGAGCATGGCGCCCTTGCGGATGGCGTGGCTGAACGTCAGGCCGTCCGGGCCGGCCACGAAGAGCAGCGCGGTCTCCCCGGCGGTGTCCACCGCGTCCAGGTACGGCTGGACCATGGCGGTCCGGCCGGCGGCCGTCAGCCGGCGTACGTGCGCCACGGCCAGGTCCCGGTGGGTCGGGTCGGCGGGGTCGTACCGGCCGGTGTCGAGGCTGCCGGCGCTGACCGTCGGCTTCACCACGTACCGGCCGGGGGTCGGGGGCGGGACCCAGTCGTCGCCCGGCGCGACCCAGGAGGTCGGCACGGTGGGCACCCCGGCGGCGGCGAGTTCACCGAGGTAGCGCTTGTCGGTGTTCCACCGCACCACGTCGGCGGGGTTGACCAGGGTCGGCACCGACGCGGCCCAGGCGACGAACTCGTCGCGGCGCGGGGCGTAGTCCCAGGGTGAGCGGAGCACCACCAGGTCGTAGCCGGCCCAGTCGACCCGGGGGTCGTCCCAGACGGCCGCCTCGCCGGTGACGCCCCGGGCCGCCAGCGGGGCGAGCACGAGCCGGTCGTCGGCGTAGAGGTCGGCGAAACGGGAGCAGGTGACGAGAGCGACCCGGGGTTCCCCCCGGGTCGACTGGTGGTGGGTCGGGTTGTCGGTCAACGGGCCATGGTGCGCCGGGCCATCGACCGCCACAGGTCGTTGCTCGGCCGCATCTGGTCCATCAGCTCACGCTCCCAGGCGTTCTCGACGGCGACTCCCGCCTGGGCGCACGCCTCCCGGGCGGTCACGGTGTCCTCGGCGAACTGGTCGCCCCACGCGCCGTCGGTGCCGACCAGGACGATCCGGGCACCACGCTTGCCGACGTACTCGATGACCGCCTTCGCGCCGCCGTGGGCGGCGGCGAAGGACCTGATGCCCGTGACCAGCCCGGTGGGGGCCGCTCCGGCGGTCTGCTCGGCCGTCAGCGTCGTATCGGAACCTTCTGCCATGACGCGAAGCCTAAGCAGACTTCCACCCCTACGCGCGAGAATCATGAACTATTTGTGATACCAATTACCCGAGGGTTTATCGGAAAGCGCGGGCGTATTGCCCGGCCATGCCGGATAAGTACGGGCATAACGGCCGGGTTGGATCGCCCCGATGTGTCCAGCTTGTGGCACTCACCGAACCCCGAAGAAAATCCCATCATGCGGGCGGAGACCCGAACCGTCCCCGGCGTGTCGCGGCCGTCCGGGCACCGCCACCGGACCCGACGCGGCCCGCCCGCACCGCCCACGGGGAAACGGCGCGGCGGGCACGGCGGAGATCAGAGCAGGGCGTCGAGGGCCACCGCGACGAACACGATGGTCAGGTAGGTCGTCGACCAGTGGAACAGCCGCATCGGCTTGACCGGCTCACCCCGGGTCACCCGCCGGCAGAGCTTGTGCGCCTCGACCAGGAAGACGGCACCCACCACGGCGGTCGGCACCCCGTACACCGCGCTCATGCCCAACGGCCACAGCGCCAGCGAGGTCGCCACCGTCAGCCAGGCGAAGATCAGGATCTCGGCGTTGACCCGCCGGGGCGAGGCCACCACCGGCAGCATCGGGATGCCGGCGCGGGCATAGTCGTCCTTGTATTTCATCGCCAGCGGGTAGAAGTGCGGCATCTGCCAGAAGAAGACCACCGCGAACAGCACCCAGGCCGCCGGGGCCAGCGACCCGGTCACCGCCGCCCAGCCGATCAGCACCGGGGCCGCCCCGCACGCGCCGCCCCAGAAGGTGTTCGCCGTCGTGGTGCGCTTGAGCCAGAGCGTGTAGACCAGGTCGTAGTAGACGATCGCGGCCAGCGTCAGCGCGGTGGCCAGCAGGTTGGTGAACGTCGCCATCAACGCGACCGACACCGCCGCCAGCACCAGCCCGAAGACCAGGGCGCTACGCGGCGAGACGGTGTGCGCCGGCAGCGGACGTCGCTTGGTGCGCCGCATCAACTGGTCGATGTCCCGGTCGATGTAGCAGTTCAGCACGCTCGCCGCACCGGCGGCCAGGGAGCCGCCGACCAGCACCACGGCCATCAGCCACAGCGACGGCAGACCGCCCTCGGCGAGCATCATCGCCGGCACCGTGGTCACCAGCAGCAGCTCCACGATGCGCGGCTTGGTGAGCGTCACGTACGCCGACACCACCGCCCGGACGTCCCGCCGACGGGCCGTCGGCCGCCCGCCCACCGTGCGCACCGGCGGCTGCCCGGCAGAGTTGCTGACGGGGCGCTCGGTGATCATGCTCACGGATTGCCACCTTCCGGCGTCGGCAGGGGAAGTCGGTTCGGCGGGACCCCGTCGGGGTCCACACACCGGACCACACACTACGCGTCGTCGTTTTCGCTGCCCGGGCGACCCGACAACGGTGCGGGCCGTCACACCTGACGGGTGACCGAACGATCCGGCCGGCCCGTACGTAACTGCCTGCTGAGATCCCCGGGCGGACGTTTAGACCCGCTCGATAGGGTCACCAGTGAGGGTTCCGCCCATCTGCCGAGGAGCACAACCATAGTGGCTGCCAACCGACCCGCACTCAACTGGACCGACCTCGACCGCCGGGCCGTCGACACCGTCCGCGTTCTGGCCATGGATGCCGTGGAGAAATCCGGCAACGGCCACCCCGGCACCGCGATGAGCCTCGCGCCCGCGGCGTACCTGCTGTTCAACCGGGTGATGCGGCACAATCCGGCCGACCCGAACTGGCCCGGCCGGGACCGGTTCGTCCTGTCCGCCGGGCACTCCAGCCTCACGCTCTACATCCAGCTCTTCCTCTCCGGCTACCCACTGAGCCTGGACGACCTGAAGTCGCTGCGGCAGTGGGGCTCGCTCACCCCGGGCCACCCGGAGCACGGCCACACCCCCGGGGTCGAGACCACCACCGGCCCGCTCGGCCAGGGCCTGGGCAACGCGGTGGGCATGGCGATGGCGGCCCGCCGCGAGCGGGGCCTGTTCGACCCGGAGAGCGAGCCGGGCACCTCGGTCTTCGACCACCAGATCTGGTGCATCGCCTCCGACGGCGACATCGAGGAGGGCATCAGCCACGAGGCGAGCGCGCTGGCCGGGCACCAGCAGCTGGGCAACCTCACGCTGATCTACGACGACAACGAGATCTCCATCGAGGACGACACCCGCATCGCCAAGAGCGAGGACGTGGCGGCCCGCTACGCGGCGTACGGCTGGCACGTGCAGACCGTCGACTGGCGGGCCGGCGACGCCGACCAGGGCGACTACCACGAGGACGTGGAGGCGCTCTACCAGGCGCTGCTGGCGGCGAAGGCGGAGACCGCCCGTCCCTCGTTCATCGCGCTGCGCACCATCATCGGCTGGCCCGCGCCCAACAAGAAGAACACCGGCAAGATCCACGGCTCGGCGCTCGGCGGCGACGAGGTGAAGGCCACCAAGGAGATCCTCGGCTTCGACCCGCAGCAGAGCTTCCAGGTCGACGAGGAGGTGCTCGCGCACGCCCGGGGGGTGCTGACCCGGGGCACCGAGGCCGAGCAGGCGTGGACCGGCGAGTTCGACAGCTGGGCGCAGGCCAACCCGGAGCGCAAGGCGCTCTACGACCGGATCGCCGGCCGGGTCCTGCCGCAGGGCTGGACGGACGCGCTGCCGACCTTCCCCGCCGACGCCAAGGGCGTGGCCACCCGGGCCGCCTCCGGCAAGGTGCTGGAGGCGCTCGCCCCGGTGCTGCCGGAGCTGTGGGGCGGCTCGGCCGACCTGGCCGAGAGCAACAACACCACCATGAAGGGCGAGCCGTCGTTCATCCCGGCCGCCCACGCCACCAAGGACTTCCCCGGCCACGAGTACGGCCGCACGCTGCACTTCGGCATCCGCGAGCACGCGATGGGCGCGATCCTCAACGGCATCGCCCTGCACGGCGGCACCCGCCCGTACGGCGGCACCTTCCTGGTGTTCAGCGACTACATGCGCCCCTCGGTGCGGCTCGCCGCCCTGATGAAGCTGCCGGTGACGTACGTCTGGACGCACGACTCGATCGGTCTCGGCGAGGACGGCCCGACCCACCAGCCGGTGGAGCACCTGACCGCGCTGCGCGCCATCCCCGGCCTCGACGTGGTCCGCCCGGCCGACGCCAACGAGACCGCCTGGGCGTGGCGGCAGGCGCTGGAGCACACCGACCGGCCGACCGCGCTGGCGCTGAGCCGGCAGCCGCTGCCGACCCTGGACCGGGAGCGGTACGCGGGCGCCGAGGGCACCGCCAAGGGCGGCTACGTGCTGGCCGAGGCGTCCACCGGCAAGCCGCAGGTGATCATCGTGGGCACCGGCTCCGAGGTGCAGCTCTGCCTCACCGCCCGGGAGCGGCTGGAGGCCGACGGCACCCCCACCCGGGTGGTGTCGATGCCCTGCCAGGAGTGGTTCTACGAGCAGGACGAGGCGTACCGGGAGTCGGTGCTGCCGCGCGGGGTGCAGGCCCGGGTGAGCGTCGAGGCCGGGATCGGGATGTCCTGGCGGGGCGTCGTCGGCGACCTGGGCGAGAGCGTCAGCCTGGAGCACTACGGGGCCAGCGCCCCGCACACCGTGCTGTTCGAGCAGTTCGGCTTCACCCCCGACCGGATCGTCGCCGCCGCGCACGCGGCGCTGACCCGGGTGGGCGACATCACCGGTTTCACGACCGGCAACTGAGGGAGTGTGGACGACATGACGGACAGACTGGGTGACCTCACCGCCGCCGGAGTGGCGGTCTGGCTCGACGACCTTTCCCGGGTACGACTGAGCTCCGGCGGGCTGGACCGGCTCCGCCGCGAGCAGCACGTGGCCGGGGTGACCACCAACCCGACCATCTTCGCCAAGGCGCTCAGCGACGCCGACGAGTACAACTGGCAGCTGAAGGACCTCGCCACCCGGGGCATCGAGGTCGAAGAGGCCGTCCGGATGCTCACCACCTACGACGTGCGCTGGGCGTGCGACGTGATGCGCCCGTCGTACGACGGCAGCGCCGGGGTCGACGGGCGGGTCTCCATCGAGGTCGACCCGCGGGTCGCCCACGACGCCGACCGGACGGTCGCCGAGGCCAAGGCGCTGTGGTGGCTGGTGGACCGGCCGAACCTGTTCATCAAGATCCCGGCCACCGAGGAGGGGCTGGCGGCGATCACCGCGACCCTGGCCGAGGGGATCAGCGTCAACGTCACGCTGATCTTCGGGCTGGACCGCTACTCGGCGGTGATGGAGGCGTTCCTCGCCGGCCTGGAGCAGGCGAAGGCCAACGGCCACGACCTGTCCACCATCGGCTCGGTGGCCTCGTTCTTCGTCTCCCGGGTCGACTCCGAGATCGACAAGCGACTGGACAAGATCGGCTCCGACGAGGCCAAGGCGCTGCGCGGCAAGGCCGCCGTGGCCAACGCCCAGCTCGCCTACGAGCGCTACACCGAGGTCTTCTCCTCCGACCGGTGGCAGGCCCTGGCCGACGCCGGCGCCCACCCGCAGCGCCCGCTGTGGGCGTCGACCTCGACCAAGAACCCGGACTACCGCGACGTGATCTACGTCGAGGAGCTGATCGCGCCGGGCACCGTCAACACCATGCCGGAGTCGGTCGTGACGGCGTACGCCGAGCACGGGGAGACCCGGGGCGACACCATCACCGGCGCGTACGACGCGGCCCGGCAGGTCTTCGCCGACCTGGCCGCCGTCGGCATCGACATGGACGACGTGATCGCCACCCTGGAGCGGGAGGGCGTGGAGAAGTTCGAGGCGAGCTGGAGCGAGCTGCTCGACGGCGTCCGCAAGTCGCTGGCCGCCGCGGCGCAGGGCACCGGCGCCCCGAACAAGGCCGCCAAGGGCAACGCCGACGCGGCCCAGCGGGCCGGCGGGAACGCGTGACCAACGGCGTCGGACGCGTCGCGGGGCCGGTCCCCGCGACGCCCCACGCCGCCGGCACCCCGACGGGGTGGCGATGTGAGTGACCTGTTGACCGGCCCGGCCGATGCCGCCGCCGGTCTCGCGGTGCACGGGGCGGACGCGGTCGTATCGACCGCGCCCGCTGCCGTACGGGCCGTCCCGCGCACGCGGGGCGGCCCGGTGGCACCTGCCGGCCGACCCGGGCCGGTGCCACCGCCGCACCTGACCGACAGGCCGGCCGGGCCGGCCCGGCTGCTGGATGCGATCGGACGATGGCGGGCGTGACGATGGACGACATGGACCACACGGAGCGAGGAGGCGGCGTGAATCCGCTGCGCGACGCGCAGGACCGACGACTCCCCCGGATCCCGGAGCCGTGCGCCCTGGTGATCTTCGGGGTGACCGGTGACCTGGCGCGCAAGAAGCTGCTGCCGGCGGTTTACGACCTGGCCAACCGGGGGCTGCTGCCCCCCGGTTTCGTGGTGCTGGGCTTCGCCCGGCGCGACTGGGGCGACGGCGACTTCGAGGCGCTGGCCCACGAGTCGGCCAAGCAGCACGCCCGGACACCGTGGCGCGAGGAGGTGTGGGGCCGGCTGGCCGGCAACATCAAGTTCGTCGGTGGCTCGTTCGACGACGACGCCGCCTTCGACAAGCTCGCCGCGACGCTGAACCAGCTGCGCGACAGCCACGGCATCCACGGCAACGCCGCGTTCTACTTCTCCATCCCCCCGACTGCCTTCCCGGTGGTGCTCAAGCAACTGGCCCGCACCGGGATGGCCGACAACGAGAAGTGCGGCGGCTGGCGGCGGGTGGTGGTGGAGAAGCCGTTCGGCAACGACCTGCCCTCGGCGAAGGAACTCAACGATCTGGTCGACGACGTGTTCACCCGGCAGGACGTCTTCCGGATCGACCACTACCTCGGCAAGGAGACGGTCCAGAACATCCTCGCCCTGCGGTTCGCCAACAACCTCTTCGAGCCGCTGTGGAACTCCAAGTACGTCGACTCGGTGCAGATCACCATGGCCGAGGACGTCGGCATCGGCACCCGGGCCGGCTTCTACGACTCGGTCGGCACCGCCCGGGACGTGCTCCAGAACCACCTGCTCCAGCTGCTCGCCCTGGTCGCCATGGAGGAGCCCACCAGCTTCGACGCCGACGAGATCCGGGCCGAGAAGCTGAAGGTGCTCAAGGCGATCACCCTGCCGAAGGACGTGGCCCGGGGCACCGTACGCGGCCAGTACCTGCCCGGCTGGGTGGGCGGCCAGCGGGCCGTCGGCTACCTCGACGAGGAGGGCGTCCCCGCCGACTCGAACACCGAGACGTACGTCGCCGTGGAGCTGGGCATCCAGAACCGGCGCTGGGCCGGGGTGCCGTTCTACATCCGGGCGGGCAAGCGGCTGCCCCGACGGGTCACCGAGGTGGCCATCATGTTCAAGAAGGCGCCGCACCTGCCGTTCAACGCCGCCGACATGGAGTCCCTCGGCCCCAACCAGCTCGTCATCCGGGTGCAGCCGGACGAGGGCGTGGTGCTCAAGTTCGGCTCCAAGGTGCCGGGCACCACGATGGAGGTCCGCGACATCGCGATGGACTTCCAGTACGGCGAGGCGTTCACCGAGTCCAGCCCCGAGGCGTACGAGCGGCTGGTGCTCGACGTACTGATCGGCGACCGGACGCTCTTCCCGGACGCCGCCGAGGTGGAGCAGAGCTGGGCGGTGGTGGACCCGCTGGAGCACGCCTGGGAGGGCACCAAGCCGGAGCCGTACCGGTCCGGCGAGTGGGGTCCCCGGGCCGCCGACGAGATGCTGGCCCGCGAGGGCCGCGCCTGGCGGCGGGCGTGAACGGGCAGGTAGGTAGCAGGCACAGCGGGCGGACCGGGAGGCACCAGTGATCGGGCTGTGGGACACCACCGGCAACGAGGTGGTCAAGGCGCTCGCCGCCGAACGGCGCAGCGCGGGCGGGGTGGCCAGCGGGATGGCGCTCACCCTGATCGTCGTGGTCGACGAGAAGCGGGTCCGGGACGCGGAGGCGGCGGCCACCATCGCCGCCGCCGCCCACCCGTGCCGGCTGCTCGTCGTCGTGCGCGCCGACGTGGAGCGGGAACGCAACCGGTTGGACGCGGAGATCGTCGTCGGCGGCCGGCTGGGCCCGTGCGAGGCGGTGGTGACCCGGATGTACGGCCGGCTCGCCCTGCACGCCGAGTCGGTGGTGATGCCGCTGCTGGTGCCGGACGTGCCGGTGGTCACCTGGTGGCACGGCGAACCACCGGCGGAGATCGCCACCGACTTCCTCGGGGTGGTCGCCGACCGGCGGATCACCGACTGCGCGCAGGCCGTCGACCCGATCGAGGCGCTGCGGGAACGGGCCCGGGACTACGCCCCCGGCGACACCGACCTGGCGTGGACCCGGATCACCCCGTGGCGCACCCTGGTCGCCGGGGCGTTCGACACCACCGAGGCACGGGTCACCGAGGCGACCGTGGTGGCCCCGCGGACCGACCCGACGGCGGCGCTGATGCGGGGCTGGCTGGCCGCCCGGCTCGGCATCGACCCGCAGTGGCAGCACACCGACGACCACCCGAGGATGCGTCAGGTGCAGCTGCGCTGCGCCAACGGCGACGAGCTGACGCTGACCCGGGACGACAGCCTGGCGACCTTCCGGCGTACCGGCCAGGACGACCGGGTGCTGCCGCTGGTGCGGCGGCCACTCGGCGACGAGCTGGCCGAGGAGCTGCGCCGGCTCGACACCGACCAGGTGTACGCCGAGGCGTTGGGCGCGGCGGCCGGCCTGTCCGGCCTGGAGCAGCGCCCGGCGCAGCGGGTGCACGTCTGGAAGGACCCGGCCACCGCGCGGCGGGCGGAGGCGGGCGTCAGCGCGCACGCCGGCACCAGCACGGCATCCTGACCCGTACGCGGTGGGCGGTCCTGCGGGGCCGCCCACCGGCGTACGGTGCCGGCCCGCCACGGCGGGCGGCGCGGCACGACGAGATCCCCGGTGACACCGGCACCCGGCGGACCGACCGGTTTCCGCCACGACGAGCAGGACCGCGTCGCGCGGTCAGGAAAGGCCAACATGAGTGAGGCGAGTGTCGCCGTGCACGCCGACGCCGACCTGCTGGCGCAGGCGGTGGCGGCCCGGCTGGTGGTGAAGCTGCTCGACGCGCAGGCGGAGCGGGGCGCGGCGTCGATCGTGCTGACCGGGGGGCGGATCGCCGCCGCGGTCTACCGGGCGGTGGGCGCACTGCCCGCCCACGACGCCGTCGACTGGTCCCGGGTGGACGTCTGGTGGGGCGACGAGCGTTTCCTGCCGGCGGGCGACCCGGAGCGCAACGAGACGCAGGCCCGCGCCGCGCTGCTGGACGCGATGCCGCTGGACCCGGCCCGGGTGCACCCGATGCCGGCCACCGACGGCCCGACCGGCGACGACCCGGAGGCCGGGGCCGCCGCGTACGCCGAGGAGCTGGCCCGGGCCGCCCGGCCCGGCCATGCCGCGCTGCCCCACTTCGACGTGCTGATGCTGGGCGTCGGCGAGGACGGGCACGTGGCGTCGGTCTTCCCCGAGCACCCGGTGCACCACGACACCCGGCCGGTCAGCGCGGTGCGGGGCAGCCCGAAGCCGCCGCCGGTGCGGACCACCCTCACCCTGCCGGCGATCAACACCGCCGAGGAGGTCTGGCTGGTCGCCAGCGGGGCCGACAAGGCGCGGGCGGTGGGGATGGCGCTGGCCGGGGCCGGCCCGAAGCAGCTCCCGGCGGCCGGGGTGCAGGGCGTCTCGCGGACCCTGTGGCTGCTCGACCGGGCGGCGGCGGCCGACGTGCCGGCCCGGCTGCGCAGCCTGCGCTGAGCGCGGGGCGGTCCGGCCGCCCACCGGTCGGCTCACGCCGCCGGGGCGGTCACTCCCGGCCGCGACGGCGGCGCAGCGCGGCCAGCGCCTCGGCCAGCAGCGCCTCCCCCTCCTCCGGGGTACGCCGTTCCTTCACGTACGCCAGGTGGGTCTTGTAGGGCTCGGGACGGGTACGTCCGGGCGGGTTCTGCGCGTCCTGGCCGGCGGGCAGGCCGCAGCGCGGACAGTCCCAGACGGCCGGCTCCTCGGCGTCCAACGCCAACCGGATCTCGGTGACATGGTCGTTGCGGCACCAGTAGGTGACCGCGCGGCGGGGGGCCGGCTCGTACCGTTCGGTGGGGCGTTCCGGCCCCGATCCGATCCGTGAACCGCGGATGACGTTGCCACTGGGCACACTCGCTCCTGTCGTCGGAGGGGACCACCGCCTGAGGCGGGCGGTGGACGACGTGGCGGAGAAAACAACTGCGCGCGGTCCGTGACGGACCGCGCGCAGATTGTACGACCTGATCGTGTCGCTCAGGACCCGCTGTTGAGCTGGAGCCGGAGCCAGAGGCCGAGCCCGACGATGCAGGCGAACCAGACGATGCTCACCAGGACGGTGTAGCGGTCCAGGTTCTTCTCGGCCACCGACGAGCCGGCCAGGCTGGAGCTGACCCCGCCGCCGAACATGCTCGACAGCCCGCCGCCCTTACCCCGGTGCAGCAGAATGAGCATGGTGAGCAGAACGCTCGTGATGACCAGCAACACGATCAACGTGTATGCGAACCAGATCGGCATGGCTGGGGTCAGTCCTCTCGTTACGATCCTCGCCCGGACAGATCGGGCACGGCGGCACCGACCGGTGGACGGGCGGAGTCAAGAATAGCGAGCGATCAGGCGACCGTGTGCTCCGGGAAGCGGCAGATCTTCGCGAACTCCTCGGCGTCGAGGCTGGCCCCGCCCACCAGCGCCCCGTCCACGTCCGGCTGGGACATGATCGACGCGACGTTGGACGACTTCACCGAGCCGCCGTAGAGGATCCGGACCTGGTCGGCGGTGCCCTGGTCGTAGGTCTCGACCAGCCGCTTGCGGACCTCCCCGCAGACCTCCTGGGCGTCCTCCGGGGTGGCCGTCTTGCCGGTGCCGATCGCCCAGACCGGCTCGTAGGCGACCACGACCTTGGTGACCTGCTCGGCGGTGAGCCCCTTCAGGGCGCCGTCGAGCTGGTCGCAGCAGTGCGGGACGTGCCGCAGCTGCTCGCGGATCTCCAGGCCCTCACCGATGCACAGGATCGGGGTGAGCCCGTTGGCCAGCGCGGCGGCCACCTTCGCGTTGACGATCGCGTCGTCCTCGTAGTGGTACTGCCGCCGCTCCGAGTGCCCGACCGCCACGTAGGTGCAGCCCAGCTTGGCCAGCATCGCCCCGGAGATGTCCCCGGTGTACGCGCCGGACTGGTACGGCGACAGGTCCTGCCCGCCGTAGCCGATCAGCAGCTTGTCGCCGTCCACCGCCGTCTGCACGGTGCGCAGGTCGGTGAAGGGCGGCAGGACCACCGTCTCGACGGCGGTGAGCTGCTGCTCGGTGAGGCTCGCGGCCAGCTTCTGCACCAGCAGGTTGGCCTCGAGGTGGTTGAGGTTCATCTTCCAGTTGCCGGCCATCAGCGGCCGGCGGGTGACGCTCGCCATCAGTTCTCCAGGGCCGCGATGCCGGGGAGGGTCTTGCCCTCCAGGTATTCCAGGGAAGCGCCGCCACCCGTCGAGATGTGACCGAACGACGACTCGTCCAGGCCGAGCGCCCGGACCGCCGCCGCCGAGTCACCGCCACCGACCACGGTGAACGCGTCGGTCTTGGTGATCGCCTCGGCGACCCCGCGGGTGCCGTTGGCGAAGGCCGGCATCTCGAACACGCCCATCGGGCCGTTCCAGAAGACCGTCTTCGCCTGGGACAGCGCGGCGGTGAAGCCGGCCACCGTCTCCGGGCCGATGTCCAGGCCGAGCCGGTGGCTGGGGATGCCGTCGGCGGGCACCGTGTCGTGCGCGGCGTCCGGGGCGAAGGCGTCGGCCGCCACCACGTCGACCGGGAGCAGGATCTTGCCGTCGGCACGGGCCAGGAGGTTGCCGCAGGTCTCGACCATCTCCTCCTCCAGCAGCGAGGTGCCCACCTCGTGGCCCTGGGCCTTGAGGAAGGTGAAGCACATCCCGCCACCGATGAGCAGCCGGTCGACCTTCGGCAGCAGCGCCTCGATGACCGCCAGCTTGTCGGAGACCTTGGAACCGCCGAGCACCACCACGTACGGGCGCTCCGGCTCACCGGTCAGCCGGGACAGCACCTCCACCTCGCGCAGCACCAGCCGGCCGGCGACGTGCGGCAGCCGGGCCGGCACGTCGTGGACACTGGCGTGCTTGCGGTGCACCGCGCCGAACGCGTCGTCCACGTACGCCTCGCCGAACGCGGCGAGCTGGTCGGCGAAGGCCCCCCGCTCGGTGTCGTCCTTGCTGGTCTCCCCCTTGTTGAAGCGGAGGTTCTCCAGCAGGGCCACCTGGCCGTCGGCCAGCGCGTCCACGGTGGCGCGGGCGGACTCGCCGACGGTGTCGGTGGCGAAGTGCACCGGCGCGTCGAGCAGCTCACCGAGCCGCCCGGCGACCGGGCGGAGGCTGTACTGCGGGTCCGGGGCGCCCTTCGGACGACCCAGGTGCGAGCAGACCACGACCTTCGCCCCGGCCTGCACCAGCGCGCCCAGGGTGGGCAGGACGGCCCGGATCCGGCCGTCGTCGGTGATCTCCCCGGTCTGCTTGTCGAGCGGGACGTTCAGGTCGGCGCGCACCAGCACGCGCCGACCTGACACCCCCTCGGCGAGCAGGTCGTCGAGGTTGCGGATGCTCACAGAGCTAACTCTCCGTTCGTGACTGCGGGGCTCGCAAGCTCACTCCTCGCACTCACAGCGAGGAACCCACCAGCTTGACCAGGTCGACGAGCCGGTTGGAGTAGCCCCACTCGTTGTCGTACCAGCCGACGACCTTGACCTGGTTGCCGATGACCTTGGTCAGCGGCGCGTCGAAGATGCACGACGCCGGGTCGGTGACGATGTCGGACGAGACGATCGGGTCCTCGTTGTAGACCAGGATGCCCTTGAGCGGGCCGTCCGCGGCGGCCTTGATCGCGGCGTTGACCTCGTCCACGGTGGTCTCCCGGCCGACCTCGACGGTCAGGTCGGTGGCCGAGCCGGTCGGGATCGGCACCCGCAGCGCGTAACCGTCCAGCTTGCCCTTGAGCACCGGCAGCACCAGCCCGATCGCCTTGGCGGCACCGGTCGAGGTGGGGACGATGTTCAGCGCGGCGGCGCGGGCCCGACGCAGGTCCTTGTGCGGCGCGTCCTGGAGGTTCTGGTCCTGGGTGTACGCGTGGATCGTGGTCATCAGGCCCTTCTCGATGCCGAAGGTGTCCTGGAGGACCTTCGCCATCGGGGCCAGGCAGTTCGTGGTGCACGACGCGTTCGAGATGATGGTGTGCTTGGCCGGGTCGTACTGGTCGTGGTTGACGCCCATGACGACCGTGACGTCCTCGTTCTTCGCCGGGGCGGAGATGATGACCTTCTTGGCCCCGCCGTCGACGTGCGCCTTGGCCTTGGTGGCGTCGGTGAAGAAACCGGTGGACTCGATGACGACGTCCACGCCGGCGTCGCCCCACGGCAGCTTCGCCGGGTCCTTCTCGGCGTACGCCTTGATGGTCTTGCCACCGACGGTGATCTCGTCGGCGGTGGCCTTGACCTCGTGCGGCAGGCGACCGAGGATGCTGTCGTACTTGAGCAGGTGGGCGAGCGTCGCGTTGTCGGTCAGGTCGTTCACGGCGACGACCTCGATGTCGGCGCCGGACGCCAGCACGGCCCGGAAGAAGTTACGGCCGATGCGGCCGAAGCCGTTGATGCCAACCCGGATGGTCACAGGTCCCATCTCCTCGCGTTCTGGTCCGCCGACGTCAGAACCGGGCCGGCGGAGGTGTGTGCGCCGGCCGGTGAGCCGGCCGTTGACGATTCGTCTCGGCCACCCCGCCACGGTCTGGGAGGACCTGACCGCCCGAGGCGGCGTGCACGGCGAGGAGTGCCTGTGCCGGCCCCCTTGCCGTACCCATCGACCCTATCCGAGCGTGCCCCGCCGCGATGCGGCGGGTGGTGACCCCGTCGGGTCGACGGCACGGCACGCCCCACCCACCCGACCCGGGGCACGTCACGCCCGCCGGCCCGTGCCTCGCACGCGCCCGCGGGATGGCGGCCCACCGTCCTATCAGACCACGAGCATGTCCGGCGTGACGGCCGCTTCGGTATCCGGGATGCCCAGGTCACGGGCCCGTTTGTCGGCCAGCGCCAGCAGCCGGCGGATCCGCCCGGCGATCGCGTCCTTGGTCAACGGCGGGTCGGCCAGCGCGCCCAGTTCCTCCAGCGACGCCTGCCGGTGCTCCAGCCGGAGCTGACCGGCCGAGGTGAGGTGGTTCGGGGCGTCGTCGGCGAGGATCTCCAACGCCCGGGTGACCCGGGCGGCGGCGGCCACCGCGGCCCGCGCCGAGCGGCGCAGGTTGGCGTCGTCGAAGTTCGCCAGCCGGTTGGCGGTGGCCCGCACCTCGCGGCGGACCCGGCGCTCCTCCCAGGCCAGCACGCTGGAGTGGGCGCCGATCCGGGTGAGCAGCGCGGCGATCGCGTCGCCGTCCTTGACCACCACCCGGTCCACCCCGCGCACCTCGCGGTTCTTGGCGGTGATGCCGATCCGGCGGGCCGCGCCGACCAGGGCCAACGCCGATTCCGGACCCGGGCAGGTGATCTCCAGCGCGCTGGAGCGGCCCGGCTCGGTCAGCGAGCCGTGCGCCATGAACGCGCCCCGCCAGGCCGACACCGCGCAGCAGACGTTCGCCGCCACCACGTGCGGCGGCAGGCCGCGTACCGGCCGGCCCCGGACGTCCAGCAGGCCGGTCTGCCGCGCGAGGGCCTCGCCGTCCTTGACCACCCGGACGATGAAGTGGCTGCCCTTGCGCAACCCACCGGAGGCGAGCACGTGGATCTCGCTGGGATAGCCGTAGACCTCGGCGATCTCCCGACGCAGCCGGCGGGCCACCGCCCCGGTGTCCAGCTCGGCCTCCACCACCACCCGACCGGAGACGATGTGCAGCCCACCGGCGAACCGCAGCAGCGCGGCCATCTCCGCCCGCCGGCAGCACGGCTTGGGCACGTCGACCCGGCTCAGCTCGTCCTTGACCGCAGCCGTCATCGCCATTGTGCGCCCCCTCACGGACCGGTACCGGCGTGTCGCCGGTGATTACGTACGTGCTTAACGATCGGAGCCCAGGACAGGCACCAGTGCCGCGGCCAGGGCGGCCGGATCGTGACGGGGTGTGCCGTCGTCGACGGCGACCGGGGCGAGGACCAACCGGGCACCCAGCGATTCTGCCGCACGCCCGACCGGTTCGGGATCACCCACCGCCTTGGAGTCGGCCACCACGTAATCCACGGTGAGCTGCGGAAGGTACCAGCGCAGGGCGGCCAGGTGGTCGGCCACCGAGAGCCCCAGGGTCTCCTGTTCGGCGGCCAGGTTGAGGGTGACCAGCCGCCGGGCCGGGCTGGTCACGATCGCCTCGGCCAGCCCCGGCACCAGCAGGTGCGGCAGGACGCTGGTGTACCAACTCCCCGGCCCGAAGATCAACCAGTCCGCCCCGCCGACCGCGGCCACCGCCTCCGCGCAGGCCACCGGGGCGTCCGGGGTGATCCGCAGCGCCTCCACCGTGCCGGTGGTCACCGCCACCTGGTGCTGGCCGCGCACGGTGCTCACCTCGTCGGGGCGGGTCGGGTCCGTCCCGCGGACCCGGGCCTCGATGTCCACCGGCTGGGCGGACATCGGCAGCACCCGGCCGACCGCGCCGAGCATCGCCCCGGCGTGCGCGAGCGCGGCGACCGGGTCGCCGAGCTGCTCCATCAGGCCGCAGAGCACCAGGTTGCCCACCGCGTGACCGGCCAGCCCGTCGCGGGGGTCGCCGGCGAACCGGTGCTGGAACAGCCCGGCGCTGCGCCGGGTGGCCGGATGGTCCCCGGCCAGCGCCACCAGGGCCTGCCGCAGGTCCCCCGGGGGCAGGCCGCCGCGTTCGGCGCGCAGCCGGCCGCTGGAGCCGCCGTCGTCGCCGACGGTGACCACGGCGGTGATGTCCAGTTCGAGTTCCCCGGCGCAGTGCCGCAGCGCCCGAAGCGAGGCGGACAGGCCGTGTCCCCCGCCGAAGGCGACCACCGACGTCGCCGTCATTCCCGCCCCAGGTCCCGGTGCTGCGCGTTGGCGGCCAGCCCCGACTGGCGCAGCCGCTCGGCCAACTCCTCGGCGATCGCCACGCTGCGGTGCTTGCCGCCGGTGCAGCCGACGGCGACCGTCAGGTACCGCTTGCCCTCCCGTTCGAACCCGGCGGTCGTGGCGTTGACCAGGTCGGCGTACGAGGCCACGAAGGCGTCCGCACCCTCCTGGCCGAGCACGTACGCGCTGACCGCCGCCTCCCGACCGGTGTGTTCCCGCAGCTCGGGCACCCAGTACGGATTCGGCAGGAACCGGGCGTCGAGCACGAAATCGGCGTCCGGCGGCAGCCCGTACTTGAAGCCGAAGGAGAGCACGGTGAGCCGCAGCCGGCGGGCGTCCTCCCCGCCGAACAGCTCCTCGACCCGGCGGCGGAGCTGGTTGACGTTGAGGTGGCTGGTGTCGATGATCACATCGGCCTGGTCCCGGGCCTCCTCCAGCAGGGCCCGCTCGACGGCGATCCCGTCGGCCAGCCGCCCCTCACCCTGCAACGGGTGCGAGCGACGGACGCTCTCGAACCGCCGGATCAGCACCTCGTCGTCGGCGTCGACGAAGACCACCCGGGGCGAGAAGCCGCGTTCCTTGAGCTCCCGGATCGCCCCGGCCAGGTCGGTGGAGAAGGCCCTCGACCGGACGTCCAGCACCATCGCGGTACGCCGGGCCGCCCCGCCGGCCTTCATCGCCAGCTCGGCCATGTCCAGCATCAGCGCCTGCGGCAGGTTGTCCACCACGTAGTAGCCGACGTTCTCCAGGGCGCGGGCGACGGTGCTGCGGCCACCGCCGGACAGACCGGTGACGACCACCAGCGTGGTGTCCGACTCCGCCGTGCCGCCCTCGACGTACCCGCCGGTTGTCCGCGCCTCGACCATCCCACCACTCCCGCTTCGTGGCGGCGGGCCCCCCGGGGCCCCTTACCGCACAGGGTCAGTCGACGACTCTATCCCGGCGGGCGGCGTCGATCCCGGCACGCCCGGCGGCGGGTCGCCCGGTGGGTCCGGCCCGGCATCCGACCAGCATCCGGAGCACTACCTGGCGCACAACGGTATGCCTGTCCGTCATAAACATGACGGACAGGCATACCGCCGAACGGCAGACGCATGTCGCCACCTCCATGCCCCGGCGGCGACGGACCGGTCGCCTAGCTGCCGTCGTGTTCGGCGGTGGCGCGGGAGGTGGAATGGCCGGCCTGCGCCCGCAGCGTGCTCTCCCACACCGGGTCCGTGGCCGCCCACTCGGCGACCAGCGCCGCCAGCCGGCGCGCGGGCAGAGCACGCGCGAGCACGGTCAGCTCCGCGACCCGGGGGTCGACCGCCAAGGTCGACTGCGGGGTGGCCGTCGAGGACCACGCGAAGCCGTCAGCCAGGGCGGCGGCGGTCAGGGCCACCGCGTGCGCGCACAGGTCGGTGTCGGCGGCGCAGTCGCACTCGGCGGTGAAGCCGTCCGCCGTGACCCCCACCCAGACCTCGTACGGCGGCTGTCCCGTCGCGCGGATCACCCCGGCCACCCCGCCGCCGACCGGGTCGATCTCCGCCGGCTGGCCGGCGACCGTCAGTTCGTCCGCCGCTGCGCAGACGTCGGCCCCGGCCGCGTCCCGGAGCGCGTCGATGTCGATGCGTACCGCCATCGGGCCATCCAACCGCAGCGGATCGACGCCGGTGACGTCAGGGCGGTGCCTGCCGCCGTCCGGGGAAGGACGGGGAAGGCTCGGCGACGGGGGGGCGTCGTGGACGGCGGTGTCGGGGCGGGTCCGTAGACTCCCCGGATGGCCTCCCCCACCGAGCTGCGTGCCTCCGACGCCCTCGACGTGCTCCGCCGGGTCTTCGGCTACGACGCCTTCCGGGGCTTCCAGCAGGAGGTCATCGACCACGTGGTGGCCGGTGGGGACGCCCTGGTGCTGATGCCCACCGGTGGCGGCAAGTCGCTGTGCTACCAGGTCCCGGCCCTGGTCCGCGACGGCGTCGCGGTGGTCGTCTCCCCGCTGATCGCCCTCATGCAGGACCAGGTCGACGCGCTGACGGCGGTCGGCGTCCGCGCGGGGTTCCTCAACTCCACCCAGGACTACGCCGCCCGGCGCGCGGTCGAGCAGGCATTCGTCGCCGGGGACTTGGACCTGCTCTACCTCGCCCCGGAGGCGCTGGGCACCCGGGGCGTGCAGCAACTGCTCGACCGGGGGCGGATCGGCCTGTTCGCCATCGACGAGGCGCACTGCGTGTCCCAGTGGGGGCACGACTTCCGCCCCGACTACCTGGCCCTGTCGATGCTGCACGAACGGTGGCCGACGGTGCCCCGGATCGCGCTGACCGCGACCGCCACCAGCGCCACCCGGGCCGAGATCGCCACCCGGCTCCAGCTCACCGGGGCGAAGCACTTCGTGGCGAGCTTCGACCGGCCCAACATCCAGTACCGGATCGTGCCCAAGAAGGAGCCGCGCAAGCAGCTGCTGGCCCTGCTACGCGACGAGCACCCGGGCGACGCCGGCATCGTCTACTGCCTGTCCCGCGCCTCGGTGGACAAGACCGCCGAGTTCCTGGTCGCCAACGGGATCGCCGCGCTGCCCTACCACGCCGGCCTGGACGCGGGCACCCGCGCCGCCAACCAGCAGCGGTTCCTGCGCGAGGACGGCCTGGTCATGGTCGCCACGATCGCCTTCGGGATGGGCATCGACAAGCCCGACGTCCGGTTCGTGGCCCATCTCGACCTGCCCAAGTCGGTGGAGGGCTACTACCAGGAGACCGGCCGCGCCGGCCGGGACGGGCTGCCGTCGACCGCCTGGCTCGCCTACGGCCTGCAGGACGTGGTGCAGCAGCGCAAGATGATCGAGACGTCCGACGGCGACCTCGCCCACCGGCGTAACCTCGCCACCCACCTGGATGCCATGCTGGCGCTCTGCGAGACGGTCCGCTGCCGCCGGGTGCAACTGCTCGAATACTTCGGTCAGCCCGGCACCGCCGACTGCGGCAACTGCGACACCTGCCTGACCCCGCCGGAGACCTGGGACGGCACGGTGGCCGCGCAGAAGCTGCTGTCCACCGTCTACCGGCTGGACCGGGAACGCAACCAGCGCTTCGGCGCCGGGCACTGCGTCGACATCCTGCTCGGCAAGCAAAACGACAAGATCAGCCAGTACGGCCACGACGCGCTGAGCACCTTCGGCATCGGCACCGAGCTGCGCGAGGCGGAGTGGCGCGGGGTGGTCCGGCAGTTGCTCGCCGAGGGGCTGTTGGCGGTCGAGGGCGACTACGGCACGCTGGCGCTCACCGAGGCCAGCGCGGAGGTGCTGGGTCGCCGCCGCACAGTGACCATGCGCCGGGAGCCGGAGAAGGTGGCCTCGGCCCGGTCGGCGAAACCGCGCGGCGCGGCCACCGTGGTCGCCGAGCTGTCCCCGGCGGCCTCGTCGCTGTTCGAGCGGCTGCGGGCCTGGCGGGGGGCCACCGCCAAGGAACAGGGCGTGCCGGCGTACGTGATCTTCCACGACGCGACGCTGCGGCAGATCGCCACCGACGCCCCCACCTCGCTGGCCGAGTTGTCGGGGATCAGCGGTGTCGGCGAGAACAAGCTCGCCAAGTACGGCGAGTCCATCCTCGCCGTCCTCGCCGACCAGCCCTGACTCCCTCCTTGGTCCACTCCCGTGGGCCGATGTTGCGGTATCCCCACCTGTCGGACACCGCAACTTCACCCCCCGACCGACTCCGACCAGACCCGACCGGCCCGCTCACGGCCCGGCCGCCGTTGACCCACTCCTGTGGGCCGATAGTGCGGTATCTCCGCGCCCGGACACCGCAACTTCGCCCCCGTTGAGTCGATCACGCCCAGCCGTCGGGCCAGGACAGGGCCGGACAGGGGCCAGGCCGGACAGGGGCCGGCGTGGGAGGGGTCAGTCGGTCGGGGTGGGGGCGGTGTCGCCGTCGAGGGCGGCGAGGATCGCCTCGGCGGTGCGCCGGCCCACCCCGGGCACCTCGACGATCTCCTCCACGGTGGCGGCGGAGAGCCGTTTGAGCGAGCCGAAGTGCCGCAGCAGCGCCTTGCGGCGGACCTCGCCCAGCCCAGGGACGGTGTCCAGGGCCGATTCGGTCATCCGCTTGGAACGCCGCTGCCGGTGGAAGGTGATGGCGAACCGGTGCGCCTCGTCCCGGACGCGTTGCAGCAGGTAGAGCCCCTCGGAGGTGCGCGGCAGGATGACCGGGTAGTCGTCGTCGGGGAGCCAGACCTCCTCCAGCCGCTTGGCCAGCCCGCACAGCGCCACGTCGTCGATGCCCAGCTCGGCCAGGGCCTGGGCCGCCGCCGCCACCTGCGGGGCACCGCCGTCGACCACCACCAGCTGCGGCGGGTAGGCGAACTTGCGCGGCCGGCCGGTGGTCGGGTCGATGCCGGGGCGGTCGGGGTCGGACGCGGTCTCCTCGCCCAGTTCGCCGGTCTCGGCGCGGGCGTCGAGGTAGCGGGCGAAGCGCCGACGCAGCACCTCGGACATCGCCGACAGGTCGTCGGTGGCGCCCCGGACGATGAACCGGCGGTACTCGCTCTTGCGGGGCAGCCCGTCCTCGAAGACGACCATGCTGGCCACCACGTCGGTGCCCTGGATCTGGGAGACGTCGAAGCACTCGATGCGCAGCGGCGAGGTACGCATACCGAGCGCCTCGCTGATCTCGTCGAGCGCCTTGCTGCGGGTGGTCAGGTCGCCGGCCCGCTTGAGCTTGTGCCGGGCCAGCGCGTCCTTCGCGTTGCGGCCCACCGTCTCCAGCAGGGTCTTCTTGTCGCCGCGCTGGGGCACCCGCAGCGACACCCGGCTGCCCCGGCGGGTGCTGAGCCAGTCGGCGAGCGCCTCGGCGTCGGCGGGCAGCTCGGGGACGAGCAGTTCCCGGGGCACGTCGGCCTCGCCCTGCTCGCCGCCGTAGACCTGGGTGCAGAAGTGGTGCACCAGGTCGCCGGTGGTCAGCTCCTCGGTCTTCTCCACCACCCAGCCGCGCTGGCCGCGTACCCGGCCGTCGCGGACGTGGAAGACCTGCACGGCGGCTTCGAGGGGGTCGTCGGCGAAGGCGACCACGTCGGCGTCGGTGCCGTCGCCGAGCACCACGGTCTGCTTCTCCATGGCCCGGCGCAGCGCGGCCACGTCGTCGCGCAGCCGGGCCGCCCGCTCGAACTCCAACTGCTCGCTGGCCTCGGTCATCTCGCGTTCGAGGCGGCGCACCATGGTGTCGGTGCGGCCGGCCATGAACTCGCAGAAGTTGTCGACGATGGCCCGGTGCGCCTCGGCGGAGACGGTGCCGACGCAGGGCGCGGAGCACTTGCCAATGTAGCCGAGCAGGCACGGCCGGCCCACCTGCCCGGCCCGCTTGAACACCCCGGCGGAGCAGGTGCGGGCCGGGAAGACCCGCAGCAGCAGGTCGAGCGTCTCGCGGATCGCCCAGGCGTGCGAGTACGGCCCGAAGTACCGCACGCCCTTGCGCTTCGCGCCCCGCATGACCTGCAGCCGCGGGTATTCCTCGTCGAGGGTGACCGCCAGGTACGGGTACGACTTGTCGTCGCGGTACCGGACGTTGAACCGGGGGTCGTACTGCTTGATCCAGGTGTATTCGAGCTGGAGCGCCTCGACCTCGGTGCCGACGGTGACCCAGTCGACCGACTCGGCCGTGGTGACCATCTGCCGGGTGCGGTCGTGCAGCCCCCACGGGTCGGCGAAGTAGGAGTTGAGCCTGCTGCGCAGGCTCTTCGCCTTGCCGACGTAGATCACCCGGCCGGTGCCGTCGCGGAACCGGTACACCCCGGGGGACTCGGGGATCGTGCCGGTCGCGGGGCGGTAGGTCGAGGGATCAGCCACGGCACCGAGACTATCCGTTGCCCCCGACACTCCAGATCACGCCGAGCTGGTCGACCTCGCTGCCGCTGCGGCCGAAGAATCCGGCCAGCCGACCGCCCGGAGGCGCGGTGAAGGTGACCGCCGCCGAGGTGGGCGTACCGGCGGTGAGGGTGCGGCCCTGGTCGGTGTCGAGCCGGGCCGAGAAGATCCGGGTCCGGCCGTCCTTCTGCCCCTGGGTCAGGGTGACCCGGGTGATCCGCTCGCCGGGGGCCAGGGTGAGGCCGGTCTCGGTCCCGCCGGTGCCGCCGTGGCGCAGCTGGCCGCCGTCGGCGAGGTCGACGCCGACGGCGTCGAGCCGGGAGCCGCCGCGCAGGGTGACCCGGGTCACCGCCGGGCCGATCCGGTCGGCGTCGGTGAACGGCGTGCCGTGCGGGCCGCCCCAGGTGTCGCTGGCCCGCAGGTCGGGGGCGAGGGTCCAGTCGAACCAGGCGGCGTGCGGGTAGTGGTCGGACAGCGGGCCGCCGGCCGGGGTGAGGAACCGGGCGTGCTCGTTGTGGTAGCGGTTCAGGGCGAGCCGGACCAGCTTGTTGCCCCGGTAGAGGATCTTGTCGACCACCTCGCAGGCGTCGGTCACGTTGGCCTCGTCGCAGACCAGCGCCGGGTCACCGGCGGCCGGCGGCTGGCCGGCCCGTTCCTGTTGCACCCAGACGTCGGTGAGGCCGTTGGCCGCCACCAGGTCGCGGATGTTGTCACCGGTACGGGTGTAGCGGACGTTCAGGTCACCCATCAGCACCACCGCGTTGCCGGCCGAGTTGGCGGCGACGTACGCGGAGAGCTGGTTGAGGTTGGACCGCCGGGCGGCCAGGTCGGCGTCGGTGCTGCCGGCGTTCGGGTGGGCGTTGTAGAAGTCGACGTAGACGCCCTCGGCCAACCGGATGCGGCTGGCGGTGAAGCCCTTCGGGGTGAGGCAGTCGGTGCCGTTGCAGGAGTTCCACTTCACCCGGGCGAAGTCGCTGTACGGGTAGTTGGACAGCGTGTTGAGGCCGCTGCCGAACGGCACGCCCCCGCTGGTCGGGGTCCGGTACGGGTGCCGGTCGGTGGCGTACAGGTCGGCGTGGTAGTTGAAGTCCTCCTGGACGTGCACGATGTCGTACCCGCCGAGCCGTTCGCCGATCGGCCGGGTGTTCGTCGCCGGGTCGCCGCTGGACAGGATGTCGGGCAGGCCGGCGACGTTGTAGGTGAGCACGGAGAACGCCCCGGACGTGGGGGCGGCGGCGGTCCCGGCGGGGGCAGGGGCGGGGGCGGGGGCGGCCGACGCGGCGGCCGGCCCGGCCGGGGTGAGCGCGACCGCGAGCAGCGTCGCGGACGCGAGCAGACGGACGACCTTCATCGAGCGGTCCAATCTGGAGCGGAAGGACCGGCGGACGCGCGCCGGTCGATGGACGTCTTCCGATATCGACGAACGGAGATTACCATCCGGTAACCGAATGTTATTCACGTAAAGATCCCATCCTCATCGGAGGATCGCCATGCCCCGTCCCCCCACCGTCCGCCGCCTGCTCGCCGGCCTGACCGCCGGCATCAGCGTCGCCGCCCTGCTCACCGCGACGCCCGCCGCACCCGCCGAAGCCGCCGCCCCGCGTGCCGCGTTCGCCCCCGAGGACTACTGCCTCGGCGAGTGCGGCGACATCCTGCCGCCCGGCCAGAACGGCAACGCCACCCTCGTCGAGGTGCTGGGCAACCAGACCCTCGGCACCCTGCCCCGGCACTCCGCCGACCAGCTCGGCCGGTACGCCGACCTGGTCTACGGCTATGCCGGGCTACGCGAGGAACAGATCGGCTCGTTCTTCAACGACGCCTCCTTCGGCGTCCCGCAGGGGCAGGTCGAACGCGACTACTCCCCCCGCTCCGACGTGCGCATCCTGCGGGACAAGGCCACCGGAGTCCCGCACGTCACCGGCACCACCCGGGGCGGCACCATGTACGGCGCGGGCTACGCCGGGGCCGAGGACCGGCTGTTCACCATGGACCTGCTGCGGCACGTCGGCCGGGGCACCCTCACCTCGTTCGCCGGCGGCGCACCCGGCAACCGGGCCCTGGAGCAGAGCGTCTGGCGCAACTCGCCGTACACCGAGGCGGACCTCCAGGCGCAGATCGAGGCGCTGCGCGCCAAGGGGCCGCGCGGCCAGCAACTCTACGCCGACGTGCAGGAGTACATCGCCGGCATCAACGCCTACATCGGCGTGTGCATGGGCGCCCGCAACTGCCCCGGCGAGTACGTGCTCACCGGCCACCTGGACGCGGTCACCAACGCCGGTGGCCCGGAGCCGTTCCAGCTCACCGACCTGATCGCCATCGCCGGCGTGGTGGGCGGGCTGTTCGGCGGCGGGGGCGGCACCGAGATGCAGTCCGCGCTGGTGCGCATCGCCGCCCGCGCCAAGTACGGGGCCACCGAGGGCGACAAGGTGTGGACGGCGTTCCGCAACCAGAACGACCCGGAGACCGTGCTGACCCTGCACGACGGGCAGAGCTTCCCGTACGGCGACGCCTCCCCGGACGCGGCGAGCGTGGCACTGCCCGACGCCGGCTCGGCCCGGGTCGAGCCGATCTTCACCGACCCGACCGGCTCCGCCGGCAGCACCGCCGCCCCGGCCCGTGCCACCGGCGCGGGCGCGTCCGGTGAGCTGGCCGCCGCGCTGTCCGGGCTGACCATCAGCCCGGCGCACCGGGGCATGTCCAACGCGGCGGTGGTCTCGGCCGCGAACTCGGCCACCGGGCACCCGGTCGCGGTCTTCGGCCCGCAGACCGGCTACTTCTCCCCGCAGCTGCTGATGGTGCAGGAGTTGCAGGGTCCGGGGATCAGCGCCCGGGGCGCGGCGTTCGCCGGTCTCAACCTCTACGTGCTGCTCGGCCGGGGCCAGGACTACGCCTGGAGCGCCACCTCGTCGATCCACGACATCACCGACACCTACGCGGTGCCGCTGTGCACCACCGACGGCAGCGCCCCCACCCTCGCCGCCGACCACTACCTCTACCGGGGACAGTGCGTGGCGATGGAGCAGCTCGCGCACGTCAACAAGTGGAGTCCGACCCTCGCCGACGGCACCGCCAAGGGGTCGTACAAGCTGGTGGCCTGGCGGACGAAGCTCGGCCTGGTCTCCTGGCGGGGCACCGTCGGCGGCAAACCGCACGCGTTCACCCAGCTGCGCTCCACCTACCGGCACGAGGCCGACTCGGCGATCGGCTTCCAGATGTTCAACGACCCGACCCAGATGGGCTCGGCGGACGCCTTCGTCGCCTCGGCCAACAACGTCGAGTACGCGTTCAACTGGTTCTACGTCAACTCCACCGAGTCGGCGTACTTCAACTCCGGGCTGAACCCGGTGCGGGCCGCCGGGTCCAACCCGAACCTGCCGATGAAGGCCGAGCCGGCCTACGAGTGGCAGGGCTTCGACCCGGCGACGAACACCGCCAGCTACGCCCCGCTGGCCGCCCACCCCCGGTCGGTCAACCAGGACTACTACGTCAGCTGGAACAACAAGCAGGCCAAGGACTTCGGCGGCGCGGACGGCAACTACAGCTTCGGCGCGGTGCACCGGGCCGACCTGCTGGACCGCCCGCTCAAGGCGGGCCTGGCGGCCGGCCGGAAGTTCGACCGGGGCTCGCTGACCGCGCTGGTCGAGCAGGCCGGCCTGACCGACCTGCGCGGGGCCGAGGTGCTCGACGAGCTGATCCGGGTGCTGGAGAGCCAGCCCGTCACCGACGCCACGCTGGCCACCGAGATCAGCCGGCTCAGGGCGTGGCGGCAGGACGGCGCGCTGCGGGTGGAGACGGCGAAGGGGTCGAAGGTCTACCGGCACGCCGACGCGATCCGCACCTTCGACGCCTGGTGGCCGCTGCTGGTCCGGGGGATGTTCCGCGACCAGCTCGGCCCGGACCTCTACCAGTCGCTGATCAACGCGATCCAGCTCAACGAGTCCCCCTCCGGGCACCAGCAGGGCGACGTGTCCAACCTGCCGACCTCGGCCAACGAGGCCCAGGCGCACAAGGGCTCGTCCTTCCAGTACGGCTGGTGGGGCTACGTCGACAAGGATCTGCGCGCGGTGCTCGGCGACCCGGTGCGCGGCGGGCTGGGCCGGGGCTACTGCGGCGCGGGGAACCTGGCCGGCTGCCGGCAGGTGCTGCTGGACACGTTGCGTACGGCGGCGGCCACCCCGGCGGCCCAGGTGTACCCCGGGGACGCGAGCTGCGCCGCCGGTGACCAGTGGTGCGCGGACGCGATCATCCAGTCGCCGCTGGGCGGGATCAAGCACGCCACCATCGCCTGGCAGAACCGGCCCACCTTCCAGCAGGTGGTGTCGTTCCCGTCCCGGCGGGGTGACGATCTGACCAACCTGGCCGCCGGCCGGCCGGTCAGCGCGTCCGGCAGCGAGCTGTTCTTCGGGGCGGCCAAGGCCGTGGACTCCGACCTCGGCACCCGCTGGGCGAGCAGTTGGGCCGACGACCAGTGGCTGACCGTCGACCTCGGGTCGGCCCGCCAGGTAGGCCGGGTGACGGTGGCCTGGGAGTCGGCGTACGCCCGGTCGTACCGGATCGAGGTGTCGAACGACGGGTCGACCTGGCGGACGGTGTGGTCGACCACGGCGGGCGACGGCGGCACCGACGTGGCGGCCTTCCCCACCACGACCGCCCGGTACGTGCGGATGCACGGGGTGACCCGGGCCACCACGTACGGCTACTCGATCTGGGAGATGGCGGTCTACCCGCAGTGAACCCGACCGGTCGGCCCGGAGGTCGTCCTCCGGGCCGGCCGGTGCCGGTCAGGCCAGCGAGATCTGGTCGCCGTCGACCTTGAGTTCCTTGGCGGCGAGCGGCTGGGTAGCCGGCCCCTGCTTCACCGCGCCGTCGGTGATGGCGAACTTGCTGTTGTGGCAGGTGCAGTTGATCGTCCCGCCGTCGACGTTCGACACCGGGCAGCCCTGGTGGGTGCAGATCGGGTCGAACCCCTTGAACTGCCCCGCCGTCGGCTGGGTGATCACCACACCCTGGGCGGCGTAGACCTGGCCGCCGCCGACCGGGATGTCACCCGTCTTGGCGATCGCGGCGGCACCCGACCCGCCGGTGGTCGCGGCCGGTCCGCCGGTGGCCGGGGTGGCCGGCTCGTCACCGGAGTCGTCGCCGCAGGCGGTCAGGAGGACCGCCGCCCCCACCGCGCCGGCCCCGGCCAGCAGTGCACGTCGGGTCTGCGTACCGGGCCCGGTCGGCACCTGGTCGTCTGTCATCTCCGGCCTTTCTCTCGACTGCTGCCGCCGGTCGTCGACCTGCGCGGCTCACTGGAGCACACGCACCACTGTGCCCGACGGTTCACCCCGGCCGCCCGGGAACACCCTGCTGAGCCGGCCGACGCGCCACCGACCGGGCCCATGGCACGCCACCGACCGGGCCCGCAGCACGCCGCCGCCGGCACCCGGGCCGACCGGCGACGCCCGGCGCGGGCAGGCGTGGGCGGGCCGGTCGTCGACCCGCCGGGTCAGCGGGCCCCGGCCGGCACCTTGCGGGTACGCGCCTTCGGCGTCGCGCCGTTGGCCCGGGC
Source organism: Micromonospora sp. HM134 (assembly GCF_007833915.1). Classification (NCBI taxonomy): domain Bacteria; kingdom Bacillati; phylum Actinomycetota; class Actinomycetes; order Micromonosporales; family Micromonosporaceae; genus Micromonospora; species Micromonospora sp. HM134. The sequence continues at coordinate 5,379,111 of NZ_CP041061.1, forward strand.
CGCCCGGGTCACCGCCGCCTTCGCGCCCCGGGCCTGCCCGTCGAGCTTGAGCACCGAACGCAGGAACTGCCCGGTGTGGCTCTCGGCGACCTCGGCGACCTCTTCCGGGGTGCCGGTGGCGAGCACGGTGCCGCCCCGGTGGCCGCCCTCGGGGCCCATGTCGATCAGCCAGTCGGCCGTCTTGATCACGTCGAGGTTGTGCTCGATGGTGATCACCGTGTTGCCCTTGTCGACCAGGCCCTCCAGCACCATCAGCAGCTTGCGGATGTCCTCGAAGTGCAGGCCGGTGGTGGGCTCGTCGAGCACGTAGACCGTGCGGCCGGTGGAGCGCTTCTGCAACTCGGAGGCCAGCTTGACCCGCTGCGCCTCACCGCCGGACAGGGTCGGCGCGGGCTGGCCCAGCCGGACGTAGCCCAGACCCACGTCGTTGAGCGTGCGCAGGTGCCGGTGGATGGCCGGGATGGCGGAGAAGAACTCGGCCGCCTCCTCGATCGGCATCTCCAGCACGTCGGAGACGGTCTTGCCCTTGTAGTGCACCTCCAGGGTCTCCCGGTTGTAGCGGGCACCCTTGCAGACCTCGCACGGGACGTAGACGTCCGGCAGGAAGTTCATCTCGATCTTGATGGTGCCGTCACCGGAACACGCCTCGCAGCGGCCACCCTTGACGTTGAACGAGAACCGGCCGGGGCCGTACCCCCGGACCTTGGCCTCGGTGGTCTCGGCGAACAGCTTGCGGACGTGGTCCCAGACCCCGGTGTAGGTGGCCGGGTTGGAGCGCGGGGTACGGCCGATCGGCGACTGGTCGACGCCGACCACCTTGTCGACGTGTTCCAGCCCGGAGACCCGGGTGTGCCGGCCGGGCACCAGCCGCGCGCCGTTGATCTGGTTGGCCAGCACCGCGTACAGGATGTCGTTGACCAGCGTCGACTTGCCCGAGCCGGAGACCCCGGTGACCGCGATGAGCTGGCCCAGCGGGAACGGCACGGTCAGGTTGCGCAGGTTGTGCTCGCGTGCCCCGTGCACCACCAGCTCGCGTTCCGGCGTCTGCGGCCGGCGCTGCTGCGGCGTCGGGATCTCCCGCCGGCCCGACAGGTACGCCCCGGTCACCGACTCGGGATTGTCCAGCAGCGCCGGCACCGAGCCGCTGTGCACGATCCGGCCGCCGTGCTCGCCCGCGCCGGGGCCGATGTCGACGATCCAGTCGGCCACCCGGATGGTGTCCTCGTCGTGCTCGACGACGATCAGCGTGTTGCCCAGGCCGCGCAGCCGCAGCAGGGTCTCGATCAGCCGGTGGTTGTCCCGCTGGTGCAGGCCGATCGACGGCTCGTCGAGCACGTAGAGCACGCCGACCAGGCCGGAGCCGATCTGGGTGGCCAGCCGGATGCGCTGTGCCTCGCCGCCGGACAGGGTGCCGGCCGGCCGGTCCAGGGAGAGGTAGTCCAGGCCGACGTCGAGCAGGAACCGCAGCCGGGCGTTGATCTCCTTGAGCACCCGCTCGGCGATCATCTTCTGCCGGTCGGTCAGCGCGATGCCGGCGAGCAGCTCGGCCGCCTCGCCCACCGACAGGTTGCACACCTCGGCGATGCTCTTGCCGGCGATGGTGACCGCCAGCACCTCGGGCTTGAGCCGGGTGCCGCCGCAGGCCGCGCAGGGCACGTCACGCATGTAGCCCTCGTACTTGTCGCGCGACCACTCGCTCTCGGTGTCGGTGTGCCGGCGCTCGATCCACTGCACCACGCCCTCGAAGCCGGTGTAGTAGGAGCGCTCGCGGCCGTACTTGTTGCGGTAGCGCACGTGCACCTGGTCGTCGGAGCCGTGCAGGATCGTCTTCTGGGCCCGTGCCGGCAGCGCCCGCCACGGGGTGTCGACGTCGAAGTGCTGGCTCTCGCCGAGCGCCTCCAGCAGGCGCAGGAAGTATTCCAGGTTGTGCCCGGTGGCCCAGGGTTGCAGCGCGCCCTCGCGCAGGGTGCGCTCCGGGTCGGGGACGACCAGCTCCGGGTCGACCTCCTTCTTGGTGCCCAGGCCGGTGCACTCCGGGCAGGCCCCGTAGGGCGCGTTGAACGAGAACACCCGGGGTTCCAGGTCCTCGATCGCCAACGGGTGGTCGTTGGGGCAGGCCAGGTGCTCGGAGTAGCGGCGCTCCCGGGCCGGGTCGCTCTCGGGCAGGTCGACGAAGTCGAGCAGCACCAGACCGTCGGAGAGACCGAGCGCGGCCTCGACCGAGTCGGTCAGCCGCTGCTTGGCGCTCGGCTTGACGCTGAGCCGGTCGATCACCACCTCGATGGTGTGCTTCTCCTGCTTCTTGAGCTTCGGCGGCTCGGTCAGCGGGTGCACCACCCCGTCGACCCGGGCGCGGGCGTAGCCCTTGGCCTGGAGTTCGGCGAAGAGGTCGACGTACTCGCCCTTGCGGCCCCGGACCACCGGGGCGAGCACCATGAACTTGGTGCCCTCGGCCATCGCGAGGACCCGGTCGACGATCTGCTGCGGGCTCTGCCGGGAGATCCGCTCGCCGCAGACCGGGCAGTGCGGCTCGCCGATGCGGGCGAAGAGCAGCCGCAGGTAGTCGTAGACCTCGGTGATGGTGCCGACGGTGGAACGCGGGTTGCGCGAGGTGGACTTCTGGTCGATGGAGACGGCGGGGCTCAGGCCCTCGATGAAGTCGACGTCGGGCTTGTCCATCTGACCGAGGAACTGCCGCGCGTACGACGACAGCGACTCGACGTAGCGGCGCTGCCCCTCGGCGAAGATGGTGTCGAAGGCCAGGCTCGACTTGCCGGAGCCGGAGAGCCCGGTGAAGACGATGAGGGCGTCCCGGGGCAGGTCGAGACTGACGTCACGCAGGTTGTGCTCGCGCGCGCCACGGATGATCAGACGGTCGGCCACGGTGCGGGTGCTCCCGGAAGAAGAATATGAGGCGGATCTGTCCGCTCCGAGTGGGATCTGAGCGGTTTTACGGGGCGCAGAAGGAACGCCTGCGCAACTCTAGCCCCGGGGTACGACAACTTCCCGCACGCCAACATTCCCCCAGCTCACACCGGTCGGCCGACCCGGCGTGCGCGCCCCGCGCCCCGGCCCGGCCGGTCGTGACCGGCCGGACCGGGGCGGTCAGAAACCGCCCGGCAGGGGCGGCGTCGTCGGCCGGGCCGGCCGCCGACGGCCACCCCGCCAGCCGCCCCGCCGCTCGGCCGCCAGCCGGCTCTGCCGGCGACCGCTCTCGTACGCCAGCTCCCGCTGGAGCCGACGCCAGCTCTCGAAGCGCCGGCCCGGCAACTCCCCGGTCTCCACCGCCTCCCGCACCGCGCAGGCCGGCTCGGCGGTGTGCCCGCAGTCGGCGTACCGGCAGCCGGTGGCCAGCTCGGCGATGTCGGTGAACGCCCGGTCCAGCCCGACGTGCCCGTCGAGCAGGCCGACCGCCCGGACCCCGGGGGTGTCCAGCACCGCACCACCGCCGGGCACCGGGACCAGCGCCCGCCAGGTGGTGGTGTGCCGACCCTTGCCGTCGACCCGCCGGATCGCCTGGGTCGGCATGACCTCCGCCCCGACCAGGGCGTTGACCAGGCTCGACTTGCCCGCCCCGGACGGGCCGAGCAGGGCCAGCGTGCGCCCCGCCGCGACCAGCGGGCGCAGCGGCGTCAGGCCGGTGCCCCGCTCGGCGCTGACCGGCAGCACCGGCACCCCGGGGGCGAGGGCGGCGAGCTGCCGGGCCACCGCCTGCGGGTCGGCGGCCAGGTCGGCCTTGGTGAGCACCACCAGCGGGGTGGCCCCCGACTCGTGGGCCAACGCGAGCAGCCGTTCGATCCGGGCGGCGTCCGGTTCCGGGTGCACCGGCTCGATCACCGCGGCGGTGTCGAGGTTGGCGGCGAGCACCTGGCCGCTGGCGTCCTTGCCGGCGGTACGGCGGATCAGCGCGGTACGCCGGGGCAGCACCGCGTCGACGGTCACCGGGCCGTCCGGCCAGCGGGCCAGCAGCACCCAGTCGCCGGCGCACGGCAGGGCGGTCAGGTCACGGGCGGCGGCGGCCAGCACCGCCGGGCCCAGGCTGGCCCGGACCGGTCCGTCCGCGCCGAGCACGGTGCACACCCCCCGGTCGACCCGGGCCACCCGGCCGGGCCGACGGTCCGGACGCCGCCGCGCGTACGCCGCCCGTTCGGCGTCGAGGCCGAGGGCGGTCAGATCGATGGTCATGTCATCCTCACCGGGGTCGGAACTGGTCGTGGCGCAACACGCGTACTGCGACCGGCATGATCACCACCCCCGTCCGTCGTCCCGGTACCGTGTCAGGCCGACGGTAGGCCGCCGACCGACGCGCCGAAAGCGAATTCCCCGGCGGCGCAACGCTCCCCGGACCGTTAGGGTCGTGGCGTGACGACGGACCCACTGCTGTTGACCGGCGAGGTGGCCGATTCGGCCGCCCGCCTGCTGGACACCGCAGCCGGGCTGGACGCGACGGCCGTCGCCGCCCCCAGCCTGCTGCCCGGTTGGTCCCGGGGCCACGTGCTGACCCACCTGGCCCGCAACGCCGACGGGTTCGTCAACCTGCTCACCTCCGCCCGCACCGGCCGGGACATCCCGATGTATGCCAGCGCCGCCGCCCGCGACGCCGACATCGCCGCCGGCGCCGGCCGCCCGCCCGCCGAGCTGCTGGCCGACCTGCGCCGCAGCACCGACGGGTTCGCCGAGGCGGTGGCCGCGATGCCGGCGTCGGCGTGGAGCGCCACCGTGCAGACCCGACGCGGCCCGTGGCCGGTGGCCCTGGTGCTCTGGGGACGGTGGCGCGAGCTGGAGGTGCACCACGTCGACCTAGCCACCGGCTACCGGCCGGCGGACTGGTCGGCCGCGTTCGCCCCGCACCTGCTGCACGAGGTGGCCGGTGGGCTGACCGGGCGGCCCGACGCGCCCGCGCTGGTGCTGCGGCCCACCGACGGCAACCGGCCGGAGCTGGTGCTGGGTGACGCGCAGGACGCCCCGCAGGTCGCCGGCAGCTGCGCCGCGCTGGCCGCCTGGTTGATCGGCCGCAGCAGCGGCGACGGGCTGACCGTCACCCCGGACGGTGCCCTGCCGACCCCACCGGAATGGATATAGACCGCGCATGAGCTACACCGGAGACGTCACCCCCGGCGGCCCACCCGCCGTCCGGGAGCTGGACCGGCTCACCGTCACCAAGGTGTCGGTCGGCCCGATGGACAACAACGCCTACCTGCTGCGCTGCCGCGACACCGGCGCGCAGGTGCTGGTCGACGCCGCGAACGAGGCGCCCCGGCTGCTCGACCTGATCGGCGACGCCGGGCTGACCTCGGTGGTCACCACCCACCGGCACATGGACCACTGGGTAGCCCTGGAGGAGGTCGTGGCCACGACCGGCGCGTCCGCCCTGGTGCACGCCGACGACGCCGAGGGGCTGCCGATCGCGGCGCAGACCCTGGCCGACGGCGACACCGTCGCGGTCGGCGGGCAGACCCTGGAGGTGATCCACGTCAAGGGGCACACCCCGGGGTCGATCGCGCTGCTCTACCGCGACCCGGCCGGCATCCCCCACCTCTTTACCGGCGACTCACTCTTTCCCGGTGGCGTCGGCAACACCGACCGGGACCCGGAGCGGTTCGGCCAGCTCATCGACGACGTCGAGCGCAAGCTGTTCGACCGGCTGCCCGACGAGACCTGGTTCTATCCGGGGCACGGGGCGGACAGCACCCTCGGCGCGGAACGGGCGTCGCTGCCGCAGTGGCGGGCGCGCGGCTGGTGAGCCGGTGACGGGCCGACGGTGACCGCCGGCGTCGGTCAGCCCGGCTGGCCGACGCCGGTCACCGCACGCAGCCGCCGCCGGGTGCCCAGCAGCACCAGGCCGGCCAGCACCAGCCCGACCGCCATGGTGACCAGCAGCGGGTTGCCGGGCAGCAGCCCGGCCAGGGCCCGCGACGCCGTGCCCAGGGCCAGGTAGAGGCCGGCCCACGCCGCCGCGCCGAGCGCGGCGCAGACGACGAACCGGCGGTACGACATCCGCAGGCTCCCCGCCGCCAGCGGCAGCAGCGTGTTGAACACCGGCAGGAAGGGCGCGACGAGCACCATCCGCCCGCCGCCGGAGCGCAGCAGTTGCTCGGCGGCCGACCAGCGGCCCTCGCCGATCCAGTCGCCGACCCGGCTGTGCCGCAGCCGCTCGCCGAAGATCCGCCCGGCGAGGAAGCTCAGCGACCAGCCGGTGAGGCAGCCGGCGACCACGGCCACGACGGTGGCCACGCCGGCGACCGGCCGGCCCACCCCCACCGCCGCGAGGATCGCCACGTCGCCGGGGACGAGCACCCCGAGCAGCGGTACGGCGTCGGCGAGCATCACCAGCCCGAGCGCCGCCATCAGCAGTGCGGTCGGCAGGTCTCCGAGCTGGGCCAATTCGTCGGGCACGAGATGACGCTACGGCCCTCGGGCGTCCCGGCGCATCGGGTCGCGACCCTGATCACTCCCCGAGTTTTCCGGCGGGCGGCGCGACGGCGCGGCGCGGGGCGTTCCGGCGGGGGTGGTTCAGCGGGGGCGGAGCACCTGGACCCGGCGGACCGGGGAGTCGACGGAGGGTTCGGTGGTCGGCACCGGGTAGCTGGCCACCACCTCCAGCACGTCCGGCGGCAGGTGTCCCCGGTCGGGGTCGCCGACCAGCACCTGCGCCCCGCCGTCGGCGGCCCGCCGCAGGTACGGCAGCACCCGTACGGCGAGGTCCCGGTCGTAGAGGACGTCCCCGGCGACGAGCAGGTCGGCCTGGGTGCCGTCGTCGTCGAGCAGGTCCTGGTGGCTGGCCTGCACGTGGACCCGGTTGGCCCGCGCGTTGACGGTCACCGCCGCCACCGCGTAGGGGTCGACGTCGTTGGCGACGACCTGGCTGGCACCGGCCAGCGCGGCGGCGATGGCGACGAGTCCGGAACCGGCGGCCAGGTCGAGCACCCGGCGGCCGGCGGCGAGGTCGGGGTGGTCGAGCAGGTGGCGGGCGAGGGCCTGGCCGCCGGCCCAGGCCGACGCCCAGAACGGCGGGGGCAGGGTGTGCCCGGCGTTGGCCTCCATCCGGGCCCACCAGACGATCGCGTCCTCGGCGAGGTGCAGCCGCACCTCGGGCACGAAGGGGGTGGGCACCAGCCGCAGCCGGTCCAGCCCGTCGCCTGGCGCGTCGATCTCGCGTTCCAGCTCGGTCAACGCGTCGACGCGCGGTCGGTTCACCGGTCGAGTGTGCCGCAGCGGGCCTCCCACCGGGGCGGCATTCCGGCGACCTGCGAGTTTCCGTCCGCATCCTGCGGCTTTTCAGCCGGCAAAAACCGCCTCGGCCGGCTACTGTCGGGGCAGTACAGGGCGATCATCCGCCGCAGCGGCGGGATCACCCGTTGTAAACAGGGAGAGATGCATGGCAACCGGCACGGTCAAGTGGTTCAACTCGGAAAAGGGCTTCGGCTTCATCGAGCAGGACGGCGGGGGCCCCGACGTCTTCGTTCACTACTCGGCGATCGCCACCAGCGGCTACCGGGAACTGCAGGAGGCCCAGAAGGTCGAGTTCGATGTGACCCAGGGGCAGAAGGGTCCGCAGGCGGAGAACGTCCGCCCGCTGTAAGTCTCCGTGCCGGTGGCGGCGGCCCGGGGCCGCCGCCACCGAGCGCTGCCGGCAGCCGTCGACTCCGCTGCCGGGTGAACTGAAACCCGGTCGGGTGTTCCCGGTCCGGGCTGCACCCCGTCGACCGGTCGGCCGCGCTGCGGTGGGTTCCGCGTCGCCGGTGAGCGCGCGTCCGTCCCGGTCAGGGCCGCTTGGCGTGGCGCAGGAACGACCGCCAGGCGGCCGGCGCGAAGGTGAGCACCGGGCCGGACCGGTCCTTGCTGTCGCGGACGCCGACGACGCCGGGCAGGTTGGCGGCGACCTCCACGCAGTCGCCGCCGTTGCCGCTGCTACGGGTGCTCTTGTGCCAGATCGCGCCGGTCAGGTCCATGAGTCTGCCGCCTCCGAGATCAGCTTGATGGTGGCCCCGTGAGGCAGTGCCTCCGCGCGCACCGACTCCCAGGTCCGTCGCAGGGAGTGTACGTCCGCCGTCCGTTCGATGATCGATCCGTGTAGCTGGTTGTCGAGGTAGGCGACGTCGTCGCCCTCCGGCGGCGTCGCGATCACGAAGGCACCGTTGAGCCCGGGGTAGGCGCCGGTGTCCCTCGGCACCAGGTGCAGGTGCACCCTCGGCCGGTCGCCGATCTCCCGCAGGTGCAGCAACTGCTCCCGCATCACCTTGGGCCCGCCGACCGGGCGTTCCAGCACGGTGTGGTCGAGCACCGCCACGAACAGCGGCGGGGACGCCCGGTGCAGGATCTCCTGCCGGGCCAGTCGCGCCGCGACCTGCTGCTCCACCTCGTCACCGAGGAAGTGGCTCGCCCGCTCGAAGAGTTCCCGGGCGTAGCCCTCGGTCTGGAGCAGGCCGGGCAGGACCGTCTGCTGGAACGAGCACAGCGCGGTCGCCTGCTGCTCGATGGTGACCCACTCGCGGAACCAGGGCATCAGGCTCTCGCGCACCTGCGCGTCCCTGATCCGGGCCAGCAGGCCGTCGCTTGCCAGCACGGTGTCGCAGCGCTCGGCGAACTCCCTGCGCGGCGGCCGGCGGCACTGCTCGACGGCGGCGACCAGCGAGGCCGAGTAGTTGACCAGCTCGCCCAGCCCCTCCTGGGACAGGCCCGCCCGCGTCCGCAGCCGACGCAACTCCCCGGCGAACAGCTCCAGCATGGGCGCAGGCTCCATCTGCACAACTCCTGTACGTGAAGGACGACGGTGCTGCACGCCCGCCGCGGTGCAGCGCGAACGCCTTCCGACGGTAACGGCAACCTCACCAGACTGTCACCTGTGGCGGACCTGCCCGACGCCGGAGGGGCTCGGGCCGACTCCGCCGGGCCGCCCCCTGCCCCGGGGGCGGCCCCTCCAGTCCCGAGGAGGTGGCCCGTGCCCGTAAGGAGCAGGTGGCACAGCACCCGCCGGCCGACCGGGGGTCGCCGGTGACCGGCGTGGACGACGACACCCCACGGCGTCGCGCGATCCCGATGACGGCCCGTCGGCTGGTCCCGCACGTCGCCATGCGTCCCCTGTGGCGCTGCCGCAACTGCGGCGCGGAGTGGCCCTGCCAGCCGGCCCGGCTGGGACTGCTGGTCGAGTACCGGGACGACCGGACCGCCCTGCTCGTCTATCTCGCCGCCCTGATGACCGAGGCCGATCACCAGCTCGGCCAGCTCCACCCCGGGCGACGCCCGGAGCTGACCGACCGCTTCCTCACCTGGGCCAGGGCCCGGGGATGACCGACCTGGGCCGGGGGCCGGGGGTGACCGCCGGCAGCCGTGGGCACCCCTTCCGCAGGAGGCGGGGCGGAAGGGGTGCCCACGGGGTCCGGGTCAGGCCACCAGACGTTTGGCCAGCTCGTCGGCGACCTGCTTGGCGATGGTGGGCGGGATGGCGGCGGCGATCTTCTCCGGGGTGAGCCCGGCCAGGACACCGGCGACGATCGCCTGCTCGTCGGTGAAGTCCTTGTTGGCCAGGGCGGTCAGCGCGGTCTGCAACGAGGTCAGTTGCGCACCGAGCGACTTCAGGGTCGGGTGCGTGACGACGAAGTCGGGGTTGGTGTGGTCCTCCCCCATCGCCATCCGGGTGTAGATCTGACCCACCGGGTTGCGGCCGTCGAGGACGGTCAGGTTCTTGTGGACGGTCTCCAGCCAGGCGTGCTCTTCGGGTGTCATGTCGGTGTCCTCCAGTAGTCCGATGCCGGTCAGGTAGCGCCGGAACAGCGGGGTCTGGTCCCGTCCGGCCTTGGTCGAGTCGCGGAAGAAGCTGAAGTGGGTGTGCCACAGGTGCGAGTCGTCGCCGGAACTGCGCCTGCCGAGCCGGTCCCAGCGCCGGACCACCTTGCCGTCCGGGGAGTAGATGATCTCTCTGATGTCACGGCTGTCCGCCGTGTTCGCCCGGCACTGGGCGACGCACCAGGTGGAGAACGTCTGGAGGTTGTGCGTGGCACCCCCGGAGCGGACGCTGAACGTGCCCACGTCCAGCCCGGAGGCGTAGAGGGTGAGGCCGCCTGCGTCCCGGGGCGACTCCACCACGGAGTAGTCGTTGGCCACCACCCGGTCGGAGCCACAGTGGTAGCCGCCCCGGTGGGCCGGATCGCCGACGATCCCCACCGCGGCGGGATCAAGGCCCTTGATGGTGTCGAGCAGGAGCCGGCGGACCGCCAGCAGATTGGCCGGAGCCGTCGTCACGAGGCCCTCCTCTCCGCGGCCGGCCCAACGGTGCCGGCTGCGTCGGCATCAGGCCAGGGTCGGGAACCGTCGTGACTCCACGTAGGCGCGGCCTGCGGGAGAACGGGCCCGACCACTGGTGCACGTCATCGAGCGTTGCGACAGACGATAGCCATAGTTGCGAGAAAAACCCCAGCTCAAACGGGTTGTCTTCAGATAGATCCAAGCTGGGAGCCAGCTGGGACCACCGGCAGCACGAGTCGCGACGGATGCGATGGATCATGCAGGATCTGCCGGAGTCCAGCGCGGAGCGTGACCGCCGCGCCGAGCGGCTCGCCGGTGCCGGGGTTGCGCGCGTAGCGGGGATGGGCACCCCCGGAGACCTGCACCCGCAGCCGGTGCCCGGCGGCGAAGCGGTGCGCCACCGGCCACAGCGGCACCGGCACCCGGGTCACCCCGTCCGGGTCGGCCGGGAACCGACCGGGGGCGATACGGACCAGGCCGTCGCAGACGTTCCAGGACCGGCCGCGCCGGTCCACGTCGCACAACCGCACGAAGACGTCCAGGTACGACAGTTCGCTGCGGACGTGGATCTCGGCGTGCACCGGCCCGACCACCTCGACCGGCTCGGTCAGCACCGCGCTGGTGTAGACCAGCACGTCGGGCCGGGCCTCGACGGGACGGTTGTCGACCGGTCCGGCCCGCTGGGCCACCAGCAGCGGGCCGCCCAGCGACGGGGTGGGGTCGGCCGGGTCGTACCGGATGGTGTCCGGGGCCGACGCGGCCGGCGGCTGCGGGGCGAGCCGGCCCCCGGCGTGCAGGTGCCAGGGGGTGCCGGTGGCCGGCGGCGGCCAGTCGGCGAGGTCCCGCCAGCCGCCGCCGTCCCCGCCGACGTGCACCCGTACCGGGGCGCGCGGCGACGGCGGCCGGCCGCGCAGGTGGGCGTCGAGCCAGTCCAGCCCCTCCCGCAGCGACTCGGCCAGCAGGCCGGGGCTGCCGTGCGTCCACGGGCCGACGGTGAGCCGGGTGGGCACGCCCGCCGCCCGCAGCGCGGCGTGGTCGGCGAGCTGGGCGGGGAGGAAGATGTCCTGCCAGCCGCTGACCATCGTCACCGGGGCGCGCACCTCGGCGATCCGCGCGCCGAAGACCCGGGTCCGCCAGTAGTCGGCGTCCGGCGTGTGGTGGCGCAGCCACTCCTGGAAGAACGGCACGGTCACCCCGGTCGCCACCCGGTCGGCCTCGGCCAGCGGCAGGTGGGCCAGGGCGGCGGCCAGCCGGGGCTGCCCACGCTTGAGTTCCCACTGCCGGGCCAGCCACGGCACGGTCTGCGCCTGGAGCAGCTCGGCCCACGTGAGCACCGTGTCCAGGGCGAAGGACTCCCCCGCGTACGTCGAGTCGCGGGTGGCCGAGGCGGTGACCACGGCGACCATCGCGGCCAGGTCCTCCCCCGCGTCGGCGGCCAGCGCCCACTGGACGAAACCCTGGTAGCTGGCCCCGAACATGCCGAACCGGCCGCCGTACCAGGGTTGCCGGCGCAGCCAGTCGACGGTGTCCAGCCCGTCGTCGCGCTCGTGCACCAGCGGGTCGAACAGCCCGTCGGAGCCGTCGGTGCCCCGGCAGGACTGGAGCACCAGGTGGAAGCCGCGACCGGCGACGAGCCGGCCGAGCAGCCGCATCGGCCCGCCCCGCCCGTACGGCGTGCGGATCAGCACGGTCGGCGCGCCGGGCAGCCGGGGGGCGTAGTGGTCGGTGCGCAGCCGCGCCCCGTCGCGGGCCCGGACCGCGATGCCCCGGGTGACGTCGACCCGGTGGGTGGCGGCGGCCGGCAGGCGCAGCACGGCGGCGGCGAGGCGGGCGAGCGACCGGTCCGGCACGGCGCTCAGTCCGCCGGGCGGCGGGACGGTTCGGCGCGGGCGGCCCGCATGGCGTCGCGGTGCTCCCGCATCGAGGCGACCATGGCCGCCAGGAACCGGTGCACGACGGCCAGCTCGTCGTCGGTGAACCGGGCCATCACGTCGTCGGTACGCCGGCCGAGCGGGCCGAAGAAGCTCATCGCCAGGGCGGCCCCCTGGTCGGCGTAGTGCAGGAACACCTTGCGCCGGTCGGCGGTGTCCCGGTCCCGGCGGATGTGCCCGGCGCGTTCCAGCCGGTCGACCAGCGCGGTCACCGACCCGGAGGAGAGGTTGAGCTGTTCGCCGAGCCGGCCGGGGGTGATCGGGTCGCCGAGCAGTTCGGCGTCCATGACGGCGATCAGGGCGTGCAGGTCGGTCGGGTTGAGCCCGTGCAGGCCGGCGAACGCGTGCCCGATGTGCTGCGCGTCGACCGAGTACCGCCGCAGGTCGTTGGTGATGTCGGCCACCATCCGCCCGCGCGGGTCGTCCCGCCGCCGATACATCCCGTGCGTTGCCACGCCCGCCGTTGCCCCCTGTCGCTGTGCCCGGTTGCAGCATAGAACAGCTGCCGATAATCTCGGCTATCAAGATACTCGAAGGACGGGTTATCTTCCTGTCCGCGTTCCCACCGACAGACCACGAGGGCCTCCGATGTCTCTGTTCACCCGCGTCGCCCGCAGCCGGCTCGCCGCCTGGCTCACCGTGGCCGCCGCGATCGTCGTCGGCGCGGTCGTCTTCGGGCTCCCCAAGCCCGACAACCCCGCCCCCGTCTCGGCCACCGGCCTGTCCGTGCAGTGGCAGTCGACCCAGGTGGAACGCCTCCAGGACCAACTACCCGACAGCGACGTCCAACCGGCGATCGTCGTGGTCAGCCGGGACGACGGCAGCCCGCTGACCGACGCCGACCGGGCCGCCGTCACCGACCGCTCCGGCGCGCTGGGCCGGCTCGCCGTCGGCGGCCAGGTCAGCCCACCCCAGGTCTCCCCCGACGGCACCGTCGCGCTGCTCGCCGTCCCGCTGGACACCGCCGGCGGCCAGCAGGCCGTCGCCGACGAGGTGGCGAAGGTCCGCGACAGCCTCACCGGCCTGCCCGACGGGCTCACCGCCGCGGTCACCGGCGCACCCGCGTTCACCGCCGACCTGACCAAGGTCTTCGAGGGCGCCGACATCACCCTGCTCGCCGTCACCGCCGGTGTGGTCGCCCTGCTGCTGCTGATCACCTACCGCAGCCCGTTCCTGTGGATCGTGCCGCTGATCGTCGTCGCCGCCACCGAACAGCTCACCCTGCGGGCCGTCGACACCATCGTTCCGGCCGTCGGCATCAACCTCCAGGAGGGCGCGGTCACCGGCATCGCCAGCGTGCTGGTCTTCGGCGCCGCCACCGACTACGCCCTGCTGCTCATCGCCCGCTACCGGGAGGAGTTGCGCCGCGACGAGGACCGGTTCGCCGCCATGCGCGCCGCCGTCCGCCGGACCGCCGAACCGATCCTCGCCAGCGGCGGCACCGTCGTGCTCGGCGTGCTCACCCTGCTGCTGTCCGAGCAGGAGACCAACCGGGCGCTCGCCGTGGCCTGCGCCACCGGCGTCGTGTTCGCCATGCTCTCCGCGCTGTTCGTGCTGCCCGCCGTGCTGGTCATCTTCGGCCGGGGACTGTTCTGGCCGTTCGTGCCCAGGGTCGGCGGCCCCGCCCGGGAGGGCAAGCTGTGGGGCCGGCTCGGCGTCGCCGTGGTCCGCCGCCCGCTGCCGGTCGCCGTGCTGTCCACCCTGCTGCTCGCCGGCCTCGCCCTCGGCGGGCTCACCCTGCGCACCGGGCTGTCCGAGACCGAACAGTTCCGGGTCAAGCCCGAGGCGGTCGCCGGAGCCGAGACGCTGGCCCGCGCCTTCCCCGCCGGCACCACCCAACCGGTGGCGGTGCTCACCAACCCGGCCGCCGCCGCCGAGGTCACCCGGACCGCCGCCGCCGTCCCCGGGGTCGCCTCCGCCCGGCCCGGCGTGGCCGGCACCGCCGTCGCCCAGGTCGACGTGGTGCTGACCGACGAACCGGGCAGCCCGGCCTCCGACCGCACCATCGGGGCGCTGCGCGACGCGGTGGCCGCCGTACCCGGCTCCGCGCCGCCGACCGTCGCGGGTGCCGACCCCGCCGACGGGGCGCTCGTCGGCGGCACCGTCGCGGCCACCTACGACTCCGACGAGGCCAACACCCGGGACCTGCGGCTGATCCTGCCGATCATCCTGGTGCTCGTCTTCGCCGTGCTGGTGCTGCTGCTGCGCGGCCTGCTCGCCCCGCTGCTGCTGGTGCTCACCGTCATCGCGTCCTTCTTCGCCAGCCTCGGCGCGGCGTGGCTGCTCTTCGACCACGTGCTGGACTTCCCCGCGCTGGACAGCGGGGTGCTCCTGCTGGCCTTCGTGTTCCTCGTCGCGCTCGGCGTCGACTACAACATCTTCCTGGTCACCCGGGCCCGGGAGGACGCCCGCCGGGCCGGCACCCGCGACGGCATGCTCTCCGCCCTGCGGGTGACCGGTGGGGTGATCACCAGCGCCGGCATCCTGCTCGCCGCGGTCTTCGCCGTCCTCGGCGTGCTGCCCCTGATCCTGCTGACCCAGATCGGGATCATCGTGTGCATCGGCGTGCTGCTCGACACACTGCTGGTGCGTACCGTGCTGGTGCCGGCGCTGGCGTTCCTGCTCGGCGACCGGTTCTGGTGGCCGGGACGGATCGACCGGGAGGCCGACGACGACGCCGGGGCGGCCACGCCCGCGCCGGCCGTCGCCGCCCGGGACTGACCCGCCCCTCCGACCCGGTCGGGGGTCCCCACCTGCACCAGTGGGGGCCCCCGGCCGTCGGCGTACCCCCGGTGGACGTGTCGCCCGTCACGGCCGCTCCGGTCACCGGGAGCAGTGCCCGGACGGACCCGCACGGGCCCGCGTACGCTAGGAGACCGACCAGCAGGGTCGACACCCCCGGCACCGACAGACCGAAGATCACTGCGGCCTCGGCCGCGGTGACCGTCGCGACGACCAGGTGCCCGGCCGGCCCCGGGCCGACCGGCCCGCCGGTAGGGATCCGCAGACCCGCTGCTGGCACGGCCGGAACAGCAGTTCCGGCACAGATCCGGGCGGTGACGGGACGACCCCGACACCTGCCCCGGCAACCGCAGACAGGAGTATGGAGGGTATGCAGCTTCGCACCGACCTCCGCAATGTCGCCATCATCGCCCACGTCGACCACGGCAAGACGACCCTGGTCGACGCCATGTTGCGGCAGGCCGGCGCCTACGGGGCCCGTGGTGAGAACACCGAGCGCGTCATGGACTCGATGGATCTCGAACGGGAAAAGGGCATCACCATCCTGGCCAAGAACACCGGCGTGCGCTACCTCCCGGCGGACGGCTCCGACCCGGTCACCATCAACATCATCGACACCCCCGGCCACGCCGACTTCGGCGGCGAGGTCGAGCGGGGCCTGACCATGGTCGACGGGGTGGTGCTGCTGGTCGACGCCAGCGAGGGCCCGCTGCCGCAGACCCGGTTCGTGCTCCGCAAGGCGCTCAAGGCGCGGATGCCGATCATCCTGGTGATCAACAAGGTGGACCGGCCCGACGCCCGGATCAAGGAGGTCGTGGACGACACCTACGAACTCTTCCTCGACCTGGACGCCGACGAGGAGCAGATCGACTTCCCGATCGTCTACGCCTGCGCCCGCGACGGCATCGCCTCGCTGACCCAGCCCGCCGACGGCTCGGTGCCCGACGACAGCACCAGCCTGGAGCCGCTGTTCCGAACCCTGCTCGACACCATCCCGCCGCCCTCCTACGACGAGGACGCCCCGCTCCAGGCGCACGTCACCAACCTGGACGCCTCGCCGTTCCTCGGCCGGTTGGCGCTGTGCCGGGTGCGTCAGGGCACCATCAGCAAGGGCCAGACGGTGGCCTGGTGCCGCACCGACGGCAGCACCCAGCGGGTCCGCATCTCCGAGCTGCTGATGACCGAGGGCCTGGAGCGCAAGCCGGCCGACTCGGCCGGGCCCGGCGACATCATCGCCGTCGCCGGCATCCCCGAGATCATGATCGGGGAAACCCTGGCCGACGCGGAGAACCCGATCCCGCTGCCGCTGATCACCGTGGACGAGCCGGCCATCTCGATGACCATCGGCACCAACACCTCGCCGCTGGTCGGCCGGGTCAAGGGCGCCAAGGTCACCGCCCGGATGGTCAAGGACCGGCTCGACAAGGAGCTGATCGGCAACGTGTCGCTGCGGGTCCTGCCCACCGAGCGGCCGGACGCCTGGGAGGTGCAGGGCCGGGGCGAGCTGGCCCTGGCCATCCTGGTCGAGCAGATGCGCCGCGAGTCCTACGAGCTGACCGTCGGCAAGCCGCAGGTCGTCACCAAGGAGATCGACGGCAAGACCTGCGAGCCGGTCGAGCGGCTGACCATCGACGCCCCCGAGGAGTACCTGGGCGCGATCACCCAGCTCCTGGCCACCCGCAAGGGTCGGATGGAGCAGCTGGTCAACCACGGCACCGGCTGGATCCGGATGGAGTGGCTGGTGCCGGCGCGCGGCCTGATCGGCTTCCGTACCGAGTTCCTCACCGACACCCGGGGCACCGGCATCCTGCACCACGTCTTCGAGTCCTACGAGCCGTGGTTCGGTGAGCTGCGTACCCGCAACAACGGGTCGCTGGTGGCCGACCGCTCCGGCGTGGTCACCCCGTTCGCGATGATCAACCTTCAGGAGCGCGGCCAGCTCTTCGTCGAGCCCACCACCGAGGTGTACGAGGGCATGATCGTCGGGGAGAACTCCCGCTCCGACGACATGGACGTCAACATCACCAAGGAGAAGAAGCTCACCAACATGCGGGCCTCGACCTCCGACGAGACCGAGAAGCTGATCCCCCCGCGCAAGCTCTCCCTGGAGCAGGCGCTGGAGTTCTGCCGCGAGGACGAGTGCGTCGAGGTAACCCCGGTCGCCGTACGCATCCGCAAGGTGGTGCTGGACCAGACCCAGCGCGGCCGGATGGCCGCCCGCCGCAAGCACGCCGGCTGACCCACCCGGGTCGCATCCGTTGCCCCACCCCGCCTCACCCGGAGCCCCGGTCCGCCTCACCCGGACCGGGGCTCCGCCCGTCCCCACCCCGGGGCGCAACCGGCCCCGCCCCGGCTGTCCCCCGGGAGCCGCCGACCCACCCGGCTGCACCCTCCCGAGGGCCGCCGGGCCGTTCCGATGGACCGAATTCGGCTAGCGTCACGGGCATGACCTGGGATGACCTCGACGCCCGGCTGGACCGGGTGCCCGGCACCGTCTCGGCGTACCTGGGCCGACCCGACGCCCCACCCACCTGGACCCGCACCCCCGACGCCACCCACTACGCGGCCAGCACCATGAAGGTGGCGGTGCTGCTGGCCCTGCACCGGGCCGCCGGAGCCGACGCCCTCGACCTGGACGCCCCGGTGCCGGTGGTCAACGACTTCACCTCGGCCCGGCCGGACGCGCCCCGGTTCACCTGCGCCCGCCCCTACGACAACGACGACGCGGTCTGGCAACGGCTCGGCGGGCGGGCCACCCCGCGCTGGCTGGCCGACCGGATGATCACCCGGTCCAGCAACCTCGCCACCAACCTGATCATCGAACTCCTCGGCCTGCCCGCCGTCGCCGAGGCGTGGCGGCTCGCCGGGGCCCGGCACAGCGTCACCGGCCGGGGCATCGAGGACGCCGCAGCCCGGGAGGCCGGCATCACCAACCTGGTCACCCCCGCCGACCTGGCGGCCCTGCTCGGCGGGCTGGCCGTCGGCGCGCACCGGCCCGGCCCGCTGGCCTCCCCGGCGGCCTGCGCCGCCATGGTCGACGTGCTGCTGGACCAGCGCCACCGCGACGATCTCGCCGCCGGGCTGCCCGCCGGCACCCGGATCGCCCACAAGAACGGCTGGGTACGCGGCGTACGGCACAGCGCCGGCGTGGTCCTGCCCGACGACGCTCCCGCCTACGTGATCGCCGTCTGCACCACCACCGACCCCACCGCCACCCCCGACGACTCCGACGCCTGCCGGCTGCTGGCGGAGGTCTCCGCGACGGCCTGGGCCGCCCGGCACGACCTCACCGGCTGACCGGCGCGGCGGTCAGTCCAGCAGGTGGGTCCGCAGGGCGGCCCGGATCTGCGGGGTCACCCCCAACCCGTCGGCCAGGTACGCGTCGAACGACCCGTGCCGCCGGCGCACCTCGTCGAGGCCGGCGTCCAGGTACTCGGGGCGCACCTCCAGCACCGCCCGGGCCGTCTCCGGGTCCAGCTCCGGCCGCCGCCGCAGCATCGCCGCCGACGCCTCCGCGCGCAGCTCCACCGTCAACGCGTTGTGCCGCAGGTAGTCGGCCCGGACCGTCTCCTCGTCGACGCCGAGCGCGGTGAGCAGCACCACCGCCAGCCACCCGGTACGGTCCTTGCCCGCCGAGCAGTGGAACAGCAACGGCAGGTTGCCCGGATCGGCCGCCAGCCGCACCGCGCGGGCGAACCCCTCCCGGGCCGCCGCACCGCCGACGAACCACCGGTAGAGCTCCGCCATCGCCGCCGCCGCACCCCGCCGGGCCGCCTCGTCGTGGCCGGTGAGGTCGTGACCGAGCAGCAGCGCCGACAGGTAGCCGAACCCGGGGTGCGCCGGGTCGAGCACCGGCAACCGGACCAGGCACGGGTCACCGACCAGCCGGTTCGGTGGGGCGAACGCCGTCTCGGTGTCGTCCCGCAGGTCCACCACGCAGGCCGGGGCGAGCCGGCCCAGCACCGTCAGGTCGGTCTCGGTCAACCGGCCCAGCGCCGGGGTGCGGATCAGCCGGCCGGGGCGTACCCGCCGGCCGTCACGGGTGGGCAGTCCGCCCAGGTCACGGGCGTTCGGCGCACCCACCAGCGTCCAGCTTGCCACGGTCATCGGCGCGCTCCTTCGGTGACGACGTGCGTATAGGGTGCCGCACATGACGATCGCCGTGGTACGCACCCACCGGCTGTCCGCGCCGTTGCACACCCCGTTCGTCACCGCGCTGCGCCGCACCACCACGGTGGAGACCCTGGTGGCGGAGGTGACCGACGCCGACGGGCGGTCCGGCTTCGGCGAGGCCCCGCAGGTGTGGCAGGTCACCGGGGCGTCGGTGGCCGGCGCGGAGTCCTGTGTCCGCGACGTGCTCGCCCCGGCGGTGGTCGGCCGGGACGCCGACGACGTGCTGGCCCGCTGCGCCGAGGTCGCGGCGGCGGTGGCCGGCAACGAGGCGGCCCGCGCCGCGCTGGACGTGGCGCTGCACGACCTGGCGGCACGGCGGCTCGGCGTACCCCTGGTGCGGTTGCTCGGTGGGACGGCGCTGCGGGTGCCGACGGACGTCACGCTGGCCGCCGGGGCCGGCGCGGACCTGGCGGTGGCCGCCCGGCAGCGACGCGACGAGGGCTTCGACGTGCTGAAGCTCAAGGTCGGCACCGACCCGGCGGGTGACCTGGAACGGGTCCGTGCGGTCCGGGCGGCCGTCGGCCCGCAGGTGCGCCTGCGGTTGGACGCCAACCAGGGGTGGACGCCCCGGGAGGCGGTCCGGGTGATCCGGGGCGTCGAGGACGCCGGGCTCGACGTGGAGCTGGTCGAGCAACCGGTGGCCCGGTGGGACCTGGACGGCATGGCCTGGGTCGCCGACCGGGTGGACGTGCCGATCCTCGCCGACGAGGCGGTGTTCGGGGTGCGGGACCTGGTCGCGGTGATCCGGCGGCGGGCGGCCGACCTGGTCAACGTCAAGCTCGCCAAGTGCGGCGGCCTACGCCCGGCGCGGACCCTGCTGGAGTTGGCCCGGGAACACGGGCTGGGCACCCTCGTCGGGTCCATGATGGAGACTCAGGTCGGGGTCGGCGCGGCGGCCAGCCTGGCCGCCGCCTACCGGACCAGCGCCGTGTCCGACCTGGACGCCGCCTGGTGGCTGGCCCGGTCACCGGTGCGCGGCGGGCTGCGGTACGAGGGTGCCACGGTGGTGCTGCCGGACGCGCCGGGGCTCGGCATCACCGCGGTGACCGAAACCGCGGTGACCGAAACAAAGATTCAACGCCGAGGTTGATGATCGCAGTTTTCTTTCCTATGGTCCGGATGGGGCACCGACACGTGAGCCGGAGGTCGACGTGGAGTTGGAGCCGGGCCGGGAGGCCCTCGTCCGGGTGGCCGTCGCCACCCTCTGGACCGACCCCGGCGCGACCCGCCCGGTCGACCGGCCGGCCCTGGCGGTGCCCTCGGACACCGACGGCTGGATCACCGGGATGGACGCCAGCCAGCGGGTCGGTGACTGCGTGCTCAGTCAGCTGCTGCTCGGCGAACGGGTGCTGGTGACCGCCCTGCACCCCGACGGCTGGGCCCGGGTGGTCGCGGTGCAGCAGGCCGCACCCCGGCGCGACCCACGCGGCTACCCCGGCTGGCTGCCCACCGCCCAGCTCACCCCGGCCACCCCCGACGGCGGCCCGGCCGGCCCGCTCGTCGTCGACGCCGTCAGCACCGGCCTGCGGGTCGCCCCCGCCGGCCCGGTGGCCCTGCCCGGGGTCGTCCTCGGCACCCGGCTGCACCCGGCCGGCCCCGCCGTCGACGGGTGGCGGCCGGTACGGGTACCCGGACGGCCCGATCCACTGTGGGTCCCCGAGGCGGACGTCACCGACCCGCCGGCCACCCCGCCGACCGCCGACGACGTGCTCGCCGTCGCCACCCGGCTGCGCGACGTCGCGTACGTCTGGGGTGGGCTCTCCGGCCACGGGATCGACTGTTCCGGCCTGGTCCACCTGGTGTGGCGACGGTTCGGCGTGACACTGCCCCGCGACGCCGACGACCAGGCGGCGGCCACCACGCCCGTACCGGCCGGCGAGGAACGCCCCGGCGACCTGTACTTCTTCGCCCGACCCGGGCGGGACATCCACCATGTCGGCCTGGTGACCGCCGGCCGGGGGCCACGGATGCTGCACGCCTGCTACCGGCAGCGGCGGGTGCTGACCGAGCCGCTGCCGCCCGACCGGGTCGCCACCCTGGTCGGCGCGCACCGGGTCTGACCGGCAATGGGCGTCACCGGCAGTGCGGTGACGCCCATCGGTGACGCTACGGTCAGCGACGCGCCTCGATCAGCTCGCGCCGCCGGTCCCGGGACGACTTGACCAGGCTGGCCACCGTCGCCACGGCGAGACACCCGAGGATGACCGTCAACGACAGCCAGATCGGGATGTGCGGAGCCCAGGCGATCGGCTCACCACCGTTGAGGAACGGCAGGTTGTTGTCGGCCAGTGCCTCCAGCACCAGCTTGACGCCGATGAAGCCGAGCACCACCGCGAGGCCGTAGCTGAGGTAGACCAGCCGGTCGAGCAGCCCGCCCACCAGGAAGTAGAGCTGCCGCAGCCCCATCAGCGCGAAGACGTTCGCGGTGAAGACCAGGTACGGCTCCTTGGTGATCCCGAAGATCGCCGGGATCGAGTCCAGCGCGAAGATCAGGTCGGTGGTCCCGATCGCGATCATCACCACCAGCATCGGGGTGAACAGCCGCCGGCCGGCCTCGTACGTGGTGAGCTTCGCGCCGTCGTAGTCCCGCGACAACGGAAGCGCCTTGCGGCTCCACCGGATCAGGACGTTCTCCTTGAACTCGTCCTCCTCCGGCTCACCCTGGCGGGCCAGGTTGACGGCCGTGTAGATCAGGAACGCGCCGAAGATGTAGAACACCCAGGAGAACTGGGAGATCAGCGCCGCACCGGCGGCGATGAAACCACCCCGCATGACCAGGGCCAGCACGATGCCGATGAGCAGCACCTTCTGCTGGTACTTCCGGGGCACCCGGAACCGGGCCATGATGATCACGAAGACGAAGAGGTTGTCCACCGAGAGGCTGTACTCGGTGAGCCACCCCGTGTAGAACTGGCCGGCCACGTCGCCACCGGCGGTGACCCACAGCCCCGCCCCGAACAGCAGCGCCAGGCCGACGTAGAAGCTCACCCAGAGGCTCGACTCACGGACGCTGGGCTCGTGCGGCCGACGCCCGATGATGAAGAGATCGGCGAGGAGCACCGCCGTCAGTGCGACGAGGGTTCCCGCCCACACCATTCCGGACACGTTCAATCCATTCCTCCGGCAGACACGCGGCGTCGGGCACACCGTACGCCGCGTGACGGCGAGGTGGGCGACGACGCACACACTGGTGACTGTCGGAGGTCTCTTCCGCCAGCGACCCGCAGGCGGGGCGCTGACCGGCGGAGCCGGGTCGAGCTGTCGGGGGACGCTCGACCGTGCTGACGACTCCGTCGCGGGGGAATACTCCCCTCCTCGGCCGCCATTGTTCACCATCGAGGGCTACGGGCGCATCTCCTGCGGCGTGCATTGCCGGCAGCATCACGTTCCGACCCTCCCGGACCTGGCCGTCCCGGGTGGGTCCGGCCACCCCGCCCAATGCGTCCTAGGAGGCTAGGTGTAGTGGCATACGCGAGATTGATGGTGTTCTGCGGGGATGGAGGAGGGAGTCGCCCCGGCGCACCACGGGCGGGCCGCCTCATGGCAGGCTGTCGGCATGGTGCTTGAGGTCGCGCTCATCGACGTACTGCCCGGACACGAGGACGATTTCGCCGCCGCCTACGCGCAGGCGCACGCCATCATCGTCGCCGCCGAGGGATGCCGCTCGGTCCGGATGACCCGGGGCATCGAGTCCCCCTCCCGGTTCGTGCTGCTGGTCGAGTGGGACTCGGTGCAGGCCCACGAGGACAACTTCCGGGCCACCGAGGCGTTCGGCAAGTGGCGGGCACTGATCGGCCCGCACTTCGCCGGTCCGCCCCGGGTCGAGCACTTCGTCGACGTACCGGCCTGAGCCGGGGCGGGACCGCGACCCGGCCCGCGGCACGGAGAATTCCGAAAGAATCCAATCCGGTCGATCCGATTCTGTCGTACCCCCGGGCTACCGTGCGGCGCACGCGCGGCAACCGGTCCCGACACGTTCGGGGGTGCCGGGTCCGGTTGGTCGCGCGGCGAACCACCCTGGCCGGCAGCCGCCGGCCCACACCCCGGATGGCGAGCGGCAGGCCCGACCCCGTACGACGGCCCCCGTCGGCGCGCCGACGTACGGGGTTAATCCGTGGCGTCCGCAATGGCCGTCCGGTTGACTGCCCGGATGACCGCACGGGTGTTCCTGGTGACCGGGGTGAGCCGACGGATCGGCATCGGCGCGGCGGTCGCCCGCACCCTCGCCGCCGACGGGCACCGGCTGCTGCTGACCGGGCTACCCGGCTACGACGAGGCGCAGCCCTACGGCGGCGACCCGCAGGGCGTACCGGCACTGCTGGCCGAGCTGGGCGGGGCCGCCGCCCACACCGCCGCCGACCTGCTCGACCCGGCCGCCCCGGCCGCGCTGGTCGCCGAGGCGGTACACCGGCACGGCCGGCTCGACGGGGTGGTGGCGACGCACGCCTACTCCACCCGCACCAGCCTGGGCGGATTGGACGCCGCCGAGATCGACCGGCACCTGCTGGTGAACGTCCGGGCCACCCTGCTCCTGGCCGACGCGTTCGCCACCGCCTTCACCGCCGGGTCGGGCGGCCGGTTGGTGCTCTTCTCCAGCGGGCAGCGCCTCGGCCCGATGCCCGACGAGTTGGCCTACGCGGCCAGCAAGGCGGGGGTGGAGAATCTCGCCGCGCAGCTCGCCCCGGTGCTGATGCCCCGGGGGATCACCGTCAACTGTCTCAACCCCGGGCCGACCGACACCGGCTACGCCCCACCCGAGGCGCACGCCGCCGTGGCGGCGCTCTTCCCGTCCGGCCGCTGGGGCACCCCGCAGGAGGCCGCCCGGCTGGTGCGGTTCCTCTGCTCACGGGAGGCGGACTGGATCACCGGCCAGGTCATCGACTCCGAGGGCGGCTTCAACCGCTACCGGTGAGCCCGGAGCGGCCACCCGACCGACGCCCTCCGGGGTCCGGGACGCCGTCCCGGCGCTCTCCCGTCCGTCCCACCCGGCCGCGTCGTCCGTGGCCGGATCGGCCGTCCCGGCGGCGAGGACGGCGACCCGGCGGCGGAGCAGCTCCGCCGTCTCCGCCGCACCGAGCGCGGCGGCGGACAACCAGCCGGTCATCCGGTCGTAGCGCCCGACGTCGGCGTCGGAGGCCAGCCGCACGTCGGTGGTCAACGCCTCCAGCATCACCGTGCGCGGGTCGGCCGGGTCGGGGAACGAATAACACGAGAAGGCGGTCAACGGGTACGCCCCGCCGCGCGGGGCCGCCGTCCCCGGCACCACCCGGACCGTGACGTGCGGCAGCTCGGCCAGGGCCAGCAGGTGCTCCAACTGCTCGTGCCAGACGTCGGCGGGCAGCCCGGCGGGATCGCAGACCCGCTCGTCGAGCAGGGCCGTGTAGCGCGGCGGGTCGGGACGGCGCAACACCCCCTGCCGGGTGAGCCGGGCCCGCAGGTCGGCCTCGACGTCGACGTCCGGGTGCAGCAGCCGGCCGGCCGTGATCCGCAGCCGGGCGTAACCGGGCGCCTGGAGCAGGCCGGGCAGCACCGTCGGCTGGTACTCCACGATGGTCGCCGCCCCCGCCTCCAACTCGGCGTAGGTGCGCTGCCGCTCGCTCATCTCGCCGAGCGCCTTCCACCAGCCGCGACCGGTCGCCGCGTCGCGGGCGATGACGATCAGCGCCTCGCGCTGCGGCGACGGGACCTCGTAGATGTCGAGCAGGTCGAGCACGTCGGCCAGGTCCGGCCGGCTCTGCCCCAGCTCGATGCGGGACAGCTTGGAGGTGGAGGCCCAGCCCAGCCGGGCGCAGACCTGTTCCAGGGTCAGCGCCTCCCGCCTGCGCAACTGGCGCAGCTCGGCGCCGAGCCTCGCGCGTCGAATGACAGGACTCGATGACAATGGCATCCCGGCCTCCCCACGAGGGAGGGTACGCAGGATCATCACCCAGGGCAACAGTTTGCTTGCACACCGCAACGCCTATCTGAGTCGTCCTCGGATGACGCCGCCGTCGGACGGCCCCGAACGGCAGCCCCCCGTCTCTGCGGCTGCCGTTCGGGGCACCCCGGTCAGGGCCGGTAGGTGCCGAACGACCAGACGTTGCCGGCGGGGTCCCGGGCCGCGTAGTCCCGGGAACCGTAGTCGGTGTCGAACGGGCCCCGGATGATCTCCGCCCCGGCGGCCCGCGCCCGGTCGTGGTGGGCGTCCAGGTCGTCGACCGCCACGTAGACCGCGTAGTCGTCCTCGGCCGGCCGGTCCGGTCGCCCCCGGCCGGTGCCGAGCATGACGATGCCGTCGCCGAGCGCCAGTTCGGCGTGCGCCACCGTCCCGTCCGGGCCGTCGTGCACCGCGAGGACCCGGAACCCGAACGCGGTGCAGAGCCAGTCGATCGCCGCCCGGGCGTCGGGGTACCGGAAGGTCGGGTAGATGTTCGTCATGCGTCGAGTGTGCCGGCCGGCGCTCGGCCCGGATTGGACGAATGGGAACCCGGCGGGCCCAGCGTCGCCGGGGTCGTCCCGGTGAACTCCCGGAACTCCCGGATCAGGTGCGACTGGTCGTAGTACCCCCAGCGCACCGCCAGCTCGGCCCAGCCATCCACCGGCCCGGGGCGGTCCGGCGGGGCGGGCCCGGCGGGGACCGCGCCCTGCCGGCCCAGCGCCGCGTACGCCCGCTGGAAACGCAACAGCCGGGCCGTCGTCTTCGGACCCAGCCCCAGCTCCCGGCGGAACCGCGCGGCCAGATGCCGGCGGCTCCACCCCAGCTCGTCGGCCAACGCGCCGATGCCGATCCGGCCGGCCGAGCCGGTGAGCAGGTCCCAGGCCCGGCCGAGGTGCGGATCGACCGGATCGGCGTCCGCCAGCCGGGCGTCGAGCGCCGCGTCGAGCAGGGCGAACCGGTGGGGCCAGTCCGGTGCCCCGGCCAGCCGGGCCCGCAACCGGTCGAGCCACGGGTCGGGCAGCCCGTCGACCGCTACCGCCCGGTTGGCCAACTCCCCCAACGGCACCCCGAGGACCCGACGGGCGGCCGGCGGGGTGAGCAGCAACTCCACCCCGGCACCGGCACCGGCCGTCGAGGTCATGCAGTAGCCGTCGTACGGCCCGGCCACGAACGAGTCCACCCGGTACGCGCTGTGCGCCGCCGAGCGCGGGTTCAGCACGTCGAGCGGGGCGCCCCAGCCGAGGATGAGGACCACGAACGCGCCGGCCGCCTCGTGCCGGACCAGTGGCGGCGCGGCCCGCCCCGACGCCACGTCCACCGGGGTGCCCTCCCGGTAGCCCAGGTACCCGCCCACGACGGGACGCAGCCGTGCCGCCGGTACGCCGACCCGGACCTCGTCCAGCACCGGCCCGCCCGTCACTTCACCCCGGCGGCGTCCATCCCCCGCAGCTCCTTCTTGAGGTCGGCGACCTCGTCGCGGATCCGCGCGGCCAGCTCGAACTGCAACTCCCGGGCGGCGGCGAGCATCTGGTCGTTGAGCTCCTGGATGAGCTGTGCCAGGTCGGCGCGGGCCATCCCCTCCCGGGAGGGCGCGCCGGCGGTGGCCCGACCGCGACTGCGGGTCTCCTTGACCGGGGCCTTACCCCGGGACAGCTGCCGGGCGGCCCCGCCGACCCGGGCGTTCTCGGTGTCCTCCGCCTCCCGGTAGATGTCGTCGAGAATGTCGTGGATCTTCTTACGCAGCGGCTCGGGGCTGATCCCGTGCGCCTCGTTGTGCGCGATCTGCTTGGCCCGGCGACGGTTGGTCTCGTCGATCGCCGACGCCATCGAGGGGGTGATCTTGTCGGCGTACATGTGGACCTGGCCGGAGACGTTACGGGCGGCCCGGCCGATGGTCTGGATCAGCGACCGGCCGCTGCGCAGGAAGCCCTCCTTGTCGGCGTCGAGGATCGCCACCAGGGAGACCTCGGGCAGGTCGAGGCCCTCCCGCAGCAGGTTGATGCCGACCAGCACGTCGTAGTCGCCCTTGCGCAGCTCGCGCAGCAGCTCCACCCGGCGCAGGGTGTCGACCTCGGAGTGCAGGTAACGCACCCGGATGCCGTTCTCCAGCAGGTAGTCGGACAGATCCTCGGCCATCTTCTTGGTCAGCGTGGTGACCAGCACCCGCTCGTCGCGCTCGGTGCGCAGCTTGATCTCGTGCATCAGGTCGTCGATCTGCCCCTTGGTCGGCTTGATCACGACCTCCGGGTCGATCAGGCCGGTGGGGCGGATGACCTGCTCGACGAACTCGCCCTGGGCCTGCTCCAGCTCCCACGGGCCGGGGGTGGCGGAGAGGAAGACCATCTGGCCGACCCGCTCCAGGAACTCGTCGAAGCGCAGCGGCCGGTTGTCGGCGGCGCTGGGCAGCCGGAAGCCGTGGTCGATGAGCATCCGCTTGCGCGAGGCGTCGCCCTCGAACATGCCGCCGATCTGCGGGATGGTGACGTGCGACTCGTCGACCACGGTGAGGAAGTCGTCGGGGAAGTAGTCGAGCAGGCAGTGCGGCGGGCTGCCGGGCAACCGGCCGTCGATGTGCATCGAGTAGTTCTCGATGCCGGAGCAGAAGCCGACCTGACGCATCATCTCCAGGTCGTAGGTGGTGCGCATCCGCAGCCGTTGCGCCTCCAGCAGCTTGCCCTGCCGTTCCAGCTCGGCCAGCCGCTCCGCCAGCTCGGCCTCGATGTCCCGGGTGGCCCGTTCCATCCGCTCGGGACCGGCCGCGTAGTGGGTGGCCGGGAAGATCAACAGGTTGTCGACCTCCTTGACCACGTCCCCGGTGAGCGGGTTGAGGTAGTAGAGCTTCTCCACCTCGTCACCGAACAGCTCGATCCGGACGGCCAGCTCCTCGTACGCCGGGATGATCTCCAGGGTGTCGCCCCGGACCCGGAACGTGCCCCGCTGGAAGGCCATGTCGTTGCGGGTGTACTGGATGTCGACCAGGCGGCGCAGCAACTGGTCGCGGTCGAGTTCCTGCCCGACGACGACCCGGACGGCCCGGTCGAGGTACTCCTCCGGGGTGCCCAGGCCGTAGATGGCCGAGACGGTCGCCACCACGATCGTGTCCCGCCGGGTGAGCAGCGACATGGTCGCCTTGTGCCGCAGCCGCTCGACCTCCTCGTTGATCGAGGAGTCCTTCTCGATGTAGGTGTCGGTCTGCGGAATGTACGCCTCGGGCTGGTAGTAGTCGTAGTAGGAGACGAAATACTCCACCGAGTTGTGCGGGAGCAGCTCGCTGAACTCCTTGGCGAGCTGGGCGGCGAGCGTCTTGTTGGGGGCGAGCACCAGGGTCGGCCGTTGCAGCCGCTCGACCAGCCACGCCGTGGTGGCGCTCTTGCCGGTGCCGGTGGCGCCGAGCAGCACGGTGTTACGATCGCCGCGCCGCACCCGACGCTCAAGATCATCGATGGCGGCCGGTTGGTCGCCGGCCGGCTGGAACTCGCTGACGACCTGGAAGCGACCGTCGAGCCGGGGAATGTCGAGCGCCATGGTCCCCACGGTACGCCGGGGGTCCGACACCGCGCCGCGATCGCCGGACAGCCCGGTGATCACCTTCGATATTGCCATTGTGGCCCACATCGCAGAGGGCTAGCCTGGACACCGTAGGCCGCTCGCGGCGGCCGACCGCGGCGGTGGCCGGGCCCTCGACAGGCTCCCACCGCCCGGCACCTGGGGTCGCAGCACCCGGACATCACCGGCGTGCGCACCCCTCGTGGTCGCGCCCCTGGCGCAGACCGGCCGCCGCGAGCGCCCCTGCACGTCTCTCCCACCGCCACGGGCCACCCACCGATACCCCCGGGCCGCCCGCCTGCCCCGGGCGGCGTCACTCCGCCCCGGCCGGCCCGTTCAACCACACATGAACACCTCGCCCGACCAGCCACCACGCCCACCGGGAGCCGGTCCGGGCCGCCGCCGCGCCGGCCGCCACCACCGCGACGCCACCGAGGAGGGCACGTCGGGACGGCGGCGGACCAGCCTGGTCGCCCTGTTCGTGGTCGCCGTCACCGCCGCAGCCGCCCTCGTGGCCGGCCTGCTCGGCGGCACACCCGCCCCGACCGCGGCGGCGCGTGCGCTCACCGACGACGAGGCCGAGCGGCTCGCCGCCGTCCGGGTCGGCACCTACCGGGACGTGCGGGCCGGGGTACGGGTCGCCGTCGGCACCGGGGCCGGCCGCACCGACCTGGTCGGCTGGGTCGACTGGTCCCGCCCGCTGGCCTACCTCGACGTCGGCGGCCCGGGGCCGGGCAGGACCGGGGTCTGGTGCAGGCCACCCCGTCGGCGGTGGTGCAGCGCCCCGACCCCGCCGCGATCGTGACCCCGGCCCGGCCACCGCTGGTGCCGCCCGGTGACCGCTGGCGGCTGCGGAACCCGCCACCCGGGCGGGGCCTGGCCGGGGCGCTCACCGTGCTCTTCGCGCTCGCCGCCGACCGGGCCGCACCCGCCGCTCCGCTACGTGCCGGTGGCGGCCGGTGGCTCGGCCGGGAGACCCTCGGCGGCGACCCGGTCGACGTCCTCCAGGCGGCGCTGTGGCCGCCCACCGGACCCGCCGCCACCACACCGGACGCCACCACACCCGCTACCACCGCGCCGGGCGGCCGTCCGGCCGACGACGCCGACCCCCGCTGGTGGGTCGACCGCGACGCGCGGCTGCGACGCTGGGCGGGTCGGCTCGCCGACGGCACCCCGATCACGGTGGACCTGGACCGGGTCGACCGGCCCACCCCGTGGCCCGTCGACGCGCTCGGCGGCCGGCCCGGGCTGCCCCGCGCCCCCACCGACGAGGAGACCGCCCGGCTGGGCCGGCTCGCCGCCCGGCTGCGCGCCGGGACCGGGAGCGCCGCCGTCACCGTGACCGCACCCCTCGGCAGCGCCGCCAACCTGCGGGGCGGTGGCTGGCTGAGCTGGACGGCAGGCGTCGCCTACCTCTCCGTCGCCGAACTGGACACCCTCGGCCGCCGGACGCTACGGCGTCGGGACCGGGCCGGCTTCGCCCGTGCGGACGTCCCGGTCGGACCGGACACCGCGGCCTCCGGCCCGTCGGCGGTGCCGCCGCTGCCGCTGCCGACCGGGGCCGGGTGGCGGCTCGCGGGCCAGCCGGCCGACGAGTTGGACACGCTGGTCGACGCGGCGGTGCGGGCCGCAGCGCCGACCCGGGACGCCACCACGACGGTCCACGTCCGCAGCGACCGGCGGGCCGACCGCCCGGTGGACGTGTTCGAGGTACGCCGCCAGGGCCAGCGGCTGCGGTACTGGCTGGACCGTTCGGGCTTCCTGCACCGGTTGGAGCTGCGCACCACCGGCGGGCTGTGGGCGCAACTGGAGCTGACCCCCGGCCCACTGCCGGCGGGGATCGTCCCCGCCCACCAGAAGCCGTCCCCGCCCACGAAGCGCGGTTGACCCGGCAGGACGGTCAGGGCCGCCAGCCGGTCTGCGCCGCCCACGCCTGCGCCCGCAGGTACTCCTCGGCGAACCACGGGTCGTCGGCGGTGCCGGGTCCGGCGTCGTTTGGCGCCGAAGCCGCCAGCTCCCGCTTCACCAGCAGGTACGCCGCCCGCTGATCGGGGTCGGCGCGCAGGTGGTCACGCATCAGCAGGGCGTGCCGCCAGCCGGGCGAGCCCGCCACCCGCAGGTGGACGGCGACCGGCCGGCCCGGATCGGCGCTGCCGTGCAGCCGCTGCTCCCAGCCCTCGTCACCGCCTTCATCCGCCCCGGCGTCACGACCCGCCCAGCGGGGACGGGTCCCCCGCACGCCGGGCACCCTCGGGAAGCCGGCGTCGGCGAGCCGGCGCGCCACCGGACCGTCCGCCTCGGCCAACGACGGCACGGTCACCTGCACGTCGATGACGTCCCGCCCGGCCAGCCCGGGGACGGCGGTCGAGCCGACGTGGTCGATCCGCAGGTCGTCGGGGGCCAGCGCGTGCCGGATCCGGGCGGCGAGCCGGGCGTACTGCTGCGGCCAGGTCGGGTCCGGCGTGGTCGGCACCGCCGGGGAGCCCGGGACCACCCGCTGTTCCCGCACGTTGCGCTCGTAGGGCACCAGGCGTGCCGACCAGAGGGCGTCCACGGCGGCGTGCAGCTCGTCGAGGCCGCCGTCGTTGTGGAGCATCACGTCGGCCGCCGCGCGGCGACGGGCGTCGTCGGCCTGCGCGGCGATCCGCCGCCCGGCCTCCGCGCGGCTCATCCCCCGGCTCCGCGCCAACCGCTCCACCCGGATGGCCACGGCCGTCTGCACCACCACCACCAGGTGGTACGTGGGCGCGAGCCCCACCTCCACCAGCAGTGGTACGTCGTTGACCACCACCGCGTCGGCGGGCGCCGCGGCGAACAGCTCGGCGGACCGGGCCCGTACCCGGGGATGGGTGATCTCCTCCAACCGGCGACGGGCGGTCGCGTCGGCGAAGACCAGCGCGCCCAGCGCCGCCCGGTCCAGTGCCCCGTCGGCGGTCAGCACCCGCTCGGAGAAGGCGGCGACGACCGCGGCCAGCCCCTCGGTGCCCGGTGCCACCACCTCCCGGGCGATCCGGTCGGAGTCGACGATCACCGCGCCCCGCTCGGCCAGCCGGGTCGCCACGGCGCTCTTGCCGGACCCGATGCCACCGGTCAACCCCACCCTCAGCACCGACCCAGTCAACCGGATCGGCCTGCACCACACCACACCGCCCCGGCACCACCACGCCGAACCGGACCGCCGCACCCGGGTCCGCCACACCTGGAGTCGCCTCGCGACGTCCGCGAGGTAGCGGTATCCGACGCCGACGAGACCGCAACATCGCCGATCCTGAGTCGATCATCTCCGTCGCGGGGTGGGGTGAACGGGGGCAGGGCGGGAGCGGAGGCAGCCGGAGACGGCACAGAGCCCCGCCCCCGGTCCGCGTGGCGGATCGGGGGCGGGGCTCCTGTGTCAGCGGCTACCCGGACCCGGGTGCGACGTCAGACGTCGTACCGGGTCGCAGTGGTCACCGGCTCACTTGCCGCCGGCGAGCTTCTCCCGCAGCGCGGCGAGCGCCTCGTCGGTGGCCAGGGTGCCGGCCGGCTCCTCGGCCTGCCGGCTCGGGGCCGACGAGCTGGTCGAGGTGGTGGTGCCACCGGTGGCGACCGGCGGGGCCGGGTTGGCAGCGGCCTCGGCGTCGGCGGCCCGGGAGGTCTGCACCTGCTTGGTGTGGGCCTCCCAGCGCTGACGCGCCTCGGCGTACTGGTTCTCCCAGGTCTCGCGCTGCTTGTCGTACCCCTCGAGCCACTCGCCCGTCTCCGGGTCGAAGCCCTCCGGGTAGATGTAGTTGCCCTCGTTGTCGTACGTCGCGGCCATGCCGTAGAGGGTCGGGTCGAAGTGCTCCTCGCCCTCGACGAAGCCCTCGTTGGCCTGCTTGAGCGACAGCGAGATCCGGCGACGCTCCAGGTCGATGTCGATGACCTTGACCATGACCTCGGAGCCGACCTGGACGACCTGCTCCGGGATCTCCACGTGGCGCTCGGCCAGCTCGGAGATGTGGACCAGGCCCTCGATGCCGTCGTCGACCCGGACGAACGCGCCGAACGGCACCAGCTTGGTGACCTTACCCGGCACGATCTGCTGGATCGCGTGGGTACGGGCGAACTGCCGCCACGGGTCCTCCTGGGTCGCCTTCAGCGACAGCGAGACCCGCTCGCGGTCCAGGTCGACGTCCAGAACCTCGACCT
Organism: Micromonospora sp. HM134; assembly: GCF_007833915.1. NCBI lineage: Bacteria > Bacillati > Actinomycetota > Actinomycetes > Micromonosporales > Micromonosporaceae > Micromonospora > Micromonospora sp. HM134. Next base: position 5,411,832 of record NZ_CP041061.1, read on the forward strand.
CGACCTCCTGGCCCACCTCGACGACCTCGGACGGGTGGTCGATGTGCTTCCAGGACAGCTCGGAGACGTGCACCAGGCCGTCCACGCCGCCCAGGTCGACGAACGCGCCGAAGTTGACGATCGAGGAGACGACGCCCTTGCGGACCTGCCCCTTCTGGAGCTTGTTGAGGAACTCGGTGCGCACCTCGGACTGCGTCTGCTCCAGCCAGGCCCGGCGGGACAAAACCACGTTGTTGCGGTTCTTGTCCAGCTCGATGATCTTGGCTTCGAGCTCGCGGCCGACGTACGGCTGCAGGTCACGCACCCGCCGCATCTCGACCAGCGACGCGGGCAGGAAGCCGCGCAGGCCGATGTCGAGGATGAGACCACCCTTGACGACCTCGATGACCGAGCCGCGGACGACACCGTCCTCGTCCTTGATCTTCTCGATCGTGCCCCAGGCCCGCTCGTACTGCGCCCGCTTCTTGGAGAGGATCAGCCGCCCCTCCTTGTCCTCCTTCTGGAGGACCAGGGCCTCGATGTGGTCACCGACCGAGACGACCTCGGCGGGGTCCACGTCGTGCTTGATCGACAACTCCCGCGAGGGGATGACACCCTCGGTCTTGTAGCCGATGTCGAGCAGGACCTCGTCCCGATCGACCTTGACGACGGTGCCTTCGACAATGTCGCCGTCGTTGAAGTACTTGATGGTCTCGTCGATCGCGGCGAGGAAAGCCTCCTCGGAACCGAGATCGTCGTGGGTGACCCGGGTGGCGCTCGAGGGGGCCTCGATGCTGCTCGTCATGTGGGCGGTTGCTCCGGTCGGATGGGTTGTCACAGCAGGCGTGGTGTCGCAGTGACCCGTTCGCGCCAGCGGATCCGCCACCGACCCCACCTGACGATCGCCAAGAGAGGATCATCGGTGCTCCGGTGACCGCGCACCTGCTCCCTGCCGAGGTACACGATCCACGAGCGCATCGTCTAGCCTACCCGCTGCATTACCACAGCGTGCAAGCCCTCCCGGGTCCTCACGACCTCGTCTGCTGCGAAAGCGGAGATTTCGGTGGGAAAACACCTCCGCTGTCTCATCCGTCACATCCACCCCACAGGACCGACAGCGTACGACCGTCCGCCGCGCCGCGCACGCCGGGGTCCGGCGGACGACGCCACGGCAGGGCCTAGCGTGAACGGGTGGACGACGACGAGCGGGTGATCCGGCGCCGGGTGGGCGACACCGAGGCACGGCGGGCCAACCGCGGCTGGTGGGACGCCGATGCCGACGACTACCAGGCCGAGCACGGTGCCTTCCTGGGCGAGGTGGACTTCCGCTGGTGCCCGGAGGGGCTGCGCGAGTCCGAGGCGCGGCTGCTCGGTGAGCTGGCCGGGCGACGGGTGCTGGAGGTCGGCTGCGGCGCGGCGTCCTGCGCCCGCTGGCTGGCCACCCAGGGGGCCGAGCCGGTCGCCTTCGACCTCTCCGCCGGCATGCTGCGGCACGCCACCCGCGCCGCCGGCACCAGCGGGGTACGCGTACCGCTGGTACAGGCCGACGCGCTGGCCCTGCCGTTCGCCGGGGCGTCGTTCGACATCGCCTGCACGGCGTTCGGGGCGATCCCGTTCGTCGCCGACTCGGCCGCCCTGATGGCCGAGGTGCACCGGGTGCTGCGCCCCGGCGGGCGCTGGGTCTTCTCGGTGACCCACCCGATGCGCTGGGTCTTCCTGGACGACCCCGGCGAGGGCGGGCTGACCGCCGTGCACTCGTACTTCGACCGCTCGCCCTACGTCGAGCAGGACGAGCGGGGGATGGCCAGCTACGTGGAACAGCACCGCACCCTCGGCGACCGGATCCGCGAACTGGTCGGCGCCGGCTTCCGCCTGGTCGACCTGGTGGAGCCGGAGTGGCCGGCCGGCCACCGGGAGACCTGGGGGCAGTGGAGCCCGCTGCGGGGGCGGCTCTTCCCCGGCACCGCCATCTTCGTCACCGAGAAGCCGGCCACCACCTGACCGGCCCGGCACCGGACCGACCGGGCGCGTTGTTTCGGGCCATGGCCGCCGGGTACCCGGCGGCCATGGCCGAGCAGCGGTTTCGACAGGGTGACCACGTCTCCTGGGCCAGCCACAGCGGTCGCGCCCACGGGGTGGTGCAGGAGGAGCTGACCGAACGCACGCACGTCCGGGGCCGCGCCGTGAACGCCGCGCCGGACGACCCGCAGTACCGCATCCGCAACGACGACTCGGGACGCGACGTCGCCCACCGGCCGGAGGCGTTGCGCCATGAGCCGAGCTGACGACCCGCAGCAGACCTACCGGGAGTTCACCGAGGCGGTGAACATGAAACCCGGGGAGCTGTCGTCCTGGTTGCAGACGCCCGAGTCCAAACAGGTCGGCTGGCACAAGGGTGGCCGGGCCGGCGGCGGTGAGTCGGTGGGGCACTCGTCGGGCCGACGCATCGTCGACCTGCTGCGCCGTAAGCGGGCCGAGTTGTCCGCCGCCGACTACCAGCACATGCGCAAGGTGATCGGCTACGTGCACCGGCACCTGGCGCAGCGACCGGCCGGCGACGTCCGGGACACCAAGTGGCGCTGGTCACTGATGAACTGGGGCCACGACCCGCTGCGCTGACCCGCCGGGTGGGGTCAGGCCGTCGCGGCGAAGTCGACGTCCTTCGTCCCGACCGTGCCCGCCGTGCGCCCCGGGGCCTTCTGGTGCGTCCAGTAGAGGTTGGTGTGCGCGACGACCTGCCCGGGCGGCGGCGCGCCCCACTGCGTGCGGTCCTGCGTGGTGTGGGCGTCGCCGACCAGCGTGGTGTCGTAGCCCCGCACGAACGCGCCGTGCAGGGTCGACCGGACGCACGCGTCGGTCTGCGCACCGACCACCACGAGCCGCCCGACGCGCAGCCCGGCCAGCACCGACTCCAGCCCGGTGTCCTCGAACGAGTCGCCGTAGAGCTTCTCGACGAGCGGCTCGGCGTCGGCCGGGACCAGCTCGGGGACGATCCGCCAGTCGTCCCCGCCCCGGACGAGCCGGGCGTCGGAGTGCTGCACCCAGACGACCGGCACCCCCTCCTGGCGGGCCCGCCCCACCAGGGCGGCCACGTTGGCGACCACGTCGTCACGCCGGTACGCCCCGGCGACGACCCCGTTCTGCACGTCGACGACGAGCAGGGCGGTGTGCGGCCGGTCGGTGAGTGTGCTCATGTCTCCCCTGGTCTGGCTGGTGCGGCGGTATGCGGAGGCTAGTGGTCGGCGCTGTTCCAGTCCCGCCCCGCGCCGACGGAGACCTCCAGCGGCACCGACAGCGGGTACGCCGCCCCCATCTCCTGCCGGACCAGCGTCTCCAACGCCTCCCGCTCGTCGGGGGCGACCTCGAAGACCAGTTCGTCGTGCACCTGGAGCAGCATCCGGGACCGCAGCCCGGCGTCGCGCAGCGCGGTGTCGACGCGCAGCATGGCGACCTTGATGATGTCGGCCGCCGAGCCCTGGATGGGGGCGTTGAGCGCCATCCGCTCGGCCATGTCCCGGCGCTGCCGGTTGTCGCTGACCAGGTCGGGCAGGTAGCGGCGGCGACCCAGGACGGTGGAGGTGTAGCCGTCCTGGCGGGCGCGGGCCACCACCTCGTGCAGGTAGTCGCGCACCCCGCCGAAGCCGGCGAAGTAGTTCTCCATCAGCCCCCGGGCCTCCTCGGCGGTGATGCCGAGCTGTTGGGACAGGCCGAAGGCGCTCAACCCGTACGCCAGGCCGTAGTTCATCGCCTTGATCTTGCGGCGCTGGTCGGGGGTGACCTCGCCGACCGGGACGGTGAAGACCGACGACGCGGTGGCGGCGTGGAAGTCGTGGCCGGAGTTGAACGCCTCGATCAGCGCCTCGTCCAGCGACAGGTGCGCCATGATCCGCATCTCGATCTGGCTGTAGTCGGCGGTGAGCAGGGTCTGGTAGCCGTCGCCCACCACGAAGGCCCGGCGGATGCGCCGGCCCTCCTCGGTGCGGATCGGGATGTTCTGCAGGTTGGGGTCGGTGGAGGAGAGCCGACCGGTGGCCGCCACGGTCTGCTTGAACGTGGTGTGGATGCGCCCGTCGTCGGCGACCGACTTGAGCAGGCCGTCGACGGTGGTCTTGAGCTTCGCCACGTCCCGGTGGCGCAGCAGGTGCTCCAGCACCGGATGCGGGTTCTGGGCGTAGAGCCACTGGAGCGCGTCGGCGTCGGTGGTGTACCCGGTCTTGATCTTCTTGGTCTTGGGCAGCCCCAACTCCCCGAAGAGCAGCTCCTGGAGCTGCTTGGGCGAGCCCAGGTTGAACTCCCGCCCCACCGAGGCGTACGCGCCCTGGGCGGCGGCCTTCACCTCGCCCGCGAAGTGCGCCTCCAACTCCTGGAGGTAGTCCAGGTCGGCGCCGATGCCGACGCGCTGCATCCCGGCGAGCACCTCGGACAGGGGCAGCTCCACCTCGGCCATCAGCCGGGCGGACTGCTCGCCGTCGCGGGACAGCTCGGCGTCGATCGCGTCGGCCAGGTCGAGGGTGGCGCGGGCCTGGAGCATCAGGTTCTGCTCGGCCTCGCCGTCGTCGCCGAGGCCGTCGAAGGCGAGCTGGCCGGTTTCCGGCGCGTCGACCCGCAGCTCGCGGTGCAGGTAACGCAGCGCCAGGTCGGTCAGGTCGTAGGAGCGCTGGTCGGGGCGGGCCAGGTAGGCGGCCAGCTCGGTGTCCCGGGCGACGCCGGCCAGGGACCAGCCCCGGCCGGCGAACGCCAACCGGGCGTGCTTGCTGTCGTGCAGCACCTTCGGCTGCGCCGGGTCGGCCAACCAGGCGGCCAGGGCCCGCTCGTCTGCCTCGGCCAGAGTGGTCGGGTCGAGCCACGCCGCCGGGCCGGAGGCCAGCGCGAGGGCCAGCGCATCGAGCTGCGGCTCGTAGCGCTCGCGGGGGTTCGTCGGCTTGGCCGGGGTCTTCACCGCCACGCCGACCTGGGTGCCGGTGGGGACGTGCGCGGCCAGCCAGTCGACCAGCGCGCCGGGCGCGGTGAGCCGCTCGCCGGCCAGGTCGAAGCCGGCCTCGGCCTCCGGCTCCACCGCCTCCAGGTATTGATACAGCCGGTCGCGCAGGATGCGGAACTGGAGGGTGTCGAAGACCTGGTGCACGGCCTCGCGGTCCCAGCCCTGCCAGCGGGCGTCCTCGGGGCGGATCGGCAGCTCCAGGTCGGAGACCAGGCAGTTGATCTCGTAGTTGCGGATCACGTCGGCGAGCCGCTCGCGCAGGCTGTCGCCGGCCTTGCCCTTGATCTCGTCGGCGTGGGCGATCACGCCCTCGACCCCGCCGTAGGTGTTGATCCACTTGGCGGCCGTCTTCGGGCCGACGCCGGGGATGCCGGGCAGGTTGTCGCTGGTCTCGCCGACCAGGGCGGCCAGGTCGCGGTAGCGCTGCGGGCCGACGCCGTACTTGGCCTCGATCGCGGCCGGGTCCATCCGGGCCAGGTCGGAGACGCCCTTGCGCGGGTAGAGCACGGTGACGTCGTCGCCGACGAGCTGGAAGGCGTCCCGGTCGCCGGTGCTGATCAGCACCTGCATGCCCTGGTCGCGGGCCTGGCAGGCGAGGGTGGCGATGACGTCGTCGGCCTCGTAGCCCTCCCGCTCGACGACCGGGACGCGCAGCGCGTCGAGAACCTCCTTGACCAGGCTGACCTGGCCCTTGAAGTCGGCCGGGGTCTCGCTGCGGCCGGCCTTGTACTCCGCGTACTTCTCGGTGCGGAAGGAGCGGCGGGAGACGTCGAAGGCGACCACGATGTGGGTGGGCTGCTCGTCGCGGAGCACGTTGATCAGCATCGAGGTGAAGCCGTAGACCGCGTTGGTCGGCTGCCCGGTCGTGGTGGAGAAGTTCTCCACCGGCAGGGCGAAGAACGCCCGGTATGCCAGGGAATGTCCGTCGACGAGGAGCAGGCGCGGCGTCGTAGCTGTCACGGCAGCGACTCTAGTCCGTACCCCCGACAACCCCCGGCGGCGGCACGGCCGACGCCGGGGGTGGGCCGGAACTCAGAGCACCTTGGCGAGGAACGTCCTGGTCCGCTCGTGCCGCGGGTTGGCGATCACCTCGCGCGGGTCGCCGGACTCGACGACCACGCCGCCGTCCATGAAGACCAGCGTGTCGCCGACCTCCCGGGCGAAACCGATCTCGTGGGTCACCACGATCATGGTCATCCCGTCCCGGGCCAGGTCCTTCATCACGTCGAGGACCTCGCCGACCAGTTCCGGGTCGAGCGCGCTGGTCGGCTCGTCGAAGAGCATCAGCTTCGGTCGCATCGCCAGCGCGCGGGCGATCGCCACCCGCTGCTGCTGCCCGCCGGAGAGCTGACCCGGGTACGCGCCGAGCTTGTCGCCCAGCCCCACCCGCTCCAGCAGCTGCGCGGCCCGTTCCCGGGCCGCCGCCTTCTTCTCCCGGCCCAGCAGCACCGGGGCCTCGGTCACGTTGCCCAGCACCGTCATGTGCGGGAAGAGGTTGAACCGCTGGAACACCATGCCTATCGAACGGCGCTGCGCGGCCACCTCCTTCTCCCGCATCTCGTGCAGCCGGCCACCGCGTTCCCGGTAGCCGATCAGCTCGCCGTCCACCCGGATCGACCCGGCGTTGATCTTCTCCAGGTGGTTGATGCAGCGCAGGAAGGTCGACTTGCCGGAGCCGGACGGCCCCAGCAGGCAGCACACCTCGCCGGCACGGACCTCCAGGTCGATGCCCTTGAGCACCTCCAGCGACCCGAACGACTTGTGCACCTGCTCGGCCCGCACCATCAGCCCGGCACCGTCGGCCGGGGCACCGGCCCGTGACTCGGCGGCCGGCGCGCCCGGCTGGCCGGGAATCAGCTCACTCATGCCGGACCCACCGTCCCCGAATTGCCGCCGCCACCGGTCTCCGCCGCCATCCCGCGCAACCGCAGCCGGGCCCGGCCCGCCGGACCGTAGCCCTTGCCGAAGTGCCGCTCCAGGAAGTACTGCCCGACCAGCAGGATGCTGGTCAGGAAGAGGTACCACAGGCAGGCGGCGACGTACATCGGGAAGATCTGGAAGGTCCGCTTGCCGACCGCGTCGAGCTGGAAGAACAGCTCGACGCTCACCGGCACGTAGAGCAGCAGCGAGGTGTCCTTGAGCATCGCGATGGTCTCGTTGCCGGTCGGCGGGATGATCACCCGCATCGCCTGCGGCAGCACCACCCGGCGCAGCAGCTGACCCCGGCTCATGCCCAACGCCTGGGCCGCCTCGGTCTGCCCCTCGTCGACCGACTGGATGCCGGCCCGGACGATCTCGGCCATGTAGGCCGCCTCGGACAGCGCCAACCCGAGCAGGCCGGCCATGAACCCGGTGAGGATGTCCCGGGAGGAGAAACCGAACAGCCGCAGGTTGAGGTTGTCGATGCCGAAGAGCTGGCCGAGCTGGGTGTCGAACGGCACCCCGAACTCGATCCGGCTCCACAGGATGCCGATGTTGCCGAAGACCGCCAGCAGCACCAGCCGGGGCACCGCCCGGAAGAACCAGGTGTAGAGCCAGGCGACCCCGCGCAGGATCGGATTGTCCGACAGCCGCATCACCGCCACCACCACGCCCAGCGTGACGCCGATGAGCATCGCGCTCACCGTCATCAGCACCGTGCCGCGCAGCAGCCCCTCGATGATCGGCGGACGGAACATCTTGTCCACCATGAACGACCAGTTGAAGGCGTCGTTGGTGACCAGCAGGTGGACGAACATGGCGACCAGCACGGCCAGCACGGCGACCGCGACCCAGCGCCCCGGGTGCCGTACGGGCACGGCGCGGAGAGGCTCCGGCCGCGCCCGTACGGTGGAAGTGTCGTGGGAGTCCATGACCTGTTACGGGTTGATCGCGGGGTCCGTGATCGCGCCGTCCGCCACCTTCCACTTGTCCAGCACGGCCTTGTACGACCCGTCGGCGATCAGCGCCTTCGTCGCGTCCCGCACCGCCTCGGCGAACGCCGCCTGGTCCTTGCCGACCACGTAGCCGTACGGGGCCGCCTCGTACTGCTTGTCGAGCAGTTCCAGGGCGTCGTTGGACTGGGTCACCGCGTACACCCCGACCGGGTAGTCGGCGAGCATCGCGTCGTCCTTGCCGGAGACGACCGCGGCGGTCGCGGCGTCCTGGCCGGGGAACTGCTCGACGGTGATCGCCGGCTTGCCGGCGTCGGTGCAGGTCTTGGACCGCTTCTGGATGTCCTCGACCTGGACGGTGTCCTTCTGCACGGCGATCTTCTTGCCGCAGGCGTCGTCGATCTTGACGCCGGCCGGGTTGCCCTTCTTGGTCACCCACTGGGTGCCGACCTGGAAGTAGCTGACCATGTTGGCCTGCTGCTTGCGCTCGTCGTTGATGGTGAACGACGAGACACCGACCTCGTACTTGCCGGTGCTCACGCCGGAGATGATGTCGCCGAACGGGGCGGAGACGAACTCCGCCTTGAGGCCGAGCTTGGCCGCCACGGCGGTGAACAGCTCGACGTCGAAGCCGATCACCGTCTTGCCGTCGCTGTCGAGGAACTCCGCCGGGGCGTACGTCGAGTCGGTGCCCACGACGATCTTGCCGTCGGCCTTGATGGCCGCCGGGACCTTGTCGGCCAGCGAGGTGTCGGCCGACGCGCTGACCGAGGGGCCGCCGCCGGGCTGCTCGGTGCTCTCCTCCTCGCCACAGGCGGCGAGGGAGAGCAGCAGGGCGGTCGCGCCGGCGACGCCGAACGCCGCCCGCCGACCAGGGGTGAGGTGGAACATGGCAGTACTCCTTTGCGAGGGGGGCGACGGTCAGGCCACGCCGAGGTAGGCCTCTTTGACCGACGGGTCGTGCAGCAGCTCCGCGCCGGTGCCGCTCTTGACGATGCGACCGGTCTCCAGCACGTACGCCCGGTGCGCCCGGGCGAGCGCCTGCTGCGCGTTCTGCTCCACCAGCAGGATCGTGGTGCCCTGCTCGTTGATCTCGGTGATGATGGTGAAGATCTGCTGGATCAGCATCGGGGCCAGACCCATCGACGGCTCGTCGAGCAGCAGCAGCTTGGGCCGGCTCATCAGCGCCCGGCCGACGGCCAGCATCTGCTGCTCGCCACCGGAGAGGGTGCCGCCGGCCTGCTTGCGCCGCTCGGCCAGCCGGGGGAACAGCTCCAGCACCCGGTTGAGGTCCTGGGCGATACCGGCCCGGTCGCGCCGGGTGTAGGCGCCCATGTCGAGGTTCTCCAGCACGGTCATGCCGGGGAAGATGCCGCGACCCTCCGGGGCCTGGCACAGCCCCCGCCGGACCCGCAGGTCCGCCCGGAGCTTGGAGATGTCCTCGCCCTCGAAGCGGATCGCCCCGGAGGCGATCGGCCGGATGCCGGAGATCGCCCTCATGGTGGTGGACTTGCCGGCGCCGTTCGCGCCGATCAGGGCGACGATCTCGCCCTCGCCCACGGTCAGGCTGATCCCGTGCAGCGCCTGGATGCGCCCGTACAGCAGGCTGACGTCGTCAATCTCAAGCAGCATCGTCCGGTACCCCCAGGTACGCCGCGACCACCTTGGGGTTGTCCCGCACCTCGGCGGGCAGTCCCTCGGCGATCTTCTTCCCGAACTCCAGCACCACGATCCGGTCGGTGACGCCCATGACCAGGCGCATGTCGTGCTCGATCAGCAGCACGGTCACGCCGGTGTCGCGGATCTGCCGGATGAGCTGGAGCAGCTCCTCCTTCTCCGCCGGGTTGAAGCCGGCGGCCGGCTCGTCCAGGCAGAGCAGCACCGGGTCGGTGGCCAGGGCCCGGGCGATCTCCAGCCGGCGCTGCTCACCGTAGGAGAGGTTGCGGGCGAACTCGTGCATCCGGGGCCGGATGCCGACGAACTCCAGCAGCCGTTCGGCCTTCTCCCGGCCCTCGCGCTCCTCGCGCCAGTGCCGGGGCAGCCGGAACAGCGCCGAGACCACGCTGGTCTTGTGGTGCGCGTCGGCACCGACCTGCACGTTCTCCAGCGCGGTCATCTCCGGGAAGAGGCGGATGTTCTGGAACGTCCGCGCCATGCCCATCTTGGTGATCTGGTGCCGCTTCTTGCCGCTGATCTTCTCGCCGCGGAACCGGATCTGCCCCTCGCTGGGCTGGTAGATGCCGGTCATCGCGTTGAAGCAGGTGGTCTTGCCGGCGCCGTTCGGCCCGATCAGGCCGAGGATCTCCCCCTTGTAGAGGGTGAAGTCGACGTCGTTGAGCGCCACCACGCCGCCGAAGCGCAGCGTGACGTGGTCGACCTCCAGCAGCGGTTCCCGCCCGGGGATCGTCTCGACGGCGGGCGCGCCCGCCTGGGCCGGTACGGCCGGGGTCTGTTCGGTGTCACTCACCGACGATCACCTCCTTGCGGCGGTCCTTGAACTCCGCCGCCCGTCGTCGGTTCGGGATGAGGCCCTGCGGCCGGAAGATCATCATCACCACGAGCACCAGGCCGAAGAAGAGGAACCGGTACTCGTACAGCTCCACGCCGAACAGCTCGATGCCACGGAACCGCTCGATCATGTACGCCACCAGGCCGCCGCCGACGATCGCGCCGACGATGTTGCCCGAGCCGCCGAGGATGACCGCGGCCAGGATGATGATCGAGTTGAGCAGCTCGAAGTTCTGCGAGTTGACGAAGTTCTGCTTGCCGGCGAAGAGCGCACCGGCCAGGCCGGCGATCGCCGCGCCCGAGGCGAACGCCCAGAGCTTGAACTTGAACGTCGGCACACCCATCAGCTGGGCGGCGTCCTCGTCCTCCCGGATCGAGATCCAGGCCCGGCCGACCCGGCTGTGGGTCAGGTTCCGTACCCCGATCACCACCAGGATGATCAGCGTGAGCACCAGCCAGTAGTACGGGCGGGCGTCGAGCACCCCGAAGAACGGCTTGCCGTCGGCGTACTTGCCGGGCGGGTGCGGGATCTGGTTGAAGCCCCGCTGGCCCTTGAGGAAGTCGGAGCTGACCGCCGCGATCCGGATCATCTCGGCGAAGCCGAGCGTCACCAGCGCCAGGTAGTCGCCGCGCAGCCGCAGGGTCGGGGTGCCGAGCATGACGCCGGAGACCATGGTGAGGGCGATCGCGATCGGCACCACCAGCAGCCACGGCCAGAGCGTCTTGAGGTTGCTGCTCGGCGAGGTCAACACCGCCACGGTGTACGCGCCGACGGCGAAGAAGCCGAAGTAGCCGAGGTCGAGCAGGCCGGCGAAGCCGACCACGATGTTCAACCCGACCGCCAGCAACACGTAGATCGAGACGGTGAACAGCACCTGGGTGAAGTTGGAGCCGGTGGTCGGGATCGGCCCCAGGTACTGGTAGAACTCCTTGTTGGGCAGCGCGTAGAAGAACGCGATCAGCGCCACCAGCGCCGCCCAGCGCACCCAGCGCGGGGCGTCGTGCCACCGCTGCGCGATGGCCTCGCGGCCCTGCCGCAGCCGTGTCCCGATCCCCTGCTGCTGCTCCGGGGTCGGCGGATTAACCGTCGTCGTCATGCCCGTGCCCTTCCCAGCGATTCGCCCAGCAGACCGGTCGGCCGGAACATCAGCAGCACCACCAGCACGGCGAAGGCGGCGAAGTCCTTCCACTCGCTGCCGAACAGCCCCGAGGCGTAGTTCTCCACCACGCCCAGGAGGAGGCCGCCGACCAGGGCACCCCGCAGGTTGCCGATGCCGCCGAGCACCGCGGCGGTGAACGCCTTGAGGCCGAGCAGGAAGCCGACGCTGTAGGTCAGGCTCTGGATCCGCACGTCGTAGAGCAGGCCGGCGACGCCGGCCATGGTGCCACCGGCGATGAAGACCATCAGGATGATCCGGTCCTTGTTCACGCCCATCAGCGCGGCGGTGTTGGCGTCCTGGGCGACCGCCCGGATGCCCCGGCCGACCCGGCTGCGGTTGATGAACTGGTCCAGCGCGACCATCATCACCAGCGCGGCGCCGAGGGTGAGCAACTGCACCCCGTCGATCGGCACCCCGAAGATGTGGAACAGCGGCTTCTGGCTGATCAGGATCGGTGCGCCCTCGGGCCGCCGACGGGTCCAGATGCCGAACGCCTCCGAGATCGCGATCGACGCGCCGATCGCGGTGATCAGGAAGGCCAGCGGCGGCGCGTTGCGCTTGCGCAGCGGCCGGTACGCCACCCGCTCGATCACGGTCGCCGTGCCGGCCGACGCGATGGCCGCGACGATCATCGCGACGAGCAGGTAGAACAGGATGGAGCCGACCCCGCTGACCTGGGAGTCCTGGTCGAGGCCGAAGCCGTTCCAGGTCCAGATGGCGGCGAACGCGCCGGCGATGAAGACCTCGGAGTGGGCGAAGTTGATGAGTCTGAGTACGCCGTAGACCAGCGTGTAGCCGAGCGCGACCAGGGCGTAGATCGCACCCTGTGTCAGGCCGGTCGTGGTGAGTTCCCCGAAGTTGGAGAACAGTCCGTCGAAGTTCACGGGAGGGCCGCTCCGTCAGGTGTGGAGAAAGAGAAGGTGCGGCCGGGAGCGAGCTCCCGGCCGCACCCGCGATCTGTCGTCAATCGCTCTCGGCGACCGTGGTCAGGACTTCGGGATCTCCTGGTCGGGAACGACCTTGCCGCCCTGCACCTTGAACGCCCAGACCACGACCTGAGCCGGGTCCAGCTCGCCACCCTCGACGAACTTGTACTTGGAGGCGACACCCTCGCCGTCGTAGTTCTTCACGAACTCCAGCAGGTCGGCACGGGTGGTCTTCTTGGCCTTGATGCCGGCGAGCAGGATGTTCGCGGCGTCGTAGGCGGTGTCGCTGTAGGTGCCCGGGTCGGCCCCGTTGAGCGCCTTGAACTCCTCGACGAACGTGCCGCGGGCCTCGGCGGCCGGCGCGCACGGGCAGGTGAGGATGGTGCCCTCGGCGGCGGCGGCACCGGCGGTGGTGATGTACGCCGGGTCGTTGGAGCCGTCGCCGACGATCATCGGAGCGGTGACCCCGGCAGCGGTGAGCTGCTTGCGGATCAGGCCGGCCTCCTGGTAGTAGCCGCCGAAGAAGACGGCCTTGACACCGGCGGCCTTGGCCTTGGTCACCACGCCGGAGAACTCGGTCTGCTTGCCCTCGCCCTGGACCTTGTCCGAGCCGACGACCGCGCTGCCGAGGACCTTCTTGACCTCGTCGGCCAGGCCCGCGCCGTAGGCGGACTGGTCGTCGATGACGTAGACCTTGTCGGCCTTGAGCACGTTCTTGATGTAGGTGCCGGCCGCGGGGCCCTGGCTCAGGTCGTTGCCGACCGCCCGGAAGAAGGTCTTCCAGCCCTGCTGGGCGAGGCTGGGACGGGTGGCGGAGGGGGTGATGGTGACCAGGCCGGCCTCGTTGAACAGCGGGCCGGCGGCCTCGGACTCACCCGAGTAGGCCGGGCCGACGATGCCCAGGAGCTTGGCGTCGTCGATGGCCTTCTGGGCCAGACCGGGCGCCTGGTCCGGGCTGCCCTGCGAGTCCAGCTCGGCCAGCTCGACCTTGCAGTCGGCGTTTTCCTTGTTGTACTTCTCGACGGCGAGCTTGACGCCGTTCTTCTCGTTGATGCCCAGCGCCGCCGAGCTGCCGGTCAGCGCGCCGAAGAACGCGATCTTGCTACCGCAGCCGTCCCCACCGGACGCCTCGTCGTCGCTGCCGCTGGAGCAAGCGGTGCCGCCGGCGACGAGCGCCAGCATGGCGACTCCACCGATCACGCGTGCGAGCTTCTGCCTCAAGGCCGGAACCCTCCTCCGTCGCATGGTCCGAACCACCCGCTGCCTATTGGCCCTTGCGGGGGCGGACGAACCAGACCGTCGTCGCCGGTCTGGGCCGGGACGTTATCCCACCGGGAAGCTGCGACGTAAGCCCCAGCAAGCGGGGTTGATCGAACCGTTACACGCCGTGGCGGATTCGAAACGATCGCTGTAAGAACCGTCGGTTCTGAGAGAGTTTCACTTTCTGTTCGAAGGCGTGGGACACCGCCGGCCACCGCCCCCGCCTATAGCCACTCAAACCCGCCCCCACCAGGCGTGGGAGGCTCTGCCGTCGTCGGCCAGCAGGAGCAGTCGATCATCGCCGCCGGCCACCGCCAGGGCGGTGTCGCCGCCATCGACCACCGTCAGCGGCACCCGGACGGAGCGCCACGACACCCCACCGTCCGTCGACATCCACACCGCGCGACCGGCACCGTCCCCGGTCACCGCCACCAGCGCCCCACCCACCACGGCCAGCCCCACCACCGACAGCACGCCCGGACCGGCCGCCCCGAACCCGCCGACCCGCCGCCACCGCGCCCCGTCGTCGGCCCGCCAGACGGCGAAACCGTCGGAAACCGCCCCCACCGCCACCGGTACGCCGTCGCGCAGCACCACCCGCTCCGCCCGCCCCCGACCGTCCTTCACCGGCAGCTCCGCCCGCCGCCACGAACGCCCGTCGACCGAGGTCCAGGCCATCGGCCGCAGCGCCGCGCCGCCCGCCGGCAGCAGCGACCCGACCACCAGCCAACCCGCCGGCAGGGCCACCGCGTCGGACGCCGCCGTCCGCCCCCGGGCGTCGCCGGCCAGCTCCGGCAGCCCCTCGGCCAGGGTGAACCCGCCCGCGTCCGGCGACGTCCAGACCGCCGCGCCGTCCACCCGGGCGCCCGCGATCAACCAGCCCTCGGCACCGGCCGCCAACCGGGCCACGCTGACCGCGCGGGGGCCGCCGAACAGCTCGAACGCCGCCGGCACCTCCCGCAACGGGCCGTCACCGGCGCGGACCCAGGTCCCGGTACGCGGATTGCCGTGCACCCCACCGTTCTTGGCACCCAGCGCCGCCACCCGACCCCCGGCGCAGGCCGCCGCGTAGAGGACGTGCTGCCGGCCGTAGAACGTGCTGGCCGCGACCGGCACCGGCACCCAGGTGGAACCGTCCGCGCTGGACCAGGCCGCCGGGCGGCTCCCACCGGCGGCGTCGACGACCCCGCCGACCAGGAACCGGACCCCGGCGCAGGAGACCGCGTCACGCAGCACCAGCCGTCCGGCCGGACCGGGCGGCACGGGCAGGGTCGCCTCCTGCCAGGCCGGCTCGACCGACGCCGACCGGCCGCCTCCCGGGTCGACCCGGTCACCTCCGGAACGGTCGCAGGCGGCGACCAGCAGGACGAGCAGAGCGCACACCACGAGCACCCGCCGGGCAGACATGCGTCGATGTTAGGCAGCGGGACCCCGCCGTGGGGGGCCACGTCGGCCGCCCCGACGGACGCCCTGCCCGACCCGTAACCGCCGACCCGCCGGGCGGGGGCCCACCGGCCGGGGTCGAGGACGGACCGGTCAGCCGAGGTGTCGCCGCCGGTCAGAGCCGGAACGATCCGACCGTCGGGGTGGATTCCTCCGCCGGTCCGGAGGGGTACGCGTGCCGACCGGACGGGTCCCGCCGCCGATCGGGGAGGAAAGACGGACCGATCGACGGCCGGTCAGGAGGTGGGCTGCTCGGCGATCTCGCCACCGGCGGTCTCGGCGAGGATACGCTCGGCGACCTCCTTCATGGTCATCCGGTGGTCCATGGCGGTGCGCTGGATCCACTTGAACGCCTGCGGCTCGGTCATCCCGTACGTCGTCATCAGCGCGCCCTTGGCGCGTTCGACCGTCTTGCGGATCTCCAGCCGGTCGGTGAGGCCGGCCACCTCGGACTCCAGGGCGGCGATCTCGGAGTAGCGGGAGAGGGCGATCTCCACCGCCGGCACCAGGTCGCTCTTCTGGAACGGCTTGACCAGGTAGGCCATCGCACCGGCGGCCCGCGCCCGCTCCACCAGGTCACGCTGGCTGAACGCGGTCAGGATGATCACCGGGGCGATCCGGGCACCGGCGATCCGCTCGGCGGCGGCCAGCCCGTCCATGATCGGCATCTTGATGTCGAGGATGACGAGATCGGGCTTCAGCTCCTCGGCCAGCCGGACGGCGGTCTCGCCGTCACCGGCCTCGCCGACGACCTCGTAACCCTCCTCGACCAGCATCTCGGCCAGGTCCAGTCGGATGAGCGCCTCGTCCTCGGCGATCAGCACCCGCCTGCGCTCGGCATCCGTCTGCGTCTCGGCCACCAGCCCTACCCCCACCATCGATCCCACACGGCTACCACCCATGCTCCCGCATGAGCCTAGTCGGGTACAGTGAGCCACGCGCCCCTCGGGGTGACGCCGGGGTGGTGGAACGGCATACACGGAAGTCTCAAACACTTCTGCCCGAAAGGGCTTGCGGGTTCGAATCCCGCTCCCGGCACCGAAACACTCGACTACCGCCCCTACTGCGGGGCATTCGACCCGTCGGAGCGGCCGGCCCCTCATTCCGCCGCGAGCGCGCGGGCCAGGTCGGCCCACAGGTCCTCGGGGTCCTCCAGGCCGACCGAGATCCGCAGCAGCCCGTCGCCCGGTTTCGCCTCCCCGGCCACCGGCCGGTGGGTCAGCGAGGCCGGGTGCTGGATCAGGGTGTCCACCCCGCCCAGCGACACCGCGTGGGTGATCAGCCGGCAGGCCCCGGCGACCCGGGCGGCGGCCGGCGCGCCGCCGCGTACGTCGAAGGCGAGCAGGCTTCCGGTGCCGGCGAGTTGCCGGCCGACCAGCCCGGCCGGGTCGTGCACCGAGGGGTGGTGGACCCGCACGACGGCCGGGTGCCCGGCGAGCCGCAGGGCGAGTTTCTCCGCGCCGGCCTGCTGCGCGCGGACCCGCAGCGGCAGCGTCTGGAGGCCCCGGTGCAGCAGGTACGCGCCGAGCGGGTGCAGCACCGCGCCGGTGACCGCGCGCACCTGGCGCAACCGGGCGGCCCAGTCGTCGTCGCAGGCCACCACGCCGGCGAGCACGTCGCCGTGTCCGCCGATGCTCTTGGTGGCGCTGTGCAGGACGAGCGCGGCGCCGTGCCGGGCCGGCTGCTGGAGCACGGGGGTGGCGACGGTGTTGTCGACCAGCAGCGGGACGTCACCGGCGGCGGTGGCCAGCGCGGCGATGTCGACCAGGTCGAGGGTGGGGTTGGCCGGGGTCTCCACGACGACCAGGCCGGTGTCGGCCCGTACGGCGTCGGTCACCTCGTCGGGGCGGGCCCAGCTGACCTCGGTGCCGAGCAGGCCGGTGGCGAGCACGTGGTCGGTGCCCCCGTAGAGGGGGCGGACGGCGACGACGTGCCGGCGGCCGTCCCGGGTGGCCGCGAGCAGGGACGCGGTGAGCGCCGCCATGCCGCTGGCGAAGGCCACCGCCGCCGGGGTGCCTTCGAGGGTGGCCAGCGCGGTCTCGAAGCGGGCCACGGTGGGATTCCACAGCCGCTGGTAGACGGCGCTGTCGCCGGGCGCGCGGGTGCCGCCGGTGGCGAGCAGTTCGTAGGCCGTGCCGCCGGCCTCGACCGACGGCAGCGGGTTGGTGGTGGACAGGTCGATCGGCGGTACGTGCACCCCGAGGGCCGCGAGGTCCTCCCGGCCGGCGTGCACGGCCCGGGTGTCCACGGACGTGTCGTCGAGGGTCGCCCCGACGCTGGAGTCAGGGTTCATGCCGTAGCCGCCGTCATACCGGCAGCTTCGAACATCAGCACGACGGAGGGCAACACCTTCGAACGATATTCTGGCAGGGCGGCTTTTCCTGTGCTCGGATTCACGGAAGGATGCGGGGATGCCCTCCGCACCGAACGATGTACGGCCCTTCGCCACCCTGGACGACGTCGACCGCGCGATCCTGGCCGAGCTGGCCGCCGACGGCCGGCTGCCGAACAACGCCCTCGCCGAACGGGTGGGGGTGGCCCCGTCGACCTGCCTGACCCGTACCCGGGCGCTGCGGGACTGCGGGGCGATCCGGGGGTTCCACGCCGAGGTGGACCCGGCGGCGGTGGGGCTGCCGTTGCAGGCGCTGGTGTCGGTCCGGCTGACCGCGCACGAGCGGGCCGCGGTGGACGCCTTCCGGGCCCGGTCGGTCCGGCTGCCCGGGGTGGTGTCGGTGTTCCACGTGGCGGGCGCGGAGGACTACGTGCTGCACGTGCGGGCGGCGTCGGGTGACGCGCTGCGCGACTTCGTCCTGGACCAGTTGGCGGTGGATCCGGCGGTGCAGCACACCCAGACCAGCCTGATCTTCGAGCAGGCCCGCGGCCGGGGCTGACGCCCGTCGCAAGTTCCTCGCAAGGACAGCGATGATGCGGTATCCGGAGAGCCCGGACAGCGCGACGTCACTGATGTTGCGGTATCCGCACGGCGGGCCGGGCCCGTAGGAACAAATCCGGCGTGGGGTGGGTTGGGACCAGGCGTGATCGACGTACCGTTGTCTGTTCTTGATCTTGCTCCGGTCGCCGCCGGGGCCACCGCCTCCGAGGCGCTCGGGCACACCACCGAGCTGGCCCGCCGGACCGAGGAACTGGGCTACCGCCGGTTCTGGGTGGCCGAGCACCACAACATGCCGGCGATCGCCAGCTCCGCACCGGCGGTGCTGCTCGCCCACCTGGCGGCGCACACCACCACGATCCGGCTGGGCTCGGGCGGGGTGATGCTGCCCAACCACGCGCCGCTGGTGGTCGCCGAACAGTTCGGCACCCTGGAGGCGCTGCACCCGGGCCGGATCGACCTGGGCATCGGCCGGGCCCCCGGCACCGACCAGCGGACCGCGCTGGCCCTGCGGCGCACCATGGAGGGGCTGTCGGCGGAGGGCTTCCCCCGGGAGCTGGCCGACCTGATGAACTACTTCAGCGGCGACGATCCGGGCGCGATCACCGCCAGCCCGGGGCTGGGCCAGTCCCCCGCCGTCTGGCTGCTCGGCTCCAGCGGGTTCAGCGCCCAGCTCGCCGGGCTGCTGGGGTTGCCGTTCTCGTTCGCGCACCACTTCAGCTCCCAGCACACCCTGCCCGCGCTCCAGCTCTACCGGCAGAGTTTCCGGCCGTCGCGCTGGCTGGCCGAGCCGTACGCGATGGTGGCGGTGAACGTGGTCTGCGCCGACACCGACGAGCGGGCCGAGTGGCTGTCCGGGCCGGCCGGGTTGTCGTTCCTCAAGCTGCGCTCGGGGCGGCCGGAGCCGCTGGCCAGCCCCGACGACGCCGCCCGGTACCCGTACACCGAGCTGGAGCGGGAGTTCGTGCGGCAGCGCCGCGACGGTCAGGCGATGGGTTCGCCGGAGACGGTCCGTCGGCAGCTCACCGAGCTGCTGGCCCGCACCGGCGCGAACGAGCTGATGCTCACCACCATGGTGTACGACGTGGCCGACCGGGTGCGCTCGTTCGAGCTGGTGGCCGGGAAGGTGGTCGGCGGGCTGTCCCGGGGCGTCTGAAACACGCTCTTCATAGCCACGTCACCCCACCGTTGCGGACGACCTCTAACTTTATTACCGGTGGTGGTACGGCACTCCCGGTCGGGACGGGTCGGGGGTGCTGCGGTGTGGTGCACCGGGTCGCCAGCTGAGCGGATTCCGCGGCTGGCGACCCGGTGCCTGCTTGTGTGGGCCCGGTCAGCGCCGGGCCCACACCGTCAGCGCAGGTAGATGTTGGGCGTGGGCGGGGTGGACATGCCGTCACCGATGAAGAAGCCCGGGTGCGGCGGCTGGTTGTAGGCGGTGTTCTGCCAGGCGACCGCCACGCGGTACTGGGCATCGTGCATCAGCGTGTAGATCCGGGTGCTGGTCGGCGTGGGCGTGCTGTAGATCCGCAGCGCCCGGCTGTCGCTGGTGCGCCAGATCACCTCCTCGCGCCAGTCGCCGAGGATGTCGCCGGACAGCGCCGGGGTCGACTTGGTGCCGTTGTTGGAGGCCACGTCGCTGCCGGTGAGCAGCCGGGTCTCACCGCCGGTGCCGTACTTGTCGATCTTGGTGGCGTCGAGCAGCTCACGCACCGGGTCGCCGTCCCACCAGGCGAGGAAGTTCGCCGACGACGGCTTGCGGCCGATGTTCTGCCCCCGGGTGTTGGCCAGCCCGTCGACCGCCGACGACCACGACTCGGCACCGGGGCTGCCGGCCCAGATGTCGGCCGAGACGCCCCGGCCGTTGTCGCCGTTGGCCCCGGTGGACCAGAGGATCTGGCCGGTACGCGCGTCGGCGAACCAGGAGCTGGGCTTGCTGCCGTCCTCGTCGACCTTGAAGATCTCCAGGCCGGAGCGGCTCGGGTCCAGGTCACCGACGTGCAGGGCGTCGCCGTGACCGTTGTTGGTGGAGTAGAGCAGCCGGCCGTTGTCGTCGATGGTGGCCGCGCCGTAGACGATCTCCTGGCGGCCGTCGGCGTCGACGTCGGCGACGGAGAGCTGGTGGTTGCCCTGGCCGGCGGCGGCGGAGTTGCCGGAGGCGTTGGAGTCGAACGTCCACCGCTTGGTCAGCGCGCCGTTGCGGAAGTCCCAGGCGGCGATGACCGCCCGGGTGTAGTAGCCACGCGCCATGATCAGGGACGGTCGCTGCCCGTCCAGGTAGGCCGTGCCGGCGAGGAACCGGTCGACCCGGTTGCCGTACGAGTCGCCCCAGGAGGAGACGGTGCCGCGCGGCGGGTCGTAGTTGACGGTGGAGGCGATCGCGCCGGTCTGACCGTTGAACATGGTCAGGTACTCCGGGCCGGACAGCACGTAGCCGCTGGAGTTGCGGTAGTCCGCCGACGACGAGCCGATCAGCTGGCCGGTGCCCGAGCGGGTGCCGTCGGCGGTCTTCATGGCCACCTCGGCCTTGCCGTCGCCGTCGTAGTCGTACACCTGGAACTGGGTGTAGTGGGCACCCGCCCGGATGTTGCGGCCCAGGTCGATGCGCCACAACCGGCTGCCGGTCAGGGTGTACGCGTCGACGTAGACGTTGCCGGTGTAGCCGGACTGGCTGTTGTCCTTGGCGTTGGACGGGTCCCACTTGAGGACGATCTCGTAGTCGCCGTCGCCGTCGAGGTCACCGACACTGGCGTCGTTGGCCGAGTAGCTGTACGCCTCCCCGGCCGGGGTGGTGCCGCCGGCCGGCGGCTGGATCGGCACGTCCAGGTAGCCGTTGGCGAACTGGAGGGCGGGCGCGGACGCCGCCTGCTCGGCACCGTTCACCACGGCCCGCACGGTGTACGCCGAGCCGGCCGCCGCCCCGCTGTCGAGGTAGTTGGTGGCACCGGTGATCGGCGAGGCGTTGACCCTGGTGGAGCCCCGGTAGAGGTTGAACGACACCCCGGAGGTCTCGGTGCCGAGCAGCCGCCAGGAGACCAGGTTCCCGCTGCCGGAGCGGACGCTGATCAGCCCCCGGTCGAGATCCTCCAGCTGCTTGGCCCCGGCCGGCGGGTTGGTCGGCGGGGGCGTGGTCGGCGGCGGTGTCGTCGGAGGTGGTGTGGTCGGGGGCGCGGTGGTGGGCGGTGCCGTGGTCGGCGGCGCGGTCGTCGGGGGCGCGGTCGTCGGCGCGGTGCCGCCGGTGCAGGTCGTGCCGTTGAGGGCGAAGCTGGCCGGCGTCGGGTTGCTGGCGTTGTTCCACGACGCGTTGAAGCCGAAGTTCGCGGTGCCGTTGGTGCCCAGCGCCGCGTTGTAACCGGCGTCCTTGGCGCTGACCTGCGCCCCGGACTGGGTGACCGTGGCGTTCCACGCCTGGGTGACCTGCTGGCCGGCGGTGTAGGACCAGGTCAACGTCCAGCCGTTGATCGGGTCGCCGAGGTTGGTGACGAGGACGTCGGCGCCGAAGCCGCCGCCCCACTGGCTACTGATCGTGTAGTCGACCCGGCAGCCGGCGGCGGCGGCCGAGGCCGCCACGGCGGTGAGGGCACCGGCGGTGAGGGTGGTGGCCGCGGCGGCGGCGAGCAACGCGGCGCGACGACGGGTGGGGCTCAGGTGCACGGAAACGCCTTTCGCGGAGGTCAGCGCACGGTGGCGACGCCGGCCTGCCCGGACCGGCGGGATGACGCCGCGCTGACGGTGGTGACGGACGCCTTTGCATCGACATCCATAGTTCGACTCCGCGCAGTCGGATCGTAGGACAACGCTTTCCGCCCGCACAAGCCGTACCCGCTCTTGCTCCCGACCCGCCCACCTGATCGACTCGGCGGATGGCTGAGCACATGGACCCCGAGGAGTTCCGCCGCGCCGGGTACGCGGTGGTCGACTGGGTCGCCGACTACTGGCGGACGCTGGACCGACGCCCGGTCACCCCACCGGACCCGCCCGGCACGGTCACCGCCGCCCTGCCGACCGGCCCGCCCGCGCACGGCGAGCCGGTGGCGGCGATGCTGGC
This sequence comes from Micromonospora sp. HM134, assembly GCF_007833915.1. Lineage (NCBI taxonomy): Bacteria > Bacillati > Actinomycetota > Actinomycetes > Micromonosporales > Micromonosporaceae > Micromonospora > Micromonospora sp. HM134. The sequence continues at coordinate 5,433,900 of NZ_CP041061.1, forward strand.
CGACCTCGACGCGATCATCGCGCCCCGGGTCACCCACTGGCAGCACCCCGGCTTCTTCGGCTACTTCCCGGCCAACACCAGCGGCCCCAGCGTGCTGGCCGACCTGGTCAGCTCGGGCCTCGGCAGCCAGGGCATGCTCTGGGCCACCAACCCGGCCGGCACCGAACTGGAGACGGTCGTGCTGGACTGGCTGGCCGACCTGATGGACCTGCCCGCGCGCTGGCGTTCCACCGGCACCGGCGGCGGCGTCATCCAGGACTCGGCCTCCTCGGCGACCCTGGTCGCCACCCTGGCCGCGCTGCACCGGGCCAGCGGCGGCCGGTGGCGGGAGGTCGGCGTCGACCGCCGCTACCGGGCGTACACCTCGGTGCACGGGCACTCCTCGATCGAGAAGGCGGCCCGCATCGCCGGCCTCGGCGAGCAGGGCGTCCAGACCATCGACGTGGACCCGAAGACCCAGGCGATGCGCCCGGCGGCGCTGCGCGCGGCGATCGAGGCGGACCTGGCCGTCGGCGAGGTGCCGGCCATCGTGGTGGCGACCATCGGGACCACCTCCACCACCGCCGTCGACCCGCTGCCGGAGATCGGCGCGATCTGCGCGCGGTACGGCGTGTGGCTGCACGTCGACGCCGCGTACGCCGGGGCGGCGGCGGTCTGCCCCGAGTTGCGCTGGACGCACGCCGGGGTGGAGCACGCCGACTCGTACTGCTTCGACCCGCACAAGTGGCTGCTCACCGGCTTCGACTGCGACGCCTTCTGGGTGGCCGACCGGGGCGAGCTGATCGAGGCGCTGACCGTGATGCCGGAGTTCCTGCGCAACGCCGCCAGCGAATCCGGTGCGGTGATCGACTACCGGGACTGGCAGGTCCCGCTGGGCCGCCGGTTCCGGGCGCTGAAACTCTGGTTCGTCCTGCGCTGGTACGGCGTCGAGGGGCTCCGCGCGCACCTGCGCGCAGGGATCGCCCTGGCCGACCGGTTCGCCGACCGGGTCCGCGCCGACGACCGGTTCGCCCTCGCCGCCCCGCACCCGTTCTCCCTGGTCACGTTCCGGCTGCGGGCCGGTGACGAGGCCAGCGCGGCGCTGCTGGCCCGGGTCAACGACAGCGGACAGGTGTACCTGACCCACACCCGGGTCAACGGCCGGTACACCCTGCGGCTGGCCGTCGGCTCGCCGCTGACCGGGCCGGAGCACGTGGACCGGGCCTGGGCGCTGCTGTCGGCGGCGGCGACGGACCTCCTCGCCGGGGCCACCCCGGTGGGTGGGCCTGCCCCGGGCGGCGCGTTCCCCGGGTGACCGTCGCCGCCCCGGCCCGGGGCGGGCGGTGCTGACGACGGTCGCTGCGGCGGGGGGACACCGGGTGGCGTACCCCCGTCGGTGTCAGCGCTCGACGACGGCCAGCCGGTCGTCGGCCCCGGCCGGGTCGGTGCCGGCCGGCGCCGCGACGGCCGGAGCCGTGGTGTCCGCCGACTGTGGCCCGACGGCGGGAGCATCGGCGGTGGTGGCGGCGTCGACGATGGCGCGGGCGCGGCGGGTGCGGCGCAACGCGCGGACGGCGAACGTCAGGGCGACCACCCAGCCCACGGCGAGCAGCACGTAGACCACCGGGCGGACGGTCGAGCCGGCGGCACCGGCGTTGAGCAGGGTGCGGGCGTTGGTCAACACGATCACCCCGCCGATGGTCGCGCCCAGCAGTTGGGCGGGGACGATCCGCACCAGCCAGGCGGCCACCGGCGCGGCGATCAGGCCACCGACCAGCAGCGCCGCCACGGTCGGCAGCAGGAAGCCCTCACTGCCCAGGCCGATCAGGAAGCCGATGCTGGCCGCCCCGGCCACCACGAACTCGGCGGTGTCCACCGAGCCGATCACCTTGCGGGGTTCCATCCGACCGGACACCAGCAGCGCCGGGGTGGCCACCGGGCCCCAGCCCCCGCCGCCGGTGGCGTCGACGAAGCCGGCGACCAGACCCAGCGGGCCGAGGAACCGGCCGCGCAGCCGCCCGGCACCGGAGCGCTGACGCAGCGGGCGGGAGAAGCGCACCAGCAGGTAGGCCCCGAGGGTGAACAGGATGCCGGCCATCCACGGGGCGGCGCTCTCGGTGGAGATGGCGCTGAGGAAGGTGGCCCCGACGAACGCGCCGACCGCGCCGGGCAGGGCGATCCGGGTCACCACCCGCCAGTCGACGTTGCCGAACCGCCAGTGGGCGACACCGGCGGCGAGCGTGGTGCCGATCTCGGCGAGGTGCACCGACGCCGAGGCGGCGGCCGGGGCGACCCCGACGAAGAGCAGCAGGGTCGACGAGGTCAGCCCGTACGCCATGCCGAGCGCGCCGTCGACGAGCTGTGCGGCCAGCCCGACCAGAGCGAGGATCAGAAGCTTGCGCACGAGCCCTCCGAACTTTTCGGCATCTCCTATCGACTTGGTCGAGAATGCGGCACGGACGCTCCCCGGTCAACCCCCAGATCGGTGGGTGGGACGGGGTCGGCGGAGCGGGACACGCCGGTCGGAACCCCGCGCGCCAGGTCGTCCGGGGTGCGGCGGGGCGACGCGGCCCGAGGGGGTGTCAGCTCCAGGCGCGGGGATCGGCGGCCAGCTCGTTGATCCGGCCCGGCAGCACCCCGGCCGCCACGTCGGCGATGGTGACCTGCTCCAGGATCTCCCGCTCGCTGGCCCGCAACGCGATCCAGACCTCCTGCAACGCGCGGGCCGCGCCGTGGTAGCCGAGCTGCTCGGGACGCTGCCCCCGGACGTGGGCCAGCGGCCCGTCGATCACCCGGATCACCTCGGCGAGGGAGATCTCCGCCGCCGGCCGGGCCAGCCAGTAGCCGCCCTCCGGGCCCCGCTGGGCGTGCACGACGCCGCCCCGGCGCAACTGGAGCAGGATGCTCTCCAGGAACTTCGGCGGAATGTCCTGCGACCTGGCGATCTGCTCGGCGGTGACCGGACGGGACCGGCCGGCGTCCGCGCCGTCGGCGACCGACGCGAGTTCGGCCGCCGCACGCAGTGCGTAGTCGACCCGGGCGGAGAGGCGCATGGCCGCAAGGTTAGTCGCCGGCCCCGCCGGCCGGACCGCCACCCTCCACCGAACGGCCAGGGTGGGCTGTCCCGGTGGCGCGGGCATGGCACCATACCCGTGTCGCCGGCAGGGTCGCCGGTGGCGGATACCAGCGCACCGGAGCACAGGCCGATAGGGGCAGCGACAGCGATGCCGGACGTGACGCCGCTGAACCCGCGCGACCCGCGCCAGGCCGGGCCGTACGAGCTGATCGGTCGGCTCGGCGCGGGCGGTCAGGGCGTGGTCTACCTGGGCCGTGACGAACAGGGCCGGTGGGTCGCGGTCAAGGTCATCAACGTGGACCTGCACCAGCATCCCCGGGCGAAGGCCCAGTTCGTCAAGGAGATCGCCGCCGCCCGCCGGGTCGCGCCGTTCTGCACCGCGCAGATCCTCTTCGCCGACGTGGACGGTGACCTGCCCTACGTGGTCAGCGAGTTCATCGAGGGCGTCACCCTGCAACGGCACGTCCGTGAGCAGGGCCCGGTCGTCGGCAACGCGCTGCACCGGCTGGCCGTGGGCACCGCCACCGCGCTCGCCGCGATCCACCAGTCCGACGTGGTGCACTGCGACCTGAAGCCGGACAACGTGATCCTCGCCGCGGACGGCCCCCGGGTGATCGACTTCGGGATCGCCCGGGCGCTGGACGTCACCGAGACGATGACCAGCCGGATCATGGGCACCGCCACCTACATGGCCCCGGAACGGTTCCGCGACGACGAGGTCGGGCCGGCCAGCGACGTGTTCGCCTGGGCGGGGACGATCGCCTTCGCGGCGGGCGGGCAGCCGCCGTTCGGCACCGGCCCGGTCGCCGCGGTGATGCACCGGGTCCTGCACGACCCGCCGGACCTGACCGGGCTCACCGGCCCGCTGGCCACCCTGATCGGGCAGTGCCTCGACAAGGACCACCGGGCCCGGCCGACCGCCCAGGAGGTGCTGCTGCGGCTGCTCGGGCGGGACGCCCACCCGAGCGGCGAGGTGCCGTTGCAGACCGTGCTGCGGGCCGGCACCGACGCCGCGGCCACCCGGCACGTCCCGCGTACCGTGGCCACCACCCCGCCGGTCGTCGCGGCGGCCGACCCGTGGCCGACGACGGCGGCGGCGGTGGACCCCTGGCCGACCGCCGGGGTGGCGGAAGCCTGGCCGGGCACCTCGACCGTCCCCCCGGCCCCGCAGGTGACCGGGGACCCGGTGCCGACGCCGTGGCCCACCACGCCGACCGCCCACCCCGCGCCGCAGACACCGACCGCCCCACCGGCGGCGGCCTGGTCCACCCCGACCCCCACCCCGCCCGCCGCCACGGAGCGGCCGGCCACCCCACCGGCGGCCCGGGACGGTTTCGGCCGGCGGCTGCGTCGACAGTGGGCCGACCCGTGGGGGATGTCCCTCGCGATCTTCCTCGGCGCGGTCGGCTTCGCCACCGGGTACGTCGCCAGCACCGACGTGGGCACCGCCGCCGCCGTCGGTCTGCTCGCCCTCGTCGTGGTCTACGGTGTCCGTCTGCTCGTCGCCGCCGCGCTGACCCCGTCCGGCCCGCCGGACGGCTCGATCGGGCAGTCCGGCGCGCCGCCCGTGCCGGCACCCCGCACCGACGCCTGACCCGCCGAACGAACCCCTGGAGGAGCCGATGCCCGCCGGTCAGCGTCCCGCCCGACCGTGGCTGCCGCACGCGGTGGCCGTCGTCGCGGGGCTAGCGGTGATCGCCGGGGCGTACCTGTACGTCCGGCCGGCCCCCGGCACGGACCGGGCGGACTGCGTACCGCTGGAGGTCAGCTCCTCCACCGAGAAGAGCGAGCTGGTCGCCCAGCTCGCCGACCGGTACAACGCCGCCGACCGGCGCTTCGGCGGGCGGTGCGCGCAGGTGACCGTGCACGGCCTCAACTCGGGCGAGGCGATGGAGGCGCTGGCCGGCGGGTGGGCCCTCACCCAGCCCAAGGTCGCCGAGCCGCAGGTGTGGCTGCCCACCTCGTCGCTGTGGACCGGGCAGCTACGCCTGCTCGACAAGGCGGCCGGCCGACCCGCGCAGACCCCCGGGCAGTACCCGTCGATCGCCAACAGTCCCCTGGTCATCGCCATGCCCAAGGACCGGGGCGAACTGGTGCAGCAGCGCGGGCCGCTCGGTTGGGCCGACGTGCTCGGCCTCTCCGGCGACACCGGCTGGGCGGCGTTCGGGCGGCCCGAGTGGGGCCGGTTCACCTTCGGCAAGGACAATCCGCACCTGTCCACCTCCGGCCTGGCCGCCACCATCGCCACCTACTACGCGGCGGTCAACCGGGCCAGCGACCTGACCAGCGAGGACCTCGCCCAGCCGGCGGTCACCCAGTTCGTCCGGCGGATCGAGGCCAACGTCTCGCACTACAGCGACGACTCGGTGGACCTGCTGCGCGGTCTCGCCGAGGCCGACGCCGCCGCCACCGGGGACGCCCCGGCGACCGACATGAGCGCGATCGTCCTTCAGGAGGAGCTGGTCTACCTCTACAACCAGGGCCAGCTCAGCCCCACCGGCAGCAAGCCCCGGGTCCCGCTGGTGGCGGTGCACCCCAAGGAGGGCACCTTCAACCTCGACCATCCGTACGTGGTGCTGCCGTCGGCCGACCCGGCGCAACGCGAGGCCGCCGAGGACTTCCTCGCGTTCCTGCGGGACGGCCCGCAACAGCGCAGCTTCGCCGCCCTCGGCTTCCGGGACGACGAGCGCCGGCCCGCCGAGACGCTGCTGGCCACGGTGGCCGGGCCGGGCGGCGACCGGCTCACCTACTTCGACCCGCCCACCCCGGAGGTGGTCGGCGCGATCCTCGGCAGCTGGGACACCCTGCGCAAGAAGGCCAACATCCTGCTCGCCGTGGACACCTCCGGCTCGATGCAGGCCGGTGTCGGCGACCGGACCCGGTTCCAGGTGGCCACCGACGCCGCCAGCAAGGCTATCGGGCTGCTCAACGCCGCCGACCAGGTGGCGCTCTGGTCGTTCTCCAGCGAGACCCCGCAACGGCCGAAGCGGCCGTACAGCGAGGAGGTGCGGCTCGCGCCGCTGAACCGGGACGCGTTCAACCGGAAACTCGCCGGGCTGCGCATCGGCGGCAACACCGCGCTGTACGCCACCGTCCGCGCGGCACACCGCACCCTGCTCGACAGGTACGACCCGAACCGGATCAACGCGGTGGTGGTGCTCACCGACGGCAAGAACGAGTACCAGAAGGACAGCGACCTCAACCGGCTGCTGCGGGACATCGCGCTGGACCCGAACAAGCCGGTGAAGGTCTTCTGCGTGGCCTTCGACCAGGACTCCGACCTGGCCGCGCTGGACCGGATCGCCAAGGCGTCGGCCGGCAAGGCGTTCGACGCCAAGAACCCGACCACCATCGACGAGGCGTTGGTCAAGGTGGTCAGCAGCTTCTGACTGAGCCCGGCCGGCCCCGCCGCCACGCTCGGCGGCGGGTGCGTTCAGTCGCCGACGCGGCGCAGCAGTCCCTCCTGGACGGCGCTGGCGATGTGCCGGCCGTCGAGGGTGAACATCCGGCCGGTGGCCAGGCCCCGCGCGCCGGAGGCCGACGGGCTCCAGCAGTCGTAGAGGAACCACTCGTCGGCCCGGAACGACCGGTGGAACCACAGCGCGTGGTCCAGGCTCGCCCCGGCCAGGCCGCCCGGCCCCCAGACCTCGCCGTGCACCGACAGGACCGAATCCAGCAGGGTCAGGTCGGAGGCGTAGGTCAGGGCGCAGGCGTGCAGCAGCGGATCGTCGGGCAGCTTGCCGTCGATGCGCATCCAGACCCGCTGGTACGGGTCGGCGGGGCGGTCGCCGGGGCGTACCCAGCCGGGCTCGCCGACGTAGCGGACGTCGATCGGGCGGGGGATCTGCCCCCAGATGCCGAGCCGCTCCGGGTAGCGGGCCAACCGGTCGGACATCGTCGGGACGTCGTCCGGGCCGGGCACGTCCGGCGGGGTCGGCGCCTGGTGTTCCAGGGCCTGTTCCTGCCGCTGGAAGGACGCCGACATGAAGAAGATCGGCTTGTCGTGCTGCAACGCCACCGAGCGGCGGACCGAGAAGGACCGCCCGTCCCGGACGTTCTCCACCTGGTAGTCGATCGGCTCGGCCGGATCGCCGGGCCGGACGAAGTAGCCGTGCAGCGAGTGCACGAACCGCTCCGGGTCGACCGTGCGCCCGGCGGCGACCAGTGCCTGACCGGCGACCTGCCCCCCGAACACCCGCTGCGGACCGACCGAAGGGCTCACCCCACGGAAGGTCGTCGCGCCGGTGTGGTCGAGGTCGAGGACCTCGAGGAGCTGGTCGACCGCGGCCTGGCCGGTCGCCGCCGGGCGCCCGGTCACTGGCCTGCTTCTGTTCGCGACTGCGGGGCGCGCAAACCCGGCCCACTCCTCGCGCTCACCGGGCTGGCTCTGTTCGCGACTGCGGGGCGCGCAAACCCGGCGCGCTCCTCCCGCTCACTGCAACGCCCGGGCGGAGGCGGCGTCGACCAGGGAGCCGAGCTGGTGCACCCGCAGCGTGTTGGTGGAGCCGGGGGTGCCGGGCGGGCTGCCCGCGACGATCACCACGTAGTCGCCGGGGGTGGCCTGGTTGAGGCCCAGCAACGCCTGGTCGACCTGGCGGAACATGTCGTCGGTGTGCTGCACGAACGGCATCAGGAAGGTCTCCACGCCCCAGCACAGCGCGAGCTGGCTGCGGACCTCGGGGACCGGGGTGAACGCCAGCAGCGGCAGGTCGCAGTGCAGCCGGCTGAGCCGCTTGACGGTGTCACCGGTCTGCGAGAAGGCGACCAGGGCCTTCGCCCCGATGGCGCGGGCGATGGAGGACGCGGCCACGGTCAACGCGCCACCGTGGGTACGGGGGTCGTGCTGGAGCCGGGGCACGCCGATCGAACCGGCCTCGGTGGTGGTGACGATCTTCGCCATGGTGCTGACGGTGAGCACCGGGTACTTGCCGACGCTGGTCTCGCCGGAGAGCATCACCGCGTCCGCGCCGTCGAGCACCGCGTTGGCCACGTCGGAGGCCTCGGCGCGGGTCGGCCGGGAATTCTCGATCATGGAGTCGAGCATCTGGGTGGCCACGATGACCGGCTTGGCGTTCTCCCGGCACAGCTGCACGGCCCGCTTCTGCACCAGCGGCACCTGGTCGAGCGGCAGCTCCACACCGAGGTCACCCCGGGCCACCATGACGCCGTCGAAGGCGAGCACGATCGCCTCCAGGTGGTCGACCGCCTCGGGCTTCTCGACCTTGGCCAGCACCGGGCGGCGGACGCCCTCCTCGTCCATGATCGAGTGGACGAGCTTGATGTCCTCGGCCGAGCGGACGAAGGACAGCGCGATCATGTCGACGCCCAGGCCGAGGGCGAAGCGCAGGTCCTCGGCGTCCTTGTCCGACAGGGCGGGGACGCTGACCGCCACGTTCGGCAGCGAGACGCCCTTGTTGTTGGAGACCGGACCACCCTCGGTGACCAGGCACCGGATGTCGTTGCCGGTGACGTCGCTGACCTCGACGGCGACCCGGCCGTCGTCGATCAGCAGCCGGTCGCCCGGCTTCACCTCCTGGGGCAGCTTGCGGTAGGTGCAGGAGACCCGGTCCTTGGTGCCGAGGATGTCGTCCCCGGTGATCACCACCGAGTCGCCGGTACGCCACTCGTGCGGCCCGTCGGCGAACCGGCCGAGCCGGATCTTGGGGCCCTGCAGGTCGGCCAGGATGGCGACCGGGATGCCGACCGCCTCGGAGGCCTCGCGGACCAGGCGGTACACCGACTCGTGGTCGGCGTGACTGCCGTGGCTGAAGTTCAGCCTGGCCACGTTCATGCCCGCCTCGACGAGCCCCCGGATCCGCTCCGGGGACGAGGTGGCGGGGCCAAGAGTGCAGACGATCTTCGCGCGGCGGTTCACGCCCATCAGGCTAGTCTCTCCTCCGGGTCGACCTGCGGGCCGACCCCTTGCGGACTGAGGAACAGGGTCCGACGACGCGCGGGGTGGGCGCGTGGCCGGCGGGACGCGGGCCACGCCGGGGGCACGTCGGGAAGTGGCGGGCATCGGCGACCGCGCGCCGGGAATCGTACCGCCCGACGACAATCGCCGTCTGCGCGCTCCCGTGCTCTCGTGCGCCGCCACCGCCACCGTCGGTCACCGTCGCGCCACGCCCGCCGCCCCGGCGGTCAGCTGTCGGTCTTGACCAGCGGGAACTCCAGCGATCCCGCCGGGCAGAGGAAGGTCAGCACGTCGACCATGTAGAGGCCGGCCTGCACCGCCGGGTCCGCCTCCATCACGCTGCGTACGTCCTCGACCGATCCGGTGCGGGCCAGCCCGATGCCGATCGGTGGGGCGGGCTCCCGGGCCGGGCCGTCGATCGAGCCGGCCACCAGCACCAGACCCCGCCGTTGCAGCGCCCGCATGTGCGCGGTGTGCTCGGCCTGGAGGCGCTGCACGGTCTCCTTCGGCAGCACCCGACCGGCCGGGCCGGGATAGAGCACGATGCACTCGTACGTGTCGAGTGCGAAGTCCAGCTGCGGCGTACCCGTCATCGCGTCCCCTCCCCCGCGTCGGCGCCACACCGCGCCGGTGTCCCCCGGACCCGGCCAGCGTCCCACGGTGGGGACGCCGCTGACCGCCGGTCGGGACAACTTCGGGCCGGACGGGGCCGTGCCCGGGCGGACACCGGGTGCGGCGGGCGGCACCGACGGCCTTTCGGCCGGCCCACGCCGACAGATCGGCAGACGTGCCCGTCAGCCGACGCTGGTACGGTCCGACTGATGGGGAAGGCGCTCGATCCGCAGAGCGGAGGTCCCGACATGACTCGCTCCGCCGACGCCCCCCGGCCGCCGGACGACTCCCGCTGGCGCGATCTGCTCTCCCGCGCCGGCCGGGCCGGCCGGTGGATCGTCGACCACGACTGGGCCGGCACCCCGCTCGGGCCGCTGGCGCAATGGCCGCCCAGCCTGCGTACCGCCCTGGTCGTCTGCCTGCACAGCCCGACGCCGGCCGCGCTCTGGTGGGGTCCGGGCCTGGTGCTGCTCGCCAACGACGGCTACCTGGACCTGCTGGGCCCGGCCGGCAGGCGGGCGCTGGGTCGGCCCGCCGCGGCGGTCTGGCCCGAGGCGGTGCCCGCGCTGACCGGGGTGCTGACCGCCGCCCGGGTCACCTGCCGGCACGGCGACGACGGGCCGGGGCCGGTCTTCTCGTCGGGTCCGGTGGTCGACGCCGCCGGCCACCCGCAGGGCGTCCTCACCACCGTCACCGCCGTGCCGGGCGGCACCGCCGACGCCGCGCCCGGCGGCCCGGTCGTCGTCGCCGCCGACGGGGACCGGCGGCGGGCGTTGCGGCAGGCCGAGGGGCTGGCCCGGCTCGCCGGGGCGCTCAGCGCCGCCGGCAGCCGGCAGGCGGTGATGGACGTGGTCGGCGCGGTCACCCCGGGGCTGGTCGGCGCGGACGGGGTCCGGGTCGCGGCGGCCACGGCGGGCGCCTGGGAGCTGACGGTGACCGACGAGGTCGGCACCGTCGAACTGCGGGTCACCGACGACGAGCCGCTGGCCCGCGCGGTACGGGAGGAGACGACGGTGCCGCTGCCGGACGGGCTCTGCCTGCCGCTGCGCGACGGCACCGGCACCGTGCTCGGGGCGTTGGAGGTGCGCTGGGACGGGCCGGCCGCCGACGAGGAGGCCCGCCGCATCCTGCTCGACGCGGTGGCCGGCCTGTGCAGCCAGGCGCTGCGGCGGGCCGAGCTGACCGCGTCGGCGCGGGCGATGGCGGAGTTCGCCGCCCGGCTCAGCGTCACCCGCTCCACCGGCGAGGCGATCGAGGTGATCCTGGACGCCGCCCCGATGGCGCTCGGCGCGGCGCTGCCCGGCCTGGCGATGCGCGACGAGGGCCGGCGGGTCCGGCTGTGGCACGCGGAACTGCCGAGCGGGCTGGTCGCCACCTTCGACGACCTGACCATCGACGATCCCCGGCCGATCGCCCACGCGCTGCGCACCGGGGAACGGATCATCCTGCGTAACCGGGCCGAGTTCGCCGCCCGGCATCCCGGCCTGCCCGACCCGGCGGGCGAGTACGGGATGGTGACCACCGTCGTGCTGCCGCTGCTGGACGCCTCCCGGCGGCCCATCGCCGCGCTGGGTTTCGGCTGGCCCCGCGAACGGGCGCTGCACGACGACGACCTGGCCCTGCTGGACACCGTCGCCGACCTGTGCGAACAGACCCTGGAGCGGGTCCGGTTGGCCGCCGCCGAACACAACCTGGTGACCCGGCTGGCGGGCCGGCTACGCACCTCGGCCACGATCGGGCCACCCGGCCTGGAGCTGGCGACCCGCTACCAACCGGCGATGAGCGGCCTGCACCTGGGCGGCGACTGGTACGACCTGGTCGACCTCGACGACGGCCGGCTGGCCGTGGTCGTCGGGGACGTGGTGGGCCACCAGGTCGAGGCGGCGGCCGACATGGCGCAGCTGCGGACGGTGGTGAACACGCTGATCCGCTCCGGGGTGCCGCTGGCCGAGGTGTTCCCCCGGTTGACCGGGCTGCTCGGGGTCGGGTTCCTCGGCACCTGCCTGGCGATGGTGGTCGACCCGGTGGCCGGGCAGGCGCAGGTCGCCCGGGTGGGGCATCCGCATCCGGTGCTGCTGCGGCCGGGTCGACCGCCGGAGACGGTCTGGACGGGGCATTCGCTGCCGCTCGGGCTGGTCCGCGACCCGGTGCCGGTGACCACCGTGGCGTTCGGCCCGGGTGACCTGCTGGTGGCGTACACCGACGGGCTGGTGGAGCGGCGCGACCAGGCGTACGACGCCGGGGTGACGGCCCTGCACGAGGTGCTCGTGCCGGTGCGGGACCAGCCCGTGGAGGTCATCGCGGACACCCTGCTGACCAAGCTCTCCGGCTCCGACGACGACCAGGCGTTGGTGATCATCCGGCACGCCGGCTGAGTGTCGGTGCCCACATTCGGCCCGTGGGTGTTGCCGGCCGCGATCTTCGGGAAAGCCGTCGGGGTGGGTGGCTAGATTTGCCACCGACGACTACGAACAGGATCGGGGTACGGCACATGGGGTCCAGCAGTCAGCCCGCGAAGGCGTCGGGCACCTACCGGATCGGCGGCGACCTCCAGGTCGACCGGCTCGGCTACGGGGCCATGCAGATCACCGGGCCGGGGGTGTGGGGCGACCCGAAGGACCCGGCCGAGGCGGTCCGGGTGCTGCGCCGGGCGTACGAGCTGGGCGTCACGTTCATCGACACCGCCGACTCGTACGGGCCGTTCGTCTCCGAGCTGCTGATCAGGGAGGCGCTGCACCCGTACGCCGACGACCTGGTCATCGCGACGAAGGCCGGCCTGACCCGCTCCGGGCCGGGCGACTGGCGGCCGGTGGGGCGGCCGGAGTACCTGCGTCAGCAGTGCGAGCTGAGCCTGCGACACCTGGGCCTGGAGTCCATCGGCCTGTACCAGTTGCACCGGATCGACGCGAAGGTGCCGCTGGAGGACCAGCTCGGCGAGTTGGCCCTGCTCAAGCAGGAGGGCAAGATCCGGCACATCGGGCTGTCCGAGGTGACCGTCGCGCAGATCGAGGCGGCCCAGAAGATCACTCCGATCGTGTCGGTGCAGAACCTCTACAACCTGGCCGACCGCAACGCCGAGGACGTCCTGGACCACTGCGAGCGCAACGACCTGGCGTTCATCCCGTGGTTCCCGATCGCCACCGGCAACCTGGCCAAGCCGGGCGGCCCGCTGGACGCCATCTCCACCGGCCACGACGCGACGCCCGCCCAGCTCGCGCTCGCCTGGCTGTTGCGCCGCTCGCCGGTCATGCTGCCCATCCCGGGTACGTCCTCGGTCGGTCACCTGGAGGAGAACGTGGCCGCCGCCGAGGTGCAGCTCACCGACGAGGAGTACGAGGCCCTGGCCAAGGCCGCCTGACGGGCCCAGCCCGCCGGAGATGACGGCGTCGCCCGCGCCACCACGCATACCGGGTCACCGTGGCGGCCCGTCGGGGATCACGGGCATCGCCCGCCGCCCCGGCGTGTCGTGCCTGCCGGCAACAGGTCGAACAACCCTTATGCCTCTCCGCAGCGCCCGGCGTACCACGGGGGCGAGGTAGCGGCATCCCGAGCTGCGGATACCGCTACCTCGCCCCCGTTGTTGAGCCCCGACGGGCCGGGTGGCGTGGGGGCCGGGTGGCGGCGGTCAGCCGCCGGGGGTGATCTCGTTGCCGGGGTCGGTCGGGCGCAGGGCCCGCTGGGCCTCGTCGAGCAGCTTCGCCGCGTCGGTGCGGCCGTTGACCTGGATCTCCACCTCGGAGTCGCCGACCTGGAGCCGGATGCTCACCTCGGTCCGCTGCTGGTCCACCCAGCTCTGCACCAGGTTGAACAGGCCGGGCAGCAGCCCCTGGGCGACCACCGCGATGATCACCGCGTCACTGAAGCCGGCCCGGCCACCGCCGCTCTGCCCGGCGTCGCGGACCAGGGCCCGGTAGCGCGGGTCGCGGTGCAGCCAGGCCAGCAGCGTCATCCGCTGCGGGCCGGCGGCGCGCGGGGCCAGCACCAGCCGGGCCGGGGCGGTGGAGCGGGGCGCGGTCATCTCGATCTCCATCTCTGTCGTCGCCCACGGTGCGGTCCGGCCGCCGGGCGGCTCAGTCGTCACCGGGTTGGAACGTCAGCGTGCCGTCGACCACCGACAGCACGCCGCTGACCCCGAACGTCTCGTTCTCGATGAACGGGGTGGTCCCGAAGTAGCCGACGGTGCTGCCGGTGGCCTGCGCCGACCCCTGCGACTCGTACGAGGTGGAGACCCGGGCGGTGGTCGGGCCGGTCAGGGTCAGCTCGATCGTCGGGTACCGGGTGATCTTCCAGGCGATCTTCTTCACCGGCGTACCGCCGGTGTAGTAGCGGAACGGGCACCCCTGCGGGGCGGCCACCGTCAGCGCCGCGCAGCCGTCCAGGTAGGACCGCACGCTCTGTTCCGCCGCCGCCTGCGCCTCGGGCCGCAGGGTGGGCGTCAGCTCCGCGCCGCTCACGCTCTGCTGCCCGGGTACGACGTAGACCACCCGGGGCGCCGTCTCGCTGAGCGCGTTGCTCTCCCCCGCGACCGTGTACGCCCCGGGCAGCAGCGGCACCGCCACCCCGTCCTCCTCCGCACCGGTGGGCGCGGGCACCCCGTTGACGGTCAGCGGGGCCGGGCCGCCGGGCAGGGTCAGGGTCGCCGGGGCGGCGTCGATGTGCCAGCGGTGGAACAGCCCGAGCACGGCGGAGTCGTCGCGGCGCAACGGCAGCTCGGCGGTCAGCTTCTGCCCGGCGAGGGTGTAGGCGACCGTGGCGACCGCCTCGTCGCCGTCGCGTTCCACCCCCGTCACGGACACGTCGGTGGGCGGGCGGTAGTCCTTCGCCGCCACCATCCGGGCGAGCTGCCCGCTGTCGCCCAGCGCCGCCCGCACGTCGGGGGTGAGCTGTTCGAGCGCCTCCGGGCCGTCGTGGTCGGCCAGGGCAGCGAAGTAGTCGCCGACGGCCGCCTGGGGACGGAAGAACGCCCACTGGGCCGTGGTCAGCCCCCCGCCCAGGCAGCTCACCAGCACCAGCGCGCCGACGACCAGCAGGGCGCGACGGGAGCCGACCGCCGCTGTCGTCGTACCGCCGAACAGCTCGTCGAGGCCGCGTGCGGTGGCCGCGCGGTCGGTGGTGGGGTCGGGGACGGGCCGGTCCAGCCGGTCCAGGCGCAGCTCCGACGGGGGGTGGGTGGCGCAGACCGCCTCGTCCCAGCCGCTGCGTCCGGTCTCGAAGGAGCGTCGCCGCTCCAGCATGGACCGCATCCCCTCCCGGTGTCCGGCGAGCACCGCACCGGCGTCGGCCCGGTACTCGGCGGCCCGGACGTCCCGGCGGTGGCAGGGCAGGACCACATACCGCATGGTGAGCAGCACCGGCCAGAAGAACATGAACACCACGAAGTCGGTGGCCGGGTGCGGGAACCGCCGCATCAGCCAGGCCGGGACGGCGTGCACCAGCACCAGCGGCAGGCCGACGCCCCGGATGAACGCGCTGGTCACCTCGTCGCCGGTGCGCCAGTGCACCAGTTCGTGGCTGAGTAGCGCGGCGATCTCCTCGTCGGTGCAGTCGAGCACGGCGGTGCTCACCACGACGTGCCGGGCGTACGCGCGGGCGTTGGTGAGCACCGGGTCGTCCTCGATCAGCAGCCGGGGTTCACCGGGCAGGCCGAGCCGGGCCGCGCAGTCGCTCAGCAGCGGACGCAGCCGTTCGGCCTCCCGCCGGCTGAGCTGCCGCGCCCCCGAGACGCCCAGCAGCCACGGTTCCAGCAGCACCCGCCCGACGGTGTAGAGCACCCCGACCAGGCCGGCGGCGATCACCATCCCGGCCAGGCCGGTGAACAGGTTCGCCGGTTCGTCGACGGCGTTGCGCCAGGGCAGCACGAGGATGGCCAGGAAACCGACCAGGGCGCCGAGCGCGAACCCGGCGAACCCGCCGACCACCCCGCCGGAACGCGCCACGAAGGCCTCCAGCAGCGGCCCGACCAGCGGCGCGTCCCGCAGCAGCGCCGGCACCGCCTCGTCGGACTGGGTACCCCCGGCGACCAGCCCGTACAGGCCGAGGGCGAGGCCACCCCAGACCGCCGCGACCAGCGCCAACGGTACGTAGAACCAGGTGGCGAGGAAGGCGCCGAGCACGCCCCGCCAGTCCCGCACGATGCCGGCGCGCAGCCAGACCAGGGCGCTCGGGTAGCCGGGCGGGCGGTGGGCGAACCGGTCCCCGGCGGTCGGGGACTCCTGCGCCTGCGCGGCACCGGTGGGCGTCGTCGCGGCGGCCGGCGGTCCGGCGTCGGGCCACGCCGATCCGCCGGGCGACGCCGGGTCGTCCGCCGGGCGCAGGGGTGTCCCGGCCGGCGGTACGGCCTGCCGGTCGGCGGGCGGGCCGGGCTGGGCCGCGCGGGGTCCGGGTTGCGGCTCGGGGTCCAGGTCGGGCACGGGAGGCTCCTCGACTACGGATGTCGCCGGCCGTGACCGGGGCCCGGCGGACCGGACCACCGGCGGACCGGTCGGGCGGCGGACCCGACGGCCGCAACGCCGAACGGGTCGGGCAGACCGAGCGGATCGCCGGACCGGTCGCCACCGGCGACGAATGACACCAACGCTGTCGGTCGACTCCGCGGATGGCGGAATTCGACGCGGCTGGACATTACCGATGACGAATGCCGTCCGCGATCCCATTTCCCAGCGGAGATCGGCTTTCCGAATAAGTGTCGGATATCTGTCCGTCGACGGTTCCCGGTGCCATTTCTGTCGTGGCCCCGGCGGGCCGGTCGGGGAGACGATCCAGGTCCGGCCACCCGTGCCCGCGGGCGGCACCGACCGGGAGGTCGACGATGGACATGGACGTGCTGGTGGTCGGGGGCGGGATCATCGGTCTGACGGCGGCGGTACGGCTGCGGGAGCGCGGCGCGCGGGTGACCCTGCTGACCGCCGACCCGCCCGGCGACACCGTGTCGGCGGTCGCCGCCGCCGTCTGGTACCCCAGCCACACCGACGCCGACCCCCGGGTGCTGCGCTGGGCCACCGGGACGTACGCGGAACTGGGCCGGCAGGCCGACGCCGGGGTGCCCGGGGTGGTGGCCCGGCCGACCCGGATGCTGCTGCGCCGCCCGTGGACCGGCCCGCCGTGGTGGGCGGCGGCGGTCGGTGACCTGGTCGCCCACCCCGGCTCCGGGCCGTACGCGACCCAGTTGCGGTTCACCGCCCCGACGGTGGAGATGTCGCCGTACCTGGACTGGCTGGCCGACCGGTTCACGACGGCCGGCGGGCGGATCGTGGCCGGCCGGCTGACCCGGCTCGACGACGGCTTCGCGCTGGCCCCGACGGTGGTCAACGCCACCGGACTGGCCGCCGGCCGGCTCGCCGACGACCCGGCGGTGCATCCGGTACGCGGGCGGCTGGTGCTGGTGGCGAACCCGGGCCTGACCATCTCGGTGCGCGACGAGGAGAACCCGGCCGGCATCACCTACGTGCACCCGCGCCGGCACGACGTGGTGCTCGGCGGCACCGCCGAACCGGACCGGTGGGACACCGGACCCGACCGGGCCACCTCGGCGGCGATCCGGGCCCGGTGCGTGGCGCTGGTGCCGGAGTTGGCCGACGCCCCCGTGCTCGGGGTGCGGGTCGGGTTGCGGCCGGCACGGCACGGCGGGCCCCGGGTCGCGGTGCAGGCCGGGCCGGCCCCGGGGCAGCGGCTGGTGCACACGTACGGCCACGGGGGCGCCGGGGTGACCCTGTCCTGGGGCTGCGCCGACGAGGTGGCCGGGCTGGCGCTGGACGGCTGACCGGACGGACGGACGCGCCCCGGCCCCGACCCACCGGGACCGTGGGCGGGGCCGGGTGCCGGGGCGGAGGGGCGGGCACCCTCCCGGAGCGTCATCGGCGTTCGTAGAAGGTGATGCTCACGCCGCCCGGGGCGGAACCCGGGTCGGAACTCAGCCAGGTGTTCGCGTTGAGGAAGGCGTACGGGCCGGCGGCGCGGGCCTCGAACGTCGGCACCAGCCGGCCGAACGCCCCGCAGTTGCGGACCAGGATCAGCTCCCGGTCGGTGGTGGACAGGACGTACCGGGCGTCCAACGTGGTGGTCGACCCGATGAGCTGGTAGTCCGCGCCACCGGGCAGGACCGAGCCGGCCACCCGGCCGGTGGTGGTGCCGCCGGTGATGGGGATGATGTTGCGGGTGCCGCGCTTGCTGGCCCCGATCGAGACGCTGGCCCCGAGCGTGACCGCCTCGGTGAACACCGCCGCGCCCCGGGTGCCGCTGCCGGTCAGGCAGTCCCACGACTGGTTGGCCGTCCCGGCCGGGTCCCGCAGTTGCACGCGCGGGTCGGCCGGGGACACCCCGGAGACGTCGTACACGGCCAGGTTCAGGGTGTTCGTCGTGGTGTCGACGGTCCGGGTGCCGACGTAGGTCCCGGTGTTCAACCAGGCGTACGGGCTGGAGTTCGGGGCCTCGAAGTCGGGCACGATCCGCACGGTGGAGTCGCCGGCCGGTGCGACCCCGCAGGTGCGCAGGTAGATCGGGGTGCCGTCGCCGGTGCGCAGGATGGCGACCTGTTCCAGCTCGGTCGCGCCGGTGCCGAGGGTGAGTTCCAGGTCGAGGCCGCCGGTGAGGATGCTGCCGTTGATCCGGTCCCCGGTGACCGTGCCGCCCCGGATGTCGAGGATGCGACGGTGGCCGTACTGGGTGACGCCGACGTCGCGGATCGCGCCGAGTTGGGCTGCGGCCCGGAACACCAGCCGGCCACGCGTGGGCGGCACGAGGCCGGTGGACCGGCCGCAGGTCCAGGACGGGTCGGGCACGATGGTCGCCTCCGCGCCGCTCGGGGTGGTGCTCGGGGTGGGTGGTGGGGTGCTCGGTGGTGGGGTGGTCGGCGGTGGTGTGGTCGGGGTGGGCGGCGGCGTGGTGGGGGGCGGGGTGCCCGGGGTGGGCGTGGTGGGCGTCGTGCTGCCGGTGCAGGGGGTGCCGTTGAGCGCGAAGTCGGTCGGCGCCGGGTTGCTGACGTTGTTCCACGAGCCGTTGAAGCCGAACGACGTGCTCCCCCCGGTGCCGAGCGCGGCGTTCCAGGTGGTGTTGCCGACGGTGACCCGGCCGCCGTTCTGACTGACGGTGCCGTTCCAGTACTGGGTGACCTGCTGCCCGGCAGTGAACGACCAGGTGAGCTGCCAGCCGTTGATCGGGTCACCGAGGTTGGTGACGGCGACGTTGGCCCCGAAGCCGCCGTTCCACTGGCTGGAGACCGTGTAGGTCACCCGGCAGCCGGTGGCGGCGGAGGCCGCGGTGGCGACCCCGACGACGCCGACCAGGGTGGCGGCGGCGAGCGCTCCCGCGAGCAGGGGCCGCCGGTGTACGAGCCTCATCTGGTCCTCCCGGAGCGGCCTTGCACGCACGGTTATGTTTCATCGAGTGTCCCGATCGGACAAACTTCTGTCAATCGATACCTGTCGATCAGCTTGGCGCGGTGGACTTCGCCGGGCAGGAGGCGGTGCGGCGGGTCCCGGTGCGGGCGGGGCGGGTTGAAGTCCGGCCGGTCGGACGTAGATCGAGCGGCGGGCCACCGCGTCGCCCCTGGCGTCGATCTGGTAGCCGTCGAGCCAGGCCCAACCGTCGTACGTGATCCACTCGGTGCGGACCCGGATCAGGCGGAACAGGATCGGCTTGACGAACTGCGGGCTCGCTTTCCGCGTCACCTGGACCAGCGCCCCGGCCCGTAGCTCGATCATCGCGGCCCGTCCTGGCTCGGCCAGTGCCGCCGGTTGATCGGGATGCGGTGCCGGTAGCGACAGGGCAGTTCGTTGCCGCACCGGCAGACGAACCGCCACCGCCGCCACGACCACGCCGGCCGGTGCCGCCGCGCCAACGTCATCGCCGTGGCGAGCAGATGCTCGTGGTAGGACACTCGCCGTGACATACCGACACGGTCCCCGGTGGAGGTTCAGTCAGCTGGCAATAGCCGATCGGAAAGTCAGCGAATCACTACGCTCGGCGACATGAGTCGTGACCCGGTGCTGCTGATGGGTCCCTACGAGATCGCCCAGCGGATGGGTGTCTCGCGGCAGCGGTTCCAGCAGCTCACCCGGCATCCCACCTTCCCGAGGCCCTACCAGGAGCTACGCGGCATGAAGGTGTGGCTGGCCGAGGACGTCGAAGAGTGGATCACCAATCACCGGCCCCCGCGCCCCACCGAGGACGACACCCCGGAGTAAGCGACCACCCCGAACACGCCGGCAGCCACGAACCAGTCCGGAGTTCTGCGCACCACGAGCGCGTCGGCGTAGCGGGGCGAGGACGTCACGACGACACGCGCTGACCGTGGCGGCCGAGGCTGTAGCGCGAATCATGAATGTGGTGGCACCGACAGGCAGGCCATGTTCGTGGAGATCTGTTGCGCCCAGGACGACAACAACTCTCCCCGAAGGAGGGCGGATTGGATCAGCGCCAAGGCCGACGCTCGGCGGTGACGGGAGCCCCTTACCCGCGCGCCCGGTGGCGGATCTTGATGTCGGCGAGGTCGGTCGACACCGACGTGAGATCACGGTGGCCCGCGCCGAGTTCCGCGACGGCGGCTGCGGCCGACGCTTCCGCCCTGCCGATCACCACCGCCTCATCGTCCTCCCCGGTGGCCGGGACGAGGCAGCGGAAGGTGAACCCGAGCAGGGACCGCTCGTAGGTGACGGTGCCTTCCTCGGTGAACTTCGCCTGGTAGACGTCATGCTCGTCCGCCCTGGCGAGCAGCGCGGCCCGCTGCTCGTCACCGAGCGGCGCGAACCTGCCGCGCACGATGACCTGATAGGTCGTACCGGCCACTGTGGGGAACCTCCGGCTCTGACGGGACACGACGGCATCGACGGGCGAGCTGGTTCGACCGCCAGTTGTGCAGCCACGGAGCGGTACACCACCGGCCGACCAGCACGGCACCTGCCGGCGACCCTACCCATAGGGTCACCGGAGCACCCGGGCTTTTCCCAGGGTCAGGCGGCGGGCAACTCCCTGACGGAGCCGGCCACCTCGATCGCGGTTTCCGCGTCGAACCGGTCGAGGTCCACCAGCACGTCGACCGCGAGGCCCGGCCGGACGAGCCAGAACGCCTCACCCCCGCCGGCCAGCCCGACATCCCCGCCACGGGCGAACTCCGCCAGCGGCCACTCGGCGGAATCCCGCTCGTGGTAACCGGCCAGGAACTCGCGCAGGCGCACCAGCGTGGTCAGAGGTTCGCCGCGCAGGACGTGCACCCGCAGGTCCACCCGGTAGCCGTCGTCGACGGCCCGTTCCCAGACCCGGGTGGCGAAGCTGACGTCCTCCCACTCGGAGGCGAAGTCCGACACCAGTTCCCCGGCATCCTCCGGCACCCGCCCGACGTGGAACCCGTCCAGGTCGCCGCCGTCGCGCCCATTCACCACCGTCACTGCGCCACCTCGATCGTCACGTCCATCCTGTCCCTCCGGTCGACCGGCGGCACCGGCACGGGCCGGGACCGATGTGTGATGGGCCGCCACCACGCATCCGCCCGGAATGCCGGGTCACCGGGTTCCCGCTCAGTTGCCCAGCGCGCGTACCTTGGCGATCGTTTCCTCGACCTGCTGCCGGGCCGGCTGGCCAGCCTGGACGGCCTGGTCGAGCGCCTGCCGGTAGTTGTCGATCATGCCGATCAGCGGGCCGGCGGCGACGCCCTGCAACGCCCCGGCGACCAGGGCCCGCGCCTCGGCGGCGTCCTGGACGGCCGACGCCGTCTTGGCCCGCGCCTCGTCCAGCTTCTGCGCGGCCACGGCCAGCTTCGCGATCATCTCCGCCGCACTCACCCGCACTCCCCCGCCCCTGTCGCCCTCCCACGGTCACCGCGAGCCTACGAGGCGACCACCGGACGCAGCCACCCCGCGTCCGCCTCATGTGGGCCGATGTAGCGGCATCGGACCGGGCCGGACCCCGCATCATCGGCCCATATGAGGGGATCACGCGGACAGGTCGATCACGCGTCAGCGGCTCCAAAAGGACAGCGTCACGGTGACGCAGTAGGTCAGCGGCATCGCCAGCGCGCAGATCACGAAACCGAGCGGGGCGTACCGCGGCGGGTCGGTGGTGGCCAGGGCCGGCCGTCCCCACTGGCCGAGGACCAGCCAGCCGGCCACGAAGGAGATCAGCGGCAGCCCCGCGCACATCAGCGCGCTTAGGGTGACACCGTCGACCACGCCGACGTTGTTGGCGGTCACCAGCACCAGCGTGACCAGCGCCCCGACGGCGGCACAGCCGACGTAGACGGCGACCGCGCGGGCGGTCGGCGACCAGGTGGGCAGCAGAGCGGGCCGCCGGGCCAGCGCCTCGGCCTGCTGGCCCAGCCGGTCGGCCTCGTCGACCAGCCGCCCGGCCTCCGCCAGCACCACCGCCGGATCGCCGTCCACCCCGGACCCGCCCGGACCCGTGTCGGCCCCGGGGGCCGTGTCCGGGCCGGGCACGGCGGGCAGGCCGGGGGCGGCGGCGAGCTGGGCGAGGCGCTCTTCCAGCTCGGCCAGCCGCTGACCGAGCTGGGTCACCCCGGCGTGCAGGGTACGGCGGCGTTCCGCCTCGGCGACGGCACCGCGCTCCCCCTCCCTGATCCGGGCGGAGAGCTGCCGGACGGCCGCCGCGTACTCGTCGTAGCCGGCCACTCAGTGCTCCTCGTCGGGGTGGTACCCGGGGCGGACGAACGGCACGATCAGCGCGGTGCGCGGGGCGTGCCGGTCGACCAGCAGGGCCCGGTTGGGGCGGGGGGTCCACACCAGGTCGGTCACCCCGAGGTGCAGCCCGAGGTCGTCGGCGGGCACGTTCAGCGCCACCAGGCAGGCCACGTCGTCGCGGTTCTGGCTGCCGCCGAGGTCGTCGGCGAGCCGGCGCAGGCCCCGCCACCAGCCGAGCAGGTGCACCCCGCGCCC
The DNA here is from genome assembly GCF_007833915.1 of Micromonospora sp. HM134. Classification (NCBI taxonomy): domain Bacteria; kingdom Bacillati; phylum Actinomycetota; class Actinomycetes; order Micromonosporales; family Micromonosporaceae; genus Micromonospora; species Micromonospora sp. HM134. The sequence continues at coordinate 5,456,362 of NZ_CP041061.1, forward strand.
CGGCCCCGCCCGCAGCAGCGCCCGCAGGTCGTCGTGGCCGGTCCGGTAGGTGTCGGGGTCGGCGGCGGCGAGCACCGCGTGGGCCGCGTCCACCCCGAAGACCACCAGGTACGTCCGGCCGCGCTCCCCGCCGCCTGCGGCCAGCCCGGCGATGCGGGTGCGCAGCCCGGCCGCGTCGACCTGGGTAACCGGGTGCCCGGCGGCCTTCAGCCCGGCGGCCGTGTCGTCGGCCAGTTCGTCGGCGGCGGCCACCAGCGTGGCCAGCACGAACTCGGCCTCCCCGGGCCGGTGCTGGCCGGCCAGGCTCAGCGCGGCGGCCCGTAGCACGTGCGCGCCGGTGGTCGAGGTGCCCACCACGGCCAGGTGCCGGCCGGGGGAGGCGTCCAGGTCGAACCGGGCGGTGCTGCCGGCCACGTCGACCGTCCGGCCCACCAGCACCGCCGGCCGGCGGGTGGCGGCAGGGGTCGGCTCGTCCTCCAGGTGGGCGGTGGCGTAGCCCCGGAAGACCTCGGGTGGGCCGGTGTCGTCGGGGCGCGCGTCCCACAGCTCGTAGCGCAGCCGGGCGAGCTGGCGGGTGTCGGCGTGCGCGTCGGGGAACCGCAGCAGGATGTCCGCGCCGGTCGCCCCGGCGGCGGTGTTGACCAGCGCCGTGCCGATCCGGGTGGGGCCGGCGACGGTCGCCCGGGGGCCGAGCACCGCCTCACCGCCGGGTAGCGCCACCCGCAGCGCGAACTGCCCGAACAGGGACTCGGCCCGGCCGTACAGGGCTTCCACGCCGCTGGTGCTCTGACTGGCCAACACCAGGTGTACGCCGTACGAGCGGCCCTTGCGGGCCAGCTCCTCCAGCAGGTCGACAGCTTCCCGGGCCAGCCGGTCGTTGCCGGCGAACAGCACGTGGAACTCGTCGATCACGGCGACCGTGCGGGGCACCGGTTCGGTGTCCGGCAGGTCGGCGAGCTTGGTCACCCCGTGCCGCTTGAACAGCCCGGCCCGCCGGCCCAGCTCCCGGCGCAGTTCGCGGAGCACGGCCAGGCCGTACTCCCGGTCGGACTCGACGCCGACGGCCCGCGCGTGCGGCAGGAACGACGGGTCACGGTCGGTGGGGACGAACTCGGTGAAGCTCACCCCCTCCTTGAAGTCGAGCAGCCACAGGTGCAGCTCGGCCGGGGAGTAGCGGGCCGCCAGGCCGTAGAGCACGTCGAGCAGGAAGACCGTCTTGCCCGCGCCGGTGCGGCCACCGACCAGCCAGTGCGGCGTCGCGTCGTCGAAGGCCAGACTGACCGGGGTACGCCCGGAGCGGCCGACCACCGTCGTCAGGCCGCCCCGCGCGGAGCCGGTCCAGCGCCGCTCGGGCAGCAGGTCGGCCAGGTGCAGGGCGGTGTCCCGGCGCACCTGCGCGCCCAGCCGGTCGGCCAGCGCCTGGACGGCGGCGGCGGGCGGGTCACCGTCGAGCAGCACCGGCACGGGCAGGCCGGTGCCGTCGGCGCTGAACGGGTAGCCGGGCGGGTCGCCGACGCGGGCGTACCGTTCGTCGAGACGTACCTCGGTGGTGCCGCCCAGCGTGGGTGGGGCCTGGCCGGGCGTGGTCACCGCGCGCCCGGCGAACAGCACGCACACCCCGGCGGTCGGCCCGGCGTGGGTGAGCGCGGCGAGCCGGGCCAGCTCGCGCGGGCCGGGCGCGGACGCGGCCACCACCAGCAACAGTTCGGCCTCCCCCGCGCGGGCGTGCGCCTCGGCGGCGTCCAGCAGCGCGCCGATCTCGGCCTCGGTGGTGGCGACGCTACCGAGTACCCCGGCGTCGCGCAGCGGACGCAGCGGGATGAAGGTGGCCCCCCAGGCGGCCGGGTCGATACCGACCACCCGCACGCTGCCCGGGGCGGCCGTGGTGAGCAGCCGCAGCACCAGCACCCGCAGCAGCACCGCCACCCGGGGATCACGGGCGTCCCCGTCGACCGCCAGGTGCCGGCCGGCACCCAGCGGCAGCAGCAGCGGGAACCGACCGTCCGCCGTGGACGCCTCACCGATGCGCACCGCCGCCGGGCCGTCGCCGGGGGACGCCGCACGGTGGCCCCGGGCCGGACCGCCCGGCGACACGACGACGTGTCCCGGCGGCGGGCCACCGGGTGCCCCGGCGACGGGGCCGGGTGCCGGTCCGGTGGGTGCAGGTCCGCCGGGGGCCGTCGCGCCGGCCCGGTCGGTGCTGCCGGGCGGCGGGGCGGCCAGCGCGTCGGCCAGCCGGGCCAGCCGGGCGACCAGGTCGGCGGTGCGCTCCGGGACGGGCTGCCCGGCCAGCCGGTCCAGCAGGGCACGGGCTGCCGTCCACCGCTGCCGGGCCTGCCGGTGCGCGGCGACCGCCTGCCCGTACGCCGATGCGAGCCTGCCCACCCACTGCTCCCCACCCACGTGCGGACGAATCGAGGGAACCCTAGCGCCCCGGCGGGTCCGGACGCACGACCCGCCCACGGGTCAGACGGGTCGGCAGCCCGGGTCCGGTCCGCTGTCGGCCGCACCACAGTGGAACACCTCGACCGGCTCGGCGGCCACGTCCGGCACCCACGCCACCCGCAGCAACGCCAGCCGCTTGGCGACCGGCTCGCCCGAGTCGGGGGCGTACCGGATCACCCCGGCGACCCCCGGGTAGCCGACGGCGGCGTTCTGCCGCAGCACCTCGGCGTGCACGCCGACCGGGTTGACCGAGCGGGGCTCCCAGCGCCGGCCGGTGTCGGCGTGCCGCAGCCGGGCGGCGAGGCTCTCCAGTGCCCGCACCATCATCATCGCCGCGTCGTAGGCGAGGCTGACCCGCTCGCCGACGGGTGCGCCGACACCGTCGCGGCAGCGCGGCGGGTCGAGCAGGTCGTCGGCGCCGACCCAGGTCAGGAAGCTGCCCCGGGCGTCGTCCCGGGCGGCCTGCGCGGCCCGCAGCGCGGCGCAGGTCGCCAGCGCCGCCTTCGACACGTACGTCACCGGCAGGTTGCCCGGGGCACTGGCCCGCAGCCCCGGGTTGGCCATGTAGCGGTTGACCGAGTCGTCGGCGATGAGGTGCCGGGGCGGATCGTTGCCGCACTCCTTCAACGCCCGCAGGAACCCGTCGAACTCCGACCAGCGCCCGGCGAACAGCAGCACCCCCCGGTAGCCGCACTCGGCGGTCAACCGTCGCCCGGTACGCCACTCGTCGAGCCGGGTGAGCCGGCTGCCGAACCGCTGGCGCAGCCCGTCGACCAGGGTGCCGACGTAGAGGTCCTCGGTGAGCGAGCTGTCCTCGCCGGTGGTGTAGTAGGCGTGCGCCTCGGTCACCCGCAGCACCTGCCGGGCGTACGTCTCGATCATCGCGGCCTGCGCCGCGTTGGGCGCGGAGATCTGGAGGTAGAGGCTGGAGTTCTGGTCCATCCGGTCGGCCGACAGGGTGGGGGCGAGCACCGGCAGGCCGACCCGGTTGAGTTCCCGCACCGCCGCGGCGGTGCTGGTGCGGCTCTCCACCAGCCCGACCACCCCGAGCACGGTCGGGTCGTCGTGGGCCAGCAGTTCCAGCATGGCCACCGCCGGCCCGGCGTGGCGCATCTGCCGGCCCCCGTTGGCGACCACCACGTGCAGCAGGGCCGCGCCGTCGGCCGCCGCGGACTCCTTGAGCAGGGCGTACTGGGCGGTGGCCAGGCCCTCCAGTTCCTCGCGTTCGGAGACGTAGGACTCCTCGTCGGCGCGCGTCCGGTTGCCGGTGAGGGTGCCCAGGTAGACCAGGGTGAGGTAGGGCCGACGCCGGTCGCTGCGCCGCCACACCTCCTCGGCGGCCCGGTTCTGCGCGAAGATCCGCCGCTGCACCGACCGCAGCCGGTCCTGGCCGGGTTCGGCGTTGAACACCTGGGCGGCGGTGTCGCTGTAGCCGACGCACTCCCCGGCGATCACCCGCACCCGCACCTGGCCGGTCGGCGTCGGATGGCAGTCCAGCGTCCACCGGCTGTCCGCCCACACGCCGACGCCGGCCAGCAGGACCACGGCCACCGCCGCCGGCAGGAACCGCCGTGCCCACCACGGCGGGTCGGGGGCGACCAGCGCGGGCGGGACGACGCCCGGTGGCGGGGTGGCGTCCTCGTCGTCCGGGCGCAGCGCCACCAGCCAGGCGGCCGCCCGCCGCAGCCGCCGGGTCTCGGGCAGCGCCTCGGCCCACTCGTCGCAGGCGTCGTCCGCCTCGCGCAGCGGGCGGGTGCCGGGCAGTTCCGGCGGCGGCGCGGTGGCCAGCGCCACCACCAGCAGCGGATCGTTGCGGCCGGTCTCGTTGCGTACGTCGGTGAGCAGCCGGACCAGGGTGTGCCCGACGCCGTCGACGTCCACCCCGTCGAGCAGCAGCACCGGGTACGCGGTACGCCGCCAGTCCCCGGGCCGCCACACCCGTCGCCGGTACGCCTGCCGCAGGTCCTCCAGGAACGCGTGCAGCAGCAGCTTGTCCACCTGGGCGGGTTGTTCGCCGTCGCGCCAGCCGGCGGTGAGCCGTTCGGCGAACCCGAGGAAGGTCACCGACTGGCGGGGGGCCAGGTACTGCTGCCGCATGAACCACCGGTAGTGGCCGCCGACGACCGGCACCCGGCCGGAGACGGCGATCCGGAACACCGCGCTGGGCACCGCCCGGCGCAGCAGCCAGAGCAGCACCTGGAGCGCCGTGCCGACCCCCGACTCCCCGCTGACCTGCGGCTCCTCGACGGGACGCCGGCCCCGCCAGTCGCGCAGCCGGCGGACCAGGGTGGCCCGGCCGCTGTCGGCGGCGTCGACGCCCACGTCGAGGGTCTGCTGCATCAGCCAGTCGGCGAGCGGGTAGTGCCGGAACCGCAGCCGGGCCGCCCCGAACGCCTCCAGCGACAACTGCCGGTGCAGTTCGCGCAGCACCGCCGGGACGTCGGCGAGGTCGGGGCGGGCGGCCAGGTCGAGAACGGCGTGCGGGACCCGGCGACCCGCGCCCCGCCCGACGAAGCGGCGCAGCAGGGCCCCCGGGTCGCCGCCGGTGGCGGCCCGGACCAGCCAGAGCACCGGCAGCCGGCGGTCGCCCCGACGCGGCCGGCGCAGCAGCCGGGTGAGCAGGGCGAGCAGTTCGGTGCCGCCGACCGGGGGGCCGTCCACGGTGGGTGGCCGGGGCGGCGGCGGGGTCACCGGTTCGCGCATACGGGCACCTCCGCCGCCGACAGGGTCCAGAGAGGGCTCCCATTGTCGACGACGGAGGCAACCGAGGGTGTCCGGTGGGATGCGACCGGTCACCCGGCCGGCCCGGTCAGCGCAGCGCGGCGGTCAGCGTCGGCAGGTAGCCGTACCGGTAGCCGTCGGCGTTCGGGTGGTACGCCTCGATGACGCCGCTGACGTCGCGGATCCACGGGGTGGCGGCGCAGACGCCGTGCCCGGTGAAGAACGGGCGGGCGTCGGCGAAGGTGGCACCGGCCGCGCCGGCCCGGGCGGCGGTGACCGTGGCGAGCACGTCGGCGGCCTCGTTGAGGATGGTCCGCTTGTAGCTGCTCATCGCGAGCACGCCGCAGGAGCCGGTCTCGAAGAGCCGGGGGTAGCCGAGCACCACCAGCCGGGCGTTCGGGGCCCGGTCGCGGATCGCGGCGTAGGTGGCGTCGAGCCGGCCGGGCAGCGTGGAGGTGGCGAAGCTCTTGGCCTTGTCGACGGCGGCGGTGCAGGTCGCCGTGCTGCCGAACCGGCAGCTGGTGATGACGTCGGCGAAGCCGGCGTCGTTGCCGCCGATGGTGATGGTGACCAGGGTGGTGGTGGCGCTCAGTGAGCCGACCTGCTTGGCGATCACGTCGGCGGTGACCGCGCCGCCGCAGGCGGGGAAGGCGAAGCTGGTCACCGCGTTGGCGGCGGCCCAGAGCGGGGCGTACGACTTCTGGCTGCGCAGGCAGGTGGACAGGTCGTACGGCCCGGCGCCGACACCGGAGGAGTACGAGTCGCCCAGCGCGACGTAGTGGACGGTGGCGGCCTGGGCGGCGGTCGGGACGAGCAGGGCACCGGTGACGGTGGCGAGGACGGCGGCCAGGGCGGTGACGGCCCTGGCCAGAACGCGGCGGGGTAGGGCGCGGTGGGGCATGACGGATCCTCCAGGGGCAGCAACGGGGGAAGCCTCTGGACCGCGCGCGTGGCCAGGGGGGTGAGGCGTTGTTACTAGTCGGTAATGCTAGCGAAACATCGACAGGATGAGAACAGCCGATCCCCGCCATCCGGGGCGCACGTTTCCACCGCCGTCGATTAGGTTGTCGGTGCGAACACCCCGATGGAGGGAGTCCACCCCGTGCGACGTGTTTTCACGGCGGCCATCGCCGCCCTGACCGTCACCACCGCCGGCACCCTGGTGACCGGCGTCCCCGGCCAGGCCGACGCCCGACCGGGCAAGAGCCGGTCGGTCGCGGTCTCGGCCGCCCCGAAACCCGGCAGCCCCGGCCTCGGCGACCCCTACTTCCCCGACTACGGCAACGGCGGCTACGACGTCGACCACTACGACGTCCGGCTGCGTTACGAGCCGGCCACCGACCGGCTCAGCGGCACCACCACCATCCTGGCCACCGCCACCCAGGACCTCTCCCGGTTCAACCTCGACTTCCTGCTCGACGTGGAGTCGGTGCGGGTCAACGGGTGGACCGCCCGGTTCGCCCGGGAGGGCGCCCACGAGCTGGCGGTGACCGCGCCGCGCGGCCTCACCACCGGTCAGGCGATGACCGTCGTGGTCACCTACTCCGGCGTGCCGTCGGAGACCCTGGTGGACGGCTACTCCGGGTGGACCCGCACCAGCGACGGCGCGCTCGCCGTCAACGAACCCGAGTCGGCCTGGTGGTGGTTCCCCTCCAACGACCACCCGCTGGACAAGGCCACCTGGGACGTCTCGGTGTCGGTGCCCGCCGGCGTCGAGGTGATCAGCAACGGCGTGCAGCCCCGGCCCCCGCTGGCCGAGGCCGGCAACCGGATGCGGTGGGGCTGGCGCAGCACCAAGCCGGGCGCCACCTACCTGGCGTTCCTGGCGATCGGCCAGTACGACATCGTCACCGACACCGCCCCGAACGGGCAGCCGGTGATCAACGCCTACAGCACCACGCTGGGCGACCGGGGGCCGGCCGCCCGGGCCAGCATCGAACGCACCGCCGAGGTCGTCGACTGGGAGAGCGGCATCTTCGGGCCGTACCCGTTCGAGGCGCAGGGGGGCGTGGCCGCTCCGCTCGACAGCCTCAGCTTCGCCCTGGAGACGCAGACCCGCCCGGTGTACGGGCCCGGCTTCTGGCGGCGCGGCAGCAACCCGTACGTGGTGGTGCACGAGAACGCCCACCAGTGGTTCGGCGACTCGGTCTCGGTGGCGGACTGGAGCAACATCTGGCTGAACGAGGGCTTCGCCTCGTACGCCGAGTGGCTCTGGTCGGAGGCCCAGGGTGAGGGCACCGCGCAGGAGCTGTTCGACTTCACCTACGCCAACTACCCCGCCGCCGACGGCTTCTGGCAGGTGCTGCCGGGCAACCCGGGTGCCGGCGCGGTCTTCGACGACGCGGTCTACGACCGGGGCGCGATGGCGCTGCACCAGCTCCGGCTGGCCGTCGGCGACGACGCGTTCTTCCGCATCCTGCCCGCCTGGACCGCCGCCCACCGGTACGGCAACGGCACCATCGCCCAGTTCCAGGCCCTCGCCGAGCAGATCTCCGGCCTCGACCTGGACCCGGTCTTCACCACCTGGCTGTTCACCCCCGGCCGGCCCGCCCCGGCCGCCGCCACCCGCACCACGACCGCACCGGCGCAGCCGAAGTCGTGGACCCAGATCCGGGCGGCGCACCAGCTGCTGGCGCGCTGACCGACCCCGGTTCGGGCTGCCCGCCCCCGGCACCGGCGCGGGCAGCCCGAACCGGCCCAGAACCGTGACCCCCGGGCCGGTCTCGGCTCGGTCCGGCGGAACGGTGGTTCCGGAGAGCGCTATGCCTGACGGTCATAGATATGACGGACAGGCATAGCGCTTTCCGTGGGACACGTGCCCGCGCAGGGGTGGCCCCAACGCCCCGCGGCACCACAGCGGAGCCCGGACAGGTCGTGCTCCAGAAACGGCTGCGAGCCGGGGGCGCCGGCCCCAAGGTCGAGTCGGCTGACGGCCACCGATCGACCTACCTGACACCGTCGACCAGCAGGCGGGCGAAGATCAGCGGACGGTCGGCGGGCAGGGGTCAGCGGGCGGCGAGGGGTTGCCGGGCCGGGTCGACCGGGGCCGGCAGGTCACCCGCCCCACCCAGGTAGGAGTGGATCGCCGCGGCGGCGGCCCGCCCCTCGGCGATCGCCCAGACGATCAGCGACGCCCCCCGGTGCATGTCCCCGGCGACGAAGACCCCGTCGGCGTCGGTCTGCCAGTCGGGGCGGGCGTCGACCGCGCCCCGGGCGTTGCGGGTCACCCCGAACTGGGCCAGCAGCGGCTGCTCCTCGGTGCCCTCGAAGCCGATGGCGAGCAGCACCAGGTCGGCCGGCAACTCCCGCTCGGAGCCGGGCAGCGCGGTGACGATCCGACGGCCGTCCCGCCGCTCCACCGTCACCTCGGCGATCCGGACGCCCCTGACCTGGCCGGTGCCGTCGTCCACGAACTCCTGCACGGCGACCGCGAAGACCCGCTCGCCGCCCTCCTCGTGCGCCGGGTAGTTGCGCAGCACCCACGGCCAGGTCGGCCACGGGTCCCGCTCGGCGTCGCGGCCGTGCGGCGGCTCCGGGTAGAGGTCGAGCTGGTGGACGCCGGCCGCGCCCTGCCGGTGGGCCACGCCCAGGCAGTCGGCGGCGGTGTCGCCACCACCGATGATCACCACGTGCTTGCCGGCCGCGTCGATCGGCGTGCCGTCGGGCAACACCGCCAGCGCGGGCCGGCCGTCCCCGGCCGCCGCCACCACCCGGTTCGCCGCGACCAGGTGGGTCATCGCCTGGTGGACGCCGCGCAGCGGCCGGCCCGGCGTCTCCGGGGTGTCCCGCCCCTGGAGCGCGCCGCACGCCAGCAGCACCGCGTCGTGCCGGGCCCGCAGCTCCTCGGCGGTCACGTCGACGCCGACGTTCACCCCGGTGCGGAACTGCACGCCCTCGGCGGCGAGCTGGGCCAGCCGCCGGTCGATGTGTTGCTTCTCCAGCTTGAAGTCGGGGATGCCGTACCGGAGCAGGCCGCCGATCGCGTCGTCCCGCTCGTACACGGTGACGGCGTGACCGGCGCGGGCGAGCTGCTGGGCGGCGGCGAGCCCGGCGGGCCCGGAGCCGACCACGGCGACGGACCGGCCGGTCGACGCCGGCACCGGGCGGGGGGTCAGCCCGCCCCGGGCCACCGCCGCATCGGCGATCTCCACCTCGACCTGCTTGATGGTGACCGGCTGCTGCCCGCCCAGGCCCAGCACGCAGGCCGCCTCGCAGGGGGCCGGGCAGAGCCGGCCGGTGAACTCGGGGAAGTTGTTGGTGGCGTGCAGCGACTCCACCGCGGCGTCCCAACTGCCGGTGCGGACCAGGTCGTTCCAGTCCGGGATGCGGTTGCCCAGCGGGCAACCGTCGTGGCAGAACGGGATGCCGCAGTCCATGCACCGGGTGGCCTGCTCCCGGATCAGCTCGGCACCGGCGGGCGGGTACACCTCCCGCCAGTCGGTGATCCGCACCGCCACCGGGCGGCGGGCCGGCAGCCGCCGTTCGTAGCGCAGGAAACCGTTCGGGTCAGGCACGAGCCACCTCCTGGGCGACCACCCGCGGGACGGGCGGCACCGACGCGGTCAGCGCAGACATGACCGCGTCGTCGACGTCGCGGCCGGCGGCTTCGGCGGCCTTCATGATCTCCATCACCCGGCGGTAGTCCCTCGGGACCACGGCCGTGAACTCCCCGACCGCCTCCGGCCAGCGCTTGAGCAGCTCCGCGCCGACCGCCGAGTCGGTCTCGGCGACGTGCCGCTGCACCAGATCGTGCAGCAGCTCCCGCTCGGTGTCGCGCAGCGGGGACAGGTCGACCAGCTCCGCGTTGACCCGGCCGGTGTCGAGCCGGTGCACGTACGCCGTACCGCCGGACATGCCGGCGGCGAAGTTGCGGCCGGTCTCGCCGAGCACCACCACCGTGCCGCCGGTCATGTACTCGCAGCCGTGGTCGCCGACGCCCTCGACGACGGCCACCGCGCCGGAGTTGCGGACCGCGAAGCGCTCCCCCACCCGGCCGCGCAGGAACAGCTCGCCGCCGGTGGCCCCGTACAGGATGGTGTTGCCGGCGATGATCTGGTCCTCGGCGCGTTGCCCGGCGGCGGCCTCGGGGTCGACGAACGGCGCGGCGGCGTCCGGGCGGACCACGATCCGGCCGCCGGAGAGCCCCTTGCCGACGTAGTCGTTGGCGTCGCCGTGCAGCCGCAGGGTCACCCCGCGCGGCAGGAACGCGCCGAAGGACTGCCCGGCGGTGCCGCGCAGCACGAACTCGACGGTGTCGTCGGGCAGGCCCGCGCCGCCGTGGCGGCGGGTCACCTCGCCACCGAGCATCGCGCCGACGCTGCGGTGCTCGTTGCGCACCGCCACCTCCACCCGGACCGGGCTGCCGTCGCGCAGCGCCGGCTGGGCCAGCGCGATCAGCTCGTTGTCCAGGGCCTGCTCCAGGCCGTGGTCCTGGGCGCGGACGCCCCGCCGGGCCGTCCCCTCCGGCAGCTGCGGGGTGTGCAGCACGCGGGTCAGGTCGAGGCCGTGGCCCTTCCAGTGGTCGATCGCCGGTACGACGTCGAGCACCTCGGTCTGCCCGATCGCCTCTTCGATGCTGCGGAAGCCCAGCTCGGCCAGGTAGCCGCGGACCTCCTCGGCGAGGAAGAGGAAGAAATTCTCCACGAACTCCGGCCGGCCGGTGAAGCGTTCCCGCAGCACCGGGTTCTGGGTGGCGATGCCGACCGGGCAGGTGTCCAGGTGGCAGACCCGCATCATCACGCAGCCCTCGACGATCAGCGGGGCGGTGGCGAAGCCGAACTCCTCCGCGCCGAGCAGCATGGCCACCACCACGTCCCGGCCGGTCTTGAGCTGCCCGTCGACCTGCACGGTGACCCGGTCGCGCAGCTTGTTGAGCAGCAGCGTCTGCTGCGCCTCGGCCAGGCCCAGCTCCCAGGGGGTGCCGGCGTGCTTGAGCGAGTTGAGCGGGGACGCGCCGGTGCCGCCGTCGTGCCCGGAGATCAGGATGACGTCGGCCTTGAGCTTGGCGACCCCGGCCGCGACGGTGCCCACGCCGACCTCGCTGACCAGCTTGACGTGCACCCGGGCGGCCGGGTTGACGCACTTGAGGTCGTGCACGAGCTGGGCGAGGTCCTCGATGGAGTAGATGTCGTGGTGCGGCGGCGGGGAGATCAGGCCGACGCCGGGGGTGGCGTGCCGGGTCCGGGCGATCCACGGCCACACCTTGTTGCCGGGCAGCTGCCCACCCTCGCCGGGCTTCGCGCCCTGCGCCATCTTGATCTGGAGGTCGTCGGCGTTGACCAGGTATTCGCTGGTCACCCCGAAGCGTCCGCTGGCGATCTGCTTGACCGCCGAGCGGCGGGCCGGGTCGTGCAGCCGGTCGACGTCCTCGCCGCCCTCACCGGTGTTGGACTTGCCGCCGAGCCGGTTCATCGCGATGGCGAGGGTCTCGTGCGCCTCGGCCGAGATCGACCCGTACGACATGGCGCCGGTGGCGAACCGCTTGACGATCTCGGTGGCCGGCTCGACCTCCTCGATCGGCACCGCCGGGCGCAGCCCGGTCCGCAGGGTGAACAGCCCGCGCAGCGAACCGGCCCGCGCGGCCAGCTCGTCGACCTTGGCGGTGTACTGGCGGAACACGTCGTACTGGCGGCTGCGGGTGGCGTGCTGGAGCAGGAAGACCGTCTCCGGGTTGAACAGGTGCAGCTCACCCTCGCGCCGCCACTGGTACTCGCCACCCACCTCCAGCCGGGCGGAGCCGACGGTGCCGGGGGCCGGCCACGCCTGCCCGTGCCGGGCGGCGACCTCGGCGTGGATCTCGGCCAGCCCGATCCCGCCGATGGTGCTGGGGGTGCCCCGGAAGTAGCGGTCGACCAGCCGGGTGTCCAGGCCGACGGCCTCGAAGACCTGCGCGCCGCAGTACGACGACACCGTCGAGATGCCCATCTTGGACATGATCTTGAGGACGCCCTTGCCGAGCGCCTTGACGTAGTTGCGGACCGCCTTGCCCGGCTCCACCCCGACCAGCGCCCCGGTGGCGATCATGTCCTCCACCGACTCGAAGGCCAGGTAGGGGTTGACCGCCGCCGCGCCGTACCCGATGAGCACCGCCGCGTGGTGCACCTCGCGGCAGTCGCCGGACTCCACGATCAGCGCGACCTGGGTCCGGGTCTGCTCCCGCACCAGGTGCTGGTGCACCGCCGCGGTCAGCAGCAGCGACGGGATCGGCGCCAGGTCGGCGTTGGAGTCCCGGTCGGACAGCACCAGGATGCGCACGCCGTCCTCGATCGCCTCGGACACGTGCCGGCAGATCTCGGTCAGCCGGGCCTTGATGCCGGCCCCACCGTCGCGGATGCGGTAGAGCCCGGACACCCGGACCGCCTTGAAGCCAGGCAGGTCACCGTCCTCGTCGACGTCGAGCAGCTTCGCCAGCTCGTCGTTGTCGATCACCGGGTAGGGCAGCACGATCTGCCGGCAGCTCGCCGCGCCCGGGTCCAGCAGGTTGCCCTCCGGGCCGATGGTCGACGCCAGGCTGGTCACCAACTCCTCCCGGATCGCGTCCAGCGGCGGGTTGGTGACCTGGGCGAACAGCTGGTGGAAGTAGTCGTAGAGCAGCCGGGGCCGGGTCGACAGCGGCGCGATCGGGGTGTCGGTGCCCATCGAGCCCAGCGGCTCCGCCCCGGTCCGGGCCATCGGGGCGAGCAGGATCTTCAGCTCCTCCTCGGTGTAGCCGAAGGTCTGCTGCCGGCGGCGCACCGAGTCGTGGGTGTAGACCACGTGCTCCCGGGCGGGCAGGTCACCGAGGTCGATCAGGCCGGCGTGCAGCCACTCGTCGTACGGCTGGGCGGCGGCCAGCTCGGTCTTGATCTCGTCGTCCGAGACGATCCGGCCGTTGACCGTGTCGACCAGGAACATCCGGCCCGGCTGGAGGCGACCCTTGGCGACCACCGTGGCCGGGTCGAGGTCGAGCACCCCCGCCTCGCTGCCCAGCACCACCAGCCCGTCGGCGGTCCGCCACCAGCGGCCCGGCCGCAGGCCGTTACGGTCCAGCACCGCCCCGACGATCTCACCGTCGGTGAAGGCGACCGACGCCGGACCGTCCCACGGCTCCATCAGACTGGCGTGGAACCGGTAGAAGGCGCGCTTGTCCGGGCGCATCGCCGGGTCGTTCTCCCACGCCTCCGGGATCATCATCAGCACCGCGTGCGGCAGGCTCCGGCCGGCCAGGTGCAGCAGCTCCAGCACCTCGTCGAAGTTGGCCGAGTCGGAGGCGGCCGGGGTGCAGACCGGGAACACCCGGCGGATGTTGCCGGGCAGCTGCGGGCTGCGCAGCAGCGCCTCGCGGGCCTGCATCCAGTTCCGGTTGCCGCGGATCGTGTTGATCTCGCCGTTGTGCGCGATGAACCGGTACGGGTGGGCCAGCGGCCAGGACGGGAAGGTGTTGGTGGAGAACCGGGAGTGCACCAGCGCGATCGCGCTGTCGACCCGCTCGTCGGTCAGCTCCGGGAAGTACTCCGGCAGCTGGTCGGGGGTGAGCATGCCCTTCCAGGTCATCGTCCGCGCCGACAACGACGGGAAGTAGGCGGTCACCCCCCGCTCGGCGGTCTCCCGCTCGGCCTGCTTGCGGACGCAGAACGCCACCCGGTCCAGGTCGATGCCGGCCAGCGGGGAGCCCGCCGGGCCGGCCGGGGTGTCGGTGAGCCGGTGCGCGGCCAGGAAGAGCTGCCGGATACGGGGCATCGCCGCCAGCGCGGTCTCGCCCAGGCCGCTCGGGTCGGTCGGCACCTCGCGCCAGCCCAGCACCTCGGCCCCCTCGACGAGGGCGTACTTCTCCACCACCTGACGGGCGCGGGCCTCGCCACCGTCGTCGTCGGGCAGGAAGACCAGGCCGGTGGCGTACTGGCCGGCCGGGGGCAGCGGGAAGTCCACCACCGCGCGCAGGAACGCGTCCGGCACCTGGATCATGATGCCCGCGCCGTCGCCGGTGTTCTGCTCGGCGCCCCGGGCGCCACGATGGTCGAGCCGGCAGAGCGCGCCGAGGCCGTTCGCCACCACCGCGTGGGAGCGCCGCCCGTAGAGGTCGGCCACGAAGGCCACCCCGCACGCGTCGTGCTCGTGCGCCGGGTCGTACAGACCGGTCGCGGAAGGGACCGGCTGCGGGCTGTGCGGGTACGGAAGGGCCACCGGGTCTCCTGTCGTCACTCAGGTTGTTTCATGGTCGGGACGACGTCGGCCCTGGGCGGTCTGTTGAGTCTACGTTAGGGCGACCCGGGCAGGGCCAGTGCAGATTGATCACACCTTCCAGACTCTGGGACGTGTAGTCTCGCGCGGTGGATCCTGCACACCGCGACCTGTTCGACCGGTTGGAACGTTTCTACGACGCGGTGCCCCGGGACGCCGCCCGCGCCGAGGAACACGGCGCTCTGGTGCTGTTCGCCCGGGACGGGGCCGGTTGGCCGTTCTACGCCCGCCCCCGCCTCGACGCCGACGCGCCACCGTCGCTGGCCGATGTGCACCAGGTGCGCGAACGGCAACGTGAGCTGGGTCTGCCGGAGGCGTTCGAGTGGGTGCACGAGACCACCCCGGAACTGCTCGCCACCGCCCGGGCCGCCGGGCTGAGCGTGCTGGAGGCCCCGCTGATGGTGCTCGACCCGCAGGCCGGCCCGCCCGACCCGGCGACGCTCACCGACGTACCGGTGCGGGTGCTGGACCCGGACGCGGCCGGCTTCGCGCTCGACGTGGCGGCCCGGCGCGCGGTCGCCGCGGTCGGGTTCTCGGCCGCCGGCACCGTGCCCGGCGACGCCGGCCCGGCCGAACGGGACGCCGCGATGACCGAGCTGGACGTGGCCGCGCTGGACGAGGAACGGGCCGCGATCGCCGCCGGCCGCCGACTGTCGGCGGTCGCCTGGACGCCGGACGACGGCGTGCTGGCCAGCGGAATGGCGATGCGGGTCGACGACGTCGCCGAGATCGCCGGGGTGGCCACCCTGCCGGCCGCCCGCCGCCGGGGGCTCGCCGCCGCGGTGACCGCCACCCTGGCCCGCACCCTGCGCGCCGCCGGCACCGACCTGGTCTTCCTCTCCGCCGGCAGCGAGGACGTCGCCCGGATCTACCTACGCGTCGGCTTCCGCCGCATCGGCACCGCCTGCATAGCCGAACCCACCGCCCTCATCTGACCGCACTCTGCCCCGGCGCTGCCCCCGCGACCCGGTGCTGCCCCGACCCACGTCGGCCCCGACCCGCGTTGGCCCCGGTGATCAAGAGGTTTGCGTCACCCCACGCGCTCGCCGTGACGTAAACCTCTTGATCAACGCCCGAGGGCGACGGGGCGGGGAGGGCGCGGGTCAGGGGGTGGGGGGACGCCAGGTGGCGGCGGTGGTGGCGGCGCCGGAGAGCAGGCGTGGCGTGATCGTGCCGAGGGCCGCGTCGCGGGCGCGCAGGGCCAGCCGGCCCCGGGTCTGGAGCACCGCCGACATCCGCCGGGTCTGCCGGACCACGGTGGCCGCGCGGGGCCGCCGCACCCGGTCGTACGCCAGCACGGCGTCGGGGAGCCGGGACTCGCGCAGCAGCGACGACAGGGTGGCCGCGTCCTCGAACGCCAGGCAGGCGCCCTGCCCGAGGTGCGGCGGCATGGCGTGGGCGGCGTCACCGAGCAGCACCACCCCGCCCGGCCCGGCCGGGAAGCCGTACGCCCGGGGCAGCGGGCGCAGCTCACGGATCTCCTGCTGCACCAGGTCGGCGGGTTCGGTGGCGGCCAGCAGCTCACCGATCGGCGCGGGCCAGCCGGCGTACCAGCGTTGCAGCAGGGCGAGCTGGGTCTGCGGGGGCTCCGGCCGGGGCGCTCCGGCGGCGGTGGCCACCCAGTAGACGCCACCCCGGCGGGACGCCCCGGAGGAGCCGCGCTCCCCCAGCGAGGCGGCCACGAACCGGTAGCCGGCGCCCAGCACCTCGCCCCCGACCGGCCGGTCGGCCGGCAGGGGTGCCCGGTACCAGGGGATCACCGCCCGCCAGGCGGCGCAGCCGGAGCTGACCACGGCGGCCTCGGGGGCGAGTTGGCGGCGCAGCACGCTGTCCGTGCCGTCGGCGGCGACCACCAGGTCCGCCTCGACGAACTGGCCGTTCCAGCCCACCCCGGGCCGCTCGGCGGCGTCGGCCCGGACGCTGTCCACGGCGACCCCGGTGCGCAGCTCGACCCGGTCACCGAGGCCGGCGATCAGCGCGTCGTGCAGGTCCTCCCGGTGCACCACCACCGGCATCCGGTCGGCCGGGGTGGGCCGGGGCTGCACCAGCCAGTGACCGTCGGGGCGGCGGATACCGCCGTCGGGCAGCGGGGTCGCGATGGCGTCCAGGCCGGCACCGATGCCGAGCACCTGCAACGCGCGTACCCCGTTGGGCCACAGCACCACAGCGGTGGGTTCCGGGCGTACCCGGTCGGCCCGTTCCAGCAGGGTGACCCGCCACCCGGAGCGGGCCAGCGCGCCGGCCACCGCCAGACCGCCGAGGCCGGCCCCGACCACCACCGCGCTGCGCATGCCGCGCCCGCTCAGCTGTCCCGGTCGGCGGACCGGTCGGTGGCACCGGCGGACCGGTCGGCTCCGGCGGGCTCGTCGCCGCTGTCGGCCCCGGAAGGCCGGTCGTCGGCGTCGGGAGCAGGGTCACCGGCCTCCGGCCCGGTGACCCGGTCGTCGGCCGGCGGCGCGCCCGGCGCGTCGGGCAGCACCCCGCTCTCCCGGTACGCGGTGAACTGTTCCTCGTCGACCACCCGGTACCCCGCCGGGGCGGCCGTCGGGGACCCCTTCCCGGTGGCGGCGAGGTCGACCTGGGAGACGTCGCTCCCGGCGCCGTCGGCGGTGGGAACGGCAGCGGGGGCGTCGAGCGGGATCAGGAACTCGCGGGGGCCCCGCACCCGCAGGAAGTAGATCAACGCGCCGAGGAAGACCAGGCCGGCGGTCCACACGTTGAGCCGCAGACCGAGGATGTGGTTCGCCTCGTCGGTGCGCATCAGCTCGATCCAGAACCGGCCGGCGGTGTAGCCCATCACGTAGAGCGCGAAGGCCCGGCCGCGTCCCAGCTTGAACCGCCGGTCCAGGGCGAACACCAGGCCCGCGACGCCGAGGTTCCACAGCGCCTCGTAGGCGAACGTCGGATGGTAGAGGCCGGGTTCCAGGATCGGCTGGTTGGCATCGTCGCGCAGCGCGTGCCCCGGGTTGTCCGGGTCCATCCGGTGGATCTCCAGGCCCCACGGCAGGGTGGTCCGCCCGCCGTACAGCTCGTTGTTGAACCAGTTGCCCAGCCGACCCACCGCCTGGGCCAGCGGCAGGCCCGGGGCCAGGGCGTCGGCCACCACCGTCAGCGGGATGCCGAGCTGCCGGGCGGCGATCCAGGCGCCGACCGCGCCACCGGCCACGGCCCCCCAGATGCCGAGACCACCCTCCCAGATGGCGAACGCCTTCCACGGGTCACCGCCGGTGCCGAAGTACTTCTCGGGTGAGGTGACGACGTGGTAGATCCGGGCACCGATGATGCCGGTCGGGACCGCCCACACCGCGATGTCGAGCACCGCGCCGGGGGCGACGCCCCGCTGGCGCAGCCGGTGCTCGGTCACCAGGCAGGCGACCACGATGCCGGCGACGATGCAGAGGGCGTACGCCCGCAGCGGGACCGGCCCGAGCTGCCAGACGGCGGTGGTCGGGCTGGGCAGCGCCGCCAGGGGCGTCATCGAGACGAGGGTCACGGGTGCACAGGCTACCGCTGCGGACGCCCGCCGTGGCACCCCGGTCCGGTCAGAGCCCCGGTACGACCGGCCGCGCCGCGGTCCGGCCCGGTGATCCGCGCGCACCACCCCGGCCGGCGCCCCGCCGTCGGGGAACCGTCGTGTCGCCGGCACGTCAGTTCGATCGCCCCCGTGGCCGGGGCGGGCGGGTCAGCGGGCCGGGTTGCGGACGCCCTCGGCGAGTTCGGCGGAGAGGGTACGCAGGGCGGCCAGGCCGGCGTCGAGGTCCGGTGCGTCCAGCAGCCGGCGGATCAGCGCGCTGCCCACGATCACCCCGTCGGCGTACCCGGCGACGGTGGCCGCCTGCGCGCCGGTGCCGACGCCGAGCCCCACCCCGACGGGCAACTCGGTGGCCTCCCGCACCCGGGAGACCAGCACCGGTGCGGCGTCGGAGGTCTGCGACCGGGCCCCGGTGACGCCCATGATGGCGGTGGCGTAGACGAAGCCCCGGCAGTGCTCGACGGTCATCCGCAGCCGGGCGTCGGTCGACGACGGGGAGACCAGGAACGTCCGGTCCAGCCCGTACGCGTCCGAGGCGGCCAGCCACTCGCCGGCCTCCTCCGGGATCAGGTCCGGGGTGATCAGGCCGGTGCCCCCGGCGGCGGCCAGGTCCCGGGCGAACGCGTCCACCCCGTACTGCTCGATCGGGTTCCAGTAGGTCATGGTGACCACCGGCGCGCCGGTGGCCGCGACCGCCTCGACGATGCGCAGCGTGTCGGCGGTGCGGACGCCGCCGGCCAGGGCGATGTCGCTGGCCTTCTGGATCACCGGGCCGTCCATCACCGGGTCGGAGTAGGGGATCTCCACCTCGATGACGTCCACCCCGGCCTCGACCATCGCGGTCATCGCGGCGATGCTGCCGTCGACGGTGGGGAACCCGGCCGGCATGCAGCCGACCAGGACGGCCCGCCCGTCGGCGCGGGCCTTGTCGAAGGCCACCCCGATCCGGCTCACGGTCTCACTGCTCCTTGTCGAGGATGCCGAAGTACTCACCGGCGGTGTGCACGTCCTTGTCGCCCCGACCGGAGAGGTTGACCACCAGGACCGGTTCCCGGCCCAGTTCGGCGGCGAGCTGCGGGGCGATCTGCACCGCGCCGGCCAGGGCGTGCGCGCTCTCGATCGCCGGGATGATCCCCTCGGTGCGGCAGAGCAGCTCGAACGCGGCCATCGCCTCGGCGTCGGTCACCGGCCGGTAGCGGGCCCGGCCGGTGTCGTGCAGCCAGGCGTGCTCCGGGCCGACCCCGGGGTAGTCCAGGCCGGCGGAGATCGAGTGCGACTCGATGGTCTGGCCGTCGGCGTCCTGGAGTACGTAGGTGCGGGTGCCGTGCAGCACCCCGGAGCTGCCGCCGGTGATGCTGGCCGCGTGCCGGCCGGTCTCCACGCCCTCGCCGCCGGCCTCGAAGCCGTACAGCCGCACGTCGGTGTCGGGGACGAACGCGTGGAAGATGCCCAGCGCGTTGGAGCCGCCGCCGACGCAGGCCAGCACCGCGTCGGGCAGCGCGCCGGTCAGGTCGAGGCACTGCCGGCGGGCCTCGTCGCCGATGCCGCGCACGAAGTCCCGGACCAGCTCCGGGAACGGGTGCGGCCCGGCGGCGGTGCCGATCAGGTAGTGGGTGTCGTCGACGTTGGCGACCCAGTCCCGCATCGCCTCGTTCATCGCGTCCTTGAGGGTGCGCGAGCCGGTGGTCACCGGGACCACGGTCGCGCCGAGCATCCGCATCCGGGCCACGTTGAGCGCCTGCCGCTCGGTGTCGACCTCGCCCATGTAGACCACGCATTCGAGGTCGAACAGGGCGGCGGCGGTGGCGGTGGCGACCCCGTGCTGGCCGGCGCCGGTCTCGGCGATCACCCGACGCTTGCCCATCCGCCGGGTGAGCAGCGCCTGGCCCAGCACGTTGCGCACCTTGTGCGCGCCGGTGTGGTTGAGGTCCTCCCGCTTGAGCAGCACCCGGGCACCGATCCGGGCGGAGAACCGCTCGGCGGGGTACAGCAGCGAGGGGGTGCCGGCGTAGTCGCGCAGCAGGGCGTCGAACTCGGCGAGGAACTCCTCGTCGGTCATCGCCTTGCGGTACGCGGCGTCCAGCTCGTCGAGCGCCGCGACCAGCGCCTCGGGGACGAACCGGCCACCGAAGCGGCCGAAGTGACCGGCGGAGTCGGGGAACCGCTCGGCCACCTCCCCGGCGCTCATGCCGTCACTTCCGGGCCGGTGGCGCGCCGACGCTCCGTCGCGTCGCCGGTGACGAATCGCTCGCTCATCGCGATGTCCTCTCGCTGCGCGGATCTGCCCGTCGGGTCAGCGCGCCGGGCGGGGCGTGGCCGGATGGTTCCCGGCGTTGACCAGCTCGGCGACCGCCTCGCGGGGGCTCTTCTGGGTGACCAGCCCCTCGCCCACCAGGACGGCGTCGGCGCCGGCCGAGGCGTACCGGATCAGGTCGTGCGGGCCCCGCACCCCCGACTCGGCGATCTTGACGACGCTGCTGGGCAGGCCGGGCGCGATCCGCTCGAACACCGACCGGTCGACCTCCAGGGTACGCAGGTCACGGGCGTTGACCCCGATCACCTGCGCGCCGGCCTCCAGGGCCCGGTCGGCCTCCTCCTCGGTGTGCACCTCGACCAGCGCGCACATGCCCAGCGACTCGATCCGCTCCAGCAGGCCGACCAGGGCGTTCTGCTCCAGCGCGGCGACGATCAGCAGCACCAGGTCGGCGCCGTGCGCCCGCGCCTCGTGCACCTGGTAGCTGGATACCACGAAGTCCTTGCGCAGGACCGGCACCTGCACGGCGGCCCGGACGGCGGCCAGGTCGTCGAGGGAACCGCCGAACCAGCGCCCCTCGGTCAGCACACTGATCGCCCGCGCGCCACCGGAGGCGTACTCGCCGGCCAACTCGGCCGGGTCGGCGATCTCGGCCAGCCGGCCCCGGCTCGGCGAGGAACGCTTCACCTCGGCGATCACGGCCACGCCGGGCTTGCGCAGGGCCGCGTACGCGTCCAGCGGTGGTGGCGCGGCGGCGGCCAGTTCGCGCAGCCGCTCCAGCGGAAGCTGCTCCTGCCGCCGGGCCACGTCCTCACGGACGCCGGCCAGGATCTCGTCGAGCACGCTTCCGGACGCCGCCGAACCGGCCCCGTCCCCCTCTGCGTGCGCATGCTCAGCAGTCACCAACGGACTCCCCTCTCCGGGTGTCATGGGCCGATGCTAGGGGGCGCCACCTGGCGACAGACGCCGGGGGTATGGCGCTCCTCACGAGATGGGCTGTGGCATGATGCCGGACCTCCGGTGAACGGAATGTCACGCAGCGCCACCGGGCCCGTCGGTGGGTGTCATCGACACCCGTCGTCCGGGGCGCCCCGGACCATCGATCGATGCCCATACGCTATGAGATCACGTCCCGGCCCGGCGCGCAGCACGACCGGTCAGGCCCGGCGGCTGTGACCAAGCTCAAGAAGGACCATGCCGCGCAGGTGGGGGCCGTTGACCGGGCCGTCACCCGGGCGAAACGTGAGCCCGGCAGCATGGGTGTCGGGCAGACTCGACGATGCGCCTGCCCACCATCGGATCTCATCGTGCGGGGTGACCTATGAGCACTGCGGGGCCGAACGCCGGCATCGGACTCACCACCATCTCCCGGACCGTCGCCTCGCTGGCCGTCGAGGTGGTGCACACCGTCGAACGCGTCGTGGTGGGCGAGAGCCGGGTGCGTACCGCGCGGGGCAACGCCTGGGAGGCGGTCTGCGCCGACCGGGCCCGCGCCGACCAGCGCGCCGCCCTGGACCGGCTGGTCGCCGAGCTGGCCGCCACCCGGGACCGGCCGGCCGCCCGCACGCCGCAGCCGGTCAGCTGACCGTCGGGTCCTCACCCCGGTCGAGCGCGTCCCACGCCTCCCGGTTGCCCCCCTCGGCGATCGGCCGGCCACCCGGCCGGGCCGGCCCGTCGGCGCGGACCGTCCGCTCGTAGCGGGCGCCCATCGCCGGCCAGGCCGCGCCACGCCGCGCGGTGAGCAGCCCCCCGCCGGCCGCCACCAGCCCGCCGAGCAGGCAGAGCGCCGGCCACTGCCGGTGCGCCTCGACGCCACCGGCGGCGACCAGCCCGTAGCCGCCGCCGGCGGCCACCGCCAGGCCGAGCAGGGCGACCAGGCCACCCAGCAGCCGCCGGACCCGCCCCCGGGTGGCCAGCACCGCGCCGCCGCCGGCCAACGCGACGAGCGCCAACGCCGACAGCCACGGCAGCAGGTCCGCCCCGGAACGCTCCTGCCGGCTCGGCGGCAGGGCACCCCGGGCGAGCACCTCCACCGACCAGGTCCGGGTCGCCGCCCACGCGGCCAGGCCCGCGCCGGCCAGGCAGAGCAGCACGGCGTACGTCAGCTCGCGCCGGCCGGTCGACGGGCCGTCGGTCGCCGTCGTCGCGGTGGCACCGGTGCCGCTCACCGGGCCGGTCGCAGGGTCTCGGCGGCGGCGATGGCGGCCAGCACGGCGGCGGCCTTGTTCCGGGTCTCCTGGTCCTCGGCGGCCGGATCGGAATCGGCCACCACCCCCGCCCCGGCCTGCACGTACGCCCGGCCGTCGCGGATCAGCGCGGTCCGGATCGCGATCGCCATGTCGAGGTCGCCGCCGAACCCGAAGTAGCCCACGGTGCCGCCGTAGAGGCCCCGGCGGACCGGCTCCAACCCCTCGATGATCTCCATGGCCCGGACCTTCGGCGCACCGGACAGGGTGCCGGCGGGGAACGTCGCGGCCAGCGCGTCGAAGGCCGTCCGGTCGTCGCGCAGGGTGCCCACCACCGTGGAGACGATGTGCATCACGTGGCTGTACCGCTCGATGGTGGCGAACTCCGGCACCTGCACGGTGCCCGGCCGGCAGACCCGGCCCAGGTCGTTGCGGCCCAGGTCGACCAGCATCACGTGCTCGGCCCGTTCCTTCGGGTCGGCCAGCAGTTCGGTGGCGAGCCGGGCGTCGGCCACCGGGGTGGCCCCGCGCGGCCGGGTGCCGGCGATCGGGTGCAGCATCGCCCGACGCCGACCGTCGGTGTCGGCGTTGACCTTGAGGTGCGCCTCCGGGGACGAGCCGACGATGTCGAACCCGTCGAAGCGGAGCAGGTACATGTACGGGCTCGGGTTGGTCGTCCGCAGCACCCGGTAGACGTCCAGCGGATCGGCGTCGGTGGCCCGCTCGAACCGCTGGGCCAGCACGATCTGGAAGCACTCGCCGGCCCGGATCGCCTCCTTGGCCGCCTCGACCGCCTTCGGGTAGCCGCCGTCCGGGGTCCGGCTGACCACGTCACCGGCCGGTGGCCGGCCCACCGTCGAGATCATGGGCGGAATCGGTCGGGACAGCGCGGTGGTCATCGCGTCGAGCCGTCCCACCGCGTGGTGGTAGGCGGCGGTGACCCGCTCGGCCCGGTCCGGGTCATCCAGCGGCGGCAGCACCGCGTTGGCGACCAGGATCGCCGACCCGTCGTAGTGGTCCAGCACCACCAGGTCGGTGGCGAGCATCATGCCCAGCTCCGGCAGCCCCAGGTCGTCCTCGGTCAGCTCGGGCAGCCGCTCGAACCGGCGGATCAGGTCGTACCCCAGGTAGCCCACCATGCCGCCGGTCAGCGGCGGCAGGCCGGCGGCCGGGTCCGGCGTCCCACCGGCGAGCGCCGCGACGGTCTCCCGCAGCACGTGCACCGGGTCGCCGGAGACCGGCACGCCGGCCGGCGGGGTGCCGGTCCACTGCGCGACGCCGTCCCGTTCGACCAGGGTGGCGCTGCTGCGCACCCCGATGAACGAGTAGCGCGACCAGGCCATGCCGGCCGAGCCGACACCCTGCTCGGCGGACTCCAGCAGGAAGGTGCCCGGCCCGCCGGCCAGCTTGCGGTAGACCCCCACCGGGGTCTCCGCGTCGGCCAGCAGCCGACGGGTCACCGGCACCACCCGCCACCGGGCCGCCGCCTCGACGAAGCCCGCCAGGTCGGGGCTGAGCGCACCGTCGGTCACCGCTGGACCTCCTGACGGGTGACCGGGAGTTCGGTGAAGAAGCAGGTGCGCTCGCCGGTGTGGCAGGCCGCGCCGACCTGGTCCACGCCGACCAGCAGCGCGTCGCCGTCGCAGTCCAGGGCCACCGAGCGGACGTACTGGTGGTGGCCGGAGGTGGCGCCCTTGACCCAGTACTCCTGCCGGCTACGCGACCAGTAGGTGGCCCGGCCGGTGGTGAGGGTGCGGTGCAGCGCCTCGTCGTCCATCCAGGCGACCATCAGCACCTCACCGGTGTCGTGCTGGCGCACGACCGCGGCGACCAGGCCGTCCGGGGTGCGGCGCAGCCGGGCGGCGACGGCCGGGTCGAGACGGGAGGGGCGGACCGCGCCGCCGGGTCCGCCGTCGCGGGGGAAGAGTCAGGTACGGGCACAGTTACCGATTGTCCCGCACGCGGCGCGGGCACCTGCGAGCCGTCCCCGACCGCCCGGGACAGCTGGGCGACGTACCGCTCCAGCCGGCCGTCGCACAGGGCGCGGGCGAGGTCCGGGCCGGCGGTCTCGGCGACCCGGTCGGCGTACGGGCGCACCAGCGGGAGCACCCCGCTGACCAGGCGGGCGGCGGCCACCCCGACCTCGCCGGTGCCGCCGGGGCGTACCCCCAGGCAGAGCAGCATGTCGTCGCGGTAGCCCGGGGGCGCGACCGGCAGGTCCAGGGCGGCGGCGAAGGCGGCCCGGCGGGACGCCACCCGCACCCCCGGGTTGGCCGGGCGCAGCACGGACGGGCAGAGCCGGGCCAGGTCGGCGGCGGCCAGCCGGACGCCGAGCGGGTCGTCGGCGGCCAGCGCCCCGGCCACCTTGCCGAGGGTGGCCACCAGTTCCTCCAGGCGGGGCTGGTCGGCGGGCTGGCAGAGCACCGGCAGGTCGATCCGGCGACGCCAGGTCGGGTCGGCCCAGAGCAGCCGGGTGGGGGTGGTCACCGGCAGCCCGAACGCCCAGTCGGCGGGTTCGCCGAGCCGGTCGACCCAGGTGCGGACGTCCCGGGCGGCCACCGACACGTGCACGATCCGCCCGTCGACCTCGGCCAGGTAGGCCCGGCGGGCGTCGTACGGCGCTCCGCTCGGCCACCGGCCGCGCGCGGACCCGCCGGTCGGGTCGACCGGGCCGGTCGCCGCGCCGCGCCGCGTGCCGCCCGCCCGGCCCGGCGGTCCCACCGGCGCGGACCGGCCCGCCGCCCGGGCCTGCTCGGGTGCGACCGTCGGGGTCGACGCGCCGCACGGACCGGGCCCGCCCGGCGGCGGCACCGCCGGGGTGGGCCCGGTCGTGCTCACCAGCACGTCGAGGTCGACGTCGCTGTACGCGGTGGCGGCCCGCCGGGCGTGGCTGCCACGCAGCAGGATCCCGACCACCGGGCGCTCGGCGGACGCGCGCAGCCGGTCGGTCCAGTCGGCCAGGAAGGCGGCCTCCGGCAACGGAGCGTGATCCACCGCGCCATCGTGCCGTAGGTCCGATCGGGGCGCAATGCCCGAAGGCGGACTCCCTGTCCGGTCCGAAGGCTAGCGCCCGGTCCGGAGGCTAGTGTCCGAAGCCGTCGGTCGATGGACCAGTGCCCGACCGTCCGCATCCCGGCCGCCGGATACCGCTCGCCGGCCACCGCGTCGACGGGGACCGCCTCCCGCAGCCGGGCCTGCTGCCCGGCGGTGAGCCGCAGGTCGGCGGCGTCGGCGTTCTCCTCCAGGTAGCGGACCCGCCTGGTGTCCGGGATCGGCAGCACGTCCTCGCCCTGGGCGAGCAGCCAGGCAGGGGCGGCCTTGGCCGGGGTGCAGCCGGTCTCCTCGGCCACCACCCGGACGGCGGCCACCAGCCGCAGGTTGGCGTCGAGGCTGTCCGCCGCGAAACGGGCTGCCGCCGCCCGCCAGTCACCCTCGGTGAGCTGATCCCGGCCGGTGATCGCCCCGGTGAGCAGCCCCCGCCCGACCGGCGAGTACGCCACCAGCGCCACCCCCAACTCCCGGCAGGTGTCCGGCATCTCCCCCTCGACGTCCCGGCTGAACAGGGGTACTCCATCTGCACGGCCGCGATCGGGTGCACCGCGTGGGCCGTGCGCAGCGTCGCCGGGCTGACCTCCGACAGGCCGAGCAGGCGTACCTAGCCCGCCGCGACCAGTTCGGCCATCGCCGCGACGGTCTCCCCCGGTCGGGGTGCCCGGGTCCCGGCGGTGCAGGTCGATGGTGTCGACGCCGAGCCGGTGTTGCGCGGTGTCAGGGAATTCAACTACCGTTGATTTCAACGAGTGATGAATTTATCGGGAGGTGCGCGATGGACGACGCCATCGCCGTCCGCGACCTCGTCGTCGACCGGGGTCGACGACGGGTGCTGGACGGCATCGGGTGCACGGTGCCGCGTGGCACGGTCACCGGGCTGCTCGGCCCGAGCGGCAGCGGCAAGACCACCCTGTTGCGGGCCGTCGTCGGGGTGCAGACGATCACCTCCGGCACGGTCACCGTGCTGGGCCGGCCGGCCGGTGCGGCCGACCTGCGCCACCGGGTCGGCTACCTGACCCAGGCGCCCAGCGTCTACGCCGACCTGACGGTCCGGGAGAACGCCCGCTACTTCGCCACCCTCCAGGGGCGCAGCGCCGCCGACGCCGACGCGGCGGTCACCGACGTCGGCCTGACCGCCGCCGCCGGCCAACTGGTCGGCACCCTCTCCGGCGGGCAACGCAGCCGGGCCTCGCTGGCCTGCGCGCTGGTCGGCGAGCCGGAACTCGTCGTCCTCGACGAGCCCACCGTCGGGCAGGACCCGGTGCTGCGGGCCGACCTGTGGGCCCGGTTCCACGCCCTGGCCGCCGCCGGCACCACCCTGCTGGTGTCCAGCCACGTGATGGACGAGGCGGCCCGCTGCGACCGGCTGCTGCTGATCCGCCACGGCCGGCTGATCGCCGACGACACCCCCGACGCGGTCCGCGCCGCCACCGGGGTGGACGACCTGGAGGAGGCGTTCCTACGCCTCATCCGGGCCGGCGGAGCCGACCCGACGGGCACCGGGGAGGCGGCGTGAACCCGACGATCCTGGCCGCCACCACCGGGCGCATCCTGCGTCAGCTGCGGCACGACCGGCGTACGGTGGCGCTGCTGGTGGTGGTGCCGACGGTGCTGCTCACCCTGGTCTACTTCATGTACGCCGACCAGCCGACCCCGCCCGGCCAGCCGTCCCCCTTCGACCGGGTCGCCCTGGTGATGCTGGGCTTCTTCCCGTTCATCATCATGTTCCTGGTGACCAGCATCGCGATGCTGCGGGAACGCACCAGCGGGACGCTGGAACGGCTGCTCACCACCCCGCTGGGCAAGCTCGACCTGCTGTTCGGCTACGGCATCGCGTTCGGGCTGGCCGGGGTGGTGCAGTCGACCGTCGCCGCCGCGGCGGCGTACCGGCTGCTCGGGTTGACCACCGCCGGGTCCGCCGGGCTGGTCGTGCTGATCGCCGCGGTCAACGCGGTGCTGGCCGTCGCGCTGGGGCTGTTCTGCAGCGCCTTCGCCCGGACCGAGTTCCAGGCGGTGCAGTTCATGCCGGTCGTGGTCGCCCCGCAACTGCTGCTGTGCGGGCTGTTCGTGCCGCGCGACCAGATGGCCGGCTGGCTCCGGGCGGTCAGCGACGCGCTACCCCTGTCGTACGCGGTGGAGGCCCTCCAGGAGGTCGGCGCGCACTCCGCACCGACCGGCCTGATGTGGCGGGACGTGTCGATCGTGGCCGGCGCTGCGGTGCTGGCCCTGGTGCTCGCGGCGGCGACCCTGCGCCGGCGCAGCGGGTGAGCCCGGTGGCCCGCCGCACCGGCCGCCGCCCCGGCAACCAGGACACCCGGGAGGCGATCCTCGCCGCCGCCCGGTCGGCGTTCGCCGAGCGCGGCTTCGACGCGGCCTCGATCCGGCAGATCGCCACCGCCGCCGGGGTCGACCCGGCCCTGGTGCACCACTACTTCGGCAGCAAGGAGGAGCTGTTCCGGGCCACCGTCGACATCCCGGTCGACCCGGCCGTGCTGCTGCCCGCCGTACTGGCCGGCGACCCGGACGGGCTCGGGGAACGGCTGGTCCGCACGTTCCTCGGGGTGTGGGACTCGCCGGCCGGGGTGGCGGCGGTGGCGCTGCTGCGCTCGGCGACCAACAGCGAGTGGACGGCCCGGCTGATGCGCGAGTTCCTGACCACCCAGGTGCTGCGCCGGGTGCTCGACCGGCTCGACGTGGACCCGGCGGAGCTGCCGCTGCGCGGCGGGCT
Organism: Micromonospora sp. HM134; assembly: GCF_007833915.1. Lineage (NCBI taxonomy): Bacteria > Bacillati > Actinomycetota > Actinomycetes > Micromonosporales > Micromonosporaceae > Micromonospora > Micromonospora sp. HM134. Next base: position 5,484,498 of record NZ_CP041061.1, read on the forward strand.
GGTCGCCACCCAGATGATCGGGCTGGCCATGATGCGCTACGTCATCCGCCTGGAGCCGGTCGCCTCCGCCACCGCCGACACCCTGGCCGCCACCCTGGGCCCCACCATCCACCGCTACCTCACCGCCCCCTCCCCCGCTCCCCCACCGCTCCACCGCCCGCCTCGCCTCCCGCTCCACCCCCCACCGAACCTCGGTGATCAAGAGGTTCGCGTCATGCCGGGTGGGCGAATCTGGCGCAAACCTCTTGATCACCGAGGTCCGGAGGGGGAGGGGAGGGGTGCGGCGTGCGGGCTGGGTGGGGGTGGCGGGGGGGCAGCCCGTGGCGGGAAGGGCCACGGGCTGCGGCGGGGCTAGTCGCGGTCGGTTCGGGTGTTGGCGGGGTGGCGGTGCGGGCGGGGGTGGGCGGTGGAACGGGTGCAGAGCAGCGGGTGCAGCAGCCGGGACAGCTCCGACAGGTCGGTCACCGGGTGCGGGAACGGCAGGCGGGCGCGACGGCGGTCGCCGGGGCCGCCGAGCGCCACGACCAGTCCGTACCGGTCGAGGCGGACCACCCGGGGCTCACCGCCGGTCAGGTCGAGTCGACGGCGCAGGTACGCCGTCACCTGCGGCCCGTGGTGGTCGGCGAGGTCGGCCAGCAGGGCGGCCTCGTCGGCGTGCACCGGGTCCGGTTCGGCGGCGGCGTACTCGCCCGGATCGACCCGGTGCACCACGCCGGCGGTCTCCAGCCGGGCCTCGGCCACCTCGAAGCGGTGCAGCCGGAACCGGCTCCCGACGTCGAGCAGGTCGCCGGTGGGGTCCACGGCGGCGAACTCGACGGCCGCCCGGCGGGCCGAGTCGCCGGTCAGCGGCACCGCCCAGCCGGACACCCAGGCCCGGCCGGCCGACGGCGCACCGGCGGCCGGGGGCAGGTCGAGCACGTCGAGCACCACGGCCACGTCGCGCACGGCGGCCGGGTCCAGCTCGGCGGCGAGGTCGCTGAAGACCGGGACGAGCAGCAGCACCCGCCCCTCCGCGTCGGTGGCGTGCCGGACGTGGAACGGGCCGGGGCGGTGGGCGAGGTGCACCAGGCCGGGTAACCGACCGGCCACCAGGGTACGGATCAGCTCAGCAGGGGTCGGAGCCACGGGCACCTCCGATAAAGGTTAGCCTTACCTAACCCGCAGAGTAGAGCACCGGGGCGACCACGTCCACCGGATGCCACCGCCAACGCGGAGCAGCCGGTGGATCAGCGGGTCTGCTCCAGCCACGACGCGTAGAGCAGGGCATACACCGAGTCCGGATCACGCAGCAGTTCCTCGTGCGGGCCCCGCTGGACGATCCGGCCCCGGTCCACCACCACCACCTCGTCGGCGGCCTGCGCGGTGGACAACCGGTGCGCGATCGCCAGCGTCGTACGGCCCCGGGTCACCGCGTCCAGGGTGCGTTGCAGGCGTACCTCGGTGGCCGGGTCGACCGCGCTGGTCGCCTCGTCCAGCACCAGCAGGTCAGGATCGGCCACGTACGCCCGGGCCAACGCCACCAGCTGCCGTTCCCCGACGCTCAACGCCTCCCCCCGCTCCCCCACCGGGGTGGCCAGTCCGGCCGGCAGCCCGTCCAGCCAGTCGGCCAGGCCCAGCTCGGTGAAGGCGGCCGTCAACTCCGCATCGGTCAGCTCCGGGCGGGCGAAACGGACGTTCTCCCCGACCGTGGCGTCGAACAGGAACCCGTCCTGCGGCACCATCACCACCCGGGACCGCAGCGAGTCGAACCGCACCTCGTCCAGCGGCACCCCGGACAGCAGCACCCGCCCCTGCGTCGGGTCCATCAGCCGGGTGAGCAGCTTGGCGAAGGTGGTCTTGCCGCTGCCGGTCTCGCCGACCACCGCCACCCGGCTCTTCGCCGCGATGTCCAGGGTGACCGCGTGCAGCACCGGCGGCCCACCCGGGTAGGCGAACGTCACGTCCGCGAAGCGGATGTCCAACGGCCCCGCCGGCAGGTCCCGGCCCTGCTCCCCCGGGTCGGCCACGTCCGGGGCCATGTCCAGCACGTCGAGCACCCGCCGCCAGCCGGCGATCGCGTTCTGCGCCTCGTTGAGCACCTCGGTGGCGATCTGCACCGGCTGGATGAACAGGGTGACCAGGAACAGGAACGCGGTGAGCTGGCCGACCGACAGCGTCCGGTCCACCCCCAGCGACACCCCGACCACCACCACCCCGGCCAGCGCCACCCCGGCCGCCAACTCCCCCACCGAACTGCCCATGATGCTGATCCGGATGGCCCGCTGCTGGGCCAACCGCTGCCCCTCGATCGCCGTGTCCAACCGCCGGGCCGTGCGCCCCGAGACGCCGTACGCCCGGATCACCGGCGCGCCCACCACGCTCTCGGCGATCGTGCCGAGCAGGGTGCCCGTCCGCTGCCGGACCACCCCGTAGGCCCCGGCCAGCCGGCGCTGCAACAACCGGATGATCAGCACCGCCGGCGCGAAGGCGACCAGCACCACCAGCGTCAACTGCCAGGAGTACGCCAGCATCACCGCCGTGGTGACCGCGAGCTGACCCAGGTTGACGATGAGGATGACCCCGCCCCACTGGAGGAACTGGGTGATCTGGTCGACGTCGCTGGTCACCCGGGAGACCAGCGACCCGCGCCGCTCCGACTGCTGGTGCAGCATCGACAGGTCGTGCACGTGCCGGAACGCCCTGGTCCGGACGTTGGCCAGCGCGGTCTCGCTGACGGTGAACAGCCGCCGCATCATCAGGTAACCGCAGACGGTGGTGAGCACCAGCACCGCCGCCGTGGCGGTGACCACCGTGACGATCACCCCGAGATCCGGCCCGTCGGGGACGGCGATCCCCTGGTCGATGCCGCGCTGCACGGCCACCGGCACGGCCACCCGGCCGACCATGTAGACAAGCGCCAGCGCCAACGTGCCGGCCAGCCCGGTACGCAGCTCCGGCGAGAGCGCCAACCCCCGCCGCAACGTCTGCCAGGTCCCCTCGGTCCGCTCGACCGGCTCGTCCCCGCCACCCTCGCCCACCGGCGTCGACCTTCCGCTCCCGACCACACGACTCCGCTGCGCTGCACTCCTCGCGCTCACCGGGCCACCCCTCCGCTCGCGACTGCGGGGCTCCGCTGCGCTGCACTCCTCGCGCTCACCGGGCCACCCCTCCGCTCGCGACTGCGGGGCTCCGCTGCGCTGCACTCCTCGCGCTCACCGGGCCACCCCTCCGCTCGCGACTGCGGGGCTCCGCTGCGCTGCACTCCTCGCGCTCACCGGTCCACCTCGATTTCCAGGCCCGACGGGAGCGGGGCGACCTCGTCGTACGTCCGGTTCTCCGCGCGTTCCTGTTCGGCCTGCTCGTAGGCGGTGACCAGGTCGACGTAGCCGGGCACGGTGGCCAGCAGCTCGGCGTGGGTGCCCCGGGCCAGCACCCGGCCCTGCTCCAGGTAGATCACCTCGTCGGCGAGCGCGATGGTGGCCCGCCGGTACGCCACCACCAGGATCGACGCGGCGGCCGGCTGCCCCGGCACCGGGGCGCGCAGCCCGGCCAGGATGGCGGCCTCGACCCGGGGGTCGACCGCGCTGGTGGCGTCGTCGAGCACCAGCAACCGGGGCCGGCCGGCCAGGGCGCGGGCCAGGGTGAGCCGCTGCCGCTGACCGCCGGAGAGCGAGGTGCCCCGCTCACCGACCATGGTGTCCAGCCCGTCGGGGAGGGCGGCGACGAAACCGTCCGCCTCGGCCAGCCGCAGCGCCGCCCAGACAACCTCGTCGTCGATGCCCGGCCGGTCGAGGCTGATGTTGGCCCGGACGGTGTCGTCGAAGACGAACGGCACCTGGGCGACCAGGGCGGCGGTCGAGGCGAGCGACGCGGCGGTGAGCCGGCGCACGTCCACCCCGTCGAGGGTGACCGTGCCGGCGTCCGGGTCGACCAGCCGGACCGCCAGCGAGGCGATGGTGGACTTGCCGGCGCCGGTCGGCCCGACCAGCGCCACCGTCCGCCCGGCGGGCACGGTGAAGGCGACCTCGCCGAGCACCTGCGTTCCGGGCAGGTGCGCCTCGGCGGGCTCGTAGCCGAAGTGGACGCCGTCGAAGGCGAGGGTCGCCGGGCCGGCGGCGTCGTCGAGGGTGACCTCGCCGTAGGGCATCTCGCCGGTGGCGTCGAGCACCCGGCTGACCCGGTCCCACCCGGCCACGCTGCGCGGCAGCTCGGCGAGCACCCAGCCGATCGCCCGCACCGGGAAGGCCAGCACGGTGAAGAGGAAGGCGACGCTGACCAGTTCGGTGACGGTGATCGCGCCCTGCCGCAGCCGGACCGTGCCGACCACCAGCACGGCCAGGGTGCCGAGGCTGGGTAGCGTCTCCAGCAGCGGGTCGAAGACGCCGCGCAGCCGGCCGACCGCGATCAGCGAGTCCCGCAGTTCCCGGGCCCGGCCGGCGAACCGGGCGGTCTCCTGGGCCTCCCGGCCCATGGTCTTGACCACCAGCGCGCCGTCGAAGCTCTCGTGGGCGATGCCGCTGACCTCGGCCCGCAGCCGTTGGGCGCGGGCCTGACGGGGGGCCATCCGGCGGGAGTAGACCACGTTGAGCGCGAACAGGGCGGGGAACACGGCCAGCCCGACCAGGGCGAGCGCCCAGTCGGTGACGAACAGCGAGCCGACCGCGCCGACCAGCATCACCAGCGTGCCGACCGCGAACGGCAGCGGCGCGATCGGGTACCAGGCCGCCTCGACGTCGGAGTTGGCGTTGGACAGCAACGTGCCGGTGGCGTTGCGGTGGTGCCAGGCCAGCGGCAGGTCCAGGTAGCGGCGGGTGACCCGGCGACGGTAGGCGGCCTGGAGGCGGAACTGCATGTAGCCGGCCCCGAGCCGCCGGCCGAAGATGCCGACCACCCGCAGCACGCTGATCCCGAACAGCGCCACGGCGGCCAGGGCCACCGTGCCGGTGCCGACCTCGCCGGCCTCGACCGCCGGCACCACCACGTCGCCGACGACCGCGCCGACCACGTACGCGCTGGCGATCACCAGCCCACCGAAGAGCACGCTGCCGGCGACCGCCACCGCGAAGATGCGCGGTTGTTCCCGGATCGCCCGGCCGAGGACCCACAGCCCCCGGCGGATCACGTCCCGACTCGTCCCGCTCGCCACGCTCTCCCCCGCCGTAAGCCGCAATTATCTCCCTTATCCTTACCGTTCCCGGCCACCGCCGCCGCCCGGCGGCCTATGTCCACCGTCACGTCCCGCCCACGCCCGCCCCGGGCCCGGCGGGTCTCCCGCCGCGCCGACGGCGGCCCGCCGACCTACGATCGCTGCATGCCGCGGTACGCCCGAACGGAGCGCGAGGCGCTCGCCGACCTGATGCTGGAAGTGGGCCCGGACGCCCCCACGATCAACGAGGGGTGGACCGCCCGGGACCTCGCCGCCCACCTGGTGGTGCGGGAGCGCCGCCCCGACGCCGCCGGCGGCATCCTGTTGCCACCCCTGCACGGGTACGCCGAGCGGGTGCGGCTACGGGTGGCCGACCGCCCCTGGCCGGAACTGGTCGAACAGGTGCGCCGGCCACCGGTGTGGAGCCCGGTCAGCAATCCGCTGACCGACGAGCTGGCCAACACGATGGAGTTCTTCATCCACCACGAGGACGTCCGGCGGGCCCGCCCGGGTTGGCACCCCCGGGACGTCCCGGCGGGGCTGGCCGCCCGGCTGTGGAAGCCGGTGTCCCTGCTGACCCGGACCCGGGCCCGACGCTTCCCGGCGCACCTGCTGGTGCAGGCACCCGGCCACGGCGAGCTGACCACCGGCCGGGGCGGTGACCAGGTACGGCTGGTCGGTCCCCCCGGTGAGCTGGTGCTGTTCCTGTCCGGCCGGCAGCGGGTGGCCCGGGTCCAGCTCGACGGCCCCCCGGCGCTGACCGAACGGCTGCGCACGGCCGCGCTGGGGTTGTGAGCCCCGGCCCGGCGTCACCTCCCGCACGGTCGCCGCGCGGCGGGACCGTCGACGGGTTCCCGCTGCGGCGGACACCCTGCGCGGCCGGTTGATCACCTGACGCAGTGCAGCGCGTCGCTGTTCGCGGCAGGGGTGGAATCGGTCACCCCGACCCCTCCGGCAATGACTGGTGTCGATCTCTTTGCCGTACTCTCCGGCGACGCCGCTCGTGGGGGGTGGCCGACTGGGGACGCCATGCGAAGCTTCGACGTCTCGGCGCTGTGCGAGCCACCGTTCGTCAGCCGCCGGCACGTCGCCACCGACCGGGTGGCGGCGGAGAGCCTGGAGTGGGCCCGTCGGCACGGCCTGGTCGAGGTCGGACCGTCGACCTCCCGGCTGCACCGGGCCAGCGCGGCCGAACTGGCCGGACGGGCCTGCCCGCAGGCGTCGGTGACCCGGCTACGCCTGCTCACCGACCTGTTCTCCTGGCTGTTCGTGATGGACGACGTCTGCGACGACGACGGCCTGGGCAGCGCGCCGGCCACCCTCGCACCGACGGTCGCCGCGCTGCTGGACGTGCTGGACCGGCACGGCGGGTCGCCCGGCACGGGGGTGGCGGCCGGCGCGACGGCGGTCGCCGACCCGGGCGGACCGGTCGCCGACGGTCTCCCCGGCGCCGCGTTCGCCATCGCCGGCCAGCTCGTCGACGAGGACCTGATCGCGGGGACCGGACGGGACGCGCCGGCCGGGGCGCTGGGCACGGCGCTCGCCGACCTGTGCCGGCGGGTGCTCGACCAGCGCCGTCCCACCCTGCTGCTGCGGCTGGTCAGCCAGCTACGGGAGTACCTGCTGGCGCTGCTGTGGGAGGCGGCGAACCGGGAACACCGGCGGGTCCCCGGGGTCGCCGAGTACCGCCAGATGCGCCGGCACACCGGCGGCGTACGCCCCAGTCTCACCCTCACCGACCTGGCGTACGGCGGGCTGCCCCACTCGGCCCGGCGGGTCGATCCGGCGCTGGTCGCGTTGGACGACCTCGCCGTCGACCTGGTCTGCTGGTGCAACGACCTGTTCTCCTACCGTAAGGAGCGGGACGCGGCGGCCGACCCGCACAACCTGGTGACGGTCCTCGCCGCGCAGCACGGGCGGGGCGAGGCGGCAGCGTTCCAACTGGCCGCCGGCTGGTTCAACGACGGGCTGGCCGGCTACCTGGTGCGGGAGGCGACGCTGGTCGCGCACGCCGGGCCCGCGGTGACGCCCTATCTGGCGGCCCGCCGCGCCTGGCTGCGCGCCACCTACGACTGGTCGATGCGGGCGGACCGGTACGCCGGGCCGGCCGACGTGCCCGACGGGACTCAGCCGCCTCACAGGTTGGAGGGCTAGCCGATGCCCGGGTGCAGGCAATACCCTTCGGTAACCGCAGAGCGACGTGACCCCCGTCACGTCACCCACCCCCGAAGGCGGCAACCTCGATGGCTCTCGATGTCCCATACCGTTCCATCCCCGACATGTTCCGCAAGCGGGTGGCCGCCACCCCCGACCAACGCGCCTTCGCCCACCCGGCGGCGGACGACTCGGGGCCGGTCTGGTTGACCTGGGAGCAGGTCGGCCGGCGGGCCGACGCGGTCGCCGCCGGCCTGCACGGGCTCGGGGTCGGGCTGGAGGACCCGGTGGCGATCCTGGCCAACACCCGACTGGACTGGATCATCGCCGACTTCGGCATCATGTGCGCGGGCGGCGCGACCACCACCGTCTACCCCACCACCGAGCCGCAGGACGCGACGTACATCGTCGCCGACTCCGGCTCCCGGGTGCTGTTCGCCGAGAACCCGGCCCAGGCGGCGAAGCTGGCCGGCGCGCAGCTGCCCGCGCTGACCCACGTGGTGCTCTTCGACGGCACCCCCGACCCGACCGCCGCCGTGCCCCAGCTGACCCTGGCCGAGCTGGAGGAGCAGGGCGCGCGGGCGCTCGCCGCCGACCCGGGCCTGGTGGACCGGCTGATCGCCCCGGTCGGCCCCGAGCACGTGGCCACGCTGATCTACACCTCGGGCACCACCGGCCGGCCGAAGGGGGTCGAGCTGCTGCACGGTGGCTGGTGCTGGGAGGGGGTGGTGCAGGCCGAGACGGGCCTGCTGCGCGACGACGACGTGCAGTACCTGTGGTTGCCGCTGTCGCACTCGTTCGGCAAGACGCTGCTCTGCGGCTCGACGCACGTCGGCCTGCCCACCTACGTCGACGGCCGGGTGGACAAGCTCGTCGACATGCTCGGGGTGATCCGGCCGACGCTGATGTGCGGGGCACCCCGGGTCTACGAGAAGGTCTACAACAAGGCGGTCACCACCGCGCAGGACGCCGGGGGCGCCAAGGCGAAGATCTTCGCCTGGGGGGTCGCGGTGGGCAAGCAGAAGGTCGCCCTGGAGCAGGCCGGCCGGCCGGTGCCCGGTGGCCTGAAGCTGCGTTACGCGGTGGCCGAGAAGCTGGTGTTCAGCAAGCTCCAGGCCCGCCTCGGCGGCCGGATCAGGGTGCTCGTCTCGGGCGCGGCCCCGCTGAGCGCCGAGATCGCCACCTTCTTCGCCGCGGCCAACCTGCCCATCTCCGAGGGGTACGGCCTGACCGAGACCAGCGCCGGCAACTTCGTCAACCCGCCCGACGGGCTGCGGATCGGCACGGTCGGCCGGGCGATGGGCGACCTGGAGTGCCGGATCGACACCGACGGGGAGATCCTCGTACGCGGCCGGCCGGTGATGCGCGGCTACCACAACCTGCCCGAGGAGACGGCCGCCGCGTTCACCGAGGACGGCTTCTTCCGTACCGGTGACATCGGCAGCCTCGACGACGACGGCTACCTGCGCATCACCGACCGGAAGAAGGACCTGGTCAAGACCTCCGGCGGCAAGTACGTCGCGCCGTCGCACATCGAGGGCATGTTCAAGGCGATCTGCCCGTACACCTCGCAGGCGATCGTGATCGGCCAGGCCCGCAACTACTGCACCATGCTGGTCAGCCTGGACCCGGACGCGATCCGGGGCTGGGCGGCGGGCGGCCCGCTTCAGGGGCGCGACTACGCCGAGATCGTCGCCTCGCCCGAGGCCCGCGCCATGGTCGAGGAGCACGTCGCCCAGCTCAACACCAAGCTCAACCGCTGGGAGACGATCAAGAAGGTGACCGTCCTGCCCCGCGACCTGACCATCGAGGACGGCGAGATGACCCCCTCGCTGAAGATCAAGCGACGCGGGGTGGAGAGCAACTTCGCCGCCGAGATCGACCGGATGTACGAGGGCAGCCTGGCCGAGATCTGACCCCCGCCGACCGGCCGGTGTCCGTGTCCCCCCGTCCCGGGACACGGCCGCCGGCCGGTCACAGGTGGTCGTGCCGCCACCGGCTCTGCGCCTCCTCGACGGCCTCCTCCTGTGCCAGGGCCAGCTCGCGCACCCGTCGCCGACGCCGGCCCTGGGTGCGGGTCTGCACCGCGGCCAGCGCCACGCAGACCAGCGCCAGCAGGGCCAGCGCACCCACCTCGGGCACCCGGGCCCCGGCCGGGGCGAGCACCGCCAGGGCCAGCACCGCCAGCACCGGCGGCCAGCGCAGCACCCGGGTCGCCCGCAGCTCGCAGGCGACGAGGCTGAGCAGGTAGAGGCCCACCCCGCCGTAGAGCACCAGGACCCAGAAGCCACCCAACGGCAGCCCCCAGTGCGGGGTGTCCGGGTCGGCCACCTCGGCCAGCAGGTCCTTGAGGCCGAGGGCGAAGAAGATCACGCCGGCGATGATCGGCAGGTGCAGGTAGGTGTAGGCGTCGCGGGCCAACCGGGCCCGGCGCACCGGGTCGCGGCTGCGGTGCAACGCCTGCTCCAGGGCGAGCGCCAGGGTGTCGAAGTAGGCCCACCACAGCACCGACGCGATGGCAATGCCGAGCACCGCGGCGATCACCACCGGCCAGGTCAGCGGCAGGCCGGTGACGAACTTCGGGCCGACACCGAGCGCGATGATCGACTCGCCGAGCGCGATCAGCACCATCAGGGCGTGCCGTTCGGCCCAGTGCCCGGCGGAGAGCACCGCCCAGTAGGCTCCGCCGAGGCGTACCCCGGCCACGTACTCCAGGAGCAGGGCCAGCGTCCAGAGGGTGAGTTGCAGGGCGGTCGCGGTGCCGTCCGCGGCGACCCGGTGGGGCAGCAGCGCGGAGGCGACCAGCAGCGCCGTGGCGGCCACCGGCAGCAGCGCGAGCCGGGTCCACTGCCGCCACCGGGCCGGGTCGCCCCGGGCCAGCACCCCGAATACCCCCAGCTGGCAGGCCCGGACGAGGAAGTAGCAGCCGGCGAAGACCAGTGGGCCGTTCAGCCCGCCCGGCTCGTCGACGAACGCCCCCGGCATGCTCAGCGCCAGCAGGAAGGTGGCGGTGACGGTGAGGAAGCCGAGCAGCGGCAGCGGCCCCTGGTCGGCGCGGACCGCGTTGCCCAGGCCGGCGAACCCGGTCCAGCACCACCACAGCAGGCCCAGCACCAGCAGACAGCGCAGCAGGTTGGTGCCGGTGGGCTCCTGCGAGGTCAGCGCGGTGACGGTGAAGAACGCGAAGACGAAGACCAGGTCGTAGAAGAGTTCCAGCCGGGTGGTCCGGGAGCCGGGCGCACCGGGCCGGACCCCGTGCCACCATCCCGGGCCGCCCACACCGGCAGTCTCCCAGCCGGGACCGCCCGGTCAGGGCGGTTCGCCCCGACCGGCGACGCGGCCGTGGGCGACGGGCCGCCCGGCGCTGCGGGGCCCGCCCGAGCGGGGCGGGACCGTCGCGGCCCGACCGGGGACCGTCGCGGGCGACCGGCTCAGGCGATGACTGCCGGTTCCCGCCAGCGCGGCCGGCCCGCACCACGGTCGAGGTCGTAGCGGATCGCGGCCAGCCGGCCGACCGCCTCCACCAGGTCGGCGACGGGCAGCGTGAAGGGCAGCCGCAGGAACCGTTCCAGGGTGCCGTCCAGGCCGAACCGGGGACCGGGCGCCAGCCGTACGCCGACCTCCTCGGCCGCGCGGGCCAGCGCGCTGGAGATCGGGCCGTCCAGCTCGACCCAGAGCGTGACGCCGCCCCGGGGCACGTCGAAGCGCCAGTCCGGCAGCCGTTCGGCGAGCACGGCGAGCAGCGCGTCGCGCTGGGTGACCAGTTGTGCCCGGCGGGCCGCGACGATGGCCGGGGCCTGGGCGAGCAGGTGCACCGCCACCAGTTGGTCGAGCACCGGGCTGGCCATGTCCACCCCGACCCGGGCGGCGGCGAGCCGCTGCACCTGCGGGGCGGAGGCGCGGACCCAGCCGATCCGCAGCCCACCCCAGTACGGCTTGCTCATCCCGCCGATGGAGATCACCCGGGAGTGCCTGTCGAACACGGCCATCGGCGGGGGCAGCGGCGTGCCGTCCAGCGGCAGGTCCACGAAGGACTCGTCGACGACCAGGTCGGTGCCGGCGGCGTGGGCGGTGGCGACCAGCCGTTCCCGCAGCTCGGCGGCCATCAGGTGCCCGGTCGGGTTGTGGAACTCGGGGATCAGGTAGGCCAGTTTGGGCCGGGTCTGCCGGACGCTGCCCAGCAGCAGGTCGGCATCCCACCCGATCCCGTCGACGGCGAGGCCGTGGGTGGTGATCCGGGCCCGCCGGGCGGCCAGCGCGGCGAGCGCGTTCGGATAGGTGGGCGATTCGACCAGGACGTTCCCGCCGGGCACCAGGGCCAGCCGCAGCACCAGGTCCAACGCGTGCTGGGTGCCGCTGGTCACCATGATCTGCTCGGCGCTGGTGGGCAGCCCCCGCTCGGTGTACGTCCGGGCGACCGCCTCGCGCAGTTCGATGATGCCGGTGGGGTGGTAACCCGCGCCGGACAGGTACCGGGGCAGGTCCTCCACGGCGGCCCGGGCGGCCGGGACCAGTTCGGGCGGGGCGGCCAGCGCGGCCACCCCGAGATCGATCATGTCGCGGTCGTCCAGCGGGGTCCACAGGCCGGTGCTGGCGACCCGGTGGGTGCCGGGCAGCATGGTCCAGCTCCCCGCGCCGCGCCGGCTGGCCAGGTGGCCGGTCTCCCGCAACTGCCGGTACGCGGCGGTGACCGTGGTACGGCTGATCCGCAGCGCCTCGGCCAGCTCCCGTTCGGCCGGGAGGCGTACCCCCAGGGGGAGCCGGCCGTCGGCGAGCAGTCCCCGGACGGCGGCGGCGAGCGCGGCGTAGTCGGGGCTGCGGCGTCGACCGGGCAGGGCGTGCCACTGCCCGAGCAACCGCGCCAATTGGACCCCTCGCACCTGGCTGGTCACGGCCACCCCTTCGGAATTGGCTCTTCAGTGGGCGATATTGGACCCTAGGGTGGCATGCATGGCTCCGATTGGCAATCTCCGGCACCGGCCCGGCCGACGGCTCACCCAGCTCTACGCCGGGCTGGTCCTCTACGGGGTCAGCATGGCCATGATGATCCGTTCCGGGCTCGGCCTGGACCCGTGGGACGTCTTCCACCAGGGGTTGTCCCGGCAGACCGGCCTGTCGTTCGGCACCGTGACCATCGCGGTCGGCGCGGTGGTGCTGCTGCTCTGGATTCCGCTGCGGCAACGCCCCGGGCTCGGCACGGTGAGCAACGTGGTGGTGATCGGGCTGGTGGTCGACGCCACGGTGGCCCTGCTGCCGGCCGGGTGGCCGCTGCCCGCCCGGATCGCCCTGCTGCTCGGCGGCATCGTCGCCAACGGCGCCGCCACCGGCCTCTACCTCGGCGCCCGGCTCGGCCCCGGCCCCCGCGACGGCCTGATGACCGGGTACGTCGCCCGCCGGCCGGGCCGCTCGGTCCGGCTCGTCCGCACCGTGATCGAGGTCACCGTGCTGGCCCTGGGATGGCTGCTCGGCGGCACGGTCGGCGTCGGCACCGTCGCGTACGCGCTCGGCATCGGCCCGCTGGCCCAGTTCTTCATCCCCCGTTTCGCCCTCCCCGATCCGCCGGCGGCGACCCCCACCGCCCCGCGAACCGGCGCCCCGGCATCGGTGTCCACCCCGCCGCGCGGCGCTGCGTCCGGAACCGAGCACGCTGAGCTGCGCTGACAGGACAGGGGGAAAGTAGGTGTTTCCTCAACGGACACCTACGGGCATCATTCGTGCATGGGGGAGAACGCGTGGCGCTGGACGGACGCCTGGATCTTCGTGTCACTGGTGATCGCCAGCGGGGCCGGGCGGCACCGGCGGGCGGCGGATTCCCGCCGCCCGGAGGGGGTACGGCTCACCGACGTGCTGTCCACCGCCGACCACCTCAACCAGGCGATACCCGAACGGCAGGACGTGGAGACAGCGGTCCGGCGGCTGGTCGGCGCGGGGCTGGTCACCGTCTCCGACGGCTGGTTCCGGATCACCCCGGACGGTGAGCAGCTCTGGCGTACCCGGCCCCGGGCCGGGGTGGGTGGCACGGTCGACAGCATGCAGGGGGTGCTCGTCCGGCGGCACGCCCCGGGCAGCGCGGACTGGCAACTGGCCGAGGAGGAGCACGCCGCCGCCGTACAGGAGTACGTGGTCCGCTCGATCCCGGCCCCCCGCCGCTCGCCCGAGGGGCAGAGCGGGCGCTGACCGCCCGCCCGGGCGCGGGTCGGCGCACCCGGGGGTGGCCCGCACGGCCACAGGTCAGCGCACGGGGTGACCCGCGTCGCGCAGGGCGTCCTTGACCTCGCCGACGGTCAGCTCGCCGAAGTGGAAGACGCTGGCGGCCAGCACCGCATCGGCACCCGCGCCGATCGCGGGCGGGAAGTGCGCCACCCGGCCGGCGCCGCCGCTGGCGATCACCGGCACGTCGACCACCGCGCGGACCGCCTCGATCAGGGTCAGGTCGAAGCCGGCCTTGGTGCCGTCGGCGTCCATCGAGTTGAGCAGGATCTCCCCCGCGCCCAGCTCGGCCCCGCGCGCCGCCCACTCGACCGCGTCGAGCCCGGTGCCCCGGCGGCCCCCGTGGGTGGTCACCTCGAAACCGCTGGGGGTGGTCCCGGCGGGGGCCCGCCGGACGTCCAGCGAGAGCACCAGCACCTGCCGGCCGAACCGGTCGGCGATCTCGGCGATCAGCCCGGGACGGGCGATGGCGGCGGTGTTCACCCCCACCTTGTCGGCCCCGGCGCGCAGCAGGGTGTCCACGTCGGCGACCTGGCGTACCCCGCCGCCGACGGTGAGCGGGATGAAGACCGACTCGGCGGTGCGGCGCACCACGTCGAGCATGGTGCCCCGGTCGCTTGCGGAGGCGGTGACGTCCAGGAAGGTCAACTCGTCCGCGCCGGCCCGGTCGTACGCCGCCGCCAACTCCACCGGGTCACCGGCGTCGCGCAGGTCGAGGAAGTTGACCCCCTTGACCACCCGACCGGCGTCCACGTCCAGACACGGGATCACCCGCACCGCCACCGTCATGCGCCGAGCCTATCCAACGCCCCCACCCCGCCGGCCCCACCCCGCCCGGCCCTGCCCCGCCCGGCCCTGCCCCCGGTGATCAAGAGGTTTGCGTCAGTTCGATCTCGAAGGGTGACGCAAACCTCTTGATCACCGCTGTCGGCGAGGGGGGCGGGGGGTCAGATGCGGACGAGCATTTTGCCGAGGTTCTCGCCGCGCAGGAGGCCGAGGAACGCCTCGGGGGCGTTCTCGATGCCGTCGACGATCGTCTCGTCGTAGGAGAGCCGCCCCTCGCGCAGCCAGCCGCCGACCTCGGTGACGAACTGCTCGCGCAGGCCACCGTGGTCGCCGACCAGGAAGCCGCGCAGGGTGAGCCGCTTGCCGATGACCAGCGCCAGGTTGCGCGGCGCGGCCGGCGGCTCGGCCGCGTTGTACTGGGCGATCATCCCGCAGATGGCGGCCCGGCCGTGCAGGTTCATCGCCCCGATCGCCGCCTCCAGGTGCTCGCCGCCCACGTTGTCGAAGTAGACGTCGATCCCGTCCGGGGCGGCGGCCTTCAGCGCGTCGCGTACCGGGCCGTCGTGGTAGTCGAAGGCGGCGTCGAAGCCGAGCTCCGTCAACCGGGCCACCTTGGCCGGCGAGCCGGCGCTGCCGACCACCCGGCCGGCGCCCCGCAGCTTGGCGATCTGGCCGACCATGCTGCCCACCGCGCCGGCCGCGCCGGAGACGAAGACCGTCTCCCCCGGCCGCATCGCCGCCACGTCGAGCAGCCCGGCGTACGCGGTCAGCCCGGTCATCCCGAGCACGCTCAGGTAGGCGGTGACCGGGGCGAGGTCCGGGTCGACCCGGCGGGCGGACCCGGCGTCGAGCAGCGCGTACTCGCGCCAGCCGAGCCCGTGCAGCACGGTGTCGCCGACGCTGATCCCGTCGCCGCCGCCGGCCACCACCTCGCCGACCGCGCCGCCGTCGAGCGGCGCGTCGAGGGCGAACGGCGGCACGTAGGACTTGACGTCATTCATCCGGCCCCGCATGTACGGGTCGACCGAGATGAACTGGTTGCGGACCACGATCTGCCCCGGCCCGGGGGTGGGCACCCCGGTATCGACCAGGCGGAAGTTGTCGGCGGTCGGCCAGCCCTGCGGGCGGGAGGCCAGGTGGATCTCACGGTTGCTGCTCATACGGTGTCGTCCTCTCGTACCCGATGGTGGTGGCCCTGGTGCGGCGGTCAGGCCGCAGCGGCCTCGCGCACGGTGAGGGTCACCTCGATGTTGCCCCGGGTGGCGTTGGAGTAGGGGCAGACCTGGTGGGCGGCCTCGACGAGCTGCCCGGCGGCGGCGCGCTCGACGGCCGGCAGGTCCACCACCAGGGTGACGGCCAGTCCGAAGCCGCCGCTGCCGTTCGCGCCGATGCCGACCTCGGCCTCGACGACCGAGCCGGTGACGTCGGCCTTGGCCCGGCGGGCGACCACGCGCAGCGCGGAGTGGAAGCAGGCCGCGTAGCCGGCGGCGAAGAGCTGCTCGGGGTTGGCCGCGCCACCGGCGCCGCCCATCTCCTTCGGCACGGCCAGGTCCAGGTCGACGGTGGAGTCGGAGGTGCGGACGTGGCCGTCGCGCCCGTCGCCGGTGGCCGTCGCGGAGGCGGTGTAGAGCACCTGCATGGGGATCACTGCTCCTTCTGTCGGTGGATCGTCTCGGTGACCCGGGTGAGGGTGTCGCGCAACGCGACCAGCTCGGCTTCGTCGAGGCCGGTGGAACAGGCCACCCGCAGCGGCACGTCGGTCATCCGCTGGCGCAGGGCCGCGCCCTCGGCGGTCAGCCCCACCTCCACCCGTCGCTCGTCGTGCGCCGAACGGGTGCGGACCACCAGGCCCGCCGCCGCCAGCCGCTTGAGCAGCGGGGAGAGGGTGCCGGAGTCGAGCCGGAGCGCGGCGCCCAGCTCGGAGACCGTGGGCGGGTCGTCGCCGCGCTCCCAGAGCACCAGCAGCACCAGGTACTGCGGATAGGTGAGCCCGAACTCGTCGAGGATGGGCCGGTACACGTCGGTGAGCGCCCGGGAGGCCGCGTAGAGCGCGAAGCAGACCTGGTCGCGCAACACCAGATGGTCACTCACCCGGCAAAGGTAGCCCGCAATTCAATTGTGCACAACTTATCTGGGCCGGGAGTGACAGCCGTCTCCCGACCCGACCGACCGGCCGGGACCGGGCCGGCGGGCCGGGACCGGGCCGGCGGGCCGGATTGGGCCGGCGGGCCGGATTGGGCCGACCCGGCGCGCCGGTCAGGACGGCGGAAGATGCGCCTCCAACTCGATCTCAACCAGATGGTCCGGATCGAGCAGGCCCGCCACGACGACCATCGTGGCGGCCGGCCGGACCGCGCCGAAGACCGCCTGGTGCGCCCGGCCCACCTCGTCGACGAAGAGCCGGTCGGTCACGTACATCCGGGTCCGCACCACGTCGGTGGGACCCGCACCCACCTCGGCCAGCGCGGACAGGCCGATCCGCAACGCCTGGGCGGTCTGCGCCGCCGCGTCACCCACGTGCGTCACCACCCCGTCGACCGTCGACGTGCAGCCCGACGTCCAGGCCGAGCGGCCGGCCCGGACCACCCGGGAGTAGCCGTACCGGGCCTCCCACGGGCCGCCCGAGCCGAGCCGGGTGACGGTGCCGTCGTCCGGCCCGGCCGCGTCGGTCACCCCGCGGCCCGCAGCGTCGCCAACGCCTCGGCCACCGTGAACGCGCCCGCGTACAGCGCCTTGCCGGCGATCACACCCTCCACGCCGGCCTCCTCCAAAGTCGCCAGGGCCCGCAGGTCGTCCAGGGTCGACACGCCGCCCGAGGCGATCACCGGGGCGTCGGTACGGGCACACACCTCCCGCAGCAGGTCCAGGTTCGGCCCGCGCATCGTGCCGTCCTTGGTGATGTCGGTCACCACGTACCGGGACGCGCCGGCGGCGTCCAGCCGGGCCAGCACCTCCCACAGGTCA
The DNA here is from genome assembly GCF_007833915.1 of Micromonospora sp. HM134. Lineage (NCBI taxonomy): Bacteria > Bacillati > Actinomycetota > Actinomycetes > Micromonosporales > Micromonosporaceae > Micromonospora > Micromonospora sp. HM134. Next base: position 5,501,737 of record NZ_CP041061.1, read on the forward strand.
CCGCCGTCGCGGGTCCAGCCCCGCGCCGAGAGGGTACGACCCCGCACGTCCAGGCCGATCGCCACCCGGTCGCCGTACTCGGCGCAGATCCGGTCACACCACTGCGGGTCCTCCAACGCGGCGGTGCCGATGTTCACCCGCGCCGCCCCGGTGCCCAGCGCGGCGCGCAGCGACGCGTCGTCGCGGATGCCACCGGACAACTCCACCCGCACGTCCAGCTTGCCGACCACCTCGGCCAGCAGGGCGGCGTTGGAGCCCCGGCCGAACGCGGCGTCCAGGTCGACCAGGTGGATCCACTCCGCGCCGTCGTTCTGCCAGGCCAACGCCGCGTCGAGCGGGTCGCCGTAGGCGGTCTCGCTGCCGGCGGCGCCCTGCACCAGCCGGACGGCCTGGCCGTCGGCGACGTCCACGGCGGGCAACAGGGTCAGGCTCACGTTTCCTACTCCTCGTTCAGATCCGACGGTCCAGGGCGATCACCACGATCGCCGGCAGGACCAGAAGCAACAGCACGACCAGCGCCACCCGCAGCGCGAGATCGTCGACGAACACCCAGATCAGCGCCAGCGCCGCCGCGGTCAGCCCGACGATGGCGGCCCGCTCGCCCCGGGTACGCCGGGCCAGCCGGCCCGTCCGGCCGCGCCGCCACTGCGGGGTGACCCGGCGGACCAGGGCGCGGCGGCGCTGCCGACGGGCCAGCTTGCGCTGTCGTACGACCCGGTCGCGGGCGGCCTGCGCCTCCCGGACGGCCCGCCGACGGGCCCGCTCCTTGCTCACCGCGCACCCGACCCGGTCCGGCCGGACGCGCCGCCCCGGATCTCAGTCAACCGTGGCCAGCCAGTTGCGCAGCAGCACCGCACCCGTCTCGGCCGACTTCTCCGGGTGGAACTGGGCGGCCGACAGCGGACCCCACTCCACCGCCGCGACGAAGTCGCCGCCGTGGCGGGCGGTGGTCACCCGGGCGCCCACCTCGTCCAGCGCCGCCCGGTCGAGCACCCCGTAGGAGTGCACGAAATAGAACCGGCTCTCGGCGGGCAGCCCGGCGAACAGCACCGACCCGTCCGGCGGGGCGACGGTGTTCCAGCCCATGTGCGGCAGCCGGTCGGCGGGCAGCCGGGTCACCCCACCCGGCAGCAGACCCAGCCCCTTGGTCACCACGCCGTGCTCGTCGCCGTGCGCGAAGAGCACCTGCATGCCGACGCAGATGCCGAGCACCGGGCGACCGGCGGCGACCCGTTCGGCGATCACCGGGCCGGCGCCCAGCGCCTCGATCCCGGCCATGCAGGCCGCGTACGCGCCGACACCCGGCACCACCAGGCCGTCGGCCCCGGCGGCGGCGGTCAGGTCGGCGGTGACGGTCACGTCCGCCCCGGCGTGGGCCAGCGCCCGCTCGGCCGAACGCAGGTTGCCCGAGCCGTAGTCGAGCACCACGATCCGCTTGCCCGCGCCGGCGACGTGCCCGCCCATCAGCCCTCCCCGGGTAGCAGCCAGAGCACCCCGCCGACGGTGGCCAGCACGGCGAGCAGCCCGGTGACCACGATCGCACCGCGCGGCGCGTCCTGCCGGTACAACGACCAGGCCCCACCGACCAGGATGCCGGCGAGGATCAGCAGCAGGGTCGGCAGCACCGGGCCCATCAGCGCCGCCCTCCGCCCCGGGCCGGGCCGCTCACAGCGCGCCCTTGGTGCTGGGCACCACACCGGCGCTGCGCGGGTCGAGCGCGGTGGCCTCCCGCAGCGCCCGGGAGACCGCCTTGAACTGGGCCTCCACCACGTGGTGCGCGTCCGGGTGGCCGCCCGGCCGGGCCGAGCGCAGCACGTCCACGTGCAGGGTGACCCGGGCCGCCTGGCCGAAGGACTCCCAGATGTGCCGGGTCATGCTGGTCGGGTAGACCGGCCCGATGTACGGCGACAGCGCCGGCTCGTCGTGCACCACGTACGGGCGGCCGGACAGGTCGACGGCGGCCCGGACGAGCACCTCGTCCATCGGGACGGTGGCCGAGCCGTACCGCCGGATGCCGGCCTTGTCCCCCAGCGCCTGGTCGAACGCGGCGCCCAGGGCCAGCGCGGTGTCCTCCATCGTGTGGTGGGCGTCGATCTCCAGGTCACCGACGGTGCGCACGGTCAGGTCGAAGCCGCCGTGCCGGGCGATCTGGTGGAGCATGTGGTCGTAGAAACCGACCCCGGTGCTGATCTCGGCCCGGCCGGTGCCGTCGAGGTCGATCTCGACGAGGACCTTGGTCTCCTTGGTGATCCGCTCCACCCGGGCGGTGCGACTCATGACAGTTTCTCCATCGCGGTGAGGAAGGCGTCGGTCTCGGCGGGGGTGCCGGCGGTGACCCGCAGCCAGCCGGGCAGGCCCACGTCGCGCACCAGCACCCCGGCGTCGAGCAGGGTCCGCCAGGCCGCCGACTGGTCGTCGCCGACGGCGAACAGCACGAAGTTGGCGTCGCTGTCGGCCACCCGGTGCCCCCGGGCCCGCAGGGTCGTCACGATCCGGTCCCGCTGTTCCTTGATCGCGTCGACGGTGCCGAGCAGGACGTCGCGGTGGGCCAGCGCCGCGCGGGCGGCGGCCTGGGTGAGCGCCGAGAGGTGGTAGGGCAGCCGGACGAGCTGCACCGCCGCCACCACCGCCGGGTCGGCGGCCAGGTAGCCCAGCCGGCCGCCGGCGAAGCCGAACGCCTTGCTCATCGTCCGGGTCACCACCAGCCGCGGGTGCCCGGGGAGCAGGGTCAGGGCGCTGGCCGTGCCGGGCCGGGCGAACTCGGCGTACGCCTCGTCGAGGACCACCATGCCGGGGGCGACGTCGAGGACGGCGGCGACCACCGCCGGGTCGAGCGCGGTGCCGGTCGGGTTGTTCGGCGAGCAGAGGAAGACCACGTCGGGGCGGTGCGCCCGGACCTCGGCGACCGCCTCGTCGGCGGTCAGCCCGAAATCCACCCCCCGCTGCGCCGGCACCCACCGGGTGCCGGTGCCCAGGGCCAGCAACGGGTGCATCGAGTACGCCGGCACGAAGCCCAACGCGCTGCGTCCCGGCCCGCCGAACGCCTGGAGCAGCTGCTGCTGGATCTCGTTGGAGCCGTTGGCCGCCCACACCTGGTCGGCGGTGATCCCGTGCCCCAGGTAGCCGGCCAGGTCGGCGCGCAGCGCCAGCGCCTCGCGGTCCGGGTAGCGGTTGAGGTCGCGCAGCTCGGCGGCGAGCGCCTTGCCGATCGCCTCCACCACCGGCTCGGGCACGGGGTAGGAGTTCTCGTTGGTGTTCAACCGGACCGCCACGTCGAGCTGCGGCGCCCCGTACGGCGACCGGCCCCGCAGGTCGTCGCGGATCGGCAGGTCGTCCAGGGTGGTCACGACGCCTCCCCGGCGAACCGCACCGCGACCGCCTGCCCGTGCGCCGGCAGGTCCTCCACGGTGGCCAGGGTCACCACGTGCGGCGCGACGTCCCGCAGCGCCTCGCGGGTGTACTCCACCAGGTGCACCCCGCGCAGGAAGGACTGCACGGACAGCCCCGACGAGTGCCGGGCGCAGCCCCCGGTGGGCAGCACGTGGTTGGAGCCGGCGCAGTAGTCGCCGAGCGACACCGGCGCCCACGGCCCCACGAAGATCGCCCCGGCGTTGCGGACCCGCAGCGCCCAGTCGCGGGCGTCGCGGGTCTGGATCTCCAGGTGCTCGGCGGCGTACGCGTCGACCACCCGCAGCCCGTCGGCCAGGTCGTCGACCAGCACGACGCCGCTCTGCTCCCCGCCGAGCGCGGTGCCGACCCGCTCGGCGTGCTTGGTCGCCGGCACCTGCCGGGCCAGCTCCCGGTCGACCGCGTCGGCCAGCTCGACCGACGGGGTGACCAGCACGCTGGCCGCCAACGGGTCGTGCTCGGCCTGGCTGATCAGGTCGGCGGCGACGTGCGCCGGGTCGGCGGTGTCGTCGGCCAGGACGGCGATCTCGGTCGGGCCGGCCTCGGCGTCGATGCCGACCACGCCGCGCAGCAGCCGCTTGGCGGCGGTCACCCAGATGTTGCCCGGCCCGGTGATCATGTCGACCGGCGCGCAGCGCCGGGTGCCCGCGGCGTCGACGGTCGACCCGTACGCCAGCATGGCGACGGCCTGGGCGCCGCCGACGGCGTACACCTCGTCGACGCCGAGCAGCGCGCAGGCGGCCAGCACCCGGGCATCGGGAAGGCCGCCGTTGTCCTGCTGCGGCGGGCTGACCACCACCAGCGAACGGACCCCGGCCGCCTGGGCCGGCACCACGTTCATCACCACGGTCGACGGGTACATCGCCAGCCCGCCGGGGACGTAGAGGCCGACCCGGTCGACCGGCACCCAGCGCTCGGTGACCGTGCCGCCCGGCACGACCTGGGTGGTGTGGTCGGTGCGCCGCTGGTCGTCGTGCACCCGGCGGGCGCGGGCGATCGACTCCAGCAGCGCGGCCCGCACGTCGGGGTCGAGCACCCCCTCGGCCTCGGCGATCGCCTCGGTCGGGACCCGCAGCACCGGCGGGCAGACGCCGTCGAACCGCTCGCTGGCCTCCCGGATCGCCGGGTACCCGTGGTCCCGGACCGCCTCGACGAGCGGGCGGATCCGCTCGACCGCCACGGAGACGTCGAGCTGGGCACGGGGCAGCAGGCGACGCGGGTCGGAAACCCCGCCGCGCAGGTCGATCCGTTTCAACACGCCCCCGAGTCTAGGCGGCGGCCCGGAGGGCGACCCGCGCCGCCCGTACCGCGGGACGGTGAGCCGGGACACGCCGACCGCGCCGGATCGGGCTACGCTCGGACGCGTGACCGCACGGCTGCCGGTGTTTCCCCTCGCAACGGTGCTCTTCCCGGGTCTGGTGCTGCCGTTGCACATCTTCGAGGAGCGGTACCGCCACCTGGTGCGGGACCTGGTCGGGCGACCCGAGGGGGTGCCCCGCGAGTTCGGTGTGCTGGCCATCCGCTCCGGCTGGGAGGTCGCCCCGGGCGCGGGCCGGGCCACCCCGGGCGGCGGCGACGTGACCCTGCACGAGGTCGGCTGCACCGCCGAGCTGCGTCAGGTCACCGAGCTGGACGACGGTGGCTTCGACATCGTCACGGTGGGCCGGCGGCGGTTCCGGGTCGCCGGGGTCGACCGGGAGGCCGCCCCCTACCTGACCGCCGACGTCGAGTGGCTGCCCGAGCCGACCGGCCCGGACGAGGCCGCCGAGCTGCTGGCGGCCCGGGTGATCGCGGTGTTCCGGCAGTACCTGGGCCTGATCCGGGACGACCCGCAGGAGCTGTCCGAGCAGCTCCCGGAGGACCCGACGGTGCTGTCGCACCTGGTGGCGGCCACCGCCGTGCTGACCCTGGCCGACCGGCAACGGCTGCTCGCCATCGACGACACCGCCGCCCGGCTCCGCGCCGAGCTGCGGCTGCTCAACCGCGAGTCGGCCCTGCTGCGCCAGGTGCGGGCGGTTCCGGTGCCGCTGTCGGAGCTGGCGTCCCCGCCGACCCCCAACTGACCCCGCCGGCCCCGCCGACGGCACCGGGGGCGTCCGGCCAGCCGGGTCCGCCGGGCTCCGGCTCCGGGCGCAGCGACGGCCACCGCGACCAGCCGGCCAGCAGGGTGTACGTGACGGCGGCGGCGAACGCGGCCAGCAGCAGGTTGCCGTACGGCACGGGCAGCACGCCGAAGAGCCGGTCGATGCCCCCGGCCCGCAGGTCGGCCGGCTTGTCGAAGGACGTACCGGCGGGGGCTGTGTCGAGCAGCCGCTGGTAGCCGTCCAGCCCGATCCGGCGGCCCACCTGCCAGGCGACCAGGGCGGTGCCGAGCGCGCCGACGGTCACCGCGACCAGGTTCACCGGCCCGCGTCGGCGGCGCAGCAGCGTCCACACCGCGATCGCGGCGAGCACCCCGAAACCGAGCCCGAGCAGGCTGAACCAGCCGTCGGCGGCGATCGGCTGCTCCGGCTGGGGTTGGGCGTAGACGGCGCCCTCGGCGGTCTTGAGCACCGGGGTGTCCGGGGCCAGCGCGGCCCAGAGCAACCCCAGCGGCACCCCCAGCCCGGTCAGGCCCAGCACCAGGCCGGCCGCCACCGCCCGGGTGTGCCGGGGTCGCGGCTCCCCCGGCTGCGTCGGCCAGCCGGACGGCGGCGGCCACGGCAGGTACGACCCGCCCGGGTCGTACCCCTGCCCGGCCGGTGGCCCGTCGGCGGGCAACCCGTCGGCCGGCGCACCGGTGGGGGCGGCGTGCGGGGTGGGCGCGGCGCCCGCCGGGGTGTCGGCGGGGCGGTGCGGATCGGGGGTGTCCGGGCTCACCCGATGATCCTCTCAGGCGGAGCGGTACGGCGGGGCGGCGGAGCCCGTACCACCCCTCACCGGGCGAACGGTTCCAGCATCACCGACGCGGCCCGCAGCCACGCGGCCCGGGTCTCCGCCTGGAGCTGGTGGTACTCGATCGAAGAGCCGGTCTCCAGCACCGGGTCGTACGGCACCACGGCGACGGCCCGGGTACGGGTGGCGAAGTGCCGCTCCAGGTCGTCCTGGAGGGTCGACCGGCCGGGGGTCGGGCAGGAGATCAGGGTGACCGCGTTGTCGGCCAGCTCGCCCATGCCCTCCTCGTGCAGCAGGTCGAGCATCCAGTCGGCGCTGAACGCGGCGTCCTCGCGGGGCACGGTGGTCACCACGAGCTGGTCGGCGGCGTGCATGACGGTCCGCCAGTTGGGGCTCTCCACGTTGTTGCCGGTGTCCACGCAGACCACGTCGTGGGTGCGGCGCAGCAGCTCCAGCACCCGCTTGACGGTGAACTGGTCGAGCCGCTGGGCGAACCGGGGGCTCTCCTCCCCGGCCAGCACGTCGTACGAGCCGTCGGAGGCGTGCCGCAGGTAGTCGTCGAGGGACTCCAGCAGCTCCGCGCCGTCCCGGATCTCGATGTGCGCCAGGTCGCTGATCAGGTGCCGGATCGTCCGGGCGTGCCGGGCGCTGCCGGCGCGCAGGCCGAGGGTGCCGCGCAGCTCGTTGTCGTCCCAGGCGAGCACCCCCCGGCCCCGGACGCTGCCGACGGTGGCGGCGGCGAGCACCGTGGCGGTGGTCTTGTGCACCCCGCCCTTGGGGTTGGCGAACGCGAGCACCCGGGGGGTGCCCAGGTCGCGGCGGAGGATGCCGGCGGCCCGCTCCTGCTCGTCCTGGGGGCCCTGCTGCCGCCACTCGATGCGGGCCGGCTCGATCCGGGCCGGGTAGCCCCGGTCGGCGGTCACCGCCGGCGGGTACGCCGCCGGCTCCGGCTGGTACGTCGGCTCGGGTTGGTACGTCGGCTCCGGCTGGTAGGTCGGCTCGGGCTGGTAGACCGGCTCCGGCTGGTACGTCGGCGTCGCCGGGTATCCGGGCTCGGGATACGCCGCCGGCTCGGGATACGCGGGTTGCGGCGGCTGGTACGTCGGCTCCGGGGGCGCGTAGCCGGGCGAGCGGTAGCCGTTGTCGAGCAGCGCGTACCGGGACTCGGGGGGCGGCGGCTCGGCCCGGTAGCCGCTGTCGAGCAGCGCGTAGCGGGACGGGACGACCGGCGGCTCCGGCGGCCGGGCCGGCTCCGGCAGGTAGCCGGGATCGGCCGGGTAGCCGCCGGGCGCACGGTAGCCGGGATCGGCCGGATAGCCCGGCTCGGCCCGGTAACCCTGGTCGACGGGATAGCCCGGGTCGGCCCGGTGGCCCGGGTCCACCCGGTAGCTGGCGCCGGCGCGGTAGCCCGGATCGGGGCCGTGACCGGGATCGGGTCGGTAGCCCGGGTCGGGCGGTGGCGGCACGGCGGCCGACCCCCGGCCGGACCAGCCGCCACCGGGCACCCGGCCGGGCAGCGGCTCCCGGGGCGCGTCCTCGCCACGGCGGTCCGGCTCCGCCGGTTCGGCGGCGCGTCCACCGAGGCGGGCGCGCTCGAAGAGCGTCCGCCATCGCGGTGCCGGTTCGGCCGACCGGCCCCAGCCGGTCTCGGTGCCGTCCAAGGCTCGCCCTCCCGCGCCGTCGATCTCCGCCTGACAGGCTACGAACGAAACCCTATTCGGACCACACCGGTCTGCACACATCTCCCGGGGACAATACTTACCGCGATCGGACGGGCGACGCACCGCGACGGGAGTCCGGGGAGGTGGGAGCGGGGTCGGCAGCGGCCGGCCCGGCCCCGCCCCGGTCGGCGACCGTACCGGGGCGATCACACCGGGTGCTCCTTCCGACGAATCGCCCATCGCCGTACCCGCCGCCGGGACCCGCCACCGGACGTCCGGGCCGGTCGACGGGACGTCCACCCGCTCCGGCGGGACGTCCCGGGCGGGTCCGGCAGCCGTCCTGCCCGGGTCCGCAGCCGTCCCGACCGGGCCGGCCGGCGGCCCCGGGTGCAGGGGTGTACCGGACCGGCGGCCCGGCCGGAGCGGGTCAGGCGGGCGACCTGGGTCCGGGCGGCGGGAGCGGTCAGGCGGGTGGTGGGGCGGTGTCGGCGGGGGCCGGGCCACGTCCCGCTGCTCCGGCAGCGGCGGCAGGAAGACCGTCCGGTCCAGCCGGGTCACCTCCGGGGCCGGGTCGACCGCGCGGACCCCGTCCCGCCCGGCCGTGGCGCGCAGGGCGGGCGGCTCGGCCCGGACCACCGCCGCGTAGACGCAGGCGCACGCCGACCGATAGCCGGCCGCCTCCCGCGCGGCGACCTGCGCCCCGGTCTCGTACCCCCGGCGGGTGGTCGGGTCGGTGCTGGCGGCGGCCCGGGTGCGCTGGTCGGCGGCCTCCCGGTCCTTGCGGTCGGCGAGGCCGGCCATGCCGGCGGTGACGTCCTGCGGCAGCAGTTGCGCCGGCAGCCGGACCACCTCGGTCTGCCGGGCGGGCAGCGGCACCCGGACCACCACCGCCGTGACCTCGACGCCGGCCAGCAGCGCCGGCAGCCGGTCCGGCGGGACGTACCCGTCGAAGCTCACCAGCGCGTACGCCCCGGCGGTCAGCCCGGCGAGTTCGGCCCCGGCGGCGGTGACGTAGCCGGGCAGCGAATCCCCGGGCAGCACCCCGACCCGGGTCACCTGCCCGACCGTACGGTCACCGACGGGTGCCGGCCGGCGGGCCGACCAGCCGACGGCGAGCAGCACCGCGCCGACGGCGAACACCGCCGCGGTGACCAGCCACCGGGCCGGCCGGGACGCGACCGCAGCCGGGTCGCCGGTCGCCGGGGCGTCGTCGCCGTCCACCCCGGGGTCGCCCGACGGGTCGTGCCGCACGGTCAGTCGCGCAGGATCGTCAGCGCGCGGGCCAGGTCGTCCGGGTACTCGCTGACGAAGGTCACGTCGTCGCCGGTGCGCGGGTGGGCGAAGGTCAACGACCTGGCGTGCAGCCACTGCCGGCGCAGTTCGAGCCGGGCCGACAGGGTCGGGTCGGCGCCGTAGGTGAGGTCGCCGACGCAGGGGTGCCGCAGGGTCGAGAAGTGCACCCGGATCTGGTGGGTACGCCCCGTCTCCAGCCGGACGTCGAGCAGGCTGGCCGCCGGGAACGCCTCGATCGTGTCGTAGTGGGTGATGCTCGGCTTGCCGTCGGAGACCACCGCCCAGCGGTAGTCGTGGTGCGGGTGCCTGTCGATCGGGGCGTCGATGGTGCCGCGTGACGGGTCGGGGTGCCCCTGGACCACGGCGTGGTAGCGCTTCTCCACCTCGCGGTACTTGAACGCCCGCTTGAGCGCGGTGTACGCCTGCTCGCTCTTGGCCACCGCCATGATCCCGGTGGTGCCCACGTCGAGGCGGTGCACCACGCCCTGCCGCTCGGCGGCCCCGCTGGTGGAGATCCGGTGCCCGATCGCGGCCAGGCCGCCGATGACGGTCGGGCCGGTCCAGCCGGGGCTGGGGTGGGCGGCCACCCCGACCGGCTTGTCCACCACGACGATGTCGTCGTCGGCGTAGACCACGGTCAGCCCGGGGACGGCCTGCGGGACCACGGTCGGCGGCGCGACCGGGGCGGGCAGCGTCACCTCCAGCCAGGATCCGGCCCGTACCTTGTGCGAGTTCTGCCGGGCCGCGCCGTCGACGAGGGCGTCCCCGGCGTCGACGAGCGCGGCGGCGGCGGTGCGGGAGAGCCCGAACAGCCGGGACACCGCCTGGTCGAGCCGCATGCCGTCGAGGCCGTCCGGGACGGGCAGGGACCGGTGGTCGCCACCGGTGGCGGTGGAGGTCATGCCCGCTCCCGGGGTTCGGCGTCGGTCGGCGCGGTCTCGGCGGGCACCGGCCCGGCGGGCGGCCCGGTCGTCGCCGGGGCGGCGGCGTCGCCCTTGGCCCCGATCCGCCGCCCGTCGCGTTGCCGGCCGGTCAGCTCCAGCAGCACGGCCAGCAGCACCCCGGAGACCAGGCAGCTGTCGGCCAGGTTGAACACCGGCCAGACCTGGCCGTACGGGTCGAAGAGGCTGACCATGTCCACCACGTGCCCGACGAAGTGGCCGGGCGCGCGGAAGATCCGGTCGGTGAGGTTGCCCAGCGCCCCGCCCAGCACCAGCCCCAGCGAGACCGCCCAGGGCAGCGAGCGCAGCCGCAGCGCCATCCAGGTGATCCAGCCGACCACCCCGATGGTGATCAGCGGGAACACCCAGGTGTGGTCGGCGCCGATGCTCCACGCCGCGCCGCTGTTGCGGGTCAGGGTGAGGTAGACCGCCCCGCCGAGCAGGCGGACCGGCGGGCGGTCGTCGAGCAGTTGCAGGGCGAGGTGCTTGGTGAGCAGATCCGTCAGCAGCGCGAGCAGCGCGATGCCGACGAGGAGCACGACCGCCCTGCGGCGGGGCGTACGGCCGGCCGGCTCGGTGGTGCCGGGTCCGGCGGTCGGTGCTGTGGTCATCGACTCCCCATCGACTGTCCCGACGACGCAGGTCCGCCGTCTCGCGAGGTCACCGGGGAGCGGACGTCAGCGCCGCTCCTCCAGCTGCTTGCAGGTCACGCAGAGGGTCGCCGACGGGAAGGCGGCGAGCCGCTCCACCGGGATCGGGTTCCCGCACCGCTCGCACCATCCGTAGCCGCCCTCGTCGAGCCGCTCCAGGGCACGCTCGACCTGGGTGATCCGTTCCCGGATGCTGTTGGCGAGGGAGATCTCCTGCTCGCGCTCGAACGTCTTGGTGCCGGTGTCGGCCTGGTCGTCCCCGGCCGAGTCGGTCAACCGGTCGCGCTGCAGCTCGGTGATCTCGCTCAGCGTCTGATCGTACTCGGCACGCAGCTCGTCCCGTCGGGCCGCCAGGGCCGCCCGGATCTTCTCGGTCTCCGCCGTGCTGCGGGTGGCCTTCGCCGTCGGTTTGCGACCGGCGGTCCTGGTGTCGGCTGGCTTCGCCATCGTCAGCTCCCTCAGCCGCGGGACGCGGCGCTCGGCGGTGCCCGGACAGGGTCCGCCGACGTGGCGTCCCCGGGTAACAAAACGGGCGCACGGCAACGGTGGCCGCGCACTCCGGAGGTTGGCAAGAATACGGAACGTACAGGCGTCCGACAACGTGCCGCACTGTCGTACCGCTATTCAGCCCCTAATAACCGCTAATTGGGGCAAAACGAAGACTAGCAGATCAGCCGTCCCGATCCTCGCCGTACTCGCCGAACCACCTCGCCAGGCGACCCCGCCGGCTGACCGCCCGCAGCCGCCGCTCCGCCTCGTCCCGCACCCCGGCGGTCGCCACGATCAACATGCTGTCCCCGGTCTTGAGCCGGGTGTCCGCGCCCGGCACGAACCCCACCCCGTCGCGCAGCACCAGGGTCACCGACGCGCCCACCGGCAACCGCAACTCGTCCACGTGCACCCCGGCCAGCCGGGACCCCGCCGGCACCTCCAACTGGAGCAGGTCCGCCCGCATCCGCTCCAGCGGAGCGGTCTCCACCCGGATCTCGGCCGGCTCGGCGGGGGCGGTCACCCGCAACCGGCGGGCGGCCGGCGCGAGCGTGCCCGCCTGGAGCACCGTGAAGATCACCACCAGCACGAAGACCGCGTCGAACAGCCGGTCCGCCCCGGGCACCCGGGCCGACAACGGGATGGTGGCCAGCACGATCGGCACCGCGCCACGCAGCCCCGCCCAGGACAGGAAGAGCTGCTCGCGCAGGCCCACCCGGAACGGCAACGCCGACACCAGCACCGACAGCGGCCGGGCCAGCAGCAGCAGGGCCAGCCCGGTCACCACCGCCGGCACCAGCGCGGTGTGCAGCCGCTCCGGCGTGGCCAACAGCCCGAGCAGCACGAACAGCCCGATCTGGGCCAGCCAGGCCAGCCCGTCGGCGAACCCCAGGATGGCCTGCCGGTGCGGCAACCGGGCGTTGCCGAGCAGCACCCCCGCCACGTAGACGGCGAGGAACCCGGAGGCGTGCAGCACCGCCCCGGCCGCGTACGCCAGCACGGTGAACCCGACCGCGGCGATCGGGTACAACCCGGACGACGGCAGTGCCGCCCGGCGCAGCGCGAACCGGCCGGCCAGCCCGGCGGCCAACCCCACCGCCGCACCCACCCCCAGCTCGTAGCCGACCAGGAAGACCTCGAACCACCACGGGTGCTCCACCGGCCCGGTGCGCGACAGCAGCACCACCAGGATCACCACCGGGGCGTCGTTCATGCCCGACTCGGCCTCCAGGGCGGCCACCAGCCGGGGCGGCAGCCGCAGCCGGCGCAGCGTGGCGAAGACCGCCGCCGCGTCGGTGGAGGAGAGCACCGCGCCGTAGAGCAGCGCCAACCGCCAGTCCAGCCCGAGCAGCAGGTGCACCACGAGACCGACGACGACGATGCTGACCAGCACCCCGACGGTGGACAGCGCGCCGGCCAGCCCGAGCACCGGGCGCAGGGTGCTCCACCGGGCGGTGAGCCCACCCTCGGCGATGATCACGATCAGCGCGCAGAACCCCAGCATCCGGGTCAGCTCGGCGTCGTCGAACCGGATACCCAGCCCGGCCTCGCCGATCGCCACCCCGAGCGCGAGATAGACCAGCAGACTCGGCACGCCCAGCCGGGTGGAGAACCGCACCGCGCCGATCGCCACCAGCAGCACGGCCGCCCCGAGGAGCAGGGCGAGATCCAGTCCCGGCGTCACGGGCGCCCCACCCGGGGCCCCGTCACCCGGCCGATCCGTCGCGCAGCCGCCGCAGCAGCGCGGTGACCTCCGGCGTCGCCCCGTCCACCAGGAAGAGCTTGTCCCGGCTGGCCACGCCGGTGCGCAACGCCACCGCCGCCGGGCGGACCCCCAGCGCCCCGGCCAACGCCCGGCGGGCCGCCTCGGTGGCCCGGCCGTCCACGGCCGGTGCGGTCACGGCGATCACCAGGGCGGGCCCGTGCGGGCCGGTGAAGCAGCCGCCGACCCGGGGTCGGGACGCGCCGGGCTTGACCCGCACCGCGACGGTCACCGTGTCGTCCGTGGGCATCGACACCGGCCTCAGCGGGGGTAGGTGTCGGCGAGCAGGGCGGTATCCGGGTTGCACAGACCGCACGGGGTGAACCCGAGGGCGACCGCCTCGTGCACCGGCAGCGGCTCGTGGTCCCGTTCGATCAGGTGGGCGCAGGAGAGCAGATGGTAGCGGGGGTGCCCGTCGACCACCCGCACCTCGGCGTCGAGCTGGGCCACCCGGGCGGCGTCGGCGGGCGGGACCCGCTGGGCCGGCGGGTCCCACGGCGACTCGGCGTCGTCCGGGTGCTCCCAGGGTGGCGCGAGATCGTTTCCGGCCGCCCAGGCCGGGTCGTCCGCCGGGTCCCGCCGCGGGTCGTCCGGGTCGGGCCGGTCGGGACCGGTGGTCGGGTCGGGGGCGCGGTCGGTCGCCGGGTCGGCGCGGCCGGAGGTCGTCCGGTCCGGCGCGGCGGACACGAGGACGGGCTCCCAGGGGGCCTCCGCGTCGGGCTCCCAGGCACCGGCGTCGGGCCGGGTGGACAGGTCGACGGGGTCGCCGGACACCGGCGCGCCGGGTGGTTGCCGCCACCCGGCGTCACCGGTGCCGAACGTCGTCGCAGGGTACGTCGTCGGTTCGTCCGACGGCGTGGTCGCGGCCGGCGGGGTGGTCGGGCGGGACTCCGTCGCGCCCCGACCCCGCGCCTGCGCCTGGTCCGCCGCCCTCGCCCGGGTGACGGCTGCCTGGCGGGCACCGGCCACCAACGCGACGGCGGCCAGCAGACTGGCCGCGATGGAACTGATCAACAACGTGCTGGAGCCGTCGACGAGACCGAACGCCAGCAGGACGACCGCGACGAGGATGAGCAGCAGACTGGCGACTAGCACGGCTCACCCCCGCCGCGTCGTGGGTCGTGGCTGGGTCGGCGACCGTCGGGGGACGGCCGCCGACCGTGGATCAGCGACCTGCTTCGAGGGCGCCGGAGCGACCGCCGCCGTACGAGCCGGCGAGGCCGGCCGCGGCGAGGCCGTTGCCGCCGACGGCACGGGTGCCCTCGGCGCGGGTCATCTCGGCCTCAAGGCCCTGACCCCGACCGTCGAGGTCCCGCAGCTGGCTCTCCAGGTACGCCTTGAGCCGGGTGCGGTACTCGCGCTCGAACTGCTTGAGCTCCTCGATGTGCTTCTGCAACGCGGTCCGCTTGGCGTCCAGGCCGCCCATGGCCTCCTGGTGCCGCTGACGGGCGTCGCGCTCCAGCGCGTCGGCCTTGGCCCGCGCCTCGCGGGTGACCTCCTCGGCCTTGGAGCGCGCCTCGGAGAGCAGCTGGTCGGCCTCCCGACGGGCGTCGGAGACGTGGTCGTCGGCGGTGCGCTGGGCCATCATCAGCACCCGCAGCGCCTGCTGCTCGCCGTCGCCGCCGACGGCCGGGCCACCGGTGGTGCGGACCTGCTCCAGCTCGGCCTGCATGGCGCGGGCGGCCTGCTCGGCGGCGGCCTTGTCGCGCTGCACCCGGTCGAGCTGGGCCTTGACGTCGTTGAGCTCCGCCGCCAGCCGGGCATCGCCACCGGGGCCGGCAGGGGCCCCACCACGACCGCCGCGCTCCACCTGGGCGCGCAGCTCGTTGTTCTCCTCGATCAGACGGGCAAGCTCACGCTCGACCTCGTCCAGGAAGGCGTCGACCTCCTCCTCGTCGTACCCCCGCTTGCCGATCGGCGGCTTTTTGAAGGCGACGTTGTGCACGTCGGCCGGTGTCAGCGGCATCGAAACTCCTCGGGTCAGTTGCGGCCGCGAAAGCGCGCGCTGGTCAGGAGAAGTTCCTGATCAGCGGATCTAACACAAACCTCATCAGCACGAACAGGATAACCAGGAGCACAAGGGAGGCCAGGTCGATGCTCACGGTACCAATTCGCAGTGGGGGGATCACCCGCCTCAACGCCTTGAGAGGCGGATCAGTGACGCTCCACACGGACTCGAGTCCGGCGGACGCGCCACGCCCCGGTTGCCACCGACGACCGTACTGGAGGACGGCACCGAGAACGAATCGGGCCAACAGCACGATAAGGAAGACGTACAAGATCAGGTAGAGCAGCTGGAACATGATCGACAACACGGCAGCGACGTCCCTCGGTCGGGTGGACTTAGCTCAGGGAGAAAAAGCCGCCCTCAGCGATCTTGGCTTTGTCCTCCGCGGTGACCTGGACGTTGGCCGGTGAGAGCAGGAACACCCGGTTGGTCACGCGCTCGATCGTACCGCGCAGCCCGAACGCCAGCCCGGCGGCGAAGTCCACCAGCCGGCGGGCGTCGGCCTCGTCCATCTCGGTGAGGTTGATGATCACCGGGACGCCGTCGCGGAAGTGCTCGCCGATGGTCCGCGCCTCGCGGTAGGTGGTCGGGTGCAGGGTGGTGATCTGGTAGCGCTGTTCCTCCTCGGCCACCACCGGCCGCTCCCGGGGCGACGCCTGCGGCGCCAGCGCGAGGTTGTCCCGGGTGTGGTAGCTCAGCGCGCCCGAGGTGTCCGCGCCACCGGACCGGGTGATCGACCGGACGCTGGCCCGCTCCGGGCGCTCCGGCCGCTCGGCGCGTTCCGGACGCTCGTCGTCGGCCCGGTCGGCCTCGGCGAGCCGGCTCGACCGCTCGGTCAGCCGGCCCCGGTCACCGAGGCGCGGACGCGGCGCCGGCGGCTCCTCCGCGTCGTCCTCGTCGTCGTCGGCGAACTCCTCGGCGTACCGGCTCGACCGGTACCGCGACTCGCGGTAGCCGGGCTTGTCGTAGCCCTCGTCGTAGCCCCGCTCGTCGTCCTCCTCGACGAGACCGAGCCAGACCCCCGCCTTGCGCAGTGCACCCATCCCGCGCCCTTCCGTCCGCCGTGCGGCACGCACCCCCGTGCCGTGTCGCCATGATCGCGAGTGGACTCCATGCCCACCGGATCAGAGCGGCA
Organism: Micromonospora sp. HM134; assembly: GCF_007833915.1. Classification (NCBI taxonomy): domain Bacteria; kingdom Bacillati; phylum Actinomycetota; class Actinomycetes; order Micromonosporales; family Micromonosporaceae; genus Micromonospora; species Micromonospora sp. HM134. The sequence goes on from NZ_CP041061.1 coordinate 5,517,958, forward strand.
ATCCCCGACGTGCGATTCGCGGCTCGCCCGTCGTGGCCCCCGACCGGGGGCGCCACCCCTGAACAACACTGATGTAATTTGCTTCTATCGCGGTCAGGCTACCGCAGCGTGGAACGCATTCCGAGCAACGCGCTGCCGACGCGGACATGTGTCGCGCCGTACCCGATGGCCGCCTCCAGGTCGCCGCTCATCCCGGCGGAGAGCACGGTGGCCGTCGGATACCCGACCCGGAACGCCGCCGCCACCTCGGCCAGCCGGGCGAACGCCCGTTCCGGTTCCCAGCCCAGCGGCGCCACCGCCATCAGCCCGGCCAACCGCAGCGCCCCCGCGCCGGCCAGCGTCTCGGCCACCGGGCCGAGCCCCCGGTCGGGGTCGACCGCGTCCGGCAGGGCACCGCCACGCGCCGGGTCACCGTCCAGGCTGACCTGCACCAACGTCTCCAGCGGACGGTCCCGGCCGGCGTCGGCCGCCGACGCCAGCGCGCGGGCCAGCCGGACGCTGTCCACGGAGTGCACCACGTCGGCGTAGCGCACCACCGAGCGGGCCTTGTTGCGTTGCAGCTGACCGATGAAGTGCCAGCGGACGTCCGCGCCGGCCGCCGCCACCTCCTCCGCCTTCGGCGCGGCCTCCTGGTCCCGGTTCTCCCCCAGGTCGGTGACCCCGAGCCCGGCCAGCGCGACCGCGTCGCCGGCCGGGTACGTCTTGGTCACCGCGATCATCGTCACCCCGGACGGGTCCCGGCCGGCGGCGGCGCAGGCGTCGGCGATCCGGGCCCGCACCGCGGTCAGCCCGGCCGCGAGCGCGGCGCGGCGGTCCGCACCCACCGGATCGGGCGCAGCGGTCATCGGCCGGCCCGCCCGGTCGGCGACGCGGTGGCGCGACCAGCCGGGGACCCGCCCGACGGGGGCGGGGCGGCGTGGTCGCCCGCGTGGTTGTCCGTCATCGGCGGGATCAGGAGCCGTTCTTGAGGAAGTCGGGCACGTCGACGTCGTCGAAGAGCACCCGGCGCGGCGACTGCTGCGGCGGCGGCATGGACGCCGGCGCGGTGACCGCCGGGGCCTGCGGCGTCGGCTGGTTCTGGTTGCTCTTGCGCGGTGACTCGGACGCCTTGTACGCGGGCGTGCCCCCGTCGAAGCCGGCGGCGATCACGGTGACCCGCACCTCGTCGCCGAGCGCGTCGTCGATGACCGCGCCGAAGATGATGTTGGCGTCCGGGTGGGCCGCGTCGGTGACCAGCTGCGCGGCGTCGTTGATCTCGAACAGGCCCAGGTCGGAGCCGCCGGCGATGGACAGCAGCACCCCCCGCGCGCCGTCCATGCTCTGCTCCAGCAGCGGGCTGGAGATGGCCGCCTCGGCCGCCTCGACCGCCCGGTTCTCACCCCGGGCGCTGCCGATGCCCATCAGCGCGCTGCCCGCCCCGCTCATCACGCTCTTGACGTCGGCGAAGTCCAGGTTGATCAGACCGGGCGTGGTGATCAGGTCGGTGATGCCCTGGACACCGGAGAGCAGCACCTGGTCGGCGGTGCGGAAGGCGTCCATCATGCTGATCCCCCGGTCGCCCAGGGCCAGCAGCCGGTCGTTCGGGATGACGATCAGCGTGTCGCACTGGTTGCGCAGCTCGTCTATCCCCGCCTCGGCCTGCACCTGGCGGCGCTTGCCCTCGAAGGAGAACGGCCGGGTCACCACGCCGATGGTCAGCGCGCCGAGCTTGCGGGCGATGTTGGCGACCACCGGCGCGCCGCCGGTGCCCGTGCCGCCGCCCTCGCCGCAGGTGACGAAGACCATGTCGGCGCCCTTGAGCACCTCCTCGATCTCGTCGCGGTGGTCCTCGGCGGCGTTCTTGCCGACGTCGGGGTTGGCGCCCGCGCCGAGCCCCCGGGTCAGTTCCCGGCCGACGTCGAGCTTGACGTCGGCGTCACTCATCAACAGCGCCTGCGCGTCGGTGTTGATCGCGATGAACTCGACGCCCTTGAGCCCAACCTCGATCATCCGGTTGACGGCGTTGACGCCGCCGCCGCCGATGCCGACGACCTTGATGACCGCCAGGTAGTTGTGCGGAGGTGTCATCTCCGGTCCTTTCCCTTCGAGATTGGCTCGCACCGCCCCGGTACGGCGTGGCCCAGACCGGTGGTCGACGAGCTGTCACCAGCGAGGATCAGAGGTGAACCCTAACCCTCTACTAGAGGCTTACAGTTATGTCAACCACTGGTCCTCTTCGGGGCAACGTAAGCGCCCCCACGCCGAGAGCCAAGGACCCCACCGGCGTGTCGCCGCCGGGAGCGTAACGACTCACGTTCGCTGCGGACCTCACCGGAAGGTCACCACGTCCGGCGCGCTCACGTCGATCGTGTCGGCCTTCCGACCGAGCAACGCCGTCGCCACCCGCGCCTTGTCCTCGCCCCGGGTCGCGTCGCCCCACACCACCGTCCGCCCGTCGCGCAGCGTCAGCCCGATCCGGGCCAGCCCCTCGACGCCCACCTCGACCAGCACGGCCCGCAGCTGCGGGGTGAGGACGGCCAGCACCTGCAACGCCGCCCGGGTGCCCGGATCGTCCGGCCCCGGCGTGGCCAACCGCACCACCGGCAGTCCCTGCGGGGCGCGGGGCAGCTCGCGGAACACCACCCCGCTGCGGTCGAGCACCACGAACCGGTCGTCGCGCGGCACCGCCGCCACCCCCGTACGCTCCACCACCGTCACCACCAGCGTGTCCGGCCAGTCACGGCGGACCGTGGCCCGCTCCACCGGGGGCAGCCCGCCGATCCGCCGGGCCGTCGCCGCCAGGTCCACCCGGGCCAGCGGCACCCCGTCCGGCACCGCCGCCGCGTCACGCACCTCGACCGGGGTGACCAGCCGGGCCCCCTCCACCCGGACCTCGCGCACCCCGAACAGGCCGGAGCCGAGCACCGTCCAAGCCACCAGGGCGGCGAGGACCAGTACCCCGGCCAGCACCGCCCAGGGCAGGGCGGCCCGCATCCGCCGCTGCCGGGCCCGCGCCATGAACCGCCGGGTGGACGGCGGAACGGCGTCGCTGCCGGCCCGCACGAGCTGCCAGCGCCGCGCCGGGCCACGTCGGGGGCCGCCGTCCGCGCCCGCGGCACGACCGGTACGGCCCCGGGCCGGGCCCGGACTCATCCGGTGGTGAAGGCCGTGCCGTCCCGACCCGACCCGGTCGCCGGCCCGGTCACCCGGGCGGTCAGCGCGTCGAGCAGCTGGTCGCCCAGCAGCGAGATCGGCGGAGCCCCCATGGTCACCACCACGTCGCCGGGACGGGCCCGGCGGGCCACCTCCACCGGCGCGTCGTCCCAGGAGTCCACGAAGACCTTGTGCGCCGCGTCCAGCGGCACCGCCGCCAGCAACGCCACCGACCCCTCACCCGGCTGGCGCAGCTCACCGGGGCCGAAGACCTCCAGCAGCACCAGCTCGTCGGCGATGCCCAGGGCGGCGGCGATCTCCGCCTGGAGATCGCGGGTGCGGTAGAGCCGGTACGGCTGGAAGACCACGATCAGCCGGCCGTCGCCGGCCACCTCCCGCAGCGTCTGCAGGGCCAGCGTCATCGAGGTCGGGTGGTAGGCGTACTCGTCGTAGACCAGCACCCCGTCGGCGACGCCCTTGCGCTCGAAGCGCCGGCGGACCCCGGGGAACGCGGCCAGCGCCGCCTCCGCCGCCGCCACCGGCAGGCCTAGCAGGTGGGCGGCGAGCACCGCCGAGGCGCTGTTGAGCCCCATGTGCCGCCCCGGCACCGGCAGCCGGATCTCGCCCAGCGAACGGCCGTCGAGCGCCGCCAGGTACCGCACCCCCTGGGCGGACGAGGCCATCTCGGACAGCCGCAGGTCGGCGTCGGCCGCCTCGCCGTACGTCCAGACCCGCCGGCCCTCGGCGCGCAGCGTCTCGGCCAGCCGCCGGCCGCCCGGGTCGTCGGCGCAGGTGATGACGTACCCGGCCGGGTCGGTGAGCCGGGCGAACTCGGCGAAGGTCGCCTCCAGGGTCGCCAGGTCGCCGTAGGTGTTCAGGTGGTCGGCCTCGATGTTGGTGATGATCGAGACGAACGGGCGGTAGATCAGGAACGACCTGTCGCTCTCGTCCGCCTCGACCACGAAGTGCTCGCCGGTGCCGTGGTGCGCCCCGGAGCCCACCTCGGAGATCTCCCCGCCGATGACGAAGGACGGGTCGACCCCGGCCTGCTGGAGCACCATGGTCACCATCGAGGTGGTGGTGGTCTTGCCGTGGGTGCCGGCCACCGCCACCGTCCGCCGGCCGGTCATCGCCGCGGCCAGCGCCTCGGAGCGGTGCAGCACCCGCAGCCCGCGCCGCCGCGCCTCCACCATCTCCAGGTGGTCCTGCGGGATGGCCGAGGAGTAGACGACGGTGTCCACCCCGTCGAGGTTGGCCGCCTCGTGGCTCATGTGGATGGTGCCGCCCAGCGCCCGCATCCCGGCCAGCGACGGCCACTCGCGCAGCTCGCTGCCGGAGACCGGCAGGCCCCGGGTGAGGAAGAGCCGGGCCAGGCCGCTCATGCCGACCCCGCCCACCCCGATCAGGTGGATCCGGCCCAGGTCCTCCGCGGTGAGCGTGCCGGCCGGGGTGAACTGCGCGGTGTTCATGCCAGGTACCTTCCCGTCGCGCTGGACCGGCTCACCGGGCCACCGCCTCGTAGACGAAGTTGAGCAGGGCCACGTCGCCGTCGCGTCGCCCGTACGCGGCGGCGGCGGCACCCATCGCGTACAGCCGCTGCGGGTCGCGCAGCAGGGGCAGCACGGTGCGCTCCAGCCAGGCCGGGGTCAGCTCGGCGTCGTCGACGAGCAGCCCGCCGCCGGCCTCCACCACGGGCAGCGCGTTGCGCTTCTGCTCCTGGTTGGAGTGCGGGTACGGCACGTAGATGGTGGGCAGCCCGATGGCGGCCACCTCGGCGCAGGTCATCGCCCCGCCCCGGGCCAGCATCAGGTCGGCGGCGGCGTAGCCCAGCTCCATCTCGGACAGGTAGGGCAGCGCCACGTACGGCACCGGCAGGTCGGTGGGGATCGGCACCGGCTCGTTGCGGGCGCCCATCACGTGCAGCACCTGCACGCCGTTGCGGGCTAGTTCCTTGGCCGCGCCGGAGACCGCCAGGTTGATCGACCGGGCACCCTGCGAGCCACCGGCGACGAAGAGCACCGGCAGGTCGGGCCGGAGTCCGAAGTGGGCGCGGGCGGCGGCCCGCATCGCGTTGCGGTCCAGCCCGGCGATGCCCCGGCGCAGCGGCACCCCGACCACCCGGGCGTCGCGCAGCGCCTCGGCCTGGGCCGGCTGGTGCGGGAAGCCGACGGCGATGTTCTTGGTGAACTTCATCCCGAGCCGGTTGGCCACCCCCGGCGGGACGTTCACCTCGTGGATGACGATCGGCATCTCGCGCCGCCAGGCGGCCAGGTAGCCGGGGACGGAGACGTACCCGCCGAAGCCGACGACCACGTCGGCGGCGACCTCGTCGATCACCTTGCCGGCGGCGCGGGCCGCCTTCCACATCCGGTCCGGGGTGCGGACCAGGCCCATGTTGACCGAGCGGGGCAGCTGGTAGGCGGGGATCTGCCGCAGGTCGTAGCCGGCCGACGGGATCAGCTCGTTCTCCAGGCCCTTGGGGGTGCCGAGGCAGGTGATCCGGACGCCCGGGTCGTGTCGGCGCAGGCAGTCGGCGAAGGCGAGCAGCGGGTAGATGTGCCCACCGGTGCCCCCTCCACAGAGCACCACCGAACGCAGCGGACCCATCAGCGTCTCCTCTCGCTCGCCGGCCCGCCCCGGGTCCGGTCCTGCCGGACGCCGCGCGGTACGGCCTGATCGTCGGGTCGCCGCCCGCGCGCCCGGGGTACGGACCCCGGGGCAGCCGGTGGCGACGCCGGTCGGCTCCGCGCACCGGGAAGCGGCGGCAACGGGGCCCAGACTAGTCGGACCCATCGGGCGGGCGGACGGGCGTGCAGGGCCCGGGCCGCGTCGGGCTCGGCGCGGGCGAAGGAGGCGAGCATGCCCACCGCGGCCAGGGTGACGACCAGGGCGCTGCCGCCGTCGGAGATGAACGGCAGCGGCACGCCGGTCAGCGGCAGCAGCTTGGTCACCCCACCGATGTTGATCACGGCCTGGCCGACCAGCCAGGCGGTGACCGCGGTGGCGGCGAGCCGGCGGAACGGGTCGGCGACCCGGCGGGCGATCCGCAGCCCGGTGTAGGCCAGCACGGCGAACAGCACCAGGATGACGGTGCAGCCGACCACGCCCAGCTCCTCGGCGATGACGGCGAAGATGAAGTCGTTGTGGGCGGCCGGCAGCCAGCCGAACTTGACGCTGCTCTTGCCGAGGCCGACGCCGAACCAGCCGCCGTGCTCGATGGCGTTGCGCGCCTGGACCATCTGCCAGCAGGCGTCCTCGACGCACTTGGCCGGGTCGGGCGTGTCGAGGAACGAGGTGAGCCGGGCCAGCCGGTAGTTCTCCTGGCCGCGCGCCCCGGAGCCGGCCCCGAGCGAGGCGACGGCGACCAGCAGGCCGATGCCGGCCAGGCCGACCGCGGACAGGGCGGCGAAGACCCGCAGCCGCACCCCGGCCGCCCAGAGCAGCCCGACCACGATGGCCAGCAGGCAGAGCATGCTGCCCAGGTCGTTGTAGCCGACCAGCACGAACAGCAGGCCGACCACCGGGAACAGCGGGGTGGCCAGCTCCCGCCACCAGCCCAGCGCGGCGCCCTTGCGGGCGATCACGTGCGCGCCCCACAGCACCAGCGCCAGCTTGGCCAGCTCGGCGGGCTGCACCTGGATCGGCCCGAGATAGAGCCAGAGCAGGTTGGCCCGCAGCGGCCCGAGGGACTCCAGCCCGAACAGGGCGTCCAGGGCCACCAGCAGGTTGAGCACCAGCAGCAGCACCACGGCGCCGCCGAGCAGCGGCCGGCCCAGCGAGCGGAAGGTGGTGGCCGGCAGCCGCTGGCAGGCCCAGAACGCGACGATGCCGATCACCGCGAAGATGGCCTGCTTGGTCACCGAGGCGGCGGCGTCGCCGGCCTCGGCGTAGTCGCGCACGCTGGTGGCCGAGAAGACCATGGTCAGGCCGATCAGCAGCAGCAGGCCGGCGCTGGACAGCAGCAGGTAGTAGGAGGCCAACGGGCGGGCCAGCAGGCCGCGCAGCGCCGCCAGGCCGCCGGCCGGGCCCAGCCCGGACAGCCCGCCGGGCGGGTCGGCGGTACGCCCCGTGCCCGCGGCCCGCCGCGGCTGGGTCTCCGTCGTCGTCCCGGTGCTCGTGCCTCGGTCCTCCCCCACCCGCCCATCATCGCCGCTGCGGGCGGCCCGTTCCGGCCGTTCCCCCCGGTCGGCGTGTCGAAATACGAAACGGGGGCCCCTCCGGTAGGAGGAACCCCCGTCCGTGGCCGTCCGGCCGGTCAGCCCATGCTGGCCAGGAAGTCGCTGTAGAACAGGCCCAGCGCGATGGCCACCCCGATGCCCGCGATGATCCAGAACCGGACCACGATGTTGACCTCGCTCCAGCCGGCCAACTCGAAGTGGTGCTGGAGCGGGGACATCCGGAACACCCGCTTGCCGGTGGTCCGGAACGAGATGATCTGGATCACCACGGACATCGTGATGATCACGAAGAGGCCGCCGAGGATCGGCAGCAGCAGCACCGTCCGGGTGGACATCGCCATCCCGGCGATCAGCCCGCCCAGGCCCAGCGCGCCGGTGTCGCCCATGAAGATCCGGGCCGGGGAGGTGTTCCACCACAGGAAGCCCACGCAGGCCCCGGCCGCCGCCCCGGCGATCAGCGCGATCTCCAGCGGGTCCCGGACGGCGTAGCAGTAGTTGTTCGGATTGGCGGTGTACGTCGGGTCGGCGCACCAGTGCCGGTACTGCCAGAACGCGATCAGCGCGTACGCGGCCAGCACCATCACCGAGGCGCCGGTGGCCAGCCCGTCCAGCCCGTCGGTGAGGTTGACCCCGTTGGTCGCCGCCATCACCACCATGATGATCACGATGACCGAGGCGACCTTGCCGATCTCCAGGGCCGGGATGTCCCGGATGAAGCTCAGCGTGGTGCTGCCCACGGTCTCGGTGTTGGTCGTCGCGCCGCTGGCGTCGGTCATGCTGCTCGGGAAGTACAGCGCGACCACCCCGAAGACCGCGCCCACCAGGATCTGCCCGAACAGCTTGCCGCGCTTGTTGAGCCCGCCGCTGTGCCGCTTGCGCACCTTGAGGAAGTCGTCGATGAAGCCGACCGCGCCGGAGAAGACCATCAGCCCCAGCAGCACCAGGGCGGTGATGGTCGGCTCGACCTGGGCGATCTGCGCGTCCGGCAGGGTGGTCAGGGCGAGGTGGCCGGCGACGTACGCGATCACCGTGGCCAGGATGAACACCACGCCGCCCATCGTCGGCGTGCCCTTCTTGCCCTCGTTGCTGGCCAGCCCGAGGTTCGATCGGATCGGCTGACCGGCCTTGAGCCGGGCGAACACCCTGATCGCCAGCGGGGTCGCCAGCAGCGACACCAGGAACGCCACCCCGATGGCGACGATGACCGCCCTCACGCGGCACCCCCCGCGCCGGTCCCGTCACCGGAGGCGTCGACCCGAAGCGCGTCGGCGACCTCCCAGGTCCGGTACCGGGAGCCCTTCACCAGGACGACGTCGCCCGGTCGTAGCTCGCTGCGCAGCACCTCGACGGCCGCCGCCTGATCGGTGAGCAGCACCGACTCTCCTCCCCAGTCACTTACCGCTGTCGCGCCCTCGTGGATCGGCGCGGCCGGCTCACCCACCACGAGCAGCCGGTCGACACCGAGTTCGGCCGCCAGCCGGCCGACCTCCCGGTGCCCCTCGTCCTCGTACGCGCCCAGCTCGGCCATGTAGCCCAGCGCGGCGAACGTCCGCCCGCCCCGGTGCATCCCGGCCAGCGCGCGCAGCGCCACCGCCGTCGAGGCCGGGTTGGCGTTGTACGAGTCGTCGATCACGGTCACCCCGTCGGGACGGGTGAAGACGTCCATCCGGCGGGTGGAGACCAGCCCCAGGTCACCCAGGGCCGCCGCCAGCTCGGCCAGCGGCATGCCCAGCTCGCGGGCGACCGCCGCCGCGGCGAGCGAATTGGAGACCTGGTGCCGGCCGGTCAGGCCGAGCCGCACCGGGGCGCTCCCCTCCGGGGTCACCAGGGTGTACGCCGGTCGCCCCTGCCCGTCCAGGGTGACGTCCACCGCGCGGACGTCGGCGTCGGCCGACTCCCCGTAGCGGACGACCCGGGCCACGGTGCGGGACGCCATCGCGGCGACCAGCGGGTCGTCGGCGTTCAGCACCGCCAGCCCGTCGGCCGGCAGCGCCTCCACCAGCTCCCCCTTGGCCAGCGCGATGTTCTCCACCGAGCCGAACTCGCCCAGGTGCGCCACCCCGACGTTGAGCACCACCGAGATCCGCGGCGGCACCACGTCGCAGAGGTAGCGGACGTGCCCGACGCCCCGCGCCCCCTTCTCCATCACCAGGTACCGGGTCTGCCCGGTGGCCTGCAACGCCGTGTACGGGTGCCCCAGCTCGTTGTTGAACGACCCGGGCGGGGCGACCGTCGGGCCGAGCCGGACGGCGAGCTGGGCGATCAGGTCCTTGGTGGTGGTCTTGCCCGACGAGCCGGTCAGCCCGATCACGGTGAGACCGGGCAGCCGGTCCACCACGGCGCGGGCCAGCCGGCCCAGCGCGGCCAGCGCGTCGTCCACCAGCACCATCGGCACCCCGGGCAGCTCCCGGGTGCCGAGCACCGCCACCGCGCCGGCGGTGACCGCACCGGCGGCGTAGTCGTGCCCGTCGACCCGCTCGCCGGGGAAGGCGACGAAGAGCGCCCCGGCGGTGACCTTGCGGGAGTCGAACTCGACCGGGCCGGTGACCCGGGTGTCCGGGTCGACGGCGTACAGCCGACCGCCGACCGCCGTGGCCACCTCGGCCAGGGTCAGCGGGATCACCGCTGACCCGCCAGGTCGCCGAAGCGGACGCGCAACGCCTCCGCCAGCTCGGTGCGGTCGTCGAACGGGTACACCTCGCCGGCGATCTCCTGACCGCGTTCGTGTCCCTTGCCGAGCAGCGCCACCATGTCACCCGGCTCGGCCAGCCGGACCGCCTCGGCGATCGCCGCCCGCCGGCCGGGCACCTCGATGATCCGGGCCGCCGCGGCGGCGTCGTACGCCCCGGCCAGCACCTCGGCCCGGATCGTCGCCGGGTCCTCGGTACGCGGGTTGTCGTCGGTCACCAGCACCACGTCCGCGCCCCGGGCGGCGGCGGCGCCCATCACCGGGCGCTTGCCCCGGTCCCGGTCGCCACCGGCACCGATGACGCAGATCAGCCGGCCGGTGCCGGTGTCGCGCAGGGCGGCCAGCGCGGCCACCACGGCGTCGGTCTTGTGCGCGTAGTCGACCACGCCGCGCACCGGGGCGTCCCCGCTGACCAGCTCCAGCCGGCCGGGCACCCCGCCGCAGGCGGCCACCCCGGCGGCGGCGGTCACCGGGTCGACCCCGGCGGCGACCAGGCAGGCGACGGCGAGCAGCGCGTTGGCCACGTTGTGCCGGCCGGGCAGGGCCACCCCGGCGGGCAGGACCAGGTCGTCGGGGCCGTGCGCGGTGAACCGCTGGGCGTAGCCCTCGCCGCCGACCCGGTCGGCCCACCAGGTGGCGGTCGGGTCGCCGGCCGCCGAGTAGCTGACCGTGGCCGGCCGGAACAGCGGACGCAACGCCGGGTCGTCGTGGTTGAGCACCTCGACCCGGCAGCGCCCGTCGAACAGCTTCGCCTTGGCCGCGAAGTAGTCCGCCGAGTCGGCGTGGAAGTCGAGGTGGTCGGAGCCGAAGTTGGTGTAGCCGCCGACGGTGAACCGGACCCCGCCGACCCGCCCCATCGCCAGGGCGTGACTGGACACCTCCATCACCACCGCGGTCACCCCGCGCTCCCGGGCGGCGGCGAGCAGGGCGTGCAGGTCGGTGGCCTCCGGGGTGGTCCGGACGCTGTCGGTCACCAGGTCGCCCAGCCGGGTCTCCACGGTGCCGATCAGGCCGGTGACGTGGCCGGCGGCCCGCAACCCGGACTCGATCAGGTAGGCGGTGGAGGTCTTGCCGGCGGTGCCGGTCACCCCGATCACGGTGAGCCCGTCGGTCGGGTCGCCGTAGACGGCGGCGGCCAGCTCGCCCAGGACCGCCCGGGGGTCGGGCGTCACCAGGACGGGCAGCCCCGTCGCGCCGGCCGCGACGGCACCGGCCGGGTCGGTCAGCACGGCCACCGCACCGGCCGTGGCCGCGGCGGCGGCGAACTCCGCGCCGTGCCGACGGGCCCCGGGCAACGCGGCGTACAGGTCGCCGGGGCGGACCTCCTGGCTGGCGTGGGTCACCCCGGTCACGACCAGCGCGGCGGCGTCGGCCGGCGGCGTCACGGCGAGCCGGTCGGCGAGGTCGCCGAGCCGGACTCCGGGCACGGTACGGGGGCGTGGATTGCCGGGCACGGCGTCAGACCCTACCCGGTCGTCCGGTTCCGGCCGCACAGCCGCCCCGATGGTTCGTCGGCACTCACCGATGATGTCCCGCCGTTCCCGGTCAGCGCGGAAAGACCTCGAAGTTGGGGGATTTCCCGCGCGACGGCGGGACCCGGTAGTGACGCAGGGTGAAGCCCATCATCTCGCGGAACGCCGGGGCGACGACCGCGCCGCCACCGCCCTCGGGGTTCCACACGAAGACCGCCACCACGTACCGGGGCGCCTCGGCGGGCGCCATCCCGATGAACGAGCCGACCTCGCCGGGTTGCTGCTTGCCGTCGACGTAGCGCAGCCCGGTGCCGGTCTTGCCGGCGATCCGGTAGCCGGGCACCGCGGCGGCCAGGCCGGTCGCGCCGTCGACCGTGGTCACCGCCTCCAGCAGGGTACGCAGCGCGGCCGCGTTGCCCGGGCTGAGCACCGAGCGGGTGACCGGGGCGGCGGAGGGGGTGCGTTTGCCGTCCGCCCCGACCACCTCCTTGATCAGGTGCGGCTGGACGTAGGTGCCGTCGTTGGCGATGGTGGCGTACGCGGCGGCCATCTGCAGCGGGGTGGCGTCGACGCTGTGCCCGATCGGCACCGACCCGTACGACGATCCGCTCCACTGGTCGGCCGGGAGCAGCCGCCCGGACGCCTCACCGGGCATCCCCTCGCCGGTGGGCTGCCCCAGCCCGAACCGCTTCTGGTAGTCGATCAGCCGGTCGGGGCCGAGCCGGTCGCCGATCTCGATGGTGCCGACGTTGGACGAGTAGGCCAGCATCCCGGCCACGCTGAGCTTCTTGCCGTCGGCGGGGTGGGTGTCGCGGAAGGTCACCCCGCCCCGGGTGACGGTGTTCGCGACCGGCCAGGCGCTGTCCGGCGTGATGATGCCCTCCTGCAGGGCCGCGCCGTAGGTGATCGCCTTGTGCACCGAGCCGGGGTCGACCACGAAGCTGGTGGCCGCGTCCTCCCGGTCGGTGGGCCGGCTCTGCTCCGGCGACGCCGCGTTGTAGGTCGGGTTGCTGGCCTGGGCCAGCACGTCGCCGGTCTTGGCGTCGAGCACCACCGCCGCGCCGATCGCGCCCCGGGTCTGCGCCATCTGCCGGCTGAGGATCTGCTGCACCTGGAACTGGAGGTCCCGGTCGATGGTGAGCACCAGCGAGCTGCCCGGTTTGGGGTCGGTGGTCTGGCTGTAGCCGCCGGGGATCGGCGCGTTGAGGTCACCGAGGCCGGCCTCGTAGACCCGTCGGCCGTCCTGCCCGCGCAGCACGTCGTCGTAGCGGGCCTCCAGGCCCTCCAGGCCGTCCATGTCCTGGCTGGTGAAGCCGACCAGGTTGGCGGCCAGGTCGCCGCCGGGCACCTCGCGGCGCTCGTCGCGGTGGGTGCCGATGCCGGCGAGGTCGAGGGCCTCGATCTGCTTGGCCCGCGCGATGTCGACGCCCCGGGCCAGGTAGCGGAACTGCAGGCCGCCCTGCCGCTTCATCTTCTCGGCCAGTTCGGAGACGGGGACGCCGAGCAGCGGGGAGAGCAGCTTCGCGGTCTCCGTGCGGTCCTTGACCATGGTGGGGTCGGCGAAGACGTACCGGGCCTCGACGCTGCGGGCCAACGGTGCGCCGGTGCGGTCCTGGATCGAGCCGCGCGGGGCCGGCAGGTCGATCCGGGTGAGCCGGTTGTCGACGCCGCCACCGGCGTACGCCGGGGTGTCCACGGCCTGCAGGACGACCAGCCGGATGCCGATCACGGCGAAGACCGCGAGCACCAGCATGGTGCCCAGCCGCAGCCGGCGTCGCGGCTCGGCGAGCTTCGGCGGGCGGCGCGGCTTGCGTACCGGTCGTCGCCCGGCGGGCCGGTCGGTGCGCCGGGGCGCCTCGGTCCGGCGCGGGGCGCCCCGGCCGGGGGTGTCGGTACGGCGGCCGGGACGGCGGCGGGGCGCGGGCGGCTCGGCGAACTCGTCGTCGTCGGGAGCGGCCCGGGGTGGCACGGTCCGGATGACGCCGGTGCGCCCGGTCGGGGCGGCCTCCCGCCGGCCGGCCCGGTTGGCGGCGGCCCGCCCGGCGGCGGCCCGGCCGCCGTCGAGCACCTGGAGCGCGGGGCGGAACGGGTCCCCGGACCGGCCGGCCCGGGGGGTACGTCGCTGTCCGCCCCGGTCCTCGCTGCTCTCCCGGATGGTCCGGCCCCGGGGGGTGTACGCCCGCGCGTCGGAGATCCCCCCGACGTCCCCGGCCCGGGGCTGCCCGGTGCGGGGTTCCCCGGCGCGGCCCTGTCCCCGGGCTTCGCCGGCGCGGGGTCCGGCGGCCGGGGGTTCCCCGCCGCGCTGCTCCGGGCTGCGTGGTTCCGGCGTCCGTGGCCCGCCGCCCCGGGTGGCCCCGCCACGAACCGATCCGCGCCGGGAGCCCGTGGGGTCCCGGCGCGGATCGTCGGATCTCGGTGGCACGGGCGTTACCCCCCGTTGCCCTGCTGGCTGGTGATCGCCGGCCGCCCGTCGGCCGGCTGCGGCACGCCGATCAGCCGACCGTCCGGCAGCCGGATGTACGCCGGCTCGCCCGCCTCGACCAGGCCCAGCTTGCGGGCCTCCGCGGTCAGGTTGCCCGGTTCCTTGGCCTCCTCGATCTCCTTCTCCAGCTGCTGCTGGTCGACGTCGAGGCGGGCCTGCTGCTGCTGGAGCTGCTGGAGCTTGAACGCGTTCTCGTTGATCTTGGTGTTGACCGCGAGGATGCCCAGCACCCCGCCGACCACCAGCACCACGATCAGCGCCGCGAACGGCGCCCGGGGCACCCGGACCGGCGGCGGCGGCGCCACCCGCAGCCGGGGCGACCCGGCGGCGGTGGTGGCGGTACGGGTGGCCGGCTGCTCCGCCGGCCGCAACGCGGCGCTGCCCTGGGTGGGGAACTCGCGCGCCCCCCGGCGCGCCTCCCCCGCTCGACCGGCGAGGTCCGCCGGCGTCGTGGTACGGGTCGAGCGCTGCGCCGTGGTCCGGCCCCCCGACCGCGGTGCGCGCTGCCCGACGACCGCGTCGCGGCCGTCACGCTTGTTGACGTTCATGTCCCCTCCCCCTGTTCGTCCGTCCTGCCGTCCCCCGGGGTCGACTCCAGGTCCACTGTGGAACCCCGCGTCGACCCCGTGCCCGGTTGGTGCATCGCCCTGACCCGTCGGCCGGACCGTTCGCGGTCGGTCCGCCCCTGCTGCCCGGTGGCCGGGTCGAGTCGCTCCGCCGCCCGCAGCCGCACGGATGCGGCCCGCGGGTTCGCGGCGACCTCGGCCTCCCCGGCGAGTTCGGCACCCCGGCTAAGCAGCCGGAACGTCGGACCCGACCCGGGGAGTTCCACCGGAAGGTCGACCGGGCCCTTACTGCGGACCCGGTCGGCGAGCGCCTGCTTGGTGAGCCGGTCCTCCAGCGAGTGGTAGGACAGGACCACCAGGCGACCGCCCACGTGGAGCTTGTCGAGGGCAGCCGGCAGCGCCGTCTCCAGCACCGCCAGTTCCCTGTTTACCTCGATGCGTAAAGCCTGAAACGTTCTCTTGGCCGGGTGTCCCCCGGTTCGTCGCGCTGGTGCCGGAATGCTCTCCCTGACCAGCTCCGCCAGCCGGGCCGAGGAGGTGATCCGACCCCGCTCCCGCTCCCGCAGGATCGCCGAGGCGATCCGGCCGGCGAACTTCTCCTCGCCGTAGACCCGCAGCACCCGGGCCAGCTCCGGGTGGGAGTAGCTGTTGACCACCTCTTCGGCGGTCACCCCCCGGGTCTGGTCCATCCGCATGTCCAGCGGCGCGTCCTGGGCGTAGGCGAACCCGCGGTCGGGCGCGTCGAGTTGCAGCGACGAGACACCCAGGTCGAACAGCACCGAGTCGACGCCCGGATAGCCCAGCCGGGCCACCACCTCGGGCAGCTCGTCGTAGACGGCGTGCTCCAGGTGGACCCGGTCGGCGAACCGGGCCAGCCGGACCCGGGCGTGCGCCAGGGCCTCGGTGTCCCGGTCCAGGCCGATCAGCACCGTGTGCGGATACCGTCGCAGCACCGCCTCGGCGTGGCCGGCCAACCCCAGCGTGGCATCGACGTGGACCGTACGGTCGCCCCGGTCCAGCGCGGGGGCCAGCAGCTCGAGACACCGCTCAAGCAGCACCGGCACGTGCGTGCCGCGTAGCTCCCCCATGTCGACCCCCACTGTGGAATACGTCTCGTCGTGTCGCGCTCTGCTCGTCGGACGACGCCGTGCCGTCGTACCGCCAGATCCCCATCCGCTCCCGCCCCGGCCCCGGGCCGGCGCCCGGGGTGGAGATCGTGCCCCTGGCACCGGGGAAGGGACGCCAGGAACTCGAAAGCGGCTGGAGATCTCGCAGTACGTCGGGCGTCGCCGCGCCCTACAGACCGCCGGGCAGCACCCCCTCCTCGATGTCGGCGAAGTCGTCTTCGCTGTCGGCGAGGTAGCTCTCCCAGGCCGTCCGGTCCCAGATCTCCACCCGGGTGGACGCCCCGATCACCACCAGGTCCCGGTCGAGCGCGGCGTAGGACCGCAGGTGGGGCGGGATGGTGACCCGGCCCTGCTTGTCGGGGACCTCGTCGTGCGCGCTGGCGAAGAAGACCCGGCTGTAGGCCCGGGCCGCCTTGTTCGTCATCGGCTGCGCGCGCAACTGGTCGGCGATCCGTTGGAACTCGGGCGTGGGGAAGACGTAGAGGCAGCGATCCTGCCCTTTGGTGATCACGACACCCCCCGCCAGCTCGTCCCGGAATTTGGCCGGAAGGATCAAACGGCCCTTTTCGTCCAGGCGCGGAGTGTGGGTGCCGAGAAACATCGGCCCAACCCCCTTGCCCTGAGCGGCGTTCGCGGCGCCGCTGACCCCCTGGGCCGGTGGGCCCTCCCGGCCTCACCATTGCGCCCCACTCTACTCCACTTCCCTCCACCTGCAACCAGAATCGCCGCCCCGGCGCGTCGTCGTCGCGGCTAAAACCGCACGTCAGAGCCGGTGGAGCGGAGTGGAGGGCCGCGCCGGGCCGGGGCCGCGTCCGCTACCCGACATAGATCGACTCCATCCGGTGGAGCGTCCGCCGACCGGACGCCCGGCCCGCCCCGACCGAACGGTTCGCCGTCGGCGGCGATCTGGCGGGCGCGGAGGTCCGGTAACCTCGCTCGCGTGACGGACGCGAAGATGCCCCTGCGGGCGAAGGTGGCCAGCTCCGTGTCGAGGACCGCCGCGGCGCTGTCGCGCGCCGCCGGCCGGGGCGACGGCTCGGTGATCGGCGGATGGATCGGGCTGAAGATCGACCCGGACCTGCTGGCCCACCTCTCGGCCGGACGCGCCATCGCGCTGATCTCCGGCACCAACGGCAAGACCACCACCACCCGGCTCAGCGCCGCCGCCGTCGGCGTGCTCGGCCGGGTCGCCACCAACTCGTTCGGCGCCAACATGCCCACCGGGCACACCTCGGCGCTGGCCAAGGCCGGCAGCACCCCGTACGCGGTGCTGGAGGTCGACGAGCACTACCTCGCGCAGGTGCTGGAGGCCACCGAGCCGCACGTGGTGGCCCTGCTCAACCTCTCCCGCGACCAGCTCGACCGGGCCAAGGAGGTCGCCATGATGGCGCAGCTCTGGCGCGCGGCGCTGGTCCGGCACACCGACGTGCGGGTGGTGGCCAACGCCGACGACCCGATGGTGGTCTGGGCGGCCACCCCGCCGGCCGACCCCGCGCAGGGCGTCCGCCCGCCGCACGTCACCTGGTTCAGCGCCGGCCAGCGCTGGCACGACGACTCCTGGGTCTGCCCGGAGTGCGGCTCCACCATCCAGCGTTCCGGCGAGCAGTGGTGGTGCACCGGCTGCCCGCTGCGCCGCCCCGACGCCCAGTGGACGGTGGAGGACGACGGCGTGCTCGACCCCACCGGGGCCTGGCACAAGGTGACCCTCCAGCTCCCCGGCAAGGTCAACCTCGGCAACGCGGCCACCGCGCTGGCCGTCGCCGCCGAGTTCGGGGTACGCCCCGTCGACGCGGTCTCCCGGCTGCACACGGTCACCTCGGTCGCCGGCCGGTACGCCCAGGTCGACCGGGACGGGCGCAACATCCGGCTGCTGCTGGCCAAGAACCCGGCCAGCTGGCTGGAGGCGTTCGACATGGCCGACGAGGCGCCCACCCTGCTCTCCATCAACGCCCGTGACCCCGACGGGCTGGACACCTCCTGGCTGTTCGACGTCGACTTCGCCCCGCTACGCGGCCGGCAGGTGCTGATCACCGGCGACCGCGCGTACGACCTGGCGGTCCGGCTCGACGTCAACGGGGTGCCGTTCCAGCACGTCCGGGCGTTCGGCGAGGCGGTCCGGGCGGTCCCGCCGGGCCGGCTGGAGGTCATCGCGAACTACACCGCCTTCCAGGACATCCGAGCGGAGTTGGACCGTGTCAACTGAGAGCCTGCGTATCGTCTGGATCTACCCCGACCTGCTCTCCACCTACGGCGACCGGGGCAACCTGCTGATCCTGGCCCGCCGGGCGCAGCAGCGCGGGATGCCGGTCGAGGTGCTGGAGGTCCGCTCCGACCAGCGGCTGCCCGCCACCGCCGACATCTACCTGCTCGGCGGCGGCGAGGACGGCCCGCAGGCGCTCGGCGCGCAGCGGCTGCTCGCCGACGGCGGCCTGCACCGGGCCGTCGCCCAGGGCTCGGTGGTCTTCGGCGTCTGCGCCGGCTACCAGCTCCTCGGCACCTCCTTCTTCGCCAAGGGCACCCGGTGCGCCGGGCTGGAGCTGCTCGACCTGTCCTCCGACCGGGGTCCGACCCGGGCGGTCGGCGAGCTGGCCGGCGAGATCGACCCGAGGCTGGGGGTGCCGCCGCTGTCCGGGTTCGAGAACCACGGCGGCCGGACCCACCTCGGCCCCGGCGTGTCGCCGCTGGCCCGGGTCAGTGCCGGGGTCGGCAACGACGGCGTCACCGAGGGCGCGTGGCGGGGCAAGCTGCTGGGCACGTATTCGCACGGGCCGGCGCTGGCCCGCAACCCCGCCCTGGCCGACCTGCTGCTGCGCTGGGCCACCGGCGCGCACCAGCTCCCGCCGCTGGACGACACCTGGGCCGAGCGGCTGCGCACCGAACGCCGTGCCGCCGTGGCCGCCGCCGCCCGCCCGTGATGTCCGCCGCCCGCCCGTGATCCCCGCCGTCCGGCGGCTGCTGCGCCAGCCGTCGGCACGTCGGTTCGCTCTGCTGCTGGTCATGCTGGCGGGGTTCGCGGCGCTGCTGCTGGTGACGCCCCAACCGGACGTCGCCGAGCTGCCCCGGCTGGCCGACCCGCTCGGCGGGTACGCCCCGGTCGCCGGGATCGTCGTCGGGGCCCTGCTGCTGGTGGCGCTGGTCCCGCGTACGTTCGTCACGCTGGTGGCGGGGGCGGTCTTCGGCCCGCTGGAGGGGGCGGCGTACGCGCTCGGCGCGGCGCTGCTGGCCGCCGCGCTCGGCTTCGCCGTCGGCCGGGTGCTGGGCCGGGAGTTCGTCGCCGAGCGGGTACGCGGCCGGCTGGCCCGGCTCGACGGCTGGTTCGCCCGGCAGAGCGTGCTCGGCGTGATCACCGTACGGATGCTGCCGATCGCCGGGTTCGGCCTGGTCAGCTACGGCTACGGCACCACCGGGGCGCGGGTGCTGCCGTTCCTGGTCGGCAGCGTGCTGGCCTCCGCCCCGACCGCCTTCGGCTATGCCGCGATCGGCGCGGCGGCCAGCTCCCCCGGCAGCATCAACTGGTACGCCGCCGCCCCGGCCAGCCTGGGGCTGATCGCCAGCGCGGTGCTGGCGTACCAGTGGTGGCGGGCGGAGCGCGCCCGCCGGGCCGTGGTCGCCGACCCACGCCCCTGACCGGGCGGAACCGGCCTGCCGATGCGCGGCGGCCCGGGACGGTCCCGCCGGAATGGTCGGGTCGGGTGAGCGGTATGCCTGAGAGTCATGAGTATGACGCTCAGGCATACCGCTCCACGTCGACAGTTGTCCCGGCCGCCGTCACCGTGCGCTACCGCGGCCCCCGGCCGCACGAGCCGCCCCGCACGGGCGGGTGGCACCGTCAGGCGACCACCGAGACCAGCCGGCCCGGCACCACGATGACCTTGCGCGGCTCCCTGCCGGCCAGCGCGGACGCGACCGCCTCCAGGGCCGCCGCCCGGACGGCCTCCTGCGCCGCGTCGGCGGGCACCTCGATCCGGCCCCGGACCTTGCCGTTGACCTGAACCGGGTAGGTGACCGTGTCGGCGACCAGCAGGGCCGGGTCGGCGGCCGGGAAGTCGGCGTACGCCAGCGAGGTGGCGTGGCCCAGCATCCGCCACAGCTCCTCGGCCACGTGCGGGGCGAACGGGGCCAGCATCAGCACCAGCGGCTCGGCCACCTCGCGCGGGGTCCGCTCCAGCCGGGTCACCGCGTTGGTCAGCTCGATCAGCTTGGCGATCGCGGTGTTGAACCGGATGCCCTCCATGTCGGCCCGGACCCCGTCGATCACCTTGTGCAGCAGCCGTCGGGTGGCCTCGTCGGCCGGCGCGTCGGTGACCCGGGGCGCGCCGGTCTGCTCGTCGACCACGGCCCGCCAGACCCGTTGCAGGAACCGGTACGACCCGACCACGGCGCGGGTCTCCCAGGGGCGGGACACCTCCAGCGGGCCCATCGACATCTCGTACACCCGGAAGGTGTCCGCGCCGTAGGCCGCGCACATGTCGTCGGGGGTGACCACGTTGCGCAGCGACTTGCCCATCTTGCCGTACTCGCGGGTCACCTCGTGCTCGCCGTGGAACCAGCGGCCGTCGACCTCGACGACCTCCTCGGCCGGCACCGGCGTGCCCCGGGAGTCGCGGAACGCGTACGCCTGGATCATGCCCTGGTTGAACAGCTTGCGGAACGGCTCGAACGACGACACGTGGCCCAGGTCGTACAGCACCTTGTGCCAGAACCGGGCGTACAGCAGGTGCAGCACGGCGTGCTCGGCGCCGCCGACGTACAGGTCGGTGCCCCCGCAGTCGCCGTCGGCGCGCGGGCCCATCCAGTACGCCTCGTTCTCCGGGTCGACGAACCGCCCGGAGTTGGTCGGGTCCAGGTAGCGCAGCTCGTACCAGCAGGAGCCCGCCCACTGGGGCATCACGTTGGTCTCCCGGGTGTACCGCTTGGGCCCGTCACCCAGGTCCAGCTCCACCTCCACCCAGTCGCGCCGCCGCGACAGCGGGGTCTCCGGGTTGCTCGCGGCGTCGTCCGGGTCGAACGTCTTGGGCGAGAAGTCGTCCACCTCGGGCAGTTCGACCGGCAGCATCTCCTCGGGCAGCGCGACCGCCGCGCCGGTGGAGTCGTAGACGATCGGGAACGGCTCGCCCCAGTAGCGCTGCCGGGAGAACAGCCAGTCCCGCAACCGCCAGGTGACCGCGCCGACGCCGTGGCCGTTGGCCTCCAGCCAGGCGATGATCGCCGCCTTGGCGTCGGCCACCCCCAGCCCGTTCAGGTCCAGGCCGCGCTCGGGCGCGGCGCTGTTGATCGCCGGCCCGTCCCCGGTGTACGCCTGACCGTCGAACCCGTCGGCCGGCTGCACGGTACGCACGATCGGCAGGTCGAAGACCTCGGCGAAGGCCCAGTCCCGCTCGTCCTGGGCGGGCACCGCCATGATCGCGCCGGTGCCGTAGCCGGCCAGCACGTAGTCGGCGATGAAGATCGGGATCTGCCCGCCGGTGACCGGATGGGTGGCGTACGCGCCGACGAAGACGCCGGTCTTCTCCTTCGTGTCGGCCTGCCGCTCCACGTCGGTCTTGGCCGCCGCCGCCTTCCGGTACGCCTCGACGGCCTCCCGGGGGCCGGTGTGCCCACCGGTCCAGGCGTCCCGCGTCCCGGCCGGCCAGGTGGCCGGGGTCAGCGCGTCGACCAGCTCGTGCTCGGGGGCCAGCACCAGGTAGGTGGCCCCGAAGATGGTGTCCGGCCGGGTGGTGAACACCCTGATGCGGGCTTCGCCCGCGACACCGGAACCGGTGGGCCCGGTCGCGAAGTCGATGTGCGCGCCGGTGGACCGGCCGATCCAGTTGCGCTGTTGCAGCTTGATCGACTCGGGCCAGTCCAGGGTGTCCAGATCGTCCAGCAGCCGGTCACCGTACGCGGTGATCCGCATCATCCACTGCTTCAGGTTGCGCTTGAACACCGGGAAGTTGCCCCGGTCGGAGCGGCCGTCCGGGGTGACCTCCTCGTTGGCCAGCACGGTGCCCAGCCCCGGGCACCAGTTGACCGGCGCCTCCGAGACGTACGCCAGCCGGTGGTCGTCGACGATCCGCCGCTGCTCGGCCGGGCTCAGCTCGGCCCAGGCCCGGCCGTCGGGGGTGGGCCGGTCACCGGCGGCGAACTCGGCGGTCAGCTCGGCGACCGGCCGGGCCCTACGGGCGTCGGCGTCGTACCAGGAGTTGTAGACCTGCAGGAAGATCCACTGGGTCCACCGGTAGAAGTCGGTGTCGATGGTGGCCACCGAGCGCCGCTCGTCGTGGGCCAGCCCCAGCCGGCGCAGCTGCGCCTTGTACCGCTCGATGTTGGCCACCGTGGTCGTCCGGGGGTGGGTGCCGGTCTGCACCGCGTACTGCTCGGCGGGCAGGCCGAACGCGTCGAAGCCCATCGCGTGCAGCACGTTGCGCCCGGCCATCCGCTGGTAGCGGGCGAAGCAGTCGGTGCCGATGTAGCCCAGCGGGTGCCCGACGTGCAGCCCCGCCCCGGACGGGTACGGGAACATGTCCAGCACGTACAGCTTCTCCGCGCCCGCCCGGGGGTGACCCGGGTCGGCCAGCGGGCCGGTCGGGTTCGGCGCGTGGAAGGTGCCCTCCCGCTCCCAGGTGTCCTGCCACCGACGCTCGATCTCGTCGGCCATGGCCGCGGTGTACCGGTACGGGGGGATGTCGCCCGCCGGTGCGGCTGCCTCACTCATGCCTTCTCCTTGGCGGTCGTCGCGGTCATGTCGCACTGACGCGATCGTCGGGGACCGGTGCCCTCGGGCGGGACCGGCGCGGTCGGGTCGGGTCGGGTCGGGGAGACCCTGCCGCGGGCACGAAAAAGCCCCTCGCACAGGAGGGGCCGCCGTGCTGTCGCGCGTCAGCGCATCAGCACGGCCCGGTAAGAAGCAGGAAGACTCCGGCCATGTCCGGGAGTGTACCCCGTGGCGTCGGTCGACCGCCCGGCACATCCACCGCGTGACCGTCACCTTCCGTGGTCGCCCGGCCGCGTCCGGTCCCCCGACCTGACGAATATCCGCTGCGTGACCGGCCGACTTCCGGCAGGGTTCGGCGTTCACCGTAAACATGGTTAGCCTGAGAGACCAGTGCGATTCCTGCGGCAGACGAGGCTTCCCGTTGCGAACCGAACGACGGGTCCAGGTGCTCTTTACCGAGCTGCCGTCGCGACGAGGAGAAGGCCCGTGACACAACAGACCTGGGACGAGGTGGGCGGCGTGCTGCCGCACGACGAGTTCCGCGCCGCCAGCGAGGCCATCGTGGCCAACATCGAGCAGGTCATCGAGGGCAAGACAGCGACCGTCCGGCTCGCCCTGGCCGTCCTGCTGGCCGAGGGGCACCTGCTGATCGAGGACGTCCCGGGAGTCGGCAAGACCAAGCTGGCCAAGGCGCTCGCCCGGTCCATCGACTGTTCGGTGCGGCGCATCCAGTTCACCCCCGACCTGCTGCCCAGCGACGTCACCGGGGTCAGCGTCTACAACCAGGAGACGCACGACTTCGAGTTCCGCCCCGGTGCGGTCTTCGCCAACCTGGTGGTCGGCGACGAGATCAACCGGGCCTCCCCGAAGACCCAGTCCGCGCTGCTGGAGTGCATGGAGGAACGGCAGGTCACCGTCGACGGCGTCACCTACCAGCTCCAGACCCCGTTCATGGTGATCGCCACCCAGAACCCGATCGAGATGGAGGGGACGTACCCCCTGCCGGAGGCGCAGCGCGACCGGTTCACCGCCCGGATCGCGATGGGCTACCCCGGCCCGGACGCCGAGCTGGCCATGCTGGACGGGCACGGCGCCGCCGACCCGCTCCAGGAGCTGCGCCCGGTCTCCGACGCCGACACGGTACGCCGCCTGATCGCCACCGTCCGCAACGTGCACGTCGCCGACGCCGTCAAGCAGTACGCCGTCGACCTGGTCACCGCCACCCGGGAGGCCCCCGACCTGCGGTTGGGCGCGTCCCCCCGGGCCACCCTCCAGCTGCTGCGCACCGCCCGCGCGGTGGCCGCCCTGGAGGGCCGCGACTACGTGCTCCCCGACGACCTCCAGGCGCTCGCGGTGCCGGTGCTGGCCCACCGGATCATCCCCACGGCCGACGCCCAGCTGGCCCGCCGCACCACCGACGCGATCGTCGCCGAGCTGGTGCACCGGCTGGCCCTGCCGCCGGACCGCAAGCGCCCCACCGGGTACGACACGCCCCGCCCCGCCGCCGGCAACGGCCGCCCGCCGTTCGAGCCGCGGAGGCCGTGACGTGCGGGACGGGCTGCGCGGCCTGACCACCCGGGGCCGTTCGTTCCTGGCGGCAGCCATCGCCGCCGCGATCTCGGCCGGCATCCTCGGCGAACGGGACCTGCTCCGGGTGGCGGTGCTGCTCGCCGTCCTGCCGCTGCTCGCCGCGCTCTACGTCGGCCGGACCCGGTACAAGCTGGCCTGCAACCGCTCGCTGGACCCGCACCGGGTGCCGGTCGGGGCCAGCTCCCGGGTGGTGCTGCGGTTGCAGAACATGTCCCGGCTGCCCACCGGCACCCTGCTGCTGGAGGACCGGCTGCCGTACGCGCTGGGCAGCCGGCCCCGGGTGGTGCTGGAACGGCTCGGCGCGCACCAGGCCAGCTCGGTGGCGTACACGGTCCGCGCCGACGTGCGCGGCCGGTACGAGGTGGGTCCGCTGGTGATCCGGATGACCGACCCGTTCGGGTTGTGCGAGCTGAGCCGGGCGTTCCCCAGCACCGAACAGCTCACCGTGATCCCGCAGGTCACCCCGCTGCCCTCGGTACGGCTGCCCGGCGAGTACGCCGGCAGCGGCGACAGCCGGGCCCGGTCGGTGGCGGTGCACGGCGAGGACGACGCCGCCACCCGGGAGTACCGGATGGGCGACGACCTGCGCCGGGTGCACTGGAAGTCGACCGCCCGCACCGGTGAGCTGATGGTGCGCCGCGAGGAGCAGCCTTGGGAGAGCCGGGCCACGGTGCTGCTGGACACCCGGGCGCACGGGCACCGGGGCGAAGGCCCGACGGCCAGTTTCGAGTGGGCGGTCTCCGCCGCCGCCAGCATCGCCGTGCACCTGCGCCAGGCCGGCTACAAGCTGCGCCTGGTCACCGGGGACGGGGTCGACGTCGACGCCAGCGAGGCCACCGGGGACGGCCTGCTCCTCGACCACCTCGCCGACGTCCGGCTCGACCAGCGTGGCGACGTGGCGACGCTGGTGCAGCGGGTCCGGCAGCGCGCCGACGGGGGCCTGATCATCGCGCTGTTCGGGTCGCTGACCACCAGCGAGGCGGAACTGCTCGGCGGGCTGCGCGGCAACGGGGCGACCTGTGTCGGTTTCGTGCTGCACAGCTCCACCTGGCTCAGCCTGCCCGAGCGGGCCCGGTTCGAGTCCGAACAGGCCCACGCCGCCGCCGCGCTGTCCCTGTTGCAGGGCGGCTGGCGGGTCATCGGGGTCGACCACGACGGCCAACTGCCGGCGCTCTGGCCGCAGGCCGGGCGCGGGTCGCAGGGTTTCGCGCTGCGTGCGGCGCTCGCCGAGACGGTCGCCGGGGCCGTCCGGTGAGCCGTCGGCCGGCGGCGCACCGGCACCGTCCCCCCGGCCGCCGCACCGCCGACAGGCGTACCGCCGTCGCCGGCCGCCGTGCGGCCGGCCCCGCCACCGACGCCCGACGACAGAGAGGGTGACGTCGTGATCGCGTCCCGGAACATCGGCTTCGTGGCCGCCACGGCGACCCTGCTCGCCGCGGCCCCGCTGTCGTCGATCTTCCAACAGTGGACCTGGCTGATCCAGTCGGCCATCGCGGTCGCCGTGGTGGCCGGCGCGGCGGCGCTCACCCGGCTGGTCCGGGCCCCGCTGTGGGGTCAGGTGCTGGGCATGCTCGCCGGTCTGCTGCTCGCCCTGACCTGGCTCTTCCCGGGCGGTGGCGAGCTGGTCGCCTTCCTGCCCACCCCGGGGACGCTGGCCCACTTCGGTGAGCTGGCGCAGGGCTCGTTGCAGGACATGCGCTCCTACGGGGTGAAGGTGCCGGACACCACCCCGCTGCTGTTCATCAGCGTGCTCGGGGTGGGCTCGGTGGCGATCGTGGTCGACGTGCTCGCCGTCGGGCTGCGCCGTCCGGCCCTGGCCGGGCTGCCCATGCTGGCCATCTACTCGGTGCCGGTCGCGGTCTACGTGGACAGCGTCCCCGCGCTGCCGTTCGTGGTCGGCGCCGCCGGCTACCTCTGGCTGCTGGTGACCGACAACGTCGACCGGGTTCGCCGGTTCGGTCGCCGGTTCACCGGCGAGGGCCGCGACGTGGACGTCTGGGAGTCCTCCCCGCTGGCCGCCGCCGGTCGCCGGCTGGCGGTGGTCGGGGTGGTGCTGGCCGTGGTGCTGCCGCTGGCCGTGCCCGGGATGAGCGGCGGGCTGCTGGACCAGTTCAACACCGCCGGCAACGGCACCGGCAACGGACGCCTCGGGCAGGGCGGCGGGCCCGGCCGGATCGACCTCTTCGCAGCACTCAGCGGGCAGCTCAACCAGTCCGAGGTGGCCGACATGGTCACCGTCACCACCACCGAGCAGAACCCGTTCTACCTGCGCTTCGGTGTCGCCGACGAGCTGCGCCCGGACGGCTTCCGGGTGCGCCCGCCCAACGGCCGGCCGGTGAACCGGGAACTGCCCGACCCGGCCGACCGGGCCCAGGCGGGGGTGGAGCAGCAGACCTACCGGGCGACCGTGGAGGTGAACCGGTCACTGAACATGCCCTTCGTGCCGGTCTACACCGACCCGGTGAGCTTCGACGGGCTCAACGGCAACTGGTCGTACGACCAGAACCTCGGGGTGGTCTTCTCCAACCGGGACAACTCCCGGGGCAAGCGCTACTCCTTCGAGTACGTACGCTCGACGTACACCCCGGCGGCGCTGCGGCGGGCCCGCCCGCTGCCGGCCGAGCACCCGATCCGGCTGCAACAGACCCGCACCCCGGAGGTCCGCGAGGTCAGCCTGCTGGTCAACCGGCTGGTGGAGGGGAAGTCCACCGACTACGACCGGGTCCGGGCGCTCTACGACTACTTCTCCCGGGAGAACGGCTTCAGCTACTCGCTGAGCACCAAGGGCGGCACCAGCGGCCAGGAGATCGTCGACTTCCTCACCAACAAGGTCGGCTACTGCCAGCAGTACGCGGCGGCGCTGGCCTGGCTGGTGCGGGAGGCGGGCATCCCGGCCCGGGTGGCGTTCGGCTTCACCAACGGCAGCAGCGTCGACGGGGACACCGCCGTCCTGACCAACCGCAACCTGCACGCCTGGACGGAGGTCTACTTCGACCGGTTCGGCTGGGTGCCGTTCGACGCCACCCCGGCGTACGGCGTCCAGGGGTCGACCCGGTCGGCGTGGGCGCCGGACTCCGACGCCCCGGACCCGGAACCGTCGGACACGGCCGCGCCCGCCGCGCCGGAGGACCCGGGCGCCACGACCGGGCCGCAGCGCGACGAGGCCGCCGACAAGGACACCGACGCCGGGTTCGACCCGACCACCGGCGCCCCCGTCGAGCAGGCCCCGAGCTGGCCCTGGTGGACGGTGGGGGCGCTGCTCGCGTTGTCGGTGCTGCTGGCGCTGCCGGCGCTGCGGCGGCGCGCGCTGCGCCGGCAGCGGCACCGTCGGCCCGCCCCGGTGGCGGCCGGCGTGGCCCCCGACGACGGGGCGGGCGCGAGCATCCCGATGACGGTGCTGGGAGCGGACGCCGAGCGGGCCCGCGCGGACGCCCACGCCGCCTGGGACGAGCTGCTGGACACCCTGGTCGACTACCGGATCAGCATCGACCGGACGGAGACGCCCCGGGCAACCGCCGAGCGGCTGGCCCGGGAGGCGGTCGGCGAGGATGCCGGCCCCGCCACGGCGGTACGGCTGCTCGGCCGGGCCGAGGAACGCGCCCGGTACGCCCGGGACCCGCTCACCGGCGAGCCCCTGCACCCGGCGCTGCGGACGGTACGCGACACCCTCGCCGCGCGGGCGGACCGGCGTACCCGGCTGCTCGCCGCCGTGCTGCCGCCGTCGGTGCTGCTGCGCTGGCGTACCTCGCTCGGCGACAGCTCGGCGCGGCTGGTGACGGCCTCCGGGCGGCTGCGTCGCCTGCTGCTGCGCTGGAACCCCCGCCGCCTGCTGGCCACCCGCCGCGTCTGAGTGCTCGGCCCGCCCGCCGGGGGTGCTCGTGGGGCGAGGTGGCGGTATCAGCCCGTCCTGGATACCGCCACCTCGCCCCACAGCAGTGGGATCAAGGGCGGCGGACGAGTCGGTCGGGCTGGTGGGCAGGGCGCGGGCATGGTGATGCGACGGAGGTGGCCGGACTACGTCCGGCACCTACCGTCGTCGGTGTCGCCCGCCCACCTCAGGGGTGGACGGGGTTCAACGATGTCCCTCCGGGCGCTGCCGCCACCGGTCCTCCATGCGGTCCAGCAACGACGGCCGTCGGCCGCCGCGGCCACGCGGGCGACGACGACTCGTCGTGCCGCCCACCACGTGCAGGTCAGGTGACTGCCCCCGCCGGTGCGACTGCACCGCATAGCCCAGCGCGGCCAGCATGACGACGAACCCCGCCACTGCCAGTGGCGGCGTCTTGATCACCGCGCCGTAGACCAACAGGGCCAGGCCGACGACCACCACGCCGGCAGCGACGAGCAGGCGACGCCGCGTGTGGAAACGCGGGTCGCTGGCGCGCACGGCCGAGGCGAATTTGGGGTCCTCGGCAAGCGACCGCTCGATCTGCTCGAACAGCCGCTGCTCGTGCTCCGAGAGCGGCACGGCACTCCTCCCCGGTCACGTTGGTCGGCCCGGTCGGGCCGACAGACCGTGGCAGCCAACCGGCTGCTTGCCGCCAAGTCTACGAGGGGGGTCGCGCGTCGGAAAGCGGGACGACCTATGGCCGACTGCTATTTTCGCCGGGGCGGGGATCACGTTTGCCGAGCAGACTGGCCGGACCTATGACGGACCGCCCGAAACGGGCAGCCGCGGCGTCGGCGGCGGTTTCCGCCTCCCGCCAACCCCGCTCGGGTGCGCCGAGGGCGAGCTGCCGCGGCGTGTCGACCGCACCCGCCAGACCCTCCACCCGCACACCCACCAGCCGGACCGGCTCACCCGGGTCGAGAGCCGTCCAGAGGCCCCAGGACGTGTCGAAGATCTCCCGGGCCACGTCGGTGGCCACGCCGAGCGTCCGGGACCGGTTGACGGTGCGGAAATCCGACAGTCGTACCTTGAGCGAGACCGTCCGGCCCACCTGACCGGCCCCGCGCAGCCGGCTGCCCACCTTCTCGCTGAGCGCCAGCAACGACCGCCGGATCTGCTGCGGGTCGACCACGTCGACGTCGAAGGTCACCTCGGCCCCGATCGACTTCTCCACGTGCTCCGGGCTGACCGGGCGTGGGTCCCGCCCCCGGGCCAGCTCGTGCAGGTGGGTCGCGGACGCCGCACCGAGCGCCTTGCGCAGCATCCCGACCGGCGCCTCGGCCAGGTCGCCGATGGTCCGCAGGCCGAGCCGGCGCAGCGTCTCGGCGGACCGCTCCCCCACCCCCCACAACGCGTCGACGGGCAGCGGGTGGAGGAACTCCAGCACCCGGCCGGCCGGCACCACGAGCAGGCCGTCCGGCTTGGCCCGGGTGGAGCCGAGCTTGGCCACGAACTTGCTCGGGCCCACCCCGACCGAACAGGTCAGCCCCTGCTCGGCCGTCACCCGGGCCCGGATGCGCCGGGCGATGGCGGCGGGCGGGCCGAACAGCCGGCGGGCGCCCGCCACGTCGAGGAACGCCTCGTCGAGGGAGAGCGGCTCGACCAGCGGGGTGACGTCCCGGAAGATCCGCATCACCGCGTCGGAGGCCGCCCGGTAGCGGGCGAAGTCGGGAGGCAGGTAGACCGCGCCGGGGCAGAGCGCGCGGGCCCGCGCGGTGGGCATGGCGCTGCGCACGCCGTAGCGGCGGGCCTCGTAGCTGGCGGAGCTGACCACGCCGCGCGGCCCGACCCCGCCGACCACCACCGGCCGGCCGCGCAGCTCGGGCCGGTGGCGCACCTCGACCGAGGCGAAGAAGGCGTCCATGTCGACGTGCAGGATCGGGCTGGCCGAGTCGTCGGCGTCAGGCCCGAAGCGCGGGTCGCCACCGCGCGGCAACGACTGGCTCCGACCCATTACGGCAGGCTAACCGCCCGGTACGACAACCGTCCCGCCCGCCCACGGGCGACGGCCACGGTCAGCCGCGGACCACCAGCAGCGGCACGGTCATCTCCGCCGCGGTGTCCGCCCCGTGGTACGCCACCAGCCGGGACACCGCCGGCGGCTCCGACCGGGTGGCCAGCACCGCGTACGTGTCGCGGCAGGTCACCACCACGTCACCGACCCGGGACAGGTGCTCCTCGGCGACCGGGCCGAACCACCCCTCGGCCACCATCTCCTCCCTGGTGCACACCCGGGCGGCCGGCCCGAGCACCGCCGACCAGGCGGCCACCACGTCGTCCACCGCCCCCGGGGCGACGTGCAGGTAGCGCACCCGGGGCTCACCGGCGACCACCCGGATGCCGGCCCGCAGCCGTGGGTCGGCGTCCAGGTCGAACCGGTGCCCCGCCGGCACGTCGAGCTGACCGTGGTCGGCGGTGACCAGCAGCGCCGCGTCGGCCGGCAGCCCGTCGACGAGACGGGCGAGCAGGGCGTCCACCTCGGCGGCGGCGATCCGCCACGGGGCCGAGTCGACCCCGCTGAGGTGACCGTGCCGGTCCAGGTCGGGGTGGTAACCGGAGACCAGGGTGGGTCCGGCCCCGGCGGACAGCGCCGCCAGCATCGTCCGGGCCAGCGCGTCCACCCCGCCGGCGCCCCGGTAGTCGCCGCCCCGGTTCGCGGCCAGGGTGAGCCCGCTGCCGGCGTACTCGGGGCGGCTCACCACGCTCACCGCGACCCCGGCGGCACGGGCCCGCTGCCACTGGGTGCGCACCGGCTGCCAGTGCAGCGGGTCCGGGTCGCCGTGCCAGTCGATGTGGTTGAGCACCCGGTCGGTGCCGGGCACCCGGACGGTGAAGCCGAGCACGCCGTGCGCGCCGGGGGCCGCCCCCGCCCCGAGCGTCACCAGACTGGTCGGGGTGGTGGACGGGAAGCCGGAGGTCAACGGGCGGCCCACCGTCGCGGCCAGCCCGGTCAGGGTCGGGGCGTACCGGGCGGCGGTGGGCAGCTGGTACCAGCCGAGGCCGTCGACGAGCAGCACGGCGACCCGGCGTACCCCGGCCAGGCCGGGGGTGAGCCCGAGCAGGTCGACCGCGCCCGGCACGCCGAGCACGGCCAGCGCGCTGGGCAGCACGTCGGCCAGGCTGCCCCCGCCGTAGCGCGGCGGCACCACCGCGAGCGGGTCCGCCGGAGGCGTCGGCCCGGCCGCCCGGGTCGCACCGGGCGGGGGCACCGGCACGGCGGTCATGCCGGGCGGCGGGCGAACAGGTGCAGTTGGGCCGCGAGGTCCCGGTAGGGCGGCCGCCCGGCCAGCGCCTTCTCCAGCTCGACCAGGGCGCCCGGCTGGCCGTCGGCGACGGTGGCGGGCAGCAGGTCGGCGAGGACGCGTACCCCGTGGATCTCCTCGACGGTGAGGCCGGCGGCACGCAACAGGGCGGTGGCCTCCTCGGCGTCGAAGCGGCGGCGCAGGGTGTCCCGGGGCCCGGCGGCGCCGTCGGGGGCGGCGGCCAGCGCGGCGGCGACGTCCAGGTGGCCGTTCATGGCCCGCCCCAGCACGGCGGCGGCCCGGCCGGCGACCAGCACACTCGCCGCGCCACCGGGACGCAGCGCGGCGGCCAGCGCGGCCACCACCGGCGTCGGATCGTCGACCACCTCCAGCACCGCGTGGCACAGCACCAGGTCGACGGTGGCCGGTTCGACCAGCCCGGTCAGCGCGTCGCCGTCGCCCTGCACGGCACGGACCCGGTCGGCGACCCCGGCCTCGGCGGCCCGGCGGGTGAGCGCGGCGAGCGCGTCGGGGCTGGCGTCGACCACGGTCACCCGGTGGCCGGCCTGGGCGAGCGGCACGGCGAAGCCGCCGGTGCCGCCGCCCACGTCGAGCACGGTCAGCGTGTCGTCGGCCCGCCGCTGCAACTCGGCGGCGAGCACCGACCAGATGACGGCGGTACGGGGGGTCAACGGCGGCTCGGCGAACCGGCTGCGGGTGCTCTGTTCCACCCGGTCGAGCCTAGTCACCCACGCCACCCGACCCCCCGTCGGCGGTGCCGTCGCCGGCTCAGATCTCCCCGCCGCCGGCCGGGTCCTCCTCGGCACGGGACCGGCGGATGTTCGCCACCGGCCCCTCGGTCACCTGGTACTCGCGCGGCTCGGCGTCCTGGGCGGGCGTCCAGCCGGCACCCAGCCGGGTGCGCCGGGCGTTCGCCAGTCCACCGGTGTACGTACTGTCCATCGTCACTGGTCTTCCCCCTTGCCGCGCGCGGGCCGCTCTGCCCGCGCGTGCCGGAATTCTCCTGCCTCCCGGCCCGGAAAACCGTAATGTGGATCACTTCACCGGAAGTCGCGGGAGGCGGGTGCCACCGGCGGCGTGATCGGGTCCAGCCGGTCGGCGGTGAGGTTGGTTACCCCCTCGTGCCGCTGCAACCGACCACGGACCACGAGGGCGCTGCTGGTGCGGGCGATTCGACGGTAGCGCTGCCACAGCCCCGGCGAACACGTGACATTCAGCATCCCGGTCTCGTCCTCCAGGTTGAGGAAGGTGACCCCACCGGCCGTCGCCGGCCGTTGCCGGTGGGTGACGATCCCGCCGACCCTGATCCGCCGGCCCGGCTCCACCTGACCGAGCCGGGCGATCGGCACCGCACCCAGCGCGTCGAGCCGGTCCCGGACGAACCGGGCCGGGTGGCTCTCCGGGGACAGCCCGGTGGCCCAGACGTCGGCGACGAGCCGGTCCACCGCCTCCATCCCGGGCAGGGTGGGGGCCGCCGCGCCGGTCACCGTGCCGGGCAGCCGGCCCGGCCGGTCCTGGGCCGCCGCCCCGGCCGCCCAGAGCGCCTCCCGCCGGGTCAGCCCGAAACAGGCGAAGGCGTCCGCGGTGGCCAGCGCCTCCAGCTGACCCGCGGTGAGACCGACCCGCCGGGCCAGATCCGGCATGTCCCGGTACGCCCCGTGCGCCGTCCGCTCCGCCACGATCCGCCTCGCCACGTCGTCGCCGAGGGTACGGACACCGCCCAGCCCGAGCCGGACCGCCGGACCACCCAGCCCCCAGGCGTGCGGCGGTTCCCCCGGCACGCTCCCCCAGCGGGTTTCCGGGGTGGACTCCAGCACCGCCCCGGCCCCGCTGGCGTTGACGTCCGGCCGGCGGACCTCGACCCCGTGCCGCCGGGCGTCGTCGACCAGGGTCTGCGGCGCGTAGAACCCCATCGGTTGGGCGTTGAGCAGGGCCGCCAGGAACGCCGCCGGATGGTGCCGTTTGAGCCAGGAGCTGGCGTACACCAGGTAGGCGAAGCTCATCGCGTGGCTCTCCGGGAAGCCGTAGCTGGCGAACGCGGTGAGCTTGCGGTAGACGTCGTCGGCCAGTTCGCCGGTGATGCCCCGCTCGGCCATCCCGGCGTAGAGCCGGTCGGCGAGCTGCGCCATCCGCTGCACCGACCGTTTCGCCCCCATCGCCCGGCGCAGCTCGTCGGCCCCGGCCGCGTCGAAGCCGGCCAGGTCGATGGCGAGCTGCATGAGCTGCTCCTGGAACAGCGGCACGCCGAGGGTCTTCTCCAGCGCGTTGCGCATCAGCGGGTGCGGGTACGTCACCGGCTCCTGGCCGTTCTTGCGCCGGATGTACGGGTGCACCGAGCCGCCCTGGATCGGGCCGGGCCGGATCAGCGCCACCTCCACCACCAGGTCGTAGAACACGCGCGGTTTCAGCCGGGGCAGGGTGGCCATCTGGGCGCGGCTCTCCACCTGGAACACCCCGACCGAGTCGGCCCGGCAGAGCATGTCGTAGACCTCGGGGTCGTCCAACGTCATGTCACCCAGGTCCAGGCTCATCCCGATCAGGTCGTAGCCGTAGTGCAGGGCCGAGAGCATGCCCAGGCCGAGCAGGTCGAACTTGACCAGCCCGACGGCCGCGCAGTCGTCCTTGTCCCACTGGAGCACGCTGCGGCCGGGCATCCGCCCCCACTCCACCGGGCACACCTCGATCACCGGCCGGTCGCAGATCACCATCCCCCCGGAGTGGATGCCCAGGTGCCGGGGGAACGTCTGCAACTCGTTGGCGTACGCCACCACCTGCTCGGGAATGCCCTCGACGTCGACCGCCGCGACCGGGCCCCAGCGGTCGATCTGCTTGCTCCAGGCGTCCTGCTGGCCGGGCGAGTAGCCGAACGCCTTCGCCACGTCCCGCACCGCCGACCGGGGCCGGTAGGAGATGACGTTGGCGACCTGGGCGGTGTGCTCCCGGCCGTAGCGGGCGTAGACGTGCTGGATCACCTCCTCCCGCCGGTCGGACTCGATGTCCACGTCGATGTCGGGTGGGCCGTCGCGTTCCGGGGCGAGGAACCGTTCGAACAGCAGCCGGTGCCGCACCGCGTCCACGTTGGTGATCCGCAGCGCGTAGCAGACCGCCGAGTTGGCCGCCGAACCCCGGCCCTGGCAGTAGATGTCCTGCGCGCGGCAGAACGCCACGATGTCGTAGACCACCAGGAAGTAGCCGGGGAAGCCCAGCTCGTCGATCATCCGCAGCTCGTGTTCCAGCTGCGCGTACGCCTCCGGGTGCGCCCCGGGAGGCCCGTAGCGCTCGTGCGCCCCGGCCAGCGTCAGGTGACGCAGCCAGCTCATCTCGGTGTGCCCCGCCGGCACCGGGTACGCCGGCAGCCGGGGCGCGACCAGGTGCAGGTCGAAGGCGAGTTCCGTGCCGAACCCGGCGGCCCGCGCCACCGCACCCGGGTACGCGGCGAACCGGGCCGCCATCTCCGCGCCGCTGCGCAGGTGGGCGGTGGCGGCGGCGGGCAGCCAGCCGTCGATCTCGTCCAGGCTGCGCCGGGCCCGGACGGCGGCCAGGGTGGTCGCCAACCGCCGTCGCCCCGGGCTGGCGTAGTGCACGTTGTTGCTGGCCACGGTGGGCAACCCGGCGGTGGCGGCCAGCTCGGCGAGGGCGTCGTTGCGGTCGGCGTCGACCGGGTGCCCGTGGTCGGTCAGCTCCACGGCCACCGTCTCCGCGCCGAACAGCGCGGTGAGCCGGTCCAGCTCCCGGGCCGCCGCGTCGACCCCCTCGGTGAGCAGCGCCGCCGGCACGTGCCCCTTGCGGCAGCCGGTCAGCACCAGCACGTGGTCGCGCAGCTCGGCGGCGACCTCCGCCAGCTCGCCGTAGACCGGTCGGCCCTTCTCCCCGCCGCGCAGCTGGGCCCGGGAGATGACCGACGCGAGCCGGGCGTACCCCTCGTGGCCGTGGGCGAGCACCAGCAGGTGCCGGCCCAGCGGGTCGGGCTCGCCCTGCTGCGGACCGGGCAGCCCCAACGACAGCTCCGCACCGAAGACCGTGGGCAGGTGCAGCGTACGGGCCGCCTCGGCGAACCGGACCACCCCGTAGAACCCGTCGTGGTCGGTCACGGCGAGCGCGGTCAACCCCAGCCGGGCGGCCTCCTCGGCCAGTTCCTCCGGGTGGCTCGCCCCGTCGAGGAAACTGAAGTTGGTGTGCGCGTGCAGCTCGGCGTAGGGCACCGGGTCGTCCGGGCGGGTCAGCTCCGGCGGTGCGTACCGCTCGCGGTGCCGGGTCCAGGCCGGCGAGTCACCGCCGTCGGCCTCGGCGAGCGGGTCCACCACGTGCAGGTGCCGTTCCCCGCGCCGCCGCCCGCCCCGCCCCCCGTCACCCCGGGGTCCGCCGGGGCCTGCGCCGCCGGTGGTGGGCCGGCCGGACAGCACCCGCTCCAGTTCCGACCAGGGCAGCTTCGGATTGTGGAAGCTCATCCGGCCACCTCCACGGTGCCGGCCGCTTTCCTACGGCCGGCTGCGGGGTGGGGCAGGGTCGTCGCGGACGGGGATGGTTCTCCCGGTGAGCGGTATGCCGCTGAGTCGTAGTCATGCCGCAGCGGCATACCGCTCACCCGGAAACATCGTCGGGACGCGGGATGTCCCCGGACGGAACGCCGCACCGACCGGCAGCGGAAGCGCCACCGACCGGACCAGCACAGACCACCGGTCAGTCATAGATCGCCTCCACCAGCCACCGGCCCGCCTCGACGGCCAGCAGCAGGGCGGCACCGTCGGCCAGGCAGACCTGGAACCGGGCCCGGCGGCGGGCCTCGGCAGAGGCCCACCACCGCTCGTCCACCGGCCACGGGCCGGTCCAGCCGACGATCTCCGTCGGGGCGGTGCCGCCGACGGCCAGCCGGGCGGGGGCGGCGCTGACCGCCAGCCGGGCGCTGACCAGCACCGGTTCGCCGGTGGCGTCGTGCACCGTCGCGGTGAGCGGGACGGGCAGCACCACCGCCGGCGCGGGGGGCGGCAGCCGCCCCGGCCAGGGCGGTACGGGACTCCCCCGCCGCCCGGCCCGCGCGGCACCGCCCCGACCCGTCACCGCAGCACCACCCCGACCCGCCCCCGCCGACGGCGGCGGCACGACACCCGACGACCCGTCCACCGACGGCGTGACGGATGCGCCCAGCAGCGGCGGCTTGGCCGGTGCGCCCGGCAGCGGCGGCGGGCCGGGGCGGGCCGGGAGGCGCTCGTCCCCCCAGGGGACCAGGCGGGTCTGGTCGGCCGGGGACCGACCGCCGCCCAGCACGGCGGTGACCACCGCCTCCGGGCCGAGGATGCCCTGCACCCGGCTCAGCGCCCGGTGCGCCCGGTCCCGTTCCTCGCCGGCCTCCCCCCACAGGCCGGGTTGCAGCCCGCCCCGGGCCAGCAGCCCGTCGGGCACCAGCCGCAGCCGGACGATCCCGGCGGTCGGTCGGGCCGGCCGGGCACCGGGCCGACCGGTGCTGCCGGAGAGCCAGCCGTCGAGCTGCCAACGCACCCGGTCGGCGATGGCGGCGGCGGTGAGCAACCCGTCGTGCCGCCACACCCGGTGCAGTTCCTGGCCGTGTGCGGTGACCGCCTCGATGCCGAGCCGGGTGCAGGCCAGTCCGTGCCCGGCCAACCGGTCGTGCAGGCGTTCGGCGAGCATCCGGGCGGCGAAGGCCGCCGCGTCGACCCGGTCGAGGGGCTCGTCGTGGTGGGCGGTGACGGTCAGGTCCACCGGGGGCTGCCGGACGGCGAGCGGCCGGTGGTCGCGCCCGGCGGCGAGCCGGTGGGCGAGGGCCCCGTCGAAGCCGAACCGGGCCAGCACGTCACCGGCGGGCAGCGCCGCGAACTCGCCGAGCGTGCGTACGCCGAGCCGGCGCAGCAGGTCGGCCAGGGCCGGCCGGCCGATCGCCTCGACGGGCAGCCCGGCCAGGAACCCCGGTGTCCCGCCGGGCGGCACCACCTGCCCGGTACGCGCGGCGAGACCGGCGGCGAAGACGCCGTCGGCGATCCCGACCTGGCTCTCCACCGCGCAGGACTCGGCGACCTGTTCGATGATCCGCTCGGCGGCGGCCTCCTCACCGCCGAGGTAGCGGGCGGGCCCCCGGGCGGCGAGCGCGCAGACGCCGGGGCGGAGCACCTCGACCCCGGCGGCGACCTCCTCCACGGCGGCGACGACCGGTTCGAAGGCGCGGGCGTCCCGGCCGGGGTCGTGGTCGACGACGGTCAGCGCGGGGCAGCGCCCCTGTGCCTCCCGGCGGCGCAGGCCCCGGCGTACCCCGGCGGCGCGGGCCGGTGCGGAGCAGGCCACCACCCGGTTGGCGTGCAGCACGGCCACCGGACCGGTGGCGGGCACCCCGTCGACGATCTCGGCGGCGAGCACCGGCCAGTCCGGACACCAGAGCAGCAGGGTACGCACGGGCGCGCCGGTCACCCGGACCCGACCACGGTGAATCCGCCCGGCCGGGGCCCGACGGATGCGGCGGGGACGGCCGGCGCGGCACGGGGCACGACCCGGGTGAGCCCGTCGCCGGGCAGCCACATCGTGATCTCCTTCGGACGGGCCGCCGCTCCGCGCCCGCGGGCCGACACGGTGACCTCGCGTCGACGCAGCCGTCCCCGTCCCGGCCCGAGCCCCTCCCAGGCTCCCCGGACCACCTGGAGCGTGACGTCCGCACCGGTCCACCGGCCGTACGGGACGAGCACGCAGCCGCGTTGCCGGGCCCGGGCGGCCAACCGGTCGGCCACCGGGGCGGAGACGGTGTGCGGTACTGCGGTCACCACCACGTCGACCCCGTCGATCAGGGCGGCGACCACGGTCGGCCACTCCGGACCGGGATGCGGGACGAGGGCCAGCCGGTCCAGGGCGATGCCGACCTCGGCGGCGGCGCCGGCCCCGAAGGTGGGCACCCCGACCACCGCGCACCACGACCCGGCCCGGGACGCCTCGGCGAGCAACGCCAGCACCAGGGAGGTGCCGCCGCTGCGCCGGGGTTGGCCGACGGTGACGGCGACCGTGCTGCCCCGGCGCAGCCCCCGGTGCGGCAGCAGACCGGTCAACTCGGGTGCCACCGGGAGCACCCGGTGGCTGCCGGCCGGGTCCGGGGCGCTCGCCGGGCGGACCAGATCGGCCAGTGCGGCGGAACCGACCACCATGCGGCCCGCCATCGGACCAACCCCCCGTCGTGTCGTTGCGTGGATCAGGTGCTCAGCGGGGGCCCGGGGCCGGCCGGATCAGGTGCCCGGCGGGGACCCCGGGCACGGCCGGGTCAGGCCGCGAGACCGTCGAGGGCGGGTTGGTGGGTCACTCCGAGCGCCTGCTCCACCACCGTCACGAACTGTTCGGCGGCCCGGAGCAGGTCGTCGGCCTCCCGGGCGCTCACCACCCGGGGTATGCCGGCCTCGGCGGCGGCCCGCTTGCCGGCGGCGGCGGCGAAGTAGCGGGACCACTCGTCCAGTTCGGGGGCGACACCGGCGAGCAGCACCCAGACACTGGTGATCCGGCGGCGGCGGGCGGGCGCGGGCCGGGCCCGGGCGGCCAGCAGGGCGGCGGCGGCGCGGAGCGCGGCCAGGTGGGCGGCGGCGTAGCGCAGCCCGTCGGGGCGGGTCTGGGCGGCCTCGGCCAGCCCGTGCCGGGCCACCGTGAGGAGTTGGGTCGGGGTGCGGTGCGGCAGCACGTGCGCGGGCACCGTCGGCGCCTGGGCCGGGTTGGTCGGCATGACTGTCTCCTCCGCGTGACCGGTTCGGGCGGGACGCCCGGTGGAGGAGGTCCACCGGCGCGACGCCCGGGGCGGGTGGTGCGGAGGAAGACGCACCGCTGGGGGCCGGCCGGGTGTGGATGCTTCCCCACACCACACCCGGCCGGCGAACCGGCGGGTTCGTCGCCCGCCGCCCGGGGGTCGAGGGCGGCGGGCGACGACCTGCCTTGACGGGACCGGGCTCGCGACTGCCCGGAACCCGGTGCGGTCCGCGAAACCGCACCTGCCCGGGTCGACGCCGCGAAACACCGCCCCGGGGGCGTTGGAACGGGTGTGCGAGTGAATCGAACACTCGTTCTAACTGCTCTGACAGTACACCCTGCCCACGACGAAAACGCAACGTGTGGCGTACGGCGTGCCAGCGACGATTCCCAGCCCGCGCACAGCGACGGCAAAGCCCGGCCCGAGGTCGCCGCCACAGAGTGGAACGCATGGGAAGAGGACCCGCCGGAACGACCCACGGATGAGCGCCACCGTCCTGGACCGAGGTACCCCGCGCCGGCCGCCGCCCACCGCCCCCGGCTGGTGGGCCGACCTGGCCGGCAGCGCGGCGGTGCTCAGCCTGCTGGTCGTCACCGCGCTCTGGACCGCCGACCGGGGGGTGCAGGAACTGCTCTCCGGGGTGGCCACCGGCCTCACCTCCGCCGGCCGGCTCACCGGCCTGCTCAGCGCCGACCTGATGCTCGTCCAGGTGGTGCTGATGGCCCGGGTGCCGCTGATCGAACGGCGCTTCGGCCAGGACCGGATCGCCCGCTGGCACCGGCTGGCCGGCTTCACCTCGTTCCACCTGCTGCTGGCCCACGTGCTGCTGACCACCCTCGGGTACGCCGGCACCGCCCGGGAGAACCCCGTGACACAGCTCTGGCTGCTGGTCACCGGGTACCCGGGGATGCTGCTGGCCACCGCCGCGCTGGCACTGCTGGTGCTGGTGGTGGTCACCTCGGTCCGGGCGGCCCGCCGTCGGCTGCGCTACGAGTCCTGGCACCTGCTGCACCTGTACGCGTACCTGGGGATCGGGTTGGCGCTACCGCACCAGTTGTGGACCGGCGCGGACTTCGTCTCCTCGGCCGCCGCGCGGGCGTACTGGTGGACGGCGTACCTGGGGGCGCTGGGCAGTGTGCTGGTGTTCCGGCTCGGGCTGCCGGCGTACCGCTCGCTGCGGCACCGGGTCGAGGTGGCCGCGGTGGTCCCCGAGGCGCCCGGCGTCACCTCGGTCTGGTTGCGCGGGCGGGACCTGGACCGGCTGCCGGTCCGGGCCGGGCAGTTCTTCGGCTGGCGCTTCCTGACCGGCCCCGGCTGGTCCCGGGCGCACCCGTACTCGCTGTCCGCCCCGCCGACGGGCGACCTGATACGGATCACCGTCAAGGACCTCGGCGACGACAGCTCCCGGGTGGCCACCCTGCGACCGGGCACCCGGGTGCTGCTGGAGGGCCCGTACGGGCGACTGACCGGGCAGCACTGGCGCGGCGGCGGGATCACCCTGCTCGCCTGCGGGATCGGCGTCACCCCGCTGCTGGCCCTGCTCTGGGAGCTGCCGTACGCACCCGGACAGGCGGTGCTGCTCTACCGCGTGCGTACCCCGCAGGAGCTGGCCTTCCGGGCGGAGCTGGAGCGGCTCGCGGTCGAACGCGGGGTGTCGGTCCACTACCTGGTCGGTCCGCGCGGCCGGCAGCCCGCCTGGCTGCCCGGCTACGCGGCCGGGCTGCCGGACGCCGAGGCGCTGCGCCGGCTCTCCCCCGACATCGCCGACCACGACGTCTACCTGTGCGGCCCGGACGGCTGGGTCGCCGCGGCGCAGGCCGCGACCCGGGCCGCCGGGGTGCCCGAGCGGCACGTCCATCACGAACGCTTCGCCTGGTAACGGGCGGGAAGGGGGACCCGTGCGACGGATCACCATCTGGCTGCTCTCCACGGTGACCGCCCTGGTGCTGCTGTTCAGCTACCGGACCAGCACCATGGGCGTCGGCGGGGGAACCAGCGCCGTCGCCGTCGACCGCGGCGGCACCACCCCCGGCTCCGGCGACACGTCCACCGAACCGCCCACCGGCACCGACCCGGGCTCGGGCCTGCCGGGCGGGGAAACCGGCGACAGCGCAAGCACCGGCGACAGCGGCGGCGGAAAATACGACGGGTCGGTGGCGCAGACCCGGTGGGGGCCGGTGCAGGTCCGGATCACCGTGGCGGGCGGGCGGATCACCGACGTCACGACACTCCAGGTGCCCGACGGCAACTTCCGGGACCAGCAGATCAACGACTACGCGGTGCCGATCCTGCGGCAGGCGGCGCTCACCGCGCAGAGCGCCCGGATCGACACCGTGTCCGGGGCGACCGTCACCAGCGACGGTTACCGCGAGTCCCTCCAGGCCGCCATCGACGCGGCGCACCTGAGATGAGCACGCCGATGGGCCTGATGGCGGAGCTGGACCGGCGGGCCTGGGTGGTGCAGGTGATGGGGCTGCCGGTGAGCGTGCACCTGCGCGGCCGGGAGGTGCACGACGACGCGGTCGCCGCCCGGGTGGAGCGGTTCTTCGCCTGGCTGAGCACGATCGACGCGACGTTGAGCGCCTACCGGCCGGAGAGCGAGATCGGACGGCTGGCCGGGCGGGAACCCGATCCGGCCACCGCGAGCCCGCTGGTGCGGGAGGTGGCGGAGCTGTGCGAGCTGGCCCGGACGCGCACCGGCGGCCGGTTCGACGCCCGGCGGCTGCCGCTGCCCACCGGCGGTGCCGGCTACGACCCGTCCGGGCTGGTCAAGGGGTGGGCGGTGCAGCGCGCGGCCGGATGGCTGGCCGATCTGGCCGGGCACGACCTCTGTCTCAACGCCGGTGGGGACGTGTTGCTGCGCGCCGGGGCGGACCGGCCGGCCTGGCGGGTCGGCATCGAGGACCCGGACCGCCCCGGCCACCTGCTGGACGTGCTGGACCGGCGCGACGGCGCGGTCGCCACCTCGGGCACCGCCCGGCGCGGCGCGCACATCGTGGACCCGCGTACCGGCCGACCGGCGACCGCGCTGCGGTCGGTCACCGTGGTCGGGCCGGAGCTGCTCTGGGCCGACGTGTACGCCACCGCGGCGATGACCCGGGACGCCGACGACGCGCTGACCTGGCTGACCGGCCTGGCCGACCACGAGGCGCTGCTGGTGACCGCCGACGGCCGGATCCGGGTCACCCCGCACTGGCCCGGCAGCCGTCCCGGGTCGCCGCCCGCCCGCTGACCCGCCACGGCGGACGGCCGGATGCGGGGCGTCGGGGCGTACCGGGGAGAATGGGCCGCATGCAGTCACACCCGAACGTGCAGGCGGTGCAGCGGGCGCTCGACGACGCGGGCGCGCGGGACGGTTCCGGCGCGGCCAGCCGGGTCCGTCTGCTGCCCGAGGCGGCGCACACCGCCGCCGCGGCGGCCGAGGCACTCGGCGTCGCCGTCGGCGCCATCGCCAACTCGCTGGTCTTCGACGCCGACGGCACGCCGCTGCTGGTGCTCACCTCCGGCGCGCACCGGGTGGACACCGCCGGCCTGGCCGCCCGTCTCGGGGTGACCCACCTGCGCCGGGCCACCCCCGACTTCGTCCGGGCGCACACCGGCCAGGTGATCGGCGGGGTCGCCCCGGTCGGCCACCCCGGGCCGCTGCGCACCCTGGTCGACACCGCCCTGAGCGGGCACCCGCAGGTGTGGGCCGCCGGGGGCGTACCGCAGGCGGTCTTCCCCACCACCTACCCGGAGCTGCTGCGGATCACCGACGGCACCCCCGCCGAGGTGGCGTGAACACCACCCCGGAGCTGGTCACCCTGCACGTGTGGCGGGTGCACCGGGCCGCCGTCGGGCGGGCGTTGGCCCGGATGGCCCGGCATCCGT
This sequence comes from Micromonospora sp. HM134, assembly GCF_007833915.1. Lineage (NCBI taxonomy): Bacteria > Bacillati > Actinomycetota > Actinomycetes > Micromonosporales > Micromonosporaceae > Micromonospora > Micromonospora sp. HM134. The sequence continues at coordinate 5,560,633 of NZ_CP041061.1, forward strand.
GGCAGCTGCGGCGCACCCCCGGCGTACGGTTCGGCAAGCTGCTCGGCACCGGGACCGGCACCGGCTTCGGCCCCGGGGACGCCGACCTCACCCGGTGGGCCGCGCTGGTGGTGTGGGACTCCCCCGCCGCGGCGGCCGGCTTCGACGCCTCACCGGTGGGCCGCTCCTGGGCCCGGATCGCCCACGCGTCGGCCCGGCTGGAGCTGCGCCCGGTGACCAGCCGGGGCGAGTGGTCGGGCCGACGGCCGTTCGGCGAGCCGGCGGGCGGCCGGGTCGACGGGCCGGTGCTGGCGCTGACCCGGGCCCGGTTGCGGCCCCGCCGCGCGCTCACCTTCTGGCGGGCCGTCCCGCCGGTCGCCGCCGCGCTGCACGCCGCGCCGGGGCTGCTCGCCCGCTTCGGTGTCGGTGAGGCGCCGCTGGGTTGGCAGGGCACGGTCAGCGTGTGGCGCGACCCGACGGACCTCGTGGCGTTCGCGTACCGTCACCCGGAGCACCGTGCGGCGATCACCCGCACCCCCACCGAGGGGTGGTACGCGGAGGAGTTGTTCGCGCGCTTCGAGGTGCGCGCAGTGGTCGGTGACCGGTCGGTGCTGGGATGGGTCGCCGACGGTGATCCGCAACCGTGAGAGGACGCGCATGAGGTTGGTGCGGTGGACGCCGGAGGATCTCGTCCGGCGGCTCGACGACGTGGTCGCGGTGTACGGGGAGGCGATGGGCTACCGCAGCGACCTGCTGGAGGCCCGACGCGGCTACATCGCCACCCACGCCCGCCGGCCCGGGTTCCGCGCCGTCGCCAGCCTCACCAGCGAGGGCCACCTGGCCGGCTTCGGGTACGGCTATCTCGGCGCGGGTGGACAGTGGTGGCACGACCAGGTCTACCGGGCGCTGGACCCGGACGCCCGACGGCGCTGGCTGACCCACTGCTTCGAGGTGGTCGAGCTGCACGTCCGGCCGCCCGCGCAGGGGCACGGCCTGGGCGCCCGGCAGCTCACCGCCCTGCTCAGCCTCGCCGAGGGCGGCACCACCCTGCTGTCCACCCCGGAGGCCGACGAGCGGACGTCGCGGGCCTGGCGGCTGTACCGGCGGTTCGGCTTCGTCGACGTGCTGCGGCACTTCCGCTTCCCCGGCGACGAACGACCGTTCGGGGTGCTCGGCCGGGACCTGCCGCTACCCCGTCCCGACACGTCCGGCCCGGCCGCGTCGTGACCCGCCGGCACGTCCCCTGGCTGCTGCTGGCCCTGCTGGTGCTGATCCAGATCTGCTACCCGCTCACCACCGGGGTCACCCGGGCCCGGCTCACCGTCGCCACGGTCGTGCTGGGTTACCTGCTCGCGGTGGGGCACGCGCTGCTCACCCGGGGTCCCCGCACGGCGGCGGCGCTGGTCGCGGTGGCCACCGGCGGCGGGTTCGCCATCGAGGCGCTGGGGGTGGCGACGGGCTTCCCGTTCGGCAGCTACGACTACTCGGGCGAGCTGGGGCCGAAGCTGGCCGGGGTGCCGTTGATCATACCGCTGGCCTGGACCTGGATGGCCTGGCCCGCCTGGCTGGCCGCCGTCCGGCTGACCACGCCCGCCGGCCGGACCCCCGGCGCCCCCACTGCGGCGGGGCACGTCGGGCGGGTGGCGTTGGCCACCGTGGGGCTGGCCGGCTGGGATCTCTTCCTCGACCCGCAGATGGTGGCCGAGGGCTACTGGGTGTGGCGCGACGCCACCCCGGCGCTGCCCGGACTGCCCGGCATCCCGGTCAGCAACTACCTGGGCTGGCTGCTGTTCGCGGTGCTACTGATGAGCGCGCTGCGCCCGCTGGCCGGGCCGGCCGTCGCGGTCGCCGACTCCCGCGACGACCCGATGTTCGCGCTCTACCTGTGGACGTACTTCTCCAGCGTGCTGGCGCACGCGGTCTTCCTGCGGCTGCCCGCCTCGGCGCTCTGGGGCGCGGCCGGCATGGCGGTGGTGGCGGTGCCGCTGGCGGTGACCCTGCTGCGGGCCCGCCGACGGCCCGCCGACCGGCCGGCACCGGCCCGCACCGGCGTCGACACCCCGGCATGAGCCCCTCCGGGTCGGTGACCGTCGTCGCGGTCGTGCTGGCCGTCGCGGTGACCGCGCTGACCGCGCACACCTGGGTCAACGCCCGGTACTTCCTGCGCCGGCCCGCCGACGGGCCGGTCGGGGTCGACGAGACGGTGGCGGTGCTGCTGCCGCTGCGTGACGAGGCCGACCGGGTCACCCCGTGCCTGCGCGCGCTGCTCGCCCAGCAGGGGGTGCCGGGGCTGCGGATCGTGGTGCTCGACGACGGTTCGACCGACGGCACCGCCGACGTGGTCCGCTCGGTCGCCGGCGACGACCCCCGGGTCACCCTGCGCACCGGGGTCACCCCGCCGCCGGGCTGGCTGGGCAAGCCGTACGCCTGCCACCAGCTCGCCGGGCACGCCGACCCGGCCGCCACCGTGTACGCCTTCGTCGACGCGGACGTGGTGCTCACCCCGTACGCGGTGGCGGCGGCGGTGACCGGGCTGCGGGCGGCGCGGGCGACGCTGCTGTCGGCGTACCCGAGGATTCTGGTGCGGACGGCGGGTGACCGGCTGGTGCAGCCGCTGTTGCAGTGGTTGTGGCTCACCTTCCTGCCGCTGCGCGCGATGGAACGCTCGGCGCGGCCGTCGCTGGCCGCCGCCGGTGGGCAGTTCCTGGTGGTGGACCGGGCCGGCTACGAGCGGGCCGGCGGGCACGCCGCCGTCGCCGACCGGGTGCTGGAGGACATCGAGCTGGCCCGCGCGGTGAAACGCTCCGGCGGGCGGATCGCCCTGGCCGACGGCTCCCGGCTGGCCGCCTGCCGGATGTACGAGACCTGGCCGCAACTGCGCGACGGCTACACCAAGTCGCTCTGGGCCACCTTCGGCCACCCGACCGCCGCCGCGGCCGTGGTCGCCGCGCTGCTCCTGCTCTACACCGCGCCGCCGCTGCTGGCGGTGGCGGCGCTGGCGGCCGGCGCGCCGGTGGCCGCCGGGCTGGCCCTGCTCGGGTACGCGGCCGGCGTCGCCGGGCGGGTCGTCAGCGCCCACGCCACCGGCGGCCCGGCCTGGCCCGACGCGCTGGCCCACCCCGGCTCGGTCGTGGTGCTCGGCTGGCTGACCCTGCGGTCGTACCATCTGCGGAAGCGGCGTCGCCTGTCCTGGCGTGGCCGCCCGGTCAGCTAGGAGGACGCGGCATGGCGCGGATCGTGGTCATCGGCGCCGGCGTGGGCGGGCTGGCCACCGCCGCCCGGCTGGCCGTCAGCGGGCACGACGTGACCGTCTTCGAACGGTCCGACACCGTCGGCGGCAAGCTCGGCCGGTACGTCCACGACACCCCGGCGGGCAGCTTCCACTTCGACACCGGGCCGAGCCTGCTCACCCTGCCGCAGGTCTTCCACGACCTGTTCGAGGCCACCGGCGCGAAACTCGACGAGTACCTCGACCTGGCCCCGCTGGACCCGATCGTGCGGCACGTCTTCCCCGGCGGCGGGCCGGCCCTCGACTCGTGCGCCGACCCGGACGAGTTCGCCGCCCGGATCGGCGTCGCCCTCGGCGGCCGGGCCGCCGCCGACTGGCAACGGCTGTGGCGGCGGGCCGCCCGGGTGTGGACCGCGTCGCACCGGGACATCCTGCGGCGGACCGTCGACTCGCCGCGCGACCTGGCGGCGCTGGCCTGGCGGCTGGGTGACCTGGCCGCGATCGGGCCCGGCCGCACCCTGCGCGGGCTGGGCCGCAGCCACCTGTCCGACCCCCGGCTGCGGATGCTGCTCGACCGGTACGCCACCTACACCGGCGCGGACCCGCGCCGCGCCCCGGCCGCGCTGGTCGCCGTCCCCTACGCCGAGCTGACCTTCGGCGGCTGGTACCTGCGCGGCGGGCTGGGCACCCTGGCCGACGCGCTGCTCTCCCGCTGCCTGGACCTGGGCGTCACGGTCCGCACCGGGGAGACCGTCACCCGGATCGACGCCGCCGGGGGCCGGGTGCACGGGGTACGCCTCGCCGGGGTCGCCGCGCCCGTTCCCGCCGACGTGGTCGTCGCCAACGCCGACGCGCTCACCGTCTACCGGGACCTGCTGCCGCACCCGGGACGGCTGGCCGCGCTCACCGACCGCAGCCTCGCCGGTTTCGTGCTGCTGCTCGGGGTACGCGGCGACTCCGGGCTGGCCCACCACAACGTCTTCTTCCCCACCGACTACGACGCCGAGTTCGACGCCGTCTTCGGCGCACCCGGGCGGGGGGTGCGGGCCCGGCCGGCGACCGACCCGACGGTCTTCGTCACCGTGGCCGACGACCCGATGGTCCGCCCGGCCGGGCACGAGGCGTGGTTCGTGCTGGTCAACGCCGCCCGCCACGGCACCGCCCCGGACGCCGTGGACTGGCGCCGGCCGGGGCTCGCCGACGCGTACGCCGACCGGATCCTCGACGTGCTCGCCGCACGCGGGGTCGACGTCCGGGACCGGCTGGTGTTCCGCGAGATCCGTACCCCCGCCGACCTGGATGCGGCGACCGCCGCGCCCGGCGGGTCGATCTACGGCACGGCCGGGGGGCTGCTCCGCCCGGCCAACCGGGGCCCGGCGCACGGGTTGTGGCTGGTCGGCGGCTCCGCCCACCCCGGCGGCGGCCTCCCCATGGTCACCCTGTCGGCGCAGATCGTCGCCGACGAGATCGGCCCCGCCTGGTAGCCCCCCCCTGCGGGCCGCGCCACGGGTGGGCCGCGTCGTCTTGGGGCCGCGTCGCCGTTGGGGCGAGAGAGCGGTATCCGGCGCTGGGGATACCGCTACCTCGCCGCCGTTGAGTCGATCATCGCCGGCCGGCCCGGGGAGCGGGCGGGTCAGCCGGCGTCGATCAGGGCGCGGCGGACGGTGGACAGCAGCTGTCCCAGGCCGAAGCCGGCCAGCAGCACCCAGACCGCGGTGGCCATGGTGATGGTGCCGGCGGCCAGGTCGAGGTCGATCAGCCCGGTCAGCCCGGCCAGCAGCAGCCCGACCAGGGCGACGCAGACCCGGGTGGGTCGCTCCCCCACGGTGACCGCGCCGATCTCCCGCATCCCGGCGGCGACCGCGCGGGCCCGCACGTACTCGTGCAGCCAGGACAGCGCGCCGGCCGCGACCACCAGCGCACCCGGCGCCCCGACCAGCCAGAACGCCGCCAGCCAGGCGATCTCCCCGAGCCGGTCGGCGACCGAGTCGTAGACGTAGCCGAGCCGGGTGGTCCGACCGGTGGCGACCGCGACCGCCCCGTCGACGCTGTCGGCGACCGAGGCGAGCAGCACGAACAACGCGCCGACGACCGGCCCCTGCCCCGACCGGGCGCTGAACAGCGGCACGCACAGGCAGAGCAGCACCCCGCCGACGGTCACCGCGGTCGGGGTCACCCGCAGCCGACCCAGCACGTAACCGACGTGGTACGCGAAGCGCAGCCAGGCACGGACCACCGGCGCGGCGACCCGGGGGTCGAAGCCGCCGTGCAACCGCGCCCACGCGGTCGCGTACTCGTCCCACTTCAGCTGTGTGCCCACCATCGGTCAACCGTCGCGGCGCGGTCGAGGTGTCGGTGCCGGCGCGTTCACACCCGGGCGTCGGCCCGCAGGCTGCGCCACACCTCCCGGGTCGCGGGCGAACGGTTGAGGGTGATGAAGTGGATGCCGGGCACCCCCTCGTCGAGCAGCCGGGCGCACATCTCGCTGGCCTGCTCGATGCCGAGCCGGCGGACCGCCTCCGGGTCGTCGGCGACCCGCTCGAACCGCGCGGCCAGCGCGGGCGGGAAGGGCGCGCCGGACAGCTGCACCGAGCGTTCGATGGTGCCGAGCTGGGTCACCGGCATCACCCCGGCCAGGATCGGGGTGTCGCAGCCGGCCGCCGCCACCCGGTCACGCAGCCGCAGGTAGTCGTCGGCGTCGAAGAACATCTGGGTGATGGCGAACGCCGCGCCCGCCCGGCACTTGCGGACGAAGTGCGCGGTGTCGCTGGCCACGTCGGCCGAGCGGGGGTGCTTGTAGGGGAAGGCGGCCACCCCGACGCTGAAGTCACCGGCCTCGCGGACCAGCCGGACCAGGTCCTCGGCGTAGTCGACGCCCTCGGGGTGGCGGATCCACTCGCCGCCCGGGTCGCCGGGCGGGTCGCCCCGGACGGCGAGCACGTTGCGCACCCCCACGCCGGCCAGCCGCCCGATCACGTTGCGCAGCTCGGCGACGGAGTGGTTGACGGCGGTCAGGTGGGCCATCGGCAGCAGCGTGGTCTCGGTGGCGATCCGTTCGGTCACCGCGACCGTGGTGTCCCGGGTCGAGCCGCCGGCCCCGTAGGTGATCGACACGAACGACGGGCGCAGCGGCTCCAGCTCCCGGATCGCCTGCCAGAGCAGCCGCTCCCCCTGCGCCGTCTTGGGCGGGAAGAACTCGAAGGAGAACGTCGGCTGGCGGTCGCGGATCAGCTCCCCGATCGCCGGCTGGGGATTGGGAAGGACGGAGGGAAGACCGAGCGCCACGTGACGACTCTAGCGGGCGTCGCCGCCCGCCCTCACGCACTTCCCACGGGAGCATCGAAACCCACCGAAACCCGGTGTCGGTCGCCCGTCGTACCCCGGGGGTAGAACGAGAGGGCGCGGGTGGCGTCGGTGGGGGCCGACGCCCGGGGTCACGCGCGGGGGTCGGCAGCACCCGACCGTGGCACGTCGGCCGCCCTGCGGGGGCGGGCGGGCCGCGCCGACATCCGCCGGAGGACCGATGACCCCGTCCGACCCCCGCCCGCTCGGGCGGCTGATCACGCAGCTCCGGCTGGCCCGGGGCTGGAGCCAGCGGCGGCTCGCCGACGAGCTCTGCGCCGCCGCCGGCACGGCCACCCTGACCCGGCACGAGGTGTCCCGCTGGGAACGCTCGGTCCGCGTCCCGGGCGACCGCTGGCGGCGGCAGCTCGCCGTCGTGCTCGACGCCCCGATCGGGCCGCCGGCCGCCGGGCCGCCCCGGGCCCACCGGCCCATCCGCACCCGGCGGGCCGACCTGCGGACGCCGGGTCGCCCCGGGCCGGCCGCCGGGCGGGCCCGGTGCGGGCAACGGCCGGCGTCGGGGTGCCGCGCCGCCCGGGCGTACGGGGGCGGGGAGCAGACCGGGATGACGCGCCGAGGCGCTGGTGAGGCGGGGACGGCGGGGACCGGCTAGCGTCGTGGCGTGACCCACGCTGCTCCCGTCTCCCCCGTCGACCGTGCCGGCCTGCGGCAGCGTGTCGACAAGGCGCTGACCGAGTTCCTGGCCGGCCGGCGTAGCTGGATGGCCGGCATCGACGACGCCCTGACGCCGATCGCCGAGACCGTCGAGGGGTTCGTGCTCGGTGGCGGCAAGCGGCTGCGGCCGGCGTTCGCGTACTGGGGGTTCCGGGGGGCCGGCGGGGTGGACGCCGACCAGGTGGTGACGGCCCTGGCGGCGCTGGAGTTCTTCCAGGCCAGCGCCCTGATCCACGACGACCTGATGGACCGCTCCGACACCCGGCGCGGCGAGCCCGCGGTGCACCGGCGGTTCGCCACCCGGCACCGCGCCCACGGGTGGGGCGGCGACCCGGACGCCTTCGGCGACGCGGCGGCGATCCTGCTCGGGGACCTCTGCCTGGTCTGGTCCGACGAGCTGCTGCACTCCGCCGGGCTGGACCCGCACACGGTGGCCCGGGCCCGGCCGGTCTTCGACGAGATGCGCGGCGAGGTCACCGTCGGGCAGTACCTGGACGTGCTGACCCAGGCCACCGGGGAGGTCTCGCTGGACCGGGCGGGCAAGGTGGCCCGGTACAAGTCGGCCAAGTACACCGTCGAGCGGCCGTTGCTGCTCGGTGGCGCGCTCGCCGCCGCGTCCGCCGACGTGTGCACCGCCTACTCGGCGTACGGGTTGCCGCTCGGTGAGGCGTTCCAGCTCCGCGACGACGTGCTCGGGGTGTTCGGCGACCCGGCGCAGACCGGCAAGCCGGCCGGGGACGACCTGCGCGAGGGCAAGCGCACCTACCTGGTCGCGGCGGCGGTGGAGGCCGCCGACGAGGCCGGTCGGGAGCTGCTGCTCGGTCGGCTCGGCGATCCGGAGTTGGACGAGGACGGGGTGGCCCGGCTCCGTGAGCTGATCACCGCCACCGGCGCGCTGGCCCGTACCGAACAGCGCATCGTCACCCTGACCGACGCCGCGCTGGCCGCCCTGGCCGGCGTCGACCTCGACACCGAGGCCCGGCAGGCCCTGGTTGACCTCGCCATCGCCGCCACCCGCCGCGCCGACTGATCCCCCTCCCACTGCTCCACCCCCGCCTGAGCGTGTTGATCAAGAGGTTTGCGTCACGGATGTCTCCGAGGATGACCGAAACCTCTTGATCAACACGGTTCGGCGGGCGGCCGGAGGGAGCAGGGGTCAGAAGCCGAGGGCCTGGGCGCGGCGTTTGACCTCGCGGGCGTGGTCGCCGCCGAGGGTGACCGCGCCCGTGCCACCGGAGAGGGTGTCGTCGGGCTCGTAGAGCCAGCGCAGGGCGGCCTCGTCGTCGTAGCCGGCGTCGGCGAGCAGGGTGAGCACGCCGGGCAGGTGCTTGAGCACCGTCTTGTTGGCTACCAGGTCGGCGGGGACCCGGCGCACGCCGTCGCGGCGGACGGCGAGCAGCTCGCGGTCCCGGATCATCTGGTGGACCTTGCTGATCGACAGGTCGAGCCGCTCGGCGACGTCCGGGAGGGTGAGCCATGCGGCCGGGTCGACGGGGCCGCCGAGGTCGCTGCCGGCGGACTGGTCGGCGGGTACGGGTTCGGTCACCGGACCACCCTGCCACGTCGCCCGGCCACCCGTGCAGCGGCACCCCGTCGGGCCGGGGGTGAGCGCGGCGGGACCGGGCGGTGCCGGCCCCGGCTGTAGCATCCTGTTCAACCTTCACCCTCAGGACACATAGACTCCCTGCCGATGGACATACAGGTCGCCGACACGTTGCTGGGCTCGCTGCTCGACGGGCGCTACCGCATTCGCGGTCGCGTGGCCCGTGGCGGCATGGCGACCGTGTACACCGCCACCGACGAGCGCCTGGAGCGCACCGTCGCGGTGAAGATCATCCACCCGTCCCAGGCCACCGAGGCGCGGTCCCGGCTGGCGGGCTTCCCGGGCCGGTTCACCGACGAGGCCAAGGCCATCGCCCGGCTGACCCACCCCAACGTGGTCGCCGTCTACGACCAGGGCACCCACCAGGGGCTGCCCTACCTGGTGATGGAGTACGTGCGGGGCCGCACCCTGCGCGAGGTGCTGGCCGAACGCCGCCGGCTCAACCCCGACGAGGCGTTGGCGATCATGGAGCAGATGCTCGCCGCGATCGCCGCCGCGCACCGGGCCGGGCTGGTCCACCGCGACGTCAAGCCGGAGAACGTGCTGGTGGCCGAGGCGCCCACCGGCGGGGTGGCCAACCTGGTCGACAGCGTGGTCAAGGTCGCCGACTTCGGCCTGGCCCGCGCGGTGGAGGCCAGCGCCGAGGAGGGCGACGGCAACCAGCTGATGGCGACCGTCGCGTACGTGGCGCCGGAGCTGGTCACCGACGGACGCGCCGACCCGCGAACCGACGTCTACTCGGCCGGCATCGTGCTGTTCGAGATGCTCACCGGCCGGGTGCCGTACGACGGGGACCGCCCGGTCGACGTGGCCTGGCAGCACGTCGACAAGGACGTCCCGGCCCCGTCGGTCCTGGTGCCCGGCCTGCCCCGGGTGCTCGACGAGTTGGTCGCGCGGTCGACCCGGCGGGACCCGGGCGCCCGGCCGGCCGACGCGGGCGCCCTGCTGGCCGAGGTGCAGGTGGCCCGGGACGACCTGGGCAACCCGAACGCGCACACCGCCGTGCTGGGCCGGGTGGCCGGGGAGCTGCCGGCGGTGGCCGAGCCGACGATGGTGGTCGCGGCGGTCAGCCCGGTGGCCCGGCCGACCTGGGCCCGGTTGCCCGAGCCGGCCGCCCCGCAGCGCCCGCACCGGCGGCGGGCCACCGAGGACACCGGCCTGGGGTCCCGGCTGGCGGAGCTGCGTACCCGGGTGATGGGCACCCCGCGCGGCCGGCTGTCGGTCGCGGCGGCCGTGGTGGTGATCGGCCTGCTCGCCGCAATGGGCGGCTGGTGGGTGGGGGTGGGCCGGTACACGGTCGCGCCGCAACTGGTGAACCTGAGCCGGGCCGACGCGCAGGCGCAGGCGGACCGGGCGGGCTTCCAGATCGCCTTCGCCACGCCGCGCTACGACGAGAAGATCCCCCGCGACGGGGTGATCTCCCAGGACCCGGGCTCGGCTGCCAAGATCCTCAAGGGTGGCACCATCACGCTGACCCTCTCCCTGGGCCCGGAGCGGTTCCCGCTGCCGGACGTCGTCGGCAAGGAGTTCGACCTGGCCGAGGCCGACCTGACCAGCGCGAAGCTGGTGGTCGCCAAGGGCACCCCCCGCTACGACGACAACCTGCCGGCCGGGGTGGTGGTGGACACCAACCCGAAGGTGGGCACCGAGGTGAAGCCGGGCACCAAGGTGACCGTCATCCTCAGCCGGGGCCGCGCCCCGATCACGGTGCCCGACCTGGTCGGCAAGAGCCTCACCGACGCCCGCACCACCCTGTCCCGGCTCGGCCTGGAACCGGTCGAGACGTACAAGGAATCCGACAAGCCGCGCGACGAGGTCCTCGGGCAGAGCCCGGCCGACGGAGCGGGCGTGGAGAAGGGCACCAAGGTCAAGCTGGACGTCAGCAAGGGCCCGCCGCAGGTGGTCGTCCCCCGGGTGGTCGACCTGCCCTGCCAGCAGGCCAAGCAGCAGTTGGAGGGGGCCGGCTTCCCGGTGACCGTGCAGTTCAACCCCAACGGCATCGTCCGGTTCCAGAACCCGGGCGAGAACTCGCAGGTGCCCCCGGGCACCCCGGTCACCCTGGGCTGCCTGTGAGCGCCCACCGGCCGGTCGGCTCGCACACCCCCACCTCGGGTGGGCTGGCCAGGGCGGCCCTGCCGTACGTGGACGCGACCGGCTCCCGGGTGGTGCAGGTCTACGTCTCCAACTCGCGGGGCTGGGCGCTGCCGCCCGGCGACCCGGCCCAGGACGCGCTGTTCGCCGAGGGCTGCGCCGCCCGGGGCGTGCCGGTCTACATTCACGCGTCGCTGCTGGTCAACCTCGGTTCGCCCACGGCCGCGACGGTGGAGAAGTCGGTGCAGACGCTGGCGCACGCGCTACGCCGGGGGCGGGCGATCGGGGCCCGGGGCGTGGTGTTCCACGCCGGCAGCGCGGTCGACGCCGACTACGCCGAGACCGCCCTGCGGCAGGTACGCGAGTCGCTGCTGCCGCTGCTCGACGAGACCACGGCCGGCGGCGGTCCACTGCTGCTGGTGGAGCCGAGCGCCGGTGGCGGCCGGTCGCTGGCCTCCCGGGTGGAGCACCTCGGCCCCTACCTGGACGCGGTGGACCGGCATCCGGGGTTGGGCGTCTGTTTCGACACCTGCCACGCCTGGGCGGCCGGGCACGACCTGGCCGTGGCGGGCGGCATGACGGCAACCCTGGACACCCTGGTCGCCACGGTCGGGGCGGACCGGCTCAAGCTGATCCACGCCAACGACTCCAAGGACCTGTGCGGCTCGACCCGGGACCGGCACGAGAACATCGGCAAGGGCAACATCGGCGAACCGGCGTTCGCCGAGTTGATGACCCACCCGGCAACCGCCGGCATCCCCGTCGTCGTGGAAACCCCCACCGACAAGCACGAGGGCCACGCCACCGACATAGCCACCCTCACCCGCCTCCACCCCTAGCCCCCGCACCCTCCCCTTCCCCTTTTCCGGGTGTTGATCAAGAGGTTTGCGTCATTCCGAAGATCGAACTTGACGCAAACCTCTTGATCGACGCGGACCGAACGCGGACAGGCGGGGTGGGGGCGACGGCGGGCAGGTCAGGGGGTGAGCAGGTCAGGGAGGATCTTGACGGCGTGGTCGATGGCGGCGTCGTCGACGTCGAGGTGGGTGACCAGGCGGGCGGTACGGGGGCCGAGCACCGACAGCAGCACCCCCTCGGCGCGGGCGGCGGTGGCCAGGGCCCGCGCGTCGAGCCGGTGCCCGGTCAGGTCCAGCGGCACGATGTTCGTGCGTACCGGGCCGGCGAGCACCCCGCACGGGGCGAGCGCCTCGGCGAGCCGGGCGGCACGGGCGTGGTCGTCGGCGAGCCGGTCGAGGTGGTGGGCCAGGGCGTACCGGCCGGCGGCGGCGAGCACCCCGACCTGCCGCATCCCGCCCCCCATCCGCTTGCGCAGGAACCGGGCCCGGGTGATCTGTTCGGCACTGCCCACGACCAGCGAGCCGACCGGCGCGCCGAGCCCCTTGGAGAGGCAGACCGACAGGGTGTCGAAGAGCGCGCCGTACTCGTGCAGCGGCACCCCGTCGGCGACGTGCGCGTGCCAGATCCGGGCACCGTCACAGTGCAGGGCGAGACCGGCGGTGTCGGCGACCCGGCGCAGCTCCCGCAGGGTCGCCAGCGGGATCACCCCGCCACCGCCCCGGTTGTGGGTCTGCTCCACGGCGATCGCCCGGGTCGGCACCGCGAAGTAGCCGTCCGGCCGGATCATCGCCTCCACCACGCCCGGGTCCAGGCCCGCGCCGAGGGCCGGCCAGGTCCGCGTGGAGATCGCACCGTACGCCGCCGCCGCGCCGACCTCGTACGTCACCACGTGCGCGTCGGCGTCGCAGAGCAGCTCGTCACCGGGCGGGACGACCAGTTGCAGGGCGATCTGGTTGGCCATCGTCCCGGTCGGGGCGAAGAGCGCCGCCTCGTGCCCGAAGAGCGCGGCGACCTCGGCCTCCAGCGCGTTGACCGTCGGGTCCTCGGCGTAGACGTCGTCGCCGACCTCGGCGGCTGCCATCGCCGCCCGCATCCCGGCGGTCGGTCGGGTCACCGTGTCGGAACGCAGGTCCGCCACCGGGCCGACGCCCCCCGTCGGGTCAGCCACGGAGCATCTCCGCCACCAGGAAGGCCAGCTCCAGCGACTGCTGGGTGTTCAGCCGGGGGTCGCAGGCCGTCTCGTACCGGCCGGGCAGGTCGAGGTCCTCGATGCCCTGGGCGCCGCCGAGGCACTCGGTGACGTCCTCGCCGGTCAGCTCGACGTGGATGCCGCCCGGATGGGTGTCCAGCCCGCGGTGCACCTCGAAGTAGCCGAGCACCTCGTCGACGATCCGGTCGAAGTGCCGGGTCTTGTAGCCGTTGGAGGACTCGTGGGTGTTGCCGTGCATCGGGTCGCACTGCCACACCACCTTCGCCCCGGCGGCGGTGACCTTGGCCACGATCGGCGGCAACGCGTCGCGGACCTTGTGGTTGCCCATCCGGCTGATCAGGGTGAGCCGACCGGGGATGTTGTCCGGGTTGAGCTTCTCGCACAGCTCGATCGCCTCGTCCGGCCGGGTGGTCGGGCCGAGCTTCACGCCGATCGGGTTGGCGATGCGGGAGATGAAGTCGATGTGCGCGCCGTCGAGCTGCCGGGTCCGCTCGCCGACCCAGAGGAAGTGCCCGGACAGCCCGTACGCCCGGCGGTCGGAGACCCGGGTGAGCGCCCGGTCGTACTCCAGGGCCAGCGCCTCGTGCGAGCAGTAGAGGGTGACGGTACGCAGCGCCTCGTCCTCGGTCATCCCGCAGGCCCGGATGAACGCGATGGCCCGGTCGATCTCCCGGGCGATCGCCTCGTAACGCTCCCCCGCCGGGGAGTTCTTGACGAAACCCTTGTTCCAGTCGTGCACCGCGTGCAGGTCGGCCAGGCCGCCGGCCAGGTAGGCGCGCAGCATGTTCATCGCGGCGGCCGAGTTCGCGTACGCCCGGATCATGCGCTGCGGGTCGGCGACCCGGGCGGCCGGGTCGGCCTCCAGCGAGTTGATCATGTCGCCGCGGTAGGCGGGCAGCCCCCGGGCGTCGGTCGGCAACGACCGGGGCTTGGTGTACTGGCCGGCGACCCGGGCCACCTTCACCACCGGCAGGGACGCGCCGTAGGTGAGCACGATCGCCATCTGGAGCAGGGTGCGGGCGTTGGCCAGCAGGTGGCTCTCGGTGTTGTCGGCGAAGGTCTCGGCGCAGTCGCCGCCCTGGAGCAGGAACGCCTTGCCCTCGCAGACCAGCGCCAGCTTGCGGCGGAGCTGGTCGACCTCGTAGGGGGCGACCACCGACGGCACGGTGTCGAGCACCTTGCACACCTCGGCGACCTGGGCCGGGTCGGACCACGGCGGGATCTGCTGACGGGGCAGGTCACGCCACCGGTCGAGGCCGAGCGCGGCGTCCTCGGCCGAGTCGACGGTGGGGCGGCTGGTCTGCAGCCCGGGGCTGCTCACGGCGGGGTAGCTCAGCTGATGCCACTCATGGCGCATGGGAGAAAGCGTACGGCGACGGTCCGGACGCTGCGCCCCCGAGGGGCGTGGTTCCGGCAGTTGGGAGTCAGGGGGTCGGGGACGGCGCGGGGCTGTGCCCGCCGGGTTCCTCACCTGCGATGCACCAGTCCGCGCCGTCGCGGGTGACCGTGAACAGCAGCGGCCGGGTGGTCTTCTTCGACCCCACCGAAACGGTCACCGTGGTGCTGACCTCCTGCCCCCGGTCACCGGTGCGGATGTCGGTGATGGTCGCCCCGGGCACCTGGAAATGGTCGGCGAAATCACCGTTCGGCCCGGTCGCGGCGGCGTCGAAACCCGCCTGCATCGTCGCGCAGAGCTGGTTGCGGCCGGCGGCCGGGTCCTTGGCGGCCATCGCGTCGAGGTACGCCTGGACCCGCTCGCGGGCCTTGGCCGACGCCTCCTGGACGGGCACCCTGGTGGGCCCGCCGTCGGCCTCGTCGTCCCCGCCGAGGCCGCAGCTGAGCAGGGCGAACGGCAGCAGGGCCAGCGGTACGACGCCGGCGGTGCGGAGCCTGCGGCCCATGCGTCCTCCCCGGGTACGGATGTCGACGGTGCGGATGTCGAGCGGCGAGTCTGCCACACCGCACCCGTCCGGTGGCAACCCGTCACGGCCGCGCCGGCCCGGCCCGTCGGCGTTTCGCCCGGCGGGACCGCCGCCGACCGGGCCGGACAGCCGGGCGGGGAGGGACCGGTGACCGGTCCCTCCCCGCGCGGGTGGTGCGTCGGGCGCTCGGCTCAGCCGAGGCCGCCCTTGATGGCGCCGATCAGCTCACCGTTGCCGGTGTCGCCGGAGAGTTCCCAGAAGAACGCGCCACCGAGGCCCTGGTTCTTCGCGTAGGTCATCTTGCCGCCGATGGTGGCCGGCGTGTCGTAGCTCCACCAGTTGCTGCCGCACTTGGCGTACGCCGTACCGGCGATCGTGCCGGTGGCCGGGCAGGTGTTCTTGAGGACCTTGTAGTCCTCGATGCCCGCCTCGTAGGTGCCGGGGGCCGCGCCGGTGGCGGTGCCCCCCGGGGCGGCCTGGGTCACCCCGGTCCAGCCGCGACCGTAGAAGCCGATGCCGAGCAGCAGCTTGCTGGCCGGCACGCCCTTGGACTTGAGCTTCTGGATCGCCGCGTCGGAGTTGAAGCCCTGCTGCGGAATCCCGGTGTACGAGGTGAGCGGCGAATGCGGGGCGGTGGGACCCTGGGCGTTGAACGCGCCGAAGTAGTCGTACGTCATCGGCATCAGCCAGTTGAGGTTGCCCACCGCACCGGCGTAGTCGGTGGCGTCGATCTTGCCGCCGTTGCTGCCGTCGGCGGTGATCGCGGCGGTGACCAGGGCCGACGAGCCGAACTTGGACCGCAGTGCGGAGATCACGTTCTTGAACGCGTTCGGGCCGCTGCTGTCACAGCTCAGACCGCAGGCGTTGGGGTACTCCCAGTCGACGTCGATGCCGTCGAAGACGTCCGCCCAGCGCGGGTCCTCGACCAGGTTGTAGCAGCTCTCGGCGAACGCGGCCGGGTTCTGCGCGGCCTGGGTGAAGCCACCCGACCAGGTCCAGCCGCCGAAGGACCAGATCACCTTGAGGTGCGGGTACATCTTCTTGAGCTTGCGCAGCTGGTTGAAGCTGCCGCGCAGCGGCTGGTCCCAGGTGTCGGCGACGCCGTCCACGCTGTCGGCCGCGGTGTACGCCTTGTCGTAGTCGGCGTAGCTGTCCCCGATCGTGCAGCGGCCGCCGGTGGTGTTGCCGAAGGCGTACAGGATGTGGGTCAGTTTGGCGGCGGAGCCGCTGGTGGCGATGTTCTTGACGTGGTAGTTGCGCCCGTAGACGCCCCACTCGGCGAAGTAGCCGACGACCTTCTTGTCCCCGCTGGGCGGGGTGGTGGTGGGCGGCGGGGTCGTCGGGGGCGCGGTCGTCGGCGGGGCGGTGGTGGGCGGGGCGGTCGTCGGCGGCTTCGTGGTGGTCGGCGGGGTGCCCCCGCCGCACGACGCGCCGTTGATCGTGCAGTTCAGCGGCGCCTTGTACGGCCCGGTGCCGTTGTAGCCCCAGCTGAAGCTGGCCCCCGGGGCGAGCGGCCCGGCCCAGCTCTTCTTCACCGCCACGTAGTGGTTGCCGCTGCTGGTGACGTCGGCGTCCCAGAAGCTGCTGATGGTGGTGCCGGACGGCAGGTCGAACTCGATACGCCAGGTGCTGACGCTGGCGCTGGAGCCGTTGGCGACGGTGACCCGCCCTTCGTGGCCGGTCCCCCAGTCCTGCGCCGAGGCGAAAGTCGCGGTGACGCTTCCGGCGCCGAACGCCGAGGTCACCGGTACCGCCGCCACGGTCAGCGCCACGACGGCGCCGGCCCAGAGGGCGCGGCGGAGCGATCTCTTCATGAGGCGCCTCCTCAAACAGTTAGGAAACTTTCCAAATCGATGGGGAGACGCTACTCACACCGTCATCACTTCGTCAAGATGCGCATCCGTCGATTCATTACACCGACCACGGCCAGGTGGCGGCGCGACCCGGCCTGGTGGTGGCGCGGCGGCGGCGAACCGGGCGGCGGGGCTGGGCGCTAACCTCGCGGCATGACCGTCTTCGACATCGAGATCGACGCCCTGGCCGGCGGCCCGGCCGAGCTGGCCGGCTACCGGGGCCGGGCGCTGCTGGTCGTGAACGTGGCCTCCCGCTGCGGCCTCACCCCGCAGTACGCCGGCCTCCAGGCGCTGGCCACCGAGTACGCCGACCGGGGCCTGGTGGTGCTCGGCGTGCCGTGCAACCAGTTCGCCGGGCAGGAACCCGGCACGGCCGCCGAGATCGGCGAGTTCTGCCAGGTCAACTACGGGGTCACCTTTCCGCTGACCGAGAAGGTCGACGTCAACGGCCCGGCCCGCCACCCGCTCTACGCGGCGCTTGTCGACACCCCCGACGCCGAGGGACACACCGGCGACGTCCGGTGGAACTTCGAGAAGTTCCTGGTCGCCCCGGACGGTGCGGTCGCCGCCCGGTTCGCGCCGACGGTCACCCCTGACTCGGCCGAACTGCGCGCCGCCATAGAGAAGGTCCTCCCCGCCTGAAAGATCCTCCCCGCCCGCAAAAACCCTCCCGCCTGACCGGGCGTTCCGGCGGCCCTCCCCGGAATGCCCCTGCCACCCTCGGAGCCGGGTGCCGTCCGGACCCGTACCGGTCGGGCCCGGCTCCGTCCGGTTCCCACCCTCCGGGTCGGGGCCCCACCCGTGCCGTCCACCGGTCCGGCCCGGGACACTTCGGGCCGACGGTCGGCTGGCCGCCGTCGGCCGGCACACCCCTGCCCACCGAGCACCGTCCGTGACGCGAACCACCCGACACCACTGTCTCTCCGCGCCCTTTCGAGCTGACGACACCAACGGATCGCCCCTGCGGGCCGGCCGGGCGGTCCACGTCACCCCCTCCGACAAGTGCAGGCGGTCCACGTCACCCCCTCCGACAAGTGCAGGCGGTCCACGTCACCCCCTCCGACAAGTGCAGGCGGTCCACGTCACCCCCTCCGACAAGTGCAGGCGGTCCACGTCACCCCCTCCGACAAGTGCAGGCGGTCCACGTCACCCCCTCCGACAAGGCGGTCGCAGGCGGTCCACGTCACCCCCTCCGACAAGTGCAGGCGGTCCACGTCACCCCCTCCGACAAGTGCAGGCGGTCCACGTCACTGCCACGCACCGGAACCGGGGACCGGACCGGCTGCGACTCCCGCCCCATGCCGGGCAGCACCGTCCGGCCCCGGGGCGACAACACGCCACGTGATCCCCTACCGATCACGACACCCGGGCCGGGGGTCCCGCCCCGAAGTGCGGCGCCGATGACCAGCCACGTGCCGCAGGCAGCCGAATCCGCGTCCTCGACGCCCGACCGGGCCCTTCACGGCCCTGAAGGAGCCGCTCAGGGCCGCACCGGGCATCGAGTCGTCAACGTCATCAGCTCGAAAGCGTCCGCGACGGCATCGGTAGGTGGGGCGATGCCGGCACTCGACACCCGCCGGTCGTCCCGTTCGACGCCCCATCACCGGGGCAGCCCGCCCGCTTCCCGGCCCGCCCGGAAGCGGCCGTGACCGCGCCGACCCCGGGCGGGGCGACGCGGTCACGGCGTTGCCGACGGGACGCGGATCAGGTCGGCGCGCGATACGGGGCGAGCCAGCCGACACGGCAGGCCACGACACAGCCCCGCAGGCCAGCCGACACCGGGCGGCGGGTCAGCCGGCGGCGGACCGGAAGACCGGGTAGTAGCCGCCGGACTGGCCGGCCGCCGTCGGGTGGTAGGAGACGCCGAGGTTGACGAAGTTCAGCGCGTGCAGCCACTTCTCGCCGTAGCTGCACAGCTGGTGACCGACGAAGATGGACCGTACGTCGGCGAACGTGAAGCCGGCCGAGGTCGCGGCGGTACGGGTGATGTCGTCGATCAGGTTGATGCCTTCGTTGATCTTCGCGCGGGAGTTCGCGCTGAGCCCCACGCAGACCGTGCCGAGCTGGTAGAAGACCGGGTAGCCGACCACCACCACGCGGGCCGACGGGGCGCGGGACCTGATGCCGTTGTAGACGGTGGCGAGCTTGGCGGGCAGTTCCGCGCGGGCCTTGTTCTCGGCGGCCTGCACCGCCGCGACACACTGGGTCTCCCCCTGGAGCACGCAGGTCGACATGATCGAGGTGAAGCCGACGTCGTTGCCGCCGATGGTGACGCTGACCAGGGTGGTGGTGGAGCTGAGCGCGGAGAGCTGGCTGTTGACCACGTCGGTAGTGGTCGCGCCGGAGCAGGCCACCGACTTGTACGAGGCGGGCTTGATGTTGGCGTTGTACAGCGCCGGGTACGCGTTGGTGCTGCGCTGGCAGGAACCGCTCTCGGAGGTGTAGCTGTCGGCGCCGACGCCCGAGGCGTACGAGTCGCCGAGGGCCACGTACCGGTCGCTGGGGGCGGCCTGGACGGGCACCGCCGCGCCGAGGGTCACGCCGATTGATGCCGCGAGACTCACGGCGAGGGTCACGAGTCGGGGTCTCCGCACGTCGCACTCCTGGGGGTGGGGAAGTGGTGGTGGGAGATAGATATCACTCGATCAGGTGTTTGGGGAAGATTATCGATGGGCAACAGGGGTAACTAGGGGTTCACCGGCGCGCGACGTCCCCGACGCGCGGCCGGCCCGTCCGGCCGACGTGGACGGTCGCCATCCACCGCATGACCCGTCGATCCGGTCGGGAATACGCACCCGAGCGACCCGGTTGGTCACCGGCATGACAACTGTGGGACTCATCGGCAGCGGCAACATCGGCAGCACCCTGGCCCGGCTGGCGGTCACCGCCGGCCACGACGTGGTGCTCAGCAACTCGCGCGGTCCGGAGACGCTCAAGGACCTGGTCGACGAGCTGGGCATACGGGCCCGGGCGGCCACCCCGGACGAGGCTGCGGCAGCGGGTGACCTGGTGGTGGTCACCATCCCCCTGCGGGCCTACCGGGACGTGCCGGCCGCGCCGCTCGCCGGCAAGACCGTCATCGACACCAACAACTACTACCCGGAGCGCGACGGCAGCATCCCGGAGCTGGACGACGAGTCGACCACCACCAGCGAGCTGCTCCAGCGGCACCTGCCGGAGTCGCGGGTGGTCAAGGCGTTCAACAACATCTACTTCAAGCACCTGCTCGCCCTGGCCCGTCCGGCGGGGGCCGCCGACCGTACCTCACTGCCCGTCGCCGGGAACGACGACGCGGCCAAGGCCGAGGCCACCACGTTCATCGACTCCGTCGGGTACGACACGGTCGACGTGGGGCCGCTCGCCGAGGGCTGGCGGTTCCAGCGGGACACCGCCGCGTACGGCGTCTTCTACACGGCCGACCCGGCGGCGGGCTACGAGCAGCCGGGCCTGCCCACCGACGCGCAGCGGCTGCGGGACGCCCTGGCCGCCGCCCGCCGCTACGCCGACGCCTGACCGACGCCCCACCACGCCGGCGGGACGGCAGCCGCGAGGCCCGTCCCGCACGGCGCGGCCGGCGGGCGGCCGTGGTCAGCGGGCGGCCCGCCACTCGTCGGCCAGCACCGCCCACACCTCCATGTCGACCCGGCCCGCCGGCCCCGGGGCGACCTGACGCAGGGTGCCCTCGTGCCGCATGCCGAGCCGCCGGGCCACCGCGATGCTGCGGACGTTGCCGACGCTGGTCCGCCACTCGACCCGGTGGATGCCACGTTCCCGGATCGCCCAGTCCACGATCCGGGTCGCCGCCCGGGTGACCAGCCCCCGACCCTCGGCGGCCGGTTCCAGCCAGCAGCCGGCCTCGGCCACCCCGGTCGCGGTGCTGAACGACACGAACAGCACCCCGCCGACCAGGACGCCGTCGAGCCAGATCCCCCAGATGCCCCCGGCGTCGGCGGCCCACTTGTCGGCGGAACGACGCAGCACCCGGCGGGCCGACTCCAGGTCGGTGGCCACGAAGGACGCCCCCACCCACGGGGCGATGTGTTCCCGGGCCCGGTCCAGGTGGGCCAGGAACTCCTCGGCCTGCCACGGCGAGAGCGGACGCAACTCGGCGGTGTCGGTCAACGGCAGCGCGAACATCGTTCAGTTCCTCCGGTGTGCGACGGGCAGGCTCAGCCGCAGCGTCGGCCCGACGGTGGGCACGAACCCCAGCGACCGGTAGAGCGGTTCCCCCTGGGGCGAGGCCCGCAGGTCGATCTTGCCGACCCCGCGCTGCCGGTACCAGTCGAGCAGCGCCTCCAGGCAGGACCGGGAGTAGCCGAGCCGACGGTGCACCGGATCGGTGACCACGTTGAACACGTACCCGGTCAGGCCGTCGGGGTTGCCGGGGCCGCCGAGCCGCTGCTCGATGGTCCCGGTCGCGCAGGCCGCCAGGACGCCCGGCCGGTCCGGGTCGTCGACGACGAAGACCGCCATCAGGTCGGCCGGCTCGGCCAGCCGCCGGTGCAGCACCTCCCGGGCCGCCTGCTGCCAGGGCCCCGGCGCGGGGGCCATCTGGTCGATGTCGGCCAGCATCACCCCACGCAGGCGAACGATCTCACCGGCGTCGGCGACCACGGCCCGTCGAACGTTGATCACGAACGGACGGTACCGGATGGCGGGGACGGGCCACCGGACCGCACCACGCTGATCGGAAACGACAGGACACGACGGCCGGCCAACTTGAGATCGGGTCCCGTCCACGGGACGCTGAGGGTCGGCACCGACACCACCCCCGGAGGCGAGATGCCCCAGCTCCGTACCGCGCCGCACCGGCTGCTCGCCGCCGCCGGCACCCTCCTGCTCGGCACCGCACTGGCCACCGTCGGCGGCACGCCGGCCGGGGCGGCGGCCGGTGACGTCGGCTACGTCCGGCTCGCCCACCTCTCCCCCGACACCCCGGCCGTGGACGTCTACCTCTCCGCCCCGGGCGCGGCGACGCCGCAGGTCTTCCCCGCCGTCGGATACGGCGTCGTCTCCCGCTACCTACCGCTGGCCGTCGGCCGGTACGCGGTGGCGATGCGGCAGGCCGGCGCACCGGCCAGCGAGCCGCCGGTGCTCACCACCGAGGTGGCACTGCGCGCGGGCGAGGCGTACACGGTGGCCGGGGTGGGCCGCTACGCCGACCTCGGCCTACGGGTGCTCGCCGACGACCTCAGCGCCCCGACGGCCGGCCGGGCGAAGGTGCGGGTCGTCCAGGCGTCCGTACGGGCCCCGGTGGTCGACGTGACCGCCGACGACGGGCCGGCCATCGCCGACGCCGTCCGGTTCGCCACCACCACCGACTACCGGCAGGTCGACCCGGGACGCTGGCGGCTGCGCCTCGGTGGCGGCAGCGGGCCGAGCACCGACGCCGAGGTGACCCTCACCGGGGGACGGGTCTATTCGCTGCTGGTGCTCGACGGCAAGCGGGGCGGGTTGACCGTCGAGCTGCGCGAGGACGCCCGGGGTGGCGGGACCGCACCGGCGGGCGGGGTGCCGGCGGGGGCCGGCGGGCTGGCCGGGGGCGGGCTCGGGGCGTACCCGATGATGGCCGGCGGGGTGCTCGCGGGGGCCGTGGTGGTGGGCACGACGGTGCTGGTGCGGCGTCGGCGGCGACCGGTCTGGTGAGCCGGCCCGGCTTCGCGATCCGCCGGCACCGGGCCCGGCCCGCGCCGGCCACCGTCCTGGTCGCGGCGGGCGCGGCGTGCTGCCTCGCCGCCGGTGCCGGCGTCGTGCTGGCCGCCGCCACCGGCCTCGGCGGGCCGGGCGGAGCACCCCGGCCGGTCGCGGCGGCCGGGGGCTGGCAGCCCGGCTGCGGGACCGGTTGCGCCACCGGGGCCGGCGCCGCCCTCGCCACCCCGGCCTCCCCCACCCGGGTACGCGTGGCGCGGGTCGGCGTCGACTCCCCGCTCACCGCACTCGGGCTGGACCGGGCCGGCACCCTGGTGCCACCGGCGGACTTCACCCGGGCCGGCTGGTACGGCGGCGGCCCGGCACCGGGCGACCCGGGGCCGGCGGTGATCGCCGGGCACCTGGACTCGCGGCGCGGCCCGGCCGTCTTCGCCCGTCTCGGCGAGGTGCGCCCCGGCGACCGGATCGAGGTGTGGCGGGGCCAGCACCTGGTGACGTTCCGGGTCACCGGTACGCTGCGCACGCCCAAGGACGCCTTCCCCACCGCCACCGTGTACGGCCCGACGCCCGGCCCGGAGCTGCGGCTGATCACCTGCGGGGGCGACTTCGACAGGCGCGTCGGCCACTACCGGGACAACGTGGTGGTCTTCGCGGTCGCCGACCCGCCGGTCGACCCCCTCCCCCGCTCCGCCGCCGACTGACCCGCCCACCGGCGCCGCCCCGGACACCCCGCCCGCTAGGCTCCGGCGGTGCGACTGACCAGCGTGGACGACGTCCTGGCCGCCGAACGCAGGCTCGCCGGTCGGATCGTCCGGACCCCGCTCCTGCCCTGCCCGCAGCTCGGCGACGAGTTCGCGCTCGACGTCGCGGTGAAGGCGGAGAACCTCCAGCACACCGGCAGCTTCAAGGTCCGGGGAGCGCTGAACGCGCTGCTCGCCCTGGCGGAACGGCAGGCGACGCCCGCCGGGCTGACCGCCTTCTCCGCCGGGAACCACGCCATGGCGGTGGCCTTCGCCGGGCGCGCCTTCGGCCTGCCCACCGTCGTCTGCATGCCCCCGCACGCGGTAACCACCAAGATCGAAGCGGTCCGCCGGTGGGGTGGGGAGGTCGTGCTCACCGACGACCTGCTCGCCACCTGTGAGGAGATCACCGCCGAGCGCGGCTACCACCTGCTGCCGCCGTTCGACGACCCGGACGTCATCGCCGGCCAGGCCACCCTGGGGCGGGAACTGCTGGCCGACGGCCCACCGCCGGGCCTGGTGCTGGTCCCGGTCGGCGGCGGTGGGCTGATCAGCGGGGTGGCCGCCGCCGTCCGCGCGGCCGTCCCCACCGCCCGGATCGTCGGCGTCGAGCCGGCCACCGCCAACGTCGTCGGTCACGCGCTGCGTACCGGCGGTGGGACCCCGGCGACCCGGCCGGTCTCGATGGCCGACGGACTGGCCGCCCCGTTCGCCGGCCGGCTCACCCTGGCCCACGTCCGGGACCTGGTGGACGACCTGGTGGAGGTCACCGAGGCGGACATCCGGGCCGCCTGGTGGGACCTGATGGCGGCCACCCGGCTACTGCTCGAACCGGCGGCGGCGGTCACCCTCGCCGCGCTGCGCACCGGTCGGGTGACCGCCGCCCCCGGCACCCGGACGATCCTGGTCCTCAGCGGCGGCAACGTCTCCCCCACCCTGCTGACCACCCTGCCCTGACCCCCGCCCCGCCCCGCCCCATCTCCGAGCCTCGCGCGATCTTGGAGTTCTGGTGCCAGCTTCGTGGGGATACATCCTCTTTTGCGCCCACCACAACTCCATGATCGACGCGGTGGGGTGGGGTGGGGTGGGTTAGCGGATGGGGCGGCGGCCGGCGAAGCCGCACTCGACGCGGTGGTACCAGCGCACGTCGGGGTCGCCCTCCAACCAGCACCAGAGCACCGCCCGGCCCTCGTGCTCGCCGGGGAAGTCGAGCAGCACCGGGGCGATCCCCTTGACCTGGATGTCGTGCGAGTTCAGCTCCTCCAGCACGCCGTGCAGCCGGGCCTCCAGGGCCTTGACCTCGGCCCGGCCGCCCAGCGCCGACATCCCCGGGCCGGCCAGGTCGGCCCGCAGCTCGGCCAGGTCGGCCCGGATGCCGATCAACTCGTCGATGCGGGGGTGCAGGGTGGCGACCAGGTACCGCGCCTGGGCGAGAGTGAACACGGGGCCAGTATGGGGCACCCGCGTGATCCGTACCGACCCGTCCGCCGGCTCCGGTCGGGCCGCGATGCCGGGCCGGGCCGCAACCCTGCCGGGTGACCCGTCGGGCAGGGGCCCGAGGCGGGCGGACGGCGACCGAGGGGCGGGCGGTGGGGCCGAGCGCCGACGTCGACCCGGTCCCGGTGGATGAAGGGTCACCATCGACCGTCCACATAGGTCACAGGGTGGCCCGGCCGGCGGGTGCCGACGACGCGGCCGATGGATCAAGATCTTCAGGCGCGCGGTCCGTCGCCTCTCCGTCCCGTCGCCGCACGCGCCAGTACATCCGCGAGACCGAACCAGGAGTCCCCATCGTGATCAACAAGTACCCCGGCACCTGTGGCACCTGCCGAGGCCGGGTGGAGGCCGGGGCCGGGCAGGCGCTCAAGCTCGGCGCCGGCTGGACCACGTACCACGACGACTGCGCGCCGGTGGAGGCGGCGCCGCCGCCGGGCACCCACCGAGGGTGGCACGACCTGCCGGTGGTGGGCTTCGACATCGAGACCACCGGCAACGAGCCGTTGGACGCCCGCATCGTCTCCGCCGCGCTGGTGTACTCCGACGGCACGACCAGGCGGTGGCTGGTCAACCCGGGAGTGCCGATCCCGCCCCGCACCACCGAGATCCACGGGATCACCGACGAGCTGGTCCGCAGCGCCGGAACGCCGGCCGGGACGGCGCTGGCCGAGCTGGGCACGGCCGTCGGGAAGGTGATCGCCGACGGTACGCCGCTCGTCGCCTTCTGCGCCCACTTCGACGTCACGACGTTGCACGCCGAGCTGGCCCGGCACGCCCTGCCGTCGCTGGACTGGGACCGCGCCGTCATCATCGACCCCTCGATCCTGCACCAGGAGGTCGAACCGTACCGGTTCGTCGGCCGGCAGCTCGGTGAGCTGTGCAGATACTACGAGGTGACCCTCGGCTCCGCCCACGACGCCACGAGCGACGCCCGCGCCGCCGTCGCGATGGCGGTGTCGATCGCGGCCCGGCACGAACGCATCGCCCGGATGCTCCCCGACGACCTCCACCGGGCGCAGATCACCTGGTACGCCGCGCAGAAGCGGAAGCTCCAGGAGTACTTCGACCGGCGGGGCATCGCCGAGACGGTCAGCCTGGAATGGCCGCTGGAGACCAGGCGACGCCGACAGGCCGACAATCCTCACCCCGATCAGGGCTGATGTCCCTCGGCCGGCTGTCGGGCGATCCGGTGCGCGAACCGGGTCGCCCGACAGCCGACCAACCCGCTCGCCATCCCCGGTTCCCAAGGCATCACCGGCGTCGTTCGCGTCCTCGCCCACGCGGCGTGGGCCCCGCCGACTGTCCGCCGTCGGGGTACTCGCCGAAGATCTCGTCGAGGATCCTCCGTGAGTTCACCGCGGCCTCGCTGTCGGCCGGCGCGGCGGCGTAGGTGACAAGCGTCTTCCAGAGCGGCCAGCCACGCCCGCGCGCCCAGGTCGCGTCGTCGACGGACAGCCGCTCCCGGAATACCCGCCGGCCGTCGACGGTCAGCAGTGTCCAGGCGACAGCCAGGTCGCAGGAGGGATCGCCGACGCCGCAGGTGCCGAAGTCGATGACCCCCGCGAGGTGTCCACCGTCGAGCAGGAGGTTGCCCTGCGCCACGTCGACGACGACGCGTTCGGGCGGCGGGCCGAGATCCGCAATGTCGTCGGCCCCCGCCACTGACATCGCCGGCCGGGTCAGTCGGCCTGGGCGGCGAGTTCGCGGGCGCGGTCGCGGGCGGCTTCCAGCGCCGCCAGCAGCGCGGCGCGTACCCCGTGCTTCTCCAGCTCGCGGACGGCGGAGATGGTGGTGCCGGCCGGGGAGGTGACGGCCTCGCGGAGCTTGACCGGGTGTTCGCCGGAGTCGCGCAGCATCATGGCCGAGCCGATCGCGGTCTGCACGATCAGCTCGTGCGCCACCTGCCGGGGCAGGCCGAGCAGGATGCCGGCGTCGATCATGGCCTCGACCAGCAGGTAGAAGTAGGCCGGGCCGGAGCCGGAGAGGGCGGTCACCGCGTCCTGCTGCGACTCGGGCACCCGCAGGGTCGCCCCGAGCGGGGCGAACATCTCCTCGGCCAGGGCCAGGTGCTCGCCGGTGGCGTGCGCGCCGGCCGAGATCGCGCTCATCGCCTGGTCGACCAGGGCGGGGGTGTTGGTCATCACCCGGACCACCGGGGTGCCCTCGGGCAGCCGGCGGCTGAAGAAGCTGGTGGGCAGCCCGGCGCAGAGCGAGACGACCAGCTTGTCGGCCGGCACCTTGGGGCCGATCTCGTCCAGCAGGACGCCCGCGTCCTGCGGCTTCACCGCGATCGCCAGCACGGCCGCCTCGTCGACGGCGGTCAGGTTGTCGACCACCCGTACGCCGTACCGGGTGGCCAGCTCCTCGGCCCGCACGGGTCGGCGGGCGGTCGCCAGCAGCCGCTGCGCCGGCCAGCCGGACCGCAACAGCCCGGAGAGCATCAGCTCGCCGATCTTTCCCGCCCCGATCACCGCGACGGTGTGCCTCGCCGACCCCATGTCACCCTTCCGTCCCGTTCGTCCGGTCCCGTGCCCTTCCCCTCCGGCAGGGCGGAGGGGAAGGGGTGGGGCGCGATCAGCTGCCGAAGAAGACCTCGGCCTCGTCGTAGCGCTCGATCGGGACGGTCTTCAGCTCGCGGGTGGCCTCGGCCAGCGGGACCCGGACGATGTCCGTGCTCTGCATCGCGACCATCTTGCCCCAGTCGCCCTCGTGGGCGGCGTCGATGGCCTGGAGGCCGAGGCGGGTGGCGAGCACCCGGTCGAACGCGGTCGGGGTGCCGCCGCGCTGGATGTGCCCGAGCACGACGGTGCGGGCCTCCTTGCCGGTCTTCGCCTCCAGCTGCTCGGCCAGCCACTGGCCGATGCCGCCGAGCCGGACGTGCCCGAAGGCGTCCAGCTCCTGGTTGTGCAGGACCATCTGGCCGTCCAGCGGCTGGGCGCCCTCGGCGACCACGACGATCGGGGCGTACTGGTGCTGGAAGCGCTTCTCGACGTAGCCGGCGACCTGGTCGACGTCGAACTTGCGCTCGGGCAGCAGGATCACGTTGGCGCCACCGGCGAGGCCGGCGTGCAGGGCGATCCAGCCGGCGTGCCGGCCCATCACCTCGACGACCAGGGTGCGGTGGTGGCTCTCCGCGGTGGTGTGCAGCCGGTCGATCGCCTCCATGGCGATGTTGACGGCGGTGTCGAAGCCGAACGTGTAGTCGGTGGCGCCCAGGTCGTTGTCGATCGTCTTCGGCACGCCGACCACGTTGACGCCCAGCTCGTGCAGCTTGGTGGCGACGCCCAGGGTGTCCTCGCCGCCGATCGCGATCAGCGCGTCCACGCCCTGCGCGGCGAGGTTCTCCTTGATCCGCTCCACGCCGTTCTCGATCTTGAACGGGTTGGTGCGGGACGAGCCGAGGATGGTGCCGCCGCGCGGGAGGATGCCCCGCACCTCGGGGATGCCGAGCGGCTTGGACAGGCCCTCCAGCGGACCCTTCCAGCCGTCCCGGAAACCCACGAACTCGTGACCGTAAGTAGCGACGCCCTTACGGACCACCGCCCGAATGACCGCGTTGAGACCTGGGCAGTCGCCGCCGCCGGTGAGCACGCCGATACGCATGATCTGCTCATCCTCCTGGAACGTCAGGTGAAGCCCGGATAAGCCCCAGGATATGTGTCCGCTCAGACCATCGGCGTCGTTGCCGGCCCGGGGCGGGCCGTCAGTGCGCACTGTAGTCGGCTCAGGTGTACGCCGACACCGCGCCCCGGCCGGTCCCGCCCACCCGGGCGGCTACCGGTCAGTAGCTGACCTCGTGGTTCTCCCCCAGCTTCGGCGGCGTCCCGGTCACCGCCGCCTTGGCGAACCCGAGCAGGTTGACCACCGTGCCGCCCGGGGAGTCCCAGTACTCGGCCGAG
Source organism: Micromonospora sp. HM134 (assembly GCF_007833915.1). NCBI lineage: Bacteria > Bacillati > Actinomycetota > Actinomycetes > Micromonosporales > Micromonosporaceae > Micromonospora > Micromonospora sp. HM134. The sequence continues at coordinate 5,589,180 of NZ_CP041061.1, forward strand.
CTGGCGTGCACCTTGAGCAGGGTCAGCCCGGGGGTGTCCAACCCGTCCGGGAACCACGCCTTCAGCACCGGGTTCCACAGCTGCTCGGCCCGCGCCCGGTCGTACGCCTCCTGGGCGGTGCCGGAGATCGACACCCAGGCGTGGTGACGCTGGTCGGAGAAGGCGACGTTGACCTCCGGGTTGACCCGGACCTGGCGCATCTTGGCCGAGTCGGCGTAGGCGAAGAACCACAGGTCCCCGTCGAACTCGGCCGCCTGCAGCCCCATCGGCCGGCTGAGCATCCGGCCGTCCACCCCGATGGTGGTCAACATGCAGATCCGGGCGTCCCGGATCAGCTCGGTCACCCGCCGCCGGGCGTCGGTGATGGTGGTCGCGTCGTCGGCCATGGCGCACTCCCTCGGATCGGCTCGCCCGGATCCGGTGCCCCCGACGGGACCGGTCAAACCTGCCGATCGTCACGGGCTGTCAACACCGACGGCCGGACCCACCGGCACCGGGCCGCCGACGCCGGGATCACCCGGGACGGGCCGTCATCGCCTGCCAGCGGGCCAGGTTGTGCCGGGCGTCGACCAGCGCGTCGTGCCGGTCGGCCGCCGCCTCGGGCAGCCGGGGCCTGCCGAGGTCGTCCCAGAGCTGCCGCAGCTCCTTGGTGAACCGGGGGATCTCCCGGGGCAGCGCCGGCATCGCCCCCCAGAGCTGGGCCAGCACCACGTGGTCGTACGCGGCGTACCAGGCCCACAGCTCCAGCTGCTCGCCCGGCCGGTCCCGGATCGGCTCCAGCAGGAACTCGTGCAGGTCGTCCCGGATCCGGGCCCGGGAACGCCAGGCCCGGTCGGCCGGCGAGGGGAGCTTGTCCAGCACGTTGCGGCGGACCCAGGGCACGGCGCGGGAGTCGTCGAACTCGGTGGAGACCGCGTAGAACTCGCGGCCGTACTCGTCGACGACACCGATCGACACGAGGTCGACCAGCCGGCCGTCCTCGATGAATTCGCAGTCGTAGAAGTAGCGGTAGACCATCACCGCCCATCCTCGCCCACCGCCGGTGACCGCCGACGGGCGGGGCGGGCACCGGCGGCACCGCCCGCCCGCGACCCCGCCGGCCCCCGACCCGGTGGTCCGCCGCAGCTTGCGCAGGGTCACGGAAAGGTTTACAGGGGTGTACAGCAAGCGACTGGGCCGTCATGATCTGATGTGTACCGCTACCGGACGCCGAAGCGGTGTCAGTTCACCTCTTCAGGGGCCGTCAGGGTTCACCCGGTGAGCGAAAATTGTGGTCCGTGACCGGGGAGGGGTGGGGCCGTGGACATGCGCCTGCCGGAGCCGGGTGACGCCCTCACGGGGGTGGAGATGTTCGCCGGGCTGGAGCCGGAGGTGCGCCAGCGGGTGATCGCCGCGGCCGTGCCGCGCACCTATCGCAAAGGTCAGTTGCTTTTCGTCGAGAACGATCCCGGCGAGTCGCTGATCGTGCTCCGCCGGGGGGCGGTGGCGGTGTTCCGCACCGCACCGACCGGGGAACGCGCGGTGCTGTCGGTCATCCGACCACCGGACGTGCTGGGCGAGGTGTCCCTGCTGGACGCCTCCACCCGTTCCGCGTCGGCCGAGGCGATCGAGGACTGCGCGGCGCTCGCCCTGTCCCGCCCGGCCTTCATGGAGCTGGTGCACTCCAACCCGCGCATCCTGGACGCGGTGATGCGCTCGCTGGGTGGCCTGATCCGGCGGCTCACCGAGCAGAACGCCGACCACGTCTTCCTCGACCTGCCCGGTCGGGTGGCCAAGACGCTGGTCCGGCTGGCCGGGGAGAGCCAGGCCCCGATGATCACCATCGAGCTCAACCAGAGCCAGCTGGCCGAGATGGCCGGCGGTTCCCGGCAGAGCGTCAACCAGGCCATCGGCTCCTTCGCCAGCCGCGGCTGGCTGCGTACCGAAGGTCGTCGGATCGTGGTCACCGACGTGGCGGCGCTGCGCCGACGCGCCGGCATGAGCGACCGCTGAGGGGTTTCCCCGGGCGGCGACGCCCCGGCGGGTGAGCGGGAACGCCACACCGGCGCGGCCGGCGGACCGAGGTCCGCCGGCCGCGCCGGTCGTTCACTTGCCGCTGTCGTCCGCCGGCGGTGCGCCCGGCCCCGGTCCGATCTGGTCGGGCGGTGTACCCGGCCCGGGCCCGATCTTCTGTGGCTTCGACGTCGTGGTCGTGGTCGTGCCGGCGTCCGAAGTCGTCTTGCTGTCGGGATTCTCCACCATGCCCTGCTCCTCCATTCTGGCGAGAGTGACCGCGTCGACGTCGACCGTCTCCCCGGGGGACCGGACGGTACCGTCCGGATCGGTCCAGTAGGCGGACAATCGCACCTGCACGGCACTCTCCTGACAGTGAGTTTTCCTCGTGAGGAACACTAGTGGCGGCCGACCAGCCGCAGGGTCCGCCCGCACGTCGGGTACCCGACTGGCCCTCCGCGGCGGGATAATGGGATCTCCTCACGTACGGAGTTCGTCATCGACCTCAAGTGTGGACACTGCTCACGGGCGGCGGGCCCGGACGACCGCTTCTGCGGCGGCTGCGGACAGGCGCTGACGCTCAACTGTGCCTCCTGCGGGCACGGCAACAGTCCCGAGGCCAACTTCTGCACCAGCTGCGGGCAGCCGCTGCGCGACCACGCGGTCACCGTGCAGGAGGACCGCCGCCAGGTCAGCGTGCTGTTCATCGACATCGTCGACTTCACCACGTACGCCGAACGGGCCGACCCGGAGCAGGCGCGCAGCCTCCAGCAGGCGTACTTCGCCACCGTCCGCAAGCTGGTCCACCAGTACGGCGGGGTGGTGGAGAAGTACATCGGCGACGCGGTGATGGCGCTGTTCGGCGCCCCGGTCGCCACCGACAACGACGCGCTGCGCTGCGTACGGGCCGGGTTGGAGCTGCAACGGAACCTGGCCCGGCAGGCCGCCGGCCCGCACCCGCCGCTGGGTTTCCGGGTCGGCGTGGCCACCGGCGAGGCGCTGGTCGACCTCTCCGCCACCCGCGACGGCGGCCAGGCGTTCGTCACCGGCGACGTGGTGAACACCGCCTCCCGGTTGCAGGCGCTGGCCCCCACCGGCGGGGTGGTCGTCGACGAGAGCACCTGGTCGGCCACCCGACACGAACTGGAGTACGTCGACCGGCCGCCGGTCACCCTGCGGGGGCGTTCCACGGTGAGCCGGATCTGGCTCGCCGTGCGGGCCCGGCCCCGGACCGACCCGCAGGCCGCCGAGCTGACCCCGATGGTCGACCGGGAACACGAACGTGGCCTGCTGGTCAACGCCCTGCACCGGACGGTCACCGAACGCACCTCCCAGCTGGTGACCGTCTTCGGGCCGGCCGGGGTGGGCAAGAGCCGGCTGCTGCGGGAGCTGTCCCGGCACGCCGCCAACCTGCCCGGTCACCGGGTCACCTGGCTGGTCGGGCAGTGCCCTCCGTTCGGCGAGAACGTCACCTACGCCGCGCTGGCCGACATCGTCAAGGGTTGGCTGGGCGCGCCGGACACCGACGACCCGGAACCGCTGCGCGACCGGCTCCGCGACCGGCTGCGTCAGCTCGACGACCCGCACGCCATGCGGCTGGCCGGCGCGCTCGGGCCGCTGCTGGGGATGACCGGGGAACGGCTCAACCCGGGCGAGACCGAGGCGGCCTGGCGACGGTTCCTGCTCACCCTCGCCGGGCGGGGCCCGACGGTGCTGGTCTTCGAGGACATGCACTGGGCCGACCAGGCGATGCTCACCTTCGTCGAGCAGCTCGGTGCGGCGGCCCGGGGCGTACCGCTGCTGGTGGTGGCGACCGCGCGGCCCGAGCTGCGGGAGCGGCAGCCGGCGTGGACCGGCACGATCAGCGGCGCGATGTCCATCTCGGTGCCGCCGATGCACGACGCGGACATCGACACCCTCTACTCCCTGCTGCTCGGTCAGGCCACCCTGCCGGCGGCGTCGCGGGCACCGCTCATCGAGTTCGCCGACGGCAACCCGCTCTACGCCCAGGAGTACGCCCGGATGCTGATGGACGGCGGGCTGCTGGAGCCGAGCGCCGCCTTCGATCCGGCCGGCACCACCGACATGCCGCGTACCGTCCAGGCGGTCATCGCCAACCGGCTCGACCTGCTCGACCCGGCCGACCGGGCGGTGCTCCAGGCCGCCGCCGTGGTCGGGGTCCAGTTCTGGCCGGCGCCCGTGGCCGCCGCCCTCGGCCGGACGGTCGAGTGGGTGGAGCGGGCACTGGACCGGTTGCAGCGCCGGGACATGGTCTTCGAGCTGCCCACCTCCACCATGGCCGGTCAGCCGGAGTACCGCTTCCGGCACATCCTGGTCCGCGACGTGTGCTACCAGCGGCTGCCCCGGGCGGAACGGGTGCTGCGCCACCAGCGCACCGCCGACTGGCTGGCCCAGCTCACCCAGGCCGGCCAGCAGGACCTGGCCGAGGTGCTGGCCAACCACCGCTGGACCGCCCACGAGATCGCCCGGACGGTCGGACTCGACCCCATGCCGTACGCGGTGGCGGCCCGCACCGCGCTGCACCGGGCCGCCCGCCGGGCGTACGAGCTGCACGCGCTGGAGAACGCGGCCACGCTTGTCGGCCGGGCGCTGGAGGTCGGCGGGGCGCCCGATCCGGGGCTGGAGCTGTTCGCCGCCCAACTGGCCCTCTTCCGGGACGGGGACGCGTTCCTGGTCGACGGGGGGACCGAGGCGTTGACCGGGCTCACCGAACGGTTGGCCGCCGTCGGGGACCGTTCCGGCGCGGCCCGCGCCTGGACCCTGCTCGCCACCGCCGCCTGGAGCCGGGCCGACCGGTCCGAGACGCTGCGCTGCCTGGACCGGGCCAACGCGATCTACGCCGAGCTGCCGGAGTCCGAGGAGAAGGCGGAGGCGTTGCTGGAACTGGCCCGGGTGCGGATGCTCAACGCCGAGACCGATCCGGCCTGCGTGGCGGCCTCCGCGGCGGCGGAACTGGCCGAGCGGCTGCGGCTGCCCGAGGTACGGGCCAACGCCCGGATCACCCTGGCGGTGGCCCGCTTCATGGCCGGCGAGAAGCAGGCGTACGCGGAACTGGCCGAGGTGGCCGAACAGTGCCGGGTGGACCGGCTGGTCAGCCGACGCCGGGCGGTGCACAACCTCGCCTGGGCGGCGCAGGAGGAGGGTGACCTGGCCCGGTCGGCCCGTCTGGTCGACGAGCAGCGTTCGCTCGACCCGGGTGGCGGGCACAGCCTGGCGACCAGCTTCGCCGACAAGTGGGCGCGGGCGTACTACGCCGGCGACTGGGTGGCGGCGCTGGAGCTGGGCACCGAGTCGACCCGGCTGCCGACGGCCGAGTGGGACCTGCACATCGTGGCGGTTTCCGGCTGGATGCGGGCGCTGCGGGCCGACTCCGCACCGACGACGGACGAGCCGGCCGCAGGCGCGGCGGACCCGGGCACGACGGACCCGGGCACGACGGACCCGGGCACGACGGACCCGGGCGCCACGGGTCCCGGGCCGGCGGGCCCGGGGGCGGCGGCCGCAGGCGCGACGGGCCGGGGTGCGGGCGGCACGCAGGCGGGCGGCGCGGGGGCGGCGGGTGGCGCGGGGGCGGGAGAGGCCGGCGGGACGGGTGCCGCCGGCCGGGCCGAGGGCCACGATCTGGTGGCCCAGGCGCTGGTCGCCGCGCGGCGCAGTGGTTTCCACCGGGTGTTGCAGTCGACGCTGGCGCACGCGGCGCTCTGCCGGGCGGTCCGGGGCCGCCGGGAGGAGGCGATGCGGCTGCTGGTGGAGCTGGACGAGGACTGGAGCCGGACCCGGATGATCCCGTTCGCCGAGTGGGTGCCGGCGGTGGGTCACGTCGCCGCGGTGCTCGGCCCGGACGCCGCCCGGCTGGTGCACGACATGCTCGCCCGGTCGCCCCGGACGACCCCCTGGGTGGAGGCGGCGGGCCAGGCAGCCGACGCCACCCTGGCCCTCGGCGACGGGGACGCCCGGCGGGCCGCCCGGTTGTTCGCGGCGGCGGCGCAGCGCTACGCCCGGATGCCCGACACCACCGACCACGTGCTGACCACCGCGCTGTCGGTGCCGGCCCTGACCGTGGCCGAGCCCGCGCGGGCGGCGGCCACCCTCGACCGGGTACGCGACTTCGCCGACCGTAACGGCATGCCCGGTCTGCTCCGGCTGGCCACCCGGGCGACGCCCGTCCGGAGCTGACCGGGACCCGTGATCGACTCACCTGGGCCGACGGTGCGGTTTCCCCCCGGGTTCGACAGCGCTGTTTCGGCCCACGAGAGTCGATCACCAGCGGGCGACGTGACCGGTGGCGCGGGGCCGACCGGCGACGGCGCGGGGGGCGGTCACCGGGCGGGGCCGGTCGCCCGACCGTGGGTGCCAGGTGAGGTATTCCACTTTCGCGTGGAATGTGACTTCTTGCGGGCGAGCGGGCGGGGGCGCGACGGGCACAGGCGACCGGACCCACCGCCGACCGGGGGCACCGGCCCGTCGGCGGGCAGCTCGGATACCCCGCGCGCCGGAGCCGGTGCGCCCGTCCCGCGCGCCGGACCGCCGATCAACGGTGCTACCAGCCGGTACGGCACCGGAATTCCATCCCGCCCGGGTCCGGCGGCCTCGGGTCGGGGCCGTCCGGGCAGGTCGTGCGGTGGTGGGCGGGGTCACCCGGGGGGCCACCGTCGGGCCCGCCCGCCGACGGCGAAGCCGACGAACCACGAGCGGCACGCCACAACGCACTCCCGGAACCGGGTGCCGACGTGTCACGATTCAGAGCACGGCGTACGGGGCGCCGACACGACCGCACCGGCAGGTGCGCGGAGGAGGATGTCCGGTGTCAGCGGGTGGCGCCCGCCGGGGACGGCGGGACAACGGGCTCGACGCGAGCGAGTACGCCGTCGCGGGCGACGTCGACCCGCGGGTCGGCGAGCACCTGCTCGACGTGCTCGCCGCGGGCGGGATCGCCGCCTACCTCCAGCCCTCCGCCGACCTGAACCCGATCACCCGCACCACCACCGTGCCGTCCCGGCCGGTCGACCGGCTCTACGTGGACCGTTCGCACCTGACCACCGCCCGGGACTATCTCACCCAGCTCGCCGACGAGGCGACGCCGGAGCCGGCCCGTGCCGAGCCGGACGTGGACGCCGAGTGGGAACGCCTCGTCGCCGCCTTCCACACCGCGCCGGCCGCCGGCAGTCATCCCTGGCCGGCGTCCGAGGACATCGACGACGGGGCCGATCCGGCCGCCCGCGCGGGTGGCCCGACGACCAGGGCGGACGAGCCGACGGGGCCGACCGCCACCGACGTACGCCGGTTGCCGTACGCGGCCGACATCTCCGGCATCTCGGTGAGCCCCCGGGGCCGGCAGCAGGACGAGCCGTCGCTGCTGGACGGCCTGGACACCTTCGGGGCCGACCTGCCGGACGACCCGGAGGAGGGCTACACCCCGCCGCCGCCTCCGCCGCTGCCCCGGATCTCGAAGTACGCGGTGGTCGGGGTGCTGGGGATCGTGCTCGGTTTCGTGCTCTTCCTCAACCCGTCGTTGCTGCCGGTGGACGCCTCGGTGGTCACCCTGCTCGGTTTCACCGGCATCCTCGCCGGGTTCGTCACGTTGATCTGGCGGCTGCGCCCCGGCGACGAGGACGATCACGACCCCGACGACGGCGCGGTCGTCTGACCCTGCGGCACGCCGCCGGGGCCACCGGTCACCCCGCCCGAATCCCGGGACACCACAGCCCTCACGCCGGGCGTAACAGTGGTGTAACTTACGGTCAGTAGGAATACCGCTGTAGGTCACTTCCCCCACCGACTGCCCGGTTGTTCCTTGCTCGCGTGGTCGGTCCCCTGCCGATCGGAATGCCCGAGATGCGACAGAGTTCACTGGTGGTGGTGGCCAACCGGCTCCCCATCGACGACAGCGTGGCGCCCGACGGCGCCTGTGAGTGGCGGCGCAGCCCCGGCGGGCTGGTCAGCGCCCTGCACCCCCTGCTCCGGCAGACCCCGGCCACCTGGGTCGGCTGGGCCGGCGGCACCGGGCCCGCGCCCGTGCTGCCCGACGTGGACGGTGTGCACATGCGCACCGTCCCGCTCAGCGCCGACGACCTGCGCGACCACTACGAGGGCTTCGCCAACGCGACGCTCTGGCCGCTCTACCACGACGCGGTGGAGCAACCCGAGTACCACCGCCGCTGGTGGGAGGCGTACCAGCGGGTCAACCAGCGGTTCGCCGAGGCGACCGCCGAGGTGGCCGACCCCGGCGCGGTGGTCTGGGTGCAGGACTACCACCTGCAACTGGTCCCCGGCCTGCTCCGCGAGCTGCGGCCCGACCTGCGGATCGGCTTCTTCCTGCACGTGCCCTTCCCGCCGCCGGAGCTGTTCATGCAGCTCCCCCGCCGGGCGGAGCTGCTGCGCGGGATGCTCGGCGCCGACCTGATCGGGTTCCAGCGGGCCCAGGCGGCGCACAACTTCGCCCAGCTCGCCACCAAGGTCCTCGGCCTGCCGGCCACCGACCGGCGGATCGGCGTACAGGACCGGGTGGTGCGGATCGGGGCGTACCCCGTCTCGATCGACACCGCCGAGATGGCGGCGCTGGCCGCCCGGCCGGACGTCACCGCGCGGGCCCGCCGCCTCCGGCACGACCTGGGCGACCCCGAGCGGGTCATCCTCAGCCTGGACCGGATGGACTACACCAAGGGCATCGAGCAGCGGCTGAAGGCCTACAGCGAGCTGCTCGCCAGCGGTGACGTCAAGGTCCGGGACACGGTGCTGGTGCAGGTCGCCATGCCGAGCCGGGAACGCGTCGGCCAGTACCAGATCCTGCGGGACCGGATCGAACGCGAGGTCGGCCGGATCAACGGCGAGTTCGGCCGGGTCGGCGAGCCGGCCATCCACTACCTCACCCAGCCCTTCGACCGGGCCGAGCTGGCGGCGCTCTACCGGGTCGCCGACGTCATGGCGGTCACCCCGCTGCGCGACGGGATGAACCTGGTCGCCAAGGAGTACGTGGCCGCCCGGGTCGACGACACCGGCGCGTTGCTGCTCAGCGAGTTCGCCGGGGCGGCGGCCGAGCTGGACCGGGCGTACCTGGTGAACCCGCACGACCTGGAGGGGCTCAAGCAGGGGCTGTTGTCGGCGCTGCGGGCCGGGCCCACCGACCTCGGCGACCGGATGCGGGCGATGCGCCACCACCTGCACCGGCACGACATCCGGGCCTGGGCCCGCTCCTACCTCAGCGCCCTGGACGACACCGGCTCGCTGCTCACCCGGCTCAGCAGCAGCGGCTGAGGACGTCGGCACCGCACCGGGCGGCGGGTCGCCGCCCGGTGCGGTGCCGACGGTCAGCTCTTTGCCGGCTCCTTGACCAGCCAGTCCAGGAGCGCGTCCAGCGGCTCCTGCCAGCGGGTGTCGAGCATCAGGTCGTGTCCCATGCCGGGGAAGAGCAGCGGGGCCGCGCCGTACCGGCGGGCCGCCCGGGTCAGTGCGGCCGGCGGGACGACCCGGTCGTCCGGGCTGCCCAACACCAGCACCGGCGGGCGACCCACCGCCGGCTCAGCCGCCCGGCCGGCGAGCAACTGCCACTGCGCCCGCCGGCCGGCCCGACCCAGCCGGGCCAGGTGCCGGCGGGCGTCCGCCTCGGGCAACTCCCGGCCGAACAGTTGCCGGCGGTGCAGCCGCAGCGCGCCACCGAACAGGGCGGGCAGCGTGCCGAGCGGGTTGGCCCGCAACGCCGCGCCGGCCGTGGCCGCGCCGCCGAGCACCGGCGCGACCAGCACCGCCGCCCGGGCCGGGTACCGCGCCAACGCGTGCGACACCACCAGGGCACCCGCGCCGTGCCCCACCAGCACCGCCTGCCGGGGCAGCCCCGCCGCCACCTGGACCACGTCATGGGTGTACGCCCGCAGCGTCGCCCCCGGCGCCGGTTCGCTGCCGCCGTGCCCGCGCAGGCTCATCGCGTACGCGGGGAAACCGCGCGACGCGGCGTGCTCCAGCCAGTGCTCGGCGAACGCCCACGCCCCGTGCCCGAACCCGGGGACGAACAGCAGCGGCGGACGCCCCTCGTCCAGCTCCGGGTCGACGCCGAGCACCTCGCGGCGGGCCGGACGGACCGGGTGGGCCCACTCCCGCCCCCGCATGATCCGGACCCGCTGATCGGTCGTGCCGGTCACTTGCCCTCCAGCTCGTCGAGGGCGCGCTGCACCGCGCGCAGGTAGTCGACGTGGCCCACCTCGAACCAGTGCCGGCTGCTGTCCTTGACCTTCCCCGCGTACCGCTCCCCCGCGCCGGCCGCCGCCCGGGAGGCGAACGCGGCGGCCCGCTGCGGCTGCTCCCGGCGCAGCCGCAGGGACCTGGCGAAGAGCACGGTCTGCCAGTGCGCCAGGGTGAACAGCCCCGAGTCGGGCTGCAACAGCCCGGCCACCGCCAGCGTCGGGTGGCCCGGCGGGAACGCGTGCAGCCACAGCCGGGGGCGGCCCGAGCCGTCGGCGTCGCCGAGGACACCCGGGTCGAGGAACTCGAAGCGGGGCAGGTAGCCGGTGGCGAAGACGACCAGCTCGGGGTCGATCTCCCGGCCGTCGGTGAGGGTCACCCCGCCGGGATGGAACCGGGCCAGCTCCGGCACGGGGGTGATCTCGCCGTGGCCGACGTAGTAGACCAGTTGGCTGTTGGCGATCGGATGCGTCTCGTAGACCCGGTGGTCCGGCTTCGGCAGCCCGAACCGGGTCAGGTCGCCGACGGTCAGCCGCAGCGTCCAGTGGTAGAGCCACTGCCGCAGCCGCAGCGGCACCCGCAGCGACAGCAGCGCGTCGTTGACCTGGTCGGCGGGGCGGCCGAGGACGTACTTCGGGGCGTACCAGTAGCCGCGGCGGGTGGAGTGCCAGCAGCGGGACGCCTGCTGGGCCGCCTCGACCGCCAGGTCGCAGCCGGTGTTGCCGGCCCCGACCACCAGCACCCGCTTGCCGCGCAGCTGGGCGGGGTCCTTGTAGGACGAGGCGTGCATGACCTCGCCCCGGAACTCCTCCAGCCCCTCGTAGCGGGGCAGCTTCGGCGACCAGTTGTGCCCGTTGGCGACCAGCACGGCGGCGTACCGGGAGGTGCGTTCCGGGCCGTACCCGCCGGTGCTGCGGGTGGTGACGTCCCACCGGTCGCCGTCGACCGGTTCCACCCGCACCACCTCGGTGCCGAACCAGATGTGCCGGCGCAGGTCGAAGTGGTCGGCGTACCGCTCGAAGTAGGACAGCAGCTGGCTGTGGTGCGGGTAGTCCGGCCAGGAGTCCGGCATCGGGAAGTCGGGGAACTGGGTGAACGGCCGCGACGAGATCAGGTGGGTGCTGGCGTACACCGGGCTGCGGTCGTGCCGCCAGTTCCAGCCGCCGCCGACGCCGGTCTCGCGTTCGTAGCAGTCGACGCCGAAGCCGTGTTCGGTGAGGTTCTTGACGGCGGTGAGGCCGCTGGCCCCGGCCCCGATCACGCAGACCGTGTCGCCCCGGTCGGAGACCGGGCGGCCGTCCCGGTTCGGGGCGAGCGTAGTGGGCTCCGGATCGGGCCGGCCGTGCTCGGTGGAGGGGGACACCGGGAATCTCCTTATGTGCGGCCAGGTACGCCGGTTCGACCGGCATCCTTCCGGGCCCCCGACCCGTTGTCCAGCCCGGCTCGCGCGGGTGTCGGGACGCGACGCGGATCGGCCCCCGGGCCGCCGCGACGGCCGACCCGGGGACGCTGCCGCCGGTCAGCCGGTGACCGGCAGCAGCAGGTCGACCAGGACCGGGAAGTGGTCGCTGGCCCGGCGGGTCGTCGGGGTGTCCACCACGTCGTAGCCGACCACCTCGACCCGGGGGTCGACGAAGAGGGCGTCGATGCGGCGACGCGGGTCGGCGCACGAGTAGGTGTGCCGGTCGGCGGCGTCGGCGGCGATCGCGGCGTCGGTCAGGCCGGCCGCCACGGTGCCCCAGGCCGGGCCGTCCGGCCCCTCGTTGAGGTCGGCCCCGAAGACCACCGGCAGGTCGCTTGCGGACAGTTCCCGCCGCAGCAGCGCCGCCTGGCCGGGCCGCTCCGCCGGGTCGGTGGACAGGTGCGAGCCGGCCAGCAGGAACCGGGCCCCGCCGACCTGGCAGCGGGCGTACGCCGCGCCGCGCAGGTGCCGGCCCGGGGTCAGCGGGAACCGTTGGCAGTGCGTCCCGGTCACCCGGACCCGCAGGCTGGTCAGCAGCAGGTTGCCCAGCGACGGCAGCCCACCGGCGGCCACCACCAGGCCGAACGAGTCGGCCAGCGCGGCGGACTTCTGCCGCCACCGGAACCGGCGCGGCGCCTCCTGCACGATCACCACGTCCGGGGCGGCCTCGCGGACCACGCTCGCCAGCGCCGCCGTGTCGTCGCGCTGGCTGTGGATGTTGTACGACACCACCCGCAGCGGCACCCGGCCGGCCGCCGGCTCGGGGACGGCGGCGGTGGGCCCCGGCCCGGTCGGCGCGGCGCTCATCGGCGGCGGGCCAGGTCGGCAGCGCCGATGACGCCGGCGCTGTTGCCCAGCTCGGCGGGGCGTACCTCGGCCACCGGGAGCCGGCTGCGCTGGGCCAGCGCGTCGGTGAAGGACCGCCGGGTCGGGCCGAGCAGCAGGTCACCGGCGTCGACCACGCCGCCGCCGACCACCAGCACCTGCGGGTCGAGGATCTGCGCCATGTCGGCGAGGCTGGTGCCGAGCCAGCGGCCGATCTGGGCGAACGCCTCGGCCGAGATCGGGTCGCCGGCCTGGGCGGCGGTGGTGACCATCGGGCCGGTGATCGCCTCGGCCTCGCCGCCGGCCAACTCCAGCAGGGCGGTGGCGCGCTGCGGCTCCTGGCGGGCGCCGGCGCGGGCGAACCGGACCAGGGCGCTGCCGCTGGCGTACTGCTCGATGCAGCCGAGCCGGCCGCAGCCGCACTGGTGGCCGTCGGGGACGGTGAGCATGTGCCCCAGCTCGGCGGCGATGCCGTGGGCACCGCGGACCAGTTCGCCGCCGAGGACGATGCCGCCGCCGACGCCGGTGCCGATGGTGAACATGACCATGGAGTCGTCGGCGTCGCGGGCCGCGCCGTGCCGGAACTCGGCCCAGGCCGCCACGTTGCCGTCGTTCTCGACGATCACCGGGAGGCCGGTGGCGGCGCTGACGTAGTCGCGCAGCGGTTCGTCGCGCCAGGCCAGGTTGGGGGCGAACAGCACGGTGGAGCGGGACGCGTCGATCCAGCCGGCCGCGCCGATCCCGACCGCGTCGACCTGGTGGCCGGTGGCCAGCTCGGTGACCAGCTCGATGATGACGTCGCGGGTCTTGCCGACGTCGTCCGCGGGGGTGTCCCGCCGGGCCTGCACGAGCACCCTGCCGGTGTCGTCCACGACACCGCCGGCCACCTTCGTGCCACCGACGTCGACTCCGATGGTCAGCGTCACCGCGGCCACTCCCCTCTGCTGTGCTGCCCGACATCGGCCTTACCGGCCGTACGCTGCCGGGATGTCCGGTGGTCAGGCCCCGTCGCCTGGTGCGTCCCCGTCCGCGCCGGCCGGCGCGCGCGAGGTGGGCACCACGGGACCGTCGGCCGTGGGCCGGACCTGCTGGGCCGGCGCGGCCGGCCCGGCGTCGTCGACGGGCGGTGCGGCGGCGGCGGGTTCGACCGCGTCCTCCGCCCGGGTGGCGGCGGACCAGACGTCCCGCTCCGGCGCCGACGCAGAATCATGCCCGGTGCGGGTGGCCTCGCGCCACACATGATCGGCTCCGGAATCGGAAGGGCTGGTCGGCGCGGCGGCGTCACCGGACGTCCCGGGGGTTGCTTCCCCTCCTGCGGGCGGGCCGAACGCGCGCATCAGGCTGGCGACGCCGGCCGCCAGATCCCCCGCGCCGGTGGCGAGCCGCTCGGCGAATTCGGGACTGGGATCACGCAGGGCGGCGACAGCCCGGCAGATCGGACAGATGCAGCACTCGGCCGATCCGGTGGCGAAACCCTCCGCCCGGTGGCTGCCGCCGGCCGACCGGGACGCGCCGGCACTGTGACCGAGGACACCCGAGACGATCCCACCGAGCGGACCCCACGGTCCCGCCCCCGGGCCGCCGCCGGCGGACGCCAGCCGGGCCGTCGCGAGCAGCGTGGCGACCAGCCGTTCCGCTTCCTCCCGGGCCGAGCCCGGTTCCGTTGCGCCCATGGTCGGCTCCTCCGTCGTGTCGCCGGCCGTCGCGTCGCTACGCCGCACCGGTTGCTTCTACCCGGCGCTTGAGCTGCTTCAACGCCGTATCCATGATCATTTTCTCGGCCTTGCGGCGAAACATGCCGAGCATGCCCACCGACAACTCGACCTCCAGCGTGTAGGTCACCGTGCAGGTGCCGTCCGGGTTGCCGACCAGGTCGTACGAGCCACGCTGGGACTTCTGCATCGTCGAGGGCGTCACCAGGTGCCACTCGATGCGGGACAGGTCCTCGGCGTACTCGTAGGCCAGCACGTACTCGTCGGCCATCACCCCGGCGTCGATGGTGAACCGGACCTGGCTGGCGTAGCCGTCCTCGTACTCCTCGACGACCTCGGTCCGGCGCACCGCCTCGGTCCACTCGGGGTAACGCGCGAAGTCGCAGACGACCGCCGCGACCCGGTCCGGTGACGCGCCGATGACGATCGACTGGGTGGAGGAGTCCGCCATGGGGGGAGGCTACCCGGCGCGTCCGGCGGATGCCCCGCTCCACCCCCCGGGCCGGGGTCGGGCCGGTGGACGGGCAACCTGGCTGGCGCATCCGCCCGGCCGGCCGGGTAGGTTTCGACCATGCCGGCCCGTGGTCGGCCCGGCCAGTGCGAGCACGAGGGAGTGCAGGTGCGCGAGTTCTCCGTCCCGCCGATCGTCACCATCGGCGACGCGGCAAACCTGACCGACCCGGTCTGGGACAACGCCGAGGCCGCGCCGGACGCGGTGCAGTTCGTCCGGCCCGCCGTCGAGGGTCGCGCCCGGGTCGACGTCACCTGCCGGCAGTTCCGCGACGAGGTGGTCGCGGTGGCCCGGGGGCTGGCCGGCGCGGGGATCTCCCCCGGCGACCGGGTCGCCCTGATGAGCCGCACCCGCTACGAGTGGACCCTGCTCGACTACGCCATCTGGGCCGCCGGGGCGGTCACCGTCCCGATCTACGAGACGTCCAGCGCCGAACAGGCCGCCTGGATCCTCGCCGACTCCGGCGCGGTCGCGGTGGTGGTGGAGACCAACAGCCACGCCACCCTGGTCGCCGGGGTCCGCGACCGGCTGCCCGAGCTGCGCGAGGTCTGGCAGATCGAGCTGGGCGGGGTCGACGAGATCGTCGCCGCCGGCACGTCGGTCGACCCGGACGAGATCGAGCGCCGCCGCACCTCGGTCCGCGCCGCCGACGTCGCCACGATCATCTACACCAGCGGCACCACCGGCCGCCCCAAGGGCTGCGTGCTGACCCACCGCAACATGTACGCCGACATCGCCAACGCGGTGCCGGTGCTGCCGAACCTGTTCCGGCCGGGGGCCTCGACCCTGCTCTTCCTGCCGCTGGCGCACGCCTTCGCCCGGCTCATCCAGATCGGCGTGGTGCAGGCCCGGGCCACGATGGCGCACTGCGCCGACACCCGCAACCTGGTCGCCGAACTCCAGGAGTTCCGGCCGACGTTCGTACTCTCGGTGCCCCGGGTCTTCGAGAAGGTCTACAACGGCGCCCGGCAGAAGGCCGAGGCCGACGGCAAGGGCGCGATCTTCGACCGGGCGGAGAAGGTCGCCATCGCCTGGAGCGAGGCGCAGGAGACCCCGGGCGGTCCCGGCTTCGCGCTGCGCGCCCAGCACGCGGTCTTCGACCGGCTGGTCTACCGCAAGCTGCGGGCCGCCCTCGGTGGCCGCTGCCGGGACGCGATCTCCGGCGGCGCCCCGCTCGGCGCCCGGCTCGGGCACTTCTTCCGGGGCATCGGGGTGACCATCTGCGAGGGGTACGGCCTCACCGAGACCTCCCCCGCCGCCGCGGCCAACCTGCCCACCGGCACGAAGATCGGCACGGTCGGCCGGCCGCTGCCCGGCGTGACGATCCGGATCGCCGACGACGGCGAGATCCTGATCGCCGGTGACCTGATCTTCCAGGGCTACTGGAAGAACGAGGCGGCCACCGCCGAGGCGCTCGCCGACGGCTGGTTCCGCACCGGCGACCTGGGGCACCTCGACGACGACGGCTTCCTCAGCATCACCGGCCGGAAGAAGGAGATCATCGTGACGGCCGCCGGCAAGAACGTCGCCCCGGCGGTGCTGGAGGACCAGGTACGGGCGCATCCGCTGGTCAGCCAGTGCCTGGTGGTCGGCGACCGGCAGCCGTTCATCGCCGCCCTGGTCACCGTCGACGAGGAGGCGCTGCCGAAGTGGCTGGCCGCGCACGGCCTGCCCGAGGACACCCCGGTCGGGCAGCTCGTGGCGCACGACGCGCTGCGGGCCGAGATCCAGGGCGCGGTGGACACCGCCAACCTGGCCGTCTCCAAGGCCGAGGCGATCAAGGTGTTCCGCATCCTGCCCCGTGACTTCACCGAGGCGACCGGCGAGTTGACCCCCTCGCTCAAGGTCAAGCGGCAGGTCGTCCACAAGACGTACGCGGCCGAGATCGCGGAGATCTACCAAGGCTGACTACGATCCGTCACGTGCCCGCCTCCACAGCCGTCCGCCCCCAGACGCGTCCCGTCGCCGCCGCCGCGCGTGCGGTGATGCTCGCGCTGGTCGGCGCACTGACCCTGATCGCCACCCGCGACCCCGCCCAGCTCTGGTGGATCGCCCTGCTGGCGGTCGCCGGAGCGCCCGCCCTGCTCGCCCCCGAGCACCGGCTGCTCGGCCCGCTGAGCCGGCTCGCCGAGGCGGTGGTGATCGGGCTGGCCGCCAGCCAGGTCGCCGTCTCCTCCGCCCTCGGCTCGTCGGTCGGCGGGCTGGGCGCCTCGGCGGTGCTGCCCTACCTGGCGGTGCCGGTGACCGTCACCGCGCTGCGCCGGCAGTTCCGCGAGGGCGCGGTGCTGCTCGGGGTCACCGCGGCCACCCTGCTGGTGGCGGGCGCCTTCACCGAGGTCGACGGTGGGCGGCAGCTCGGCCAGCCCGGTTACCTGGCGGTCTGCGCGCAGTGGCTGATCCTCGCCGGGCTCGGCCTCTACGCCGCCGGCACGCTGCACCAGGTGATGCGGGTCCGGGCCGAGGGCAAGCCCCAGCCGTACGCCGAGGCGACCCGGCTGCTGACCCAGTTGCGCACGGTCGCCCGGCAGCTGCCCGGGGCCACCCTCGACCCGGGCGGCATCTCCGAACACCTGCTGGAGGAACTGCGTACCGTCGCCCCCGGCAACCGGGGGGCGGTGCTGTCGGCCAGCGGCGGCGGGCGGCTGGTGGTGCTCGCCCAGGTCGGGGTGGACCGGGTCGACTGGGAGACGACGCTGGACGCCGACTCGGCGATCGCCGACGCCTGGGCCAGCCAGCAGCCGCAGACCTCGGCCCGGTCGCAGGCCCGCTCGCACACCGGCGGGGACGTCTCGGCGCTGATCGTGCCGCTGGTCGCCGGGGTCCGTACGGTCGGCCTGGTGGTGCTGGAGGCGGACGCGGCGCACGCCTACCCGCCGCCGGTGGTGTCCCGGGTGACCGCGCTGACCGGCCCGGCGGCGCTGCGCCTGGAGGCGGCGCTGCTCTTCGACGAGGTGCGGTCGCTGGCCACCAACGAGGAGCGGCAGCGGCTGGCCCGGGAGATCCACGACGGGGTGGCGCAGGAGCTGGTGATGGTCGGCTACGGCATCGACAACGCGCTGGCCTACGTCGACGAGGACCCGAAGGAGACCGCCGAGGCGCTGCGCACCCTGCGGGGCGAGGTGACCCGGGTGATCACCGAGCTGCGGCTGAGCCTGTTCGAGCTGCGCAGCGAGGTGGACCGGCACGGTGGCCTGGCGGCGGCGATCGCCGAGTACGCCCGGACCGTCGGCGCGTCGGGGGGCTTGCGGGTGCACCTGTCGCTGGACGAGTCGACCGCCCGGCTGCCGGCCGCCACCGAGGCCGAGTTGCTGCGCATCGCCCAGGAGGCGGTGACCAACGCCCGCAAGCACGCCGGGGCGGCTAATCTCTGGGTCACCTGTGAGGTGGACCCCCCGTACGCGCAAATTGAAGTGTCGGATGACGGTCACGGCATCGGTGACCAGCGCACCGACGGTCACTACGGCCTTGCGATCATGGCGGAGAGGGCGGAACGTATCCGGGGCCGGTTGGAGATCAGTCCCCGGCAACCCAGTGGTACGACCGTGGCGGTGGTGGTGGGTTCGTCGCCCCGGCGCGATAACGTGCGTGGCAGCGCAGCAGCAGAAGTGGAGTAATTCGAGGATGACCACAAGCCCGACACCGGCCACCCGTACCAAGGTCCTCCTTGTCGACGATCACGATCTGATCCGCAAGGGGCTGCGGCACGCCTTCGAGCGGGACCGTCAGTTCGAGGTCGTCGGCGAGGCCGCCACGGCGGCGGAGGGCGTGCGCCAGGCCGGCGCGCTGCAACCGGACGTCGTGATCATGGATCTGCGGCTGCCCGACGGCAGCGGCCTGGAGGCCACCCGGGCGCTGCGCAAGTCCAGCGCGTCGATGGGCATCGTGGTGCTCACCATGTACGCCGGTGACGACCAGCTCTTCGGCGCGTTGGAGGCGGGGGCGAGCGCCTTCGTGCCGAAGACCGCGCCGGCCGACGAGGTGGTGGCCGCCGCCCGGCACGCCGCCTCCTCGCCCAGCGCGTTCACCGCCGCCGACCTGGCCGAGGCGATGAAGCGCCGGCTGGCCCCGTCCGGCCCGCAGCTCTCCCCCCGCGAGGGGCAGGTGCTGCGGCTGCTCGCCGACGGCATGAGCGTGGCCGGCATCGCCAAGCAGCTCTTCGTCAGCGAGTCCACCGCCAAGACCCACATCTCGAAGCTCTACGAGAAGCTGGGCGCGGCCAACCGGGCGCAGGCGCTGATGACCGCCCTGCGGCTGGGCCTGCTCGAGGCGCCGGACGCCCCGAAGTTCTGAGGCGGGGCCACCCCGCCGGGACGGCAGGCCCGGGTCCACCCCGGACCTGGGCCTGCCGTCGGCACACCACCGGTTCGACTGCGCCCGGTGAGGGACCCGTCGCGCACTGATCACGGTCTTTGCACCCGGGCGGTGGGCGGGCAGAATACCCGGGTGAACCGTACGGTCGACCTTGCTCGCGGTGGTACTCGACAAAGGGGTTGGGGATGCAGCGACCGAACTGGGCACCCGACGACATCGACATCGAACGCCCCAGTGTCGCCCGCATGTACGACTACTACCTCGGCGGCTCGCACAACTTCGCCGCCGACCGGGTGGCCGCCCGGGCGATGGTGGAGGCGGTGCCCGACGCGCCGTTGATGGCCCAGGCCAACCGGGCCTTCCTGCGCCGGGTGGTGCAGCATCTGGTCGACTCCGGCATCCGCCAGTTCCTCGACATCGGCTCCGGCATCCCCACCGTCGGCAACGTGCACGAGATCGCCCAGCGGGCCGACCCGCGGGCCCGGGTGGTCTACGTCGATGTCGACCCGGTCGCCGTCGCGCACAGCCAGGAGATCCTCGCCGGCAACCCCAACGCCGCCGTCGTGCAGGAGGACCTGCGCCGGCCGGAGGCGATCCTGGCGCACCCCGAGGTGACCCGGCTGATCGACTTCTCCCAGCCGGTGGCCGTGATGATCGTGGCGGTGCTGCACTTCATCCCGCACTCCGACCATCCCGAGGACACCCTGCGGACGTTGCGCGCGGCGCTGGCCCCGGGCAGCTACCTGGTCCTCTCCCAGGCCAGCGACGACACCCGCAGCGGGGCCGAACGGGCCGAGGCGGAACGGGTCTACCGGCGTACCGACAACCCGCTGTGCATCCGCAGCCGGGCCGAGCTGACCGCGTTCTTCGACGGCTTCACGCTTGTCGATCCCGGGGTGGTCTGGGTGCCGCAGTGGCGACCCGAGACGCCGGAGAGCGCCGAGAACGCCGAGCAGGCCGTCTTCCTCGGCGGCGTCGGGCGTCTCGATGGGTGAGCCGGCGAGCCCCCGGGCGTCCTGCCCGGGCACGTTCGCCCGCGCCTGGGCCAAGGCCGTCTCCGGCACCAGCTACCTGCCGATGACCCAGGCCCAGCTGGAGGAGCTGCTGCAACGGCTCACCGTACGACTGGCCGCCGCGCTGCGGGCCGAGCCGTTCGACCCGCGCATCGGTCACCAGGTGGGTGCGGAGCTGGTGGCCGCGCACATCGCCTCGGCGGAGGGGCTGGGGCGTACCGTCGAGGTCGTCCAGCTCCGCCTGCTGCGCGACCTGGGCCTGGTCGGCGACGACATCTCCGACCGGCTGGCCCGGTTGCTCGCCACCATCACCACCGGGTACGCCCGCGCGCTGCGCGACCGGACCCTCGACGAGCAGGAGTCCATCCGGCGGGCGGCGATGGTGGCCCGCGCCCAGGCCGAACGGGCGCTGCGCGACAGCGAGTCCCGCTTCCGCCACCAGGCCACCCACGACCCGCTCACCGACCTGCCCAACCGCACCCTGTTCACCGAGCGGCTCGCCACCGCCATCGCCGCCCCGGGGCGGGGTTCCGCCCGGGTGGGGGTGTGTTTCCTCGACCTCGACCGGTTCAAGGTGGTCAACGACTCCCTCGGCCACCAGCTCGGCGACGCCCTGCTGGTGCAGGTGGCGCAGCGGCTGAGCCGGGCGCTCGGCGAGCACCTGGTGGCCCGCCTCGGCGGCGACGAGTTCGTCATCCTCGTCGAGCACACCGACGGCACCGACGACGTGGTGAAGGTGGCGGAGGCGGCGCTCGCCGCGGTCGCCGAGCCGGCCCTGGTCGAGGGGCACGAGCTGACCGTCACCGCCAGCGCGGGCATCGTCGAACGGCCGGTGGCCGGCACCACCCCGGGTGAGCTGATGCGGGCCGCCGACAGCACCCTGCACTGGGCCAAGGCGGCCGGCGGCGCCCGCTGGGCGCTGTTCGACCCGGCCCGGCACCGCACCGAGCTGGCCCGGTACGCCCTGTCGGCGGCCATCCCCGCCGCCCTCGACCGGGGCGAGTTCTTCCTCGACTACCAGCCGCTGACGTCACTGCGGGACGGCACCGTGGTCGGGGTGGAGGCGCTGGTCCGCTGGCGGCACCCCGAGCTGGGGGTGCTCGGCCCGGACAGCTTCATCGGCCTGGCCGAGGAGACCGGGCTGATCGTCCGGCTCGGCGGTTGGGTGCTCGCCGAGGCGTGCCGGGAGGCGGAGAGCTGGGCGGCCGGCGGCGGGCCGGCCCCGTTCGTCAGCGTCAACCTGGCCGTCCGGCAGGTCCACCGCCCCGACCTGGTGCAGGAGGTGCGCGGGCTGCTGGCGCAGACCGGGCTGCCGCCGCAACGGCTCCAGTTGGAGATCACCGAGAGCACCATGATGAGCACCGGCGGGGAGGACCCGGTCCGGGCCCTGCGGATGCTCAACGACCTGGGTGTCCGGATCGCCATCGACGACTTCGGCACCGGCTACAGCAACCTGGTCTACCTGCGGGACCTGCCGGTGACCGAGCTGAAGGTGGCCGGCGAGTTCGTGACCAGGCTGCGCCGCCCGCAGGTCGACCCGGCCAGCCGCAACGACGAGCAGATCCTGGCCTCGCTGGTGTCGCTGGCCCACGCGCTGGACCTGACCGTCACCGCCGAGGGGGTGGAGACCGCCGACCAGGCCGACCTGCTGCGCGCCATCGGCTGCGACGCCGGCCAGGGCTGGCACTTCGGCAAGCCCGCCCCCGCCGCCCGCATCCTCGAACAGATCCGCTGACCCACAACTTGAGGCCCGTTCCGGGGCTGGTCGACCGGCGGCTCAGCCAGGGGCGGCGGTGCCGGTGAGCAGGTCCGTCAGGCGGCGGGCCTGGGTCTCCCAGCGCCACTCCTTCTCCACCCAGGCCCGCCCGGCCGCGCCGAGCTGCCGGGCCAGGTCCCGGTCGGCGAGCAGGGTGGCCACCCGGTCGGCGAGCACGGCGACGTCCCGCCCCGGGACGACGTACCCGGTCTCGCCCTCGCGGACCGCGTCCGGTGCGCCGCCGGAGTCACCGGCCACCACCGGCAGCCCGGTCGCCGACGCCTCCAGGTAGACGATGCCGAGCCCCTCGACGTCCAGCCCCCGGTTGCGGGTACGGCAGGGCATCGCGTAGACGTCACCGGCCGCGTAGTGGGCGGGCAGCGCCTCCCACGGCACCGAGCCGGTGAACACCACGTCACGTTCCACACCGGTGGACCGGGCCAGCTTCTCCAGCGTCGCCCGGTACGGCCCACCCCCGACCACCAGCAGCGCCGCGTCGGGCACCCGGCGGCGGATCGCCGGCAGGGCCCGGATCAGCATGTCCTGGCCCTTGCGTGCGACCAGCCGGGAGACACAGACCACCACCGGCCGGTCGGCCAGCCCGAGCCGGGCCCGCACCGGAGCGCCGTCCACCCCGGGGTGGTAGGTGTCCACGTCGACCCCGGGGGCGAGCCGGTGCAGCTCGGTGACGCCGCGCAGGGCGCGTTCCAGCCGTACCCGGGTGTAGTCGCCGAGGTAGGTGACCACGTCGGTGTCCCGGCCGATCCGGCGCAGCGCGGCGCGGGCCCCCGGCAGCGTCGCCCAGCCGGCCTCGTGGCCGTGGGTCAGCGCCACGGCGCGGCGGATGCCGGCCCGGCGACGCAACCCCCCGGCGAGCAGACCCAGCGGGGCGGCGGCGCCGAACCACACCGTGTCGCAGCCGTGCTCCCGGGCCAGCCGGGCGGCCCGGCGGGCGACCCGCAGGGTCGGCAGCAGCACCCGGGTCGCGTCCCGGACCACCGGGAACGGCTGCGCGGCGTCGAACCCGGCGGTGTCGCGCCAACTGGAGGCGTAGACCACCACCGAGCCGGGCGGCTGGCGGACCGCCAGGTGGTGCACGAACGACTGGATGCCGCCGGGACGGGGCGGGAAGTCGTTGGTGATCAGCAGGGTCCGGGTCACCGGCCGGCCTCCCGGGCGTACGCGCGGGCGGCGGCCATCCGCTCCACGGTGGACGGGTGCGAGGCGAACCAGAGGTACTCCGCCCGGGGCGGGTCGGGATCGGCCAGGTTGACCCCGGCGAGCCGGCGTTGCATCGCCTCGAAGGTGGTCGGGTCGCCGGTGAGCGCCAGGGCGTGCGCGTCGGCCCGTGCCTCGACCCGGCGCGACACCAGCGCCTGCACCGGGCCGGCGACCAGCCCGACGACCGTCACCAGGGCGATCAGCAGCGCGAACGCCCGGGGTTCGGCGATCGAGTCGACGCCCGCCCGGCGCAGCAGCGGCGTCCAGGAGCCGACCAGGTAGAGCGCGACGACCGCGGCGGCGGCCCCGAGCGCGCCGGTCAGCGTGCCGGTCCAGACGTCGCGGTCCCTGGCGTGGCCCAGCTCGTGCGCGACCACGCTGGTCACCTCGGCCGGGGTGGCCTCGCGCAGCAGGGTGTCGTAGACCACCACCCGCCGGGTCGGCCCCAGACCGGAGACGTACGCGTTGACCGCCCGGGTGCGGCGGGAGGCGTCGGCGACCAGCACGTCCCGCACCGGTACGCCGTCGCGCTCGGCGAGCGCGGTCAGCTCGGTACGCAGCGGCCCCTGCTCCATCGGGGTGAACCGGTTGAACACCGGTTCGACCAGCACCGGCAGCACGAAGGACAGCAGCACCACCAGCCCGGCCGCGCCGGCCGCCCCGAACGCCCACCACCAGCGCGGGGCGAGCCGGGTGACGGTGTAGAAGCCGAGCAGCACGGTCGCGGCGAGCACCGCGCTGAGCGCGTACGACTTGAGCAGGTCGACCGTCCAGCCGCCCCAGCCCTGGGTGCTCAGCCCGTACCGGGTCAGCACCGACTGCCGCCAGGCGGCGAACGGGAGGGTGAGCAGGTCGGCGACGAGCACCACGGCGATCCCGCCGAGCACGGCGCGGGCGATCCAGTGGTCGCCGAAGGGTCGCCCGGCCAGCTCGACCAGCCGGGCGCCGAGCGGGGTCAGCCCGAGCAGCAGGGCGACCAGCAGGCCGACGGCCAGCCCGGTGTAGCGGCCGGGGCGCAGGGCCGCCTGCAACGCGCGCCCCCGGGCCACCTGGTCGGCGGGCAGGTCACGCAGCGCGGCGAGCTGGTCGGCGCGGGGGGCCGGGGGCCGGCTCCACGGGACCAGCAGGGCACCGACCACGACCAGGGCCAGCACCAACGCCGCCAGGGTGAGCACCGCCCAGCCGCGCGGGGTCACCGGGGCGCCCCGGGGCCGGATCTGCGGGCATGGCGTCGTACCCGTGTCATGCCGCCGCTCCTCCCGCCGTGAGCGCCCATCCTATGGCCCGCCGGCGCGGCCCCGCCGTGGTGTCCACCAGCCGCCGCTCCGGCGGGGCGGCGGTCAGGCGACCCGGCGGCGGGTCGACCGGGCCCGGCGGGTCTCGTGGGCCAGCACCTCCACCTCGAAGCCGGAGCGGGTGAGCACCTCGATCGCCCGGTGCTCGGCGGCACCCAGGCCGGCCGCCGGGGAGTCGGTGTCGAGCAGGGCCGTCACCAGGCAGCCGGCGCAGCCCGCACCCCGGACCCGGCAGCCGTCGCAGTCGATGAGCATCGTGCCTCCTGACGCAGTGCGGCGTCGGGCGGCAGACCCTCGTCACCGCCCGAGCACCGTCGGTCAGGTCGGACACTAGCCATCGGGTACGACACAACCGGACAACCGGTGATCAACACGTCAGGAGCGGGCCAGCCGGCGCAGCAGCGAGTCGGCCCCCAACGGGTACGCCCCGTGCCGGCGTACCCCGTCGGCGACCTCCCGGTCGGAGGAGACCACCACCACCGGGCGGCCGGGCGGCTCGGCCCGGACCAGCCGGCGGATCAGCTCGTCGGCGGTCTCCCCCTTGCGGGAGAAGAGCACCCGCACCCCGCGCGGGGTGGGCGGCAGGCCGTGCATCCGCTCCGCCCCGTCGAAGACCACCGTCACCTCGTCGCCGGTCTGCGCGGCGATCCCGCCCAGCCCGGTGATCAGCCGTTTGCGCTGCTGCTCCAGGGACATCTCGCCGAACCCGCGTTTGGTGACGTTGTAGCCGTCCACCACCAGGTGCGCCCGGGGCAGGGCGAGCAACTGGTCCAGCCGGGCCGGGTCGTCGGTGTCCCGGGCGCGGGCGGCCGGCCCGCCCTGGGCGGCGGCCGGGGCGTCGGTGAAGGCGTCGGCCACGAAGTCGGCGGGGAGCTTGTCCACCGGGTCCAGGGCCAGTTCGCGGCGCAGCCCCACCGCGGCCTGGCCGATCGTCTCCAGCAGCAGCCACAGCCGGGCGTCGTCGACCGAACGGGCCTCCTTGGCGCTGGCCCTGGCCACCCCGGCCGCCGCCTCCGCCTCGGCCAGCCGGGCCCGCGCCCGGCGCAGCTCGGCGTCGCTGTCGGCGGCGGCGCGGGCGGCCCGGCCACGCTCGGTGGCGAGCAGCTCGTTGGCCCGGCGTTCCCGGGCCTGGGTCTCCCGCAGGCCGCGCTGGAGCTGGCGGTTCTCCTCCCGGAGCTGGCCCAGTTCCTCGCGGACCCGGGCCACCTCGTCGCGGAGCTTCTCCGCCTCCACCCGGGCCACGGCCCGGTCGTGCTCGGCCCGGGTGGCCCGCTGCTCGGCCTCCCGGACCAGCTCGGCGACGACCGCGCTGTCCGCTTCGGCGCGGACCGCCGCGCCGCTGGCGTCGATCAGCTCCCGCCAGCCCCGGGGGCGCACCAGGTAGGCCAGGGCGGCCACCTCGACCGGGTCGGCGGCGGCCGGAGCGGTGCCCTCGACCACGGCCGCGCCGAGGTCACCGGCGTCGGTCAGCACCCGGGCGGTGACCCGCTGCCGGAACAGCGGGTCGGCGGTGAGCTGGGCGGCGATCACCGAGCCGCCGAGCCGGGCCCGCCGGTTGGGGGCGAACTTCGCCACCCGGCGGAGCGGCACCGGCACCTCGTCGGCCGGCAGACCGGGCAGGACCGCCGCGGTGAGCGCCACGATCCGCTGCCGGACCGGCTCGGGCAGGACGGGCTCCGGTTCCGGCAGCGCCGTCTCGGCGGCGTCCGCGTCGGCCGCGCCACCGCCGGACGGGTCCGCGTCGACGTCGTCGGCACCGGCCGCAGCGGCACCGGCCGCCGGCTCCGGGTCGACATCCGGCGGGCCGGCGTCGACCGAGGGCAGGCCGACGTCGGGCGGGACCCCGGGATCGGGCCGGGCCGCCTCGGGCGCCCCCGCACCCAGGTCCCCGCCGGCCCCGGGCGCGGCGGTGGACGACCCCTCCAGCGGGAGGTGGTCGTCGTACGGGTCGGTGAGGGGCATGGGGCAAGTCTCCCACCGCGACCGGGCCCACCGCCGGATGAGTGAGCCGATCTCTCATCCTATGCCGCCCGGGGCCCCTGGGGCTGCGGTGACGGGAGTGTCGCACCGAACGGTTAGCCTGCCGCCCGTGGCACCTGGGGAGTACGTCCAGCAGACCCTGGCCGGCCTGGACCGGTCGGCCGGCGGCGTCGATCCGGCCCTGCCGCTGTACGCGACGACGTTCGTGGTGGTCGACCTGGAGACCACCGGCGGCTCACCCGACGGCGGGGGCATCACCGAGATCGGCGCGGTGAAGGTGCGCGGCGGCGAGGAGCTGGGGGTGCTCGCCACCCTGGTCAACCCGGGGGTGCCGATCCCGCCGTTCATCACCGTGCTGACCGGCATCACCCAGGCCATGCTGGTGCCGGCCCCGCCGATCGAGCAGGTGCTGCCGAGCTTCCTGGAGTTCGTCGCCGACGCCGTGCTGGTGGCCCACAACGCGCCGTACGACGTGGGTTTCCTCAAGGCCGCCTGCGCGAAGCACGGCTACCGCTGGCCCAACCCCCGGGTGCTGGACACGGCGGCGCTGGCCCGGCGGGTGCTCAGCCGCGACGAGGTGCCCAACCGCAAGCTGGGCACCCTGGCCGCCTACTTCCGCACCGCCACCCAGCCCACCCACCGGGCGCTCGACGACGCCAAGGCCACCGTGGACGTGCTGCACGGCCTGATCGCCCGGCTCGGTGGGCACCGGGTCGACACCGTCGGCGAGGCGATCGAGTTCGCCCGCGCGGTCACCCCCACCCAGCGGCGCAAACGGCACCTCGCCGACGGGCTGCCCCGGGGGCCCGGGGTCTACATCTTCCGGGCCGCCGACGACCGGCCGCTCTACGTCGGCACCTCCGGCGACATCGCCACCCGGGTCCGCAGCTACTTCACCGCCGCCGAGAAGCGGGCCCGGATGTCGGAGATGCTGGCCGCCGCCGAACGGGTGGAGGCGGTCCAGTGCGCCCACCCGCTGGAGGCGGAGGTCCGCGAGCTGCGGTTGATCGCCGCGCACGCGCCGCCGTACAACCGGCGGTCGAAGTATCCGGAACGGATGGTGTGGCTCAAGCTCACCGGCGGGCCGTACCCCCGGTTGTCGGTGGTGCGCGGCCTGGCCCCCGGCGACACCGCCTACCTCGGCCCGTTCCGCTCCACCCGGGCCGCCGAGCTGGCCGCCGCCGGGTTCCACGACGCGGTGCCGCTGCGCCAGTGCACCCACCGGCTGTCGCTGCGCACGGTCACGCCGGCCTGCGCGCTGGCCGAGCTGGGCCGCTGCCCGGCGCCCTGCGAGCACCGGATCACCCCGCAGGAGTACGACGACCGCGCGGTCGCCCCGTTCCGCACCGCCACCACCAGTGACCCGCAGGTGGTGGTGGACGCCCTGCTGGCCCGGATCGAGGCGTTGGCCGCCGCGCAGCGCTACGAGGAGGCGGCGGTGGTGCGCTCCCGGCTGGCGGCGGTGCTGCGGGCCACCGTCCGGATGCAGCGGCTGGCCGGGCTGACCCGGATCGCCGAGCTGGCCGCCGCCCGGCCCGCCGCCGGGGGAGGCTGGGAGCTGGCGCTGGTCCGGCACGGGCGGCTCGCCGGGGCCGGGGTGTCCCCGCCGGGCGTCCACCCCCGACCGACGATCACCGCGATCCGGGCGACCGCCGAGACGGTGGAGCCGGGCGGGCACGGGCCGGTGCCCCGGGCCACCGCCGAGGAGACCGAGCGGATCCTGTCCTGGTTGGAACGGCCGGAGACCCGGCTGGTGGAGATGACCTCCGAATGGTCGTCCCCGGTGGCCGGCGCGGGACGGTTCCGCGACCTGCTGGCGAAGGCCGAGGGCGGCGGGTCCCACCAACTCTCGACCGAACGCTCATGAGCAAGTGTCCGATCGGACGACCTCGCCTCGCTTAGTCTGTTAAGGGAGTGCAGTCCTGCCCGTTTCGTGGGCCTGCTTCCGGTTGCCGGCGACGGTGACCGTGGAGCCGGGGTGAGGAGGTGTCCCTCGTGGACGTCGACGCCGGACACGGCGCCGCCCTGGGGGGTGCGCTCCCGGCCCAGCCGGGTGAGCTTCCCCTGGCCCGTCGGCTACGGTCCCTGCTGAGCTGGCCGGCCGGTGACGGCGACCCGGTGACCCAGTTGGTGCGTACCCACCGGGGCATCCATTCGAGCGCGGACGCCTCGGTGCTGCGCCGGGCGTACACGATCGCCGAGAACATGCACCGCGGCCAGTTCCGCAAGAGCGGCGAGCCGTACATCACCCACCCGCTGGCGGTCGCCCAGATCTGCGCCGACCTCGGGATGGACACCACCACCCTGGTCGCGGCGCTGCTGCACGACACGGTGGAGGACACCCGCTACACCCTCCAGGCGCTCAGCGAGGACTTCGGGCCCGAGGTGGCGCACCTGGTCGACGGGGTGACGAAGTTCGACAAGGCGTTCTACGGCAAGGCCGCCGAGGCGGAGACGATCCGCAAGATGATCATCGCGGCCGGCAAGGACGTCCGGGTGCTGATCATCAAGCTGGCCGACCGGCTGCACAACATGCGTACCCTCGGGGTCCGCTCGGCCGCCTCCCGGGAGCGGATCGCCCGCAAGACCCAGGAGGTGCTGGTCCCGCTCTGCGACCGGCTCGGCATCCAGACCCTCAAGCGCGACCTGGACGACGTGGTGCTGCTGCACCTGGAACCCGACGAGCACGCCCGGCTGGCCCGGCACGTGCACGACCGGCCCGGCTGGGACGCCTACCTCGACGACGTGGTGGCCCAGGCCAAGGTGGCGCTGCGCCGCAGCCGGGTCGACGCCGAGGTGAGCGTCCGGCCCCGGCACCTCTACTCGATCTGGAAGGACACCGTGGCCGGTGGGCACGCCGTGCCGTACGACCTGCCCCGGATCGTGATCGTGGTGGACGGCCCGGCCACCGACTGTTACGCCGCCCTCGGCGCGGTGCACGGCCGCTGGCGACCGGTCCCCGGCCGGTTCAAGGACTTCATCGCCTCCCCCAAGAACAACCTCTACCGCTCCCTGCACACCAGCGTCTGCGGCCCGCAGGACCGCACGGTGGAGGTGCTGATCCGCACCCGGGAGATGCACCGCTGCGCCGAGTACGGCGTGGCCGCCGACTTCCGTTTCCCCCGGGCCGCCACCGGGTCCAGCAACACCGACCAGCTCTCCTGGCTGCGCCGGGTGCTCGACTGGGAGCAGGAGGCCCCCGACCCGGCCCAGTTCCTCCAGTCGCTGCGGTGCGACCTGGCCGAGGCGCAGATCCAGGTGGTCGCCGACGGCCGGCAGGTGGTGCTCCCGGCCGGGGCCACCCCGGTCGACCTGGCCTACGAGTTGGGCACCGAGCGGGGCGACCACTGCCTCGCGGCGCGGATCAACGGCCGGCTCGCCCCGCTGGCGTCCGAACTGGACGAGGGCGACGTGGTGGAGATCTACACCGAGAGCGACGCGGAGAGCGGCTTCGAGGCCACGGCGGCCCCGCGTGGGCCCCGCCGCGAGTGGCTCGACTTCGTCAAGTCGCCGCACGCGCAGATGCAGATCAGCCGCTGGTTCACCGAGCACGTCGAGCCCGGCATCTCCATCGCCGACAAGGTCCGCCTCGGGCGGGCCACCATCGGCCTGGCGCTGCGCAAGCACAACCGGGGCCTGGCCAGCGACCTGCCGCTGCTGCGGCTGTCGGAGGAACTCGGCTACCCCGACCTGGAGACCCTGCTGGTCGCGGTCTTCGACCGGGCGGTCGAACCAGACACCGTGGTCCGCCAGCTCATCGACCTGGTCGACCATCGACAGTGAGGCCCTGGCCGGGTGACCGGTCGCCCCGCACCCCACGACACCGCACCGACGGCCTAGCCTGGAGGCCATGATCCTCCGTTCCCGCGCCACCGGCCGGGCCGTCGCGTACAAGGTCTTCTACCGGCTGCCGGTCTCGGTGCGTCGTCGCCTGGTCCGGCTCGCCGGGCCGAAGTACGTGGTCGGCGCGGTGGCCCTGGTCCGGGACAGCGGGGCCGCCGGGGCCGGCCGGCTCCTGCTGCTGCGCCAGCCCCCCGGGCACAGTTGGACGCTGCCCGCCGGTCTGCTCCAGCGCGGGGAGGCCCCGGTCGTCGGCGCGGCCCGCGAGCTGTACGAGGAGTCCGGCGTCCGGCTCGCCCCGGAGCAGCTCCGCCCGGCCGTGCCGAACGCCGTGGTGCACACCCGGGGCTGGGTGGACATGGTCTTCGAGGCGGAGGTGCCCGCCGCCACGACGGAGCTGGCCGTGGACGGCGCGGAGGTCTTCGAGGCGGCCTGGCACCCGCTGGACGACCTGCCCCGGCTGAGCCGGGCCACCGCCAACCTGCTCGGCCACTACGGCATCGGGCCGCAGGCCGGCCAGCCGACGACGTGACCGCCCCGGACGGCCTGTGCGCGGTGGTGCTCGCCGCCGGTGAGGGCACCCGGCTGCGCCCGCTGACCGCCCGGGTGCCCAAGGCGCTCTGCCCGGTCGGCAACGTGCCGCTGCTGGACCGGGCCCTGCACCGGCTCGCCGGGCTGGGCCTGACCGGGCCGGGGCGGGTGGCGGTGAACGCCTGCTACCTGGCCGACCAGGTGGTGACGCACGTCGGCGACCGGGCGCATCTGTCGGTGGAGCCGGGTGACCCGTTGGGCACCGCCGGTGGGCTGGGCAACCTGCGGGACTGGATCGCCGGCCGGGGGGTGCTGGTCGGCAACGCCGACGCGTACCTGGCCGATCCCGGTGCCGCCCCCGGGCCGGACGTCGCGGCGCTGCTGGCCGGGTGGGACTTCCGGTCCGTACGCCTGCTGGGCCGGCCGGCACCCGACCCGCGCGCCCCCGGCACCTTCGACGGGCACGTCTTCACCGGTTTCTCGCTGCTGCCCTGGCACCGGGTGCGGGAGCTGCCGGCCAGCTTCGGTGACCTGGTCCGCACGGTGTGGCGGCCGGCGGAGGCGGCCGGCGAGCTGACCGTGGTGCCGTACCCGGGCACGTTCTTCGACACCGGCACGCCCGCCGACTACCTGGCGGCCAACCTGCACGCCGCCGGCGACGACGCGCTGGTCGCCCCGGACGCCACCGTCACCGGCCGGGCCCGGCACGCGGTGGTCGGCGCGGGCGCGGTGGTACGCGGCGACGTAGAGCGCGTGGTGGTCTGGCCCGGCGCGACGGTCGGCCCCCACGAACGGCTCCGCGACGCGATCCGGGCGGGCGACGGGCTCACCGTGGCCGCCTCACCAGGCGAAGGTTGATCACCGGTGTCAGAATCACCGGCATGCAGCCCTCCGTGCCCCGCATCCCCCTGTCGGTCGGCTACCGGTCGAGCCGTACCGGTCGGGTCGTCTCGCTGCTGGTGCTGGGTGCCCTCCTGACGGTCACCTGCGGTTGTGTCGGCGCGTTCCTCGGGACCGGTCTGAACGCGGCGGGCGGTGACGGCAGCCCGGCGCTGCCGGCGCTCGTCGCGCTGCTGTCGGCCGGGCTGGTCATGCTCCTCGTCGGCCTGCTGGTGACCAGCATCGTGCGCACCGGCGCCTGGCTGGAGGGCAGCCGGCTCACCGTGGTCGGGCTCACCGCCAGGAGCGTCGACCTGCGGTCCGCCCGGTCGGTGTCGCTGCACGCGGCGGCCGTCGCGCATACCGGCGTCTCCGGCGACGGTTCGCTGGTCGCCACCGGCGCGGTCACCCGGACCCCGGTGCTCACCGTCACCGCCGACACCGGCACGGTCAAGCTGGGGCTGCGCAGCAGGGAGAGCCTGCTCATCCCGCCGCCCGAGATGTACGCCCTGGCCGCCGCGCTGGACACCGCCCGCTGCCCGGGGGCGGCCGAGGCGGCGGCCTGGCTGCGTGCCATGGCCGCCGACCCCCGCACCATGCTGCTCTGACCGGCACGCCCGGCCCGGTCTTGATCGACCCGATGTCGCCGATGTAGCGGCCTCCACCCGGCCCGGACAGCGCAATATCAGCCACATCGCGACAGGCCCCGACCCGGCGGCCCGGGGGCGGGTGGGGGCGGGTGGGGGCGGCACTAGCATGGTCAACGACGCCAGGTCGGCGTCGCGCCGGGCACGACGAACGGAGAATCGTCAAGTGATCACCGCGATCGTCCTGATCGACTGCGCCACCGACTCGATCCCCGAGGTGGCCGAGAACCTGGCCAACCTGCCCGGTGTCAGCGAGGTCTACTCGGTGGCCGGGCACGTCGACCTGATCGCCATCGTCCGGGTCCGGGAGTTCGAGCAGATCGCCAAGGTCATCGCCGGCAGCATCTCCAAGGTCCCCGGGGTGCTCAACACCGAGTCGCACATCGCCTTCCGCGCCTACTCCCAGCACGACCTGGAGGAGGCGTTCGCGATCGGCCTGGCCAGCGCCGACTGACCGACGCCGGACAGGCGACGGTGGCCGGCCCGCTGGGGACCGGCCACCGTCAGGTGGTACGGGACGTCAGCTGTTGCCCGGAGCCGGCGTCTCGGTGGTGCCACCCGGTTCCGGCGACTCCGTGGTGCCGCCCGGGGCCGGGGACTCGGTCGTGCCGCCCGGAGCCGGCGTACCGCTGCCACCCGGGCTCGCGGTGCCGCTGGCGCTGGTCTGCGGGACCGGGACGCCCAACTCCTGGGCCAGGGCGACCAGCGCGTCGTAGTGCGCCTGCAACACCGGCAGCGCGTCCTGCGCGAGCTGGACCACCGACTGCTCGGAGCCCTGCGAGATCTCGGTCTGGGTGGCCTGGATGGCCTGCACGTGACCGGCCAGCTCAGCGGTCACCCACGCCTTGTCGAACGCGGCACCGTTGAGGCCGTTGAGCTTGTCGATCACCTTCTGCTGGTCGGCCGTCGGCGCGTTCGGCAGGGTCACGTTCAGCTGCTGGGCGGTGCTCTTCACCGTCTGGTCGAGCTGGGTGTGATCGGTGACGAACTGCTGCCCCAACTGCTTGACCTGCTCGTTCTGCCCCTTCTTCTGGGCCAGGTTCCCGGTGACGATCTCGGCCAGGTTGACCTGGTGCACCGCCTGCAGGTACTGGGTGTCCTGCGCCGACGGCTGCGCGGCGGCCTGCGCGGCAGCCGCGGGGGCCAGGCCGACCACCACCAGCGTGGCCAGCAGTCCCAGGCGTTTGATACCCAACATGTTCCCTCCCCGTTTTTCGTTGGACCGCACGGATACCCGGCTGGCGCGGGTTATTCCTGCGCTTTCCACCCGTT
Source organism: Micromonospora sp. HM134 (assembly GCF_007833915.1). Classification (NCBI taxonomy): domain Bacteria; kingdom Bacillati; phylum Actinomycetota; class Actinomycetes; order Micromonosporales; family Micromonosporaceae; genus Micromonospora; species Micromonospora sp. HM134. Next base: position 5,622,623 of record NZ_CP041061.1, read on the forward strand.
GGTGGCCGGTCACGCCGCCCGCCGACGGTGCGGCCGGCCGGCCGCCGGAACGGACGAAGCGCCCGCCGGAGGACTCCGGCGGGCGCTTCGGCGCAGTGGTACGGGAAGGTCAGCGGCGGGAGTCTCCGCTGCCGATCTCCTCCCGCTCGGGGCGGGGTTCCACCGGCGGGTGCCCCGGCGAGACCGGCGCCTCGACCGGCTTCTCGATCGGGTAGAAGAAGCCCCGGATCGCCGGGCCGAGCGCCCCGAGCCGGTTCATCTTCTTCGGCACCACCCAGCCGACGTAGTCCAGTTCGCCGTGCCCGTGGCCGTCACCGGCGCTGAGCGGCTGGTGGACCTCCTCGAACCGGCCGTCGGGCAGCCGCCGGATGATGCCGGTCTCCACGCCGTGGGCCAGCACCTCCCGGTCGTGCTGCTGGAGACCGAGGCAGATCCGGTACGTGACGTAGTACGCCAGCGGCGGGATGAACAGCAGGCCGATCCGGCCCGCCCAGGTCATCGCGTTCAGGCTGATGTGGAACTTGTCGGCGATCACGTCGTTGGCCCCGGAGAGGGTCAGCACGATGTAGAAGGCGACGGCCATCGCGCCCACCGCGGTCCGGGCCGGCACGTCCCGGGGGCGTTGCAGCAGGTTGTGGTGCCGGTAGTCCTTGAGCTGCCGCGCCTCCACGAACGGGTAGAGCGTGGAGAGCCCGACCAGGATGCCCGGCAGCACGACCGTCGGCCAGAACAGCGGCGGGATGACGTACCCGTTGCCGATCGGGATGTTGATCTCCCAGGCGGGCATCAGACGGGTCGAGCCGTCGAGGAACATGACGTACCAGTCGGGCTGGCTGGCCGCCGAGACCACCCACGCCTCGTACGGGCCGAAGTACCAGATCGGGTTGATCTGGAACAGGCCGCCCATCAGTGCGATCACGCCGAAGACGACCATGAAGAAGCCGCCCTGCTTGAGCGCGTAGCGCGGGAACATCCGCTCGCCGACCACGTTCTCGTTGGTCCGGCCGGGGCCGGGCCACTGGGTGTGCTTCTGCTTGAACACCAGGCCCAGGTGGGCGCTGATCAGCGCGACCAGCAGACCCGGGATCAGCAGCACGTGGGCGATGAAGAACCGGCTGATGATGATCTCACCGGGGAACTCGCCGCCGAAGACCGACGAGGTGACCCAGGAGCCGATCACCGGGATCGACAGCATGATGCCGGAGGCGATCCGCAGGCCGGTGCCGGACAGGCCGTCGTCCGGCAGCGAGTAGCCGGTGAAGCCGGCCAGGAAGCCGACCCAGAACAGCAGCGAACCGATGATCCAGTTGGTCTCCCGCGGCTTGCGGAACGCGCCGGTGAAGAAGACCCGCATCATGTGCACCACGATCGCGGCCATGAACAGCAGCGCGGACCAGTGGTGCATCTGCCGCATGATCAGGCCACCCCGGACATCGAACGAGATGTCCAGGCTGGAGGCGTACGCGGCGGACATCGGGGTGCCCCGCAGCGGGGCGTAGCTGCCGTTGTAGACCACCTCGGTCATCGCCGGCTCGTAGAAGAAGGTCAGGAAGACACCGGTGAGCAGCAGCACGACGAACGAGAAGAGCGCGATCTCGCCGAGCAGGAACGACCAGTGGTCCGGGAAGACCTTGTTGAGCAGCTTGCGCAGCGGGGTGGCGACCTGGAAGCGGTCGTCCACTCCCCCGGCGGCCTTGCCCGGCACCGCTGCTACGTCAAACTTTCGGCGCTTCATGGCCGCTCCCAGAAGTCGGGGCCGACGGTTTCGGTGTAGTCGGACTTCGCCACGAAGAAGCCGTCCTCGTCCACCTCGATCGGCAGCTGGGGCAGCCGCCGGCTCGCCGGGCCGAAGACCGGCCGGGCGTTGTCGGTGATCAGGAACTGGCTCTGGTGGCACGGGCAGAGCAGCCGGTTGGTCTGCTGCTCGTACAGGCTCGCCGGGCAGCCGGCGTGGGTGCAGATCTTGGAGTACGCCGCGTAGTTGCCCCACATGTAGTCACCGTGGCCGACCCGCGAGTTGGCCTGCCGGGACTTCTCCGCGTCGGTCTCCCGCAGGTGGATCAGCAGGGTCGGCGAGTCGGCGTGCTTGTTGCTGACGCCGTGCTCGATGCCGGGGAAGACGGTCAGCTGGCCGCCGGCGCTGACGTCGGCGGGGCGGATCGGCCGGCCGTCCTCGCGGACCAGCCGGATCTTCTTGCCGTCGGCCGGGGCGAAGCCGGTGGTGAACATCTGGTTGTTCTTGTGCGGGTTGGAGATCAGCCCACCGACCAGCGGGGCCGCGGCGACCGCGCCGACCGGCAGCAGGCCGGCGACCAGCGAGACGCCGAGCAGCGGACGACGCCGTACCCCCATCTCGTCGGCGAGGTAGAGCATGGTCTCGCCGGTGATCTTCCGGTCCTCCGCCGAGCCGGGACCGTCGTGCCGGTCCTGGATCGAGACCTCCTTGGGCAGCAGCTTCTTGCCCCAGGTGAGGATGCCGAAGCCGATGCCGAGCAGGGCGACGCCGAGGGTGAGGCCGAGCAGCGGGGTGTACCACTTGTCGCCGCCGCGACCCGGCTCGTACTCCCAGGGCCACCAGATGTAGACCACCAGGAACGCGGTGGCGGCCAGGCCGGTGAGCAGGAACATCGCCGCGACCGTACGGGTCAGCCGGCGCTCGGCCTTGCTGCCCGGGACGACCTGCTCCTCGTAGTGGACGATCTCGATGTCGTCCCGCCGGGCCCCCTCCTGGACGATGTCGAACCGGGAGAGCCGGGGGTCGTGGACGTCGAGCGGCTCCCGGTCCTGCGGGGCGTGCTGCTCGGTCTTGGTGCTCATGCCGTCACCTCGCTACGGGCGGTGCCGGCGCACGGCACCACGGCAATGGTGTTGACGATCCGCCCGGTCACGACTTGCCCGCAATCCACAGGCTCGCGAAGACCAGCGCGACGATGCCCACCAGGAAGATCGCCAGGCCCTCGGTGGACGGACCGTACCGGCCGAGGTTGAAGCCGCCCTGGTCCTGGTCGGCCTTCAGGGTCTCCTGGATGTAGGCGATGATGTCCGCCTTCTGCTCCGGGGTGATCTGGTTGTCGCCGAACACCGGCATGTTCTGCGGGCCGCTGAGCATCGCGGCGTAGATCTGCGCGTCGCTGGCCGGGGCCAGGCTCGGGGCGTACTTGCCGGAGGAGAGCGCGCCGCCGCCACCGCCGAAGGCGTGGCACTGCGAGCAGTTGATCCGGAACAGCTCGCCACCGGTGGCCAGGTTGGCGCCCTCGCGGAGGTTGCCCTGCGGGACCTGCGGGCCCCCGCCGAGCTCCTGGATGTACTGGCCGAGCTGACGCACCTGCTCGTCGGTGAAGACCGGCGGCTTGCGCATGGCCTGCGCCTCCTGCCGGGCCATCGGCATCCGACCGCTGCCGACCTGGAACTCGACCGACGCGGAGCCGACCCCGATCAGGCTCGGGCCACGACCCTCGACACCCTGGGCGTTGCGACCGTGGCAGGTCACGCAGCTCACGTCGAACAGCGCCTTGCCCTCGGCCGCGGCGCCGGTGAGCGGCGGGTTTTCCTGCGCCTGCACGCCGGGGGCGAAGACGGTGTAGGCGCCGCCGGCCAGCGTCAACGCGGCGATCAGCCGGAACGCCGCGCCCAGCCGGCGGCGGCCCCTGCTGCGCGCCGCGGGCCGCCCGCGCAGGCGCGCGAGCAGACCGCGTCGGCGGTCGTTGTCAGAAGTCATGACCTGTGTCCTTAACCGGTTGGACCTTGTCTCAGGGGACGGAGCAGCGGCGCGGAACGTGACACGCCAAGATCACTGAAGCCAGTAGATCATGCCGTACAGCCCGATCCACACGACGTCGACGAAGTGCCAGTAGTACGACACGACGATCGCCGACGTGGCCTGGGCCGGGGTGAACCGGCCCATGGTGGTGCGGATCATGAAGATGATGAAGGCGATGAGACCGCCGGTCACGTGCAGGCCGTGGAAGCCGGTGGTCAGGTAGAACATCGACCCGTAACCGTCTTCGTTGATCTTCACGCCCTCGTGCACCAGGGTCAGGTACTCGTTCGCCTGGCCGAGCACGAAGATCAGGCCCATCACGAAGGTGATCGTGAACCAGCGCCGCAGGGCGTGGACGTCACCCTTCTCGGCCGCGAACACACCGAGCTGGCAGGTCACCGAGGACAGCACCAGGATCACCGTGAAGGTGGTCGCATAGGGGATGTTGAGGACCTCGGTGTGCTTCTCCCACTGCTCCGGCGCCGCCGCGCGGATCGAGAAGTACATCGCGAACAGCGCCGCGAAGAACATGAGTTCGCTGGAGAGCCACACGATCGTCCCGACGCTGACCATGTTGGGCCGCGTCAGAGAGTGGATCCGGCTCTTGTCAATGGCTGGGGCCGCAGTCACGCGGTCATTATTGCCCTTGACCGGGGCGGGCGATCAGCGGGGGGCCAAACCCGGGGAGGGGATGGCCCGATCGTGGCGGTCCGGTTCGCCTGGCCTAGCCTGAAAAGCGTGCTGCACGTCGATTCGATCTTCGCCGCCACCTCGGCGACCCCGCCCACCAGCCTCGCGGCCGGCGGCGTCGAGGTACCGCCGCCGTTCGACATCACCCGGGTCTTCACCGAGACCCGGCTGGACAGCTGGCTCGCCCTGGGCCTGGTCCTCGCCGCCGGCCTCTACCTCTACGGGGTCCACCGGCTGCGGCTGCGCGGCGACCACTGGCCGGTGATCCGTACCGTCTGCTTCCTCGGGCCCGGCCTGGGCGGCATCGCCGCGGTCACCGTCAGTGGGCTGCACGCCTACGACACCGCCCTGCTCTCGGTGCACATGGTGCAGCACATGGTGCTGTCGATGATCTCGCCGATCTTCCTGGCCCTGGGCGCGCCGGTCACCCTGGCGCTGCGCACCCTGCCGGTCGGCCCGCGCAAGCGGCTGCTGGCCGTCGTGCACAGCCGGATCGCCCGGATCTACGGCTTCCCGCTGGTGGCGTTCAGCATCTTCGTGGTCAACCCGTTCGCGCTCTACTTCACCGACCTGTACCGCTACACCCTCGAACACGCCTGGGCGCACGAGCTGGTGCACGCGCACTTCATCATGACCGGCTGCGTGTTCTTCTGGCCGCTGCTCGGGCTCGACCCGCTGCCCGGCCGCTGGCCGTACCCGGCGCGGGCGCTGCTGATGCTGCTGTCGGTGCCGTTCCACACCGTGCTCGGGCTCACCATCATGCAGAGCACCACGCTGTTCGGCGGCGACTGGTACCCGTCGCTGGGCCTGGCCTGGTCCGACCCGTGGAACGACCAGGTGGTCGCCGGCGGCATCCTGTGGGCCGGTGGCGAGTTCGTCAGCGTGACGATGATCGCCGTGCTGGTCGTCCAGTGGATCAAGCAGTCCGAGCGGGAGGCCCGCCGGGTGGACCGCGAGCTGGACCGGCAGGAGGCCCGCGACCGCGCCGCCGAGGCCGCCGCCACCCCGGCCGCGGCCCCCGGAACCCCGTCCTGAGCTGCCGCGACACCCGGTCCGCCGGGGGCCGGCAGGCGGGATGTCGGGTACGCCACACCGCCCGGTACGATCAACGGGCAGCAACGAGGAGTACAGCCCATGAGTGAGCGCAGCGAGCGAGTCAGGCTCAGTGCGACGGTGCCTCATCACGGCACGGAGCGAAGCGGAGTGCCGGCATGAGCGAGCGTCTTTGCACCGTCCTGCTCTACAGCGACGACCCGCAGGTCCGGGACCGGATGCGGCTGGCCGTCGGCACCCGTCCCGCACCCGGCCTGACGATCGAGTTCGTCGAGGCGTCCGACTACGCCGGCTGCGTCCGGCTGGTCGACGACTACGAGATCGACCTGATGCTGCTCGACGGTGAGGCCAGCCCCGGCGGCGGCCTCGGCATCGCCCGCCAGATCAAGGACGACCGGGACGACGCCCCGCCGACCTGCGTGGTCATCGCCCGGGCCGCCGACCGATGGCTCGCCTCGTACGCGCAGGTCGACGGCGTGCTGATGCACCCGCTCGACCCGGTGACCACCGGCACCACGGTCGCCGAGCTGCTGCGTACGCACGCCGCCGCCTGAGTCGCAGACACTCGGCGGCGCCCAGGCGCCCGGGGTGACGGGCGCACCCGTCCACCCGCACCCCACGCCCGCCTCGGGAGGCCCACCATGGGCGATCGGACCTGGCCGCACCTGCTCAACGCGCTGCTGCGCGGCGACGAGCTGTCCACCGCCGACACCGCCTGGGCGATGAACGAGATCATGGCGGGTGCCGCCGTACCGGCGCAGATCGCCGGGTTCGCGATCGCGCTGCGGGCCAAGGGCGAGACCCCGGCCGAACTGGCCGGCCTGGTCGAGGCGATGCTCGGCAACGCGGTGCCGGTGACCCTGCCGGAGGAGCTGCGGCGCACCTCGGTCGACGTGGTGGGCACCGGCGGTGACCTCGCCCACACGGTCAACATCTCGACGATGACCGCGCTGGTGGTGGCCGGCGCCGGCGTCCGGGTGGTCAAGCACGGCAACCGGGCCGCCTCGTCCCTGTGCGGCACCGCCGACCTGCTGGAATTCTTCGGCGTGCCGCTGGATCTCGGCCCGGAGCAGGTGACCCGGTGCGTGGCCGAGGCGGGGATCGGCTTCTGCTTCGCGGCCCGGTTCCACCCCGGGATGCGCCACGCCGGCCCGGTCCGCCGGGAGATCGGCGTGCCGACCGCGTTCAACTTCCTCGGTCCGCTGACCAATCCGGCCCGGCCGCACGCCGGGGCGGTCGGTTGCTTCGACGCCCGGATGGCCCCGGTGATGGCCGAGGTGTTCGCCCGCCGGGGCGACTCGGTGATCGTGATGCGCGGCGAGGACGGCCTGGACGAGTTCACCACCGCCGCGCCGACCCGGGTCTGGGTGGCCCAGCAGGGCACCGTACGGGAGGCCCTGCTGGACGCGGCCGACCTCGGGGTACCCCGGTCCACCCTGGCCGACCTGCGGGGCGGCGACGCGGCCCACAACGCCGCCGTGGCCCGGCGGCTGCTGGCCGGCGAGACCGGCCCGGTCCGCGACGCCGTCCTGGTCAACGCGGCCGTCGCGCTCGCCACCCAGGCCCCGCTGGACGGTGACCTCACCGAGGCGGTCCGTGCCGGCATGGCCCGGGCCACCGAGTCGATCGACTCGGGGGCGGCGGCGGCCGTCCTGGAACGCTGGGTCGACGTCGCCCGCTCCCTCTGACAGCGATGATGTGGGAACGGGTCACCCGGCCGGGCGGTGTGCCGGCCCCGGGCTGGTGGCGGCGCGTCGGGGCCCGGTGCGCCCGGCCGTGCCGTTGGGGCTGACGGGGGCGTGTCGGAGGGGCGTGGGAAACTACACGGGAGTAGTTTTTCCGTTTCCGACGATGGCGGCGATGCCCATCGGCGGGTTCCGGAGCGAGAGGAGACGCCCGTGTCGGACCGCGAGCTCTACTGCGACACCTGCGAGGGCGTTCAGCCGTTCGAGGCGCCGCCGTGCCCCGACGGTCACGGCGTCGACTGTCCCGAGCTGGCCTGCACCGGCTGCGGCGCGGCGGTGCTGATCGCGACCTTCGCCTTCCAGCCCACCCGCCTGGCCGACCGTCGCCGCCGCCCGTCAGCCGGCCGTCACGCGGCCTGACCCTGCGGAGGCACCGCCGGCTCCCGGGTCCCGTCGCGGGCTCCGGCCTGCTGAGCGGCATGACAGGATCACCGGATGCTCCGACTCACGGATTTCATCATCGACTGCCCGGACACGATGCGGCTGGCGGCCTTCTACGCCGCGGTGACGGGTCGCCCGGTCAAGGAGGGCAGCGACGAGGAGTGGGCCGGCATCCGGTTCGGCGAAATCGAGCTGGCCTTCATCAGGGTGGCGGAGTACCGCGCCCCGCGGTGGCCCGACGGCGAGCACCCCAAGCAGTTCCACCTCGACTTCGAAGTCGACGACATCGAGGCCGAACAGCGCCGCGTCCTGACCCTCGGCGCGACCCTGGAGCAGGACTTCGTCGGCCCCGAAGGCTACGGATGGCGGGTCTACACCGACCCCGTCGGTCACCCCTTCTGCCTCTGCCGCAACCGGGGTGTCACCTGGACCGACCAGGGACCCGTCTGGCCCGATCGGCTCAACTGAGCCGAAGCGGCGGTGACAGGTCCGCCGGGACACCGCCACCTCGGCCCCCTGGAGTCGATCACCCGACGACGACGGGCCCGCCTCCCGGGTAGGGAGAGGCGGGCCCGTCGTCGTCGGATCAGTGCTCGGCGGTGCGCCGGGTGCCGGAGTAGTACTCGAAGAGCAGGCCGCAGGCGGCGAAGATGACCAGTACCAGGCCCAGGCCGAGCAGCCAGAACTGCCAGAACACCAGGCCGAGGCCGGCGATCGCGGCGGCCAGCGCCAGCCCGAACGGCCAGTAGCTGCCGGGGCTGAAGAAGCCGATCTCGCCCGCGCCGTCGGCGATCTCACCGTCCGGCCGGTCCTCGGGGCGCAGGTCGATGCGGCGGGAGACGAACCAGAAGAAGCCGCCGCACATCGCGCAGAGCAGGAAGGAGAGCAGCAGAGCCACCGTGCCGACCCACTCGACGTGGCCACCGGAGTCGCCGTACGTCCACGCGCCGTAGAGGGCCGTCGCGCCGAGCAGGAACACGGCGATGATCAGGAAGATACGCCACTCGGTCTTCATGCCGGATACCTCAGTTTCCCGCGCTCGCGGACGCGTCGTCCGGGTTGAAGTTGTCCTTCGTACGACGGGTGTCGAAGGGCTGCGTGGTCTTCGCGTACGGGTCCTGGCCGATGGCGGTCAGCGCCTCCTGCGTCGACTTGCCGTCCCGCTTCGCGGCGAGGAACTGGTCGTACGCCTCCGGGGAGACCACCCGCAGCTCGAAGTTCATGAAGGCGTGGTAGCTGCCGCACAGCTCGGCGCAGCGGCCCACGTACGCCCCCTCGGACTCCAGCTTGGAGACCTCGAACACGTTACGGATCTTGCCGGGCATCACGTCGCGCTTGAACAGCAGCTCCGGCACCCAGAAGGAGTGGATGACGTCGCGGCTGGTCTCCTCGAACCGGATGGACCGGTTGGTCGGCAGCACCAGCACCGGGATGACCTCGCTGGTGCCCAGCACCGACGCGACGGTGTTGGCCTCGGTGCCCTGGCCGTCGCGGTAGTTGAACTGCCAGTTCCACTTGAAGGCGACGACCTCGACGGTGACGTCGGGGTTCTTCGTCGTCCGCACCACGTCGGTCTGGACCACCGCCGTGTAGTAGAAGAGCACGGAGACGATCAGAATCGGCGCGATGGTGTAGAGGAACTCCATCGGCAGGTTGTAGCGGGTCTGCACCGGCAGCTCGTTGCCGCGCTTGCGGTAGCGCACGACGCACCAGAAGATCAGGCCCCAGACGAAGACACCGACCGCCAGGGCGGCGATGCAGGAGGCGATCCACAGGTCGTACATCCGGTGCGACTCGGGGGTGATGCCGCCCTGCGGCCAGCCGAAGCCGTCGACCGAGCGGCCGACGTCACACCCGGTGAGCAGAACCAGCAGCGCAGCTCCGCCGAGACCGAGCCCGGCGAGCCGGCCAGCACCACGCCGCCGACGCACACCGGCTCCGGGGGAAGCACCGTGCCGTACGGCCGACGGCCGTACCTCCGAACTCCTTGCGACCACCTGGTCCTGCCTCCCTAGCGCGCCGCGGTGGGGTATTCCATCAGCACCGACGGCAAAGGCGTCACCGACGGTCGCAGATTACTCGACCATGGCGGGCTCGACGGTCTTGGGGTCAGTGTCCGCCCCCATCGGGGGGTGCCGTCCGCCCCCGACGCGATAGCGTCTGCGGTCGTGAGTGCCCACCCGGTCTACCTGGACGCGGCCACCGCCGCGCCGCTGCACCCGGTGGCCCGGCAGGCGCTGCTGGCCGCCCTCGACGACGGCTGGGCCGACCCCGCCCGCCTCTACACCCGGGCCCGCCGCGCCGGGCAGCTCCTCGACGCCGCCCGCGAGGCCACCGCCGCCACCCTCGGCGTCCGCCCCGACGAGGTCTCCTTCACCCCCAGCGGTACGCACGCCGCGCACTCCGCCGTGCTCGGTGGCCTGGTCGGCCGGCAGCGGGCCGGGGCGACGCTGGTGCACTCGGCGATCGAGCACTCGGCGGTGCTGCACGCCGCACAGCGGCACGGGTCGGCCGGCGGCGTCGCGACCTCCGTACCGGTGGACCGGCTCGGCCGCCTCGACCTGGACGCCTGGTCGGCGGCGGTGCGCTCCCCCGGGGTGGCGCTGGCGACGCTGATCGGGGCCAGTCACGAGGTGGGTACCGTGCAACCGGTCGCCGGGGCGGCCGACGCCTGCGCCGCCGTCGGGGTGCCGCTGCACGTCGACGCGGCCCAACTCGTCGGCCGGATGCCGGTGCCGGCCGGCTGGTCGGTGCTGACCGCCAGCGCACACAAGTGGGGCGGTCCGCCCGGGGTCGGGCTGCTCGTGGTCCGCAAGGGCACCCGCTGGGAGTCGCCGTGGCCGGCCGACGAACGGGAGTTCGGGCGTACCCCCGGGGTGGTGAACCTGCCGGCGGTGGTGGCGGCGGCGGCGAGCCTGCGCGCGGCGGCGGCCGACGCGGCGGCCGAGGCGGCGCGGCTGACGCCCCTGGTGGACCTGATCCGGTCCCGGGTCGCCGCCGAGGTGCCGGACGTGGAGGTGGTCGGCGACCCGGTCGACCGGCTCCCCCACCTGGTGACGTTCTCCTGCCTGTACGTCGACGGCGAGGTGCTGCTGCACGCGCTGGACCGGCGCGGCTTCGCCGTCTCCTCCGGTTCCTCCTGCACCTCCTCCACGCTGCGCCCGTCGCACGTGCTGGAGGCGATGGGGGTGCTGTCGCACGGCAACGTCCGGGTCTCGCTGCACCGGGAGACCACCACGGCGGACGTGGAGCGGTTCCTCGCCGAGCTGCCCGGGATCGTCGCCGAGCTGCGCGCCGACGCCGGCGTGGTGGGCCTGTGACCACCCCGACCGGGCCGGATCACCTTCCGGCCGGCGCGGGCGGCGACGAGGCCGGGCCGGTGGGCCGCCCGACCGGGATCAGCGGCGACGGGACCGCCCCGACCGAGGTGCTGGACTGTCGGGGGCAGCGCTGCCCGCTGCCGGTGATCGCGCTGGCCCGCCGCCTGCCGGAGCTGCCGGTCGGCGCGGTGCTGCGGGTACTCGCCGACGACCCGGCCGCCGCCGTGGACATCCCCGCCTGGTGCCGGATGCGCGCCCAGGAGTTCGTCACCGCCCTCCCCGACGGCCCGGCCTACGACATCCGCCGCACCCGCTGACCCACCCCGCCCCACCCCGCCCCACCCCGCCCCACCCCGCCCCTGTCGATCATGGAGTTATGGTGGTCGGTCTACGGCATTACTGCCGGTTCGGAGGCACCGCAACTCCATGATCGACAGGGGTGGGGGTGTCGATCCGGATCGGGGGAGACGGCGCGGCCGGTGTGGGTGAAGAGCCGTGACGCGCTCTCGGCGGTGGTGCGGGACCGGTCGACATCCTCCCGTCGCGGCTGCCGTGCTCCGCGCCTGCGGGGCCGACCAGCCCGCGATCGACCGGCTCACCGCGCTGGCCACCCGCTCCGGGACCAGGACAGCCGGCCGCTCACAGTCAGGCGAGGTACCGCAGGATCGCCGGGAGCGGGTCGATCGCGATGGTGGTGTCGACCACCAGCCGGGGGCCGATCAGCGGTTCGTACCCCGCGCCGCGCTGCCGGGTCTGCTCCCAGGTCGGGGCGAGCGGGTCGGCGGCGTGCCGGGCCTCGACCCGGCGACGCAGTTCCGCCTCGTCGCCGCAGTACACCTCGATCAGCCGCAGCGGCACCCCGGCCCGCTCGGCCAACTCGAACCAGAGCCCCCGAGTGCCGGCTCCCGGGTTGACCGCGTCGACCACCACGCTGGTGCCCAGCCCGAGCTGCACCTCGGCCAGCCCGGCCAGCGCGTCATAGCCGGCCAGGCCGGGACCATGGCCGGCCAGCCCCGCCCCGTGGCCGGCCAGCCCGTGTCGGGCCAGCGCCCGCTCGATCGGGTCGACCGGCAGCACCGCAGCGCCCAGCGCCACTCCGACCCGCCCGGCGAGGGTGCTCTTACCCACCCCCGGCAGGCCGGCGAACACGACCAGGAGCTGCGTCATGGCACCAGGTGCGGCCGAACGTCCTCGGCGGCGGCCTCACCGTACGACTCGGCCATCCGCTTGACGAACAGGTCACGGCGTACGTCGTACTCCTGGGTGCCGACGGTCTCCAGCACCAGGGTGGCCAGCAGCGAGCCGACCTGGGCGGCGCGTTCCAGGCCGAGACCCCAGGACAGGGCGGCGAAGAAACCGGCCCGGAAGCCGTCGCCGACACCGGTCGGGTCGACGGCCCGGATCTCCCGGGCGATCGGCACCCGGAACGGCTCCGCGTCCCGGGTGGCGATCTCGACGCCGTCCTTGCCGAGGGTGGTGACCCGGACCTTCACCCGCTCCAGGAGCTGGGCGTCGGTCAGGCCGACCTTGCTCTGGAGCAGGGACTTCTCGTAGTCGTTGGTCATCAGGTACTCGGCGCCGTCGATCAGCGAGACCACGTCGTCGCCGTCCATCCGGGCGAGCTGCTGTGACGGGTCGGCGACGAACGCGTAGCCCCGGTCCCGGCACTCGGCCGAGTGCCGGACCATCGCCTCCGGGTCGTTCGCGCCGATCAGCACCAGGTCCAGGCCGCCGAGCCGCTGCGCGACGGGGCCCAGCTCGATGTTGCGGGCCTCGCTCATCGCCCCGGCGTAGAACGAGGCGATCTGGCACATGTCGGTGTCGGTGGTGCAGACGAAGCGGGCGGTGTGCGCCACCTCACTGACGTGCACCGAGTCGCAGTCCACGCCGTGCCGCTCCAGCCAGGAGCGGTAGTCGGCGAAGTCGGCGCCGACCGCGCCGAGCAGGATCGGGCTCAGCCCGAGCTGCCCCATGCCGAAGGCGATGTTGGCGGCCACCCCGCCCCGGCGCAGCACCAGATCGTCCACCAGGAAGGAGAGCGACACCTTGTGCAGCTGGTCGGCGATGAGCTGGTCGGCGAAGCGACCCGGGAAGCTCATCAGGTGGTCGGTCGCGATCGAGCCGGTCACGGCGATCTTCATGTCAACCCTCGGGGTCGGGAGCACGGCGCGGGTCAGCCTACCGGTCGCGCTCGGGCGACGGTCGGGGGTCGGACGACCACCGGCCACCACCTGCTCATCCGCCCGACACGGGCCGGCCACCCCGTGCCGGAGCCCCACCGACGGGCCGGACCGTCCGGCCGGACGGGTGGGCCGGACGCGACGACGGGGCCGTCCCGTGGTGGGACGGCCCCGTCGGGCGCGACGGCCCGCGACTCAGCTGAACGAGTCGCCGCAGGCGCAGGAGCTGCCCGCGTTCGGGTTGTCGATGGTGAAGCCCTGGGCGTCGATCCGGTCGGCGAAGTCGATGGTCGCCCCGGTCAGGTAGGGGGCGCTCATCCGGTCGACGACGACCTCGACCCCACCGAAGTCGGTGACGACGTCACCGTCGAGCGAACGCTCGTCGAAGAAGAGCTGGTACCGCAGGCCGGAGCAGCCACCCGGCTGCACCGCGACCCGCAGCCGCAGGTCGTCGCGGCCCTCCTGCTCGATCAGGGCCTTGACCTTCTGCGCCGCGACGTCGGTGAGGACGACGGAAGTGGGGGCCTGGGCCTCGGTCGGGTCGGTCTGCGCTGGCGTGGTCACGTGGAAATCTCCCTGCGCGGTATGGGTCCGGACACCCTGGCCAACAGCACGTCGCGGCCAGTGATTCCCGGTGTGGTCCACCTCCGATGGTACGCCGCCCCGGCGGAGCCCACCCGGCCGGCGCGATCGCCGCCGCCGGCGGGCCACGGCGGCCCCGGCCGTCCCGGTGGGCTCAACGGCTCCACTGCCGGGCCAGCCGCGCGCCGAGCGCCCGCAGCCCCTCGGCGGGCCGGCCCATCGCCGCCGCCACCCCGCCGCCTTCCTCGCCGCCGAAGTGCTCCACCAGGCTGTACGCCTCGGTCACCCCGGCCGAGGCGGCCTCCCGCCGGCCGGTGCTCACCCGGCCCGCCAGCACCACGCAGGGCACCCCCCGGTCGCGGGCCGCACCGGCCACCCCGGCGACCACCTTGCCGCGCAGCGACTGGTGGTCGAACGACCCCTCCCCGGTGATCACCAGATCGCAGTCGTCCAGCGCGGCCTCCAGGCCGATGGCCCGGCTGACCAGGGCGATGCCGGATTCGCAGCGCCCGCCGAGGGCCAGGATCGCCGCGCCGAGGCCGCCGGCCGCGCCCCCGCCGGGCAGCCCGCCGAGGCCGGGCGGGCAGCCGGGCAGGTCCTTCTCCAGCACCGCCGCCCAGCGTTCCAACGCGGCGTCGAGCAGCAGCACGTCGGCCCGGTCGGCGCCCTTCTGCGGGCCGTAGACGCTGCTCGCGCCGTGCAGGCCGAGCAGCGGGTTGTCCACGTCGGTGGCGGCGACCAGGGTCGCGTCGCGCAGTCGGGGCGTCCCGTCGAGGGCGGCGACGGCGGTCAGCGCCGCCCCGCCGTACGGCAGGGCCCGGCCGGCGTCGTCGAGCGGCGTCGCCCCGAGGGCGGCGAACAGGCCGGCCCCGCCGTCGTTGGTGCCGGAACCGCCCAGCCCGACCACCACCGTCCGGGCCCCGTGCTCGACGGCGGCGGCGACCAGCGCGCCGAGGCCGTACGAGGTGGTGGCCTTCGGGTCGCGTTCGGCGGCGGTCAGCAGGTGCAGCCCGCACGCCTGGGCGCTCTCCAGGTAGCCGACGCCGTCGGCGGTGAGCAGGATCTCACCGGTCACGGGCCGGCCCAGCGGGTCGACCGTCGGCACCGGCACCCGCCGCCCGTCGAGCGCGTCGGCGAGCACCGTGACGAAGCCCGGCCCGCCGTCGGCGAGGGGACGGATGAGCAGCTCGTCGGCGTCGTCGACCTCGCGCCAGCCGGCGGCGACGGCGGCGGCCACCTCCGGGGCCTCCAGGGTGCCGGCGAACTTGTCCGGACAGAGCAGCACGCGCATGCCCCGAGTGTGGCAGGCCACATCGGCGCGGGGCAGTGTGGCAGCCCACACCGGCAGCGGTCGTGCGAACGGCCCGTTGTGGGACCATGAGGACGTGACTTCGACCTGGGTGGAACCCTCCAACACGGCGACCGCGCTGCTGCTCCTCGGCCGCGGCAGCGACCCCGCCACCGAGCGTGGCGTGGAGTGTCCGGGAGACCTGCCGGCGCCGAGCGACCCGGACCTGGTGGCCCGGGCGACGGCGGCGAAGGCCGCGCTGGGCACGAAGGTGTTCGTTCTCGGCCACCACTACCAGCGCGACGAGGTGATCCAGTTCGCCGACGTCACCGGCGACTCGTTCAAGCTGGCCCGGGAGGCCGCGGCCCGCCCGGACGCCGAGTACATCGTCTTCTGCGGCGTGCACTTCATGGCCGAGAGCGCCGACATCCTCACCACCGACGCGCAGCGGGTGATCCTGCCCGACCTGGCGGCCGGCTGCTCGATGGCCGACATGGCGGTGCTGTCGCAGGTCGAGCGGGCCTGGGAGGTGCTGACCGACCTGGGCGTCGCGGCGGACACCGTCCCGGTGACGTACATGAACTCCTCGGCCGACATCAAGGGCTTCGTCGGCCGCAACGGCGGCGTGGTCTGCACCTCGTCGAACGCGAAGCGGGCGCTGGACTGGGCGTACGCGCAGGGTTCGAAGGTGCTGTTCCTGCCCGACCAGCACCTCGGCCGCAACACCGCCGTGCTGGAGCTGGGCTACTCGCTCGACGACTGCGTGCTCTACGACCCGCACAAGCCGCAGGGCGGGCTCACCGCTGAGCAGCTGCGCGACGCGAAGATGATCCTGTGGCGGGGGCACTGCTCGGTGCACGGCCGGTTCACCCTGGACAGCGTGCAGGACGTCCGGGCCCGGGTGCCCGGGGTCACCGTGCTGGTCCACCCGGAGTGCCGGCACGAGGTGGTCACCGCCGCCGACCAGGTCGGTTCGACGGAGTACATCATCAAGGCGATCGAGGCGGCCCCGGCCGGCTCGGCGTGGGCGGTCGGCACCGAGCTGAACCTGGTCCGCCGGCTGGCGCTGGCCCACCCGGACAAGCAGATCATGTTCCTGGACAAGGCGGTCTGCTACTGCTCCACGATGAACCGGATCGACCTGCCGCACCTGGTCTGGGCGCTGGAGGAGCTGGTCGCCGGACGGGTCGTCAACCAGATCACGGTCGACGCGGACACCGCGCACCACGCCCGGGTGGCGCTGGACCAGATGCTCGCGTTGCCGGGTGCCGACACCCCGCCGCCCGCCACCGCCTGATCACCCGAAGTCACCACCGAAGTACGGAAACGTACCGGAATCGCCGGTTCGTTCCCGTACCGGCGCGGTGACCAATTCCTATTTCGTCACGGAGGGCTATGCTGCCGGGGCGACGTACCACGGGGACCGTTTTGGGCCGGCCCCGTTCCGGGTAGCTGGACAGCTCGTACCGGACAGCTGGACAGCATGCCCCATCATCGACTCACCCCGCACCACCCGACACGCGCTGGAGGTTTGCGTTGACGGACGATGTCCTGGTCGTACACGGAGGTACCCCGCTCGAAGGGCGGATCCGCGTGCGCGGCGCGAAGAACCTGGTCTCCAAGGCGATGGTCGCGGCACTGCTGGGCGACTCGCCCAGCCGGCTGTTCGACGTTCCCAGGATCCGTGACGTCGAGGTGGTCCGCGGGCTGCTCGGCCTGCACGGGGTGAAGGTGACCGACGGCACCGAGGACGGCGAGCTGGTCTTCGACCCGTCGAACGTCGAGAGCGCCAGCACCGACCAGATCAACGTGCACGCCGGCTCCAGCCGGATCCCGATCCTGTTCTGCGGCCCGCTGCTGCACCGCCTCGGCCACGCCTTCATCCCCGACCTGGGCGGCTGCCACATCGGCCCGCGCCCGATCGACTTCCACCTCCAGGCGCTGCGCGAGTTCGGCGCGACGGTCGACAAGACCCCCGAGGGCCTGCACCTGTCCGCGCCGAACGGGCTGCACGGCACCAAGTTCGCCCTGCCGTACCCGAGCGTCGGCGCGACCGAGCAGGTGCTGCTGACCGCGGTGATGGCCGAGGGCGTCACCGAGCTGCGCAACGCCGCCGTCGAGCCCGAGATCATCGACCTGATCTGCATCCTGCAGAAGATGGGCGCGATCATCAAGGTGCACACCGACCGGGTGATCGAGATCCAGGGCGTCAAGAAGCTGCACGGCTACACCCACCGGCCGATCCCCGACCGGATCGAGGCGGCGAGCTGGGCGGCGGCAGCGCTGGCCACCCGGGGGCACGTCGAGGTGCTCGGCGCGCAGCAGGCCGACATGATGACCTTCCTGAACGTCTTCCGCTCCGTCGGCGGCGAGTACGAGGTCACCGACGCCCGCCCGCCGAAGCTCGGCGACCCGGGCCAGGAGGGCGGCATCCGGTTCTGGCACCCGGGCGGCGAACTGAACGCGGTGGCGCTGGAGACCGACGTGCACCCCGGTTTCATGACCGACTGGCAGCAGCCCCTCGTGGTGGCGCTGACCCAGGCCCGGGGCCTGTCGATCGTCCACGAGACGGTCTACGAGCAGCGGCTCGGCTACACCGAGGCGCTGAACACCATGGGCGCCAACATCCAGGTCTACCGGGACTGCCTCGGCGGCACCCCGTGCCGGTTCGGCCGGCGCAACTTCAAGCACTCCGCGGTGATCGCCGGCCCGAGCAAGCTGCACGCCGCCGACCTGGTCATCCCGGACCTGCGGGCCGGGTTCAGCCACCTGATCGCGGCGCTCGCCGCCGAGGGCACCTCCCGGGTGTACGGCGTCGACCTGATCAACCGGGGCTACGAGGACTTCGAGGCGAAGCTGGCCAGCCTCGGCGCGCACGTCGAGCGGCCGTAACCAGCCGCGTCCCCCGGCCGGCCCGGACCCCTGCCGTCGTCCCGGCCGACCCGCTCCACCGAGCGCCCGGTGCACCCGTGATGTGCACCGGGCGCCGTCGTATGGCTACCCTTCACCTCGTGCCGTCGCTGTTTCGCCGCAAGTCCGCCGACTCCGACTCCTCCGCCACCGCCCCGGTAGTGACCGAGGAGCCATCCGCCGCGCGCCCCCGGGGCTACACCCCGAGCAAGAAGGAACTGGGCGTCGAGACCCCGAAGCGGCCGGTCGCCGGTCGCCGGCCGGCCGGCCCGACCCGGCCGCTGACCAAGGAGGAGGCCCGGGAGCAGCGTCGCAAGGCGCGCACCGAGGCCGCCGCCGAGTTCCGCCGCGAGGGCGGCCCCCGGGACCGGGGGCCGGAACGGCTGCTCGCCCGCAACGTGGTCGACTCCCGGCGGACCATCGGCACCTGGTTCTTCGGCGGCGCGTTGATCGTGCTGATCGGGTCGAACGCGGCGATGCCGTCGGCGATCCGGCTCGCCTCGAACGTCGTGTGGGGGGCGCTCGCGCTCGGCGTGGTGATCGACTCGGTGCTGATCTCCCGGCGGATCAAGAAGCTGGTGCGGGAACGCCACCCCAACAGCGGCGAGCGGATGGGGTCGCTCTACCTCTACGCGATCATGCGGTCGATCACCTTCCGCCGGATGCGCGCCCCGGCCCCCCGGGTGAACATCGGCGACCCGATCTGACCGACGTCTCCCGACGGCCCCGCCCGGCGGCGGGGCCGTCGTCGTGTCCGGCGGGCCGTCGTCGTGTCCGGCGGGCCCGGACGGCGGGGCGGGAGCGGGGCGGTCAGGACGGGCGGCGCGGGTCGGGGGCCGGGCTCCGGTAGAGCCGGGCCACCACGTCCTCGATGTCCGGTTCGACGATCGAGAGGTCCCGCAGCGCGGCCAGCCCGGCCAGCGCGGACACCACCTCCGCCACCCCCGCCGACTCCAACGCGTAGACCAGCCGGTGGCCGTCCGCCTCGACCCGGTGCAGCGCCGCCCCCGCCGGTTGCGGCGGGACCGCCAGCGGGGCGTCCAGGTCGGCGACGACGAGCCGGCGAGAGCCGTACCGGGCGTGCAGGGCGGCGATCGACCCGTCGTGCACCACCCGGCCGTGGTCGACCACCACCAGCCGGGCGCAGAGCCGCTCGATGTCGGCCAGGTCGTGGGTGGTGAGCACCAGCGTGGTGTCGCCGGCCCGGCCCAGCTCGGCGAGGAACCCCCGGACCGCCTGCCGGCTCACCACGTCCAACCCGATGGTCGGCTCGTCGAGGAAGAGCACCTGCGGGTCGTGCAGCAGCGCGGCCGTCAACTCGCCCCGCATCCGCTGCCCCAGCGACAGCTGGCGTACCGGGGTGGTCAGGAAGTCGTCCAGGTCGAGCAGGTCACGGCAGCGGCGCAGCCGGGCGGCGTGCGCGGCGGCCGGCACCCGGTAGAGGTGCCGCAGCAGGTCGAACGAATCGGCAAGCGGCAGGTCCCACCACAGTTGGGAACGCTGACCGAAGACCACCCCGATCCGCAGCGCCAGCCGGGTCCGGTCGGCGACCGGGCGCAGCCCGCACACCCGGGCCCGCCCCGCCGACGGACTCAGCACCCCGGTGAGCATCTTCAGGGTGGTCGACTTGCCCGCCCCGTTCGGGCCGATGTAGCCGAGCAGCTCGCCGCGCTCCACCCGCAGGTCGATGCCGTCCACGGCGGTGACGGTCCGTTTCTCCCGGCGCAGCCGGCCCGCCTTCACCCGTACCGTGAACTCCTTGCGCAGCCCGTCCAGTTCGATGACGCTCATGACCCCGTACTCCGGTAGTGGCGGATGCCGGTGCGCCAGGCCGCCGCCGCGCCGGCGACGGCGACCAGCGCCACCCCCGGCGCGACCCAGCCGGCCCACGACGGTAGGCCGAGCGGGTCGGCGCGGCCGAGCAGCGCCAGCGCCGGCTGGTAACTGACGAAGGCGAACCCCAGGCCGTACGCGAAGGCGGCCCGGAACCACCCGTCGAAGACGGTCACCGGGTACGTGGTGAAGTCCCGCCCGCCGTAGGTGACCGCGTTGGCCAGCTCACCGGAGTCGACCCACCAGAACGACACGGTGGCGGTGGCCACGAAGACCGAGCCGAAGAAGACCACCCCGGCCAGCGGGGCGACCACCGCCAACACCACCCGGGCCGGGGTCCAGTCGATCCCGGCCGAGGTCAGCGCCACCACCAGCACGCCCACCCCGAACAGGCC
Organism: Micromonospora sp. HM134; assembly: GCF_007833915.1. NCBI lineage: Bacteria > Bacillati > Actinomycetota > Actinomycetes > Micromonosporales > Micromonosporaceae > Micromonospora > Micromonospora sp. HM134. Next base: position 5,642,760 of record NZ_CP041061.1, read on the forward strand.
CCGGGACACCTTGCGCAGCGGCAGGTTCATCAGCAGCAGCTGGGGCAGCGCGCCGAGCGGGCGGAGCAGCACCGCGTCGAACAGGCCGGTGCGCACGTGCGCGGGCAGCCGTTCGATGTTGCCGACCAGCAGGTCCGCCACGGCGAAGGCGCTGGCCGACAGGCCCACCATCACCAACGTCTCGCGCAGCGTGAACCCGCCCAGCTCCCGCGTCACCCCGTAGATCACCAGGACGGTGACCACGTCGAACACGGTGGCCCCGACGTTGCCCACCAGGTCCAGCAGGAACGACGCCCGGTAGGTGGTCTGCGCGCGGGCCTGCGCCCCGAGCAACGCCCGGTACGCCGCGAACGTCCCACCCGCCCGTGGCTCAACCACCCTGCACCACCAGGTGACGTTCGGCCCGCCGCTGCACCAGCCGGCAGACCGCCAGCACCAGCACCGCCCAGCCGAGCTGGAGCGCGACCAGGCCGACCTGGACCGCCGGCGGGTCCCGCTCCACGAGCACGTCGAGCGGGGTCTGCAGCAGGCTCGGGAACGGCGTGCCGCACCACAGCACCAGTTGCAGCCAGTCGGGCAGGAAGCGCAGCGGGAAGTAGAGCCCGGCCAGCACCCCCGAACCGAGGGTCCACAGCAGCATCGGGCCCCGCGCGTCCTGCCACCAGTAGGCGGTGGCGTTGACCAGGAACCGGCAGCCGAAACAGAGCACCACGGCGGTCACCACCGAGACCACGAAGAGCCCGACCGCCGACCACCGCGACGGCAGGTAGACGTCGAAGAACAGCGGCCCAACCAGGACCGGCGGCAGCAGCCGGGCCAGGGCGGCGTACCCGGCCCGGCCCAGGTCGGTGGCGAGGTAGCTGGTCACCGGATGCACCGGGCGGAGCAGGTCGGCGGCCACGTCGCCGGTACGGATCCGGTCGGCCAGGTCCGTCCAGCCCCAGAGCAGCACGACGGCGATCAGCCCCTGACCCGCCCAGACGAAGGTGGCGAGCTGGGCCCGGTCGTACCCGCCGACGCCCGCGGAACCGGCGGCGGCCAGCAGCACCGCGCAGCGCAGGAAACCGAAAACGATGTTGGTCACGGCCCCGGCCAGGGCCGCCTGCCGGTAGGTGGAGTAGCGCCGGAATCCGGCCCGGGATATGGCCCCGAATGTCCGGAACCATCGGGTAACGTTTGCGCTCGTGGACGGTGCCGCAGTGGCGGTGACCGAGCCCACGCCGTTACCCTCCTTCCGCAGCCCCGCCGTGCCGGACGGGGGACTCTACCGGCATCCCGGGGCGCCCTGCACGACAATTTGCAACGAGGTGACACCGCCGTGAGCGAGCGACGCGAGCCGGGCATCGGGCCGCGCCGCACGCGTGGACCCGGAGCCACCCGGTGACGGGCGGCTGGTCCGACCGCTGGGACGCCCCGGCGGAACCGTCCTGGGTGATCGAACCGACGAGCGAATGGCATCCGCAGTTCCCCGGCCAGCGCTACCCCGGCGACATCGGCTCCCGCTACACCGACCCCCGGGCCCGGGGCACCGCCTCCGGCCGCGCCGAGGTGCCCCCGCTCGCCCCGACCCGCCCCGACGGCACCTACCTCGGCCGGTCCTGGTCCGACCTGGACGACGAGCCGCCCCGCTGGGACGGTCCCCGCGACGAGCGGCACGGCGACCACGACCCGTACCGCCGGCTGGCCGACGAGACGTACCGGGGGCCCGCGGACGACGCGTACCGGGGGCCTGCGGACGACGTGTACCGGCGGCCCGCCGACGAGGCGTACCGGCGGCCGTCGGAGGAGCCGATCTGGCAGCGGGAACGCCGGCCGCCCGCACCCGAACGGTACGACGACCGACCGGCCGACCGGATCAGCTGGTCGGACCGGCGGCGGGGCGGGGCCGAACCGGCACCGACCGGTTGGCACCGCGACCGGGCCGGCACCGACCGGTACGACGGCCCGCCCCGGCAGGAGCGGAGCGCACCCGGCATCACCCCGGTCTCCCCCGGCCGCCCGCCCGTGTCCCCAGCGCCCCGCCACGAGCCGCCCCGCGCCCGCCCCGACCGGTTCACCGAACCGGACCGGCCGCGCGAACCCGACGAGGGCCTGCCGAGGCGGCGTACCACGAGCGAACGCCCCACCACCGACCGCCGCCCCGCCGGCGACCGCCTGGGCGAGGAACGCCTGGGCGGGGACCGCCGACCGGTCGAGGACGGCCGGTCCGTGGACGGCGGCGGTGCCGACCGGCGCTCCGACGCGCCCACCGGGCAGGGCCGCCGCGCCGCCGGCCCCGGTCACCGTGTCGACGACGAGCCGCACCACCGCACCACCGACCGGTACGACCCGTACCCGGCCGGGCCCGCACGGGGCGGGGACCTGCCGACCCGGTTCCGGGAGGACGAGCCGCCCCGGCGGGACACCGACCGACGGCCCGCCGCCCACGGGCACGCGGACCGGTGGCAGCGCCCGCCCCACGACGTCCCGCCGGTCCGCCCGCGCGACGACACCCCGCCCGGCCACCCGCCGCGCCACGACAGCCGGGCGACGACGTCCGCCATCCCCGAGGAGCGGTGGCAGCACCCACGCGGCCACGACGAGCGTCGGCCGGCGCAGCCGTACGAGCCGGCGGCCCGCCACGTGGCGTACCCCGACCTGCGCCCGCCGGACGAGCCGTACCGCGAGCCGTGGGGTCGTACCGGCACCGACCCCCGCCCGACGCGGGAACCGGAGCACGGCCGCGACGGCCGGCCGGCGTACCCCCCACGGCACCCCGCCGAGCCGCCCACCCGCCCCGAGGACCGGCCGGCGGCCCGGACCGCCCCGGGGCACCCCGGCGACCGTCGCCCCGGCGCGGCGTCGCCCCCGGGACGCCCGGACATCGGTACGCCGCCCCTCGACCCACCGCCCGACCACCCGGTGTCCGGGGCACCGGTCTCCGGGCTGCCGGTGTCACCGGCCCCGGTGTCGTCACCGCCCGGCACGAGCACGGCGGGCCCGCCCGCGACCGGTCCGTGGGGTCCCCGCCCCGGTCCTCCGCCGCCGCCGGCCGGCACCCGGCCGGGTGGCTCCGACGCGCCGGCCCCGACGGCCGGCCGGCAGACCCCCCTGCCGCCGGACGCCCCCGCGTCCCCCACCGAGCTGCCCACCCGGAAGCGCCACGCCGCCGGCCGGCCGCCCATCCCCGCCCCGGACCAGGCCACCCCGGTCTCCGCGCCGCCGGCCGCCCGGTTGCACATCGAGTTCCGCCGGCCCCCGGAGAACACGCCACCGGTCGACCGACCAACCGGCCGCCCCCCGGCGACACCCGCCCCCGGTCCCGGGACCGACCGACCCACCGACCCGGGCACCGCCGGCCGTACCCCGACCGCACCCGCCACCGGTTCCGGAACCAACCCGCCCACCGACCCGGGCACCGCCGGTCCACCTACGGCGGCACCCGTCACCGGCCCCGCCCCGGACCCCGCCGGGTACCCCCCGGCGACGCCCGCCACCGACCGGCCCGCCCTGGAGATCACCCCCGACCGGCCGCGCCGGTACGTCCCGCCGGCACCGGAGCCCGGCGGCACCGACCGTCCCGGCAGCGCTGCCCCGACCCCGCCGGGAGGCTCGGCGGCCTGGTTCCGGCCCGGCCGGTCGACCCCCACACCGGCCACCCCGCCGGACCGCACGACGGCGGCCGACCGCACGCCGGGCAGCGCCGCGCCGGACCCGTCCACGGCCGGCCGCCCGGCCACGCCCGGCGGGGCACCGACCGGTGGCACGGACGTACCCGTGCCCCGCTCGCCGGCACCCCCGTCGCACCCCACCGACCCGGGCCGGGTCCCACCGACCGGCACCGGCGACCCGGACCGGTCGCCCACCCCGGCCGGCGGCCCTGCCGCCGCCGAAGGGCGGCCCACCGGCGGAGCCGACACGCACACCGTGGACGGCCCGGCCGACGTCGGAGCCACTGCCGGGGTACCGGGTGCCGGACGTCCCGTCCCGACGGTCCCCGACGCCCCCGATCCGTTCGGCGGAACCGTCCGAACCGCCGGGAGTGGTCTTCCCGCGACGACGGACCCGGCCGCGTTCCTGGACGTGCCGGGCGAGGACACCGCGGAGGACCGGTCCGGTGCGGTGGACGTCGACGCCGGCCGGGACTCCGCTCCGGTCACCCCCGCCGGGCCCGACCCGGCCGGCGACCGTGCCGTCCCGGCCGCCGTGCCCGACCGCACCGTCCCGGTGTCCCCCGCACCCGTCACCGATCCGGTCGACACCGTCCTGCCCGGCACCGCACCGGCCGGCACCATCACGGTCCCACCGGCCGACACCGCCATGCCTCCGCCGGCCGACACCGCCACGGTCGAGACCGGCCCGGTCGGCACCGCCGTGGGACGCACCGACCCGGCACGCACCGGTCCGGTCGGCACCGGGCCGGCGGACCCCGATCCGGCCGGCACCACCACCGAGGACGACGGAGCGGCCCGCACCGACCCGGGCGACACCGCGCCGACCGCCACCGGTCCGGTCGGCCGCAGCACGGAGGACGACGACCCGACCCGCACCGAACCGACCCGCACCGAACCGGACGGCACGGGACCGGACAGCACCGTGACCGTCGGCGCCGGACCAGGCGGCACCGGGACGGCCGGCGGCGATCCGCCGGACCCCGCCCCCACCGTCGGGCTGGTTGCTGGAAATGACGTCGTTGCCCCGGATGTCGTCGGCGTCGGCGCGGTGATGGCGAGCAGCATGACGGGGCTGGCCACGGAGGCCGCCGAACCAGCCGCCAGCGCGACGGAACCGGTCGACGCCACCGACCCGCCGGCGACCGGGGACCGAGCCGGCACCACGGACCGGCCGGCAGGCACCGACCGGACCACCACCCCGGACCGGACCACGCCCGACGACCACCCCACCCGCACGGACCGGCCGGCAGGCACGGACCGGCAGACCAGCGCGGACCGGCCGGCAAGCGCAGACCGGCCGGTAGGTACGGACCGGCAGACCAGCGCAGACCGTCCGGCGAGCGCGGACCGGGTCGGCACCACGCAGCCGCGGGCCGCCGGGGACCGGGCCGCCGCTGCGGGACCGACCACGGGCACCCCGGCCGCGTCCGGGGCCGCCGCGACGGCGGTACGGCAGGTCGACCCGGAGCAGGCGCTCGCCGGCTACCGGTGGCGGCTGGACCCGGAGACCCTGCGCGAGGTGGTCGACGACCCGGCGGAGCTACGGATCATCCGCCGCCGGCTGACCGAGAAGCTCGCCTCGGCCCTGGACAACCGCGCCCGCGCCCGGCTGCTCAGCCTGCGGGCGGTGCTGTCCCGGCTGGTCGACGACCTGGACGACGCGGTGGCCGACGGCCGGCTCGCGTTGACCTACGCGGAGGCGACAGGTGAGCTGCGGCGTACCGCGCTGGCCCGGGCGCGGCTGGCCGAGGCGCTGCGCTGGAAGGGTGAGTTCACCGAGGCCGACCGGCTGTTCACCGAGGCCAACTCGACGGAACTGCCGGACCGGCTGCGCTCGGCGCTGCACGAACACGCCGGCCGGTCCTGCTACGACCAGGGCCGGTTGATCGAGGCGTGTGGACACTTCGAACGGGCCCTGGACCTGCACCGGGCCGAGGACCCGGAGCTGACCGACCGGATCGCGGTGTGCCTGGACGCGGTGTACGCCCACGCGGCGGCCCGGGGCGGCTTCGGGCCGTACCCGCGTAGCCGGGACGAGGTGCGGCACGGCCGCCGTTCCCCGCGCCCCACCCACGACGGCCGGGGTCGCTGGGGGTACGCCGACACCGACGGTGAACTCGTCGTCGACTACCGGTACGTCGAGGCGCAGCCGTTCCACGAGCGGATGGCCTGGGTACGCCGCCCCGACCAGGGCGGGTGGGAGCTGATCGACGAGACCGGCGGCACCCTGCTCGGCCCCGCGTACGCCCGGGTGCTGGCCTTCTCCGACGGCCTGGCCTGGGTGTCGCAGGGCGGCGACGCGGACTGGTCGGCGATCGAGCCCGACGGGACGGTGGTGGTGCCGGCGGGGTTCGAGGAGGTCAGGCCGTTCCGGGCCGGGGTGGCGGCGGTACGCCGGGGCGGCTGGGGGGCGGTGGACCGGCACGGTCGGCTGGTCGTCCCGCCGCGCTACCACGGGATCGACACGACGTTGTCCGACGGTCGCCGGCTCGACGGGTTCACCGACGAGGGGCTGGCCGTGGTGGAGCTGGCCGGCCGGCGGGGGGTGCTCGACCGCACGGGCACCGTGCTGGTCCGGCCGGTGCACCCGGCGTTGGTGATCCACCCGGTGGCGTTCCTGGTCGGCGACGGGATGAACCACTGGGGGGCGCTGGACCGGCGGGGCGAACCGCTGATCCCACCGGTGCACCCCGACTGGGACACGGTGGTGGCGGAGATCGACAGGCTGCTCGCCGACACCCACCCCGTGCTCTGACGCCGGCTGCGCCGACGGGTGCCCGGCACCGGACGGGGCTAGGGTCGGGGCATGGAATTCCGACACCTTGGCCGCTCGGGCCTCATGGTCAGTGAGATCTCGTACGGCAACTGGATCACCCACGGTTCCCAGGTCGAGGAGGAGGCGGCGCTGGCGTGCGTCCGGGCCGCCCTGGACACCGGCATCACCACCTTCGACACCGCCGACGTCTATGCCGGTACGCGGGCCGAGACGGTGCTCGGCAAGGCGCTGGCCGGGGAGCGCCGGGAGGGGCTGGAGATCTTCACGAAGGTCTACTGGCCGACCGGTCCCGGCCGCAACGACCGGGGCCTGTCCCGCAAGCACATCATGGAGTCGATCGACGGCTCGCTGCGTCGCCTCCAGACCGACCACGTGGACCTCTACCAGGCCCACCGGTACGACTACAGCACGCCGCTGGAGGAGACGATGGAGGCGTTCGCCGACGTCGTGCACGCCGGCAAGGCGCACTACATCGGCGTCTCGGAGTGGAAGGCGTCGCAGCTGCGCGAGGCGCACGCCCTCGCCCGGGAGCTGCGCATCCCGCTGGTGTCCAACCAGCCGCAGTACTCGATGCTGTGGCGGGTCATCGAGTCCGAGGTGGTACCCGCCAGCGAGGAGCTGGGCATCTCCCAGATCGTCTGGTCGCCGATGGCGCAGGGGGTGCTGTCCGGCAAGTACCTGCCGGGTCAGCCGCCGCCGGCCGGGTCCCGGGCCACCGACGAGAAGTCCGGCGCGAACTTCATCGCCCAGTGGCTCAACGACGAGGTGCTGACCCGGGTGCAGCAGCTCAAGCCGCTCGCCGAGCAGGCCGGGCTGACCATGCCGCAGCTGGCCGTCGCCTGGGTGCTCCAGAACCCGAACGTCGCCTCGGCGATCATCGGCGCGTCCCGCCCCGACCAGGTGCACGACAACGTCAAGGCCGCCGGGGTGACCCTGGAGACCGACCTGCTCAAGGCCATCGACGACATCGTCGCCCCGGTCACCGAGCGGGACCCGGGCAAGACGGAGAGCCCGGCCCAGCGGCCCTGACCGGCACCGGCCGCACCCCGCCCCGGCCGGTTCCGGGGTGGGGTGCGGTCAGCTCTGCCAGAAGCGGATCAGGGACAGCGCGGTGCCGTAGAGCCACGGCGGCAGCCCCAGCAGGTCGCTGAGCCAGAACACGGCGCTGAAGAACCAGCCGCCGATGCGCGGGTTCCACAGCAGCGCGAACAGCAGGATGAACCCGAACGGCGCGAAGATGTCGTACATCCGGCGGTACTGCGGGCTGAGCCACGGCTGGATCATGTTGCCGCCGTCCAGGCCGGGCACCGGCAGCAGGTTCAGCACGCTCGCGGTGAGCTGGAGGAACGCCAGCAGCGCCACCCCCGCCCAGAACTCGATCGGGCCGCCGGCGTCGATGCCCACCCGCAGCACCACCACCAGCAGCAGGGTGAACAGCACGTTGGTGGCCGGGCCGGCGAGGCTGACCAGGGTGTGCCGCAGCCGGCCCGGGATGGCGTGCCGGTCCACCCAGACCGCCCCGCCGGGCAGGCCGATGCCGCCGAGCAGCACCACCACCACCGGCAGCACGATCGACAGCAGCGGGTGGGTGTACTTCAGCGGGTTCAACGTCAGGTAGCCCCGGTGGGCGATGTCCCGGTCGCCGGCCCGGTAGGCGACCACGGCGTGCGCGTACTCGTGCAGGCACAGCGAGACCAGCCAGCCGGAGACGACGAAGAGGAACACGTCGAACCGGACGTTGCCGACCCCGTTCCAGGTCAGCACGCCGCTGGTGACGAAGAGCGCGACCAGGGCCAGGAAGACCGGGCTGGGCCGGAACGCCGCCCGGGGCACACCGAGCACCAGCGGCTCGCCCCCCGGGCGGTCGCCCGCCATCACTCCGCCGTCGGCAGCAGGCTCATCCGGTAGTCCACCCGGTCGTCCTCGACGAGCGTGACCGCGGTGACGCCGGACGACGCGAGCTCCCGCCAGGTCTGGCCGATCCAGGACTCGGCGTCCGCCTGGCTGCTGAACGTCTCCGCCGGCCCGTCGACCGGTGCGCCGTCCGTGCCCTCGTACCGCCAGCTCCACGCCATGCCGCGTCTCCCCTCGCCGCTCAACCGTCCCCGGGGGACGGATCCCCGCAAGCGTAGTCGGCCGGCACCGCCGCGCACCGCACGCACGCCCCCGCACCCGGGTTCCGCGCAGCGTGACGGGTCCGGGCCGGCGGGCGGGGCCGGGTCGGGCGGCCTTAAGGTACGGGCATGTCCGTTGAGGGGTGGAACACGGTCCTGGTGCTCGGCGGTATCCGTTCGGGCAAGTCGGAGTTCGCCGAGTCCCTGGTGGCCGACGCGCCCACGGTGCGCTACGTGGCGACCTCGGCCGCCGCCGACCCGGACGACACCGAGTGGGCCACCCGGCTGGCCGCCCACCGGGAACGGCGGCCGGGAAGCTGGACCACCGAGGAGACCGCCGACGATCCGCGCCGGCTGGCCGACGTGCTCGCCTCGGCCGGGCCGAACGAGACGCTGCTCGTGGACGACCTGGGCGGTTGGGTGACCGTGCTGCTCGACCCGGCCCACCAGCCGGCCGACGACGTCGCCACCATCACCGAACTGGCCGACGCGGTGCGCGCCAGCGAGGCGCGGATCGTGCTGGTCAGCCCGGAGGTGGGGCTGTCGCTGGTGCCGACCACCCCGCTGGGGCGGGCGTTCGCCGACGCGCTGGGCGCCGCCAACCGGGCCGTCGCGGACGCCTGCGACGCGGTCGCGCTGGTGGTCGCCGGCCAGCCGGCCTGGCTGAAGCCGTCGGCACCGGTCCCGCCGGTCGGCGTACCCACCCGGGCCGCCCCGGTCGACGGGGTGGACGGCACCGCCCCGGCCGCCGTCGCGACGGCCCCGGCCGACGGGCCGCTGCCGGAGGTGCTCACCCCGACCGTGCCGCCGGCCCCGCGGACCCCGGCCGGCACGACCTGGACCACGCCGACCGTGGCGCTGCCGGTGGTCGCCACCGGCCTGGTCATCCAGCCCGGCATGGAACTGCCGATGCCCGACGAGTACGCCGGCCCGCAGGCGGTGCAACGGCTCGGCACCCTGGACCTGCCGGGGGCCGGGCTGGGCGTGCTGGAACGGGTGGTCGAGTTCGCCGCCGCCACCCAGGGCACCCCCACCCCGACGCCGTGGACGGACGTCCGGGTGCTGCTGCTGCACGGCGACCACGCCGGTGGTGTGGCGGCCGGGGCACCGGTCGGCGAGTCGACCCGGCTGGCCCGGCAGGCCCGCGCCGGCCGGGGGGCGCTGGCCCGGCTGGCCGCCGAGAACGGGGCCGGCCTACAGGTGGTGGACGCCCCGCCGTCCGCGCCGATCGAGCACGGGCCGGCGCTGGACGCCGACACCGTCGAGTCGGCGCTGCGCTACGGCTGGCGGCTGGCCGAGGAGGCCGCCGGGGCGGGCGTACGGCTGCTGGTGTTGGGGGCGTGCGGCGCGGGCGCGGAGGCCGCCGCCGCGGCGGTGCTGGTCGCGACGGCCGGCGCGGAGGCCCCGACGGTGCTCGGCCGGGTGCACACCGCCGACGGCGAGATCGACGACGCGGCCTGGATGGTGCGGTGCGCGACGGTCCGCGACGCGCTGCACCGCACCCGCCGCTCCCCGCGCGACGCCAAGGACATCCTGGCCGAGCTGGGCGGCGGTGACGTGGCGGTGGCCTGCGGGGTGCTGCTCGGGGCGACCGCCCGCCGGGTGCCGGTGCTGCTCGACGGGCCGGTCGGGCTGGCCGCCGGCATGGTCGCCCGGGATCTGGCCGGCCAGGCCCGGCACTGGTGCCTGCTGGTCGACCACGGCGGTCACCCGGCGGTCCGGCTCGCCGCCGACGTGCTCGGCCTGACCCCGCTGCTGGATCTGCGGCTCGACCTGGGCGAGGGGGCGAACGCGCTGGCCGCCCTGCCGCTGCTGCGCTCGGTGCTGGCGCTGGCCGGGTCGCTGCCGGCGCACCCGCAGCACGGCGGCCCCGACGACGACGAGGCCACCGGTTCGCCGGCCGCCGCCGCCGCGAGCACCCCCGCCGCCGATCCGGAAACCGCCGCGCCGGTGGCCGCCGGGGACGAGGCGGGGCAGCCCGACGTCACCCCGGAGTTCGCCGAGCCGACCCCGGCCGGTCCGGGGCCGACCACCACCGCCCCCGCCGACGCCGGGCCGGAGCCCGACCCGTCCGGCCGGCGTGCGGGCTGAGTCGGGGCGCGGCGACGGGCTCCGGCTGGCGCTGACCACCCTCACCACCGTCCCGGTCCGGGCCGGGCGGGTCGACCGGGCGACGGCGGGCACCGCGATGGCGCTCGCGCCCCTGGTCGGGCTGCTGCTCGGGGCGGTGCTGGGCGCGGTGCTGCTCGGTCTGGCCGCGCTCGCCCCGCCCCTGGTCGCCGCCGGGGTGACCGTCGCGGCGGCGGCCCTGCTCACCCGGGGACTGCACCTGGACGGGCTGGCCGACACCGTGGACGCGCTGGGCTCCTACCGGCGGGGCACGGCGGCACTGGAGATCATGAAGAAGCCGGACGTGGGCCCGTTCGGCGTGGTCGCGCTGGTGGTCGTCCTGCTGCTCCAGACGGCGACGCTGGCCGAGCTGGCCGGGCGGCCCTGGCCGGCGGTGCTCGCGGCGGTGCTGGCCGGCACCGCCGCCGGCCGGCTCGGGGTGACCCTGGCCTGCCGCCGGGGGGTGCCGGCGGCCCGCCCCGACGGGCTGGGCGCGCTGGTCGCCGGGACGGTCGGGCCGGTCGCGCCGGTCGTCGGCGCGGTCGCCGTCGCGCTGTTGGCGGTGCCGGCCGTGCCGGGCCGACCGTGGCAGGGGCCGCTGGCCGTGCTGGCCGCCCTCGCCGTCGCCACCGGCCTGCTCCGCCATCTGGTACGCCGGCTCGGCGGGATCACCGGCGACGTGCTGGGGGCCGTCGTAGAGGTGGTGACCACGCTGGTCTACCTGGGCTTGGTGCTGTCCGGCTGAGGACGACGCGGCGCGCCGGGTAGCGTTTGCCCCGACAGCACCGGCACGGCCTTCCGGGGGACGACTTGCTCATCACGGACGACTTCCTGCCCGTACCGGTCCCGGAGTCGCTCAGCGCGACCTACCTGGTGCCGGTGGCGGGGTTGCCACCGGTGAGCCCGAAGACGGCGGTACGGGGTCTCGCCGGCCGCCTCGCCGACCCGGTGTACGGCCTGGCCACGCAGATGCTGGACAGTCCGCTGATGTCGGTGGACACCCGGTCGATCGACGAGTTCCCGCAGCTGCCGCCGGACCTGCTCACCGCGTTCGGTGCCACCGAGGCCCAGTTGGGCCGGCTCGCCGCCGCCAGTCACCTGGTGGTGGTGCAGGCCGAGTACCGGCCGGGCTGGCCACCGGCGCACGAGTGGGCGGCCCGCGCGGTGGCCGCCGCCGTCGCCGAGTCCGTCGGCGGTGACGTGGTGGACGTGTTCGGGTTGCAGTTCCTCGACCCGGCGACGGCGCTGCGGTCGCTGCCCGACGCGCAGGGCCGCATCCGGCTGGTCGACTGGGTGCTCGTGCCGTACTCCTCGGACACCGAGGGGTTGTGGTTCACCACCAAGGGGCTGCGCCGCTTCGGGCTGCTGGAGTTGCAGACCCAGGGGGTGCCCGACCACCTCACCCGGGCCTGGGGCGCGGTGCTGACCGGTGCCGCCCGCCGGCTGCTGCGGGACTGGACCGACGGGCTGGCCGGCGAGGAGGTGCCGGCGTTCGTGCAGCTGCCGGTGCTGGCCACGGTGACCGGGCACGACATCGCGGTGGCGTACGGCAACCCGGAGCAGCACGGCGCGACGGCCCCGGTGCTGCTGCGGCTGGAGCTGGACCCGGCGACCGACCCAGACGCCGACTCGTTCCTGAGCCTGCGCCCGCCGCCGGGTCACCCCGGCCCGGACGGACGCTACTACGCGGCGGCCTGCGCGACCCTCTTCTCCGGCATCGAGCCGGACGTCCGGTACGCCCGGTCCGGCGACGCGATGAGCCGGGCCGTCGCCACCGCCCGCGCCGGGCTGGACGACATCCGGGCCCGGTTCCTCGCCGACGGGCTGCCGCCGGAGGCGCAACTGGTGGTCAAGTACGGCCTGCCCGGCGACGACGGCCCCGAGTACGTGTGGGCCGGGGTCAGCTCGTGGGACGCCCCGGAGCGGATCGTCGGGGCCAGCGCCAGCGACGCCAACACCGACCCCACCGTGCGGATCGGCTCCCCGGTCGTGGTGGCGGTCGCCGAGGTCGTCGACTGGGCGGTCCTGGACGGCACCGGCGTCATCGAGGGCGGCTGGACCCAGGCCGTCCTCGACGCGGGCGAACGCCCCCACCCCACCCACTGACCCGCGCGGGTCAGCGGACGGAGGGGGTGACGAAGGGGGGTCGGGTGACCCGCATCTGGGCGCGGCGGCCCCGGATGTCGACCTCGACGAGGTCACCGTCGGCGAGTTTCGGGGTGGTGTCCAGCAGGGCGAGGGCGATGCCCTGCTTGCGGGTGGGGCTGAAGGTGCCGCTGGTGACCGTGCCGACCGGGGCGTCACCGGCGTACACGGTCATCCCGGCGCGCGGGATGGCCCGGTCGACGGCCTCCAGGCCGCGCAGCGTACGGCGGGGGCCGGCGGCCTTCTCGGCGCGCAGCGCGTCGCGGCCCCAGAAGGCCGGCTTGTCCCAGCCCACGGCCCAGCCGGAGCGCCCCTGCACGGGGGTGATGTCCAGGGAGAGGTCCTGCCCGTGCAGCGGGTAGCCCATCTCGGTGCGCAGGGTGTCCCGGGCGCCCAGCCCACAGGCCCGCAGCTCGAAGGCCGCCCCGGCGGCGAACAGCGCGTCCCAGACGGCCACCGCGTCCCCGGCCGGCACCACCAGCTCGTAGCCCAGCTCACCGGTGTAGCCGGTGCGGCAGACGGTCAGCCCGGCACCGGCCAGCGTCGCCGGGGAGAAGCTCATGTAGTCGTGCCCGGTGGGCAGGGCCAGCGCGTCGAGCAGTTCGGCCGAGCGGGGGCCCTGCACGGCCAGCACCGCGTACCGGTCGTGCTCGTCGGTGACCTCGACGTCGGCCGGGGCGGCGGCGCGCAGCCGGCGGACCACCTCGGCGGTGTTCGCCGCGTTGGGGATGAGGAAGACGTGGTCGTCGGCGTACCGGTAGGCGATGATGTCGTCGACCACCCCGCCGGTGGCGTCGTCGCAGCAGAGCGTGTACTGCGCCTTCCCCGCCCCGATCCGGTCCAGGTCGTTGGTCAGGCAGGAGTTGACGAACCGGGCCGCGCCGGGGCCGGTGACCCGCGCCTTGCCCAGGTGCGAGACGTCGAAGACCCCGACCGCCGTCCGGACCGCCGTGTGCTCCCTGAGCACGCCGCCACCGGCGTACTCCAGGGGCATCTCCCACCCCCCGAAGGGGGCGAACTTGGCACCGAGCGCGGTGTGTCGCGCGTGCAGCGGGGAACGGCGCAGCCGGGTCGCGGCGGCGTCGGAGGTCACGTCCGTCATGGGTGGCAACTTACCGCCGGGTGTCCCGCTGGTTAGCATCGGCGGGACCCGTCGGCACTTCGGCGGGACGCACCCGCGCTCCGGCGGGTAGGTTGCCGCCGGAGACCATCACCGCCGGTACGCGACGCCGCGGCCGGCCCGGCCCGCCCGGAGTAGCTTCAGTGACATCGTCCAGCACCACCCTCAGCCTGGTCGACACCGACCCCGCCGAGCTCGCGGTCGACGCGATCGTGATCGGCGTGCACAGCCAGACCACCGGCCCGGACGCCACGAGCGGTCCGGCCGGCACCCTGCTGCTCGCCGACGGCGCGGAGAGCATCGCCGCCGCCTTCGACGGCAAGCTGACCGCGACGCTGGCCCTGCTCGGCGCGACCGGTGGCCCCGGTGAGGTGATCAAGCTGGCCACGCTGGGCACGGTCACCGCCCCGCTGGTCGTGGCGGTCGGGTTGGGTCCGGAGCCGACCGGTGCCGCCCCCGCCCCGGAGACCCTGCGCCGGGCTGCCGGCGCGGCGGTCCGGGCGCTGGCCGGGGCGCCCCGGGTGGCGCTGAGCCTGCCGCTGCCCGACGACGCCGACGCCCCGGCCGCGCTGCGCGCGGTCGCCGAGGGGGCGCTGCTCGGCGGCTACCGGTTCGCCGGTTACAAGACGAAGCCGCAGCCGTCCCGGCGGGAGCCGGTGGCCGAGGTGCTGATCGCCGTGCCGGACGCCGCCGACGCGACCGCGCGGGCCGAGGTCGACCGGGCCACCGCCCTGGCCGGCGCGGTGCGCACCAGCCGCGACTGGGTCAACACCGCGCCGAACGAGCTGCGTCCGCCGGCCTTCGCCGAGGCCGTCGCCACCGCCGCCCGGGCCGCCGGGCTCGACGTCGAGGTGCTCGACGAGGAGCAGCTGCGGGCCGGCGGGTACGGCGGCATCACCGCCGTCGGGCAGGGCTCGGAGGCCCCGCCGCGGCTGGTCAAGCTGACCTGGACCCCGGCCGGCGAGACGAACGGCAAGCGGGTGGCGCTGGTCGGCAAGGGCATCACCTTCGACACCGGCGGCATCTCGATCAAGCCGGCCCAGGGCATGTGGGAGATGAAGTCCGACATGGCGGGCGCGGCGGCGGTCGGCGCGGCGATGCTGGCGATCGCCGCGCTCAAGCCGTCCGTGACGGTGACCGGTTACCTGCCGATGGCCGAGAACATGCCGTCGGGCACCAGCTACCGCCCGGGTGACGTGGTCACCATGTTCAACGGCAAGCGGGTCGAGGTGCTCAACACCGACGCCGAGGGCCGGATGATCCTGGGCGACGCGATGGCCCGTGCCTGCGCCGACGGCACCGACTACCTGTTCGAGACGTCCACCCTCACCGGTGGGCAGGTGATCGCGCTGGGCAAGCGGATCGCCGGGGTGATGGGCACCCCCGAGCTGTGCGAGCGGGTGAAGGTGGCCGGTGACACGGTCGGCGAGCCGGCCTGGCCGATGCCGCTGCCGGACGACGTCCGCAAGGGCATGGACTCGGACGTCGCGGACATCTCGCAGGTCAACGCGGGCATGGACCGGGCCGGCCACATGCTCCAGGGCGGGGTTTTCCTGCGCGAGTTCGTCACCGACGAGGTGGCCTGGGCGCACATCGACATCGCCGGCCCCGGCTACCACTCGGGTGAGCCGACCGGCTACTGGACCAAGGGCGGCACCGGCGTGCCGGTGCGTACCCTGGTGCAGCTGGTCGAGGACGTCGCCGCCAACGGCTGACGCATCCGCGACACGACGACGGGACGCCTCCGGGCGTCCCGTCCGCGTTTCCGGGCCGTCGGCCGGGTGGCCGTCAGTACCGCTCGGGGCGGCGCTTGCGGCGTTCGTTGTAGTCGCGCATCCGCTGCGGGTAGCCCATCAGCCGGACGTCGTAGATCGGGATGCCCAGGGCGTGCGCGAAGCGGCGGGCGCCGTCCGGGCCGTCGATGCGCCGCCGGGTCCACTCGCCGTCGTCGGCGATCATGATGACGGTGGTCTCGGTCATCGTGGTCCGGGGTTCGAGGTACGCCTCGACCCCCCGGCGGGTGCGGGCGAAGTTGGCCAGGTGATCCAGGTCGGCCCGGTCGGCCGGCCGGTCACGGTTGGCCGGGGTCGGCGGTTTGCGTCGCCGGAACAGCGCCACCGGACCACTCCTCTCCCCCGTCCGTCGTCGAGGACGGTGCCAAGAGTACGTGTCGGGGACGTGTCGTTGGGCACCTCGGTACGCGGTCCGGACGGGCAAGTGACAAGATGACCGAGGTGGGGTCTGCCCGTAGCGCCCCGCCGTGACCCCCCGATGCAGCGAAGCGACCAGGGAGTTGGACGTGAGCGAGCCGAACGACGCAACCTTCGACATCGTCATTCTCGGAGGTGGCAGCGGCGGCTACGCGGCGGCGCTGCGTGCCGCCCAGCTTGATCTCTCCGTCGCGCTGGTCGAGAAGGGCAAGCTCGGCGGCACCTGCCTGCACAACGGCTGCATCCCGACCAAGGCGCTGCTGCACGCGGCGGAGATCGCCGACCAGACCCGGGAGTCGGCGCAGTTCGGGGTCAAGGCCGAACTGGTCGGCATCGACATGGCCGGGGTCAACTCGTACAAGGACGGGGTGATCTCCCGCCTCTACAAGGGCCTGCAGGGGCTGGTCGGCGGCAACAAGAACATCACCTTCGTGGCGGGCGCCGGCAAGCTGGTCGGCCCGAACGTCGTCGAGGTGGACGGCAAGCGGTACACCGGCCGCAACGTGATCCTGGCCTCCGGCTCGTACGCCAGGAGCCTGCCGGGCCTGGAGGTCGACGGCGAGCGGATCATCACCAGTGACCACGCGCTGACCCTGGACCGGGTGCCGGCGTCGGCGATCGTACTGGGTGGCGGCGTGATCGGCGTCGAGTTCGCCAGCGTGTGGAAGTCCTTCGGGGTGGACGTGACCATCGTCGAGGCGCTGCCCCGGCTGGTGGCCGCCGAGGACGAGGAGTCATCGAAGGCGCTGGAGCGGGCGTTCCGCAAGCGGAAGATCAACTTCAAGGTCGGCAAGCCGTTCGAGAAGGTCGAGAAGACCGAGAACGGCGTCAAGCTGACCATCGCCGGCGGCGAGACCGTCGAGGCCGAGCTGCTGCTGGTCGCCGTCGGACGGGGCCCGAACACCGCCGACCTCGGCTACGAGGAGCAGGGCGTCAAGCTCGACCGGGGGTACGTGCTGACCGACGAGCGGCTGCGCACCGGCGTGCCGAACGTCTACGCGGTCGGCGACATCGTGCCCGGCCTCCAGCTCGCCCACCGGGGCTTCGCCCAGGGCATCTTCGTCGCCGAGGAGATCGCCGGCCTGAACCCGGCCGTGATCGACGAGGCCGGCATCCCGCGCGTCACCTACTCCGACCCCGAGCTGGCGTCGGTGGGTCTGACCGAGGCGAAGGCCAAGGAGCAGTACGGCGACAAGGTCAAGGTCTACAACTACAACCTCGGCGGCAACGGCAAGAGCCAGATCCTCAAGACCGCCGGTTTCGTGAAGCTGGTCCGGGTCGAGGACGGCCCGGTGGTCGGCGTCCACATGGTCGGTGCCCGGGTCGGTGAGCTGATCGGCGAGGCGCAGCTCATCTACAACTGGGAGGCCTACCCGGCGGAGGTGGCGCAGCTCGTGCACGCCCACCCGACCCAGAACGAGGCGCTGGGCGAGGCGCACCTGGCCCTGGCCGGCAAGCCGCTGCACGCGCACGCCTGACCCACACTCATTCCGCGACGCCGGCGGCAAGCGGGCGAGGATCGCACCAGGCCACGAAGGAGTTTCAGAACATGCCGGTATCGGTCACCATGCCTCGGCTCGGCGAGAGCGTCACCGAGGGCACCGTCACCCGCTGGCTCAAGCAGGAGGGCGAGACCGTCGAGGTCGACGAGCCGCTGCTGGAGGTCTCCACCGACAAGGTCGACACCGAGATCCCCTCCCCCGCCGCGGGGGTGCTGAGCCGGATCGTGGTCGGCGAGGACGAGACCGCCGAGGTGGGCAGCGAGCTGGCCGTCATCTCGGGTGAGGGCGAGTCGGCCGGCGGGGACGCCCCGCAGGCCGGCGGCGAGGCCGACGAGCAGGAGCAGGCCGCGCCGGCCCCCGAGCCGACGGCCGCCGCCGAGGGTACCGGCCCGGAGCCGGAGCAGGAGAAGCCGGCCCGGGAGCAGCCGGCGGCGCAGGCCGCCCCGGCGTCGTCGGGCGAGGGCACCCCGGTGAAGATGCCGGCCCTGGGCGAGAGCGTCACCGAGGGCACCGTCACCCGCTGGCTCAAGCAGGTCGGCGAGACCGTCGAGGTCGACGAGCCGCTGCTGGAGGTCTCCACCGACAAGGTCGACACCGAGATCCCGTCGCCCGTCGCCGGCACCGTCCTGGAGATCAAGGTCCCCGAGGACGAGACCGCCGCCGTCGGCGCGGACCTGGCGATCATCGGTGCGGCGGGCGCGGCCCCGGCCGAGACGAAGCCGGAGCCGGAGCCGAAGGCGGAGCAGCCCAGGGCCGAGGCGAAGCCGGAGCCGGAGGTCACCGAGCCGACCCCGGGCGCGGGCTACAGCGAGCCGGCCGCCGAGACCGAGTCGGCGGCCCAGCCGGCGCAGGCCGAGCGGGCCGCCCAGCCGGCCGCCCCGGCGGCGCCGGCCGCGCCCGCCCAGGGCGGCGGCGACGCCCCCGGTTACGTGACCCCGCTGGTCCGCAAGCTGGCCGGCGAGCACGGTGTCGACCTGGCCTCGGTCAACGGCACCGGCGTGGGTGGCCGGATCCGCAAGCAGGACGTGCTGGAGGCGGCGGAGAAGGCGAAGGCGGCCAAGGCGGCTCCGGCCCCCGCCGCGCAGCCGGCCGCCGCGGCGACCCCGGCCGCACCGGCGGCGAAGCCGCAGCCGAGCGGCAAGCGGGGCACCACCGAGAAGCTGACCCGCATCCGCAAGGCCATCGCCAACCGCCTGCAGGAGTCGCTGCACGAGATGGCGCAGCTCACCACGGTGATCGAGGTGGACGTCACCCGGATCGCCAGGCTGCGGGCGCAGGCGAAGGACTCGTTCCAGCAGCGGCACGGCGTGAAGCTGTCGTTCCTGCCGTTCTTCGCGCTGGCCGCCATCGAGGCCCTGCAGACGTACCCGATCGTGAACGCCCGGATGGACCTCGACGCGGGCACCATCACCTACCCGGACGCCGAGAACCTCGGCATCGCGGTGGACACCGAGCGGGGCCTGCTGACGCCGGTCATCCACAACGCCGGTGACCTCAACCTGGGCGGCATCGCCAAGCGCGTCGCCGACCTGGCCGAGCGCACCCGGACCAACAAGATCAGCCCGGACGAGATCGCCGGGGCGACCTTCACGCTGACCAACACCGGCAGCCGGGGCGCGCTGTTCGACACCCCGATCGTGCCGTCGCCCCAGTCGGCGATGCTCGGCACGGGTGCCGTGGTGAAGCGTCCGGTCGTGGTCAACGACCCGGACCTGGGCGAGGTCGTCGCGATCCGGTCGATGGTCTACCTGGCCCTGTCCTACGACCACCGGCTGATCGACGGCGCCGACGCGGCCCGTTTCCTGGTCGCGGTCAAGGAGCGGCTGGAGGGCGGCAACTTCGAGGCCGAGCTGGGCCTGTAACACCCGCCTGCGCGAGGGCGCCCCGGTCGGTCGACCGGGGCGCCCTCCGTCGTCACGGGGTGCCGGGTACGGCACCCCGGCGGGTCAGCCGCGCAGGGTCTGCTCGGAGACCGTCCAGAGCCGCTCGGCGGCGGCCGGGTCGAGGGCGTACGCGGCGACGCCGGTGCGGGTGCCGGGCTGGTGCGGGGCGGCCTGCTGGCAGTCCTCGAAGTACCGGCCGCCGATCCCGTCGAGCAGCGGCGAGGTGGCGACCAGCACCGAGGTGGCGGCACCCTGCTCGACGGTCTTCCAGTTGGCCGCGCCGCCCCCGCTGGCGGCCCGCATCCGCTCCAGTTCCCCGGCGCTGACGTACCGCTGGAGGTTGGTGCGGATCGCGCCGGGCATCAGCGCGTTGCTGACGATGCCGTCGTCGGCCCAGCGCCGGGTCGCCTCGACGGCGAACAGCACGTTCGCGGTCTTCGACTGCCCGTACGCCTCCCACGGGTCGTACGGGCGCTGCCGGAAGTGGATGTCGTCGAAGACCACCGGGGAGCGCAGGTGCGCCGCGGAGCTGACCGCGACGACCCGGGCCCCGTCGGCGGCGGCGAGGGCGCGGTGCAGCCCGGTGGCGAGGGCGAAGTGCCCGAGGTGGTTGGTGGCGAACTGCAACTCCCAGCCCTCGGGGGTACGCCGTTCGGGCGAGGCCATGATGCCGGCGTTGTTCACCAGCACGTGCAGCGGCCCGTCCCAGGTGGCCACGAAGGCGGCCACGGACGCCTGGTCGGCGAGGTCGAGCGGGGCGACCTGCAGCCGGTCGTTGCCGGTGCTGTCGGTGATGTCCTTCGCGGCGCGTCGACCGGCGTCGAGGTCGCGTACGGCCAGGGTGACGTCCGCTCCGGCGGCGGCGAGGGCGCGGGCGGTCTCCACGCCGATGCCCGAGGCGCCGCCGGTGACCACGGCGCGGCGGCCGGTGAGGTCGATGTCGCGGACCACCTCCAGGGCGGTGGTGCGGGCGTCGAAGGGGGTGTGGACCGGTGTGTCGGTGGTCATGATCCGTCCTTGTCGGTGCGGCGTGGGCCGGGCGGCCCGACCGGTACGATGAGAAGTGGAGGGCCCTCCGTTACGCCTCCGAGCGTAACCGGAGGTTCCTCCGTTTGCCAACCGGTCACCGTGCCGGGCAGGCCCGGGTGGCCGCCGTCACCCCGGAACCGACCCGCCGACGGCCGCCGACACCGCACCGCGCGGTGGCCGCCCACCGGCCCGCCGCACCAGACCCCAGGAGGCGACGTGCCGCCCACCAGCCCCGGCGGCGACACGCCGCCGACCGCCCCGAACCCCGACACACCGCCGGCCAACCCCCGGCCGCTGCGCGCCGACGCGCTGCGCAACCGTCAGCGGCTGCTCGACACCGCCGTACGGGCGTTCTCCCGGCAGGGGCCGGAGGTGACCCTGGATTCGATCGCCCGGGACGCCGGGGTCGGCATCGGCACCCTCTACCGGCACTTCCCCACCCGGGAGGCGCTGGTGGAGGCCGCCTACCGCAACGAGTTGGCCAAGCTCTGCGCCGCCGCCGACGAACTGCTGGCCCGGCTGCCGCCCGCCGAGGCCACCCGGGCCTGGATGGACCGCTTCGTCGACTACCTCGCCACCAAACAGGGCATGGCCGACGCCCTGCGCCTGGTGATCGCCGCCGGCACCAACCCGTACGCGCAGAGCCGGGACCTGCTGGTCGCCGCGCTGACCCGGCTGCTGGCGGCCGGTGTCGCCGCCGGCACGATCCGCCCGGACGTCGACCCGGGTGACGTGCTGGCCGGGCTGGGCGGGATGTCGCTGGCGGCGCAGGGGCCGGAGCAACGGGACCTCGCCGGCCGCCTGCTCGACCTGCTCATGGCGGGGCTGAGCCGGCACTGACGGCGGGGACCGACGCCGGCTGCGGGATTCCCGCCCCGGCCCCACGGCGCGCTGCCAGAGTGGACCGGTGAACGGTGAACGACGGCGCGGCGGGCTCGGCCCGGCGGTGGCCGTCGCACCCGGCGCCCGGGTCGACAAGTTCGAGGTCTTCTTCGACCTGGTCTTCGTCGTCTCGTTCTTCATCATCACCCGGGCCACCGCCGCCGAGATCAGCGGCCGGCAACTGCTGCACGCCGGCCTGGTGCTCGCCGTGCTGTGGTGGTGCTGGGTGGTGCACAGCATGGCCGCCACCCGGCTCCGGCTCGGTGAGGGTTTCGTCCCGGTGCTGATGGTGGCCGCGATGGCCTCCCTGTTCGCGTTCGCGCTGGCCCTGCCGCAGGCGTTCAGCCCGCCGCAGGGGGAGCTTGCCGGGCCGCTGGTGGTGGCGGTCAGCTACGTGGTGGTCCGGGGCGTACACGTGGTGCTGTTCCTGCTCACTGCGCAGGACGACCCGACCGGCCGGCGGCCCCTGTTCCACTTCCTGCCCGAACTGCTCACCAGCACCGTGCTGCTGCTGGCGGCGGCCCTGGTGCCGGTGGCGATCGACGACTCCGACCGGGCCGGCCTCGTCCGCGACGTGCTCTGGATCCTGGTGGTGCTGGTCCAGTACGGCACCGGGCTGATCGCCGACACCTGGAGCTGGGCGGTGACCTCAGCCGAGCACTGGACCGAACGGTACGACCTCATCCTGATCATCGCGCTCGGCGAGTCGATCATCTCGGTCGGCGTCGGCGGCAACGTCCTCGGCAAGCCGGTGACCTGGCCCGGGGTCATCGCCTCCGCGCTCGGCATCGTCTTCACCGCCGCGCTGTGGTGGGCACACTTCGACCTGATCGGCCCGGCTGCCCGGATCGCCCTGCACGCGGCGACCGGCCGTCGTCGCACGACCATGGCCCGGGACGCCTACGCCTATCTCTACCTGCCGATGATCGCGGGCATCATCCTGTTCGCGATCGGCAGTGAGGAACTGGTCCGCGCGGTCACCGATCCGGCCGGCGGGCTCGGCGAGCAGGCCCACGGGCCGGCCGTGCCGCTGTTCTTCGGCGGGGTGATCTGCTATCTGGCCAGCAACATGCTGTTCCAACTGCGCACCCTGCACACGCTGAGCTGGACCCGGGTCGGCACGCTGGTGGTGCTCGCCGCGGCCGTGCCGGTCGCGGCGGGGCTCTCGGCGCTGGGCGGGCTCGCGCTGCTGACCGCCATCTGCGTCGGGTTGGTCACGATCGAGGTGGTGACCATGAGCGGCTCCCGGCAGGCCCTGCGTCGGGCCGTACACGACGAGCGGGCCGACCACGAGGCGCACGAGGCCGCCTGGCGGGCCCGCTGGCACGAGGCGAACCCGGCGGAGGGGCGGCCGGACCCGCCGTAGCCCGGCGGAAGCAGCCTCCCGGCCGGCGGAGCGTACCGGGATTCTCCGGTTGGCAGAATCCGGGCCTGCGGGATGGCCGGGGCGGCCCGCGACGGCGAAGCTGACCTGGTGACCGTCTTCTCGCTCCAGGCCACCCCGACCGACGCGGCGGGTTGGGTCGACCTCGCCCGCCGGGCGGAGTCGGCCGGTTTCGCCGCCCTGCTCGCCGCCGACCACCCGGGTGCCGTGGCGTCCCCGTTCGTCGCGCTCGCCGCCGCCGCATCGGTGACCACCACGATCGGTCTCGGCTCGTACGTGTCGAACCTGGGGGTGCGGGAACCGATCCTGCTCGCCGCCGACGTGGCCACCCTCGACCTGGTCTCCGGCGGGCGGGCCCGGCTCGGTGTCGGTGCCGGCCACACCCCCGCCGAGTGGGCCGCCGTCGGCCGGGTACGCCCCGACGTGGCCGGCCGGGTACGCCGCTGCGTGGCCGTCGCCGAGGCGGTCCGGGCCCTGCTCGACGGCGCCCCGGTGACGGTCGACTCCCCCGACCTGGTGGCGCGGGAGGCCCGGCTGACCTCGCCACGGCCGGTGCGGGAGCGCATCCCGTTGACCATGGGTACCGCCAACTCGACGCTGCTGCGCTGGGCCGGCGCGCACGCCGACGTGGTCGGGTTGACCGGTTTCGGGCGTACCCTCGCCGACGGCCACCGGCACGAGGCGCGTTGGCGGGTCGACCAGATCGAGGCGCAGCTCGCGCACGTGGCCGCCGGTGCGGCCGGCCGGGACGCCCCGCCCGCGCTGGAGGCGCTGGTGCAGACGGTGGTGGTCACCGACGACGCCGGGGCCGCCGCCGCCGAGCAGGCCGAACGGATCGGGCTGACCGTCGCCGAGCTGCTGGCCACCCCGTTCGTGTTGATCGGCACGGTGGACGAGATCGTCGCGGCGGTCGCGGCCCACCGGCGTCGCTGGGGTGTCACCCGCTTCGTGGTACGCCGGGACGCCCTCGAACCGCTCGCCCCGGTGCTGGCCCGGCTGCCCGGTGCCCCACCGGCCCCGGACGTACCGGGGTCCGCCCGACCGTGACCGGCGCGGCCGGGCGCTCAGGGGGCGGGGGTCGCCCCGGTGAGGCCCTGGTAGAAGCGGATCTTCTCGCGCAGGTGGGCGTACTGGCGCTGGAGCAGGGTCAACTGCTCCTCGACCCGGGCGGCGTGCTGTTCCAGCAGTTCCTGCCGGGCGGCGACGGTGTGCTCCCCCGCCCGGGACAGCTCGGCGTAGCGGCACATCTCGGCGATCGGCATGCCGGTGTCGCGCAGGCAGCGGAAGATCACCAGCCAGCTCAGGTCGTCGTCGGTGAAGACCCGACGGCCACCCGAGGTGCGTCCGACGCCGCTGAGCAGGCCGATCTTCTCGTAGTAGCGGAGGGTGTCGAGGCTGAACCCACTGCGCCGGGCGGCCTCCGAGGGCGGGTACATGGGCCGGATGCTACCGCTTGACCTGGAGCGCACTCCAGGTTGAAAACTGGTCGGCATGACGACGACACGGACTCTGGGCCGCAGTGGAATCGAGGTCGGCGCGATCGGCATGGGGTGCTGGGCGATCGGTGGCCCGCTGTGGGGCGACGACGGTCAGCCGTACGGCTGGGGTGAGGTGGACGACGACGAGTCGGTCGCCACCATCCACCAGGCCCTCGACCTGGGCGTCACCCTCTTCGACACGGCCAGCAACTACGGGGCCGGGCACAGCGAGCGGGTGCTCGGCCGGGCGCTCGCCGGCCGGCGGGACGAGGCGGTGATCGTCACCAAGTTCGGCAACCGCAGCGACGAGGCGACCCGGCTGGCGCTGGGCGTGGACGCCAGCCCGGGGTACGCGGTGGCCAGCCTGGAGGGGTCGCTGCGCCGGCTCGGCACCGACCACGTCGACCTCTACCTGCTGCACCTCAACGACCTGCCGGCGTCCGCCGCGCTCGACCTGGTCGACACCCTGGAGGGCCTGGTCACCCAGGGCAAGATCCGGGGGTACGGCTGGAGCACCGACAACCCGGAGTCGGCGGGGGTGTTCGCCGGGGCGGGGCCGCACTGCATCGCGGTCGAACACGACGAGTCGGTGCTGAACGACAACCCGGAGGTGCTCGCCGTCTGCGACACCTTCGACCTGGCCAGCCTCAACCGGGGGCCACTGGCGATGGGCCTGCTCACCGGGGCCACCCGTACGCCGGGCGCGGACGACGTGCGGGGCCGGGCCCCGGAGTGGCTGGTGTGGTTCCGCGACGGCCGGCCCACCCCCGAGTGGTCGGCCCGGGTGGCGGCGGTCCGGGCGGCGTTGACCGCCGACGGCCGTACCCTCGCCCAGGGGGCGCTGGGCTGGCTGTTGGCGCGCAGCCCCCGTACGCTGCCGATCCCCGGGTGCCGGACGGTGGCGCAGGCGCGGGAGAACTTCGCCGCCCTCACCCTCGGCCCGCTTCCGGCCGACGCGTTCGCCGAGGTGGAGCGCCTCCTGGCCGACCTGCGCTCGGCCCCGGCCGGCGACGCGGGCACCCGGTAGGCCCCGCCGCCGCGGGCCCTCTGCCCCTGCCGCCTCCTCGGCCCCAGTCCTCCCGTCTCCCCGGGCGCCCCACCTGCCCCGACTTCTCCACCCCGCCCAGTTCGGTCGCCGGCCCGCCCCCGGTGATCAAGAGGTTTAGGTCAGTTGATCAAGAGGTTCAGGTCAAGTCGAAGATCAACGGTGACGCAAACCTCTTGATCACCGGGGCGAGGCGGTCGGCGGTCGGGCGGCGAGGTGGTCGGCGGTCGGCGGTCGGCGCATCCGATCGGGGGCGCGTAGCCGAAGATGGGGGTATGCGGATCCTGATGGCCGGCGTGTCCGGCTTCCTCGGCACCCGGCTGGTCGACCGCCTCACCGACGACGGGCACCAGGTCACCCGGCTGGTCCGGCGGTCGCCGCGTACCCCCGACGAGCAGCGGTGGGACCCGACCGCCGGGCAGCTCGACCCGGCTGTGGTGGCCGGGGTCGACGCGGTGGTCAACCTGGCCGGGGCCGGGGTCGGCGACAAGCGGTGGACCGACGAGTACCGCCGGGTGATCCGGTCCAGCCGGGTGGACACCACCACCACGCTGGCCGTCACGATCGCCGGGATGCCGGCGGCGGACCGGCCGCCGGTGCTGCTCAACTCCTCGGCGGTCGGCTGGTACGGCAACACCGGTGACCGGGTGGTCGAGGAGGACGCCCCGGCGGGTGAGGGGTTCCTCGCCGACGTGTGCCGGGTCTGGGAGGCGGCGACCCGGCCGGCCGAGGACGCCGGGGTCCGGGTGGTACGGCTGCGGACGGGGCTGCCGCTGCACCGCGACGGGGGACTACTCAAGCCGCAGTTGCTGCCGTTCCGGCTGGGCATCGCCGGCCGGCTCGGCAGTGGACGGCAGTGGCTGCCGTGGATCTCGCTGCGGGACTGGCTGGACGCGACGGTGTTCCTGCTGACCGCCGGGGAGGTCGCCGGCGCGGTCAACGTGGTCGGCCCGAACCCGGTCACCAACGCCGAGTTCACCCGGGAGTTCGCCCGCCAACTGCACCGGCCGGCCATCGTGCCGATCCCGGCGGTCGCCCTGAAGGTCGCCCTGGGCGGTTTCGCCCAAGAGGCGCTGACCAGCACCCGGGTCCTGCCCGCCGTGCTCACCCGGGCCGGTTTCACCTGGACCCACCCCGGGCTGCCCGCCGCCCTGCACGCCGCCCTGCACGACTGACCCGCCGGGGTCGGGGTCGCGGGTCCGACCGGTCGGTCCAGTTCAGGTTGGTAACGTCCGCTCCGTGCCGACTTCCCCGACCCTGGCCGCCGACCAGCCGCCCACCGCCGCCCCGGACGCCGCCCGGGGTCGGCGGGCCGACCTGATCGTGCTGGTCGTCGCCGTGGCGCTGGCGGTCTGGGTGACCAGCGGGCTGTGGCGCGACCCGAACCAGCGGGCGATCACCGTGAACTCCAGCGACCAGGCGCTCTTCGAGTGGCTGCTCGCCTTCGGCGGGCACGCGGTCACGCACGGGGAGAACCCGCTCTTCACCCACCTGCTCAACGTGCCGGACGGGGTGAACCTCGCCGTCAACACCTCGATCACCGTGTACGCGGTGGTCTTCGCGCCGCTGACGTACCTGATCGGGCCGCCGGCGACGTTCCTGGTGATCCTCACCCTCAACCTCGCCGCCACCGCGCTGGCCTGGTACTGGCTGTTCTCCCGGCACCTGGTCGCCAGTCGGCTCGCGGCAGGTGTCGGGGCGCTGTTCATCGCCTTCTCCCCCGGCATGGTCGCGCACGCCAACGCCCACCTGAACTGGACCGCCGGCTGGTTGGTGCCGCTGCTGGTGGCCGGGGTGTTCGCGCTGCGCCGGCCGGGCCGCTGGTTGCGGGGCGGGCTGGTGCTCGGGGTGCTGGTCGCGGTGGCCTTCTCGATCGCCGCCGAGGGGTTGTTCTTCACCGCGCTGGCGGTCGCCGTCTTCCTCGCCGTCTGGGCGCTGCACCCGGCCCGCCGGACGCAGGCCCGTGCCGCGCTGCCGGACTTCCTGCGCGGGTTGGCGGTGACCGCGCTGGTCGCCGGGGTGCTGCTGGCGTACCCGCTGTGGTTGCACTTCGCCGGGCCGCAGCGGTTCCACGGCACCGGCTTCGACCCGGTCATCCACGCCGAGGACATCGCCGCGTTCGGGGCGTACCCGAGCCGGTCGCTGGCCGGGGCGCTGGGTTGGGACACCACGCTGGCGCCCAACCCGACCGAGGAGAACAGCTTCTTCGGGCTGCCGCTGCTGCTGCTCACCGTGGCCTGTTTCGGGTGGCTGTGGCGACGGGCCAGCCCCGGCCGGCGGGCCACGCTGACCGCGCTCGGGGTGACCGCCGTGGTCTTCGCGGTGCTCTCCTGGGGGCCGCTGGCGAAGTGGAACGGGCGACGCACCGGTCAACTGCTGCCCTTCGGGGTGCTGGACAACCTGCCGGTGGTCAACGCCGCCCTGCCGTCCCGGCTGGCTCTGGTGGTGGCGCCGGTGATCGGGGTGCTGCTGGCGTACACCGTCGACCGGTTGCGGGCGACGCCGCCGGGCCGGACGGCGACCTGGGCGTGGCGGGTCGGGTTCGTGGCGGCGCTGCTGCCGCTGCTGCCGACCCCGCTGCTGACCAGCGTCCGCCCGCCGGTGCCGGAGTTCGTCACCGCCGGCACCTGGCGGGAGTACGTCTCACCGGGCGGGGTGCTCACCCCGATCCCGCTGACCCTGGACGTGACCCCGGACGGGCAGCGCTGGCAGGCGTACGCCCTGTCCCACCGGCAGGGCGAGTTCCGGTTGCCCGCCGGCTTCTTCCTCGGCCCCGGCGGCCCGGACGGGCGGGGCCGGATCGGGCCGTCGCCGCGCACCTTCGACACGCTGATGGACCAGGCCGGCCGGACCGGGCTGGTGCCGATCGTCACCGAGGGCAGCATCCGGCTGTCCCGGGCGGACCTGCGGTACTGGGGGGTCGAGGCGGTCGTCCTCCCCGACGAGGTGCACGGGGCCAAGTACGACCTCGACGAGGACGCCCTGCGCCGCACCGCCACCGCCCTGCTCGGCGAGCCCCGCCGGGTGGACGACGTGTGGCTCTGGACGGTTCCCGACGCCTGACCGGTCCGGCCGCCTGCCGGGGGTCACGCAGGGTGGCGCGACGAGGCTCACGGGGCGCGGCGGCGGCGGGCGGGGCTAGGGTGGCAGGGTGAGCGTGACGACTTCCGGGGTGACCGCCGTCCGGGCGGGTGTGGTCGACTACTCGGCCGCGTGGGACGAGCAGCGGCGGCTGCACGAGGCGGTGGTGGCCGGCGAGCGTGGCGACACCGTGCTGCTGCTGGAGCACCCGAGCGTCTACACCGCCGGCAAGCGCACTGAGCCCTGGGACCGGCCGATGGACGGCACCCCCGTCGTCGACGTCGACCGGGGCGGCAAGATCACCTGGCACGGGCCGGGTCAGCTCGTCGGCTACCCGATCGTCCGGCTGCCCGACCCGGTCGACGTGGTCGCCTACGTCCGCCGCACCGAGCAGCTGCTGATCGACGTCTGCGCCGAGTTCGGGCTGACCGCCGGCCGGGTCGAGGGGCGCAGCGGCGTCTGGGTGCCCGACGACGACCGGGGCCCGGCCCGCAAGGTGGCCGCCATCGGCATCCGGGTCGCCCGCGGGGTCACCCAGCACGGCTTCGCGATCAACTGCGACTGCGACCTGTCGTACTACGACCGGATCGTGCCCTGCGGCATCGCCGACGCCGGCACCACCTCGCTGACCGCTGAACTGGGCCGCCCGGTCCCGGTGGCCGAGGTGCTGCCCGTGGTGGAGCGGCACCTGCCCACCCTGCTCGGCTGAGCCGGTGCGGATCGACCTCGTCACCCTCGTCGTCGCCGAGTACGACCCGGCCATCGCGTTCTTCACCGGGGTTCTCGGCTTCGAGCTGGTCGAGGACGCGCCCTCGCTGACCGACGACGGCCGCCCGAAGCGGTGGGTGGTGGTCCGTCCGCCCGGCGCGCAGACCGGCATCCTGCTGGCCCGCGCCGACGGCGAGCGGCAGCAGGCGGTGGTCGGTGACCAGGTCGCCGGCCGGGTCGGCTTCTTCCTCCGGGTCGACGACTTCGACGCCGTCCACCGGCGGATGGTCGACGCCGGCGTGGAGTTCGTGACGCCGCCGCGCACCGAACCGTACGGTCGGGTGGCCGTGTTCCGGGACGTCGCCGGCAACCGCTGGGACCTGCTCGGCCCGGCCTGACCCCGCCACCCCCGCTGCTCCCGCCACCCCCGCCGCTCCCGTTGCCCCGTCGTGCCGCCGCAGATCCACCGGCACCGTATCCGCCACACCGTCGCCCAGCGCCGTCCGCCGCAGCGCCTCTCGGGCCGCTACGCAGCGTAAGAAATCCGCCGGGTAGCACCTACCCCTCTCCCCCACTTTGCTCTGCTGCCCTAGAGGCACCGCATGCGGAAAGTGACCGTCGCGTCGATGGCAGCAGAGCAAAGCGTGGATGGGCAGGTAGGTGGGGCAGGGAGAGGCGGCGGAAAAACCCCTGTTCAGCGGGGTGCGGGCTGATAGGTGGCAAGGATGGGCTCCGCCCACACCCCGCGCCGATCACGGAGAGCAACCAACGGCGACATCGGTAAGGCCACTACCCAGAGTGCAAGCCCGGCGGGCGACCACGGACGGCCGGGAAGACCAGGCGGCCGACGCAGGCCAGCATCGTCGGCACGGCCACCCAGTCCGACCCGGTCAGCCCCACCAACCCCGGGCCAGCCCGGCCCGGGCCCAGCCCGGTCGCGCGGACACTCGGCGGCTCAGGGGGTCAGCCGGTGCAGGTCGCGCGGGAAGGCGGTCACCTCCCGGACGTTGGTCGCGCCGACCAGCCGGGCCACGAACCGCTCCAGGCCGATCGCGAAGCCGCCGTGCGGCGGCATCCCGTGCCGGAAGGCGTCGACATACCCGGCGTACGGCTCGACCGGCTCGCCGCGGGCCGCGAGCGCCGCCAGGTAGTCGGCGTGGCGGTGCAGCCGCTGCCCGCCGGTGACCAGTTCCAGGCCCCGGAAGAGCAGGTCGAACCCGTTCGAGTACGCCGGCCGGGCCGGGTCGGGGTGGGTGTAGAAGGGCCGCTTCGCCATCGGGTACCCGGTGACGAAGAGGAAGTCCGACCCGTGGGTGTCGCGGGCCCACTCCCCCAGCGCCCGCTCGTGGGCGGGGGCCAGGTCGGGTTCGTCGGCGGGCGCGCCGGCGATCCGCAACGCCTCGGTGAAGTGCACGGCCGGGATCTCGGCCGGCACCCCGGGCAGGGTCAGGCCCAGGGTCGCCACCGCGCCCCCGGCCCGGCGGGCCACCTCGGCGAGCATCCCGGCGAGGGTGTCCCGCAGCACCGCCATCACGTCCCGGTGGTCGTCGACGAAGCCCAGCTCGACGTCGAGCGAGGTGTACTGGGCCAGGTGCCGGACGGTGTCGTGCGGTTCGGCCCGGAACACCGGCCCCACCTCGTAGACCCGTTCGAAGACGCCCACCATGAGCTGCTTGTAGAACTGCGGCGACTGGGCCAGGTACGCCGGCCGGCCGAACCAGTCGAGGGTGAACACGTTGGCCCCGCTCTCGGTGGACGACGCGACCACCTTCGGGGTGTGCACCTCCACGAAGTCGCGGGCGTCGAGGGTGGCCCGGAAGCCGGCCACCGCCGCCGCCGCGATCCGCAGGGCCGCCGCGCGGGTCGGGTGCCGCAGCGCCACCGGCGCGTGGTCGAGCTGGGTGGGCAGGGTCGCGGTGAGCGTCGGCCGGTACAGGTCGAACGGGGGCGGCACGGCGGGCGGCCCGAGCGGTCGTACGGTCGGGTGGGTCAGCTCGACCCCGGCGGACGCGGTGCCGTTCGCGGTGACCGTGCCGACCACCTCGACCACCGTCTCCTCGGGCAGCGCCGTCACGGCGGCCCGCACGTCCGGGTCGGTGACCACCACCTGGGCCAGGCCGGTGGCGTCCCGGACGATCAGGAAGGCCACCGACTTGAGCAGTCGGCGGCGGTGCACCCAACCGGCGATCCGCACGGTCGCGCCGGTGCGGGTGGGCAGGTGGGCGGACAGGATGCGTTGCACGGCGGTTACCTCCTCGATCAATCGCAACGCGATCCCCGGGAGGTGTGGGCGAGCGGGAACCTCGCGGTGCCACCACACCTTCGCTCCCGCCGTGGCGGGAGCCTCATTCGTCGCCTTTTCACCGGGGCCAGCCGGGCGGGCTCTACTGGGCGCGCGGACGCGCCGTTCTTCCCGCGGCTCGGGAGGGTCTTCGCGCCCCGGCGTCAGACCGCCTTCCAGCAACCGGCGGCTCTCTGCACTGGCGGGTCGGGGCGTTACTCGGCTCCGTCACAGCTCTGCCGGCACGCTAGCACCCGTTCCGCCGGGCTGTAACGGGCTTTTCCGGCCGCCGGGTGGCCGGTGTCACAAAACCGGTGACGTGACGCCGGTCGCCCGACGTGCATCGATCGCTGCCGTCGGGCGTAGGCTCGGTTTTGTGACGATCGAGCACTCCGCGCCGACGACCCAGCAGGCAGCGCGCTCCGCTACGGTCGCCCCCGAGGGGCGACGGATGCTGCGGATCGAGGCGCGCAACGCCGAGACGCCGATCGAGCGCAAACCGCCGTGGATCAAGGTCAAGGCCAAGATGGGGCCGGAGTACACCGAGCTGCGCGGGCTGGTCTCGCGCGAGGGGTTGCACACCGTCTGCCAGGAGGCCGGCTGCCCCAACATCTACGAGTGCTGGGAGGACCGGGAGGCCACCTTCCTCATCGGCGGCGACCAGTGCACCCGGCGCTGCGACTTCTGCCAGATCGACACCGGCAAGCCGGCCGAGTTCGACGCCGACGAGCCGCGTCGGGTCGCCGAGTCGGTGGCCACGATGGGCCTGCGCTACGCCACCATCACCGGGGTGGCCCGCGACGACCTGCCCGACGGAGGCGCGTGGCTCTACGCCGAGACGGTCCGGCAGATCCACGCGCTGCGCTCCGGCTGCGGCGTCGAGCTGCTGATCCCCGACTTCAACGCCGTCCCCGAGCAGCTCGCCGAGGTGTTCGGGGCCCGGCCCGAGGTGCTCGCGCACAACGTCGAGACGGTGCCGCGGATCTTCAAGCGGATCCGTCCGGCGTTCCGCTACGAGCGTTCGCTCGACGTGATCCGGCAGGCCCGCGCCGCCGGCCTGGTCACCAAGAGCAACCTGATCCTGGGCATGGGCGAGGAGCGGGCCGAGGTCTCCCAGGCGCTGCGCGACCTGCACGGGGCCGGCTGCGAGCTGATCACCATCACCCAGTACCTGCGGCCCACCCCCCGGCACCACCCGGTGACCCGCTGGGTCAAGCCGGAGGAGTTCGTCGAGCTGCGCGAGGAGGCCGAGGAGATCGGCTTCGCCGGGGTGATGAGCGGGCCGCTGGTGCGTTCGTCGTACCGGGCGGGGCGGCTCTACCAGCAGGCGCTGACGGCCCGCCAGGACGCCTCGGTCACCGTCGGCTGACCCCGGGACGCCACCGGGCACGCCTGCGGAGGACCACCGGCACGGCGACGACCGTCGGGCATTCGAGTGTGTCGATCTTCCCAGACCTCGGCGGCACCCGCAAGAGGTGTCCGGCCGCAGCTCGGCGTCGATTCGACGGCGCTGTCCGGGCACGGCGGGATCGTGTTAGATTCCGCCAGCCCTGACCCGCAACTCATCGATGGTGGTGTCTTTGATGGCGCAGCCGCACACGGTTGTCATCGGCGCCGGCCCCGCCGGCCTCACAGCCGCGTACGAGTTGACCCGGCGGCACGCCCCGGTCGACGTGGTGGAGGCCGACGACGTGGTGGGCGGGATCAGCCGCACCGTGGAGCGGGAGGGCTGGCGGTTCGACATCGGCGGGCACCGGTTCTTCACCAAGGTGTCCCGGGTCGAGGCGTTCTGGCACGAGTTGCTCTCCGACGACGACTTCCTGCTGCGCCCCCGGATGAGCCGCATCCACTACCAGGGTCGGCTCTTCGACTACCCGCTGCGGGCCGGTAACGCGCTGCGCAACCTCGGCGTGTGGGAGGCGTGCCGGTGCGTCGGGTCGTACCTGTGGGCGCGGGTGCGTCCGCCGGCCGACCAGAGCCACTTCGAGGGCTGGGTGTCCGCCCGGTTCGGGGCCCGGTTGTACCGGATGTTCTTCAAGACGTACACCGAGAAGGTCTGGGGCATCCCCGCGACGGAGCTACAGGCGGACTGGGCGGCCCAGCGCATCCGCAACCTCTCCCTCGGCGCGGCGATCCGGGGCGCGCTGCTGCCCCAGCGCGGCGGCACCGAGGTGACCAGCCTGATCGAGGAGTTCCGCTACCCCCGGCTCGGCCCGGGGATGATGTGGGAACGCTGCGCCGAACTGGTGGTCAAGGGCGGCGGGACGGTCGAGCTGGAGACGGCGGTACGCACCGTGCACCGGGCGGACGGCCGGGCGGTCGCGGTGACCGTCGACGGCCCGTCCGGTGAGCGGCGGATCGCCGCCGACCACGTGGTCTCCAGCATGCCGATCTCGGCCCTGGTCCGGGCGATGGACCCGCCCGCCCCGGCGGAGGTCCGCGCCGCCGCCGACGCGCTGCGGCACCGGGACTTCCTGACCGTGGCGCTGGTGGTGCCGGCCGAGGCCGGTTTCCCCGACAACTGGATCTACGTGCACACCCCCGGGGTGCAGGTCGGGCGGATCCAGAACTACGGCGCCTGGTCGCCGGAGATGGTCCGGGCCGGCGGCACCTGCCTCGGCCTGGAGTACTTCGTCAACGAGGGCGACGAGTTGTGGTCGACCCCCGACCCGGAGCTGGTCGCGTTCGGCACCGCCGAGCTGGAACGGCTCGGCCTGGTGCGCCCCGGCTCGGTCACCACCGGGTACGTGGTGCGGATGCCGAAGGCGTACCCGGTCTACGACGAGGGCTACGGCGAGGCGGTCGAGGTGATCCGCCGTTGGCTCGCCGAGGCGGTGCCGAACGTGCACCCGGTGGGGCGCAACGGCATGCACCGGTACAACAACCAGGACCACTCCATGCTCACCGCGATGCTCGCCGCGGAGAACATCCTCGACGACGCCGACCACGACGTCTGGGCGGTCAACGTCGAGGAGGACTACCACGAGGAGGGCGGCACCGGCGGCAGCGCCGACGCCGGTCGCGGCGAGGGCGGCACCGGCCGCGCCGCCCCGGTGGTGCCCCGTCCCCGTACCGCGCCGGTCGGGGACCGTTCGCCCACCGGCTGACCACCGCCACGGACGGGCCCCGGCCGACCACCGGCCGGGGATCATCCGTCCTGGCGGCGACCACTAGACTCGGCGGCATGGCAAAGCCCCAGGAGAAGGTGTCGTTCGGCCAACGGCTGAAGCAGATCGGGATGGTGTTCCGGTTCACCGCCAAGCAGGACAGGTGGTTCGCGCCGCTGGCCGCCGGGGCGGTGCTGATCCCGCTCGCGCTGACCGTGGTCGCGGTGATCCTCTGGGGCTGGCTCTGGCTGCCGATCGGCATCCTGTTCGCCCTGCTCGCGCTGCTGATCGTGCTCAACCTGCGGTCCAACAAGGCGATGATGAACGCCGCCGAGGGGCAGCCCGGCGCGGCGGCGCAGATCATGGAGAGCATGCGCGGTGACTGGCGGGTCACCCCGGCGGTCAGCTCCACCACCCAGATGGACATGGTGCACCTGGTGATCGGCCGCCCCGGTGTGATCCTGCTGGCCGAGGGGAACCCGCAGCGGGTGCGGGGCCTGCTGGGCCAGGAGAAGCGCCGGCTGGCCAAGGTGATCGGCTCCGCGCCGCTGCACGACTACGTGATCGGCCAGGGCGAGGGCGAGCTGCCGATCCGCAAGCTGCGGATGACCCTGATGCGGCTGCCGCGCACCCTCAACGGCAAGGACGTCAACTCGCTCGACAAGCGGCTCAAGGCGCTCACCGCCCGGCCGCAGATGCCCAAGGGCGCGATTCCCAAGAACATGCGGCCGCCGGGCCGCGCGTTCCGCCAGACCCGGGGCCGCTGACCCCATCTGGTACGCCTCCGCGAGCCGGGCCCGTCCGTCGGGCCCGGCTCGCGGCGTGTCCGGGGTCAGCGGGCGGGGCGGGGGGCGTCGGCGACGACCGCTCCGGTGAGCCGGTCGTGCAGGCCGCGACGCTGCCCGTCCATGATCAGGGGCGGCACCACCAGGGCCAGGAGCAGGCCGCGCAGGAGCGCCCGGGGTATCCCGAGCCGCCCGCCGTCGGACCAGTCGAGGCAGCGCAGCCGGGTGATCCACATGCCGGGGGTCTGGGCGAAGAGGCCGAGGAAGAAGCCGTACTCGACGATGAGCACCGCCACCGGGGCCCACCCGTCGCGGACCGGGTCGGCGAAGAAGTTCGACACCAGCAGGCAGAGCACCCAGTCGATCACCAGGGCACCGAACCGTCGGCCGAGGCCCGGCGGGTCGAAGGTGGGGTCGGTGGCGGGCGGCACCGGTGCCGCGGCGGGCGGACTCGTCACGGTGGTCAAGGGTAGTCAGCACCGGCCCGGGGCCGCCCCGCAGCCCACCGCCGGGCTCCGGGGCGGCCCCGGGCCGGCTCCGGGGCGGACCAGCAGGTGGACTCCGGGGGCGTTCCCGCAGTCTGTGCAAATTCGGTCTTATCACCCGGAAAAGCGATACAGTGCTTCAGCCGGTATCGTCCGAACGGACAACCCGGCGGGTACTGAGCGGCGCAGATGACGCTCCGCGAGCGGCGTAACACGGCAGAAACATTGGAGACACGGGCGAGCAACCCCACGGTCATAGCGTCGCCAGAGCCCAGCCACCGGAGTGGACGTGCCAGGAGGACGTGTGTTTGCCAATCCCGAGGAACTCCTGCGATACCTCAAGAACGAGGACGTAAAGTTCGTCGACGTACGTTTTTGTGACCTGCCCGGCGTGATGCAGCACTTCAATCTGCCGGTGGAGTCCTTCGACGACAGCGTCTTCACCGACGGTCTCGCGTTCGACGGCTCGTCGATCCGCGGTTTCCAGGCGATCCACGAGTCGGACATGCTCCTGCTCCCGGACGTCGCGACCGCCTTCATCGACCCGTTCCGCGCGCAGAAGACCCTCGCGCTCAACTTCTTCATCCACGACCCGTTCACCCGTGAGGCCTACTCCCGGGACCCGCGCAACGTGGCCAAGAAGGCCGAGGCCTACCTCGCCGCCAGCGGCATCGCCGACACCGCGTACTTCGGCGCCGAGGCGGAGTTCTACATCTTCGACTCGATCCGCCACGAGACCTCGGCGCACCAGTCGTTCTACTACATCGACTCGGTCGAGGGCGCGTGGAACACGGGGCGTGAGGAGGCCGGCGGCAACCGCGGCTACAAGACCGCGTACAAGGGCGGCTACTTCCCGGTGCCGCCGGTGGACCACTACGCCGACCTGCGCGACTCGATCGTGCGTCGGCTGGTCGACGGCGGTTTCACCGTGGAGCGTTCGCACCACGAGGTCGGCACCGCCGGCCAGTCGGAGATCAACTACAAGTTCTCCACCCTGCTGCACGCCGGTGACCAGCTCCAGCTCTTCAAGTACATCGTGAAGAACGAGGCCTGGGCCAACGGCAAGACGGCCACCTTCATGCCCAAGCCGCTCTTCGGCGACAACGGCTCCGGCATGCACACCCACCAGAGCCTCTGGCTCAACGGCGAGCCGCTGTTCTACGACGAGACCGGCTACGCCGGCCTGTCGGACACCGCCCGCTGGTACATCGGTGGCCTGCTGCACCACGCCCCGTCGCTGCTCGCGTTCACCAACCCGACGGTCAACTCGTACCGTCGGCTGGTGCCCGGCTACGAGGCCCCGGTCAACCTGGTCTACTCGCAGCGCAACCGCTCCGCCTGCACCCGCATCCCGGTCACCGGCAGCAACGCCAAGGCCAAGCGGGTCGAGTTCCGGGTGCCGGACCCGTCCAGCAACCCGTACCTCGCCTTCTCGGCGATGATGATGGCCGGCCTGGACGGCATCAAGAGCAAGATGGAGCCGCCGGCCCCGATCGACAAGGACCTCTACGACCTCCCGCCGGAGGAGTGGGGCGACGTCAAGCAGGTGCCGGGCTCGCTGCCGGAGGTGCTCGACGCCCTGGAGGCCGACCACGACTACCTGCTCGACGGCGGTGTCTTCACCCCCGACCTGATCTCCACCTGGATCGGGTGGAAGCGGGCCAACGAGGTCGACCCGGTGCGCCTGCGCCCGACCCCGCACGAGTTCGCGATGTACTTCGACTGCTGAGGTCCGCCCTCGACGGTCACGTTCCACCAGCCGGGCCGGCTCCGCGTTCGCGGGGCCGGCCCGCTGCGTCGCGCCGCCTCCGCACCACACCGACCAGCAGCACCAGCAGCAGCGCGGTCAGCACGATCGCGCCGGGCGCCTTGGTGTACCGGGCGACCGACGTGCCGTCGGGCAGGGTGAGGAAGGCCGCCACCGCCGCCGGCGCCACGAACCAGGTCGTCCGGGTCGCCGACACCGCGAGCAGCAGCAACGGCCCGGTCACGTACCACGGGTGCAGGACCGGGGCGAGCAGCACCGTCGCGGCGAGCGCCGCGCCCGCCGCGCCCAGGGTGACCCGGGGCCGGGCCGCCGCCAGCCGGTGCACCCGCTGCCGGACGTCGTTGAGCCGGCGCAGCGCCGTCCACGCCCGCCACCACAGCACCACCAGCAGCGCCACCAGCGCCAGCAGGCCCACCGCCCGGGTCACCGGCACCGCGTCCGGCCGCCGACCGGCCAGCTCGCCGACGTAGTCGACGACGAAACCCACCGCCGTCGGCGGCGACGTCCACTGCTGCGAGTCACCGCTGCGGGCCAGCCCGGCAACCCAGCCCAACCCCAGGCCGGACAGCGCCGAGACGGCCGCCAGGGTGACCAGGACCGCCCCGGCGAGCCGACCGCCGTCGCGCAGCAGGGCCCGCAGGGTGTACCGGCCGTGCACCGCCGTCAACGCCGCGAACGGCAACACCACCAGCGCGGTCGCCTTCACCGCCACCGCCAGCCCGAACAGCACCCCGGCGACGAGCAGGCCCCGCGTGCGGCCGGGCGACCGCACCAGCACCAGCAGGCCCAGCAGGAGCAGCCCGAGCAGCACCGCGTCGTTGTGCGCGCCGGCCACCAGGTGCACCCCGACCAGCGGGCAGGCCAGCCCCAGCCAGGCCGCGCGCCGGGTGGGCACCCCGGCGGCGCGGGCCAGGCCGGGCAGGCAGAGCGCCGCCAGCAGCACCCCGGCCACCGCGTACAGCCGCAGCACCACCAGGGCACCGAGCAGGGAACCGCCGGCCCCGGCGGCCAGGGCGGCCAGCAGCACGAAGACCGGGCCGTACGGGGCCGGGGTGTCCCGCCAGATCGGCGCCACCGCGTCCACCCACGGGCAGCCGGCCGCCGCCACCCCCACCCGGTACGGGTCGTGCCCGGCCGCGTACGACCAGCCCTGGCAGGCGTACGAGTAGACGTCCCGGCTGGCCAGGGGCGGGGTGAGCAGCAGCGGCAGCGACCACAGCCCGGCGGTGCGGTACGCCCACCCCGTCGACGGGGCACCGGCGCGCAACGCCCACCAGGCCCCCACCATCAGCGCCGTCCCGAGCAGCCAGCAGCCCACGGCGGCCGGGCCGTGCGGCGCGCGCCACGGGCCGGTCGGCGGCACCTCGGGCAGCACCCCGCCCAGCCAGCCGGCGACGGCGAGCAGCACCGCGCCGGTCAACCCGAGG
Organism: Micromonospora sp. HM134; assembly: GCF_007833915.1. NCBI lineage: Bacteria > Bacillati > Actinomycetota > Actinomycetes > Micromonosporales > Micromonosporaceae > Micromonospora > Micromonospora sp. HM134. Next base: position 5,681,732 of record NZ_CP041061.1, read on the forward strand.
TGGCGTGCCACGCGGGCCCGCCCGCTCGGTGTGCCGGTCTCGGTCACCGGCCACCTCTCCTCAGTCGGCGGGCGCATCCACGGTGGCGGGTCGCCGGCCCGCCCGAGCCGACCGTACCAACCGGACGGCCACCACGATCACCAACAGCGTCATCAGCGGGGCGCCGGGCATCTTGGTGAACCGGGGCAGCCCGGTGCCGTCCGGCAGCACCAGGAACGACGAGATCAACGCCACCAGCGCGAACCACCGGGTCGACCGGTGGGTCGTCGCGGCCAGCACGGCCATCGGCCACAGCCAGTACCAGGGGTGGAACAGCGGCGCGAGGGCCACCGTCGCGGCCAGCGCCAGGCCGGCGTGCCACAGCGGGTCGCGGGTGCGGGCCCGCCACCACAGCCAGACCAGCAGCACCGCCAGCACCAGCATGCCGATCGTCCGGGCCACCGGCAGCGCGTCGACGTCCGCGCCGAACAGGGCCGCGACGTAGCCGGCGGTCTGCCCGACGGCGGTCGGCGGTGACGTCCAGGCGATCACCAGCCCGCCCTGTTCCAGGCCGGCGATCCACCCGAAGTCCAGGCCCGCCGCCAGGGTCGCGCCGGCCACCGCGACCAGCGCGCCGCCGGCGACCGGCAGGCCGTCGCGCAGCAGCGCCCTGATCCGGTACGGCCCGACCAGCGCGGCCAGCACCGCGAACGGCACCACCACCAGCGCGGTCACCTTCACCGCGCCGGCCAGCCCGAGCAGCACCCCGCCGGCCAGCAGCGGCCAGCGCCGGCCCGGATTGGCCGCCACCACCGCCAGACCGGCGACCAGCAGGCCGATCATCAGCGCGTCGTTGTGCGCCCCCGAGACCAGGTGCACGCCGACCAGCGGCGAGGCCAGCGCCAGCCACACCGCCCGCTCCGCCGGTACGCCGCAGCGCCGGGCCAGCACCGGCAGGCAGGCGGCGGTCAGCGCCACCCCGGCCACGGCGAGCAGCCGGAACAGTGCGATGTTGACGGTCAGCGCGGTGTCCGGGTCGAGGCCCCCGGTGATCCGTACCACCGCCCCGGCGATCATCACGAACAGCGGCCCGTACGGGGCGGGGGTGTCCCGCCAGATGTAGGAGATGGTGTCGATCCACGGGCAGGGCAGCGCCGACACCCCCTGCTCGTACGGGTTGATCCCGGCCGCGTAACTCGCGCCCTGGCAGGAGTACGCGTACACGTCGCGGCTGGCCAGCGGCGGCGCGACGAGCAGCGGCAGCACCCACAGCCCGGCGGTGACCAGCGCCCACCGGGTCGACGGCACCCGGTCGCGCAGCGTCCACCACGCCCAGGCCAGCAGCCCGGTGCCGACCAGCCAGAGGGCGAGGATCAGTGGCCCGTGCCGGCTCTGCCAGATGCTGACCGGGGTGGGTCGCAGCTCCGACCCCGGCAGCGCACCCCCGAGGTACGCGGCGATGGCGAGCAGCACCGAACCGGACAGACCGAGCCAGCGGGACAGGTGGTGAGGCACGTCCGTCATGCTGCCAGTAGCGTGGGCGCGGACCGGAGGTGGGCATGCGGGGCAGCAGGGTGGTGGGGTCGGCCACCGTGGTCGCCGTCGTGCTCGCCGGGGGGTGGCTGGCGTCGCCCCCGCTCGGATCGGACCTGTCGGCCCAGGTGGCCCGCGCCGACTTCTTCGCCGCGCACGGCTGGGCCCTGGTCGACCTGCGCTGGTACGCCGGCATCCAGCCGCTCGGCTACAGCCTGGTCTCGCCGCCGCTGATGGCGACCCTCGGGGTACACCTGACCGGGGCGTTGGCGCTGGTCGCCGCAGCCGCCGCGTTCGCCGCCCTGCTGGTGCGTACCCGGGTGCCCCGGCCGCTGCCCGGCAGCCTGGTCGGGGTGCTGACGATCACCGGCAACCTGGTCTCCGGCCGGGTCACCTACGCCCTCGGGGTGGCGTTCGGGCTGGTCGCCCTGCTCGCCCTGACCCTGCCGGACAGCCGTGGCGTTCGCGGGGCCCAGCCGGACGGCCGGGACGGCCGCCGGGCCTGGGGCGGGCGCCGGGTCCGGCCGGACGGCCGGGACGGGCGCTGGACACGGGGCGGGCGGTGGGTCCGGCCGGGCCTGGCGGTGGCCGGTGCGGTGCTGGCGTCGGCGAGCAGCCCGGTGGCGGGTCTGTTCGTCGGCCTGGTCGGGGTGGCGCTGCTGGTCACCCGCCGGTGGGCCGACGGCCTGCTGCTCGGGGTCGCGGCGGCGGTGCCGCTGGCGGTCACCGGGCTGCTGTTCGGTGAGGGCGGCTGGATGAACATCAGCGGCTCCGACACCCTCCGGTCGGTCACGGTCAGCCTGCTGGTGGCGGCGGTGGTGGCGTACCGGCCGGTGCGGGTGGGGGCGTTGCTGTCGGCGGGCGGGGTGCTGGCGGCGGCGCTGGTGCACACCCCGGTCGGGCTGAACGCGACCCGGCTGGTGACGATGTTCGCGCTGCCGGTGCTGGCCGCCGCCGCCCGGCCACCCGCCTGGCTCACCGCCCGACTGCCCCGCCGCCGGGCCGCCCCGAGGTCCGGCGGGGCCACCCGACCGGTCCCGCTGGCCAGCCTGTCCGACGGGACGGGCGCGGTGGTGTTGGCCGTGTTGCTGGCGGTGGTGTGCTGGTGGCTGCCGCCGGTGGTCGCCGCCGACGTCCGCAGCGCCGACGATCCGACCGCCGACCGCAGCTACTTCGCCCCGCTCGCCGCCGAGCTGGGCCGGCGCGGGCTCACCGGGCGGGTGGAGGTGCCGCCGACCCGCAACTACTGGGAGGCCGCACAACTCGGCGAGGTGCCACTGGCCCGGGGCTGGCTGCGCCAGGTAGACATCGGCCGCAACCCGCTTTTCTTCACCACCGTCCCGGGGGCCGGCGGTACCGGTGTGCCGTTGACCGCCGACAGTTACCGGGCCTGGCTGGACGAGTACGCCGTGCAGTACGTCGCCGTCGCCGACGCGCCGCTGTCCTGGGTGGGCCGGGCCGAGGCGGACCTGGTCGGGGCGGGGTTGCCGTACCTGACGGAGGTCTGGTCGGACCGGCACTGGCGGTTGTACGCGGTGACCGACCCGACGCCCCTGGTCGCCGCGCCCGGGGTGCTGGTCCGGCAGGACGCCGCCACGCTGACGTTCCGGACCACCGCCGCCGGCCAGGTCCCGGTCCGCATCCGCCACTCCCCCTGGCTGACCGTCTCCCCCGACGCCACCGTCACCCCCGACGGCCCCTGGACCCTGGTCACCGTCCCCCGCGCCGGCACCTGGACCCTCCACACCTGACCCACCTGACCCACCTGACCCCTGCCCGCGCCCCCTCCCGCCCCGCGCCCGCTCGCGCCCGCTCGTGTTGATCAAGATGTTTGCGTCAGCCTGGTCGCCGTTCCTGCCCCAAACCTCTTGATCACCGCAGAACACCCCCGTCAGGCCGGACGATCAAGAGGTTTGCGTCATCCGCCGCGGTTCACCTGACGTAAACCTCTTGATCAACTCGACTGGGCGGGGGTGGGGGCGGGGGCGGGGCGGGCGCGGACGTGCAGGCGTTCGCCCTGGGGGCCGAAGAGGCTGAGGATCTCGGCCGGCACGTCGAACGGGTTGCCGAACCAGTGCGGGGTGCGGGTGTCGAACTCGGCGACCTCACCGGCGTCGAGGGTGAGGTCGTGCCCGCCGAGCAGCAGCCGGATCCGGCCGGAGAGCACATAGAGCCACTCGTACCCCTCGTGCACCTGTGGGGTCGGCTCCCCCACCGGCACCTGCGGCGGGTACATCATCTTGTACGCCTGGACGCCACCCGGGCGGCGGGTCAACGGCACGATGGTGACGCCGTGCCGGACGACCGGCCGGCGGTGGACCCGGGGATCCCCGATCGTCGGCGTGCCGACCAGGTCGTCCAGTGGCACCCGGTGGAAGCGGGCCAGGGCGAGCAGGAGTTCCAGGGTGGGCCGCCGGCCGCCGGACTCCAGCCGGGACAGCGTGCTGACCGAGATCCCGGTCGCCGCGCCGAGCTGACTCAGCGTCACGCCGCGCTGTTGCCGTAGCGCCCGCAGTCGCGGCCCGACGGTGGTGAGCACCTCGTCCGAGGTGATGTCGCTGTGGTCGTCGGTCACCGCACCAGTTTGCCATTCCGGCAACGATATTTGGCAGAACGGCGATCCGGGCGGACGATCCGGAGCATCGGCGGGACGGACCCGCCCGTGGGGAGGCAGTGGTCATGACGTACCCGGTGGTGCACGACGTGGTGGTGGTCGGCGGCGGCGCGGCCGGGCTCAGCGGCGCGCTGGCCCTGGGCCGGTTCCGCCGCGACGTGGTGGTGGTCGACGGCGGCGCCCCGCGCAACGCCCCGGCCGGCCACGTGCACAACTTCCTGACCAACGAGGGTGTCCCACCCGCCACCCTGTACGCGACGGGCCGGGCCGAGGTGGCCCGGTACGGCGTGACCCTGCTCGACGCCACCGTCACCGCCGCCCACCCGCTCGACGGCGGACCCGCGACCACCGGCGCGGACCCGATCGACAGCGCCCCCGAGCGCACCCGCCCGGCCGGCAACTCGGGGCCGGCGCGGTTCGCGGTGACGCTCGCCGACGGCCGGGTGCTGCACGCCCGGCGGTTGCTGGTCACCACCGGCCTGGTCGACGAACTGCCCGACGTGCCGGGGCTGGCCGGGCGGTGGGGCCGCGACGTGCTGCACTGCCCGTACTGCCACGGGTGGGAGGTGCGCGACCAGGCGGTCGGGGTGCTCGCCACCGGCCCGATGGCCGCCCACCAGGCGCTGCTGTTCCGGCAGCTCACCGACGACGTGGTGGTCTTCACCCACACCGCCGGACCGTTGCCCGCCGACGAGGCGGAGCGGTTGGCCGCCCGGGGCGTCACCGTGGTCGACGGCGAGGTGGCGGAGATGGAGGTCACCGCCGACCGGCTCACCGGCGTACGGCTGCGGTCCGGGCGGGTGGTCCCCCGGGAGGCGCTGGTGGTGGCGCCCCGCTTCGGCGCACGGGCCGCCTTCCTCGCCGGGCTCGGGTTGACCCCGGAGGACTTCGTCGTCGGCGGGCACGCCTTCGGTGACCGGATCACCGCCGACGCCACCGGCGCGACCGGGGTGCCGGGGGTCTGGGTGGCCGGCAACGTCACCGATCCGCAGGCCACCGTCATCGCCGCCGCGGCGGCGGGCCTGAAGGCCGCCGCCGCCCTCAACGCCGACCTGATCGCCGAGGACACCGACCGGGCCGTCGCCGCACGACGCACGACCGCATCCGGGCGGACCGGGACCGGCCACGAGCAGACCGGAGCGGTGGACGACCGGGCCGGGGCCGGGCACGAGCGGACCGGGATCGTGGTCGAGCAGGCCGGGACGGACGGCGGGCGGGCCGACGCGGTGGACGAGGCGACCGCCCGGCACTGGGACGAGTTGTACCGGGGCCGGGAGCGGTACTGGAGCGGGCGGCCCAATCCGCACCTGGTCGACGTGGCCGGGACGCTGCCGCCGGGCACCGCGCTGGACCTGGGATGCGGCGAGGGTGGCGACGCGGTGTGGTTGGCCCGGCAGGGCTGGCGGGTGACGGCCGTCGACGTCTCCACCGCCGCCCTGGAGCGGTCGGCCGCCGCCGTGACCGCCGCCGGGGTGACGGCCCTGGTCGACTTCCAGCGGCACGACCTGGCCCGGACCTTCCCGACCGGGGAGTACGACCTGGTCTCCGCGCAGTTCCTCCAGTCGCCGCTGGAGTTCCCCCGGGCCGGGGTGTTGCGGGCGGCGGCGCGGGCGGTCGCCCCGGGCGGCCGGCTGCTGGTGGTCGAGCACGGGGCGGTGCCGCCGTGGGGCAACGCCGCGCACCACCACACCCGGTTCCCCACCCCGCAGGAGACCCTGGCCGACCTCGACCTCGACCCGGACGGCTGGGACGTCGAACGGCTGGACGCGCCGCAGCGGCAGGCGACCGGCCCCGACGGCCAGACCGGCACCCTGGTCGACCATCTGGTGCTGGTGCGCCGCCGGTAGGGCGGCCCGGTCTCCGTCCACTATGGGGTGAGCCGACCGGAGATCCCCACGGTTGCAGGAATCGCCGGACTACCACCAAAGTAAATCGAGAAGTATTGACGCCCCATTTTCCTTCACGTAGGTTAAGGACCGACAACAGGCCACGGGGGCCTCTGGGAGAACTGTTGGACGACGGCGCAGGCACGCTCTGCCGCCGCACATGCGGGTATCCGCAATTCTCAGCATTGACAGTCGACGTCTCGGTCGAAGGTCGCTCGCTGACCGGCCATGTGCCGCGTCGCGCCATGCCCCCCGCCACCACTTCACGGGAGGAAACCATGCGACACATCGGGACCACACTCGCGGGCCTCGCCCTCGTCGGCACCACCGTCCTCGCCGGCGCCCCGGCCCAGGCCGCAGCGCCCGCCACGACGGAAGCACTGGCCCTGAGCTGCCCCTCCACCGGTGCGCTCTGCCTCTACAAGGACGCCGGCTTCCTCAACATCCTGGACGTGCTCAACGGCAGCGCCAGCCTGGTCAACACCAACGCCGACAACGCGGTCACCTCGGTCCGCAACCGGGGCAACTGCGCCTACAAGCTCTACCGCAACGGCGACCGTTCCGACAGCCCCATCACCGTCGGCCCGCGCACCGAAATCTCCAACCTCGGGACGTTCTGGGGTCTGCAGTGGAACGACTCCATCAGCTACGCGCAGATCTGGTGCTGACCCCCACACCAATCGGAACACCATTTTCCGGCACCTGGAAATAGTGCGGGAAAAGCGTTCCACGACCATTTACCAGGCGGTCGCCATCGGGTGACGCGCTCATTCGGCGTACGCTCAGCCGTCCTCGACGCCGGGGCTCAGACCCCGGCGTCGAGGACGCGTTGCATCGCGGCCCGGGAACGGCGGGCGGTGCGCAGGTAGTCGTCGAGGAACTCACCCGGGTCGTCCGCGCCGAGCAGCCGCACCACCCCGGCCAGCTCCACCCCGTGCCGGGGAAGCTGGTCACCGGCACGGCCCCGGACCAGCATCAACGCGTTACGGACCTGCGCGGCGAGGGTCCACCCGGCGGTCATCGCGACGGCGTCCGCCGGGTCGACCAGCTTGGCGTCCCGGGCCGCCGCGAGCGCGTCGAGGGTACGCGTGCCGCGCAGCTGCGGGTACGCCCCGGCGTACCGGAGCTGGAGCAGTTGCACCGCCCACTCGACGTCGGCGAGGCCACCCCGGCCGAGCTTGGTGTGGGTGGCCGGATCGGCGCCCCGGGGCAGCCGTTCGTTCTCCACCCGGGCCTTGATCCGGCGGATCTCGACCACCTGTTCCCGGGTCAACCCGTCGGCCGGGTAGCGGACCGGGTCGACCATCTGCTCGAACTCGGTGCCCAGGTCGGCGTCGCCGCAGACGAACCGGGCCCGCAGCAGCGCCTGCGCCTCCCACACCCGCGACCAGCGGGCGTAGTACTGGGCGTACGCGGCGAGGCTGCGCACCAGCGGGCCCTGCCGCCCCTCGGGACGCAGGTCGGCGTCGACCCCGAGGGCCGGGTCGGGGGCCGGGGCGCCGAGCAGCCGGCGCAGCTCCTCGGCGATCGCGTGGGCGGTGGCGCTGGCCGTGCTCTCCGCCGTCCCGTCCGGTGGGTCGTAGACGAAGAGCACGTCGGCGTCGGAGAGGTAGTTCGACTCGTACCCGCCGAGGCGGCCGAGCCCGATCACCGCGAACCGCAGGCCGGGCAGCTCCGGTTGGGCGGCCCGGACGGCGCGCAGCGCGGCGGACAGGGTGGCGTCGGTGACGTACGACAGGCCGGTGCCGACCCGGGTGACGTCGGCCAGCGGGCCGGCCGGTGCGCCGCGCTCGGGTCGCGGGGCCAGCCCGCCGGCCCGGCTGAGCACGTCGGCGCAGGCGATCCGGACGAGTTCCCGGCGACGCAGCGCGCGTACCGCCCGGGTCGCCTCGACCGGGTCGGCGTGCCGGGCCGCGGCGGCGGCGAACCCGTCGCAGAGCACCTCCCGGGGCCGGGGGGTCAGCTCGTTCTCCTCGGCCAGCAACCGCAGCGCCTCCGGTTCCCGGGCCAGCAGGTCGGCCGCGTAGCGGGACGTCGACAGCACCCGGGCCAGCCGGCGGGCCACCGGCCCGGAGTCGCGCAGCAGCCGCAGGTACCACGGGGTGCTGCCGAGCTTGTCGGAGACCTGGCGGTAGTTGAGCAGCCCCCGGTCCGGTTCGGGCGCGTCGGCGAACTCGCTGAGCAGCACCGGCAGCAGGGTGCGCTGGATGGCCGCCGTCCGGCTCACCCCGCCGGTGAGGGCCTGGAGGTGCCGCAGCGCCCCGGCCGGGTCGGCGAAGCCGAGGACCTCCAGCCGGTGCCGGGCCGCCTCCGGGGTGAGCCGCAGCCCATCGGCGGGCACCCGGGCCACCGACTCCAGCAGCGGCCGGTAGAGCAGCTTGGCGTGCAGCCGGCGTACCTCGGTGGCGTGGGCGACCCAGTCGGCCCGGAAGCTCTCCACGGCGCTGCGGCCGGGGATGGCGGCGTAGCCGAGCGCGGCGGCCAGCCAGCGCAGCGCGGCCGGCTCGGTCGGCACGGTGTGGGTCCGCCGCAGCGCCTGGAGCTGGAGCCGGTGTTCGACACCGCGCAGGAAGCGGTACCCGCGCAGCAGCGCCTCACCGTCGGCCCGCCCGACGTAGCCGCCGGCCACCAGCGCGCGCAGCGCCGGCACGGTGCCCGGCACCCGCAGCGACTCGTCGCCCCGGCCGTGCACCAGTTGCAGCAGTTGGACGGCGAACTCGATGTCCCGCAGCCCGCCCGGACCGCGCTTGATCTCACGGTCCAGTTCCTTCGGCGGAATGTTGTCGATGATCCGGCGGCGCATGGCCCGTACGTCGGAAACCGCCTCGGGACGCTCGGACGCCCGCCAGACCAGCGGGGCGAGCGCGTCGATCCACTCGCCGGCCAGCGCCAGGTCACCGGCGGCCGGGCGGGCCTTGAGCAGCGCCTGGAACTCCCAGGTGCGGGCCCACCGCTGGTAGTAGGCGAGGTGGCTGGCGAGGGTGCGGACCAGCGGCCCCCGGTTGCCCTCGGGGCGCAGCGCGGCGTCGACCGGCCAGGCGACCAGCCCGCAGACGTGGATCAGCCGGGCGGCGACGGTGGTCGCGGCGGGCAGGTCCTCGTCGGTCGCGGCCACGAAGATCACGTCGACGTCGGAGACGTAGTTCAGCTCGTCGCCGCCGCACTTGCCCATCGCCACCACGGCCAGCCGGGGCCGGGGCGTGCCCGCCGGCAGCTCACCCACCGCGATCTCGTACGCCGCCGCGAGGGTGGCGTCGGCCAGCGCGGACAGCGCCGCCATCACCTGCTCCAGGCCGCGTCCGCCGGTCAGGTCGGCCGCCGCGATCCGCAGCAACGCCAGCCGGTACGCCTGCCGCAGCACCGCCACCGGCGCGGTGGCGGTGGTCAGCCGGCCGGCGAGCGCCAGGTCGAGCCGCCCGTCGGCGGTGGGGGCCAGCCCGTCCGGGGCGGTGCCGAGCACCGTCCACTGCCCGGGGTTGGCGACCAGGTGGTCGCCCAGCGCGGCGGACGCGCCGAGCACGGCGACCAGCCGGCGGCGCAGCCCCGGGTCGGCGGCGAGCGCCGCCAGCAGCTCCGACCCGGTCGCGTCGCCGGCGGCGGTACGGCGTTCGGTCTCCACCATCCGGTGCAGTTGGCGCAGCGCCAGATCCGGGTCGGCGGCCCGGGAGAGCGCGGCCAGCAGGTCGGCCGCCGGCCTGTCGGTGGGTTCCTGCTCGGCGGCCTGCCACAGCCCGAGGCCGTCCGCCCCGAGCAGGTCGGCGGCGCGGACGCCACCGTCGCCCTCGGCGAACCCGTAGCGGGCCAACCGTCCCCTGGTCGGTCTGTTCATCTCAGTGCCCGAGCAGGGGCAGGCTGCGGCGGGTGTCGTCGTCCAGCTCGCCGAGGGCGAGGGCGGCGAACCGGACGGCGAACGGCTGCCACACCTCCTCGACGTCGGCCATCACCCGGTCGCAGGCGGCCACCACCAGGTCCTCGTCGTAGCCCAGCTCGGCGAGCAGTTCGGAGCCACGCGCCCACTCGGCGATCATGGCGGTGTCGCACTCGATGTGGAACTGCAGGCCCCAGGCCCGGTCACCGAGCCGGAACGCCTGGTGCGGGTAGCGGGTCGAGGCGGCCAGCAGGGTGGCGGCCCGGGGCAGCTCGGTGATCTCGTCGGAGTGCCACTGGAGCACGTCCGGGATCAGCGGCACGTACCGGAACAGCAGGTCGCTCTCGGCGGCGTCGCGCCGGCCGACCACCCCCGGGCCCACCTCGGGGCCGGACAGGCTGCGCTCGACCAGGCCGGCGTGCGCGGTGGCGAGCAGTTGCGCGCCGAGGCAGACGCCGAGGGTCGGCACCCGGTGCCGGACCGCCTTGCGCAGCAACCCTTCGAGCTTCGGAAACCAGGGTGCGCCGGGGCTGCCGTCGGGTGTCGGGTAGGCGTGCTGGTCACCGCCGAGCACCACCAGCGCCACGTACCCGGTGAGGTCGTCGGGGATCTCGTCACCGGCGTGCGGACGCAGTACCCGCAGCTCAAGACCCCCTTCCACCAGCCACTCCCCCAGCCGTCGGGGGTCGTCGGTCGGGTCGTTCTCGATCACCAGTGCGGTTCCCACGCCGTCGAGGCTAGCGGGTCCGTCGACCGCCACCGGGAACGCCTCGGCCCGCCCGGCGGGGCGGCTATGCTCGGCCGCTGTGACCGCCGACGATCCGTCCGTCCTGCGCCCGCCCGTCCTGCGGGAAGGTGACACGGTGCTGCTGGTCTCGCCGTCCGGGCCGACCCGGCCGGAGCGGGTGGCCCGGGGCATCGAGCTGCTGACCGGCTGGGGGCTGCGCCCGCAGGTGGCACCGAACGCGTACGCCCGGCGGGGTTACCTCGCCGGTGACGACGCGCTGCGCGCCGCGGACCTGAACGCCGCCTTCGCCGACCCGCACGTGCGCGGGGTGATCTGCACCCGGGGCGGGTACGGCGCGCAGCGGGTGGTGGACCTGATCGACATGGCCGCCGTCCGGCGGGACCCGAAGGTGGTGGCCGGGTTCTCCGACATCACCGCCCTGCAGTTCGCGCTCTGGCGGGGTGCCCGGTTGGCCGGCGTGCACGGCCCCGGGGCGGCCTGGGTGGACGAGCGGACCCCGTTGCGTTCCGCCGAGTCGCTGCACGCCGCGTTGATGACCACCGCGCCGCTCACCGTGACGGCGGTGCCCGGTGAGGAGACGTATCCGGTCCGGGTCCCCGGCCGGGCGGTGGGCCGGCTGCTCGGCGGGAACCTCTGCCTGATCACCGCCACCCTCGGCACCCCGGACATGCCGGACCTGACCGGGGCGGTGCTGCTGGTCGAGGAGGTGCAGGAGCCGCCGTACAAGGTCGACCGGATGCTCACCCACCTGCGCCGCGCCGGGGTGCTCGACGGCCTGGCCGGGGTGGCGGTGGGCCAGTTCACCGACTGCGCGGACGGCTGGGACACCACCGTCGTGGACGTGCTCACCGACCGGCTGGGCGACCTCGGCGTGCCGGTCCTCGGCGGCCTGCCGATCGGCCACGGCCCCGGCCAGCTCACCGTCCCCGTCGGCACCAGCGCCACCCTCGACGCCACCGCCGGCACCCTCACCACCACCCCCGCCGTCCGGTAACCGATCCCCGCCGCTCTCGCCCCGCCCCGGTGATCAAGAGGTTCGCGTCAAGGGAAAGCGCGTTCCTGACCGAAACCTCTTGATCACCGGGGCCGGGGGGTGGAATTTTCAGCTGGCGGACAGGGTCGGGACGGGGGTTTTCCAGGTTCGATGGTCACTGTCGGTGACGTCAACAGCACCACCGACCCATGGAGGACTGATGTCCCGCACGATGTCGAAGAAGCAGCTGCTGGTCGGCCTCGCTGCCGCTGGCGTGCTCGGGGTGGGGATCGCCGCTCCGACGGTGGCCTTCGCCGAGGAGTCGGCGACCCCGACCGCCGGTGTCAGCAGCGAGGCCGAGCCGGGTGCCGACCGGCAGCAGCAGCGCGCCGACCGGCAGAACGAGTTCGCCGAGGCGCTCGCCAAGGAGCTGGGGGTGGACACCGACAAGGTGACCGCCGCCCTGGAGAAGGTGCGTGAGCAGCACCGCCCCAAGGGTGACCGGCCGGAGCGCCCGTCGCCGGAGGACCGGCAGGAGAAGCTGGCCGAGCGGCTGGCCCAGGCGGTCAAGGACGGCAAGCTCACCCAGGAGCAGGCCGACGCGATCACCAAGGCCGTCGAGGCCGGGGTCTTCCCGGGCCCGGCCGGCCGCGGCCACCACGGCGACCCGGAGGGTACGCCCGGCAGGTGACCCGCCTGCGGCCCGCCCGACCCGGCAGGCCGAAGATCGACACGACAGGGCCGAAGTTGCGGTGTCCGGCGCACCGGGACACCGCAACCTCGGCCCCCTGGCGTCAGGCGGCGGTGCCGCCCGAGGAGAACAGCCCGAGGTGGGTGCCCACCGGGTCGCGCAGCAGGGCGAGGGTCAGGCCGCCCGGCGTGGTCCGGGGCGGGGTCAGCACCGTGCCGCCCGCCGCCTCGGCCCGCCCGCACGCCTGCGCCACGTCGGCCACCTCGGCGTAGAGGATCGCGTAGCCGGGTGCGCCCTCGACGAGAGCCCGGATGCCGCCGCCGATGCCGGTCGGCTCCCCCGCCGTGGTCGTCCGGTAGGAACCGCCCCCGGCCGTGCCCTCCTCGGTGAAGGTCCAGCCGAACAACTCCGCGTAGAAGCCCTGCGCCTCGTCCGGCCGGTCGGTGCCGATCTCGAACCAGGTGACGGGTGTGCTGGTCACGCGTTGCCTCCTGTTCCCCCGCCGACCGGGCGGCCGGCGGGCTCGGCAGCCAGCCTCCCGGGTGTCCGCGACACCGTCCTGTCGGTGTTTACCGACCGGTCCGGACACCGATCCGTCAGGCGGCCCGCGCGCCGACCGGTCGGGCGGCCCGCGCCGGGCCGCCGTCAGACCAGGGTCAGCCGGCGCACCCGCTCGGCCGGGACGTCCAGGTCGGCCGGGGAGAACTCCCGGGTCACCCACTCCGGCGACGCCTCGACCCCGACGATCCGGTCGGTACGGAAGCAGCGCAGGCCGGCGCGCAGCCGGCACCAGGCGAGCAGGTACCAGTGGCGGTCGTTGCCGAGGTAGCCCAGCGGCTCGACCTCGCGCGACGAGGACACCCCGCAGCGGTCGGCGTACCGCAGGCGCAGCACCCGGCGGGCGGCGACCGCGTCGGCGACGACGGCCGGGACGGACGTGGCCGGCCCGGAACCGACCAGCAGCACCCGGCCGGCGAGCAGGCGCGCGTCGGCGGCGTCGGCGGCCGGCAGCACCGCGAGCAGTTTGCGCAGCGCCGTGCCGCCGGCCACGGCGAACGGGGTGCCGGCGAGCCGGTGCAGGGCCACCGCCATCGCCACCGCCTCGGTGGCGGTCAGGTTGACCGGCGGCAGGGTGTGCGACCGGTCGACCACGTAACCGCCGGTGCGGCCGGGCTCGGCCCAGATCGGCACGCCGGAACCCTGGAGGGCGACGATGTCGCGTTCGACGGTGCGGGTGCTCACCTCGAACCGGTCGGCCAGCCAGCGGGCGCTGCGCGGCCGAGGCGACACCGCCCGCAGTTCCTCCACCAGGGCATAGAGACGATCCGTCCGGTTCACCCCCGCACGCTACGACGGGGGTACGACACCCTGCCCCCGGTTCAGGCGATGCAGGCGCAGACGATCAGGGCCGCGCCGAAGTGGGTGGCGGCGCTGACCCGGGCCGCCGGGTGCGGCTCGTCCGAGCAGATGACCTCACCGAGCCGACCCGGGGTGAGCAGGTCCAGGACACCGAAGGCGAGCGCCATCACGGCCAGCCCGATCAGCCCGAAGAGCACCGTCGAGGCGAGCCCCTTGGCGAAGTCGTCGTAGCTGGTCACGATCGCGGTGAAGACGATGCCGGCGACGCCGAGCTGGTTGGCGGCCAGCAGCAGCCCCGCGTTGCCGTTGCGGCGTACCCAGATCAGCTCGCGCAGCTTGCCCGGGGTGAGCACGTCGACCAGCACGAAGCCGGCCGCCATCAGCGCCACCCCGACGACACCGAACACGACGCTCTGCCATGCTCCGGTGAGCAGATCTTCCAGCACCGACGGCCTCCCGACCTCCTGCGCCCGGCGGAGGTGCCGGCACGGTGATCGAGACGATAGCGGCACCACGCAACCCCCGACACCCCCCGGACCGGCGCAGAAGCGGGCCGTCCCGCTGCCGGCCCGGGTACGGACGACCCCGGCCGGCGGCGGTACGCGCTACAGCGACAGGTACCGCTGCCGCTCGTACGGGGTGACCTCGCGGCGGTACTGCTCCCACTCGGCCCGCTTGTTGCGCAGGAAGAAGTCGAACACGTGCTCGCCGAGCACCTCGGCGACCAGCTCGGAGCCGGCCATCACGTCGATCGCCTCGGACAGGTTCTCCGGCAGCGCCTCGTAGCCCATCGCCCGCCGTTCGGCGCTGCTCAGCGACCAGACGTCGTCCTCGGCGCCCGGCGGCAGCTCGTAGCCCTCCTCGATGCCCTTGAGGCCGGCACCGAGCATGACCGCGAACGCCAGGTAGGGGTTGGTCGCCGAGTCCAGCGAGCGGACCTCCACCCGGGCCGAGTTCGGCTTGCCGTACGCCGGCACCCGCACCAGCGCGGACCGGTTCAGGTGCCCCCAGCAGACGTACGCCGGGCTCTCGGTGATCCGGTCCGGCAACGCCTGCGGGAACAGCCGCTTGTACGAGTTGACCCACTGGTTGGTGACCGCGGTGTACTCCCGGGCGTGCATCAGCAGGCCGGCGATGAACGACTTCGCCACCTTCGACAGCTTCATCGGGTCGCCGGAGTCGTGGAACGCGTTGCGCTCCCCCTCGAACAGCGACAGGTGGGTGTGCATGCCGCTGCCCGGCTGGTCGGTGAACGGCTTCGGCATGAAGCTGGCCTGCACGCCGGTGGAGAGCGCCACCTCCTTGACCACGTGCCGGAAGGTCATGATGTTGTCGGCGGTGGTCAGCGCGTCGGCGTACCGCAGGTCGATCTCCTGCTGGCCGGGGGCGACCTCGTGGTGGCTGAACTCCACCGAGATGCCGATCCGCTCCAGCGCCAGCACGGCCTGGCGGCGGAAGTCCCGCGCCACGGCGTGCGTGGTGTGCTCGAAGTAGCCGCCGGTGTCCACGGCGGTGGGCACCGAGCCGTCCTGCGGGCCGTTCTCCAGCAGGAAGAACTCGATCTCCGGGTGGGTGTAGAAGGTGAAGCCCTTCTCGGCCGCCTTGGACAGCATCCGACGTAGCACGTGCCGCGGGTCGGCCCAGGACGGGCCGCCGTCGGGCAGCAGGATGTCGCAGAACATCCGGGCGCTCTCGCCGCTGACCCCGCCCTCGAACGGGAACACCTGGAAGGTCGTCGGGTCCGGCATGGCAACCATGTCGGACTCGAAGACCCGGGCGAAGCCCTCGATCGCCGAGCCGTCGAACCCGATGCCCTCCTCGAAGGCCGCCTCCAGCTCCGCCGGGGCGACTGAGACGCTCTTGAGCGTGCCCAGCACATCGGTGAACCACAGCCGGACGAACCGGATGTCCCGCTCTTCCAGCGTACGGAGGACGAACTCCTGCTGACGGTCCACTTCCCCAACCCCTCGCCACGTACGTCCGGCACCGGTCGGCCGGTCCGTCCTGACCGCCCAGTCTTCACCGGCCTGGTTAAGCAGACGTTACGCGACCTGCCGTCGCCCGTCCTGCGGTGTCCCGACGGCCGGATCGACGGGCGGCCCCGCCACCGGCGTCGGGCGGCCCGGGATCGGCGAAAGGGTGGCGGTCGTCTCGTCGGAGCCGCCGGATTGACCGGCTGCCACTGGGGCAAGATGAGGGCATGCCCACCCTGCGTCTGGCCCTGTGCCAGGTCAACCCGACCGTCGGCGACACGGCCGGCAACGCCGAGCTGATCCGCGCCTGGGCCCGTCGGGCCGCCGACGCCGGCGCCCAACTGGCCGCCTTCCCGGAGATGGTGCTCACCGGCTACCCGGTCGAGGACCTGGTCTTCCGTCGTTCCTTCGTCGCCGCCTCGCAGGCCGCGCTGCGGCAGCTCGCCGCCGACCTGGCCGCCGACGGCCTCGGCGACCTACCGGTCGTGGTCGGCTACCTGGACGCCGACGGGCCACCGCAGGTCAGCGGGGACGCCCAGCCGGGGCGGGGGGCCCGCAACGCCGCCGCGCTGCTGCACCGGGGCGGGGTGGTGGCCCACTACTTCAAGCACCACCTGCCCAACTACGGCGTCTTCGACGAGGACCGCTACTTCGTGCCCGGCGACACCCTGACCGTGGTCCGGGTGGGCGGGGTGGACGTGGCGTTGACCATCTGCGAGGACCTGTGGCAGGCCGGCGGCCCGTTCGCGGTGGCCCGGCAGGCCGGCGTCGGTCTGGTGGTCAACATCAACGGCTCGCCGTACGAGCTGAACAAGGACGACGTCCGGCTGCCGCTGGTGCGCCGCCGGGCCGCCGAGGCCGGTGCCCCGATCGCGTACGTCAACATGGTCGGCGGCCAGGACGAGCTGGTCTTCGAGGGCGACTCGATGATCGTCACGCCGGACGGCGACCTGCTCACCCGCGCGCCGCAGTTCGTCGAGCACCTGCTCGTGCACGACGTGGAGCTGGCCGGGGCGGGCCCGCACGCCGCCGACAGCGAGGATCTCGCCGACGGGATGCGGGTGGTACGCCGTACCGTCGAGGAGGTGCCGGCGGCCCCGACCGGGCCGGCGGCCGACGGCGGCACGCTGGCCCCGGTGGCCGACGAGGCCGAGGTGTGGCAGGCACTGGTGCTGGGCCTGCGCGACTACGTCAACAAGAACCGGTTCCCCTCGGTGGTGCTGGGCCTGTCCGGCGGCATCGACTCGGCGGTGGTGGCCGCGCTGGCCGTCGACGCGCTCGGGCCGCAGCGGGTGGTCGGGGTCTCGCTGCCCAGCCAGCACTCCTCGGAGCACTCCCGGGCCGACGCGGAGGACCTCGCCAAGCGCACCGGCCTGGACTACCGGGTCGAGCCGATCCAGCCGATGGTGGACACCTTCCTGGCGAACATCTCGCTGTCCGGGGTGGCGGTGGAGAACCTCCAGGCCCGGGTGCGCGGGGTGATCCTGATGGCGCTGTCGAACCAGGAGGGCCACCTGGTCCTCACCACCGGCAACAAGAGTGAGCTGGCGGTTGGCTACTCGACCCTCTACGGCGACTCGGTCGGCGGTTTCAACCCGGTCAAGGACGTCTGGAAGACGCTGGTCTGGCGGCTGGCGAAGTGGCGCAACGCCGACGCGGCCCGCCGGGGCGAGACCCCGCCGATCCCGGAGAACTCCATCGGCAAGCCCCCGTCGGCCGAGCTGAGCCCCGGCCAGCTCGACAGCGACAGCCTGCCCGACTACGACGTGCTGGACCCGATCCTGATCGGCTACGTCGACGGCGACCTGGGCCGGGCCGGGCTGGTCGAGTCCGGCCACGACCCGGCGGTGGTGGACCGGGTGCTGCGGCTGGTGGACACCGCCGAGTACAAGCGCCGGCAGTCCGCGCCGGGCACGAAGATCTCGATCAAGGCGTTCGGCCGGGACCGCCGGCTGCCGATCACCAACCGCTGGCGCGAGGACGGCTGAGCACCCCGGGCCGGCCGGCTGAGCACCGACGCCGGCCGGCCCCGGTCGGTCGGCGTCGGTCGGTCGGCGTCGGTCGGTCGGCGTCGGTCGGCCGGCGTCGGTCGGCCGGCGTCGGTCGGCCGGCGTCGGCCCGGCGGAGTGAAATCCTGCACTGTTCCCTGCCGTCGACCCGTCGTGCGGTGCGACGATCGCGGCAGAACCCGGGGACCGCGACAGCGGCCTCGAGGAAAGGAGACAGTCATGGTGGAGTCCACCCCGACCGAGGTGACCGCCCTGTACGGCGGGCCGGCCACCCGCCGGGTCCGCACCCGCGACCTGATCGCCGCCAAGGAGCGCGGCGACCGGTGGGCCATGCTCACCTCGTACGACCAGTACACCGCCGGGATCTTCGACCAGGCGGGGATTCCGGCGCTGCTGGTCGGCGACTCGGCGGCGAACAACGTGTTCGGCTACGAGACCACCCTGCCGGTGACGGTCGACGAGTTGCTGCCGCTGGTCCGCGCCGTGGTCCGGGCGACCCGGCACACCCTGGTCGTCGGCGACCTGCCCTTCGGCTCGTACGAGGAGGGACCGACGCAGGCGTTGCGCACGGCGGTGCGGTTCATGAAGGAGGGCGGCTGCCACGCGGTGAAGCTGGAGGGCGGCCGGCGCTGCGCCGACCAGATCGCGGCGATCACCGGGGCGGGCATCCCGGTGATGGCGCACATCGGTTTCACCCCGCAGAGCGAACACACCCTGGGCGGCTACCGGGTGCAGGGGCGCGGCGACACCGCCGACGAGGTGCTCGCCGACGCGCGGGCGGTGGCCGGGGCGGGCGCGTTCGCGGTGGTGCTGGAGATGGTGCCCGGTGAGGTAGCCAAGCGGGTCACCGCCGAACTGGCGATCCCCACCGTCGGCATCGGCGCGGGCCCGGACACCGATGCCCAGGTGCTGGTCTGGCAGGACATGGCCGGGCTGCGGACCGGGAAGGCACCCCGGTTCGTCAAGCGCTACGCCGACCTGGCCGGGGCGCTGACCGAGGCGACCCGGCGCTTCGCCGACGAGGTACGCGGCGGCGACTTCCCCGCCACCGAGCACACCTTCTGAGTACGGGCGGTGGGGCGGTGCCGCCGCCCCACCGCCCTGGAACGAGCCACCGCCCGGGTCGGGCGCGGTCGGCACGGGCGGAGCCGGGCCGGGCACGGGACCGCCCGGATCAGGCGCGGAACCAGCCGGGTCGGGCTGATCGCCGCAGGCCAGGGGCCACCATGGTGCGGCGGGAGCGGCTAGGGTTCCGCCCGTGGATCATGTTCGCTTGTCAACAGTCGTCCTGACCTGTGTCTCCGTGCTGGCCCTCGCGGCGTGCAGCGAGGCGGAACCGTCGACCACGGCCGCGCCGTCGACGTCCGCCACCGCGTCGGCCACCGCTGCCGCCCCGTCGGCCACCACCGACCCGACCACCGGCGGCCCGACCGCCGCCGCCGACCCTTCGGCCGACAAGAAGCTCTGCACGGCGGCCAAGAAGATCGCCGACACGACGAAGGCCGACGTGATGAAGGCCGCGACGTCGGGTGGCGACCCCACGCCGACGATCCGCAAGGCCTACACGGAGATGGCGCAGGAGTTGGCGAAGGCCACCACCGACGCCCCCACCAGCGAGGCGGTCACCGCGCTGGCCGCGTTCGGGGCCGCGTCCGGCCGGGTGGCGACCGCGGCGAACCTGGACACCGCCGCCGACGACCCCGAGTTCCAGAAGACCAGCGCGATGGCGAACGCCGCCTGCAAGAAGGCCGGTGTCGACACCAACTTCTGACCACCACCCCACCGCACACCCCGCCCGCCGCGATCGTGGAGGAACTCGGCCCTCCTGGGGGCACATTCCCTCCACGATCGCGGGCGGAAGGCGGGGAGGTGGGTGGGTCAGAGGTCGGTGACGCGGATGCCGGCGTGGGCCTTGTAGCGCTTGTTGATGGCGATCAGGTTGGCGGTGAACGCCTCGATCTGGTGGGCGTTGCGCAGCCGGCCGGCGTAGATGCCGCGCATGCCGGGGATCCGGGCGGCCAACGCGCCGACGATGTCGACCAGTTCCCGTTCCTCGGTGCAGATCAGCACGTCGAGGTCGATCCGGTCGACCTCCGGATCGGCCAGCAGCGGCGCGCTGACGTGGTTGAACGCCGCACAGACCCGGGAGTCGGGCAGCAGGGCCGCCGCCTGCTGCACCGCGCTGCCCTCGGCGACCGGCAGCGCGTACGGGCCCTGCCTGTCGAAGCCGAGCGGGTTCACGCAGTCCACGACGATCTTGCCGGCCAGCGGTCCGGCCAGCGCGCCGACGGTGGCCGCGTGCCCGTCCCACGGCACCGCGACGACCACCACGTCGCTGCGGCGGGCCACCTCGTCGTTGCCGGCGCCGGTCACGTCGACCCCGGTGGGCAGCCGGGGCAGCGCGGCGATCTCCGCCGCCGCCTCGGCGGCCCGGTCGGCGGAACGGGACCCGATCAGCACCCGCTGACCGGCGCGGGCGAACCGGTAGGCCAGCCCCCGTCCCTGGTCGCCGGTGCCGCCGATGATGCCGACGGTCAGCCCGGACACGTCGGGGAGGGTGCTCGCGTCGTATGCCATGGCGTCATCCTCGCAAACCGCCACGCCACCGGCGGCGCAAGGCGCTGTGACGCTGACCGCCCCGCCGGGGCGGGGCTCAGGCCCGCTCGAAGAGCACCTTGCGGCCGACCGGGTCGGCGGTGACCAGGCGTACGGTGACCCGCTCGCCCAGCGGCAGCTCCCCGGTGCAGCGGGCCCGCACCGGCGGATCGTCCAACGCCACCGTCCCGCCGGGAACCCGGCCGGGCTTCGCCGGGCCGTTCGGGGGCGCGTCGGTGTCCAGCACCGCCGCCGAGAACGTCTCCCCCACCCGGTGTTCCAGCAGCACCGCCTCGGCCAGCTCGATCGCGCCCCGGGTGGCCGTTCCCGCCGTCCGGTCGGTCGAGGCCATCACCTCCGGCAGCCGGGGCAGCGCCGACCGGGCCCACCCGGGCACCTCGCGGCCCTCGTGCAGGGCCAGGCACACCTCCGTGGCGTACCGGTCGGCCAACCGGCGCAGCGGGGCGGTGACATGGGCGTACGCGGCGGCCACCCCGCCGTGTTCCGGCTGCTCCGGCAGCTCACCGTCGAACGCCGTGTACGCCGCACCGCGCATCAGCTCGGCCGCCTGGTCGACGAAGGCGGCGGCCCGGGGCCGGGAGGCGTCCAACCCGGCCAGCACCTCGCCGACCCGTACCCCGTCCGGCCAGTGCACGCCCAGCGGGGCCGCCGCCGCGCGCAGCCGGGCCACCGCCTCCGGCTTCGGGGCGGGCATGGTACGCAGCAGCCCGATCCGGCCGGCCAGCATGATGTCCGCCGCCGCCATCCCGGTGAGCAGCGAGATCTGGGCGTTGTGGTCCTCCATCGGGCCGGGGCCGCGCAGCACCAGCCGCCACCCGTCCCCGTCGGGCTCGACGTCCTGCTCGGGCAGGGGCAGGTTGACCGCGCCCCGGCGCAGGCCACGGGCGGTGAGCAGGGCACCGATCTCGGGCAGCAGCGCGATCGGGTCGGGCAGCCGGCCGGCGTCGGCGGCCACCTGCACGCCCGGGTAGTCCAGCTTGGCGCGGCTGCGTACCAGGGCGCGTTCCAGCCCGACGGCGACGGTGGCACCGTCGACGTCGAGGTCGATGGTCCACAGCACGGCCGCCCGGTCGACGTCGGGCAGCAGGCTGGCCGCCCCCTCGCTGAGGGTGTGCGGATGCAGCGGCACGTTGCCGTCGGGCAGGTAGACGGTCTGCCCGCGCCGCCAGGTCTCCTCCTCCAGCGGCCCGCCGGGGCGGACGTGGGTGGCGACGTCGGCGATGGCGTACCGCACCCGGTAGCCGCCGGGTCGACGGCTGAGGTGCATCGCCTGGTCCAGGTCGCGGGAGGTGGCCGGGTCGACCGTGACGAACGGGACGTCGGTACGGTCGGCCACGGCGGGCGGTGGGGCGTCGGCCGCCTCGTCCGCCTCGCGCTGCGCCGCGGCCGGGAAGCCGTCAGGCAGTCCCAGCTCACGGCGCAGCGCGCCGAAGTCGATGCGGGGCGCGAGCACACGTCGGATGACCACGGGTCAATCCTGGCAGCGTGCCGCGTGATCCGCTCTCCGGCGGGCGGGCCGCAGGCTCCGTACGGTCAGCCGGTGGCCTTGCGGGCGCGCGCCGGTGTGGCGGCCCGCGCCGCCGCCGTCCGCGCGGGCGCCGTACGGGCGGTGGCCTTACGGGCGGTGGCCTTACGGGCGGTCGTGGCCGTGGTCTTCTTCGCCGCCGCCTTGCGGGTGGCCGTCGCGCTGGTCTTGCGGGCCGGTGCCGCCTTCGCGGTCGACTTCGACGCGGGAGCGGTCTTCGCGGTCGACTTGCGGGCCGGCGCCGTCGTGGCCGCCGTGGTCTTCTTCGCCGCCGTGGTCTTCTTCGCCGGTGTCGCCTTCGTGGCGGGCATCGCCTTCTTCGCCGCCGTGGTCCTCTTCGCCGCCGCCGTCTTCGTCGGCGTCGCCTTCCTGGCGGTCGTGGTCTTCGTGGCGGCCGTGCTCCGCGTGCCGGGCATCGACTTCTTCGCGGGCATCGACTTCTTCGCCGCCGTGGCCCTCTTCGTGGCGGTGGTCTTCTTCGCCGCCGCCGTCTTCGTCGGCGTCGCCTTCCTGGCGGCCGTGGTCTTCGTCGCGGCGGTGGTCTTCCCGGCGGCGGTCCGGGCGGTCGCGGTGGTCTTCTTCGCCGCCGCCGCGGTCGTCCGCTTCGCCGCGGTGGCCTTCTTCGCCGCCGTGCTCCGGGCGGCGGCCGTGGTCTTCCTGGCCGTCCCGGCGGTGCTCCGGGCGGCGGCGGTGCTCCTGCTGGCGGCCTTCTTCGCCGGGGCCTTCCTCGCGGTCGACTTCGACGCGGTGCTCCTGGCCGCCGGGGCCTTCTTCGCCGTCGACTTCGAGGCGGGAGCCTTGGTGGCGGTGCTCCTGGCGGCCGGGGCTTTCTTCGCCGTGCCGGTCGCCGTCTTCCGGGCGGTGCCGGTGGACGGGGTCCGGCCCGAGCCGGCGCCCGCCGCGCTCGCCGTCGCCCGGCCGGCCGACGCCTTGCGGGCCGCGGCCGTGGTCGTGGTCGAGCGGCGGGCCGCGGTGCTCCGGGTCGCGCCTGCGGTCCGTTGCGCGGCGGCGGTCTTCGTCGCGGCCGGGCGGGTGGTGGCCTTTGCTGCTTCGGCCATCTCGGTTCCCTCCTTGGGGACATGCTCCCGCGTGCCTCCTCACGGAGGCACGGAGTCCTCGACGCGGGCCGTCCCGCGCCGTTCAGTTGCCCTCCCCGGCCCAGCGGGCATCTTCGGCCTCCCACGCCTCGTTGCGCTCCTGCACCTTCTGCAGGGCGTTCTCCGCGTCGGCAGCCGAGGGATACGGTCCGAGAACGTGCTTGGCAGGGCACACGTCGGCATCGGTCTCGACCCGGTGGTGTCGGGTGCACCAGTAGTAGTGCCCACCACTTCCGCTGTCGTTCATGAGATCACTGTGCACCGGGCGCAGCCCGACCGCCACCGGATCGCCGCAATTGGTCGCGACCACATCCACAGTAGACGTGCTCGGCGGCCTCCGGGGCGAAACCGCGAAATCGACCCTGACCTGCCCGGACGCCGCCGGAACCACCCCGGCGACACCACCGCCGGCCCGGGTTGCGGGGCCGCCGCGACGCCGCGCGGGATGGGCCGGAAAGCCGGTGGTACGACGCCGGACGCCGCCGGCAGAATCGAATACCGTGATCATGACGGGGACGCGTACCCACCGGATCGCCGCCCGGCTGAACCGTCGGCGGTACGCCGTACTCGTCGACCGCCCGTTGGAGTCGACCGGGCCGCAGACGGCGGGAGTGGTGACGGCGGGCGTCCCGCTGCTGCTGACGGTCGGGGTGCCGGCGCTGGCCGGGCTCGGCTGCCGGCTGCTCGTCGCGTACACCCCTTTCCGAATGTCGCGGTCCTGCCCGGGGTGGCGCTGATCGGGTTGGCGGTGGTGCTGCGGCCCCGGCTGGGGCGGCTCGTACGCCGGATGCTGCTCACCCAGCCCGCGCTGACGATGCTCGGTGACGCCGCCGACCTGTTCCGGCCGTCCCCCGCCCGCCGGCACGTCGGGTTGCTGGAGCTGCTCGGCGAGGCGGTGGGCCGCCGGCCGGGACCGCCCGCACCCCGCGGGAGCCGACGGTGACGCTGGACGGGAGCCGGATGGAGCGCCTCGACGCGGAGTTGACCCGGCACTTCGACCGGACGGCCCGGACCGTCGCCTGGTCCGGCTGAACCGTCGTCCGTGGCGTCCACGGTCGGGACGGTCGTCCGGCTGGGGCACGCGGTGGCCGACGGATCCGGGACTTCCGGCCCTACCGCCTGGACCAGGTACTTGGTATCAGCTCGTCCCGCAGTGGACCATCCCTCGGCCTGGTCCTCTTGACGGGACCGCCGGCCGGTCCGGGTCGGCCGGACAGTCCCGATGCGGCGGCCCCGAGTGCGACCGACCCGGGGTGTGTGCGAGCCTCGTCAGACCTCTTGCGGCGCTGCCACCGCCCGCCACCTGGGCGGGACGACGACGATGTCGACGGCGCCGCCCTGTCGAACCGGGAGAACACCACCGTGGCTAGCCTGGACGTCGCCCTGAAGAACGCGATGAGTATCGACGGAGCGATCGGGGTGGCGCTCGTCGACTACAGCAGCGGCATGACCCTCGGCGTGGCCGGCGGCACCGGCGAGATCGATCTGACCGTCGCCGCCGCCGGCAACACCGACGTCGTCCGCGCCAAGATGCGCACCCTGGAGATGCTCAAGATCGAGGACGAGATCGAGGACATCCTGATCACGCTCGGCAGCCAGTACCACCTGATCCGCCCGCTGACCGGCCGCACCGGCAAGGGCCTCTTCCTCTACCTGATGGTGAGCAAGAGCCGGGCCAACCTGGCCATGGCCCGGCACCAGCTGCGCACCATCGAGGAGAGCCTGGAACTGTGACCGCGGACAAGACCGAGACCATCCTGCCCCGCCGTTCCTCCCGCGCCGCCCCCCTGCCCGCCGCCCGGACGCTCCCGCCGTCGCTGGCCGGGGACCGCTCGCTGCCGTACCCGGCGATCAGTCGTGAGTTGGCGGAGTTGCGGCACGAGATCCCCGGGGTGCACGGGTGCGTCCTGGGTGGCGTCGACGGCCTGCTCATCACGCACAACCTGCAGAACGAGGTGGACCCGAACGACCTGGCCGCGCTCGCCGCGACCACCTTCGGCCTCGGCCGGCAGGTCGGCATGCGGCTCGGCCAGGGCGATTTCCAACAGTCGACGGTACGCAACCAGGGCGGCTACCTGAGCGTCTACGCGGTCAGCGAGCAGGCCCTGCTCGCCGTGATCGGCACGGACGCCGTCAACGTCGCCCGGCTGCACCTGCACGCACCGGGGGTGGCCGGCCGGATCGCGGCGCTGCTGACCCGGGTCCCGACGCAGGCCTGACCCACACGGCGGGGGCGCGGCCGAGCACGCCGTGCCCCCGTCCGGCCGGGACGCAGAACCGCGGTAACGGGTGAATCCCGACCTCTGTCCACACTCCACCGCAGCAGCCGACCAGACCCCCTGGAAGTAGTTTTTCCGAAATAATCGTCACTGCCGGGAAATAGTAATCACAGATAGGCCGAAAACGCGCGACACAGCAACGATAATTGACCGTGAAAGTAACTACGTCGACACATGTTTCTGATCAAGTCGACGCATGCCACTCTCCGTACTCGCACAGGCGACGCGGGCCACGCGTCGGCCATTTCTGTTGCTGTCAGGGCTGATCGCGCTGACCGCCCCCCTGGTAGCCACCCCCGCCGAGGCAGAGCGCGCCGCCGGCACCGGTGTCAGCATGCCGACCTGCGCCTGGTCGTCGAAGTACGGGGCGACAAGCCTGAACGCCTACTGGCCGGACACCGCCGCCACCTACTGGTCGACCATCTATCCGGTCACGCCGGGCCTGGAAATCACCCTCTCCGGAGTCTTTCCCGACGCCAGGTACGCGTCTTTCAACGTGTATGACGACAAGCCCACGTACTTCACCCGCAATGGCGTCAGCTCCAGCATGCCGGATTACCTGATCACCCCGGACGCGGGCAGCCAGAACCCGTGGCAGACCGGTGCCGCGCCGGGTGGACGGTTCACCCTCACCATCACCCCCGACGTGGCCTTCGGACAGACCAACCGGATGCCCCTGGCCCGGGAGGACGCCCCGGCCGGCGCGAAGGCGTCGGTCATCTTCCGGGTCTACCTGCCGGCCGGTGGTGACGCGACCGTCGCCCTGCCCACCATGACCCTCACCCTCGACGGGGTGTCGCAGACCCTGCCGCCCTGCTCATCGGGGGGCGGCACCCCCGGCACCACCCCGGCGACCACGAACGCCCGGGAGGCGGGACTGTCCGGCGCAGGCGGTCCGGGTGACGGGCCGGGGCATCCCGGCGGCGGACCGGGCGTACCCGGACACCACCCCGGCGGCCCTGGCCCCGGCGGACCGGGCGGGCCGGGCCATCCCGGCGGCCCTGGCCCCGGCGGGCCTGGCGGGCCTGGTGGGCCCGGGGGGCCGGGCGGACCCGGCGGGCCGGGCGGACCCGGCGGGCCTGGTCATCCCGGCGGGCCTGGGCCTGGTGGGCCGGGCGGACCTGGCGGTCCCGGCGGACCCGGGGGGCCGGGGTTGCCGGAGGAGACCGGGCAGAAGCTCTTCACCCGGACGTCGGAGGTGGAGAACCTCGCCCCCAACCCGGACAACGCCTACCTCGGGACCTGGGTCAGCCCGCCTGCGGCGGACCAGGTGCTGGTGATCCGGGGTCGGGCCCCCCGGGCGGTCGCCGGCAACCATCCGGGCGTCTGGCCGCGCCGGCACGCCGACCTGCGCTACTTCTCGATGTGCACCAACCTCGGCGGCCAGGTCAAGCCCGTCGTGATCAACCGGTTCACCGACGCGCCGGCGAGCCTCGGCTGCCGCTACGACGACGACACCCGCCTCGACCGGCACGGCTACTACACGTACGTGATCGGCCGGGAGCAGCAGCGGACGGCCATCGAGGCGGTCGACGACGCGACCTTCCTGCCGTTCTCCGTCTCGTATCCGGTGGCCCCGCACATGGTGCTGCTGCGGAACCTGCTGCCGGCGGCCGGTTTCCCGCACGCTACCCAGAACGTGCCGATGGACAGCTCGGCGGAGACCGCCGCCACCGTCATGGGGCCGCACTATCCGCTGCTGAAGGTGTGCTCCCTGGCCAGCCTGACCGCTGACGGGGGTCGCGTGTGCACCGCCTGAACTGAACGGACGGGAGCGTCCGGGCGTCGGCGACGCCCGGACGCTCCCGTCGTTCCACCACGACGCGGACACCACGGTCGGATGTTCGACGGCGTGACCTGGCCCGCCAGGCCGGGGGTGTACTCCATTGAGAGTCGCCGACGTCCGATCTGGAGGAACGATGTCCCCGACCGCCCTGCGCGCCCTCGTACCTCTCGCCGTGCTGGCCGCACTGGCCGCACTGGCCGCCTGCGACACCGCGACGCCCGGTCCGGTGGCCGGCACCGGCTCCCCCGGGCCGGTCACCGGTTCGGACGCCGCGTCGCCCCCACCCGGCGGCACGGCCGCCCCCTCCTCCGCCGGCAGCCCGACGCCGACGCGCGGCGCGGCGTCCGCCACACCGGCGGCCACCCGGGCGGCCTGCCCGGTCGGTGCCGCGACCCTCCAACAGGTGTCGGGGCTGGACAGCAGAACGCACCGCATCGACCCCGACCACATCAGGTGCGCCCGGCAGTGGGCGAGCGCCGGGGTGATCGCCGTCGACCCGTCCCAGCAGGGGGACGGGGTGCTGCTGTTCGCGCATTCGGCCGGCGGGTGGAAGAAGATCGGCGAGGGCAGCGCGCTGGAGTGCAGCCCGTACGGCATCCCGAAGGAGATCGGCGACCAGGTCGGCTGCCGCGACCACGACTGATTCGGACACTACGGCCGGCCTCTCGGCAGCGGGTGGAGTCAACCCGGCACGCGACGGCGACCCTGCGGAGGCCGGCAGGGGTCAGTCCAGGTCCCCGCGTCGAGTGGCGATCCACGCCTCGACGTCTTCGGCGAGCCAGACGTTGCCCATCTGGAGGCTGGCTACCGGCTCAGGGAAGTCCCTGCGGTTGGTGATCTGGTAGACGCGCTGCCGGGAAACGCCGCCGAGCATGGTCCGGATCTCCCCGGAACCCACCAACCGCAGCTTCTTCCCCATGACGCTGACGCTAGGCACACGTCGACTAGGCATGTATCAACTTGATGGAGGCTTAGTTACCAGACGCTCTAGTCGTCTACTCTTTACGCATGACTAGAGTCAAGTGGTTCCAGCGCACCCACCGACCGGTGGACGTCGTCACGGTCGAACCCGCCGCCACCCCGAGCGGTCCGGATGCGCGGCGGCGGACCGACCGGTCCACCGTGCCGGCCGCAGAACTGCGGACGATAGCCAACGCCGGCGTCTGGCGCTGGGCCAGGATCGCCATGCGCTCCAGTCGGAGGTGAGCCGCGCCCATGCCACAGAAGCCGGCCGAGCCTCCGTTCTCCGTACTGATGGCCGGTTACGTCGTCGACTTCCACCACCGCTCCACCTGCACCAAGTGCTCCGACGAAGGGTGCCCGCGACTGGCCACGGCAGGCAGGACGCTACGCGCCTGGCGGGACAGGGAGCACCGACGTGAAGCCCGGTGACGTGCTGCATCTGACCCGCGCGGCAGGCCCCCAGTTCGTCCGCCCGGTCTTCGTCCGCCTTATCAAGATCCGCACAGAACCATGCGCCTACCACGGCTGGACGTGGCTTGACGGCTATCGACTGGACGAGAAGGGCAATGCGGTGGCCCGCCGGGAGTTGTACGTCTTGAAGGAAGGAGTGCGGGTCGTGTCGTCGCACCCCATCACGACAACTCGCGAAGCAGGTGGCTCAGCGCCGCGATCGAAGCTCTGAGCTGGTGGGCGACGGACGAGTCGACCTGTACGCCGGATTAAGATCACGATAGACCCGCTGACCAGGGGCGGAGCCCGGAGACAGCCGTTGTAGGCCGTCGCCAGGCCGTCAGGGAGTCGTAGGCCAGCCCGACGAGGCCCTACGCCAGTGGTGACACTGGGCCTCCTGGTCACTGATACCGAGCCGGCCCGAGACGACCATGTGGTTACGGAACGGCAGCCAGCCACGCTGCGGTGATGCACAGGTCGTCGACGGTCCAGCGGCCAGCGTGCTCACCGTCGCGGAGAAGCCGCCGCACCGACGGCAGATCAGCAGTCGGTGGAACATCGAGGACGACGAGTCCGAACATGCCCACCCCGCTCACGTTCAGCCGGGCGAAGTCAGCCAGCACAGCATCCTGGAAGTGTTCAGGATGATCGTCGTCAGGTGCCCAGACGCGGATCGCGCAGTAGCCCGAGGCCGCGATCTTTTCTTTCACCCACCACTGGCCGTCGCCGTCGCGCTCCACCCGGAAAACGTCATGCTTCGCAGCGTCGAACGCGCCCCATGGTGCCCACGGCAACCGCACCCGATCCGGTGCTACCCGTTCTGCACCCATCCCCAGGCTCGTCGCATTGCTGCCAGGCGGCATGAGGAACCACACCTGGACCCACCCGTCGGGCAGATTGGGCATCAACCTTCTCCTTCTCGGTGGCCGGTCGGTCTTCGACGCCCTGAGTAGGCGGGGCCACCTGTCGTGAGAACGACACCGGACCAAGCAGCTACGCCACCCGAGTTTGGCCTCTGGGGCGTGGCCGTGTCACGGGCGCGGCCCCAGAGCCCCAGCAGGGTTCCCGAACAAATCGTCGATCGCATTGCGGGTGCGTTCCTCGCTGGCCGGCATCAGGTGGGTGTAGACGCGGAGGGTGAACCCGGGGTCGGCGTGGCCGAGGTACGACGCGAGCGCCTTGATGCTCTCCCCCGCGTCGAGCAGCGACGAGGCGTAGAAGTGGCGTAGCGCGTGCATCCCGGTGGCCCGGGTCGGCGTGATGCCGGCCGCCACGACAGCCGGTCGCCAACTCTTGTTGTCGAAGGTGCGCCGGTTGATCGCACCCCGCCGGGTGGTGGTGAACAGCAGCGGCACCGTGACCCGCTCGGCGTCGGCCGGGTTCTCCCACGGCAGGGTGAGCGGCACCGGGGCGAAGTCGTCGAGGTGCTGGCGCAGCACCTGGGCGACGGAGTCGGGCAGCGGCACCCGGCGGTCCCGGTCGTTCTTGGGCAACCCGAAGACGAGCCGGGAGCGGACGAGCTTGACCTGACGCGAGACGTGCACCCACCCCGCATCGAGGTCGATGTCGTCGACGCCGAGCCCCAGGATCTCGCCCTGCCGCAGCCCGCAGCCCGCGCCGAGGTCGACCATCGGGCGGTACCGCTGGGCGAGGCCACCGCGGATTGCTGAAACCTGTTCGTACCGCCACGGCACCACCCGACGTTGCACCGGTCGCGGTGGGGTGACCGACTTTGCCGAACACGGGTTCTTGGCGATCCGCTCGTCGTCGACGGCCGCGCCGAGGATGGTCCGCAGATGGGCGAAGACGACGGCCCGGGTTGCCGGGGCCAGCTTGCCGACCATCGCGGCATCCCATTCCCGGACGTGCCCCGGCTTGATCTCGGCCAGTTTCCGCGCGCCGAAGAACGGGAGCAGGTGTTTCCGTACCCGGAACTCCGTGCTCTCCCGGGTCGACTCGTCGAAGGATCGGGTACGGAGCCAGGTTTCGGCGTACTCGGCGAAGGTCATCCGGCCGGCGACCGGGTCGACGTAGGAGCCCCGGAGCTTGTCCGTCTCTGTCGAC
Source organism: Micromonospora sp. HM134 (assembly GCF_007833915.1). NCBI lineage: Bacteria > Bacillati > Actinomycetota > Actinomycetes > Micromonosporales > Micromonosporaceae > Micromonospora > Micromonospora sp. HM134. Next base: position 5,712,145 of record NZ_CP041061.1, read on the forward strand.
ACGAGAAACGCGTCAGCTTCGCGCTTGGCCCGGTCGGGGTAGGACTTCTTCCGTTCCCTGCCGTCCGGCCCGATGTACCGCACCCGGTAGCGCAGCCCTTTGCCGAACAGGTTCGTCTTGACCCGCTCCCGTCGCCCGCCCGGGTGGTGAATGGTCTTGTACCAGCGATCCTCGACGTGCCCCATCAGGCCGCCGCCTGCGCGCGTACCCAGGCCCGGACCGTCTCCGGTTCGTACCGTAGGTGTCGGCCGACCCGGGCGGCCGGCGGACCGTATTTGACCTTGCGCCAGCGGTACAGCGTTTCCTGCGGCACCCGCAGGTAGGCCGCCACCTCCCGCACCGTCCAGAGCCCATCGTTCACCACCATCATTGCCCCTCCCCCGTTGTGTCGCCCGTTCCTGTTGCTGATCCGTCGTTGGGGAGCTGCGCGGCGCGGTCCTTGGCGGCGAGCAGTTCGGAGCGCCAGCGGGCACGTTCGCTGATCGACCGCAGCAGCCGGTGAGCCATGGCCGGTACGTCGGGGTCATCGGGTCGGGCGAGTTCCCAGGCGTGCCGGACCGGTTCGACGGTGGCGCCCTGGTCGTCGACCCCGTCAAGGCCGACCGTGACACCGAGCAGCGACCGCACCCAGGCCCGGACGTCGTGCTTGTGGTCGCTCAGCGTCTTGCCGGACCAGTCGCGCGAGATGAGGATGCGCCGGCCGCCGATGCCGAGGGTGTCCCGCTGGTGGACCTTGCCCTTGCACCGGCCCGGCTTGAGCTTCGCGTTCGCCTTCTTCGGTTGGACGCCGTAGAGCAGCCAGTTCGCACACCGGTCGGTGCAGGGCGTGACGCGCAGTTCCCGCCACAGCCGGTCGAGGTGCTTGCGTTGCCGGTCGGTGGTCGCCTTGTGCACGTCGCCGGTGTGCTTGGTGATGTACTTCGTGACGTACCGGATGGTCCGTTCCGCGTCGGTGGTGCCGGGCATGACGCCCCGCGCGTCGACCTGGGTACCGAAGCGCACGACGTGCACCGGTTCCGCGTGCGGGTCGTCGTCGATGGCGTCGAGCGCTTCCGTCCAGGTGGTCAACGGCTCACGGGTGTCCGGGTCGACCCACGCCGCCGCCTGCTCGTCCCATACCGGGGGTCGGTCGGCGGTGTAGCGCTGGAGGTCGGCCGCCGGCCACCACACCTGGTGATAGGTCGCGGCGGCGACGGTGCGGAGGGTGTCGCGGGGGATGGTGCCCCGGATGGCGAAGTGGGCGTGCGGGGCGAGTCGGCGTTGTGGCTCGACGCAGCCGGCGTACTGGACGTTCCAGCCCTCGCAGCGGCGTAGGTTCTGCCAGAACCGGTCGAGGAGGCGGGGGAAGTGGACGGCGTCCCAGGCGGCGCGGCGGTAGTCGTACCGGTCGGGGTTGACCGGGGTGCCGTCGGGGCGGACGGGGCCGTAGGAGTCGAGGGTGAGGGTCAGCCACATCGACGGCCGGTAGGTAGTGCCGTCCGCAGCGGTGTACGTCCTGCCGACCGTGCGCCGCTCGACCTTGCGGCGTGGCAGTTCGGGAGCATCCTGCCGCCGCCGGGTCGACCGCTTCCGGCGCGGGCCGGTGTCGTCGTCGCCCTGGTCGTCGTCGCCGGTCGCGTGCGGCGGGGCGACCCGACCCCGGAGCCCTTCGGCCGCAATCGCCTCTTCCACCTCGCGGATCGCGTCGTCGAGGTCTTCGACCTGGTCCCACTGGCACGCCCGCGATGCCTCGTCACGGGAGAACTCCAAGTGCCCGCGCAGCAGAATCAGCGCCTTCTGTTCCTCGGTCGCCGGTTCCGGCGGTGGCAGGGGTTCGTCGTCGCGGTGCCAGCCCTCGCGAATCTGGGCCTGCCGCAGTCGGCGGTTCTTCTTGGCGCACGGGGCGCACTTGTCTTCCCGGGTGGCCCCGCAGGGCAGGTCGATGACCTCGGTCAGGCCGGTGTCGAGGTCGGTGCGGCGCATGGCGAGGGGGCGCACGCAGACGCCGTACTCGGCGGCGATCTCCTTGAGGACATCGACCGAGCGGGGTAGCGCCATGCGGGCCGCCCGCGACCCCGGCCGAGGAGGCGCAGCCGGGGTCGGGGCGACGGGTTCCAGGCCCGGCAGGGTCGGAGTGGTCATCGGCCCACCCCCGCCGTGAGCGGAATGCGGTGGTTCCGGGTGCGGGTGCGCCGGTACTGTCCGGGCTCACCAGCAACCCGAGTGGCGAGGTCGACATGAGCGACGATGACGGTACGACGGTGCTGTGGCGTCCGACCGGGCCGGAAGAGTTGGATCTCGTCCGCGAGTCCGGATGGCGGGCGTGGCCGCCGCGTCTGCCTGATCAGCCGATCTTCTACCCGGTCCTGAACGAGGACTACGCGGTGATGATCGCCCGGGACTGGAACGTGCCCGCGTCCGGCGTCGGTTACGTCGCCCGCTTCCGGGTGGAGTCGGAGTTTCTGCGCCGGTACCCGGTCCAGCAGGCCGGCGGGAAGACCATCCTGGAGTTGTGGGTTCCGGCTGAGGAGCTGGGCGAGTTCAACGCGCACATCGTCGGGTTGATCGAGGTCGTGCACGAGTTCCGGTAGCCGCCGGCCGGCGGCGAGGGTGGCGGTCATCGGATGATCCCGACGACGTGCGGCCGGTTCGAGGGGACAACGCGCGGAGGCAGCACCGCCGCCGGGGCAGAGATGGCAGCCGGAACCGGGACAGCCGGCGGCACGGGGTCAGCCGGGCGCTCGGGTTCGGTGGTGGCCTGCTCAGGCACTCCGTACCAGTCGCCCGGGGGTTGGTCCGGTTCGGGAGCCGGCGGCACGGCGGGGGCGTTGGACAGGACGACCTTGACCAGGGCGAGGAACGCCAGGGACGGCACGGCCGCCACGGTCCAGCCCCACACCGACGGTTCGGCTTCGGCGACCTGGGCGGCGAGGGAGAGCAGTGCGAACGCGACCAGGAGTGAGCCGACCAGGCCGACGGGCCGACCCGTGCGACGTCGGGCGCGCAGTTCCAGGCCGAGGTAGATGGTCATGAGTTCGACGGCTACGGCGTTGGCCCAGCCGATCCAGTCGGGTTGGCCGTGGGCGACGGACAGGTCGTGGACGTGGGTGAAGGCGGCAGCGCCGGCCATGGTGCCGATGGCGAGCAGGATCACCAGGCGTACGGCGGTTTCGGTGCGTGCGGTCATCGCCACTCCTGCATCGGCTTCTCGCGGATGGTCAGGTCGATGCGGATACGCCGGTCGGCCATGTCGGGGCGGCGGTTGACCATGTGCGCGAGGCCGTGCAGGGCGGCGGCGGTCTGGTCGGCGGGGCCGACGAGCCGGATGCGCAGCGGACGCCGGAGCCGGTTGATGACGCGGGCAAGGGTGGTCATGGCGGTTACCTCCGGGCCGGTCGGATGTCAGTGCGGATGTAGTCGGGAGGGGTGCCGAGCGTGGCGACCGCTTCGGAGAGGCAGCGCCACAGCGCCCACGCCTCATCGGGGGTCAGAGACATCCGCCGCCGGCCCGCCCCTACGGCCAGATAGACGGGGTACGGGTCGGGTCGGTCGGGGTCGACGCGGACGGACACGGCGGTGACCGGTTCGGGGATACGCAGCCGGTAGAAGCGCCGGCCGTCGGTCGGGCCGGTCATCGGGGTTCGCCCTGGTCGGCGTCGAGGATGGTGCGCAGCGCGTCGGGCAGCAGCGGCCCGCGTCGGGGCCGGGGCAGCGCCGGCCGGACCGGTTCCGGGGTGGACTCGCGGCCGACCTGGGCGAGGATGTCCGCCGCGTCGGCCGGGGCCGGGTACCGCTGGGCCAGGTCGCGGATGTCGTCGTCGCTGACGTAGGAGAACCGGACCCGCATCGGTTCCGGGGTGCCGTCGAGGATCACGTACCCCACGCCTTTGGCCCATCGGGGCATCTGGTCGGCGAGGGCACCCCGGTTGCGGGCACCGTCACCCAACACGAGATCAACCTGAGCGGCTTCGGTGAGGCCGAGGGCGATGCGGGTCGGGAACAGGTCCCGGAACGGCAACACCTCCTTGCGCGGGTCCTGCAACGCGGCCACCACCAGCACCCCGACCCCGGCACCCTGCGACAGCAGCAGCCCCAGCGAGCCGGCGATGCGCTTGCGGAGGTCGACGTCTTGCAGGTACGCGGTCAGTGCGGCCATCTCGTCGATGACGACCACGACCAGGGGGTCAGCCTCGGTCGGCGTGTGCACCCGCACGGTGCCGGCGAGCCGGGTCTGACGCTCCCGCATCACGGTCACGGCCTCGTCGAGGAGATCGGCCATGGCCTCGAACGACTTGCAGGCGAACCGGGCGAACAACGGCCGACCCATGGCGAACTCCATCCCGCCCTTGGGGTCGATCACCCACAGCCGCACCAGGCCCGACGTGATGCCACCGGCCAACGAGCGGACCAGCGACCACAGCACCGAGCCCTTCCCGGAGCGGGTGGCCCCACCGATCAGCACATGGGTGGCGAGCAGGTGCAGCGACCAGGTCCCCAGGTCCTCCCGCCGCGCCAACGGCAACGCCGTGAAGTCGGGGACGGCCGGGGTGTCGAACGGCGGCACCACCGGCCGCAGCGCATCGGTACGGACGAGCACCAGGTAGACCAACGTCGGCCGATCCCGGAACCGCAACCGGTCCACCCAGCCGAGCAGCAGCCCCCAGTAGCCGGTACGGGTCGGCGGGCTGTCGGGCCGCTCGGAGTAGACCCGGGCGTGCCGCCGGCCGAAGGCGTACGCGAGGTTCGCGGTGACCTGTTGGAAGTCGGCCGGGGTCTGCCCCCGGACCATGCGCACGGTCAGCACGTCCAGGGCCTGATCCGAGCGCACCCGCAGCAACTGCGGCAGGACCGGCAGGTGGTCATACGTTGCGGCCAGGCCACACAGGGTCATCGCCTCGTGCCAGGCCCGCCGGTAGACGACGACCTGACGGAACCGGCCGAGCAGCGGCCCGGCGCACCACCGCCACCAGGACGCCTCATCACGCCACCGCCACAACGCCGACACCGCCGACGCCAGCACCAGCGGCACCACCAGACCCGGCCAGCCATGGTCGGCGTGGAGGACGACGGCGGCCACGACCAGGCCCACCGTGATCGGGTGACGCAGGCTCCACCAGCAGAACCGGGCGGCCCAGCGCAGCACCAGGCCGAGCACGACCAGCCACATCGGCAGGACGAACCGCTTCGGCCGGACCACCATCAGATCCCCGGCGGTCACCATCACCACCCCGCCACGAGGCCGGCGCATCATCGCCTACCACCGCGCAGCGACACGAACCGGCCCGACGCATCCCGGACCGGAGGAAACGGAAGAACTAGCTGACCCACACAGCCGGCACACCGACCGTCGGCACCGGTGGCCGGGTCGAACCGGGACTGACACACCTCGCACCGAGGCGAAGCCGGGGCAGCCGAACGCCTACGCTTGGACACGTCACTACCTCTCTCGACAGAGCAGGGGAAAGAGACACCAAGGGGGCGGGGCTGCCGTCCGCCAAGACCAGACAGCCCCGCCCCCAACCTTCAGCGGCTACGCCGCCGCCTTCTTCGCCACACCCGCCGGAGCACGCATCCCGGTCGCCCGCAGCGAGTACGCCATCCGGTTGTTGTTGGTCACGTACGGCGTGACCGTCATGCCCTCGAACTCCACCGCCTCGAACGGCGCACCCGTCGGCGGCACCGGCTGGTAGTCGGCGGAGATCTTGACCGTCGTCTCCCGGGAGCGCTTGCCAAGCTCCGGGTCCAGGTCCATCACCCGCACCTGCCACACCCGCTGACCGGTCAACTTGTCCTTCGCCGGGCTACGCCGCCCGGTCTTCTCGTCGTAGTCCTCGACCTCACCCAGGGACTCGGGGACCAGGGCGCACCCCGCCGGGAAGACGTCCTCACAACGCACGGCGAACCTCGTACCGCCACGCAGAGCCATCGCTCAACCTCCAAGTTGTTGGCATGTCTGCCAAGCGAGACTCCAAGGTAGGCGCAACTTGGCAGACATGTCAACAACTTGGAGTAACAGGCTGTAGCGGCCCCACTGCGCCCGCGAGCCCCCTCGGAGGCAATTAAATCGCTGCATGGTGGATTTCTGTTCGACGCGCAGACTTTCGCGCCCTCAACTTCCGCGCTGCAAATCGGTGCCAACCGATGATGATGATCTTAGGTCTGCGGGAATAAGACTTTTTCCTGCTCAGGTGGGCTAAGTTTTGGATTAAACAAATTGAACTCCCGCGACTTATGAGAGCCGCTTTTTGGAGCACCCAAACCAGCCGGAAACTGCGCCAAGAAAGACTCTTGATGTCCCAGCCTGGCACTGTCCCAGCATGGCACTGTCCCAGCTCAGGCGGGGTGCGCTGCCGCCCCTCGTGTGATGCGCTTCTCACTTTTTAGAATTGACGCTCCTGCCTGCCGAACCGCTCCACCCCCCGGCTACCATCAACAGGGCGAGCGCCCGCCAGTAGGCGAATTCCGCCTGGCATTGAAGGAGGAAAAAAATGACCGAGATCAACTTTTCGGTGAAGGTGCACCCTCAGGTTGTGGTGCAGATCGTGGTGGTGATCCTCGTCGTCCTTGGGATCGGCGGCTGGATGGTCTAGCCGTTTCCTGCTGGATCACTGCTACGGCGAGACGATCGCAGTCGTTGTCAGCCCAGCATGCGCGACCACTGCTGGCTCCCACGCGAGCACCCGGGGTTAACGAGTTCACGGTCCAGACCCTGACGGGGTTGAGCAAGGCGCTGAAGAGGCCCGTCGGGTTCGCGGCTGCCCGGACTAGGGCGTCAGCTCATCGACGAGGGCGCGGATCTTATCCGTAACCCTGGTGCCCGGGGGATGCAGAGGCACGAGGCTACTTCGTAGCGCCGCCACCAAAGCCGTTGGAGATCATCGAGGTCAGGGCGTGTGCTCTGGCCTCGATGATGTTCATGCGTGCTTGGTATTCGGCGGGTTCGCGGTGTGCGGCTTGGCTGGTGACTTGGCCGGGCCATTTGCGGTAGAGCAGGCCGTATTCGCGGGTGAAGTAGCCGGCGGTGACGGCGTTGGCGGCCAGGAGCAGGCCGGTGTCTTCGGAGGCGGGAAGGGCCATCCAGCCGCCGAGGGCGAAGACGAGATCCCGCCGCAGGCACAGGGTCGCGGGGTGGACGGATGCCCGGTAGTCGTTGGCCTGCCAGAAGGCCAGGACCGCGCCCCGGTCGATGACCCCGCCGGCCGGGTCCTTGTCCCATCCGGCGGTCGACCCGTCGGGCAGCAGGTCGAGTACCCGCGAGGTGGTCCACCCGATCTGTTGGTGCGCGTCGAACGCGGCGATGTCCCGCCCGAGCGCGCCGGGGGTCAACTGGTCGTCGGCATCGAGAACCTTGATGAGTTCCCCGTCGACACGAGACAGCGCAAGGGTCCGAGCAACACCAGGCCCACCCGGTCGGCCGGTGCCGAGGCTGATCCGTGGGTCGTCGGGCAGGACGTCGGCCAGGGCTCCGGTCTGTCCGTCTTCCTGGACGAGCCATTGCCAGTCCCACCCCGGCGGCATCTCCTGCTTGGCCAGCGATGCGTACGCGCCAGCCAGGTATTCGATGCTGGGCGCGTGGACCGGGGTGATGACCGAGACGAGCTGCGTCAAGTTTTCCACCGCTGGAGTTTGTGGGAGTAGACAAGCTCGGTCCGGTCCCCCGGCATCACCACGTCAGCCACCTCGACCACCCGGCCGGTGGTGTCGACGGAGGTCTTGCGCACGGTGAGCACGGAGACGCCCGGGTCGATGTCCAACAGCTCGGCCTCATCCGGCGACGGGGGCCGGGCGCGGATCTCGTCGTCGATGCGGTCCAGCTCGATGCCGAGGGTGTACAGCTGGTGTTGCGTGCCGCCGGGCCAGGGTTCCTTGCTGGCGTCGAGCAGGTCCGGGTTCGCGGCGACCAGGTCGTAGGGCAGGTATGAGTACGACACGGTCAGCGGCGCGTTCTCGTGCCGCGAGGATGTCCAGTAGACCCGGCGCAGCAGCGGCGCACCCGGCTCGACCTGGAGGGCCGCCGCCATCTCGTCATTGGCGTCGACGCGGGTGTACTCGGCGTGGAACTTAAGGTCATCGACGGTCAGGCCGGTGTCGTGTTCGGTCGCGCCGGTCTTCAACCGTTCGTCCTCGTCGAGCAGGACCCGGTCCTTCTCCCACTGGTACCGCTCGGTGTTGCGGCGGCGTACCCGCTGGCGAGGTGCCCGCACGTAGGTGCCGCGCCCCTGCTCCGCGCGGACCAGGCCCCATTCGCGGAGCTGCCGGATGGCGTTGCGGACGCTCGTGCGGGACAGCCCGGACGACTCGGCCAGCTCGGTTTCGCTCGGCATCAGCGTCCCGGGGGCAAGCTCCCCGCTCATGATCTTCGCCCGCAACTCTTCGGCGAGTTGCAGGTAGCGAGGGCGCCAGTCCCGGCCATGCACACCGGTCACCGTACCCCCTAGACGTTCCAACGTCTGCCAGGTGGTCCCCCCAGCCGGCCGCTCTGGCACCGCCGGCACCACCACCGCCCCTGCTCGCGGGGGCTGCCCACGACGCCCACCAGGACCACGCGCCCCAGCACCCCGCCGGCCGTTGGTGTTCACCGATTCTCTCCCGTCCGCCCGCGCCGCCTGTTCGCTGCTTGCATGGCTTGTCGGGCGTGGGTCAGTTCCTCGATGAGCCGGTCGACGTGGTTGAGCGTCAGGAGCACGGTTTGCGTGGTGCCGTAGTGGGTCGCGTCGAGCTTGATCGCCGGGTCGCGGCGGGTGAACCGGTCGATGAGCAGTTGCAGACTCACCCACCCGGTCCCCTCCCGCCCGATCGTGGCCAGGTACCCCCGGTGCATCGGATCGTTCGGCCCACAACCCCGGCACCACGGCGGACACACCACCGGCCGAGGCGACGCCGGCCCCCGCCGGTTCATCATCGGGAAGCCGTCACTCATCGCCGGCCCCCTGCCCGCCGGCCTGCGCCAGCAACCCGCGCAACTGCTCCACCAGCTCGGCCGCTTCCGGCAGCGACAACTCCGCCCAGGCGTTCCCCGCCCGACACGACGCGTGCACGCACACCAGCGGAGCACCGGGAGTCTCCGCACTGATCAGGTACGTAACGACGAGCCCACTCGCCCGCTTCTCACCGACCCGCAGCATGTGGCCGCGATGACGACGGGCCATGTGCGCCATCACCGGCGGCACCAGATAGCCGCATCGCTCCGGCGTACACCAGTCCGGGTGACTCGTGACCGGGGCCGGCTTGCTCGGGCGGGTCATCGTGTCCACCGCCCGCCGTGGCCCCGGTGCGCCTGCGCCACCGTCATCAACGGCGCGTACCGCAGCACGGGCAGTTCCCGCGTGACGTCGACCGACCACCACGGCGTAGGGCCGGTCGATCCGCCGGACGACGCCGACGGCGTGTTGCCGCTGGTGGTCGGGATCGGCGTACATCGGCGGGGCCACCAGGACGACAACCAACCGCGTCGACGATGAGAGCCGGACATCGCACCTCCACAGGTAGACGAGGAACCGGCGGCCGACCACGAACTAGGTTGTGGCCGACCGCCGGCCCGGATGAAGGCACGGCGCACCGTCCGACGCCGGACGGGTCGGGTATCGCCGAGCCAACTTGTCTACGCGGCTACCGCAACCGGTCCCTCAGGACGCCGCGCATAGATGCGGCCAGGGCCGACACCGCGACCACCCCTGACACGAGCCGTCACCCCGGCCGCACACCAGGAAACGTATCTACAAGTGGACGAGTTGTCTAGACGTCGAAACACGTCGCTTGCTTGGCACTTGGTACAACAAGTGCCAGGTACGGTGAACAGGTGCCCACCCCGCACTACGGACAACCCCGCTACCGCACCATCGCCGACGAACTCAGAAGGCGCATCGAGAGTGGTGCCATCCCGCCGGGAGCACTCTTGCCGGCCGAGAGCGCGCTTACCGCTGAGTTCAGAGCAGCGCGCGGCACAGTTCGTCAAGCCATCGCCGCACTGCGCGAGGCAGACTTGGTGGTCACCGATCACGGGCGCGGGACATACGCCACGCCCCGCCGAAACGCGTCAGAGCAGGACGGGTGTTCCGAGACGGAAACGCAACAGCGCCAAGTCGCTGCGGACGCGGAGCTGGCAGCTCTTTTCGCTGTCGATGTAGGCACGGCACTCTTGGAACAGCAGAGCCTCACTCGAACAAACGGAGCCGTCAGAACAGTCGTCAGAACCTACCGACTGATTCAGACGGCCCCTTTATCATAGAAATATGCATTTTCGAAACCCGAATCGGATTGAAACACCACCGCTGTCGCGTCTAATACTCTGCTATCGGGAGTTTTCAGATCAAGCATTCCGCACGAAGGTGCTGCCGCTCATTGTAAGCACGGAAGCTTGGACCTCGCGAAAATCAGCGCGCCCCGCGAAGGCATCGGAATTTCCTTAAACTATGGATTAGCCGATAGAGCCAATCCAGCCCGCCTACCGTTTCTGCGGGTAATAAAGCTTGCGGAATCTCCCACGTCGTGGTTGGCAGCTAAGAACTCCTGAAGCTCTCCGTGACGAAACTCGTAACTAAGGCCCGAAATCCTCATCAACCCGGCTGACTGAGCCCAGTCCAAAAAGCGACCAACAAAGAAAGGCAGGCCGAACTTGGCCCAAGTCACATACGCCGCAATTAGATAATGGACTGCCGACGAGGAATACAGCCAGCCAGAGAAGGCCAGCAGCCCCAAAAGGAGACCGCCAGTGAAGCCAATCATCTCGCCGATGTAAATCCCGTAAAACAAGCCAGCGAGCACGGCGCCCATTAGCCCGTAGACAATGTCGTAACGCAGAGGCGCACGAGGACCCGAATCACTAGCCCGGTCAGAAGAGTCACCCAAAGCGATCAGCAAAGACCCCAGGAAGATTAAAACTCCTATCGATAGGCCATACCACGGCTTGAAAGATCCCGCGACTCCCCCCAGGATGGCGAACAAGATCCCGACCACAACAATCACGAGCGCCCTGGGGTTACGCAGTCGCTCAAGCCTGAGGCGAGATGGACGGCGAGCACGGCTTGGACCAACCCGAGCGATTAGCATCACCAAGAGAAGGTAGTTCGAAAAAAAGATCCCAATATCAAGCCACGACCACGATCCCTCCTCTTCCCAGAAAAAGCCGAAGTTGTTTACAGTGCCATACACCAGAAACGGAATATGACACATGAGCCAGAAAGAGTACTTGTACGTACGCGAAAAAGCTCGTTCGGGGACAAGATCGAGGAGACGATGCAAGACAATTTGCGAAGTTGGATTCTGACCAGTTGTCATCATACTCGCCAGGGTACGCAGGTAGCGTTGAGCCACATCCGGGGAGTATCGCTTCGTTGCATGTAGACGAGTCCTCGCCTGGACATAACTCTCCAACAACAGGCTTCCAACTCTGCTGGAATAGTCATCCTGCGACTCCCTCACTCGACGACCGTCAACCTTAACGACCTCAAAAGGGAGAAGTTCGCTAGGATCACCGCCAGTTAGATAGAACTGAACAGCCACCGAGAGTTTCCAGGGATTACACAGTAGCTTTTTTATCGCATTCGAACCAGACCCTCGCAGCTTCACAAATACAGTCGACCACGCCTCTTCGTCAATCCCCTTCGGACAGTGCATCGAGATGTACTCGGTAACCTGAGGAACAGTTAAGGGCTTGAGCAAGATCTCATCGGCATCCCGTATGCCACGCCTCAAACGACCGTAGTACGCGGAACCTGACCGACATATGACAACTAATCGAACGCCAGGGGTCTGGGCGATGTAGTCGTTAATCTTCACAACAACTTCCAGAGCCCTGTCGCCAATTCCTTCCGAATCGAGTTCGTCTAGGCCATCCAGGATAGGGATTACAATCCTTCGACGCAACAGCGTTGTACAAATCTCTCGGGAAAGGCGATACCTCTCGGCCAACTGCCCAGCCAACCACTCGTAGGCATCAAGGTCCGAAGACCATGCCGCGAGGTTGAAGTAGACAGGAACCCCGATGTCGCCACCGCCCTCAGAAGAGTTGCCGCCTCGTTCACGCTTTTGTAGCAAACCGACGAGAAGCGACCGCGCTAACACAGTTTTTCCACTTCCCGGCTCTCCTAGTATTACTAGTCGACCCCGAGTTTGCTCAAGGAAGAACTCCGTCACGTCTCCGAGGTTCCCACCCCTAGACACAGTCCGGCTACTGGCACGAGACTTCACACGACGGCCTGGGCTTGAGAGGGAGAATCGAACCGCCGCGGGCCGCGAGTCGAGTCGATCCGTAGCAAGCAAGCGAGCCAATTGAGATCCTTCGCCTCGAAGGATCTCATCGGAGAGTCTCTCAGCTACCTCGTCTAGATGCTCTTTGGATGGATAACGAGCAGACCGCCACTTTTCCATGAAGGTGAGTAGCACTCCAAGCGCGCCCACCGATAATGCCAGGATATTTGCCCATCCAACCTTGCTGTTGAAGCGTGCAGCATCGTGCCGTTCAAGCCACGCCGCTCCAGGTACCCAAGCTGCCGCTAATACAAGAAAAACCACTGCAATGGTCCGGCCAACACGTCCAAACCACACATTCCGCGACAGCTTCCCAGCCAAAGCCTCATCATCCAATTCTTTGGCGACCAGCAAGCCGACAAGCCCGCAACGTCGCGTTTAGACACTCAAGCCGACTTAGGTGATGTATCGACAGCCCGGATACGATACCAGCACCGTCCACCTCGTGCGTAGCAGCGCTACAGCATCCGGACCTCCCAGCGAAACATGCAGGGGCATATACGCCAACGGCTAAATTTGCTGAATTCCTCTTTATTTGATCAAGGCACCGCGCTCCGCGCGGTGCGGGGCGGCAAGCCCGGCCGGCGGCAATCCGCCCCGGACGCCTACGGCACCGGGGCGGTAAGCCGCCGACAGCCGCCGGGACACCGCCCCACCAACCAGAGGAACCAGACCCGGCGAGGCCGTGACGGAAGCCGGCGGGTCGACCTGGTCGCGTGGTCGGGGCTTCCGGCTGCCGCGCCAGTCCAACCCCGGGACTGGCTTGCCACCGGCTCATCCCATTGCGGCACCCAGCCCCACGGCCAGGACGTGCCCGACCCTCCCCCGCAGCCGCCGGCCCCTACCCGGAAACCCACGTGCCGGGCCCGTAGAGGTCCCCACGACAGCGCAGCGCGGCCGACTCGAAGCGAGCTGAGCCAGCGCTCAGGGCGTCTCCAGGGCGTCAGGGCGTCCACAGGGCGTCAAATGCCGGCCAATGTTGACCAAGAACGACCATCGACGCCCGGACATAGAACCAGCTCAGAGCCTTGATCACGGCTCTGAGCTGGTGGGCGACGGACGAGTCGACCTGTACGCCGGATTCTGTGCGCGGCGCGTACCCCTCGCGGGGTCCGCACCGGCGGCGGCCATCCATCTCGGCCTGCCGTCGCCGACAGGCTCCTGCGGCCTACCCGCAGACATCGGGCGGGCAGCCCTCAAGCGTCTGCGCCGGGTCGTCAGCTTGCGGTGACGGCCCTTGCTTGGCCTTGCTCCGGGTGGGGTTTACCGAGCCACCCCGGTCACCCGGGGTGCTGGTGGGCTCTTACCCCACCGTTTCACCCTTACCGTCCCCGAACGGGGTCGGCGGTCTGTTTTCTGTGGCACTGTCCCGCGGGTCGCCCCGGGTTGCCGTTAGCAACCACCCTGCCCTGTGGAGTCCGGACGTTCCTCGGCGGCGGGCCGCAGCCCGCCGACGCGACCGCCCGGTCGACTCGTCCGTCGCATTCCCATCTTAACGGCGCGGCGTCCCGCACAGATCTCACCCCGGGCCGGGCCGCGACGAGGCCGAAAATGGTACGCGGCTGAGCCGGTGGAGGGGCTCTGATCAGGGCCTACTAGCCTCTGGGCACCATGGACCTCTCCGATGCCGTACTGCTGGTCGTCGCCGGTCTCGCCGCGGGCACGGTGAACGCGGCGGCCGGCGGTGGTTCGCTGATCACCTTCCCGGCGATGATCGCGGTGGGCATCCCGCCGGTGGCAGCGAACGTCAGCAACTCGGTGTCGGTCTTCCCGGGCTACGCGGCGAGTGTGGCGGGCAGCCGGATGGACCTGCCGCCCCGCCGGACGCTGTGGCCGTTGTTGCCGACGGCGGTGCTCGGCACGGGGGTCGGCTGTCTGCTCCTGCTGGCCACCCCGGCGCGGGCGTTCGACCTGGTGGTGCCGTTCCTGGTGCTCGGGGCCACGGCGGTGCTGGCCTTCCAGGGGCCGTTGCGCCGGCTGGTCGGGCATCCGGCCGAGCTGGGCCCGCGCCGCCGTACCCTCACGGTGCAGGCGATGGTCGCGGTCGGCACGGTGTACGGCGGCTATTTCGGCGCGGCGCTCGGGGTGATGCTGGTGGCCGGCCTGGCCCTGGTGCTGGACGCGACGCTGGCCCGGGTGTCGGCGGTGAAGAACCTGCTGTCGGCCGTGGTGGGGCTGACCACGCTGGTGGTGTTCGCCCTGTTCGGGCCGGTCAACTGGGCGGCGGTCGCGGTGGTCGCGCCGGCCACGATGCTCGGCGGGTACGTGGGGGCGCGGGTGACCCGCCGGTTGCCGCCGGTGGTGCTCCGGGCGCTGATCGTCTGCTTCGGTACGGCGATCGGCCTCTACCTGCTCTGGCGGGCGCTGGGCTGAGCGACCACGGGGCCGCTCAGTACGCCTCGCCGACCGGTTCCTCGGGGGCGTGTTCGGCCTGCCGGGCGGCCCGGTTCCACCGGGACCAGAGCAGCCGTTCGCCGTAGCCGGCGGCCATCAGGTGCGCGGAGGCCAGGTAGACCAGCAGGCCGACGGCGAGCACCCCGAAGCCGACCCAGAACGGCAGCGCCAGCCCGTGCTCGGCGAGCTTGCCGGAGAGGATCGGGGCGGGTGCGGCGGCCCCCCAGCGGACCAGGTTGAACGCGCCCGTGGCGACCCGCCGGTCGGCGGAGCCGAGGCCGAGGGCCAGGTCGGTGAGGTTGGCGTTGGCCAGGCCCATGCACAGGCCGGCGACGACGAGCACCACCAGCGACTCGACGGTGCCGGCCGACGTGGCGAAGAGGACCATGCAGGCCAGCAGGCCGACCAGCGCCACCCCGACGGTCTGCACCGCGCCGATCCGGTGGGCGAGCCGGTGGCCGATGAGCAGGATGCCGGCCGCCAGGCCGAGGCCCCAGCCGGTGAACGCGAGGCCGAGGGGGATGACGTCGAGGCCGAGGAAGAGCGGCGTGTAGCCGAGCACCACGAAGAAGACGAAGTTGTAGGCGGCGGTGACCACGCAGAGGGTGATGAACGCCGGCCGGCGGTAGGTGGCGAAGATCTGCCCCAGCCGTACGGGCGGCTGCCGGTGGGTCGGCTCACGGAGTTTGCGGGCGGCCACCAGCAGGGCGAGCACCATGAACATGCCGCAGACGAAGAACGGCAGTCGCCAGCTGATCTCGCCGAGCAGGCCGCCGATCAGCGGTCCGACGGCGAAGCCGAGCCCGAGCGCGGTCTCGAAGAGGCCGACCACCCATTCCCGGTCGTTGGCGAGGTTGACCAGGACCACCATGGCGGTGGCGAAGAACATCGCGTTGCCCAGCCCCCACACGCCGCGCAGCACCGACAGTTGCACGATGTCGTTGCTGAACGAGGCGGCGATGGCGGCGAGACCGACCACCGAGACGCCGGCGACGAGCACCGGCTTGAAGCCGAAGCGTCCGCTGGCCAGGGTCGCCGGGATCATCCCGACGGCCATCACCGCGATGTACGCGGTGAACAGCAGTTCGACCTGCCAGGCGGTGACGCCGATCGCGGTGCCGATGGCGGGCAGGATGGGGTCCACCACGGCGATGCCGGCGATGGCGAGGAAGGCCACCAGCGTGGTGGCGTAGATGGCACTGCGGTGGGGCTCGGTTCGCCGGTCCACTCCGCCTCCTGTCGGGCCGAAGCCGCGGATAGCTGTATCGTACAGGTAATTCCGTTGTATCATACAGCTATGAGTGACGACCAGGCGAAGCGAACGGAGTCGGACGAGGCCACCCTCGGCCGGATCGAGACCGAGGTCGCCCTGTTGATGCGGCTGGGCGAGGCCACCCGCCGGGCCACCGGCAGCGCCGAGCACCGGGTCCTCGACCGGGCGGCGTACGTGATCCTGCGCCACCTGGACGCCACCGGCCCGCAGAACGTCTCGGCGCTGGCCGCCCGGCTCAACCTGGACGGCTCCACGGTCACCCGGCAGGTCTCGGCGCTGCAACGCGACGGCCTGATCGCCCGCGCCCCCGACCCGGCGGACGGCCGGGGCACGGTGATCTCCCCCACCCCCGCCGGCCTGCACCGGATGGCCGCCGTCCAGGCCGCCCGGACCCGGCTCTACGGCGACATCCTGGCCGACTGGTCCCCCACCGACCGGGACACCCTGGCCACCCTCCTGAGCCGGCTCAACCAGGCCCTCGACTCCCGCACCCGCCGCCGCTGATCCCACCCCGCCCGCCCCCGCGCCCAGCCCTGGTGATCAAGAGGTTTACGTCACCTCCACACCGAAAGTTGACCCAAACCTCTTGATCACCGCCCCCCACCGGGCCGGAGGGTGGCCCGACGGCCGAGTCGGTCGCGTGATCAAGAGGTTCGGGTCAGTTCCCGGCGGAATGTTGACGCAAAGCTCTTGATCACCGGGGCGGGACGCCCGGGGCACCCCGCCCGGGGCGGGTGCCCGGCGCAACCCACCCGGGGGCGGGCCCCGGGAGCGACGGGCTCCCGGGGCGCGGGGTCAGGCGACCGGCTCGCGGGCGGAGTCGGCGTCGCGGTCGGGGCCGGGGGTGACGCGGGGATCGCCCTCGTCGGCGAAGTAGTCGTCGGGCGTGGTGCCGTCCACGCCCTCGGCCACCTTCGCCCCCCGCAGCACCAGCGTGACCAGCGCCGCCACCACCAGGTTCACCAGCACGGCGACGATGCCGACGTAGATCGTCTTCTTGGTGTCGAAGCCGAAGTCGGACAGCGGGAACGCCGACCCGCCGAAGTGCGCGCGCTTCGACGCGGGGTTGGGGATCTGGTAGAGCATCCACATGCCCAGGCCCATGCCGGCCGCCCAGCCGGCGATCAGCGCGCCCCGGTGGAACCAGCGGGTGTAGAGGCCCAGCGCCACCGCCGGCAGCGTCTGCAGGATGATCACGCCGCCGATGAGCTGGAGGTCGATGGAGAACTGCGGGTCGAGGAAGACGATGCAGGCCACCGCGCCGACCTTCACCACCAGCGAGGTGATCTTCGATACGTTCGCCTCCTGGGCGGGGCTGGCGTCCCGCTTCAGGTACTCCTTGTAGATGTTGCGGGTGAACAGGTTCGCCGCCGCGATCGACATGATCGCCGCCGGCACCAGCGCGCCGATGCCGATCGCCGCGTACGCCACCCCGGCGAACCAGTCCGGGAACTGCTGGTCGAACAGCACCGGCACCACCGTGTTGCTGTCGACGGTGCCCTCCTTCGCCCCGGGCAGCGGCTTCACCCCGGCCGCGATGGCCATGAAACCGAGCAGCGCGATCAACCCCAGCAGCAGGCTGTACGCCGGCAGCGCCGACATGTTCCGCTTGATCACGTCCCGGTTCCGGCTGGCCAGCACACCGGTGATGCTGTGCGGGTAGAGGAACAGCGCCAGCGCCGAACCGAACGCCAGGGTGACGTACTGGAGCTGGTTGTTGGCGTTGAGCAGGATGCCGTCGTTCGGGTTCGGCGAGGCGGCGAACTTCGCGTCCGCCGCGTCGAAGATCGAACCCCAACCCCCCAGCTTGTACGGCAGGTAGATCACCGCCACCAGGATCACGATGTAGATCAGGCTGTCCTTGACGAACGCGATCAGCGCCGGGGCGCGCAACCCGGACTGGTAGGTGTAGGCGGCCAGGATCGCGAAGGCGATGATGATCGGCAGGTGCCGCGCCACCGCGCTGTCCCCGGTGACCCCCATCGTCTTGAGCACCGCCTCGATGCCCACCAGCTGCAACGCGATGTACGGCATGGTCGCCACGATGCCGGTGATCGCGATCAGCAGGGCCAGCACCGGCGAGTCGAACCGGCGGCGGACGAAGTCGGCCGGGGTGACGAAACCGTGCCGGTGCGACACCGACCAGAGCCGGCAGAGCACCAGGAACACCAGCGGATAGATGACGATCGTGTACGGCACGGCGAAGAACCCGGCCGCGCCCGCCCCGAACATCAGCGCCGGCACCGCCACGAACGTGTACGCCGTGTAGAGGTCGCCGCCGACCAGGAACCAGGTGATCCAGCCGCCGAAGCTGCGCCCGCCCAGCCCCCACTCGTCGAGGTGCGCCATGTCCTTCGGCGCCCGCCACCGGGCCGCCACGAAACCCATCGCGCTGACCAGCAGGAACAACGCCGAGAAGACGATGATCTCGGTAAGATGATCACGCCACATTAGTGGTCACCCCGCTTCTTGGTCATCTGGTAGACCAGCGTGGTGGTGGCCACCCCGAGCAGGATCCACACCAGTTGCAGCCAGTAGAAGCGCGGGAAGCCGAAGATCCGGGGCGAGTCCGCGTTGAACAGCGCCGGGATCAGCGGCACCACGATCGGGATGAAGAGCAACCAGTTCCAGGGGCTGTGGTCCTTCGCCCTGAACGACGCCGTACGCGGCGTCTCCGGTTCGCCAGCTGTCATCTGACCTACCTCCGGTCGTCGTTCCGGCCAGTAACGGCCGGACGCTACGACCCGGTGCAGCCGGTCACGATCAATCGGCGCTCGACGATGCGCCCAACGGTGTTCCGGCTGCGCCGAACGGCACGGCGAACGGCGTGACGCATCGACCGACGACGAACCGGCCCGGGATTTCCGGGCCGGTTCGGGGGACGATCCGTAATCAGCGGGCCGGGAGGTGGGCGGTGTCGTTGACGGAGCGGACCGCGACGCCCCCGTCGGGCCACATGTCGAGCACCGAGATGCCCGCCGCGTCCAGGTAGAGCCGGTGCAGGAGGGCGTCGCCGGCCGCGAGGGCGTCGCGCAGGGCCAGCTTGATCGGCGAGACGTGCGAGACGACCACCACGGTCTCCCCGGGGTACGCCTCCCGCAGCGCCACCATCGCCCGGTCGACCCGCTTCCCGACCTCGGTGAACGACTCACCGCCCGGCGGGGCGACCCGGGTCGAGGCGAGCCAGGCGTCCAACTCGCCGGGCCACCGGTCGCGGACCTCGGCGAAGGTGTGCCCGTCCCAGTCACCGAAGTCGCACTCGATCCAGTCGTCCTGGGGACGTACCGGCAGGCCGCCGAGCGCCCCGGCGATCGCCTCGGCGGTGGCCGTACACCGGGACAGCGGGGAACTGAGCACGGCCGCGACGGACGGTGCCAGCGCGGCCACCCGGGCGGCGGTGGCCCGCGCCTGGGCCTGACCGGACTCGGACAGCGGCACGTCGGCGCGGCCGGCGTAGCGGTGCTGCACGGTCCACTCGGTCTCCCCGTGCCGGACCAGGATCAGCCGGGTGGCGGTGAAGCTCGGCCTCGGTTCCCAGGACGCCTTTGCGGTCGCCGGGTCGGTGCCGGTGGACCGGGTCGCGGCACGGGCGGCCACCTCGCGGGCCTGCGCC
This sequence comes from Micromonospora sp. HM134, assembly GCF_007833915.1. Lineage (NCBI taxonomy): Bacteria > Bacillati > Actinomycetota > Actinomycetes > Micromonosporales > Micromonosporaceae > Micromonospora > Micromonospora sp. HM134. The sequence continues at coordinate 5,731,653 of NZ_CP041061.1, forward strand.
CGGCCCGGCGAGTCGGCACCCGCCACCGCCCGGGACGGCTCACCGCCGGCCGAACCCGCCACCGCCCGGGACGGCTTGCCGGCGGCGGTGTCCATCGCGGCGTTCGCCAGGGCGTCGGCGTGCCGGTTGCGGTCCCGGGGGATCCAACTGAACCGGACCGACTCGAAGCGGTCGACCAGTGCGGCGGCCCGCGCGGCGAGCGGACGCAGCCCGGGGTGCTTGATCTGCCACCGGCCGCACATCTGCTCGACCACCAGCTTCGAGTCCATCCGGGCGTCGACCTCGGCCGCGCCCAGCTCGGCGGCGGCCTCCAGCCCGGCGATCAGACCCCGGTACTCGGCGACGTTGTTGGTGGCCGTACCGATCGACTCGGCGCGTTCGGCCAGCACCTCGCCGGTGGCCGGGTCGCGGACCACGGCACCGTACCCGGCCGGCCCGGGGTTGCCCCGGGACCCGCCGTCGGCCTCGACGACGACCGCGCGCACCGCCACCGGGCTACAGCCCCGACTCGTTGGTGCGCACCATGATCCGACGGCAGTCCTCGCAGCGGACCACCTCGTCCGGGGCCGACCGGCGGATTCGGGCCAGGTCGGCGCCGGACAGCTCCAGCCGGCAGCCGCCGCAGCGGCCCGCGGTGAGCAGCGCCGCACCGAGGCCGGTGTCCTCACGGATCTTGTCGTAGAGGGTCACCAGGTCGGCGGGGAGGTCGGCGGCGAGCGGCTTGCGCGCGCCCTGCTTGAACTCCTCCTCCTTGGCGATCCCGGCCAGGCTCTCGTCGCGGCGCTGCTCGACGGCGGCCCGCCGGTCCCGGGCCTCGGCGATGCGGGCCTCGATCCCGTCGAGGGTCGCCTGCGCCGTCTCCCGCTGCTCCATCAGCTCCAGCTCGGCGTCCTCCAGGTCACCCTGGCGGCGGTTGAGCGAGACCAGCTCGTGCTGGAGCGCCTCCAGCTCCCGGGCCGGGCCGCTGCCGCTGGCCAGCCGGGCCTCGTCCTTGCTCTTACGGGCCCGCACCTGGTCGATGTCCTTCTCCAGGCGGGCGATGTCCCGGTCCAGGTCGTCCACGGCGACCTGGGCGCGGACCCGCTCGTCCTCCAGGGCGGACAGCTCCCGGGCCAGGCCCTCCAGCTCGGCCCGCTCGGGCAGCGACCGGCGGCGGTGGGCGAGCTGGGCGAGGGTGGTGTCGATCGCCTGGAGGTCGAGCAGGCGGCGCTGGACCTGGGGTTCAGCCTTCACGGTCGGGGCTCCTTGTCGTCCATCGCGGGTGCGGCGGCGTGCACGGTCCACGGGTCGGTGTCCAGGTCGGACACCACGGTCTCGACGCCGAAGCCGGCCCGCAGGTGGGCGGCCACGTCGTCCAGCCAGGGTCGTTCGGTCGCCCAGTGCGCGGCCTCCAGCAGGGCGGGCCCACCGGCGGCGAGGTGCTCACCGGAGGGGTGGTGTCGCAGGTCGGAGCTGAGGAACGCGTCCACCCCGGCGGCGGACGCGGCGGCCAGGAAACCCTCGCCCGAGCCACCGCTGACCGCGAGGGTACGCACGATACGCCCGGGATCGCCCCCGGCGCGAACCCCCCACACCGTGGCGGGCAGGACGGCGGCGGCGTGCCGGGTCAGCTCGGCCAGCGTCATCGGGGCGGGCAGCTCACCGATCCGGCCGATGCCCCGGCCGCCGCCGGCCGCCGGGGAACCCGGCGCGGACGGTGCGAGCGGACGCAGACCGGTCAGCCCGAACCGGTCGGCCAGCGCGTCGGAGACGCCCGGCGTGGCGACGTCGGCGTTGGTGTGCGCCACGTACAGGGCCACCCCGGCGCGGATCAGGTCGTGCACGATCCGCCCCTTCCAGGTGGTCGGGGCGACCGAGGAGACGCCGCGCAGCAGCAGCGGGTGGTGCGCGACGATCAGGTCGGCGCCGGCGGCGAGCGCCTCGGCGACCGTCTCGGGGACGACGTCCACCGTGCCGTAGACGCGGCGGACCGGGTCGGTGGGCTCACCGAGCACCAGACCGACCCGGTCCCACTCCTCGGCCCAGACCGGCGGATAACGCCGATCCAGCTCGGCAACCACATCGGCGACGGACGGCGGGGGCGCGGTTGTGCTCACGGCCGGTCAGCTTACCGGCGCGTGGTGGCGGCCACGCCCACGCCCGTCGCCGGGTCAGGCGGCCGAGGCGGCCCGGGAGCGGCCCGGCAGGGCCGCCACCGCCGCCTCCCACGGGAAGGCGTGCAGGTGCCGTTCCCCCGTGCCGGGTGGGTGCAGCGGGTAGACGTCGTCGCCGAACAGCACCGTGGCGCCCCACTCGCCCAGCCGGCGCAGGCCGCTCTGGAACGCCGGGTGCGCGGCCATCGCCACGTTGGTGAACGGCACCACCACCACCGGCACGCCCCGGCCCTGCCCCTCGACGAGCAGGCCCAGCGCCAGCGTGTCGGTGATCCCGGCCGCCCACTTGTTGACCGTGTTGACGGTGGCCGGGCAGACCAGCATCGCGTCGGCCGGGGGCAGCAGGTCCGGGTCGCCCGGGTTCTTGTAGTGGGTACGCACCGGATGCCCGGTCTGCCGGGCCAGCGCGGCCCGGTCGACGAACTTCGCCCCGTCGGGCGTGGTGACGACGCAGACCTCCCAGCCGTCGTCCTGGGCCAGGCCGACGAGTCGATCGAGGTGACGGGCCAGCGGCGAACCGCAGGCGATGACGTAGAGCACTCCACGGTGCTCACTGCTCTGGTGGGGGCTGCCGCTCATCCGGCCGCCGCCGTGTTCATACTCCGACTCCCATCTGCTCAGCCAACTCCGCAATCGGCGCGGGCAACGCACCCCGTGTGCGACGCAGCACGTCGGTCATCACTTCGTGGGCGATGGGTCGGCAGCGGATCTCGGACGGGGCGAGCCGGTCGCCGCGCAGCAACATCTCCCCCGCCATCGCGACGTCACCGAGCTGGGTGTAGCCCCGGGCCAGGTCGAGCAGGTGGTGGGCCCGCCGCTCGGGCAGCAGCCCGTTGAAGCTCGGCTCGGGGATGCGCTGGTGGATCTCCACCGCCCGCCCGCCGTCGCCCAGCTCCACGGCGGCGGCGGCCCGGTGCAGTTCCAGGTTGGTCGGGCCGAACGAGGTCCAGTAGTGGTTCTGGTCGCTGCCGAGCATCAGCGCCGCCTCGTTGGCCCCGTACAGCAGGTCCTCGACGGCGTCGGAGTCGCCGAACCGGGCGGCGGCCATCGCGCCCTGCAACAGCAGCATGCCGTAGACGGAGAGCCGGTCCGGCGCGCTGTCGTTCATGCCGCCGGGGGCGAGTTGGTTGGCGATGCTGAGGTTCAGCTCCAACGCGGGCCGGGCCCGGCCCATCGCCACCAGCGCGTTGCAGACCCGGGCGGTGGCGACACCGGCCAGCAGCTGGTCGTCGGCCCGCTGGGCGACCGCCATCGACCGGTCGGCGGCCAGCCAGGCCAGCTCGCACTCGCCCAGCTTGCGCAGCACCGAGGAGGCGATCTGGTAGACCTGCCCGAGCAGGTGGGCGGCCTCCCGGCCCTGCTCGCCGCCGTAGCCGGCGTCGGCGGCCTGGGCGTCGCGCAGCAGTTTCGGCAGCGCCCGGGTGAGCATCGCGTAGCGGCCGTACTGGTAGGTGAGCCAGGCGTGGGTGACGGCCTTGCGCAGGTCGGCCAGGGGCGGCGGGTACGACACCCCGTCGAAGTACGCGGTCATCGAGGAGTACTGCTCCAGGGCGGCCCGGATCTCCTGCACCTCGAACTGGTCGATGCAGCTCAACGCGTCGGTACGCCGTTCCGGGTCCTTGCCGAGCAGCAGTTGCACGTCGATCCGGAGGATCACGGCGATCTCGTACAGCACGGAGAACTTGTCCAGCCGGCGGACCCCGCGTTCGACCTTGTCGACCCAGCTCTTGGACTTGCCGAGTCGGTCGGCGAAGACCTGCTGGGACATCTTCCGTCGCCCGCGCCAGTAGGCCACCCGTCGCCCGATCGGAAGCTCGTCCATCTTCTCGCGTTCCTCCCCCTCGTGGGTCGTCCGGTCGGGCTCCGGACGACCCACGCCGGGCGTCTCCGATCCGTCCGCCCAGGTTGCCGCTGGTCGCACAGCGTGTACGTCACACGTACAGCCAGTTCTCATAGCTTCGTGCAAGTTGCATGAGCCGTTCGTCAGGTGTCAACGATCCCGGATCACGACAGTGACGGCGCTCGACGTGAGGGGTGGCGGTGACCGGTCGAGGCCAGAGGAGAGCACGGGACATGTGGGGGAACGTCGGGCCACGGGTCGCCCAGCTGGCACCGATCGAACGGGTCCGGCTGCGCCGGATCGCCGTCCGGTACGCGCTGCACGGCTGGGAGGTGACCCCCGGCGCCTGCCTGGCACGCAGCCGGTTCGTGTGCGGCCGGGCCGGTTGTCCCACCGTCGGCTGCCACCCCGCGCTGGAGAACTGGGAGCGGGGGGCGAGCACCGACCCGGCCCGGGTGGCCACCTGGTGGCGCAGCCGCCCGCACGGGGTGCTGCTGCCCACCGGCCGCGCCTTCGACGTGCTGGAGGTGTCGGCGCACCTGGGCCGGCGACTGCTCGACGCCGTACCCGGGCACCCCGCCGGGCCGGGCGTCCGGGGCCCGGTGGTGGTGACCCCGACCGGGCGGTGGATGTTCCTGGTCCGCCCCGGCGACCCGCTGCGCCCCGAGCTGGAACACTGCTTCCACGTCGTCCGGCACGGCACCGGCTCGTGGATTCCGGCGCCCCCCACCCGGCTGCCCGAGGGCCCGGTGCGCTGGGCGGTCGCCCCGGAGCAGGCCCGCTGGCGGCTGCCCGACTCGTACCTGGTGCAGAACACCCTGATCGAGACGTTGCGGGCCGACGGGGTGACGCTGATCCCGGAGCTGCTGCCCGGCCAGCTCCCCCTGCCCCGGCGCGGCCACTGACCGGCCAGCCACCGCACCGGACGGCCACCGACCGGACGGCCGCAGCGGGGCGGGACGCGGCCGGGTCGGGTTCCCGCCAGCGTCCCCGCCGACGCCGGACTCGTTGCACACCACGACGGCGCGCACGCGCCACCGGAGCGGGGGTACGACATGGCCAGGGACGAGATGCGGCACACCGGCGGCACCGAACCGCCGTACCGGCGACGGCCCCGCCACTGGTCGGACACCCGACCGGCCGGCTCCCGACCGGGTCGCCCCCGGCCGACCGGCTCCCGCCCGGCCGGCACCCACCGCACGGCCCGGTGAACACCCCCACCGGCAGGTGACCCCGCCACCGTCGACCCCTCAGTCGGCCAGCGGCAGGGCGGTCGAGCGCAGCAGCCGACCGTCGTCGGTGACCACCGCGTGCAGGTGGCCGGGCAGCCGGTCGAGCCAACCGACGCCGGCCGCGCCCATCGCCACCGCCGCCGTGGCGTACGCGTCGGCGACGCCCAGGTCCGGGCCGACCACGGTGACCGAGCGCAGCCCCCGGGCCGGTACGCCCCGGCGCGGGTCGAGCACGTGGTGCCCCCGTTCGTACACGCCCGAGGTGGCGACGGCCAGGTCGGTGCCGGTGAGCACCAGGCAGGTGGCGTCCGCGTCCCACGGGTGCCGGACGCCGATCCGCCACGGCAGCCCGGACGACGAGTGCCCGCGTACCCGGACGTCGCCGCCGGCGTTGAGGCAGTGGTCGACCGCCCCGGCCGCCACCAGCCGGTCCGAGGCGACCTGCGCGGCCCAGCCCTTCACGTAGCCGGAGGGGTCCAGCCGGCCGGTGGCGTACGCGTCGAAGAAGCCGTCGGTGTCGGCCCACAGGTCGGCGCAGCGGGCCAGCACGGCACGCAGGTCCGCCGACGCCCCGGCCGGCGGCAGCTCCCCCCGGTCGAGGCGGCGCACCTCGCTGTCCTCGCGGTAGGTGGTGAACCGGGCGTCGACCTCCCGCAGCCAGCGGAACGTGTCGTCGGCCAGCGTACGCAGGGCGGCGGCGGGCCGGTCGGTGGCGAGGTCCAGGCTGATCGCCGTACCCATGACCTGCTCGACCCGGCACAGGCCGGGCCGGGTCGACGACGCGCCCACCTAGCGGGCCTGGTCGAGCGCGGCCTGCAACGACCGCCGGTAGCCGTCGCTGGTGGCGGTCGCCTGGGAGACGGTGTCCAGGTTGGCGTTCTGCTGGCGCACCACGTCGCCGCTGGTGCCGCTGTAGGCGGCGTCGACCCGGTCGCTGCGCAGGTCGGACTGACCGCCCTGGGGCAGTTCCAGGGCCACCGCGTCGACGATCCTCGGGCCGGAGACGGTGATCCGCACCTGCACGTTGCCGAACTCGGTGGAGATCACCGGGCCGGTGACCGTGCGGGTGGTGGGCTTCGGCGCGACGCCGGTGGTCCGGTCGGCGGCCGGGGTGCGGCGGGTGCCGGCGTCCCCGCCGGGGGTGGTCCGCCGCGCGGCCGGGGTGCGGCCGGCGGTGGCGTCGGGCCGGCCGGTCGGCCGGGGTGTCGCGGCGGTCCGCTGCGGCGTCGCACCGGGGGTGGCCGGGTCGGCGCGGTCCGGCGTGCCGACCGGCGCACCGGCCGGCAGGTCCCGGGCGACCTGGCGGGCGTCCGGCGCGCCCTTGAGCACCACCAGGGCGGTGGTGCCGGCGGCCAGCCCGGTGATCGCGAGCAGCGCGCGACGCATGTCAGGTGCCCTCCTACAGCTCGAACGGGGCGAGGTGGATCTGCCGGCGGGGCACGCCGGCCTGCCGGAGCACCCGCACCGAGGAGTCGACCAGCCCCTGCGGGCCGCACAGGTAGACGTCGCGGCGGGTCAGGTCGGGCACCAGCCGGCGCAGCCCGTCCGGGTTCATCACCTGGCGGGGGCCGGCGTCGTCGCGGGAGCCGACGACGTACCAGACGGCGGTCTGCCGGGCCTGGGCCAGCCAGTCCAGCTCGTGCTGCAACAGCACGTCGGCCGGGGTGCGGGCCCGGTAGATCAGGGCTGCGCCGGCGGGCAGTTCCTCCAGCATCGCCCGCAGCGGGCCGATGCCGCTGCCGCCGGCGATCAGCAGGGCCCGGTCCCGGGTGCGGTGCGCGGCGGTGAACGTGCCGGAGGGCCCCTCCGCCCAGACCCGGGTGCCCGGGTCGAGGTCACGCAGGTCCCGGGTGTGCCCGCCGACCACCTTCACGGTCAGCCGCAGCCAGCGGCCGTTCGCCGCGGCGGAGAGCGAGAACGGGTGCGACTGCCACCAGCAGCCCCGGGCCAGGAACCGCCAGCGCAGGTACTGACCGCCGAGCGGGTCGAGCTGGTGCAGCCGGCGGCCGGTGAGGTAGATCGAGACGGTGTCCGGGCTCTCCGCCACCACGTCGGCCACCCGCAGCCGGTGCCGCAGGTTGAGCAGCAGCGGCGCGACCAGCCGGCCCCACACCAGGGCGGCGGCGACCAGCAGGTAGCCGGCGATCCAGCCGGTGCGCACCGGGCCGGGCGGGAAGAGCTGCGCGCCGTTGCTGAACTGGTGGCCGAAGCCGAGCAGCAGCGCCAGGTAGCTGGTCAGGTGCAGGTGGTACCAGAGTTCGTAGGGCATCGCCCGGCGGACCGCCCGGATGCCGGTGCCGCCGACGAGCACCAGGATGCCGGCCGCGGCGAAGGCGGACACCATGTCGTCGAAGTCACGCAGCAGCACCCCCGGCTGGGCGGTGACCGGGTTGCCCTGGGTCCGCGCGTAGCCGACCACCAGCAGCGACAGGTGCGCCAGCACCGCCACCAGCAGCGTCGCGCCGAGGTCCCGGTGCACCCGGGACAGCCGCTCGCCGCCGACCCCGCGTTCCAGCACGCCGAGGCGGCTCATCATCAGCACCTGCACCAGCAGCAGATAGCCGGCGACCAGGCCGGTGACCCGGCCGGCGGCGGTGAGCACGTCGGCGGTGCCGGTCAACGAGCCGGCCGGGGTGTCGAGCCACCACGGCAGCACCGCGGCCACCAGACCGACCCAGAACAGCGCGGACAGCACCCGTCGGCCGGCGGAGCCGCGCCGGGGCCGGGCCGGCGGCGGGGGTACGGACGCAGCCGGCCGGCCGGCGTACCGGGACGGCTCCCGGGTACGCCCACCGGCGGCGTGCATGTCCTGGTAGGTCACGCGTAGAGCTTCATCGGGGTGTACTTCCGCCGCGGGAAGATCTTGTCGACCTGGGCGGTGGTCAGCCCGAACCGGCCCTGCGCCACCGCACCGTAGACGTCGAACATGTTGTTGTACTCGGGGACGTCGCCCGAGTCCAGATCGCTCAGTCCGTCCCAGCGGCCGAGCAGCGAGCCGGCGAGCTTACGGCCGGACAGGATGGTGACCACCCCGCCGTGGCCGTGGTCGGTGCCGCCGCCGTTGGAGGCGACCCGGCGGCCGAACTCGCTGGACACCATGATGGTGACGTCGGCGGCCCGGTCGCCCAGGTCGGTGAAGAAGGCCGCCATCGCGCCCGCCAGCTCGCCGAGCCGCCGGTGCAGCTGGCCGCCGGAGCGGGTGCCCTGGTTCTCGTGGGTGTCGTAGCCGCCCATCCCGACCGTGGCGACCCGGACGTTCGCCCCGCCCTTGATCAGCTGGGCGAGCTGCTGGAAGGCGTACCCGACGCCCTCGTACCTCACGCCCTCGGCCGGCTGGTACGGCTTGGCGGCGAGCTGCTGGGCGGTCGACAGCGCGCCCATCCCCTCGATCACCGCCTCCTCGACCGGGTGGTTGATCCCGGTGAACAGACCCCGGATCGCCTTCTCGGTGGCCGCCCGGTAGCGGTCGTCGCCGTTGAGCCGCAGCGAGCCGACGCTGTTGAGCGACAACGCGCCGTTGGTACCGACCAGCGAACGGGGCAGGGTGCTGCCGATGCCGACGCTGCGGAACGCGGTGCCCTTGCCGAGGGAGTCGACCAGGCTGTCCAGCCAGCCCCGGCCACCTGTCTCGTTGGGCAGGCCGCCGAGGTTGCAGGCGTCGGCGGCCTGGAAGTGGCTGCGCGACAGCCGCTCGTCGGAGACCGCCGGGACGAAACCGAGCTGGCCCGATCTGAGCCACTTCTCCAGCGGGGCGAACGCGCTGGTCAGCTTGAAGCCCCGGCCCAGGGCCAGCGAGTCGCCGCCGAGCAGCAGGTCGGGGCGGCCCTTGGCGAGCACCGGGTCGTCGGCGGGGGCGACCAGGCTCAGCCCGTCCAGCCCGCCGTAGAGGAAGACGTGGATCAGGGTGCCGGTCTTCGTCGCCGCGAACGACGCGGAGGTGGTGACGAACTGGGCGGTGGCCAGCGCGGTGGCGGTGGCGGCGGCACCGGCGACGAACGTCCGCCGGGTCACCCCGCGCCCGTCCTGTTGGGCCTCCTCCAGGTCCTCCAGCCGGCGGTACCGGTCGGCCTCGGCGGCGTTCTCGGCGGCGACGAGGTCGGCTTCGGCGCGCAGCAGCGCCTCGGCCGGGTCGTCGGCGAGCCGGCGCAGGTCGGGGCACTCGGGGTGCAGGGGGAACGCGGGCACGGTCTTCTCCATCGGGTACGTCACCGGCTTCTCCATCGTCTGCCTCACCGCAGGTGGTGCTGGGGGGACGCGAGGATCGCCCGCGCGACGGCGGCGACGGCCCCGTTGAACGTGGCGTCGACCTTGGCGGTGGCGGACACGCCGGCCACCCCGAGGATCAGGTTCTTCTCCCGCGCCGACAGCTTCTGGTGCACCAGCCGCTGCGCCAACGCGTCCACGTACGCCCCGGCGGTGGACGGTGGCCGGGCCACCAGCTTCTCCGGCCGGGTGTAGGTGAACTGGCTGCGGTTGCCGGCGATCAGGTCGGCGGCCTCGTTCCAGCCGTTGACCATCGTGCCGGCCGACGTCCAGGCGACGTAGACGTCGGGGTAGCCGTCGGGGGTGGGCTGGCCCATCGGGTACTGGCCCAGCTCGCGCAGCTTGTCGTGGATCTGGCGCAGCCCCTGGGCGAACGCGGTGCGTTTGCTGTCGCCCTGCCGGAAGCCCGGCCCGGCCTGCGGCCCGACGCCCAGCGTCCGGTAGGTGGCGACCAGGTACTCCATCGGCCGGCGGACCTTCTGGCCGACCGCCGCCCAGAACTCCGAGGAGCTGAACAGCGACATCAGCAGCGGCTTCACCGAGCCCTTGTTGACCGTGTAGATATTGGCCAGCCGGTCCACCAGGGACTTCGGCGGGGTGTCCGAGACGAACCGGGTGGCCAGGCTGCGGGCGACGTACCGGGCGGTCGACGGGTGCAACGCGATGTACGTGATGTAGGCGTCGATGACCTGGTCGGCCTTCTTCGGGTCGGTCGAGTCGTTGGGGTGGCTGAAGCCGAGGATCTTCACCTTGCCCCGGTAGTGCCGGTCGTTGCGGAAGACGTACTTCCCGTCGTCGACGCCCCGGCCGGTCTGGAGCAGGGCGGCCTGCCGGACGTCCTTCTCGGTGTAGCCGCCGTCGACCCCGACCGAGTACAGCTCCAGGTTCTCCCGGGCCAGGTTCTCGTTGACCGCGTCGGCGCGGGAGTCGTTCTGGTTGAGGTAGAGCAGCAGCGCCGGGTGCTTGTTCGCCGCCACCAGCATGTCCGGGTAGCTGCCCATGGCGTGCTTACGGACCACGTCCCGGTCGAACGAGTTCCGGTACGCCTCACCCCCGTCGAAGTCCGCCGCGACGTGCAGGAAGTCGTTCCAGAAGTCGACCATCACCTCGTAGAGCTGCCGTTCCGACCAGATCTGCCGGGCCAGCGTGCCGTCGACCATCTCCTTCTCCGGCTGCGCGCCCCGCTCGTTGAGCTGCTCCCGCTGGTCGCGTACCTGCTGGCTGCTCAGGGCGAGGGTGGGCAGCTCGGCGAGCTTCAGCTCGGCGGCGCTCGGCGCGATCTTCTCCGGGTCGAGCTGCTGACGCACCCAGGCGTCGATGCCCATCCGGCGGATGTCGGCGAGCACCTTCGGGGTGGCCCCGAAGGTGGCCCGGCCGGCCAGGTGCCGGACCGGGTCCTTGGCCAGCACCGTCCGCACCGTCACCGGGGTACGCTGCGCCGCGTCGGCCGGCCCGGAGAAGGTCCGGCCCCCGCTGGGCGAGTTCTTCTTCAGCGCCGCACCGGCCCGGGAGCCCATGTAGCTCTCGTTCTGCTCGGTGTAGGTGCGTACCGTGCTGGGCTGCTGGCCGCTCGGGCGGGCCGGCGTGCCGTCGGTGGTGGTGACCCCGGTGGCGTCCCCGGCGGCGTCGTCGCCGAACAGGCCGCGTACCTGGGGGCTCATCGCCAGCGCCGCGCCGCCGGCCAGCACGGCGGCGGTGCCGCCCAACGCGACCAGGGCGCGCCGCCGGCCGACCCGGTCGCGGTCGTCGCCGTCGTCGTCGAGGTGGGGCAGTCCGGTGCCGGCCGGCTGGTGGAACGTCTGCCGGCCCAACCCCTCGGGCCCCACCCACTGCGGGCCCCGGGACACCGGCGGCGGCCCGTACGGCGCGGCCGTGACCTCGTACGTCGGGGTGGGCCCGCCGGGGGTGTGCGGTCGATGCGGTGGCACATTCTGGTCGGCCATGTACCGGTCCCGTTTTCTTTCGATGCGCCGTACCGCTGCGACCGGGGGTGGGGCGGAGGGTGCGGCGGCGGCTGCCGGAGGAGTTGCCACGGGAAGGTAGCCAAGGGCTGAGCTGCCGACAAGGCTGGTCAGGGCCGTCGGCGGGGGCACTTAAGGTGCCGCTGTGCGAGGGTGCCGCACGGGTGGTTCCGCCCCGGCCGGGCCGCACCGTCCCCAGCAGGGACGACGTGTCCGGCCGCGACCCCGCCGTAACGTTTTGGCGGTACGTGTCACGGGGCGTGGCGTTCACCGGCACAGCGAAACTTAAGCCCCCGGTAAGCCGGCGCTGAGGTGCTCCGCGCCCGCCGGCCCGGTTTCGGGCGGGGCGTCCCCGGCTGTTCCCGGCCCTGCCCCGCCGACGCCGCCCGGGGCCGAAAGTAGCAGCAGGAGCAGGGCGTGACCGGCCGCCGCAGCGGGTAAGCCGCCGAACCGCTGAAGCCTGAGGGGAAGGCACCGCCATGCTCAGCAAAGAGGATCAGCGCAGGTTCGAACAGATCACCCGGCAGCTCCGGGAGAGCGATCCGAAGTTCTTCGCGCGACTCGACCAGAGGGTCCGGGCCCGACGCGGGCGGTGGCTGATGCTGCTGACCGTCATCCTGTGGGCGTCACTGCCCGCGATGACCGTCCTGGCCGGACGGACGGCGAGTGCGGCGTGCGTCGTCGTCCTGGCGGCCAACACCGGCCTGATGTGGCACTTCCGGCACCGCTGGCGCTGACCCGCGTGGCCGTGATCGACACCAGGGGTCGCGATGGTGCGGCACCGCAGCGACGGGACACCCCGGCATCGCCCCGCTGGTGTCGATCATGACCCGCGCGCCGGGTCAGCCCGGGTCGAGGGCCTGGTAGGCCCGACGCAGGCGTTCCAGCAGGCCGGGACCGCCGATCGCCGCGGCGGGCGCGCCCAACTGCCGCAGCAGCAGCTCCGGGCCGGTGGCCAGGATGGGCGGCCGGTCCGGCAGCGGCACCGGCGACACCCAGAACCGGTCCACCGCCCCGGTGAGCGGCACGTCGGGCAGGTCGGCGAGCACCCGGGCCGCCCCCGCCACCGGAGCCGGCGGCCCGCCCGCCGCACCGTCCACCACCGACGGCGTCCGGCCGGGTGTGCCGGCGTCCCGCCCGGTGGGCGCGGCCGAGCCCACCGCCTCGGCCCGGAGGGCACGCAGCCGGCCCAGCAACGCGTCGCGGCTGCGGCCCCGCCAGTGCAACAACTGGAACGGGTCGGCGTCGAACGCCTCGGCGAGCAGGTAGAACGTCGCCGCGAGGTGCTTGCACGGCACCGCCACGTCGGGGCAGCCGCACCGCTGGGTCAGCTCCCCCACCGACCGGGGGAACAGCGGCGCGCCCGCGACGGCGAACAGCTCCTCCAGTTCCGCCGGCAGGTCACCGGCGAGCAGCCGGGCGCTGAAGAACGCCTGCCCGGCCAGCTCACGTTCGACCCGGTCCCAGAGCGCGTCCGGAAACGGCGGCAGGGCGATGGTCACCGGGTAGGGCCGGGGCCGGGAACCCTGCACGCTCGCCTCGACCCGCCCGGGTGACACGTCGAGCCGGAGCACCTGACCCCGGCGCGCGTACGCCCGACCCCGGGTGAGCCGGGTGCCCAACGCGAACGACTCCAGCACCTCCAGGAAACGCCGGGACCACCAGGAGACCCCGATCGCGCCCCGGGTACTGCGCGCCTTCAGTCCACCGTCGACCCGGCGCGGCGGCCCGAACCCGGCGAACGGGCCCTCCGCCCCGGCATCCCGAGGGCTCACTCGACCACCGCCCCGGCGTCGAGCGTGAACAGCTCCCGCAGCTGCCCGGTGGACAGCTCGGTGACCCACTGCTCGCCGCTGCCCACCACCGACGCGGCCAGCCCCCGCTTGTCGGCGATCATCGCGGCCACCTTCTCCTCGACGGTGCCGGCGCAGACGAACTTGCGGACCTGTACCCGTCGTCGCTGGCCGATCCGGAACGCCCGGTCGGTTGCCTGGTCCTCCACCGCCGGGTTCCACCACCTGTCGACGTGCACCACGTGGTTGGCGGCGGTCAGGGTCAGCCCGGTGCCGCCGGCCTTGAGGGAGAGCACGAACAGCGCCGGGCCGTCCGGAGACTGGAACCGGGTGACCAGGTCGTCCCGGTCGGCCTTGCCCACCCCGCCGTGCAGGTAGAGCACCTCCCGGCCGAAACGCGCCGACAGGTGGCCGCGCAGCAGCGCGCCGAACTCGGCGTACTGGGTGAACAGCAGGGCCTTCTCGCCGGCCGCGAGCACCTCGTCGACGATCTCCTCCAGCCGTTGCAGCTTGCCGGAGCGGCCGGCCAGCGGCGAGCCGTCGTGCAGCAGCTGGGCGGGATGGTTGCAGACCTGCTTGAGCCGGGTCATCGTGGCCAGCACCAGGCCCCGGCGTTCCATCCCGTCGCTCGACTCGATCCTCGCCAGCATCTCGTCGACGATCGCCCGGTAGAGCGACGCCTGCTCGGCGGTGAGGTTGCAGACCACCTCCATCTCCAGCTTCTCCGGCAGGTCGCTGATGATCGAGGAGTCGGTCTTGAGTCGCCGCAGCACGAACGGGCCGGTGACCCGGCGCAGCCGGGCCGCCGCCTCGGTGTCGCCGTGCCGCTCGATCGGCACCGCGTACGACTGCCGGAAACTGCTGGCCGGGCCGAGCAGGCCGGGATTGGCGAACTGCATGATCGACCACAGGTCGGCCAGCCGGTTCTCCACCGGCGTGCCGGTGACCGCGATCCGGTGCCGGGCGGGCAGCGCCCGGACCGCCTCGGCCTGCCGGGTGGCCGCGTTCTTGATCGCCTGGGCCTCGTCGACCACCACCCGGTGCCAGCCGACCGACGCCAGCGCCACCGCGTCCCGCGCGGCCACCGCGTACGTGGTGAGCACCAGGTCGGCGGCGTGCACGGCCTGTCCGAACGTGTCGTCCCGGACCCGGTCCGCGCCGTGGTGCACGTGCACCCGCAGCCCGGGGGTGAACCGGGCCGCCTCCCGCTGCCAGTTGCCGACCAGCGACATCGGACAGACCAGCAGGGTCGGCCCGGCGTCCGGCGGGTCCCCGGCGAGCAGGGCCAGCAACTGCACCGTCTTGCCCAACCCCATGTCGTCGGCGAGCACCCCGCCGAGCCCGAGCGACTGGAGGAACACCAGCCAGGCCAGGCCGCGCCGCTGGTAGGGCCGCAGGGTGCCCTTGAAGGCCGGCGGCGGGTCCAGCGGCACGAGCCGCCGTTCGGCCTGCCCGGCCAGCAGGTCACCGAGCGGGCCGTCGGCGGTCACCGCAAGCACCGGCAGGGCGTCCGGGGTCTCCGCCCCGGCCAACCCCATCCTGAGCAGGTCGGCGACGGTCAGCTCACCGGAGGAGCGCAGCAGCCGCAGGCCGGCGGCCAGCCGCTTCGGGTCCAGCTCCACCCACCGGCCACGCAACCGCACCAGCGGGGTCTTCAACGCGGCCAGCGCGGCCAACTCGTCGGCGTCGACCGTCACGTCGCCGAGCGCCACCTCCCAGCGGTAGTCGACGAGCGCGTCCAGCCCGAGCGCCCCGGCCGCGGCGACCGTGCCCGGGGCGGTGCGGCTGCGGGCCTGCAACCGGGCGCCGAGCCGCGCCGCCGGCCGCCGCCACCAGGACGGCAGCAGCACCCCGAACCCGGCGGCGTGCAGCACCGGCGCGCCGTCGCGCAGGAACCGGTGCGCCCCCTCGACGTCCAGCTCCAACTGTTCCGGGGCGGGAGTACGCAGCGCCCCGTCCAGCTCCGGCCAGAGCCGCCCGGCCCGGCCCAACTCGGCCAGCAGGGTCTCCTGCGGGTCGTCCCACCGGCCGGCCAGCGCCGGCAGCCGCTCCGGGTGCCGCCAGACGTCACCGGCGGCGACGTGCAGGCCCGGCTCGTCGGCGGCCTGGAGACCGAACTCGATACGCCACCGTCCACCCTGCCCGACGACCGCCGACGGGTCGGCCGGCACCACGGTCAGGGTGTCGACGATCTCGTCGTCGGCCGGCTCCACCAGCCGGAAACTCGCCCGGACCGGGCCGCCGACGGCGTCGCGCTGCCAGGCGTCCAGCTCGGCGCGGAGGGTGTCCAACGCGTCGGGTTCGGCGGTGAACCGCCGCTGCGGGCCGGTCAGCGCCGCCAGCCACCCGGCCGTCACCCCGTCGCGCCGACCGCCCCGGAGCAGGTCGACGTCGGCCAGCGCCCGGCGGGCGGCGGCATCGGTGAGCAGGTCCAGCACGTCCGCGACCAGCCCACCGACCCCGTCGCGCCGACCGTCCGGGACGGTACCGGCGGGCGGGACGTCTCCTTCACGCTGCCCGGAGCCGGGTGTCCCCTCGGGACCGGGCCGTTCCCCGGCCGTCCGGTCGACCCCGGGACGGGAGCGGGCGGAAGGCGACGCGGGCCCGGCGGCGGCCCGGACCGCCGGGGGCAGGGCGAGGGCCAGCGACCGGGCCCACGCGGCGTCCGCGCCGGTGAGCAGGGGCCGCCACACCGCCCACCCGACCGCACTCCCCGTCGACCGTCCGCCCGGCGGACGGTCGGCCGGCGCTCCGGGCCCGTCGGTCGGCGGGCCGGCGGACGGCGGACGGTCGGCCACGCCGGGCAGCAGCCGGCCCCGGGCCACCAGGTCGACCGCGAAACCCGCCAGCTCGGCGAGGTGCCGCAGGCCCGCCCCCGCCACGGCGTCGAGCCCGTCGAGGGTACGCAGCAGGTCGAACGCGTCGTCCGGGGCGTACCGGAGGACGGGGGCCCGCCAACCGGCGAGGGTGACCGGGCCACGGGCCGGTTCCGCGACGGTGGCCAGTTCCGGCGAGTGCAGCGGCGCGCCGGCCCGGGTGGGGAGGGTGAGCAGCACGGTGCCGGCCGGGCGGTCGCCGAGCAGCGCGGCCAGGGCGGTCGGGTCGGCGGCGAAGGGGTGGGGGCGTTCGCGCGGGGCCCGGCCGGGGCGGCGCGGCACCCGGGTCGGCCGGGTCGAATCCTCCGCCCACACCGCCAGACCGGCCCCGACCAGCCACACCCCGTGGACGACCAGCACTCGTTCCCCCTCGTCGACGCCCGGGGGTCAGGATAGGCGGCGACGGCCGGCTACCGTCGCCGCCATGGTCGATCTTCTCGTGGTCGGCGGCCTGGGGGTGGACGTCCGCGTCCGGGTGCCCGCGCTGCCGCTGCCCCTGGCCGACTCGGTCACCGCCCCCGGCATCGCCTGGCGGATCGGCAACACCGGGTCCGGGGTGGCGCTGGCCGCCGAGGCGCTGGGCCTGGCGGTCACGGTGGTCGACGTGCTCGGCGACGACCCGGCCGGCGACGTGGTCCGGGCCGCGCTGGCCCGGACCACCGTCCGCCCGGTGCTGGTCGACGATCCGGGCGGCACCCGCCGGTCGGTCAACCTGGTGGACCCGACCGGCCGTCGGATGTCGCTCCACGACCCCCGGCCGTGGCGCGGCGGGACGCCGTTCCCGCCAGCCGGACTGACCGCGCTGGCCCGGGACGCCGCACACGTCCACGTCTCGATCATGGACTGGGCCCGGGACCAGCTCCCCGCGCTGCGCGCCGGGCTGACCGAAGGTGCGCTGCTCTCCACCGACCTGCACGACTGGGACGGCGACGACCCGTACCACCGACCCTTCGCCGAGGCCGCCGACCTGGTCTTCGTCAGCGGGGTGCGGCTGGGCGACCGGGCGGCGGCGGTCGCGGCGGCGCTGACGCCCCGGACGGTGGTGGTGACCCGGGGCGCGGACGGCGCGGACGTCCACCCGGGCGGCGGGCCGCCGGTACGGGTGCCGGCGGCGGTGCCGCCCGGTACGGTCGTCGACACCAACGGGGCGGGCGACGCGTTCGCGGCCGGCCTGCTCGCCGCCCGGCTACGGGGCACGCCGCTGCCGCAGGCCGCCGGGTACGCCGCCCGGGTCGCCGCGGCGGCCTGCACGCACGACGGGATGCGGTACCCGCCCGGTCTGCTCCCCCGTCCCACCTGACCGCACCGGACGTCGGCCGGGTCCCCGGCGCGCACCCTGCGGCCCAGACCGGATTCCCGGCGCGCGCCCTGCGGCTCAGAGCGCGCCGGTGCTGCCGTCGGTCAGCTCCCGGAGGATGTCGGCGTGCCCGGCGTGCCGGGCGGTCTCCTCGATCATGTGCACCATGATCCAGCGCAGCGACACCTCCCCGAGCTGCGGCTGCGGCACGACATGGTCCAGCGGGAACCGGGCGGCCAGCTCACGGGACCGGGCACAGGCCCGCTCGTAGGTGTCGGCGAGCTGGTCGAGAGTCTCCCCCCGGGTCAGGGCGAAGCTGGCCGCCGCGTCCTCCTCGGAGGTCGGGAAGACGTCACCGGGGGTCGGATCGAGCAGGAAGGGGAACCAGTTCCGCTCGACCAGGGCGAGATGCCGCAGGATGCCGGCCAGGGTGGTGGCCGACGGCACCAGCCGGCGGGTCGCCTCGGCGTCGCTCAGGCCCCGCGCCTTGCGCAGCACCGTCGCCCGGTGGAAGTCGAGGAACGCGTCGAGCACCGCCCGCTCGTCGCCGGTTCGGGCCAGTACCGGCGCGAGCGTCGGATCGATCCGGATTTCCGCCATCAACGGACGATAGCCGCGGCGGTACCGTCCCGCTGTCCCCCGCTTGTCCCCGCTGCCCCCCGGCGAACCCGCTGTCCCCGGCAAACCCTGCGGTCGGGCGGCAGGCTTGGCAGGATGGGCGCATGGCTGCGACGGTACGGATTCCCCTGGCGGACGGCCCGGCTGACGGCGAGGCGGTCGACGTCGAGCTGGACAGCAACGAGCGTCCGCCGCTGACCCACCACCACCTCGGCCCGCAGGGCCTCGTCGACGCCCAGATCTACGAGTTGGAGTCCGCCGGCGACCAGTGGCGCTACCGCTGGCGCGGCCCGGCCGTCTGACCCGGCCGGCACCACCGCTCCCGGTCGCGCCGGTTCCCGGTCTTGGTCGTGCCGGTCGCCGGTGTCGTGGCGGCCCGGACCGTCAGGCCGCCGGTGGCCGTAGCGGCCTGGGACACGGATCTCGGTGTCGTGGCGGCCCGGATCTTCGGGCCGCCGGTGGAGGCGGTCCCGACCGTCAGGCCGCCGGTGTGAGGGCGGTCCGGGCCTTCGGTTCGTCGGGGTCGCCGGTCAGGCGGCCATCCGGGCCAGGGTGCGTGAGCGCAGGCCGTCCAGCACCGCGCGGGTGACCTGGGAGGTGCCCCGGGCCTGGTCGCACACCTCGGCGACCCGGCGGGCGGTGGCCTCGCGGCGGGACTCCCGCTCGTCCCAGAGCCGGTCGACCTCCGCCAGCAGCGGACCCTCCACCTCGCGTTCCACGCCGCGCAGCGCCGGCACCCCGAGCCGCTGGGCCAGGTCGAAGACCTTCCCCGCGTACGGCAGGGGCAGGAACGGGGTGCCGACCATCGCCGCGAAGATCAGGAAGTGCAGCCGCATGCCGACCGCCAGGTCGAAGTGCTTCATCAGGCCGAGCACCTGCCGGGGCGAATAGTCGCCGTGCAGGATGCGCCCCCGGTCGGCCGCGATCATGTGGGACAGCACCCCGTGCGAGTGCCGGATGTCGTCGCGCTCCATCGGCACGAACAGCACGTGCGCGTCGATCCGCTGCACCAGGAAGTCGCCGATCTGGGCGAGCAACCGGTGGTACCCGTCGACGTCGAGCCGTTCGGCCGCCCGCCCCGGCTCCCGGACACTCAGCCCGACCAGCCGTTTGCCGGCGGGTACCCCCTCCTCGCGCAGCAGCCGGGCGGGGAAGTCCTCCGGTTCCAGCAGGAATGCCGGATCGGCGGTGACGGTGATCGGATTGAGCAGCCCGGCCTCCTCCAGCACCATCCGGGACTCCTGGTCGCGGACGGTCACCTCGGTCGCCCCGGCCAGGGTCTCCCGGACCATGCCGGTGTCCACCCCGTCGTTGAGCGGGCCGACACCCACCGCGTACGTCAGCAGGGGCAGGCCGCGTTCCTGGGCGACCCGGACCACCCGCAGGTAGCGACGGGCCTCCTTGTCGTACAGGATGCCGCCGCCACCGAGGATGAGCAGGTCGAGCTGGCCGAGCACCTCGGCCGAGTCGACCCGGCTGACGCCCTCCCAGGGCACCGCCTCGACGTCGGGATGGGCCAGCGCGGTGTGCGCCGGATTACGGGAGAACACGATGATCCGCGCGTTCGGCTCCTGCTCCCGCAGGTCGGCCAGCAGGCCGGTGAGGATCGCCTCGTCCCCCAGGTTCCGACCGCCGTACGAGCCGAGCACACCGATGGTCAAGCCGGTGGGACCCCTCATCCGTCACTCCTCCCCAGGACCGTCCCCGCGCATTCCCCCTCCCACCCCACCCATGCCCTGCCCCCGCCCGCCGCCGCCCGCCGCCGCCCGCCGCCGCTCCCGCCCCGCCCCGCCCTGGTGATCAAGAGGTTTGCGTCAACCCGCCCCACCCTTCCTGCCTCAAACCTCTTGATCACCGGGGACAGCGGTGGGGGTGGGCGGGTGATCAAGAGGTTTACGTCAGGCCGACCCGGCTCGCTGACGCAAAGCTCTTGATCGCCGGGACATCGACGGGGGCGGATGGGTGATCAAGAGATTTACGTCGGATTGGGGCGGGCTGTTGACGTAAAGCTCTTGATCACCGGGGCGGGGCGGGGCGGGGCGGGAGGGGCGCCGGCCGTCGCGGGGGCGCGGGCGTGGGGTGGGTGGGGTAATCGGGTTGCTTGGGGTGAGGGGTGCTCGCCAGGGTGGGGGGATGGCGGGTGTGCGTGCGGGTGGGGGCAGGATCGGGTGGGATGAGCTGCCCGGGCATGTCCGGCAGGCGGTGGAACGGATCATCGGTGACCGGGTGGTCGAGGCGGTCTCCCAGCCCGGCGGTTACTCCCCGGGCACCGCCGACCGGGTGCGGACCGCCGGTGGTCGACGGGCGTTCGTCAAGGCGGTCAGCCCGGCACAGAACCCGGACAGTCCCCGGATGCACCGCGCCGAGGCCCGGCACACCGCAGCCCTGCCCCCGTCCGCGCCGACGCCCCGGCTGCTCGGTTGTCACGACGACGGGGACTGGGTGGCGCTCGTGCTGACCGACGTCGACGGACGGCACCCGTACACCCCCTGGCGGGACGCCGAACTCGACTTGACGCTGCGTACGCTGGAAGTCCTGGCCGGGACGCTCACGCCGAACCCGGTGCCGGGCACGCCGACCGCCGCGGAACGGTTGGCCCACGATTTCGCCGGCTGGTGGCGGATCGCCGCCGACCCGCCACCCCGGCTCGACCCGTGGGTCGCCGGGCACCTGGACGAGCTGTGCGCGGCGGCCGAGCAGGGGCTGACCGGGCTGACCGGGGACACGCTGTGCCATCTGGACGTGCGGGCCGACAACCTGCTGATCGGTCCGGACGGCACGGTCACCGTGGTGGACTGGCCGTGGGCCTGCCGGGGCCCCGCCTGGCTGGACACGGCACTGCTGCTGGTCAACGTACGGCTGCACGGCGGGCACGACACCGAGGCGCTGTTGCGTCGACTGCCGCTCACCGCCGGGGCCGACCCGGCCACCCTGACCGGTTTCTACGCCGGGCTGGCCGGCTTCTTCACCGACAGCGCGCGCCGCCCGCCGCCGCCCAACATTCCCACCGTCCGCGCTTTCCAGCAGGCCCAGGCCGACGCTCTCCTGCCCTGGCTGCGCCACCGCCTCTCCCACCCGCAGACCGCTGATTGATCAAGAGGTTCGCGTCACGGCAGCCGGTTGCCGTGACGCGAACCTCTTGATCAACGCGGGCGGGCGGAAAGTGAGGCGAGGGGCGGGCGGAAAGTGAGGAGAGGGCGGGGTTAGTGGAGTTGGTGGGTGAGGAAGGGGAGAACGAGGTGGGGTAGGAGGGGGGTGGTGGGGATGTCCTGGTGGGTGTGGCCGGGGAGGACCGCGAGGCGGGAGGTCGGGCGGGCGGTGCCGTCGCCACCCGGGTCGCGGTGGCCGCCGCCGAGCAGCCCGTAGAACTCGGCCATGTGGGCGACCGGGATCGCGTCCGCGTCGGCGAAGACCAGCAGGGTCGGTACGGCCAGCGCCGCCACCTGCGGTGTCCAGTCGTACTCGCGGCGTAGCAGGTCACCGGTCTTGGCCCAGAGCACCGGCCAGTTCTGCGGTCGGGGGGCGATCCGCGTGTAGAGCTGGTGCGGGGGCGTGCCGCGCATCCGCTCGCCGGCCCGCTCATCCTGGCCGGACAGGGCGGCCAGCACCTCGGGATACCACCCCTGCCGCCGGAACGGGGTGGAGACCAGCACCAGCCGGCGTACCAGGTCCGGATGCTGGATGGCGGTCCGCAGCGCCACCCCGCCGCCGAGGGAGTAGCCCAGCAGCTGCGCCCCGGGCAGGTCGAGGTGCCGCAGCAGCGCGGCGACGTCGTCGGCCATCGACTCGTAGCGCAGTGGACGGTCCACGTCGGCGGTGCGGCCGTGACCCTGGAGGTCCACCGCGATGACCCGGCGACGCCGGGCGAGTTCCGGCAGGATCGGGGCGAACGTCTCCGCCGCGCCGTAGCCGCCGTGCAGCAGCACCAGCGGTGGGCCGTCGCCGTGCTCCTCGTACCAGAGCCGCAGCCCGTTGACGTGCGCGTAGCTCACGATGTCTCCTCCGACCGGCGTCGGGATGCGGACCGCCGGGAGCCGCCACGGCGACGCCTCCGTCAGACCTGCCGGAGGCGTCCCATCGGCTCAACGATCCGGCCGCCGATGATCGGCGGCCGTTGTCGTTGCTGGTCGGAGTGTGGGCGCGGCAGGTTTCGAACCTGCGACCCCTCGCTTGTAAGGCGAGTGCTCTCCCACTGAGCTACGCGCCCGGAACGCCCGTACGAGCGGGCCGGAGGCTGGCAAGTTTACCTGCCGGCCGCCGGCCCGTCGCAACGGTGTGCCCGGTGGATCACGGTGCCCCGCCGTGCCGGTGGACCGGTGCGGCGGGGCGCGGTGGGGCGCAGGTCAGGCGGCGACCGCGTCGGCGAGGGCCTTGCGCCAGCCCTGCTGGTCGCGCGCCTCACCCGGCATGTTCATCTCGGCGAACCGGACGATGCCGGCCTTGTCGATGACGAAGGTGCCCCGGTTGGCGATGCCGGCGAGGTCGTTGAAGACGCCGTACGCCTGGGCGACCGCCCCGTGCGGCCAGAAGTCGGCCAGCAGCGGGAACTGGTAGCCCTCCTTCTCGGCCCAGATCTTGTGGGCGTAGATCGAGTCGACGCTCACGGTGAGCACCTGCACGTCGTCGTTGACGTAGTCGTTGAGGTTGTCCCGCACCTCGCACAGCTCACCCTGGCAGATGCCGGTGAAGGCGAGCGGGTAGAAGACCAGCAGCACGGTGCGGTTGCCCCGGTAGTCCGAGAGCCGTACCTCCTGGTTGTTCTGGTCCTTCAGCAGGAAGTCGGGTGCCTCGGCACCAACCTCGATCGGCATGCGAACTCCTTGGGTCGAGTCTGAGGTGGGTCCAGCCTGCCACACCCGGGAGCGACGCCCCGGGTGCGGGATTGCTCAGTTGGGTGCGGCCTACTTGCGGCCCTTGGACCCGCGGCGCAGCACGAGCCGGGCACCGCTCCAGTCCTTGCCGGCGTTGAGGGTCGAGGTCTGCTGGAGCCCGGCGGTCTGCGCCGACTCGGCGACCTCGCTCGGCTCGACGTGCCCGTCCCGGCCGGCCTTCGGGGTCAACAGCCACACGACTCCGGCGTCGGCCAGCGGACCGAGGGCGTCGACGAGAAGCTCGAAGAGGTCACCGTCACCGTCGCGGTACCAGACGAGCACCGCGTCGACCACCTCGTCGGTGTCCTCGTCGACCAGTTCTCCACAGCGGTCGGTCAGGGCGTCCCGGAGATCCTGGTCGACGTCCTCGTCGTACCCCATCTCCATGACGACCATGCCCGGTTCGATCCCGAACCGGTCCGCCAGGAGACGTACCCCGTCGGCGGCCTGACCAGCGGTCGCGCTCACTGTCGCGTGCCTCCTCATCTCGTCCCTGCCCGGCGGCGTCGCGGTGACGCCGTCAGGCAGAGTCCACACAGTTGTGGTCCGTCGCGCAAGTGGCGCACCGGGTGGAACGGAATTTACCGTGCCAGCAGCGTACGGGCACCCTGGGTAATGGCATCCTCGGAGACCAGCACCTGGCGGGCAGCCGGACCTAATGGTACAAACGAGTCAACTGCCGCCACCCGCCGCGCCGCCCCCACGTATCCGGCGTCGACCAGCGCCGCGAGTATGCCCTCCCCCACCCCGCCGGAGCGCCGCGTCTCGTCCACCACCAGCACCCGCCCGGTCACCGACGCCTCCCGGATCAGGTCCGCCACCGGCAGCGGGGCCAGCCACCGCAGGTCCACCACCCGGCAGCCGATCCCCTCGTCGGCCAGGGTCGACGCCGCCCGCAGCGACATCCGTACCCCGTTACCGAACGTGACGATGGTGACGTCCTCGGCGGAGCCGACGCCGTACACCCGGGCCCGGCCGATCGGCGCGTGGCCGGCAGCCCAGGCGGACGGCTCGGCGTAGGCGCCCAACCACTCACCGTCACCCGGCTCGTACAGGTCCCGGGTGTGGTAGAGCGCGATCGGCTCCAGGAACACCGAAACCGTGCCGTCCACCACCGCGGCGGCGAGGCAGGTCCGCAGCAGCGGGCCGGCGTCGTCCGGCCGCGCCGGCACCGCGACCACCAGACCGGGCACGTCCCGCAGTACGGCCACCGAGTTGTCGTTGTGGAAGTGCCCCCCGAACCCCTCCTGGTACGCCAGCCCCGGCACCCGCACCACCATCGGGTTGCGGAACGCCCCCTGCGAGAAGAACTGCAGGGTGGCCGCCTCGCCCCGCAACTGGTCCTCGGCGTTGTGCAGGTACGCCAGGTACTGGATCTCCGGCACCGGCAGCATCCCGGCCAGCCCGGCACCCAGCCCCAGCCCCAGCACCGACGTCTCGTCCAGCAGGGTGTCGAAGACCCGGGCCGCCCCGAACCGCTCCCGCAGCCCCTTGGTCACCCCGTACACCCCGCCCTTGGCGGCGACGTCCTCGCCGAACACGGCCAGCTGCGGGTGGCTGAGCATCCCGTCGGCGAGGGCCGCGTTGATGCTCTGCGCGAGGGTCAGCGGGCCGGCCAGCTCCGGCGGCTTGCCGCCGAACGCCTCCGCCCGGCCGGTCGCGTCCGGGCCGGCGGCCCGCTGGGCGGCCTGCGCCACGGCGGCGGCGACCCGCGACGGCCGGCGGGGCGACAGCGGGGCCACCACCTCGGCCACGGCGGCCAGCTTCGGCTCGTCGAGCACCTCCTCGGCGGTCCGCCGCACCTGCCAGCCCCGCTCGTCGTAGCGGGCCAGCAACTCCTCCCCGGTGGCCACCCCGGCCTCGACGAGCAGCCGGGCGGTGGCCAGCACCGGGTCGCGCGCCTCGTCGGCGGCGATCTCGGCGGTACTGCGGTACGCCTGCTCGGCGTCGGCACCGGCGTGGCCGAGCAACCGCACGGTACGCAGGTGCAGCACCGCCGGGCGACGGTGCCGGCGCACCCAGCCGGCGGCCTCGGCGGTCACCGCGTGCACGGCCACCGGGTCGGTGCCGTCGGCGGTGAAGTACCGCACCCCCGGCCGGGCCCGCAGGGTCCGCTCCACCCAGCCCTCCGGCGACCGGACGCTGATCCCCAGGCCGTTGTCCTCGCAGACGAAGAGCACCGGAATCCGCAGCCCGGTGTGGTCGTACCAGCCGGCGGTGTTGAAGGCGGCGGTGGCGCTGGCGTGGTTGACCGAGGCGTCGCCGAACGAGCAGACCACGATGGCGTCCCGGGGCCACGGCGAGCGCGGCGGACCGTCCGGGTCGTCGCGCCGGCCGGCGGTGTCCATCCGGCGCAGCCGCTCCACGGCCAGCCCCAGCCCGACCGCGCGGGGCAGGTGCGAGGCGATGGTGGAGGTGGTCGGCACCACGGCCAGGTCGGCGCGGCCGAAGACCTTGTGCCGGCCCCCGGCGATCGGGTCCCGGGTCGAGGCGACCATGCCACGCAGCACGTCCCGGGCCGCCTCGGCGTACGCCTCCTGCCATCCGTCCCGGTCCGGGCCGCCCGCCGGGTCGGCCACCGCCGGCTCCGGGCGCGGGTCGACGGTCCCGGGTCCGGCGTCGGCCGGTTCTCCCGCCGGGCCGGGCTCACCGGCGGCGGAATCGGCCGGTGTGACGGCCTGACCGGACGCGGTGGTGGGGGCGGCCACCGGAGCGGCGGGCTGGTGGCGGGGCACCGGTTCGGCGGTGCCGTCGGCACCCACCCGGTAGGCGACCGCCCCGGCCGGGGGTGGCGGCACGGTGACGCCGTCGACCGTGTCCGCCGGGCGCACCGACGCGGGGTGCGGGTCGTGGGCCGGGGAGCCGGGGCCGGTCTCCCCGCCCCACCCGGCACCGGCGGCCGACCCGACCGGCAGACCGGCGTCCACGCTCCCGTCCGGCCGGCCGGCGACGTCCGGAGCCCCGGGCGGCGCGGCGTCCGGCAGGCCGGCGTCCGGGGGTCCGGACGGCGCGGGGACGGCGTCCGACGCCCCGGTCGGTGGGCCGGCGGTGTCCGGGTGACCGGGTACGTCCGGGTGACCGGGCAGGGAGCCGGCGTCGGTGCCTGCGGCGGGCGGGCGCGGGTGGTGCGCTCCGGCGGGCGCGGGAACGTCGTCGGCCGCCGGGTGGCCGCCGTCGTCGGGGGCGTCGGCCGGCGGACGGATGCCGTCGGGGTCACCGGCGGCCGGGTGGTCGTCCCCGTCGGCGTCCGGGTGTCCGGCCGCGGGATCCCCGCCGGCCCCGGCGTCGCCGCCGGGGAAGTCGCCGGCGGCCTGGGCGGCGCGCAGGCAGTAGAACGCGCCGGAACGGTAGTGCAGCAGGGCGGGGTCGGTGGGGCGCAGCGCGGCGGCCACCGCCGCGTTGGCCTCGTGCCCGGCCGAGCCGATCGTGTAGAAGCCCTCGTCGAAGCTGCGCAGCCACCGCGCGGCCAGGTCGAGCTGACGGCTGGTCACCTGCGCGTCGAACAGGGCGAGCAGCTGTCGCCCGGTCAGCGCGGCACCGGGCCGGACGGGTTGCCCGGGGTCACGCCGCCGCTCGGGCTCGGGCAACGCGCCCAGGGTCTCCCGGAACCGGTCGTCGAGATCTTGCGGGGTGGTCACGCGATCAGCATTACCGACGGAGGCCACGGTCGCCCACTCAGACACGACCCGACCGGGGTACGGCGCTGCGCCGCACCCCGCTGCGGACGGTCCCCGCAGGACACCGTCCCGCCCCGTTCCCGCAGAGTGGACAGCCGGGCGGAGGCCGGGGCGACGGCCGGCGACCCACCCGACCGCCGGGTCGGGCCGGGGGTGGCGGGCACACCGGCCGCCGGGCGCTGTTCGGCTGCCGGAGGCGGCGACGGTCTCCGGTCGTCACCTGACGGCCACCGTGGGTCGCGACGCTGCCGGGGTCAGGAACGCACCGGACCCCGGGGAGGCTCCCATGGCACTGTCCCGACGTACCGTCCTGCTCTCCGGCGCGGCGCTCGGCGCGGCCGGCGCGACCGCCGGCCGGTCCACGCCCGCCGACGCCGCCGACGGGCGTCCCGCCCGGCCGGTGGTCCCCGCCGGGCACCGGCCGCTGATCTGGCCGTTCACCCTCGGGGTGGCCTCCGGCGACCCCGACCACCAGGGGGTGGTGCTGTGGACCCGGCTGGCGCCGCAGCCGCTGGCCGGGGACGGCCTGGGCGGCATGCCCGGCCGGGCGGTCGAGGTGCAGTGGGAGGTGGCCGCCGACGAACTGTTCCGGCACGTCGTCCAGCGGGGTACGCAGACCGCCCGGCCCGAGTCGGCGCACAGCGTGCACGTCGAGCTGACCGGGCTGCTGCCGGGACGGGAGTACTTCTACCGGTTCCGGGCCGAGGGGCACCTCTCCCCCACCGCGCGTACCCGTACCGCACCCGACCCGGCGTCCCTGCCCACCGCGCTGGCGATGGGTTTCGTCTCCTGCTCCCACTACGAGCAGGGGTACTTCACCGCGTACCGGCGGCTGGCCGAGAGCGCGCCGGAGCTGATCCTGCACCTCGGCGACTACCAGTACGAGTACGCCCGGGAGTACGGCCCGGACCGGCCGCGCGGGCACGAGGGACCGGAGACCCGGACGCTTGCCAACTACCGGCAGCGGCACGCCCAGTACAAGACCGACCCGGATCTGCAGGCGGCGCACGCGGTGGCCCCCTGGGCGGTGGTCTTCGACGACCACGAGGTGGAGAACAACTGGGCCGGCGCGGTGCCGGAGGAGCCGGACCCGGACTTCCTGGCCCGGCGGGCCGCCGCCTTCCAGGCGTACCACGAGAACATGCCGTTGCGGCGGGCGTCGGTGCCGCGCGGTCCGGACATCGCGCTGTACCGGCGGCTGCGCTGGGGACGGCTGGCCACCTTCCACCTGCTCGACACCCGGCAGTTCCGCGACGACCAGGCGTGCGGGGACGGCTACCGGGACTGCCCGGCGGCGGCCGACCCGGGTCGCACCATCACCGGGACGACGCAGGAGCAGTGGCTGCTGGACGGGTTCCGGCGCTCCGACTCCCGCTGGGACCTGCTCGCCCAGCAGGTGTTCTTCGCCGCCCGGGACCGTGACCCCGGCCCGACCCGGCTGACCAGCATGGACGCCTGGGACGGCTACCTGGCTTCCCGGGACCGGATCACCCGGGGCTGGGTGGCGGCCGGGGTACGCAACCCGGTGGTGCTCACCGGCGACGTGCACGCGCACTGGGCGGCCGATCTTAAGCTGGACTACCTCGACCCGGCGGCGCGGACGGTCGGCACCGAGCTGGTCTGCTCCTCGGTCACCTCGGGCGGGGACGGTTTCGACTCGGCCAGCGGCTCGCACCCCTGGCTGCGTACCAACCCGCACCTGCGGTTCCAGAACGACCTGCGCGGTTTCGTCCGGACCACGATCACCCCGGCGCAGCTCAGCGCGGACTTCATGGTGCTGCCGTACGTGAGCCGGGCGGGCGCGCCGGCGTACCCCCGGGCGTCGTTCGTGGTCGAGGACCGGGTGCCCGGCCTGCACCAGACGTACGACCGGCCGCCGTCCACCGCCCGCGCCCGGCCGGTGGACCGGGACCGGTACACGGTCGAGACGGAGACCGGGCTGCGCTGAGCGGCTGACCCGGGGCCGGCCGGGGCCCCTGGTCAGCCCGGGGGCGGTCGGGTCAGCCGGGGCCCGCCGGGGTCAGCCGGGGAGGAAGGAGAAGCGGACCTGGCGCGACGGGTTGTCGCCGTTGGGGTCGACCAGGCAGACCGACTGCCAGGTGCCGAGCTGGAGCCGGCCGCCGAGCACCGGCAGCGTCGCGTACGGCGGGACGAAGGCGGGCAGCACGTGGTCGCGGCCGTGGCCGGGCGAGCCGTGCCGGTGCCGCCAGCGGTCGTCGGTGGGCAGCAGGTCGTCGAGGGCACGCAGCAGGTCGTCGTCGGAGCCGGCGCCGGTCTCGATGATCGCCACCCCGGCGGTGGCGTGCGGCACGAAGACGTGCAGCAGGCCGTCGCCCTGCCCGGCGACGAACCGTTCGGCCTCGGCCGTGATGTCGGCGACGGTGGGACGGGAACCGGTCCGGACGGTGATCACCTCACTGCGCATACGGCGCATTCTGCCGCATCCGCCGCGCCGCCGCCGTCGGCCGGGGCCGTGCCGGCCCCCGTCGGCCGGCACGGTCGCCCACGCAAAGTTACCGACGGGTACCTGTGTTCAGCGTCGCGTCTGGGGGAGCTAGACGTGACGACGGGTGCCACCAGAGGGCAGGATGGCGCTAGAGACCTATCCCACACACAACCGAGGGAACGCCTGTGGCTACGGAACGCAAGCGCCCGGTGATCACCGCTGGTCTGCCGAGCCAGCTTCCGGACATCGACCCTGAAGAGACCGGCGAATGGGTCGAGTCGCTCGACGGTGTCATCGACGAGCGCGGAACCAAGCGCGCCCGGTACGTCATGCTGAGCCTGCTGGAGCGGGCCCGTGAGCGGCAGGTCGGGGTTCCGTCCCTGACCACCACCGACTACATCAACACCATCGCCCCGGAGCAGGAACCCTGGTTCCCGGGTGACGAGCACATCGAGCGGCGGATCCGGGCGTACGTCCGGTGGAACGCGGCGATGCTGGTGCACCGGGCGCAGCGGCCGGAGATCGGCGTCGGCGGGCACATCTCCACCTTCGCCAGCTCCGCCTCCCTCTACGAGGTGGGCTTCAACCACTTCTTCCGGGGCAAGAACCACCCGGGCGGTGGCGACCACATCTTCTACCAGGGCCACGCCTCCCCCGGCATGTACGGGCGGGCGTTCCTGGAGGGCCGGCTCTCCGAGAACCAGCTCGACGGGTTCCGGCAGGAGCTGTCGCACCCGGGCGGCGGGCTGCCGTCGTACCCGCACCCGCGGCTGATGCCGGACTTCTGGGAGTTCCCCACGGTCTCCATGGGCCTGGGCCCGATGAACGCGATCTATCAGGCCCGGTTCAACCGCTACCTCCAGCACCGGGGCATCAAGGACACCTCCCAGCAGCACGTCTGGGCGTTCCTCGGTGACGGCGAGATGGACGAGGTCGAGTCGCTCGGCGCGATCGGCGTGGCCGCCCGCGAGGAGCTGGACAACCTCACCTTCGTGATCAACTGCAACCTCCAGCGGCTGGACGGGCCGGTCCGCGGCAACGGCAAGATCATGCAGGAGCTGGAGGCGTTCTTCCGGGGGGCCGGCTGGAACGTGATCAAGGTGGTCTGGGGCCGGGAGTGGGACCCGCTGCTCGCCGCGGACACCGACGGCGCGCTGGTCAACCTGATGAACACCACCCCCGACGGTGACTACCAGACCTACAAGGCGGAGTCCGGGGCGTACGTGCGGGAGCACTTCTTCGGCCGCGACCAGCGGACCCGCAAGATGGTCGAGCACCTGTCCGACGACGAGATCTGGAACCTCAAGCGGGGCGGGCACGACTACCGCAAGCTCTACGCGGCCTACAAGGCGGCCACCGAGCACACCGGGCAGCCGACCGTGATCCTGGCCAAGACCATCAAGGGCTGGACGCTGGGCTCGCACTTCGAGGGCCGCAACGCCACGCACCAGATGAAGAAGCTGACGCTGGACGACCTGAAGCTGTTCCGCGACCGCCTCTACCTGGACATCCCGGACAAGGTCCTGGAGGAGAACCCGTACCTGCCGCCGTACTACACCCCGGGCGAGTCCTCGGACGAGCTGGCCTACCTGCGGGAGCGGCGGGAGCAGCTCGGCGGCTACCTGCCGACCCGACGGACCAGCCACAAGAAGCTGGCGATCCCGGGGCCGGAGCGGTTCGCCGACGTCAAGCGCGGCTCGGGCAAGCAGAAGGTGGCCACCACGATGGCCTTCGTCCGCCTGCTCAAGGACATCATGAAGGACAAGGAGTTCGGCAAGCGCTGGGTGCCGATCATCCCGGACGAGGCACGCACCTTCGGCCTCGACTCGATCTTCCCGACCGCGAAGATCTACTCGCCGCACGGCCAGCGGTACACCTCGGTCGACCGGGAGCTGTTCCTGTCGTACAAGGAGTCGACCACCGGGCAGATCCTGCACGAGGGGATCAACGAGGCCGGTTCGGTCGCCTCGTTCACCGCCGCCGGCACCTCGTACGCCACCCACGACGAGCCGATGATCCCGATGTACATCTTCTACTCGATGTTCGGGTTCCAGCGCACCGGTGACGGCTTCTGGGCGGCGGCCGACCAGATGGCCCGGGGCTTCGTCCTCGGCGCGACCGCCGGCCGGACCACGCTCAACGGTGAGGGCCTCCAGCACGAGGACGGCCACTCCCTGCTGCTGGCCGCCACCAACCCGGCGGTGGTCGCCTACGACGCGGCGTTCGGGTTCGAGCTGGCCCACATCGTGGAGAACGGCCTGCACCGGATGTACGGCGAGGCGCAGGAGAACGTCTTCTACTACCTCACCGTCTACAACGAGCCGATCCACCAGCCGGTCGAGCCGTCCGACGTGGACGTCGACGGGCTGCTCAAGGGCATCTACCGGTACGCGGCGGCCCCGCAGGTCGACGGCCCGAAGGCGAACATCCTGGCCTCCGGCACCGGCATGCAGTGGGCCCTCAAGGCCCAGCAGCTGCTCGCCCAGGACTGGGGGGTGGCCGCCGACGTCTGGTCGGTGACCTCCTGGACGGAGCTGCGCCGCGACGCGGTGCTCTGCGAGGAGCACAACCTGCTCAACCCGGGCGCGGAGCAGCGGGTGCCGTACATCCAGCAGAAGCTGGCCGACGCCGACGGCCCGAAGGTCGCGGTCAGCGACTGGATGCGCGCGGTACCGGACCTGATCGCCCGCTGGGTACCGGGCGACTACACCTCGCTCGGCACCGACGGCTTCGGCATGTCGGACACCCGGCACGCGCTGCGGCGGCACTTCCACGTCGACGCCGAGTCGGTGGCGGTGGCGACGCTGCGGCAGCTCGCCCTGCGCGGCACGGTGCCGGCCGGCGTCCCGGCCGAGGCCGCCAAGAAGTACGCGATCGACGACGTCAACGCCGCCCCGGTCGGCGAGACCGGCGGGGACAGCTAGCCCCCACCGGTACGACGCAGGGCCCGGCGCGGCGCGCCGGGCCCTTTCGCGTCGCTCCGTCGCGTCAGCCGACGGCGGCCAGGTCGGTGAGCCGGGCCAGCGACTCCTCCAGGTCGGCGCCGACCCGGCGCAGCCCGAGGCGCAGCAGGGCGCCCTTGACCGGGCCGGCCGGCCAGCGGACCACGATCAGCCGGACGATGGTGCCGCCCTCCTCCTCGTCGGCGGTGAGCTGCACGTAGATCTCGGTGCGCGCCTCGGCGCGGGCCCCGGCCCCCCTGGCGCGTTCCCGCCAGCCGATCAGGGTGGGTTCCTGGTAGGCGATCACCTCGGCCTCGTGCGCCGAGCCGCGCCCGGCCTGGACGAGTTGTCGTCGGCCGAAACCCTCCCCCGAGAGGACCTCGGCGGCCCGGACCCCGGCCAGCCAGGCGGGCAACTGCTCGGCCCGCTGTACGACTTCCCAGACCGCTTCCACCGGCGCCGTCACGTGCGCACTGCGTTCGACGAGGATCATTCTGTTCTTCCCCCACTGAGGACATCCGCGATATTCCGCACTCTATGCGCTAAATCGGACTTACCGGGACGCGTTTGGTAAAGACACGCCGAAAACCCTTGCGCCCGCATTGCTTCGCGCCTATAGCGCTCGGGGACTTCGCGCCCTAGAGTGCGAACACGTTTCGCGTTCTGGGAGGGTGGATGACGACCGCACCGATCCCCGGTTTCCCCGCCGGTTTCCGTTGGGGGGTGTCCACCTCGGCGTACCAGATCGAGGGGGGCGCCACCGCCGACGGCCGGGGACCGTCCATCTGGGACACCTTCGCGCACACCCCCGGCCGGATCATCGACGGCAGCACCGGCGACGTAGCCTGCGACCACTACCACCGGCACCGGGAGGACGTCGCGCTGCTGGCCGGGCTCGGGGTGTCGGCGTACCGGTTCTCGATCGCCTGGCCCCGGGTGCGGCCCGGCGGCACCGGCCCGGTCAACGCCGCCGGCCTGGACTTCTACGACCGGCTCGTCGACGACCTGCTGGCCGCCGGCATCGACCCGGTCGCCACCCTGTTCCACTGGGACCTGCCGCAACCGCTCCAGGACGCCGGCGGCTGGCTGAACCGGGACACCGCCGCCCACTTCGCCGAGTACGCCGACCTGACCGCCGAACGCCTCGGCGACCGGGTGAAGCTCTGGATCACCCTCAACGAGCCGTTCATCCACCTGAGCCTCGGCCACGGCACCGGGGAACACGCCCCCGGTCAGACGCTGCTCTTCGACTCCTTCCCGGCCGCCCACCACCAACTGCTCGGGCACGGGCTCGCGGTCGCCGCGCTGCGCGCCCGCAGCAGCTCCCCGGTGGCCATCGCCAACAACTACTCGCCGGTCGTCCGGCACGGCGACACCGACGCCGACCGGGCCGCCGCAGCGGCGTACGACGCCCTGCACAACCACCTGTTCACCGACCCGCTGCTGGGCCGGGGCTACCCCGACGGCTTCGACCCGGGCGTGGTACGCGACGGCGACCTGACAGTGATCGCCGCGCCGCTGGACGTACTCGGGGTCAACTACTACAACCCGACCGGGGTACGCGCCCCCGAGGAGGGCTCCCCGCTGCCGTTCGACCTGGTCCCGCTGGAGGGCTACCCGCTGACCGCGTTCGACTGGCCGGTGGTCCCCGACGGGCTGCGTACCCTGCTCGTCGGCCTGCGCGACCGGTACGGCGACGCGCTGCCCCCGATCCAGATCACCGAGGGCGGCTGCGCCTGGGACGACGTCCCCGACGCCGACGGCCGGGTGCACGACCCGGACCGGATCGCCTATCTTGACGGGCACCTGCGCGCCCTGCGGGCCGCCATCGACGAGGGCGTCGACGTGACCGGGTACTTCGTCTGGTCGCTGCTGGACAACTGGGAGTGGGCCGAGGGCTTCACCAAGCGCTTCGGCCTGGTGCACGTCGACTTCGCCACCGGCACCCGCACGCCCAAGTCCTCGTACGCCTGGTACCGGTCCCAGGTCGGCCGGGGGTGACCACCGTCGACCCGACGCCGGCCTCGCTGCCGGCGGCGCTCGCCGACCCGGTCGTCCCGGTACAGCGCAGCTGGATCGCGTTGATCTTCGCGGCCAACCTCGGCGTGTGGATGGCCTTCTTCACCCCCATCCAGGTGCTGCTGCCGCAGCAGGTGGAACGGATCTCGCCGGACCACAAGGAGGCGATGCTGGCCGTCGTCACCGGGCTGGGCGCGCTCGCGGCGGTGCTGGCCAATCCGCTCGCCGGGGCGCTGTCGGACCGTACCTGCCTGCGCGTCGGCGGGCGGGAGTTCGGCCGCCGGCACGTCTGGACCGCCGGTGGGGCGGTGCTCGGCGCGCTGGCGCTGGTGCTGCTGGCCCGGCAGCAGACCATCGCCGGGGTGGCGCTGGGCTGGGTCGCCGCCCAGGTCTGCTTCAACGCGATGCTGGCCAGCCTCACCGCCGGCATTCCGGACCGGGTGCCGGTCGTGCAGCGCGGTGGCGTCTCCGGCTGGGTGGGCATTCCGCAGGCGCTCGGCCTGGTGCTCGGCGCGGTGCTGGTCACCGCCCTGGTCAGCGGCACCGTGCCCGGCTACACGGCGATGGCGTTGGCGGTGCTGCTGCTGTCGCTGCCGTTCGCGTTCCTCACCCCTGACGACCCGCTGCCCCGGCAGCACCGCCCGCCGCTGCGGCTGCGCGCGCTGGTCGCCTCGATGTGGATCGACCCGCGCCGGCACCCGGACTTCGCCTGGGCCTGGATCACCCGGTTCCTGGTGCAGATCGGCAACGCCCTGGGCACCCTCTACCTGCTGTACTTCCTCACCGACGGGGTGCGCTACCCCGACCCCGAGGGCGGGCTGCTGGTGCTGATCCTGCTCTACACCCTCGGCATGATGCTCACCGCCGTGGTCGCCGGGATGCTGTCCGACCGGTCCGGCCGGCGCAAGGTCTACGTGATCGTCTCCGGGGTGGTGATGGCGGTGGCCGCGCTGCTGCTGGCGGTCGCGCCGACCTGGCCGATGGCGCTGGTCGCCGCCGTGCTGCTCGGTGCCGGTTACGGCGTCTACCTGTCGGTCGACGCGGCGCTGATCACCGAGGTGCTGCCGCGCGCCACCGACCGGGCCAAGGACCTCGGCGTGATCAACATCGCGAACTCCGCGCCGCAGGTGCTCGGCCCGGCGCTGTCCGCCCCGATCGTGGTGCACCTGGGCGGCTACCCGACGCTGTACGCGGTGACCGCCGTGGTGACCCTGCTCGGCAGCGCCCTGGTCCTCAAGATCCGCGGCGTCCGCTGACCACCGGCGGCGACCCGACCGGTCCGGTCCCGGCCGGGCCCCGGGGCGGCGGCGTCCCGGCCCCCTGGGGAAACCGGGTCGCACCCGGCCGTAGGCTGGACGGCGTGACGGTACGTGTGCGCTTCGCCCCTTCCCCGACCGGTATGTTCCACGTCGGCGGCGCCCGCTCGGCGCTACAGAACTGGATCTTCGCCAAGCAGCAGGACGGGGTGTTCGTGCTGCGCGTCGAGGACACCGACGCCGCCCGCAACAAGCCCGAGTGGACCGAGGGCATCCTGTCCGCGCTGGAGTGGATCGGCATCGCCCGGGGCAGCTACGAGGGCCCCTACTTCCAGTCGGCGTACGCCGGTGAGCACCGGGCCGCCGCCCAGCGGCTGCACGACGCCGGCCGGGCCTACTACTGCGACTGCACCCGGGAGGCGGTGCAGGCCCGTACCGGCTCGCAGTACCAGGGCTACGACGGCTTCTGCCGGGACCGGGGCCTGCCGCCCGGCGAGGGGCGGGCGCTGCGCTTCCGTACCCCCGACGAGGGTGCGACCGTGGTGGTCGACCTGATCCGGGGCGAGCCGACCTTCGAGAACAAGCTGATCGAGGACTTCGTCATCGCCCGGGGCGACGGTTCCCCGGTGTTCCTGCTCGCCAACGTCGTGGACGACATGACGATGGGGATCACCCACGTGATCCGGGCCGAGGAGCACCTGCCGAACACCCCGAAGCAGCAGCTCCTCTGGGACGCCCTGGGCGTCAAGCCGCCGATCTGGGCGCACGTGCCGGTGGTGGTCAACGAGAAGCGGCAGAAGCTCTCCAAGCGCCGCGACAAGGTGGCCCTGGAGGCGTACCGGGACGAGGGTTACCTCGCCGCCGCGATGCGCAACTACCTGATGCTGCTCGGCTGGGCGCCCTCGGGCGACCGGGA
Organism: Micromonospora sp. HM134; assembly: GCF_007833915.1. Taxonomy (NCBI): domain Bacteria; kingdom Bacillati; phylum Actinomycetota; class Actinomycetes; order Micromonosporales; family Micromonosporaceae; genus Micromonospora; species Micromonospora sp. HM134. The sequence continues at coordinate 5,767,813 of NZ_CP041061.1, forward strand.
GATCGTGCCCTGGTCGGTGATCGAGGAGGAGTTCCGGTTGACCGAGGTCAACCCCTCCCCCGCCTTCTTCGACGAGAAGAAGCTGCGCGCGTTCAACGGCGAGTACATCCGGGCCCTGCCGGTCGACGAGTTCGTGGCCGCCTGCCAGCCGTGGCTGACCGGCACCGGCACCATCGCGCCGCCGCCGTGGCAGCCGGCGGAGTTCGACGCCGACGCGTTCGCCGCGGTGGCGCCGCTGGCGCAGACCCGGATCGCGGTGCTCAGCGAGATCGTGCCCAACGTCGACTTCCTCTTCCTCGCCGACCCGCTGATCGACGAGGCGGCCTGGGCGAAGGCGATGAAGGAGGGGGCGGCCGAGCTGCTCGACGCGGCCGTCGCCGGCTACACGGCGCTGGAGTCCTGGGACACGGAGTCGCTGAAGTCGACGCTGGAGGCGGTCGGCGCGGAACGCGGCCTCAAGCTGGGCAAGGCGCAGGCCCCGGTCCGGGTGGCGGTCACCGGCCGGACCGTCGGGTTGCCGCTGTTCGAGTCGCTGGAGGTGCTCGGTCGGGAGCGCACCCTGGCCCGGCTGCGCGCCGCCCGGCTCCGCCTGGTCTAGCCACCACGGCACGATGCGGGGCCCACCGGTGACCGGTGGGCCCCGCGTCGGTGTCCGGTCAGGTCCGGGTGGAGCGGCGGCGGCGCAGGAACAGGCCCCCGGCGAGCGCGGCGAGCAGCACCAGGCCGCCGGCCGCCGCCCAGAGCCAGCCCCGGCCGGCGTCGTCGGTGCCGGTCGCGGCAACCGGGGTGGCCGACGGGGAGTCGGGTGCCGCACTGCTCGGCGACGGCGACGGCGTGGGGTTGGCCGACGGGGTGACCGACGGCGACGGGGGCGCGGCGGCGGTGCCGGTGGTGAGGGTGAACCGCACCTCCCCCTTGACCGGGTGGCCGTCACTGGACGGCAATTGATAGTCGACGATGTACAGTCCGGCCGCGCCCGGGGCGAACGGCACCCTGACCCGGCTGCCGGAGAAGGTCGGCTCGCCACCGGCGGCCGGGATGTTGTCCGGACCGGTGACTGTGATCTTCGTCCTGTCCGGATCGAGTTTGGCCAGGAAGCGCAGCTCGACCGCGGCCGGCGCGGTGGCGACCTTGGCCCCGTTGGCCGGATTACTCCCGGTCAGCGAGTTGTGTGCGAACGCCGGCGACGCCGGCAACAGCGCCACGCCGAGCGCCACGCCGACGAGCACTGGCACCGCCCGCACCAGCCGTGGGACCCTGCCCCCCATGAAGCCCTCCGCAAAGGTACGATCCGCCCGCTGATCGCGCGGCTGAGAATTGGTCGTTCCAGGATCGCAGATAGTTCCACATATTGTTCCCAGAGCTGCATCCGAGCGATGTTCCAGGAAGTCTGTGCGGTGGGGCCGGCGCTGCCCGGTCACGCACCGATGCCGACCGAGCCGCGCGTGACCCGCAGCACAGCCATCCATCGAACGGGGCGAGGAGGCGGCGATGGTCGACAGGGTGAGGCGACTGCTGGCAGCGGTCGCCGTGGGCGTGGCGGCGGCGGTGCTGCTCGGCACCGGGACGGCCGCGCAGGCGGCCGGGACGCACCGGACGGCACCGAAGACGCCACCCGCCGGAGTGGACATCACCGGGGTCGGGCTGACCGAACCGCTACGCCTGCGCACCGACACCGCCCCCACCCACGTGGTCGCGGTCATCGACCAGGTCAGCTGGTTCGGCCGCACCGGTGAGGCCAAGGGGCCCAAGGCCGCCGACCTCGGTCCGAAGTACACCATCGTGGTGCTCGCCGGGGACGCCCCCAAGCAGACGTTCGACCTCTACCCGCTGGCCAAGGGCGGCCCCCGGGCCTTCCGGCCGGCCAAGCAGCCCGACCAGCGCAAGACCACCGCCGGCTGGTTCCTCGGGCGGCTCAGCATGTCCGAGACGCTGCGCGCCGCCGGGGTGCCGCTGGAGCGGCAGCTCGACACGGTCAGCGGCGGCGTCGGTGGCGGCGAGCGGGTCCTTACGGACGACGCCCTCAACCCGGGCCGGGACATCGACGACGCGATCGCCGAACTCCAGCGGCTGCTGCTGCTCAACGTGGGCGTGATGCTGGTGATCACGCTCGGTCTGGCGGGCATCGCCCTGCTGGTCCGCCGCCGCACCCGCTGACCTCCGGCCGGCCGCCGATGCCGGCCCGCACAGCCCCGCCGGTCCGGCGCGGTGCACCCGCGCCCCGGTGCCGGTCAGGCCGGCCGGTCGGCCGCCGTGCCCGCCGCCGACCACACCGCCAGCACCACCTTGCCCCGGACGTGCCCGGCCTCGACCAGCCGGTGCGCGTCCGCGGCCTGGGCCAGCGGGAGCACCCGCTCGATGTGGACGGTGAGCCGGCCCGCGTCGACCAACGCGGCCAGCAGCCCCAGGTCCGTCGAGGACGGCTGCGCGAACAGGTAGCTGCCGCCGAGCCGGGTGACGTGTTCCGGGTCGGCGACGGAGACCAGCCGGGCCGGGCGGGACAGCAGCGCCGCCGACACGTCCAGCGCCGACCCGCCGAACAGGTCGAGCGCCACGTCCACCCCGTCGGGCGCGAGCGCGCGGAGCCGGTCGGCCAGGCCGTCGCCGTGGGCGACCGGTTCGGCGCCCAACGACCGGACGAAGTCGTGGTTGGCGGGGCCCGCCGTGCCGATCACCCGGGTCGCCCCCAGCGCCCGCGCCACCTGCACCGCGAGATGCCCCACCCCGCCCGACGCGCCGTGCACCAGCACGGTGTCCCCCGCGCCGGTGCCGGCCCGCCGCAACGCCTGGTAGGCGGTCAACCCGGCCAGCGGCAGGCCGGCCGCCTCGGCCCAGGACGCCCGCGCGGGCCGGACCGCCAAGCAGCGTTGCGGGGCGGGGACCAGTTCGGCGTAGCTGCCGTACTGGAGGTGGTCGCGACGGACGTACCCGATCACCTCGTCGCCGACGGCGAACCCGGTCACCGCCGGACCGGCCGCCACCACCACACCCGCCGCGTCCCAGCCGGGCACCAGGGGGAAGTGCGCGGGGATCGCCCCGGCCAGCTGCCCGGCGCGGATCTTCGCGTCGACCGGGTTCACCCCGGCGGCGCGGACCCGCACCAGCACCGTGTCCGGCCCCACCGGGGGGTCGGGCAGCTCCCGCAGGGCCAGCCGGTCGGCCGTACCCCACCCGTCGATCGCGATCGCCTGCACGTCACCCACGCTAACGGCCGACGGGCCGTCAGGTGATCAGCACCAACGGTGTGGCGGGCGTTGGACACGCTGCCGACGCCGGCCGGGGCGGACCGGGCCGTGCCGGTGCGCGCCGGCCCACCCGGCCAGGTCGCTGCGGCAGGCACGGGCCGGGGTGTCCGGCTGACCGGTCGGGCCGGGTTCCGCCGCCGGTCGGGATGCCGCGCCGTCGACGGTCTCGGTGCCGCGCTGGCGGGGCAGTGTCAGCTCGTCGTCGGCCCGCTCGGCCGCCCGGCAGACCTGCTCCGTGGCCATCCGGCGGTGCGGTCGGGCCGCCGGCGGCTGGTCGGGGTGGCCCGGTCGGCAGGGTTCGCCCTGGGCGCAGCCGTGGTCGGCCTCCCCGTGCGCCATCCCGGTCTCCTCACACTCGCGTCGCCCGCCGGGACGACACCCCGGCGCGGCAGTGCCACCGTACTGGCCGGCACCGACGCGCCGTGCAGCGCGTACCCCCGGTGTCAGGACCTCGAACGACGCGGGAAGATCGTCTCCCAGACCGGGAACGCGACCAGCCAGATCAGCAGCCCGACGGTGAGGTTGCGGATCCAGTTCGCCAGCTCCCGGGTGCGCTCGGCGTCCCCGACGACGACGATCGCGGCGGCCAGCAGGGCACAGGCGACGGCCCAGCCGAGCAGTGCCTTGCCCCATTCCCGCCACTCGTGGCGGGCCCGCGCCCAGCCGTACCGGGGTGGTTTCACCGGCGGCGGGCCGCCCGCGAAGCGGTGGGCGAAGCGCTGGTCGGCCCACCGGATCACGGAGTGCCCGAACGCCACCGAGAACCCGAGGTAGACGGCGGCCAGCCCGTGGGTGGCGTCCGCGGTGGCCCCCCGGCGCAGGTCCACCGCCGCCGCGCCCAGCAGCACCAGGTCGACCAGGGGGACGCAGACCAGCAGCGCCGCGCCCAGCCGGGGCCGGCGCAGCGGGTACCGGGCGACCAGCCCGGCCGCGAGCAGCACCCAGAATCCGATCTCACACCCGACGATGACCGCCAGCAGCATGTCCACCTCCCCGTCCCGGTCCAGCGTGCCGGGGCGGGCCGGTGGTCACCTCACCGGCGGGGACGAGTTCCGGGTCCCTCCTTCGGCGGAGCGGCGGCCCCGCGTACCCCCTTCGGCGGACGGCCGACCGGGCGGCCTCCTCCGCAGGTGGGAGGGGCACCGGCCCGGGGTGTGGTGGGATCGGGACCATGCGGATGCCGGGCTGGGTCGGCTCCGGCCGGCCGGGACGCGACCTGGCCCTGGCCGGGGTGTCCCTGGTCGGCGGCCTGGCGGCCTACGGTGTCGGCCTGCAACCGCAGTTCGGCTGGGCGCCGGACGTGCCACGGGTGTCCTTCCTGGTGCCGCTGCTGGCGGTCAGCGTGGCGGTCGGGCTGCGCCGGGTGGCCACCCGTACCGGCCTGGCGGTGGGCACGGTGGCGGTGCTCGCCGACGCCGCGCTCGGCGTGTCGGTGGGCACCACGGTGATCTACACCCAGGTGTTGTACGACACGTGCGTGTACGGCCCGCCCCGGTGGTGGCGCTGGCTGTTGCGGGTCACCGTCGGGCTCAGCGTCGGCGGCACGGTGCTGGGCCTGCTCTGGTGGGGCTGGCGGGGTGCCGCCGTCGGGATGCCGTTCGCGCTGCTCGGGGTGCTGCCGGTGGTCACCGGGATCAGCGTGCGGCAGTACCGGGACCAGGCGGCGACCGAGCGGGCCCGCGCCGAGCAGACCGCCCGGCTGGTCGAGCTGGACCGGCGGCAGGCGGTGCTGGCCGAACGGGCCCGGATGGCCCGGGAGCTGCACGACGTGGTGGCGAACCAGCTCAGCGCGGTGGCCCTGCACGCCACCGCCGTGCTCGCCGCCCCCGGGCTGGACCGGCCCCGCATCGACGCGGCGCTGCGGGTGATCCGGGAGAGCAGCGTGCAGGGCATGGCCGAGATGCGGCAGCTCATCGGGCTGCTGCGGGAGCCGTCCGTGGACCCGGTGCAGGAGGCCACCCGGGTCCGGCTGGACGAGTTGGACCGGCTGCTGGCCCGGATGGCCGACGCCGGGCTGCGGGTCCGGGCGACGGTGCAGGGGCCGCCCCGGGAGCTGCCGGTCGGGGTCGACCTGGCGGCGTACCGGATCGTGCAGGAGTCGTTGACCAACGCGTTGCGCCACGGTACGGGCACCGCGGAGCTGACCGTGGCGTACCGGCCGACGGAGGTGGCGGTGACGGTGGAGAATCCGGTCCGCTCCGGCGGGCCCGGTGCCGGCGCGGGGCTGCCGGCCGGGGGCGCGGGCCTGATCGGGATGCGGGAGCGGGCCGCCCTGCTCGACGGCGAGTTCACCGCCGGCCCCGGGGACGGCTGCTGGCGGGTGCGGGCGACGCTGCCGGCCGGGGAGCGGCCGTGACCGCCCCGGTCCGGGTGGTGCTGGCCGACGACCAGGCGGCGGTCCGGGCCGGTCTGGTGCTGATCCTGGCCGGCGCGCCGGAGATCGAGGTGGTGGGCGAGGCGGCCGACGGGGAGACGGCGGTACGGCTCTGCCGTGAGCTGCGTCCCGACGTGGCGGTGCTGGACATCCGGATGCCCCGGCTGGACGGGGTGTCGGCGACCCGGGAGATCGTCGCCGCCGGCACGGCCGACGTGCTGGTGCTGACCACCTTCGACCTCGACGAGTACGTCTTCGGCGCGCTGCGTGCCGGGGCGGCCGGTTTCCTGCTCAAGGACACCGACGCGGCCGGTCTGGTGGCGGCGGTGCGGACGGTGGCCCGGGGCGAGGGGGTGATCGCCCCGACGTTGACCCGGCGGCTGATCTCGGCGTTCGCGGCGACCGCGCCGGCCGTCGACGGGGCGGACCGCGCCGCGGTGGCCGGGTTGACCCCCCGGGAGCGCGACGTGCTGGCCTGCCTGGGCGTCGGCCTGTCCAACCGGGAGATCGCCGACCGGCTGGCGGTGGCGGAGAGCACCGCGAAGACCCACGTGAGCCGGGTGCTGGCGAAGTTGGCGCTGCGCAGCCGGGTGCAGGCGGCGATCCTGGCGCAGGAGCTGGCGCTGCCCGCACCCCCACCATGATATAGATTTTGGTCTATTGACTGACGGTCCGCGACGGTCATAGGGTGCGAGCGGAACCGTGGGCTTTCCGGCTGGCGACCGTGGTCCGACGCCGCGCCCGACCGGAGCTCCGACGGGGATCGGAGGAATCGTCATGATCGCGTCCAGGCGGTCCGTCCTGACGGCGGCCGGCATCCTCGCCGGCACCACCATCGTCGCCCTCGGCATGACCACGGTGGCCGGCGGCGCACCCGCCACGGCCACCCCGGCCGGCGGCTGCACCGCCACGGTCCGGGTCGACTCCCGCTGGGGCAGCGGCGCAAGCGGCGGCCAGATCGTCACCTTCACCGTCGCCAACACCGCGTCGTCGACCGCCAACCGGTGGACGGTCACCTGGCCGCTCACCGACGGCCAGCGGATCGTGTCGTCCTGGAACACCTCGGTCAGCGCGACGGGTCGCACCGCGACCGCGACCAACACGTCGTACAACGGGGTGCTGACGCCGGGCGCGTCGACCACCTTCGGCGTGCAGCTCGCCGGCCCCACCACCACGCCGACGCCGAGCTGCACCAACGACGCCGCCCCGCCGACCACCGCCAGCCCGCCGACCGGCGCCGACGTCACCGTCCGCGAGGCCGACAACCAGCGCACCGTCACCCTGTTCGTCGGGCAGACGCTGGGCGTGACCCTGGCGGCCGACTACCTGCCGGTCACCACCACCGGGAGCGCGCTGACCCCCGTGTCGACCAGCGGCGGCTACCCGACCGGGCAGCCCCTCGTGGCGACGCTGCGGGCCGTGGCCCCGGGCACCGCCGAGCTGACCACCAGCACCGACCACGCCTGCCGGCACGCCACCCCGCCGTGCGCCCTGCCGACCGTGCTGTGGACGCTGCACGTCGCGGTCCTCGACGTGCCGCCGACCGACGCCGGGCAGACCGTCGTCGTCTCCGCGCCCGACAACCAGCGGGACCTCACGCTGCGCGTCGGTGACACGCTCGTGGTCAGCCTGGCCAGCAACTACCTGCCCCCGACGCTCTCCCCCGCCGGGGTCGTCGTGCCCCACGAGGTGACCGGCGGCTACCCGAGCGGCCAGCCGCTCGTCGCCCGCTACGTGGCGACCGCGCCCGGCCGGGTCGACGTCTCCACCATCACCGACAACCTCTGCCGGCACGCGCCCACCCCCTGCCCGTCCCCCCAGGTGCGCTGGGTGGTGCACGTCACCGTCACCAACTGACCGCCACCCCGCCGACCTGCGCCCCGACGCCCGGCGACCCGCCCCCCGGCGGGTCGCCCCGGAGCCGACGTCGAGTCCCTGCTCAGGGCATGTCACGCTGGAGCGGTGAGCGAGCCGGACGGGAGGGAACTGACGGCCACCCTGCGCCGGATCGAACGGGCGGCGGGGGCGCTGGCCACGGCCAGCGTGGTCCGGATGGACGAGAGCCTGCCCTGGTTCCGTGAGCTGCCGGCCGAGCAGCGTTCCTGGGTGATGCTGGTGGCGCAGGCCGGCGCCCGGTCGCTGGTCGAGTGGCTGGGGTCCGGCGGCGGCACCACCGACAGCACCCAGGAGGTCTCCGACGAGGTCTTCGCCACCGCGCCGCTGGCCCTGGCCCGGTCGATCAGCCTCCAGCAGACGGTGGCGCTGATCAAGGTGACCATCGACGTGGTCGAGGAGCAGGTGTCGCACCTGGCCGCGCCCGGTGAGGAGCAGCAGCTGCGCGAGGCGGTGCTGCGGTTCTCCCGGGAGATCGCCTTCGCCGCCGCCCGGGCGTACGCCCGCGCCGCCGAGTCCCGGGGCTCCTGGGACGCCCGGTTGCAGGCGCTGCTGGTCGACGCCCTGCTGCGGGGGGACTCCCCCGACGTGCTGGCCAGCAGGGCCGCCGCGCTGGGCTGGGCGGACGCCCCACCGGTGGCGGTGGCGGTGGGCCGGTCCCCCGGCGGGGAGGTGTCCGCCGTGCTGCACACCGTCTACCGGTACGCCCGCCGGATCGGGGTGGAGGTGATCGGCGGCGTGCACGGCGACCGGCTGGTGATCGTGCTCGGTGGCGCGGCCGACCCGATGGCCGCCACCGAGAAGCTGCTCCCCGGGTTCGGCGACGGCCCGGTGGTGGTCGGTCCCGCCGTACCCAGTCTGGACGAGGCGACGGACTCGGCGCGGGCCGCGCTGGCCGGCTACCGGGCGGCGCCGGCCTGGCCGACCGCGCCCCGGCCGGTGCCGGCGGCCGACCTGCTGCCCGAGCGGGCCCTCGCCGGCGACGCCGAGGCCCGCCGCCTGCTGCGCCACGACGTGTACGCCGCCCTGGTCCGCGCGGGCGGGGAGCTGCTGGAGACGTTGGACGCCTTCTTCGCCGCCGGCGGGACGCTGGAGAGCGCGGCCCGCGCCCTGTTCGTCCACCCCAACACGGTGCGTTACCGACTGCGTCGGATCGCCGAGGTGACCGGATTCTCCCCGCTGACCCCCCGGGACGCGTTCGCGCTCCAGGTGGCGCTGACGGTCGGCCGGCTGGACCCGATCGTCCCGGCGGGCGCGCCCGGTCCGAGCCAGAAATGACACCGGGTGACCGGTGAGCAGGGCCGCTAGGCGACGATCACGGCCGATGTTTGTAGGAACCCTCCAAGAGTTCTAGTGCGGTTTGGTGTCAGCCCGCACAGCGCTTACCCCGGGGTATCGGGAAGAGTCATAGACGTGCTCGCCGTCCTCTCTCCCGGCCAGGGTTCCCAGAAGCCCGGCTTCCTGACACCGTGGCTCGCCCTGCGCGGCGTCGAGTCACGGCTGCGCTGGTGGTCGGTGCCGGCCGGGGTCGACCTGGTCCGGCTCGGCGCCGAGGCCGACGCCGACGAGATCAGGGACACCGCCCGCACCCAGCCGCTGCTGGTGGCCTCGGCCCTGGTCGCGGCCGAACAGCTTCCCCTGCACGACGTGAACCTGGTCGCCGGGCACAGCGTCGGCGAGCTGGCCGCCGCCGCGCTCGCCGGGGTGTTCTCCGCCGAGACCGCGGTCACCCTCGCCGGGGTACGCGGCCGGGAGATGGCCGACGCCTGCGCGCTGACCCCGACCGGGATGGCCGCCGTGCTCGGCGGCGACCCCGACGAGGTGCTCGCCGCGCTGGACACCCACGGCCTGCACCCGGCCAACCGCAACGGCGGCGGCCAGATCGTCGCCGCCGGCACGCTCGACGCCCTGGACAAGCTCGCCGCCGAGCCGCCGGCCAAGGCCCGGATCATCCGGCTGCAGGTCGCCGGGGCGTTCCACACCCCGTACATGGGCCCCGCCGAGCAGGCGCTGGCCGCCGTCGCCGCCGGGATCACCCCGTCCGCCCCGGCCCGGCTCCTGCTCTCCGACCTCGACGGCGCTCCCGTCGCGCACGGCCGGGAGCTGGTGCACCGGCTGGTCCGGCAGGTCACCGCGCCGGTGCGCTGGGACCTGTGCATGCGGACGCTGGCCGACCTGGGCGTCACCGGCGTGCTCGAACTGCCCCCGGCCGGCACCCTCGCCGGGCTGGTCAAGCGGGAACTCAAGGCCACCGGCGTACCGGAGATCGTCACCCTGAACACCCCCGCCGACCTGCCCGCCGCCCGGGACCTGATCGCCCGGCACAGCGGCCCGCCCGGTCACCGCCCGACCGACCGCACCCGGGTCGTCGTCGCCCCCGCCGTCGGCACCTTCGCCCCGGCCGAGGGCCTCACCGAGGGCACCGAGCTGAGCGCCGGCCAGGTGCTCGGCCAGGTGACCACCCGGCTGGGGCCGGTCGAGGTCACCGCCCACGAGAGCGGCCCGCTCACCGAGTGGCTCGCCCACCCCGCCGACCCGGTCGCGCCGGGCCGACCCATCGCCCGCATCGGAGGCCAGGCATGAGCGGCAGTCGGATCGTCGCCCTCGGGCACTACCAGCCCTCCCGGGTGGTGACCAACAACGACATCGCCCAGTTCGTCGACACCAACGACGAGTGGATCAGGGACCGGGTCGGCATCGTCAGCCGGCGCATCGCCGACGGCGAGACGGTCGCCGACATGGCCACCGCCGCCGCCGACAAGGCGCTGGCCAACTCGGGCCTCACCGCCGCCGACATCGACCTGGTCGTCGTCGCCACCTGCACCTCGATCGACCGCAGCCCGAACGTGGCCTGCCGGGTCGCCGCCAAGCTGGGCATCACCGCCCCCGGCGCGTTCGACCTGAACACCGCGTGCTCCGGCTTCGCGTACGCGCTGGGCACCGTCGACCACGCCATCCGGGCCGGCGCGTCCCGCAACGCGCTGGTCATCGGCGCCGAGAAGCTCTCCGACTTCACCGACTGGACCGACCGCTCGACCTGCATCATCTTCGCCGACGGCGCGGGCGCGGCGGTGGTCACCGCCACCACCGGCGACGAGCCGAGCGGGATCGGCCCGGTGGTGTGGGGCTCCGCGCCGGACAAGAGCGACGCGGTACGCATCGAGGGCTGGCGGCCGTACATCGCGCAGGAGGGGCAGTCGGTGTTCCGCTGGGCCACCACCGCGCTGGCCCCGCTGGCGCTGCAGGCGTGCGAGAAGGCCGGCGTCGACCCGTCCGAGCTGGCCGCGTTCGTGCCGCACCAGGCCAACTCGCGGATCATCGACGGCATCGCCAAGCGGCTGAACATCCCGCAGGCGATCATCGCCAAGGACATCGTCGAGTCCGGCAACACCTCGGCGGCGAGCGTGCCGCTGGCCCTGTCCAAGCTGGTCGAGCGGCGGGAGGTGCCCTCGGGCGCGCCGGTGCTGCTGTTCGGCTTCGGCGGCGGGCTGACCTACGCCGGTCAGGTCGTCCGCTGCCCCTGAGACCCGACGCGGTCGGCGACCGCGGCGCACCGCCAGCCGGCGGAGAACAAACCCCGATGAGAGGAACCCACCGTAATGACCCGTGACGAGATCACCTCCGGCCTCGCCGAGATCCTCGAAGAGGTTGCCGGGGTGAACCCGGACGACGTGGCCGAGGGGAAGTCCTTCACCGACGACCTCGACGTCGACTCGCTCTCCATGGTGGAGGTCGTGGTCGCCGCCGAGGAGAAGTTCGGCGTCAAGATCCCGGACAACGAGGTGCAGAACCTGAAGACCGTCGGGGACGCCGTCAGCTTCATCGAGGCGCAGTCCTGAGATGAGTCACGTCGACGTCGTCGTCACCGGGCTCGGCGCGACCACCCCGCTGGGCGGGGACGTCGCGTCGACCTGGGACGCCATGCTCGCCGGCCGCTCCGGGGTGAGTCCGCTCACCCAGGAGTGGGCCGGCCAGCTCCCGGTCCGGATCGCCGCCCAGCTCGCGGTCGATCCGAGCGAGGTGCTGGACCGGGTCAAGCTGCGCCGGCTGGACCGTTCCGAGGCGATCGCGCTGATCGCGGCGCAGCAGGCCTGGGCGGACTCGGGGCTCGCCGACTCCGGGCTGGACCCGGAGCGGTTGGGGGCCAGTGTCGGCTCCGGCATCGGTGGCGCCCTGACGCTGCTCGCCCAGGACGACATCCTGGAGGCGTCCGGCCCGCGCCGGGTCTCCCCGCACACCATCCCGATGCTGATGCCGAACGGCCCCGCCGCCTGGGTGGGGTTGGAGCTGGGCGCGCAGGCCGGGGTGCACTCGGTGGCGAGCGCCTGCGCGACCGGCGCGGAGGCGATCGCGCTCGGCCTCGACATGATCCGGTCCGGTCGGGCCGACGTGGTGGTGGCCGGCGGCACCGAGGCGGTCATCCACCCGCTGCCGATCGCCGGGTTCAGCTCCATGCGGGCCATGTCGACCCGCAACGACGAGCCGGAGCAGGCCTCCCGCCCGTGGGACAAGGGCCGCGACGGCTTCGTCCTCGGTGAGGGCGCCGGCATCCTGGTGCTGGAGCGGGCCGACCACGCCGCCGCCCGGGGCGCGCACGTCTACGCCCGGCTCGCCGGCGCGGGCATCACCTCCGACGGGTACGACATCGTGCAGCCGCACCCCGAGGGTGCCGGCGCGATCCGGGCCATCGCCAAGGCGATCGCCGACGCCGACGTGGCCAAGGCCGACATCGTGCACGTCAACGCGCACGCCACCTCGACCCCGGTGGGCGACCTCGCCGAGATCAAGGCGCTGCACCGGGCGCTCGGCGACCACCCGGTGCTGACCGCCACCAAGTCGATGACCGGGCACCTGCTCGGCGCGGCCGGCGCGTTGGAGTCGATCGCCACGATCCTGACCATCCGCGACGGCGTCATCCCGCCGACGATCAACCTGGACGACCCGGACGACGGTCTGGACATGGACGTGGCCGCGAACAAGGTCCGCCACCTGGACGTGCCCGCCGCGCTGAACAACTCGTTCGGCTTCGGCGGTCACAACGTCGCCCTGGTCTTCACCCGCCCCTGACGGCACCACCGGCCCACCGACCCCGGCACTCCGGGGTTGGTGGGCCGTCGGGTGACGGTGGGCGAGCGGGGCCTGTCGACGGGTGGTGGGCCGCCGCTGATCTTCTCAGCATCCGGTCGGGACCAGCGCGTTCACCGGATACTAGCCGGTCGGAAATTTCGCGGAAATCGCCTCTTCCTAGCTTGCCCGCATGCCTCACACCCCGGACACAGCCCCGACGCCGGAGAACGGCGACGACCACACAACGGCACTCTTCGACGAGTGCGGCAGGCCCGCTCCCGCACCACTGCTCGGCCGACGCGCCCTGCTGGCCGCCGCCGGAGCCGCCGCCGTGTCACCACTCGCCCTGCCCGCGCCGGCCCACGCCGCCTCCCCCGGGCCGCACCGGCCGGGCCGTGCCCCGGGCTGGCGTCCGGAGCGGGGGCACTACCTGATCAGGAACGCGGCGTTGGTCTCCGTCGATCCCGTGATCGGCAACCGGGCACGGGCCGACATCGAGGTGCTCGACGGGCGGATCGTCCAGGTCGGCCCGAGCCTGCGGGCCCGGGGTGCCCAGGTCATCAACGCCTCGAAGATGATCGCGATGCCCGGCTTCGTGGAGACGCACTACCACATGTGGAGCGCGCTGGGCCGCAACTTCGTCTCCACCGGATTCGAGTACTTCGCGGCGAAGTCGGCCACGGTCGCCGCCTACCAACCGGACGACTTCTACCACAGCGTGCTGCTCGGTCTGGTCGAGTGCGCGAGCGCCGGCATCACCACCGTCAACAACTGGGCGCACAACGTACGCGGGCCGGAGTACGCCGACGCGGAGTTGCACGCGCACGCCGACGGCCTGGTCCGGGCGCGCTACTCGTACGGCCACCGGGACGGCCAGCCGGCCACCCAGCCGATCGACTTCGCCGACATCGACCGGGTCACGTCCACCTGGTTCGGCAAGAAGTCGCCGTTCGACGGGCTGGTGCACCTCGGGGTGAACCTGCGCGGCCCCGGCCAACTGCCCACCTTCCTGACCGAGATGGCCGAGGTCAGGAAGCGGAAGCTGCCGGTCTCGGTGCACTCCGGGCAGGGCCCGACGACGGCCGTGCACGCCGCCGACCTGGAGCGGATGGGTTTCCTCGGGCCCGACTTCCTGCTCTGCCACGCCCTGCCGTTCGACGAGGCGGACCGGCAGGCGATGGTCCGCACCGACGCCCCGGTCAGCTTCTCGGTCCACTCCGAGCTACGCCTCGGCACGGCCGGCGGCTTCCACGGGCAGCTGCTGCGGATGCTGGCCGCCGGGATCACCGTCTCGTTGTCCTTCGACGCCAGCTCGCTCGCCCCGATCAACATGTTCGAGTCGATGAACGTCGCCTGGAACCTGGGCATCCCGTGGGTGGGCACGGACACCGCGACGCTGCCGCCGGTGGTGTTCCGGCAGGCGATCGAGATGGCGACCATCAACGGCGCGAAGGCGCTGGGTCTCGCCGACGTGACCGGATCGATCACCCCCGGCAAGCGGGCCGACATCGTCCTGATCCGGGCGGACGACCTGAACATCGCCCCCATCGGGGACCTGGAGTCGACCCTGGTCCGCTCGGCCACCCCCGCCAACATCGACACCGTGCTCATCGACGGCCGGATCGTGAAGCAGAACCGGACCATGGTCAGCCACGACACCGCCAAGGTGGTCCGCAACGCGGCGGCGGCGGCCCACGCCGTCCGTACCCGGGCCGGTGGGGTGCTCACCCCGACCAGCACCACCCCGCCCACGTTCTGACCCGCCCCCGCACCGGGTGTCCGGCCCGCCCCCTTCGCGGGCCGGACACGCGGTCCGACCGGTCCGCCCCTCGCGGTCCGGACGCCCAGGTGATCCGGTCAGCGGGGCGCCGGCACCGCCTCCCGGGCCAGGGTCACCGCACCCAGCAGCGCCGCGTCGTCGGCGAACCGGGACAGCACCACGTCGGGGCGGTGCGGGAGCACCTCGGCCAGCCGGTCGACGAGCAGCCCCCGGATCAGCGCGCTGCCGGCCACCCCGCCCACCAGCACCACCCGCTGCGGATCGAGCAGCAGGCAGCAGGTGACCAGGTGCCGGGCCAGCTCGTCGACCCGGGCGGCGAGCGCGTCGCGGGCCGCACCGGGCAGCTCGGCGGCAGCGGCCAGCCCGGCCGCCTGCCCGGCCACCCCCAGTTCGTCGGCCAACCGGTCCAGCGCCCGGCCGGAGAAGTCCAGCTCCAGCATGGTGCCCGGCCACGGTCCGCCGGCCACCGCGTAGCCGATCTCGCCGGCCGCGCCCCGGTGCCCGGCGAGGACCCGGCCGCCGACGGTGACCGCCGCCGCCACGCCGGTGCCGATCCCGACCACCAGGCCGGGGTCGGCGTCGCGCAGCGCACCGAGCCGCAGCTCGGCCAGGGCGGCGGCGTTCAGGTCGTTGTCGACCGCCACCCGGGTCACCCCGAGGGCGTCGGAGACGGCGTCGGCCAGGCGCAACCGTTCCCAGCCGGGCACGTTCGGGGCCAGGTCGATGCCGTCGGGGCGGACCACACCGGGCGAGGCCACCCCGGCCGCCACCAGCGGCCCGCCGACCTCGGCGACCAGCGCGGCGGCCAACTCCAGGGCCCTGTCCAACGCCTGCGGGGCACCCTGTTCGGCGTGCGTGGCGATCCGCCGGTGGGCCAGCAGCCGACCGGTGTCGTCGGCCACCCCGACGGCCATCTTGGTCCCGCCGAAGTCGATGCCGAGCAGCAGTTCCCCGGTCCGGGTGCCGGCGGCGGCCCGGCCGGCCAGCCGTACGCTCACCTGGTCCACCGCCCCGTCACCGCCGTGTCCGCCGGTCGTCTCCGCGACGGTGTGCCGCCCGGCCGCACGGGCCGGCGGCCACCGGGTCGCCCGATCGGCGCGCTCACCGGCCGGCCACCTCGGCGGCGACCGCATCCAGCGCCTCGTCGGCGCGGGCCAGCCGGTCCCGGGTCACGGCGAGCCGGTCGGCGACACCGGTGAACGCGACCCGCAGGGTCGCCACCTGGGCGCGGACGGCGGCGGCGCCGGGCCCGTCCACCTGCGCCCGGTCGAGCACCAGTTCGGGGTCGACGGCGGCGGCGATCAGGTCGGCGACGGCGGCGTCGGTGAGCCCGTCGACCAGCCCGTCGGCGGCGGCCCGGACCCCCTCGGCGGTCCAGGTGCCCGGCGCACCGGCGCGGACCAGCCGGCCGACGACCGAGTGGGCGGCCCGGAACGGCACCCCGTGCCGGGTCAACGCGTCGGCCGCCGCGGTGGTGGTGGCCCCGGACGCGACGATCTCCTCCCGGGTCGGCGGGTGCAGCGGCTCCAGTTCGGCGAGGAAGCCGCCGACCAGGGCGAAGAACCGTTCCGCCCGGTCGTTGCTGTCCCAGAGCCGGACCTGCACGTCGGTGGTGGCGTTGTTGGAGTCCTCCCACCAGGCCGCCCCGACGTTGTTGAGCACCGACGCGGCGTCGGCGGCGCTCGCGCCGGCCATCGACACCAGGTGCTCCAGCACCACCGGGTTGCGCTTCTGCGGCATGATGCTGCTGCCCTGGGTGAAGTCCCCGGGGGTGGCCACCCACTGCCAGGTCAGCCAGTCCATCAGGGTGCGGGCGAGCCGGGCGCCGGTGGCCAGGGCCTGCGCGTTGAGGGTGCCGACCCGCACCAGGTGGTCGGCGCCGGCGACGGCCTCGTAGGAGTTGGTCACCAGGCCGTCGAAGCCGAGCAGCTCGGCCACCCGGGCCGGGGCGATGTCCAGGTCGGTGCCGGCGAACGCGCAGGAGCCCAGCGGCGAGACGTTGAGCTGGTCGATCACGTCGGCGTACGCGGCGGCCTCGCCGGCCAGCGCCTCGGCGTAGCCGGCCAGGGCGTGCCCGATGGTGGTGGGCTGGGCAGGCCGGCGGTGGGTGTAGCCGGTGATCACCACGTCGGCGTACCGGTCGGCGGCGTCCAGCGCGGTCACGCCGGTGACCAGCACCCGGTCCAGCACCCCGAGCAGCTGGTCGCGCAGGAGCATCCGGAACACCCCGGCGTCCAGGTCGTTGCGGCTGCGGGCCATCTGCACGTCCAGTTCGGACGCGGGCAGGCCGCACGCCTGCGCGAGGGTCTTCTCCAGCAGGTAGTAGGTGTCCTCGAAGCTGCCGTCGAACGCCGGGGCGGGGGCGGTGTCGGCGCGCAGCGCGGCCAGCCCGCGCAGCAGCCGGGCCCCCCGCTCGGCCGGGATGAGGCCCTGCTCGGTCAGCATCACCACGTGTGCCTGGCTGGCGCGCACCATCGCCGGGTACAGGTGGCCGACGTGGTGGTCGTAGGTCGGGGCCAGGTGGTGCCGCTGGTAGGTGGTCAGCTCGCTCATGGCGGTTCCTTACTTCCTTCCGGGCCGGGACGCGGCGCGGGGGCCGGTTCCCGGGTTCTCGGCTGGTCGGTCGGTCAGGCCGAGCAGCCGTTCGGCGTTACCGGCGAAGATCGCGCGGAGGTGGTCGTCGGGCATCCCCAGCTCGCGGCAGACCCGCAACTGGTCGTCGAGGTAGCGGGTGACGTAGCCGCGCGGGAACCACGACGAGTCGCTGCCGTACACGATGCGCTGCGGGCCGATCGTCTCGTAGCAGCGGCGGAACAGGTCCTCCAGCGTCAGCTTGTACGGCATCCAGCGCACCCACTGGTTGGAGCCGGAGGTGTCGACGTGGATGTTGGGGCAGCCCCAGGCGGCGAAGAGGAGATCCTGCACGTGCTGGACGCCGAAGTGCGGCACCACCACGTTCAACTCGGGGAACCGGCGGGCCATCCGGGCCAGCTCGTCGGGGCCGCCGTACCGGCCGAAGGAGAGGCCACCGGCGCTGCCGTAGTGGCCGATGTGGATCAGCACCGGCACCCCGAGGCGCTGGGCGGTGGACCAGAGCGGGTCCAGGTCGGCGTGGTCCAGCGGGCCGCGCAGCAGCGGGGCGAACAGCTTCAGCCCGCGCAGGCCCCGTTCGGTCACCGCACGTTCCAGTTCGGCGGCGGCGTCGGGGCCGTACGGGTCGTGGTGGGCGAAGCCGAGCAGCAGGTCCGGGTGCCGGTCGACGACGTCGGCGACGGTGTCGTTGCCGCCGCCGGTGACGAAGACCGCCCGGCGTACCCGCACCGCACGCAGCTCGTCGGCCCACCGGTCGGCCTCGTCCTGCCAGCGGGCGGCGGGGGGCTCCGGGTCGGGGAAGCTCCACGCCTGCCGCCACGCCTTCGCGTACGGGGCGGACCCGGCGGCCCGGACGGCCCGCTCGTGCTCCCCGCCCGGGTGCATCCCGGCGGCGTCCTCGCAGGCGTGGATCGTCTCGTCGGTGCCGATCCGGAAGTGCAGGTGGAAGTCGACGATGTCGAGTCCCCGGTCCACGCTCATCGGTCTCCCCCGGTCGCCCCGTCCGCCGCCGTCGGGTCACCGGCCGTCGTGGTCGGCCCGGCCGTCGGGGCCGGGCTGTCGGCCGTCGTGTCGGGCAGCGGGTCGGCGGTGGGTGGGGCGGGCGGCGGGGCGGCCACCCAGGCCGCGACGATCTCCCGCAGCCGCGCGCCGGCCGTGGCCCGCACCTGCCGGCCGGCCGCCTCGGACGCCAACGAGATGTGCCCGGACCAGCCCTGCCACGGATCGGGCCGGGACTCGACCAGCACGTACGGGTGGCCCACCGGCAGCTTCGGCTTCGGCGGCAGGTCGGTCACGGCGTCGAGGCGGACCGCGCCGGGATCGAACCCGAGCACCCCGGAGGTCTCGTACGCGCCGCCGTGCCCCCGGGCGGTCAGCGGCCCGTACAGCTCGGTGGTCTCCGCCGGGGTGACCAGCTGGAACCAGTTGACCAGCAGCAGGCTGGCGGTGCGTTGGCCGGAGACCCACTCCATCGCGGCCCGGACGGTGGACATGTTGGCGTCGTGCCCGTTGACGATCAGCAGCCGGGGAAAACCGGCGGCGACGATCCCCTCGATCACGTCGGCGAGATAGCCGACGGCGATCTCCGGCCGGATCGACACCGTCCCCGGCCAGGGCCGGGTCTGCCCCGGGCAGGCCGCGTACGGCACCGCCGGGAAGAGCACCCCGCGCGGCCCGGGAAGGCCGGTGGTCGTATCCCCCAAGGAGCCGGCGGCCGACGCGGCCCCGGCGGCCGGGGCGGATGCGCCGCCGGCCTCGGCGGCCGGACCGGCAGCGCCGCCGGCCTCGGCGGCGAAGCCCTCGGCGAGGATCAGGTCGGTGCCGAGCGGCAGGTGCGGGCCGTGCCACTCGACGGCGCCGACGGGCAGCACCGCGTAGTCGGCCGCCGCCGCGACGGCGGCCAGCTCACCGCCGGGAATCCGGGTGGCGGGCAGCAGCCCGCCGCCGGCCGGCCAGGTCACGCCGTCCACTTCGCCGCCTCCCGGGTGGCCCGGCCGCCGTTCTGCAGGCGGCCGGAGAACACCATCACCACGAAGATCAACACCACCTGGAGCATGCCGTACGCGGCGGCGGTGCCGACCTCGAACGAGTACATCCGGTTGTTGATCTCGACCGAGATGGGTGCCGTCTCCGAGGTGTAGATCAGCACCGAGGCGACGAACTCGCCCACCCCGTTGACGAACGCGAGCAGCGCGCCGGCCAGCACACCCGGCAGCATCAGCCGCAGGGTGACCGTGCCGAACGCCCGCCACCAGGGCGCGCCGAGATTGCGGGCCGCCTCCTCCAGCGACGGGTCGATCTGCGCCAGCGTCGCCGAACTCGACCGGAACACCAGCGGCAGGAACCGCACGAAGTACGCCAACGGCATGATCCAGAAGGTGCCGATCAGCACCTGGCCGAAGCTGAACGCGTTGCCCGTGCTGAACGCCGAGATCAGGTTGATCGCCACCACCGTGCCGGGCAGCGCCCAGGCCAGCATGACCGCCACGTCGAGCAGCCCCCGGCCCCGGAAGTCGAGCCGGCGCACCGCGTACGCGATCAGCACACCGACCACCACGCAGCCGACCGTGGCGAGCAGGCTCATCTGCAACGAGTTGAGGATCGGCCGGTACGCCCCCGGGTCCGAGAAGATCGTCACGAAGTTCGCGGTGGTGTACTCCGACGGGATCACCTCGGTGGTCCACGAACCGTCCCGGGAGAAGGCGACCAGGGCGATCGTCGCCACCGGGGCGAGCAGCACCAGGGTGGCCAGCACCGAGGCCAGCAGCGCCAGCCACTTGCCGAACGGGTTGGTGATCTCCCGGCGGTGCGAGGCGACGCCCTTGGACTGGGAACGGTAGCTGCGCCGCCCCTCGTACCAGCGCATCCCGAGCAGGAACAGCACCGACGCCACCGCCAGCACCGACGCGTAGGTCGAGGCCATCGGCAGGTCGCCGTTGGTGCGGTTGATGTAGATCTGCATGGTCATCGTCCGGTCCACCCCGAACAGCAACGGCGCGGTGTACGACGCCAGCGACGTCATGAAGACCAGCAGCGACGCCGAGACCAGCGCCGGGGTGAGCATCGGCAGCAGCACGGTGCGCCACACCCGGACCCGGCCCGCGCCCAGGTTGTAGGCCGCCTCCTCCACCGACGGGTCCATCCCCACCAGGGCTGCCGAGGCGGCGAGGTAGAAGAACGGGTACATGGTGAAGGTGTGCACCACCAGCACCCCGGCGATGCCGGTGAACGGCAGCACCGGGTTCTCGGTGCCGAACAGGTGTTGCAGGCCGCGCGGCAGGATGCCGGTCTCGCTGTAGAGCAGCTGGAACGAGATCGCCCCGATCAGCGGCGGCAGCGCCGCCGGCACCAGGATGATCGCCTCGATCAGCCGCCGGCCGGGAAACGAGAACCGCTTGAGCAGGAAGGCCATCGCCACCCCGACGATCCCGCAGAGCAGCACGCTGGCCGCCGAAATGCCCAGCGAGGTGAGCAGCGCCGACCGGGCGACCCCGGTGCCGGTGACGAACTCGGTGTAGTTGGCCACCCCGTCCACCCCGACGCTCTCGGCGAAGGTGGCGAACATCGGCTGCACCACGTAGCCGAAGAGGATCAGCGCCAGCGGGAACACCAGCAGGTACGGGAACCACGGTGAGTTGGCGTTGAGGCCGCGCCGGGGCCGGGCGGCCGGCGGCGGGGCGGGGTCCTGGGTGACCGGCGGCACGGTCGCCGGGCTCGGCGTGGCGGGAATGGTAGTCACGGGGTCACCACCCACATCCGCTGCCGGTTGAGCCGCAGGCCGACCTGGTCGCCGACGGTGATGCCGTCCGGGACGTCGATCGCGGCGACCTGCACCGGCTCGCCGGCCACCTCGACCACGAGGTTGGTGGCCATGCCGGTGAACTCCACCTCGGTCACCCGGCCGGGGAGCGCGCCGGCCTCGGTGGTCGAGGTGAGCCCGAGGTGCTCGGGGCGTACCGAGACCAGGGCGGTGTCCCCGGCGCGCAGGCCGTGGTCGGTGGGGGCGGCGACGGCGGTCTCGCTGCCGTCGGGCAGGCCCACGGTGACCGTCTCGGCCGCGGCGGTGACCACCGGCAGGCTGAGCACGTTGCTGCGGCCGATGAACCGGGCCACGAAGGCGGTCGCCGGCCGGTGGTAGATCTCCTGCGGGGCGCCGATCTGCCGGACCCGGCCGGACTCCATGACGGCGATCCGGTCGGACATCGCCATCGCCTCGGACTGGTCGTGGGTGACGTAGATGGCGGTGGTGCCGGCCTCCTGCTGGATGCGCCGGATCTCCACCCGGGTCTCCTCGCGCAGCTTGGCGTCGAGGTTGGACAGCGGCTCGTCGAGCAGCAGGGTACGCGGCCGGATGACCAGGGCGCGGGCCAGCGCCACCCGCTGCTGCTGGCCGCCGGAGAGCTGGTCGATCCGGCGGTCGCCGTAGCCGGCGAGGTGCACCTGACCGAGCGCCTCGGTGATCCGCCGGGCGGACTCGGCCCGCCCCACCTTGCGGATCTTCAGCCCGTACGCGACGTTCTGCGCGACGGACATGTGCGGGAAGAGGGCGTAGTTCTGGAACACCATGCCGGTGTCGCGCTTGTTCGGCGGCCGGTGGGTGACGTCCTCCGTGCCGAACCGGATCCGCCCCGAGGTGGGGAAGTAGAACCCGGCCACCATCCGCAGGGTGGTGGTCTTGCCGCAGCCGCTCGGGCCGAGCAGGGTGAAGAACTCCCCCGCGGCGATGCTGATGTCGACGTCGTCGACGGCAGCGGTGTCGCCGGCACGCGCGAAGCGCTTGCTCACCGACTCCAGCGTGACATCGATCATGATGTCTTCTCCTTCATGCGGTACCGGACCTGGCCGGGCGGTGTGGCGGGACGGGCGGTGCCGGGGGCGGGACGGCCCCCGGCACCCGATCAGGTCAGCCCTTGTTCTTGATCTGGCTGTTCCAGTGGTTGATCCACTCGGTCTCGTTCTTGCCGATGATGTCCCAGTTGACGTCGAGCGGCTTGAGGTTGAGCTGGGCCAGCCACTCCGGCTGCTGGGCGATCTCCACGGCCGGGATCTGGTAGTAGTCCTTGGCCAGGTCGGCACGCAGCGTGTCGTCGAAGAGGAACTCGATGAACTTCTGCGCGCCGGCGCTGTTGCCGCCCTTGACCGCGGCGAGCCCGTCGACCAGCACCGGGGCGCCGGAGGCCGGCATCACGTAGCCGAACGGCATGTTCGACTGGTTGGCCTGGAGCAGGATGTCCTGGAGGTTCCAGGCGCTCAGGGTGCCCTGCTGGCGGGAGAGCTTGAGGTAGAGGTCGGCCGGGTTGGCCGCGTACGCGCCGGTGTTGGCGTCGAGCTTCTTGAGCCAGTCGTAGCCGGGCTGCGGGTTGCTGCCGTCCGGCGACTGCCGCATGATCATCGCGGCGTAGATCGACCGCATGGTGCCCGAGGCGGCCACGTCACGGATGACGATCTTGTCCTTCCACTCCGGCTTCAGCAGGTCGTCCCAGTCCTTCGGGGCCTGCTCCGGGGTGAGCGCCTTGTTGTTGTACATGATGACCTCGGGCAGCAGGATCTCCCCGAACCAGCGGCCCTCGGCGTCCTTGTACTTGGCGTCCATCTTGCCGGCGAACGCGGGCTGCCAGGCGGCGAGCAGGTCCTCGCCGGCGCCGGCGGCCAGCCCCTGCTGGGTGCCGCCCCACCAGACGTCGGCCTGCGGGTTGGCCTTCTCGGCCCGGACCCGCTCCAGGATCTCCTGGGCGCCCAGGTTGAGGATCTCCACCTTCCCCTTGTACTCGGGGTACTTGGCGGTGAACTTGTCCACGACGAAGGTGGAGACCTTCTTGTCGCGGGCGGTGTAGATCGTCAGCTTCTCCGTCTCACCGGCCGCGGTGTCGTCCGAGCCGCCGCCGCAGGCGGTGCCGGCGGCGAGGACGGTGGCGAGCGCTCCGGCGAGCAGAAGTCGACGTCTCATGGGGTACCTCCGAGGGGTGTGGGCGGGAGAATCAGCGGTTCGAGCAGGTCAAGGGGCTGGCAACAGGGTGGGCAGCCCGGCGGCGGCGGCCGAGAGGGCGTAGCTGACCGCGCCGTGCAGCACCGCCCGGTCGCCGAGCACGGCCCGGCGTACCTCGGTGGTGCTGGGTGCGGCGGCGGTGACCAGGTCCTGGAGCCGGCCGACGGCGGCGTCGTCGAGTTCGGCGGCGGCACCGCTGAGCAGCACCCGCCCCGGGTCGATCACGCAGACGCAGGAGACGATCAGCCGGGACCAGGCGTGCAGCAGTTCGTCGAGGTAGCCGGCGGCGCGCGGGTCGTCGGCGGCCAGCTCGACCAGCGCGCGCACCGGCGAGTCGGGGCGGCGGCCGGGGGCCAGCGCGACCACCCGCTCGGCGATCGCGTTCTCCGACCAGCGCGCCTCGAACGGGCCGATCCCGTCGTGTCCCCGGTCGGCCGGGTCCAGCGGCAGGAAACCGACCTCGCCGGCCGCGCCCCGGGCGCCCCGCCGGACCTGGCCGTCGAGCACCAGGCCCGCGCCGATGCCGTCGGCGACGTGCAGCAGCAGCAGGTCGGCGACGTCGGTGCCGGCGCCGGCGGCGTGTTCGCCGGCCGCCATCAGGTTGACGTCGTTGTCCACCACCACGGGCACGCCGAGCGTCCGCTGGACCGACTCCCCTATCGGGCGGCCCTCGATCAGGCCGACCGAGGGGGCGAGCCGGACCGCGCCGCCGGAGATGACGCCGGGCGCGGCGATGGCCACCCCGCACAGCGCGGGCAGTCCGTCGCCGGCCAGTTCGGGCACCGACCGGCAGATGGTGTCGACGATGTCGCCGGTCAGCCGGACCGCGCGGTGGGCGACCACCGCGCCGTCGCTGTCGGCGATCTCGCAGCTGATCCTCGACGGCTCCAGCGAGACGGCGGCGACCAGTTCGGCGCGGGGGTTGAACTCCAGCATCGCCCGGGGGCGGCCGGACCGTGAGGTGCCCGGACCGCGTTCGATCAGGTATCCCTCGGCGATCAGATCCCGCACCAGCGGGGTGAGCGTGGCAGGGCTCAGGCCGGTGAGCTCGGTCAGCTCGGCCCGGGAGAGCACCCGGACCTGGCGGGCGGTGGAGATCACGGAAAGCCGCTTGATCTCCTTCGACCGCTCCCGGCTCACCGGGCTCGTTGGTGGCGTCACCACGTCTGTCACACTTCCTTCCTACGGCGAACGAATTAAAGAGTCAAGTAACAAGTCCGTCTCAGCCGGGCCACCTCAGACCGTCGGAGCAGCAAAAACGTCCGCAATTGGAAGCGTTGGGCGGGTTCGGGTCACCGTTCCGGCGCACCGTAGGACATCCCGGACACCACCCTCTTTATTTCTTCTGCAAAGGAAGAAATACCTTCCAAAGCATTGACGTGCCGCCGCGCTGGTCCCTAGCGTCACCGGGCGAAGGCCTTCCAGTGTGTACGGAACCCGTACCGCTGCCGTACCCGGTGCACCGCGTCCGACGACGCCCACCGTTCCCGTTCCCGCCGCCTCACCGTCCACCGACGACCCCGCGTCCGACGCCCAGCGTCCGACGCGGACGGTCGCTGCCCGGACATCGTGGTCCCGGAAGGATCTGCATGCGCATCAAGGGTTTCCTGCTACCCACCGCACTCGCCCTGGCCGTGGCCGGGGCGCCCGCCACCGCCGTCGCCGCCCCGGCCGACGTGCGCCCCGCCAAGGCCGTCGACCTCGACGTGCTCTTCGTCAGCGCCCACCCCGACGACGAGGCCGGCAGCCTCGCCACCCTGGGCCAGTGGAAGGAGAAGTACGGCGCCAAGGCCGGCGTCGTCACCATCACCCGGGGTGAGGGCGGCGGCAACGCCGTCGGCCTGGAGGAGGGCCCGCCGCTGGGCATCATCCGCGAGCGGGAGGAACGCACCGCGATCGGCAAGGCCGGCGTGGAGAACCTCTACAACCTCGACCGGGTCGACTTCTGGTACACCGCCTCCGCCCCGCTGTCCGAGCAGATCTGGGGGCACGACGACACCCTGGCCCAGATCGTCCGGGTGATCCGGACGACGAAGCCCGAGATCATCATGACGATGAACCCGTCGCCGACCCCGGGCAACCACGGCAACCACCAGCAGGCCGCCCGGTTCGCCGCCGAGGCGTTCCACGCCGCCGCCGACCCGAACGCGTTCCCCGAGCAGCTCAGCGCCGAGGGCCTCACCCCGTTCCGGGCCGCGAAGTTCCTACGTACCGGCGGCACCGGCAGCTCCGCCGCCGGCCCGCAGTGCGCGACCAGCTTCACCCCGACCGTCCCGACCGACCAGGTCTTCGGCGTCTGGGAGGGCACCCCGAGCGCCAGCGGGAAGACCTGGGCCGAGATCGAGGTGGACGCCCGCCGGGAGTACGTCACCCAGGGCTGGGCCGGCACCGCCGCCGCCCCCACCGACCCGACGAGGATCCGCTGCGACTTCTACACCCTGGTCGACAGCCGCGTCCCGTACGACCCGGCGGACACCTCCCCGGAGGCGATCCTGCGCGGCTCGGTGCTGCCGCCGGCGACCGGTGGCCTGCCCAAGGGCACCGAGCTGTACCTCACCACCGACCGGTTCGACCTGGCCCCCGGCTCGACCGTCGAGGTCACTGCGCACCTGCGCGCCCCGCACAACCGTGCCCTGGTCAAGCCCCGGATCGACCTGCGGCTGCCGGCGGGCTGGAAGGCCAAGGGCTCCGGCGTGCTCAACAACGACGTGCCGTCGGGCAAGGAGCGGACCCGGAAGTTCACCGTCACCGTCCCGGCCGACGCCGACACCAATCAGCAGCAGCTCATCGGGGCCACCCTGACCACCCGCCAGGGTGTCGGGCGCACCGACCGGGCCGTCCGGGTGGTCGCCGACGTACGCGGCACCCTGGAGCCGCTGCCCGAGGTCGGCATCTTCCGCGACTGGGCCGGCGACGGCGGATACCCGCAGCTGGACACCCTGATCAAGCCGGTGCTCACCATCGGCTCCGGAAAGCAGCGGTCGGTCCGGATCGACCTGCGCAACCACGGTCGGGTCAGCCGCGACGGCACCGTCACCCTCGGCCTGCCGGCCGGCTTCACCGCCGACGCGGCCACCAAGAGCTACCCCGCGCTGGCCCCCGGCGCGACCGGCTCGGTCACCTTCACCGTCACCAACTCCGACGCCACCCTGCCGACCGCCAACGAGGGCGGCACGGACGGGGACTACGGCATCACCATCACCACCACCAGCGCCGCCGGCAGCACCGTGGAGACCGGCGCGCTGGAGATCGTGCCCACCACCGAGGTCCCGCGCGCCGGTGACGGCACCGTCGACGGGGTCGCCTCGCCGGGCGAGTACCCCGGCCCGGAGCTGGACTTCTCCCGCATCTGGGAGGGGCAGGCCACCACTGCGCAGGACGCCTCGGCGACCGGTCGGATCGCCTGGACCGCCGAGGGGCTGAAGGTGATCATCCAGGTCACCGACGACGTGCTGGGCAAGAAGGTGGTTCCGCAGGACTGCAAGCGGCAGCGCCGCACCGACAGCGTGGAGATCATCGTCGACCCGAAGGGGAACTCGACGGACACCTCCACCGCGTTCAAGGCCGGCATCTTCCCGATCACCGACGACCCGGCCAACGGCGACCCGCCCTGCTGGCAGCGCGACGCCGACAACCGGCAGGGCCCGGGGGCGACCACCGCACCCGGGATGACCGTGGTCAGCAAGGTCAGCTCCCCGTACACCGGGTACACCATCGAGACGATGATCCCGTTCGCGGTGCTGCCCGACGCGGTGGACCCGGCCCGGATGGGCTTCAACGTGCTGGTCTACGACTCGGACACCCAGGACCTCAGCTCGCAGTCCCGGCTGGGCTGGTCCACCTTCACCGGGGTCCGGGCCGACCCGTACCGCTACGGTCTGGCCACCCTGCCCGGTTACCAGCCGGCGGCCCGGCAGCCCAGCAAGCCGGTGTTCCCGGACACCGCCGCGCGGAGCGTGCACAGCCCGCAGACCATCGCCCAGTCGGCCGTGGACGGGGTGGCCCCGGCCGCCGTGCCCCGGCTGAAGAACTCGGCGCTGCGGCTGACCTCGGCCCACCGGGTCACCGACGGCGTGCAGGTCACCCTGCGTGCCGACCGGGCCGGCACCGCCTACCTGTACGCCTGGGACGGCGACACGGCGCGGGGCGAGCACACCGTACGGCTGGCCGCCGGTGACCGGGTCACCGTGACGGTCCCGGTCAGCGGGGGCACCCCGACGTCGCTGCTGGCGGCCTTCGAGTCCGGTGGCGCGGCCGTGGCCCAGCAGGTCCCGCTGAACTGACCCGTCCAGCACCGTGCCGACCGTGGCCGGCCGTCGACCTCCGTCGGCGGCCGGCCACGCCGGTGTCCGGGGTCAGCCCGGGCAGCTGGTGGCGGGCAGCCCGGTCAGCGGCACCGGGGAACGGCCGGTCGGACGGGCCTTGCCGGCCAGCACCCCGGCGAGCGCGGTCATCGAGGCCCGGCTGGACGAATAGGTAGCCAGCAGGGTCGGCGAGGTCGCCTTCTCCAACACGTACGGGGTGTCCATCGCCACGGTGACCGCCGCGTCGGCGGCGAGATCCTTCGGGCCGTCGCCGTAGCCGACCAGGTGGACCCGGGTGCCGCCCTTGGCCACCACCCGCACGCCCGCGTCGGTCAACGCCGCGGTGAGCGCCGCCCGGGTCCGGTCCCGCCCGTCGGAGGTGGTGACGGTGACCGGGCCGGACACCGCGACGCCGCACTTCCCGCGCAGCTGGGTGACCGCCGCTGCGGCCAGCGCCGTGGCGGCGGCCCGGTGCGGGGCGCTGTCGAGCGTGGACATCGCCGGCGTCGGCCGGTCGGCGAGCCGGAACTTCATGGTCAACACCCGGGTGACCGCCGCCACCAGCCGGTCCCGGGGCAGCGTGCCGTCGCGCAGCGCGGCCAGCAGCCCGTCGTACGCCTGGCCGACGTTCGGGGTCATCAGGATCAGGTCGTTGCCGGCGAGCAGGGCCTTCACCGCCGCCTCGCCCGGCGGGTAGCGCTTGGCCGGCGGCATGTTCATCCCGTCGGTGATCACCACCCCCTGGAAGCCCAGCTCGCCCCGCAGCACGTCGGTGAGCAGCTTGTGGGAGAAGGTGGCCGGGGTGCCCGGGTCCACGGCGGTGACGTCGAGGTGCGCCGACATCACCGCCATCGCCCCGGCGTCGATACCGGCCCGGAACGGCGGGAAGGCGGTGCCGTCCAGCTCGGCCCGGGACTGGCCGACCACCGGGACCTCCTGGTGCGAGTCGGCGGCGCTGAGCCCGTGCCCGGGGAAGTGCTTGACGCTGGCCGCCACCCCGGCGCTCTGCAACCCCTGGACCGCGCCTGCGACCTGCGCGGCGGCCCGCTTCGGGTCGGCGCCGAAGGACCGCGAGCCGATGACCGTGCTGCGGGTGGCCAGGACGTCGGCGACCGGGGCGAAGTCCAGGTTCACCCCCATCGCCGCCAGTTCGGTGCCGGCGGCCTTCCAGGCGGCCTCGGTGCGGGCCGGGTCGTCGGCCGCCCCGGCGGCCAGCGCGCTGGGCAGCGTGGTCACCCCGTCGGTGATCCGGGTGACCACGCCGTACTCCTGGTCGGTGCCGACCAGGAACGGCGCCGGGCCGGCGGCCAGCTTCCCGGCGGCCTCGCGCAGCCCGGCGGTCAGCTTCTTCACCTGCGCCGGGTTGTCGACGTTGGTGGTCGACTGGTTGCCCGAGGTGGGATCGTCGGCGCTGAACCCGACCAGGATCAGCCCGCCCAGCCGGTACTTCGCGATCATCTCGGCCGGGGTGTCGACCCCGGCGAGGGCCTGGTTGCCGGCGGCCGAACCGGGGGTCACCGTCGTCGCCGAGCTGCCGTACGCGTAGGGCATCAGCACCTGGCCCACCAGGTCCTCGTCACCGAGCGTGCCGGCCAGCGCGGCGGCCCGGCCGGCCGGGTCGGCGGCGGCGGACGGGACGACGGTCGCCGTGGCCGTCGGGGTGGCTTCGGGGCGGACCGGCGCGGGAGCCTGCCCCTCCCCCGCACATCCGGAGGCGAGCAGCGCGGTCAGGGCGGTGACGGCGACGCCGGCACGTCGCGGGGAGATCGGCACCCGGCCCATCCAACCCGCGCCGGAGATCAGCGGCAACCCGGCCAGGTCAGGCGGTGGGCACGGCGTGCCCGTCCCCGACCGGGTGTCCGGCTCCCGGGCGTGTCCTGGTCGGGGCGCGGCCGGTGCGGGTGAGCGGATTCACCCGGGCCCGACCCGGCGTGCGCCTCGGGTGCGGGACAACTTCTCCGCGAGCTCTATGCCTGTCCGTCATAAATATGACGGACAGGCATAGAGCTCTCTGCGGGACCGTGCTTCGGGAGGGCAGCGGTCATGGAGACCGGCGTCGGTGCAGCGCCCGAGGAGGCACCGAGACTGCCGAGGGCCGCCCGCAGGGTGAGCGGCGGGGCCGCGGTCAGCCGACCCGGGTCAGCAGGGTCACCGGCGCGCCGTCCCCGGCGTAGCGGTAAGGCTCCAGCTCGGCGTCCCAGGCGGTGCCCATCGCCTTGTCCAGCGCGTGCGCGAGAGCCTCCGGGCGTACCGACGCCATGATGCTGCGCAGCCGGTCCTCGCCGAGCTGGATGTCGCCGGCCGCGCCCACCGCGGCCCGGAACAGGCCCCGGCCGGGCACGTGCATGAAGCGTTCGCCGTCCGCGCCGGTACTGGGTTCCTCGGTCACCTCGAAACGGATCATGGGCCACTGCCTCAGGGCAGCAGCCAGCTCGGCACCCGTCCCCGGCCGACCGGTCCATCCGCACTCGGCCCGGCGGGCGCCGGGATCGACGGGCTGGGCCGTCCAGTGCAGGTTGACCGGCGCGGCGAGGACGCGCGCGATCGCCCACTCGACGTGTGAGCACACGGCAAGCGGGGTCGAGTGGACGTATACGACGCCACGCGTTGGCACGGTGACCTCCCGGAGGGCGAGGTGCGTCTTCCCCTACGACCTCGACACCCGAGTGGCTGTTGCCACACATGATGACTGCTGTGACGGATGGTGCGCCAGGGAATCGGAAAATTCGCCGCCGGGAAATACCCGGACCGGTGACCCGGGTTGTGCACTCCGACGGGCACGGTGAGCTGCCAGGCACCGTGGTCGTGTATATTTCTCTGGGCGGTTCTGTGCCGTCGCACCACTTCGCGGGCCGACGACCCACCCGGGCGTCAGACGACCACCGAGCGTCAGACGACCACCGGGCGTCACCCGCTACAGCCCCCGGACGTTCCCCGTCCTCCCGTACGTCTTGCAAGGAGCATCTCCGTGGCGAGCAACACCTCGAAGACCGCGCGCGCGTCAGTCCGGGCCGGCCAGGCTGGCCAGGGTGGCGCCCTCAGCGTGCTGGGCGAGTTCAAGTACCTCATCCCGCTCAACGGCGGCAAGCACGCCTACGTGCGGAACCTGACCAACGGCAAGACCGCCCACCTGCGTACCGACTCCGACGCCTTCGTCGAGGAGATCCGGACGCTGGCCACCGCCGGTCACGCCGCCAAGATCCGCGCCGAGATCAGCAACCTCGCCGCCACCCACCCCGACCACGGGTGGGACAAGACCGAGAAGCGTCTCGTCGAGGCCGGCGTCTTCGAGGGCTGAGCCCTCCCCCGAGCACATCCGGAACCGCCCGTCGGGTCACCCCGGCGGGCGGTTCCGCGTCTGCGCCCACCGGGTCAGGCCCCGTCGTCGAGCAGGGTGACCTCGCCGGTGTCCAGGTCGTACAGGGCGCCGACGACGTCCACCGCACCCGCCGCGACCGGGCCGGCCAGCATGTCGTCGGCGCGCAGCGCCCGCACGGTACGGCGCACGTGCCGGCGTACGGCCAGGGGGTGCACGGCCGGGTCGTGCGGACCCGCCTCGGTCACCGCCGGGGTGATCCGCTCGACCAGGTAGCCCAGGTCACCGTCCGGACGCCGTCCCGTCCGCACGCTCTGCACCGTCGAGGCGACCGCGCCGCACCGTTCGTGCCCCAGCACCATCACCAGGGTCACCCCGAGCTGCGCCACCACGTACTCGATCGAGCCCCGCACGGCCCGGTCGAGCACGTGCCCCCCGGTGCGGATCACGCAGATCGAACCGAAGGTCTGGTCGAAGATCGCCTCCAGCGGCACCCGTGAGTCGATGCAGCCGAGCAGCACCGCGTACGGCTGCTGGTCGCCGGAGGCCACGGCCGCGGCGGCGGTCACGTCGTGCCCGTGCACCGGCCGACCGCTGACGAAGCGCCGGTTGCCGGTGAGCAGCTCGGCCAGCGCCGCCCGGGGGTGCGGGCGGCACGGGGCGGCCCGGCGGCGACGGGCGGCGGCACGGGGGTCCGGGCGGCCCCGGTGGGCGGACTCGGCATGGCTCCAGCCTGACCGTCGGCCCGGCCGTGTGCGGGCGGGTCGGGAATCTTCTCACCGACACGGTTGGCGTGGTCTGATGTCGGGTAGCCGGTGTTACCGCCGGGTTACGCCGGTGAATGTGTCCCGGGTGCCTGGGAGGTGGCGATGCCGGATCAGCGGGAGTTGCGGCTGCCCGACGGGGTACGCCTGCACGTCGAGGTGACCGGCCCGGCCGGGGCCGAGGTGACAGTGGTCCTGCTGCACGGCTGGACGCTCGACGGCCGGGCCTGGCACCGGCAGCTCACCGACCTGCGCAGCCGCTTCGGCGACCGGGTCCGGGTGGTCACCTACGACGCCCGGGGGCACGGCCGGTCCAGCTGCATGGCGCTGCGCACGGCGACCCTGGCCCAGCTCGGCGACGACCTCGCGGCGGTGCTGGACGAGCTCGACCCGGCCGGGCCGGTGGTGCTCGTCGGGCACTCGATGGGCGGAATGACCGTGATGGAGTACGCCCACCGGCACCCCGCCCACTTCGCCACCCGTACGGCCGGACTGGTCTTCGTCTCCACCACCGCCGAGGGGCACACCCACACCGTGTACGGATTGTCGCCGCGGATCGCCCGGCTGATCCGGCTCGCCGAGACCACCGGGGCGGGGGTGCTGGCCCGGTGCGGCTCCTGGCGGCCACCCCGTCCACTGCTGCGCGCCCTGGCCCCGAGCATCAGGTGGATGCTGTTCGGCGACCGCTGCTCGGGTGCCGACATCCGGCTGGTCACCTCGGCGGTGGCCCGCGCCTCGCTGCGCTCGATAGGTGGGTTCCGCGCCTCGATCGGGGCCCAGCACCGGCTGGCCACCCTCGCCGCGTTGGCGCACCTGCCGGCGGCGGCGCTGGTCGGGGACCGGGACCGGCTGACCCCGCCGCCGTGCGCCGAGTCGATCGCGGCGGCGTTGCCGGCCACCGAGCTGACCGTCTGCCCCGGGGCCGGGCACATGCTGATGATGGAGCGCCCGGACGAGGTGAACGCCGCCCTCGCCGGGGTGCTCGACCGGGTGCTGTCCGCCGCCCCGGCGGGTCCGCCGCCCGGTCCCCGCCGCCCGGTCGACACCCCGGGCGACCGGGCACCCGCCGGCATCCCGGGCCACCCGGCGTCCGCCGGGCGGACGACGCGCTGAGCCGACGCGCCGACGCCCCGCGCCGCCGCGTCCCGACGGGTCGACCCGTGCGTGGGGGCGTGCGACCACTGCCCCGGGCAGGTCGCGCGGAGGTGGTGGAGGTCGCGGTACGGGTATCGGCCCGCCGTGGGGTCGGCGGCTGCCCGTACCCTCATTCCGCCTGGCGTGCACCCGCGCCCGGCGTCGCCGTCGCACAGGAGCGGTACGTTGACCGACCAGAGCACCCTGGAGCAGGAGATCGCCGCCGAACAACGGCATCTCGACCGGGTGTACGCCCGGCTCGCCGAACTGCGCCGCTCGGCCGCCCGCGCCGAGCGGGACGGCTACCGGCTGGCCCGGGTCGGCAACTTCGGCGCGCTGGTGGAGCGGGATGCGATGGTCTTCCACGCCGCCCAGCGCCGGCACCTGCTCGACGCCGAGCACGAGGGGCTGGTCTTCGGCCGACTCGACCTGCGCGACCGGCAGGTGCTGCACGTGGGCCGGCTCGGGGTACGGGGCGAGGACGCCGAGACGCTGGTGGTCGACTGGCGGGCCCCGGCCGCCGCCGCCTTCTACCGGGCCACCCCGGCGGAGCCGCTGGGGGTGGTGCGGCGGCGCACGATCAGCTCCTCGGACGAGAAGGTCACCCGGATCGAGGACGACCTGCTCGACCCGGAGGCCGCCCCGCCGGACATGCCGGTGGTGGGCGACGGGGCGCTGCTGGCGACCCTGTCCCGGGCGACCGGCCGGGGGATGCGGGACATCATCGCGACCATCCAGCGGGAGCAGGACGAGGCGATCCGCTCCCCCGGTTCGGGGGTCACGATCGTCTCCGGCGGGCCGGGCACCGGGAAGACGGCGGTGGCCCTGCACCGGGCGGCGTACCTGCTCTATGCCGACCGCAGCCGGTACGCCGGCGGCGGCATCCTGGTGGTGGGCCCGTCGGCGGTCTTCGTGGAGTACATCGCCTCGGTGCTGCCGTCGCTGGGTGAGGAGACCGCCACCCTGCACTCGCTGGGTTCGCTCTTCCCCGGCATGTCGGCGACCCGCACGGACGGGCCCGAGGTGGCGGCGGTGAAGGGGTCGCTGCGGATGCGTCGGGTGCTGGAGCGGGCGGCCCGGGACGCGGTGCCGGACGGCCCGACGGAGTTGCGGCTGCTCTACCGGGGTGCGTTGCTGCGTCTGGAGCGGCGCGAGCTGGACGGCGTCCGGGACCGCGCGTTGCACCGGGGGGCCCGCCGCAACGAGGTCCGTCGGGTCGGCTTCGACGGGGTGCTCGCCGCGCTGTACGCGCAGGCCCGACGGTTGGCCGTCCCCGGCCTGCCCGAGCAGCCCGTCTTCGAGGACGAGATCATCGAGCGGCCGGAGTTCCGGGAGTTCCTCAAGGCGTGGTGGCCCCGGCTGCATCCCCGGCACGTGCTGGGCTGGCTGGCCCGGCCGGAGCGGCTGCACCGGTACGCGGCCGGCGTCCTGTCCCGGGCGGAGATCGGGTTGCTGGTCGGGGCGTACCGGTCGCTGGACACCGAGGGGCTGACGGTGGCCGACATCGCCCTGCTCGACGAGCTGGACGCGCTGCTGGGGCAGCCGGTCCGCCCGAAGAAGGCCCGCCGGGACCCGTTCCAGCTCGCCGGCGGGGTCCGGGAGCTGAGCACCTTCGGGGAACGGCAGCGTGCCGCGCGGGCGGCGGCGCGGGAGCGGCCCGAGGACTACCGGGACTACGCGCACGTGGTGGTCGACGAGTCGCAGGACGTCTCGCCGATGCAGTGGCGGATGATCGGCCGGCGCGGTCGGCTGGCCTCCTGGACGGTGGTGGGTGATCCGGCGCAGACCGCCTGGACGGGTGACCAGGCGGAGCTGGACCGGGCCCGGGACCAGGCGCTGGGCCGGCGGCGGCGGCACCGGTTCACGCTGTCCACCAACTACCGCAACTCGGCCGAGATCTTCGCGGTGGCGGCGGCGGAGATCCGCCGGCTCTATCCGGACCTGGAGTTGCCGAGCGCGGTGCGCTCGACCGGGGTGGACCCGGTGGCGTTGCACGTGCCGGCGGCGGAGCTGGCCCGCGCGACGGCCGACGCGGTGGACGCGTTGCTGGCCGAGGTGGCGGGGACGGTCGGCGTGATCACGCCGGTGCCCCGCCGGGACGAGGTCGCCGGCTGGTTGGGCGGCCGGGGCGGGGCCCGGCTCCAGGTGGTGACCAGCCTCCAGGCCAAGGGCATGGAGTACGACGGGGTGGTGCTGGTCTGCCCCGGCGAGATCCGGGCCGATCCGGGCTCCGGGGTACGGACGCTCTACGTGGCGTTGTCCCGGGCGACCCAGCGCCTCACCACCGTCGAACCGACCGGCTGACCGACCGGCACCCGGCCTACCTGGCCGAACGTCCGACCGTCACTTGCATACATAGCGATGTGAGCATAGATTGGATCCGGTCCGCAGCGGCGACGGAAGGTGTGGACGTGGGCGCAGGTCATGACCACAGCGCGACGGTGAGCAACGCCGCGCACCGGCACCGGGGTCGGCTCTGGGCGGCGTTCGGGCTGCTCACCGTACTCATGGTGGTCGAGGCGGTCGCCGCCTTCGGCACCGGTTCACTGGCCCTGCTCTCCGACGCCGGGCACATGTTCACCGACGTGCTCGGCATCGGGATGGCCCTGGCCGCGATCACCGCCACCCGGCGGGCCGCACGGGACCCGCAGCGCACCTTCGGCCTCTACCGGCTGGAGGTGCTCGCCGCCCTGGCCAACGCCGTCCTGCTCAGCGGGGTCGCGGTCTACGTGCTGATCGAGGCGGTCCGCCGGTTCGGCGAGCCACCCGAGGTGCTGGCCGGCCCGATGCTGGTGGTGGCGGTGCTCGGCCTGCTCGCCAACATCGTCGCGTTCGGCCTGCTGCGGGAGGGCGCCCAGGAGAGCATCAACCTGCGCGGGGCGTACCTGGAGGTGCTGGGCGACCTGCTCGGCTCGATCGGCGTGATCGTGGCGGCGCTGCTGATCGCCGGCACCGGCTGGTGGTGGGCCGACCCGCTGGTCGCCGTGGCGATCGGCGTGTTCATCCTGCCCCGCACCTGGCGGCTCGGCCGGGCGGCGGTACGCATCCTGGTGCAGGCCGCCCCGGAGCACCTGCCGGTGACCGCCGTGCACGACCGGCTGACCGCCGTGCCCGGTGTCGCCGAGGTGCACGACCTGCACGTCTGGACGCTCACCTCGGGCATGGACGTCGCCTCGGCCCACCTCACCCTGGCCGGTGACGCCGAGGTCGGCACGGTGCTGGCGGCTGCCCGGGGCGCCCTGCGGGAGGACTTCCACATCGAGCACGCCACCCTCCAGGTCGAGCCCGGGGCGACCCCCGGTGCCTGCGGCCCCGCCCACTGGTGACCCCCACCCCGGCCCGGACGGTCAGCCACTGCGGGTACTCCCGCACAGAGATCATGGGAATTTGCGCCGTTTGCACCTTTTAAGGGTATTCACTCTCGTACCCTCAGTCACGAGGTAGGCAGGTGTCACACGCGTACCGGTAGGCTCGGCCCCGGCCTCCGCCAGGCGGAGGCCGCCGCCTAATCGCCCGCCCGGGCGAACCGGGGAACCACGTTCCTGGGGTGCATCCGCGTCAGCGGTAGGGATCTTCCGTCCCGAACCCGTCAGCTAACCCGGTCGGCGGCTGACGGAAGGACATCCGCATGCACGTACGCACCACCACGCGGCTGCTGGCCGCGGTCGTCACGGCGCTGGCCCTGGGCGTGTCGGCCGCACCGTTCACCCCGGCCGTCGCCGCGCCCACCACCCGGCTCGCCGCCCCCGGCGACGACGAGGGCGGCACCCCGGCGCTGCGCGACCAGCTCGACGCGGCCAGCAAGGGCTGGCTGGAGGCCAAGGCCGCCCTGGAGCGTTCCACCAAGCGCCAGCAGGAACTCGACGGGCAGCTCAAGACCATCGAGTCGCAGTTGGTCACGCAGACCGCCAAGGTCGGCGAGATCGCCGGCGCGGCCTACCGCACCGGCCGGCTCGGACCGATGTCCGCCCTGCTCAACAGCAACACCCCGAGCGGCTTCCTGGACCGCGCGGCAGCGCTGGAGACGGTCGCCACCCGGGAGGACCAGGAACTGCGCACGATGATCGAGACCCGGGACCAGGCCACCCGGACCCGGGCCGCGGTCAGCCGGGAGATCACCGAACAGCGCAAGCAGGTCGCCACCATGGGCAAGCGCAAGGAGCAGGCCGAACGGGCGTTGGCGGTGGCCGCCGCCGACAAGCCGGCCCCCACCTCCCGCGACTCCGGCAGCTCGGACGGCACCTCCACCAGCAACGCCAAGGGGGCACCCCGCAACTCCGACGGCTCCTGGCCGTCCGAGTCGTGCAGCGTCAACGACCCGACGCCGGCCAACGGCTGCATCACCCCGCGTACGCTCAATGCCCTGAACCAGGCCAAGGCGGCCGGATTCACCAGGTACGTCTCCTGCTACCGGCCCAGCGGTTCCGGGGAACACCCCAAGGGCCGGGCGTGCGACTTCGCCGCCCAGAAGAACGGCTTCGGCGGGGTGGCCAGTGGCGGCGACCGGACGTACGGCAACAACCTCGCCGCGTACTTCATCCGCAACGCCGACCGGCTCGGCGTGCTCTACGTGATCTGGTTCAAGCGGATCTGGCTGCCGAGCAGCGGGTGGAAGGCGTACAGCGGGGGCAACGGGGACCCGTCCAGCGACCACACCAACCACGTGCACCTGTCGATGATCTGAGCCCGCCCGGTGGCCCGTCAGACCCGGGCGGGCCACCGACGCGAGCGTCAGGCGGGTCCCGGTGGTGGTCAACCGGCGGCGGGCGGGTCGCCGGCCCGGCCGTCCAGGACCGCGCCGAGGCGGCTGGCCAGCCCCAGGTGGGCGGCGCGGGCCTGCCGGAAGGCGTAGCCGAACAGCGGCGCCGGTGCGGCGAGGGTGATCTCCACGTCGATCCGCAGCAGGTCACCCTCCATCCGCAGCCGGGTGTGGTTGCGTACGGTGGTGCCGGGCTGCTGGCGGGCCACCGTCACGATCTCGTCGTCGCCGGCCAGCAGGACGTCGGCCTGGTAGGTGACGGGGAACCGCAGCGGCCCCAGCTCCAGCCGGTCGGTGATCGCGTAGCTGGCCAGGGCACCCGGCCGGGCGGGCAGCCGGCGCACCCGGACGATCAGCGGATGCAGCTCCTCCTGCCGGGACAGGTCGCTCAGCAGCGCCATCGCGTCCGCCGGTGAGCAGCGCGCCTGCACCGTGTAGCTGAAGCTCTCCCGCCGGACCACCGGGCCTCCTGACCGTCGTCGGTCGCACGATCGTGCCGCACCGGGGACGGACTGGCAACGTCCCTGGCCGGACGGCACGGAAGCCGACGGTGACCCGGTCAGGCGCCGGGCAGCACCTCCGGGGTGGCGGCACCGGCGAAGTACGGCTCCGGGGCACCGAAGAGACCGAGCAGGCCGGTCACCCAGAGCTGCCGGTGCACGAACCGGCTCGGTTCGGTGACGATGAGTTTGACGCCGCTGACCTCGGCGGTCTGGAAGCCGGCGACCATGGCGCTGATCCCGACGGAGTCGATGAAGGTGACGAGTCGCATGTTCAGCTCGATCCGCGCGGGCCGGCCCTTGGCCAGCACCTCGGCGATCGCCTCACGTACCTCGTAGGCGGTGTCGACGTCGATCTCACCACGGGGGGCGATCTCGATGACACCGGCCGGCAGGACCGACTTCACGATCGACAGGCTCACGCGAGCACCTCCACTCGCCCGTCCCCGGGCGCCTCATCAGTACGCGGGCCGCGACCGAGAGTATTCCTCCGATGGCCTCGGTCGCCACCCCTCGGGATGAGCAATTCGCGGATCCGGACGGACCGGACCGTCCCTCTCCACACCGTTGCTGGTCCTGTTCTCTCCGACGAACGGCTCAGCTCGACCGTTCCAACCGTCCCAGAGTAGCGGCCCCGGTCCATCGGTACCCGGATGCGGTGGGCCGGGCGAGCCCCGGCGCGGCCCGCCGACTCCCCCGGT
Organism: Micromonospora sp. HM134; assembly: GCF_007833915.1. Taxonomy (NCBI): domain Bacteria; kingdom Bacillati; phylum Actinomycetota; class Actinomycetes; order Micromonosporales; family Micromonosporaceae; genus Micromonospora; species Micromonospora sp. HM134. The sequence continues at coordinate 5,806,228 of NZ_CP041061.1, forward strand.
GCAGGTTGTGACAGGTGCCTACCGTGGGCGAGAGATGGGTCACCACGATCGAGGAGACGGATCGATGCTCAAGAGACTGCTCGGCCTGGCCGGGGTCGGCGCGCTACTCGCTCTCGTACTGGCCTGCGGCTTCGGCGGCGGGGACGACGACGATGACGACGACGGGGACGATTTCGCCCGCGCCACGTCCGTGGTCGTGGTCCGCTGAGCGGTGGCGGTCTCCCCGGCGCACCGGGTTTGCGACCCGGCCGGGCGGGGCACTGCTCGGATACCGGCCGGGCGACCGGTCGGCGCGAGGACCGTCCCGCGGCACAGAGACGACGTCCGAAGTGGCCGCAGACTTCGGCATTCGAGGAGGTAACACGATGATCGGCAGCAACCTTCTGGAGCGCCGCAGCAAGCCCGAGCGGATCGCCGACCAGGCCTGGCACCACCTGCTCTCGGCGGTGGACTCCGCCGGTGACAGCGTCCGGGACGCCGCCCGGTCGGTCCGGGACTCGGGGCTATCCGACGCCGGCGACCTGGTCGGCTCGACCGCCGACGAGGCCCGCCGTCGGGCGACGCTCGCCTTCGACGCGCTCGCCGGCCGGCGTCCGGCCCTGCCCTGGACCCTGCTGATCGGCGCGGCGCTGGTCGGCGCGGCGATCGGCTGGGCCGCCGGCACCGCCGCGCGGGCCGCCGGCAGCGGGGGTGACCGGGCCGTCGACGACATCGAGTTCGTCGACGTGGACCGGCCGAACTCCCCCGTCGGGCTGGACGACTGACCGTCCCACGGCACGCACAGGCCCCGGTCGCGCTCCTCAGCGTCGACCGGGGCCTTCGCCGTCTCTTGATCCACTCCGTTGGGGCGATGTTGCGGTAAGGATCCGTGGTTGATGCCGCAACTTCGCCCCCACTGAGTCGATCACCCACAGGCCGGACGTGCCGCCGGCTCCCCCGATCGGGGGAGCCGGCGGGTGTCGGATAGTTGTCAGCGGCTGGTGCAGGTCACCGTCGGGACGGCGTTGGTGCCGGTCACGTTGGCGGTGAAGCCGATGCTGGTGCTCGCGCCGGCGCCGAGCGCACCGTTCCACCCGGCGTCCCGGACCGAGACGTTCGCCCCGGTCTGGGTGAAGGTGCCGCCCCAGAGCGAGTTGACCGTCTGGCCGTTGCCGAACGTCCAGTTCACCGTCCAGCCGGCGATCGCGCTGGTGCCGGCGTTGCGGACCGTCACCTCACCCTGGAAGCCACCCGGCCACGACCCGGTCACCTTGTACGTCGCCGCGCACCCGCCGGTGGGCGGCGGAGTCGTCGGCGGCGGAGTCGTCGGCGGCGGCGTGGTGGGCGGAGGCGTCGTAGGCGGAGGCGTGGTGGGCGGAGGCGTCGTAGGCGGAGGCGTGGTGGGTGGCGGCGTGGTGGGTGGCGGGGTCGTCGGCGGCGGCGTGGTCGGGTTGGGGGTGGTCGGCGTCGGGGTGGGGGTGCCGCCGAGCCGGTCGGCGACCAGGATGCCCCGGCCGTTGGTGCCCAGGTAGACCCGGCCGTAGACCCGGGGGTCACCGGTCAGCGCCTCGCCCGCGTTGCCGTACTGGTGCTGGTCGTCGTTGATCCGCACCCAGGCCGCGCCGGTGTTGTCGGAGCGGTAGACACCGCTCTTGCCGTCGACGGTGCCGAAGGTGAACACCGCCGGGTACGTCTGCCCGGGGGCCGCCTTGCCGAAGCCGACGTTCACCGCCGAGGACACCCCGGCCAGCTTGGTGAAGCTGGCCCCGGAGTCGGTGGAGCGCCACAGCCCGCCCTCGCCGGCCAGCCAGATGTCGCCCTCCTTGCCGGGCACCGCCTTGTACTTGACCGTGCCGGTGGTCGGCAGGCCGGTGGCGGCGGACGCGGTGAAGCTGGCCCCGCCGTTGGTGCTGACGTAGAACTTGCCGCCGCTGAAACCGTAGAACTTGTTCTTGTTGACCCGGTCGGACTCGACCACCGCGTTGGCCGGGATGCCGGTGGCGGCGGTCCACGAGTTGCCGAACCCGACCGAGCGGATCACCTGCTGCCCGGCGTCACCCGGGGCCCAGACGAACTGGCTGCCGTCGGCGGCGGCGGCGACCGTGCCGCCGTTGTTGACCCCGCCCGGCTCGCTGCCCTGGAACCAGTTCGCCCCGCCGTCGGTGGAGAACGCGACGTGGCTGTCGTTGGGGCGGTCGGCGTCGGTGAAGTTGCCGGCCCGGACCATCGTCGCCGGGTTCGCCTCGGCGTAGTCGAGGCTGGTGGTGCTGGTGAAGACCGGCTGCGTGAACAGCATCGGCGGCACCGCGTTCAGGTCGGTGTGCCGGAACCCGCCGATGTCACCGAGCCCGCTGACCAGCGGCGCCCCGGTGGGCGGGCTGATCAGGTCCAGCACGGCGGTCTCCTCCAGGCCCTTGACCATCGGCTTGATGGTGAGCTTGCCGCCGGTGTCCCACTTGGTGAGGTCGGTGCTGCCGTAGATGGTCGCGCCGGTGCCGTACATGAAGCGGTTGGAGTCGAACGGGTCGATCTCCACCGACTCGTTCATCCAGCCCAGCTTCGGGGACTCCTCCGGCGGGGCCGGGTTGGCCCCGAAGGTCAGCCACGGCACCGAGCTGATGTCCATCGTGAACTTCTTGGTGCGCTCCGGGTAGCTGCCGAACTCCCAGATCCGGGTCCAGGTCGCGCCGCCGTCGGTGCTGCGGAAGAAGATCGCGTCCGGCCACCAGGAGATCTGGGTGGCGACCATGAGGGTGTTCGGCTTCTGCCGGTCGATGGTCAGCCCCGAGTAGCCGAAGTAGGCGTCGCTGCTGGACGACGGGATCGGGCTGATCTGCGTCCACGCGCCGGTGGCCCGGTTGAACTTCCACACGTCACCCTTGCCCCCGTCGTACGGGCCGCCGGTGTCGCTGGTGGCGATGTAGAGGAAGCCGCCGACCGGGTCGACCACGCCCTTGTGGGCCAGGTAGCCGGTGGGCTGGCCGGCGATCCGCTCCCAGCTCGTGCCACCGTTCGTGGAGCGGTACACCGGGTTCGCCTTGTCCGCCACGCCGACGTAGATGGTCTGCGTGGCGTTGCCCGCCGTACCGGTGCTCTTGTCGAAGGTGACCCAGGTCAGACCCTGGTTCTGGCTCTGGTAGCCGGTGGTGTCGTTGGGGTCGGCCCGGTAGTTGCCGACGTTCGGGAAGTTCGCCACCTTGGCCCAGGTGACCCCGTAGTCGGTGCTGCGCCACAGGCCGTTGCCGCCCTCGGCACCGTAGTACAGGATGCTGTTCTTGTTGGGGTCGACGGCGAGCCGCTCCCCCATGCCCCGGCCGGGCATGTTGCCGCCGTTCTTGAACGGCAGCGCGGTGGCCTGCCAGGTGGCGCCCTTGTCCGACGAGCGCAGGATCGCGCCGTTGTTCGGGTCCCAGTCGTTGGTGTACATGCCGACGGCCGCGTACACCCGGTTGGTCTGCACCGGGTCGGTGGCCAGGCTGACCACGCCGTTGTAGCCCCACTTGTCCGCGCCGACCCAGTCGAGCAGCGGCGTCCAGGACTGGCTGGCCTGCTCCCACCGGTACGCGCCGCCGATGTCGGTACGCGCGTAGATCAGGTTCTTCTCGGTCTGGTTGAAGATGATGCCGGGGACGAAGCCGCCGCCGTCGATCCGGACGTTCTTCCAGCTGTACGGCTCGGCCGCCGCCGCGGCGGCCGGTGTGGACGGTGCGACGGTGAACTGTACGGCCACGACGGCCGTCGCGGCGGCCAGCACGGTGGTGACCGCGCCGACGAGACTTCTCCGCATCTGCGGTTCCTCTCGGGATGCCAGGGTCAGGGTGCGACGGCCCCGTGGGGGGACGTCGACGGGTGCGAAGAGCTGCCCTGGCTCCCCGCCGGCACGCTTGGCTCCCGCTGCCGAAGAAGAACCCAACAGTAACCGGTACGCCGCCGAATTAGGAAGCGCTCCCAACTAACTCGGCCCTCAGAGCCGGTAGATGACGTCCTCGCCGACGATCTCGCGACTGATGCCCAGCCCGTCCACCGGTCGGGCGGCCACGTCCGCCCACGGTGTGCCGGCCGCCCAGCCGGGCAGCAGCACCACCGTGCGCACCCCGACCTGCCGCAGGTACGCCACCGAGGTGGCGTCCGGGAAGGTCATGCTCACCGCCCTGATCCGCTCCTGGGACTGCGGGGTGAACGAGGCGAGCCCGTTGACCACCTTGGGGAACCCGTCGGTCGACCAGAGCATCACGTGCAGTTCCCGGATGCCGTCGCTGGGCAGCACCAGCGCCGGGCCGGTCAGCCCACGCAGCACGGCCGGCTGCTCCGGCGCGGGCACGTGCGGGGTCCGGTTGACCCCCTCCACGCCGACCAGCAGCAGCGGCACCAGGAGCGCCAACCGGGCCAGCCGCCACTGCCGGCCGGCCCGCTTCGGGGCCGGCTCCCGGGTGACCGCCTGCTCGGCCGCCGATCCGGACCACGCCGCCGACCGCAGTGCCGGCCGTGGTCCCGGTGCCGCCTCCGTCGGTGCGGACGCCTCCACCAGCACCGGCGCTCCCGCCGGTCGCAGCGCCGGCACGGCCGGCTCCGACCCGGGTTCCGCGTCCGGGCCCGGCGACTGGTCCCCGGCCGACCCTGCCCCGGGCTCCGCGTCCGGCCCCGGCGGCTGTTCCCCGGCCGGCTCCGACCCCGGGGCCGGCTCCGCGCCGGGGTCGGCCTGCCGCGCCGGCTCGCGCACCGTCAACGCCCCGGCGGCGAGCAGGCCGAGCAGCAGCGTCGTCCACAGCACCAGCCGGCCCGGGGTGCGCACCCCGTCCCAGCCCGGGGCGTGCTCGACGAGCGTCACGTACCCGGGGTTGCCGTCGCCACCGAACGTGGTGCCCGCGGCGAGCGCCACGCTGACCAGCGCCGCGCCGGCCAGCATCAGCCGGTGCCGCAGCCGCCACGCGGAGAAGAACAGCCCGGCCACCGCCAGCGACAGCAGCACCACCCCGGGCAGCAGGGTCATCTCGCCCGGGAACCCGAGCGTGGCGCGCGCCGCCTCGTGCCGCTCCCCCCACAGCCAGGACTCCGGCGGCGCGGTGACGAACCCCCGCCACGGCGGGGAGAACATCTCGATCTGGGCCACCGTCCGCCGGCCCGACGGGTTACGGGCCACCACCTCGAAGTACGGCGCGGCCATCGCCAGGGTCACCCCGGCGAACCCGATCCCCCCGGCCAGGTCGGCCAGGAGCAGGCCGCGCGGCACCACCGGCCGGGTCCGCCGCCGCAACCACACCACGCCGTACGTGACGACCGCGCCGAGGCAGAGCAGACCCAGCACGTACGCGAAGGGCAGGCCGATGCCGAAACCGAGGGTGACCTGCCAGGCGGCGACCGCCCACCCGGCGACCACCCAGCCGGGACGGACCCGGTCGGGCCGGTGGCCGTGCCGCAGCGACCAGCCGTGGCCCCGGGCCAGCATGGCCAACGCGAGGGCGATCCCGCCGATGCTGAGCACGTGCAGGTGCCCGGCCTGGGCGAGCTTCCACGGGGCGTACGCGAAGGACACCCCGGCCACCGCCGCGCCGGCCCGACCGGCCCCCACCTGCCGGGCCAGCGCGTACGCCCCGAACAGGGCGAGGGCGTGGGTCAGCATGTAGAGCAGGTTGTAGCGGATCACGGCGGCCACCGGACCGTCCCCGATCATGCCGAACGGGGCGTACCCGAGCAGGGTGTCCGAGTAGGCGTAGGTGTACGGCTCGGGATAGAACGTGTTGGAGTGCCAGACCTGCAACGGGTTGGTGAGCAGGGCGTGCCCGCCCCAGGCCACCTGCCACGCCTGCAACGTCGGGTCGCCGGTGTCCTGTGGGATCGTGCTCGCCGGATCGCGCAGGGTCGGCCAGGTCAGCACCACGGCCAGCAGCAGCGCGGCGAGCGCCGCCAGGGTCCACTCGTGCCGGGCCACCCGCCACGACACGCCCGCCAACCGGCGACCGAAAACCCGCATCTGATCGACGTCCATCTTTCCACCCCGTCCTTCGCCGTCCGTCAGACTGCCCGAGTCCGATCCGGTTGTCGACACCGCGACCCGCCCGAATTTCGCCACCGGGTCCCCTTCGGCGGTCCGAATCCGATCTGACGACGCCGTGCCGCAGGACCACCCGGGTCGGGTGAGCCGCCCTCACCCGACCCGGCGGGACGGTGGGCGACATGACTGGACCCGACGGACTGATCCGACCCGGGACCCCGGCCCCCGAATTCACCCTGCCGGCCACCCCGGACGGGCGACGGACCGGACCCGCGCAGTTCCGGGGTCGGCCGGTGGTGCTCGCCTTCTACCCCGCCGACTGGTCCCCGGTCTGCGGCGACCAGATGGCGCTCTACCAGGCCGCGATGCCGGAGTTCGAGCGGTACGACGCGGCGGTGCTGGGCATCTCGGTGGACAGCCTCTGGTCGCACCGCGCGTTCGCCGAGGCGAAGGGCGTCCGGTTCCCGCTGCTGTCCGACTTCGAACCCAAGGGCGAGGTGGCGCGGGGCTACGGGGCGTACACGCCGCAGGGGCAGGCCGGCCGGGCCCTGGTGGTGCTCGACCCGGCCGGGGCGGTGGCCTGGAGCTACCTGTCCCCCGCCGAGGTCAACCCCGGCGCCGACGGCATCCTCGACGCGTTGGAACAGCTCGGCACCGAACGGCAGGTGATGACCCGATGAGCACCCCGTTGCAGGTCACCGCCCGACTCCGGGTGCCGGTGACCGAGACCGACCATGTCCGTGGCCCCCTGGACGCCCCGGTCACCCTCGTGCAGTACGGCGACTTCCAGTGCCCGTACTGCGGGGCGGCGTACCCGAACCTGGCCGAGGTGCTGCGGCAGCGGCGGGACACCGTCCGGCTGGTCTACCGGCACTTCCCGATCACCAACCTGCACCCGTACGCCGAACGGGCCGCCGAGGTGGCCGAGGCGGCCGGCCGCCGGGACCGGTTCTGGGAGATGCACGACTGGCTCTACGAACACCAGGACCAACTGGACCCGGTGCACCTGTCGCTCGGCGTGGCGCAGGTGGGGCTCCCGCCGGACGAGATCGACGCCGAGGTCGACCGGCACGCGCACGCCGACCGGGTACGCCACGACTTCACCGGCGGCATCCGCAGCGGCGTCAACGGCACACCCACCCTCTTCGTCGGCGACCACCGCCACGACGGCCCACTCGACCTCCCCACCCTCCTCACCACCGTGGACACCGCCACCCCCTGACCCAGCCCAGCCCCGCCCCGCCCTTGGTGATCAAGAGGTTTAGGTCAGTTGATCAAGAGGTTTGCGTCAGGTTGAAGATCAATCTTGACGTAAACCTCTTGATCACCGGGGGCGGGCGGGACGGGCAGGCGGGGCGGGGATGGGCGGGGCGGGGGTGGGGGTTAGAGGAGGTGGAGGTCGCGGGCTCGGCGGACGGCTTCGCGGCGGCGGGTGGCGTCGAGCTTGCGGTAGATGTTGCGGACGTGGGTCTTGACGGTGTTGACCGACAGGGACAGCTCGCTGGCGATCTCCACGTTGGACAGGATGCTCTGCAGGTACCGCAGGATGGTCAGCTCCCGCTCGGTGAGCGGCTCGTCCAGGGGGCGCTCGGGGTCGTCCCGCCGGGGATCGGCCGGCCCGCGCCGGGTGCCGTACGCCCCCTGGCCGGACGGCGGGGCGACGTCCCGCACCAGGTCACTGACCTGCGGCCAGTACGCCGTACCGGAGTCCAGGTGGGCCGCGAGCAGTTCCCGCACCTCCGGTTCGGCCCGGGTGAACACCCGCCGGTGGCCGTGCCGCCCCGCCAGGTCCAGCACCCGTTCCAGCAGCCGCCCTGCCCGGCGTTCGTCACCGGCCCGCCGGGTCAGCAGCGCGTCCAGGACTCCGGCGGCGAGCCGTACCGACAACGGCCAACCAACCGCGCCCGGGGCGTCCCAGTCGGGCAGGGCGTGCCGGGCGGCCCGCAGGTCACCGGCCCGCAACTCCACCCGGGCCAGCGCCAACGCCAGCACCGGCACCGGGTCCGGCCCGTGCGCCCGCTCGCCGAGCAGCCGCCGGGCCGTGTCCACGTCACCTTGCTCGCCGCGCAGGTCCGCTTCCAGCGCCAGCAACCGGTCAGCCAGCTCCCCGGCACCGCTGGTGGTCAGTTCGTCGCGGGCGCGTTGCACCGCTGCCATGGCCGCCGCCGGCTCGCCCGCGTCCCGGAGCAGGGCCGCCCGGCACAGCGCCGCCACCGCCCCGGCCAGGGTCGTCCCGGTCACCGCGCCGGCCGCCGCCAGCTCGGCGGTCGCCTCGGCGGGCTGGTCGCGCAGTACCGCCACCAGCGCCAGTGCCAGGTGTGCGTGGCCGCAGTCGACCCGCCCCGACCAGCCCTGGCAGGGGGGCATGGCCAGGGCCGCCCGCGCGGTCTCCTCGGCCGGCGACAGCTCACCGGCGAGGGCGAGCAGCAGCGCCGCCCGGCTCGCGCCGACCAGTTCGGTCCGGGGTCGGCCGACCCGCCGGGCCGCCGCCAGCGCGGCACGGAACCACGCTGCGGCCCGGCCCAACTCCCCCTCGGCGAGGTCGGTCAGGCCGAGCGCGGTGCCGGCCACCGCCCGGACATCCGCGTCGTCCTCGCCGGTCCGTGGATCATCCCCGGTCACCACATCTTCGCCGGTCACAAGGTCGGCACCGGTCGGCGGGCCGAGCACGTCGGTGCCGGCGGGCGGATCAGGAGGAACCGGGGCGACGGAAGCCGCACCGGTGGCCAGCCCCGAACCGGCAGGCGGCACCGAACCGGCAGGAAGCGCCGAACCGGCAGGAAGCGCCGAACCGGTGGCGAGCAGGCGGGCGGCGGCAGCGCGTACCGTCGCGGGGTCGCCGGACAGCCGGGCCAGGGTGAGTTCCAGTGCCACGGCCAGCCGCCGGAACCGGTCCCGGCGGGGGGCCGGCAGCGTGCGGGCGGCCTGCACCGCGTCCCGCAGGCGGGCGGTCGCCGCCGCCACGTCCCCCGCGTACGCCCGCTCGGTGCCGGCGGCCAGCGCCAGTTCCGGGTCCCGGCGCACCGCCCCGGCGGGCGGTGGCGGGGGCGGCGGCAGGGGCGGCGGCTCCTGCTCGTACGGGACCAGCTCCGGCCAGTGGGCCAGCAGCAGTTCGGTGGCGCGGTCCCACTGCCCGGCGGTCAGGGCGTGGTGCAGCGCGTCGGCCGGCCGGTCGTGCTCGGCGTGCCAGTCGGCGGCCCGCCGGTGCAGTTCGCCGCGTTCCCGCCCGTCGAGGCCGGCGAGTTCCTCGCGTAGCAGGTCGGCCAGCATGGGGTGCGGCCGGTACCAGGGTGGATCGCTGTCGTCGCGGTGCAGGAATCCGCCGTCGCGGGCCAGTCCGGCCAGGAGCTGACCGGTGTCGGCACGTCCGGTCAACGCGTCGGCCAGGTCGGCGCGGACCGCCCCGCCGACGGCGCACCGGCGCAGCACCTCCCGGGCCGGCCCCGGCAGCGGGGCGAGCACCTCGGCGCGCAGGTAGGCGGCGACGTCCGGATGGTCGCCGCCGAACCGCCGTACCCAGCGTTGCGGGTCGGCCTGGCCCCGGGCGGCCAGCGCGGCGAAGCGCAGGCCCGCCGGCCAGCCGCCGGTGCGTTCCCGGAGCCGGGCGACCGCCGCCGCCGGCAGCGGCACCCCGTGCGCCACCAGCAGGTCGGCCACCTCGTCGGTGGTGAAGGCCAGGTCGTCGGGGCCGATCTCGGTCGGCTCGCCGGCCAGCCGCAGCCGGTGCAGGGCCGGCGGCAGGCCGGTCCGGCCGGCGGCGACGAGACGTAGCCGCCCGGCGGCGTGCCGGAGCAGGAACTCCAGCCCGGTGAGGACGTCCGGATCGGTCATCCGGTGCAGGTCGTCGAGGACCAGCCGGACGGGGCGTTCCCGGGCGGCCAGCGTGGCGGCCAGCGCCTCCAGCCCGTCGGGCCGCCACGGACCGGCGGGGGCCGGCGTCAGGTCGTCCGGCCCGGCCCGGAGCGCGCCGCGCAGGGCCCGGGTCAGGTACGCCCACAGCCGCTGTCCGCTGTCGCCGGCCTCGACCTGCACCCAGGCCACCGGGTCCCCGGTCGGTTCCGCCGCCTGCGCGGCGGCGGTGAGCAGTGTCGTCTTGCCCCAGCCGGCGGGCGCGCGGACCACGGTGAGGATGCCGGCGGCCCCGTCGTCGAGGCGGGCCAGCAGCCGGGGCCGCAGCAGCATCGGCTCGGGCGCGGCGGGCGGGGTGAGCCGGGAGGCCAGCAGCGGCGGCTCGGCGGACGCCCGGGTGGTCGCGGCGCCGCCGGGGTGGGGTGTCGGGTCGAGCGCCCGTACGGGCTGCTGCGGCATTGCACCCCACCCCCAGTCGGCGCGTTCCTCCCCCGGTCGGCGGCGGTTACCCGGCGCGGCCCGGTTCACCCCTTCGGGACGAGCCCGGTTCACCCGGGCCGCGCCGACGATGGGCGAGCCGGACGGCGTGGACCGGTCCCGGCGGGAGAGGCGGGTGGTACGGATGGGACGGCTGACCCGGGGCGCGGTCATTGTCGCCGCCACGGCGTTCGGCGCGGCGACGGCCCGCACCGCGACCGGCCGTACCCCGAGGACCGGCCGGACCGGGCAGGGGCGGTCGGGGCGCGTACCCCGGCGGTCGGCGGCCGGGTCGGGGCGTTGGCAGGTGGTGACGGTCGGGGTCCCGGCGGCGGAACTGCTGCCCGGCGGACGCTGGCCGGAGCCGCTGCGGCCCCTGGCCGGCGCGGTGGAGCTGGACCTGCGGCCGGCCCCCGGCGGGCGCGGCACCGAGCTGGCGGTCCGGCCGCTCGGCGGGCTCGCCGCCCTCCCCGGGATGGCCGCCCACCTGGTCGGCGACGACCCCGACGGCTACCTGTGGCAGGTGTTGCGCGCGGTACGGCAGCTCGTCGAGACCGGTGAGGTGCTGCGCGCCGACCGGCCGGCCGTCGAGCGGCCCGCCCCCGACCGGCCGGCGGTGCCCGGATGAGGGCGCTGTGCTGGGAGGGCGTCGACCGGCTCGCGGTACGCCAGGTGCCCGATCCGGAGCTGCGCAACGCCCACGACATGATCGTGCGGGTACGGCGCAGTGCCACCTGCGGGACCGACCTGCCGTTGCTCGCCGGGCGGGTGCCGGGCCTGTCCGCCGGTGACGTGCTCGGGCACGAGTTCCTGGGCGACGTGGCCGAGGTCGGCCCGGCGGTACGCCGGCACCGCGTCGGGGACCGGGTGGTGGTCTGCGCCGCCGTGGCCTGCGGGAACTGCTGGTACTGCCGGCAGGGGCTGTACTCCTGCTGCGACAACGGCGCGCCCGCCGCGACGGTCACCGAGGCGGCCTGGGGGCAACCCACCGGCGGCTGTTACGGCCATCCCCGGACGGCGGGTGGGTTCGCCGGCAGCCACGCCGAGTACGTCCGGGTGCCGTACGCCGACGTGGGGGCGTTCACCGTGCCCGACCCGGTCAGCGACGACCGGGCGGTGTTCGCCTCGGACGCCGCCCCCGCCGGTTGGATGGGTGCCGAGCTGGGTGCGGTCCGCCCCGGTGACGTGGTGGCGGTGTGGGGGGCGGGTGCGGTGGGTCAGCTCACCGCGCAGGCGGCGACGGTGCTCGGCGCGGACCGGGTGATCGTGATCGACCGCTACCCGGAGCGGTTGCGGATGGCCGAACGGCACACCGGTGCCGAGACGCTGCACTACGAGCACACCGACGTCCCCGCCGAGCTGCGGGAACGCAGTGGGGGCCGGGGTCCCGACGTGTGCGTGGAGGCGGTCGGGGTGGCCGACGGCGGTGGCCGTCCGCTGTCGCTGGCCGACCGGTTCACCGGCCGGGGCGGCCCGGTCGAGGACCCGTTGGCGCTGCGGGAGGCGGTGCACGCCTGCCGTAAGGGCGGCACGGTCTTCGTCTCGGGCACCTTCACCGGTTTCGTGGACGCCTTCCCGCTGGGCGCGGTGATGCACAAGGGGCTCACCCTGCGCAGCGCGCGGCAGCACGGCCAACGGTGGATTCCGATGCTGCTGGACCGGATGGCCCGCGACGAGCTGCGTACCGAACACCTGGCGACGCACCGGTTCGACCTGGACCAGGCTCCGACCGGGTACGCGCTGTTCCGGGACCGGGCCGACGGCTGTGTGCGGGCGGTGTTCACCCCGCACGGCTGAGCCGCCCGGTGGCCCGCCAGCCGCTGCGGGTCGGGCGCGGGTGGCACACTCGGCGGATGCGCCCCGACCGCCCGTACGACCTCGTCCTGTTCGGCGCGACCGGTTTCACCGGCGGGCTGACCGCCGAGTACCTGGCCCGGCACGCCCCGGCGGGGCTGCGCTGGGCGCTGGCCGGCCGCAACCCGGCGAAGCTGTCGGCGGTGCGGGACCGGCTCGCCGCCATCGAGCCGGCCCTGGCCACGCTGCCGCTGCTGACCGCCGACGTCACCGACGCCGGGTCGCTGCGGGCGGTGGTGGAGGGCGCCCGGGTGCTCGCCACCACCGTCGGGCCGTACGTGCACCACGGGGAGCCGCTGGTCGCCGCGTGTGCCGCCGCCGGCACCGACTATCTCGACATCACCGGCGAGCCGGAGTTCGTGGACCTGATGTACGTGCGGCACCACGCCGAGGCGGTCCGCACCGGGGCCCGGCTGGTGCACGCCTGCGGCTTCGACTCGGTCCCGCACGACCTGGGCGTCTGGTACACCGTCCGGCAGTTGCCGGCGGACGGGCCGATCAGCGTCGACGGGTTCGTCCGGGCCGGGGGCAGGTTCTCCGCCGGCACGTACCATTCGGCGCTCACCGCGTTCTCCCGTACCGCGCAGACGAAGCGGGCGGCGCAGGCCCGGCGGGCGGTCGAGCCCCGGCCGGACGGACGCCGGGTCCGTGCGGTGGCCGGGAAGCTGGGCCGGTCGGCGGCGACCGGCATGTGGGCGGTGCCGCTGCCCACCATCGACCCGCAGGTGGTACGTCGGTCCGCCGCCGCCCGCCCGGAGTACGGCCCGGACTTCCGCTACCGGCACTTCGCCGCCGTCAGGCGGCTGCCCACGGTGCTGGCGGCGGGGGCGGGGATGGCCGGGGTGGTGGGGCTGGTGAAGCTGCCGCCGACCCGGCGTTGGCTGCTCGGCCGGCTCGCCTCCGGGCAGGGGCCGAGCGCGGAGCAGCGGGCCCGGTCGTGGTTCCGGGTGCGGTTCGTCGGCGAGGGCGGCGGCCGGACCGTCCGCACCGAGGTCGCCGGCGGCGACCCCGGCTACGACGAGACCGCCAAGATGCTCGCCGAGTCGGCCCTCTGCCTGGCGTACGACGAGCTGCCCGCCACGTCCGGGCAGCTGACCCCGGTGGCGGCGATGGGGGACGCGCTGCTGGACCGGTTGGTGCGGGCGGGGATCACGTTCCGGGTGCTCCCGTAGTGGGGACGACGGCCGGGTCGCGGGGCCGGCGGCGGCCGGTGCGGGCTTGACCCTCGACCTGGTTGAGGCGACAGCATCGTGGGCATGGAGAGCGAGCTGCTGAGCATCGGCGAGCTGGCCCGGGCCAGTGGCCTGACGGTCAGCGCGCTGCGGTTCTACGACCGGTGCGGGGTGCTGACCCCGACGCTTGTCGACCCGGTGAACGGGTACCGCTGGTACACCGCCGCGCAGGTGACGCCGGCCCGGCTGGTGGCCGGCCTGCGCCGGATCGGCATGCCGCTGGCCGGGATCACCGCCGCGTTGCGGCTGCGCGACGAGCCGGCGCGGGTCGGGCGGCTGCTCGACGCGCACCTGCGCCGGTTGGAGGACGGTCTCGCCGACGCCCGCCGCGAACTCTCCCGGATCCGTGCCCTGATCGATCCCGAGGAGTGTCCGATGACCACCCGAATCACCCTGTCCCCCGTCGCCCTGGCCGCCGCCGTCGACGCCGTCCGGTTCGCTGTCGGCACCGACCCCGACCTGCCGGTGCTCGGCGGTGTGCTGCTGGACGTGGAGTCCGACGGCGTACGGCTGGTGGCGACCGACCGATACCGGATGGCGCTGGCCCGCGCCGGTGGCCGGGTGGACGGCCCGCCGGTGCGGGCGCTGCTGCCGGCGGCGGCCGTCGACGAGTTCCGGGCGCTGCTGGACACCACCGAACAGGTGCGGCTGACCGTCGCCGGCGGGGAGGTCGCCGTCGCCGTCGCCGGGGTCGAGGCCCGCTCGGCGGTGCTGCCGGACGAGTTCACCGACTACCGGCGGCTGCTGCGCCGTCCGGCGGACGCCACGGCCCGGCGGGTTCCGGTCGACGTGGCGGCGCTGCGTACCGCGCTGCGGTCCACCACCCCCACGGTGACCCGGGAGCACGAGGGGGTGGCGCTGCCGGTGACGGTGCTGGGGGTGGACGACCGCGACGGGCTGCGCCTGGTCGACGCCGCCGAACTGGCCGGGCCGGACCCGACCGACCTGCTGGTCGGGGTGAACGGGGACTTCCTGCTCGATGCCCTGGACGCCGCCGGCGGCCCGCAACTGGTGTTGGAACTCGACGGTCCGATCGCCCCGCTGGCCGTGCGCCGCCCCGACGACGAGGACACCTTCTCGATCCTGATGCCGATCCGGCTCTGACTCCCGCCTTCCGGTAGCGGTGGCGGGCACCCCGCGTTCAACGGCGTCGTTAGGGCAGCAGGCCGCAGCAGGGCTCGAAAGCGGCACCGACAGCGATTACCGGGAGTGAATTGAGAGATCAACCCGGCATCGTCACCTTCGGTGATGGGCAAAGTCGCCGGCCGTCAAGCCGGGCCGGGCACGAGGCAGAGGGCCGGGTGGCGAAGGCAGGCGCGTCCCCGTCGCCAGCGGCGGGTGCGGATGACGCCGGTGCGGGCCCCCGCCCCGGGGGTCCCGGGCAGCGCGCGTCAGCACCGGGGCCGGGGGCCGGCGGGCGCGACGGTAGCATCGGAGGGTCCCACCTGACCGCCTGGACGGAGCGTACGGAGCAGCATGCTCGACATGGAGTTGATCCGGAAGGATCGCGAGGCGGTGGCGACCGCGCTCGCGAAGCGACTGGATCCCGCCGAGGTCAACCGGGTCCTGGACGACATCCAGCGACTCGACCAGGAACGCCGCGCCCTGATCACGGAGATCGACGCCGAGCGGCAGCGCCGCAAGGCCGAGGCCCGGGCGTACGCGCAGGCGAAGCGGGCCGGCACCACGCCGGAGTCCGTCGCGCCGGAGGTCGAGCGCAAGCAGCTCGCCGAGCTGGAGTCCCAGCTCGACGAGGTGCAGTCCCGGCTGCGCGGCACGATGAGCGAGCTGCCCAACCTGCCCGCCGACGACGTGGTGCCCGGCGGCAAGGAGGCCAACCGGGTGGTGAAGACCTTCGGTGCGCCGCCGGTCATCGAGACGATCCGCGACCACGTGGAGCTGAGCCGGGCGCTCGGCCTGGTCGACCACGAACGGGGCGTCAAGCTCGGCGGTTCGGGCTTCTGGATGTACACCGGCCTGGGCGCCCGGCTGGAGTGGGCGCTGATCAACTGGTTCATCGACGAGCACGTGCGGGCCGGCTACGAGTTCCTGCTCCCGCCGCACCTGCTGCTGGACACCGCCGGTTTCGCCGCCGGCCAGTTCCCCAAGTTCTACGACGACGTCTACCACCTGGACCGGGAGTCCGCCCCGCGCGGGCAGTTCCTGCTGCCCACCTCGGAGACGGCGATCCTCGGCGCCTACCAGGACGAGATCCTGGAGACGTCGAAGCTGCCGCTGAAGGCGTTCGCGTACACCCCCTGCTACCGGCGGGAGGCGGCCGGTTCGCACTCCGACGAGCGCGGCACCGTACGCGGGCACCAGTTCAACAAGGTGGAGATCTTCCAGTTCACCCTGCCCGAGCAGGCCGACGCGGCGCTGGAGGAGATGCTCGCCCACGCGGAGAGCCTGGTCGAGAAGCTGGGCCTGCACTACCAGCGCAGCCTGCTGTCGGCCGGTGACGCCAGCGCTTCGATGAAGAAGACCCTCGACATCGAGGTGTGGATGCCGAGCACCGGCAAGTACAAGGAGGTGTCGTCGGTCTCCTGGGCCGGTGACTACCAGGCCCGCCGGGCCGCCATCCGCTACCGCGAGCCGGGCGGCAAGCAGACCCGGTTCGTGCACACGCTCAACGGTTCGGCGCTGGCCACCAGCCGGCTCTTCCCGGCCATCCTGGAGCAGTTCCAGCAGCCCGACGGTTCGGTACTGGTGCCCGAGGTGCTCCGCGACCGGCTCGGCACCGACCGGCTCACCCCGGTGCGCTGAGGCGTCCGGTGGGCGGCGGGGTCCTGCGGGCACCCGCCGCCCACCGCCCTCACGTCCGCCCGGCGTCGCGGGTGCGGGTGCGGTGCCGCAGCGCCGCCACCGCGAGCAGCACGACCAAAAGCCCGGCGAGCACCGCCGGGCCGGCCGTGTCCAGCGCCGTCACCAGCGTCCGTTGGACCCGGGCCGCGCCGACCACCACCGGGTCGCCGAAGGCGTCGTGCCGGCCCTGGGCGAGGCGGACCTCGTACCAGCCGTACCAGGCGACGTAGCCGCCGGCGACGAGCAGCACCAGACCGCTGAGCCGGGGCACCCACGCGCCGACGCCGCGCAGCCCACGGACCACCCGGCCGCGCAGCAGCGCCACGCCGAGCGCCGCCACCGCCACCACCAGCCCCATCCCGATCGCGTACGCGACGAACAGCGCCAGCCCGCGCAGGGTCGACCCGGCCTGGAGGCTGGTCACCACGATCGCCAGGAACGGGGCGATCGAGCAGCTCAGCGACGCCAGCGCGTACGCCATGCCGAACAGCGCCATGGACGGCAGCGAACGGGTCAGGCGGGGGGCGCGGGCCGACGGGCGCGGGGTGGGCAGCCGGCGGCCGGCGAGCAGCCAGCAGCCCAGCGCCAGCAGACCCAGCCCGAGGGTCACGGTCAGCCACGGCAGCCGGGGGCGCAGCCAGTCGGCCAGCGGCGCGACGGCCAGCCCGAAGGCCCCGAACACCACGACGTACCCGCAGGTCAGGCCGGCCGCCGCGGTGAGTGCCCGGCCGACCGTGCCCCGGCCGTCGGCCGGCCCGGCGACCAGCAGCGACAGGTACGCCGGCAGCATCGCGAAGCCGCACGGGTTGACCGCGCCGAGCATCCCGGCGGTCAGCGCGAGCAGCAGCGGGCCGGTCATCAGCCGGCCAGGGCGGCGACCCGGCGGGTGAGGTCCTCGCCGTCGAGGAAGCCCTGGTGGACGACCTTCCCCTCCCGGTCGATGATGAGGAAGGTGCTCTGTTCGACGATCTCGAAGCGCCGCCACAGCGCGCCGGCCCGGTCGTCGATCTGGGTGGTGCCGCCGAGTTCGAACTCGGTGACGAAGCTGCGCATCGCCTTCTGCTCACCGAGGCCGGCCACCCCGACGATCGGCACGGTGTCCCGGTACTTCGGGGCGATCTCGGCGACCGTCCACGCCTGGCTGGCGCAGGTGGCGCACCAGGGCGCCCAGAACCACAGCACCACCGGGCGGCCGGCCAGGTCGGCGGCGGAGAACGCCGTACCGTCGAGGGTCCTGGCGGTGAAGCGCAGCGCGTCGGGCACCACGGCGGGTGCGCCGGTCGGGGTGGTCGCGACGGACGACGGCGCGGCGGAGGTCGACGCGGTGGCGACCGGGACGGCGACCTCGGCGGCCGGCTGCGCCGACGTCGGCCCGACGGCGCAGGCCGAGGCGGCCAGCAGGGTGCCGGCGAGGGTGGCGGCGACGGCGAGCCGGGCGGCCGGTCGACCCTCCGGCCCGTTGCTGGGTGACGACGACGACCGCATCCGGTGCTCCTCTCGGTGGTGCTACTCGGCCTCGACCAGCCGCAGCGCGAGTTCGGGGCAGACCTTGACCGCCTTCATCGCACCTTCCTTCAGCCAGGTCGGCACAGGGGTGGACGGGAAGGCGGGGTAACCGTTGCCGTCGAGCCGGATGAAGTCCGGTACGACGTGGGCGCACAGCCCGTGCCCGTCACAGCGGGACCAGTCCAGGGTGAGCTTGCGGGGGTTGGCGTCGGGCGCGCCGGGCAGCCCCATCACGCCCTTGACCCGCTTGCCGCACCCCTCGCCGGTGGTGTGTTGCCGCAGGTCGTCGGCGAACACCTCCATCGCGGAGAGCGCGAAGCGGGACGTGCCGTCGGGGTGGCTGCACGCGCCCCGGCCCTTCACGTCACCGGCGGCGGCCCGGACCACCTCCACCGGGGCGCTGCCGGAGACCGCCAGGTCGACGGCGCGGGCCAGGTCGGGCAGGCCGCGCTTGCACGGCCCGCACTGGCCGGCGGACTCCCCGGCGAGGTAGCGGACCACCTGGGCGGCCTCGCCGAGCGGGCAGGTGTCCCGGCCGAGCGGGATGATGATGCCGGCACCGAGGGTGCCGCCGACGCTGGTGAGGCTCTTGCGGGTGATCTCGGCCCGCTGCGCCGCCTCCCAGGTGATCCA
This sequence comes from Micromonospora sp. HM134, assembly GCF_007833915.1. Lineage (NCBI taxonomy): Bacteria > Bacillati > Actinomycetota > Actinomycetes > Micromonosporales > Micromonosporaceae > Micromonospora > Micromonospora sp. HM134. Next base: position 5,824,552 of record NZ_CP041061.1, read on the forward strand.
CCGGCCGTGGTAGCCGCCCATCAGGATGCCCGGCCCCTCCGGCACCTCGCACAGGTCGAGGATGTCCCGCAGCGGGGTGCCGGCGGCGCATTCCACCACGGCGGCGCGTTTGGCCTGGCCGGTCACGGTGAGCAGCACGGTGCCGGGCTCGTCGTCGGTGCCGAGCGCGGCGTACTCGTACGGGCCGAGCCGGGCCGCGATGGCCACCTGGGCGTACGTCTCGGCGTTGGACAGCAGGGTGGGCAGGTTGCGTACGCCCGAGTCGCTGGACCGTTTCTTGGTGCCGGGCGGGATGTGCGGCAGTCCGTTGATCCCGTTGACCAGCGCGCCGCCCTCGCCGGAGATGAACCGGTGCGGCACGGTGACGATGGTGGTGGGCACCGGCATCCGGCGTTCGGCGAGGGCCTCGGTGAGCGATTCCCGGCCGATCAGGTCGTCGGCGACGCAGAGCACGATCTCCTCGGCGTCCAGCGCGTACGCGGCCAGGGCGGCGCCGTCGAGGATGAGGTGCGGGGCCCGGGTGAGCAGCACCTTGTCCTTCCAGCTCGCCGGTTCCCCCTCGGTGGCGTTGACCACCACCACGGCGGGCAGGTCCTGCCGTTCGCAGGACTCCAGCACCGCCTTGAACTTGCGGTAGAACGGGAAACCCGCCCCGCCCTTGCCCTTGAGCTGGATGGCTTCGGCCAGCCGGAGCAGGTTGGCCGGTTCCATCGGGCCGATCGGCCCGTGCTCCATCTCGTGTGCCATCAGGTCGAGCCGGCCGAACTCGGCGAAGCCGGCGGTCAGCCGGGGCTCGCCGATGCAGGCGACCGGTGGGACCTTCGTGCGCATCACTTGGCCTCACCGCGCAGCCCGGCCCAGTACGCCCCGTCGACGGCGTCCGCGTTGGCCTTGCCCTTGCGCCGGCTGCGGCTGTCGCCGGTGGCCTTGCGGGCCCGCCGGGACGCCAGGTCGACCAGGGTCGGGGTGTCGTCGACGGGGATGTCGTCGGCGACGTAGCGGGCCGGCGGGCGCCAGTAGTCCGGCTCCTCCGGCACGTCCGCCTCGACGCTGTGCCGGCCGGAGCCGCTGCGCGGGGCGGCGGAGATCGGCTCGGCCGAGACGGGCCGGTCGGACCCCTCCCACCGGCGCGGGCTGTCCCACGGCTCCTCCGGCTCCTCGGTGCGCCGCCGGGGCGGGGCCGAGTAGCGGGCGGCCAGGTCGTCGTCGTCCCGTCGGGCCCGGCGGCCGGTGGAGACGGGGGCGATGTCCTCCTCGTAGCGGGAGCGGCGGCCACCGGACACCGGGGCGACGTCCTCGTCGTAGCGGGAGCGCCGGCCGCCGGAGACGGGGGCCACGTCCTCGTCGCGGTCGCGGCGGCGGCTGCCGGACACCGGAGCGACGTCCTCCTCGTAGCGGGAACGCCGGGCACCGGAGACGGGGGCGGCGTCCTCGTCGCGGCGGCGGGGCCGCTCGTCGCGGTCGTCCCGCTCGGCGGTCCGGCGGCGCGCGGCCGGTTCCAGGTCGCGCTCGCGGCGGGGGGCCGGCGCGGTCTCCTGGGTGGTACGGCCCCGGCCGCCCCGCACGGGTTCGCGCAGGGTGCCCGGTTCGGGGACGACCGGGACGGTGAACCGCTCGGGGTCCCGACGCCGGGCGCTGCCGGTCGGCGCGTTCCAGGACGGGGCGAGGGCGGTCTCGGCCCAACTGCTCCGGCTCTCCCTCTCCTCCTCCTTCTTGCGGCCGAGCCCGGTGAGCAGCGTCCGGCCCTTACCCTCGTCGACGCCCTTGCCCGTCATGGCCTTGTTCAGCGCGACGGCCTGCTGCTGCTCGCGGCTGCGCTTGCCGAGGTAGACCGACATCCGCACCAGCAGCGCCACCACGACCAGCAGGACGCAGGCCAGGTAGCTGAGCACCACCCAGGACTTGGCGGCCCGGCCGGCGTTGAGGCCGTGGAACAGGGCGAACGGCCAGGAGAGGTACGCCAGGGAGTGCAGGCTGCGCCAGAACCACTTGGGTCCGACGCCGGCGAAGCGGACCCGGACGATGCCGGTCCACAGCACGCTCACCATGAGGAAGGCGGCCACCGTGCCGAGCCCGACGTAGAGTCCGCTGCCACCGATGAACGGCACCACGGCGTCGGTGGGTCCGGCCCGACCGATGGCGATCTTGGTGATGACGTGGAAGACCAGGCCGACGACGCCGAGGATGCCGGTGGCCCGGTGCGCGGACTGCAGGAGCACCCGGTGGCGGATCATGAGGACCAGCCGGTCGGTGGCGAGCAGGCCCATCATCACGGTGAGGCTGAGCGACACCAGGGCGACCACCCCGGCGAAGAACTCGGTGAAGAAGAAGCCGTACGCGTACATCGCCGTGCCGTTGCCGGTCATCTCGACCCCGGCCCAGAACAGCCCCAGCGCGGACGCCACCATCAGCGCCATCGTGCCCTTCGACATTGTCCGGACACCACGGCTGCTGGTGGAGGTCCGGACGGTCGCCGCCTTCTCGTTCTGCTTTGCCCGGGCCATCTGCTCCTCGATCGTCTAACGGCGGCGCCACCACCGGCCGACCCTGCTCCCACCTCCAGTACGGACCTCCGACGCGTACGGATCAGTGCCGCCGCCGAAAATTCTCGGCGGATCGTCGAACCACCCCGGTCCGGGACGCGTGTAAGGCTCGGCGTACGACGTCCCGGCGGGTGGACGGCCGGGGATCGGGAGCCTGTCGGGACGATTCGCGCCGGGTGGAGCCACCTACCCCTTAGAGTGTTTTCGTGGCTTTTGACCGGATGATCGAACGGTGGGGGCGGGGGCCGCTCGTCGCCGTCGTCGGCGTACCGGCGCTGCTGGTGCTGGCCCTGCTCGTCGGTGCGGCGCTGCGCTACGACGCACCCACCCCGACCCGTCGGGCGGCGACCCCGCCACCGACCGTGGCCGTCCCGCACGAGGACGAGACCGTGCCGCCCGCCGCACCGGCCCCACCCGGGCTGCCCGTGATCGACTACGACCCGGCCCCCGCCGGTTTCCCGGCCGACCCGCACCCGCTCGACGTCACCCCGTTGACCGAGGGCGTCACCCCGACCCGCAACATCGCCGCGTACGACGCACCGGGCGGACGCCCCCGCGCCCTGCTCGCCCCCACCATCAGCGGGGTTGAGCTGACCATGCCGGTGGTGCAGCGGCGCACCGGCTGGACGGCGGTCCTGCTGCCCTCGGCGAGCCGTCGACTGGCCTGGCTGCCCGAGGGGGGCTGGAGTCCGGTCGTCCTGCGGGACCAGATCGTGGTGCAGCGGCGCACCCACCAGCTCACCTGGTACCGGCACGGCCAACCGGTGCACACCTGGCCGGTCAGCCTCGGCCAGGCCGGCCAGGAGACCCCCCTCGGCCGCACCTTCATCCTCGGCACCACGCCACCGCCCGAACCGGTCTACGGCGGGGTGGACGTCTTCGCCCTCGGCGCGGTCCCCGACGACCCGGAGGCGGTGCCCACCGGGCTGCGGGGCGCGCACATCGGCCTACACACCTGGCAGGACGACGACACCCTCGGCGAGGACGTCACCAACGGCTGCATCCGGCTGACCCGCACCGCCCAGCAGACCCTCCTCGACGAGGTACGCCCCGGCACCGAACTGGTCGTCGTCGACGCCCTGACCACCTCCTGAGCCGGCCGCCACCGCCACCCGGCCCCGGCGGGGCTCAGTCGCCGAGCAGCCAGCCGTTCTGTTCGGCGAGCCGGACGGCGGTGGCCCGGTTACGGGCGCCGGTCTTGCCGATCGCCGCCGACAGGTGGTTGCGGACCGTGCCCTCGGACAGGTGCAGCGCCGCCGCCAGATCGGCCACCGTGCCACCGCCCCGGGCCGCCCGCAGCACCGCCGTCTCCCGTTCGGTCAACGGGCTCGTCCCCGCCGCGAGGGTCTCCGCCGCCAGCGCCGGGTCGACCACCCGCAGCCCGGCGTGCACCCGGCGGACCGCGTCGGCGAGCTGCCGGGCCGGGGTGTCCTTGACCACGAAGCCGCCCGCCCCGGCCTCCATCGCCCGCCGCAGGTAGCCGGGCCGACCGAAGGTGGTGACCACCAGCACCCGGCAACCGGGCAGCGCGGCCCGCAGCGCGGCGGTCGCGGCGATCCCGTCCAGCCCCGGCATCTCCACGTCGAGCAGCGCCACGTCCGGGCCGGTGCGGCGGGCCGCGTCCACCACCTCGTCACCCCGACCCACCTCGGCCACCACGTCGAGATCCGGTTCGAGGGACAGCAGCGCGGCGAGCGCGCCCCGGACCAACGCCTGGTCGTCGGCGAGCAGCAGCCGGATCGGGTCGCTCACCGCCGCTCCACCGGCACGGTGACCCGCAGCAGGAAGCCGGTGCCGTCCGGCCGCCGGCCGACCGTCACGGTGCCGTCGAGCCGCCGGCCGCGTTCCCGCAGGCCGAGCAGCCCGTGCCCGCCGTCGCCGGCCGGCTGCGGCCCGGCCGGCCCGCGCCCGTCGTCGGCGATCTCCACCCGGTCCGGGTGGACCCGGATCACACACCGCCGCGCGCCGCTGTGCCGCACCACGTTGGTCACTCCCTCCCGGACCGCCCAGCCGAACAGTTCCTCCCGCGCCGCCGGCAGCGTCGGCAGGTCGTCCGGCAGGTCACCGACGATGCCCGCCGCCGCCAGCGCCGTCCGGGCGCCGGCCAACTCGCCACTCAGGCTGATCTCCCGGTACGCCCCGACGGTACGCCGTACGTCGGCCAGCGCCTGCCGGGCCAGCCGCTCGACGTCGGCGATCTCGGTGCCGGCACGGGCCGGGTCCAGCTCCAGCAGCCGCCCGGCCAGCTCCGCCTTGACGGCCACCACGGTCAGCGAGTGCCCGAGAATGTCGTGCAGGTCGCGGGCGGTGCGGGCGCGTTCCTCGGCGACCGCGAGCCGGCGGATCTCGGCCTGGGCGGCCCGCAGTTCGCCGTTGCGCTGCGCCAGCCGGCTCACCCCGAACATGGCGAACGAGGCGAGCAGCACCGCGAAGACGACGGTGCTCTCCGCCTCCCAGCCGGGCACCAGCGCGGCGGCGACCGGTGGGGCCACCGCGCACAGCACGACCACCACCAGGGCGTCCACCGGGGGCAGCAGGAACACCGCCGCCGCCGCGACGAAGACCAGGGTGGTCAGCCAGTCCCCCGCGGTGCCGGGGATACCGGCCAGGCCGAGCCCGAGCAGCAGCCCCACGGACGCCCGCGCCCGGCCGACCGGGATCGGCCGGTGCGCCTGGCGCAGGCCACGCGCCCACTGGAAGATCAGCACGTAGAGCACGCCGAAGACGACCAGGGTGCCCACCCCCACCGCCCGCCGCCAGGGTTGTGCCTGGTGCACGGCGGTGAACAGCGGGATGTTGAGGAAGAACAGCCAGACCCCGGCGAGCAGCCAGCCGGTGATCCGCCAGCGGCGGGTCACCGGCGACGGCCGGTCGAACGGAAGGTCCATCGGATCCACGCTAGTCTCCGCCGGCCGGTGTCCGGGCCCGCCGGTGCCGGGCCACGGCTCAGACCCGCTGGGTGTCGCGGCGGAACAGCCGGGCCGCGCCGAGGGCGAAGCCCGCCGTCCAGCCGAGCACGTTGACGAGCACCCCGACGGTCACCGGGTCACCGGTCAGCGGGGCACGGGCCAGTTGACCCACCCCCCACACGGGGGTGAACTGGGCGATCCGCTGCATCACGTCGGGCAGCATCTCCACCGGCAGGAACAGGCCGCCGAACATGGCGAGCAGGGCGAGCACCGGCCCCATGAACTGCATGACGTTCTCGGCCGGGCCGAGGTAGCCGATGAGCAGCCCCAGCGCGGCGAAGACCAGCGAGCCGAGCCAGGCCGCCGCCCCGGACAGCAACCAGACGGACACCGGCAGCCGGACCCCGGCGGCGGCCCCGACCGCGAACTCGATCACCACCGCGACCAGCCCGAGCACCATCGCGGTGGCGACCTTCGTGGCGACGTACGCGGCCGGGTGCAGCGGGGTGAGCCGGAGCTGACGGCTCCAGCCCAGGGCACGTTCCGTGGCGACCGCCGCGCCCGCGCTGGTGGTGGCGACCATCGCACCGTAGACGGCGAGGCTGACCATGATCCAGGCGAGCACCTGCCGGCCGTTGGGCAGTGTCTCGCCCCGCTGCGGCAGCCCGAACAGCAGGAAGAACACCGCCGGCATGACCATGGTGAACAGCAGGGTCCGGCGGTTGCGCAGCACCCGGCGCATCTCGATCAGCAGCACCGCCGGGGAGAACCCGCCGAGGGCCGGCGGCCGGCGGTCCGCGGTGGGGGTGGTCAGGGCGGAGGTGGTCATCTCAGGCTCCAACGGTCGCGGTGGGGGTGACTTCGGGCAGGACGGCTTCGGTGGCGGTCAGGGCCAGGAAGGCGTCCTCCAGGTTGCGGGAGGTGATCTCCAGGTCCCGGGCCGCGGTGCGGGTGAGCAGGTGCCGGGCGACGGCGTCCGAGTCGCCGGTACGGATCAGCACGGCGTCGCCGCGTACCTCGACGGCCTCCACGCCGGGGAGCGCGGCCAGGCCGGACTGGTCGGCGTCGGGCAGGGTGGCCCGGACGATCCGGCCGGCGGCCAGGTTCTTGATCTCGGCGGTGGTGCCGTCGGCGACCACCCGACCCTGCCGGACCAGCACGATCCGGTCGGCGTACGCGTCGGCCTCGTCGAGGTAGTGGGTGGCGAAGATGACGGTGCGGCCGGACCGGGCGTCGGCCCGGATCGCCTGCCAGAAGTCGCGTCGCCCCTCGACGTCCATGCCGGTGGTCGGCTCGTCGAGGACCATCACCTCCGGGTCGGAGAGCAGGGCCAGCGCGAACCGCAGCCGCTGCTGCTGGCCCCCGGAGCACTTCCCGACGAGCCGGTCGGCCAGGTCGGCGATCCCGGCCCGGGTCAGCACCTCGGTGACCGGCCGGGTCCGGCCGAAGAAGGACGCGGTCATCCGTACCGTCTCGGCGACGGTGAGATCCTTGAGCAGGCCGCCGCTCTGCATGACGGCGGCGACCCGGCCGTGGCGGACGGCCTCGGCGGGGGTGCCGCCCAGCAGCCGGACCTCCCCGGCGTCGGGGCGGGCCAGGCCGAGCAGCATGTCGATCGTGGTGGTCTTGCCGGCCCCGTTGGGGCCGAGGAACGCCACCACCTCGCCCGGGTGGATGGTCAGGTCGAGCCCGTCGACGGCGGTCACCGGCCCGAAGCTCTTCCGCAGGCCGCTCAACTCGACGGCCGGACACTCACTTCTCATGCCACCGAGCATGCGTCCGCCGGGCCGCCCCTCCCCGGCCCGCCCGTCACCTTCCACCCGTGACAAATGTCAGCGGTGTCGCACCCGGTGTCCGTTCCGCGCGGGAGTCGTATGCCTGCTGGGCATATTTATGACTGACAGGAATAGCGGTCCCCAGCGACCTGTGTCCGCCGGCCCACGCGCCCCACCCCGCCGACAGTCGGGCCCGCGTGGGGCATCGGGCGGTGGAAGGTGGGTATGCCGCCGCGGTCGGGGCGAGGTCGGGGAGGACGGCATGGGGAACGCGTCGGACGGGCAGGTCGACACGGTCGTGTTCGTGCACGGGCTGTGGATGACGTCGCGCAGTTGGGAAGGCTGGGCCGAGCGGTACGCGGCACGCGGGTTCCGGGTGCTCGCCCCCGCCTGGCCGGGCTTCGACCGGGAGGTGACCGCGCTGCGCGCCGACCCCGGGACGATCGCCGGCACCACCCTGCGCCAGGTGATCGACCACTACGCGGCGGTGATCCGTGAGCTGCCCGGCGCACCGATCGTGATCGGCCACTCGTTCGGCGGGCTGGTCGCCCAGGTGCTTGCCGACCGGGGGCTCGGCGCGGCCGTCGTGGCGGTCGCGTCCGCCCCGGTCAAGGGGGTGCTCCGGCTGCCGATCAGCACGCTGCGGGCGTCGTACCCGGTGCTGCGCAGCCCGGTCAACCGGCACAGGGGGGTGCAGATCAGCCCGGACGAGTTCCGGTACGCCTTCGGCAACACCCTCCAGCCGGACGACTCCGACCGGGCCTGGCGGCGCTACGCCGTCCCGGCCGCCGGGCACGTGCTGTTCGAGGGGGCGTTCGCCAACCTCGACCCGCACTCCGCCGCGACCGTCGACACCGGCCGCGACGACCGCCCGCCGCTGCTGCTGATCGCCGGTGGCGAGGACCACGTGGCCCCGCCGTCACTGGTGAAGGCGAACGCCGGGCTCTACCAGAAGTCCCGGGCGGTCACCGCGTACCACGAGTTCCCCGGCCGCTCCCACTTCACGGTGGGTGAGCCCGGCTGGGAGGCGGTCGCCGACTACGCCCTGGACTGGGCGGTACGCATGGCACAGGCTCCGGCGACGGCGGGCGGCCCGTCCTGCCGCTGAGCCGGGACCGCCCCGCCGGACGAGCTACACGAGCGTAGGCCGAGCCTGACTGACCGTTCGACCGTGCCGGCCTACCCGCCGGGCAGCCCGGCACGCACCGTCACCGCCGACAACCGCTCGCTGTCGTGGTCGGGCCGGTGCAGCGAGCACTTTTCCGGGAACGTCAGTCCCAGGTCTCGCTGATGTCGAGGATCTCCATTCCCGGGGGCAGCGCCGGCGTCAGGGCCTTCGGATCCCGGGTGACCAGATAGCAGCGGTAGAGGACAGCGGTGGCGACGGCGTGCGCGGCATCCAACGACACCTGTGTGCGCGCCGCCAGGCGCGCCACCCGCCGGCTCGTGGCGGCGTCGTAGACGGCCACCTGAATGTCACGTTCCTCGGTGAACAGCAGGTCGAGCAGGGCGGCGGAGGCGGTACCCGCCAGTTCGAGCTGCGCCTGCCCGAGGCAGAGCGCGGGCACCCACAGCTGCTGCTCCGGGTCCTCCTCGGCGAGGGTGAGCATGGCACCGGGCTCGACACTGGTTCCCGAGGCGTAAGCGAGCAGCGCAGAGGTGTCGAGGACCAGGCCGTTCACGCCGCGGCGCTGCCGTCCTCGTCGAACTGGCGGAGCCATTCGAGATTCCGGGCATGCTGCTCGTCACTGATCGGGGGAAGAGCTGCCAGACGACTCCTCGTCGACTCGACGTCGTCGTCGGTGACGACGTAACCGAGCTGCGCCCAGCGCGCCCGGAGGTCGTCCGCCCGCATCTTCCGACGGAGGACTCCCGCGATGAAACCGGACGTGTTGCCCTGGGTGCGTTCGACGTAGGCGGCCACGTCGTCGGGCAAGCTGATCGTGATACGACGAGTCATACTCTCAGCATATCTGCTGCATACTGACGATCGGCCCATCACGTCATGACGCGCCGTCACCGCCGGGGGTGCTGCTGTGCGGGCCACCCCACGTGTACCCCGCCGGAGATGTCGCGCGCCTGCACCACCGGGCCGGTGACCTGGCCGGACACCGTGTTGGTCACCGCTTCGGCCCGTACGGTCGTCTGGTGGAAGGTCGCCCAGCGGCGGCGTAGCTCCTGGTCGAAGTCGGGATCACGGTCGGCGGCGTCGACAAGTGCCCGGCGCACCGCGACGGTCCGGTCGTCGCCCCCGCCGGACGCGGGCTCGGCGGTGAGCGCGGCCCGCAGCGCACGGTGCTCTGCCGCCTTCCGGCGGACGAGGCGCATCACCGACGCGAGGGATTCCCGTGCCGCGTCGGTGAGGCCCTCGACCGGCACCGGTCACCGATCGCCCAAGCGCCGCCACAGAAAGCGCACCGTCAACGCCGACAGGAACGCCCGCTGCTCGTTGTTGCTCGCCGCCCCGTGCCCGCCCTCGACGTTCTCGTAGTACGACACGTCGTAGCCGTACTCGCCCAGCAGCGCGGCCATCTTGCGGGCGTGCGCCGGGTGCACCCGGTCGTCGCGGGTCGAGGTGACGAACAGGACCGGCGGGTACGTCACCCCGGGCCGCACGTTGTGGTACGGCGAGTACCCCCGCAGGAACGCCCAGTCGGCCGGGTCGTCCGGGTCGCCGTACTCGGCCGTCCAGGAGGCCCCGGCGAGCAGCAGGTGGTAGCGCCGCATGTCCAGCAACGGCACGTGCGCCACCACCGCCCCGACCAGCGCCGGATAGCGGGTCAGCATCGCCCCCATCAGCAGCCCGCCGTTGCTGCCGCCCTCGATGCCGAGCTGTCCCGGGGTGGTGATCCCCCGGGTCACCAGGTCGGTGGCGACGGCGGCGAAGTCCTCGTACGCCCGGGGGCGGTTCTCGCGCAGCGCCGCCCGGTGCCAGCGCGGCCCGTACTCGCCGCCGCCCCGGATGTTCGCCACCACGTAGGTGCCGCCCCGGGCCAGCCAGCCCCGGCCGAGCACCCCGTCGTAGTGCGGCGTCAGCGAGATCTCGTAGCCGCCGTACCCGGTGAGCAGGGTGGGCCCGGCGGACGCCGTCGGGTCGCCGACCACCGAGTAGGGCACCCGGGTCCCGTCGGCCGAGGTGGCGAAGAACTGGCGCACGGTCAGCCCGGTGGCGTCGAAGAACGCCGGCTCCCGCTTCAGGGTCTCGACGGGGCCGCCGATGCGGCCCAGCCGCAGCGTCGCCGGCCGCAGATAGCCGGTGGAGGCGATCAGGTAGTCGTCGCCGAGGTCCGGGTCGGTGTCCACGATCCAGGTGTCGTCGTCGGCCGACACCCCGGCCAGCGGCGTCCGCCGCCAGCCCGACCCGCCGGAATCCCCCGGCCCGTCGGGGGTCAGCACCTCCAACCGCCGCCGTACGTCGACCAGGGTGGCCAGGATCAGGTGGTGCCGGGTCCAGACGTGGTAGCTCAGCGCGGTCCGCTCGTCGGGCTCGAACAGCACGGTGAGGTCGCGGCCCCCGGCGAGGAAGTCGTCGAACCGGGTCGCCAGCAGCGCCCCCGCCGGGTGGGTGACCCCGGCGACCTCCCACGGGGTACGCAACCGGACCAGCAGCCACTGCCGGTGCACGTCCCACTGGGCGTCCTCCGGCACCGGGACCGGGACCTTGTCGCCGTCGGGGGTCAGCAGGAAACTGCGGGTCCGGTAGAAGTCCAGGCTGCGGCCGACGAAGTCCCGTTCGTACCCGGGTGTCGGATCGTGCGAGGCGTACGCGGAGACGTCCCCGGCCTGCCCCTCGTAGACGATCTCGGCCTCGCTCACCGGGGTGCCCCGCCGCCACCGGCGGACCACCCTCGGGTAGCCGGAAACGGTCAGCGAGCCGGGGCCTAGGTCGGTGCCGACGTAGATCCGGTCGGCGTCGATCCAGGTGACGTCGCTCTTGGCCTCGGCGAGGGTGAACCCGTCGGGCACGAAGCCGCGCGTGTCGAGGTCGTACTCGCGGACCACCACCGCGTCCTTGCCGCCCCGCGACAGGCTGACCAGGCAGCGGCGGTGACCGGGCCGCAGCACCGTCACCCCGTCCCAGACCCAGTTCTCGTCCTCGGCGGCGGCCAGCGCGTCCAGGTCGAGCAGCACGTCCCAGGCCGGCTCGGGCCGCCGGTACTCCGCCGGCGTGGTACGCCGCCACAGCCCCCGGGGATGCGCCGCGTCCCGCCAGTAGTCGTAGTAGTACCCGTCGCCGCGCCAGCCCGGGTACGGGATGCGGTCGTCGGCGTCGAGCACCTGCCGGATCTCGGCCTGCACCTCGACGAACGCGTCGTCGCCGGTCAGCGCCGCGACGGTCGCCGCGTTGCGCTCCCGGACCCAGGCGGCGGCCGGCTCCGCGTCCAGCTCCTCCAACCAGCGGTACGGGTCGTCACCCTCATCGATCAGCGTCACCCCTTCCACTATTCCCGACCGGTCAACCCACGGAGTCCCTCGAGGATCTCCGCCCCGGCCCGCACCTGTGGGTCGAGACCGGCGACCAGGCCGCTGAGGTCCGTGAGCCCCGGCTCCTCCAGACGCCCCTGCACGAGCACGATCTGCTGGACGATCTCCTCGGTCCGCTCGGTGAGGATCTCCATCGCCCGGCCGATCATCGCGGTGCCGCACAGGTGGGCCAGGGCGACGAAGGACTCCCGGTATTCGTCGGCGGCGGTGTCCAGGTCCTCCAACCACCGCTGCCGTAGCTGGTGAAGCTCGGCCGAGCGCTTCCGGTTCCGGGCGAGATAGGTGTAGAGGACCCCGGCCACCACGGCGACACCTGCGGGGAGCACGGCCACCGCCGTCCCAGCACCGACCAGTGTCGCCAGCACGGTCAGGACCGGGGTGGAGAGACTGACCACCCCGGCAGCATGCTGCAGCCAGTCCTGCTGGGTCGGTCGGTAACGCGCGGAGGGGGTCACCGACAGGTCCGCGATGTCCAGTCGGGCGGTGTCCGGCCCCAGATTCGCACCCCGGGTGTCGTTCAACGCCAGCCGGACGGCACCCAGGACGTCGTCGGAGAACTCCTGGAACCGCTTCTCCCAAACCTGCTGCGGGCCCCGGGTGACCCACTCCTGGATCACCTGGGCCTTGCGCGCCTCCAGCCGGTTGACCGTCTCCTCGTCTGCCAGGTTGGCAGCGGCGATGTCGTCGGCCAGCTTCATCCGGAGTAGTTCGGCGAGCCCGTCGAATCGGCGGTCGGTGACCCGGACATGCTGGTTGAGCGCCACTTCGAGGCGCTCCCGGGTGACGCTGATGGCCGCCCTGAGCGTCTCCAGCCGAGCGTGCAGGCCGGCCAGCTCGGTGGACAGCTGATCCAGCGGGGTCCGCGCGTACTCCAAGATCTCGATGAGCATCCGCTGGTGTGAGAGCAGCAACCCGCGGGCTTCGACGGCCACGGCCGCGAGATGACTACGGCCGGTGTTGGCCTCGATGAGATTCCGCAGTGACCGGCGCAGCGTGTCCATCCGACTGGCGGCGATCAGCCCTCGGCCCTCGCCGACCTCGCCCCGGGTGAGGTGCCACCGCCCCTTCGCCTCCCAGGCGGGCGAGACGGCGACGAACCCCTCCCCCAGGAAGGTGTCGACCCCGCCGGCCGGTGGCGGGAAGTTCTCGGTGAGATAGGCGTTGTTCGCCGCGACGGCAGCCTTCCACTGAGGCTCCCCGTCGAAGTCCACCGAGGCCGCCCGGTCGATGCCGGTAAGTGCCCAGATCACCGGCCGACCCGTGCTCGCGTGCTGCCGGTACAGCCGGCCGATCAGTTCGGCCTCCTGCCGGGTCAGGGTATGTGTGGCCTGGCTGACGTACACGAAGCAGTCGGCGTTCATCCACGCGTCGTTCGCGATCTGGTCGTGGACCGCGTACACCGAGTTCATGCCGGGTAGCTCGTAGAGCTTCGCGGGGAGCGCCGCGTCGGGAAGCAGGACCTCCACCTCGGCGACGGTGAGGCCGCGGTGGGCCGGTTCCCGGCCACGGACGACGGTGTGCGAATCCTGGGTGGTGTAGGCGGCCACCACCGCCGGAGCGGGTGACCAGCCGAGGTCCTCCCAGGCCGAACTCTCCACGAAGCGGACCCGGTAGAACGCCTCTCCCGGCCGACTGACCGTGCTGTCCGGACCGCCGACGGCCCCGGCCTCGACCGGTACGACCACCGCCGGGCAGGCGTTGACCGGTTGGGCGGCCGAATGGAGCAGGCCGAGGTACTGCTCGGCGGTCAGCCCGTCGCCGGCGGCGACCTGGAGGTGTTCGAGTCGCTCCTGGAGGCCCCCGATCAGAAAGCTCTTGCCCGAGGAGAACTGCCCCAGGAACGCCACGGTGAGCAGGTTCGACACGGCACGGGTCCGCAGAGCGCGCACGCCGTGCAGGCTCTCGGTCAGAGCCGAACGTCGACTGTCCTCGAAGTGGATGCCGGACCCGACGATCCCGTCAAGCCATCGTTCGGCCCGGTCCAACAGTTGCCGAAGCTCGGCCCGCAGCACCACAACCTCACCGGCGAGGCTCTCGCTCACCGGGGTCCGCCTTCGCGTCGGAACGCTGCCCTGATCACAGCCGGTACGCCTCCTCACCGTGTTGGGACAGGTCGAGACCGAGCTCCTCATCCGACGGCAGCACCCGGCCTCGCCCCACCAGCCGACCCAGCACGTAGGTCACCACGAAGGAGTAGCCGACCACCGCCAGGATGGTGATGGTCTGCAGCAGCAGTTGGGCGAAGCCCCCGCCGTAGAACAGACCGTCGGTACCGCCCGGGTTGACCTCCGACGAGGCGAACAGGCCGACCGCCAGTGACCCGATCACCCCACCGACCAGGTGCAGACCGACCACGTCGAGCGCGTCGTCCCACCGCCGGCTGCGGTTGAGCACGGCCAGACCGCAGCCGACCGCGGCGAGTGCCCCGACGGCGATGGATCCGACCGGGGTGACGTAGCCGGCGCACGGCGTGATCGCCACCAGGCCGGCCACGATGCCGGACGCAGCACCGAGGGTGGTGGTGTTGCCGAGCTTGATCCGCTCGATCAACGCCCACACCAGCATGGCGGACCCGGCGGCGATCGTGGTGTTGATGAACGCGTACGTGGCGATGCCGTCGGGACGCAGGGCGGACCCGGCGTTGAAACCGAGCCAACCGAACCAGAGCAGCGCGGTGCCCAGCAGCACGAAAGGCATGTTGTGCGGGCGGACGTCGTCACCCGGCGAGATCCGCCGCCTCCCGAGCACCAGGGCCATGGCCAGACCCGCCGCCCCGGCGTTGGCGTGTACGACGGTGCCACCGGCGAAGTCCAGCGCCCCCCGGTGTCCACCGATGGCGAGATTCTCCGCCCAGCCGAAGGGTGAGAACACCCAGTGTGCGACCGGCCCGTAGACCAGGATGGTCCAGAGCACGATGAACGGAATGAACGACGCCAACCGCCACCGGTCAGCCGTGGCACCCGTTATCAGAGCAGCAGTGATGATGGCGAACATCAGTTGGAAACTGACGAAGGCCAGCGGCGGGATGGTCATCGCATCGTCACCGGTGAACCCCGGCACCACCTCGTCCATCCGCGCGAGGCCGACGAAGTCGAACCCGCCGTGGAATCCGTTGCCTTCGCCGAACGCCAGGGAGTACGACACCAGCACCCAGGTGATGCCCACCAGCCCCATGGCCAGGAAACACTGCATCATCATGGCCAGCACGTGCTTGGCCCGCACCAGACCGCCGTAGAAGAGCGCCAGCGCAGGGGTCATCAACAGCACCAGAGCGGCACTGACCAACACCCAGGCTGTCGCACCAGGGTCTATCGAGGTGGGATCGAACTTCATGTCACCCTCACGGTTTCGAGCGGTTGGGATCGGCTGTGCAAGCGCATCCGGGTACGGGCGTGACTGACGTACGTCGTTCGCCCGGCTCAGGTCACGGACGCTGTTTCCGGTGTTCCTGATTCGGTAGAGGGCTGCTCCGGTGGAGGCGGTTCCGAGCCTGCCGAGGGCTGTCCGGCAGGCGGGCGGCCGTGGTCGAGACGTTGTCGGCAGCCGCTCCACGCGGACGGAGCCCGCGGCCCCGACCGGGTCCGCCAGCCGGCGTGAGACGCCGGTCGGACTCCCCCACCGACCACTCGAACCGGACGCCGTTGATGATGACCGGATGGTCCGGTAGGCAGTCGGCCCAGGTCAGGCGACTCGGATCGGCGCTCGGGTGGTAGCCGACACGAAGCACCGTCCCGGTCGGGGTCGCCGAACCCGACACCGATCCGCTGCCTTCGACGTTGAGAGTCTCCGGGCTGATCGTCATCTGCCGCCCGGCCAACCGGAGTTCCCCGATGGTGTGTCCGTCGACGAGCGAGGTCGCTCGCAGCGTGCCGAACAGCCGGGGACGATCCGCGTGTCGGCGACGGAGCACGACGGCCACCGCGATGATCCCCAGCAGTGCCAGAGCGAGCAGCCAGGGCACCGGGTCACCCCGCTCGGCGGTTCCACCGATCTGCTGCGGCGCCGCCTCCACACCAGGCTCGAAAGCGATGCCGAGGTCCCGCCGCAACACCTCGGTCCAGGGTGAGTCGACGCTCGCCCGCGCCGTCACCAGGGCGGTGAGATCGCGCCGGTCCAGTGGCATGACGCCGCGACCACCCGGGTCCCACCGGATCTCCACCGGAACCGACCGTTCCTGCCCCGGTGCCAGGGGCAGCGGATCTCCGCTCACCCGGATACGGACCCGCGGGTCGTCGACGGTGAGCTCCAGATCCTTCAGGACCAGGGGGACCTGCCGGGTGGTGGAGCGAACGGACAGGTCGACCCGGTTCGCGCCGGAGCCGAGCCGGTCCACGTCGGTCGGCCACTGGACGACCACCCCCCGAGCGGTGTCCGGGCCGACCAACGTGCGGGCCTTCGCCGCCCGGATGGCCTGCTTCGGCACCTCCAGCTCACGAGCCAGCACCCCGATCGAGGACACCGGCAACGTACGGGCATCGGGCAGGACCGTACGCAACGACTGGACACCCGCGTCGCCGCGCAGCGGAAACCCGTACGCCAGCACCTGCTCCTGCTTGAACGTGGCAGCCGTACGGGCCAGGGCCGTCCAACTGGCCCCCTCGGCGAAGGGATACGGGCTGTTCGGTGCCGGGTCGTGGGCGCCGTCGGTGAACATGACGATCGTCGCGACCGGCGCCGTCGACCGCCCCACCAGCCGTACCGCTGTCTCGACCGCGCGACCGATGTCGGTGTGGGTGCCATCGGCACGTGGCGGGAGACGGGCGAGAAGCTGATCCGGATTCCGGCCGGCGGGCCCGTGGAACCGGACCGAGGCGATCTCGTCGAAGGTGACCAGGGCCACCGTGTCGTTCGCGCTCAGCGCGGCGAGGAAGCCGCGTAGGCCGTCACGGACCGCCCGGTACCGATCAGCGCCCTGCTGCATCGATGCGGAGGTGTCGATGAGAACGACGTACTCGGCAGCGACCTCGTCGACACCCAGCGTCTGGTAGACCTCCTCACGGGACGAGGGCCCGGCCATCGCCGGTCCGGCGAAACCCCCTCCCAGCACCGCGACGACCACACCGAGCAGCACCACCGTCCGGGTCGCCCAACGAACCTCGCCATTCATCGCTCCGCCTCCTGCTCGATCCACCCCGTACGGTCCGGTCATTGCCGTCGCCTACGCCGGTACCGCCAGAGCCGTACCAACGGTCGCCCCTTCCCGGCCTGAACCAGCGCCCGGTTGACCGCGGTCGAGTGCAGGTGCAGCGGGCGACCGACCGAGGTCAGGTAGGCCCGGTAGTCGGTGGCCATCTGGTCACCGAGTGCGCCGGCGAGGATCGCCTCGTGGGCTGCCTGAACAGCGGGAACGACAGCCTGGTGGCCGGTGGCCAGGAGGCGGTGCAGCAGCCCTTCGACCACCGCGAAGAGTTGGGCCGGGTGCGCCGCGTCCGGCCAGCGGTGGATAGCCCACAGCACGTCCTCGGGCCGGCACCCGAGGTGGACGCCCTCCGCCCACAACTCGATGACCTCGTGCTCGTCAATGCCGTTCGCCACGGCACCGGTCAGCCGGTCCAGCAGCCGGCGCATGCGCAGCGGGGCCGACATCTGCAGCAGGAGTTGCTGCAGTAGCGCCGGTAACAGGCGCAACGTCTCCGGGGCCGCCTCGACCGCCGGCAACAGGGCGCTGGGAAGATCCTGGTAGATCTGCTCAGAGAGCAGCCGCTCGGTCAGCGCCACCGCCCGGGTGATGCCCTCCGACTTCGGCGGCGGGTTCGTCAACCCGTGGATGAGCCGCAGCACGACGACACGACGGCGCGGCGGCGCCAACCAGGCAGCGAGTTGGTTGCTGACCGCGAGGGCGTACTCCGCGGGGTCGACCGGGCCGGCTGCGGCGGGCAGTTCCTCCCAGACCGCCAACAGCAGGTCGATCAGTGCCTCGGTCCGGGCCGGCTGGGTCGGCAGCCCGGCCAACGCCGCCACGCCCGCCCGCCGTACCGGACCGGGGTCGATCCGGGCGAGGTCCGGCCAAAGGCCGGGGAGCACCACCGGTATCGTCCCCGCGTCCCGGGCCACCGTCAGCACCGCGACGACCATCCGCTGCCCCCATTCGGCCAAGGCCACCACGTCGCCGGGGACCAACGGGACATCCGGCCGGCATGCCGCCGCGAACGGCGCGAGCCACTTGGGCGAGGGACCGGCCACGGTCAACCAGCGCAGCCAGGGAACGAAGCACACCGGTCCGGCGTCCACGGCCGCTGCCACGAGGTCGACGCAGAACGCCGGATTCGCGTGCAGCGCCCCACGTAGGCCGGACTCGTCGACCGGCACGGGCAGCCCGGCGAGGAACCGGGCCAGCCGGGCACGGTCCCCCGGGGAGGTGTCGGGGCTGGCCGCCTCGATGATTCCCTGCCAGAACCTGGCGGACTCGTGGTGCCGCTCGACGAGCACGGCGTACCGCTCGACCAGTTCGGTGGGAACGTCGCCGACAAGGCCGGTCAGCACCGGCACCGTCTCCGGGCACCACAACCGATCCAGCAGGACGAGATCCGCGTCGGTGGCCTCCACCGCGAGGCGACGGAGCAACTCTCCCCGTACCTCCGGCTCGAGCAGGGCCGACGGGGTCTCCTCCAGGGCCGTCCGGGCCTCGCCCGGGCCCGCGGATCCCTCGCGGTAGCGGACCATCGTGTGGTACGGACGGTCTTCCTCGTGGAGGTAGCGCAGCGCGATCGTCGCACCGTCCGCACCCGACGGCAACGGGGTGGATCTCCGCCAGAGACGGTCGACGACGCCACGGGTGCTCGTGCGCTGACGGAGCCTCAGCAACTGCGTAAGGTACGCCGGCGCGGGCCCGGACAGGGTGGACAGGTCTGGCTGCACCTGCCAACCGACCTGGTGTTGCCCCTCTTTCACCCGATCGGCGAACGCCAACCGGATCTGATGGGTATCCATGTTCGGTGTCCAGGTCCCGACGACCAGGTCGGCCCGGAAGCCGCGCGGGAGCAGCGCGGCGACCGCGTCCAGGCAGCGGATACGGTCGTCGAGTGCGGGGAACTCCTCCGCCGTGATCATGACGGGCATGTGCAGCAGGAGCGCAGCGAGGCTCGCGACCCACTCGAACCCCAGGCCGTCGATGTCCTCGGCCAGGTGGTCGAGATTCGCCGGGGGCAGCGCCGGTGCGAGGGAACAGCTGGCGGGCAGGGCCACGGCGACCACCGCCGCATACAGTTCCCGGTATCCGGGTGCGGTCTCGGTCCCGATGAACGGGATGTCGAAGTACCGGGTGGCCGCGATGGGTCGACCGGATCTGTCCCGCGCGCCGGTGGGTTCCCAGTCGACCAGCGAGATGCCCAGACGCTCCCGCGCGTCGAGGTGTCCCCCGCTGCCGGCGAACGTGACCCAGGGCAGGCCACCTGCTCCGGAGGCAGTGACCTGAGGCGCTCCGGGCAGTGACTGACGGATCAGTCGCCCCAGTTCCCTGCGCTCGCGTCCGCCGCTCGAATCGGCGATCACCGCGTAGTCGTCGAAGCGGTCGGGATGCTTGCTGTGCAACGCCCACCTCAGCGGCTGACCGGGCGCCGGATCGACGCTCATGATCACCACTTGCCGGTCCGGATTCGCCGTTCCAACGCGACCACAGGTTCCAGGATGTTGATCGGACGAACCCGGTCCCGGATACGAGGTTCGTTGTCGACCGTGACGACGTTGGCGTAGTCGCTGGGGTCGAAGGCACCGTGTTCGTCGAGCCGGAATCCGATCGCGGAACAGACGAAGTACGCCACCCGGTCGGCGAGGAAGTACTGCTCCAGCGCACGGCGGACCCGGTCCGCCCCGCTGCCTGCGGTCTGCTCGCAGAGCCAGCCGAAGAACTTGCTGGCGTCCCTGTCGGGAATGTAGGGCTGGTTGGTGACGGGGTGGGTGCTGGCCCAGTCGGACCTCAGAGCCGCGTTGAAGAGCGCCGGGTGGTCGAACTTGGTGACACAGACCGCGACGTGATGCGGCAGACGGTTCCTCACCAGCTTTCCGTCCCTGCGCAGACGGGTCATCAAATGTTCCAGGACACTCTGGAAGTAGCGGAAGTTGCCCTGCTCGTCCTCCTCCTTCGTGACGTCACGTACCGGGTCGAACAGGTACAGCAGGCCGTCGGCGTCGGCGAGCTTGCTGAGGACTGTCTCCTTGATCTCCTCGTCCTGCTTCCGGTCCAGCACGAACCACCCACCGGGCATGTCCTGCAGATCGAGGACGAACTCGATCTCCGACTGGTCGCCGGTCCGCCGGTCGCCCGGCAGGAGGCCCCACCCCCGGCGCTGCGCAGGTCGGGGCCGGGGCTCGCCGGCGATATACCAGCTCAACGGCATGCCGAGCTGCGAACTCTGCGGGAACCGCTTCTCGTGATCCAGAAGCTGGGTCATTTCGAGCAGGAATTCCGACGCTTCCTCGGTGGCGCCGTTGATGGTCCAGCTGCCGTTCTCGTCCGGCGCGCTCAGGACCGCCAGTGGCAGTGCAGCGAGGAAGGTCGTCTTCCCGCCGCCCGCCGCCCCCCAGATTCCGACCCGGACCGGCGGCTCCGACCTGGACGTCGACGCGATCGACCTGCTCGGCGGCCGGGACGTCGGCGATTCTCCGGGAGACCGGCGGCGAAAACGCAGCGCCATGTTCTCGGACTGGCGCGCGTCCGGCACCGCGGATGCGGGTTGCGCGACCGGGATCTGCTGTGCTTGCGGAGCAGCCGGGGCGGTGTGCTCCACCGACGCCCCAGGCTCGCCGGCTGCATCACCGCGTGCCTCCCTCCGGTCGCCCCGGGCCGAGGTGCGCGGTGGACCGGTCACCGTCTCGGGACCCGGATGTGTCCCCGAACCGTGGGGCGCGTCGTCATCGGACGTCGGTGACGGCGACCAGGCAGGCTGGTTCGGCAGCCGCCAGTCGAGTGGATCCAACGGCTGGGGGCGGGTCGGCGACACCGGTTCACGCGGGGGAAGACCGCTTCCCTGGACGTCGTCATCCTGCGGATCAGAGTGCATCGTCGCCTCCCTCGGTGAGCGTGCTGGGCATGCTGGGGCAGGGCCGCGCGAACGGTGGTAGGTCCGGTACAGACGGAGAGCCGAGCAGCGCGATCGCCCTTGCCAGGGAGCTCGGCGGCACGTCGTAGCCGTACCTCCCCTGCACGCCGAGTTCCCGCCAGGCGTCAGCCCGCCGTTCGATCGCACTGCGGATCCGACCGCGGTGCCGCCAGCCGGGAGGTTTCTGCACCACCACGATCGACACCCCGTCGTTACGGAGTTGGTCGGCGTAGTCCCGCCAGTCGAGCCGCTGGGGGCAGGGCAGAGCGGGGTCGAAAGGGTCCTGGGCCACCGGATAGGGGGGCTTGCCGCCGACGAACACGGCCACCCGCCGCGCCGTCGGCCGCCAGATCACCTTCGAGACCGCGACGAGGGCGTGTTCGACACCGGCCGCGACGTCGTCACGGTTCGGCAGGGCCTTCCAGAATCCCAGCTCCATCTGTGCGTCGGCAGCCGAATCGAACGCCTTCTCGACCAGGGGCACCTCGGCATCGCGCGGGTGCCGCACGTCGTGCTGCCCGTAACCCACGAGCACGACCCGCAGTGATCCCGGGGCCGGCTGACTTCCGGAGGACGCATCGGTCAGCTCACCGAGGACGGCACGGCCGAGCACGAGCCGCTCCGCCGCCTCCGCCCCGCTGATGTCGATGGCGAGTACCAGATCGGTCCGAGGGCTGCCGGCACCGACCGCGGCGAGCAGTTCGGGCCAGCCACGATGTTCGTCGCCGAACCGGTCGATGCTGAGCGTTCCGGAACTGCTCAACCGCATCGTGACCATGTCGGTACCACCCGCCGGCAGCTCAGCGGAGCCGATCCGGACCGGAAGCCACTCACGGACGTCCCGCTGACCTTCGCCGTGGCTGTCCTGGCAGAGCATCACCGGCAGGGCCAGCGGACCACGAATCCCGGGCGGCACCGCGACCGGCACCACGGCGACCGCTGGCGGCACCGTGCCCGACGGAAAGGCGAGCACCGGAACCAGCCGGCTCACACCGTCGGCATCGGCATCGGCGAGGACGAGGTGGTAGGGCCGGTCGAGCGGACGCGTACGGGACAGCCTGCGCACGGTTTCCTCGACGCCCACACCGCGCCAGACCGTCGCGGAACGGTTCCGGCAGTAGAGCTGCACCGTCCAGACGGTGAGCGCCCAGTCCGGTTCAGGCAGCACGAACAGCATCGAGCGACCGGCGAGCGACGTCATGGGAAGGTTGGTCCAGACCTCACGGGCCAGTGCCACCGGATCCACGTCACCCGGGCCGATCCCGCCCGCGACGTGGAATCGAAGCTGCGTGGCATCGCAGTCCACGCTCGTCAGCAGCTTGGCCCACGGCCACTGCTGCCGATCGCCGGCCGCGAACAGGCCCCCCTCGTCGGGAACCATCTCGACGATGTCTATACCGTCCGGCCCCAGTCCGAGCAGTGCGACGGTGCTGCCCGGTGCGGCGACCACCAGGCCGGGCCGCTGCGCGACGGCCGCCCCCGCGTCCCCGACCTCCGCACCGGCCCGCTCGGGTTCGTGGTCGTCGGGCGGGCCAGCCCGAAGAAGGTCGTGGTGCTCGCCCCCGGCGAGGAACCCCACCCCGAGGGCCCGGCGGGCCGCCAGCAGGTCCCAGCGGTGCCGCGCCGCCCCACGCAGCCTCGTGTCGTCGCGGCCGGAATCCCAGCCACACGTCGCGCAGCGGTTCTCCGCAGACCGTGGCCATCGGCAGACTTCACACCTGTCGGCGTCGAAGCCGTGCTCTCCCGTCATCGTCGACCCTTCAGCCCTGTCAGCCCGCCAATGCCGTCGCGAAAGCGGGGGACCATGTCATCACGCTTGTGCATGCGACCCACATCGGTAGGGCGTGTGTAGTTGTTTACCGGGTCAATACTCGATCGACCTCCGTTCGGTCGCGTGACTGCCGTTCTGACGAGTAACGCGGGTGCCCGATCGGCCAGGTGTGAGAGATGTTGTAGCGCACTTTCGTCCACTATGGCGCAACCAATTCAGTCGGCAATCAGACTGCTGGTAACGCTCGCCCCCATGAGGCGAAAGCGATCATCGCCGCGAGCGGCCCGCATTGTCCCCCGGCGGGACGCAAATGATCCGGGGCCTGCCGAAACACCTATCCCGACCGGCAGTGACCGCATCGGCCGGCGCAGGCGACGACCCACAAATGCCACGGTCGGCCGTAACGGAGAATTTACAAAGAATGGCAGGCGATCCTGGTATGGAAAGACCATCCAAGGGTAGGCGGGCACCATGAGGGCGAGTTTCCGGCTTGGCCGGATCGCGGGGGTACCCGTCGGGGTCAACTGGAGCGTCCTGGTCATCTTCGTGCTGATCGCGTGGGTGCTGTCGGCCAACCAGTTCCCCCGCTCGTACCCCGACCGGCCCGGTTGGGCGTACCTGCTGGCCGGGCTGGCGGCGGCGGTGGTCTTCTTCGTCGGCCTGCTGGCCCACGAGGTGTCGCACGCGGTGGTGGCGAAACGCAACGGCCTCCAGGTGGAGGGGATCACGCTGTGGCTGTTCGGCGGCGTCGCGGAGCTGCGCGGCGAGCCCTCCGACCCGGGCGCGGAGCTGCGTATCTCCGGGGTCGGCCCGCTGGTCAGCCTGATCCTCGGGGTGTTCTTCGGGGCGATCGCGGTGCTGCTGGCGCTGGCCGGGCAGGAGGGGCTGCTGCTCGGCTCGGTGTCCTGGCTGGCCGGGATCAACGTGCTGCTGGCGGTGTTCAACATCCTGCCGGCCGCCCCGCTCGACGGGGGCCGGCTGCTGCGCGCCGCCGTGTGGAAGGCCACCGGCGACCGGGCCAGGGCGTCGGTGGTGGCCGCCCGCGCCGGCTGGGTACTCGGCGTGCTGCTGATCGGCCTGGGCATCTGGCAGTTCCTGGCCGGGTACGGGCCGGGCGGGCTGTGGCTGGCGCTGATCGGCTGGTTCCTGATCGGCGCGGCCGGGATGGAGGAGCGCCAGGCCCGGCTGGGCAGCGCGCTGACCGGCGTCCGGGTCGGTGAGGTGATGACCCCGCAGCCGCAGACCGCATCGGCGGAGATGACCGTCGCCGACTTCGTCGACCACTACCTGTTCGCCTACCGGCACACGGCGCTGCCGTTGACCGAGGACGGCCGGCCCGTCGGCCTGGTCACCCTGGACCGGGTACGCGGCGTCCCGCCCGACCGGCGGGCCGCCACCACGCTGGCCGAGGTGGCCTGCCGGGCCGACGACCTGGTGCTGGCCCGGCCGGAGGAACAGCTCAACGACCTGCTCCCCCGGCTCAGCGAGTGCTCCGACGGCCGTGCCCTGGTGGTGACCGGCGACCAGCTCGTCGGCATCGTCTCCCCCAGCGACATCAGCCGCGCCGTCCAACGCAGCACCCTGCGCCCCCACCCCGCCGGCTGACGGCCGGGCAGAACCGCAACTAGGCCGATGTTGCGGCATCCGCAGCACGCGGACCCCGCAACATCGCCGACAACGGTGTCGATCAGGCAGTGCCGGCCCGCTCCACCGGGATCCACAGTTCGGCGTCGGCGTGGGTGCCACCGGCCGCGATGCGGACACTGGAGATCTCCGGACCCGGCCGGCTGCGGTAGGGGTTCGACGGGAACCACTGGGTGAACACGTCCCGCCACAGGTGCTGCACGGCCGCCGGGAACTCCCCGGAGGTCGCGAAGACCGCCCAGGCCCCCGCCGGCACGTCGAGCGCCTCCAGGTCGTCCGGCACGTCCGCGCCGGTCACCGCGCCGTACCAGTAGTCCAGCTCGACGCCCTCGGAGCGGTCCTCGCCGGGCAGGTCGCTGACGTTGACGATGCCCGCCGGCTCCTGGTCGGACAGGGCCTCGATCCGGGCCGTCGTCTCCGCCGGAATGCCCCTGACGAACGCCACGATCGCCGGGTTCATCCCCTCGTGCACCAGGGGCACCCGGGCGCGCCGACCCACCAGCCGGAACGCCGGCTTCTCCACCACCCGGTACCGCATGCTGCCGCTTCCTTCGACCACGAGCCGGAAGGACAACCGCTGCTGGGAGTGCAGTACGGCCCCCGTACGCCGCGCCTCACCCGGCCCGATGCCGTGCATCGCCCGGAACGCCCGGGTGAACGCCTCGGTCGAGCCGTATCCGTGGCGGACCGCGACGTCGAGCAACGTCCGCTCACCCGCCAGCACCTCGGCCGCCGCGACGGTGAGCCGCCGCCTGCGGACGTACTCCGACAGCGGCATTCCGGCCAGCGCCGAGAACATCCGCCGGAAGTGGTACTCCGAGGTGAGGGTGATCCGCGCCAGGTCGGCCACCTCGATCGGTCCGTCGAGGTGCCGTTCCACGTACGCCAGGGCCTCGTTCAGCCGGTCCAGCACCTGATCTCCTTCCGCGTGCCTGATCCACGCTAGGCAGCCGGAACCGGCCTGACCCGACTTCCGGTGCCCGCTGCGGTCGGGTGGTCAGGCGCGGGGGAAGTAGTGGTCCAGCAGGTCGGTGCGGAACACCCCGGCCGGGTCCAGCTCGGTGAGCAGGGCGGCGAAGTCGGCGTACCGGGGGAAGGCGGCGGCGACCACGGCCGGGTCGAGGGTGAAGACCTTGCCCCAGTGCGGCCGGGGGTCGAACGGGGCGAGCCGGGCCTCGACCTCGGCCAGCACCGGCTGCACCGCCGCCGCGTCGTCGACCCAGGTGAAGTGCACGGCCAGCGTGTCGCGGCCCTGGTTGGGGCTGAGCCACAGATCGTCGGCGGCGACGGTGCGCAGCTCGCAGATCTGCAACACGGGCGCGATCCGCTCCCGCATCCCGGCCAGCGCGGCGAGCGCCCCGGCCCCGGCCGACCGGGGCAGGTGGTACTCGGACTGGAGTTCGTCGCCGCTGCTCGGCAGGAAGCCGAGCCGGAAGTGCGGCAGCCGCTCGTGCCACGGACCGGGCTCGCCGAACTGCGGGGTGCAGCTGACCGGGTCCATCCCGGGCACCGGGTGCGCCGGCCGCCCGGCCGGGGTGGTGCCGAGCCAGTCCGGCTCCGGCGGCGGGGCGTCGGCGAGCTGCTTGCGCCAGACCTGGTCGATGTCCGTCGAGCGCCAGGTGGTGAAACCGCTGACGCTGTACGCCGAGGCGAGCGCCGCGTCCAGCGCGCCGACGGGCAGGCCCTCGCGGACGTACTGGCGGACGGTGAAGGTGGGCAGCACGTCCAGGGTGACCCGGGTGACCACGCCCAGCGCGCCGAGCGACACCACCATGCCGGCGAACCGGTCACCGGCGGACCGGTCCACGGTGAGCACGTCCCCGTCGGCGGTGACCAGTTCCAGGCCGGCCACGGCGGCGGCCAGGTTGCGGTTGCCGTCGCCGGAGCCGTGGGTGCCGGTGGCGACCGCGCCGGCCACCGAGATGTGCGGCAGCGAGGCGAGGTTGGCCAGGGCCAGCCCCTGCTCGTGCAGCCGGGTCGCCACGTCCCCGTAGCGCAGGCCGGCGGCGACGGTGACGGTGCCGCGTTCCCGGTCGACCTCGACGGTGGGCGGCAACCCGGCCAGCGAGACCAGGTCGCCGGTGGTGTCGCCGATCCGGTTGAACGAGTGGCCGCTGCCGACCGCCCGTACCCGGTCGCTGCCGGCGACCAGCCGGCGCAGCTCGTCGAGGGTGGTCGGCCGGTGGAAGGCACGGGCGGCGTAGTGGACGTTGCCGGCCCAGTTGTGCCGGGGCGCCCCGCTCACGCGTCGCCGCCCTCGGTCAGCGCCGCGTGCAGGGCGTCCAACGCCTCGTCGACCTGCCGTACGTCGTAGCCGCGCAGGGCGACCGGCAGGCCCGCCGCCCTGGCGGCGGCCAGTTCGTCGCGGGCCGCCCGGCGCCGCGCCGGGTCGTCCGAGTCGAGTGCCGCGCGGGCGTGTCCCACCAGTGTGTCGACCACGTCGGAACTGTACCCGCGCAGTCCGACGGTGAAGTCGGCGACGGAACCGGCCGTGGCGCCCCGGTCGTCGCGGAACCGCTGGCCGGCGTACCGGGCCAGGGCCGCCGCGATCTCGTCCGGGTTCTCCCGCACGTGGCCCAGGTCGAGCAGTTCGGTCGCCGGCCGGCCGTCGACCCGGGCGTCGGCGGGCAACCCGACGGCGGCGTCGGCGGGTACGCCGAGCAGCCGCAGCCCGCCGGTGCCCGGTGCGGGGCGGTCCAGCACGACCAGGGCCAGTTCGGCCCAGCGCAGCCGGCGGTGCAGCCCCCGTCGGCGCACGGTCAGCCCGTCGGCGTCGATGACGAACCGGAACGGTCGCAGGGTGTTGGCCAGCCCCACCCCGCCCAGCGCGACGCCGCCGAGCGCGGTGGCCGTCCGCAGCGGCCCGCCGCCGGTGGCCAGCAGCACCACCCCGGCCAGTACGCACACCGCCGGCAGCACCTGCCGGCCCCGTTCCCGGTGCAGCTCCACGTCGTCTCCCCCGTCGATGAGCGCGGTCCGGTGCATCATCCGGCACGGTTGTCGACGGCGTCCACGGGGAACCATGGCGCGATGAGCAGCTACCGCGACCCGATCCTGCACGGCGACGTCTACCCGTCCGAGGAGGAGATCGACCCGACCGGGGTCGGCCTGGAGCCGGCGAGCGCCCCGCCGTCGGCGTACCCGGACCGGCCGGGACCGACGACGGCGTCGACGCCCCGGGTGGCGCAGAGCGGGGCGCACTCGATCGTCACCCACCACCTGGACGGCTCGACGCAGGTGGTGACCGACCTGGACGGTGACGGGATCGCCGACGTGGTCCAGTTCGACCTGGACGGTGACGGCGTACCGGACATCACCTACCTGGACAGCGACCGGGACGGCCGGTTGGACACGGTGCTGCGCGAGCCGGGCGCCCGCCACCGCTGACCGTCCCGGCCGCCCGCCACCGGCGGGTGGCCGCCGGTGTCACAGCTGGGGCATCACCTCGGCGGCGACGAGTTCCAGGTGGTCCAGGTCGGCCAGGTCGAGCACCTGGAGGTAGGTCCGCTCGCTGCCGGCCTCGGCGTAGCGGCCGAGCTTGTCGACCACCTCGGCGGGGGTGCCGGCGAGGCCGTTCTCCCGCAGCTCGGCCGGTTCCCGACCGATGACGGCGGCCCGGCGGGCGACCTCGGCGTCGTCCCGGCCGCAGCAGAGCACCAACGCGTTGGACCAGCGCAGGGTGCCCGGGTCGCGGCCCATCTCGGCGCAGGCCGCGCGGACCCGGCCGAACTGGGCGACCGTCTCGTCGACCGAGACGAAGGGCAGGTTGAACTCGTCGGCGTAGCGGGCGGCCAGGCGCGGGGTGCGCTTGGGGCCCTTGCCGCCGAGCAGGATCGGCGGGCGGGGCTGCTGCACCGGCTTGGGCAGTGCCGGGGAGTTGTCGACCGGGTAGTGCTTCCCGGCGAAGTCGAACCGTTCGCCGGCCGGGGTCTCCCAC
Organism: Micromonospora sp. HM134; assembly: GCF_007833915.1. Classification (NCBI taxonomy): domain Bacteria; kingdom Bacillati; phylum Actinomycetota; class Actinomycetes; order Micromonosporales; family Micromonosporaceae; genus Micromonospora; species Micromonospora sp. HM134. The sequence continues at coordinate 5,852,654 of NZ_CP041061.1, forward strand.
AGTCCGGTGATGACGGCGAGTTGCTCCTCCAGCCGGTCGAAGCGCTCCCCCACCGACGGGAACGGGATGCCGTAGGCGGTGTGTTCGTCGGCGAACCAGCCGGCGCCGATGCCCAGCTCGACCCGGCCGCCGCTCATCTGGTCGACCTGGGCGACGGTGATCGCCAGCGGGCCGGGCAGCCGGAAGGTGGCCGCCGTGACCAGCGTGCCGAGGCGGATCCGGGAGGTGTCCCGGGCCAGTCCGGCCAGGGTGGTCCAGGCGTCGGTGGGGCCGGGTTCGCCGGTGGACGACCCCATCGCCAGGTAGTGGTCGGAGCGGAAGAACGCGCCGTAGCCGGCGTCCTCGGCGGCGCGGGCCACCGTGAGCAGTTGGTCGTAGGTGGCGCCCTGCTGGGGCTCGGTGAAGATCCGCAGTTCCATGCCCCGAGCATAGGGAGCCGGGCGGGCACCCGCGCGGGCCCCGCCGACCGGGCATATGCCATGACAGAAATATGCTGGTAGAGGCATACTACCTGCGTGTCCGTTGACGCCTTCGCCGTCCTCGCCGAGCCGAGCCGCCGCCGCATCCTCGACACGCTCCGCCGGGCCGAGTGCAGCGTCGGCGAGCTGGTCGACACGCTGGAGCTGAGCCAGCCGGCCGTCTCCAAGCACCTGCGGGTGCTCCGCGAGGCCGGCTTCGTCTCCTGCCGGACGGTCGCCCAGCACCGCATCTACCGCCTCGACCTGCGCCGGCTACGGGCGGTGGACGACTGGCTGGCCCCGTACCGGCGGATGTGGGAGACCCACCTCGACACCCTGGAGCGTCACCTCGACAAGGAGTGAGCACGGCCCCGCCGGCCGGCGGTCAGCCGAACGGCCTGGTCGCGTACGCGGCGCGCAGGGCGGCCAGGCCCGCCTGCTTCGGCGTCAGGGTGCCCCAGCCGGAGTTGAAGTAGTTCGCCCGCACGATCCGGGGCCCCCGCTCCGCGTTGAGCCGGGCCAGGGCCGGTGGCACGGTGGCGATCCAGGCCGCCTGGTCGGGGAAGGCGGACACCTGCACCCCCCACTCGGCGATGATCACCGGTCGGGAGAGCGCCACCGGCCCGAGGTCGGCCACCGCCCAGTCCCTCGTCCGGCGGAACCGGCCCAGCGCGGTGTGGGCCGGGTCGGTCGCGTAGACGTTCCACTGGAGGAAATCCACCCGGGACATCAACGCCTCCGGATGGGTACGCCGGAAGGCGGCCCGGTCGAAGCCGCCCGCGCCGACCGAGAAGGTGGTGCCGGCGGGCAGGCCCCGGGCCCGCAACCAGTTCACCACGTAGGTCAGCGCCTGCACCGCGCGGGCGTCCGACTCGGCCCAGGTGAACGACACCCCCGACTCGGTGGTGCCGAACTCGTGGTCGGTGTCCAACTCCGAGGCGAGTTGCAGGTTCACCGGGAACCCCAACGTCCGGTACTGCGACAGGGCGCGGGCGAGCAGCCCGTCGCACTGACCGGCGAGCACCTGCCCGTACCCGTACGCCCGGGGCCAGGTGGTGCCCGGACGCTGCTGGATGGTCATCGCCGGCGCGGGCACGGTCCAGGTCACCCCGTCGACGGTGAACGTCTGCGCGCCGGGGCTGCCGGCGCCGTAGTGCTTCAGCTCCAGCACCACGTTCGGCGCGACCCCGGCCCGCCCCAGATCGCGCAGCCAGGACATGCCGTAGCCGGGGAAGACGTACCCGTCGGCGAGGCTGCGGTACTGGGTCAGCGAACGGAAGTTCCCGCCCACCAGGTCCGCCGTCGGGTCGGCGTTGCCGGCCAGGTAGTAGCCACCCCACACCGGGGGCGCCAGGGCGTAGTCGGCCGCCGCGCTGGCGGTGCGTCCACCCTGGTCACGAACGGTCACGGTGACCCGGGGCATCAGGCCACCGCCCGGTACACGGCGGTCGCCCCGGTGTCCGAGACCACCGTCCAGGCCCGGCCGGAGTCGTCGGCGACCTCGACGCTGAGCGGGTCGATGACCGCGGTGACCCGCACCGGGGCGCTGCTGTTGCCGTCCGGGTCGGTCAGCACGATCGTGACGGTCACCGGGCGGGTGTCCGGGTCGGCGTAGCCGACGGTGAGCGTCATCGGCTCACCCGGGGAGTAGGTCGAGGCGTCGAGGCTGGCGGTCACGGTGGGAGCGGCCATCCCGGCCCCTCCTTCCTTGCTGTCCCGGTCGACGGGCACGACGCCCGCCGGCCGGAGATGGTGACGTCGTTGTCCGGACCGGGCGGTGGCGACCGGGCCCGGTCACCGCCGGCCGGCCGGGCGGGTGCGCCGCGCCTCCCCGGCCACACCCCCATCCACCTGCGTCAACAGTGCCCCCTACCGACCCCGGGCGTCCTGTCGGCAATCCGCCAGCCGGGGCCGGCGGTGCGGTCACCGGGTGCGGCGTCGGCGGAGCAGGTGGGTGCCGAGGCTGACCAGGGTGCTGCCGAGGCCGGTGCCGAGGAACACCAGCACCGCCCCCACCACCCACAGCCCGGAGTCGTCGGTCGCCGCCGCGTGCCCCGACCAGGCGGCCGTGAACGCCACCGTCATCACCGGCGCCACCAGCACCGGGCTCAGCAGCCAGCCGGCGACGGCGGCGACCACGACCAGGGTGAGCACCGCGCCGGCCACCTGCCACACCGCGTACGGGCCGGTGGTCGCGCCGGTGCGGGGGTCCGTCGACCAGCCGCTCTCCCACCCCAGCCAGGCCGCCCAGGTGCCGATCGTCGCGGCGGCGAGGAACACACCGCCGAGGAGGGTACGGGTACGCGTCATCTGCACGCCCCGATCATCGTCGGCGGGGACGGCCACCGGATGAGCACCCGTACTCACGATCACCGTCACACCACCCTTCGCAGCCGTAACCGCCCTGGTCGGGGGCCGTGTGGCGCGGGTTGACCCGATCAGCGAGACTCGGTCGGACCACCCCCGGGGGCCGTCCCCCGGACCCCGGCGAACGGTTGGAGCCCATGGCAGACCCCTCCCTGTTCTGGCTGGCCGGCGCGGTGCTGCTGGTGGCCGCGGGCGTGGCGACCACCCTGCTGCCCCAGCGACGGGCCCGCGCGGAACAGCGGCGGACCGCGTGGTCGGCCGCGCGGGCGGCGATCGACAGCGCGGCCGTCAGCCGGGACGCGGCCCCGGCCCGGGTGCCCGAGGCGGAACGGTTGCTGACCCGCGCCGAGTCGCTCGCGGGCCGGCGCGGTGGGGCCGACGCGGCGCGGGCGGCGGCCGAGCACGCCCGGCAGGCCGACCGGCTGTGGCGGGAGCAGCGGTGAACGCCGACAGGTACCGACGGCTGGCCGAGCCGTTGCGCTGGACGCTGCTCGGGATCGCCGTGCTCGTCCTGGTGGTCTTCCTGCTCGCCCAGCGGCAGCAGGGCATCGACGTCAGCTACGGCCGGTCGCCGACGTCGACGGCCGGGGTCGACACGGACAGCGCCGGCACCTCCGACCGGGCCACCGTGCCGTCGGTGGACGAGATGACCGCGCTGGTGGCCGCCGCGCCGGTGGTCCGCCTGCCGGGCTCGGTGGCGTATTGGAACGAGCAGCGGGTCCGGGAGGTGGCCGGCGACACCCGGATCCTGGTCGCCCCGCCCGGCCTGGACTCCGACGAGCGGGAGCGGGTCCGGGACGTGGAGAACGCCACGATCCGGGTGATCGGCACCGAGGTCAGCGGCGGTTTCTACCAGGCCAGCTCCGACCGGCTGCCCGCCTGGCGGGCGCAGTTCGCCACCGGGGACGTGACCGACCTGCTGATCGCCCTGATCACCGCGCTCCGCAAGGAGTCCACCCCGGCCGACCGGGACGAGTTGCGCTGGCGCGAGCCGAGCGGGCCGGAGCTGGGCACCGTCCTGACCGACCTGCGGGCGACCGGGCGGCACATCGCGCCCGGCGCGACCCTCACCGACGTGCCCGAGACCGCCGCCCGCAACGCCTTCCCCGACGGCGCGTGGTACGTCGCGCTGCCCGTGCAGCGCTACGGCGAACCCCTGCCCCGGTACGGCCCCGCCCTGAGCGCCCAGTTCCCCGACCAGCCGATCGTGGTGATGTACGGGCTCTGGATCGAATACCACGGACCCGGCGCGGCGGACTTCGCGGAGTTGGCCGGGGCCAGCTTCTACGGCCAGTTCGCCAACCTGCTCAGCCGCACCGACTACCCGCAGCGCAACGTGCTGGGCGTCTACCTCAACCGGGTCACCGACATCCGCTACGCGGGCCTGTTCGAGCGGCCCCTGCCGTACCGGCCGGCCGATCCGCTGCGGGTGGCGCTGCCGGCGCTGCCGTGGCTCTTCGCGGGCTGCGTGGCGGCGTTCATGGTGCTGTCGGCCCGGTCGCTGCGCCGGCCCGACCGCCGACCGGGCAGCCGGCGGGACACCGCGCCGACCCGGCTGGCCGGGTTGACCGCGCTGGCCGTCGAGGTGTCCCTGCTGACCGACGCCCGCAGCAACCCGGCACTGACCCGGGGCATCGTCAAACTCCAGGCCGCCCGGTCGGCGTGGGAGGAGAAGTTGCCCGCCCGGCACGTCCGCACGCTGCTCGACGAGGCGGCGGCCGAGCTGGACGACACCGCGCGCCAGGTCGGCATCGCCAGTTACCGCCCGGACAACTACCTGCGGGGCAGGCTGTCATGACACGTTCCGTATCCCCGCAGACCGGTGCCGGCCGCCCCTGGCAGCGACGCGTCGCCGGACTGCTCGGCACCCCGTTCGGCCTGGCCGTGCTGGCCTGCCTGGTGCTGGCCGGCTGGGCGGTGTGGAGCGGCGGGGCGCTGGACGGCCCGATCGCCCGGCACGTCCGCACCACGTCGTTCTACGCCGACCCGGGGCTCGACGTGGACCGGGCCGAGGCGGAACGGATCATCGGCAACCGCCGGCTCGTGGTGATCCTGCGCTCCCCCGGGGCCGACCTGCGGGACACCTGCAAACGGGTGCACCGGGCCGCCGACGGGACCGTCGTGCTGGTACTCAGCCGCGACGGCGACGACTACGACACCTACGGCTGCGCCCTGGTGCCCGGGTACGAGAAGAAGAACCTCGGCAAGGCCGCCGCCGCAGAAATGATCATCGGGCGGGGCATCGACACGTTCGTCGACCGCCCGCTGGAGGCCGTGAAGGTCATCGCCGTCAACTACGACCGGCTGGTCAAGGCCGGCACCGTACCCGACGGCGCGCGGACGATCAGCCCGTCGCTGCCCCGGTTCCTGCTCGCCGCCGCGGCGGTGACCGGGGTCGTCGCCGGAGCGTCGGTGCTCTACCTCGGCGGCCGGCGGGCCGGGCGGCTGGCGGCGGCCCGGCGGGTCCGCCGCGACGAACGCACCGACAGCCGCAGCGCGCTCAGCGCCGCCACCGCCGGCCTGGCCCAACAGATCATCGACCTCGACCCGAAGTACGCCCTGCTGAGCAGCCGCCCCGACGGCGACGACAGCAGCTTCGTCCGACGCTACCGGCAGTTGACCTCCGACCACGCCGCCCTGCTCGACCGGCTGTCGACCCTGGACGACGCCGACGAGGCGGCGGTACGGGAGCTGACCGCCCGCGTCGAGTCGCTGAGCCGCCGGGCGCAGTCCCTCGCCGACGGGAAACCCGCCAGGTCCCGGTAGCCCGCCGCACCGGCCCGGCCGGCCACCGTGCGCTCAGCTGTCCGAAGCACGACTGACCGGGGACGGCTCTGGCGCTTCCGGCGAACCGCTTCGTAGTGTGTTCGGGTTCGTCCGATAGCCGCACGGGAGGATGAAGACCGCTGAGTTCCGCCCGATCCGACCTCCCCCGGGAAGCGGCGGTCGCGGTCCACGCCGGTGACCCGCCATGAGTCTCGTCCAGCAGCTCGCCGGGTTGCCGGTGGATCGCGTCGTGCAGCTCGGCGGCGTACCCATCGACACGGTCGCGGCGACCACCACCGGGGAGACGGCCGGCCCGGTCGCCGTCGTGCTACGGCCCGGCCCGACCCGTACCCCCGGCGCCTTCGTCCGTGCCGTCCTGGACGACCTCGAACGGGTGGCGGTGGCGCTGCTGCCCGGCTGGCTCACCGAGGCCGCGGACGTCCCCCGCGCCGACCCGTTCGGCCTGGCCGCCGTCCGGGCCGCCGCCGTCCGGCGGGCGCGGGGCTCCGCGCACTTCGCACCGTTCCTGGCGTACCTCGCCGGCGTGGCGCTGTCCGGGCGGCGTCCACCGACCGACCCGTTCCCTTCGGAGATCCGCTGTCCGGGGTTGACCCGGGTGGTGGCGGACGGCTTCGGCCGACCCCGGGTGAGCCTGTTGGTCGAGGTTCCCGCCGGTCTCGACCCGGCCGGGGAACGGGCCGTCGTGGCGGGCGCGGAGTGGTTGTGCCACCACGGCCGGGTCGCCGTGTGGCTGGCCGGGACGCCGTTGCGGCACGAAGACCGGGTGGTCAGCGTCGCGCTCACCCCGGCGGCGGTCGCACCGCCCCCGCCGGCCCCGGCGACGTCACCGACGGTGCTGGGGCGTCCCCATCCCGGCAGCAGCACCGAGGCGGCTCTGGAGGCCGCCCTGGCCGCCGAGAGTTGGGCGGCGGGCCGGGTCTGGAACCACTACCACCAGTCGCATCCCCTCACGCCCCCGGTCTGCCTCGACCTGCTCTGGCCCACGGAACGGTGTGTCGTCGAGGTCGACGGCCCGGAGCACTGCCGGCCGGACCGGTTCGAGGCGGACCGGCAGCGCGACGTGCGGTTGCAAATGGACGGTTACGCCGTCCTCCGCTTCACCAATGCCCGAATCAACCACGACGTCGGCGCGGTGGTGCACCAGATCGGCACCGTCATCCGGGCCCGGCGACGCGACATGGCGGAAGGAACGTTCCATGCCCGGCGATGACCTCACCCCCTCCGAGAGCGCGATCCTGGTCGTGTTGATGGCCGAGGCCCGGGAGGTGCCCAACACCGAGTTGCGTAAGCGCTACGGCGTCGACATCCGCAAGTCGTACCGGGACAAGCTCAACCGGCTCGGCTACCTGGACAGCCGCCGTGAGGGCAACACCTTCCTGCACCAGCTCGCCGACAAGGGCTGGGTACGGGTGCAGGAGGACCTGCCCTTCCAGTCCCCGGTCGGCCGGATCCTCGGTGGGGCGCTGACGGCGTTGCAGGTGAACCTGCGGGACCGGGTCATGGCGCGCAGCGACTACCGCACGTTCGGTGAGATGTTCGCACTCACCGACGTGCGGGGCGGTGAGCCCCGGCCGGACCTGCGGCGCACCCTCGGTCTGCGCGTCCGGCACGCGTACGGGGCGTTGGCCGCCGAGCCGGGGGCCTGGGTCAGCCTGGCCCGGTTGCGGCCGTTCTTCGGCGACGTCGACCCCGCCGACCTCGACGAGGCGCTGCGGGATCTGGAGCGCGAGCCGGACGTGGACATCGTCCCGGAATCCAACCAGAAGGCGCTCACCACGGCCGACGTGGCGGCGGCCCTGCGGCTGGGCGGCCAGGACAAGCACCTGCTGGCGATCGGGGTGGGATGACCGGGGCGGAGCACGCCGCCCTGGCGGCACTCAGGTTCGACTGGGCGCCGGTGCCCGACGACGTCTGGCGGCCCTCGCCGTTCCACGTGGAGGGCCTGCACAGCGCCGTGGTCCGCGACATCCTCGACGGGGTGGCCGACGCCCGCCACAGCGCCGACAGCAGCCCGATCGGGCTGGTGCTCCAGGGGCAGCGCGGCTCGGGCAAGACCCACCTGCTGGGCTGGATCCGGCAGCAGGTGCAGCAGCAGGACGGCTACTTCTTCCTGGTCGGGCTGCTCGACGCGCACGGCTTCTGGGACAGCGTGCTCGCCGCCGTGCTCGACGGACTGTCCCGGCCGGTGCCCGGCGGCGAGAGCCAGCTCCGGCTGCTGCTGCGCCGGCTCTCCTCGCTGGTCGGGGCACCCCGGTCGGCCCGCCGCGCGGTGATGGGGGAAACCGAACTGACCCGGCCGGCCCTGGACGCGTTCGTCGAAGGGCTCGTCGGGTACGCGCCGCACGTGGCCCGCGTCTGCGGGGAGACGGCGCGGGCGCTCGCGCTGAGCGCCTCGGAGGACGTCGCCCACCGGGACGTCGCGGAGAACTACTTCACCTCCGGCGAGGAGGGGGAGCCGGGTGAGCGCAGCGCCTGGGGCATGCGGCGGACGCCGCGCGGCCCACAACGGATCGTCCAGGAGATCTCCTGGCTGCTGGCCCTCACCGGCCCGTCCGTGATCGCCGTCGACCAGATCGACACGCTCATCGCGCAGTCCGTGGCCGCCGGTGACGTCCTGCACGCCCGACCCGGCGCGCAGGACGACCCGGAGCAGGCTGCGGTGCACGCCCGGATCGCCGACGGCCTGATGTCGTTGCGCCAGCTCACCCGCCGCACGCTCACCTTGGTGGCCTGCCTGCCGACGTCGTGGACGATCATCAGGAGTCGGACGGTGGACACGGTGAGCGACCGGTTCCGGGTGCCACCCCGGCTCACCACCATCCATGATCCCGCGCTGGCCCGGAGGATCATCGAACGACGGCTCGCCGTCCGGTTCGCCGAGGTCGGCTTCGTACCCCCGTATCCCTCGTGGCCGGTGCGGCCCGACGCCTTCGCACACGCCGAGGGGATGACCCCTCGGGAACTGCTGATCGACATCGACCGGCACATCCGGGACTGCCTCGCGGCCGGCGAGGTGCGGGAGCTGACCCGGCTCGGTGATCCGACGCAGCCGCAGCCCCACAGCCCGCGCGGCGTTCCCGCCGCCGGCCTGGAGCCGTTCGACAAGAGGTTCGCCCAGCTCAAGAACGAGGCCGACGTTTCCGGTCCGCTGACCCGCGACGGCGAGGACGGAACGGTTCCCGCCCTGCTCGCGGCCGGCCTCACCGCCTGGGTGGTGGAACGCGGCGAGGGCGGCGGATCGTTCAGCGTGGACCCGCCCCCGAGCGCCCAACCGCCGCTGCACGCCCGGCTCCGGCTCACCCTCGACGAGGCCACCGAGGACCAGGTCCACTGGTGTTTCCGGGCGATCAGCGAGGAACACCACGCCATCGCCGCGCTGGCCCGGCTCCGCAAGGCGTGCACGGTGGCGGGGCTCGACGCCCGGGTGGCCCGGCGCAGACTGTTCCTGCTCCGCAACGGCGCCTGGTCCGGCGGCGCCAAGACCCGGCAGGCGGTCACGGCCTTCACCCGGGCCGGCGGGACGATCCTGCCGCTGGACCACGGGGATCTCCGCATCCTCGGGGCGCTGCGGGTCATGCTCGCCGAGTCACCGGTCGACATCCGGGGTTGGCTGACCGCCCGTCAACCGACCCGGGACCTCACCGTGTTGCGACAGGCCCTCGCCTCCGTCGCCGACTGGCTCCCCGCCGCTCCCGGTGACGACACGGCGGGACGCGTGGCACCGTCCGGACCGGGCGGGGCCGGGCGGACCGACGCCGGGTGTGGGCGACCCGGTCCGGGGCAGGTCGATCCGCTGCCGGCCGGGGCTGCGGAGTCCGGTCCGCGTCTCACCGTGGGATACGACCACCGCACCGACGAACCCGTGTCGCTCCCGCTCGAAGCCCTCCGCAAGCACACCACCATCTTCGCCGGCTCCGGGTCCGGCAAGACCGTGCTGATCCGCCGCGTCCTGGAGGAGTGTGCCCTCGCCGGGGTCTCCGCCATCGTCCTCGACCCCAACAACGACCTGGCCCGGCTCGGCGACGGGTGGCCGGAACCGCCGCCGCAGTGGCGCGCCGGGGACGCCGGGAAGGCCCGCGACTACCTCGCCGGGACCGACGTGCTGGTGTGGACGCCACGCCGGTCGTCGGGCCGCCCGCTGAGCTTCCAGCCGCTGCCGGACTTCCGCAGCGTGCGCGACGACCCCGACGAGTTCCACGAGGCCGTGGAGGCGGCTGTCGCGTCGCTCGCGCCCCGCGCCCAGCTGACCGGTCGCACCAACAAGGTCCACCTGGGGCTCGCCGTGCTGCGTAAGGCCGTGGAGCACTACGGCCGGCGGGGTGGCAGCCGGGTACAGGGCTTGATCGACACCCTGGCCGACCTGCCGGACGGGCTGCTGGACATCGACGGGGCGGACAAGATCGGCGTGGGGATCGCGCAGTCGCTGGCCGCGGCGATGGTCAACGATCCGCTCTTCGGCGGCGAGGGCAGCCCGATGGACCCGGGGCTGCTGCTCACCCCCGCCCCCGGCGCGCGGGCCCGGATCTCCGTCGTCAGCCTCGTCGGGCTGCAGTCCGACGAGGCCCGGCAGGGCTTCGTCAACCAGTTGCAGATGGCGCTGTTCGCCTGGATCAGGAAACACCCGGCGAACGACCGGCCGCTGCTCGGGCTGCTCGTGATGGACGAGGCACAGACGTTCGCCCCGTCCGGCGCGATGACGCCGTGCACCCAGAGCACGCTGGCCCTGGCGGCGCAGGCCCGCAAGTACGGCCTGGGGCTGGTCTTCGCCACCCAGGCGCCCAAGGGGTTGCACAACCGGATTCCGGGCAACGCGGCGACCCAGCTCTACGGCCGGCTGAACAGCCCGATCCAGATCGAGGCCGCCCGGGAGATGGCCAAGGCGAAGGGTGGCGACATCGCCGACGTCGCCCGGCTCGGCACCGGCGAGTTCTATCTCGCCGCCGAGGGTGCCGCACCGGTGAAGATCCGGACCCCGCTGTCGCTCAGCCATCATCCGCGTAGCCCGCTGACCGCCGAGGAGGTGCTGGAACGGGCCCGCCGCAGGTGAGCTCGACGACCCCGCCGGCCTGCGGATCTTGTCACCGGGATCTAGCGTGGAAGGAGCCTGTTCACCGGCAGTAAGGATCATCGATGTTGCGCAAGCATCTGGTCGGGTTGATCGTCGGCGTCGTCCTCATCGCGGTGCTGGGGGCCGCCGCCGTGGTCTGGCTCACGCTCAACGGGCCGCAGAAGACCGGACCGGGTCCGGACGCGGCGGCACCGGCCGGGGCAACCGCCTCCGGGGCCACGCAGCCGCCGTCCGGCAGTCCCGCCCCGTCGACCGCCGCGCCCGGCACGGCCGCTTCGGCCTCGCCGGAGGCCGGCCCACGGCGAATGAGTCGCCTCCTCTACGACGACGGGCAGAACACGGCGACCGTCACGGGTCTGGAGGTGACGACGTCGGGACAGCTGCGGGTGCAGTTGCGCTACGAGACCCGGTCGCCCGGCGGGTGGGTGCTGAGCTGCCCGGAGCGGGCGGTGGATCTCCAGTCGTCGCACCTCACGCTGGCCGACGGGCGGCGGGTCAACCCGGTCGACACGTACTGCGCGGCGGAGCGTTCCGGTGAGGATTTCACCCTGCGGCCCGGTGCGGTCCTGGAGAGCTGGGGCGTGTTCCCGGTCGTCCCGTCCGGCGGTTCCTTCTCGCTCACCTGGTACGACCTGGGCACCGTCGACGGGTTGAAGCTCTGAACCGACCTGACTGACGGGTCAGTGCGCGGGGGACGGCTCCGCCAGGCCGGGCGGGGCGGCATGCCGGGTTTCGGTGGCGCACACGCCGGCCAGGAGGTCGGCGGTGGTGTGCGCCCGCACGTCGGCCTCCGTACCGTCGGCGAACCGCGCGACGACGGCCCGGACGTGCCGCTCGGCGGTGTCGGCGAGCCCGTCGTAGACGGCGGCGAAGGTCTCCCGGGCGGGGCCGCGCAGCCAGCCGGCGGGCAGCAGCCGCAGCGGTAGCTGCGGGTCGAGGGTGGGGAACCGCCGGAAGGTGTCCATCACCTCGGTCCGGGCCCGGACCGCCTCGGCGCCGTCGACCCGGCCGGCGGCGATGCGCGGCAGGATCGGCTGCCAGCGCCGCAGGAAGCTCTCGTACTGTTCGGCGACCGCCGCGACGTCCCAGGCGTCGAGCGGGTCGCGGCCGGCGACCGCGTCGAGGTCGACCCGCCGGCCACGGAACACCGTGACCGCGCCGAGGTGGAGCTGGGCGAGGTGGGCCCGTGCCTTCGGGGTCAGCTCGTGCGGTGAGATCCACAGTCCGTCGTACAGCGGCGCGTAGCCCAGCCACCGGAGTTGGCCGCGCAGGGCGCGTCGTTGCGCGCTGCGCTCCTGGGGCAGGGAGAACGCGACGAGGGTCCAGCACTCGTCCCACGGTTGGGTGGTGGTGGTCGCGGCCATCACCCAACTGCCGCCGACGGAGAGGCTGACGGCGGCGGACCGGCTGAGCCGGTACGAGCTGCGTCGGCCCTGCCGGCTCCCTTCGAGGACCCCCCGGCGGGCCAGCCGGCTGATCACGGTCCGCGCGCCGGCGAGGCTGACGTCGGACTCGGCGAGCAGCGCGACGATGGCGGCGGACGGCAGCCATGCCCGGGTACGCAGCGTGTAGTCGGCCAGCAGGGTCACCGCGACGCCCTGGGGCGAGTTGCCGGCCTGCCGGCGGGGCAGCCGCACCGGGTGGTCCCCGTCGTCGGGGAAGATCTCCTCGATGTCGAACGGGTGTGGCACTGGGGACGCTCCGGGCTCGGCTGGGCGACGGTGGCACCGACTGTAGACGGCGCACCGGTGCCCGCCTACCGAACGCGGTCCGGGGTGGACCCGGGCGCGGAACCGGTGACCGCCCAGTGTATCGAGGCCATTCGATTGACACTTGTCGGACCTAGGAGAACACTAAGTGCCATGCAATGCCCTAGGGCCGGGGCAGGGCATGCCGGACGTAGTGGGCCAGCGCGGACGACACGGGCATCCGGGCGTACCCGTGTCGCACGGTCGCGCGGCCGATCTCAACCTGTGAGGGAGTCACGCCCATGAGAATCAGACGGAAACTGCTGCTCGCCCTGGCGGCGCCGCTGGTCGCCACCGTGGCGGCAGCCGCCCTGGTGGTACCGACGCTCCAGCCGGCGTACGCCGCGTCGCTGGTCGAGGTGACCAACTTCGGCGACAACCCCGGTCGGATGCGGATGCACATCTACGTGCCGAACACCCGCCCGACCAACCCGGCGATCGTGGTGGCCATGCACGGCTGCGGCGGCACCGGCCCCGGCTTCTACTCCAGCAGCGAATTCGCCTCGCTGGCCGACCGGTACGGCTACATCGTGATCTACCCGTCGGCGACCCAGCAGGCCGGCTTCGGCAACTGCTTCGACACCTGGTCGGACGCCGCGAAGCGCCGGGGCGGCGGCAGCGACCCCGTGTCGATCGTCTCGATGATCAACTACACCGAGCGGCAGTACGGCGGCGACCCCCGCCGGGTGTTCGCCACCGGCAGCTCGTCCGGCGGCATGATGACCAACCACATGCTGGCGGTCTACCCGGACGTGTTCGCCGCCGGCGCCGCCTTCATGGGGGTGCCCTACAACTGCTTCGCCAACGCGGCCGACTACCCGCCCGGCGCCAGCCAGTGCACCGGCGGGAACATGAACCGCACCCCGCAGCAGTGGGGCGACGCGGTCCGCCAGCAGGCGTACCCCGGGTACACCGGCCCCCGGCCGAAGGTGCAGCTGTGGCACGGCACCGCCGACACCCTGGTGCCGTACTCGCTGCTCCAGGAGACCATCGAGCAGTGGACGAACGTGTTCGGGCTCAGCCAGACGCCCACCTCCACCGACACCCCGCAGTCCGGCTGGAACCGCCGCCGCTACGCCGACAGCAGCGGCAACGTCCTGGTCGAGGCGTACAGCATCCAGGGGGCGGGGCACAGCCTGCCCTCCGGCGGGATGGCCGCCGTCGCCCTCCAGTTCTTCGGCCTGACCAACCCCACCCCGACCACGCCGCCGCCCACCACCCCGCCGCCGACCACCCCGCCGCCCACCACCCCGCCGCCCACCACGCCCCCGCCGACCACCCCGCCGCCGACCACCACCCCGCCGCCCAGCTCCGGGGCCTGCCGGGTCACCGCCAGCGTCAACGCGTGGAACAGCGGCCTGACCGAGAACCTGACCATCACCAACACCGGTTCCAGCGCCGTGAACGGCTGGTCCCTGGTGTTCACGCTGCCCGGCGGGCAGAGCATCACCTCCGGCTGGAACGCCACCTACTCCCCCTCGTCGGGGCAGGTGACGGCGCGTAACGCCAGCTACAACGGCACCATCCCGGCCGGCGGCTCGGTCGACATCGGCTTCCAGGCCAACCACACCGGCAACACCGCCAAGCCCTCCTCGTTCACCCTCAACGGCGCGGCCTGCACGGTCGCCTGACCGTCCCGGTCCGCCTCCGGGTGCGACCCGTCATCCGGTACGGGCCGCGTGGCCCGTACCGGATGATCCGCTCCCCCGCCCGGTGACGGGCGGGGGAGCTTTCCGCGCCCGACTCCCTCGCCGACGGCGGCGCAACGCTTGACATTAGGCAGGCAGATGACTGCATAATGCTGGTCATGGCCGGTGACATGGACAAGGTGTTCAAGGCGCTCGCCGACCCGACCCGTCGCCGGTTGCTCGACAGCCTCCGCCGGGAGGACGGTCAGACCCTGGGCCAACTCTGTGCCCAACTGGCCATCACCCGGCAGTCGGTGACGCAACACCTCGGCGTGTTGCAGGAGGCCAATCTGGTCAACGCCGTCCGACGCGGCCGGGAGAGGTGGCACTACCTCAACCCGGTCCCCATCCACGAGTTGCCGCAGCGTTGGATCGCCGCGTTCGAGGAACCCCGGCTACGGGTGCTCGACGCGATCCGCCGACAGGCAGAGGAGCCGCAGATGACCGTCACCAAACCCACCTTCGTGTACGTGACCTACCTCCACGCCACCCCGGAACGGGTCTGGGAGGCGTTGACCGACGCCGACCTGACCGGCACCTACTGGGGTCACCACAACGTCTCCGACTGGCGACCCGGCTCCCGGTGGGAACACCGGCGCACCGACGGCTCGGGCATCGCCGACGGCGGCGGCACGGTCCTCGAAGCGACCCCGCCGACCCGGCTGGTCATGACCTTCGGCGACGTCGACGCCGAGGCCGGGCCGGACGCCTCCACGGTCACCTTCCTCATCGAACCGCACCGGGACATCGTCCGGCTGACCGTCACGCACGTGAACCTGCCGTCCGACGAGGACTTCGACGCGGTCTCCGCCGGCTGGCCCGCGGTCATGGCCAACCTGAAGTCACTGCTCGAAACCGGCCGCGCGCTGCCCCAGGCGCCCTGGGAGATGCACGCCGCGCTACGGGCCGCCCAGCAGAGCGGCGGCGACGGCACGACCCGGCCCGACGCACCCTGACGCCGGCCCTACCGGCTGAACCCGGACAGTTCCTGGGCCGCGGTGGCGACGCCGAACCACCGGGACAGCCGGTCGCGCAGTTCCCGCTGGTCGGCACCGACCCACGCCACGTGCCCGTCGGGTCGCAGCAGCAGCGCGGGCACCGCCAACTCCTCTCCGACGTCGACGACGCGATCGACCCGGTCCGCCCAGCCCGCCACCGAGAGTTCCCCGGTCTGGTCCAGCAGCAGCCCCCGCCCCCGGTGCATCAGCCCGTAGAGGCGTCCCCGCTTCAGCTCCACGTCCCGCAACCGCCGACCGAGCAGGTCGTGGCCGGCACCGAGGTCGTACCGGACCGAGATCGCGGTGATCTTCTCGATCAGGTACCGGTTCACCTCCTCGAAGTCCATCAGCTCGGTCAGCAGCCGACGGACCGCCTGCGGGCCCGCCTCAAGGGACATCAGCTCCGTCTGCGCGCGGGTGTTGTCCAGCACGTCCGCCGCCACCGGCCGGCGCTCCGCCTGGTAGGTGTCCAGCAGGTCCGCCGGCGCCCACCCGGCGACCTGCGCGGCCAGCTTCCAGCCCAGGTTGAACGCGTCCTGGAGACCGAGGTTGAGCCCCTGCCCACCCAGCGGCGGGTGCACGTGCGCCGCGTCGCCGGCCAGCAGCACCCGGCCGACCCGGTACCGCTCGGCCAGCCGGGTGGCGTCGCCGAAGCGGGACAGCCAGCGGGGCGAGTGCACCCCGAAGTCCGTGCCGGCGGTCGCCCGCAACTGCTGCCGGAAGTCCTCGATGGTCGGTGCGACCGCCCGGTCCTCACTCACCCCGGCGGCCGGTACGACGACGCGGTACAGCCCCTCGCCGTCCCCGACCGGGCCGACCCCGAACCGGAGCTGCGTCCGACGTACCCGGGTCATCACCGCGACGACCTCGTCCTGCGGCGCGGTCAGCTCCATCACGCCCAGCAGCGTCTCGTTCCTGGTGGGCTCACCGGGGAAGCCGACACCCAGCAGCTTGCGCACCGTGCTGCGGCCACCGTCGCAGCCGACGAGATAGCGGGTACGCAGGCGGGTGCCGTCGGCCAGCTCGGCGGTCACCGCGTCCCCGTCCTGGCTGAGCCCGACCAGTTCACTGCCCCGCCGGATCTCGACGCCGACCGCGGTGGCGTGCTCGGCCAGCAGCCGCTCGGTGACCGGCTGCGGGATGCCGAGGACGTAGCCGTGCGCGGTGTCCATCCCCGACGGCCACTCCTTGGCGATGCCGGCGAAGTAGCCGCCGATCTGGAACTGTTTTCCGTGCGCGAGGAACCGCTCCAGCAGGCCCCGCTGGTCCAGCAGTTCGATGCTGCGCACGTGCATGCCGAGCGAGCGCACCACGCTGGTCGGCTCGGCGTCGCGCTCCAGCACCGCCACCCGTACGTCGTGCAGCCGCAGCTCGGAGGCCAGCATCAGGCCGGTCGGCCCACCGCCCACGATGGTCACGTCGATCATGGATTCCCCGTTCGACCGCTCGCGTTGCCCGATGCGTCGATACCGACGCATGCTTCGCGAATCTCGGATTTCGCCAGGTTCTGGCGTCGAGTGGAGATTCTGCACCGGCACCCGGGTCTTGCCACAAGACCCGGGGTGCGATATACGTTAGAAGTGGCAGGGAGGCTCCGACCCCCTGCCTTTGCTGTTTCCCCCGCAGAGCCCCCGTCCGCGACGCCGCGCGCCCCGACGAGGGGGTCGGCTACCGGCCCAGCCGCTCGGCGTGCTCGTGACAGCTCCGCGTGGCGTGCGTGATGAATTCGAGGATGTGCGCCAGCGTCTCGTCGTCGTACCGCCGCAGGAACGCCTGTCCGTCGGTCACGATCGGCCCGTAGATCGCGCCGATCTTCCGGTTGGCCGCCTCGGTGGGGCGGACGGTCACCCGGCGACGGTCGGCGGTGTCGCGTTCCCGGGTCGCGTAGCCGGCGCGTTCCAGCCGGTCGATCGCGGTGGTGACACCCCCGGTCGTCATCCCGGCCGCGACGGCCAGTTCGCCGGGGCTCGGCGGCTCCGGCGCGAACAGCAGTTCGAGGCAGCGCATGTCCGTGCGGTTCAGGCCGAGCAGGTCGGCGGCGCGCTGGTCGAGCACGTCGACCGCGCGCTGGTACGCCTGCATCGCCTCGCCGAGCTGCTCCGCCAGACCCATGGTGGGAAATTCTAGCCAACCGCCGTACGGTATCTAGATAATCTAGTAATCAGATTCTCTAGAGGAGCGGGGACATGGACGTACTCGTGATCGGCGCCGGAACCGGCGGGATGTGCCTGGCACACGGCCTACGCCGGGCCGGCATCAACGTCGCCGTCTACGAGCGGGACCGCACCCGCAGCGACGGCCTGCACGGCTACCGGGTCGGCATCGACCCGCACGGCAGCCGGGCGCTCAAGGCGTGCCTGCCCGACCAGCTCTACCGCACGTTCGTGGCGACCTGCGCCCGCGCGCCGGAACACTTCGTGTTCTTCGACGAGCAGCTCCGGCCGACGCTCGCGCTGCCCCTGCGCCCGGCCACCGACGACGTCGACAGCGAGAGGTCGGTGAGCCGGATGACCCTGCGCCAGGTGCTCTTCACCGGCATGCAGGACGTCATCCACTTCGACAAGACCTTCGTCCGCTACCGGCACCAGGCCGACGGTCGCGTCACCGCCCACTTCGCCGACGGGACCACCGCCACCGGCGACCTCCTGGTGGCGGCGGACGGCGTCAACTCGGCGGTACGCCGGCAGTACCTCCCCCACGCCCGCACCGAGGACACCGGCATCATCGCGATCGCCGCGAAGGTGCCGATGACACCCCGGACCACGGCGCTGCTACCGACGCGGTTCTTTCCCGGCATCGGCATGGTCCTCGCACCCGGCGGCAAATCCTGCATCCTGCACTGGATGGAGTTCCCCTGGGACCAGCAGGGCCGGCCGAGAAACGACGACGAACTGCTGGCGCGCTGGCCCGGCCTGCAGTTCGACAACACCCGCGACTACCTCAACTGGGGCATCGCGGCGGCGGCCGACAAGTTCCCGGCCGACATCATGACGTACGGCGGCGACGACCTCATCCGCCTCGTCCTGCGGATGACCCCGACGTGGAGCCCCCGGCTGCGCCAACTGTTCACCCTCGGCGACCCGAGCACCGCGTTCGCCATCACCATCCGCACCTCGGTGCCGATCCCGGCCTGGC
The DNA here is from genome assembly GCF_007833915.1 of Micromonospora sp. HM134. Lineage (NCBI taxonomy): Bacteria > Bacillati > Actinomycetota > Actinomycetes > Micromonosporales > Micromonosporaceae > Micromonospora > Micromonospora sp. HM134. Next base: position 5,870,903 of record NZ_CP041061.1, read on the forward strand.
CCAGCACGAACGTCACCCTGCTCGGCGACGCCATCCACACCATGACGCCGGGCCGGGGCGTCGGCGCCAACACCGCGCTGCGGGACGCGCAGCGCCTGACCGACGAGCTGACGCTCGTCCGCGACGGGCACAAAGGGCTGGTCGAGGCCGTCCACGACTACGAAACCCGGATGATCGAGTACGGCTTCCAGGCCGTCCGGGACTCCCGGGAGCAGATGACCGCCGACGCCCTGGTCCACAAGCCGGTGCTGGGTCGCGCCGCGCTCGCCGGCATGCGCGGCTACCTGCGCGTGGTCGACCGGGTCCCGGCGCTCAAACGCAGGATGATCGACGGCCTGTACGAGTACCGCGGCGGCCAGGACTGACCAGCGCCCGTGCGGGTGCGCCGCCCTGGCCTGCGCTTCGGCGGCCGTGCGCCCCGCTCGGACATCCGTTTCGGGTGGGGCGGACGGGACTCGAACCCGTGGCCGATGGATTATGAGTCCACTGCTCTAACCTGCTGAGCTACCGCCCCCGATACCGCGCCGGATCGTAACCCGCCCGGCTGGCCACCGGCCACCACCGAACCGGCCCGCCCACCGACACCGATCGGCACGATGGGCTACGCGAGAATAACAGTCAGCAGTCGATCCGGATGCACCCGAACCGGCGTTGCGCGAGCACCGGAATCAGCCCGCCGCGCGCAGTTCCGCGAGCACCGATCCGGCCGTACGCCAGCCGCTGGCCAGCGCCCCCTGGATGGACGGACTGTCCCGGTGGTCGCCGGCCACGAAGATCCCTCCGCCGAGCGCCACCGGCTTGCGGAGCCGCCCCTGCGGGGGTGGCGCGGCGGGCAGCGCCTCGGGGACCGACACCGTGGTCAGGTGTTCCCAGTCCGCTGTGGAGCGTCCGTAGAGCCGGTCCAGTTCGGCGCGGATCGTCGGTTCGGGCGGGGCGGTGGGGCCGACCACGGAGGTCGCCACGAGGTGCCGGCCGGGCGGGGCGTACGACGGCGCGGCCCGGCTGACCACCACCGTGTTGGCGACGAGTTCCCGCCGGTCGCCGTCGACGAGCAGGACCGGTTCGTCGAGCGGCGGCTGGGGGGCGCTGTGGTAGTAGGTGGTGTAGCTGTGGGTGCGTACCCGGGGCAGGGTGGGCAGCAGCGTGGTCGCCGCCGTCGGGTCGGCGGCGACCACGACGGCGCGGCAGGTGATCTCACCAGCCGGGGTGCGGACCCGGCCGGGGGCGACCGAGGTGACCGGGGTGTCGCAGGTGATCAGGTCGGCGGGCAGCGGGGCGGCGATGGCCTGCGGCAGCGCGGCCATCCCCCGGGCGGGCAGGCCGATCCGGCCCCGGACGAAGGACCGCAGGATCATCGCCAGCACGTGGCTGGAGGTCTCCAGTTCCCGGTCGATGAGCACGCCGGACAGGAACGGCCGGATCAGCTCCTCGATGATGGTGTCGGACAGCCCGGCCCGGCGCAGGGCGGTCTCGCTGCTGGTCTCCGGCGCGGTCAGCAACCGGTGCGCCGGCAGGGTCGCGCAGCCGGTGGCGAGGGCGGCGAAGCGGAGCCGGTCGGGCAGCGAGCCGACGCCGGCGAGCACGGTGGCGGGTGTGCCGCCGGGTTCGCGTAGCGGGTGTACCAGCCGGTCGAGCCGGTCGCCGCGGCGGACCAGCACCCCGGAGGTGAACCAGCCCAGGTCGAGGGTGCCCAGGTCGAGCAGGGTGCCGAGCCTCGGGTAGGCGGTGTTGAGCACCTGGAAGCCCCGGTCGAGCAGGTAGCCGTCGACGGTGTCGGTGGCGACCCGGCCGCCGATCCGGTCGCCGGCCTCCAGCAGCCGCCAGGGCACCCCGGCCCGGTGCAGCCGGCGGGCGACCGCCAGCCCGGCGAGACCACCGCCGACGATCACCACGTCCGTCTCAGCGACCATGTGCCACCTCCGCGTCGTCGCGCGCCGACCGGGACAGTCGGCTCGGCCACCACACCGTGGGCCCGATGTCGTACGACAGGGCGGGCACCAGCAGCGAGCGGACCACGATGGTGTCCAGCAGTACCCCGACGGCGACCGCCACACCCAACTCGACAAGCACCACCAACGGCAGTACGGCCAGCGCCGAGAAGGTGGCGGCGAGCACGATACCGGCCGAGGTGATCACCCCGCCGGTGACGGTGAGCCCGGCCAGCACCCCGGCCCGGGTGCCCCGGCGGGCGGACTCCTCGCGGACCCGGCTCATCAGGAAGATGTTGTAGTCGATGCCGAGGGCGACCAGGAAGACGAAGGCGAACAGCGGGAACGACGCGTCCACGCCGGGGAAGTCCAGCAGGTAGGTGAAGACCAGCGCGCAGAGCCCGAGGGTGGCCAGGAAGGACAGCACCACCGTCGCGATCAGCAGCACCGGCGCGACCAGCGCCCGCAGCAGCAGCGCCAGGATCACCGTGATCACCACGAGGACGACGGGGATGATGACGTTGCGGTCCCGGGTGGACGCGTCGGAGGTGTCCACGTCGATGGCGGTGAACCCGCCGACCACGGCGTCGGCGGCGGGCACCCGGTGCACCGCCTCGCGCAGGTTGCGGATGGTCCGGGCGGCGGCGTCGCTGTCCGGCGGGTCGGTCAGGGTCGCCTCCAGCTGCACGCGTCCGTCGACCACCAGGGGTGGGGCGTTCGGGTCGGGCGGGCCGGTCTGGTCCCGCCCGGTCACCGGGCGCACGGCGGCCACCCCGGGCACGCCCTGCGCGACCTGGGCGACCTGCCCGGCGGTCTGCTGCCGGGTGAAGATGGTCGCCGGGCTGCCGGTGCCGCCCGGGTAGTGCCGGGCGATCACCTCCTGCCCGGCGACCGATTCGGTGCGGTTGGCGAACAGTTCGGACTGACCGAGGGTGGTGGCCCCGAGCTGGGTGAGGCCGAGGGTGAGCAGGGCCAGCACCACGGCGGTGGTCAGCCACACCACCCGGGCCCGGCGGGCGACGAAGCGGGCGATGCGGGCCCACACCCCGTGTTCGGCCTGCGGGTCCGCCCGGTCCACCCCGGGGGTACGCGGCCAGAACGCCCACCGGCCGCCGAGCACCAGCAGCGCGGGCAGGAAGGTCAGCATCACCAGCAGGGTGGCGGCGATGCCGATGGCGGCCACCGGGCCGAGCGCCCGGTTGGAGTTGAGGCTGGACAGCAGCAGGCAGAGCAGGCTCACGATGACGGTGGCCCCGGAGGCGGCGATGGCCGGGGCGGCACCCCGCCAGGCGGTACGCATCGCGTCCCAGGGGCGCTCGTGCCGGTGCAGTTCCTCCCGGTAGCGGGCGATCAGCAGCAGCGCGTAGTCGGTGCCGGCGCCGAAGACGAGCACGGTGAGGATGCCCTGGGCCTGCCCGTTCAGCTTGATCACGTCGTGCTTCGCGAGCTGGTAGACGAAGACCGACGCCAGCGCGTACGACATCCCCGCCGCCAGCAGCGGGAAGATCCACAGCACCGGGCTGCGGTAGACGACCAGCAGGATGATCAGCACCACGACCAGGGTGACCAGCAGCAGGGGCCCGTCGATGGCGGAGAAGACCTCGATCAGGTCGGCGAGCAGGCCGGCCGGGCCGGCGACGTCCACGGTGAGCCCGTCGCGGTCGCCCCCGGCGATGCTCCGTAACTCGTCGACCACCTGGCCGATCTGTTCGCCCTCGGCGTCGTCGATCGGCACCACCACCTGCAGGGCCTGGCCGTCCTGGCTGGCGATCGGTGGGGGCAGCGGCCCGACCACCCCTTTGACCTGGGCGAACCGGGTGCTGTCGGCGACCGCCCGTTCCTTGTCGGCACCGGTGATGCCGGTGCTGCGCGCGTACACCACCAGGGCGGGGGTGGTCGGTCGGGCGACGAAGCCGGCGGCCAGGTCCTGGGCGCGGGTCGCCTCGGCGTCGGTGGGCAGGAAGGCGGCGTTGTCGTTGGTGGCGACGTCGCCCAGCTTGCCGGCGTACGGTCCGGCGATGCCGCCGACGACCAGCCAGGCCAGGACGACCGCCACGGCGATCAGCGTGGCCGTGCCCCGGCCCCGTCCACCGGCCATCCCGGTCCACCCCTCAGTCGACGCACCGGTCGACGCGGCGGGAGTCCAGGTCGACATCCGTCATCCTGCCGCCCGGGTACGCCCTCGGGGGCCGAAACCGCCCATCCGGTCCTCTTCGCGGCGGCGCGGGGCATCGGCAGCGGGGCCGGGATACGGAAAAACCCGTCGGCGAGGCCGACGGGCGGGAGTGGAAGACTGGGCTCCCCCGTTTGGACTCGAACCAAAAACCTGCCGGTTAACAGCCGGCTGCTCTGCCAATTGAGCTACGGGGGACTGCTTCGCCGCGTCGTACCGGATCTCTCCGGCGCTCGGCGACGGCACAAGAGTACAGGACTTCGGGGGGGTTCGGTCCAGGGGGTTACCGCATTCGACCGCCGCGCCACCGCCCGAACGATCGACGCTCACAATGCGGACAATTCGTCATCCCGGCACAACCAGGTATGAGCGCGGAGCAGGATGGGTAGTTAGCTGTCGACCGAGAAAACTGTGGGGCGCGACGATGGTCGGTCCCGACCGGGCACCACCGGCGGGAGCGACGGGAGCGTCAGGTACGGAAGGAGCCGCCATGCGCGGAAAGATCATGTTTCTTGGCGGGCTGGCTGCGGGCTTCGTCCTGGGCGCCCGTGCCGGCCGGGAGAAGTACGAGGAGCTGGTCGTGCGGGGCCGCAAGGTGCTCGACCACCCGACCGTCCAGGAGGCGGCCGGGGTCGCACAGGCCCAGGCCACCCGCCTGTACAGCGAGGGCAAGGACAAGCTCGGCCAGTCCAGGCTCGGCGAGAAGCTGCACACCGGCAACGGCGGCAAGCCGGAGCTGACCCCGGCCGACGACGCCTTCGCCGGCACGCCGGCCACCGTCGGCGCCAAGTCGGGCGTCAGCCCGACCAGCTCGACCACCACCACCCCGAAGCCCAAGGCGCCGGGCACCGGCGCCAACGGCAGCACCCTCTGATCGTCCGTACGTCGTCGGGCCGGTCGCCACGTGGCGACCGGCCCGACGGGTGTCTCAGTCCTTGCCGCTGCTGAACGCCGCGTCGAACGCCGCCGTCGGGGCGTCGAACGCCAGCCGGCGGACGAACTCCAGCGCCTCCGGCGCACCGACGAGCCGGTCCATCCCGGCGTCCTCCCACTCCACCGAGATCGGCCCGGTGTACCCGATGGCGTTCAACGCCCGGAAGCAGTCCTCCCAGGGCACGTCACCGTGGCCGGTGGAGACGAAGTCCCAGCCGCGCCGCAGGTCGGCCCAGGGCAGGTGGGAGGCGAGCCGGCCGCGCCGACCGTCCCCGGTGCGCACCTTCGCGTCCTTGCAGTCGACGTGGTAGATCCGGTCGGCGAAGTCGAAGATGAAGTTCACCGGGTCCAGCTCCTGCCACACGAAGTGCGACGGGTCCCAGTTGAGCCCGAACGCGGGCCGGTGGTCGATCGCCTCCAGCGTCCGCTTGGTGGTGTAGTAGTCGTAGGCGATCTCGCTGGGGTGCACCTCGTGGGCGAACCGCACCCCCACCTCGTCGAAGACGTCGAGGATCGGGTTCCACCGGTCGGCGAAGTCCTGGTAGCCGCGCTCGATCATCGCCGGCGGGACCGGCGGGAACATCGCCAGCGTGTGCCAGATCGACGACCCGGTGAAGCCGACCACCGTGTCCACGCCGAGCTTCGCCGCCGCACGGGCGGTGTCCTTGATCTCCTCGGCGGCCCGCTGGCGTACCCCCTCGGGTTCGCCGTCGCCCCAGATCCGGGCGGGCAGGATGTCCTGGTGCCGCTCGTCGATCGGATGGTCGCAGACGGCCTGACCCACCAGGTGGTTGGAGATCGTGAAGACCTTCAGGTTGTGCTTGGCCAGCGTCTCCCGCTTGCGCTCGACGTACGAGTCGTCGGCGAGCGCCTTGTCGACCTCGAAGTGGTCGCCCCAGCAGGCGATCTCCAGCCCGTCGTAGCCCCATTCGGAGGCGAGTCGACAGACCTCGTCGAACGGCAGGTCGGCCCACTGGCCGGTGAAGAGCGTGATCGGTCGCGCCATCGTCTGTCTCCCCTGTTGTGGTGGGGATTCCTGAGCTGACCGGGGCGAGGGTGACCGGGCCGGGCCGGTACGTCGACGGCCGTGCCGGGTCACCGGTGGGTGCACACGCACCTGGGCCCAACGGGTTGCGCCTCCCGTCGGGTCACCGGCCACCCACGGGTCGCCGCCCACCACTCTAAGCCCACCCCACCCCCCACGAAACCCCTCTCCCCCACCCACCCGCGCGTCCCCGCCTCCTCCCTCCCGCCCGCCCACTCGCTCGCTCGCTCGCCCACGACGATCAAGAGGTTTGCGTCACGCGGGTGGCCCCGTCGTGACGCAAACCTCTTGATCACCGATGCTCAGCCCGGCCCACGGCCGGCGGGTGGCGGGCGGGGTGGGGTGGGGTGGGGTTACTGGGGGAGGGTCCACCTCTGGTTGGGGGCGGAGGAACTGCACGTCCAGAGGAGGACCACGGTGTTGTCGGCCGAGTTGTTGCCGGAGACGTCCAGGCACTTGCCGGAGGCGGGGTTGCGCAGGGTGCCGTCGGACTGGGACGACCAGACCTGCGGGCTGCCACCGGTGCAGCTCCACAGCTGGATCTTCGTACCGTTGGCGGTGCCGCCACCGGAGACGTCCAGGCACTTGCCCAGCGCCTTGATCGGGCCGTTCGGGGTGACCGTCCAGGTCTGCCGGGCGCTGCCGTTGCAGGTGAAGATCTGGATCTGGGTGCCGTCGGCGGTGGCGCCGTTGCGCACGTCCAGGCACTTGCCGGCCAGACCCTTGATCGGGCCGGTGCCGTTGGTCGGCGTGGTGCCGCCCAGCTCCTTGATCCGGATGTTGCGGAACGAGGCGTCGTCACCGGTGCCGTGGTTCTGGATGCCGATGTGGCCGGCGAGCGAACGGACCGGGTTGGTGTTGGTGAAGTCGTTGATCTTCGCCCCGTTGAGGAAGACCTGGAGCCGTTCCCCCTCGACCAGCAGCTCGTAGGTGTTCCACTCCCCCGGCGGGTTCAGCGCCGCGTCCCGGGCGGCCTGGTCGGCGGCCTGGAACGAGTAGATCGAGCCGGTGGTCCGGTCGGCGGTGTCGGTGGCGTCGATCTGCACCTCGTAGCCGTTGTCCATCGCCGAGTTCGGGTCGCTCGACGGCGGGAACCCGATCAGGACGCCGGAGTTGTCGTCCCCGTCGACCTTCCAGTCCAGCTTGAGCGAGTAGTTGGTGAACTGCTTCGCGCTGTACCAGAGCATGCCCAGCCCGCCGACCGAGCTGAGGGTGGCGTTGGAGTTGGTGAAGCTGCCCGGCCCGGCCTGCGACCAGCCGTTGGTGGACCCGTTGTAGAGCGCGGTGTAGCCGGTCTCGGGCCGGCAGTCGGCCTTCGTCCGGCCGGCCGCGTACCGGATGCCGCCGAGCAGGTGGGAGCGGAAGGCCGGCTCGGAGTACGCCGACTGGTTGTGGCCGCCGCCGGTGTAGAACGACCGGCCGCCGTTGTACGTCTTGCACCAGACGTGCGGGTGGTCGGCCCCCATCCCACCCCCCGAGTACGACGACTCGTCGAGGTTGGCCAGCACGTGCGCGGTGGAGCGGGCGTTGGTGCGGTAGTTGTACCACTCGTCGGTGCGCTGCCAGGTCGGGCCGAGGTGGGCGGTGGCCGCGTGCGCGCGGTCCTCCACCCGTACGGTGGCCTGCTGGATGGCCGGGTGGGAGGCGAACCACGCCCCGACCAGGTTGCCGTAGAACGGCCAGTCGTACTCGGTGTCGGCGGCGGAGTGCACGCCGACGTACCCGCCGCCGGCGGCGATGTACGACTCGAAGGCGCTCTGCTGGCTGGCGTTGAGCACGTCACCTGTGGTGTTGAGGAAGATCACCGCCTCGAACCGGGCGAGGTTGGCGGTGGTGAACTGGCCGCCGTCCTCGGTGGCGGTGACGGTGAAGTTGTTCGCCGCCCCCAGGTCGCGGATGGCCTGGGTGCCGACCGCGATGGAGTCGTGCCGGAATCCGGCGGTCTTGGAGAAGACCAGCACGTCGTAGGCGGCGTCGGCGGCGGTCGCCGAGGTGGCCGGGGCGGTGCAGGCGAGGACGGCGAGGACGGCGGTGGCCGCGCCGAGGATCGGTCGGAGGAGTCTCATGTCGTGCTCCAGTACGCCGGGGGGCGCGGGACCGGACACCGCCGGTCCCGCGCCCGTCAGGTCAGGGCAGGGTCCACTTCTGGTTGGCGGCGCCGCTACAGGTCCACAGCAGGACCACGGTGCTGTCGGCCGAGCTGTTCCCGGAGACGTCCAGGCACTTGCCCGAGGCGGGGTTGCGCAGCGTCCCGTCGGTCTGCGCCGACCAGACCTGCGGGCTGCCGCCGGTGCAGCTCCACAGCTGGATCTTGGTGCCGTTGGCGGTGCCGCCGCCGTTGACGTCCAGGCACTTGCCCAGCGCCTTGATCGGGCCGTTCGGGGTGACCGTCCAGGTCTGCCCGGCCCCACCGTTGCAGGTGAGGATCTGCACCTGGGTGCCGTCGGCGGTGGCCGCGTTGCGCACGTCCAGGCACTTGCCGGCCAGGCCCTTGATCGGCCCGGTGCCGTTGGTCGGCGGTGGGGTGGTGCCGGTGTTCAGGGTGAACGCGTCCAGGTCGTAGAGCAGTCCGCTGCCACCGGCGAAGGTCAGGTAGAGCGTGGTGGTGCCGGTGGGCGCGCCGGACACCGTGCCGGTGACCGTGGTGAAGACGTCCCAGCCGCCGGTGACCGGCACGGTGGCCTGTCCGAGCACGGTGCCGGTGGGCGAGCCGGCGCGGATCTGGACGGTGCCGCCGGCACCGGCCGAGGAGACCCGGGCGGTGAACGAGGTGACGTTGCCGAGCTGGTACGGGGAGAACCCGATCCAGTCCCCGTTCTCGATGTTGCCGACGGTCTTGCCGCCCTCGGCGGGGGTCTTGTCGAAGGTGGCGATGCCGGACGAGGTCTTGAAGTGCTCGGCCTGCCGCCGCCGGGGCTGGAGGGTGTGCTGGGTGTGCGTGGTGAGCCCACCGGCGTCGGTGTACTCGGCGTCGAAGATGGCGAAGATGTTCGCCGCCTCGTCGTGCTCACCGTCGACCGGGATGGTGATCGTGCCGGAGCAGCCGTTGGCCGAGGTGATCTGGTGGCCGTGCTGGTCGTGGCCGAGCACGTAGGTCATCTTGACCTTGGTGCAGTCGATCGTGCCGTCCTCGGGGTCGGTGACGGTGATGCTGAACGGCACGGTGTCCCCGAAGGAGAACAGCGAGCCGTCGCCGGGGCTGTTGATGGTGACCGTCGGGACGGTGTTGCCGACGCTGACGGTCACGCTGCTGGTGCCGGTCGCCCCCTGCGGGTCCCGCACGGTGAGCGTCGCGGTGTACGCGCCGTTCGCGGTGTACGTCTTGCTGGGGTTGGCCGCGGTGGAGGTGGTGCCGTCGCCGAACGCCCACGAGTAGGTCAGCGTCCCGCCCTCGGGGTCGGTGGACCCGGCCGAGGAGAAGTTCACGGTCAACGGCGCGGGGCCTGAGGTGCGGTCGGCCGTCGCGCGGGCGATCGGCGCCCGGTTGCCGCCACCGACGTAGTCGAAGCGGTACAGGGCGGAGTTGGCGTCGCCGTTGTAGTAGCCGGTGCCGTAGTCGAGCAGGTAGTACGCCCCGTCGGGGCCGAACGCGGAGTCCATCACCTGCTTGCCCGTCCAGGGGAAGCTGTCGATGGTGCCGGGCGACCCGTCGCTGTTGAGGTGGATCGGCTTGACCCAGCCCCGGCCGAACTCGGTGGCGAAGAACTGCCCGTCGAAGGTCTGCGGGAACTTCGTCACCGAGGGGTTGTTCGGGTCGTACCGGTAGACCGGGCCGGCGGCCGGGGACTCGGAGCCGCCGCCGAACGCGGCGGGGCTGCCGGCGTCCCCGCCGTACCTGATCCAGGCGGGCTTGGCCGGCGGGAGGGTGCCCAGGCCGGTGTTGCGGAACGAGTTGTTGGTCGGCCCGCCGGTGCAGTTGAACTTGGGGCCGGTGGAGTTGCTGGCGAAGTTCCACTCGTTGTACGTCTCGGACGTGGTGTTGGTGCCGGTGCAGTACGGCCAGCCGTAGTTGCCGGGGCCGGTGACCCGGTTGAACTCGACCTGGCCGGAGGGGCCCCGGTTGGCGTTGGTGCTGCCGGCGTCCGGGCCGTAGTCGCCGACGTAGACGACGCCGGTGGCCTTGTCGACGCTGATCCGGAACGGGTTGCGGAAGCCCATCGCGTAGATCTCGGGGCGGGTCTTCGCGGTGCCCGGGGGGAACAGGTTCCCGCTCGGGATCGAGTACGTCCCGTCGGGGTTCATCTTGATCCGCAGGAGCTTGCCGCGCAGGTCGTTGGTGTTGCCGGCGCTGCGCTGGGCGTCGTAGGCGGGGTTGCGGTTGGTGCGCTCGTCCAGCGGCGAGTAGCCGGCGGAGTCGAACGGGTTGGAGTCGTCGCCGGTGGACAGGTAGAGGTTCCCGGCGGCGTCGAAGTCGATGTCGCTGCCGACGTGGCAGCAGATGCCCCGGTCGGTCCCGACGTCGAGCACGTCGACCTTGCTGGCCTGGTTGAGGGTGAAGTCGCTGTTCAGGGTGAACCGGGACAACCGGTTGACGCCCTGCCAGGCCGACCAGTTGCTGCCGGTGGCGGGCGCGTCGCCGCCGGGGGTGGACAGCGGCGGCGCGTAGTAGAGGTAGATGAACCGGTTGCTGGCGAAGTCCGGGTCGACCCCGAGGCTCTGCAACCCCTCCTCGTCGTGGGTGTAGACGGGGATCGTGCCGACCACCCGGGTCACGCCGGCGGAGTCGGTGCGCCGCACCGTGCCGTTGCGGGCGGTGTGCAGCACGGACCGGTCCGGCAGCACGGCGAGCGACATGGGCTCGCCCATCTCGTTGACGCCACGGGCCAGCTCGACCTGCTGGAAGTCGCTGGCGTTGATGGTGTGCGCGGCGGCCGGCGCGGTCGGGCCGGTGGTGGCGGCGACCGTGCCGGCGGTGACGGCCAGCAGCATTGCGGTCGCGGAGGGTAGCCACCGTCGGGAACGGTGACCGGTGGGGTCCTTTGTGGACATTGGAGGGCTGTCCCTTCCTGACGGATCACGGCCAGGGCGGGACGCGTGCCGCCGCGCCGGATGCCGGGTGGTGGGGTGGAGTGGTGGGGTGTGGCAGGGCAGGCCGGGCGGCCGGGGGTGCCCCGGTCGGCCGGTCCGAACCCTCGGCCGGGGCGCGAACCGCCCAGCGGAAGGTCGCTCGCCAAGGGGTTACCGCGCCGCCGGTTCACCTTGACGAAACATGCCCGTGATGCCACAAACATTAATGGTGACCTATATCAATGTCCATACCCTCTGCCCACCGTTGTGGGTTTTCATCAGATGAAGCCCGCGCCCCGGCCGCCCTCCCGGCACCGCGCCCGACGACAGCGGGCCGGTCGGCCCGGGTGACGACCTGCGGGTCACCGGACAGTGACAAGAAGTGCCACACCCCCCGGGTGGCCACCACCTGCCCCGGCCCGGTGTCGCCGGCTGGCGACACCGGGCCGGCCCACCCGCACGGGAATCCACATTCATCTGATGAAAGACCGGCCGCCGCGCCGGACTCCTGCCGGTCCCACCGCGCCGGGGTGCACCCTCCGGACCACCGCAGGGGCCGGGGCGGGACGGCTCAGTGCTGCCGGTGCACGGCCTGATCGGCCAGGGCGGCCAGCGCGGCACGGGCCGGCTCCGCCAACGGCACCTGGGCGAGCGCGACCCGGGCGGCGTCGGCCCGGACCCGGATCAACCGCTCGATCTTCTCCCGCGCCCCGGTCGCCTCGATGATCGTCCGCAGTTCGGCGGCGCCCGCCGCGTCCAGCTCGGGATTGCCGAACAGGTCCCGCAGCCGGGCGGCCTGGGCCCGGTCGGCGGCGTCGCGGGCCATCGCCATCATCACCGTCGGCTTGCCCTCCCGCAGGTCGTCCAGGATCGACTTGCCGGTCACCGCCGGATCACCGAAGACACCCAGCACGTCGTCGCGGAGCTGGAACGCGTCACCCAACGGATCGCCGAAGTCGACAAGCGCGGCGATCAGCTCCGCCGGGCCCCCGGCCAGCGCCGCGCCGATCTGCAACGGCCGGGTCACCGTGTACCGGGCCGCCTTCATCCGGATCACGGTGAGCGCGCTGGCCACCGAGCCGTCCCCGACCCCGGAGACCAGGTCCAGGTACTCCCCCGCGATCACCTCGGTGCGCATCCGGGCGAAGACCCGGTACCCCTGCCAGATCTGCGCGGAGGTCATCCCGCACTCGTGGAACATCTGGTCCGACCAGGCCGCGCAGAGATCCCCGCAGAGCAGCGCGGTGTTGCGGCCGTACGTCTCCGGGTCGCCGCGCCACGCCGAGCGGGTGTGCAGCTCGGCGAAGACCCGGTGCACCGACGGCGCGCCCCGGCGGTGGTCGCTGCCGTCCAGGATGTCGTCGTGGATCAGCGCGAACGCGTGGAACAGCTCCAACGCCGCCGCAGCCACCACGATCGGGCGGTCGTCCACGCCCCCGGCCCCACGCCAACCCCAGTAGCAGAACAGCGGACGCAACCGCTTCCCGCCGGCCAGCACGAACCGGTGCAGGGCGGAGAAGATGCCGCGCGGGGCACCGTCCGGCCAGTCCGGGCCCTGCCGGTCGAGGAACGCCACCAGCTCGGCGTCGAAGCGGGTGCGCAGCTCACTGGCGTCGGTCGGGGCGGCGGTGAGCGTCACCGCCGCTCCCCCGCGCCCGGCGGGCCGGTCGGGGCCGTGGACGCCCCGTCGGCACCCGCCCCCAGCCCGGCCAGGTCCAGCAGCAACGCCTTGACCTCGGTCGCGGCGAAGGTGTCCCGGGCGAGCGACGGGTCGGAGCAGAGCAGCACCGGGCCGTCCGCCGGATCGGCCGGCAACCGGCCGTGCGAACCGCGCACCGCCCGCGCCCCCGCGTCCAGACCCACCACGCTCATCAGGTAGCGCATGCCGAGCTTCTTGCGGGCCAGCGCCACCCCCGCCCGCCGCTTCGCCGCACCCGGCGCGGCCGGGTCGAAGAACAGCTCCGCCGGGTCGTACCCGGGCTTGCGGTGGATCTCCACGTTCCGGGCGAAGTCCGGGGCGCGGTCGTCGTCGAGCCAGTAGTAGTAGGTGAACCAGGAGTCCGGCTCGGCCACCAGCACCAGTTCACCGGCCCGCTCGTGGTCCAGCCCCGCCGCCGCCTTGCCCTCGGCGTCCAGCACCTCGGCCACCCCGGGCAGCCCGGCGCAGAGCTTCGCCACCGCGGCCACGTCCGCCGGGTCCTTCACGTAGACGTGGGCGACCTGGTGGTCGGCCACGGCGAACGCCCGCGACGTCCACGGGTCCAGGTACTCCATGCCGTCCTGGGTGTAGACCCGCAACAGCCCCTCGGCACGCAGCAGCCGGTTGACGTCCACCGGGCGGGAGACGTCGGTGATGCCGTACTCGGAGAGCGCCACCACCGTCGCGTCGGCGGCCCGCGCGGCGTCCAGCAGCGGGGCGAGCACCGCGTCCAGCTCCGCCGCCGCGGCGGCGGCCCGGGGCGAGGACGGGCCGAAGCGTTGCAGGTCGTAGTCCAGGTGCGGGACGTAGACCAGGGTCAGGTCGGGGGCGTGGTCGGCGAGGATGCGCTCGGCCGCCCGGCAGATCCACCGGGACGACGGCAGCCCCGCGCCCGGCCCCCAGTAGGTGAACAGCGGGAAGGTGCCCAGCGCGTCGGTGAGCGTGTCGCGCAGCTCCGGCGGGTCGGTCCAGCAGTCCGGTTCCTTGCGCCCGTCGGCGTAGTAGATCGGGCGGGGCGTGACCGTCCAGTCGACGTCCGCGCCCATCGCGTACCACCAGCAGACGTTGGCCACCGTGTAGCCGGGCTCGACCCGGCGGGCCGCCTGCCACACCTTCTCCCCGCCGACCAGCGCGTGGTGCTGCCGCCACAGCAGCACCTCGCCGAGGTCGCGGAAGTACCAGCCGTTGCCGACGATGCCGTGCCCGGACGGCTGCTCACCGGTCAGCAGGGTGGCCTGCGCCGAGCAGGTCACCGCCGGCAGCACGGTGCCCAGTCCGGCGGAGAACCCCTGCTCGGCGACGGCACGCAGCCGGGGCATGTGGGCCAGCAGCCGGGGGGTCAGGCCGACCACGTCCAGCACCACCAGCCGGCGGCTCATGCCGACACCTCGCTGCGCCCGGCGCGGCGGTGGCACCTCGTCGTGCCGGGTCGGTGGCGCTCGCTCATCGTCGTACTCCCAGGGTCGTCGGGACGGCTCGCCCGGCCGGGGTGAGGCCGAGGGTGACCAGTTCGTCGCGGGCGAAGGCCAGTTCGGCGGCGATGCCCACGGCCAGCTCCGCGTCGGTGCGCGGACGCCGCGCCGCCGGCAGCACCCCCCACGTGTACGTCTCGACGTCCAGGTGGTCACAGCCGGCCGTCGGGCCGGCGAGCAGCGCGGCCAACGCGGCGCGCAGCACCGGCAGGGTGGAGGTCAGCGGCGGCTCGGGCGGGGCGTGCAGCGGCACGTGGTAGTGCACCCGCCACGCCCCGGGCAGCCGCGCGGCCAGCGCCGCGTCCAGGTCGTCGGCCGCGTACGCCGGGTCGGCCGGGTCGGCGGCGTGGGCGCAGCCGGCGGTACGGGTCTGGTGCAGGAACCTCGGTTCCACCCAGCGGCCCAGCGCCTCGGCGTCGGCGACCGGGTCGGCCGACTCCAGCGCGGCGGAGACCTGCACCTTGACCACCGGCAGGCCGGCGGCGTCCAGCCGGGCCAGCGCCTCGACCGGCTCCTCCCAGGCGCAGGCGAGGTGGGCCAGGTCGAGACAGATCCCGAGCCGCTCCGGGTCCAGGCCGCCCAGCAGCGCGGCGGCCTGCCCGCTGCTCTCCACCACGCAGCCCGGTTCCGGCTCGAAGGCCACCCGCACCGGGCGGCCGGTGTCCCGTTCCACCTCGGCCAGCCCGGCGGTGAGCGCGGCGAGCCGGCGACGGGCGGTGTCGGCGTGGGCCGCGTCCCAGGGCTCCCGCCAGGCCAGCGGCAGGGTGGAGATGGAGCCCCGGGCCGCGTCGTCGGGGAGCAGGTCGGCCAGCACCCGGGCCAGGTCGAGGGTGTAGCGCAGCCGCTGCCCGGTGGTCCAGTCCGGGTGGTACACCGCGCCCTTGACCACCGGGGCCTGGAAGGCCGCGTACGGGAAACCGTTGAGGGTGACCACCTCCAGCCCCCGGTGGGTCAGCTCGGCGCGCAGCCGGCGCCGGGCGGCCGGGTCGGCGGCCAGCTCGGCGGCGACCGGGGCGGCCAGCCACAGCCCCAGGCCGAGCAGGTCCGTGCCGAGCGCCTCCCGCACCGGCACCGCGTACGTGTCGAGTTGGGCGAGGACGCCGGCGGTGTCCTCGGCCGGGTGCACGTTGGTGCAGTAGCCGAGGTGGACGGTGCTGCCGTCGGCGTGCCGCAGCCGCATCAGTCGCCGCCGCGCAGGATGGAGTTGCCCTCGAAGGTGCCGCTGGTCGGGGTGTCCAGGTCGGTCAGGTCGAGCCGGCCGGACTGCCCGTAGAACTCCACCGGGTTGCGCCAGAGCACCCGGTCGACGTCGTCGTCGGTGAACCCGGCGGCCAGCATCGCCTCGCCGGTGGCCCGGGTCAGCAGCGGGTCGGAGCGGCCCCAGTCGGCGGCCGAGTTGACCAGCATCCGCTCGGTGCCGTACGTGCGCAGCAGCTCCACCATCCGCGGCGGCGACATCTTGGTGTCGGGGTAGATGGAGAAACCCAGCCAGCAGCCGCTGTCCCGGGCCAGCTTCACGGTCACCTCGTTGAGGTGGTCCAGCGCCACCCGGCCCGGCGCGATGCCGCTCTCGGCGACCACCGCCAGGCTGCGTTCGACGCCGCGCGCCTTGTCCCGGTGCGGGGTGTGCACCAGGGCCGGCAGATCGTGGTCGACGGCCAGGGCGAGCTGGGTGGCGAACGCCTCGTCCTCGGCCGGGGTCATGTCGTCGTAGCCGATCTCGCCGACCGCGACCACGGCGTCCTTCTCCAGGTAGCGGGGCAGCAGGTCGAGCACGGGCCGGCAGCGGGGGTCGTTGGCCTCCTTCGGGTTCAGCGCCACGGTGGCGTGGTGCCGGACGCCGAACTGGCCGGCCCGGAACGGCTCCCAGCCGATCAGCGAGTCGAAGTAGTCGGCGAACGAGGCGGCGCTGGTGCGCGGCTGCCCCAGCCAGAAGGCCGGCTCGACCACGGCGCGGACCCCGGCGGCGGCCATCCGCTCGTAGTCGTCGGTGGTCCGCGACGTCATGTGGATGTGGGGGTCGAAGATGCGCATGTCACGCCTCTCTGATGGTGAGCCGGTCGAGCAGTGCGGTGGCGTCGGCGGGGAGCTGCCGACCGGCGGCGTGCCGTTCCGCGGCGAGCGCGGCGAGCATGGTGGCCAGTTCCCCGTCGGCACGGTCGTCCAGGTCGGCGACGACGGCCAGCGGCACCCCGATGAAGACGCACTTGAGCACCGCCTGCCGCCAGGCGTCCGCGGCCAGGTGCCGGGCGTACGGCCCGAGCGCGGCGGCGACCAGCCGGGTGTCGTTGGTGCGGATCGCGTCGTGCAGCAGCGGCACCCCGGCGTCACCGATCGGCAGCAGCGGCAGGGCCTTGAGCACGGCCCGCTTCTCGGCGGCGTCGCCGTACCGGTAGACCTGCTCGACCTGCCCGGCGGCCCGGTCGGCGGGCAGGGCGGCCAGCAGCAGCGTCCGGGCCGCCTCGTCGGCGCTCCAGCCGGGTGCGCCGGGCAGTTCGTGCCGGCCGCACCGGCGGGCGGCGGCCGGGAAGTACCGCGCGACCGTGTCGGGCTCGGCCGCGACGCGGCGCAGTGCGGTCTCCAGCCAGTCGGGATCGGGTGCGCCCTCGAGCGCGGCCCGCAGTCGATCCGGTGTCATCCGTCTTCCCTCCCCAGGTGCGTACGGTCGGCGGTGGTCAGTCCGCCCCGGTGGTGCCGGCGGGCACGGGTGGCGCGCCCGCCGCGAGACCGGCCTGCCGGGCGGCGGTGCGTAGGAAGTCCAGCGACCGGGCGGCCACGGTGGGCGCGGCGTGCGAGTGCCGGGGCAGCTCCACGGCGACGAGTCCCCGGTAGCCGCCGTCGGCCAGGGCCCGCAGCACCGGCGGGAAGTCGATCTCGCCGGTGCCGAACTCCAGGTGTTCGTGCACGCCCCGGCGCATGTCGTCGATCTGCACGTTGACCAGGTGGTCGGCCACCTGGCGGACACAGTCCGGCACGGTCGCCGACTCCAGGCAGCGGCAGTGTCCGATGTCGAGGGTGATGCCGAAGCGGGCCGGCCCGCCGAGGGCCCGGTGCAGCCACCGCCAGCCGGCGATGTCCTCGACCAGCATTCCCGGTTCCGGTTCGAAGCCCAGGGTCACCCCGGCCCGGTCGGCGGCGGCCACCACCGTGGCGCAGCCGGCGACCAGCCGGTCCCGGGCCACCTCCACCGGGACGTGGCCGGGCCGGACCCCGGCCCAGAACGAGACCGCCTCCGCGCCGAGGTCGGCGCCGACCCGCACCGCCCGTTCCAGGAAGTCGATCCGGCCGGCCGGCTCGTCGTGCAGCAGCGTCGGGGCGTGCTTGCGCCACGGGTCGAGCAGGTAGCGGGCACCGGTCTCGACCACCACGCCGAGGCCGAGCGCGGCCAGCCGGTGCGCCACCGCGTCGACCCGACGGGCCAGCCCCGGCGCGTACGGGTCGAGGTGGTCGTGGTCGAGGGTCAGCGCGACCCCCTCGTAGCCGAGGTCGGCCAGCACCGTCAGGGCGTCGTCGAGCCGGTGGTTGGCGAAGCCGTTGGTGCCGTAGCCGAACCGCAGCCGCTCCGGGGCCGGCGAATCGGCGGGGGTGGTGGTGGGCGGTGGGGTGGTCATGTCGGGGAGAGCTTCCGGGCCAGCCGGCCGCCCAGCGGCGCGGCGAGCGCGACCAGCGCGCCGACCAGCCCGGCGCCGGCCCGGGCGGTGAGCGCGCCCTGCAACGAGGGCAGCCCGGTGATGCCGGCCCCGACGGCGGCCCGGACCCGGCCGGCGGTGGGCTCGGCGGCGACCCGGGCCTGCGCGCCGCCGTACCGGGCGACGTACCAGCCGGCCAGGCCGACCGGCAGCGCGGCGGCGACCATGGCGGCCAGGGGACGCGGGGACGACTCGGCGGCCAGGGGACGCGGGGACGGCGTGGCGGCCCCGGGGCGCGGGGACGGCGGCGGGGTGGCGCGGCGGGGCAGGGTGGTGGCGGCCAGCGCGACCAGGGCGGTGCCGGCGAGGGTACGCCGGGGCAGCGCCGCGTCGGCGCCGGTGACCTCACGTCGGGACAGGGCGGTGACCGTCCAGGTGTGCGCGGCGACGGTGAGCGCCGCCGGCAGCGCCCGCACCGGCCGGCCGGGTGACGCGCCGAGCAGCACGTCCAGCCCCCGGCAGGCGGCCATCACGGCGGGACCGGCGGCGGTGTTCTTCGCCGCGAGGTCGTACCCCCAGATGGTGGCGGCGAGCGGGAGCGCGACGGCGGCGGCGCGGCGACCGCCCACGGCGGCGGCCAGGCCCAGGCCGGCGGCGGTGAGCCCGGCGGCGACCCCGACGGCGGCGGCCGGGGTGATCCGGCCGCTCGGGATGGGCCGTTCCGGGCGTTCCTCGGCGTCCAGCCCCCGGTCGGCCCAGTCGTTGGCGGCCATCCCGGCCCAGTAGAGCAGCACCGACGCACCGGCCAGCCCGGCGGTACGCGGGCCGAGCACCCCGGCCGCCGCCGCCCCGGCCACCAGGTCCCCCGGTACGGACAGCGCGGCCGGTGCCCGGACCAGCTCGGCCAGGTCGGCCAGGCTGGTCACCCGGCACCGCCGGCGTGCAGCTCCCGGGCGAAGTCGACGAGCCGCTGCCACTGGGTGCTCAGCGAGTGGGTGGGCGAGTCGATCGGGTCCTTGAAGAAGAAGGCCAGCTCGGGCAGGGGGCCGACCCGGCCGGCGGCGTGCGCGGCGGCGGTGAGCCGGGCCAGGTCGAGCACCAGCGGGGCAGCCAGCGCGGAGTCGCAGCCGTGCCAGGTGAACTCCATCCGCATCCCGGTGCCGAGGAAGCCGGCGAAGGTGATCAGATCCCAGGCGGTCTTGAAGTCGCCGAGGTCCTCGACGTAGTCGATCCGGGTGCCGCCCTGCGGCACGTAGCCGAGCGTCTCGCCGAGGACCCGCTGCTTGCTGTCCACCTTGGCGGCGTTGGCGCCCGGCTCGGCCAGGGTCGCCCCGTCGCCGCCGCCGAGCAGGTTGACCCCGGACCAGGAGCGGACCGCGAGGTTCCGCATCGCGAACATCGGGGCGAGCACCGACTTGACCAGGGTCTCCCCGGTCTTGCCGTCGTGCCCGGCGTACGGCAGGCCGCGCTGGGCGGCCAGCGCCGCGAGCGCCGGCAGGCGCAGCCCGGTGGACGGGGTGAAGTCGACGTACGGGCAGCCCGCCTCGACGGCCGCGTAGGCGTAGAGCGAGCTGGGCGGGAGCACCTCGTCGGTGCCGGCGAGGGCGGCCCGCAGGGCGTCCGGGTCGGCGTGGCCGGGGTGCGTGGCGGGGGCGGGTTCGGTGGCGGAGACGTTGACCACCACGACCCGGTCCAGCCGGTGCCGGTCGCGGAACGCGGTCAGCTCGGCGGTGATGGTGGCCGCCCGGTCGGCCTGGCTGCCGCCGGTGGGCGCGGGCCGCAGGTCGTCCTCGACGGCGGTCAGGTCGGCGGTGAGCGCGGTGGCCAGCCGGCCGGGCAGCACGCCGGCGGCGGCGAGCGCCTCGGCCCGCTTGGTCAGCGGGGTGGTGGCCACGTCGTGACCGCCGAAGACCAGGTCGGCGAAGGTGGGCAGGGCGGGCCCACGCAGGTCGGGAAGTTCGGTGACGCAGCCGGTGGGGCCGGTGAGACCGGCCCGCAGGGCGAGGCCCCCGACGATGGCGGTGGTCGCGACGGAACCGCGCGCTCCCACCAGCCAGACACCCGTTCTCATGGTGCTCCTTCCGTCGGGTGGAAACGTCCTGTCGGTCGAGTCGTACGGTGGGGCGCGGGGTGGCCCCGCCCGCCCGGTCGTACGGGATGGCACCGGGCACGGCGACGACGTCGGCGGCATCGTCACCGCACCCGGTTCCCGTACGGCGTGCGGACGGGGCTGGCAGGCAGGGCCGGTTCGGCGTCTCGGCCCTGCCTCCCCGCATCCGGCCGACGGCGGCGGCGCGCCTCCGGCCGGACGACTGTGGTGGTGATCCGGTTTGTCGAATCACGTTCATCTATGTTCTAACAGGCGGCCCTCCGGTGCGACCGGGGAATCCCGGTCCGGCCGCACCGGACGGCCGACGTGCGCGTGCCCCGGGCCGACGGCCCGGCGCACGCCCTCCGACACCGACCCCGGCCCGGCCGCGGGGCGCAACCGCGGCCGGTCCCTCGCCGGTCGGCGGCGGAGGTGGCTGGTCAGACGGCGAGCGCGGCCAGGGCCGGCTCGACGTCGGTCCACTGGGAACCGAGCTCCGCCGAGCGGGTCACCGCGTCCAGCACGAGCTGGACCTGCAACGCGTCGGCGAACGACGGGGTCGGGTCGACGCCGGTGGCGACCGCCTCGACGAAGTCGCGCATCTCGTGCGTGAAGGAGTGCTCGTAGCCGATGATGTGACCCGGCGGCCACCAGGCCGCCATGTACGGGTGCTCGGCCTCGGTGACCAGGATGCGGGCGAACCCCTGCTCGGCCGTCGGCCGGGTGGCGTCGTAGAACTCCAGCTCGTTGAGGCGTTCCAGATCGAACACCACCGAACCGAGCGAACCGTTGATCTCCACCCGGAGGGCGTTCTTGCGGCCGGTGGCGAACCGGGTCGCCTCGTACGTGGCCAGTGCTCCGTCGTCGAGCCGGGCCACGAAGATCGCGGCGTCGTCGACGGTGACCGTGCCGGTCGCCGTGGCGGTGCCGTCGACCTCGGCGGCCAGGCCGCTGGACGCGCCCGGCAGCGGGCGTTCCTTGACGAACGTCTCGGTCACGGCGCTGACCCCGGTGATCCGTTGCCCGGTCACGTACTGGGTCAGGTCGATGATGTGCGCCCCGATGTCACCGAGGGCACCGGAGCCCGCCTTGTCCTTCTCCAGCCTCCAGACCAGGGGGAACTGCGGATCGACGATCCAGTCCTGGAGGTACGTCGCGCGGACGTGCCGGATCGTCCCCAGCCGTCCTTCGGCGACGAGCTGTCGCATCAGGGCGACGGCGGGCACCCGGCGGTAGTTGAACCCGCACATGGACCGGACCCCGGCGGCTGCCGCGGTGGCTGCGGCGGCGGTCATCGCCCGCGCCTCGGTCACCGTGTTGGCCAGCGGTTTCTCGCAGATCACGTGCTTGCCGGCGGCGAGCGCGGCGAGGGCGATCTCGGCGTGGCTGTCACCTGGTGTGCAGATGTCGACCACGTCGATGTCGTCCGAGTTGACCAGGGCACGCCAGTCGGTGGTGTGCGCGTCCCAGCCCAGCCGGTCGGCTGCCTCGGCGACCTTCGCGGCGTCCCGGCCGCAGATCTTCGCCATCCGAACCCGGGCGGGCAGGTCGTACACCCGGTTCACGGTGCGCCACGCCTGTGAGTGCGCGGCGCCCATGAACGAGTACCCGATCATCCCGATCCGGAGTTCGTTGTCGTGAGTGGACAAGGTGGGTCTCCCCCCGTGTATCAGAACCCGAGCTTGAGGTAGTTGCTCGCGTTCTCCTTGGTGATCGTCTCCGAGGCGAGCACGATCTCCTTGGGCACCTGGAGTTCCACCAGGTCGGACATGCCCTTGCCCTGGGCGATGAGGCGGGCCAGGGAGATGGCCGAGGAGGCCATCGACGGGCTGTAGGTCACGGTCGCCTTGAGCACCGTGTTGTCGGCCTGGATGTCCTCCATGGCCTTCTTCGAGCCGGCGCCGCCGACCATGAAGAACTCCTTGCGGTTGGCCTGGTTGACCGCGGCCAGGACACCGATGCCCTGGTCGTCGTCGTGGTTCCAGACCGCGTCGATCTTCGGCAGGGCCTGGAACAGGCCGGTGGCGGCCTGCTGGCCGGAGTCGGCGGTGAACTCCGCCGGCCGCCGGTTGGCCACCTTGAACCCGGCCGTGGCCAGGGTGTCGGCGAAGCCCTTGGACCGCTGCTGGGTCAGCTCCAGCGAGTCGATGCCGGGGATCTCACCGATGACCGGGTTGCTGACGCCCTTGGCCTTGAGCTGGGCCACGATGAAGTTCGCGGCGGCCACGCCCATGCCGTAGTTGTCGCCCATGATCTGCAGCCGGTAGGCCAGCGCGTCGGGGAAGGCCCGGTCCAGGTTGACCACCGGGATGCCGGCCTTCATCGCCTCCAGGCCGAACGCGTTGAGCTCCTTGCCGTCGTGCGGCAGCACCACGATGACGTCCGGCTTCTGCGCGACCAGGGTGGACAGCGCCGCCCGCTGGGCCGCCGCGTCCGCGCCGGCCTCGACGGTCTTGAAGTCCACGTCCGAGTACGCGCCGGCCTGCGCCTTGGCGTTGTTGGTGATGGCGGCGATCCAGCCGTGGTCGGCGGCGGGGGCGGAGAAGCCGATGGTGACCTTCTTGCCGGGGGCGCTGTTGCCGCCCTCGGCGTTGTCGGCCGCCTTGGTCTGCGCCGCGGTCGGTGTGGACTCGTTGCTGGTGCAACCGGCGAGGAGCACACCGGCGCCGACCGCCGCGCCGCCGAAGAGCAACCGGCGACGGGACAGGTCACGGGGCTGGGTCATGACGACCTCCAGAAAATGACGGATGGTGGGGGTGAAAAAGGTTGTGCTGATCCCGGCCACCGTCGGTGGCCGCCGGAATGTGATGGTGCGAAACGAGTCGGGCTGCGCCCGGTCAGGCGGGGGTGGTGACCTTGTTGCGGCTGAGGAACTGGGTGACGCTGCGGAACTGCACCTGCTGGATCAGGACGGCGCCGACGATGATGCCGCCCTTGACCATGTTCTGGGCCTCGGTGGACAGGCCGTTGATGGCGAAGAGGTTGGTGATGGTGGAGAAGATCAGCACACCGAGCAGGGAGCCGATGATCGTGCCCCGGCCACCGCTGAGCAGCGTGCCGCCGATGATGGCCGCGGCGATCGCGTCCAGCTCGTAGAGGTTGGCCATGGCCGCCTGGGCGGAGTTGGCCTGCGCGGTCAGCATGATCGCGGCGATGCCGCAGCACAGCCCGGACAGCGCGTAGAGCAGCAGGGTGTGCCGCCGGACGTTGATCCCGGCGAGCCGGGCCGCCTCGGGGTTGCCGCCGACGGCGACCGTACGCCGGCCGAAGGTGGTGCGGTTGAGCAGCACCCACCCGGCGGCGACCACGGCGGCGAGGATGTAGACCAGCAGCGGAATGCCGAGCAGATCGGTGCTGGCGATGCCGTTGATGAAGGAGTTGTTCGACACCTGGGTCTGCTTGCCGGAGATCTGGGCGGCCAGACCCCGGGCGGCGACCATCATGGCCAGCGTGGCGATGAACGCCACCAGCCGCCCGTACGAGATGAGTATCCCGTTGACCAGGCCGACCGCCACGCCGACCACGATCGCCGTGAAGATCATGCCGCCCGCGCCGTAGCTCTGGGTGGCGACCGTGGTCGCCCACACCCCGGCGAGGGCGACGATCGCGCCGACCGACAGGTCGATGCCGCCGCCGATGATCACGAAGGTCATCCCGACGGTGACCACCCCGACCACCGAGGCGAGCTTGAGGATGGTCAGCGTGTTGCCCCACACCCAGTCCGGGTTGGAGTAGAGATCCCAGCGGGTCGCGGCGCCGATCACGATCAGCACCACCAGCACGCCGATCAGGCCGAGGTTACGCTTCGCGCCCTCACCCCCGTCGCCGCTCCAGAAGGACAACCCGCCCGTCCTCGGCTTCTCCTTGAGCGACGCCGTCACCGCCGGGTCTACCGGCGGGGACTGCGCCGGCAGGTCCGCCGGCCGGTCCGGCGTCGCGGTCCCGGTCGACTCACTCATGCCGTCACCTCGTTATGTCCACTGCGCTCGCTCATGCCGGCGCGCCTTCCATCAGAGACCCCGCCATGACGAGGTCGAGCACGGTGTTCTCGTCCAGTTCGCCGGCGGGCGCCTCGCGCACCATCCGGCCCTCCCGCATCACCAGCACCCGATCGGCCAGGCCGAGCACCTCGGGCACCTCGCTGGAGACCAGCAGCACGCCGACCCCCTGGGCGGCCAGGCCGCGGATCACCCGGTACAGCTCGGCACGGGCCCCCACGTCCACCCCCCGGGTCGGCTCGTCGAGCAGCAGCAACCGGGTGTCGCCGAGCAGCCAGCGCCCGACCACCACCTTCTGCTGGTTGCCGCCGGAGAGGGTGCGTACCGCCCGGCGCACGTCGTTGGGCCGGAGCTGGAGGTCGTCGGCGATCCGCTCCGCCTCGGCCCGCTCCCGCCCGGCGTTGGTGAAGCCGAGGCGGGCGTACCGGGTGAAGGTCGCCAGGGTGACGTTGCGGTGGATCGGCTCGCCGAGCAGCAACGCCTGGCTCTTGCGTTCTTCGGGGGCCATGCCCATGCCGGCCCGGACCGCCGCGCCGACGCTGCCCGGCCGCAGGGTCCGGCCGCCCATCCGGATGGTGCCGGATTCGGCGCGCCGGGCACCGTAGATCGTCTCCAGCAGTTCCGAGCGGCCGGAGCCGACCAGCCCGGCGATGCCGACGATCTCGCCGGGACGGACGCTGAGCGAGACGTCGGCGAACTCGCCGGTCCGGCTCAGCCCGTCGACCCGCAGCAGTTCGTCGCCGGTGGCCGGCGCGGTCGGGCGGTCCGGGAAGACGTACTCGATGGTCCGGCCGGTCATCCGGGCGACCAGGTCGCGGGTCGGGGTGTCCCGGGCCGGCAGGTTCGCCGCGGTGGTCCGGCCGTCCTTGAGTACGGTGACCCGGTCGCCGATCTCGCGGATCTCCTCCATCCGGTGCGAGATGTAGATGACCGCGATGCCCTGGGCGGTGAGTTCCCGGATGATCCGGAAGAGGTTGTCCACCTCGTCGTGCGCCAGCACCGCGCTCGGCTCGTCCATGATGATCAGGCGGGCCTCGTGGGACAGCGCGCGGGCCATGCTGACCACCTGCTTGCCGGCGGCCGGCAGCGCGCGCACCATCCGGCCGGGCGGGATCTCGCCGTGGCCGAGCCGGCTCAGGATCTCCCGGGTACGCCGGGCCATCAGCCCGCGCCGGACGAATCCGGCGACCTTCGGCTCGTGCCCGAGGAAGGCGTTCTCGGCGACCGACAGGTCCTCGACCAGGTCGAGTTCCTGGTAGATGGTGGCGATGCCGGCGCGCATGGCGGCCTGCGGGTTGGCGAAGTGCGCCGGTTCGCCGCGCCATTCCACCTGGCCGGAGTCGGGCCGGTGCACCCCGGCGAGCACCTTGATCAGGGTGGACTTGCCGGCGCCGTTCTGCCCGAGCAGGCAGTGCACCTCACCGGCCCGCACCTCGAGCTGCACGCCGTCGAGGGCGCGTACGCCGGGGAAGGTCTTGACCACGTCGGTCAGCCGGAGCACCACCTCACCGGCGACGGTGTCGGCGGGCGCCTCGACCAGCGGGGCCTTGTCCCCGGCGGCGGAATGCGACTCGGCGCTCATGATGCCTCCCCGAAGGCGACGTCGCTGGCGAGGACGGCCGCGCCGGCCACTCCGGCGCGCGGTCCCAGCTCGGACAGGACGACCGGCAGGTTGCCGGTGGCCAGCGGCAGCGAACGGCGGTAGACCACGCTGCGGATCTCGGCGAGCAGGATGTGCCCGAGGTGGGCCAGCCCGCCACCGATGACGATCATCGACGGGTTGGTGAAGCTGACCAGCCCGGCCAGCACCTGCCCGACCCGGCGGCCCCCGTCGCGGATGAGCTGGATGCAGGTGACGTCGCCCTCGATCGCCGCCTCGGCGACGTCGCGGGCGGAGACCGCGCCCCGGGCGGCGAGCCGTTCGGCCAGCGCCGGCGAGGTACCGGTACGCGCCGCGACGGCGGCCTCCCGGGCCAGTGCCGCCCCGCTGAACACGGCCTCCAGGCAACCGGCGTTTCCGCAGGTGCAGGCCGGTCCGCCGGCCTCGGCCTGGATGTGCCCGATGTCGCCGGCACACCCGTCGGTGCCCCGGTAGACCTCGCCGCTCAGGTAGATCCCACACCCTATTCCGGTGCCGATCTTGACGAAGAGGAAGTCGTCGACCGAGTGGGCCACCCCGCCGTGCCGCTCGCCGATCGCCATGATGTTCACGTCGTTGTCGACCACCGCCGGGCACCCGTGCTCACGGCTGATCAGCTCGCGTACCGGGTAGCGGTCCCAGCCCGGCATGATCGGCGGCGAGACCGGCACCCCGTCGCGGAAGCTGACCGGGCCGGGCAGGCCGATGCCGACACCGTTGAGCCGCTCGTACGCCCCGTCCACCCGGGCCTTGTGCAGCAGGTCGTTGACCCGGTGCAGGATGGCCTTCGGGCCGGAGCGGATGTCGGCCGGCTCGGCGTACGCGGCGATCGGTTCGAGCCGCCCGTTGACCACCTCGACGTCGATCGAACTGGCGCCCATGTCGATGCCGGCGAACCGCAGGTGGGGGTTCAGCTCGACCAGGGTCGACCGGCGGCCGCCCCGCGAGGCGGCCAGTCCGGCCTCGGCCACCAGACCCAGCCCGACCAGCCGTTCCAACTCGGCGAGGAGCCGGGGCCGGGGCATCTGCAACCGGTCGCCCAGCTCGGCCCGGGACGCTGGCCCCTCGTCACGGAGCAGCCGTAACAGCTGCACGTGCAGGGGATCTGCCGTCCGCACGGGACTCACCTCCGCCTCAGGGTTCACATTGACGTCACGCCGTTGTGTTGTGGTCGACACAGTAGGAGACTTCCGTGGCACGTGTCCATAGCTTCGGTCGTTCCTCCGGCAACTTTTGTCCGAACGAACAAAAGCTACTAGTCGATCAAGAAAAGGTTGACAGACCGAGAAATCTCCGCAACGACCTGCTACGGGCACCGGGTGAGCGCCGCCCGCCGGGCCCGGCACGGGCGGGGGAAGCATTACCGGATCGCACCGGGACATGACAAGACCCCGCCCCGCCACGGTCGACGCGGCGGGGCGGGGCGGTGGTTCCGACGGGCCCCTCGGGGGCGGCCCGTGTGACGCGGGTCAGCGGCCGGGGGCGGCGTTGCGCTTCTTGCGCAGCTTGCGGTCGTCGCGCAGCTCGACGTACGGCTCCTCGTCCGGGTCGTGGCCGGCGGAGATCGCCCGGCCCCGCTCCAACTCGGCGTCGAACTCCGCGCCGAGCAGGATCGCGATGTTGCTCAGCCAGAGCCAGACCAGGAAGATGATCACGCCGGCCAGTGCCCCGTAGGTCTTGTTGTAGGACCCGAAGTTGCTCACGTACAGGGCGAACAGGCCCGAGACCAGCAACCAGAGCAGCACCGCCAGCACGCCACCCGGGCTGACCCAGCGGAACCCGCCGTGCCGGGCGTTCGGCGACGCCCAGTAGAGGATCGCGAACATCAGGCTGACCAGCACCAGCAGCACCGGCCACTTGGCGATGTTCCACACCGTCACCGCCGTCGAGCCCAACCCGATGGCGCTGCCGGCCTGCTCGGCGAGGCCGCCGGTGAAGACCACGATCACCGCGGCGGCGAGCAGCAGCACCCCCACCAGGGCGGTCACCCCGAGCCGGATGGGCAGCGTCTTCCACACCGGCCGCCCCTCCGGCACGTCGTAGATGCTGTTCGAGGCCCGCATGAACGCGCCCACGTAGCCGGAGGCCGACCAGAACGCGGCGACCAGACCGATGACCGCGGCGACGCTCGCCAGCCCACCCGACTGGCCGGCCTGGTCGATCGCGGTCTCGATGATGGTGCGGATGTTCTCCTCCGGCACCACCTGCCCGACGGTGTCCCGGACCCCGCTGGTGGCGCGCTCCCCGAGCAGACCGAGAATCGAGATCAGCACCAGCATCCCGGGGAAGATCGACAGCACCCCGTAGTAGGTCAGCGCGGCGGCCCAGTCGGTCAGGCTGTCCTCCTGGAACTCCCGCCCGGTGCGTTTGAGCGCCGCTCTCCAGTCCGCCCGGTGCAGGTCGGCGGGGCTGTCCGGGCCGTCGTCGGGACCGGCCGGCCGGGTACGCGCGTCGACCTCCCGCCGACCGCCCCGCTGCCGGTCACCGGACACTGGCCCGCCGGACACGGGCTCACCCGACGGGCGGTCCCCCGACCGGTCCCGGTCGCGCCGGGCTGCGGTCACGGTGGCCGCGTCGTCGCGGTCGGCGTGGGTCTCGTCGGAGGCCATCGCCCCTCCTCGGGGATCTGCGGATGTCGCCCTCCGACATGCCCCGCCGCAGCCGCCGCCTAACCCCCGACCAGCGGCAGAGGTGACGACGGGCACTCCCCCGCCGCCGGGCGTGCGGGCAACGCCTCGGGATCGGGCCGCCGGTCCCCCCGCAGGCCCGTTAAGCCCTTCTCGCCGTTCCGGCGACGAATGCCCGCCAGGCATACGGGTCAAAGGCCAGCACCGGCCCGCCCGGGTCCTTGGAATCCCGCACCATCACCACGCCGGAAAGGTTCTCCGCCACCTCGACGCACGCACCACCGCCGCCATTGCTACGGGTGCTCTTGCGCCACCGAGCATCGCTCAGATCCATGCTTCCGCCACCTCCCCTATCAACTCGATGGACTGCTGCTGGGAAAGTGTCTCACCACGAATCGACTCCCATACCTCAACCACCTCCCGCAGGTAATCGGTGCGGTCGACCACCTGCCCGTGACGCTGTCCTTCCAGGTAGACGACGTCCTCGCCGGTGGGAGAGGTGGCAATGACGAAAGGGCCGTCAAGGCCGGGATAGGCACCGGCGGACAGCGGCACCACCTGGATTCGGACTCGCGGCAACGTCGTGCCGAGTTTCACGAGGTGCTGCAACTGCTGACACATGACCTCCGGCTGACCAACCTGGCGACGCAACACGTACTCGTCGATGACGGCAGTGAGCAGTGGCGGCCGGTCCCGGGTGAGCACTACCTGGCGCTCGATTCGCGTGGCTACCTGTTGTTCGATTTCGTCGACGCCGAACAGCCCGGCACCGACCAAGATGGCGCGGGCATATTCTTCGGTCTGAAGCAGGCCGGGAACATAGAGCGGCTCAAACCAACGGAACGCCCGCGCCTCCGCTTCGACTGCCGTCCAGTCCCGCGCCCACGGCACCACGGTTTCCCGGCTGATCCGGCGTTGGATTCGTTCGAAGCGGCCGTCGGTGGTGAACACGGTGTCGCAGCGGCGGGCGAAGTCCAGGCTCGGCCGGCGTTCGCAGGTCTCCACCTTGGCGACCAGGGCACCCGAATAGCTCAGCGCCTCGGCCAGCGCCGCCTGGGACATGCCGTGGGCGGCCCGGGTGAGCCGAAGTTCCTCCGCGAAGTGGTCCAGCATCGACGAGCGTTCCACCAGACAGCCTCCGTACATTGTCGTACCGCTCGGGCTCGACCGGTCCACGCCTGCGTCGTCGGCACGGCGGACCTCCCACCGTAGCCGGGTCATCAACAGACTGTCACCCAGCGGGACCGCTCCCGGGATCGGACGGTGGGCGGAACCAGGCCGGGAGCGTCCGTCGGTGTCGTCGGCGGACGCTCCCCTCCACCATCGACGGAGGCTCGACCATGCGTCAGGTTCTCGGATCGCGCTGCGGATTCTCGGGGCACCCCGGCCCCCGTTCCGGTCGACCGGATCGGCCCGAGCCGGGCCACGACGGGCCGGGGCGCGGCCGCCCGGCCTACGGTGATCCCGGCCGGGGCAGGTCGGGCGGCGTGTACTCCGACCGGGTCGGGGCCGGGCCGGGTGGGAGCGTCCGCCCGGTACGGCCGGGGCGGCGCTGATGCCCCGGTACCGTCCCCACGTGGCCGCCCGCCCCTCCTGGCGGTGCCGGGTGTGCGGGGCGGCCTGGCCGTGTTCGCCGGCGCGGCTGGCGCTGCTCGGGGAGTACCGCGAGGATCGCATCGCCCTGCTCGTCTACCTGGGCCTCCTGTTGGGCGAGGCCATGGACGACCTCGCCGGGCTGCATGGCGTCGCGCCACCCGGCCTCACCGAACGCATCGTCACCTGGGCACGGTCCCGGTAACCCGAGCCCACCTGACCGGCCGGTGATCGACTCAGGTGGGCTGATGTTGCGCTGTCCGGTTCGGATGATCACGCCATATCGCCGCAACAGCGACCAGCACCCCGACGATCCTCAGAGGTCGGCGGGGGCCGTCGCGGCGCGGGCGGCGGCGACGAGCTGGTCGGTCTCGGCGCGTACCTCGTCGGCGTCGACCGGGGTGCCGGGGTCGTAGCGGACCGTCCAGGTCAGACCGTCCGCCCCGGCCACCCGCCGGGCCGCGATCCGCCCCGAGCCGCCGGGCACCGGGTGCTGCTGGGTGTACGCCACCGAGCGGGTCACCCGGGCCCGCACCTGGTGCGGCAGGTCACCCGGGTCGAGCAGCAGGTACGTCTCGGCGGGACCGTCGGCGACCACCAGGTAGCCGTCCCGCTCGGCAGCCGTCGCGGCCGGGGTGACCGTCAACTCCCGCCCGGACCAGACGGCCTTGAGGATGTCGTGCCACCCCAACCGCTCCCCCCGGCCCGGCAGCCAGAGCCCGAGGTTCGTCGCCACCAGCACCCCGCCACCGGCAGCATCACCACCGGCACCGGCCGACGCACCGCCACCGGCCGACGTGCCCTCGGCGGGCGACGCGCCACTGCTGCCGCCGTCGCCGGGAGCGGCCCAGGCCAGTACGCGTTCACCGGCGGCCAGGGGCGGGCGGACGGCGGACGGCACCCTGCGTTTGCGGCCGAACAGTCCCATCAGAGTCCTCCCGCGGCCTGCTCGCGCAGGGCCCGCGCGTGCTGTTCCAGCGAGAGCAGTTCCCCGAAGAGAGCGAAGTACTCGTCCTTCTGGGTGACCGGGTTGATCCGCTGGATCTTGGACTTGAGGTCCCTGATCCGGGCGGTCACCGAGCCCCACTGCAACCGGGCCATGGTGATCGAGACGTACCTCGGGTCGGGCTCGCCGTCGAGCCGCAGCGGTTCCACGGCCAGCTCGCCGACCAGCGCCTGGGCCGCCAGGTCGGTGCAGGCGTCCCGGACCGCCTCGATCCACACCGCGCCACCGGCCGCGACGGCCACCCCGCCGGCCGCCGCGATCGCGGTACGCACCGCGACGTGCACCGGGTGCCGGTACTCGGCGGCCTCGACGGCGTCGAACATCGGGCCGGCGAGGACCGGCTCCTGGAGGGCGAGCTTCAACGCCTCCCGCTCGACCATCGACTCCGGACTGTCCACGGCGGGCACGGCCGGCCGGGTCCGACCCCGGGGCGGGGCGGCGGCCTCCCGCTCGCCGGGGGACTGGGCGGCGGCCAGCACCGCCCGCTGCACCGGCTCGATCTCCATGCCGAGGTCACCGGCGAGCTTGCGGACGTACTCGGGACGCTTCTCCCGGTCCTTGATCTTGGCGACCAGCGGGGCGGCCCGGCGCATCGCCTCCACCCGGCCGTCCACCGTGTCCAGGTCGTACCGGTTGATGACGTGCCGCAGGGCGAAGTCGACGAGCGGCTCGCGGCGGGCCACCAGGTCACGGATCGCCAGGTCACCCTTTGCCAACCGCAGGTCGCACGGGTCCATGTTGTCCGGGCTGACCGCGATGAAGGTACGCCCGACGAAGCGCTGGTCGTCCTCGAAGGCGCGCAGCGCGGCCTTCTGCCCGGCGGCGTCCCCGTCGAAGGTGAAGATCACCTCACCGGCCACCGCGTCGGTGTCGAGCAGCAGCCGGCGCAGCACGCCGATGTGGTCGGCGCCGAAGGCCGTGCCGCAGGTCGCCACGGCGGTCGGCACCCCGGCCAGGTGGCAGGCCATCACGTCGGTGTAGCCCTCGACCACGACCACCCGGCCCTGCTTGGCGATCTCCCGTTTGGCCTGGTCGATGCCGTAGAGGACGTGCGACTTCTTGTAGATCGGCGTCTCGGGGGTGTTGAGGTACTTCGGGCCGTCGTCATCGTCGAAGAGCTTGCGGGCCCCGAAGCCGATCACGTCGCCGGCGATGTCCCGGATCGGCCACATCAGCCGGCGGCGGAACCGGTCGATCAGGGTGCCCGAGCGCGACGGCCGGGACAGCCCGCCGGTGACCAGCTCGTCGTGGCTGAACCCCTGCTGGCGCAGGTGCTTGGTGAGCAGGTCCCAGGCGTCCGGGGCGAAGCCGCAGCCGTACCGCTGCGCGGCGGCCCGGTCGAAACCGCGCCGGGCCAGGAACTCCCGGGCCGGACGCGCGCCGGCCGTGGTGAGCTGCGCCTGGTAGAACTCCACGGCGGCGGCGTGCGCGGCCACCAGCCGCTGCTTCTGCCCCTGCTGCGGGCGGGTCCGGGGGGTCGACTGGTCGTTCTCGACGTACCGCAGCTGGATGCCGGCGCGGTCGGCGAGCCGTTCGACGGACTCGACGAAGCTGAGATGCTCGGCGTCCATCAGGAACTTGATCGCGTCGCCGCCGACGCCGCACCCGAAGCAGTAGAAGACGTTACGGGCCGGGGAGACGTTGAACGACGGGCTCTTCTCGTCGTGGAACGGGCACAGGCCCTTGAGGTTGCCGCCACCGGCCGACTTGAGGGTCACCGTGTCCGAGATGACCTCGGCGATGGAGGTGCGCTCGCGGACCAACGCGATGTCCTCGTCCCTGATCCGCCCAGCCACCGACGCCACCTCCTCAGGGCTACATCCTGCCCTGCCGCACCGACGATCCGGCGTCGGGGGGACGCCGTGTGGCCCACACCGCCACCGACCACGGGACGGGCATGCGGGGAGCGGTGGTGCCGGGTCGGGGGCGACGTCGGGGCGTCCGCTGGCGATGGTGTCGGCGGCGGGTCGGCGGAGTCGCCGTACGGCCCGGCGTGGCCGGGTCGCGGCCTCGTCGCCGTACGGCCGGGTCAGCCGACGGCTGCGGCCTCCTCGGCCTCGACCTGCCGGTTCCAGTCCGGCTTGGTGGAGCGCCAGCCCTCGTCGTCCATGCCCTGCCGCCAGTAGCCGGAGATCGACAGCGCCTCCCGGGGCACCGACCGCTCGACCCGCAGCAGCCGGCGCAGCTCCTTGACGAAGGTGGCCTCGCCGTGCACGAACGCGTGCACCCGGCCGGGCGGAAACTCCAGCTCCCGGACGGCCGCGACCAGGGCCTCGCCGACCGGCCGGCCGGCCCGGTGCAGCCAGGTCAACGCCACCGCGCCGGGACTCGGCAACGCCTGCTCGTCGGCCGGGTCGGCGATCTCGACCAGGACGACCGCCGGGGCGCCCTCGGGCAGCCGCTCCAACGCGGCACCGATCGCCGGCAGGGCACTCTCGTCGCCCACCAGCAGGTGCCAGTCCGCCGTCGGATCCGGCGCGTACGCCCCACCCGGGCCGACGAACAGCACCTCGTCGCCCGGACGCAGCCGCGCCGCCCACGGCCCGGCCAACCCCTCGTCCCCGTGGTGCACCACGTCGATGGTCATCTCCCCGGCCGCCGCGTCCCAGGCCCGCACCGTGTACGCGCGCAGCCGGGGCCACTGCTCCCGGGGCAGCTCCCGCTTGACCGCCGTCAGGTCCAGCGGCCTCGGCAGGTCCACCCCCTCGGGCGGGAAGACCAGCTTGACGTAGTGGTCGGTGAACTCCCCCACCGGCAGACCGGCCAACTCCTCCCCACCGAGAACGAGCCGGACCAGGTGCGGGGTGGGCCGTCCGGTCCGCACCACCCGCGCCGCAGTAACCATCTTGGAGCGCTCCGCCATAAAACTAAGGCTACCCTAACTCCCCCACCCCCGCTCCCCCGCCCCACGCCCGCCCCCGCCCCCGGTGATCAAGAGGTTTGCGTCAACCTCCCCCGTGATCAAGAGGTTCGCGTCAACCCAGTGATCAACTTTGACGCAAACCTCTTGATCGTTTGACGCAAACCTCTTGATCACCGGAGCGAGGGGCGGGGGCGAGGGGCGAGCGACCGGACGGGGCGGGGCGGAAGGCTGGGGCGGGCGGGAAGGGAGGTGGGACCGGGCTAGGGCGGGACCGGTGTTCAGGTGAGGTGGGTGTGCCAGGTCAGGGCGGCGGGGTCGGTGAGGGAGGCGACCTGGTCGATGATGACGCGGAGGCGGGCGGGGTCGTCTCCGGCCTGCCGCCACAGCGGGGCGAAGACCGGATCGAGGGCGTCCGGGGCGCGGTCGGCGAGCACGGTGACCAGTTCGGTGAGGACCTCCCGCTGACGGTGGTAGCGGGCGCGGGCGTCCGGGCGGCACATCACGTACCGCCAGGCGATGCCCTTGAGCAGGGCGCACTGCGCCCTGATCCGGCGCGGCACGACCAGGTCGGCGGCGTACCGGCGGTGCGGGCCGGGGCCGAAGCGGTCCCGGGTCGCCCCGACCACGGTCGCCACGAACCGGCCGGTGAGCACGCTGGTGGTGGCCTTGAGGGCGACCTGCGCCCGGTGGCTGCCGTCGTACCCGGCCAGCGGGGTGAGCGCCGGGTCGGCGAGCAGTTCGACCAGCACCCCGCCGAGGTCGTCCGGGGACTCCCCGGAGTAGACGGCGGCCACGTCGACGCAGAGCGCGGCGCGTTCGTCCGGGTCGTGCAGGAGGGGACGCAGCGAGACGTAGCCGCCGTGGATGCCGTCCTCGACGTCGTGCACCGAGTACGCCACGTCGTCGGCCCAGTCCATCACCTGCGCCTCCAGGCAGCGGCGGGCCCCACCGGACGGGTCGCCGGGTTGACCGGGACCGGGTGGGACCGGGGCGGGGCTGCCGGCGCGCAGCCAGTCGAAGACCGGGCGGTCGTCGCCGTACACACCGAACTTGCGCAACCCGGGGCGGCGGGGCCACGGGTACTTGCTGACCGCGTCGAGGGCGGCCCGGGTGAGGTTGAGCCCGGCCGGGCTGCCGTCCGGGGCGAGCACCTTCGCCTCCAGCCGGGTGAGCACCCGCAGCGTCTGCGCGTTGCCCTCGAAGCCGCCGCAGGACGCGGCGAGCCCGTCGAGGGTGTCCTCGCCGTTGTGCCCGAACGGCGGGTGCCCGAGGTCGTGGGCCAGCCCGGCGGTGTCCACCAGATCGGGGTCGCAGCCGAGCCGGGCCCCCATCTCCCGGGCGATCTGGGCCACCTCCAGCGAGTGGGTCAACCGGGTACGCAGGAAGTCGTCGGTGCCGGCGACGTGCACCTGGGTCTTCGCGGCGAGCCGGCGGAACGCCGCCGAGTGCAGCACCCGGGCCCGGTCCCGCTCGTACGGGGAGCGGCCGTGGCCGGTGTCCTTGGGTGCCTCCTGCACCCACCGTCGCGCGTCGGCCGGGTTCCCGTCGACGCCGGGTGGTCGGGCGGGCGGTTCCACCATCCGGCCTCCCCTTCACGGTCGTCCCCCAGGGTCGGGGGAGCCCAGGTTACGCCGCACCGCGCGGGTGTGCGCGCGCACCGGGAACCCCACGACCCTTCCGGGCACCGCCGCCGGGAACACCCCGCGACGCCGACCGGTGCTGGCCAAGGCGGACAACCCTGCGACGCCGACCGGTGGCGGCCCGGCGAATACCCGCGACGCCCACCGGTGGCCGGGCCGGTGGGCGTCGCGGGCGGTCAGCGGCTGTCGGAGCCGGTGGTCTCGATGGCGGCCCGGCCGGCCTCCAGCCGGGCGACCGGCACCCGGAACGGCGAGCAGGAGACGTAGTCCAGCCCCACCTCGTGGAAGAAGTGCACCGAGTCGGGGTCGCCGCCGTGTTCGCCGCAGACGCCGAGCTTCAGCCCGGGGCGGGCGGCCCGACCCTCCTCGGCGGCGATCCGGATCAGCCGGCCGACGCCGTCGCGGTCGATCGACTCGAACGGGGAGATGCCGAAGATGCCCAGTTCCAGGTAGCGCCAGAAGAACGCGCCCTCGACGTCGTCGCGGGAGAAGCCCCAGCCCATCTGGGTGAGGTCGTTGGTGCCGAAGGAGAAGAACTGCGCCGCCTCGGCGATCTGGCCGGCGGTCAGCGCCGCCCGGGGTACCTCGATCATGGTGCCGATCAGCACCTCGACGCCGCTGTCCCCGACCACTTCGGCGATGATCTTCTCGGCTTCGGCGCGTACCGTCTCCAGTTCCTGGACCGCGCCGACCAGCGGGACCATGATCTCGGGGCAGGCCGTGCCGCCGTCGCGGGTGACCGCGACGGCGGCCTCGGCGATGGCCCTGACCTGCATCGCGAACAGGCCGGGGATGACCAGGCCGAGGCGGACCCCGCGCAGGCCGAGCATCGGGTTCTCCTCGTGCATCCGGCGGACGGCGGCGAGCAGCGCCTCCTCCTTGGCGACGTCCTCGCCGCGTTCCTGGGCGACGGCGACGTTGACCGCGAGTTGTTCCAGCGGGGGCAGGAACTCGTGCAGCGGCGGGTCGATCAGCCGGACGGTGACGGGCAGTCCGGCCATCTCGCGGAAGATCTCCACGAAGTCCTGGCGCTGTAGGGGCAGCAGAGCGGCGAGCGCGTCGGTGCGGTCGGCGTCGGTGGCGGCGAGGATCAGCCGTTCGACCAGTTCCCGTCGGTCGCCGAGGAACATGTGCTCGGTGCGGCACAGGCCGATGCCCTCGGCGCCGAAGCGCCGGGCGCGGGCCGCGTCGGCCCCGGTGTCGGCGTTCGTCCGCACGGCCAGCCGCCGTCGCGTGTCGGCGTGCGTCATGATCCGGTGTACGGCCCGGACCAGCGCGTCGTCGGTCCGCTCCGGGTCGAGGGTGCCCTCGAAGTACTGCACCACCTCGGACGGCGTGACCGGCACCTCGCCCAGGTAGACCTTGCCGGTGGTGCCGTCGATGGAGACGACGTCGCCCTCGGCGACGGTGTGCCCGCCGACGGTGAACCGCTTCGCCGGCACGTTGACCTCGATCTCGTCGGCCCCGGAGACACAGGTCTTGCCCATTCCCCGGGCCACCACGGCGGCGTGGCTGGTCTTGCCGCCGCGCGAGGTGAGGATGCCCTGGGCGGCGATCATGCCGTTGAGGTCGTCGGGGTTGGTCTCCCGGCGGACCAGGATCACCGCCTTGCCCTCGGCGGCCAGCTCGACCGCGCGGGCGGAGGTGAAGACCACCGCGCCGGAGGCGGCCCCCGGGGAGGCCCCGATACCCGTGGCGACCGCCTCGATCCCGTGGTCGAGCTGGAAGCGGGGGAACATGAGCTGGGCGAGTTGCGCGCCGTTGACCCGGTGCAGCGCCTCGTCGAGGTCGATCAGGCCCTCGTCGACGAGCTGACCGGCGATGACGAACGCGGCGGCGGCGGTGCGCTTGCCGACCCGGGTCTGGAGCATCCAGAGCTTGCCGCGCTCGATGGTGAACTCGATGTCGCAGAGGTCCTGGTAGTGCCCCTCCAGCCGGGCCATGATGTCGAGCAGCTGGTCGTAGGAGGTCTTGTCGAGCCGTTCCAGTTCCTGCAACGGCACGGTGTTGCGGATGCCGGCGACGACGTCCTCGCCCTGGGCGTTGGCCAGGTAGTCGCCGTAGATGCCCTGCGCGCCGCTGCCCGGGTCGCGGGTGAAGGCGACGCCGGTGCCGGAGTCGGGGCCGAGGTTGCCGAAGACCATCGCCACCACGTTGACGGCGGTGCCCAGGTCGGCGGGGATGCGCTCCTGGCGGCGGTAGAGGATCGCCCGCTCGGCGTTCCACGACTCGAAGACCGCCCGGATGGCCAGGTCGAGTTGTTCGCGCGGCTCCTGCGGGAACTCCCGCCCGGTGTGCTTGGCGAAGATCTTCTTGTACGTCTCGACGAGTCCGCGCAGGTCGCCGGCGTCGAGGTCGAGGTCGTCGTGCGTGCCCTTGACGCGTTTGGCCTCGTCGAGGGCGTGCTCGAACTCCTCGCCGGGCACCTCGCAGACGGTCTTGCCGAACATCTGGATCAGCCGCCGGTAGGAGTCCCAGGCGAACCGGTCGTTGCGCCCCGCCTGGTTGCTCAGGCCGACGACGCTGCGGTCGTTGAGGCCGACGTTGAGGACGGTCTCCATCATGCCGGGCATCGAGAACCGGGCGCCGGAGCGTACCGAGACCAGCAGCGGGTCGTGCGGATCGCCGAGGCGTCGGCCCATCGCGCGTTCCAGCGCCTCCAGGTGGGCCTCGATCTGCCCGGCCAGCCCGTCCGGCTCCCGTCCGGTCGCCAGGTACGCCTGGCACGCCCCGGTGGTGATGGTGAAGCCCGGTGGCACCGGCAGGCCGAGATTGGTCATCTCGGCGAGATTGGCACCCTTTCCACCGAGCAGGTCCTTGAGGTCCTTGTTGCCCTCGGCGAAGTCGTAGACGTACTTGTCCGTCTCGTGCGCTGTCACCAGAAGCCTCCCACGCGCGCCGGAATTGACACTTAACGAAGGTTCAGTTCTGACTTACCCCGGGGCTGACCACCGGCAATCCGGCCTGGTCAGCGTTCGGTGGGCGAAGGTTAAGCGAACATCGGGCGGGCCGGGACCGTTCGGTGACAATAGGCACAGCGGTCACGACTATCCGCGTTCACGCCGGTTTCTGGGAACGCTTCCACGAGCACGATCACGCAATTCCGGTTCCTCCTCGTACTCTTGACGTCACCCGTCACGCCAAACCTGACCTTTGCCATATCCCTCGCGAATACACCCCTCGGAGCCGCCCCGTGTCGCGCACCCCACGTACCGGCGTCGCCCCCGTCCCCGAGCAGCCGCCGCGCCCCGACGCCGGCCCGACCCCGGCTACGCCGCCCACGGTCACGCCGCCCACGGTCACCCCGGCCGCGGGCACGCTGGCGCGCAGCGCCGCGGAGGCCGCCGGGCGGCTGCTCACCCGGCCGGCCCTCGGGTTGGGTGACGTGGTGCCGGCGCCCGCGTCGGTCCGGCCCAGTCCGGCCGCCGACTTCGTCCTCCCGGCCGACGCGGCGGTACGGGTCAGCGCCGACCCCGCCGCCCGGGAGGTCGCCGGCCACCTCGCCGAACTGCTCCGCCCCGCCACCGGCTACCCGCTCCCGGTCGCCGACCTGCCGCCCGCCCCGGGCCCGCTCCAGCTCACCCTCTCCGCCGCCGCGCCGCACGGCCCGGCGGCGACGGTGTCCGGCGACGCCGAGGGCTACCGGCTCGACGTCGGCACCGA
The DNA here is from genome assembly GCF_007833915.1 of Micromonospora sp. HM134. NCBI lineage: Bacteria > Bacillati > Actinomycetota > Actinomycetes > Micromonosporales > Micromonosporaceae > Micromonospora > Micromonospora sp. HM134. Next base: position 5,909,907 of record NZ_CP041061.1, read on the forward strand.
CACGGTACGGATCACCGCCGGCACCGCCACCGGCCTGTTCCACGGCGTGCAGACGCTGCGGCAACTGCTGCCGGCAGCCGTGGAGAGCCGGACCCCGGTGGCGCAGCACTGGGTGGTGCCCGGCGGCACGATCGTCGACCGGCCCCGCTTCCCCTACCGGGGGGCGATGCTCGACGTGGCACGGCACTTCTTCAGCGTCGAGGACGTCTGTCGGGTGATCGACCACCTGGCCCGGTACAAGCTCAACCACCTGCACCTGCACCTCACCGACGACCAGGGCTGGCGGATCGCCGTCGACTCCTGGCCCCGGCTGGCGACGGTCGGCGGGCGCACCGCGGTCGGTGGCGGCCCCGGTGGCTGGTACACCGCCGCCGACTACCGGCGCATCGTCGGACACGCCGCCCGGCGGCACGTCACCGTCGTGCCCGAGGTGGACCTGCCCGGCCACACCAACGCGGCGCTGGTCGCGTACCCCGAGCTGGCCCCGGGCAGGGTCGCGCCGCCGCCGTACACCGGCACCGAGGTCGGTTTCAGCTACGTCGACCCCACCGACGAGCGCACGTACGACTTCGTCGCCGACGTGCTCGGCGAGGTGGCCGCGCTGACCCCCGGGCCGTGGCTGCACATCGGCGGGGACGAGGCGTACAAGGTCAAGGGGGCGGCGTACACCGGGTTCGTGGAGCGGACGCAGCGGATCGTCGCCGGGCTGGGCCGGACCGTGGTCGGTTGGCACCAGATCGCCCCCGCCGGGCAGGTCGACGGCCGGGTGCTCCAGTGGTGGGGCACCGACGGCGACGACCCCACGGTGGCCGAGGCGGTACGCCGGGGCGCCCGGGTGATCCTCTCCCCCGGCAACCATGCGTACCTGGACATGAAGTACGCCCCGGACACCCCGATCGGGCACGACTGGGCCGGCCTGATCGACGTGCACCGGGCATACCACTGGGACCCGGCGACCCACCTGACCGGCGTCCCCGCCGAGGCGGTGCTCGGCGTGGAGGCCCCGCTCTGGACGGAGTCGGTGACCTCGCTGGCCGAGATCGAGTTCCTGTTCTTCCCGCGCCTGCCCGCCCTCGCCGAGGTGGCCTGGTCCGCGCCGTCGACCCGGGGCTGGACCGGCTTCCGGGAGCGGCTGGCCGGCCACGGCCCGCGCTGGCGCACCGCCGGCATCACCTTCCACCCGTCGCCGGAGATCCCCTGGCCCGCCGCGCCGGCCGGGCGGCATCTCCCCGACGCCGCAGGTACGCACCGGAATCCCGCCCCCGACCAGCCCGCACCGGGCCGAGACGCCACCACACCCGACACGCGTTGACCCAAGTCACCGCTCAACTTCCCGACCTCCCCGCACAGCGGGCACCCCAACCCGGCGGACTCTGCGGCACGGCGAGTTCTCCGACCTGCCGGAGGATCGCCGGCCGCTGCCCCACCACCTCCGATCACCGCCAGTCACTTCCGACACGAAAGCCACATCTATCACACAGCGTGACCGTTTCTGGCCATGATCAGCGGCCACCTTGCACCCCATCCGCCCCCAACCCACTCTGAGCTGCGCACTCTCGTCACTTCCCGGCAACCACCACACACCTCCCTCGCACGCTTTGCTCTGCTGCCACATACGCACCAGGCACACGGAGTGACTGTCGCGGGGAGGGCGGCAGAGCAAAGCGTGCGGAGGGGCAAGTGGCACGGGGGTGGTTTGTGACTGTGAGTGACCGGGTGGTGGGTTGCCGACGGGTGTCGTCGGTAGCGACGCTGCGATGACGGATCGGCCCACCGGCGGGTGACGGGGGCCACCCGTGGGGCGGAATCGTCGGCCGGCCGGGGTCGTTACACCTGGTATCCGCGATCGCCTGGCCGGTCGCCGGCTCGGCCCCCCGACCAGCAGGGCGGCGTAGCGCCACCCGGCACCCGGCCGGCAGAGCCGAGCCACCCGGTCAACGGAGGCGGGCGGTGGAATGCCTGAACCGGCGAACCGGTTGTGCCTCCCCGGCCGGCATCCCCGCGATCGCCGGTCCGATCTTCCTCTTCACCTGCCGATGTGGCACCACCGCGTCACCGCACCCCCTGCGGGACGCCGTGGAACCCCCGACACGCAGAGGAGCACGCCATGCGTACCGACATCCTGCGGAAGACCGTGCTCACCGCCGCCGGCCTCGCCGTCACCGCCGGTGGCATCGCCGGCCCCGCGCTGGCCGCGCAGGCCGCCGAGACCACCCGCCCCGCCGCCGTCGTGCAGACCGACCGCAAGCCGGCCGGCGAGCGTGAGCTGAAGGTCGACTACGCCGCGCAGCCCAACTTCTACTACTGCGGCCCGGCCGCCGCCCGTAACGCGCTGAGCGTGCAGGGCAAGAACATCGACGTGGACGCCATGGCCAAGGAGATGGGCACCACCGAGAGCGGCACCGACAGCATCAACGACATCACCCCGATCCTGAACAAGGAGACCGGCCGCAAGGACGCGTACCGCAGCACCGAGATCCCGGCCGGCAAGGTCGACGGCAAGCGGATCGACCGGCTGCGCGCCGACATCGTCCGGGCCGTGGACGACGGCCGCGCCGTGGTCGCCAACATCGCCGGCACCGCCACCGACACCGACGGCAACACCCACTCCTTCGAGGGCGGGCACTACATCAGTGTCGTCGGGTACCGCGACGGTGGTCGGGTCGTGACGATCGCGGACTCCGCCAACCCGGACACCGCCTCCTACCGGATCGACGTCGGCGAGCTGGCCCACTGGATCGCCAGCCGTGGCTACGCCTCCTGACCCGCGCCGACACGCGAAGGGCCGACCCCCGATGGGTCGGCCCTTCGTCGTTCGGCACCCCGGGCCGCACTCTGACGGCGGGCGGGCCGGCCTCAGCCGCCCGAGTCGTCCAGCTCGGCGCCCTCGGGGACGGTGTCGTCGTCCCGGCTGTCCAGCCAACCCTCCGGCAGGAAGACCTTGCCGGGGGAGTTCGTCCGGCCACGCGGCTGACCCAGGGCGGCCACCGGGAACGGTTCGCCCGCGTCGAGCTTGCCGAGCAGGTCGTCGAGCTGGGCCAGGCTCTCGATCATGGCGAGTTCCCGGCGTAGTTCGCTGCCGACCGGGAAGCCCTTCAGATACCAGGCGACGTGCTTACGGAAGTCGGTGCAGCCGTCCCGCTCGCCCCGGGCCGGGGTACGCGAGCCGGCGGTGAACTGGTCGACCAGCAGTTCGGCGTGCCGCCGTATGGTCACGGCCACCTCGCCGAGGGTCGGCATCCGACGCTCCGGCCGGCCCTCGAACGCGGCCTGCAGGTCGGCGAAGAGCCACGGCCTGCCCAGGCAGCCCCGACCGACCACCACCCCGTCCACCCCGGTGTGGGCCACCATCCGCAGCGCGTCGTCGGCCTCCCAGATGTCGCCGTTGCCGAGCACCGGCACGTCGAGCGCCTGCTTGAGGGTGGCGATGGCGTCCCAGTCGGCGGTGCCGGAGTACCGCTGCGCGGCCGTCCGCCCGTGCAGGGCCACCGCCGCCACCCCGGCGTCCTGGGCGGCCAGCCCCGCCTCGACGTACGTCAGGTGGTCGTCGTCGATGCCCTTGCGCATCTTGACGGTGACCGGCACCCCGGCGGGGGACGCGGCGTCCACCGCGGCCCGCACCAGCCGGGCGAACAGCCGCCGCCGCCACGGCAGGGCCGACCCGCCGCCCCGCCGGGTCACCTTGGGCACCGGGCAGCCGAAGTTCAGGTCGATGTGGTCGGCGAGGTCCCGTTCCACCACGATCCGCACCGCCTGGGCGGTGACCTCCGGGTCGGTGCCGTAGAGCTGGAGGCTGCGGGGCCGCTCGTCGGCGCCGAAGGCGATCATGCGCAGGGTCTTCGGGTTCCGCTGCACCAGCGCGACCGTGGTGATCATCTCGCAGACGTAGATGCCGCCGCCCTGCTCCCGGCAGAGTTGCCGGAAGCCGACGTTGGTGATGCCGGCCATCGGGGCGAGCACCACCGGCGGCCACACCTGGTGGGGGCCGATGGTGAGCGGACGAAGGACCGCAGCGGGACTGGTCACGTACCCCAGAATCCCATGCCGGCGGCGGCCCGCCCACCGCCGGTGGCCCGCCCCTCGGGCGAACCCGGCCGTCGGGTACGGCTCAGGACCCCTCGGGGACGGTCAGGACCAGCCCGCAGACGTCCACGATGACCGAGGTGGCCGCGTTGACGTGGACGCCGAACGACAGCGGGGTGCCCTGGTGGCTGCCCAACTGCACCTCCACCAGGTTCGACAGCACCTGGTTCGGCCCCCACCAGTTCAGCGAGGACGTCCCCGGCCGGGCGATGGACGAGCTGTACGCGGTGAGGAAACCCCCGGAGACGGTGCCGGCGACGGTCACGTTGACGTACGCGGCGGTGGCCCTCCCGGCCAGGGCCGGCGGCACGGCGCGCACCGTGACGTGCAGCGCCCGGCCGGCACCCAGCCTGCCGGCCACCACGTCGCCCGCACCGGCGACCACGTTCGCGGCGTAACGGTCCATCGCCCGGGTGTCGAGGATGCGCACCGGGGCGACGGCGAGCGTCCGGTTGGCCCACCGGGACGTGCTGACATACCGCCTCGTCCCGTCCCGGCCGCCGATGACCAGGTCACCGGAGTCGGTGACGGCCAGCGAGCCGGTGGGCAGCTCCGCCGGGATCGACGCCTCCGGGGTGGGGGCGAGGACCAGCGGTGGACGCCCCCCGTCGTGGGTGAGGGTCAGCGTCGGGGCGTCCGACGACCCCCCGGTCAGCAGCGTCCCGGCGGTGCCGGCGTCGTTGGGCTGCCCGACCCGCACCGGCTCACCGGCAGCGGCCTCCGCCGGGGTGACGACGACGCCCCCGACCACCACGCCCGCACCGACGGCCACGCCGCCCCGCACGAGCTGACGCCGGGTGGTCGCACGGGTCCGGTCACTGCTCACGTCGTTCCCCTCCCGGTCAGACACCGGTCCGTCCTCCGCGTCCGGCGGCTGCCCTGATCGTCCGGGCGCGCGCCCCGGCCGCACCCGGACGGCCACCGGACGCACCGGCCAGCACCGAATCCGGGTGGTACACCAGCAGGCCGGTGACGTCGAGGATCACCGCCGCCGCGCCGGCCGCCACCCAGACGGCCACCACGTCCGGGTGGTAGTCCCCGTCGACGGTCTCGTAGCCGCCGAGCTGGGAGATGACCCCGTTGGAGAGCAACTGGCCGACGTCCCACCAGTTGATCGTGGAGGCGGTGGGCAGCGCGCCCCGCCCCCAGACCGTGGCGTATCCGGCCCGCGCGGTGTCGGCGACCGTGACGTTGCCCATCAGGCCGTCGCCGTACGCGACGACGCCCCCCAGGTGGACGACCAGCAGGGTGTCGGCGAGCACCCGGCCCCGCGGGTCGACCCGGCCGACGCCTTCCAGTAGCCGGGCCCGGCCGGCCGCGCTGCGGCTGTCCAGCACCCGGATCGGCGGGATCGGCACCAGCATGGTGGCGTTCGCCGTGGTCAGCGTCTCGTGCTGCACCACCGCGCCGTCGACCACCCGCTGCACGCCCAGCCCGGCGGCGGTCGACACCAGCCCGCCGTCGCATCCCGGACCGGGCGGCCGGCGGGTCAGCCGGAGGGTGGCGCCACCGGCGCTGTTCGCCAGGGCCAGCGTGGCGGCCCCGCCGTCGGCGGCGCTGGTCACGGTGGTGTGCGCGGTGCCGGTGGTGGTCCCGCCGAGGACCACCGGGTCCCCGGTCGCGGAAGGGTCACCTGCGGACGATGTCATGCTTCGTTCCCCCGGGGGCGGATGCGGCGGGGCGGCGGGTCGCCTAGGCACGGCCGGTGAGCACCTGGCTCGGGTGACCGACGAGCAGGCCGGTCAGGTCGAGGATCACGTGGGTCGGCGAGCTGGTGGCCTGGAGGGTCAGCACGCTGTGGTACGCCCCCAGGGTGCCGAGCGCGGTGAACAGGAAGTTGGACAGGATCTGGCCGCTGGTCCACCAGTTGACCGTGGAGGTGGCCGGCCGGGGGCCGCTGCCCCACACGGTCAGCACGCCCCCACCGGTCATCCCGGTCACCGTCACGTTGCCCTTGACCGCCCGGCCGTCCCGGACGTAGCTGTCCAGGCTGAGCACGATCGGCCGGCCCGGCACCAGCCGGCCGGTGGCGTCGAGGTCGCCCGCGCCGGAGACGATGGCCCGCCGCAGGTCCGGCTGCCGGGTGTCGAGCACCCGGGTCGGCACCACCGCCACCGAGGTGGTCGCCCACTGCGACGTCCAGGCCCAGCCGGTGGTGCCGTCCCCGGCGTCCGTGCCGGCCCGGACGACGAGGTCGCCGTGCTCGTCGACGGCCAGGGTGCCGGGTTCGGCGTCCAGCACCTGCGGGTGGAGGCGGTCGCCGGGCACCAGCCGCAGCGGGGCGCCCCCGGTGTTCGCCAGCACCAGCGTGCCGTCCCCGGCGGTGGCCTGCACGGTCGTGGTGGCCGGGCCGGCGTCGTTGGTCGTACCCAGGGTGAGGTTCCCGCCCGGGGCGGCGCGGGCCGGGTCGGGCCGGGCGACCGTGACGGCGACGCCGGCCGTGGCGGCGGCGACCGTGGCGGCCCGGCGCAGCAGGCGACGGCGGTCCGGGTCGTGCTCCGGTTGCGGCGCACGCGTCATTTCCCACCCCCGTTGCGATATCCAGCACCGCGAATGCTGGCACGGCACACCGGCCGACTCAAGGACCCGGACGGACGCGGACCGGCCCCGCCCCGGTCAGGGGGCGGGGCCGGTCCGACGGTGGCCGGGCCGGGCGACCCGGATCCGGCGTGGTCAGCAGCCGGGCAGGCGCTCGATCAGGTAGCGCTCGACCTGGTCCAGGGCGACCCGTTCCTGGGCCATGGTGTCCCGGTTCCGCACGGTCACCGCGTCGTCGTCGAGGGTGTCGAAGTCGACGGTGACGCAGAACGGGGTGCCGATCTCGTCCTGCCGGCGGTAGCGGCGGCCGATCGCCTGCGAGTCGTCGAACTCGACCACCCAGCGCTTGCGGAGCTGGGCGGCGAGCCCCTTGGCCTTGGGCGAGAGCGCCTCGTTGCGCGACAGCGGCAGCACCGCCACCTTGACCGGGGCCAGCCGGGGGTCGAAACGCATCACGGTGCGCTTGTCGACGCCGCCCTTGGTGTTCGGGGCCTCGTCCTCGTCGTACGCCTCCAGCAGGAACGCCAGCACCGCGCGGGTGAGGCCGGCGGCCGGCTCGATGACGTACGGCACCCAGCGCTCGTTGCGGGTCTGGTCGAAGTACGACAGGTCCACGCCGGAGTGCTTGCTGTGCGTGGACAGGTCGAAGTCGGTGCGGTTGGCGACGCCCTCCAGCTCGGCGAACTCGGTGCCGCCGAAGCGGAACCGGTACTCGATGTCGACGGTGCGCTTCGAGTAGTGGGAGAGCTTCTCCTTGGGGTGCTCGTAGAAGCGCAGGTTCTCCTCGGAGAGCCCCAGGTCGAGGTACCAGTTCCAGCGCTCCTGGAGCCAGTACTCGTGCCACTGCTCGTCGGAGCCGGGCTCGACGAAGAACTCCATCTCCATCTGCTCGAACTCGCGGGTGCGGAAGATGAAGTTGCCCGGGGTGATCTCGTTGCGGAACGACTTGCCGGTCTGCGCGATGCCGAACGGCGGCTTCTTGCGGGCGGCGGTCGCCACGTTGTTGTAGTTGACGAAGATGCCCTGGGCGGTCTCCGGGCGCAGGTAGTGCAGGCCCTCGTCGCTCTCCACCGGGCCGAGGTAGGTCTTCATCAGGCCGTTGAACATCTTCGGCTCGGTAAAGGTGCCCTTGTTGCCGCAGTTGGGGCAGTTCAGCTCCTGCAACGAGGTCAGCGGCTTGCCGTGCTTCTCGGCGTACGCCTCCTCCAGGTGGTCGGCGCGGAACCGCTTGTGGCAGGACTGGCACTCGGTCAGCGGGTCGACGAACTCGGCGAGGTGGCCGCTGGCCTCCCACACCTTGCGGGCGAGGATGACCGCCGAGTCGAGGCCGACGACGTCGTCGCGTTGCTGGACCATGGCCTTCCACCACTGCCGGCGGACGTTCTCCTTCAGCTCCACGCCGAGCGGACCGTAGTCCCACGCCGACCGGGTGCCTCCGTAGATCTCGCTGGAGGGAAAGACGAAGCCTCGGCGCTTGGCGAGGCTGACGACGGCGTCGATACGGTCGGCTGGCATGTTTCCTCCTACGCCGGCTGGCGGTCGGCGTGGCCATGAAGACGGGTGGGACCGGACGGCCCGGGACAACGGTACGACCAGCAGCGCCCCGGGCCCAGCAGAATACCGGGGAGGGCTCAGCTGACCCCGCAGACCTCCATGCCGCCGGTCTGCTGGTCGGCGGCGAGGGTGACCTGCTGGGTGTCCCGCCCGCCGCCGCTGAAGGTCACGTCGACCGGCACGGTGAGGGTCTGCGGGTCGACGTCGCCCACCCGGTAGCTGGCGACGGCCGGTTCCTCGGCGACCCGGCGGGCGAACTCGCCCCGCGACTCCCGCCGCCGCGCGTCCTCGCAGAGCGCGTCGTACGCCTTGCCGTACTCCTTGGCGACCAGGGCGCGGTAGTAGTCGTCGGTGACCGCCTGGCCCTGCTCCTCGATGGCCTGCACGTTGCTGACGACCAGCCCGACGGCTGCCGCGCCACCGCCGCCGCAGCAGATCAGCAGGGCCAGCGCGCCGACGCCGAGGCCCAGCCAGAGCCGCTTGCGGCTGCCCTCGGTGGGCGGGGCGGCGAACGGGGGAGCCACCCCGGGCCCCTGGGGCGGCGGGGGCACCCCCGGGTCCGACGGCGGGGTGGGCACGCCCGGGGCACCCGGCGGGAGGGGCGTCCCCGGGCCACCCGGGGCGGCGGGCGGCGGTGCGCCGTCCGGGCCGGGTGTCGCGGGGTACGGCGGTGGGGCTGCCGGGCCGGGAGCGGTCATAGGAGCAGGGTAGTGCCACCGGGCTCGACGCTGCGGACTCGCGGCCCGATCGGGCTCAGCGCTGCCTGTGGACACGCGGCCCGGTCGGGCTCAGCGGTGCGGGCGCGCGGCCCGGTCACTGTCGACGACGACCACCTCGCCGTCGGGGGCCGCGCCGGCCAGCGTCTCGTACGCCGAGGGTTCGTCGACCGACTCGGCGAGCAGCGGCACGGCGGTGATCTTGACGTCGAACCCGCCCAGCGCCCGCCGGTACGTCCCGACCGACTCCCACTCGGTGAGCAGGCACCAGTGCCGGGGGTCGTCGAGGGCGCGCAGGAGTTCACCGCGCCGGTAGCCGGGGCGGGCGGCGAGCGCGGCCAGCGCGGCGTGCGCCCGGGCGGTGAAGTCGTCCGCCGCCTCGACGGCGACCACGAACCGGTTGGTGACCAGCACCGGGTTCCTCCTCGTAGAGTCTGTGGGATGCAGCCTACGCAGCGCCCCCTGCTGGCCCGGTTGGCCCGGGCGAACCCGACGTCGGTGTTCCTCGCCACCCTGGCGCTGGTGCTGGTGGCGCTCTTCGCGCCCGGCCCGGTCGGTGGTCTGCTGCTGCTGGCGCTGGCCGCCGGGCTGGCCTACCTGCTGACGGTCACCTGGCCGGTGCAGGCGCCGCAGACCCGGCTGATCCGGTTGGTGATGCTGACGCTGCTGGTCACGGTGGCCCTGGTCAAGCTCTTCTGACATGCACTCATGCGTTTTTGACAATCATTCTCGTTTTCACGGACAGTTGCCGACATGACCACCCGCACCCGGTTCCGCGCCCTGACCGCCGCCACCGCCCTGCTCGCCCTGACCGGTCTCACCGCCTGCTCGACCGAGGGCGCCGGGGCCGACCCGGACCGGGTGGACGTGGTCGCCGCCTTCTACCCCCTCCAGTTCGTCGCCGAGCGGGTGGGCGGGGACGCGGTCACCGTCACCAACCTGGCCAAGCCGGGTGCCGAGCCGCACGACCTGGAACTCAACCCCCGCCAGGTCGGCCAGGTCAGCGAGGCCGAGCTGGTCTTCTACCTCAAGGGCTTCCAGCCGGCGGTGGACGAGGCCGTCGCGCAGAACGCCGCCGACCGGGCCTTCGACGTGACAGGTGTCGCTCCGCTGCGCGACGCGACAGCCGGCGGGCACGACCACGACCACGAGGGTGAGGACGGTCACGCCGAGGAGGAGAACGGCGGCAAGGACCCGCACCTCTGGCTCGACCCGACCCGGCTGGCCACCGTCGCCGACAAGCTGGCCGAACGGCTCGGCGCCGTCGACCCCGACCGGGCCGCCGACTACACCGGCCGGGCCCGGACGCTGCGCGGCGAGCTGGAGAAACTCGACGCCGAGTACACCGCCGGCCTGAAGACCTGCCAGCGTCGGGAGATCGTGGTCAGCCACGCCGCCTTCGGTTACCTCGCCGAGCGTTACCAACTGGAGCAGATCGGCCTCACCGGGCTCACCCCGGACACCGAGCCCGCCCCGCAGCGGCTGGCCGAGGTCGCCCGCGAGGCCCGCGAGCACGGCGCCACCACGATCTTCTTCGAGACGCTGGTCAGCCCGAAGGTCGCCGAGACCATCGCCGCCGAGGTCGGCGCGAAGACCGCGGTGCTCGACCCGATCGAAGGGCTCTCCGCTGACGGGGGTGGGGACTACCTTTCGGTGATGCGCACCAACCTGACCACGCTCCGTACCGCCCTGGGGTGCTCGTGACCGCTCCCGTCATCCAGGTCGCGCACGCCACCGCCGGCTACGACGGCCGGCCGGTGCTGCGGGACGTCTCGCTGACCGTCACCGCCGGTGAGGTGGTGGCCGTGCTCGGGGCCAACGGCTCCGGCAAGTCCACCCTGATCCGGGCGGTGCTCGGGCTGGTCCCGCTGGGCGCCGGCACGGTCGAGCTGTTCGGCGTCCCGCAGCGCCGGTTCCGGCAGTGGCACCGGATCGGGTACGTCCCGCAGCGCCTCGGCGCGGGCAGCGGCGTGCCGGCCACCGTCCGTGAGGTGGTGGCCTCGGGACGGCTGGCCCGCCGGGGCGTGCTGCGCCCGCCGGGCCGGGCCGACCGGGCCGCGGTAGAGGCGGCGCTGCGCGCGGTGGGGCTCGCCGACCGGGCCCGCGACCCGGTGTCCACCCTCTCCGGCGGCCAGCAGCAGCGCACCCTGATCGCCCGCGCGCTGGCCGGCGGGCCGGAGCTGCTGGTGCTCGACGAGCCGACCGCCGGCGTCGACGCGGCCAGCCAGGAGGCGTTCGCCGGGGCGCTGCACGACTTCGTCGGCACCGGGGGCACCGTGCTGCTGGTCGCCCACGAGCTGGGGCCGCTGCGCCCGTTGATCAGCCGGGCGGTGGTGGTGCACCAGGGCGGCGTCTGCCATGACGGCCCGGTGCCGGAACCGGCCGGCCACCACGCCGAGCCCGACCACGACCACGTGCACCCGCACGGTCCCGAGGAGCCCGCCGGGCTGTGGAGCCGCTGAGCAATGGACCTCTTCCAGTACGACTTCATGCAGCGGGCGCTGGTCGGCGCCCTGGTGATCGGGCTGGCCGCCCCCGCGCTCGGCATCTACCTGGTGCAGCGGCGACTGGCCCTGATCGGTGACGGCATCGGCCACGTCGCGCTCACCGGCGTCGGGGCGGGCCTGCTGCTCAACCGGTCCCCGGTGCTGGTAGCGGTGGTCGCGGCGATCCTCGGCGCGGTCACCATCGAACTGGTCCGGGCCCGGGGCCGCACCTCCGGCGACCTGGCGCTGGCGCTGCTGTTCTACGGCGGCATCGCCGGTGGGGTGATGCTGGTCGGGCTCTCCGACGCCAGCAGCGCCAACCTCAACGCCTACCTGTTCGGCTCGCTGACCACCACCTCCCCCGCCGACCTGGCCACCATCGCGGTGCTCGGCGCGACGATCGCGGTGCTCATGCTGGCGCTGCGCCCGGCGCTGTTCGCGGTCTGCCACGACGAGGAGTACGCCCGGGTCGCCGGGCTGCCCGTGCGGGCGTTGAACCTGCTGCTGGCGGTCGCCACCGCGGTCACCGTCACCATCGCCATGCGGGCCGTCGGGGTCCTGCTGATCAGCGCCCTGATGGTGGTGCCGGTGGCCACCGCGCAGCAGGTCACCAGGGGTTTCCGCAGCACCATGACGGCGGCCATGGCGCTCGGCCTGTTCGCCGCCGGGGCGGGGGTCTGGGTGGCGGCCAACGCCGACACCGCCCCCGGCGCCTCGGTGGTGCTGCTGGCGATCGCGTCGTTCCTCGTGGTGGCGCTGGCCGCCGCGGCCCGGCGGGTGCTGCGCCGCCGGGCCACCCCGGCCGTGGTCAGCGCGCCGGAGCCGCACGAGGTGGTGCTCCGGTGACGCCGACCGGCGTACCGTCACCGGTATTGGTTACCGTTACGGGGTGACCGGCACCCACGGCTACGACGCCTTCGAGGGCGCGGGCGAGCTGCTCCGGGCGCTGTCCGCGCCGATCCGGCTGGCGATCGTGAGCGAGCTGGCCCAGGGTGAACGGTGCGTGCACGAGCTGGTCGAGCAGCTCGGCGCACCGCAGCCGCTGGTTTCCCAGCACCTGCGGGTGCTGCGCGGCGCGGGGGTGGTGCGGGGGTCCCGGCGCGGCCGGGAGATCGCCTACGCCCTGGTCGACGAGCACGTCGCGCACATCGTCGCCGACGCGGTCAGCCACGCCGGGGAGGGGCCGTCCGCCCCCGCCGAGCCGGCCGTCGGGCGCGCGGGGGGTGCCGGGCGGCCCGCGTCGTGGCACGCTGTCGGCCGTGAAGATCTACGCTGACCGTTTTCCGGTCGCCCTCCGTCAGTTCCTCACCGACCTGTTCGTCGTCGCCTGGGTCTATGCGGCGGTCCGCTTCGCGATGTGGCTGTACGACCTGGTGGAGAAGCTCGCCGTACCCGGGCGGAAGCTGGAGGGGGCCGGTGGTGGCCTCGCCGACAACCTGGCCGAGGCCGGCGGCAAGGTGGGCCGGGTGCCGCTGGTCGGCGACGAGCTGACCGGCCCGTTCACCAAGGCCGCCGACGCCGCCCGTGCGGTGGCCGAGGCCGGCCGCGACCAGCAGGACCTGGTCGGTCAGCTCGCCTGGGCGCTGAGCATCGCCGTGCTGGTCTTCCCGCTCGGGCTGGTGCTCTTCGGCTGGCTGCCGCTGCGGCTGCGCTGGATGCGCCGGGCGGCCTCGGCGAAGGCCCTCGCGGCCGGCCCGGCCGGCCGGGACCTGCTGGCCCTGCGCGCGCTGACCAGCCAGCCGCTGCGCCGGCTGACCCGGATCGACCCGGACGTGGCGCAGGCGTGGCGGCGCGGCGACGACGCCACCGTCGACGCGCTCGCCGCCCTGGAGCTGCGCCGACTCGGCCTACGCGGCGGCCGCTAGGCACCTTCTCCTGTTGTGCCGACCCACCCCACAGGCTTAGATGATGGTGAATGTCTTACGCCTGGTGGCCGTCGGCACGCACGGCCTGGAGAGGGGGCGTCCCATGCCCGTGTCCCGTATCCGGTCGATCGTCGCGGCCGGGGCAGCCGGGGTGGTGGCGGTGCTGGCCGCCACGCTCATGGCGCTGCCCGCCGCCCGGGCGGCCACCGGTGACGGCTCCCCCACCGACCCGAACATCGCGTTCGTCGGCCGCTGGGACCGCAGCACCAGCAGCGCGTACGTGCCGAACTGGGCGGGCGCCTACCTGCGGACCGGGTTCACCGGCACCACGGTCAAGCTGCGGCAGCGCCGGACCATCGATCTCTACTACAGCATCGACGGGGCCGACTTCCGCTACCTGACCAACGTCAGCGGCACGGTCAACCTGACCCCGACCCCGCTGCCCGCCGGCAACCACACGCTGGTGGTGTCGTACCGGGTGGTCGCCGGCTCGTACACCGGGGACGCGGTGTTCCAGGGGTTGACCCTCGACACGGGCGCGCGGACCCTGCCGGCGGTGGTCCGGCCCCGGCTGATCGAGTTCGTCGGCGACTCCATCACCCTCGGCACCACCTCGTCGCGGACGGCGCTGACCGCGTACGGGTGGCTGACCGGCGAGCAGCTCGGCACCGAGCACACCCAGCTCGGCTACGGCGGGGGCTGCCTGGTCGCCACCGCCGACGGCTGCGTCAGCGTCGCCAGCCAGTTTCTCCGCACCGGGTACGCGGCGAACAGCCCGGCCTGGGACTTCAGCCGCTACCAGGCCGACGCCGTGGTGATCAACCTGGGCACCAACGACCGCAGCCACGGGGTGAGCGGCACGGACTTCCAGAACCAGTACGCCACGTTCATCCGTACCGTGCGGGGAAAGTACCCGCGTGCGGCGATCTTCGCGCTGCGCACCTTCAGCGGCCGGTACGCCGCGGAGACCGCCGCCGCCGTCACCACGGTCACCGGAGGCGGCGACCGCAACGTGTTCTACGTGGACACCACCGGCTGGCTGCCGGCCGACGGGCTGAGCGACTCGGTGCACCCGAACGACGCCGGGCACCGGGCGATCACGGCCCGGCTCGCCCCGGTCGTCGCGGCGAAGCTGTCCACCACGCCGACGCCGACCCCGACCACCGCAGCGCCCACCACGGCAGCACCCACCACCGCGCCGCCCACCACGCCCCCGGTTACCACCGCACCGCCCACCACCGCTCCGCCGGTGACCACGCCGCCGGCCGGCGGGACCGGCTGCGCCGTCGGGTACGCGGTCACCGGGCAGTGGCAGGGCGGGTTCCAGGGTGAGGTGACGATCCGCAACACCGGCACCACCCCGGTCGACGGCTGGACGCTCCAGTGGACGTTCGCCGACGGCCAGCGGATCAGCCAGGCCTGGAACGCGGGCTACACCCAGAGCGGCGGCACCGTCCGCGCGACCAACGCCAGCTGGAACGGTGCGATCGCGGCCGGCGCGACGGTGAACTTCGGCTTCCTGGCCGACGTCACCGGCACGAACAACCGGCCCGGTGGCTTCACCCTCAACGGCGTCGCCTGCACGCTGTCCTGACCCCGGTCGGGCGGCCCCGGTCCGGGGCCGCCCGACCGCACGCCGTCAGCGCAGGTAGGCCGCGAGGCCGAGCTGCTGGTTACGCAGGGCGGTGGCGACCACGCCGGCGATCTGCCGGGCCCCGGCCGTCTCGAAATGGGTGTGGTCGGCGCAGAAGAACGCGCCCACCGCGCCCGAGTTGTAGTCGCCGTTGTTCGGGCACAGCTTCAGCGTGTTGTAGAGCGTGTAGCTCAGCTTGTGCAGGTCGATGACGGGGACGTTGTTGGCCCGGCCCGCGTCGAAGGTCTCGGTGAGGAAGCCCCGGTTGCCCACGGCGGTGCTGCCCGAGCAGGTGATCGCGGCGGCGGGGGTGAGGAAGACCGGGTACGCGCCGCGCTGCTGGGCCGCGCGGGCCATCACGCCGAGCAGCTCCTTGTAGCGGGCCGAGCCGACGTGCCGGTTACAGGTGGTGCTGCCGTCGTTGATGCCGAACTGGATGAGCAGGTAGTCGCCGGCCTTCATCCCGCCGGTGGCGTTCAGCATGGCCTGCCAGCGGGTCGAGTAGGTCTGCGGGTTGATCACGCACTCGCCGGCCGCGTTCATCGTGGTGGTGACGTTCGGGTCGTACAGCCAGGTCTGGATGCTGCGCCCGCCGACCGCGCTGTTGACCACGGTGGCGTTGCCGTTGAGGTACTGGCCGAACTGGTTGCCCCAGCCCACCGGGCAGGCCCCGCTGGACGACGGGTTGGCGACCGTGGAGTCACCGGCCAGCCACACGGTGACCGGCGGCTGCGTCGAGGGCGTCGGGGTGGGCGTGCGGGTCGGCGTCGGCGTGGGGGTGAGGGTGGGCGTCGGGGTCGGGGTGGGTGGGGTGGACGGTGGCGGGCAGGGCGTGGCGGTCGGGGTCGCGCCGGTGCAGGAGACCCCGTTGAGCGCGAACGCGGTGGGCGCCGGGTTGGCGGTGGTCCACGCGCCGTTGAACCCGAAGCTGACGCCGGCCCCGGTCCCGATGGTGCCGTTGTAGCCGACGTCCTTGGCGCTGACCGCCGTCCCGTTCTGGGTGACGGTGGCGTTCCATGCCTGGCTGACCCGCTGTCCGCTGGCGAACGCCCAGGTGAGCGTCCAGCCGGCGACCGGGTCGCCGAGGTTGGTGATGGTCACGTCCGCGCCGAAGCCGCCCTGCCACTCGCTGGTGACCTTGTAGTCGACCCGGCAGCCGGTGGCCGCCGCGGTGGCGTTCCCGGCCGCGACCGCCACGCCGCCCGCGAGGACCGCCAACGTGATCGCGCCCAGTCCGGCGAGACGTCGCCGTGCTGCTCTCATGGTCCACTCCTCGTCGCCGGTGCCGGGCCGGCGTCGCCCGCCCCCACTGGACGGCCGCCCGAGCCCCGCGACGATGGCCGCACCCCGGGACGAGAGGAGGCAACAATCGATGTTACTCGATATCAATCCCCCCTCCCACCTCCACCTGGCCGGACCGGCACGCCGGGCGAAGCCCTCGCCGGGCCGGGGCCGGTCATGCTGGGTCGTCGGGCGTCACGACCGGCTCGTCTAGGGTGGTGCGGTGCTCTACTTCCTGATCGTCATCGCCGTGCTGCTGCTGGTGTACGCCGCCGTGCTGGTCAGCTTCGTCCGGCGCGGACGCAAGATCCCGCCGCAGGCGTACCTGGTGCTGGCGCTGCTCAACGGGCTCATCCTGGCCGCCGTGCTGGCCTGGGCGATCGCCCGCTGACCCGCCGGCCGGCCCCGACCGGCGGACGGGCCGGGGGCCCGCCCCGGCCGCCGTCGGCCCGGACGGGCCCCCGGCCCACCGCATCCACCACCACCCGGGGGCGGGATCAGTCGCCGTTCAGCACCACCGGGTCGTCATCGTCGTCGTCGATGTCGTCGTCGCCCCAGTTGCGCCGGGCGAACGGCAGGATCACCCAGAAGGTCAGGAACCACAGGCCGGTGATCACGGTGAGCACCACGGCGATGCCGGTGTCGAGCACGAAATCGGCGATCAGCAGGACCGCGCTCACCATCGCGACCAGCATGAAGGCCAGGCCACCGGAGGCCATCCGGTGCGCGAAGCGGACCAGTTCCGGCTTGCGGCCCTGGCGGAACAGCGCCCGGTGGAAGGCGACCGGCGAGATGATCATCGCGGTGGCCGCGGCGGCGGACAGCAGGGCGAGGATGTAGACGTCCCGCTGGAACTCGCTGGTCCGGGTGAACCCGTTACTGAACGGCAGGGTCAGCAGGAAGGCGAAGAGGATCTGCACGCCGGTCTGGGCGACCCGCAGTTCCTGGAGCAGATCGGCGAAATTGCGCTGCCAGCGCTGCTTCTCGGATTCCTTCGACACGCGCTACCTCCGGTTCAGACGGTACGACCGACGGGGGCACCCCCCGTCGGCAGCAACGCCTGTGCCCGATCCACGATCGCCCGAAACCGATTCACGATCCCCGATCGGGGCGCTCCGTCGGCACCCCTCAGACCGCCCCGCGCACCCGGGCGAGAATCACCTCGGCCAACGGGCCCGGCGCCTCGTCGGGAATCCAGTGGGTCACCCCGTCGAACACCACGAACCGGTAGTCCCCCGACACGTGCCGGGCGCACGCCTGCGCGGCGGCCCGCCCGATCGCCACGTCCCGGTCGCTCCACACGTAGCTGGTCGGCACCGGCACCGGACCGACCGCCTTCATGTCCCGCCCCGACATCGCCCGGTACCAGTTCAACGCGCCGGTCAACGCGCCCGGTGACCGCATCGGCCCGGCGTACCGGGCCACCCGGGCCGGGTCGCCGACGCCGGACAACAGCCGGCGCAGCACCACCCCCCGCCCGGCCAGCAGCACCCGCTCCGCCAGGCCCGCCCGGCGGAACAACGCCATGTACGACGAGCGCGCCCGCTGCCCACGGTCGGTGGCCAACGCGTACCCGAAGGCGGCCGGGTGCGGCACCGAGACCGCGGTGAGGGTACGCACCCGCTGCGGATGCCGCGCGGCCAGCGCCCAGGCGACGACCGCGCCCCAGTCGTGCCCCACCACGTGCGCGGCGTCGACGCCCACCGCGTCCAGCACCGCCACCGCGTCGGCGACCAGCTCCGGCAGCCGGTAGTCGGCCACCGCGACGGGGCACGCCCCGGGCGAGTAACCCCGCTGGTCGGGGGCGTACGTGCGCAGCCCGGCGGCGTGCAGGGCGGGCGTCACCGCGTCCCACTCCCCACCGTGCTGGGGAAAACCGTGCAGCAGCAGCACCACCTCGCCGCCCTCGGGGCCACCGGCCCGTACGTCGAACGTCAGACCCCGCGCCGCCACCCGCACGATCGCCAGCCTACCCAGCCCACCCGGACGTCGAATGCCGGGAACCGTGTGACCTGCTGGGCCGTTGCCGCAGGTCGGTGCTAGCGTCTGCCGAGACAACTTCACATCCGACAGGGGAGCGCACAGCGCTGAGAGTGCGGGCACCGCCCGCAGACCCTCGAACCTGATCTGGGTAATGCCAGCGCAGGGAGTTCGGTCGACCTCCAGCCGCGCCGCCGTCCGGCAGCCGCCGGGCGCGGCGTGCGTCTTCTCCTGGTTCGATCGCTGGACTGGGAGGCACCGACATGCAGCACACCACCACCAACCGGTGGCGCACCATCGACATCGTGGTCGCCGCCGTGATCGCCGTCGCCTTCGGCGTCATCTTCTGGGCCTGGGGCCTGGTCTGGAAGGCCGCCGACCCGGCGTTCGCCGCCGCACCGGCCAGCCAGGCCGTGATGTACGGCGTCTGGCTCGTCCCGGCCGTGCTCGGCGGCCTGGTCATCCGCAAGCCCGGGGCGGCCCTGTTCTGCGAGGCCGTCGCCGCCACCGTCTCCGCGCTGCTCGGCGCCGAGTGGGGCGGCGTCACCATCGTGCAGGGCCTGATCCAGGGCCTCGGCGCGGAGCTGGCCTTCGCCGCGTTCCGCTACCGGGCGTACCGGCTGCCGGTGGCGGTGCTGGCCGGGGCGATGACCGGGCTGAGCGCCGCCCTGTTCGACTTCTTCGTCTGGAACGCCGAGTACGCCCTGACCAGCTACCGCCTGCCGTACGCGGCACTGACCGTGGTCAGCGCCGCCGTCGTCGCCGGGGTCGGCGGCTGGTACCTGACCCGGGCGCTCGCCGAGACCGGGGTGCTCGACCGGTTCCCCGCCGCCCGCGACCGCACGCTCGTCTGACCCTGCCGTGGCGAGCGGGAAGGGGTCGACGGCGTGGCCGGGGTGAGGCTGGTCGGCTTCGGCTGGCGGCACGCCGGGCGGCGGGCCTGGGCGGTACGCGGGGTCGACCTGCGCATCGACCACGGGGAACGGGTGCTGCTGCTGGGGCCGTCCGGGGCGGGCAAGAGCACCCTGCTGGCCGCGCTGGCCGGGCTGCTGCCGGCGGACTCCGGCGAGCAGGAGGGCACCGTCGAGATCGACGGCCTCGACCCGGCCAAGGCCCGCGAGCGGGTCGGCACCGTCTTCCAGGACCCGCAGTCCCAGCTCGTGATGGCCCGCTGCGGGGACGACGTCGCGTTCGGCCTGGAGAACCGGGGGGTGCCCGGCGACGAGATCTGGCCCCGGGTGGACGAGGCGCTGCGCCGGGTCGGTTTCCCGTACCACCGGGACCGGCCCACCGCGGCGCTGTCCGGCGGAGAGCAGCAGCGGCTCGCCCTGGCCGGCGTGCTGGCGCTGCGGCCGGGGCTGCTGCTGCTCGACGAGCCGACCGCCAACCTCGACCCGGCCGGCGGGGAACTGGTCCGCACGGCGGTGGCCGGCGCGTTGGACCCCGACACCACCCTGGTCCTGGTCGAACACCGGGTCGCCGACGCCCTGCCCCTGGTCGACCGGGTGGTGGTGCTCACCCCCGGCGGCGGGGTCCGGGCCGACGGGACACCGGAGGCGGTCTTCGCCGCGCACGGGGCCGCCCTCGCCGCCGAGGGGGTGTGGGTGCCCGGCCACCCCAGCGTGGCCCGGCCGGCCGCCGGACCGCCCGGCGCGGAGTTGCTCACCGCCGACCGGCTCGGCCTGCCGCCCCGGCTGGCCCCCACCGACCTGGCGGTACGCGCCGGCGAGGCGCTCGCCGTCCTCGGGCCCAACGGGGCCGGCAAGTCCACCCTCGCGCTGCTGCTCGGCGGCCTGCTCCGCCCCGGGGGCGGCCGGCTGACCGCCACCGCCGCACTGGCCGACGGGGACACCCGTACGCCCCCGCACCGGTGGCGGGCCCCCGCGCTGGCCGGCCGGATCGGTTCGGTCTTCCAGGACCCGGAGCACCAGTTCGTCACCCGCACCGTCCACGACGAACTGGCCCTCGGTCCGCGCCGGACGGGTCGCCCCGAACCGGCCGTCCGGGCCACCGTGGACGAGTTGCTGGACCGGCTGCGGCTGACCCGGCTCGCCGGGGCCAACCCGTACACCCTCTCGGGTGGGGAGGCCCGGCGGCTCAGCGTGGCGACCGCCCTGGCCACCGCGCCCCGGCTGCTGATCTGCGACGAACCCACCTTCGGCCAGGACCGCCGCACCTGGGGTGAGCTGGTCGACCTCTTCGCCGACCTGCGCGACGCCGGGCACGGCGTGGTCACCGTCACCCACGACGGGGACTTCGTCGCCGCGCTCGCCGACCGGACGGTCACCCTGCGCCCCGCCCGGGAGCAGCCGTGAGCGCCCCCGCCCCGCTCCCCCGCCCGGCCCGTCCACCCGCGTGGCGGCGGTCGTGATCGGCCTGGAACCCGTCGCGACGCCCGGTGCGCCGCTGGCCCGGCGCAACCCGGTGGCGAAGCTCGCCGCCGGGCTGGTCTTCTCGTTCCTGCTGGTCGCCAGCCTCGACCCGGTCGCGCCGGCGGTGGCGATCGCCGTCGAGCTGGCGCTGCTGCCGCTGTTCGGCATCCGCTACCGGGTGCTGGCCCGCCGGGCGTGGCCGCTGCTGGCCGGTGCCGTCGGCATCCTGGTCACCCTGGTGCTGTTCGCCGCCGACCGCTCCGGTCCGGTGCTCTGGGCCGCCGGGCCGCTGCTGGTCACCTCGGGGGTGCTGGTCACCGCGCTCGGGCTGGTGTTGCGGATGTTCGCGGTCGCCCTGCCCGGGGTGATCGTCTTCGCCACCACCGACCCGACCGACCTGGCCGACGCGCTGGTGCAGAACGCGAAGGCCCCGGCCCGCTTCGCCATCGGCGCGCTGGCCGCGTTCCGGCTGGTGCCGCTGCTCGGCCAGGAGTGGCAGATGTTGACCATGGCCCGGCGGGCCCGGGGCGTGGACGCCGGCCGTAACCCGCTGGCCCGGCTGCGGCTCTTCGCCGCCACGGCGTTCGCCCTGCTGGTGGGCGCGATCCGGCGCGGCACCCGGCTGGCGGTGGCGATGGACGCCCGGGGCTTCGACGCCGGCACCCCGCGTACGGTGGCCCGCCACCAGGTGTTCCGCCCCGCCGACTGGCTGCTCGTCGCCGGAGCGGCAGCCCTGGCCGCCGGCGCCCTGGCGATCAGCATCGCCCTGGGCACCTTCCGCCCCCTGATCGGCTGACCCACCCGCCCCGAGTCCCGCCCGCCGAGCGGCAGGCCGTCGGCAGCACTGAGCCGAAACAGCGGTATCCGAACCCTCGGATACCGCTGTTTCGGCGATCTGGCGTGACGGGCCGCCGGGCGGGTCAGCTGCGGCGGAAGGCGTACCGGCGGCTCTGGCCCTGGGCGGTGGTGGAGCCGGCCCGGACCGACCGGCCCGACCGCGACGGCGGTGGGGGCGGGGTCGACCGGGCGGCGACCTCCGGGTGGGACGACGCGACGGCGAGGGGAACCGGATGCGTGGGCGTCACGGTGAGCGCCGCGAGCGCCGCCGCGTCCACCTCCACCGGGGACGGTACGGGACGACGGGACTTCTTCGGACTGCGCTTGGCGGGCATACGCTGCCTCCTGACGAGGTGCGGAGGGCCACCCTGCCGCGCCAGCGGCGGGCGGATGGTCGACGGACGGGATCGGCTCCGGACGACCGGCCACGAGGCATCCCCTGTCAGCAGGGGGCGGGAGACGCGGACGCCCGAGCACGCGGACCCACGGCCACGGCGGCGGGTCGGCGCTGGAGAAGGGCGTCAGATGCGCATGCCGCCACGCTAACCGACCCCCGCACCCGACGCACCCGCTTTTCCCCGACGACCGTTCCGGCCGACGACTGTGGCCCCCGTCGGGCCCATGCGACCACCCTGTGACACTGGGTGGACTGCGGCTGCCGGCCCTCGCGGGCGCGCGATACGGTCGCAGCACACAGGTGACGTGAGAGGTGGCGGGTACGACATGACGCAACAGGCGACGGCGCAGATCGGCGTGACCGGGCTGGCGGTGATGGGTCGCAACCTGGCCCGGAACCTGGCCCGGAACGGGTTCACCGTGGCGGTGCACAACCGTTCCCCGGAGCGCACCCGCAGCCTGGTCGCCGAGCACGGTGACGAGGGCACCTTCGTGCCGTCGGAGTCCCTGGCCGACTTCGTCGGCTCGCTGGAGCGGCCCCGCGCGGTGATCGTCATGGTCAAGGCGGGCGCCCCCACCGACGCCGTCATCGACGAGCTGGTGCCGCTGCTGGAGGAGGGGGACATCGTCGTCGACGCCGGCAACGCCCACTTCGCCGACACCCGCCGCCGGGAGGAGACGCTGCGCGAGCACGGGCTGCACTTCGTCGGCACCGGCGTCTCCGGTGGCGAGGAGGGCGCGCTGCTCGGCCCGAGCATCATGCCGGGCGGCTCGGCGGAGTCCTACCAGAAGCTCGGGCCGATGTTCGAGAAGATCGCCGCGCAGGTGGACGGCGTCCCCTGCTGCCAGCACGTCGGCCCCGACGGCGCCGGCCACTTCGTCAAGATGGTCCACAACGGCATCGAGTACGCCGACATGCAGCTCATCGCCGAGGCGTACGACCTGCTGCGGGCCGGGCTGGGGGCGACCCCGGCGGAGATCGCGGAGATCTTCCGGGAGTGGAACACCGGCGAGCTGGAGTCGTTCCTCATCGAGATCACCGCCGACGTGCTGGCGCACACCGACGCCGCCACCGGCAAGGCCTTCGTCGACGTGGTGCTCGACCAGGCCGAGCAGAAGGGCACCGGACGCTGGACGGTGCAGATCGCCCTCGACCTGGGCATCCCGATCACCGGCATCGCCGAGGCGACCTTCGCCCGGTCGCTGTCCGGGCACGCCGGCCAGCGTGAGGCGGCCCGCCGCACCTTCGGCGACGCGGGCGAGAAGTGGCAGGTCGAGGACCGGGACGCGTTCGTCGAGGACGTCCGCCGGGCGCTGCTGGCCAGCAAGATCGTCGCGTACGCGCAGGGCTTCGACCAGATCCGGGCCGGCAGCCGCGAGTACCACTGGGACATCGACCTGGGCGGCACCGCCACCATCTGGCGGGGCGGCTGCATCATCCGGGCCCGCTTCCTCGACCGCATCCGCGAGGCGTACGACTCGCAGCCGGAGCTGCCGACGCTGCTGGTCGCGCCGTACTTCGCCGAGGCCGTCAGCGACGGCGTGCCGAGCTGGCGTCGGGTGGTGGCGGACTCGGCGCGGGCCGGCGTACCCACCCCGGCCTTCTCCTCGTCGCTTGCCTACTTCGACGCGCTGCGCGCGGAGCGGCTGCCGGCGGCCCTGATCCAGGGCCTGCGGGACAACTTCGGCGCACACACCTACCACCGGATCGACCGGGAGGGCGCGTTCCACACCCTGTGGGCGACCGCCGACCGCTCCGAAGTGGCCGGCTGACCGTCTCAACCGTCACCCCCGGTGGGTCGCGGTGTCCCCCGGTGGGGGGCATCGGGGCCCACCGGACCCGCACGGGTCACTGCCCCACCCGAACGCCCCGCTGCCCACGGTGAGAACCGGGGCGGCGGGGCGTTCGACGCGTGATCAGCGGTGACCGGGCGTCACCCGGAACACCGGTGGCCGACGGTCACCAGAACCGACGACGGCGGGCCCGCTGGGGGCGCAGCACGTCGGCGCCCCGGGACAGCAGCCGGCTCACCCCGCTGGGGCCGCGCCGGGCCTCCAGGGTGTGGCTCAGCCGGCGGGCACCGGCCGCGGCCAGCGGCACGGCGACCGCCATGACCGCCCACTGTGCGATCCGCTTCTGAATCATGAGTGCTCACCTCCGCGATTGGCTGCTCACCAGGGGATACCCCGACGGTGAGATCACCAATCGTGGCCGGTCAGCGCGGCGGGGCGACCGGGTTGGGCAGCGCGCCGCCGAAGCGGCGGTCCCGCTGGGCGTACAGCTCGCAGGCGTACCACAGGTGGCGACGGTCGAAGTCCGGCCAGAGGGTGTCCAGGAACACCAGCTCCGCGTACGCCGACTGCCAGAGCATGAAGTTCGAGATCCGTTCCTCGCCGGAGGGGCGCAGGAACAGGTCCACCTCGGGGACCTCCGGGTGGTAGAGGTACTTCGCCACGGTCTTCTCGGTGATCCTGTCCGGGTCGAGCCGACCGGCGGCCACCTCCCGGGCGATCGCGGCGGCGGCGTCGGCGATCTCGGCCTGACCGCCGTAGTTGACGCAGAACTGGAGGGTCAGCGTCGAGTTGCCCCGGGACATCTCCTCCGCGGTCTGCAACTCGGCGATGACGCTCTTCCACAGCCGGCCCGCCCGCCCCGACCACACCACCCGGACGCCCAGGTCGACGAGCTGGTCGCGGCGGCGACGGATGACGTCCCGGTTGAAGCCCATCAGGAAACGGACCTCGTCCGGCGAGCGCCGCCAGTTCTCGGTGGAGAAGGCGTACGCCGACAGGTAGGGCACCCCCAGCTCGATCGCCCCCTCGACGGTGTCGAAGAGGCTGTACTCGCCCTGCTCGTGGCCCTTGGTGCGGGGCAGGCCGCGCTCCTTGGCCCAGCGGCCGTTGCCGTCCATCACCACCGCGACGTGCTTCGGCAGCGCCTCGGCGGGCAACGCCGGTGGACGCGCCCCCGACGGGTGCGGGGTCGGCGGCACCGGCTCCCGCCGGCCGGCCCTCAACGATCGGATCACTCGGTCATCTCCCTGTCCACACCCTCCACACCGACCCGGGGTGGCAGCACCCGGCCACCCGGCGCACCGCCGTCGTCTGAGGCCGGCCCGCCGCCCACCGGGCCGGTGTCCGACGCACCGGTCGGCGGGCCACCCCGGTCGACCAGCGGCAGCGAGCGTAGCGCGCGTTCCAGGTGCCACTGCAGGTGCGCCGCGACCAGGCCGCTGCACTCCCGGCGTACCCCGGCGGCGGTGGCGTCGGCGACCTGCCAATCGCCGCTGGTGAGGGCGGACATCAGGTCGATGGTGGCCGGCGCTGGGTGGGCCGCGCCGGGCGGCCGGCAGTCCGGGCAGACCGCGCCCCCGGCCGGTACGGAGAACGCCCGGTGCCGCCCCGGGGTGCCGCAGACCGCGCAGGCGGTCAGGGCCGGCGCCCACCCGGCGAGGCTCATCCCGCGCAGCAGGTAGGCGTCGAGCACCAGCGTGGTGGCGTGCTCACCCCGGGACAGCGCCTTGAGCGCGCCGAGGGTGAGCTGGAACAGCCGCAGCGACGGTTCCCGCTCGACAGGGGTGAGGCGTTCGGCCGTCTCCGCGATCGCGCTCGCCGCCGTGTACCGGGGGTAGTCCCCGAGGAAACGTTTGCCGTACAGGTCGATGCCCTCGACCTGGCTGACGCTGTGCAGCGAACTGCCGGTGTTGCCCTTCGGGTCCCCGGCGAGCTGGAGGTCGACGTGCCCGAACGGTTCCAGCCGGGCGCCGAACTTGCTGGTGGTGCGGCGTACCCCCCGGGCCACCGCGCGCAGCCGGCCGTGCCGGCGGGTCAGCACCGTGATGATCCGGTCGGACTCGCCCAGCTTCTGCACACGCAGCACCACCGCGTCGTCGCGGTAGAGCTGTCGGCGGTACCCGGCCATCGGGTCATTCTCTCTCGGGGTGGGAAATCAGGGTCGGATCGGGGTGGGTCGGCGCTCCGCCCCGGATGTGCGCCGGGGTACGACGGTCGTAGGTTGCTGGTCATGGCACTTCCCCGCAGCGTGGTCGCCCTGGGCGCGACCGCCGCCCTCATCCTCGCCACCGGGTGCGACACACTGGCGTTCCGGCGGCTGGACTTCGACACCACCGAGGCGGCGAAGATCGCCCGGATCACCGTCCGGCCCGGTTCCGGGGACCTCGTGGTGCGGGCCAACGGCCCGGCAACCGGGGTACGCGTCAAGCGGGTGCTCCGCTACCAGGGCGACCAGCCCGACACCACGTACCAGATCAGCGGCGACGAACTGGTGCTCGACACCGGCTGCGGCCCCCGCTGCTCGGTGTCGTACGAGGTGACCGCCCCGCCCGGGGTGCGGGTGCAGGGCGAGACCGGCTCCGGTGACGTGGAACTGGCCCGGATCGGGTCGGTCGACTTCTCCCTGGGCTCGGGCAACCTGCGGATCGCCGACGCCAGCGGCCCGGTGCGGGCCGAGACCGGCTCGGGCAACATCGAGGTGCTCAACGTCACCGGCCCGGTCGACCTGCGGGCGTCCTCCGGTGACGTCACCGGGACCCGCCTCGGCGGCGACGTCTCCGCCGAGACCAGCTCCGGCAACATCACGCTCGTCCTGACCACCGCGGCCTCGGCGCGGGCCCACGCCGGCAGCGGGGACGTCGAGCTGACGGTGCCGGCGGGCCGGTACCGGGTGAAGTCCGACGTCGGCTCGGGGGACGCCGACCTCGGGGTGACCAACGATCCGGGGGCGTCGCTGGTGCTGGACCTCAAGACCGGCAGCGGGAACGTGACGGTCGTGCAGCGGTGAGGCGTCCCGGCGTACCTCACCGGGCCCTGGTCCCGGCGGCGTCGGCCCCGGCCGTCCGGGGTGCCGGGACGACGGGCGTCGCGGGCACCTGTCGGGTCGGCCGCCGGCCGGGGACCAGCTCGGGGCGGCGGCGGGCCGCCACGTCCTCGACCCAGCCGACCAGCAGGGTCACCACGCCGACCAGCAGGAAGACCAGCACCACCCGGATCGCCAGCCCCCACGGGTCGCGGGGTGACCAGCCGACCAGCCCGACCAGCGGGGTGAGCGCCACCACGAAGGGCATGTGCCACAGGTAGATGGTCAACGCGCGCCGGTTCACGATCGTCACCAGCCGGTCGACGATCCGGTTGCGGTCCACCCAGGCGGCGGTGGCCGGGGCCCGGCCGATGACCACCAGGATGAACGCCGCCGACCACAGGGCGTTGCCCAGCGGGATGTCGTTGAGGTCGTAGCCGCGCGGCCCGGGGTGGGTGAGGATCCAACCGGCACCGGCCCCGGCCAGCAGCAGCGCCACCGGCACCAGCACCCGGCCGGCCAGCCGGCGCAGCAGCCCGTCGTGGTGGGCGAAGCCGAGCAGCCAGGCGCCGAAGTACAGGCCGAAGTCGCGCAGGACCGCCGAGGTGGTGGTCAGCAGACCCGCCTCGATCGCGATCAGCAGCAGGTAGGGGACGGCCAGGGTGGGCAGCGGGGCGCGGCGGAACAGCCACAGCGCCACCGGGGAGGCGAGCACGAACCACAGGTAGTCCCGCAGGTACCAGATCGGGCTGAGCGCGAGCGCGCCCCAGTAGTTGGCCGGCGGGTCGGCGACCGGGAACAGCCAGAGCACCACCCGGGGGGTGAACACCAGTCCGGTCAGCAGCATCGCCGGGACGAAGACCGCCGCCACCACCCACAGCGAGGGCAGCAGCCGGCGCAGCCGACGCCCGACCGCGGGCACGCCGGAGCGGTCCAGCGACGCGGCCATCAGCGACCCGGCCAGGGCGAACATGACCGACATGGCCGGGAAGACCAGCGTCAGCGAGGCCAGCCCGGTGACGTGGTAGACCACGACCCGGACGATGGCCAGGAAACGGAGCAGATCCAGATATCGGTTACGCATCAGGCTGCATCTATGTCGGGGGCGGATGGACGTCCCCTACCCTGCGCACCCGACCTGTGAAACCGCTGCTAATCGGTGCCTGACGTGAAACTTCCCATATCAGTGTCCGAATTCCACCCCGGCGTACCCCGACGCCGGATCAGAAACCCAGCTTGCGCAACTGCTTCGGGTCGCGCTGCCACTCCTTGGCCACCCGGACGTGCAGGTCCAGATAGACCCGGGTGCCGAGCAGCTCCTCGATCTGCTTACGGGCGGTGGTGCCGACCTCCTTGAGCCGGCTGGCCCGGTGACCGAGCACGATCGCCTTCTGGCTGGGCCGCTCCACGTAGACGTCGGCGTAGATCTTCATGAGCTGACCCTCGGGGATCATCTCCTCCACCACCACGGCGATCGAGTGCGGCAACTCGTCGCGGACCCCCTCCAGCGCCGCCTCCCGGATCAGCTCGGCGACCAGCACCTGCTCCGGCTCGTCGGTGAGCATGTCGTCCGGGTAGAGCTGCGGTGACGGCGGCAGGTGGCCCGTCATCACGTCGACCAGGGTGTCCACCTGGTGCCCGGAGACCGCGCTGACCGGCACCACAGCGGCGAAGTCGGCCAGCTCGCTGACCGCGAGCAACTGCTCGGCCAGCCGCCGCTTGTCGACCAGGTCGGTCTTGGTGACCACGGCGAGCACGGTGGCCTTCAGCTCGCTCAGCTCGCCGCTGATGAACCGGTCGCCCCGCCCCACCGGCTCGTCGGCGGGGATGCAGAGGCCGATCACGTCGACCTCCGTCCAGGTGGTGCGCACCAGGTCGTTGAGGCGCTCGCCGAGCAGGGTGCGCGGCCGGTGCAGGCCCGGGGTGTCGACCAGCACCAGCTGTGAATCCGGCCGGTGCAGCACGGCCCGGATGACGTGCCGGGTGGTCTGCGGCTTGTTGGAGGTGATCGCGATCTTGGTGCCGACGATCGCGTTGGTCAGGGTCGACTTGCCGGCGTTCGGCCGCCCCACGAAACACCCGAAACCCGCACGGTACGGCCGCTGCTCCACGCCGGTCACTCGATCACCGTGCCGAGGACCGTCCCGTCCGGCGCGGCCACGTGGATCGGCGCGTCGGCGGACAGGTCCCGTACCGCGGCGTGGCCCGCCCCGTCCAGCGTCGACGCCTCGGTCACCACCACCGCCGCCTCCAGCCGGCTCGCCCCGGCCGCCACCGCCGACGCCACCGCGAGCTGCAACGCCGTGACCGTCAACGAGGGCAGCGTGACACTCGCCGCCGCGTACGTCCGGCCGTCCTGGTCGCGGACCGCCGCGCCCTCCACGGCGGACACCCGGGCACGGGCACCACGGGCCAGCACGACCAGCTTGCCGTCCTCGGCGCTCAACTCGGCCGGATCGGACGGGGTGGGCCGGGCGGCCGGCTCGACGGGTGTCTCAGGCATCGGCGGGTTGCCTCTCCTCGGTGCTGTTCTGATTGTCACGGGAATCGGGGCCGCCGGTCGGCGGCACCCGGCTGACCAGCACGCTGTCGATCCGGTTGCGCCGGCCGGTGGTGCCCTCGGCGACCAGTTTGAGGCCGGCCACCTCGGCGTCGGCACCCGGGATCGGCACCCGCCCCAGGGCCTGCGCCAGCAGGCCACCGACCGTCTCCACCTCGTCGGTGGGCAACTCGGTGTCGAACAACTCGCCCAGGTTCTCCACCGGCAGCCGGGCGGTGACCCGCACCGCGCCGTCGGCCAGGTGCTCCACCGGCGGGCGCTCGACATCGTACTCGTCGGTGATCTCGCCGACGATCTCCTCCAGGATGTCCTCGATGGTGACCAGACCGCCGGTGCCGCCGTACTCGTCGACGACGATGACCAGGTGGTTGCGGGCGGCCTGCATCTCCGACAGCAGGTCGTCGACCGGCTTGGACTCCGGCACGAACGTCGCCGGCCGCATCAGCTCGGCCACCGGCGTCTGGTGGGCCCGCAGGTCGCCACCCCGGGTACGCCGGATGAGGTCCTTGAGGTAGAGCACGCCGAGCACGTCGTCGACGCTCTCGCCGATCACCGGGATGCGGGAGAACCCGGAGCGCAGGAACAGCGCCAGCGCCTGGGAGAGGGTCTTGCCCTCCTCGATCCACACCATCTCGGTCCGCGGCACCATCACCTCGCGGGCGATGGTGTCGCCGAGCGCGAAGACCGAGTGGATCATCTGGCGTTCGCCGTGCTCCACCACCCCGCGCTGCTCGGCCAGGTCGACCAACTCGCGCAGCTCGACCTGGGTGGCGAACGGCCCTTCCCGGAAGCCGCGCCCCGGGGTGACCGCGTTGCCGATCAGGATCAGCAGCGAGGCGAGCGGGTTGAGCGCCCGGCCCAGCCAGCGCACCAGCGGCGCCACCGCCCGGCCCACCGCGTACGCGTGCTGCCGGCCCAGGGTGCGCGGGGCCACGCCCACCACCACGAAACTGACCACCGTCATCGCCCCGGCGGTCACCAGCGCCGCCCGCCAGCCCGCGCCGAAGCTGTCCACCGCCACCAGGGCGACCAGGGTGGTGGCGGTCAGCTCGGCGAGCAGCCGGAGCAGCAGCAACAGGTTGAGGTGGCGGACCACGTCACCGGCGACGGCCTGGAGGGTACGCGCGCCGCGCGCCCCGTCCCGGGCCAGCTCGGCGGCGCGCGCCGGGGAGACCGCGGCCAGCGCGGCCTCGGTCATCGCGATCAGGCCGGCGAGCACCACCAGCCCGGCCGCGAAGAAGATCAGCTGAAGATCGGGAAGGCCGGCGGTCGGACCGGCCGCGACTATGTCCATCACCGGGACCGGGTCGACCGCCAGCTGGCCAGCAGCCGGGCCTGGAGGGCGAACATCTCCCGCTCCTCCTCCGGCTCGGCGTGGTCGTAGCCGAGCAGGTGCAGCACCCCGTGCACGGTGAGCAGGTGCAGCTCGTCGGCGGCGCTGTGCCCGGCGGTGGCCGCCTGCTTGGCCGCCACCTCCGGACAGAGCACGATGTCGCCGAGCAGGGCCGGTTCACCGCCGGCCGGGGCGCTCTCCCCCGGGCCGTGGTCGACGCTGCCCTCGTCCATGGGGAAGGCGAGCACGTCGGTGGGGCCGTCGCCGCCCATCCAGCGATGGTTCAGCTCGGTCATGTAGCCGATGTCGACAAGCAGCACGGACAGCTCGGCGAGCGGGTTGACCCCCATCTCGTCGAGGGCGTGCCGGGCCACGGCGAGCACCGCGTCGGTGTCGACCTCGGCACCGGACTCGTTGGCGATCTCGATGGACAACTGTCTTCCTCTGATTGGTTAGCGGCGTCGGCCGGCCCGGCCGCCCTGGGCGGTCCGCCCCGGCACGGCGTGCACGCCCTGCGCCTGCTGGTTCTCCCGCTCGTCCCAGCGGGCGTACGCGTCGACGATCTCACCGACCAGCCGGTGCCGGACCACGTCCGCGCTGGACAGCTGCGCGAAGTGCACATCCTCGACGTGGCCCAGGATCTCCCGGACCACCCGCAGCCCGCTGGCCGTCCCGCCCGGAAGGTCCACCTGGGTGACGTCACCGGTCACCACGATCTTGGAACCGAAGCCGAGCCGGGTGAGGAACATCTTCATCTGCTCGGGCGTGGTGTTCTGCGCCTCGTCCAGGATGATGAACGCGTCGTTGAGGGTGTTGTGGGTGACCAGGAAGTCGTCGGTCACGTACAACGAGTCCTCGGCCGCCACCTGGATGCACATCGTCTCCTGGACCCCGGCCGGCAGGATCGAGTCGATGAACCGCATCGGTCGTCCGCCGCCGTGCTCGTCGTACCGCTGGCGCTTGCGGGCCAGCCGGAACGGCGGAACACCCGAAGGCAGCCGGATCTCCACGACGTAGGCGTCGGCGCGGTGCGGAACCGGAAGCCCGTTGGCCAGACCAGGCGTTCGTCCCTCAGCCTCCCGCACCCGCCAGGTCGCCACCCCACCGAGTGACTGGACCAGGTAGACGACGTCGTCCCGCAACCGGGCCGACGTCGTCGAATACTGCACCCGACAGGTGCGCCCCGCCTGGACGACCGGCCCCCCATCGGTGTCCAGCAGCCCCTGCAGGACGGCCAGCCGCACGTCGACACCGTTCTGCAGGTAGACGTCGGGCACGAACTTGGTCGCCGACTTCGCACCGGCAAGATTCAGTTCACGAAGGACGAGCGTCACCGGGTTGGCGACGATCACCCCGCCCCGGTGACCGTCGACATGCCGGAGCACGTAGTCGTAGTTGCTCTTGCGCACCAGCTCGATGCCGGGCAGTGCCGCAGCGAGCGCGTCGGCCAACTCCGGGTCGGCGGTGCTGAAGGCCGGGGTGGCCCGCGACGAGATGGCACCGTCGCCGAGCAGCAGACCGAGGGCGTACGGGTCGAGCGGCACCTCCTGCGACTCGAGCTGCACCGGTGCCACGACCGGAAGCTCGTACCGGCGGATGTGCCCCCGCCGCTCCTTGCCGATCATCTCGCGCGTCTCGAGGGTGCGCCGACCGCCACGCCGCTTGTCCTCCGGGGTGGCCACGGTCCAGAGGTGTTCACCACAGCAGAGAGTGGACGCGCCGTCCTGGGTCGTGACCCGGTAGACCTGCTTGGGGCCCTGCGGGTAGATGCCGATCACCGGTGTGGGCGTCCCGTTCGAGCCGATGACCAGGTCGCCGACCCGCAACGACCCGAACGGCCGGAAACCTTCCGGAGTCAGCACCCGTGCGTCGTACGGCTGCGCGCGACCCCGCATATACGCCAGCGGGGCCACCTCGATGGTGCCGGCGGCCATCAGCTTCGGGATGGACTCCGGGTCGAGCATGTCGTGCAGCGCGTCGTAGAGCGGGCGCAGGTACGGGTCGATCTTCTCGTTCAGGGTGCCCGGCAGGAAGCCCAGCCGCTCGCCCGCCTCGACCGCCGGACGGGTCAGGATGATCCGGTTGACCTGCTTGGCCTGGAGCGCCTGCACGGCCTTCGCCATCGCCAGGTAGGTCTTGCCGGTGCCGGCCGGGCCGATGCCGAACACGATCGTGTTGGCGTCGATCGAGTCGACGTACGTCTTCTGCCCCAGCGTCTTGGGGCGGATGGTGCGCCCGCGCCGGGAGAGGATGTTGAGGGTGAGCACCTCGGCGGGCCGCTCGGTGCCGCCCTGTTCGAGCATGCCGACGGTACGCCGGACAGCGTCAGTGGTCAGGGTCTCGCCTTTCTCGATCAGTTCGAGCAGCTCGCTGAAGAGGCGCTCGGCGAGAGCGTTGTCCGCGGGCGCGCCGGTGATGGTGATCTCGTTGCCGCGAACGTGCACGTCGCTGGTGACCGAACGTTCGACGAGTCGCAGGATCTCGTCGCCCGCGCCGAGCAGGTTGACCATGATCTTGGCATCGGGAACCGTGATCCTGGTCTGCACCCGGGGCGGGCCGGGAGGTGGGGTGCCGGTCATAGGTCGGGCCGTGGGGCCCTGCGCCACCTGCTTCCATCTCGCGCCGTGCCCTGCTGGCGCGGCGTGCGGACGATACTCCCATCGTATCCGCTCGGCCCCGGCGGCACCGCGTCACTTTTCCCGCCCGGTTCGGACCGGGCGGTCGTACCGCCCTCCCGGGCCGGCGTCGGGCCGGCGGCCGGGGGGTTGGCATCCGGCCGGGGGCCGGCCCGGTCAGGCCCGGAAGTCGTACCGGTCGAAGGTCTCCTGGTGGCGGGTGAAGCGGTAGGTGGCCCAGTGCATCGCGACCACCGTCCCGTCGTCGTCGCGGGTGAGCCGCAGCAACTCCCCGACCTCCCGCCCGGAGACCGTCCGGAACACGTCCGGCGACTGCGGCGTCGGCGCGAACACCGCCGGGGGCCGCCCCGCCGGATCGTCCGCGCCCCGGGCCCGCAACGCCCCGTCGTGCCAGGAGAAGATGTACTCGAAGCCCTCGCCCCACCAGCGGCCCAGCAACCCGCGCAGCGGTCCGGGCGCTCCCGGGCCCGGCCGCCACGGCACGACCTCCGCCGGGTCGTGCTCGGCCGAGGCGGCGAGCAGCCGGTGCGGCAGCTCCAACACCTCGGCGGCGGTACCGCTGGAGGCGAGCACCGCGCAGCCCATCGCGCCGGCCGTGCCGTCCCCGCCGCGCCGGCCGTAGACCCCGGCCAGGAACCCCGGCATCGCGCCGTCGTGCCCCACGTGCACCACCCGGTCCGCGAACGGGACCAGGATCAGACCGAGCCCGAAGCCGGCCTTCCAGACCGTCTCGTCGGTGGTGGTCACCGGCCAGCGCATCTCGTCCAGCGTCGTCGCGGCGAGCACCGCCCCGGTCGGGTCCAGCGCGGCCGGGTCGGCCAGGAACGCCGCCCACCGGGCCATGTCCGTCGCGGTGCTCCAGAGCTGGCCGGCCGGCCCGATCGCCCCGAAGTCGGTCGGCGGCTCCGGATGCACCTCGTCGGAGTACGCGTCGACCAGGAAACCGGTCACCGCCTGCGGCCCCGGGTCGACCGAGGTGCCGGCCAGTCCCAGCGGGGTGAGCACCCGGTCGGCGAGCACCTCGGCCCAGGTGCCGCCGCGCAACGCGCCGACCAGCCGACCGAGCAGCGCCATGCCCAGGTTGGAGTAGTGGTAACGGCGGCCGGTGGGCAGCACCCGCTCGACCCGGGCCAGGTCGGCGACCAACTCGTCCACCTGCGGCGCGCGCAGCGTGTCCCACACGTCGCCGTACGGCTCGCGTTGCAGCCCGGCGGTGTGCGAGAGCAACCGGCGTACGGTCAGCTCGCCGTGCGCGGGCAGCGGCAGGTGCCGGCCCAGCGGGTCGTCCAGGTCGAGCAGCCCGTCGTCGCGGCACTGCATCACCAGCGCGGCGGTGAAGGTCTTGGTGACCGAGCCGATCCGGAACCGGCTCGCCGGGCCGAGGACGGTGTCGTTGCCGGTGCCGCCGACCTCGAAGCTCCAGAGCGGACTGTCGGCCCGGTGCAGCGCCACCGCCAGGGCGGGCACCCGTGCCTGCGCCTGGGTCCCGCGGACCATCCGTTCCAGCCGACGCCGTACCTGCGCCCCGTCGCCGTCCGGCTCGGGTTCCCCGTCGGCCGTCGACATCACACCAGGTCCCGGGCCAGCATCGGGCCCAGGGGCGCGCCGCCGAGCAGATGGGCGTGCACGTGGAAGACCTCCTGACCGCCGTACGGGCCGGTGTTGAACATCAGCCGGAAGCCGTCGCCGGTCAGCCCCTCGTCCTCGGCCACCGCCGCCGCCGTGGCCAGCACCTCGCCGGCCAGCGCGGGGTCACCCTGGCCGAGCGTCGCCACGTCGGCGTAGTGCTCCTTGGGGATGATCAGCACGTGCACCGGCGCCTTCGGCCCGATGTCACGGAAGGCCAGGGTGGTGGCGGTCTCCTTGACGATGGTGGCCGGAATCTCCCCGGCGACGATGCGGCAGAACAGACAGTCGGCTCCCATCCCCCCACTCTAAAGACCACCCTCGTTCCTTTACTCCCTCCCCACCCCTCCGCCCCTCCGCCCGCCCCCGCCCGCGTTGATCAAGAGCTTTACGTCAATCCCAGGCCCGCCGATGACCCAAACCTCTTGATCACCGGACGCACCGCCGGGGACGGTGGTGCGGGGTGACGTCGAGGGACGGTGATCAAGAAGTTTGCGGCGGGAATCGGGCCGGGGATGACGCAAAGCTCTTGATCACCCGGCGCACCGTCGGGAGACAGCGTCGCGGGGCAGTGATCAAGAAGTTTGGGGCGGGAATCGGGCCGGGGGGTGACGCAAACCTCTTGATCAACGCGGGCGGGGCGGGGCGGGCGGGGCGGGGCGGGCGGGGCGGGGCGGGCTGGGCGGGGCAGCGGGCAGGTTCGGGGCGGGGCTCGGCGGGGTGGGGCAGGGCGAGGTGGGTTACCAGCGGGAGAGGCGGGTGGAGAGGACGGCCAGGGCGGCGGGGCCGGCGGTGGAGGTGCGCAGGACCGAGGGTCCCAGGCGTACCGGGCGGGCGCCCGCGTCGGTGAAGGTGGTCAGCTCGGTCGGGGCGATGCCGCCCTCCGGCCCGACGACCAGGACGATCTCGCCGGTGGTCGGCAGGTCGACCGCGGTGAGCCGTTCCTCGGCCTCCTCGTGCAGGACGAACGCCGTGCCCGCCCCGGCGATCCGGCGCGCCACCGTGGCGGTCGACTCGTCCGGGGCCCCGGCCACCACCGGCAGCCACGCCCGGCGGGCCTGTTTGGCCGCCTCCCGGGCCGTCGCCACCCACTTCTCCCGGGCCCGTACGCCCCGGTCGCCGCGCCACTGCGCCACCGAGCGGGACGCCGCCCAGGGCACGATCTCGTCCACCCCGACCTCGGTCATCGCCTGCACGGCCAGTTCGCCCCGGTCGCCCTTGGCGATGCCCTGCACCACGACCAGCCGGGGGACGTCCGCGTCGACGTACCCCCGGGAGGTGACGGTGACGTCGAGGGCGCCCCGGCCGACGGCGGTGACCACGGCGGTGGCGGTGCCGCCCCGCCCGTCGGCGAGCAGCAGTTCCTCGCCGACGCGCAGCCGTTGCACGGTGGCGGCGTGGTGCCCCTCGGGGCCGTCCAGGGTGAACTGGTCGGCAGGGGGCAGCGACTCGACCAGGAACAGCGGCGCGGACACGCCGCTCAGGCTAACCGGCCGGCCCGGCCGAGAAGCCACCCGGACCCCGGCCGGGCCCGGCCGAACAAGCCAGCCAGGGCCGGGCAGGCCAGCCGAAACGAGCAAGCCAGGACCCGGGCAGGCCAGCCGGGACGAGGCAGGCCAGCCGGCACGAGGAGGCCGAAGCTCCGCTGTCCCGGTACGGCCGGGTCAGGCGTGGCCGTTGAAGGCGTCGCGCATCCGGGAGAAGAAGCCACCCTGCTTGCTCAGCTCGGCGACCTCCTCGCCCCGGGTCTTGGCGAAGTCCCGCAGCATCTTCTCCTGGTCGGCGTCGAGCTTGGTCGGGGTACGCACGTCGAGGTGGACGTAGAGGTCGCCCCGGCCGGTGCCGCGCAGGTGCGGTACGCCCCGGGCGCGCAGCCGTAGCGTGCTGCCCGGTTGGGTGCCGGCCTTGACGTCGACGTTCTCGTCGCTGTCCAGCGTCTTGATGGTGAGCCGGGTGCCCAGCGCGGCGGCGGTCATCGGCACGGTGACCCGGCAGTGCAGGTCGTCGCCCTTGCGGGAGTAGACGTCGTGCGGCCGCTCGTGGATCTCGACGTAGAGGTCACCGGCGGTGCCGCCACCCGGGCCGACCTCGCCCTGCTGGGCGAGCCGGATGCGCATGCCGTCCTCGACCCCGGCCGGGATCTTGACGGTCAGCGAGCGGCGGGTACGTACCCGGCCGTCGCCGGCGCAGGTCGGGCAGGGATGCGGGATGGTGGTGCCGTAGCCCTGGCAGACGGTGCACGGCCGGGCCGAGACGACCTGGCCGAGGAAGGTGCGCTGCACCGACTGCACCTCGCCCCGGCCGCCGCACGCCTCGCAGGTCGCCAGGTGGGTGCCGGCCGCGGTGCCCGCCCCGGAGCAGGTGGTGCAGAGCACGGCGGTGTCGACCGTGATCGGGGCCTCGACGCCGAAGGCGGTCTCGTGCAGGTCCAGTTCCAGCCGCAGGATCGCGTCGGCCCCGGGCCGGGTACGCGGTCGGGGGCCACGGGTGCCACCGGCCGCGCCGCCGAAGAAGGCGTCCATGATGTCCTGGAAGCCGACGAACGGACCGGCCCCGCCGGGGCCGCCCGGGCCGCCGGCGCCCCCGCCGCCCGGGGCGAGCGGGTCGCCGCCCAGGTCGACGATCTGCCGCTTCCGGTCGTCCGAGAGGACCTCGTACGCGGCGTTGATGTCCTTGAACTTCTCCTGTGCCTCCGGGTCCGGATTGACGTCCGGGTGGAACTGCCGCGCCAGCTTGCGGTAGGCGCGCTTGATCTCGTCGTCGGAGGCTTCCCGGCTCACGCCGAGAATGCCGTAGTAGTCCCTGGCCACTGCGTTCCGTGTCCTCATGTTCGTCTCGCGTTTGCGCCGGTCGGCGGCCGGAGCCGGCCGCCGGCCCTGACTGGTCAGTTCTGGGCCAGCAGCTCGCCCACGTAGCGTGCCACGGCCCGCACCGTGGCGATGGTGCCGGGGTAGTCCATCCGGGTCGGGCCGAGCACGCCCAGCCCGCCGACGATGGTGGTGCCCGGGCCGTACCCGGTGCTGACCACCGAGGCGGCGCGGAGGTTGTCGATCTCGTTCTCGTCGCCGATCAGCACCCGGGTGGTGCTCGGCTCCGCCTCGCCGATCAGCTTGAGTAGCACGACCTCCTCTTCGAGCGCCTCCAGGATGGGTCGCAGCGAGCCCTGGAAGTCGAGCAGGCCGCCCCGGGTGAGGTTGGCGGTGCCGGCCAGCGCCAGCCGCTCCTCGGTGCGTTCCACCAGGGTCTCCAGCAGCACGGTGGACAGGGTGGTCATCGCGCCGCGCAGGTGCGGAGCACTCTCGTCGACCAGCGCCTGCACCAGCGGCGGAGTGTCGGACAACCGACTCCCGACGAGTTTCTCGTTGACCAGCCGGCGCAGGTCGAGGACGTCGTCGGCGGGGACCGGCGCGGGCAGCTCGACCAGCCGCTGCTCGACCCGCCCGGTGTCGGCGATCATGACCAGCATCAGCCGGGTGGTGGAGATCGGCACCAGTTCCAGGTGGCGCACCGACGAGCGGGCCAGCGACGGGTACTGCACCACGGCGACCTGCCGGGTGAGCTGCGCCAGCAGGCGTACGGTGCGGTGCACCACGTCGTCGAGGTCGACCGCGCCGACCAGGAAGCGCTCGATGGCCCGGCGTTCGGCCGGGCTGAGCGGCTTGACCCGGGAGAGCCGGTCGACGAAGAGGCGGTAGCCCCGGTCGGTGGGGACCCGGCCGGCGCTGGTGTGCGGCTGCCGGATGTAGCCCTCCTCCTCCAGCACCGCCATGTCGTTGCGGACGGTCGCCGGGGAGACCCCGAGCTGGTGCCGCTCGACGAGCGTCTTGCTGCCGACGGGCTCCTGCGTGGCGACGTAGTCCTCGACGATCGCCCGCAGCACGGCGAGTTTGCGGTCGTCGAGACCCATCTCCCACCTCCTGACGCACGTCGCCCCGGGCGCTGCCGCGCCCGGGCAAGCACTCTGGCACTCGACTGTAGCGAGTGCCAGTCTACGTCGGCAGGGCCGCCGCCGCGATGATCAAGACGGACCGTCGGTGCGCCCGCCCCGGCGGATGCCGGCGCGGGCGCTGACCGAACGTCGAGGCCAACCTCACCAGTGTCGCTCTGGTGCACCCTTGCCGGCAGCCCCTACCGTGGCGGGCATGACTGAACCACCTCGCCCTCCCGGCGCGGGGGACGGCGTCCCGCCGGACCCGACCGCGCCCCAGGGCTCGCCATACGAGCCGCCCACCGCACCACTGTCCGGCGCGCCGGGGGCGGGCGGGTATCCCCCGCCCGGCGGGTATCCGCCGCCCACCGGTGACCAGCCGCCGGCCGGCGGCTACCCACCGCCGGGTGGCTACCCCCCGCCCGGTGGCGGATACCCGACCGGCGGCACCTACGGTGCGCCGAGCGGCGGCTACGCCAACAGCGAGGACAAGACCTGGGCGCTGGTCGCGCACTTCGGCGGTGCCGCCGGCGCGTTGATCAGCTTCGGCCCGCTCGGCTTCGTCGCCCCGCTGATCGCCTACCTGGTGCGCGGGCAGCAGTCGCCGGCCGTCCGGGCGCAGGCGCTGGCCGCGCTGAACTTCCAGATCCTCTGGTCGATCATCGCGTTCGTGCTGCTGTTCGTGAGCTGGTGCCTGCTCTTCCTGCCCAGCATCGCGGTCGTGGTGATCCAGATCCTGTTCGGGATCATCGCCGGCATGAAGGCCAACGAGGGTCAGGCCTACCGCTACCCGATGTCCACCAGCTTCATCAAGTGAGTCCCGGCCGGCCGCTCCCCCGGCCGGTCGGGCACCACCGCCCGCCCCGGCGCGCCCCGCTGCGGTGCGCGGCGGGCCGGTGCTCAGGGCAGCAGGTCGCGGACCACCGCGTCGGCCAGCAGCCGGCCGCGCAGGGTGAGCACCGCCCGCCCCTGCGGGTACGCCACCGGGTCCAGCAGCCCGTCGGCGAGCGCCCGCGCGGCGGCGGCCCGGCCCACGTCGTCCAGCACGTCCAGCGGCAGCCCGGAGGCGAGCCGCAGGCGCAGCATCACGTCCTCCGTGTGCGTCTCGGCCGGGCTGAGGATCTCCCGGGCCAGGCCGGGTGAGTGCCCGGCGGCGAGCCGCTGGGCATACGTGCTGGGGTGTTTGACGTTCCACCAGCGCACCCCGCCGACGTGGCTGTGCGCCCCCGGGCCGAGGCCCCACCAGTCGCCGCCGGTCCAGTAGAGCAGGTTGTGCCGGCACCGGGCCGCCCCGGTGCGGGCCCAGTTGGAGACCTCGTACCAGGAGAAACCGGCCGCGTCGAGGGCGGCCTCCGCCGCCAGGTAACGGTCCGCCGCCACGTCGTCGGAGGGGTACGGCAGCTCGCCGCGCCGCATCCGGGCCGCCAGCCGGGTGCCGTCCTCCACGATCAGGGCGTACGCGCTGACGTGGTCGACCCCGGCGGCGACCACCTGCTCCAGCGAGGCGGCGAAGTCCTCGGGGCGTTCCCCCGGCGTGCCGTAGATCAGGTCGAGGTTGACGTGGTCGAACCCGGCGTCGCGGGCCTCCCGGGCGGCGTCGACGGCCCGGCCGGGGCGGTGGGTGCGGTCGAGGACCGCCAGCACCCCGGGGGCGGCGGACTGCATGCCCAGCGAGATCCGGGTGTAGCCGGCGGCGCGCAGGGTCTTCAGCGACTGCGGGGTGACCGACTCGGGGTTGGCCTCGGTGGTCACCTCGGCGTCGGCGGCCAGCCCCCAGGTGCGGTCGATGCCGTCGAGCAGGCGGGCCAGGTCGTCGGCGGGCAGCAGGGTGGGGGTCCCGCCGCCGACGAAGACCGTGTCGACCCGGGGCGGTGGCGCGTCGCCGAGCACCCGGGCGGCGAGCGCCAGCTCGGCCAGCACGGTGTCGGCGTACGACTCCCGGCCGACGCCCCCGCCCAGCTCGGCGGCGGTGTAGGTGTTGAAGTCGCAGTAGCCGCACCGGCTGGCGCAGAACGGCACGTGCAGGTAGACGCCGAACCCGCGCGCGCCGACGGCGGGCAGGGCGGTGGCGGGCAGCGCACCGTCCACGGGAACGGTCTCACCATCTGGAAGGACGCCGGGCATGGCCACTAGTGTGCCCGGCATGACCTCTCCCGACCGACTCGTGCGGGTCGCCACGGCCCGTGGGGTGACCACCCTCACCCTGGACAGCCCGCACAACCGCAACGCGCTCTCCACCCCGCTGATGACCGAGCTGCTGGCCGGGATCGCCACGGCGGTCGCCGACGACGCGGTCCGGGTGGTCGTGCTGGACCACACCGGCCCGGTGTTCTGCTCCGGGGCCGATCTGAAGGAGACGGCGGCGGCGTACGCCAGCGGGTCGGTGCCGGCCGGGATGCTCGGTGACGTGCTGGTGGCGGTGCGGGAGTGCCCGAAGCCGGTGCTGGCGCGGGTGGCCGGGCCGGCGCGGGCGGGCGGGTTGGGCCTGATCGCGGCGGCCGACCTGGCGGTCTGCGCGTCTGAGGCGACGTTCGCCTTCACCGAGGTGCGGATCGGGGTGATCCCGGCGGTGATCTCGGCGACCGTGCTGCCCCGGCTGCACCCCCGGGCCGCCGCCGAGCTGTACCTGACCGGCGACACCTTCGACGGCCGGCGGGCCGCCGAGGTGGGGCTGGTGACCGCCGCCGTGCCGGCCGGCGAGCTGGACGCGGCGGTGGCGCGGTACTGCGCGTCGCTGGTCCGGGGCGCCCCCGGGGCGCTGGCCGGGACGAAGGAGCTGCTGCGCCGCCCGGCCGCCACGGACCTGCGTGCGGAGATCGCCGACCTGTCCGCCCGGTCCACCGGCTACTTCCTGTCGGAGGAGGGCCGCGAGGGCGTGGAGGCGTTCCGGCAGAAGCGGGATGCGGCCTGGGTGCCCCGGCATTGACCTGGTTTATCCCGATTTCCTGCGGGAACGTGAACCGGTCGACCGACCCGGGGCCACCGGTTGGCGACGTACGCTTGGCGAACGTTGAAACGGGAGGTGCGGGTGCGGACACGGACATTCGTGGCAGCCGGGGTCGTGGTGGCGTTGTTCGCCATCGTCGGGGGCTGGGGAGTCCGTCAACTCGACGGGGAGTTCCGGCTTCCCGTCGCCGGCCGTAGCTGCACCGTGCAGGCCGACGGCACCGTGAAGCTCGACGCCGACCAGATGGCCAACGCGGCCACCATCGCCGCGATCGGCATGCAGCGGCAGATGCCCGAACAGGCCGTCGTGGTCGCCCTGGCCACCGCGTACCAGGAGTCGGGGCTGCGCAACCTCGCCCACGGCGACCGTGACTCGCTCGGCCTCTTCCAGCAGCGTCCCAGCCAGGGTTGGGGCACCCCGGAGCAGATCCGCGACCAGCGGTACGCGGCGAACCGGTTCTACAAGGCGCTGAAGAAGGTACGCGGCTGGGAGCGGATGGAGGTCACCGACGCCGCCCAGGCGGTGCAGCGTTCGGCGTACCCGAAGGCGTACCAGAAGTGGGCCGACGAGTCCCAGGTGCTGGCGCGGGCCCTGCTCGGCGAGGCGACCGGGGCGGTGGCCTGCACGGTGGGGCGTACCCCGGTGATGCGCGGGCAGGCCGCGGCGGCCGAGCTGACCCGTGGCCTGACCCTCGACTGGGGGTTGCCCGACGCCGGTGCGGTGGCCGAGCTGACCGACGTGACGGTGCCCGCCGCGGACGCCCGGGACGGCTGGCGGTACGCGCACTGGCTGGTCTCGCACGCCCCCGACCACGGGGTGAAGCGGGTGCGCTTCGACGGGCTGGAGTGGAACGCCGACAACGGCCGGTGGGCGAAGGTCGCCGACGGCCGGGCGACCGAACCCCGGGTGCTGGCCGAGGTCTTCGCCGACCCCGCCTGACCTGCCGGCGGGCAGTCCCGCCCGGCCTGCGGGCCGGTCAGCCGGCGACGTTCAACCGGCGGCGCACCTTCTCCATGGTCGAGGCGGGCAGCTCGGGGACGTCGAGCAGCCGGGGCAGCAGCTCCGGCTCCAGGCTG
This sequence comes from Micromonospora sp. HM134, assembly GCF_007833915.1. Taxonomy (NCBI): domain Bacteria; kingdom Bacillati; phylum Actinomycetota; class Actinomycetes; order Micromonosporales; family Micromonosporaceae; genus Micromonospora; species Micromonospora sp. HM134. Next base: position 5,952,570 of record NZ_CP041061.1, read on the forward strand.
GTGGCCCGGAACACCTCGCCGATGGTGACGCCGTGCGCCGGCCGGTCCACCACCTCCACCGGGTCGCCCGCGCTCACCTCGCCGTCGCGCAGCACCCGCAGGTAGGCCCCGGGGGCGGCCCGGACGGTGAACCGTTTGATCAGGTCGGGCACCCCCCAGAAGCCGGCGAAGGTCGTGCAGGGGGTGCGCGGCTTGGTGACCTGGAGCAGCGCCGAACCGACCGCCCAGCGTTCGCCGATCACCGCGCCGGTCACGTCCACCGCCCAGGTGGTCAGGTTCTCGCCGAACCCGCCGGGGCTGATGTCGCGGCCCAGTTCGGCCGACCACCAGCCGGCGTCCTCCTGCGCGTAGGCGTAGACCGCCTGGTCGGGGCCGCCGTGCTGGGGCCGTTCGCCGATGAAGTCACCGGCCACCCCGTCGGCGTGCAGCAGCACCGGGCCGTCGACCGGCCGCTTGTCGATGCCGCTGCGCCCGCTCGCGTCGCCCGCCCACCGCGCCTGCGTCACCACGCCGAGGTTCACCGCCGCCACCCTGCCCGTCATGGCCCCAGGGTACGGCCGGGTGCGGGCGGTCGCCGTCCCGGCTCAGCCCTTGACGGCACCCGCCACCAGACCGGAGACCATCCGGCGCTGCACCAGCAGGAAGAAGACGATCACGGGCAGGGTGAACAGCGTGGAGGCGGCCATCACCGACCCCCAGGCGGTGTCGTCCCGGCCGAAGAAGAAGGTCATCGCCACCGGCAGGGTGTAGCGGCTCTGGTCGTTGACGAAGGTCAACGCGAAGATCAGCTCGTTCCAGGCGGTGATGAAGGAGAAGATGCTGGTGGCCACCAGGCCCGGCGCGACCAGTGGAAAGAGGACCTTGCGGAACGTCTGGGCGCGGCTGGCGCCGTCGATGGCGGCGGCCTCCTCCAGTTCCCTGGGCACCGCCGCGACGAAGCCGCGCAGCATCCACACCGCGAACGGCAGCGAGAAGCCCAGGTAGGTGAGGATCAGGCTGGGCAGGGTGTTGTAGAGGCCGAGCCGCTGGATCATCAGGAACAGCGGGATGACCAGCGCCTCCAGCGGGATCATCTGCACCACCAGCAGCATGATCAGGAAGGTGGTCCGGAGCCGGAACCGGAACCGGGCCACCGCCGTAGCGGCAAGCAGCGCCACCAGTCCGCTGAGCACGACCGTGCTGACGGCCACCAGCACGCTGTTCAGCAGGAAGTCGCCGAAGGTCACGCCCGGGATCAGGTTGCCGGTGAGGATCTCCCGGTAGTGCTCCAGGGTGGGGTGGGCCGGCACCGGCCGGGGCGTGGCCGAGAAGATCTCCCGGTTCGGCTTCAGCGAGGTGGCGATCATCCAGTAGACCGGGAAGGCGGCGAAGAGCGCCACCAGCAGGCCCGCGCCGTTGAGGGCGACCTTCTTCACGACGCGTCCTCCTGCCTGAGCACCATCCGGACGTACAGGCCGGTCACCAGCAGCAGGATCAGCGTGAGGATGACCGCGATGGCCGAGCCCACGCCGTACTTGGGTGGCGGGGAGAACGCCTCGGCGTACGAGTAGAGGGCCAGCATGAACGTCGGCCGGTCCTGGGTGCCGCCGGCCAGCACGAACTGCTGGGTGAAGACCTTGAAGTCCCAGATGGTGGAGAGCACCACCAGGATGCCGAAGACCGGCCGCAGCAGCGGGAAAGTGATCTTCCAGAACACCGTCCACGGTCCGGCCCCGTCGACCCGGGCCGCCTCGTGCAGCTCGCTCGGCACGCTCTTGAGCCCGGCGAGCACGCTGACCGCGATGAACGGGAACGAGTGCCAGACCACCACCAGGGTCAGGATCGCGAAGAACAGCAGCGGCGAGTTGAACCAGCCGTAACCCGACCAGTCGGTGCGGCCGAAGAGCGCCTGCGACAGCCCGTCGGGCAGGGCGTTGAACGCCCAGGTGACCAGGCCGGAGGTGTCATCGAAGATCCACTTCCAGACGATCGTGCCGGTCAGCGCCGGGGTGGCCCAGGCCAGCATCACGCAACTGGCGACGAAGGTGGCCATCCGGCGGCCCAGCCGGTGCAGCAGCAGCCCGACCAGGGTGCCCATCACCATCGTCAGCAGCACGTTCGCCGCCGCGAAGAGCACGGTGTTGCGCAGCACCGTACGGAAGAACGGGTCGCCGAGGATCTGGGTGTAGTTGGCCAGCCCGACGAACGGCCACTCCCGGTCCCCGCGCAACTGCCGGACGCTGTTCAGCCGGAAGAACGACATCGCCACCACCTGGCCCAACGGCCAGAGCAGCAGCACCCCGATCACGACCAGGCAGGGCAGCAGGAGCAGGTACGGCAGGCGGTCCACCCGGGGCCGCCGCCGCGTGGGGGTCTCCCGGGCGGCGGCCGTCGGGGTGTGCTCGGTCAGGGTGCTCACTTGGCGTTGAGGATGCTTTCCATCTCGGCGGCGGCGTCGGCGGTGGCCTGCTGCACCGACTTCTGGCCCTTGATGACCGAGCTGTTCATCGCCTGGGTGACCGTCTTCGTCCGGCTGACCTCCACCCACTTCGGGGTCAGCGGGGTGACCCGGGTGCGCTGCATGGTGCTGGCGAACGCCGCCATCAGCTTGTCGTCGGCGTAGTCGCCGCCCTGCACGAGGTCGGAGTAGACCGGGAAGAAGCCGAGGCTGCCGGCGAAGGTCTTCGCGTTCTTCTTGTTCAGCAGCACGGTCAGGTAGTCCCAGGCCAGGTCCTGCCGCTTGCTGTCCTGCCAGAGGGCGACGTCCGAGCCACCGGCGAAGGCGGGGGCCGGGCCGCCGTCCGGGCCGGGGATCGGGAAGGTCCCCCAGACCTTCTCGATGTCGGGGTTGTCCTTCTTGATCGCGCCGGCCTGCCAACTGCCGGCGAAGGCCATCGCCGCCTTGCCCGTGGCGAACTGGGTACGGGCGTCGATCTCGTTCCACCCGGCGGCGGCGGGCGGGGCGACCTTGTGCACGGTCACCAGGTCGGTCCAGAACTTGACCGCCCGCTGGGCCTGCGGGCTGGTGTAACCGGACTTCCAGGTGCCGCCCTGGTCGGTGGCGATCTCGCCGCCGGCACCCCAGAGGAAGGAGTAGAACGGCAGTTCGGAGTTGCCCGGCAGGGCGATGCCGTAGCTGCCGGGCTTCTTGGCCTGCACCGCCTTGGCGACCGAGACCAGCTCGTCCCAGGTCTTCGGCGGCTGCACGCCGGCCTCGGCGAACCAGTCGGTGCGGTAGTAGACGGCGCGTACCCCGGCGTACCAGGGGACGCCGTACTGCTTGCCGTCGAGCTGGGCGTTGCGCACCAGGTCGGGCAGGACGTCCCGACCCTCGGCCCAGCCGCCGAAGCGGCCGGAGATGTCGGCGAGCGCCTCCTGGGCCGCCCAGCCCTGGGTCTCGGTGTTGCCCAGTTCGGTCACGTCGGGGCCCTCACCGCCGGCGAGCGCCGCCTGGAACTTCTTCGGCGCCTCCAGCCAGGGGATGTACTGGACCACCACGTCGGTGTCGGGGTGCCGCTGCCGGAACTCGGTCTCGACGCCGTCGAGGAACGCCGTCTGGGCGTCGCTCCCCTCGCCCATCATCCAGACCGTCAGCTTGCTGTCGTCGGCGGCTTCGTCGTCGCCGGAACCACCGCAACCGGCGAGCACCATCACGGCCGAGGCCACGACGGCGGTGACCGGGGCCAGCCGCTTCCACCTGTTCACGCCACATCTCCCTCGCGCCGTCCGGCACTAACCTTCTCAGCCGCACCCTAGTAGGAAAATTTCCTTTACGACAGGGGGTGGGTGCCGCCCCGCACGGGCGGACCGTCGACGGGGCGGCGGCGGCCGGCGGGGCGTTCGGCGAGGCGACCGTATCGCAGGCGGGGGCCGCTCAGGCAGACCCCGCGACGACCCGGCGGGATCGACGGCCGGCAGCCGGACGAGCGGATGCCCGCCCCCGGTCCGGGGGCGGGCATCCGCTGCGGTGGTACGTGCCGACCGGTCACGGCCGGCGGGTCGGTCACCGGTGGGTGACGCCCCGACGCCGACCCACACCGGCCACCAGGGCCACGGCGATGGCGGCGAGGACGACCTGCACCAGCAGCTCGGCCCAGTCGATGCCGGCGGTCTGGGTGGCGATGCCCATCGCCCGGGCCAGCACCGTGCCCAGCAGCGCGGCGCCGACACCGATCAGCATGTGCAGCCAGATCGGCATGTTCTGGCGACCCGGCACGACCAGGCGACCCAGGGCGCCGACGATGAGACCGACGACGAGCGCGGTGATGATGCCCCAGACGGTGAACTCCACGGCCGTCCTCCTTCAGTAGATATGTCGTTGGTGAGGTGTTTGTTGCTGTGGTGATCGATAGATTCCCGAAGCGGAGAATCTCCAAACCGACTCCGGTAACGATCTGGTCTAGACCGCCCGCCACCGGCGACGGCCCCCACCGCCCGACCCGCGCACGCGAGCGGGCGCCCGACCCCGTGGGGGTCGGGCGCCCGCTCGGCGGTGCCGCTTGACTTACCGGTGGGTGACGCCGCGGCGGCGACCCACGCCGGCCACCAGGGCCACGGCGATGGCGGCGAGGACGACCTGCACCAGCAGCTCGGTCCAGTCGATGCCGGCGGTCTGGGTGGCGATGCCCATGGCGCGGGCCAGCACCGTGCCCAGCAGCGCGGCGCCGACACCGATCAGCATGTGCAGCCAGATCGGCATGTTCTGGCGGCCCGGCACGACCAGACGGCCCAGAGCGCCGACGATGAGACCAACAACGAGCGCGGTGATGATGCCCCAGACGGTGAACTCCACGGTCGCCCTCCTCCTGAAGATTGAGTCACACGGTATGTGTGGTTCCTGTCGTGACAGCTAGGTTCCCGACCCGCCAGAAAACCAAACCGACTCACCACCACACATGTCGCCGCACGTCGATCCGATGCCGCTGCGTCGGTTCGCCGGCCTTCGATGTCCGCGCAGCTCAGGACGCCCGCGCCGGCCCGCCCGCAGCAGCGGGGAGGGCGGAAAAATTTCGTCCGTACGACACCGGGGGGCGGGCGTGCCGACGGCCGGCGGCCCGGTCGGAACACCGGGCCGCCGGCCGTCGTGGGGCACCGGGACGGCCGTAGCCGGGGCGCGGCCGAGCCGACCGGGCCGGGCGTCCGCGCCGCCGGGGCGGGCTACTTCTTGCCGGCCGGCTTGGCGTCGGCGGAGTCCGAGGAGAGCGCGGCGATGAAGGCCTCCTGGGGGACCTCGACCCGGCCCACCATCTTCATCCGCTTCTTGCCCTCCTTCTGCTTCTCCAGCAGCTTGCGCTTGCGGCTGATGTCACCGCCGTAGCACTTGGCGAGGACGTCCTTGCGGATGGCGCGGATGGTCTCCCGGGCGATCACCCGGCTGCCGATGGCCGCCTGGATCGGCACCTCGAACTGCTGGCGCGGGATCAGGTTGCGCAGCTTCGCCGCGATCGTCGTGCCGTAGTTGTACGCCTTGTCCTTGTGCACGATCGCGCTGAACGCGTCCACCGGCTCGCCGTGCAGCAGGATGTCCACCTTGACCAGGTCGGACGCCTGCTCGCCGGAGGGCTCGTAGTCCAGCGAGGCGTACCCCTTGGTCCGGCTCTTGAGCTGGTCGAAGAAGTCGAAGATGATCTCGGCGAGCGGGAGGGTGTAGCGCAGCTCCACCCGGTCGGCGGAGAGGTAGTCCATGCCGAGCAGGCTGCCCCGCCGCCCCTGGCACAGCTCCATCACCGCGCCCACGTAGTCGTTCGGGGTGAGCACGGTGGCCCGCACAACCGGCTCGTACACCTCGGCGATCTTGCCGGTGGGGTACTCGCTCGGGTTGGTCACCACGATCTCCTGGCCGTCGTCGGTGATGGCCCGGTAGACCACGTTCGGCGCGGTGGAGATCAGGTCGAGGTTGTACTCCCGCTCCAGCCGCTCCCGGATGATCTCCAGATGCAGCAGGCCCAGGAAGCCGCAGCGGAAGCCGAAGCCGAGCGCGCCCGACGTCTCCGGCTCGTAGTCGAGCGCGGCGTCGTTGAGCTTGAGCTTGTCCAGCGCCTCACGCAGGTTGGGGTAGTCCGAACCGTCGATCGGGTAGAGGCCGGAGTAGACCATCGGCTTCGGATCCTTGTAGCCGCCGAGCGCCTCGGTGGCCGGCCGGGCGTTGATGGTGACGGTGTCACCGACCCGGGACTGGCGGACGTCCTTCACCCCGGTGATCAGGTAGCCCACCTCGCCGACGCCGAGCGCGTCGGCCTTGACCATCTCGGGTGAGATGACGCCGATCTCCAGCAGCTCGTGCACGGCGGCGGTGGACATCATCTTGATCCGGTCCCGGGCGCTGATCCGGCCGTCGATGACCCGGACGTAGGTGACCACGCCCCGGTAGACGTCGTACACCGAGTCGAAGATCATCGCGCGGGCGGGCGCGTCGGCGTCACCGACCGGCGGGACGAACTGCCGGACGATCTCGTCGAGCAGGTACGGCACCCCGTCGCCGGTCTTGCCGGAGACCCTGATGCAGTCGGCCGGGTCGCCGCCGATCAGGTGGGCCAGCTCCTCGGCGTACTTCTCGGGCTGGGCGGCCGGCAGGTCGATCTTGTTGAGCACCGGAATGATCCTGAGATCGTTCTCCAGCGCCAGGTAGAGGTTCGCCAGTGTCTGCGCCTCGATGCCCTGGGCGGCGTCGACCAGCAGCAGCGCCCCCTCGCAGGCGGCAAGCGAACGGGACACCTCGTAGGTGAAGTCCACGTGGCCCGGGGTGTCGATCATGTTCAGGACGGCCTGCTCACCGGCCCGCTCGCCGTCGCGGACGGTCCACGGCATCCGGACGGCCTGGCTCTTGATGGTGATGCCGCGCTCGCGCTCGATGTCCATCCGGTCGAGGTACTGCGCGCGCATCTGCCGGGGATCGACCACGCCGGTGAGCTGCAACATCCGGTCGGCCAGGGTCGACTTCCCGTGGTCGATGTGGGCGATGATGCAGAAGTTCCGGATGCGCGCCGGGTCGGTGGCACCAGGAGCGTTCGCGCCGGGATCGAGCGTCGGTGGCACAGCGGTCCGTTCTGGTCGGCTGACGTGAGCGGGCCGACGCGCCGCCGGCCCCCTCTATGCTCCCACGTCGCTCCGAACCCGGTCCGATCACTCCTGGGGTACCCGGCAGCGGCCCCGCCGGTGGCCCACTCGCCGGGCTCACTCCTCGGGCGGCTCGACGAAGAGGGCGGCGAGCTTCGGCAGCCGACGGCGGGCCTCCGCCTCGTCGTCGAAGTCCCAGAAGTCGTTCAGGTCCGGCACCGGCACCGCGTCCCGCTGCGCCGGCAGGTCACTCGCGGTCGCCTTCCGGTACGCGTCCCACGGCACCGCCAGCATGTCCTCGCACTCGAACTCCTCGCCACTGAGCGCCGCCGACCGTACCCGGGGCAGCCCGGCCAGCGAATCCGGGTCGGCCACCGCGGCGGCGAAGACCGCCCGGCCCTGGGTCATCAGCCAGCCCCGGAAGTACTCGAACCCGTCGTCGGAGGCACCCCCGTTGATCAGGTACGCCGCACCCCACAGGTCGACCCGGTACGAGGCGGCCAGCACCCGCTGCTGGTGGTGCGCGTACCCGACGATGTCCTCCGGGGTGCGCTCGGCGAGCAACGCGACCGCCCGTGCCGCGACCGCCTCGGCCTCTCCCCCGCCCCCGGCCCGGGCCTGGTCGATCAACTGCCAGAAGTCGTCGGTCCTCATGGCCTGGAGTCTCCCAGACCCGCGCCGGCCGCCGGCCCCACCCGGCCGGGCGCCGGTCACCGTGCCCGGCCGGACCGGGCACGATGGTGGGGTGTCCGCGACGCCGCCGCCGTACCACGAGACCGCCGTGCGACCCGACTGGCGGGACCTGCCCGACGGCCTGCGGGACGCGATCGGCGGCCGGCTCGGCGCGCCGGTGGTCGCGGCCCGGACCGCGACCGCGGGCTTCACCGGCGGCTTCGCCGCCGTGCTCACCACGACCACCGGCGCGCGGGTCTTCGTCAAGGCCGCCGACCTGGCCCGGCAACGCCACCTGGCCGACTGGTACGCCCGGGAACTTGCCGTCCTCGCCCGGTTGCCGGCCGGCCTGCCGGTGCCCCGCCCGCACTGGGCGCTCGACGCGGCCGGCTGGTACGCGGTCGGCCTGGACGCCGTCGACGGCCGGACGCCCCACCTGCCCTGGGACCCGGCCGAGCTGACCGCCGTGCTCGCCGGGTACGCCGGGGTCGCCGCCGCGCTGGCCGACCCACCCGCCGGCCTGACCGCGCTCGGCCTGCCCCGGCTGGCCGACCTGGCCCGCTCCGACATCCTGTGGTGGGAGGAGGTGGCCGCCGGACGGGAGCCGATGCCCCCGCTGATCCCGCCGGCCCGCGACCGGCTGCCCGAACTCGTCGCGCTGGAGTCCCGCCTGCCCGGGTACGCGGCAGCCGCGCCCGGCCTGGCCCACGGCGACCTGCGGGTGGACAACGTGCTGCTGGACCCCGCCGGCCGGGCCTGGTTCTGCGACTGGAACTGGCTCTGCCACGGCCCCGCGTGGTTCGACCTGGCCGGCCTGTTGATCACCGGGTACGCCGACGGGGCCGGGCTGGACGCCGTCTTCGCCGCACATCCGGCAGCGGCCGACGCCCCACCCGACGCCCTGGACGTGACGCTGGCCGCGCTCGCCGGCTACTACCTCACCGCCGCCGGCCCACCGGCGACGGCCGACCCCGCGCCGGGTGCGGGGGCGGCCGGGGGAACCCGGCGGGCACGTCCGCGCTGCTCGGGGCGCACCGGCGGTTCAGCGGGGAACAGGCGCTCCGCTGGCTCGCCGCCCGGCAGGGCTGGCACTGACCCGGGCCGCGCCACCGCGGTCCGGCCCGGTCCGGTCGCCGTGGCGCGGCCCGCGCCGCCGTGGCCCGGCCTGCCGGTGGTGGGTCCGGGCACCGGTCGGCGGTGCGGTCCGGGCAGGGCGTTTTGGCTCGTCCCGGCCGACCTGGTAGCCTGGCTTTTCGCGTGGCGATGACGCATGCTCGTCGCACGCGGATTGCAGACCAAACCGAGCTATCAAGACGAGGCTGTCGCGTGGCGAACATCAAGTCCCAGATCAAGCGCAACCGGCAGAACGAGAAGCGCCGGCTGCGTAACAAGTCGGTCAAGTCGTCGCTGAAGACCGCCATCCGGAAGTTCCACGAGGCTGCGGAGGCTGGTGACACCGAGAAGGCCACCACCCTGATGCGTGACGCCGCCCGCAAGCTCGACAAGGCCGCCAGCAAGGGCGTCATCCACGCCAACCAGGCGGCCAACCGGAAGTCGGCCATCGCGAAGCGCGTCGACTCGTTCTCGGCCTGACCGAGCAAACCCACACCTGACCGAGAGCCCCGGGGCACCACCCCGGGGCTCTCGGCTGCGTGTTCCCCGCGAGGTGTCTCCCGAACGGCCGAACGCCGCGTACCCCGGGCGGCGGTGCACTGCATCCCTCTGCTGGCTGGTGCGCTGCGACGGTCGCCCGCCTCGGGTACGTCGTGGCGGGACGACGGTGGTCGGGCTAGCCGTGGTAGCGCCGGGAGCGCAGCGGTGGTCCGGCCGGCTCCCCCGGTGGCGGCGTGCTGGTGACCACCGTGCCGGGCAGCGTGTACGGCACCGGGGCGCGACCGACGACCGGTTCGAGTTCCCGCCGGAACCGGTCGCGTTCCTGCTCCGGCACCAGTGCCGCCGAGTGGACCACCCGCCCGGCGACCTCGTCGTTGAGTTTGACCATGACCGCCACCGCCAGCGGCAGCACCGCCACCGCCCACCAGCTCACCAGCTCGGCCAGGGCGAGGAGCACCGCGAACGCCACCGCCCCCTCGAAGAAGAGGAAACAGAGCACCCCGCCGGGGTTGACGATGCGCAGACCGAGCAGCCGGGCGTAGAGCGGCCGGTAGCGACGGTCGTCCGCCGGCATGACCGACCATCCGGGCCCGCCGCGCCCCGCCACCCGGCGGGAAGGGCCGGTCACCCGCCCACCGCGCCCCACCACCGGGCGGGAGGGGCCGGTCACCGGGCGCTGCCCCGCCGGGCGGCGGCAACCGAGAAGACCGCCTTCTCCAGGGCGTATCCCCGGTCGTCGGCACCGCCCTTGACCGCCGCGTTGCACTCGGCCGCCACCCGCATCGCCTCGACCAGGCCCTCCGGGGTCCAGCCCCGGGCCCGCTGCTGGGCATTCTTGATCTTCCAGGCCGGCATACCGAGGGTGCTCGCCAGCTGGTAGGGGTCGCCCCGGCCGGCGGCAGCGACCCGGGCCACCGTACGGACCCCGTCGGCGAGGGCGTCGGCGATCGGGACCGGATCGACCCCGACGTGCAGGGCCCAGCGCAACGCCTCCAGGGCGGCCGGCACGTCGCCGATCATGGTGGCGTCGGCGACGGTGAAGCCGCTCACCTCGACCCGACCCCGGTAGTAGCGGGCCACCATGTCCGCGCCGATCCGGCCGTCGGTGTCGGCGAGCAGTTGCGAGCAGGCGGCGGCCAGCTCCCGCAGGTCGGTGCCGACGGCGGCGATCAGCGCCTCGGCCGCGTCGTCGGTGCACTTGCCACCGCCCCGACGGATCTCGTCGCGGACGAACGCCACCCGTTCGCGATGTCCCTTGAGCTTCGCGGCCGGAACGACCGTGGCACCGGCGGCCCGCAGCCCGTCGGCGAACGCCTTGCCCTTGCCGCCGCCCAGGTGCAGGGCCACCAACTGGACGTCCGGGTCGGGATTCCGGGCGTAGTCGAGCAGCGCGGTGACCAGGTCCTTGCGGGCGTCCTGGGCGGAGCGGAGCACCAGCACCCGCCGTCCACCGAACAGCGAGGGGCTGAGCATCTCGGCGATCTCGCCGACGGCCAACGCCCCGGCCTGGTACTCCCGGACGTCGACCTGCGGGTCGACGCTGCGGGCTTTCGCCACGGCTTCGGTCACCGCGCGCGTGGCGAGCAGCTCCTCGTCGCCGAGGACGAGCAGAATAGGGGCAAGGTCGACGCCGGTCACGTCGCTCATCTTGGCACGGCTCGGCGGCGGATCGCGCCTGCTCATCGACGGCTGCGACGGCCCACCCCGCACTCAGCGCAAATATAGACATTTACCTCGATTGCCACCCAGTACACGCAATATCCCTTCCAGTCCGGATTTCCTCTCACCTCTCCCCCCACCGTGAGCCGGGACGGCGGACCGCGCCGGCCCACCGGGTCATCAGGCCGCCGGCACACAGGTCAACCGGGTCACCGGCGGCCCGGCGGCAGTCCCCGGCCGACCACCGCGAGCCGGCCGGAACGGACCACCACCGCCACGTCCCCGTCGGTGTCGGTCCGCAGCACCCGCACACCGGACCGGGCGAGCCGGTCGAGGATCACCGGGCTCGGATGCCCGTAGTCGTTGTCGACCCCCACCGGCACCAGCGCCACCGCCGGCCGGACCGCGTCGAGGAAGGCCGGGTCCTGGTACGCGCTGCCGTGGTGGGCCACCTTGAGCACCTCGGCCCGCAACGCGTGCGGCGGCACCCGGTCCAGCAGGGCCCGCTGCTCCTCGGTCTCCGCGTCCCCCGGCAGCACGACGCGTACGCCGGCCACCGTGGCCCGTAGCACCAGGGAGTTGTTGTTCGGGTCGGACCGGGTGCCCCGCAGCGGGTAGGGCGGCCCGAGCGCGACCACCTCCACCCCTGGCGACCGGTACGACCAGCCGGCCGCCGGCACCATCAGGCGCGCCGGCCCGACGGCGGCCGTCACCAAATCCCGTCCCGCCACCGGCTCGGCCAGGGTCGGGGTGAGCACCATGGCCACCCGCCGGCCCCGGGCCACCCCGGCCACGCCACCGACATGGTCGGCGTGGAAGTGGCTCACCACCAGCAGGGAGACCTCGCGTACCCCGAGCCGCCGCAGGCAACCGTCCACCGCCGACGGCTCCGGACCGGCGTCCACCACCACCGCCCGGCCGGCCGCCACCGGCAGCACGACGGCGTCCCCCTGCCCGACCGCGCACGCCACCACCACCCAACCGTCCGGCGGCCACCCGCTCGCCACCAGCCGGACCGGCAGGGTGCCCAGCACCACCGCCGCCGCGCCGACCGCCACCAGTCGACGCACCAGCGGCCGGCGGACGGCCAGCAGCAGCCCCAGGGTCAACCCGGCCAGCAGCAACGCGCCCGGCAGCCCGCCCGGCCAGGGCAGGGTGCCGGCAGGCAGCCGGGCCCCCACGCGGGCCACGGTGACCAGCCACCAGGCCGGCCAACTCGCCAGCCAGGCGGCGAACTCCGCCCCGGCCGGCCACCCCGGCGAGACGACCGCCGCCGTCACCCCCAGCACCGTGGCCGGGGCGATCGCCGGCACCACGAGCAGGTTGGCCGGCACCGCCACCAGGCTCACCGTGCCGGAGATGCCGGCCACCACCGGCCCGCAGGCGAGTTGGGCCGCCGCCGGGACGGCGAGCGCCTCCGCCAACCCCGCCGGCACGCCCCGACGCCGCAGCCCGTCGCGCCAGCCGGGGGCGAGCAGCAGCAGCCCGCCGGTGGCCAGGACGGACAGCGCGAAACCGGCGTCCCCGGCCAGTTCCGGATCGACAAGGACCAGCACGGTCACCGCCGCAGCCAACGCCGGCAGCGTGGCCCGGGGCCGCCCGACCGCCAACGCGGCCAGCCCGATCGCCCCCATGGTGGCCGCCCGCACCACGCTGGGCGAGGGGCGGACCAGGACGACGAAGCCGATCAGGGCGAGCCCGCAGAGGACCGCCGCCAGCCGGGGACCGGCCCGGGCCCAGCGGGCCAGCAGCAGCACCGCGCCGACCACGATCGCCACGTTCGACCCGGACACCGCGTTGAGATGGGTCATCCCGGTGGCCCGGAAGTCCTCCTCCACGCTGGCCGGCAACCGGCTGGTGTCCCCGACGACCAGGCCGGGCAGCAGGCCACCCTGCTCGGGCGGGAGCGGCGCGCAGGCCCGGTGCAGGCCGGCCCGCAGGGTGCCGGCGGCACGCTGGAGCCACGGTGGTGGCCCGTCCCGGACCGGTGGACCGGACACGGTCAGCACGGCGGCGGTGAGGTCGCCGCCCCGGGGCGCGGCGAGCCTGCCCTGTGCGGTCAGCCGCTGCCCCGGCAGCAGGCCCCGCCAGGCCGGGTCGGTGGCGAGCACGAGCAGGCGTACCGGGACCCGGAGGCGGTGGCCCTGCGGGTCGGTGAGGACGCTCGACTGCGCGGTGACGAGCAGGGTCGCCGGCCGGCCGGGTGCCCCGCGTACCGGACGGGGATCGTCGCGGAGCACCAGGTCGACGGTGACCCGGGCCCGGTCGTCGACCAACAGGCGCAGTGGTGCGGCGTCCCGCACGTGCAGCCGGGCCGCGGTGGCGGTGCCGCCGCAGACCACGCCGAGCAGCACGGCGACGGCGATCCAGCCGTACCGGCGGGCCGGGGCGGCCGGGGTGCCCAGCAGCGCGAGCAGGTGCGCGGCGAGCAGGGCGGCGAGGACGGCGGCGCCCACGGCGAGCAGGACCGCCGTGCGGGTGGTGAGGTGCAGGCAGGCCAGCGCCGCCAACCAGGCCGCCACCGCCAGCCCGGCCAGCCGCAGGTCGGGCGTCCGGTCGGCGGTCACACCGTCACCAGGTCCTTGAGCTGTTCGTACCGGGCGTCGCCGATGCCGTCGACCTGGCGCAGGTCGCCCACGCTGCGGAAGCCGCCGTGCTGGTCGCGGTGGGTGAGGATGCGTTGGGCGAGCACCGGGCCGACCCCGGGCAACGCGTCGAGCTGGGCCAACGTGGCGGTGTTGAGGTTGACCCGGCCACCCGGCGCCGCCCCGCCGGGTGCCGCCGCCGGCCCGGCCGGGGCCGCACCGGGACCGGCCGCGCCGGGTGGGGCGGTGACACCGACCAGGATCAGCTCCCCGTCGGCCACCTTCCGGGCCGGGTTGAGCAGTGCCACGTCGGTGCCGGGCAGTGCCCCGCCGGCCGCCTCGACCGCGTCGGCGACCCGCGCGCCGGCCGGCACCCGGACGAGACCGGGGCGGCGGACCCGGCCGGCCACCGCCACCACCAGTTCGCCGGTCGGCGCGACGGCCGGACCGGACGCGGGCCCGCCGGAGGACTCCGGCCCGGCCACCGTCGCCGCCGGGCGCACCGGTTCCGGCTGTGGGCGGGACCGCCAGGCCCAGAATCCCGCGCCGAGCACCACGGCCACCGCCACGGCCGCCAGCGCCCGGACGCCGCGCCGGCCGGGGTCGAAGACACCGGGACCGGGCAGCGGGGCGGCCGGTGCCGGGTCGTCACCGTCGGCGGGATACCGGCGGTCGAGGTCGCCGGGGCGGAACGCAGCCGGATCGTCCCCCTCCCGACGACGGGGACCGACGTCGGGAAAGCCGTCGCCGTGACGACGTGGACCGACGTCGCGAGGGACGTCGCCGGGGCGACGGGGACCGGCGTCGGGATGGTCGTCGTCATGCAGCCGGGGACCGCGCGGGGCACCGTCGAGGTAGTCGCCGAGGTCGAGGGAACCGGCGTCGCGGGGGCCGTCGGCGGCGGCCGGCCCGGGGCGGCGGCCGGCCGGCACGCCACCCGCACCCGTCTCCGGCGGTATGCGGGAGGCCCCCGGCCCGTACGGGCGGGGTGGCGGCTCCGGCGGGCCTGCCGTCGGTGCCACCGCCGACACCCCGGCGGTCAGCCGGTACAGCCGTCCCCGCACCCTGGTTTCCTCGTCCTCCGACACGGCGCGAGGTTAGGCCGGAGGAGGGCACCCGTTCAGCCCGGCGGTGGTCGGCTGTGGACGACGACGGCGGCTGTGGACAACTGCCTGATCATGGCCGGATCTGCTATGCGGAGAGCGGCGTCGCCGCCCTGGGCCTCGCCGAGCCAGCCGGTCAGCACGCCGAGGATGTCCAACGGGCACCGGCGGCCGACCCCGTACGGACGGGCCGGTGGGGGCCGGCGGCCGGTCCGGACCGGTTCAGGCCGGCCGGCGGTGGACCACGACGCCGGCCAGGCCCGGCCCGGCGTGGGCGGCGACCACCGCGCCGGCCTCGGAGACGTACGTGTCGTGCAGGCGGTCGCCGAGCCGGGTGGTGAGCGCCTCGACGAGGTGCTCGGCACGGTGCGGGGCGGCGAGGTGGTGCACCCCGAGGTCCACCTCGGCGTCGGCGGCGGCCTCGACCGCCAGGTCGATCAGGCGGGCCACCCCCCGGCTGGCGGTACGCACCTTGTCGCGTACCACGATCGCGCCGTCCGGCATGTGCATGATCGGTTTGACCGACAGGGCGGTGCCGAGCAGCGCCTCCGCCGCGTTGATCCGGCCACCCCGGCGCAGGAACTCCAGCGTGTCGACGTAGAAGAAGATGGTGGTCCGCTCGACGGCGGCCAGCGCCGCCGCGCGTACCCCGGGCAGGTCGACGCCCGCCTCGGCGGCGGTGGCGGCGGCCAGCGCCGGGAAGCCCAGCCCCATGCCGGTGGACCGGCTGTCGACCACCTCGACGCGGTCGCCGACCTCGGCGGCGGCGAGCCGGGCCGCGTCGACCGTGCCGGACAGGTCGGCCGACAGGTGCACCGACAGCACGCCGTCCGCGCCGTCGGCCAGCAGCCGCCGGTACGTGGCGGCGAACTGCGCCGGGGACGGCCGGGACGTGCTCACCGAGACCCGCCGGCCGCCGAGGGCCCGGGTGGCGTCGGCGGGGAGGGTCTCCACCCCCTCCAGCCCCTCCGCGCCGTTGAGCACGACGGTCAGCGGCACCACGGTCAACCGGTGCGCCCGCACCGGCCCGGGTGGAAGGTAGGCGGTGGAGTCGGTGACGACCGCGACGGACATGCCCGGCACGCTAGCCGATGCCGGAACCACCCGCCCCGACCGGCCGGCCCGGGACGCTGCGGACCGGCCGGTTCAGGCCGGGTCGGCCGGTGGCGGCGGGGCGATCGGGCCGACGTTGTGCGCCCGCAGGTGCCAGCCCCGCAGGTCGTTGCGGCGTAGCTCGGTCCAGTGGCAGTTGGCCAGTGAGCCGACGCTGCGCAGCACGGCATGGTCCCAGCCGAGCAACTGACCGACGCCCTGCCGGGCCGCGCCGCCGTGGGTGGCGACCACGACGGTGCCCCCGGCGGCCAGCTCGGCGGCGGCCAGCAACGCCTCACCGACCCGTTTGCCGAGGTCGTCGAGGGGTTCGATGCCCGCTCCCGGGTCCGGGTCGCCGGCCCGCCAGCGGGCGTACTCGGTGGGAAACCGGGCGGCGGCGTCGGTGAGGGCGAGGCCCTGCCACTGGCCGAAGTGCCGTTCCCGTAGCCGGGCGTCGGGGCGTGCCGACTGGCCGGTGAGCCGGGTGAGCGCGGCGGCGGTGTCGGCGGCGCGACGCAGGTCGGAGGCGACGACGACGTCCGGGCGCAGCGCCGCGAGCAGCGGGGCGGCGGCGTCGGCCTGCTCCCGGCCGAGGTCGTTGAGGGGTACGTCGGTCTGCCCCTGCACCCGACCGGTGGCGTTCCAGTCGGTGTTGCCGTGCCGCCAGATGATCAGGCGGGTCATTCGGCGGCGGCACCCGCGGCGTCGGCCTCGACCAGGTCGCGGTCGACGAACGGGAGCTGGGGGCAGTCCTTCCAGAGCCGGTCGAGGGCGTAGAACTCGCGCTCCTCGGTGTGCTGGACGTGGACCACGATGTCGACGTAGTCGAGCAGCACCCAGCGGCCACCCCGCTCGCCCTCGCGGCGAACCGGCTTGGCCTTCTCGGGCAGGTCCAGCAGGCGCTCCTCGACGGCGTCGACGATGGCCATCACCTGACGCTCGTTGGGTGCCGAGGCCACCAGGAACGCGTCGGTGATGGCGAGCTGGTCACCCACGTCGATGATGACGATGTCCTGCGCCTTCTTGTCGGCCGCGGCCTGGGCGGCGGCCATCGCCAGCTCGTGAGCGCGTTCGGAAACTGTCACCGTTCTCCTTCGATCAACCGTGCGACCCGTCAAGCGTCTCACACCCGGCGCGGAGACGACTTGTCAGTTCTGGCCGCTTACCGGGACGAAGTGGGAGTTACCGGGCGTGATCACCGCTGGTAGAGCCGCCGTTTCGCGATGTACTGCACCACACCGTCGGGCACCAGGTACCAGACCGGTTCCCCCCGGCCGACCCGCTCCCGGCAGTTGGTCGAGGAGATCGCCATCGCGGGCACCTGCACCAGGCTGACGGTGTCGGCGGGCAGGTGCTTGTCGGTCAGCTCGAACCCGGGCCGGGTCACCCCGATGAAGTGGGCCAGCGCGAAGATCTCGTCCAGATCCTTCCAGGACAGGATCCGCTCCAGCGCGTCGGCACCGGTGATGAAGTGCAGTTGCGCCTTCGGGCCGTACTCGTGGTGCAGGTCGCGCAGGGTATCGACGGTGTAGGTGGGGCCGCCGCGGTCGATGTCGACCCGGCTGACCTGGAACCGGGGGTTGGAGGCGGTGGCGATCACCGTCATCAGGTAGCGGTCCTCGGCCGGGCTGACCGGGGTGTCCGCCTTCTGCCACGGTTGACCCGTCGGCACGAAGACCACCTCGTCCAGGCCGAACCGGTCCGCCACCTCGCTGGCCGCCACCAGGTGACCGTGATGGATCGGGTCGAAGGTGCCGCCCATGATGCCGATCCGTCGGATGTCGTCCTCCACCCCATGATCGTAGGCCGCTGTGCGCCGGGCCCGCCGGGGCCCGGCGCACAGCGGGCGTCACGCGGCGGCAGCGGCGACCGCCGTCCGGGCGACCAGGGCCCGGCGCAGGTCGTCGGCGGCGTCGACGACGCTGCGGCGCAGCCCCGGGGTGAGGTCGTCCCGGGTGAGCAGGGTCGCGGCCGAATCCAGCGTGGGCTGCGCCACGGCGTAGCGGGGGAAGGCCAGCCGGGCGACCCGTTCGGCCACCCACGGGGTACGCCGCCGCGCCGCCGCCGGCATCTCGGTGAAGTACCGGTCGACGTACGTGCCGGTCAGCTCGGCCTGTTCCGGCTGCCAGAACCCCTCGGCCGCCGCCTCGACGAGCCGGTTGGAACGGGTGGTGTCCCGGGTGACGATCTCCCAGGCGGCCTCCTTCGCGGCCACCTCCGGCAGGGCCGCCCGGCACCGGGCCGCCCGTTCCGCGCCGGTGGCGCTGCGGTCGGTCGCCGCCTCGGCCGCGATCTCGGTCTCGCCGGCCGCGCCCAGCACCACCAGCCGGCGCAGCAGCGCCCAGCGCAGCTCGGCGTCGACGGCCAGCCCGTCGGGCACGCCCCGGCCGGCGAGCCAACCGGCGAGCAGGTCGGCGTCGGCGGTGGCGGAGAGCAGCCCCCGCGCGGCGGCCAGTTGCAGCGACCCGCCGGCCGGGGCGGTGGCGAGCAGCGCGGCGCAGGCGTCGGCCGTCCGCAGCAGCGCGGCGTCCCGGGCGAGCGGGTCGAGGTAGCGGTCGACCAGGTTGCGGCTGCGGGCGAGCACGCTCTCGGCGACGGCCACCTCGGTCTCGGTGGGCAGGGCCGCCGTCAGCAGCGCCACCACCGCCGACACCGGCCGCTCGCCGTCGGTGGCGGCGTCCAGCGACTCCTCCCAGAGCAGGGCGCGGGCCAGCGGATCGGTGAGCGTGGGCAGCACCGAGCCGACCGCGTCCACCGACGCCGGATCGAGCCGGATCTTGGCGAAGGTGAGGTCACCGTCGTTGGGCAGGAGCAGCCCGGCGGACCGGCCGGTCAGCGCGGGAAGCGCGGTGCGCCCACCGTCGGCGGCCGGGTCGAGATCGACCTCGACCCGTTCCACCGCGCCGTCGGGGGCGTACCGGCCGACGGCGATCCGGTGCGGGCGCAGCACCGGGTACTCCTGCGGCGCGGTCTGCACCACCGCCACCGAGGACCACCGGCCGTCGGCGTCCACCGAGGTCTCCGTCCGCAGCGTGTTGACCTGCGGTTGACGCAGCCAGCGGGCGGCCCAGTCGGTGAGGTCCCGCCCGCTGGCGGCGCTGAGGCTGGCGAGCAGGTCGGCCAGGGTGGCGTTGCCGAACCGGTGGGCGGCGAAGTGCTGGTTGAGCCCGGCCAGGAAGGCGTCGTCACCGAGCCAGGCGACGAGCTGGCGGAGCACGCTGGCGCCCTTGGCGTACGAGATGCCGTCGAAGTTGAGCAGGGCCTGGGCGGCGTCGGCGACCTCCTGCGGGGCGACCGGATGGGTGGACGGACGCTGGTCGGCGGCGTACCCCCAGGCCTTGCGGCGGATCGCGAACGTCGTCCAGGCCCGGTCGAACCGGGTCGCCTCGGCGGTGACCCGGGTGCCCAGGTACTCGGCGAAGGACTCGTTCAACCACAGGTCGTCCCACCAGCGCATGGTGACCAGGTCGCCGAACCACATGTGGGCCATCTCGTGGGCGATGGTGGTGGCCCGCTGCTCCCGTTCGCTGTCGGTGACCGCCGAACGGAAGACGTCGTCGTCACGGATGGTGACCAGGCCCGGGTTCTCCATCGCGCCGGCGTTGAACTCCGGCACGAACGCCTGGTCGTACTTGACGAACGGGTAGGGCTCGGCGAAGAGCTGGTGGAACCGGTCCAGGCACTGCTTGGTGACGGTGAGGATCTCGTCGAGGTCGGCGTCGAGGTGCGCGGCCAACGACTGCCGGCAGTAGACGCCCAGCGGAATGTCACCGTGGCTGTCCCGCCGTACGTGCCAGGGGCCGGCGATCAGCGTGACGAAGTAGCTGGCCAGTGGCGCGGTGGGGGCGAACTCCCAGCGGCCCGGGGCCGGGTTGGCGGCGAGCGGGCCGTTGCCGGCGACCGTCCACTGTGGCGGCGCGGTCACCGTGAGGGTCACCGGCGCCTTGAGGTCGGGCTGGTCGAAGGCGGCGAAGATGCGCGGCGCCTCGTCCAGGAAGGACATCGCGTAGAGGTACGTCGCGCCGTCGGCCGGGTCGACGAAGCGGTGCATCCCCTCACCGGTGTTGGTGTAGGCCATCTCGGCGGTGACCGTGAGGGTGTTCTCCGCCGCCAGCCCGGTGAGCGGGAACCGGCCGTCGGCGAGGGCCGCCGGGTCGAGCTCCCGGTCGTTGAGCCGGACCGCCTCCAGCATCGCGGGCTTGACCTCGACGAACGTCTCGGCGTCGGGGGTGGCGGCGCGGAACCGGATGGTGGTCGTCGAGCGGAACCGCTCGTCGCCAACGGTGAGATCGAGGTCCACCTGATAGGACTCGACATCGATCAGTGCGCGACGCGCGGTCGCCTCTACACGGGTCAGGCTCGGCATCCGCTTATCCTGCCCGACGGGGAGCCGGCCGGGCTCCCCGATACGCGCGGCAATGGAGGATCAACAATGGGTCAGCACCCCAAGGGCGACTTCGACCTGTCCCGGGCGGTCTGGCAGCGAGCCGAGGGCGACACCTCCGACAGCGCGGTCGAGGTGGCCTTCGTGGACGACCTGATCGGGATGCGCAACTCGGCCGAGCCGGACGGCCCGGTACTGGTGTTCACCCAGGCCGAGTGGGACGCCTTTGTCGCCGGCGCCCAGGACGGTGAGTTCGACCTGGACTGACGGCCGGGCGGCGGCCCCCGGGCGGTAGGCGGCGACCCGCCCCGCGCCCGGGGGCACCGGCTGATCGGGCGACCGCCGCGCCGACCCGATCCGGGCCGGCGCGGCGGTGCCCGCTCGGCCGCTCACCCGTCCCCCTCGCCCCAGCCCAGCCCGCCCGGCCCGGGGGCGTGGTGGAATCCGGGGTGGCCGGCGACGTCGGCGCAGCGGTCGCCGTCCGGGCCGACGGCGGAACAGAACAGCCGCTCCGCGTCCCGCCAGGCATCGGCCGGGGACAGCGCGACCGAGGCCAGCACCAGCTCCGGACGCAGCAGGCCCAGCGCCTCCGCGTACGCCACCGCCAGTTCCCGGGCGTGTTCCGGCCCGTCGGCGGTGAACCCGAGGTGCACGGTGAAGCGTCGGGACGGACGGCGTGGCCGGGCGAGCAGCGGCTGCCCCGGCGGGTGGCCCCCGCCGGGCCGGCCGAGCGCGTCGACCACCTGTCGCTGACGCCAGTACGGCGGCGTGTTCTCCCGCATCCGGTCCTCCCCGTCGTCGACGCCCCACGGCCGCCCGTGGTGGCCCGGTGTCGAGCCAACCAGGTTCGCGGCGGCCCGGGAGGGGCCAGCGGGCACCCGGTCACCGTCCGGCGGCGCGGCGGGATTCAGGGCCCCAAACCCGGGTAGACCACCCACGGCCGACCAGCCGGGTCCGCCCACCGTCACCGCGTCAGGAGAGCCCGATGGCCACCACACCGGCCGACCGTAGCCCGGAGAGCACGCTGGCGTTCTTCCGCGAGGGCTACCGGTTCATCAGCAACCGGTGTGAGCGCTACGACACGGACATCTTCACCGCCCGGCTGCTGCTGGAACCGACGATCTTCCTGCGCGGGCGGGCCGCGGCGGAACTGTTCTACGACACGGAGCGGTTCCGGCGCGCCGGTGCGGCGCCCAAGCGGGGCCAGCGGACGCTGACCGGGCAGGGTGGGGTGCAGGGGTTGGACGGGGCGGCCCACGCCGACCGCAAGGCCATGTTCATGTCGATCATGACGCCCTCGGCGGTCGAGCGGATCGGCCGGCTCTTCGCCGACCAGTGGCGCATCCGGCTGGCGGCCTGGGGCGACGCCGGCCCGGTGGTGCTCCGCGACGAGATCGGTCCGATGCTGCTGCGGGCCGTCTGCTCCTGGGCGGGCGTACCGCTGCCGGAGAGCGAGGTCGGCCGGCGTAACGCCCAGATGCAGGCCATGATCGACGGACCGGCCGCGCTCGGACCCCGGCACTGGCGCGGGCTGCGCGGCCGCCTGCGGGCCGAACGCTGGATCGCCGACCTGGTGGAGCGGGTACGGGTCGGCACCGTGGCCGCGCCCGAGGGCAGCGCACTCGCGGTGATCTCCGAGCACCGCGACGCCGAGGGGCGGCTGCTCCCCCGCCGGGTCGCCGCCGTGGAACTGATCAACGTGCTGCGGCCCACCGTGGCCGTCGACCGGTACGTCCTGTTCGCCGCCCTGGCCCTGCACGACCATCCGGACTGGCGGGAACGGGTGCGCACCGGCGACGAGCCGACCGAGTGGTTCGTCCAGGAGGTCCGCCGCTACTACCCGTTCTTCCCGGTCGCCTTCGCCCGGGTGCGGCACCCGTTCGAGTGGCAGGGGCACCACTTCCCGAAGGACCGCCGGGTGCTGCTCGACCTGTACGGCACCAACCACCACCCGGGGCTCTGGTCCGAGCCGGAGCGGTTCCGCCCGGAGCGGTTCGCCGGCTGGCGGGACGACCCGTACGGTTTCGTGCCGCAGGGCGGGGGCAGCCACCTGGCCGGCCACCGCTGCGCCGGGGAGTGGATCACCATCGAGCTGATGAAGCAGGCGGTCGGCCTGCTGACCGGGGCGATGGACTACCGGCTGCCGCCGCAGGACCTGGCCCTGGACCTGTCCCAGGTGCCGACCCTGCCGCCCAGCGGACTGGTGCTCACCGACGTCCGCCACAGCAGCTGACCCGTTTCAGGCCGCCGGGCGGGGACTCCGGCACGGGTCGGGTGCGGGGGCCGGACGCCGCGCGGTTTGTCCGGCCGGGGGCGGGGGATGTTCGGGCACCACCGTCACCGGGAGGACCCGTGCCCGACACCATCCACCGCCGCGCCGGCACCGGCCGGGAGGCCGCCACCACCGTCCGCCGCAGGCCGGCCGCCCGGCGTCGCGGGGCACGCCGGTGAGCGCCCCCGCCGGGTCCGCGCGACCGGCCCCGGCCGGGTTCCGCCCGGCCGCCGCGGCGGGCGGCCCGCCGCACCCGCCCCGGCTTCCCGTCGAGTACGTCCTGCCGCTGTGCCGGACCGACGACGACGGCCTGGACGAGCTGACCGGCTACCTGCGCACGCTGTGCCGGCTGGTCGACGTGACAGTGGTCGACGGTTCGCCGCCGCCGGTGTTCGCCCGGCACGCCGCCCGCTGGCGTGGCCTGCTGCGGCACCTGCCGCCCGACCCGGCGGTGCACGGGCTCAACGGCAAGGTGCGCGGGGTGCTGACCGGGGTGGCGGCGGCCCGGCACGAACACGTGGTGATCGCCGACGACGACGTCCGGTACGCCGGGGCGGAACTGCGGGTGGTGCACCGGTTGCTGGACACCGTCGACCTGGTCCGCCCGCAGAACTACTTCGACCCGCTGCCCTGGCACGCCTGGTGGGACACCGGCCGGACCCTGCTCAACCGGGCGTTCGGCGTCGACTGGCCGGGCACCCTGGCGGTGCGGCGCAGCACCTTCCGGGCGATGGGCGGCTACGACCCGGACGTGCTCTTCGAGAACCTGGAACTGGTCCGTACGGTGCGCGCGTACGGCGGCACCGAGGCGAGCCCCGCCTGGCTCTACGTACGCCGGCTGCCGCCGTCCACCGCGCACTTCCGGGGCCAGCGGGTCCGCCAGGCGTACGACGATCTGGCCCGACCGGCGCGGCTGCTGGTGGCGCTGGCGGTGCTGCCGGGGGTGGTGGCCGCGTCGGTGGCCCGCCGGCCGGGGCTGCTGGCCGTCGGGGCGGCCGGTGCGGTGGCGCTGGCGGAGGTCGGCCGGCGGCGGGCCGGCGGCACGGCGGTGTTCCCGGCGAGCACCGCCCTGGCCGCGCCGCTCTGGCTGCTCGAACGCGGGCTGTGCGGGTGGCTCGCGGTGGCCCGTCGGGTGGGTCGGGGCGGGGTGCGCTACGCCGGTCGGCGGGTGCGCCGCCCGGCCCACTCGGTGCGGACGCTGCGGCACCGGATGGCCCCGGTCGAGCCGGGCGAGCTGACCCGGTGGGTGCGGGCCGACCCGGCCTCCCGGGGCCGCTGACCGGACGGTCCACGGCCCGGACGCTTGTCGCGGCCGGTTGCGGGGAGGCGCCGGTCCGCCCGGTCGGGCACCTGGCGGCCGGAGTCCCTGCACAATTCGCGTTTTCCCCGCCGGACGTCGCCGGTCGGCCCAGAATGTGAGGATCGTCCGACTGTGCCGTGCAGTTGGCCCCGTGGAGGTGACAGCGATGGCCCACGCCGTACGACGATCCGCCCCGGCCGCCCCGAAGCCCCGGGTCCAGACGGTCGCCGCCGTCGTCGCGGCGGTCTTCCTGCTGCTCGGGGTCCTCGGCTTCGTCCCCGGCGTCACCACCGGCTACGACGAGTTGGCCTTCGCCGGTCACCACTCCGGGGCGAAGCTGCTCGGGGTGTTCCAGGTGTCCGTCCTGCACAACCTGCTGCACCTGCTGTTCGGGGTGGTCGGCCTGGTGCTGGCCCGCCGGCTCGGCGGCGCCCGGCTCTACCTCACCGTCGGCGGGGCGCTCTACCTGGCGCTCTGGCTGTACGGCTTCGCCGTCTCCCGGGACGCCCCGGCCAACATCGTCCCGTTCAACGGCGCGGACAGCTGGCTGCACCTGGGGCTCGGCCTCGGCATGCTCGCCGTCGGCCTGCTGCTGTCCAACGACGCCGGCACCGGCGGCCGGCTGGACGTCCCCGTCGACCGGGACTGACCCGCCACCCGGTCAGGCCGCCACCGGCAGCCGCTTGGCGAAACACACGCTGTACGGGTTGTGGACGTACTCGCCGTAGACCGGGATCGGCTGGTAGCCGCAGGAGGTGTAGAGGCCGATCGCGGCCGGCAGGTAACTG
Source organism: Micromonospora sp. HM134 (assembly GCF_007833915.1). Taxonomy (NCBI): domain Bacteria; kingdom Bacillati; phylum Actinomycetota; class Actinomycetes; order Micromonosporales; family Micromonosporaceae; genus Micromonospora; species Micromonospora sp. HM134. The sequence goes on from NZ_CP041061.1 coordinate 5,977,074, forward strand.
CCCGTCTCCAGGCAGAGCACCGAGTGGCCGCGTTGGAACGCCAACTCCTCCAGCGCGCTGAGCAACTGCCGGGCGATCCCCCGCCCCCGGTACGCCGGCCGGACGTACATCCGCTTCAGCTCGCCGGTCTCGGCGTCGAGGGACTGTAGGCCGCCGCAGGCCACCACCCGGCCGCCGTCGACCACGACCAGGTAGCGGATGCCGTCGTGCACCACGGTGGCCTGCCCGTCCAGCCCGCCGTCGGCCTCGCGCAGCTCCCGCTGCTGGGCGGCGACCAGCGCGTCGACCTCCGGGTCGGTGGCGGGACGGGACTCGATCAGCATCATCCCACGGTAGGACGGGTCCGTTTCACGAAGGTTTCCAGGAAACGACCCGGACCCGACCGGTACCGGGCTATTCCTCGTACCCGTCGCTGTCCTCGTCGTCGTCCGCCGGCTCCGGGGCCGGGTCCAGCTCGTCCTCCGGGCGCTGCCGGCGGGCCTTGCGGGCGGCCAGCCGCTCGGCCGCCGCAGGACGCGACGACTTCTCCTCCAGCCGGACGTCGGTGCCCCGGTTGCCGGGGACGAAGTCGACGCCCGCGTACAGGGTCGGCTGCCAGTCGAACTCCCGCTCACCGATGCGGACCAGGTCACCGGGGTTGGCGCCGGCCTTGGCCAGCTTCTCCTCCACGCCCAGCCGGGCCAACCGGTCGGCGAGGAAGCCGACCGCCTCGTCGTTGTCGAAGTTCGTCTGCCGGACCCACCGTTCGGGTCGCACGCCCCGGACCGTGAACGAGCCGTCGGCCTGCGCCTCGATGGTGAAGCCGGCGTCGTCGACGGCCTTGGGACGGATCACGACCCGGGTCGGCTCGGCCGGCGGGGCGGCCCGGCGGGCCTGGTCCACCAGCTCCGCCATGGCGTACGTCAGCTCCCTGAGCCCCTCCCGGGTGGCCGCCGAGACGTCGAACACCCGGAAACCCCGCGCTTCGAGGTCGGGGCGGACGATGTCGGCGAGGTCCTGCCCGTCCGGCACGTCGACCTTGTTGAGCGCCACCAGCCGGGGCCGGTCGGCCAGCCCGCCGTACTCGGCCAGCTCCGCCTCGATGGTGTCGATGTCGGCCAGCGGGTCCCGCCCCGGCTCCAGGGTCGCCGTGTCGACCACGTGCACCAGCACGGCGCACCGCTCGACGTGGCGGAGGAACTCCAGGCCCAGCCCCTTGCCGGTGGCCGCGCCCGGGATCAGGCCCGGGACGTCGGCGACGGTGAAGGTGTGGTTGTCCACCCGGACCACGCCCAGGTTGGGCACCAGGGTGGTGAACGGGTAGTCGGCGATCTTCGGCTTGGCGGCGGAGATCACCGAGATCAGCGACGACTTGCCCGCCGACGGGAAGCCCACCAGGCCGACGTCGGCGACGCTCTTGAGTTCCAGCACCACGTCGAGCCGGTCACCGGGCTCGCCCAGTTCGGCGAAGCCGGGTGCCTTGCGCCGGGCGTTGGCCAGCGAGGCGTTGCCCCGGCCGCCGCGCCCGCCCCGGGCCGCCTCGAAGGTGGTGCCCGCGCCGACCAGGTCGGCCAGCACGGTGCCGTCGAGGGTCTGCACGACGGTGCCGTTGGGCACCTTGATCAGCAGGTCGTGGCCGTTGGCGCCGTCCCGGTTCGACCCCGCGCCGCCCTTGCCGTTCTCGGCCTTGAGGTGCGGGCGGAAATGGAAGTCGAGCAGGGTGGTCACCTGTGGGTCGACCACCAGCGACACGCTGCCGCCGTGCCCGCCGTTGCCCCCGTCCGGGCCGCCGAAGGGCTTGAACTTCTCCCGGTGGATGGAGACACAGCCGTGCCCGCCGTCGCCGGCCTGCATGTGCAGGACGACCCGGTCAACGAACGTCGTCACGACGCCAATCCTTCCAGCGGGGTCGGCCCCCGCACCTGAGAAGAGCACCCGCGGGGCCCGCCCGGCCGGGGACGGACACCCGCCGGCGGGAGCATCCCGCACCTGAAACGGCGAAGCGGGCCGGGACCCCCAGGTCCGCGGCCCGCTTCGCCTTCGTGTTACTGCGGCACGATGCTGACGGTCTTGCGACCCCGCTTGGTGCCGAACAGGACCGAGCCGGCGGCCAGCGCGAAGAGCGTGTCGTCGCCACCACGGCCGACCAGGTCACCGGGGTGGAACTTGGTGCCGCGCTGCCGGATGAGGATCTCACCCGCGCTGACCACCTGACCACCGAAGCGCTTCACGCCGAGTCGCTGGGCCGCGGAGTCACGACCGTTACGCGAGCTGGACGCACCCTTTTTGTGAGCCATTGTCCGACGACCTACTTCCCGCTGGAGATGCCGGTCACCTTGACCTGGGTCAGCGGCTGGCGGTGACCCTGGCGCTTGTGGTAGCCGGTCTTGTTCTTGAACTTGTGGATCCGGATCTTCGGGCCCTTGGTGTGTGCGGCGATCTCGCCGGACACCGCGACCTTGGCAAGCTTCGCCGCGTCGGTCACCAGGTCGTCACCGTCGACGAGGAGCACCGCGGTGAGCTTCACCGCGTCACCGGGGGCACCGGTGAGCTTCTCGACCTCGATCACGTCGCCCTCGGCGACCTTGTACTGCTTGCCGCCGGTCTTGACGATCGCGTACATCGGAGGCGGACTCCCTGTCGTTGAGGCTGCTGGCGGTCGTTCCCATGGCAACTCGCCGGGTAGCTGTGACACCGGCAGCGCGGGCACGCGGGAACTCGGCACACCAAAGTGCGCCGCAGGAAAGAGTACGCCATCACCCGCCCGCCCCCCAAACCGGCCCCCCGGCCGGCCGGGTCCGCCGTCAACGGGCGCAGAGCTGGTCCAGCCGCTGCTGGAGCCGGTCCAGCTCGGTCTCGTCGATCGAGTCGACGTCGGTGCCGAGCCGGCCGATCTCGGTGGCCAGATCGGTGAGCAGGGTCTTCAACTGCGGATCGGTGGCCCGGCCGGACTGCTGCCGCAGCACCGTCCGCCAGGTGGTCAGCGCCGTCTCCGCCCGCTTGCGGGCGGTGTCCGCCGCCGCGCTGTCGTTCGCGCCGACCGCCGCGATCATCTTGCCCAGTTCCTCGACGTAGGTGCGCACCGCCGTGGTCGACGCCGCCTCGGCGTCGGCACACACCTGCGGCCCGTTGCCGCCGGCCGGGGAACCGCTCACCGCCGCCGACGGGACCACGGAGGCGGGGGTGGCGGCACCGGACGGCCGGCCGGAGGCCGTCGGCGCGTCGGCCCGGTCACCGGAACAGCCGACGCCGGCCAGCAGGACGGTGGTCACCACGATGGCGGCGGGCAGGCGGCGCATGTTCTTCTCCTAGCCGGGGGGTGACCGATGGTATCGCCGCACCCCGGCACGGCAGGACCCCTCCCACCGGCGGTACGCCGGGGAAGGGGTCCACTGCCGTCGGGTGCGGCTCAGCCGGTCACGGCCGGGTACGGCGACGGGCACCGCCCCGGCGGGAGCGCCGCCGGCCCGCGCCGGCCTCCCCGTCGTCGTCGCCGTCGGGGTCGCCGAGCGCGTCCGGGTCGTCCGCCCCGGCGAGCCGGGCCGACTCGCCGGTCTGGGCGTCGGCCGCAGCCGGGGCGGCCGGGGTCTGCGTCTCGTACCGGGACAGGTCGTAGCCCATGGTGTCGTGGTAGCCGTTGTCGGCCGCCGGGGCCGCGACCTCGACCTCGGGGGCCTCGGTGGTCTCCACCACGGCCCGCTCCGTCGTCGCCGCCTTGCGGGCGCGCCGCCGCGCGGAGGGGGTGGTGGCGGTGGCCGGCGGCTCGGCCGCCGGGGTGGTCACCGCCGAGGCGACCGCCTTGACCCGTTCACCCGCGCCGCCACCGGTACGCGGCTTCTCCGGCACCGGCTCGGTGTGGATCACCAGGCCCCGGCCCTTGCAGCACTCGCAGGGCTCGCTGAACGCCTCCAGCAGACCGGCGCCGATCCGCTTACGGGTCATCTGCACCAGGCCGAGCGAGGTGATCTCGGTCACCTGGTGCTTGGTCCGGTCCCGGCCCAGGCACTCGGTGAGCCGGCGCAGCACCAGCTCCCGGTTGGACTCCAGCACCATGTCGATGAAGTCGATCACCACGATGCCGCCGATGTCGCGCAGCCGCAGCTGGCGGACGATCTCCTCGGCCGCCTCCAGGTTGTTGCGGGTGACCGTCTCCTCCAGGTTGCCCCCGGAGCCGGTGTACTTGCCGGTGTTGACGTCGATGACGGTCATCGCCTCGGTGCGGTCGATCACCAGCGAGCCGCCGGAGGGCAGGAAGACCTTGCGGTCCAGCCCCTTGATGATCTGCTCGTCGATCCGGTACTCGGCGAACACGTCGGCGGTGCCGACGTACCGGCGCACCCGGTCGACCAGGTCCGGCGAGACGTGCGACAGGTACGACTCGACCATGCCGTACGACTGCTCGCCCTCGATGACCAGCTCACGGAAGTCCTCGTTGAACAGGTCCCGGACCACCCGGATGACCAGGTCGGGCTCCTCGTAGAGCAGCACCGGGGCGCCACCGGCGGTCGCCTTGGCCTGGATGTCCTCCCACTGGGCCTGCAACCGCTTGACGTCCCGGGCCAGCTCGTCCTCGCTGGCCCCCTCGGCGGCGGTCCGCACGATCACGCCCGCGCCGTCGGGGACCAGCTTCTTGAGCACGTCCCGCAGCCGCTTGCGCTCGGTGTCGGGCAGCTTGCGGCTGATCCCGGAGGCGTTGCCGTTGGGCACGTAGACCAGGTGCCGGCCGGAGAGCGCGACGTGGCTGGTCAGCCGGGCGCCCTTGTGCCCGATCGGGTCCTTGGTGACCTGGACCAGCACCGAGTCGCCGGAGCGCAGCGCCTGCTCGATCGAGCGGGAGCGCCCCTCCAGGCCGGTGCTGTCCCAGTTGACCTCACCGGCGTACAGGACGGCGTTACGACCCCGCCCGACGTCGACGAAGGCCGCCTCCATGCTGGGCAGGACGTTCTGCACCTTGCCCAGGTAGACGTTGCCGGCCATGGTGCCCGACGAGTTGCGGGTGACGTAGTGCTCGACCAGGACGCCGTCCTCCAGGACGGCGATCTGGGTACGGTCGCCCCGCTGGCGGACCGCCATCACCCGGTCGACCGCCTCCCGGCGGGCCAGGAACTCCGACTCGCTCAGGATCGGCGGGCGGGTCCGGCGCTGCTCCCGGCCGTCCCGGCGACGCTGGCGCTTGGCCTCCAGCCGGGTCGAACCGGAGACGCCCTGCACCTCGTCGACGGCCTTGCGGGGCTCCCGGATCTTGACCACCGTGGGCACGCCGTCGTCGGCGCCGCCCTCGACGTCCCCGGCGCCCCGACGCCGACGCCGCCGACGACGACGGGTCAGCCCGTCCCCGTCGCCCTCGTCCTCGGCGTCGTCGCCCTCACCCTCGGTCTCGGCCTGGGCCGGTTCCTCGGTCTCGTCCTCGTCGGTCTCGTCCGCGCCGCCCTTGCCCCGGCCCCGGCCCCGGCGGCCCCGGCGGCGACGGCGACGCGCGGCGGCCGATTCGTCGTCGTCCTCCTCGTCGCTCTCGTCCTCGCCGGCCTCCCCGACCTCGCCGGTCGGCTCCTCCTCGACGACCTCCACGGCCTCCACCGGCTCGGCCTCGCGGCGGCCACGGCGACGCCGCCGCCCGGTCTCGACCGGTTCCTCGACGGGCTCCTCGGCGACCGGGCCGGGCTCGACCACCCGGAAGGTGGGCGGCTCCTCCGGCTGTGGGGCCATGAACAGGACCGTCGGCGCGGCGATCGCGGCCCGCCGCCGACGGGTACGCGGCTGCGGCTCGGCCGGCTCCACCGGCTCGTCTACGGCCGGCACGGCGACGCCGGGCGACACCTCCCCGGTCCGGTTGCCGGCGGCCGGCGGCGTCGACGCGGCGGCCGGCCGGTCGGCAGCGGGCTCCTCCGCCACGGGCTCCCCGGCAACGGGCTTCACGGCCTCGTCGGCGACGGTCGGCTCGGTCGGCGCAGCCGCCTCCACGGCGGGCTCCTCCTCCTCGGGAGTAGCCACCTGAGCTGCGGGAGTCTCACCCACGGTCGCCACCTCGGCGGCCGGCGGCGACGCCGGAGACTCGGCGGGCGGCTCGGTCGCCGCCGGGGCGACGGCCTTCTTCCGCCGGGTCCGGGTCACCTTCACCGGCGGGACGAGTTCCGCGCTGCCCTCCTCGACCCCGTCGACGACCACCGGCTCCTCGGCGGCCTTGGCCGGGGTGGCCTTGCGACGGCGGCGGGTGGTCTTCGGCGCGGAGTCCAGCTCACCGGCGACCGGGACGATCACCTCCGCCTGCTGTGACTCGTCGGTGGCCGACGGGGCGGTGCCGGACGCCTCGGCGGGCGCTCCCCCGGTCAGCTCCGGCTGGCTCAGCGGCGCGGCCCGCCGCCGGGTGGCCCGCCGCCGGGTCGGTGCCGCCGTGCCGTCCGTGGACGCCGCCTCCTGCGGTGGCGTGCCGTCGGTGGCGGCGGTTCCCGCGCCGGTGCCGATGGTGCTGTCGGCGGTGTCGCCGGCCGGCTGGGAACCGGTCCGTTCGCCGCCCTCGGGCTCGTTCTCGAGCATGGACGTTCTCCAGTTCTGGCGGCCCCGGGCGCGGGTGAGCGCTGCCACGCAGGATCGCCGCAAAAGTGTTTCCGCCGGGCGCGCGACGTGCGCGACCGCCGAAGTCTGCCTGCCAGAACGCCGACCGACGGTCAGCGTTCTCCGATGGCTGCCCCGTCGCGGTCCGCGTCCAACGGATCCACGATCGCGCCCTGCGCGGTCAACATGCCCTGCGCCAGCCGGATCACCCTCGGGGAGACCGGCGGCTCCAGGGCGGCCACCACGCGGAGGCCGGAAAGGACGTCATCGGGTCGTACGGACGGGGTGACCTGCCGTACGACCAGTTCGAGTATCGCACATGACGGCTCCGCTGCCCCGGAAGGCGTCTGCACCGGGGGCAGCACATCGATACGGTTCACTGCGTTCCGCGCGTCGAACGTCCGCCGGCCCTGCTTCGTCATCCGCTCGACCTGCACCTCGTCGGCGGCCACGAAGGCGGAAACCGCCCGTTGCGCCACCGCGTGGTCGACCCCGGGCAGCTCGATGCGCCAGTACGAGGCCTCGATCCGCTCCGCCAGGCTCCCCCCGGTCGCGACCACCACGTCCAGCACGTCGAGGCCGGGCGAGAGCGCCGCGTCGAGGGCGACCCGCAGCTGCTCCGGGTCCACCGCCGTCTGGAGGCCGACCTCCAGGTACTCCGCCTCGCTGGCCACACCGGTGGGGGCGGCGCTAGCGTAGGAGATCTTCGGGTGCGGGGTGAAGCCCTGGGAGAAGGCCACCGGCACCGCGGCCCGGCGCAGGGCGCGCTCGAAGGCACGGGCGAAGTCCCGGTGGGAGGTGAACCGCAACGGCCCGCGCTTGGCGTACCGGATGCGGACACGCTGGACGACCGGCGCCTGCCCGCCCTCCGGCTGTGGTTTCCTGCTGATCGTCGTACTCCTCGGTCTGGTCACCGGCCGCCGTCCCCCGTGGCGCGGGCTGCCGGTGACGATAGCCTCACGCCCGCCGCAACGGGACGGGTGGCCCGCCGTGGCGCGCCGACCCCGTCCCGTCGGTGGTCACTGCTGGGCGCCGGTGGGCACCTTCAACGCGGTCACCGGGGTGAGCGGCAGCAGCTTGCGGCCGGTGGGCCCGATCTGGATCTCGGTGTCCATCGACGGGCAGACGCCGCAGTCGAAGCACGGGGTCCACCGGCAGTCGTCCTGCTCGTACTCGCCCAGCGAGTCCTGCCAGTCCTGCCAGAGCCAGTCCTTGTCCAGGCCCGAGTCGAGGTGGTCCCAGGGGAGCACCTCCAGCTCGTCGCGCTGGCGGGTGGTGTACCAGTCCAGGTCGACGCCGAACGTCGGCAGCACCTCGGCGGCGGCGTCCACCCAGCGCTGGTAAGAGAAGTGCTCGCTCCAGCCGTCGAACCGGCCGCCGTTGCGCCACACCTCGTGGATCACCGCGCCGACCCGGCGGTCGCCCCGGCTGAGCAGGCCCTCGATCAGCGACGGCTCACCGTCGTGGTAGCGGAAGCCGATCGCCCGGCCCAGCGAGCGGTCGCTGTTGATCGCCTGCTTGAGCAGCTTGAGCCGGCCGTCGATGACCTCCGGCCGCTCCATCGACGCCCACTGGAACGGGGTGTGCGGCTTGGGCACGAACCCGCCGATCGAGACGGTGCAGCGGATGTCCTTGGAGCCGGTCGCCGCCCGCCCGGCCCGGATCACCTCGTGCGCCATGTCGGCAATCTCCAGGACGTCGGCGTCGGTCTCGGTGGGCAGGCCGCACATGAAGTACAGCTTCACCTGCCGCCAGCCGTTGGTGTACGCGGTGACCACCGTACGGATCAGGTCGTCCTTCGACACCATCTTGTTGATGACCTTGCGGATCCGCTCCGACCCGCCCTCCGGGGCGAAGGTCAGCCCGGTGCGCCGGCCGTTGCGGGACAGCTCCTGCGCCAGGTCGATGTTGAACGCGTCCACCCGGGTCGACGGCAGCGACAGCGACACGTTGGTGCCGGCGTACTGCTCGGCGAGGCCGGAGCACATGTCGCCGATCTCGGAGTGGTCGGCCGACGACAGCGACAGCAGGCCCACCTCGTGGAAGCCGGAGAACTCCAGCCCCTGCTGCACCATCTGCCCCACGGTGGTGATCGACCGCTCCCGCACCGGCCGGGTGATCATGCCGGCCTGGCAGAACCGGCAGCCCCGGGTGCACCCCCGGAAGATCTCCACCGCGTACCGCTCGTGCACCGTCTCGGCCAGCGGCACCAGCGGCTTCTTCGGGTACGGCCAGGCGTCCAGGTCCATCGTCGTGCGCTTGTGCACCCGGAACGGCACGTCCGGACGGTTCGGCACCACCCGCTGGATCCGGCCGTCGGGCAGGTAGTCCACGTCGTAGAAGCGCGGCACGTAGACGCTCTCGGTCCGGGCCAGCCGCAGCAGCAGCTCGTCCCGGCCACCCGGGGAGCCCTCCGCCTTCCACTCCCGGACGATCGTGGTGATCTCCAGGACCGCCTCCTCGCCGTCGCCGAGCACGGCGGCGTCGATGAAGTCGGCGATCGGCTCCGGGTTGAACGCGGCGTGCCCGCCGGCCACGATCACCGGGTCGGCATCGGTCCGGTCGGCCGCCAGCATCGGGATGCCGGCCAGGTCGATCGCGGTGAGCAGGTTGGTGTAGCCCAGCTCGGTGGAGAACGAGACCCCGAACACGTCGAACCGGCGCACCGAGCGGTGCGCGTCGACGGTGAACTGCGGCACGCCGTGCTCGCGCATCAGCCGCTCCAGGTCCGGCCAGACCGCGTACGTCCGCTCGGCCAGCACGTCGGGCAGCTCGTTGAGCACCTCGTACAGGATCTGCACGCCCTGGTTGGGCAGGCCCACCTCGTACGCGTCGGGGTACATCAGCGCCCACCGTACGGTCGCCGCGTCCCAGTCCTTGACCACCGCGCCCAGCTCGCCACCCACGTACTGGATGGGCTTGGTCACCTGGGGCAGCAACGCCTCCAGCCGGGGCCACACCGACAACGTGGAGTCGTGGTGCGGCGACGCGTCGTCGGTCGGGGCCGCGGCGGGGCGCGGGGTCGTGGACGGAGCACTCATGGAGCCCAAGGGTACGCGTCCACCGGCGGACGGCTCGCCGCACCGCCGACCTGCCCGCTCCCGTCGCCCGCCCTTCCGCCCGTCCCACCGTCGCCGGTCGGCCGGGTGGCGGGGTGGCGGGGACCGCACCGGCGGGCCCCGGGCCGGCTGTGCGAGGCTTCCCGGTCGGCGGGGGGGCCGAGGGGCGGCCGATTGGTCGAGGTGGCAGCCCGGTACTAACCTCGCAACCGGTGCGAGAGGAGATTGCCGCGATGCCGGAGCCGCAGCCGGGAGTAGACCGGCCGGCCGACGGGGACGTCCCCGTCCCGGGTCGGCAGCAGGGTCCGGTGGTCGCCACCGGTCCGGCCGACCTCCCCGTACCGCCGCCCGACGGCCCCACCGACCCGGCGACGCCGGCCGGGGAGCCCGCTCCGGTTCCACCGGCCGCCCCCGCCCCGCCGGCCGGTGACGCCACCGCCCCCGCAGGGCCCGTCGACGTCCCCGCCGCGCCGGAAACCCCGGCCGACCAGGACGCCCCGGCCACGCAGGACGACCCGGTCACGCCGAGCGGCCCGACCGGACAGGACGACGCGACCGCCCCGAGCGACCCCACCGCGCAGGACGACCCGACGACGCGGGACGACCCCACCACACAGGACGACGCGACAGCGCAGAGCGACCCGGCCGGGCGGGGCGGGCCGGACGAGCAGGGCGGGCCGGCGGAGCCGCCGCAGCCCGCCGAACCGACCGCGCGGGCCGAGCAAGGCGACCCGGACGCACCGGCGGAGCCGCCCCAGCCCTCCCGGGCCGAGCAACCCGACCCGCCGGCACCCGGCAGCCCCACGGCATGGTCCGGCCTGCCGGAGCCGGGCAGCACTCCGGAGCCGACCGACCCCGGGGACCAGACCAGCCCGGCGGCCCAGACCAGCCCGGCGGCCCAGGTCAGCCCGGCAGGCCAGGTCAGCGCGGCCTGGCCCGTTCCACCGGTCGCATCCGACGGTCCGGTGGAGCCGGCGGGTCCGGCGCGGGGGTCGTACCCGGTCCGGTCACCCCGGCCCGGGGGTCGGCCGCCGTTCCGGGCCGGATCACCCCGCCCGGCGCACCGCACCGGCCCGACGCCACCCGGATGGAGCACCCGGGCGGGCAGCCCCCCGACCCCACGCGGATCGAGCGGCACCCCGACGACACCCCGGTGACGCAGCGGCCCGACGCCACCCGGGTGGAGCACCCGGGCGGGCAGCGTCCCGACCCGACGCTGGAGGAGCCGGCGGTACCCCGGTGGAGCGGTTCCGCCGCCGTGCCCGCACCGCCGCCGCGTCGGCCCGGGTGGGGCGAGTCGGTCGAGTTCGTCCCGCTTCCGCCACCCCCGCCACCCCCGCCGGAGCTGCCCGAACACCGCACCCCGGTCGACCCGTGGGCGGGTGCCGACACCGGTGGCTGGGACGTGCACCATCCGGAGCTGGCGCCGCTGCCGTACGCCCCGCCACCACCGACCCGTCCCTACCCGGCGGCCGGCGACCAGCCGCCATCCGCCGCGGCGGCGGCCCCGCCCCACCAGCACACCCCCACCCCGCCCCACCAGCACACCCCCACCCCGCCGCAGCAGCACACGCCGACCCCGCCACGCCAGCACAGCCCGGCGGCGTCGTACCCGTCGGCGGCACCGGCCGGCCCGGCCACGCCCTCGCCGACCCGGCCGTACCCGGTCGCGCCGGTGCCCGCCGCGCAGCCGGCCCCCCTGCCACCGGTCCCCCTGCCACCGGCCCGCCCGGCGTCACCGCCGCCCGCGCCGCCCCGCCCGCCGAAGCAGCGGCGGGTCCGCCCGCAGCCGCCCGCCCCTCCGCCGCAGCCACCGCCCAACCGGCCACCCAAGGGGTACGTCCGCCGCAAGCGGCGACGCTGGCCCTGGGTGCTGCTGCTCAGCCTGGCCTGCTGCTGCGGCTGCCCCGCCTGGTTCGGCAAGCCGGCCTGGGAGCAGTACCCGGCCGACGCCGCGCTGCCCGGTCAGGTGGCCGACCTGACCTTGCGGTCGGACTCCGGCAGCGAGGTCGACAAGCTCAAGGCCGAGGTACGCAAGGCGAACCTGCTCGCCGAGGACGTCTACGCCGGGGTCTACAGCACCTCCGACGGCAAACGGGTGACCGTCTTCGGGGACACCGGTTTCCGGCTCCGGCCGGAGTCCGACGCGGACGACGCGATGGCGCGGTTGACGGACACCTTCGGCCTGGGTACGCCCCAACCGGTCGACAGCGGCGTCCGGGGCCGGTACGACCGCTGCGCCACCGGGTCGTCCGACGGCACCGACGTGGTCGTGTGCACCTCGGTGGACCACGGCAGCAGCGCCACCGGCGTGTTCACCCGGCTCTCGGTGGACGACAGCGCCCGACTGCTCGCCACGATGCGCGCCCAGATCGTCACCCCGAAGCAGGGCTGAGCCGGCCGGCTTACCACGCAGGGGCCGGGCCGGTCCCCGGTCATGCCACCCGCGCCGTCGGGCGGGTCAGGTGGTGTTGGTCACGCCGGCCCGTGCCGGTCGGGCGCGGGCGCGGCGGTCAGGCCGGGGCGCTGCCGGCGGTGGGCGTGCCGCCCGAGGTGGGCTCGGCGCGGCGGGGGGCGTACCGGGGGACGTACTCCTGGCCGGTGAGCTTCTGGATCTCGGCCATCAGCTCGTCGGTCATCTCCCGCAGCGAGGTGCGGTCGTCGGAGCGGCCGGTGAAGTCCAGCGGCTTGCCGAACCGGATGATGATCTTCGCCTTGCCGGGGCGGGGGATGCGGGTGCCGATCGGCTGGACCTTGTCGGTGCCGGTCACCCCGACCGGGATCACCGGCACCCCGGCCGCCACCGCGAGCCGGGCGGTGCCGGTCCGTCCCCGGTAGAGCCGCCCGTCGGGCGACCGGGTCCCCTCGGGATAGACGGCGACCAGGTCACCGCCGCGCAGCGCGGGGATGGCCGCGTCGAACGCGGACAGTGCGGCCCGGCCGCCGGCCCGCTCGACCGGGATGGCCCCCAGGCCGGTGAGCACGAACTTGGACAGCGCGCCCCGCGCGCCGGTGCCGGTGAAGTACTCCGACTTGGCCCAGAAGGCGAGGTGCCGGGGGACGACGGTGCCGAGCAGCAACTCGTCGGCGACGGAGAGGTGGTTGCCCGCGAAGATCGCGCCGCCGCTCGCCGGAACGTGCTCCAACCCCTCCACGACCGGGCGGAACGCCAGCCGCATCGCGGGTCCCACGGTGAGCTTGCCGATGGTGTAGAGCAGCGGCACGGGTCCTCCGGCGGTCGTACGGTGAAACAGGCGGTGTCACGGTAGCGGACGGACGCCCGTGAAACCCAACGGGTGCACGCGCGTCCGCCTGCTGGATGGCGCGGCTGGCCGTGGGACCCCGGCCCGGTGGGTCGGGGTCCCACGGGCGACCTCACACCGGGCGGACGGTCACCGTCACCCGCTCGCCGTCGCCGACCTCACCGGTGAAGCCGTCGACGCCGTCGGCGAAGTCCACCGTGTCGGCGAGCACCTCCCGGGCCACGAACCCGGTGTACGCCGACACCGCCGCCCGGACCTGCTCGGAGGCCGCCACCGACACCACGATCCGGTCGGAGATGTCCAGGTCGGCGTCCCGGCGGGCCTGCTGCACGACCCGGACCACGTCCCGGGCCAGCCCCTCGGCGGCCAGTTCCGGGGTGACCTCGGTGTCGAGCACCACCACGCCCTCGCCACCGGGCAGCGGCGCGGAGTGCTCGGCGTCGGCGGCGACCAGGCGCAGCTCGTACTCGCCCTCGGCGAGGGTGACCCCGGCGGCGACCGGGGCGCCGTCGACCAGCTCCCACTCCCCTGCCTTGACCGCCCTGATCACCTGCTGCACCTGCTTGCCGACCCGTGGGCCGAGCGTCCGGGGCACCACCGTCAGCACCTGCTGGCAGTAGCTGGCGACCTCCGCCGAGAACGCCACCTCCTTGACGTTGACCTCGTCGGCGACCAGGTCGGCGAACGGCCGGAGCTGGTCGGCGACCGGCGAGGCCACGGTCAGCTTCGGCAGCGGCAGCCGGACCCGCAGCCCCTTGGCCTTGCGCAGCGACAGCGCCGCCGAGCAGACGTCCCGGGTGGCGTCCATCGCCGCGACCAGGTCGTGGTCGGCGGGCAGATCCTGCGCCGACGGCCAGTCGGTCAGGTGCACCGACCGCTCACCGGTCAGCCCGCGCCAGATCTCCTCGGCGGTCAGCGGGGCCAGCGGCGCCACCACCCGGCAGAGCGTCTCCAGCACCGTCCACAGGGTGTCGAACGCGTCGGCGTCACCCGACCAGAACCGGTCCCGGGAGCGCCGCACGTACCAGTTGGTCAGCGCGTCCAGGTAGGACCGGACGGTGCCGCACGCCCCGGAGATGTCGTACGCGTCCATCTGCGCGCCGACGGTCTCCACCAGTTCCCGGGTCTTGGCCAGCACGTACCGGTCGAGCAGGTGCGTGCTGTCCACCCGCCGCCGGGCGGTGTGCCCGTCGGCGTTGGCGTAGAGCGAGAAGAAGTACCAGACGTTCCACAGCGGCAGCAGCACCTGCCGGACGGCGTCGCGGATCGCCGGTTCGGTGACCGGCATGTCCCCGCCGCGCAGCACCGGCGAGGACATCAGCATCCAGCGCATCGCGTCCGAGCCGTACGCGTCGAAGACGTGGTAGACGTCCGGGTAGTTGCGCAGGCTCTTGGACATCTTGCGCCCGTCGGAGCCGAGCAGGATGCCGTGGCTGAGGCAGTTGCGGAACGCCGGCCTGTCGAACAGCGCGGTGGCCAGCACGTGCATGGTGTAGAACCAGCCCCGGGTCTGCCCGATGTACTCGACGATGAAGTCACCCGGGTAGTGGTGCTCGAACCAGTCCGCGTTCTCGAACGGGTAGTGCACCTGGGCGAAGGGCATCGAGCCGGACTCGAACCAGCAGTCCAGCACCTCCGGCACCCGACGCATCGTCGAGCGCCCGGTCGGGTCGTCCGGGTTGGGGCGGGTCAGGTCGTCCACCGCCGGCCGGTGCAGGTCGGTCAGGCGTACGCCGAAGTCCCGCTCGATGTCGGCCAGCGAACCGTAGACGTCGACCCGGGGGTAGGTCGGGTCGTCGGACTTCCACACCGGGATCGGCGAGCCCCAGAACCGGTTGCGGCTGATCGACCAGTCCCGGGCGTTGGCCAGCCACTTGCCGAACGAGCCGTCCTTGATGTGGCCGGGCGTCCAGTTGATCTGCTGGTTCAGCTCGACCATCCGGTCCTTGAACCGGGTCACCGCGACGAACCACGACGACACCGCCTTGTAGACCAGCGGGGTGTCGCAGCGCCAGCAGTGCGGGTACGAGTGGGTGTAGGTGTCCTGCCGCAGCACCACCCCCCGCTCCTTCAGCTCCCGGATCACCGGCTTGTTGACGTCGAAGACCTGCTCACCCTGGTACGGCGGGACCAGCGCGGTGAACCGGGTGTGGTCGTCGACGGTGACGATCGTGGGGATGCCGGCGGCGTTGCAGACGTTCTGGTCGTCCTCGCCGAACGCCGGGGCCAGGTGGACGATCCCGGTGCCGTCCTCGGTGGTGACGAAGTCCGCGCCGAGCACCTGGTAGGCGTTCTCCCCGGCCTGCTCGACGAGGAAGTCGAACAGCGGGGTGTAGCGGCGGCCGACCAGGTCCCGCCCGGACACGGTGCCGACCTGCTGGTAGCCCTCCAGCTCCTTGGCGTACGCGCCGAGCCGGGCCGCGCCGACGACGAACCGTTCGCCGTCGCGGTCGAGGACCGCATACTCGATGTCGGGGCCGACGGCGAGCGCCAGGTTCGACGGCAGGGTCCACGGCGTGGTGGTCCACACGCCCAGCTTCACCGGCCCGCGCAGCAGCTCCGGGGCGGACTCGTCGCCGGTCAGCCCGAACCACACGGTCAGTGTCGGGTCGTGCCGGTCGCGGTAGACGTCGTCCATCCGGGTCTCGGTGTTCGACAGCGGCGTCTCGCACCGCCAGCAGTACGCCAGCACCCGGAAGCCCTCGTAGACCAGGCCCTTGTCGTGCAGGGTCTTGAAGGCCCACATGACGCTTTCCATGTAGTCCAGGTCGAGGGTCTTGTAGTCGTTGGCGAAGTCGACCCAGCGGGCCTGCCGGGTGACGTACCGCTCCCAGTCCTGGGTGAACTCCAGCACCGAGGACCGGCACGCCTCGTTGAACCGGGCCACCCCCAGGTCGAGGATCTCCGCCTTGCTGGTGATGCCGAGCTGCTTCTCGGCCACCACCTCGGCGGGCAGGCCGTGGCAGTCCCAGCCGAAGCGCCGCTCGACGTGCCGGCCGCGCATGGTCTGGTAGCGCGGCACCACGTCCTTGACGTACCCGGTGAACAGGTGGCCGTAGTGCGGCAGGCCGTTGGCGAACGGCGGGCCGTCGTAGAAGACGTACTCGTTCTTGCCGTCGTCGCCGGCCGGCCGGGCCGTCACCGACGCCTCGAAGGTCTGGTCGGTGCGCCAGTGCTCCAGGACGCGGCGCTCGACGTCGGGCAGGTCCGGGCTCGCCGGGACGCCGGCGGCGGTCGGGTCGTGCAGCGGATAGCCCATCGGGGGTCGGTCTCCTCTGGCAGCTCACTGGTCTCGTGGTCTGCGAGGACGAGCCTGCGCCGGCACGCCGTCGTCGACGCCCCGGGCCGGGCCCGCGGTACCACCCCGCTTGGCGGTCAGGATCGACCGCCCGCTCGTTGGCCGGCTGTGACGGGCCGCCCCGTCCGGTTCTAGTCGGGCCCGCCGGGCCCTTTCTTCCGGAGGCTCACCGGTGATGGCCGGGTCGTCGCCTGTACCGGCAAGGATACTCGACCGCCGCGGGTCGCCGCCGCCGAGTAATGGGTGTGCGGGCGGCCGGGCCGACCCATAGATTCGCCGCCATGGGTGAGCACGCGATCGAGGCGGTGGGGCTGCACCGCAGCTACCGCAGCCGGACCGGCTGGTTACGACCACAGCGTCGGGAGGTGCACGCCGTCGCCGGGGTCGACCTCGCGGTGGGCCACGGTGAGCTGTTCGGCCTGCTCGGCCCGAACGGCGCCGGCAAGACCACCACCATCAAGCTGCTCAACACCCTGCTCGTCCCGACCGGGGGCGCGGCGCGGATCTGCGGCTTCGACGTGGTCCGGCAGACCCGGGAGGTGCGCCGTCGCATCGGGTACGTCTTCGGCGGCGACCGGGGCCTCTACGACCGGCTTTCCGCCCGGGACAACCTGCGCTACTTCGCCGAGTTGTACGGCGTACCGGGCCGGGAGCAGAAGCGCCGGATCGCCGAGCTGTTCGAGCTGGTCCGGTTGACCGGCCGGGAGGACGACCGGGTCGAGGGCTACTCCCGGGGGATGCGCCAGCGGCTGCACATCGCCCGGGGGCTGCTGCACCGGCCCCGGGTGCTGTTCCTCGACGAGCCGTCGATCGGGGTCGACCCGGTGGCGGCCCGGGAGCTGCGGCAGACCGTCGCCGACCTGGCCGCCACCGGCACCACCGTGTTGCTGACCACGCACTACATGGCCGAGGCCGACGAGTTGTGCGGCCGGATCGCGGTGATCGCGGGCGGCCGGATCCGGGCCCTGGGTACCCCCGCCGAGTTGCGCCACCACGCCGATGGCCGGCGGGTGCTGGAGGTGGAGGCGTACGGGGTGACCGACGGGCAGGTGGCGGCCATCCGGGCCCGGCCGGGCGTCCGCGAGGTGAGCCTGGCGGTGCACGGGGCGGCGCAGGTGCTCGGGGTGCAGTCCGACGCGGGGGTGGACGTGCAGGCCGACGTGCTGCGGGAGCTGAGCGGGGTACGGCTGGGCCGGGTGACCGCCCGGCAGCCCACCCTGGAGGACGCGTACGTGGCGATCGTCAACCGGGCGGCGGAGCCGACGCCGCTGGTCGGGCGGGTGCCGGCGTGAGCACCCTGCGGATGATCGCGGTCGGCGCGCTGCTGCACGTCAAGCAGCTCAGCCGTTCCCCGTTCGAGATCGCGATCGCGTTGTTCGTGCCGGTGGTGCAGGCGACCCTGGCGGTCTACCTGTTCCGGGCCGGTGGTGAGCCGGACCGGCTGCTGGAGGCGGCGGTGGGCGCGGGCCTGATGGGGGTCTGGTCGACGGTGCTGTTCGGCTCCGGCGGGGCGATCCAGAACCAGCGCTGGCAGGGCACCCTGGAGATGATCATGCTGGCGCCCCGCCCACCCGCGCTGGTGCTGCTGCCGGTCACCCTGGCCACCGGCGTCACCGGCACGTACGCGATGCTCGCCACGCTGGCCTGGGGCCGCCTGCTGTACGGCATCCCGCTCGACTTCGCCCACCCGGTGGCCTTCCCGGTGGCCGTCGCCGGCTGCATCGCCGGGCTGGGCATGTTCGGCCTGCTGCTGGCGTCCAGCTTCGTGCTGCTGCGGCACGCCAACGCGCTGGCGAACATGCTGGAGTACCCGATCTGGCTGGTCTCCGGGATGCTCGTGCCGGTCACCGCGCTGCCCGGCTGGACCGGGCCGGTCGCCGCCGTGCTGCCGACCACCTGGGGCGCCCGCGCGGTGCACGAGGCCGCGTCGGGCGGGCCGGTCTGGCCGGCGCTGGGTGTCTGCCTGGCGATCAGCCTGGCCTGCCTGGCCGCCGGCTGGGCCCTGATGACGTACGTCGAGCGCCGGGCCCGGGTCACCGCGACCCTGGCCCTGGCCTGAGGGAGGCACCGGTGGGCGCGCTGCTGCGGCTGGTCGGGGTGGGCGGGGTCATCGCCTACCGGGCCCTGTTCAACTGGACCACCCCGTCGATCTTCGTGGGCACCCTGCTGGTGGGGCCGCTGTTCCAGCTCTTCTTCTTCGCCTACCTGGGGCGGGAGTTCGGGGTCGCCGACGACCGGTTCTACGTCGTCGGCAACGCGGTGCTCACCGCCTCGCTGGCCTGCGTCTACGGCGGCACCATGGCGGTGGCCAACGAGCGGCGTTTCGGCACCCTCGGGCACGTGCTGCTCTCCCCGCGCAGCCGCACCGCCATCTTCCTCGGCCGGGTGCTGCCGTACGCCGGCAACGGCATGCTGATCGCGGCGAGCACGCTCACCGTGGCCGCGCTCCTGCTCGGCCTGCGGGTCCCGGCCACCGCCCTGCCCGGCCTGCTGCTGGCCCTGGCCACGGCCTCGCTGGCCTGCGGTTTCTTCGGGCTGACCCTGGGGGCACTGGGGTTGCGCTTCCGGGACGTCTTCCTGATCTCGAACGTGGCGGTGGCGCTGCTGCTGTTGTTCACCGGGGTGAACGTGCCGGCCGACAGCCTGCCGGCGGGCATCCGCGCGGTCGGCGCGGTGCTGCCGATCACCCACGCCGCCGACGCGGCCCGGCGGCTGGCCGGCGGCAGCCCGCTGGGCGACGTCCTGCCGGCGATCGGCCTCGAACTGGCCGTCGGGGTCGGCTACGCCGCGCTGGCCGCCGGACTGTTGACGGTCTTCGAGGCGGAGTCCCGTCGCCGCGCCTCGCTGGACACCTTGTGAGGCGGTGCGGCCGCTCTAGTCGGTGACCTCCAGGTAGCGGTCGAGCATCGCGTCGACCTGCGCCGGCACCTGGAGCTGCACGAAGTGCCCGGAACCCACGGTCTGCCCGATGAACGCC
Source organism: Micromonospora sp. HM134 (assembly GCF_007833915.1). NCBI lineage: Bacteria > Bacillati > Actinomycetota > Actinomycetes > Micromonosporales > Micromonosporaceae > Micromonospora > Micromonospora sp. HM134. Next base: position 5,996,202 of record NZ_CP041061.1, read on the forward strand.
TGCGGGGCGAGTTCGGCCAGCCGGGCGTAGTCGGCGAACGGGGCGTTGCTGCCCACGAAGAGCAGCGGACGGTCCCAGCGGCCCAGTGCGGCCACGTCCCCCTCGGCGGCGATCCAGTCGGCCAGCCCGGCGATCGGCGCGTACGCCACCTCGGTCGACGGCCGGGCGGTGGCCGCCACCACCCGCTCCACCAGGCGCGGGTCGGAGTACGGCGGGAAGTACGACCGGACGATGGACTCCCGGACCGCGCCCGAGGTGTCGTCCCGCAGCGACGCCGCCACCTGGGCGATCGCGGCGGCGGAACCGGGTGGCCCGGCCACCGCCGAGTCGAGCAGCCCCAGCCCGGTGAACCGGTCCCGGTCCCCGGCGGCGGCCTCAAGCGACCAGACCCCGCCCAGGCTGTGTCCGAGCACGAAGACCCGGCGCAGGTCGAGCGCGCCGGCGAAGGCCCGCAGGTGGCCGGCCATCGCGGTGACCCCGTAGCCGTCGGCCGGGGGTGGGCTGGCCCCGTGCCCCGGCATGTCGACGGCGATCACCCGGGCCTGGCGGGTGGCCAGGTGCCGGGCCAGGGGTGCCATGAAGTCGTGGTCGCAGCACCAGCCGTGCACCAGCAGGAAGGTGCCCCGCCGGCCGTGCCCGTACGTCCAGTACCGCATCCCGGCGGCCGTCTGCCCGTCCATCGTCGAACCCTCCCCGGCGTTTTCGCAGGTAGTGGCGTTCTTCCACTTAAGCGCGCCCCGTCGGTTCCGGCACGGCGTATTGTTCCTTTTGGCACGCCTGGACCTTTTTGGGGTGGGCGCAGCGGTGGGACGGGAGCGGACCGTGGACGAGCGGATCGACGAGTTCTTCGCCGCCCTGGTCGCCGACTGCCGGGGCCGGTTGCCCGTCGCCCCCACCGGACTGCTCCGCTTCGACGTCGTCGCCGAGGACGGCGAGGCCGCCACCTGGTACGTCCGGCTCGCCGGCGCGCAGACCCGGGTCACCCGCACCGGCGAACACCCCGACTGCACGGTGGAGGTCCGGCCGGAGGCGTTCGTCCGGCTGCTGGCCGGCCGGGACAACATGGTGTCGATGCTGCTGCGCGGCGACGTCTCGGTCGCCGGCGACCTGGCGCTGCTGTTCACCTTCCGACGGCTGCTGCCGGGCACCGCCGACAGCGTCGGCACCGAACCCGCCGCCGAACTGGTCCCCCACACCGCCCCCGGCGTCGTCGGGCTGCACGAGGTCACCAGCGTCTTCGCCGGCAACATGTTCATGATCAGCGAGAAGAACGGGGACGTGCTGGCCACGCCGACCTCCCCGCTCGGGCTCTTCTCCTTCGACACCCGGTTCCTGTCCACCTGGCGGCTGACCATCAACACCGAATCCCTCTCGGTGCTCTCCGTCGACGACGTCGCCACCTACGAGGCGAAGTTCGGGCTGGTCCCCGGGGAACCCACGCACTACGTCAACGCCACCACCTCCGTGCTGCGGCACCGTTGGGTCGGTCCGGAGTACGAGGAAGAGATCACCCTGTTCAACTTCGCGCCGGAACCGGTGCGCTACGTCGTCCGGCTCGACGCGGGCGCGGACTTCGCCGAGGTGCTGGAGGTCCGCGACGGCTTCAAGCGGGCCCGGCCGGTCACCGCCACCATCGCCGACGACGCGCTACGGCTGCACTACAAGCGGGCCGGCCTGCACCGGGAGACGGTGATCACCGCCAGCACACCGGCCACGCTCGACGAGCACGGCCTGACCTGGACGTTCACCGTCGAACCCCACGGCACCTGGTCCACCCGGCTACGGGTGCTGGCCCTCCTGCGCGACCTGCACCGCCGTGACCTGCGGGAACGACTGACCAGCTCGGTGGGCCGCAGCCAGCACCAGCGGGGCCGGGACATCACCGCCCGCACCGCCGGGGTGCCCCGGCTGCGCGCCGACCACAAACCCCTCCAGCAGGCGTACGAGTACGGCGTCCGGGACCTGGCCGCGCTGCACTACCCCGGGCTGAACTTCGAGACCGCGCTGCCCGCCACCGGGCTGCCCTGGTCGATGGCGCTGCTCGGCCGGGAAAGCCTGATCAGCAGCTTCCAGGCGCTGCCCTTCATGCCCGAACGGGCGGTCAACACGCTGCGCATCCTGGCGCTGAGCCAGGGCGTCCGGCACGACCCGTTCCGCGGCGAACAACCCGGCAAGATCGTCCAGGAGAGCCGGTACGGCGACTCCGGCGCGTTCAACGATACCCCGGAGTCGGCCAGCTTCAGCGCGGCCGACACCACCGCCGCCTTCGTCATCCTGCTCGACGAGTACGAACGCTGGACCGGCGACGCGGAACTGGTACGCCGGTTCGAGTTCGAGATCCGGGCCGCCATCGGCTGGCTCGACCACGACGCGGACCGGGCCGGCAGCGGCTACGTCTGGTCCACCCAGCGCCCGACCCGCACCGGGCCGCAGAACGAGAGCTGGCGCAACTCCGCCGACGCGATCTGCTTCGACGACGGCCGCCCACCCACCTATCCCCTGGCGATCTGCGAGATCCAGGGGTACGCCTTCGAGGCCCGCCGCCGGGCCGCCCGGATGGCCCGCCGGTTCTGGGACGATCCCGCCTGGGCCGACCGGCTCGAACGCGACGCCGCCCGGCTGCGGGAGCGGTTCGACCGGGACTTCTGGCTGCCCGACCGGGGCCACTACGCGGTGGCGGTGCAGTTCGACGGCGTCCCGCTGGACTCCCTCACGTCCAACATGGGGCAGTTGCTGTGCACCGGCATCGTCGCCCCGCACCGCGCCGAGCAGATGGTGGCGCACCTGATGTCCCCGGCGCTGTACTCCGGCTGGGGCATCCGCACCCTGGCCAGCACGGCGGCCGACTACAACCCGCTGGGCCACCACACCGGCGCGGTCTGGCCCTGGGAGAACTCGCTGATCGCCTGGGGGCTGCGCCGGGCCGGGTTCCGGGCGCAGGCCGCCCGGGTCGCCACCGGGCTGCTCGACGCCGCCCGGCACTTCCAGGGCCGGCTGCCGGCGTACATCACCGGCTACGACCGGGCCACCACCCACGTCCCCGTCCCGCACGGGTTCACCGACAGCCCGTACGCGCCGTCGGCCGGAGCGCCCCTGATGCTGCTGCGCGCGCTGCTCGGGCTCGAACCGTACGAGGACCATCTCGCCGTCGACGCCGCGGTCCCCGAGGACCTGGGCCAGATCGAACTGCTCGACATCAAGGGCCGCTGGGGGTACGCCGACGCGCTCGGCCGGGGCCGCCCGTTCCGCGACCGCCCCGTCCCCTAGCGTCCCCCGCGTCCCACGGCCCGGGTGGGCCCGCCGGCGCCCGCCCGGGTCAGCGCGGGCTCAGCCCAGGGTGGGGAACCACAGGGTGATCTCGCGCTTGGCGCTGTCGGTGGAGTCCGAGGCGTGCACCAGGTTCTCCCGGTTCGACAGCGACAGGTCGCCCCGGATCGTGCCGGCGGCGGCCTTCCGCCCGTCGGTGCTGCCGATCATCGCCCGGACCACCTCGATCACCTGGTCGCCGGAGAGCACCAGCGACACCAGCGGCCCACTGGTCATGAACTTCTTCAGCGGCGGGTAGAACGGCTTGTCCACGTGCTCGGCGTAGTGCTGGTCGGCGAACCCGCCGTCCAGCGTCCGGATCTCCAGCGCGTCGATCCGCAGGCCCTTGCGCTCGAAGCGGGAGATGATCTCGCCGACCAGGCCACGGCGCACCGCGTCGGGCTTGATCAGTACGAGGGTGCGCTCATCCGGGCTGCTGCTGGACACGCTGGGTTCCTCCTGTGCGCACAAGGCGGTTCGGCTGGGTACGGTCAGCCTAGCGACCCGGTCCCGGCACCGGCGCGGCGGCTGCTCTTTCCCTCGGTCGCCGCGCGGCCTAGCCTGGCTCTGACCCCTGGGAGGTCCACTGTGGCGAATGGCGGGAACCGCACCATCGCGCCGGTACGCAAGCTGATCGCCGCGGTGCTCGGCACCGTGGCGGCCTTCGTCGTCCTGTTCGGGCTGGGCATGACCAGCTGGGCCATCGTCGCGCTGGGCGTGGCGCTGGTCGTGCTCGCCGTCGCCCTGGGCACCGTGCGCGGCGGCGGACGCACCTGGGTGGTCGGCGTCGGTCACGTGCACAGCGCCTCCGAGCCCCCCACCCAGTACGCCTTCGGCCGGTGCGAACTCCAGTTGGTGATCGACGCGCCGGGCCTGCCGCCCCGGTCCAAGAAGATCATCGAGCCCCGGGTGCCGGTGGCGAAGTGGCCGTCGCTCGGGCAGACCCTGCCGATCCGGGTGGCCCTGGACGACCAGCGGCACGTCCGCGTCCTCTGGGACGAGGTGCCGACCCACACCGAGGCCGCCGCGGGCGTGACCGACCTGCCCCCGGAGTACGCCGACGCCGAGCCGCTCGACGACCTGCTGATCCAGCAGGAGGCCCCGCCGTGGGCGGGCCGGACGGCCGACGACGACTTCCACGACGAGTTCCGGGACGACCTGCGTGACCCGCCGCCCGCCGACCCGGTCCGGTCCGACCCGCTGCGCCCGGAGCCGCCGCACCCGGACCCGGTCCGGGCCGAGCCGCTGCGCGACGACGTGGAGGTGCTGACCGACGAGCGGGAGCCGGTGGTGGTGCACCAGCGGCCGGGCGGCCCGGTGGTGCTGGAGGGCACCCTGGTCGAGCAGCCGACGACCGGCCAACTCCCCCGCCGGGCCACCGCCCCCACGGCCGCCGCCGGCACCGCCTCGACGGCCGCCGCCGCTGCGCCCACGGCCGCGCCCGCCCCCCGGCCGCCCGCCGAGGAACGGTTCGACGCGCCGATCCTCGACCCGGTCGACGTCCCGCTGGACGCGCCCACCACCGGCGACGGCCGGCTCGACCCCGACCTGGACGAGGCGATCTTCGGGTACGACCCGGCCGCCGCGACCGCCGGGGGCGACGATGCGGCCGGCCCGATCAGCGGCGTCGGGCTGACCCTGCTGGTCACCGACCTGTCCCGCTCCCTGGACTTCTACCGGGACCTCGGCTTCGAGGAGTTCGACCGGGGCTCCGGCAACGCGGTGCTCGCCTCCGGGCAGACCCGGCTGGTGCTGCGCGAGGTGACCGGGGCCGCCCCGATCAGCCGCCGGCTGGTCCACGTCAACCTGGAGGTCGACGACATCGAGGCGGCGTACCGGCGGCTCAAGGACACCGGTGTCCGGTTCACCTACGCGCCCCGGGTGGTCAACCGGGGCACCAAGCTGGAGGTGTGGGCCGCCGCATTCCGGGACCCGGACGGGCACGGCATCGCGCTGACCCAGTGGCGGGAACGCGCCGAGGCGTGACCCGGCTCAGCCGAGGATGACCCGCCGCACGTGCAACGCGTACGCCCAGACCAGGGCGAAGATGACCCCGAGCCCGAACAGCGACCAGTGCAGCAGGCCGGCGAGCAGCAGCAGCCCCTGGAGCACGGTGCCCGCCGACCAGGCCCACGGGCGGCGCATCAGGCCGGCCAGCAGCACCGCCGCCACGGCCAGCGCCACGGTGGCCGCGATCGCCGCCCCACCGAAGTGCCCCCCGACCAGCCGGATCGGCTGGATCGCCAGCAGCAGCACCAACGCCTCCAGGCCGAGCGTCCCGGCCCCGAGGCCCCGGACGGCCGCCTCGGGGTTGCGCAGTCCGGAACGCCGCCCGGCCGAGCCGCCGCCCTCGACCGGGCCGGCGTCCTGCGCCGGTCCCGTGTCCTGCGCCGGGGCGGTGCGGTCGGGCACTCCGGTGCTCCCGGCCAGTTCCGGGTGGTCGGCAGGGCGGCGGTCTGCGTCCGGCCGGTCCGGGGTCGGGCCGGTCATCGCTTCAGCAGCCGTCGGGCGTCGGCCACCGTCACCACCGAGCCGGTGACCAGCACCCCCACCCCGGCCAGCTCCCCCGGGACGTCGTACTCGGCCTCGGCGACGGCCGCCTCGATGGCGTCCGGCATCGCGGCGGCCACCTGCACCCGGTCCGGGCCGAAGACCTCCCGGGCCAGCTCGGCCAACTCGTCGGCGGGCATCGCCCGGGGCGAGCTGTTGCGGGTGACGACGAGCGAGTCGAGCACCGGCTCCAGCAGCTCCAGCAGCCCGGCCGCGTCCTTGTCGCCGAGCACGGCGAGCACCCCGACCAGCTTGCTGAACGCGAACTCCTCCTGGAGCGCGGTGACCGTGGCGGCCATCCCGTGCGGGTTGTGCGCCCCGTCCAGCAGCACCGTCGGGGCGTTGCGCACCTTCTCCAGCCGGCCCGGGGAGCTGGTCGCGGCGAACCCCTCCCGGACGGCCTCGACGTCGAGCTGCCGCTTGGCCCCGGCCCCGAGGAACGCCTCGACGGCGGCCAGCGCCACCGCCGCGTTCTGTGCCTGGTGTGCACCGTGCAGCGGGAGGAACACCTCGTCGTACACCCCGCCGAGGCCCTGGAGGGTCAACACCTGGCCGCCGACGGCGACCGCCCGGCGCAGCACCCCGAATTCCGCGCCCTCACGGGCGACCGTGGCGCCGACCTCGGCGCACCGTTCCAGGATCGGCCGGGCCGCCTCCTCCTCCTGGGCGGCGGCGATCACCGTCGCGCCGGAGTGGATGATGCCGGCCTTGTGCAGGGCGATGTCCTCCAGGGTGTCGCCGAGCCACTCGGTGTGGTCCAGCCCGATCGGGGTGAGCACCGCCACCCCGGCCTGGAGCACGTTGGTGGAGTCCTCGGCCCCGCCCAGCCCCACCTCCACCACGGCCACGTCGACCGGCGCGTCGGCGAACGTGGCGAACGCCAACGCGGTGGTCAGGTCGAAGTAGGTCAGCGGCTCGGCCGACCGCTGGTCGACCAGGTCGGCCAGCGGCTTCACCTCGCGGTAGGTGGCGACGAAACGTTGCTCGTCGACCGGTTCCCCGTCCAGGCTGATCCGCTCCCGGACGGTCTCCAGGTGCGGGCTGGTGTAGCGGCCGGTGTGCAGGCCGAAGGCCCGCAGCAGCGAGTCGATCATCCGGGCCGTGGACGTCTTGCCGTTCGTCCCGGTCAGGTGGATCGACGGGTACGCCCGCTGCGGGCTGCCGAGCAGGTCGAGCAGCGACTCGATGCGGTCCAGCGCGAAGTGCATCCGGGTGAACCCGCGCGCCGCCAACTCCGCGTCGACGGCGGCGAACTCACCGCGACCCACGCCGGACCGGCTGGGCTGATCGGTACGGTCGGTCACGACGGAAGCGCCTCCAGAGCGGCGTCGATGCGGACCAGGTCGGCCTCGGCCACCGCCAACCGGTCGCGGATCTTGGCGACCACCGGCTCGGGCGCCTTCCCGACGAACGCCGGGTTGTCGAGCTTCGCGCGGGCCTGCGCGACCTCCTTCTCGGCACTCGCCCGGTCCTTGGTGAGCCGGGCCCGCTCGGCGGCCACATCGATCGACCCCCGGGTGTCCAGCGCCACGCTGACCTCGCCGGGCATGGCGAGGGTGGCGCTGGCCTGGAAGTCGTCGGCCGGGGCGTCCAGCCGGGCCAGCGAACGGATCAGCGGCTCGTGCGCCGCGATGTCCGCGCCGGCCAGCCCGTTCAGCCGGGCGGCCACCCGCTGGGTGGGTCGCAGCCCCTGGTCGGAGCGGAACCGCCGGATCTCGGTCACCACCCGCTGGACGGTGCCGACCTCGCGCTCCGCGGCGTCGTCCACCAGCGTACGGTCGGCGACCGGCCAGGCCGCCGTCATCACCGTCTCGCCCCCGGTCAGCGCCGTCCACAGCTCCTCGGTGACGAACGGGACCACCGGGTGCAGCAGCCGCAGCAGCTGGTCCAGCACGTGCCCGAGCACCCGGCGGGTGGCGTCGGCGGCCGGCCCGCCGGCGGCGAGCACCGGCTTGCCCAGCTCCACGTACCAGTCGCAGACGTCGTCCCAGGCGAAGTGGTAGAGCAGGTCGCACACCTTCGCGAACTCGTACGCCTCGAACTGCTCGTCCACCTCGGCGGTGACGTGCGCCAGCCGGGACAGGATCCACCTGTCGACGGTCGAGAGCCGGTCGGCCGCCGGCAGCGGACCCTCGGTGTGCGCGCCGTTGAGCAGCGCGAACCGGGTGGCGTTCCACAGCTTGTTGCAGAAGTTGCGGGAGCCCTGGCACCACTCCTCGCTGACCGGCACGTCCCCGCCCGGGTTCGCGCCCCGGGCCAGGGTGAACCGGGTCGCGTCGGCACCGTAACGCTCGACCCAGTCCAGCGGGTCGACCACGTTGCCGAACGACTTCGACATCTTCTTGCCGTACTGGTCGCGGACCATGCCGTGCAGGGCGACCGTGTCGAACGGCTGCCGGCCGTCCATCGCGTACAGGCCGAACATCATCATCCGGGCGACCCAGAAGAAGAGGATGTCGTAGCCGGTGACCAGCACGCTCGTCGGGTAGAACTTGGCCAGGTCCGGGGTCTGTTCCGGCCAGCCGAGGGTGGAGAACGGCCACAGGCCGCTGGAGAACCAGGTGTCCAGGACGTCCTCGTCCTGGACCCAGCCGTCGCCGGTGGGGGGCGTCTCGTCCGGGCCGACGCAGACGATCTCGCCCGCCGGGCCGTACCAGACCGGGATGCGGTGCCCCCACCACAGCTGCCGGGAGATGCACCAGTCGTGCATGTTGTCGACCCAGGCGAAGTAGCGCTTTGCCAACTCGGCCGGCTCGATCTTCACCCGGCCGTCGCGCACCGCGTCGCCGGCCGCCTTCGCCAGCGGGGCGGTGTTGACGAACCACTGCAACGACAGCCGCGGCTCGACCGTGGTACGGCACCGCGAGCAGTGCCCCACCGCGTGCACGTACGGCCGCTTCTCGGCCACGACCCGGCCCTGCTCGCGCAGCGCCGCCACGATCGCCGGGCGGGCCTCGTACCGGTCCAGGCCCTGGAACGGGCCGGGCGCGGTGATGACGCCCCGCTCGTCCATGATCGTCAGGGCGGGCAGGTCGTGCCGCTGGCCGATCTCGAAGTCGTTGGGGTCGTGCGCCGGAGTGACCTTGACCATGCCGGTGCCGAACGCCGGGTCGACGTGCTCGTCGGCGACGATCGGGATACGCCGGCCGGTCAACGGCACCTCGACCTCGGTGCCGATCAGGTGCCGGTAGCGCTCGTCGTCGGGGTGCACGGCCACGGCGGTGTCCCCGAGCATGGTCTCGGCCCGGGTGGTGGCGACGACCACGTCGTCGCTGTACCGGATCGAGACCAGCTCACCCTCGTCGTCCGTGTGCTCCACCTCGATGTCCGACAGGGCGGTCAGGCAGCGCGGACACCAGTTGATGATCCGGTTGGCCCGGTAGATCAGGCCGTCGTCGTAGAGCTTCTTGAACATGGTCTGCACGGCCCGGGACAGGCCCTCGTCCATGGTGAAGCGTTCCCGGTCCCAGTCGACCGAGTCGCCGAGCCGGCGCATCTGGCCGAGGATCGCGCCGCCGGACTCGGCCTTCCACTGCCAGACCCGCTCGACGAACGTCTCCCGACCGAGGTCGTGCCGGGACAGCCCCTCACCCGCGAGCTGCCGCTCCACCACGTTCTGGGTGGCGATGCCGGCGTGGTCCGTGCCGGGCAGCCAGAGCGCCTCGTACCCCTGCATCCGCTTGCGGCGCACCAGCGAGTCCTGGACGGTGTGGTCCAGGGCGTGGCCCATGTGCAGCACACCGGTGACGTTCGGTGGGGGGATCACGATGGTGAACGGGGGCTTGTCACTCTGCGCCGACGCCCGGAAGTGGCCGGCGGCTACCCACTGCTCGTACCGTCGCTGCTCTACCTCGCCGGGCTGGTACTGGCCGGCAAGGGTAGGGGCGTCGGGGCGTCGGGCATCCAGTCTCTCGGTCACCCGGAAAGTCTACGGAGCGCTTCGGCGGACCCGACGTGCGCCACCGGTCATTCGCGTACGGTGGCGAACATGTCCGACGCACATCTCACCGAGCGTCAGCTCATCGAGGGTCCCGAACCGGTCGAGCTGACCGACGAGCCGATCCGGTTGAGCACCCACGACCCGGAGCAGAACCCGCAGGGGCGGGGTCCGGTGTCCCGACGCCGGCGGATCGCGCTGACCGTCGCTCTCGTGGTCGGCCTCGTCGGCGCCGCCGCGCTCGGCACCGCGGGCTGGCGCATCGCACAGGAGAAGGACGTCCGGCTGGACGCGCCCGGCCACCTCGCCGGTCTCACCCGCGACGACTCCGACCGGGCCCGCAGCACCGCCGACTACCTGCGTAGCGGATTCGCCGCCGACATCGACCTGGACCGCAGCATCGGTACGGTCTACCGCGACCCGGCCGACGAGAAGCGGGTCGTGCTGTTCTTCGGTGGCACCACCCTGCTCTGGCAGCCGGAACGCGACCTGGACAGCCTGTTCCGGTTGATGGCCGACGAGACCGGCCGGGTGACCGAAGTCCGTACGGTCCCCGCCGGCAAGTACGGCGGCGTGATGAAGTGCGGTCGGACCAGCGGCGACGGCGGCGACTTCGCGATCTGCGGCTGGGCCGACCACGGCAGCGTGGCGATGGGCATGTTCGCCAACCGTTCCGTCGACGAGTCGGCCGGCCTCTTCCGCCAGCTCCGCGAAGGCATCCAGACCCGGGACTGACCCCCGTCGGCCTCGCTGAGCGTGCCATATCGGCGATGTTGCGCTGTCCCCGCCGACGGATCACCGCCATATCACCACCCGAGCGGCTTCCTGCGGTGGCTATCCCGGGAGCAGTTCCGGGATGTGTGGGTGGGTATAGCAGTTGAGGCCGACCCCCTAAGGGGGTCGGCCTCGACTGGAAAGGTTGTCCGGCGGTGTCCTACTCTCCCACACCCTCCCGAGTGCAGTACCATCGGCGCTGGAGGGCTTAGCTTCCGGGTTCGGAATGTGACCGGGCGTTTCCCCTCCGCCATGACCGCCGTAACACTATGAACATATCAAACAACACACACACCCACACTGTGGGGGGTTGTTTGGTGTTTGTTCAGAGTTGCACAGTGGACGCGTAGCAGCCTTGTTATCAAGTCCTCGGCCTATTAGTACCGGTCAACTGAACCCGTTACCGAGCTTACATTTCCGGCCTATCAACCCAGTCGTCTAGCTGGGGGCCTTACCCCCACAAAGTGGGGTGGGATACCTCATCTTGAAGCAGGCTTCCCGCTTAGATGCTTTCAGCGGTTATCCCTTCCGAACGTAGCTAACCAGCCGTGCCCCTGGCGGGACAACTGGCACACCAGAGGTTCGTCCGTCCCGGTCCTCTCGTACTAGGGACAGCCCTTCTCAAGTATCCTACGCGCACGGCGGATAGGGACCGAACTGTCTCACGACGTTCTAAACCCAGCTCGCGTACCGCTTTAATGGGCGAACAGCCCAACCCTTGGGACCTGCTACAGCCCCAGGATGCGACGAGCCGACATCGAGGTGCCAAACCATCCCGTCGATATGGACTCTTGGGGAAGATCAGCCTGTTATCCCCGGGGTACCTTTTATCCGTTGAGCGACACCGCTTCCACACGCAAGTGCCGGATCACTAGTCCCGACTTTCGTCCCTGCTCGACCTGTCAGTCTCACAGTCAAGCTCCCTTGTGCACTTGCACTCAACACCTGATTGCCAACCAGGCTGAGGGAACCTTTGGGCGCCTCCGTTACCCTTTAGGAGGCAACCGCCCCAGTTAAACTACCCACCAGACACTGTCCCTGAACCGGATAACGGTCCGAAGTTAGATACCCAAATCAACCAGAGTGGTATTTCAAGATTGCCTCCACCCATACTGGCGTACAGGTTTCACCGGCTCCCACCTATCCTACACAAGCCCATTCAGATACCAATGTCAAGCTATAGTAAAGGTCCCGGGGTCTTTCCGTCCTGCCGCGCGTAACGAGCATCTTTACTCGTACTGCAATTTCGCCGGGCCTGTGGTTGAGACAGTGGGGAAGTCGTTACGCCATTCGTGCAGGTCGGAACTTACCCGACAAGGAATTTCGCTACCTTAGGATGGTTATAGTTACCACCGCCGTTTACTGGCGCTTAAGTTCTCCGCTTCGCCCCAAAGAGCTAACAGGTCCCCTTAACGTTCCAGCACCGGGCAGGCGTCAGTCCATATACATCGAATTACTTCTTCGCATGGACCTGTGTTTTTAGTAAACAGTCGCTTCCCCCTGCTCTCTGCGGCCATACAACGCTCCACCCGCACGGGGCTTCACGTCTCCGGCCCCCCTTCTCCCTAAGTTACGGGGGCAATTTGCCGAGTTCCTTAACCACAGTTCGCCCGATCGCCTCGGTATTCTCTACCTGACCACCTGTGTCGGTTTGGGGTACGGGCCGCTCGAAACTCGCTAGAGGCTTTTCTCGGCAGCATAGGATCACTGACTTCACCTGAATCGGCTCGGCATCACGTCTCAGCCCCATGACATGCGGATTTGCCTACATGTCGGCCTACACGCTTACCCCGGCACAACCACCGGCCGGGCTCAGCTACCTTCCTGCGTCACCCCATCGCTTGACTACTACCCGCCAGGTTCCCACGCTCCCCAACATCCGTCCGAAGACATCAGCCAGCTCGGGTGGTTAGCACAACGAGGTTCATCACGGGCGCTCCTTCGCGGGTACGGGAATATCAACCCGTTGTCCATCGACTACGCCTCTCGGCCTCGCCTTAGGTCCCGACTCACCCAGGGCGGATTAGCCTGGCCCTGGAACCCTTGGTCATCCGGCGGAAGGGTTTCTCACCCTTCTTTCGCTACTCATGCCTGCATTCTCACTCGTGCCGCGTCCACAACTAGGTCACCCCGCTGCTTCACCCCCGGCACGACGCTCCCCTACCCATCCACACACCTGCACAAGGAATCACGTCCAAGCGAGATTAAAATGTGAATGCCACAGCTTCGGCGGTGTGCTTGAGCCCCGCTACATTGTCGGCGCGGAACCACTTGACCAGTGAGCTATTACGCACTCTTTAAAGGGTGGCTGCTTCTAAGCCAACCTCCTGGTTGTCTATGCGACCCCACATCCTTTTCCACTTAGCACACGCTTAGGGGCCTTAGCTGGTGATCTGGGCTGTTTCCCTCTCGACTACGAAGCTTATCCCCCGCAGTCTCACTGCCGCGCTCTCACTTACCGGCATTCGGAGTTTGGCTGATTTCGGTAAGCTTGTAGGCCCCCTAGACCATCCAGTGCTCTACCTCCGGCAAGAAACACACGACGCTGCACCTAAATGCATTTCGGGGAGAACCAGCTATCACGGAGTTTGATTGGCCTTTCACCCCTAACCACAGATCATCCCCCAACTTTTCAACGTTGGTGGGTTCGGCCCTCCACGCGGTCTTACCCGCGCTTCAGCCTGCCCATGGCTAGATCACTCCGCTTCGGGTCTAGAACATGCGACTCAAACGCCCTCTTCAGACTCGCTTTCGCTACGGCTCCCCCACACGGGTTAACCTCGCCACATGCCACTAACTCGCAGGCTCATTCTTCAAAAGGCACGCCGTCACCCCGCAAGGCTCCGACGGATTGTAGGCGAACGGTTTCAGGTACTATTTCACTCCCCTCCCGGGGTACTTTTCACCATTCCCTCACGGTACTCGTCCGCTATCGGTCACCAGGAAGTATTTAGGCTTACCAGGTGGTCCTGGCAGATTCACGGCAGATTACAGGAGTCCGCCGCTACTCGGGAACACCCACAGAAGATCAGCAACTTTCACCTACCGGACTCTCACCGACTACGGTTGGCTTTTCCACACCATTCGGCTAGCCACTGACTTTATAACTCCTCGAACAAGTGTCAGCTCGTTCAGCAGGGTCCCACAACCCCGACCACGCAACCCCTGACAGGTATCACACGCAACCGGTTTAGCCTCAATCCGCTTTCGCTCGCCACTACTCACGGAATCACTAAATTGTTTTCTCTTCCTACGGGTACTGAGATGTTTCACTTCCCCGCGTTCCCCCCACACACCCTATGTGTTCAGGTGCGGGTGACACCACATGACTGGTGCCAGGTTTCCCCATTCGGACACCCTGGGATCACAGCTTGGTTGACAGCTCCCCCAGGCCTATCGCGGCCTCCCACGTCCTTCATCGGCTCCTGGTGCCAAGGCATCCACCGTTCGCCCTTGACAACTTGACCACAAAGATGCTCGCGTCCACTGTGCAATTCTCAACAAACAACCAACCCACAACCCCACAGCCCCACACCAGCAACCCCAACAGGGACCCGGTATGCGAGGCCAGGCCATGCCTGGCAGACCACCGAAGCTCACGCTCCAGAACAGTCCTCCGAAAAAACAACCTCAGGTTGTTCCTTCAGGACCCAACAGGGTGCTATACGCTCCTACCCAGCCGCACCAGAAGGAACCGTTCCCACCACCCCGAAGAGCAGCTGTACTAGGTATCCCGGCCGTTGCCGGACACAAACTCGCCAGTGTCTCCGCCATCTGAGCACCCCGACCCGACATCCGCAGGCCGCGGGCTCCATACCGGCTTTCACCGGATGGTGCTCCTTAGAAAGGAGGTGATCCAGCCGCACCTTCCGGTACGGCTACCTTGTTACGACTTCGTCCCAATCGCCAGCCCCACCTTCGACGGCTCCCTCCACAAGGGTTGGGCCACCGGCTTCGGGTGTTGCCGACTTTCGTGACGTGACGGGCGGTGTGTACAAGGCCCGGGAACGTATTCACCGCAGCGTTGCTGATCTGCGATTACTAGCGACTCCGACTTCACGGGGTCGAGTTGCAGACCCCGATCCGAACTGAGACCGGCTTTTTGGGATTCGCTCCACCTCACGGCATCGCAACCCATTGTACCGGCCATTGTAGCATGCGTGAAGCCCTGGACATAAGGGGCATGATGACTTGACGTCATCCCCACCTTCCTCCGAGTTGACCCCGGCAGTCTTCGATGAGTCCCCGCCATAACGCGCTGGCAACATCGAACGAGGGTTGCGCTCGTTGCGGGACTTAACCCAACATCTCACGACACGAGCTGACGACAGCCATGCACCACCTGTGACCGCCCCCGAAGGACCTCCCATCTCTGGAAGTTTTGCGGCCATGTCAAACCCAGGTAAGGTTCTTCGCGTTGCATCGAATTAATCCGCATGCTCCGCCGCTTGTGCGGGCCCCCGTCAATTCCTTTGAGTTTTAGCCTTGCGGCCGTACTCCCCAGGCGGGGCGCTTAATGCGTTAGCTGCGGCACAGGGAACCGGAGAGGCCCCCCACACCTAGCGCCCAACGTTTACAGCGTGGACTACCAGGGTATCTAATCCTGTTCGCTCCCCACGCTTTCGCTCCTCAGCGTCAGTATCGGCCCAGAGACCCGCCTTCGCCACCGGTGTTCCTCCTGATATCTGCGCATTTCACCGCTACACCAGGAATTCCAGTCTCCCCTACCGAACTCTAGCCTGCCCGTATCGACCGCAGGCTTGGGGTTGAGCCCCAAGTTTTCACGGTCGACGCGACAAGCCGCCTACGAGCTCTTTACGCCCAATAAATCCGGACAACGCTCGCGCCCTACGTCTTACCGCGGCTGCTGGCACGTAGTTGGCCGGCGCTTCTTCTGCAGGTACCGTCACTTGCGCTTCGTCCCTGCTGAAAGAGGTTTACAACCCGAAGGCCGTCATCCCTCACGCGGCGTCGCTGCATCAGGCTTCCGCCCATTGTGCAATATTCCCCACTGCTGCCTCCCGTAGGAGTCTGGGCCGTGTCTCAGTCCCAGTGTGGCCGGTCGCCCTCTCAGGCCGGCTACCCGTCGTCGCCTTGGTAGGCCATCACCCCACCAACAAGCTGATAGGCCGCGAGCCCATCCCAGGCCGAAAAACTTTCCACCCCCCACCATGCGACAGGAGGTCATATCCGGTATTAGCCCCCGTTTCCGAGGGTTATCCCAAAGCCTAGGGCAGGTTACTCACGTGTTACTCACCCGTTCGCCGCTCGAGTACCCCGAAGGGCCTTTCCGCTCGACTTGCATGTGTTAAGCACGCCGCCAGCGTTCGTCCTGAGCCAGGATCAAACTCTCCAACAAAAACCTGTCGAACAGCAATCCCGACAACAAACATGTTGCCAAAGGAATCCCAAACCAACCAAACCCGAAGATTCAGCCGGCACGGGGTATAAAACAATTGGCACTGGCTTTACAAGCACCCTGTTGAGTTCTCAAAGAACAACCACACACCAACCAGACCACCGCACCAACGGCCACCCAGTCGGGGCAACTTCCCTAAGCTACTTGGACCGAATTTCGCTGTCAAATTCGCTGTCGCGATCCGCCAGCCTGGTTCGACCGTATCCACGTTGCACCGCATACCGTTTCCGGCAGTCGTTACGATCGTGGGAATCGGCAGACCGGCCGGCATCCGCTTTCGCGGTGCCCGCCCGGCTCCCTGCCGGCTTCAGAACTCTACCCGGTCGGCTTCGCGTTCGCAACCCCAACTTTCGGAGCACCTCGCACCGCCCGATCCTCAGCATCGCTCGGCGTCTCCGCCACGATCCTGGTGCCCGTTCTCGGCCGGTTCGTCCGGCCTCCCGCGTGCAGAGAGAAAGTTACGCGGACGTCCCACGGAAGGCAAATCAATGATCGTCACTGCTCTCGTCGGCGGGCGTCGCCTGCCGACATCCGGCCCTACCGGTGTCCCACCCGCGTACCGAAACAACGCCGAGGTGGCCGATCCGTGCCAGAGTGGCTGCCATGGATGAGGCGTCCCGCTCCCCCACGGTCACCCTCGCCGACGACGCACTGCTGGGACTCCTGCTGCCCTTCTGGCAACTGGTGATCGCGGCGGTCGTCCTCGTCGTCGTCGTACTGTCGGTCGTTCGGCTGGCCCGACGCGGACCCTCCAGGATGGGAACGGCCCTGCTGGTGACGGCGGCGGCGATCATCGCGCTGGCGGTCGTGGGAGTGCTGCTGAGCTGACCGACGCCCGGCACCCTCGGCGGGCCCGCCTGCCGAGCCGCTCAGAGACGGCGGTTGGCCAGGCTGGGCAGCTCGGCCCGGATCGTGCGCAGCCGGTCCAGGTCGAGGTCGACCACGGTGAGACCCGGCCCGTCCGGCACCTGACCGAGCACCGTGCCCCACGGGTCGATCACCATGCTGCGGCCGAAGCACGTCCGGCCCGGGTCGTGGTCACCGGTCTGCCCCGCAGCGGCCACGAAACACTGGTTCTCGATCGCCCTGGCCCGCAGCAGAACCTCCCAGTGGTCCCGGCCGGTGTGCATCATGAACGCCGCCGGCACGACCAGCAGGTGCGCACCCCCGTCCGTGGCGAGCCGACGGTACAGCTCCGGGAAGCGCAGGTCGTAGCAGATGGTCAGCCCCACCCGCAGACCCTCCACGTCGACCACCACGGGTTCCGCTCCGGGTGCCACCGTGGCGGACTCCCGGTAGGACACCCGACCGGGGATCTCCACGTCGTACAGGTGGATCTTTC
This sequence comes from Micromonospora sp. HM134, assembly GCF_007833915.1. Classification (NCBI taxonomy): domain Bacteria; kingdom Bacillati; phylum Actinomycetota; class Actinomycetes; order Micromonosporales; family Micromonosporaceae; genus Micromonospora; species Micromonospora sp. HM134. The sequence goes on from NZ_CP041061.1 coordinate 6,013,530, forward strand.
GGTAGCTGGCGGCGAGGACGCCGGAACGGTCGAAGACCAACGAGGTGTTCCAGGTGTGCGCCGGGTCCGGCCCGACCTCGTGGAAGGAGCCGGCGACCAGCCAGATCCCCAGTCGCCGGGCCACCTCGGCGAAGAAGGTGCCCACCGTCCCGTCCACCCCCTCGGCCGGCGGCATCCCCTCGGCCCGGCCGAGATAGTCGACGTACTCGGGAAGGACCGCCAGGTCGGCACCGGCCGCCGCGGCCCGCACGAGCAGGGCCTCGGCGGCGGCCAGGTTGGCCGACCGGTCGTCGCGGGCGTTGAGCTGGCAGACGGCGACGCGCATGCTGCCCAGGGTACGGGCGGACGGCGATCCCGGGACAGTCCGCGACCCGGAGAGGCCGGAACGTGGACACCCGACCGGCTGCGCCACCCGGGACGGGCGCTCGGACACCCACGGTCGATCACAGGGGCACACCGTGAACGCCCGGAGCGCCACCGAGGGGCGACCGCGAGCCGAGGGTGTGGGACCGGGGTGGGCGGCCGGTCAGGTGGCGGTCAGGGTCGAAACGCCCGTACACGCGGAAGCACGGCCCCGGGCGGGGGCCGTGCTTCCGACGGTGGAAGGGGTGTCGGTCAGGCCGACTTCTCCTCGCGGTCGCGACGGGCCCGGCGACCGGTGAACTCGCGCGGCACGATGGTCGGGTTGACGTTCTCCAGCACGGCCTCGCGGGTGATCAGCACCCGGGCGGCGTCCGGGTTGCTCGGCACCTCGTACATGACGGAGAGGAGGACCTCTTCCATGATGGCGCGCAGGCCACGGGCGCCGGTGCCGCGGAGCATGGCCTGGTCGGCGATCGCCTCCAGCGCCGGCGGCTCGAACTCCAGCTCGACGCCGTCCAGCTCGAAGAGCCGCTGGTACTGCCGGACCAGGGCGTTGCGCGGTTCGGTGAGGATGCGCACCAGGGCGGAACGGTCCAGGCTGCGCACGTTGGTGATCACCGGAAGCCGGCCGATGAACTCGGGGATCAGCCCGAACTTGAGCATGTCCTCCGGCATCACCTGGCTGAAGATGTCGTCGGTGGAACGCTCGGAGACCGACCGGAGCCGGGCGCCGAAGCCGGTGCCGCCGGAGCCGGTGCGGGCCTCGATGATCTGGTCGAGGCCGGCGAAGGCGCCACCGCAGATGAACAGCACGTTGGTGGTGTCGATCTGGATGAACTCCTGGTGGGGGTGTTTGCGGCCACCCTGCGGCGGCACGTTCGACACCGTGCCCTCCAGCATCTTGAGCAGGGCCTGCTGCACCCCCTCGCCGGAGACGTCCCGGGTGATCGACGGGTTCTCCGACTTACGGGCGATCTTGTCGACCTCGTCGATGTAGATGATGCCCGTCTCGGCGCGCTTGATGTCGTAGTCGGCGGCCTGGATCAGCTTGAGGAGGATGTTCTCCACGTCCTCGCCCACGTAGCCCGCCTCGGTCAGCGCGGTGGCGTCCGCGATGGCGAAGGGCACGTTGAGCATCCGGGCCAGGGTCTGCGCGAGGTGCGTCTTGCCGCACCCGGTCGGGCCGAGCAGCAGGATGTTGGACTTGGCCAGCTCGACCGCGTCGCTGCCGGAGCCGGGGGCGTTGGCCGCCTCGGCCTGGATGCGCTTGTAGTGGTTGTAGACCGCCACCGCGAGCGCCTTCTTGGCCTGGTCCTGGCCGACGACGTAGTTGTCGAGGAACTGGCAGATCTCCATCGGCTTGGGAAGCTCTTCCCACTTCACCTCGCCGGACTCGGCCAACTCCTCCTCGATGATCTCGTTGCAGAGGTCGATGCACTCGTCGCAGATGTAGACCCCTGGGCCCGCGATGAGCTTCTTGACCTGCTTCTGCGACTTGCCGCAGAACGAGCACTTCAGTAGGTCGCCGCCGTCACCGATCCGTGCCACCTACGTTCTCCCTGCACTCGTCGACCGGAGACCGGCCCTGAACCGCGGACGCCGGAGCGCCCGTCCGTGGTGAAATCCGTTCCGCCGGTCCGACCCGGCCACGCCGTACGGACCCGACGTTACCCGCTGGCGAGGGTTTCTCCGACCCCCAAAACGGGTGTGTCAGAGGCCGGCCGGGAACTGCTCACCCGACCGGCCTCCGACCGGTGGTGCTCAGCGGGCCGCGTTGGCGGCCAGCAGGCCCTTCTTGCGGCTGGTCAGGATCGTGTCGACCAGTCCGTACTCCTTGGACTCCTCGGCCGTCATGATCTTGTCACGGTCGATGTCCTTGCGGACCTGCTCGATCGGCCGGTTGCAGTGCCGGGAGAGCATGTCCTCCAGCTGGGTGCGCATCCGCAGGATCTCCCGGGCCTGGATCTCGATGTCCGAGCCCTGCCCGTAGCCGCCCTCGGTGGCCGGCTGGTGGATGATGATCCGCGAGTTCGGCAGCGCCATCCGCTTGCCCGGGGTGCCCGCCGACAGCAGCACCGCCGCCGCGCTGGCCGCCTGGCCCAGGCAGACGGTGGAGATGTCCGGCCGGACGTACTGCATGGTGTCGTAGATCGCCGTCATGGCGGTGAACGAACCACCGGGCGAGTTGATGTACATGATGATGTCGCGGTCCGGGTCGGTGCCCTCCAGCGTCAGCAGCTGCGCCATCACGTCGTTGGCCGACGCGTCGTCGACCTGGACGCCGAGGAAGATGATCCGGTCCTCGAAGAGCTTGTTGTACGGGTTGGACTCCTTGACCCCGTACGAGGTGCGCTCGACGAACGACGGCAGGACGTAACGGTTGTGCACGGCCGCGAACTGGGGCGGCAGGCTCAGATCGGTCATCGTCAGCTCCTCAGCTCAGGGTCCCGGCGCCATCCGGAACCTGCGTGGCCCCGATGATCACCTTGTCGATGAAGCCGTAGTCCATGGCCTCCTGGGCGGTGAACCAGCGGTCGCGGTCCGAGTCGGCCTCGATCTGCGCCTGGCTCTGCCCGGTGTGGTGGGCGACCCGCTCCTGGAACATCCGCTTGGTGTAGAGCATCTGCTCGGCCTGGATCGCGATGTCCGACGCGGTGCCACCGAGGCCACCGGACGGCTGGTGCATCATGATCCGCGCGTGCGGCAGGGCGTACCGCTTGCCCTTGGTGCCCGCGCAGAGCAGCAGCTGACCCATCGAGGCGGCCATGCCCATCGCCACGGTCGACACGTCGTTGTCGATGTACTGCATGGTGTCGTAGATCGCCATGCCGGAGTAGACCGAGCCACCCGGCGAGTTGATCCAGAGGAAGATGTCGCGGTCCGGGTCCTCCGCCGCGAGCAGCAGCAGCTGGGCGCAGATGCGGTTGGCGACCTGGTCGTTCACCTCGCTGCCGAGGAAGATGATGCGCTCCTTGAGCAACCGGTTGTAGACCGAGTCGTCGAGGTTGCCAATGGTGTCGCCACCTCGGGCTTCGATCGCCCGGAGCGGCTTCGCTGGGATGTGCATGTCGGTCATGGCAGCCCTTCGCTCTCCGTACCGTCGTACCCGACATTAACCGCTCCACCGGGTGATCGACTCCCGCTCGCGGCACTGTTCGCTCTCAGCGCAGCAGGCTCGGGACGTACCCGGAAAAGGGGTTCGGCCGCCGTGCGCCGCAACGGGCGGACGGCGGCCGACCGGGTCGGATCAGTGCTCGTGGTCGTGGTCGTGCGCCTGCTCGCTCTCGGCCCGCAGCGCGTCGAGGGTGACCTCGTTGCCGGCCGAGTCCTTGATCTTGATCTTCTCCATCACGGAGGCGAGCGCCTTGCCGCGCCGCACGTCACCGAAGACGGCGGCGGCGGCACCGGAGCGGACCAGCTGGTCGTAGTACTGCTGCGGGGCCATCCCGGCACGCTGCGCCCGGTGGACGATCTCGTGGCCGAACTCGTCGTCGGAGACCTGGGTGTCCTCGGCGTCGGCCAGGGTGTCCAGCAGCAGCTGGATCTTGACGCCCTCGGTCGCCGCCTCGGTCAGCTCGGCGTCGATCTGCTCCTCGGTCTTCTCCTCGGCGGCGAGGTACTCCTCCATCGAAGCGCCGATCCGCTCCAGCTGGTCGACCATCGCCTGCTTGCGGCTCTCGACCTCCTCGCGGACGACACCCTCCGGCGCCGGCACCTCGGCGGCGGCGACGAGCTGCTCCAGGGCCTTGTCCCGGGCGGCGTAGATCTGCTCGACCCGCTTGCCCCGGGTGACCTTCTCCCGCAGGTCGGCGCGCAGCTCGTCGATGGTGTCGAACTCGCTGGCCATCTGGGCGAAGTCGTCGTCCAGCTCGGGCAGCTCCTTCTCCTTGACCGTGCGGACGGTCACCGCCACCTCGGCGTCCCGGCCGGCGAAGTCGCCGCCCACGAGCTGGGTGGTGAAGGTGGTGTCGTCGCCGGCGGCGAGACCGACCAGGGCCTCGTCCAGCCCCGGCAGGAGCTGCTTGCTGCCGACCTCGTGCGAGATGTTGCTCGCCGAGCCGCCCGGCACGTCCTCGCCGTCGACGGTCGCGTTCAGGTCGATCTGCACGTAGTCGCCCTCGGCGGCGGCCCGCTCGACGGTCTTGAGCGTGGCGAACCGCTCGCGCAGGTTCTTGACCTGCTCGTCGATCTCGGTCTCGTCGATCTGCAGCTCGTCGACGGTCACCTCGACGGTGGCCGGGTCCGGCAGGGTCAGCTCGGGCCGGACGTCGACCTCGGCGGTGAAGTTGAGCGAGTCACCGTCGTTGAACTCGGTGATCTCGACCTCCGGGCGGCCGAGCGTCTTGAGGTCGTGCTCGCGCACCGCGGCGAGGATGTTCTGCGGGATGGCCTCCTGCACCGCCTCGTTGAGCACGGTGCCCCGGCCCACCCGCTGGTCGATCACGGCGGCCGGGATCTTGCCCCGACGGAAGCCGGGAACCTGGACCTGCTGGCCGATCTCCCGGTACGCCTTCTTGAGGCTCGGCTCGAGCTCGACGAACGGCACCTCGATGGCGAGCCGCACGCGCGTCGGGCTCAGAGTCTCGACGGTGCTCTTCACAGGCGTACTCCTTGACGGATCTCAGTGGTGGGTCTGGGTCTGGGCGTGATTGCGCGCATCGAGTGTAGGCGAGCCGGGACGCTGCTCCGGCAGCGCCCGGCGAACCGCACGGATCGGCGTCGCCTCCCGGGGGGGTGATCCCGGGATGCGCACGCAGTCGGGGTGGCGGGATTTGAACCCACGGCCCCTCGCTCCCAAAGCGAGTGCGCTACCAAGCTGCGCCACACCCCGTGGCGAAAGAAGTGTATGCCGTCGCGCCCCGCCCGGGATGCCGGGGCGTCCCCACACCCCCTCCGGCGGGCCGCCCGGAAAGCCACCCGGGTCGGTGATCAAGAGGTTTGCGTCAAGTTGATCGCCGCAGGTGACGCAAACCTCTTGATCACCGGGGCCGAGGCGCGGGGAATGCCGGTGCGCGGGGGGTGGAGGGAGCGGGTAAGGTGTGGGCGCGTCCTGGTGTACGGGGCGTTTGCGGGCGTAGCTCAATGGCAGAGCTTCAGTCTTCCAAACTGACGGTGCGGGTTCGATTCCCGTCGCCCGCTCCACACCTTCCGGCCCAGGTCAGCGGCATACTCGCCGAGCCTGGGCCGTTCTCGTACTAGCCCTCTTTGATCTTGCGTGCCATTGGCGTGCCAGTAGCGCCGGCCGTGTCGCCCGAGGCGGGTCCGCGTGCCGGGCGGGCCGTTTTCGTGCCCTTGGCCGCCCTACGGGCCGCCGGCTTCGCCTCGGTCGCGTTCCGCTTCGCCGGCTTGTCCTTGGACGCCTTGGCCGGGGCCTGGCTCGGCTTGACCTTGGACGTCGCTCCCTTGCCCTTGCTCGACCTGGCCGTGGCCGCCGCCCGCTTCGCCTGCTTGGTGATCCGGCGGTCCATGCCGTCGGCGATCTCCCGGTCGCGCTCGCTGTTCGCATGCTGGTAGATCAGCGCGGCCCGCATGCTCGCGTGCCCCATCCGGTGCATCAGGTCCCGGGTGCTGGCCCCGGTCGCCGCCGCCAGGTTGTTGCCGGTGTGCCGCAGGTCGTGGAAGTGGAACCCGGCCGGCATGCCCGCCGCCCGCAGCGCCGACGCCCAGCCGACCGCCCGGCGGAAGTTGCCGGAACGCAGCACCGCCCCCTTGTCCCCGGTGAAGACCAACGCCTCCGGCCCCTCCCCCACGTACGCGGCCAGGTGGTCCGCGAGCACCGTCCGGGCCGCCGCCGGAAGGGTCACCGTACGGTTACCCGCCGCAGACTTCGGCGGACCGAACTCCATCCCGTTGCGCAGTGCGGCCAGCTTGCGCGGGACGCGGACCGTGCCGGCCGTGAGGTCGACGTCCGAGCGCCGCAGCGCCGCCAGCTCGCCCCAGCGCAGACCGGAGAACGCAGCGACGATCACCAGCGCGGCGAACCGGGGCGGCATCCGCTCGGCGAGCGCGAGCACCTGGGCGACGGTCGCCACCGGGCGCTCCGGCGTGTGATAGCGGTCATAGCCCGGGATACGGCAGGGGTTCTGCCGAATCAGCTCGTCTTCCTTTACGGCGGTATTGAGGATCGCCCGCAGCAGTGAGTACGCCTTGACCGCCTGCGGCTCCGTCGTACCGCCGTCGAGCAGGGTGCGCCGCCAGGTGCGGATGGTCTGCGGCTTGATCGCGCCCAGGGCCAGCGCGCCGAGGTGGGGGCCGATGTGCAGCCGGAACAGGTCCTCGTAGTTCTCCCGGGTGCGCGGTTGGAGCTTCCGCTCGGCGATCCAATTCCGGCCGTACCCGTCGAGCTTGATCTCTCCCGCTTCCGGTGCCGTCCACTCCCCCTTGATGATCTCCGACTCCACCACGGTCAACCACTTGGCCGCCTGGCGCTCACTCTCGAAGGTGCGCGGTGCCTTCCGCTCCAACCCGTCCGGCCCGACGTACCGCGCCTGGTACCGCCCCGACGGGAGGCGACGCACGTTGCCGAAACGCCGCCGGCCCTTGCTGGCCGCCATCAGGCCACCTCCCCCAGGTAGTCACGCAGGTGCGCCCGGGTCATCGGTACGACCCGGTTGCTGTCGATGTAGGCGGCGACGGCCGACGCCTCGAAGCGCACCAGGCGGCCGACCTTGACGAAGGCGATCCGTCGTTCGGCGACCAGCCGGCGGACGAATCGCGGGGTTGCCTTGAGCCGAGCGGCGACCTCGTCAGCGGTCAACAGCTCGTCGTTCATGCGGTTACTCCTCCCAGGCTTACGGCCGCGAGCGCGGCGGGTGGATCGGTCGTCGCTGCGGTGGTCGCTGTTCGTATCCGGGCGGTGTCGAGGTCTGCGCGCCAGCGGATGCGGGCGGAGATCGCTCGGAGGAGTCGGTGTTCGAGAGGTGGGACGTCGGGGTCTTCGGGTCGGGCGAGTTCGAACCGGTACCGCTTCGACCCGTCCGGTTCGTCGGCGGCCTGGTCGTGTTCCTCGGTGTCGGCCATGCCGCCGGCGAGGATCGCCCGCACCCAGGCCCGGTTGTCCGCCCGGTGGTCGGCGAGGGTTTTGCCGGACCACTGGCGGGAGACGAGCACGCGGCGGCCGGTGAAGCCGAGGGTGGAGCGTTGGTGGACCTTCCCGGTGCACCGGCCGGGCGTCAAGCCCGCCTTGACGCCGTCCGGCTGAACGCCGTAGAGCAGCCAGTTCGCGCACGTCGGGGAGCACGGCAGCACGGACAGTTCCGCGTGCAGGCGGTCGAAGTGTGCCTTCTGGGCGTCGGATCGGGGCTTGGCCTGGTCGGTCAGGTCTTTGGTGACGTACTTCGTCACGTAGCGGATGGAGCGTTCGGCGTCGCGGGTGCCCTGCTCGATACCTCGGGCGTCGATCCGGCCGAGGCGGGCGACGTAGGCGGGTCGGCTGTCGGGTTCTTCCAGGGCGTCGAGCGCTTCGCCCCAGGTGGGCAAAGGTTGGCGGGTCTTGGGGTCGACGTACGCCTGTCGGTCGACGTCCCACACCGGTGGCTTGTCGACGCGGTAGACCATCTCGTCGAAGGACGGCCACCACACTTGGTGGTACGTCGCGGCGGCGATCTGCTTGAGCAGCCGACGCGGGAGGGTACCCCGGATGGCGAAGTGGGCGTGTGGGGCCAGTCGACGTTGCAGCTCCACCGCCCCCGCGTACTGGACGTTCCAGCCGGCGGCGCGGCGGACGTTCTGCCACCACCGGTCGAGGATGCGGGCGAAGTGGATCGAGTCCAGGGCTGCGCGCCGGTAGTCGTAGGTGGTCGGGTCGACAGGGGTGCTGAGCACGTCATCGTGCGGGCCGTGCCGTTGTCCGCACTCGCAGGGCGCGACGTAGGTGCCGCGTCGTAGGTGGGAGTGCACGGGTCCGTGGGAGCCGAGGGTGAGCGTGATGAGCATCGACGGCCGGTGGGTCTTCCCGGCTTTGCCGGAGTAGGCGCGGCCGACGGTGCGCGGGTCGACGGGCAGCCGGGGCAGGTCCGGGGAGTCCTGCCGCCGCCGGGTCGACCGCTTGCGGCGGGGTCGTTCGTCGCGGTCTTTGGGGGTGAGGTGTCCGCGCAGGCTGGTTTCGCCGAGGGCTTCGTCCAGTTCGGCGATGGCGGCGTCGATCTCGGCCAGGTGGGTGGCCCGCTCGTCGGGGGTGAGGGGTTGGTACTGGATGGCTTCGCGTTCGAACTCCAGATGCGCCCGGACCCGGACCAGGGCGAGCACGTCCTCGCCGGGCTTGTCGGGGCGGATGGTGGGTTCGTCGGTGAGGTGCCAGCCCTCGCGGATCTGTTGGATGCGCAGCCGCCGGCCCTTCTCGGCGCACGGCTTGCACTTCGCCGCCAGGGTCGCCCCGCAGGGCACCTCCACCACCTCGGTCAGGCCGGTAGTGGTGTCGGTGCGGCGCAGCGCCAGAGGCCGGACGCAGACGCCGTGTTGTTCGGCGAGCTGCTTGAGCGCGTCCTTGGCGAGGGGTTTGCGCATCCGGTCCGCCCGCGACCCCGGCCGAGGCTGCTCGACCTCGGGCGGGGTTGGGGTCGTGGTGGGGAAGAGTTCCTGTTGGGTCACCGGTCACGCTCCGCACCGCTGGCACCGTTGCGGGGTGCGAACGCCGCCGCTGACACCGGCACGAGCCCCGGCCGCTGCACCGCCATCGGTCGGGCCGGTTCGACGGTCACCGCCTGGTCGACGTCGACCAGGCGCAGAGGTGGCCGTTCGTCGGTCTGGTCGTCTTCGGGCGACCACTCGCCCCAGTCGGAGCTATCGGCCGACGTGTCGCCGGCCGCCGGCACCGAGACGGCAGGAGTGGTGGAGAAGACGAGCTTGGACAGCCCCAGGAACGCCAGAGCGGGCACGGCCGACAGCAGCCACCCGGACAGGCTCGGCTGAGCCACGGCCAGTTGCGCCGCCAGGGACAGCGCGACGGCGCAGACAAGCAGGAACAGCGGGTAGCCGACCGGGCCGCCCGTGCGGCGGCGACGGCGGATGGTCAGCAGCGCCGCCAGAGGGAGCAGTTCGGAGATGGCGGCGTTGGCCCAGCCGAACCAGTCCCCGGTACCGGCCGGCGAGTTCGCCATGGTCCAGTCGTGGACGTGGGTGAACGACGCCGCGCCGGCCAGCCCGCCCACCGTGAGGACGATGAGCACCAGGACCACGCCCTCCACCCGCTCTGCGTTGGACTTCACGAGGTCACCCCCTGATCGGTGTCGCCGAGGCGGCGGTAGTCGCGGCCGAGCTGCCGGATGTCGTCATCGGTGAGGTAGGCGAAGCGAACCCGGAGGGGTTCGCGGACGCCGTCGAGGACGGCGAACCCCACCCCGGGCGACGACTCGGGGATGCGGTCGCACAGGGCGCCCCGGTCGCGGGCGGCATCGCCGAGGACCATGTCCACCTGCTCCGGCTCGGTCAGCCGCAACCCGATGCGGGTCGGGAACAGGTCGCGGAACGGGAGTACGTCCTTGCGCGGGTCTTGGAGCGCGGCGACCACGTGCACGCCGACCGCCCGGCCCTGGGAGAGCAGGAGGCCGAGTGATTCCTTGATCCGGTCGCGGACCTTCCGGTCAGTGATGTATGCCGTCAACGCCGCCATCTCATCGACCACCAGGACGAGCAACGGCTCCTCCACCGTCGGCACATGCTGGCGGGTCACCCCGCTCAGTCGGGCCGCCCGCAGCCGCATCCGCTTCACGGCGTCGTCGAGGACGCCGGCCATGCTGTCGGGGTCGTCGTAGGCGAACCGGGCGAACAACGGCACCCCCGCCGCCAACTCCATGCCGCCCTTCGGGTCGAACGCCCACACCTCCACCAGCCCCGACCGGATACCGCCAGCCAGGGAGCGGATCAGGGACCACAACACCGACCCCTTGCCCGACCCGGTCGCCCCGGCGATCAGCACATGCGACCCCGACAGACGCAGCCGATACGGCCGCCCGTCCTCGCCGACCCCGAGGGCGAGCCCGTCCAGGGCCGGCACCTCGGGCACGGGCAGCGGCGCGACGACACCGGCGAGGGGGTCCCGGCGTACGAACCGCAGCACCACCCGATCCGGCCGGGCAGCCGACCGCGCCTGCCCGGTGCGCAGGCGGAAGGCGTAGGCGAGGCGTTCCGCGGCCTGCCCCCAGTCGTCCGGGATCTGCCCCGGTAACAACCGGACGGTCAACTCATCGCCGAACCTGTCACACCGCACCTTGAGCAGGTGCGGGACGTAGCGGTCCCCGGCGAACGCGGTCGCCAGCCCACACGTCGCCATCACCGACGCCCACCGCCGCCGGTAGACGAACAACATCCGCACCCGGGCGACCAGTGGATACCAGCCGAACCGCAGCCACGACGACCGGTGCCACCGCCACCACGCCCCGCAACCGGCGGCCACCGCCAGGACGACGCCGGCCAGGACCAGGCCCCCGAACTCCGCCCGCACCCACAGGACGAGCACGGCCGGAGCGGTCAACCACCAGTAGCGGACGGCGAGGACGGTGAGGCGGAGCAGGCCCCGGGCGAGCCACCAGAACACCAGCAGCCATCCCGGCACCCGCCACGCCGGCAGACGCACATTCATCGGAGCTACCGGGATCTTCTCCCCCGGGATGATGTTGATCAGAGGCACAGGTCACCACCCCGACCCGGACGACCCAACGTCGCGATGCACGACCGGCACGACATCCGCCGCAGGTCGAACCGACGCGGCTTCACCCACCGGCAGCAGTACGGGCAACGGATCGCACACACCCGCGCCGAAGCCGGCGGCAACCGCAGCACCGACCGCAGGACGGCCTCCGCCTCCCGGTAGGCGTGCCGCAGACCGACCAGACGAGTACGGGACATCAGGACCACCGCCCGCACAGGCGGCGACCCTGCGAGGGGATCAGGGCAGGGGGAACTACGGTGGGCATCACGCCCTCCTTCACCAGATGAGGGATGGGAGAGCGCGGGACGGGTCGGGACTCTTGGCGGGGAAACGACCCGCCCCGCGCGCACAAGCAAGGTGCGGTCAGGCCACCACCGAGCCGGGAACGGCCGACGCCGGACGGATTGCGGTCGCCCGCAGCGAGTACGCCATCCGCGAGCGGCAGTCACCCGACGACCGGCCCGGCTTGCACCGCTGCGAATCCACGTACGGGGTCAGGGTCAGGCCCTCGAACTCCACGGCCGGCGGATAGCCGGGCACGGTCGACGGCGGCGGCACCGGCTGCTGGGCCGCGACGACCTTGACCTTCGCCTCCGTCGACCGGCCGAACTTCCCGGCCTCCGGGTCCAGGTCCATCACCCGCACCACCCAGACCCGCTCCCCCGTCTCCTTGTCCCGCGCCTGGTTGTCCGCCTCACCCCGCCGCTCGAAATCAATCTGCGGCGACACCCCCAGGCACAACGCACCGGCGGGGAACACGTACTCGGACGGGACCGGCACCTTCAACGTCATCGGAACCACGCGAACAGCCTCCTAGCCTTACCAGTCGTCTTCCTGACAACCGGTTGATCTAACAAGCTACGTCAGCTTGTAAGCACAAGCAAGGGATTCGATGAGACGTGTTCACATAGCGAATGTCGGACGGTGGTGCCAGCCTCTGGACCCATGAAGCCCCTCGTGGAACACCGCACCCCTCTCAGCGTCTCGTACGGCCACTTTGTGCTGCGAGACGTGTGGTGCGATGCCGGCGATGACGGCGAGTCCTACCAAGATGCGCAGGATCAGGTGGCCGGGGCGTCCACCTACCAGGTCAGCGTCCCGGCCTCCTCGTCACCGCCCAAAGCGGGGCTTGAGCTGAGGGTCTGGGCCGGCGAGCCCGCACCAGATGACCGCTCCTGGGACGGATGCCGTCAGCTTGAGCTGCACTGCCCGACCGGAGAGCTGATCGTCGAGTTGATCGCCTGCGGAGCGGCAGTGGAGATCACGCTTCCGCAGGGAGCCGGCGTCTACGGCGTCCGCGTTCACCGCAGGCATGCCGACACCGACGAATTCCTCATCGATCTGTGGTGGCGGACCCCGCTGCCGCCGGCCGACGATGACGAGGACTTCTACGGCGACCTGTGGACTTGATCAGGACAGGGCGTAGGTGTCTTCGATCTCGTGGCGGCTACCGGGCATGACTAGCACTGATGCCATGATCGGGTCACCGGACGCCTGGTGGACGGTGATGACGACGCTCAGCACCGGCTCGTCGGCCGGGACGTCCAGGGCCGCTGCTTCGGCTTCGTTGACCCGGCGCGCGGTCATGCGTTCGGTGGCGTAGTCGGCACGGAGGCCCTTGTGCCGGGCGATGAGGTCGAGCAGGCCGCCCGGGATCGGGTCCGGCTTGGTGATGTCCGTACCCACCGCGATGTCGACCGGCACAAAGGTGGACACCAGGTCTACCGGTCCCGCCTCTGACAGGGTCCGACGACGACGCTCGTAGACGGGCGTGCCGTCGGGGATCTGCAATTCCGCCGCGATACGCGGTGAGGCCAGGACCGGGCCGACGTGCAGGATCTCCGTCTCCCCCGTCTCGTCCAGCTCGACGGCGTCCCGGGCATAGTCCGGGGAGGTACGGCCGGAGACGGGACGGCCGCGCACGAAGCTGCCCTTGCCCTGCTGCGACTCGATCCAGCCATCCTGCTTGAGGATGCCGAGCGCCTTGAGCACTGTCGGACGGGACACCCCGAACTCCGTGGAGAGCTGATTCTCCGACGGCAGCGCCGCACCGGGGACGTAGTCGCCGTCCTCGATGCGCTTCCGCAGCGTGTTCAACACGCGCAGGTACTTCGGCGTCGGAATCTCGTACGCCATCGCGGGCCACCCCACCTGTGAATACTGCATGAATCACAGCAGCTTATGAGTTGTTTGCATGACAGAACAAGTCACCTCAGCCGTTCGGCGTCACACCCTCCACCGCAGCGGCCAACCACCCCGACCACGACGACGACACTCCCACCGCCTCCGGCCGAGACGCACCCGGCCACCGACGCGGCAGACAGCCGTACTGGCCGAACAACCGCAACGCCGCCCGGCGCGGCGGACACGGCCCTTCCTCGCCGCAGCCCCCGCAACGGCCATCCCCGCTCGACGGCGTGTGCCGGTCGAGCTGCGCCTGAGCCTCCCGAAGCCGATCACGCGCCGCACTCGACAGGTAGGTGCTCACCGGGGCGCGTCCTCCGGCAGGAGCTTGCTCGCGCGGATCAGGATCTGTGCCTGTTGGCCCCGCCGGCCGGTCCGGCCGAGTCTGATCCCCTCGACCCAGATCCACTCGTCATGGGGAGGGCGGTGGGCCACCAGCCGTACCCCGGTCACCCACAAGGTGACCGGTCCGTCCGACGGCATCAACCGCTCCGCCGCACTGATCTCCAACACCGCACCGAGCCGAACCCGAACATCAAACACCATGTCCCCTCCTGACCGGCCCCGCGTTCCTACGCGGCGGCGTGCTCGCTGTCGTCCGTGGCAGAAGTTGAAGGCCGGCGATCCGCACGAACACCTCGCGCCGCGCCAACGCCTCACCGGTGGCCCGGTTGATCGAGTAGCCGGTGAGCCACACCCACCCGTCATAGGTCGGTCTGTCGTCCACCGACGTCACCCGCAGCCACAGCGCCCGGTCGCCGATGAACTGCACCGACGCCCGGCGGTCGATCAACACCAGGTCACCCGGTGCGGGCACACCCGGACGATGCGGCAGCGGGGCGCGAGGCACCGGGGTAGGCGGGCCATTCACGGGACGACGTTCGGGTCGTCGCCCCACGCCAGCACCCACCCCGGGCCAGCCTCAGCACGACGCCGTACGACCGGAACCCGCGCAGTCCAGGCAGGACCGCCGGGCCAGGGAACGCGTCCGCTCAGTCCCCCGCGCCATGCCCCGGATGGCGGTGCGGGCAAGGGTGTACTTCCAGCCCACGCCCGAGCAGGATTGGCAGTTGGTCGATGCGTTCAGCCCCGTCATGCAGACAGGTTGTGGCACGAACCGCCCACCGACCCGGAAAATCCTTCCGGGGTCACGGCAGGCTGAGGGGAGACAGTGGACCGATGCGCGGGAGAACGAACAACCTGACCATCGGCGAACGCGTCGCCTGGTACCGCTACCGACGCGGCCTATCCCAAGAAGTCCTGGCCGGACTCATCGGCCGTACCGCCGACTGGCTGGGCAAGGTCGAGAACAACCGCATCGAGCTGGACCGGCTCTCCGTCATCAAGTCCCTCGCCGAAGTCTTGGACGTGCCCCTCGGTGACCTGCTCGGCGAACCCGCCCTGCTCGACTGGACCAGCGACAGCGGCACCGCCACCGTCCCCGCACTCCGCGCCGCCCTGATGAACTACCGTGCCCTCGGCCCCTTCACCAACGGCCCGGACCAGGAACCCCCGAGCGTCGCCGCACTCAAGAAGGACGTCGGCGCACTCTGGGACGCCTACCAGAACTCCCGCTTCGGGTACGTCACCGGCCGCCTACCCGACCTGCTCCACCGCGCCCAGGCCGCCGCCGACCACCACCACGGCGACGACCAGGACCACGCCCGCCGACTACTCGGTCTGACGTACCAACTCGCCGCGACCCAGCTCACCAAGCTCGGCGAGAGCGACCTCGCGTGGATCGCCGCCGACCGAGGTTTGGCCGCCGTCCGGCCCACCGGCGACCCGCTCATCACCGGCAGCCTGTTCCGGTCCGTCGGCCACGCCCTACACGCCACCGGCCGGTACGCCGAAGCCGTCCGCCTCACCGAGGACGCCGCCGGCTACCTGGAGCCCCACCTCACGCACGCCACCCCGGAACTGCTCTCCGTCTACGGCACCCTGTTCCTGTCCGGCTCCATGGCCGCCGCCCGCGCCAACGACGCCGGCACCACCCGCACCTTCCTCGCCGCCGCCGACCACGCCGCGAACCAGCTCGGAGCCGACGCCAACCACCTCTGGACAGCGTTCGGACCGACCAACGTCGCCATCCACCGCGTCGCCACCGCCGCCGAACTGGGCGACCTGCAAGTCGCCATCGACCTCGGCCCGCGCGTCGACACCACCGGCCTACCCATGGAGCGCCGGGTACGGCACGCCCTCGAAGTCGCCCGCGCCTACAGCTCCTGGAACCGCCTCGACGACGCCCAAGCAGCCCTACTCGACGCCGAACAGATGGCACCCGAACAGGTCCGCCACCACTTCCTCAGCCGCCAACTCGCCCTCACCTGGATACGCCGACAGCGCGGCAAGCCCACCGCCGAACTGGTCGGACTGGCCCAGCGACTCAAGGTGCTCGACTGAACCCCACCTGTCTACGCTGCCCAGGTGACGACCAACGAGATGCCACCCGTGGCAACCCCACGCGTCGCCGCAGGCGCCCTCTTCTTCGACGCTGAGGGCCGCGTGCTCCTCGTACGCCCCAGCTATAAGGACCACTGGGACATCCCTGGCGGCTACGTCGAACCCGGCGAGTCCCCGCGCACAGCGTGCATTCGGGAGATTGCAGAAGAACTCAGTCTCACCGTGGAAGTCGGGCGGATGCTGATAGTCGACTGGGCTCCTACAGCAACAGAGGGCGACAAGCTGCTATTCGTCTTCGACGCCGGATCTCTCAGCACCCGCCAGGAGCAGGCGATTCGTTTCGCAGACGGAGAACTTACCGAATGGCGCTATGTGCGCCCTCAAGATCTAGAGGGCTACAGCCCAGCGCGGCTCGCGCGAAGGATCCAGACCGCCATTTCCGCTCGCAATGGAGCGCCTGCCGCCTACGCAGAACACGGACACCAGCGTTAGTCGAAAATAGAAGCAGCTTGCCACCGGTATTAGCGCTTCATGCAGCATTCCGGTCGCTTGTCAATCGATCCAGAGTCACTACTTCAGCCGGACCGGGGTGCTTTACCGACCTAATTACGGGCTCCTGATACGAGAAGCTAAGCCGCTGCCACCGCTTCGCATACTCTGCCGGGACGCCGTTATCAGCCACAATAATCTGGACACGTCCCTTGTAGCTTTCGGCAAGGATATCGAGCTGGCTGTACAGGTTCGCCGCGAGCGCCTCACCGGCACCAATCGACTTGCGAGGGCTATCGAGAACTAGGCATGCCGGCATATTGCTCGCGGAGTCTCGCAAAGCCACCGAAATTAGAGTAACCCAGTAGGCCACCACGAGAGCAGTGCGAAGGCCACCCGTGCTAATCTTATCAAAACGATCACCATTGACGTAGGGCAAGTAGGTCCGATCATCAATTCTTACCGAATTGACTCCGGGCACGCCAAAGTTGGAGAGAGTTCGGGCATACTCCTCAGTCAACGCCGAAAGAACTTCTTTCTTTGCGAGCTCAACCGACGATTCACGCCGCACCACTTCGTCTTTTAATGAGTTGCGTTCATCCCTTGCCCGTTGGACCACTCTTGAAATGTCCCCAGCCCGGTCCCAGTAGCGCAAGCGCTCATCAAGGGCTTTAATCCTCTCCTCTGCCATACCGATAGCTTCGCTCACATCCGCATACTCTTGGAGGCGTGGGCTAACGAGCTCACGGCTGCGCTCGTCCACAAGCAGAGCCAGCTTCTTAGCATGCTCCTCTGTCTCAGACAACGAATGTCGGAGTTGCTCAATACGCCCACTGCTTGCGGCGATCAACTCTTCAGTCTCGGCCTGCTGGACACGCATTTGAATGACTTCATACGGTTCATCACTGGCATTGACGCGATAGTCAGTATCTGCCTGTAGGCACAACCTACAATGCCCGTCAGGGATGGAACGGTGCTCAAGGCTCTGAGTGCAGCGCGGGCAGATAACGAACTCAATGTCGGCAAGGCGAGCGCCAGCATCTTGAGCACGCTTCAGACGTGCCAGATCCTGACGAATTCCAGCAGCTAGGCCTAGCCGCTCCTCATGCACCTTCTCCAGACTACTCAACTCCCGCTTGAGGTCGTCGGCCCTGTCCTGCGTGGTAAGCAAGAGGTCCCTCAAGACGTCGGTCTGCGGATCCGCAGGATCTGCCTCCGAAGCCAAGGACTGAAGTCGGGCTCGGTACCTCCCAAGCTGAACGCGCACTTTTTCCTGCTCAGCCAGACTGGCGTCGCGAGGTTCCGCGCCTACGCTCTTGAGGAATTCGAGGATGGTGGCTTCTTCTGATTCTGCGGACAAGACCACCTGCTCCGCGTCCTGCAGGCTCGACTTCAGCGCAAGTAGATCTTTATCCGTGATTCCAAAGAACAATTCAAATACGGTTCTACGCTTAGGCTCTCTATAGGTATCGCTATGGTGAGCGATACTCCTATCAATTTCAGGCTGCTCGACATATAGCGATGACCAGATGTCATTGAATGTAACGACGCTTGGCTTGCTCGTCGCTTTCGAACTGAGGGCCGAAGCCCGCACATCAGTGGGAAGCCCCAGAGCCGTTAGCAAGAGCTTACCGACAGTTTGGGTCTCGTCTCCTTGACCCCGAGTCGGCTCAACTGGAAACGCACCCAGGTCTTCTCTAGATCTCAGGTCACGGACGTAGACAACGCCAGCCCCGCCGAAGGTTGAACGCGACAATTCGAACCGTTCGCGGCCAGCAGAGAGCCGCACTCTCACGCTCGTAACATGGTCTTTAACGACGGGGCTGAACCGGGCAGAGCCCCCCAAGCCATGCTTAATTAGCTCGACCATCGTACTCTTACCTGTAGCTACCGGGCCGTCGAGGATGGTCAGCGGACCACGGAAGTCGTAGGCTACTTCACCACCGGCGGTTACCAGGCCTATGCCATCGATTCTGAAGTTGGTACTCATGGGCGGATTGCCTCCCGGTGTGGCCTGTCCATGATCTCCGGGAGTCTCTCGTAAATTAGTTCTTTGAGCCTATTCCCGTTATAAGCGCCAACATGCTCAGCCACAGCCTCGCACCGCATGGCCACCTCCCCCCAAGCTAAGCTCGTAGCTAGCTCGCGTACAACCTTCCTGCCTAGTGGCGTGGGCCGTAGAGCTACAGTTCCCTTTCCGCCACGGGTGTACGCCAAGAGACCTTTACCAACAAGGGCACCGATTACAGGGTAATATCGATTATCCCATGGCCCATACTTGTAACGGATCATTGGCGCTTCGGTTTCACGCCGATCATCTTCCGATGGGTTAATTCGACCATCACCCTCTAGGTCCTCAACAACTCTAGTCGCAAGCGTTGGATACCGGACGAGAAAATCGAGCTTTGCAAGTTTGGTCAGGCCGTCAAGCTTCCGTCCTGCGCCTGGGGTTCGACATACTGCTTCAACCAGAAGCAGGACTCTGGCTTGGTGGTATGCCATATCAGCAAGCTGGCCGGCTCGCCGCGAAACATTAGCAGTCATGCGGCAACCCCCTGGGTGGAATTTCCGGGCTGGCCGCCGAGCCGCTGGCGCATTTGCGCTTGCCTAGCATCTACATCAAAAAGGGGTCCGAACCACACCTGACATCTGCTCGCCAGATCGCAGATACCTCCGAGGGCTACCAACGGTTCGCGTGGTACCGGAAGCGCACCTAGAGCACCGACTAGATCAACGGTGTCGAACTTGCGCCACATCTTGGAGCCGTACTTGGCACCATTGGCCTCCTCGGCAGCCTCTTCGGCTACCTTACTCGCAAGATACCGCAAACGTTCCTCTGCGTCGAAAAACTGCTGTGCCATCCCCGGAACATCTGCATGCTTGTGGCGCTCTCGCCGCCACCGCTCCGCGAATGTTTCGGCCCCAAGCATAGTAGTCTCGGTGCATCCACCATCGTCCAATTTTGCAGCAAGGCGTGTTGCAGCAATCTTCAGGTTAGGAGTTGCATAGGCGCCTGGGCTAGCGGCTGCGCTCCGGACGGCGAGGATTACATCCTGGGCAGTAACCACCCGCCTGCGAAGTGTTCTGTCGAGTCGCTGCTTACTCGTCTCACCTCGTATGTGGCCGATCAAGCCAGCTAGCTCTTGCAGGGGGAGCTTCCCCCTGCCTCTCATCCTTTGGCGGAAGATGCCGAGAACCGCATTCCATGCCGCCCTGGCTGCCCCCGCATGAAGGCCAAGCTGATCGAGCAACGGTTCAACGTACTTTTGAGGAGCCGATGCTTCGATATCGTCCGGCTGCGGGCGGCTCGTATCAAAAATGAGAGCCGACAGAAAGTTGGAAACATCATCCAAAAGTTCTTGGTCCGGAATTATCTGCGCTTTCGTGGCACCTTCCGGGGCGCGCCAATTTTTCGGAATCTCAGCCTTTTCGGGAATACGAAGGAGCTCGACCGAAAATGCCCGAACTATACGATCACAGTCGTCGCCACTGCCACCATCCTGCAACTTCTGACATATGGCTCGGAGTTCCGACGCGTCGTCGCCACTCTTTAGCTCGGAGTTCGTGAGCAGTCGACATCCGATATCGCGCCCCAACCCCTTCCACCGTGCGTATAGGTGGGCCAGCCCTCCCTCATCTGCCAAGGCCGACCAAGTGTATGCTCCGCGGCTCAACCCTCGGTGCTTCACGGAAACGAGCTGAACCCTATCGCCGTCTACAACGGCATAGTCCTCGTGATGCTCGCACAGGATCGCCTTCGTGAGAGCATCGTTCCCCTCATCGTGAAGATACATAACCGCGACTGCAAAGCTGTCAGCAGCGGCTACAGCGGCTTGCCAGTCAAAGAGGTCTGCCGTGTGCGCCCCGGCGTCCTCCGGCGAGGGAGTTCTCCACAACGCGTCGCGTGCAGTCACGCAGCAACTCCCCTCGGTTACTCCAGGCCTTGCATTGTTGCGTATGGTTGGAGGTCTGCATAGCCCTTCACTGGCGGCTAGTCAGACCACTACCTTCCTGAGGCTGCTCTAGCTTGTTGATCCATGTGGGTGATAATCGCTCTGACCTCCGCGTAAGCCAGCAACTGCCGAGACGATCTCTTTAGGATCAAGGCACCGCGCAAGCGCGGCGCGTTGGCCGCGCACTGGCCTGCTGGCGGCCTCCGGCCGGCATCGGCCGCACGCGGCCAACCATGGCTCGTGCTACGCCTGGGGAGCAATGATCGCAGCCTCTATGCGCAGTCCAACGCCAACAAGCACAAGAAGGCCAGCGAGGACATGCAACTCCGCCCTCCCT
Source organism: Micromonospora sp. HM134 (assembly GCF_007833915.1). NCBI lineage: Bacteria > Bacillati > Actinomycetota > Actinomycetes > Micromonosporales > Micromonosporaceae > Micromonospora > Micromonospora sp. HM134. Next base: position 6,033,907 of record NZ_CP041061.1, read on the forward strand.
GAGTCGCTTGCCACAGTAAGCGCGGAGATCAGCAAGCCTGTGAGCAACGCAGAGGTGCCTACTACTCGTCTGGTGTCAGCTCGCCGGGATCGAAGGTCCACTGCGGGACCGTACCGGAGGCCGGGCATAGAAACTGTCCGCATGGCGACTGACCAGCGACTTGCGGTCGTGACGATCGCGGGACGGTCAACCACCGCAGAGGCTGGGGCGATCGGCTGCCGCGCCGCTTCGCGGCTTGCCACCGGGTACCGGGGTCCAGGCGCGCGGAGAGCCGACGACACGGCAAGCCGCCCCCGGCCCGAGAGGCCGGGGGCGGTAAGCCGTACGCCGCCGGACAGCCGCGCGCCCACCGCGCAGCCGTGCCAGCCACGTGCCAGTAACCGGTGTCCCAGACGGTCCCCAACGGTCATGATCGGGCACCACGACCCGGCCGCTGACCAGGCGATCCGGACGGATCATGACAGCCGAGAACGATCTTCCAAACTGACGGTGCGGGTTCGATTCCCGTCGCCCGCTCCACACCCTCCCGACCCAGGTCACGGGTCGGTCCCGTCCTTCCCCGTCCCACCTCAGGCAGCTAGTCCGCTGCCACCTCACGCTCGGCTGCCTCCAGCCAGCGCCGGTACCAGCGGGCAAAACCGAGTGGTGTCCCGTCGTCGTCGTACAGCGGCCGGAAGCCACCGCCCTCGGCGATGTCGTCCGCCCACATCTGCCCCCGGGCGGGACCGCTGACGACGAGTGCCTCCCGCAACGCGCAGCCGAGGTGGCACAGGTAGAGCAGGCCTACCGAGTTCTCCGGCGTGTAGACGACCTCCTCGTACCGCTCCCGGTAGGCGTCCTGCGCGGCGGTGAACGCCTCCGGCGAGTCGTAGTCGTCCTCGTCGGGTTCGGCGGGTAGGCCGTCGGCCGGGTTGAACGCCTCGACGTGGGCGAAGGGACGCCCGAGCGCCGCCAGCGTGGTGAGGTCGGCCCCGTCGCCCTCCCACCGCCAGCGTCCGTCGTGCCGACGCACCGGGAACAGCCCGTAGGCCGGTCCCGCACCGCCCCGACCCGCCTCCCGCAGGAACGACCGGTACTCGGCGGGCAGCTCCACCCGTAGCTGCTCCTCCACCTCGGTCACCTCGGCGGCGGTCAGTGGTGGTCCGAGCTCCCACCCGTGGTCGCCGGCACCGAACACGGTGCCGGCGGCGGGCGTCGCGGCCAGTCGCGCGAGCCGTCCACGGATGTCCGGCCAGTCGGAGCGCGTCACGCCCGGCACGATACAACCACCCTATGAAGGGGCAGCGGGGCTCGCCGGGTCAGAGCAGGCGGCCGGACCGGTCGCGGGCGACGATGCCGTCGAGTCGTACGCCGGGGGTGAGGTCGACCGGGTCGAACCAGAAGACCACCAGTTCCGGGTCGGTGCTCCAGCGGGCCAGCCGGGCGTCGACCTGCCGGCCCCCGACGGTGCCGACGATCCGGGCCGCCGGCCCGACGAAGTACCCGAAGGTCGGCACCGGCGGCCGGGCGTCCGAGGGGGTCGTGTCGTCGTACCCGATCTCGTGGAAGCCCGGTCGCCGGTCGCTGCCCTGCACGTCGTTGATGACGATGTCGTTGGTCAACTCGCCGGCGGGGCTGCGGCGGCCGGCCATCAACCCGACCCGCACCCTGGGCCCCTCGGGCACGTCGACCGCCACCAGGTAGTACACCCGCTGGTCGACGCCGTACCAGATACCGGTGCCGACCACCTCGCCGATCGGCTCCCGGGGGGCTTCCACCGGGTCGGTCCGGGGGTCGGCGGCGACGTCGCCGGGGGCGTCGCGCTGGGCACGGTGGCGGCGCGGGCGGGTGGGCGGTCCGGCGCCGGCGGCCGGGCCCACCGCACGCCGAGCCCGACACCACCGGCCACCAGCACGGCGACCAGCGCCGTCGCGCCCGCGCCGACGAGCCGGCGGCGTCGGCGCAGCCGCCGGCCGTCGCGCATGATCACGGTCAGGTCGAAATCCTCGTGGTACGGCCGTTCGGTCGCCCGCATCGCCCGGCGGAACTGCTCCAGCTCGGTCATCGGCCGGTCCCCTGGGTCGCCGGGGTCCCGGTGGCCCGCAGCTTCTGCAACGCCCGGGAACCGGTGCTCTTCACCGTGCCGAGCGATACCCCCAGTTCGCGGGCCACCTGCGCCTCCGGTAGGTCGAAGTAGTAGCGGAGCACGACGATGGCGCGCTCGCGGGCACTGAGCGCGCCGAGGATGTCGAGCAGCCAGCGGCGGGTGGCCACGTCGTCGGCGACGTCGCCGCGCCGCTGCTCGGGCAAGTCGTCGGTGGGGTACTCCCGGATCGGCCGCCGCCACCCGTCGACGAGGTGGTTGACCAGCACCGTGCGGGCGTACCCGTAGGCGTCCTCGTCGCGGACCCGGGACCAGGACGCGTACGTGCGGACCAGGGCGGTCTGCGCGGCGTCCTCGGCCTGGTGGTGGTTGCCGGTCATCAGGAACGCGGCGTGTCGGAGCCGCCCGGAGGCGGACCGGGCGAACTCGACGAACTCGGCGTCACCCCGGGCCATGCCCACTCTTCCCGTTTGCCACGCCGGACAGGACGGGCGGGGGCACCGAAAGGTTGAGTCCGGATGGGATCAACTGTTCCGGCGGGCCGCCCGTCCTTCCCGCTGCCCGACGCCGCCCGGCGGCGGGCGGAGGAGGCACCATGGCGACGAAGGGTAGCCCCCGCCGTGGCGGCGGCCCGCGTGCACGGTCGGTGACGGCGCTGCTGACGGCGGCCTGGCTGACCGGCTGCGGGCTGCCGGCGGCGGGGCGACCTGCGACGACGTCACCCTCCCCGGCCAGTTCGGCGGCGGTGCCCGACCGGTTGGGCGAGCCGGGACGGCCGGCCGGGTCCGTCCGACCGGGCGGCGGATCGGCCGCGGTGACGCCCGGCCGGTCCGGGCCCGCCCCGGTCAGCTACCCGAGGGACGGGGCCAACCGCTGGCAGGTGGCGCCCGGTGAACAGGCGGCCCCGCAGGGCCCCGGCCGGTTGCTGCGGTACCGGGTGGCGGTGGAACGTGACATCCGGGGGCTGCCGGTGGCGGAGTTCGCGGCCGAGGTCAGCGCGACGTTGACCGCCCCGCAGGGGTGGACCACGGGCGGGACGCTGCGGCTGTGGCGGGTCGGTCCCGGCGGGCCGGCCGACTTCACCGTCCACCTGGCCACCCCGGGCACCCGTGACGAACTGTGCGGGGACGCGGCGGACGGCTACACCTCGTGCCGCAACGGCGACCGGGTGGTGATCAACGTGGCCCGTTGGGTGAAGGGCGTTCCGGGGTACGGCGCGGACCTGGCCGTCTACCGGCGGTACGTGGTCAACCACGAGGTCGGGCACCGGCTCGGCCACGGCCACGAGCGGTGCCCGGGGCGGGGCCGGCCGGCACCGGTGATGCAGCAGCAGACGTTGGGCCTGCACGGGTGCACCGCCAACGCCTCGCCGTACCGGGACGGCAGGCGCTATTCGGGGCCGTCCGGCACCTACGTCGACCGGGTTCCCCCGCCCGAGCCGGGCCACCGGGGCTGACGGCCGCCGGACCGGGGCCGGGCCGGCCGGCCCCGGGGCTGCGGCGGGCCCGGGGCTGCGGCGGGCCCGGGGGCGCCGGAGCGAGGGCTGAGCGGCCGGACCGGCCCGGGGCGGCGGGGGCTGCGTACCATGCGGGACCGGGCATCCCCTCGTCCGGTGGAGGTAGCGACGGATGGCAGGCCAGCAGGACGGATACGCCCTCGGCGTCGACCTGGGCACGTCCAACACGGTGGCCGTGCTGCGCTGGCCGGACGGGCGGACCCGACCGCTGCTCGTCGACGGGCAGCCGATCCTCCCCTCCGGGGTCTACGCCGACACCGAGGGCCGGTTGCACGTCGGCCGGGACGCCCAGCGGCTCGCCCAGGCGGACCCGACCCGGTACGAGCCGAACCCGAAACGCCGGGTGGACGAGCCGACGGTCCTGCTCGGTGACCGGTCGTACGCCCCGGCGGAGCTGCTCGCCGCGACCCTGTGGGCGGTCGCCGAGCAGGCGGTGGCGACGGTGGGGTTCCTGCCCCCGGCGGTGCTCACCTATCCCGCCGCCTGGGAGGCCCCCCGGCGGCAGGTGCTGCACGACGCGTTGGCGCTGGCCGGGTGGCCGTCGGCCGCCGAGCACACCATGTCCGGGCCGGTGCCGGTGGGCACCCGGCTGCTGCGGGAACCGGTGGCGGCGGCCCGCTACTACACGGAGGTGCTGCGGCGGCCGGTGCCGGTGGGTGAGTCGGTCGCGGTGTTCGACTTCGGCGGCGGCACCCTGGACGTGGCGGTCGTCCGTAACGAGGGCGCCGACCCGTGGGGCGACTCGGGTTTCACGGTGATCGCCACCGGCGGGATGGCCGACCTCGGCGGGCTGGACCTCGACGCGGCCCTGCTCGCCCGGGTCGGTGAGCTGGTCGGCGACGGGCAGGCGGCGCTGTGGGCCCGGCTGACCCGACCGGAGACGACCGGGCAGTGGCGGGACCGGCAGCAGCTCTGGGACAACGTCCGTGGGGCGAAGGAGATGCTGTCCCGGGTCGCCGTGGCCCCGGTCGCGGTGCCCGGCCTGGAGACCGCCGTCCCGCTCACCCGCGCGGAGCTGGAGCAGCTCGCCACTCCCCTGCTGACCCGGGCGGTCGCCCGGACCCGGGAGGTGGTCGCCGAGGCGGGTCTGACCCCGGACCGGCTGGCCGGGCTGTTCCTCGTCGGGGGTTCGTCCCGGGTGCCGCTGGTGGCCCGGCTGCTGCACGCCGAGCTGGGGGTCGCGCCGACCGTGCTGGAGCAGCCCGAGCTGCCGGTGGCCGAGGGGGCGCTCACCGATCTGCCGCTGCCCCGGCCGGGCCGGCGTCCCGGGCCGGCCGGCGCGGTGGCGCCCGCCCCGGTGCCGTCGCCCGCCCCGTCGTCGCCCGCCCCGTCGTCGCCCGCCCCGGCACCGCCGTCGCCCGCTCCGACGCACGATGCCGCGCCGGGGGTACCCGACGCCGCGTCCACCCCGGTCGGGTCCGGTGCCGGCCCATCCGCCGGCACGGCCACCCTGCCGGCGGGCGCAGCGACGGCCGGCGGCACCGGCCACACCCTCCTGCCGGGACCGAGCGCCACCCTGCCGGCGGGAGCGGGCGCGACGCCGGTGGCCGGGTCGGGCGCTCCGTTTGGTGGGACGCCGGTAGCCGGATCAGGCGGAACGACAGTGCCGACCCTGGGCGGGATGCCGCCGGGCGGGACCGTGCCGGGTGGCGTACCGGCCCAGGGGTATCCGGCGGGCTGGCCGGGCGTACCACCGGGGGCGGTGCCGCCGGGGACCGGTGCCGGCCCCGCGACGCCGGTGCGGCGCGGGCGTCGCCGGCTGTGGGTCGGGCTCGGTGCGGGGTTGGCGCTGCTCGGCGTGCTCGGCGCGGCGGCGCTCTGGTTCACCCGGGACCGCTACCCGGCGTTGGAGTTCCACACCCTCACCGAGGTGGCCCGGCCCGCCGCCGTCGAGGACCGCCCGACGGCGATGTTCACCGCCGTGTTCGGTGACCGCGCCTACCTGGCCTACCAGCTTCCCGACGACCGGCTGACCGTGGTGGCGGTCGACGCCGGCACCGGGAAGGTGGCGTGGCGGACCACCGTCGCGGCCGGCAGCGGACGGTGGGCCGGGGTCCGGGCGGTGCCGGGGGCGGTGCTGGCCGTCGCGGACGCGGCCGGCGACAGCACCCCCCGCGACGTGGTGGTGCTCGACGCCGGGGACGGTAGGGAACGGTGGCGGTTGCCGGTGCACGGCGACGACGCGGTGCACGTCACCGGGGAGAAGCTGGTCTGGGTGGACCGCGCCGGCAGCCGCCTGGTCGGGCTGCGGCTGCGCGACGGCCGGCAGGACTGGACCCTGGACAACCCCCGCAGCGAGTACGGCGACACCCGTACCACGGTGCTGCGGGTGGGCACCGCGCAGAGCGTGGCCGGTCCCGCCGGGTTCGACGGCACGTCCGACGCCCCCTGGCTCGGCGACGCCGACCGGCTGGTGCAGGTGGGGGCCGACCGGTCGGTGCGGGTGCTCGACATGGACAGCGGCAAGGTGGTGCGTCGCCGCGACGGGGTCGCCGACGTCAGCGACCGGATGGTCGCGTCCGGGGACCGGTTGTACGTGGTGGCGGAGGACCGGGGATACAAGCTGCTCGGTTACGACCTGGGCAGCTTCGCCGAGCCGACGGTGCTCTACAGCGCGGGTGAGCAGCGGCGGGTCACCGGGCTGGTGGCCTGCGGCGGGCACCGGGCCTGCCTGCTGGAGGTGCCGGAGGCCGACACCGACCGGACGGAGGTGGTCGCCGCCACCGAGGGCAAGGGCAGTCGCCGCTGGGCGGCGCCGGGCGGCGTCGACCTGGTGCCGGTGGGTGAGCACCTGCTCGTCCGGCGGGAGTCGCCGAAGACCACGGTGAGTCTGTTCGACCCGGCCGGGAAGGCGGTGCTGACCGACCGCAAGGGCACGGCGGTCCGGGTCGACGCCGGCAACCTGCTGGTCTTCGCCGAGACGCCGAGCAGCGTCGAGGACGACCGGAGCCTGGCCGGGGTGTCGAAGTCCGGCGGGCTGACCGAGATGGGGCAACTCCAGGGCGTCCGCAGCGAGTCGTGCGCGTGGAACACGTCGGTGATCGTCTGCGGGGCGGAGCGGGACTTCGTGCTGTACCGGTTCGCCGGGGACGGCTGAGTGGCCGGACACCACTGCGCCACCGGCTGCCACGGGGGCGGTCGGTGGCGCAGCGGCCCGGGGGGCGGTCGTTGGGTCAGCCGCCGAGGCTGGCCGCGGCCGAGGCGATCGACGCGGCGAACGTGCTGACCTGGGTGTAGACGCCGGGGGCGTTGGGCCGGGCACAGCCGTCGCCCCAGCTCACGATGCCGACCTGGATCCAGGCGTTGGCGGCGTCGCGGCGGAACATCGGGCCGCCGGAGTCACCCTGGCAGGTGTCGGTGCCACCGCTGGCGTAGCCGGCGCAGATCTCCTCGGCGGCGATCAGGTCGCCGGGGTACGAGGACGAGCAGCTGGCGTCGCTGACGAACGGCACGGTGGCCTTGAGCAGGTACCGCTGCTGCGCACCACCCTCCCGGGCGGCACCCCAGCCGGCGACGGTGAAGGTGCCGTTGTCGTACGCGGTGGTGGTGGCGATGGGCAGGGTGGCCTGCGAGGTGACCGGGGTGGCGAGCCGGATGAGCGCCCAGTCCTTGCCGCTGCCGTTGTAGCCGGGGGCCTGGTAGACGTAGTTGGACTTGACCTGGATGCGGCTGCTCGACTGGAGGTCGACCGCGCCGAGGGTCGCGGTGATGCTGGTGTTCGTGCCGGTGCGGTTCACGCAGTGGGCGGCGGTGAGCACCAACCGGGGGCTGTAGAGCGCCCCGCCGCAGCCCATGGAGAGCCGGACCATGAACGGGAACTCGCCCTGCGCCGCCCGGGTGCCGCCGACGACGGACGGGGCCGCGTCGGGGGTGGGCGCGGCGGTGGCCGGGGCGGTCAGGACGAGCGACCCGGCGGTGATCGCCACCATCGTGGCGGCCATCCGGCCGATGAGACTGCGCCAACGGTTCACAGGGCCTCCAACCCTCGGCGGCGCACCTGGTGGGGGGCGCCGGTTCGATGGCGGGAGCCTAGATCGGTCAATTGATGTGCATCAACATCCTGTTGGGGTCATACGATCGCGGCCGGGCGGCCCGGCGCGGCGCGCGGGATCACCCGGCCGGGCGGGGATGAAGCCGGGGCGGCGGGGTATGCCAGCGCCCGGCCTGGAGGAGTGTCGACCGGTGTCGCGGGGCAACCCCGCGACCGGACGCGGGCGGACCGGGTCACCCCCGGCCCGCCCGCCGTACCGGACGGCGGGTGGCTCAGTTGCCGGTGACGAAGTTCCAGGCGTCCATCACCCACTGGGTCTGCTGGAGGTAGGCGATGCCCACCCCGGCCAGGAAGACCCCGGTCACCAGGTGCGCGCCCCGGGCGCTGCGGCGTACCCGGCCGAGCTGGCGTTCCAGGATCACCCGGCCCAGCAGCCGGGACAGCGCGAACAGGCCGGCCGCCACCAGCAGGCTGAGCAGGAAGGTCAGCAGCGGGGCGCCCAGGTCGCCCCGGCCGGAGATGGCCCAGATGCCCCAGCAGACGAAAGCGAAGAGGGCGCCGGCCGCGCTCCACTCGCCACCCCGGCGCAGCTGCTCCACGTGCCAGCTCATCGGCCGGCGCGGCGCGGCGGGCTCGGACCAGCCGGACTGGTCGTGCTCGACCACCGGGAACGGCTCGGTGCGCGGAGCCCGGGACTGCCCCACCGAGGCGACGCCCCGGCGGAACGGTTCCCGCTGCGGCGGCACCCCGACACCGGGCTGGGGCGGCACCTCGACGGTCCGCTCGGCCCACGGCTGTGTCTGGTCTGCCATCTTGTTTCCTCCCCATGACCGGTGCCGGCCGTCGACCGGTCCACCGTCTTCGAGGGTAGCGAGCGGACAAACTGCCGCGCCCGGCCCGGCCCGACGGGCACCGCCGGACGGTACGGTCGGGAGATGGTCGATGCGGAGCGGCGGCGACGCCGGCTACGGCACCAGCCGGAGCCGGCGGACGGGGGCGGTGAGCCGCCGACGGCGGCCACCGCCGAGGTGCACGACGGGGCCCCACCGCCACGGGCCCGGCGGGCCCCGGGCGGCGAGGACGGCGAGCGGGGCCTGCGCGGGCTGGTCGGCTCGGGCTCGTCGCAGGTCAGCGTGCGGGCCGCGCTACGGGCCCGGGACGCGGCCCGCCCCACCGAGCAGGACCTGGCCGAGGCCGAGGAACGCCTGGTGATCATCCGGCGGAACTGGGTTCCTCGGGAGGACCTGCCCCGCTCGGGCCGCTGACCGGGCCGGCCGGTGACCGGCCCGGGCGGGCGGCGGTCAGGACAGGTCGGCGGGGGCGGGCAGCTCGGGCAGCTCGCGGGTGCGCTCGTACTCGGCCACCTGGGCGATCCGGCGGGCGTGCCGCTCGTTGCCCGAGAACGGGGTGGTGAGGAACGCCTCGACGATGGCGGCGGCCTCGTCGAGGGTGTGCTGGCGGGCGCCGACGGCCACCACGTTGGCGTCGTTGTGTTGCCGGCCGAGCTGGGCGGTCTCGATGCTCCAGGCCAGCGCCGCCCGGACGCCGGCGACCTTGTTGGCGGCGATCTGCTCGCCGTTGCCGGAGCCGCCGATGACCACGCCCAGGCTGCCCGGGTCGGCCACCACCCGGTCGCCGGTATGCAGGCAGAAGGTCGGGTAGTCGTCGTCGGGGTCGAAGGCGTGCGGGCCCACGTCGACCAGCTCGTAGCCCTGCTTGGCCAGGTGGTTGGCCAGGTGCACCTTCAACTCGAAACCGGCGTGATCGGATCCCAGGTAGACGCGCATACCGGGCAGTCTGTCAGGGCCGCGCCCCGGCCCGCCGTGGGGGCGGCGTGCCGGGGCGGATTCGTCACAGGATTTCAGCGGGGCAGCTCGGCGACGACCAGGCCGCCGCGTGCCTTCGGGGTGAACCAGGTGCTCTTGCGGGGCATCTTCTCCCGGGCCAGGTTCACCGCGACGAAGTCGTCCACGGTCACCGGGGCGATCAGGACGGCGAGCTCCGCCCGGCCGGCGTCGACCTCACCGGTGAGCCAGCTCGCCGGGTAGTCGCCGCCGACGTAGGTGATCCGCTTGTCGCCCGGGTCGAGGCCGAGCGCGTCGCGCAGCAGCAGCCGCTCCACCAGGGCGTGGTCGAGGTTCTCCAGCCGGGCGGCGTCCGCGTCGTGCGGCAGGGTCACCGCGTACCCCTGGCCGGCGAGCCGGAGGTGCACGGTGCCGCCGGCCGCCGGGACCTCGACCGGGCCGTCGACCGGGCTGATCCGCGCGCCGGCGGCGCGCAGCCGGTCGAGCAGCTCGTCGGGGGTGCAGGGCAGCTCGCTGACCAGCCGGTTGTAGGGCTGGATGGCGACCGACGCCGGGGTGGTGACCACCGCGAGGAAGCGCGGGAAGCCGCCGGTCTGCGCGGCCAGGCTGCGGTGGTTGCCGTCGGCGACCACCAGTTCGCCGCCGCCGGCCAGCGCGGTCAGCGCGTCCTGCTCGGGGCCGGGGCCGAGCAGCCAGATGGCGTGCGTGCGGCCGGCCTGGTCGGTGTCGGTGGCGGCCGGCGCGCCCGCCGCGTCGGTCGCCGTGGCGAGGGCGGCGTGCAGCTCGTCCCCGCGCCCGGTCTGGAGCAGGAGTACGGGTGAGAGCAGGTGACCGAGCGCCTCGGCCAGGGCGACCCGTTCCCGCACCTTGGCGATGAAGACGTCCTCGTTGCGGATCACCAGGCCGGGCTCGTCGGCGCTGGTGGAGATCTGGTCGGTGTCGACCATGGCGAACAGCCCGTACGCCGACTCCTCGCCCGGCGCGCTGATCCGGTAGAGGACCACCACCTGCTCGGCGGGGGTGTAGCTGCCGTCGGCCTTGGCCTCGGTGAGCCGGGCCACCGCGTCGCCGAGCGCGTCGGAGAAGGACTTCCCCAGGCTCTCCGGCGCCCGGTGGGGCATCTCGATGCCGAGGGCACTGTGCGGGTTCGCCTCGATGATCGCGGTGATCTCCGCGTCGTCGGCGAACTCGTCGTAGTTCTGCGCGCCGGTGCCGCCAGTGGTGATCCAGGCCCGGGCGATCGGATGCACGACCGTCATGGGGGTTGACGCTACCGGCGACGGCCCTGCGCACGACGCCGACCCCGAGCCGGGTCCACCAGATGAACCGTTCCCGGCGGGGCCCGATCGGGCCGGGCCCCGCCGGTGCCGGGATCAGTCGAAGATCGGGCCCAGCTCGCGGGACCGCTTCAGCTCGTAGAAGCCGGGGGTGCCGGCGACCAGCAGGACGCCGTCCCAGAGCCGGCCGGCGGCCTCGCCCTTGGGCGACGGGGTGATGACCGGGCCGAAGAAGGCGATCTTCTCGCCGTCCGGGCCGGGGGCGTGCACCACCGGGGTGCCGACGTCGGTGCCGACCGGCCGCATCCCGGCCTCGTGGCTGGCCCGCAGCGCCTCGTCGTACTCGGTGGATTCGGCGGCGTCGGCGAACGACGGGTCCAGCCCGACGTCGGCCAGCGCCGCGGTGATCATCTCCCGGCCCAGCGACTCCTTGCCGAGGTGGATACGGGTGCCCATGGCGGTGTAGAGCTTCGCCAGCGTGGCGCCCCCGTGCGCCTGCTCCACGGCGATGCAGACCCGTACCGGCCCCCAGCCCAGCTTCATCATCTCCTGGTACTGCTCGGGCAGCTCCCGGCCCTCGTTGAGGACGGAGAGACTCATCACGTGGTAGCTGATGTCCACCTCCCGGACCTGCTCGACCTCCAGGAGCCAACGGGAGGTGATCCAGGCCCACGGGCACAGCGGGTCGAACCACATGTCGACGGCGACACGTTCGGTCACGGTGGAATCCCTTCGTGACGTCAGGCACGCCGGCGGACCCGGCGCGGTTACCCGTCGATCCTCACCCCGAACGGCATCGATCGGTAGCGGAATGAGAGCGTGACGTCGACCACCGCAGGGTCGGTGCATGGAAGACTCGGCTCGGGTCGCCGCCACGAGCGGCCGGCAGGGGCTGGCGCAGCCGGATGGCGGCGAGAGTGGGATGGAGACGAAAGTGCCAGGAGTGCGCAACCTGACCCAGGTCGAGGCCACCGAGCGGGCCCGCCTGCTGGAGGTCACCGGGTACGACATCAACCTCGACCTGTCAACCGCGGTGCAGGCCGAGGGCCGCACGTTCCGGTCGGTGACCGAGGTCAGGTTCCGCTGTGCCGAACCCGGGGCCGGCACCTTCATCGAGACGGCCGCCGAGTCGGTGCGCGCGGCGACGCTCAACGGCGCGCCGGTGGACCTCGCCGGCTGGTCGGCCGAGAAGGGGCTGGCGCTGACCGGGCTGGCCGCCGAGAACGTGCTCGTGGTGGACGCCGACTTCGGCTACTCCAACAGCGGGCAGGGCCTGCACCGCACCGTCGACCCGGTCGACGGGGAGACGTACCTCTACAGCCAGTTCGAGACGGCGGACGCGCAGAAGGTCTTCGCCTGCTTCGACCAGCCCGACCTGAAGAGCGTCTACACCTGGCACGCCACCGTCCCGGCGCACTGGCGGGTGGTGTCCAACATGCCCGTCGAGCGGGAGGAACCGGCCGGCGAGGGGCTCAAGACCGTCCACTTCACCACCTCGGCGCGGATGAGCACCTACATCACCGCGCTGTGCGCCGGGCCGTACCACGAGGTGCGGGACAGTCACGACGGCATCGACCTGGGCGTCTTCTGCCGGGCGTCGATGGCCCCCCACCTGGACGCCGACGACCTGTTCCTGATCACCAAGCAGGGCTTCGACTTCTTCCACGAGCAGTTCGGGGTGCGCTACCCGCTGCCCAAGTACGACCAGCTCTGGGTCCCCGACTTCAACGCCGGCGCGATGGAGAACTTCGGCTGCGTCACCCACGCCGAGTCGCACTACCTGTTCCGCTCGCAGGTCACCGACTTCGAGTACGAGCAGCGGGCCAACACGATCCTGCACGAGCTGGCCCACATGTGGTTCGGCGACCTGGTCACCATGCGCTGGTGGAACGACCTGTGGCTCAACGAGTCGTTCGCCGAGTGGGCGAGCCACTGGTGCAACACCCACGCCACCCGGTTCTCCGAGGCCTGGACGACGTTCCTGTCGATCCGCAAGAACTGGGGCTACCGGCAGGACCAGCTCTCCTCCACCCACCCGGTCTACTGCGAGATGCCGGACCTGGAGGCGGTCGAGGTCAACTTCGACGGCATCACGTACGCCAAGGGCGCCAGCGTGCTCAAGCAGCTCGTGGCGTACGTCGGTGAGGAGCCGTTCCTGGCCGGGCTGCGGGCGTACTTCGGCAAGCACGCGTGGGGCAACGCCACCTTCGACGACCTGCTGTCGGAGCTGGAGACGGCCTCCGGCCGGGAGCTGCGCAAGTTCGCCGCCCAGTGGCTGGAGACCGCCCAGGTCAACACCCTGCGCCCCGAGGTCACCATCGGTGCCGACGGCGGCTACGAGCGGGTGCTGGTCCGGCAGGAGGCCCCGGCCGGACACCCGACGCTGCGCACCCACCGGATCGGCGTCGGCCTGTACGACCTGACCGACGGCCGGCTGCTCCGCCGGGAGCGGGTCGAGGTGGACGTGACCGGCGAGGTGACCGAGCTGTCGGTGCTGCACGGCCGGCCGGCCGCCGACGTGCTGCTGCTCAACGACGACGACCTGACCTACACCAAGCTACGGCTCGACGAGCGCTCGATGGCGACCGTGGTGCAGCACATCGCCGGCTTCGACTCGTCGCTGGCCCGCGCGCTGTGCTGGACGGCCGCCTGGGACATGGTCCGCGACGCCGAACTGTCCGCCCGCGACTACGTGGCGCTGGTGCTGGCCGGGCTGCCCGCCGAGACCGACATCAACCTGGTCACCGCCACCCTGCGGCAGGCCAGCACCGCGCTGATCTTCTACGCCGACCCGGCGTGGGCGCCGACCGGCTGGGCCGGGCTGTCCCGGGCCGCGAAGGACGCGCTGGCGGCGGCCGAGCCGGGCAGCGGCTTCCAGCTCGCCTGGGCCCGGGCGTACGCCTCGTCGGCCCGCGCCGACGAGGACCTGGCGACGCTGCGCGGGTGGCTGGCCGGCACCGACGTGCCGGCGGGCCTGACCATCGACACCGAGCTGCGGTGGACGGTGTTGCAGTCGCTGGTGGCCAAGGGGGCGGCCGGTGCCGCCGAGATCGAGGCGGAGCTGGCCGGCGACCGGACGGCCTCCGGCGAGCGGGAGGCCGCCTACGCGCACGCGCTGGTGCCGACGGCGGAGAACAAGGCGACGGTGTGGTCCCTGCTGACCGGCCCGGACGCGCTGCCGAACTGGCGTAACCGGGCGCTGTTGCAGGGCCTGACCCACCCGACGCAGGTCGCGCTCACCGCGCCCTACCGGGAGCGGTACTTCGCCACGGTGGCGCAGGTGTGGGCGCAGCGCGACAGCGAGCCGGCGCAGGAGTTCGTGCAGCTGGCGTACCCCGCGTACCTGGTCGAGGAGGAGACGGTGGCGGCCACCGACGCGTGGCTGGCCGGCGACGGGCACCCGGCGTCGCTGCGCCGCCTGGTGGCCGAGGGGCGCGACGGGGTGGTCCGGGCGCTGAAGGCCCGCGCGCGGGACGCCCACAGCAGCTGACAGCCGAGATGGCACGGCCCGGGGCCGGCGCGGGTGCGAGCCCGCGCCGGCCCCGGGCCGTTGTCGTGCCCCGGCCGGGTGCCCCCGGGACCGGATGTGGGCCGACCCGTCGGACGTCGCTCTGGTCGTCGAGCCGGACGAGCCGGTACCGGTCGACGAGCCGTGGCCGATCCGACTCGGTCCCCGTGACTGGCCCCGCTGACCGGCGGCCGGCCGGTCCGGCACCGACGGGTGTGGTGGACGCGACGGAGCCCGGTCCGCGTGGTGCGGGCCGGGCTCCGGATCGGTCGGGACGTACGGGGTGGGGCTCAGGCCCGGCCGGCGTGGCTGGCGAGCTGGTCGAGGCCCTGGATGATGCCGCCGGCCAGATCCCCGCCGCCGAAGGACGCCACCATGGACAGCGCGGCCAGCTTGACGTACGTGTCGGGGATGCGCTTGCGGGCGTACCGGCCGGTGACGACCTCCAGCTGGCGCTGGTTGGGCGACACGGCGATCAGCACCGACCTGTCCGGCTCGGCGAGCTGGCGGTGCAGCCGCTCGGCGTGCTCCCGGACCGGCTCGTCGAGGCCGCCGACGTAGACCGAGAAGACCAGGCCGCTGCCCTGGTCGGCCAGGCGCAGCGCCTCGTCGATGCGCAGCAGTTGCCGGGTCGAGAACGGCCCGTCCAGCACCTCGGGCGGGGTGCCCGTACCGGCCTGGTCGACCTGCTCACCAACGGTCACTTGCGCCTCCGGTTCCACCGGCCGGCGCCTCGATGCCGGCCTGCTGCTGCTTGTGGCTGGTCAGCGCCGGCGCCTGGGCACCGGCGGCCAGGGCGGTGCCGGCCGAGTCGGCCAGCTGCTCCGGGCGGCCCAGGAACCAGACCGGCGTGAAGTCGAAGCGTCGGCCCGGCCGGTAGCGCTTGGCGCCGCCGCCGCTGCCGTGGTTGGCGGCGTAGACCAGCCCGACAATCACCAGCACCACCGCCGCCGGGATGCCGACGAAGATCAGCAACGTGTCAGTGACAGACAATCCCAACGCCCCCAGGCGGTAAGAGAGACCAGAGCTTCCGGGTCGGGTGGACGATCATGACACCGTGCTCCCGACTCCGCTGCCATTCACGTTAGCGGAGCCGACGCCCCGCGAGCCTGCGGGGTGCCGATCCCACCTGTCACTCCAGTGTTCCAGCGGCCCCGGGGCGGCGACGAGTCGGGTCACCCGGTCCCATCCTGCCGGTTCGGCACCCGATCGCGCCGGGACGACACGACCGGCACGGGTGTGGCGTCCGCCCCATATTCCGCTGACATGACCCGGCCGGGATTGCCGGTCTCGGTGCCGGGACCCGGAGGATGGCCCGTACCGATCGAACCTTTTCGATCGATTCCGGTCCACCCACCCGCAGGGAGCCCCCCGTGCAACCCGTGCCCGCCCTCCACCCCCACCCCGCCCGGTCCCGGTCCCGCCGACCCTGGCCCCGACTGGTCACCCGCCCGCTGCTCGCGCTCGCCCTGGTCGGTGGCAGCGCGGTCGCCGCACCCGGCGCGACCGCCGCGCCCGGCGACGGCCGGCCGGCCGCGGCGTCCGCCGCCAACCCGTACGAGCGGGGTCCCGCCCCGACGACGGCCAGCATCGAGGCCACCCGGGGCCCGTTCGCCATCGCCCAGAGCACCGTCGCGGCGTCCGCCGTGAGCGGGTTCCGGGGCGGCACCGTCTACTACCCGACCAGCACCGCCGAGGGCACCTTCGGCGCGGTCGCGATCTCCCCCGGCTACACCGCCAGCCAGTCCAGCGTCGCCTGGCTCGGCCCCCGGCTGGCCTCGCAGGGCTTCGTGGTCATCACCATCGACACCCTCTCCGTGTACGACCAGCCGGCCTCGCGGGGCACCCAACTGCTCGCCGCGTTGGACTACCTGACCGGCAGCAGCGCGGTGCGGACCCGGATCGACCGCAACCGGCTCGCGGTGATGGGGCACTCGATGGGCGGCGGCGGCAGCCTGTCGGCGGCGAACACCCGGCCCGCGTTGCAGGCCGCCATCCCGCTCACCGGCTGGCACACCGTCAAGAACTGGTCGTCGGTACGGGTTCCGACGCTGGTGATCGGCGCGGAGAACGACTCGACCGCCCCGGTGGCGTCGCACTCGGAGCCGTTCTACACCAGCCTGCCGGCGAGCCTGGACAAGGCGTACCTGGAGTTGAACGCGGCCGGCCACTCCGCGCCGACCTCGCCGAACGTCACCGTGGCGAAGTACAGCATCTCCTGGCTGAAGCGGTTCGTCGACGACGACACCCGCTACGAGCAGTTCCTCTGCCCGGCGCCCCGGGGCAGCGCGATCGAGGAGTACCGGGACACCTGCCCGCACTCCTGACCCCGCACCGGCCGGTCCCGGCGCCCCGCACGGCGGCGGGGCCGGCCACCCGTGGGGCCCGGCGGACCGCCGGCACGCCAGGTCACATCGCGGTGCGGGCCGACCACAGTTCGGGGAAGACCACCCGGGACATGCTGCGCTGCAACCAGGCCAGCCCGGCCGACCCGCCGCTGCCCACCTTGGCGCCCATGGTGCGCTGCACGGCCTTGACGTGGTTCCACCGCCAGTCGCCGAACTGCTCGGCCACGTCGGCCAGCGCGTCACCGAGCTGCCGCAGGTGGTTGTCCGGCCCGTCGTCGTCGTAGACCGCCACCCAGGCCGCCTCGACCCGGGGGTGCGGCAGGTGCTCGACGGCGACGTCCCGGTCGCGCAGCTCGGCGGGCAGTTCGTGCCCGTGCCGGCCGAGCAGGGCGATCACGTCGTCCCAGAGGCTCGGCTCGGCGAGCGCGGCGCGCAGGTCGTCGTACACCTGGGGTTGGCGGCGGAAGGGGCGGATCAGCGCCGGGTCGCGCAGCCCGAGCAGGAACTCCAGCTGGCGGTACATCGCGGACTGGAAGCCGGAGCCCTCGCCGAGCAGGTCGCGGAACCGGTTGAAGTCGGCCGGGGTCATCCAGCGCAGCCCGCGCCAGGCGGCGTTGAGCCCCTCCAGGTGCAGGGCGGCCCGACGCAGCGGGGCGAGCGCCGCCCACACCCGGTCGGCCCGCAGGTCCCGCTGGGCCTGGCGCAGCTCGTGGCAGGTCAGCCCGAAGTACAGCTCCATGATCTGGCTGACCATCAGGAAGGACATCTCGCCCGGGTCGCTGCTCAGTGGCTGTTGGAGGGTGTGCAGGGTGCTGGCGTGCACGTACGCGTCGTAGGGCGTCCGGTCGGCGAACTCCAGGGTGGGCTCGCCGCCGTTGCGGGCGGCGCGGGCCCGGCGCTGCTGCGGGGTGGCCGGGCGCACCGCCGGGTTCGGGGTGTGCGCCCGCAGGTCCGTCTGTTCCACCGTCTCGCCTCCTCCGGTTCGGCTGCCCCGACATGATCTCCCGGTACGTACGCGCGGTGGAATGCCGCTTCGATGGCGCTGACCGCCTCTCACTTCACGAACGAAAGGCACTTCGGCGGCACCACCTGCCGAAGATAAGGTCGGTGCGTGGACGAGATGGACTGGGCCCTGCTGCGGGAGTTGCAGGCCGACGCGCGGCTGTCGTACAGCGAACTGTCCCGGCGGGTGCACCTGTCCCCGCCGGCGGTCGCCGAACGGGTCCGCCGGCTGGAGGAGTCCGGGGTGGTCACCGGCTACCACGCGCACGTCGACCTGGCCCGCGCCGGCCGGGGGGTGGTCGCGCTGATCCGGATGTCCTGTTACGGCCCCCGGTGCATCCTGCACGACCCGAACGTCGTCGACTGGCCGGAGATCCAGGAGATCCACCGGATCACCGGGGACGCGTGCAGCATGCTCAAGGTCGCCGCCGGCTCGATCGGGCAGTTCGAGGCGGTGATCGACCGACTCGCCCCGTACGGGCAGCCGTCCAGCACGATGGTGCTCTCCAGCCCGTTGCAGTGGCATCCGGTCACCCCGTTGCCGCCCGCCACCGACCCCGGGCGGGCCTGAGTCCGGGTTTGCCCCCGGGCCAGCGGGAATGCAGCCCCGCACACCCGTCGCAGGATTCCGGCGAACCGTCGCCGGGAGGGGGGAATCATGCGGGGGCTCACTCTGCACCGTCACGCCGTCCACGCCGTACTGGCGATGCTCACCCTGGTCGGGGTGTTCGTCCTGGCGGCGGCCACCCCGGCGCGCGCCGGGGAGAACACCTTCGTCGAGGTCACGCCGAACACCGCGCAGGCCGGCACCCGGGTCACCGTCCGGGCGAGTTGCGACAACGCCAACAACCAGCAGGCCACCGTGCACTCGGACGCCTTCGGGCGGGTGGTGCTGCGGCCCGACAACGGCTTCCTCACCGGTGCGGTCACCATCCCGGGCAACAAGCAGCCCGGGGACTATCCGGTGGACCTGAAGTGCGCCAACGGCAACACCGCCTCGACCATGCTGACCGTGCTGAACATGGCCCAGCCGAGCAAGGGCCCGGCGACCGGCGGCGGCGGGACCGCGGGCGACCGGGGCAGCGGTTCGCTGCTGCTGGTCGGCGGACTGGCCGTGGTGGCCGTGGCGGCCGGGCTCGGCGTCTTCGGCGGCAACCGCCGACGGACCCGGGCCGGTGCCTGACCACCTGTCGTCATGGCCCGCACCCGTTCCCGGCCGGCCGGCCACCGGTTGCGGGCGGCGGCCCGGCGTACCGTCCGGGTCGCCGCCGGCAGCCGGCGCGCCGCCGGCAGCCTCGCCGCCCGTACCCGCCGCGCCGCCGGGCGTTTCCGCCGGGTCGCCGGCCAGGCGTTCTCCGCCAGCTTGACCACCGCCGACCCGGTCACCCAGGCCCGTCCGGTACGCCCGGCGCCCCGGGCTGCGGCGTTCGGCGGCCGGTTCACCGGGTCCGGGCCGGGTCTGCCGGTGCTGGCGATCGCCGCGGTGATGCTGCTGATCGTGGCGATGCTCGGGGTGGAGCGGGTCACCGGGCTCAGCGTCCTGCCGGACCGGTTCGTGGCCGGCCTGCGCCCGCCACCGAAGCGGTTCCCGGTGCTGTCGGGCAGCCCGCCGACCCAGATCGCCATCTCCCGGATCGACGTGCGGGCCCCGGTGCACCAGGTGGGCATCGCCCCGGACGGCAGCATCGACGTCCCGGCCACCGCCCGCGCCCAGGAGGCCGGCTGGTACGACCAGGGCCCCACCCCCGGCCAGTACGGCCCGGCGGTGATCGTCGGGCACGTGGACACCACCACCGGGCCGGCGGTCTTCCACGGGCTGCGGGAACTGCGCGACGGCGACGAGATCGAGGTGACCCGGGCCGACCGCAAGGTCGCCGTGTTCACGGTCGACGAGGTGCGGCGGTACGGCAAGGAACGGTTGCCGGTCGACGAGATCTTCGGCGACTTCAGCCGCCCCAACCTGCGGCTGATCACCTGCGGCGGGCGCTGGGTCGGCGGCGGGACCGGCTACGCCGACAACGTGGTGGTGTACGCCACCCTGGTCCGGGCCCGCTGACCCGCGCCGGCGCACCCGATTGCGACGCCCGTCAGGCGGCTTCGGCCTCGCGCAGCGGCTCCCGCAGGTCGAGCCAGTCCGCCCAGCGCGGGTCGGGCGCGCGGTGGCCGAGCACCCGCCAGGCGGTGCCTTTCGGGGCCGCCGGCAGGCAGTGCAGCCGCCACCCCAGCTCGGCCGGGGTCTTGTCGCCCTTGGTGTGGTTGCACCGGGCGCAGGCCGCGACCACGTTCTCCCAGGCGTGCCGGCCCCCACGGCTGCGCGGGAAGACATGGTCGATGGTCTCGGCGGGACCCCGGCAGTAGGCGCAGCGGTTGCCGTCACGGGCGAAGATCGCCCGGCGGGAGAGCCCGACATGGGTGCGGTAGGGCACCCGGACGAACCGGGTCAGCCGTACCACCGAGGGGACGGGGAGCGCGTCGTGGGCGCTGTGCAGGATGCCGTCGCCGTCGGCGACACAGACGGCCTTGGCGGAGAGCACCAGGATCGCGGCGCGACGCACGGACACGACACACAGCGGCTCGTAGGTGGCGTTGAGGACCAGCGCGCCGGAGCCCACCGTGGGTCGTATGTCAGGCATCGTGCTCACCCTCCCGGTCCAGCCGCTCCCACCGCTGGCAGCGCCGGTCGGCCCCCGGGCAGCGGCGGGCCACGACCGACTCCGGCGGGATCACCGTCGTCCGTTGACGCCAATCGTCCCTGATCGGACCCGCGATTGCACGCACTAATCCGGGGTACCCGCGGAACCCTCCGCACGGTGTAGGAAGATGTCCGGTTCGGCACCGTACGATCGCGGGCCGGGGCGGGCGTGGTGGGTCGGCCGTCGGCCGTCCGGCCCCCTGCGGTACGAAGACAGGGTGAGCGTCGTCAGCCTGTCGTCCGTCGTCCTGTCCGCCGCCCCGAGTCCGGCCCCGAGCGGCAGCCCGGGTTCCGGGGGCAGCTCGGGTGCCGACTGTCTGGGCAGCACCTCCTGCGAGTACCTGTACCGGGTGACCGGGTCGGCCTGGTTCGCCGAGGGCAGCTACTGGATCCTGCTCAAGCCGCTGCGGGTGGTGCTGATCCTGCTGCTGGCGTTCGTGGCCCGCTGGGCGCTGCACCGGACGATCAACCGGCTGGTCCGGACCACCACCGACGGCGCGGTGCCCACCCTGCTGCGTCCGCTGCGTGAGCGGGTGCCCACCGCCACGCTCGACCCGACCGAGTTCGTCCCCGAGCGGCGTCGCCAGCGCGCCGAGGCGATCGGCTCGGTGCTGCGCAGCATGGTCACCGCCTTCGTCTTCGGCATCGCGCTGCTGATGATCCTGCGCGAGTTCAGCTTCGACCTGGCCCCGCTGCTGGCCAGCGCCGGCATCGCCGGGGTGGCGCTCGGCTTCGGCGCGCAGAGTCTGGTGAAGGACCTGATCGCCGGGCTGTTCATGCTGATCGAGGACCAGTACGGCGTCGGTGACACGGTCGACCTGGGCGAGGCGACCGGGGTGGTCGAGTCGGTGGGGCTGCGGGTCACCACGGTCCGCGACGGTCGCGGGGTGCTCTGGTACATCCGCAACGGCGAGATCATCCGGGTGGGCAACAAGAGCCAGGGCTGGGCACTGGTCGTGATCGACCTGCCGATCGGGTTCGCCGGCACCGAGGAGGCCAACGCGGTGCTGCGGACGGCCGCCGCGTCGGTGGCGGTGGACCCGGAGCTGTCCCCCGACATCGTCGAGCCGCCCGAGGTGCTCGGCGTGGAGCAGATGACCGTCGACGGCGCGGTGATCCGTACGGTGGTCAAGACCACGGCGGAGGGGCAGTTCGCGGTCGGCCGGGAGTTGCGCCGCCGGCTCGCCGAGGCGTTGGAGAACTCGGGCATCACCGCGCGGATCGCGGCGGCCCGGCTCTATCCGGGGCTGCCGCCGGTCGGCATGACCACCGGCACCGCCGCCCCGACCACCCCGCCGGCCGCCGGCCCCGCCGCCCCCTCCGGCCCGACGGGTCCGGCCGTCCCGGCTGCCCCGACGGGCACGAACGATCCGACGGCCCCGGGTGCCCCGACGGGCGCCGGCACCCCGGCGGGCACCGGCAGCACGGGTGCCGGGCGGCCCGGGGACAGCTGAAACCGCAGCTCACCATCCGTCCGACCCGGCCCGATGGTCGGGGCTCGCGCGCCGGTCGACCCCTCGGGTATCGTCCGTTCGTTCAGTCGGGGATGCGACGATCAATCCGTTCGCCCTAGTCAGTTGTCAGACGATCGGGCAGAATCCGGTGCACGCGTTCCCGGGAGCGTGATCACGTCATCGCTGATCCGCGAATCTGACGACGGGGCCCCGCCGGGCCATCACAAGTGGCCGGTGCCGGGGCACGATGGAGGCGACGGTGTCCGACGAGCGACCCGCCCCGGACCGGCCGGCCACCTTCCGCGAGGTGTTCGGGCAGGGGGAGTTCCGGGCGGTCTTCGCCGCCAGTGTCCTGTCCTGGGTCGGCGACTACGTCGCCAAGGCCGCCGTCACCGTGCTGGTCTACCAGGAGAGCCGCTCCGTCGCCCTGTCCGCCGCCGCGTTCGCGGTCAGCTACCTGCCGTGGCTGGTCGGCGGTCCGCTGCTCGCCGCGCTCGCCGAGCGGTACCGGCACCGGCGGGTGATGGTGACCTGCGACGTGATCCGGATGCTGCTGACCGTCCTGATCGTGCTGCCCGGCCTGCCGGTCTGGGCGATCCTCGCGTTGCTCTTCGCCGCCACCCTGGCCAACCCGCCGAGCCAGGCGGCCCGCTCGGCGTTGCTGCCGGCGATCCTCACCGGGGACCGGCTGGTGCTCGGGCTGTCCCTCAACGCCAGCGCCAGCCAGGCCGCGCAGGTCGTCGGCTACCTGGCCGGCGCGGCGGTCGCCGCGGTCAGCCCGACGGCCGCGCTGCTGCTCAACGCGGCCACCTTCGGGCTGTCCGCGCTGCTCGTCCGGCTCGGCGTGCACGACCGGGAGCCGACGCTGAGCGCGGCGCACCGGACCCACCTGCTGCGGGAGACCGGCGAGGGGTTCCGGATCGTCTTCGGCACGCCCGTCCTGCGGGCGATCAGCCTGCTGGTGTTCAGCGCCATGCTCTTCTCGATCGTCCCGGAGGGACTGGCCGCCGCGTGGGCCGGCGAACGCTCCGGCAACGGCCTGGACTCGGGTGCCGCCCAGGCCGTCATCATGGCGGCCAACCCGGTCGGGTACATCGTCGGCGGACTGCTGGTCGGCCGGCTGGTGTCGCCCGCCGGCCGGCTCACCCTGATGCGACCGCTGGCGGTGCTCGCCCCGCTGGCCCTGGTGCCGGCGCTGCTGAACCCACCCCCGGTGGTGGTCGCCCTGCTCGCGGCGGCCTGCGGTTTCGCGGTCGCCGGCCTGATCCCGACGGCGAACGGTCTGTTCGTCCGGGCCCTGCCCAACGGCTACCGGGCCCGTGCCTTCGGTGTGATGGCCACCGGCATCCAGGTGATCCAGGGCGGCGCGGTGCTGGCCACCGGCCTGCTCGCCGACCGGTTCTCGGTGCCGGTGGTGGTCGGGGTGTGGAGCGCCGCCGGGGTGCTGCTGATGCTGGTCACCGCGCTGCGCTGGCCGGACCGGGCGACCGTCGACGCCGCCGTGAAGGCCGCCGACCTGGCCAACGCCGGCACCGGGTCACCGGCGGGCGACCGGCCCGAGTCGGCGACGCCCCGGCCCGGGGAGCGGGCCCGCCGGCGGCACGCTGTGACGTGATCGGCCGGTGGGCGGCGGTCGTGGCGTCGCCGTACCTGGCAGGATGGAACGGTGAATTCCGCAGGCGATCCCCGGCCCGTTCCGTCGACGACCTTCTTCGACGCGGTCGGTGGTGAGCCCACCTTCCGGCGGCTGGTCGACCGGTTCTACGCCGGCATCGCCGCCGATCCGCTGCTGCGCCCGATGTACCCGGAGGACGACCTCGGGCCGGCCACCGAGCGGATGACGCTGTTCCTGATGCAGTACTGGGGCGGCCCGAACACCTACTCGGCCCAGCGGGGGCATCCCCGGCTGCGGATGCGGCACGCGCCGTTCCGGATCGGCCCGGCCGAGCGGGACGCCTGGCTGCGCCACATGCGCCGGGCGGTGGACGAGTTGGACCTGCCACCGGAGCCCGCCGCCACCCTCTGGGACTACCTGGAGCGGTCGGCCTACTTCATGGTCAACGTGATGGAGGACCCGGCCGTCGGCTGACCCGGCGGCCACGACGGCGCGGGCGGGACGTCGGGCAGGCTCAGAGCAGGGCGCCCTCGTCGTGCAGCCAGTCGACGAAGGTGGTCGCCACGGCCGCGCCGCAGTCGAGCATCTCCACCAGCAGCGCGTCGTGCGCCCCGGCGCCGAGCGGCACCTGCAACTCGGCGTAGATGGGCAACTGGCCGCGCTCGGTCGGGTCGCCGATGTACGCCTTGCAGAACCGGCGGGTGTGGTTCCACTCGTTGACCACCCGGTAGGCCCGGTCAGCCCAGTCCGGCGGGACGGTGGCGTGCGGGCGGGCCCGCATCACCAGGATCTCGTCCTCGGGGCCTTCGAGGGTCACCAGCACCGCGTGCCGTTCCCACATGGCCAGCAGGTTGCCGTCACCGTCGGCCAGGTAACGCACGTCGAGCAGGTCGAGCGCGTCGCACACCCGGGCCAGGGTGACCGGCGCCACGGAGGCCGGCCGGTCGGTCACGACGGGCCGATCGGTGCCGGGGCAGTCCTCCGCCGGCTGCCGGGGCGGCGGTGGCCCCACCCGGATGCTGTCCACCGAGACTCCGCTTCGAGTTTCCGGGTCGCCGCCAGCGGCGGGACCAGGGCGCCATGACCACCACGGCATCGCTCGCGCACCTCACTCCCCAGCGGATCCAATCGCCTACGGTGCGTTGGATCCGAGGATGGACGGTACCCGGACAGCCGGGTTGAGACACCCCCCCAACGGCAGCCCCAGCCCGGAAGAATGAGCCGGGGTCATACTTTCGGCTGATCCCGCGCCGGACGAATTGCGAGATCCGAAACTTTCCGCGACCAGGCGGCTCCGTATGGTCCCACCAGACCGACCCACCGGCCGGCCACCCGGACCTGGACCTCCCCCGCCGCGGTGACCTCGGCCGGGCCCAGGAAACCCATCCGGACCAACCCCTGCACCAGCCGTTGGGTGATCTCCACCGGGTCGGCCGGATCGGCGTCGGGAGTGACGGTCACCGCCACGTGGTCCAGCAGCGCCTCCCGCAGCATCCGCTGCCCCACCGCACGCCCGCGTACCCCCTCGGCGGCGGCGGTGCGCAGGGTGCCCGCCGCGGCCTCGGCGATGCGCCGCAGCTCGGCGGCGGGCAGCACCTCGACCGGGCGGCTCACCACCGGGGGCAGCGGCCACCGCCACCGCTCGTCGCGGCCGGGCGGCAGCGCGGTGTCGGCGTCGGCCAACCGGGCCAGCAGCTCGGCCGCGTCCACGGTGACGTCGGCCGGGGCGCTCCCGGCCACCGTCCGGACCACCAGCACGTCCCACGGTAGCCGGGCCCAGAGGGCGGTACGGCCGACGCCGGGCAGCGGGCGTAGCCGGACCACCGTGGCCGGGTCGAGGCGGACCAGCCGGGCCAGGAAGGCCCCCGCGTCGTCCGCCCCGGCCAACCCGTGCTCCGGCCGGACGGTGGCCCCGCCGTTCACGCCGCCCCGTCGGTCAGGGCCCACGACTCCAGGAAGGCCCGTTCGTCGTCGCTGATCCGCCGGGGCCGCTTCTCCACGAGGTCGAACGGGACCAGCACCGAGCGGGCGGTGCTGGCCAGCACGTCGCCGTCGTACAGCTCGTAGGCGACGGTGAACGAGGCGGCCCGGATGCGCTCCACCCACAGTTCGATCCGGACGGTCGGCGCGGCCTGGGCGGTGGCCCGGCCGAGCGCGTAGTCGACCGGACGCAGGTAGTCGACCTCGTGCCGGCGGATGACGACCCCGTCGGCGAACGAGCCGACCCCCCACGCCTTGCCACCGGCGAACATCAACGCCACCCGCGCCTCCTCGTACAGGGTGAGGAAGCGCGAGTTGTTGACGTGGCCGTACGCGTCCAGGTCGGACCAGCGCAGGGTGCAGTGGTAGACGAAACGGTCCGCCATGCTCAGTCGCGGGTCAGCTTGCGGTAGGTCACCCGGTGCGGCCGGGCCGCCTCCGCCCCGAGCCGGTCGATCTTGTTCTTCTCGTACGCGTCGAAGTTGCCCTCGAACCAGAACCACTTCGCCGGGTTCTCGTCGTCGCCCTCCCAGGCCAGGATGTGGGTGGCGACCCGGTCGAGGAACATCCGGTCGTGGGAGATCACCACGGCGCAGCCGGGGAACTCCAGCAGGGCGTTCTCCAGGCTGGACAGCGTCTCGACGTCGAGGTCGTTGGTCGGCTCGTCGAGCAGGATGACGTTGCCGCCGATCTTGAGGGTCAGCGCCAGGTTGAGCCGGTTGCGCTCGCCACCGGAGAGCACCTTGGTCGGCTTCTGCTGGTCCGGCCCCTTGAAGCCGAACGCCGCGATGTACGCCCGGGACGGCATCTCGACCTTGCCCACCATCAGGTAGTCGAGACCGTCGGAGACGACCTCCCAGACGGTCTTGTCGCCGTGCAGGCCCTCCCGGTTCTGGTCGACGTACGACAGCGACACGGTGGGGCCGACCCGGACCTCGCCGCCGGTCGGCTGCTCCAACCCGACGATGGTCTTGAACAGGGTGGTCTTGCCGACGCCGTTCGGGCCGATGATGCCGACGATGCCGTTGCGCGGCAGCGAGAACGACAGGTCGTCGATGAGCAGCCGGTCGCCGAAGCCCTTGCTGAGGTGGTTGGCCTCGATGACCGTGCTGCCCAGGCGCGGGCCCGGCGGGATCTGGATCTCCTCGAAGTCCAGCTTGCGGGTCTTCTCCGCCTCGGCGGCCATCTCGTCGTAGCGGTCCAGCCGGGCCTTGGACTTGGTCTGCCGGGCCTTGGCGTTGGAGCGGACCCACTCCAGTTCCTCGGTGAGCCGCTTCTTCATCTTGGCGTCGCGGCGCCCCTCGACGGCCAGCCGGGCGGCCTTCTTCTCCAGGTAGGTGGAGTAGTTGCCCTCGTACGGGTACGTCCGGCCCCGGTCCAGCTCCAGGATCCAGTTGGCCACGTTGTCGAGGAAGTACCGGTCGTGGGTGATCGCCATGACGGTGCCGGCGTACTTGGCCAGGTGCTGCTCCAGCCAGGACACGCTCTCCGCGTCGAGGTGGTTGGTGGGCTCGTCGAGCAGCAGCAGGTCGGGCGCCTCCAGCAGCAGCTTGCACAGCGCGACCCGGCGGCGCTCCCCACCGGAGAGCTGGGTGACGTCGGCGTCCGGCGGCGGGCAGCGCAGCGCGTCCATGGCCAGTTCGAGCTTGGAGTCGATGTCCCAGGCGTCGAGGTGGTCCAGCTCCTCCTGGAGCCGGCCCATCTCCTCCATCAGCTCGTCGGAGTAGTCGGTGGCCATCTGTTCGGCGATGGCGTTGAACCGGTCCAGCTTGGCCTTGGTCCCGGCGACCGCCTCCTCGACGTTGCCGAGCACGGTCTTGCTGTCGTTGAGCGGGGGCTCCTGGGCGAGCATCCCGACGGTGTAGCCGGGCATCAGCCGGGCCTCGCCGTTGCTCGGCTTGTCCAGCCCTGCCATGATCTTGAGGAGGCTGGACTTACCGGCGCCGTTCGGGCCGACCACACCGATCTTGGCCCCCGGCAGGAAGTTCAGCGTCACGTTGTCGAGCACGACCTTGTCGCCGTGCGCCTTGCGCGCCTTTTCCAGGACGTAGATGAACTGGGCCACGGTGCGGGGTACCTCCGTCGGTTACTGTCGCGGGCTCGCGGGTGCGTCGGCGCGGGCTCCGACCTCCACCCGCCGCCGGCCGGGGGCCGGCCACGCGCACGCCGTCGTCAATCCTGACAGGTACGGCCGGCCGCGCCCACATCACCCCGCCCGGTCCGGTCCGCGCCGGGTCCGCCACCGCTGAGCTGGCGATGTTGACAAGATCACGGTACGGGTTCAGCGGCCGTGGGACGGGTAGGTAAGTCCGGCACGGGGTCCCAGACGCCGCAGCTACGCTCAGTACGCTCATCGCGGTGGACCCGTCAGCACCCGGAGGTGGCCGATCGTGACCGTCCGTAGCTCCTTTGTCGTTGTGGCCAACCGACTGCCGGTCGACGAGGTGAGCACACCCGAGGGACGACAGTGGCGGCGCAGCCCGGGTGGGCTGGTCACCGCGCTGCACCCCGTCCTCGCCGAGCACCGGGGCACCTGGGTCGGCTGGGCCGGTGGCACCGGCGCCGCCCCGGAGCCGTTCGACCTGGAGGGCATCCGGCTGCACCCGGTGCCGTTGAGCGCCGAGGAGTTGGAACGCTACTACGAGGGCCAGTCCAACGCGACCATCTGGCCGCTCTATCACGACGCCGTCGAGACACCCGCCTACAAGCGCCGCTGGCGGGAGGCGTACCGGCTGGTCAACGCCCGGTTCGCGGAGGCGGCGGCGGACGTCGCGGCCGAGGGCGCGACGGTCTGGGTGCAGGATTACCAGCTCCAGCTGGTCCCGGCGATGCTGCGCGAGCTGCGGCCGGATCTGAAGATCGGCTTCTTCCTGCACATCCCGTTCCCGCCGATCGAGCTGTTCATGCAGATGCCGTTCCGCACCGAGATCCTGCGCGGTCTGCTCGGCAGCGACCTGGTCGGTTTCCAGCAGCGGCTGGCCGCGCAGAACTTCGTCCGGCTGGCCCGGCACCTGCTCGGGCTGCGCTACGAGGGCCAGATGATCCAGGTCGACGGGCGGCAGGTGAAGGCGGGCGCGTTCCCGATCTCCATCGAGACCAAGGAGATGGAGCGGCTGGCCGAGGACCCGGCGATCCAGGCCCGCGCCAAGCAGATCCGCGAGGAGCTGGGCAACCCGAAGACGATCATCCTGGGCGTCGACCGGCTCGACTACACGAAGGGCATCGAACTCCGACTCAAGGCCTTCCGGGAACTCCTTGCTGACGGAAAGTTGACAGTTCCGGACGCGGTTATGGTGCAGGTCGCCACCCCCAGCCGGGAGCGCGTGGAGCACTACCAGGCACTTCGGGTCAAGGTGGAACGCGAGGTTGGTCGGATTAACGGCGAATTCGGCAGGGTCGGCGTGCCGGCGGTGCATTATCTGCATCAGTCGTACAGTCGCAGCGAACTGGCCGCGATGTACGTCGCGGCCGACGTGATGATGGTGACCCCGCTGCGAGACGGAATGAACCTGGTGGCCAAGGAGTACGTCGCATCGCGCGCCGACCAGGGCGGTGCGCTCGTGCTCAGTGAGTTCGCCGGCGCCGCCACCGAGCTGCGCCAGGCGTTCCTGTGCAATCCGCACGACCCCGACGCCGTCAAGGACGCCCTCCTGCGGGCTGTACACGTAGAGAAGCCGGAGGCCCGTCGACGCATGCGGATCATGCAACGTCACCTGCGCACCCACGATGTGGGGCACTGGGCGAAGTCCTTTCTGACCGAGTTGGGCGCACCGGGGACGGAGGCCGAGTGAACGCCCCCACCGCCGAGATCATCACCCCCGCCGCCGGGACGATGGACCCGGAGCTGCTCGCCGCGATCGGACGCATCGCCCGCGTACCGCAGCTCCTGGTCGCCTGCGACTACGACGGCACCCTCGCGCCGATCGTGGAGGACCCGAGCAAGGCCGTGCCGCTGCCCGAGTCGGTCGCCGCCGTCCGGGCGCTGGCCTCGCTGCCGCAGACCACCGTCGCGGTGGTCTCCGGGCGGGCGCTGCGCGACCTGGCCGCGCTGTCCCGGCTGCCCAACGAGATCCACCTCGTCGGCAGCCACGGCTCCGAGTTCGACATCGGCTTCGTCGAGCGGCTCTCCCCCGAACTGGTCGCCGTGCGCACCCGGCTGCGCGACGCGCTGCGCGAGATCGCCCTGGCCCACCCGGGGGTACGGCTGGAACGCAAGCCGGCAAGCGTCGCGGTGCACACCCGCGGGGTCGACCCGCAGGTCGCCGCCGCGGCCGTCGAGGCGGTCCGCAACGGGCCGGCGAAGTGGGACGACGTCACCGTCACCCAGGGCAAGGAGGTCATCGAGCTGTCGGTGGTCGCCACCCACAAGGGCACCGCGGTCGATCAGCTCCGCACCCAGCTCTCGGCCAGCGCGGTGCTGTTCATCGGCGACGACGTCACCGACGAGAACGCCTTCGGCAACCTGCACGGCCCCGACCTGGGCATCAAGATCGGCCCCGGGGACACCCAGGCGCACTACCGGGTGGCCGAGCCGATCGAGGCGGCCCGCGCGCTCGGCCTGCTGCTGGAGACCCGTCGGCACTGGCTCTTCGGCGAGCGGGCGGTGCCGATCGAGCGGCACTCGATGCTGGCCAACGGCCGTACCGTCGCGTTACTCACCCCCGAGGCCAAGGTGAGCTGGCTCTGCCACCCCAAGCCGGACTCGGCGGCGATCTTCGCCGACCTGGTCGGCGGCAGCCCGGCCGGGCACTTCACGGTCGGGCCGGAGCGGGGCGGCATCCCGCTGGGCCAGCGCTACCGCAACGGCACGATGACCGTGGAGACCCGTTGGTCGGGGCTCACCGTCACCGACTGGCTGGACCTGCCGGCCCGGGAGACCACCCCGGACGGCCCGGCCGTCATCACCGGCGACTCCACCCTGGTCCGGGTGCTCACCGGCTCCGGGCGGGCCCGCGTCGAGTTCGCCCCGCGTCCCGAGTTCGGGCAGGTCGCCACGCAGCTCCAGCCGATGGACGACGGCCTGCTGGTGCTCGGCTCCAACGAGCCCGTCGCGCTCTACTCCCCCGGGGTGACCTGGCAGGTCCGCAACGACGGCGGCTACGAGACCGCGCACGCCGTGGTCGACCTCTCCGCCACCGGCGGCCAGGTGGTGCTGGAGCTGCGCTTCGGCACGCACAGCCTGGAGGACCACGCGGTCGGCATCCACGAACGGCAGGCCCGGGCCGAGCAGCCCTGGAAGGACTGGGTGGCCTCGCTGCGGCTGCCCGCCACCGCCCGGGACCTGGTCGCCCGCAGCGCGCTCACCCTGCGCGGCCTCTGCCACGAGGCGACCGGCTCGATCCTGGCGGCGGCGACCACCTCGCTGCCGGAGGAGCTGGGCGGCGTCCGCAACTGGGACTACCGGTACTGCTGGCTGCGGGACGCGGCGATGACCGCCCGGGCCCTGGTCGACCTCGGCTCGATCGAGGAGGCCGAGGCGCTGCTGCGTTGGGTGGACGGCTGCATCGAGCGCACCGGCGGGCACCCCGAGCGGCTGCACCCGCTCTACACCGTGGACGGCTACGAGCTGGGCGCCGAGGCGGTCATCGACACCCTGCCCGGGTACGCCGGCTCCCGGCCGGTCCGGGTCGGCAACCTCGCCAACCACCAGCTCCAACTGGACGTCTTCGGCCCGATCGCCGACCTGATCGCGGCCGTCGCCGACGCCCGGGGTTCGGTCCGCGACGACGAGTGGCGGGTGCTGGACAACATGGTCGAGGCGGTCCGCCGCCGCTGGCACGAACCCGACCACGGCATCTGGGAGGCCCGCCTCCCGCCCCGGCACCACATCTTCTCCAAGGTGATGTGCTGGATGACCGTCGACCGGGCCCTGCACGTGGTGCGCCAGCACGACGGCGAGGACCGGCCGGAGTGGGTGGAGCTGCGCGACCGGATCGGTGCCAACGTGCTGGAGAACGGCTGGCACGAGGAGGTCGAGGCGTACAGCGTCGCGTACGGCGACGAGGACATGGACGCCTCCTCTCTCTGGATCGGGCTGTCCGGCCTGCTCCCGGGCGACGACCCGCGCTTCCTCTCCACCGTGCTCAAGATCGAGGCGGATCTGCGCAGCGGCCCGGTCGTCTACCGCTACCACTGGGACGACGGGCTGCCGGGCCGGGAGGGTGGCTTCCACATCTGCACGGCGTGGCTGATCGAGGCGTACCTGCGCACCGGTCGGCGCACCGACGCCGAGGAGCTGTTCGCCCAGATGGTCGACACCGCCGGCCCGACCGGGCTGCTCCCCGAGCAGTACGACCCGCTGGCCGAGCGCGGGCTGGGCAACCACCCGCAGGCGTACAGCCACCTCGGGCTGATCCGTTGCGCCCTGCTGCTGGACAACATGCTCAAGCAGTAGCGACAGTTCGACCCGCCACCTCGGCCCACCCGGCCGAGGTGGCGGCATCCCTCTCAAGACCGCCTCTTGTGGGCCGATGTAGCGGTGTCCCCCGTCGTGGATACCGCAACATCGGCCCAGGCGAGTCGATCAAGACGCGGGCGTGGTCAGGGCGTCAGGGCGTCGACCACGTCGCCGATCACCACGATGGCCGGGGGCCGCAGGCCCGCCGCGACCACGTCGGCCGCCACCGCGCCGAGCGTCGACCGCAGGCTGCGCTGCCCACCCGTGGTGCCCTCCTGGATCACCGCGACCGGGGTGGCCGCGTCCCGGCCGTGCCGGGTCAGGGTGTCGGCGATGGCGGCCAGGTTCTTGAGCCCCATCAGCACCACCAGGGTGCCCCGCAGACCGGCGAGGGCCTCCCAGCGCACCAGGGAGACCGGTGAGTCCGGGGCGACGTGCCCGGAGACCACCGTGAACTCGTGCGCCACCGACCGGTGGGTGACCGGGACACCGGCCACCGCCGGCACGGCCACCGCGCTGGTCACCCCGGGCACCACGGTCACCGGCACGCCGGCCGCCGCGCAGGCCAGCAGTTCCTCCCCGCCGCGCCCGAAGACGTACGGGTCGCCGCCCTTGAGCCGGACCACGACCTTCCCGGCGAGCGCCCGGTCGACCAGGATCCGGTTGATCTCCTCCTGAGCCCGGGACGGCCCGTAGGGGATCTTCGCCGCGTCGACCAGTTCGACGTCGGGGCGCAGTTCGTCCAGGAGCAGCCCGGGCACCAGCCGGTCGGCGACCACCACGTCCGCCTCGGTGAGCAGCCGCCACCCCTTGACGGTGATCAGCTCCGGGTCGCCCGGTCCCGCGCCGACCAGGGACACCCGCCCGACCGGCCCACCGGGCGGCACCGCCCCGCCGCCGGACCCGGCCGTCGCCGAAGGCTGCTGGTCCGCGACAGCCCCGGCCGGTGCCGGAGCCTGCGGGCCGCCGACACCCCCGGCCGGTGCCGGGGCGTCCCGGCTCGACCCTGCCGGGCCGACGGCCAGCCCGGTCCGCGCGGTGAGCAGCTCCCGGACGGCGTCCCGGACGGCCATCGCCCGGTGCGGGTCCCCCCCGCCCAGCACGGCCACCGTCACCGGTCCGTGCCGGGTCACCGCCGGGGTCCACGCGGTGGCCGCCGTCCGGTCGTCGGCCCGGACGCAGAAGATCCGCCGTTCGGCGGCGGCGGCGCTGACCGAGGCGGCGGCGTGCGGATCGTCCACCGCGACCTGGACCAGCCACGCCCCGTCGAGGTCGTCGGGGGCGAACCGGCGGGGTCGCCAGTGCAGCCGTCCGGCGTCGACGTGCGCGCGTAACGCGGGGGTGACCTCGGGGCTGACCAGCAGCACGTCGGCCCCGGCGTCCAGCAGGGCGGGTACCCGCCGGCTGGCCACGGCGCCGCCGCCCACCACGACCACCCGCCGCCCGGCGAGCCGCAGGCCGAGGGGGTACGGGTTGGTGCTCACTTCTCGGAGACCCCCGCCGCGTCGAAGGTGGCCACCTCGTGCAGCACCCGGACCGCGCCGGTGACCACCGGCAGGGCCAGCAGCGCGCCGGTGCCCTCGCCGAGGCGCAGGCCGAGGTCGACGAGCGGGTCGAGACCGAGGTGGCGCAGCGCCACGGTGGCGCCCGGCTCGGCGGAGCGGTGCCCGGCGACCATCGCGCCGACCGCGTCGGGGGCGAGGGCGGCGGCGGCCAGCGCGGCGGCGGCCGCGATCACCCCGTCGAGCAGCACCGGCACCCGGCGGGCCGCCGCACCGAGGATCAGGCCGGCCAGCGCCGCGTGCTCCAGGCCACCGACGGCGGCCAGCACCCCCAGCGGGTCGGCCGGGTCGGGCCGGTGCCGCTCCAGCGCCGTCCGCACCACGTCGACCTTGCGCCGGTACGTCTCGTCGTCCACCCCGGTGCCCCGGCCGGTGGCCGCCTCCGGGTCGACCCCGGTGAACGCGGCGACCAGCGCGGCGGCCGGCGTGGTGTTGGCGATCCCCATGTCGCCGGTGAGCAGCACCCCCGCCCCGGCGTCGAGCAGCTCACCGGCGACCCGGATGCCGGTCTCGACCGCCGCCCGCGCCTCGTCCCGGGTGAGCGCGGCGGTGACCGTCATGTCCCGGGTGCCACGCCGCACGTTCGCGTCGAGCAGGCGCGGCGGCGCCAGGGTGGTGCCGGTCGAGGCGGGCGCGGCGTCGGCGGGCACGACGTCGGCGGGCGTGGCGTTGTTGGGCGCGGGGTCGGCGGGTGGGAACGGCAGCGGGGTGGCCACGCCGACGTCGACCACGGTGACCGAGGCGCCGGCCTGCCTGGCGAACGCGTTGACGACCGCCCCGCCGGCCAGGAAGTTCCCGATCATCTGGGCGGTGACCTCCTGCGGCCACGGGGTGACCCGCTGGGCGTGCACGCCGTGGTCACCGGCGAAGATCGCCACCGCCGCCGGTTCGGGCAGCGGCGGCGGGCAGACCCCGGCCAGGCCGGCCAGGCGTACGGACAGCTCCTCCAGCGCGCCGAGCGAGCCGGCCGGCTTGGTCAGCCGGGCCTGGAGGTCCCGGGCGGCGGTCATCGCCACCGGGTCGGGCGGACCGATCTCCGCGATCGTCGTCTCCAACATCATGCCTCCAGGATCTCCGCCAGTACCTCGATGAACGCATCAGTGGTGGCCGGGTCGCGGACGGCGATCCGCAGCCAGTCCGGCCCCAGCCCGGGGAAGGTGTCGCCGCGGCGTACGGCCCAGCCCCGGTCGCGCAACGCCTGGCGTACCCGGTCGGCGCCGGGGCGGTGGACCAGGACGAAGGCGCTGGCCGGCCGGCCCGCGACGCGTACCCCGGGCAGGGCCGACAGGCGGCGCACCAGGTGGTCGCGGTCGGCGGCGAGCCGGGCGGCGATGGCGCGCTCGGCGGCGACGCCGGTCGGTGACGCGACGGCGGTGGCCGCGGCCAGCGCCGGGGTGGACACGGCCCACAGCGGCTGGACGGCGGCCAGCCGGTCCACCAGGGCGGCCTCGCCGAGCAGGTAGCCGATCCGCAGCCCGGCCAGCCCCCAGGTCTTGGTGAGGCTGCGCACCACGACCAGGCCGGGCAGGTCCCGGCGGGCGGCGAGGGACTCGGGTTCGCCGTCGACGCCGGGGGCGTCGGTGGTGTCGGCGAACGCCTCGTCGACGACGAGCACCCGGCCGGGCCGGGCCAGGGCGGCCAGGGCGGCGGCGGGGTGCAGCACCGAGGTCGGGTTGGTCGGGTTGCCGATCATGACCAGGTCGGCGTCGGCCGGCACCCGGGCCGGGTCGAGCCGGAAGTCGTCGTCCGGGTCGAGCAGGAGCCGTTCGACCCGGTGGCCGGCGGCCCGCAGCGCGGCCTCCGGTTCGGTGAACTGCGGGTGCACCACCACCGGGCGGCGTACCCCGGCCAGGGCGCGGGCGAGCAGCACGAAGCCCTCGGCGGCACCGGCGGTGAGCAGTACCTCCGCCGGTGGGCGGCCGTGCCGGGCGGCGACGGCGGCGCGGGCCGGCCGGGGGTCGGGGTAGCCGGCCAGGTCGGCGAGGGCGGCGGTGACCGGGGCGGCCAGCCAGTCCGGCATCGGGTCCCGGCGGACGTTGACGGCCAGGTCGACCAGGCCGGGGGTGGCCTCGGCGTCCCCGTGGTGGGCGAGATCCGGTCCGGGGTCGGCGGTCGTCCCGCGCGTCGTCGCCGGCACGTCGCCGCCGCCGTCCGGACCGGTCGACGGCGTGCCGCCGGTCAGTTGCCCATGCATGTCCGCGATCCTGCCGGGAAGCCGGCGCAGGGGACAGCCGATCCCGGGGTGGTCCACATCACGGCATGCCGGACTCTTCCCCCGCGGTCGCCGTCCCGGTCGGGGAACGCCCGAGCGTTCATGAATTCTTCTCATGGACGAATCGGAAATGTCATAACTTGACCAGGTGAGCAATCGACCCCTTGCTGCCGCTGGTCGTTCCGTTCCTCTCCTGCGTGCCGGGCTGATCGCCGGCATCGTGCTCGCCGCCGTGGCGTACCCGCTGGCCGCCGTGACCGGCCTGGGCGCCAAGGCCACCGCGCACGCCGTGGAGCACAAGACGAACATCCTGCGCACCGCCCTGCCCGCCGAGACGTCCTACCTCTACGCCCCAGACGGCACCACGATCCTGACGATGTTCTACGAGGAGTACCGGCAGTACACCAAGTTGTCGGACATGTCGCCGAACATCCAGCAGGCCATCGTCGCCGCCGAGGACAACCGCTTCTACCAGCACCGGGGCGTCGACCCCAAGGGCGTCGCCCGCGCCTTCGTGGCCAACGCCCGCTCCAGCGGCGTGTCCCAGGGCGCCTCCACCCTGACCATGCAGTACGTCCGGATGGCGCTACGGGACAGCGCGCAGACGCCGCAGGAGGTCCAGGAGGCCACCCAGCAGACCAGCCTGCGCAAGGTCAAGGAGATGCGGATGGCGCTGGACATCGAGAAGGAGCTGACCAAGGAGCAGATCCTGGAGCGCTACCTCAACTCGGCGTACTTCGGCCACCGGGCGTACGGCATCTACGCCGCGGCGCAGATCTTCTTCTCCAAGACCCCGGCCACGCTCACCCCGGTCGAGGCGGCCACCCTCGCCGGCCTGGTCAAGTCCCCCTCCGAGTACGACCCGCTCAGCTCCGACCAGAAGGAGGCCACCGGCCGGCGCAACTACGTCCTCGACAAGATGTCCCAACTCGGCTACCTGTCCCCGGACGCCGCCGCGGTCGCCAAGAGCGAACCCATCCGGACCCGGCCCACCACCCCCGCCAACGACTGCGCCTCGATCCCCGGCAAGTACAACACCTGGGGCTTCGCCTGCGACTACGTGAAGAACTGGTGGAGCGCGCAGCCCGCGTTCGGCGAGAACCGGCTGGAACGGATGGACAAGTTGCGCCGGGGCGGCTACCGGATCGTGCTGAGTCTCGACCCCAAGGTCCAGGCCGCCGCCGAGAAGAACGTCGGCGCGAAGGACGGCGTCGGCAGCCCCTTCGCCAACGGCATCGTGGTCGCCGAACCGGGCACCGGGCGGATCAAGGCGATGGCGGTGAACCGGACGTACTCCCTGGATGTCAGCCAGAACGGACCCAGCTCGAACCCCGAGGCCGACCCGAAGACGAAGGCGAACTACCCGAACACGGTCGCCCCGCTGCTCGGCGGCGGCACCCTCCCCGGTTACCAGGCCGGCTCGACGTTCAAGATGTTCCCGATGCTGGCCGCCCTGGACGCCGGGATGCCGCTGTCCACCGCGTTCGACTCGCCGTACCGGTACAAGTCCGCCGTGTACGACGGGTGGGCGCCGTCCAACGCCAGCGGGGCGATGACCGGCCGGCAGACCATGTGGTCCGGGTTCGGCAAGTCGGTGAACACCTACTTCGTCCAGTTGGAGGAGAAGATCGGCGCGGACCGGGGGGTGCACCTCGCCGAGCAGCTCGGCCTGCGCTGGCGTACCGACGTGGACAAGGACCAGGCGTCGCCCAGCAAGGCGAAGAAGTGGGGCGCGTTCACCCTGGGCGTCTCCGACGCCACCCCGCTGGAGATGGCCAACGCCTACGCCGCGATCGCCGCCGACGGGCGCTACTGCGAGGCGATGCCGGTCAACTCGATCACCAACCGGGACGGCACCCCGGCCACGTACAAGACCGCCGGTGGCATCGAACGGGAGGTCGCCAAGCCGCGCTGCCGGCAGGTGGTGAACGCCGACGCCGCCCGTGCCGCCACCGACGCGGCGCGCTGCCCCACCGGCGACACCCCGGCCAAGGGCAGCTGCGGCGGCTGGTCGACGGCGGACAGCGTCCGGGGCACGGTGGGCCGCCCGGTGGCCGGCAAGACCGGCACCACGGACAGCACCCGGTCGGCCTGGTTCGTCGGCTACACCCCGGAACTGGCGGCGGCGAGCTTCATCGCCGACCCGGACAACCCGTTCAACGCCGTCGGTGACGGGCAGTCCCAGGTCCCGGTCAACGCGGTCGCCCAGACCCTGCGCGACGGTCTCAAGGGCACCCCGACCCGCCAGTTCACCCCACCGTCGGACGCCATCGTCGGCTGAGGCGGGGGCGGCCGGCCGAGGCTGGCCGGCCGGTCAGGCCGGTGCGGCGACGCCCTCGACCGGCGAGGGCAGCGCCGCCGCCGTCACCAACCGGGTCGCGATCTCGGGGTACGCCGCCCAGTGCAGGCCGAGCTGGGAGGCGTGCACCCCCCGCCAGACGAAGCCCTCGGGCGTGCCGCCCTCCCAACTCCAGGCGGCCCGCTGCCCGGAGCGGGGGGTGAGCACCGCGCCGTGCTGCTTGTAGCCCACCACCGTCGCACCGGTACGGGCGACCGCGCTGTCGGACAGGGCGGTCGCCTCCCGGTAACCGACCACCAGGCCGTCCCGGCTCGCGCCGATCGCGTCCAGCACCCCGCACATCGGCAGCCCGTCCAGCTCCCGGGCCAGCCACAGCAGACCGGTGCCCTCGGCGATCACC
Source organism: Micromonospora sp. HM134 (assembly GCF_007833915.1). Taxonomy (NCBI): domain Bacteria; kingdom Bacillati; phylum Actinomycetota; class Actinomycetes; order Micromonosporales; family Micromonosporaceae; genus Micromonospora; species Micromonospora sp. HM134. Next base: position 6,072,048 of record NZ_CP041061.1, read on the forward strand.
GGCCGGCCGGTGCGGGCCAGTTCAGCCACCGCGATGCACAGCCGCCGGTTGGCCGACAGGTCCCGCGCGTACGACTCGGGCAGCGCGCCCCCGACGACCAGCGCGCGGGTGCCGGCGGGCAACGCCTCGTCGCGCAGCGGGTCGACGGTGACCACCTGGGCCCCGGCACCCCGCAGCAGCTCGGCGGTCTCCGGGTGGCTGTAGCTGCCGCCGGGGCCGCCGGCGAGCGCCACCACCGGCGCGTCCCCCACCGGAGCGGCGGACACCGGCGACCAGGACGGGACGGAGAGCGCCGGGGCCGAGCGGGCCAACCCGAGCAGCCGTTCCAGGTCGACCGTTCCGGCGACCGCCTCGCCGAGCCGGCGCACCGCGCGGGACGCCTCGGCGTCGCGGCCGAGGACCGGCACCACGCCGTGCCGGCGGGCGGGCAGCACCGGGGGCAGTTCGTGCCGGCGCAGCGCGCCGTAGACCGGCATCCCGACGTCGTCGAGCGCCTCCCGGAGCATGGCCTCGTGCCGGCCGGAGGCGACCTGGGTGAGGATCACCCCACCCAACCAGAGCTGCTCGTCGTACGAGCGGAAGCCGTGCACCAGGGCAGCCACCGACTGCCCCATCGCCGCCACGTCGATCACCAGCACGACGGGGCTACGCAGCGCGGTCGCCACGGCGGCCGTGGATTCCGCCTCGGGGCGGCCCGCGACCGAGTCGTACAGCCCCATGGTGCCCTGGACCAGGGCCAACGCGGCACCCTGCGCGCCGTACGCGAAAAGGGGCCCGAGCCGGTCGCCGCCGATCAGCCGGGGGTCGAGGGTGCGGCCGGGACGGCCGGCGGCCAGGCCGAGGTAGGCGGCGTCGACGTGGTCCGGGCCGACCTTGAAACCGGCGACATCGAGCCCCCGGTCGGCGAGGGCGGCGAGCAGACCGACGGACAACGCGTTGGTGCCGTGACCGGAGGACGGCGCGCTGAACACGAGGCGCGGCACGGCGGTCATCATCGACTCCTCGGTGGCGACGGGCGGTGGCTCGCGGACGGCCGGGAGGAACACCGGCGGCGATCCGCAGGCGTGACCATACCCGCCCCCGGCGACAGGCGGAGACCGCCGATCCGACGGCGTACGGGCCGGTGCCGGGCCGTCGCGCAGGGTGGCGTCGGTCATACGGGTAGCCTCATGCTGTGTACCGGTTCCTGCTGACCCCACGCTGGCTGGGCATCCTCGCGCTGACCCTGGTCGCCGCCGCCGTCATGGTGCTGCTCGGCAACTGGCAGCTGGACCGCTACCGGGAACGTACCGCCGTCAACGAGCGCATCGACGCCGGCACCGCCGGCACCCCCGCACCGCTGCGGTCGACGCTGCCGGCCCCCACCGGGGGCGCGGGCACGGTCGGTCCGGCCCCCGCCGCGCAGGCCGAGTGGAGCCGGGTCACCGTCACCGGCCGGTACGACGCCTCGAACGTCATCCTGATCCGGGGCCGGACGGTGGAGAGCCGGGTCGGCTTCGAGGTGCTCGCCCCGCTGGTGCTCGACGACGGCACGGCCGTGCTGGTCGACCGGGGATGGGTTCCCCCGGCGCCCGGCGGCGCGCTGGCCATGCCCGAGGTGCCGGCGCTGCCGACCGGTCAGGTGACCGTCGTCGGCCGGGTGCACCCCACCGAGAGCGGCGGCAACGGCGTGGACCGGCGCGACGGCCGGTTGGAGACCCGTCGGGTGACCGTGGACAAGCTGGCCCGGGAACTGCCGTACCCGCTGCACGGGGCCTACCTGCTGCTCGACGAGCAGACCCCGGCGAACGACCCGGCGTTCCGGGCGGTGCCGATCGGGCACACGAACAACTGGCAGAACTTCGGCTACGTCGTCCAGTGGTGGTTGTTCGCCGCGATGACGCTGTTCGGCTACGGCTGGGTGGCCCGGCGGGAGGCCCGCCGGGCCGCCGGCCTGGACGCGCCGAAGCCCCCCGTCGACCGGGCCGCCGAACCGGCCGCCTCCGCCTGACCACCGCCCCTGCCGGACCGCCCGCCCGCCAGGCTGTTCCGCCCGCCAGGCTGCCCCGCCCACCAGGCTGCCCCGCCCGCCGAACTGCCCGGCCCCGCCAGGCTGCCCGCCATACGGCACCAGCCGGGCGGCCTCCCACCATGGGTGCGCGTCCTTTCGAGCTGATGACGTCACGACATCACCCGGTCGAGTGCCGGAGCCGCGCGATTCGGTCCACCACTCCCGGTCGGCCCTGACTCGTTCTCGTCATCACCTCGAAAGGACCCACGACAGTCACCCACCCGGCCGGGGCGACCGGCTGGCGGTGGCTGCACCGGGCCCTCTGCGGGCCGCCGTGCCCCGGGGTCGGAACCACGCCGGGACGCGGGACGGCGGCGGACGCTGTATGGTCCGCAGGATGTCCAACGCGCGTGAGGTGTCGCGGTGACCTCCGACCCCGCCCCGTCGTACCCGTCCGATCCGCCCACGCAGGCGAGCCCTGCCTCCGACCCGTGGGCACCGTCGCCGGACGCGCCCCCGGCGGCCTTCCCCGCAGCACCGGATGCCTTCCCGGCGCCCCCGGCGGTACCGGCGCAGCAGACGCCTCCCACGGCCCCGTTCCCGGCCACGCCTCCCCCGGCGGCACCGCTCGACCCCTCCACCCCGTCGCCGGCCGGACCGTACTCGGCCCCACCGGCGCAGTTCTCCGGCCCGCCGGCCCAGTTCTCCGCACCGCCCGCGCAGTTCTCCGCGCTGCCGGCCCAGTTCTCCGCGCCGCCGGCACCGTTCCCGGCACCGGCCGGGGTCGACCCGTACGCCGCGCCGGTGGGCCAGCCTGGGCCGTACCCGCCGCAGTTCACCCCGCCGCTGCCGGGGGCGGCGGGCGGTCAGCAGCCGGCGGCGGTGCAGATCGGCGAGATCATGGTGAGTCCGCCGGTGATCCGTACCCCGGCCGGGGTGATGCCCCTGGCCGGCGCCACCTGGTACGTGACCGACCACTGGCAGCGGGAGGAGAAGATCGCCAGTTGGGCGATCGTCTGCGCCATCCTCGGCTTCTTCTGCCTCACCATCTTCAGCCTGCTCTTCCTGCTGATCAAGGAGACCCGGTACCACGGCACGGTGCAGGTGACGGTGACCAGCGGCGGCCACCAGTACGTGGCCCGTATCCCGGTCGTCGACCAGGGGCAGGTGCAGCAGATCAACAACCAGGTCAACTACGCCCGGTCGCTGTCCACGGTCTGAACCGGCCGTCCCGCCGGGTGCGGCTCAGTCGGTGGGCCGCCCGGCGTGCAGCGCCCGGACCGTGTCGATGGTGTCCGCCTCGGCGGCCGACTTGTCGTCGCGGTAACGCAGCACCCGGGCGAACCGGAGCGCCACCCCTCCCGGGTAGCGGGTGCTGGCGAGCACCCCGTCGAAGGCGATCTCGACCACCTGCTCGGGGCGGACCCGCACCACCCAGTCACCGCGTTCCACGGCCAGCCCGAGGAAGCGTTCGGTCTGCCAACGCAACAGGTCGTCGGTGAGGCCCTTGAAGGTCTTGCCGAGCATGACGAACTCGCCGGTGCGCGGGTCCCGGGCACCGAGGTGGAGGTTGGACAGCCACCCCTCCCGCCGGCCGCTGCCCCACTCGACCGCCAGCACGACCAGGTCGAGGGTGTGCCGGGGCTTGACCTTGACCCAGGCGGTGCCCCGTCGACCGGCGTCGTAGGGCGCGTCCGGCGACTTGACCACCACCCCCTCCTGGCCGGCGTCGAGCGCGGCGGCGAACACCGCACCGGCCTGCTCGGGGTCCTCCACCTCGGCCCGGCCGACCAGCAGCGACCCGTCGACGACGTCGGCGAGGCGGGCCCACCGCTGCCGGCCCGGCAGGTCGATCAGGTCGTCGCCGTCGAGGTGCAGCAGGTCGAAGAAGTACGGCGTGAGCGCGGTCGCCTCGGCCAGCGGGGCCACGTCGGCCGCTGCGGCGGCACCGCCGGCGGAGGTGACCCCGGTCGCGGCGGCGGTGGCCCGTCGGGCCGCCCGGCTGGAGGTCTGCGGGAACGGCAGCGGACGGCCGGCGGTGTCCAACCCGATCGCCTCGCCGTCGAGCACCACGTCGCGGACCGGCAGGGCGCGTACGGCGGCGACCACCCCGGGCACCCGGGCGGTGATCTCGTCGAGGCTGCGGGTGAAGACCGCGACGTCGTCGCCGGAGCGGTGCACCTGGATGCGGATGCCGTCGAGTTTGACGTCGACCACGGCCGGGACCCCGGTGGCCTGGAGCGCGGCGTCGACCGAGGGCGCGCTCTGGGCCAGCATCGGCGCGAGCGGGCGGCCCACCTGGAGCCCGAACCCGGCCAGCGCGGCGGCCCCGCCGGTGCGGGCGGCCAGCGCGACGGCCCGCAGGTCACCGGCGAGCAGCAGGGCGCGGCGTACCGCCGTCACCGGGACGTCGGCGGCCTTGGCGACGGCGTCGGCGAGCAGGCCCGCCTGGGCGCCCTGGCGCAGTTCGCCCCGGAAGAGGTCGACCAGCAGCCGCTGCTCGTCGGCGGTGGCGGCACCGAAGAGGGCGGCGAGCAGGTGCCGGCGACGGGCCTGGGAGCCCGGCCCGTGCACGGCGGCGATCTCGTCGATCGCCGCGTCGACGGCGGTCACGGTCAGGGTCGGCTCGGCGGCCGGCGGCGGCAGGTCGCGCAGGCTGGCCCAGCCCACGCCGGTCTGCCGCTGGCGCAGCTCACCGGCGAGGTAGCCGGAGCCGACCGACACCTCGGACGGGTCGAGCGCCCGCAACGCGTCGGCCAGCAACTCCACCTTGGCCCGCCGGCCGGAGGTGGCCGCGACGGCCGCGGAGGTGGCTGCCAGGTCGAGGAACCGCACGCACCTCATCCTGCCAGCCACCCCCGACATCACCCGGGTATTGCCGTACCCGGGCCGTCCCGATCCGGCCGTCCTCCCCAGTGGCACCGGGTGTGGCCACCCGGACCACGGCTCAGACCGAGACGGGCTCCTCGATGCGCAGCCCACGGGCGCGGACGCCGTCGGCGACCCGGGACAGCACGCCGTCCAGGGCGACCAACACGGCCGAGAGCTCGCCGAGCTGTTCCTTGAGCGTGTCCTCGGGCCACGCGGAGACGTCGACGTCCCCCAGAGCGCTCACGGCGGCTTCCAGCCGCGTCATCACGTCGTTCGTACGCATGTTCGAAGGCTATACCAGGCCGTCGTCCGACACGCCGCGAACTCCGACATCGACCCCGAAGTTATGGTTCCGCGACCTAACCGGCCTGCCGCCCCTGCTCGGCCACCTTCGCCAGCAGCAGCGCCTCCGCCAGGCAGACCCGGGTGAACTCGCCGAGGTGCAGGCTCTCGTTGGGGCCGTGCGCCCGCGCGTGCGGGTCCTCCACCCCGGTGACCAGGATCGCCGCCTGCGGGAACATCTCCTGGAAGGTGGCGATGAACGGGATCGACCCGCCGACGCCGATGTCCACCGGCTCGGTGCCGTCCCAGGCGGCCCGGAACGCCGCGCGGGCGGCGTCGAACACCGGCCCCGACGCGTCGATGACGCACGGGTCACCGTCGTGCTCCAGGGTCACCGCCACCCGGGCGCCCCACGGCGCGTGCTTCTCCAGGTGGGTACGCACCGCGTCGTACGCCCGCTTGGGGTCGTCGCCCGGCGCCAGCCGTACGCTCAGCTTGGCCTTCGCCGCCGGGACCAGCGCGTTCGGCGCCTCGCCGGTGGCCGGGGCGTCGATGCCGAGCACCGCCACCGCCGGTCGGGTCCAGAGCCGGTCGGTGATCCGGCCGGTGCCGATCAGCGACACCCCCTCGACCAGCCCGGCCTCGGCCCGGAACCGGTCCTCCGGATAGTCGACGGCGGCCCCCGCCCGGCCGGTCAGGCCCTCGACGGCCACGTCGCCGGCGTCGTCGTGCAGGGTCGCCAGCAGGCGGACCAGCGCGGTCAACGCGTCCGGCACGGCACCGCCGAACATGCCGCTGTGCACCGCGTGGTCCAGGGTGCGCAGCTCGACGAACAGGTTGACCACGCCGCGCAGCGAGGTGGTCAGGGCCGGCACGCCCACGTCCCAGTTGGTGGAGTCGGCGATCACGATGACGTCCGAGGCGATCTCCTCGCGGTGCTCGGTGAGCAGCCGCGGAAGCGAGTCCGAGCCGTACTCCTCCTCGCCCTCGATGAACAGCACCACGCCGACCGGGAGCCGGTCGCCGAAGGCGCGCAGGGCGGCGACGTGCGCCATGATGCCGGCCTTGTCGTCGGCCGCGCCGCGCCCGTAGAGGCGGCCGTCCCGCTCGACCGGCTCGAACGGCTCGGACTCCCACAGCGACAGGTCGCCGACGGGCTGGACGTCATGGTGGGCGTACATGAGCACGGTGGGCGCGCCGGGCGGGGCAGCCTTCGTCCCGATCACGGCGGGCTGACCGCCCGACCGCACGATCCGTACGTCGAGACCGCAGCCGCGCAGCAACTCGGCGACCGCCTCGGCGGAGCGCTCGACGTACGAGTGGTCGAACCCCTCGAACGCGATGCCGGGGATGCGGACGAGACGTTCCAGGTCGGCACGGACCCCGGGCAGTTCCCGCGCGACGGCGGCCCGTACCTCGGACTCGGACATGATCGGTGAGGTCATGACCGGCATCGTATGCCGGCCTTACCGCGAGCCACCCGGCGAGCCGGAACCCGCAGTCGGGCCGGACCGCCGACCGGCCCCGGCCGCCGGCCCGACGACCGGACCGGGAGCACCGACGGGTGCCGGGCGGCGGACGTAGTAGTGGTCCCGGTCGTGCGGCAGGGTCGGTGCGCCGTCGACCACCAGGTCGACCGCGTCGGCGGTCCGGTCGGCGGCGAAGTGGGCCGCCTCACCCGCGTGCCAGCGCCACAGTTCCGCCAGCAGGTGCGCACCGTCGCGGTCCAGCGCGCGGCGCAACCGCACCGGCTCCGGCGCGGTCACCTGCACCGACAGGGTCAGCTCCGGGCGGATCGCCGCCCGCGCCGCGCTCACCCCCTCCAGCAGCAGCACCGGCGCGACCGGCACCGGCACCTCGCGGGGCAGGAACGCCCGGCGCACCCAGCTGTACCGCCGGTAGGAGCCCGGTCGCCCGGCCCGCAGCGGGGTGAGCACCCGTTCCTCCAGTCGGGTCCAGAAGGTGAACTGGTCGTCCCAGCCGTCGAGCAGGTCGTCGGTGTGCACCACCGGTGGCCGCCCGCCGTCGGGCAGGCCGGCCAGGGCGTCCGCGAGGCACGCGGTGAAGACGCTCTTGCCCGCGCCGCTGGGCCCGTCGACGGCCACCAGTCGGGTACGCCCCAACCGGGCCGGCCCGGCGAGCACCCGCCGGGCCAGCGTCGCGTACGCCTCGACCAGGGCCACCGTCACACCGGTGACGCTAGTGGGTGTCCCCCGTGAGCCTGGTTCCGCCGTGGGGAGTGCGGTTCGTCGGGCGGGGCCGTGGGTGCCGGGGCATGATCTGGACGTGCTCAATGACGTGATGAGTCCCGGCGTGGACGCCCTGCTGGAACAGGCCCGGGCCGGGCTGCGACGGTTGAGTCCTCACCAGACGGTCGAGGCGGTACGGGCGGGTGCGCTGCTGGTCGACACGCGTACCGAGGGGCAACGCCGGGAGCAGGGGGAACTGCCCGGCGCGATCGTCATCGACCGGACGGTGCTGGAGTGGCGGCTGGACCCGGCCAGCGAGTGGCGCATCCCCGAGGCGACGGGCTACGACCGGGAGATCGTGGTGGCCTGCCGGCACGGTTACAGCTCCAGTCTGGCGGCGGCGAGCCTGCAGGCGTTGGGCCTGCGCAACGCCACCGACATGACCGGCGGCGTGCAGGCGTGGCAGGAGGCCGGGTTGCCGCTGTCCGACCAGCCCGCCGACGTACGTCGCTGACGACCGGCACGACGACGGCCCGACCGACCGGCCCGACACGGACGGCAGCGGGCGCGGACCGGGGTTCCCAGCGGGCGCGGGCGCGGACCGGGCGTCCGGCCGGGGCGGGCAGGATGGTCAGGTCGTCGGTGGTGCGCCGGGTGGGATGAACGGCAGATCGGCGGGGGCGCCGGTCTCGATGAGCCGCCACAGCGCGGCGGTGTCGAGGTGCTCCTCGACCAGGTCGCCGAGCAGGTCGAGGGAGCGTTCGCGGGCGGCGTCGAAACTGGTGCCCGGTGCGACGGTGAAGCCGTGCCGACAAGCCGACCGGGCCACCTCGGTCAGGAACCGGCGGCGGAACTCGTCGGACTCGAACGCGCCGTGCCAGTGGGTGCCGTGCACCGCGCCGAGCCGCGCGCCCTCGGGGCGGCCGTCGGCGTGGTGCAGCAGCGGCGGCAGGTCCGCGTCGGCGGTGGAGACGTACCCGTGGTGGATCTCGTAGCCGCGTACCGGGACGTCCGGCGCGGCGGTGCCGACGGCGGGGCGGACGGTCTTGACCGGGTCGAAGGTGATCTCGATGGGGAGCAGGCCCAGGCCGGGGACGCTGCCCCGGCGGCTCTCCACCGGGTCGTGGATGGCCGTGGCCAGCATCTGGAAGCCGCCGCAGATGCCCAGCAGCGGCCGGCCGGCGGCGGCGTGCGCGGTGACCGCCTCGGCGAGCCCGGTCTCCCGCAGCCAGGCCAGGTCGGCGACGGTGGACTTCGAGCCGGGCAGGACGACCAGGTCGGCGGCGGCCAGTTCGGCGGGCTCGACGGTGAGCCGGACCCGCACGCCCGGTTCGGTGGCGAGGGCCTCCACGTCGGTGGCGTTGCTGATCCGGGGCAGCCGGACCACCGCCACGTCGAGCCAGTCGGTGCCGTGCGGGGCGGCGGGCCGGCCGAGCACCCGGCCGTAGGCGAGCGAATCCTCCGCGTCGAGCCACAGGTCGAGGTGCCAGGGCAGCACCCCGTAGGTGGGCCGGCCGGTCACCCGGTGCAGCATGTCGAGCCCGGGGCGGAGCAGCCCGAGATCACCCCGGAACTTGTTGATCACGAAGCCGGCGATCAGCGCCTGGTCGGCGGGGTCGAGCAGGGCCACCGTGCCGAACATCGAGGCGAACACGCCGCCCCGGTCGATGTCGCCGACCACGATCGTGGGGAGACCGGCGTGCCGGGCGAGCCCCATGTTGACGTAGTCGCCGGCCCGCAGGTTGATCTCGGCGGGGCTGCCCGCCCCCTCGCAGATCACCACGTCGTACGTCGCCCGCAGTTCGGCCAGGGCCGCGTACGCCGTCTCGGCGAGCTTCGGACGCAGGGCCCGGAAGTTGCCGGCGGTGACCGTGTCGACGGCCTCGCCGAGCAGCACCACCTGACTGGCCAGGTCGCTGCCGGGCTTGAGCAGCACCGGGTTGAACCGCAGGTCGGGGACGAGACCGCAGGCGGCGGCCTGCATCGCCTGGGCCCGCCCGATCTCGCCGCCCCGCCCGTCCGGGCCGACCACGACGGCGGAGTTGTTGGACATGTTCTGCGCCTTGAACGGGGCCACGGCGACGCCGGCCCGGTGCAGCCAGCGGCAGATGCCGGCGGTGAGCACGCTCTTGCCCGCGTCGGAGGTGGTGCCCGCGACGAGCAGCCCGCCGCTCACCGACCCCGCCCCCCACCCCACAGCGCGCCACCGGCGGCGGCGACCAGCCGCCCCCCGGTCGTCGGCCAGGCAGCAGCCAACGCGAGGGCGGCCAGGCCGACCGTGCCGGAGAGCCGGGCGGCCCGCTTGAGGTGCCGCGCCTCGGGGCGTGGGCCGTCGCCGAGGAACGGCCGCACCTCGGACCGCCCGAAGTAGACGTTCCGGCCGCCGAGCCGGACTCCCAGCGCGCCGGCCATGGCCGCCTCGCACTGCCCGGCGTTGGGGCTGGGGTGGTCGTTGCGGTCCCGACGCCAGACCTGCCAGGCCCGCTCCCGGTCGCCGTGCACGGTGGGCGCGGCAGCCACGGTGAGCAGCCCGGTCAGTCGGGCCGGCAGCAGGTTGAGCAGGTCGTCGAGCCGGGCGGCCGGGGTGCCGAACCGGGCGTAGCGCGGTGAGCGGTGCCCGACCATCGCGTCGAGGGTGTTGGCCGCCCGGTAGCCGAGCAGGCCGGGCAGCCCGGCGAGGGCGCCCCAGAACAGCGGCGCGACGACGGCGTCGGAGGTGTTCTCGGCCACCGACTCGACGGTGGCGCGGGCCAGCTCGCCCTCGTCGAGCCGGGACGGGTCCCGACCGCAGAGGTGCCCGAGCCGGTGCCGGGCCGCCGGCAGGTCACCGGCGCGCAGCGCCGCGCCCATCACGGTCGCCTCGTGGCGCAGGGTCCGCCCGCCGAGCACCGTCCAGGTGCCGGCGGCCACGGCCAGGGCCCGGGCCACCGGGTGTCGCCGGGTGGCCCGGCTGACCGCCGCCCCGAGCAGCACCGGCCCGCCCACCGCGGCGGCGGTGAAGAGCGCTCCCGCCCGGCGGTCGGCGCGGTAGACCCGCCGTTCCAGGGCACCGGCGGCCCGACCGAAGCCGGCCACCGGATGCCAGCGCCGAGGATCGCCGAGCAGGCTGTCCAGCGCGTACCCGGCCAGCAGCCCGACCGTGTCCGCCGTCGCTGTGCGTCGCCCCACCCGTCACCACCTCCGGCCGGCCAGCCTAGTCGTACGGCGGGGTGACCACGTCGCCGTCGCCACCCCGCCCCCGTCCGTACGAACCGGCACCCGTGTCCCTTCCCCGGCACGGGTTCCGGAGCGCGCCCACACCCGGTGCGGGCACCCGTGGGCGATCTCAGGCCGGGACCGGTACCCGCCCCCGGCCACGCCGGCCCCGGCCCGCCGGACCGAGGGCCACCTCGCCCGGGGTCGGGACGACCGCCTCCTCCGCAACGGCCGGCCCGTCGCCGCCCGGACCGTTCTCCTCCTCCGACCGGTTCCCGCCACCCGGACCGTCCCCGCCGCCCGGCCGGTCCCCGCCGCCCGACTGCGCCGCCGGTTCGTCGTCGGGCAGCGGGACCGGGTCGTCGTCGGGTTCGTCGTCGAACGGGTCGGCCGGCGGGACGTACCCGCTGCCGGACAGGTCGTGGCCGGCGCGCGGGAGACCGAAGCCGGACAGGTCGAAGTCGTCGTCGAGGGGGCGGTCGTCGGGCCCGGCGGGGACCTGGTCGGCTGGCACCGGCTCGGTCGGCTCGCCGTGCACCCGTTGGGCCGCCGCCGCGTCCTCCACCGTGCTGGTGGCCATGGTCGGCCGGTTGCGTTGGAACCGGGACCGGCCCCGGGACAGGTCGTGCCCGACCGCGACCGCCTCCAACTCGTAGAGCACCCGGTGGTTGCCGGCGTCGTCGGTCCAGTCGCGGGTGTAGAGCCGTCCCGCGACCACCACCGGGTCGCCGACCATGACCGAGGCGGCCACCCCCTCGGCCAGCTTGCGCCAGCAGTTGACCCGGACGCGCAGACTGTTGCCGTCGACCCACCGGCCGCTGTCCCGGTTGAGGCGGCGGGCGGTCGAGGCCACCTTGAAGTTGGCGACCAGGGTGTTGCTCTGTGCCGTACGACGCCATTCCGGCGCGGTCAGCACGTTGCCGACGACCGTGACGTAGGTATCGAACATCGTCCCCTCCCAGGGGCCTGTGGATGCAATGACGAGTCGACTCGGGATCGAGCCTGGCCGGTACGGCACGGCGACGCGAGTCCCCGACCCCGTCCTGTGGACAACCGGAGCGCCTGTGGACGACGACCTGATCAAGGTCCCGGTGTGCTAGGCCATCAGGCCCTGGGTGGCCCGACCGGCCGGGGCGAAGATCAGGTGGCAGGGCCGGCCCCACCCCTCGGGTCACGACGACACCGCCGAAGGTGGCGTCACCCGGAGTGAGGTCGACCCCGGCTGGGTAAAGAGTTGATCACCCAGGCACCACCAGGCACGACGTCCGACGAGAAAGGCAACGCTGATGATTCGGACCCCGTTGCGTACGACCGGCTCCGTCCGCACCGAGCGGGAGGTGCGGCGATGAGCGCGGTGGCGAACCCGGCGACCGTGGCCGAGTGCCTGCGGATGGGCGCGGGCTTCTCCCAGGGCGACCGGAACTGGATCGTCGAGCAGTTCGGCACCCTGGACGCCCGGCTGGCCGCCTTCCACGCCGACGCCACCGAGCTGGAGGTGTCGGTCAAGGACCGGGAGGCGCGCGGGCAGAAGGTCACCCTGGAGTGCTGGATCGCCGGCCGGCAGAAGATCGTCACCACGTCGAGCGAGGAGGACCTGCGGGCCGCCCTCAACGACGCCCGGGACGACCTGCGCCGCAAGCTCAACGACGCCAAGACCAAGCAGGAGCCCCGGCACAACAAGCACATCCGGGAGATGGCCCAGCCCACCCCCGCGCCGGATCTCGACGCCGACGGGAACCTCGACCGGGTGGACGCCGAGACCGCCTGACCGGCCACCGGGCCGTTCCCCTCCCCGCCGGAGGGGAACGGCCCGGCGCGGGGCTGCCCGCCACCGACCGGACAGCGGGCGAGCGGCCCGCGCCGACGCCGTCCACCACGACGGCCGACCCGGGGGCTACCGCCGGGTAGCCTGCGGGCGTAGCGTCGCGGTCGTGGAACAGGACGTGCTGGGGCCGCCGTACGAGCGGCAGACGATCGACCTGGGCACCGACGACGAGGGTCCGGTGGTCGCGACGCTGGTCCGGCGGCGCGCCGACCGCCCGACCGGCCGCGCGGTGCTCTACGTGCACGGCTTCGTCGACTACTTCTTCCAGACCCACCTGGCCGACTTCTACGCCGAGCGCGGCTGGGACTTCTACGCCCTCGACCTGCGCAAGTACGGCCGCAGCCTGCTACCCCACCAGACCCCGAACTTCTGCCGCGACCTGAGCGACTACTTCCCCGAGCTGGACGCCGCCGCGAAGATCATCCGGGACGAGGACGGGCACGACACCCTGCTCGCCATGGGCCACTCCACCGGCGGCCTGATCATCTCGCTCTGGGCACACGCCCGCCGCGACGCCGCAGCCGTCGACGGGCTCGTCCTGAACAGCCCCTTCTTCGACCTCAACGCCCCCTGGCTGGTCCGTCGACCCCTCGCGGCCGCCGTCTCCCGACTGGGCCGTCACGCGCCGCACCGCATCCTCCCCTTCGGCCTGGGCACCGTGTACGGCGAGAGCCTGCACGCCGACCATCGCGGCGAGTGGACGTACGACCTGGCCTGGAAGCCGCTCGCCGGGTTCCCCGTCCGGGCCGGCTGGCTGGCCGCCATCCGCACCGCCCAACGGCAGCTCCGCGCCGGACTGGACATTCCCGTCCCCGTGCTGGTGGCCTGCTCGACCCGGAGTTTCCGGGGCACCCGCTGGCACGACTCGGCGGCCCTGGCCGACGCCGTGCTGGACGTGGAGCACATGGTCCGCTGGGCGCCCCGGCTCGGCCGGCACGTGACCGTGGCCCGCTTCGACGGCGGCAAGCACGACCTGGTCCTCTCCGGCCCCGCCGTACGCGAGCGGGTCTTCACCGAGGTCGGCCGGTGGGCCGAGGCGTTCCTCGGTGCCGGCCCGACGCCTCCCGCCTCGTCCGGGCCGGCGGCCGGGGCCGTGCCCCAGCCACGTCCCGCCCACTCCCCATGATCGACTCACCTGAGCCGACGTAGCGGCATACGGCGTCGGGCTCGACTCATCTGAGCCGATGTAGCGGTAACCGGCAGACGGGGACACCGCCACATCGCCACCCTTGAGTCGATCAAGCCGGCGGGTCGGCAGGTGGAGGGGCGGCGGTCAGGAGGCGGGCAGGGCGGCGAGCACGCGATCGAGGGTCGCCACCGGGTGTCCGCCTCCGGACGCGTCGTCGCCGGGCAGGAGCACGCCGAGACAGCACAGGCCGATCTCCCCGGCGGCGTCGGGACGTACCCCGAAGACGGGAGCGCCGACGTAGCCGGTAGGGAGCGCGGCGGTGACCCGCAGCCGGTCGCCGTCGCGGACGGCCCGCTCGACGGCGACCTCCAACGGTCGACTGCCGTCACCGCCGACGCCGAGGGCCAGCACGATCGCGGTGACCGGCCCGATACCGAACGCGGCGAGATCGTCCGCCGTGACGGCCACCGCGGCGGGCACCGGCTGCACCCGCCACCGCCAGCCCTGCCCGGCGGCGTACCCGTGCAGCTCGCCGGTGGGCAGGGCCGCCACGCCGAGCCGCGCGTCCCGGCGCCAACCGGCGGACAGATCCACCAGCGGCAGCGAAACGCCGGCCACACCGGCCGGCTCGGTGACACTGGGCCGCAGGCCGAGCCGCTGCGCCCGCCCAGCGACCACGTCCGCGGTCAGCAGGAGATCGCCGGCCGGATGGCCGAGGAAGAAGGCGGTGCCCGGGTCGCCGGCCGTGTCGACCGGCAGGATGGCCCGGCCCAGGAGCTGGCACAGCTCGTAGGCGACCTCGTCTTCGGCGTCGGGTTCCAGCAGCACGGACCCGAGGGTACGGCCCGCCGCGCCGGACGGAAGAGGGGTGCCCGGATCGGGGGTGCCGTGGGACGCTGATCACGCGTGTCCGGATGCGACCCGTTCCGCCGTACGGCGGGGGGTCGGCGGTACCCTCTTGGCGCGACACGTACGCCGCGCGCCCGTAGCTCAGCGGATAGAGCAGGGGACTTCTAATCCCAAGGCCGCAGGTTCGAATCCTGCCGGGCGCACAGGTACTTTCCCCTTCTGACCAGCTCGCGTGGGGCTATCCGTGGTGCGAGCGCGCTACGGTGGCCCCATGGCAGCCTCGAACGGACGCAGCAAGCGCCAACGCGGCGAGGTCGAAACCCTCCCCAGCGGGTCACTGCGCGTGAAGGTCTATGCGGGCGTCGACCCGATCAGCGGCAAGCGGCACTACCTGACCGAGGTCATCCCCGCCGGCCGCACCGCAGCCAAGGAAGCCGAGAAGGCACGTACCCGGTTGCTGGCCCAGGTCGACGAGCGGCGTAACCCGCGCACCCGCGCCACGCTCGACCAGCTCCTAGACCGGTGGCTTGAGGTGGCCGACATCGAGGCCACGACCCGCATGGGGTACGTCAACAAGCTCAACAAGCACGTACGGCCGGTGCTCGGCAAGCTGCCGGTCGGCCGGCTCGACGCCGAGACGTTGGAGTCGTTCTACGCGAGCCTGCGCCGCTGCCGCGACTGGTGCGGCGGCAAGGCGTACGTGAAGCACCGAGTGGAGGGCGAGCACACCTGCACGGCGAAGTGTCGGCCGCACGTCTGCAAGCCGCTCAGCGCGTCGTCAGTGCGCCAGATCCACTGGATTCTCAGTGGTGCCCTCAGTCGCGCCGTCCGGTGGCGGTGGATCGCCGTCAACCCCGCCGGACAGGCCGAGCCACCCGCACCGCCGCACCCTGATCCGCAGCCGCCGAACCCGGCCGACGCCGCGCGCATCATCAACGAGGCCTGGCGCGATCCGGACTGGGGCGCGTTGGTGTGGCTCGCCATGACGACGGGTGCCCGGCGCGGTGAGCTGTGCGCGCTGCGCTGGCAGCATCTCGACCTGGCCGCCGGTGTGTTGACCCTGCGCCGCAGCGCCTACCTGGACGAACACGGCGACCTGCAAGAGAAGGACACCAAGACGCACCAGCAGCGGCGGGTAGCGCTCGACCCCGAGACGATCGAAGTGCTGCGCGAGCTGCACGGCCGGTACGTCGAGCGCCTGGCCCAGCTCGACGCGGACACCGATCGTGTCGACTACGTCTTCTCCCCCGAGCCGGACAACAGCCGTGGCTACCGGCCCGATACCATCACCCAGCGGTACGGCCGACTCGCCGCCCGGCTTGGCATCACCAGCCACATCCACGCCCTGCGCCACTACTCAGCTACCGAGCTGATCAACGCAGGTGTCGATGTGCGAACGGTCGCCGGCCGGCTTGGTCATGGCGGCGGCGGGACAACCACGCTCAGGGTCTACGCCGCTTGGCTTTCCGAATCCGACCAGCGTGCCGCCGGCACCCTCGCTGCCCGGATGCCCGCCCGCCCGACGTCGCCCGCCCTGCCGAGCAGCCCGTATCGGACTATTGCTGAAGAACTGCGCGAGCAGATCCAGAGCGGAAGACTCAAGCCGGGCGAGCCACTTCCTACGGTCGCTGAACTCGCACAGGCGTACGGACTCTCGGTCGGCACCGCTCATCGCGCAGTGGCGCTGCTTACGGCGGAGGGACTGGTGAACGTTGCCCGAGGCTGCAGAGCAACCGTCGCAGTCAGCCCGACGAGCAACCGCAGGACGAGCTAAGTAGCTCCGCCAACGCCTATAGGTCCTTGACAACTCCGCGGCTCGCCCTCGGAGGAGACATCGACCCGACTGGCCACCCAGGGTATGGTAGCGAACGTGCTGCCAAGCCTCCAGTTTACCGAGTTTCACAAATTCCTGGTCAGCGCCGGCGGATTGTCCATGGGCACGGCGGCGGCACTTCCCGTCTTTTTAATCAAGACCCAAAAGGCAAGCCTAGTCAAAAACAATGAAGTGTCGGACTTGAGCCCAACCTCAAAAGGGGCGCTAGAAATACAGCAGAATCAAATGCTGTGGCTCCTTAAGAGTTGGCCGTTCATCTCCGGCACACTCATGCTGGCCGGAATGTTGCTATTAATCTTCGGGGCAGCGATTTGGAAGAGGCGGCAAGACGTACTGAATGAACGTGAGGCTTCTGAAATTCGGCGCACTAACGCCGAAGAGGAAAAGCTACGACAAGAGTCGGCAGCCTTATTGCGGGCACATCGAGAGCCTCTAGAGGAACAACTTCAGGCAGTCGAAGAGAAGGCAAGAGAGGTCGAACAAATCAGCGAGAGGGGGCCCGAGCAGGAGGCGCAGCCACCTGACAATTCCGACTTAAACAAGGAGGCGAGAGAGAGCGAACGAGCAGCAACATCTGCCGAGTTCTGGCTAGATTCATTTGAGATACCCTCCGGCGCACCCAAAAACGTCGCCAACGTCCTCAACTACCTTCGCATCGAAGAACGCGCAATCGAGCGGATCGGAAACATGTATAAAGGCGATGTAGACGTATCAAGACAGGTGCGCCTGGGGGATGCACGAGTAGATGCCACCTTCACGTCGCTGTCTTCCGATCTACCCAACCTTGTCGTTGACGTCAAGTACCTTTCCGGCTCATTCCACCAAATCCGAAGCAAAGTTGAGGAGGCAGTCCTCGAAGCCAGCAGCAATAGTCGAGCTGTTACAGAGGTATCTAAGTCAATCTTTCGCCCCGTCATCATCTTCGTAACTCCACCAACCAAGGATTCAGACGCTCGATACATCGTAGACAACGTACTGGAACAAGTTCTAGACGATATGCGGGAAATCGAACGCCCGCCTCTTACTGTCATCATTTCAAGGATGGACAGCCTGGAACGATTAACAGTCGATCCCTCATGGTTTCGGTCATCAGTTCCATACATCGTTCGGGCCGATTGACACTTCTCGCGGTTACGAAGCACCTGAGCAATCACTAGATGCAAGGTGGCCACTTGCTGAAACTAAGCGTGCTCGGCGCAACTACCCCGCGTTGGGCCGGTGGATTGCTTTCGGCATGATGGACCTATGCGTTTGCTAGTGCTCGGCGGAACCTGGTTCGTAGGCCATGCGATCGTCACGGCCGCCATTGATGCTGGCTGGGAGGTCACCACGTTCAACCGGGGCACCTCCGACCCCTTTCTAGAGGCCGTGCGGCCCGTTCGGGGTGATCGAACCCGTCCAGAGGACGTCGCCGCCCTCGCCGCCGCCGGCCCATGGGATGCCGTGATCGACACCTCGGGGTACGTACCGAGGAACACCCTGGACGTAGCTCACGCGCTCGCTCCCGTCGCCGGTCGCTACGTCTTCATCTCCACGCTCAGCGTCTACCGAGACTGGCCGCTGAAGCCCCTTAGCGAGCGTTCCGAGCTGCTCTACTGCCCGCCGGACGCCGGCCCCGACTACGGCACCGACACCGAAGACGGCCCGACCCGGTACGGCTACCAGAAAGCCGGTTGCGAGGCCGCAGCCGTCACCGCGTTCGGAGCTGACCGAACCACGATCCTGCGCCCCGGTGTCGTACTCGGCCCGCGTGAGTACGTCGGCCGCCTGCCGTGGTGGCTGCGCCGCGTGGCTGCTGGTGGAGAAGTCCTATCCCCCGGTTCCCCCGACCGCACCATTCAGCCGGTCGACGTGCGCGACCTGGCCGCGTTCGCACTCCACACAATCACCGAAGGTTCCTCCGGCGCGTTCAACGTCTGCGCACCGCAGGACGGTGCCACCTTCGGGGGGTTCCTGGCGGACTGCGCCCACGCGACCCAGTCCGACGCCTCCTTCGACTGGGTGCCCGATGAGGTATTGCTCAGCCAAGGCGTCCGGCAGTGGTCGGAGCTGCCGCTCTGGCGCACGTTCGACGGCGTGTGGCGCGTCAACACCACCAAGGCGCAGGCAGCCGGCCTGCGCTGCCGGCCGCTCTCCCTGACCGTCCGCGACACCTGGCGCTGGATGGTGGAAAGCGGCGAGGTCAGTAGCCACGATCGGGCCACCGAGATCGGCATCAGCCCGGAGAAGGAAGCGCAGGTGTTGGCTGCCTGGCATCGGTCAGGTGAGCGGGCGGGCTGAGGTTTCGGACAGCCACGCCGCGATGCGCTCGGCGAGCTGGCGCGCGTCCGCATCGCGGTCCCACGGCGACTGGCTCAGCATGTGCTCGATCCGCGACAGCCGACCGGTCAGCGAGACGTTGCGCTTCTGCGGCGGCAGGTCCAGGACGGTACGCAGTGCGTCGGCGGCACCGTCCTTGTCTCGCATGTGGAGGTGAGCAGCGGCAACGTCGATCTGCGTCCCGTTGATCTGCGAGTACGGCCGCCTGGGCGACGGCAACGCCTCGTACACCTGCAACGCCTCTCGGGCGTACCTCGCGGCCTGCTCGCCGTTGCGGAGGTCGAGCCATGCCGCCGCCGCACATGCCGCCGCCCGCGCGTCGCCGAAAGCGAACTCCCCGCCGGTCACGGTGGCAAGTTCGTCGGGTCGGTCCGCTGCCGCTTCCCTGTCTCGCTGGGCCGCTTCCAGGACAGCCGCGACTGAATCGGAGTCCGCGAGCAGGGCGTGAGAGCGGGCAGCGACATAGCGGAGCCTCAGTCTCGGCTCGCCCTCCGGTGCCGTCCGCATGGCGCGAGCAAAGTAAGTCAGGGCGGAATCAGGCTCATTGCGCCAGTTGGCGAGGGTCATTTGCAGGCCGTAGGTCCATGCCTTCAACGACGCGTGTCCGGCCAGGTCGGCGTACTGCGTTGATGCTCTGGCCAGGGCCGCCGACTCATTCCAGTGCCCGAGGTCAAAGGCGGTGGAGGCCATCAGGGCAGCACTCTGGCCGATGACCACGTAGAGGTCGGCCAGCTCAACGGGTCGACGAGTGCGCTCGACCAAAGCCCTTGCCTCGTCCCGCAACCGGCGAGCACTGCTGAACACGTCGAAGGCTGCCATGCCTCCCGATCGGGCGAGCAACGTCACGTCTTCCTGCAAGGACTCGATAGAGTCGTTCGGCAGAGCAAGGCTCATCAGCAGGGAATCATTGGCGACCGATTCGGCAGCATCACTCACAACAGTAACAACGCTGCCACCGCCACCTGCATTTCCCTCCCGACGCACTCCGCTGAGCGTTTCGAGGAAGCGGGAACGAACCGAATCCGATACACGATCCAAGGCGGCATTCAGCACGTCTTGATTGGCATTGCCAGGAACGGTGTCGGGTCGACTGCGCCAGTACGCGACAGTCCTTGTCGCGATGCCGAGCCACCCCGCGAAACCCTCGTTCGTCATTCCGGCGGCAGCTTGCAGCGAGCAGGCGAGACTTCCTGTCCACCGGTCTACCGTCGCCACCGTGGTCTCCCGAGCTTGCGGATTGCATCGGATTGCCGCGCGTTGCACTGGGCTTGCATGGGCGTTCCCCTCCTTTTCGACTTCACTTGGTCTCAGCAAGCCGAACGGAACACCGACCACAGACTACTGAGGAGACTCCCGTGGTTGAACCCCTCGCCGCCAAGAACGATCGCCCCCGGTTCCGGTCCGTCGCGGACACCGCAGCGATTCTCGGCATGTCGGAGGTGACCCTCTACCGGGCGATTCACGCCGGCCAGTTCCCCGCGATCAAGGTCCGTGGACGCTTCGTGATCCCGGCGCGTGCCATCGACGACATGGAGGCGTCCGCGCTGACGTACGGCCTGGTCGACGCCAGCAACCACACGCTACGGCCCGCCGGGTGACCGCTACCGGGCCGCGCGCTTCGGCCCCGGAGGAGCAGGCGGGACGCTGTGCTCCCGAGCAAGCTTCCGAACGTACGCACCACTGAACGGCGACAGCCGCTCGACCTCAGCCGGGCCGACGCCATCACGGAGCGCCGCAACCACAGCCGCGACAACCGCTTCACGTGCCGCTTCATGAGCAGCTTCGGTACGCCGGTACCGCCTCGTAGCTGCTGACAGCTCGTCTCGCGCATCACTCATCAGACCAACATACCGCTACCCCCTTGCGCAACAGACCCGCGTATCGCTACCTTGTTGCGCAACAGAGGCGCACATCTAAGAGCGCCGGATCAGTCAGAAGGGACACGAAGTGACTGAGTCGAACCACTCCCCCGAGATCGGGCCGAGCGCCGCCGAGCTGGCCGAGATCGAGCAGGAGTTGCCGCTGATCGAGGCTGAGGTTCTGTTGCTCGACGCGCAGATCGTCGTGCTGACCGGCGACGGCGGTCCGACCGAGTTGGACTGGCAGCGGTTGCGTCGGGCGCAGCGTCGGGTGCTGCGGGAGGCGCGTGCCCTGCTGGCCGTTCGGTCGGCCGCCGGCCGGGCGGCGTAGGTGGTGGCCGCGATGGGCCGCCGGTTCCCGATCCCGCTGCGGGCTGAGGACTCCCGTTTCACGTTCGGTCTGGTGCATGACGTGGCCCAGGTCCTCGCCGCGCACGGCTACCCGCCGATGACCGGCCCGTACGACGGATGCGGCGCGGACCTGCTGGCCCTGCAACAAGCCCTCTTCTCCCTCATCTACACCACGAACCCATCGGAGGAACACGAGTCATGACCGCCCCCACGTTGTCGGCGTTCCCCCGGCCGGTCGAAGACCTGATCCCCGCCGCCCGCGATCTCGCCGACCAGCTCGGCGAGATCCCGTCGCGCAACCGCATCAAGAAGGAACTGCGGGTGGGCGGTCCGAAGGCAGACGCGATCCTCGCCGCCCTCACCCGCACCGACACCCCGCCGGCCACGATCGCCCCTCCGGCGGACCCGGCCGACACCACCCCGGACCCGATCGCCGACCCGGCCCCGGTGGCGGACCCGCCGCCCGCCGCCGACGACGTACCGCCGCTGGTGTCGGCGCAGGCAGCACCCGTCGCGGACCCGGGCACCAAGGTCACCACCGACGTCATCCCGACCGGCTCCAAGGGCATCCGGCGGGCTGTGGCGTGGCCGGTGGTACTGCTGGCCCTGCCGGCGTTCGTCGCGATCTGGTCCGGGTGGGTCGGACTCGGCGGACTCACCGGGTTCGGGGTGGTGCACCCGCTGCCCGGCATCGCCGACGGGTTCTCCATCAACTCCGCGATCACCCTGCCGATCGGGGTGGAGACCTACGGCGCATACGCCCTCTACATCTGGCTGTCCGGGCGGGTGCCCGAGCCGGCCCGCCGGTTCGCCAAGTGGTCCGCCCTCGGCTCCCTCGCCGTCGGCGCACTCGGCCAGGTCGCCTACCACCTGCTCGAAGCGGCCGGGGTCACGTCGGCCCCGTGGTGGATCACCACCGCCGTGGCCTGCCTTCCGGTCGCCGTACTCGGCATGGGTGCCGCCCTGGCGCACCTGGTCCGCACGCACGACTGATTTCGCCCGGCGGCGCGGCCACCTGGCTACCAACCTGCGCCGCGCCGCCGGCCCTCGACCCCTCAGCCAATCGACCTCAGGAGAGACCACCCATGTTCGCAGATCCCACCGGCACCCGCGCTGCCACGTTCGCGGCCGTGTTCGTCGCCCTCTACGTCGCCCACCAGGTCGCCGACCACTGGGTACAGACCCAGCACCAGGCCGACTGCAAGGGCCGCCCCGGATGGGCAGGCCGCATCGCCTGCGCCACCCACGTCACCACCTACACCCTCACCGCCGGCCTGGCCCTGGTGTTCCTGATCGCCGGCACCGGCCTGCGCCTGGACCCGGCCGGTGTGGCGGTCGGGCTGACCATCTCGGCGGTCACCCACTACATCGCCGACCGACGTACCCCGCTCCAGCGCATCGCCGCCGCTCTCGGCTCAGCCCGCTTCTACGCCCTGGGTGCTCCCCGGCCCGGCCGGGACGACAACCCGTCGCTGGGCACCGGTGCCTACGCCCTCGACCAGTCCTGGCACATCGCCTGGCTGTTCATCGCCGCCCTGTTCGCCGCCTGATCACCCCTCACCCGGAAGGAGGCCCACTGATGGCAAGCATCTCGATCGGCAGCGCCGGACGCGTCACCAGCGGCGGCAAGCAGTTGTGGTGCCCGGCCTGCGGCAACGAGACGAACTGGCGCGACATCACCGCCACCAACCAGCGCACCCAGGCCACCTGCGGCGACTGCGGCAACCGCATCTCCGTCAAGAGCTGACCTGCCTGCCCGGCGGCGCGGCCACCTGGCTACCAACCCGCGCCGCGCCGCCGGCCCTCGCCCACTGCCACAACCCCACACGGAGGAACACCCACCATGACGTCCCCCCACGATGACAACCGATTCGACTGGCGAGCCGCCGAACGCGACCTGACCGACGACGCCCCCGACACCAACGTGGTCGACCTCGACGCCGCCCGCACCGCCCGCACCACCAACCCCGACGACATCGGCGACGGCGGGCCGCTGCTGGTCGACTCCCCGGACGCGCAGCGGTCCCCGCGGTTCACCCTCGACGGTGCCCGCGTGGGGCAGCGTCGGCCGATCCTGCCCGCGTGGCTGCGCTCCCGAACGGAGCTGGTCGACGTGATGCGGTGGGCGGTGGGGCATCTGCTGCACACCACCGGCTATCACGCCCTCCGGCTGCCGAAGTACGCCGGGAAACTCGCCCTGCGCGCCCCGGCCGGGGCGGCCCGGTTGGTGTCCGGGGCTACCCGGTGGTTGTTCGACTGGGAAGGCGAGCACCTGCGGCAGTCGACCTCGCAGACCCGCGACGGTGAGCTGTACCTCAAGCTGTCCAAGCAGCGTGACCGGCGCGTCCGCTGGCGAGGCATCGTCACCACGTTCACCCTCGCGGTCACCCTGGCCGGTGGCGTCGCCGTCGCCCTGGCCCCGTTGTGGGCGCGGTGGGCAGTGCTCGCCATGCTGGTCACCCTGTGCGGGTTGCTGGGGCAGCCGGCCGACAAGCCGCTGCTCGACACCGCCGTGGTCATCCCCCGCGTCGCCCGCCTCACCTCCGACGTGGTCGTGCGCGCCCTAGCCGTGCTCGGCATCGCCGGCATCACCCAGGCCATCGCCAAGCAGGGACACCGAGCCATCGCGTTCACCGCGCCGATCACCCGCGACGGCCCCGGCTGGCGAGCCGACATCGACCTACCCCCCGGGGTCACCGCCGGGGACGTGATCGAGCGGCGTGACCGGCTCGCCGCCGGCCTCACCCGCCCCCTCGGCTGCGTGTGGCCCGAAGGGCAACCGGAGGTGCACCCGGGCCGGCTGCTGCTGTGGGTGGGCGATCAGGACATGGCCGCGACCAAGCCGGCCGCCTGGCCGCTACTGAAGGCGTCGGGTGGGTTCGACCTGGGTCGGCCGGTGCCGTTCGGGACCGACCCGCGCGGGCGGGTCATCTCGTTCGAGCTGCCGTATACGAATCTGCTGATCGGGTCGATTCCCGGCTACGGCAAGACCGCCGCCACGCAGGTGCCGATGCTGGCCGCCGCTTTGGACCCGTACGCGGAACTGTGGTGCTTCGACTTCAAGGGCACCGGCGGCTTGGACCCCTTGGAGAAGGTGTCCGCCCGGTACGCGTCGGGGCAGGACGACGACACCGCCGAAGAGGGCTTGTTGGCGTTGCGGGAGCTGCGCAAGGAATGCCAGCGCCGCGCCGCGATCATCAAGGGCCTACCCAAGGCCGTGTGCCCGGACAACAAGGTCACCCCCGAACTGGCCCGCCGCAAGAAGCTCGGCCTGCACTGGCTCGTGGTCGCCCTGGACGAAGTGCAGGAACTGTTCTCGCACCCGGAGTTCGGCAAGGAAGCCGGAGAACTGGCCGAGAAAATCATCAAGCTCGGTCGCGCCCTGGGCGTCATCCTCGTCGTCGCCACCCAGCGGCCGGACGCGAAGAGCCTTCCGACCGGAGTGTCCGCGAACGCCGGTACCCGGTTCTGCCTGCGGGTCATGGGCCAGATCGAGAACGACATGATCCTGGGCACCTCGGCGTACAAGAACGGCATCCGGGCGACCATGTTCGCCAAGAAGGACAAGGGCGTCGGCTACCTCGTCGGCGCAGCAGACGACGCGCAGATCGTCCGCACCTTCTACGTCGACGGCCCCACCGCCGAGAAGATCACCGACCGGGCACGCACCCTCCGCGAGGCAGCCGGGACGCTCACCGGCCACGCCATCGGGCAGACGCCAGCCACCCCGGCGGCACGCCGGGACACTCTGTTGGACGACATCCTCACCGTCGTCCCGGCGACCGAGCCCAAGGTGTGGGCGGAGACGCTGACCGAACGCCTCGCCGAGTTGAACCCCGACGCCTACGGGGATCTGACCCGCGACCAGTTGACCGCCGCGCTCAAGCCCTACGGGATCACCACCGGGCAGGTGTGGGGCACCGACCCGGCCACCGGCAAGGGCGCGAACCGGCGCGGCATCGACCGGGCCGACATCGCCGATGCGGTTGCGGAGCGTCACAAGCGGCGAGGCGACAAAGCCGCCTAACCCGGACAGCGATCGGGTGCTAGGTCTAGCGGCGGCCCCCGCTAGACCTAGCACCCCCGCTAGCACCCCATCCGATCCCCGGCCAGCGCCCTAACAACTAGCGGCGGCGGCCCTCTACGCCCCTGATCCGGCCTGTGGAGGCACTTCGTGACCACCATCGCCCTGCTCGCTAGCCTTCTCCTACCCGGTTACGCAGCGTGGTACCTGATCCTGTGTGCGGTGTCCCCGTGGGGACGCTGCCGGTGCTGCCACGGACGGCGCTCCCACCGCACCGCGATCGGCACCCGACGCGACTGCCCCCGCTGCGACGGCACCGGCATCCGCGTCCGCACCGGCCGCCGCATCGCCGACTACATCCGTGCCGAGTACCGGGCCGGCAACCAATGAACCGCCGCCGTACCGGCCCTGATCACCACACCGAGTGGTGCGCCCGGGACCACCGCTGCAACCTCGCCGAACACCGATCG
Organism: Micromonospora sp. HM134; assembly: GCF_007833915.1. NCBI lineage: Bacteria > Bacillati > Actinomycetota > Actinomycetes > Micromonosporales > Micromonosporaceae > Micromonospora > Micromonospora sp. HM134. The sequence goes on from NZ_CP041061.1 coordinate 6,097,235, forward strand.
GCAGAGATCCTGGTCGACCTGCCCGGCCACGCACGGGCCGTCCTCGTCCGCGTACGCGCCAGCGACGGCCGCGAGCACGCCGAGATCCGCGTACGCGTCGCCCTGGCCGACGTCGACCCGGCCGCCCGCCGCCAGCTCGGCACCCTGCTTGCCGATCTGCGCGACCTGGTGACCCACGCCGCCGTGACCCGCCGGGCGCAACCCGGCCGCACCGCCGCCTGACTTGCCCTCCCCGCCTCACGACAGGAGCACGTCATCGTGACCCGACCTCCCGCACACGACCACGCCGCCGAGCAGGCCGTCATCGGCGCTGCACTGCTCAACCCTTCCGTCGTCGCCGACCTCGCCCCGACGCTCGCCCCGGCCGACTTCCACCGACCCGCGCACGGCCGGCTGTGGGAAACGCTCTGCGCGATGCACGCCACCGGCGAACCCGTCGACCCGATCGCCCTCGCCGCCCACCTCGCCGCAACCGGCGACCTCGCCAAGGTCGGCGGTGCCCCGTACCTGCACACCCTCATTGCCGCCGTACCCACCACCGCGAACGCCGGGCACTACGCGCGGATCGTCGCCGACCACGCCCGCCGCCGCCAGGTCGCCGACCTCGGCACCTACTTCGCCGAGAAAGCCGACCAGGGCGCAGACGTCGCCGACATCCTCGCCACCGGCCGCGCCATGCTCGACCACGCCGCCACCGGCACCCAGTGGGCGCCGCTGATCCCGCTCGGCGACCGCCGCCACCTCCCCGAGTTCCCCGCCTACGTCCTGCCCGGCTGGGTCGCCGAGCACGTCTACGCCGTCGCCGAGTTCACCCAAACCCCCGTCGACCTCGCCGGCTGCATCGCCCTGGCCGCTCTCTCCACCGCCGCCGGGGGCCGCGCCGAAGTGGAGGTACGCGGTTCCTGGCGCGAACCGACCAACCTGTTCACCGTCGTCGTGTTGCCGCCCGGCTCCCGCAAGTCAGCCGTGTTCGCCGCCATGACCGGGCCGCTGCTCGCCGCCGAGAAGACCCTTGTCGAGCGCGTCAAACCGGCGATCGTGGAAGCCGAACTCGCCGCCCGCGTGGCCGGCAAAACGGCCGAGAAAGCCGCCATCGCCGCCGCAAACGCCGACACCTCCGGCCGAGACACCCTGCTCGCCGAAGCAACCGCCGCCGCCATGAACGCCGACGCCGTCACCGTCCCTGTCCTACCGCAACTGGTCGCCGACGACGTCACCAGCGAGGAAGCCGCATCCCTGCTCGCCGAGCAAGGCGGACGCCTCGCCGTCCTCTCACCCGAAGGCGGCATCTTCGCCACCATCGCCGGCCGCTACTCCGGCACCCCCAACCTCGAAGTGTTCCTCAAAGGCCACGCCGGAGACATGCTGCGAGTCAACCGCCGCTCCCGCGCCCCCGAACACGTCGAGCACCCCGCCCTCACCCTCGGCCTGGCCGTACAACCCGACGTGCTGCGCGACATCGCCGACATGCCCGGCTTCCGTGGCAAAGGGCTGCTGGCCCGAATCCTGTTCAGCCTGCCGGAAAACACCGTCGGCCGACGCAAGATCGGTGCCGACCCGGTACCCGAACCCATCGCCACCGCCTACACCACCAACCTCGGCGCACTGGTCGCCACCCTCGCCGAATGGACCGACCCTGCCGTGCTCCCGCTCACCCCGGAAGCCAACGAACGCGTGTTGGACATCGAACGCGCCGTAGAGCCACGCCTCGCCCCCGGCGGCGCATGGGGACACGTCGTGGACTGGGGCAGCAAGTACACAGGCGCAGTGGTCCGCCTCGCCGGGCTGATCCACCTCGCCGAACACCTCCGCGACGGCTGGGGCAAGCCGGTCACCGCCGAAACTGTCGAGCGGGCCGCGCTGCTCGGCGAATACTTCGCCGCTCACGCCCTGGCCGCCTTCGACGACATGGGCACCGACAAGAGCACCCGCTACGCCCGACTCGTGCTCGCCTGGATCGAACGCACCAACTCGACCACGTTCACCAAGAAGGAGCTGTACCGGGCCGTCCGCAGCCAGATCCCCACCGCCGCCGACCTCGACCCCGTCCTATCCCTACTCGAAATCCACGGCTACCTGCGCCAACTCGACCCACCCGCCCGCACCGGAGCAGGACGCCCACCGTCGCCCGCGTTCCTCGTCCACCCCGACGTCCACCAGACCACCGGCACCGTCCACGCCCTGCCCGCAACGGCAAGCCGCAGACCCGCGTAACCCGCTGGCTCAAATGGCGAGAATGGCCGAAACCCTGCCCGTGCAGGGTTTCGGCCATTCTCGCCATTTAGACCAAGGTCTTGACCGTCGCCAGGCAGCGGCCATCTACCCATCAACTTTGACCTTCGAGAATCAACCTCCCTGTTCGACTCTTGCTCTGGCTCGCCTCGCCGGCACGCGCCCACGGCCGGCTTACCACATCGGAAGCTAGTGGAACTGCTTCATCTGAGAAACGGCCCTCTCCAGTCGATTTACGATGCGCGGCAAGTTCTCAGCGATTTCAGCAACAGCCCGGGTAGTGTTTTCGAAGATTCCTCCCTCGAAAACCTCGGCAGCATACGCAGCAGCGCGTGCGCTGCTATCGAAAGTGCTCGCACCAAGCACTTCAGCGGCGTAGGCCAGGGATCGCGCAGTCTGACCGCTCATACCATCCCCGGCTGCCGACAGGGTTGCGATGATGCCCTTCAGTTCCATGACCGTTTCAGAGTTCGCCACACCGGTTTCCTCCAACCGCCTGGTGACGGCTTCAAGCCGCTGTAGAGGGGGTTCAGCAAGCTCCGTCAGCAGCTCGCCGAGCGTTTCGGCGTCAGGCAGGCGCAATCTAGCGAGCACAGCGCCTGCGGCACCCTCGTGGCGAGTCTTCCAGGATTTCAGTACCTCGGGCGTATACCTGCTTTCGTCGCCATCCACCTCCTGATGATGCGCGAGGCAGAGCAGAAGCAGATTGGCAAAGGAATCGCGTTCCTCCGGTGGCATCTCTCCTTCAAACCGAGCAGCATTCGGCTTCACGCCGTAGATGTGGGCCACCTGCGAGTTCTTCTGGTAGACACCCGGTCGCACCTCAAGAACGACGGGCATGGGGCAGTTCGGGGCATAGCACTGCCCGTTGCTGACAGTCCAGAGAGCGGCCACCATCGCCGCAGGGAGGTTCCTTCGCTCGCCAGCGCCTTCGGCGCGAGGCTTGGGTGTCGTCGTCACCACAACACGATGTCATCAACCTATGACACATAGCTACAGCCCTCGGCGGGTTCCACCGCGCCGATCAACGGGCTACCACAGAGCGTCATCACCTCTCGCAACATCCACCCCACCGCCACACACCAGCCATGGAGCTAATCGTGGTGCGAAATACCGCCCAACAAGGAAGCTCAGGCACTCCAGGGAAGCTGTTTGAGCAGCTAGAGCAACCACCGAAACCAGGGACCATGACGCGAATGCCACTTCTAATCCCAAGGCCGCAGGTTCGAATCCTGCCGGGCGCACCCACGCCGACCCACACAACGGCTCACCCCACCCGATCCACCAACCGTGACGGATCAGTCACGACAGGTTGTCGGCCAGCGGGCAAGCGCATATCCAGGACCTGGGAATGACCTTGTTCACCATCCATCAACATTGATCCATGTCACGCAAATCGTTTGGATGGATACGCACTGTCAACCGGCAGTGTCCGCCACCCACCGAGGAGCATCCTTGCCCCGGTCCCCGTTCCGGACCCGCCGGCCGCGCACCCTCGCCGCCGTCGCCGCCACCACCCTGGCCACCGCCCTCGCGGTGCTCTCCGCCCCGACCCCGGCCCTGGCCTGGGGGCCCGGCACCGAGCCGGCCCAGCCGTACGCGCAGCCGAGCATGCCCACGGTGCCCAAGCGCGGCTGCGCGTCCACCGTCGCCGACCCGGCCGCACCGACCGGCGCGACCCCCGCCGTCCAGGTGATCTACGCCTGGCACGACGGCGTCGGCAACAACTACGAGGCCAACGTCGAGTACATCGCCAAGGTGGTGGACCGGATCGACTGGGCGCTCGACGAGTCGACCAACTATGACCAGCACTACAACTTCAGTTGCCGCACCGGCTACGACACCAGCACGTACGCCGGCTACGCCCGCGCCCTGGTCGTGCCCGAGAAGATCGACGCCGGGGCGAACCCGAACACCCCCGCCAGTACGGTCCGCAGCGACCTGGTCTCTGCCGGATACCAGGACAGCAACCGGATCTACCTGGTGTTCACCGATTTCGCCTCGAACTCCGACGCCTACCAGTGCCCGTCCGGCGGCAACTCCAGCGGCGTGCACTGCTCGGCGGTGACCGAGTCGTGGACGACCGGCGTCGCCGGCCACGAGTTGCTGCACGTGCTCGGCGCCGGGCACGCCTGGATGGCCGAGACGGGGGCCTCCTACGTGCCGGACATCATGTACGGCTGGTGGGACAACTGGAACACCGATCCGGGGTTCCGCAGCTACTACGACCCGAGTGAGCTGTCGGCCAGCTTCTACCTCGACCCGAGCCCGTCGACGGCGAAGGTGAACGTGGCGAACCACCCGATGCTGACCGCCCCGGTCTGCTGCGACGTCGGCGCGAACAACGACCTGCTCACCGCCGAACAGCGCACGGTCGAGGCCGCCACCCCGAGCAGCAGCACGTCGACGTTCACCTCGTCGGGCGGCTGGCACCAGGTGACGCCCGCCTGCGGCGTCTCGACGAACTCCTGCACCTACTTCGACGGCCGCCGGTCGGTCCAGTTCAACACCTACACCGGGCCGTCCAACACGTCGTCGATCTCGCTGACGAACCGGGCAACGGTCACCGCCGGCCGGACGTACAAGCTGTTCACCCGGTTGCGCAGCGGCACGGCGGTGAACACCCAACTCCAGCTCGCCTGGTACAACTCGGGCGGCACCCTGTTGTCGACCAGCACCGGAGCGACCGACACGCTCGCCGGCAACTGGCTGGAGTACCGGACGACGGCCACCGCCCCGGCGAACGCCGCCAGCGTGCGGCTCACCGTGAACGTGCCGGCGCAGTCCACCACCGGCAACCAGGCCATCAACCTGGACAGCCTCCAGCTCAACGACTGCACGGCGAACACCGGCGGCACCTGCCGCTACGACACCTGAGCCACCGGCGTGGTGCGGGCGGACGAGGGACGCCCGCACCACGCCCCGCCTCCACCGCTCCCCCGGCGACAGGCCGCCGAGCCCCGACGGCCGGCCGACAACACAAGACCGACACCCGACGACAGGCCGACGACACCCGACGGGGCAGCACACCGGCGCAGGCCGTTCACCGCGCCGGTCGGCGTAGGCCGGCGAGGACGAGGGTGATCACCCCGTCCGCGTCGGGTCGGTAGGCCGGGTGGCCGTAGGCCGCGCAGATGCCCTGGAGGGCCATCATGACCGCGCCGGCCCCCACGTCGTCGCGGATCTTCCCGGCCCGGACGGCGGCGGCCAGCAGGTCGGTGACGGCCCGGCCGAGGGCCTCGGCACCCTCGGCGAGCGCGCCCGAGCGGGCGGCCATCAGCGTGGACAGGGTGCGGGCGAGGCCCTCGTGGTCGTGCAGGTGGGCCACGAATCCGCGCAGGAAGGACTCCAGCGCCTCGTCGGCGGGGAGGGTGGTCCGCGCCTCGCGGGCCCGGTCGCACATGGCGGCGAGTTCTTCCCGGTAGACCGCCTCGGCCAGGGCTTCCCGGGTGGGGAAGTGGCGGTAGAGCGTGCCGGTGCCGACGCCGGCCAGCTTGGCGAAGTCGTCGAAGCGCAGGTCGTAGCGACCCTCGGCGAACAGTTCGCGGGCCTTGGCGAGCAGGGCGTCGCGGTTGCGGCGGGCGTCGGCGCGCAGCGGCTTGGCGTCGGTCATGTGGGGGCCTCGCGTTGACAAGTGGAGACTGTCTCCATATTTTGGAAGTGGAGATGGTCTCCGATTGTAGCTCCCGAGGTGCGCGTGAAGATCTTGATGTTCGGCCGTGGCGTGATCAGCGCGACCTACGGGTGGGCCCTGGAACGGGCGGGCCACCACGTGGAGTTCTACGTCCGCCCGGGGCGGGCGGCGACGTACGGGGAGGCGATCGACCTCGACCTGCTCGACGCCCGGCGGCGGCCGTGGGGCCGGCGGGTCGTCGAGACGTGGCCGGTGCGCTACCGCGAATCGTTGGAGCCGGACCACGACTTCGACCTGATCGTGCTGAGCGTGCAGCACTACGGCTTCGCCGAGGCGGCCGCCTTCCTCGGGCCCCGGGTGGGCGGGGCCACGGTGCTCGTCTTCAACAACCTGTGGGTGGAGCCGCTGACCGCGACCGCCAACCTCCCGGCCGACCAGCTGGCCTGGGGCTTCCCCGGGGCCGGCGGCGGTTTCGGTGACGACGGCGTGCTGCGCGCGTCCCTACTGCCCGTGGTCTTCCTCGGCACGCTCGACCGGCCGCCGACCGAGCGCGAGCAGGCCGTGCGTCAGGTGTTCCGGGCGGCCGGGTTCCGGGTCCGGGAAAACGCCGACTTCCGTGGCTGGCTGTCGGTCCACTTCGCCCAGAACGCCGGCCTGCACACCCAGAGCCTGCGGCGGGGCACACTGTCCAACCTGACCACCGGTGACCTCCGCGAGGCGATCCTCGCCACCCGCGAGCTGCTGCCGCTGGTCGAGGCGCGGGGCGTCGACCTGCGGCGGCACCGCGCCGAGCTGCTCCCCTTCACCGCACCCCTCTGGCTGGCGGCACCGGCCATGTCCTGGCTGATGGGGCATTTCCCGCCGATGCGCCGGGTGACGCAGGCGCACGCCAACCCCGAGGAGCTGCGCGCGGTCTGCCGCGACACCCTGGCGGAGGCGCGCCGGCTGGGCATCCGGGTCCCCCGGCTGGAGGCGGCCGAACCCTACTTCGCCGCCACCACGACGCCCTGACCCGTCACCCCCTACCGGCCGCACCCCGGCCGCCCGCCGGCCGGCGCTCGGGCGACGCACCCGCCGTACCCCGCCCACCGTCCGCCGGCGGCAACCCGGCCGGCCGGGGCCCCTGCCGCATGTTCGGCGTCACCCCCGCCCGGCCCGGCGCGCGCGGCACCGGCGCGGGCCGCACCGTCGCCAACCCCGCCGGCCGTACGAAGATCGAGCGCCGGACCACCGCGTCCCCCTTGGCGTCGAGCTGGTAGACGTCGAGCCAGCACCATCCGTCGTAGGTGATCCAGTCGAGCACCCGGATGACCCGGCACCTGATCGGCCTGACGAACTGCACACTGGCCGCCCGGCCCACGTCCACCAGGTCACCCGCCTTCGGCAGCGGCGCGCTCACCGCCGCCCCCAGACGTGCCGGAACCTGCGCCACTCCCTGATCCGGTGCCGGGCGGCCTCCACCACCGGGCAGAACCCGGCCTCGGCACACCTCCCGCACCGCCGGTGGCGGTGCTGGTCCAGGCAGTCCCACGCCAGCCGGACCAGCAGCGGCATCTCGCGGCGGGCCGTCACGACGCCACCCCGGGCCGGCCTCCGCGCTCGCAGGTGGCACACATCGGGTGTCCTTTCCGGAAATAGCGCCGCCCCGCCCGCGCGCTATTCGCAACGAGCGGGACAGCGGGCTATTGTCGACGCCTTTCTCCACGCCCAGATCACCGTCCGGCGATTCACACAGTGCGACACGACCGACACCTTGCGCAACACCTCACCCTCCCCCTAATGTCGGGTCGATTTGACGCGCGAGGAACGGAGGAGAGAAATGGCGGAGGGGAAACAATTGTTGTTGCATCAGGGGTGCGGTGATGTTGCATGACGGAGGAAACAAGCGGTTCCACCGTCCCCCGGCGGCAGCTCGGCCGGCTACTTACCCAGCTCCGTGAGGATGCCTCGGTCACCCTGGACAGCGCGGCCGAGGGGCTGGACTGCTCCCGGCAGAAGGTGTGGCGCATCGAGAAGGGCCTGGTGCCGGTGCGGGTGGTGGACGCCCGCGCCATGTGCGCGATGTACCGGGTGCCGGAGGAAATGACGTCCATCGTCGCCGGGCTCGCCCGGGAGACCCGCGCCAAGGGGTGGTGGCATTCCTACGGCGACGTGGTCCCGTCCTGGTTCTCGCTCTACGTCGGCCTCGAATCGTCGGCGTCGACGCTGCGTCAATACGATGCGGAACTGATCCCGGGTCTGCTCCAGACCCGCGAGTACGCGGCAGAACTGTTCCGCCGCAAGAATCCCACCATGAGCCCGGCGGAGCGCGAAAAGCTCGTCGAGGTACGGATGCAGCGCCAGCACGTCCTGACCCGCCGGCTGCCCAGCGCGCCCACCCTCAAGGTGGTGCTGAGCGAGGCGGTGCTGCGGCGCACCCTCCCCGACCGGCAGGCGATGGCCGGGCAGCTGCGGCACCTGCTCGACATGGCCACCCTGCCCAACGTGAGCCTGCGCGTCCTGCCGTTCACCGCCGGCCCGCCGCTGGCCAGCGAGACGGGCACCTTCGTCCTGCTGGACTTCCCGCAGGCGTTCGGGCGGGCATCGACGGAGCCGACTACCGTCTACCTGGAGAACATCACCGGCGCGCTCTATCTGGACAAGCCGGCGGAGGTCGCCGCCTACGACCGCGTCTGGGCCGACCTGGAGACGCTCGCGGCCGACGAGGCGGCAACAGAGAAAATCATCCGGGCGATCATCGAGGAGCGAGCATGACTGACCTGGCCGGGGCCGTCTGGCGCAAGAGCACCCGCAGCGGCGGGAGCGGCGGCAACTGCGTCGAGGTGGCCGACAACCTGCCCGGCCCGATCGGCGTACGGGACAGCAAGGACCAGTCCGGCCCGGCGTTACGGTTCCCCCCGGCCGCCTGGTCCACCTTCGTCCGCGCGGTACCTCGCGGACCGCGCTGAACCCGGCGGGGGCCGCCCGCCCGGGTGGGCGGCCCCGGCGTCCCATGTCGGCGGTACGTCGTTGCCCGGAGAACGTCGGGGCCGCCCGCTACGGTGCTGCCCATGAGTGACACGGAAACCGCGAACCGCCTGCCCACGGCCGAGGAGGAGGCCCGGTTCTGGGCCCTGGTGGAGGCCGCCTGGGAGCGGCTCGGCCCCGAGCCGGCCGCGCTGCGCCGGGCGCTGCTCACCCGCGACCGGGCCGCCGACGACGACAGCGTGTACGCGATCGACGGCTGGCTGGACGCCTTCCTCGACCAGTTGGGCCAACTCTGCGCCGACCTGTCCGGCCCCGAGCTGACCGACCTGGACCGGGTCGCCGAGCGCAAGCTGTACGACATCGACCGGGCCGACGTGCACGCGGTGATCGACGGTTCCGACGACGGTTTCCTCTATGGCCGGGGTCACGTGCTGGCGCTGGGGCGGGAGTTCTACGAGGCGGTCCGGGCCGACCCGACCTGGGCGTTGCCCGACGGCTACCTCCAGGGCATGGGCTACTTCTTCGCCCGGCTGCACCGGCAGCGCTTCGGCGAGTCGCCCCGGACCGGCTCCGGCATCTCCCGGGAGTCGTGCACCAACCCGACCGGCTGGGCCGGCCGGTGAGCCGCCCGGCTGCCGGTGGTCTGGCACCCGGGTACGGCGGATCGACACGCCGCACACCAAAGGTAAACAGTTAGGGCAGCTCATGCTATTCTCCGGCTTCGATGCACCGCCGAGCAGACCCGGACGGGTCACCGCCCGAAGGACGCCCTCCCCCCGATGTCGGCCCTACCCGCTCCGACCTCGTCACCGTCGTTACTGGAGCGGCCGGCCGGTGGCGCGCTCCAACTCATCTTCACCACCCTGCCGGCGCTGCTGCGGCTGACCTGCGGGCTGTTCGGTGCGGTGACCGCGCTCGCGGTGCGTACCCCACCGGTGCGGGTGCCGCTGCTGCTGGCTGCCGTGGCCGCGCTCACCGGCTGGTCACTGTGGTACGCGGCGCGGGCCCTGCGGGTCGGCATCGGCCCGGGACTCGTCGCCGGGGACGTCACGTTCACCGTCGCGGCGAGCCTGCTGGCCCCGCTGCTGGTCGCCCCGGAGGTGCTGCCCGGCGAGGGTAGCTGGCTCGCCGTGTTGGCCAGCACCACCGTGATCAACGCGCAGGCCACCGCGCCGGCCCGCTGGTCGGTGCCGGCGGGCCTGCTGGTCACCGCCGGCTACGCGGCCGGCACCTCGGCCGCCGGCAACACCGTCGAGGCCGGTGCGCACGCGGCGACCCTGCTCATGCAGACGGCCTGCGCGGCGATGATGGCGGCGGTGATGCGTCGCTGGATCGGCCGGGCCGACACCGCCTTCGCCGACTTCCAGCGCCTGCGCCGGGACGTGGTGCTGGCCCGGACGGCCCGCGAGGTGGAACGGCGGCAGAACCGGGACCTGCACGACACCGTCCTGGCCACGCTCACCATGGTCGGGCTGGGCGCCCTGCCGGCCGGCTCGGCGGCGTTACGTGACCGGGCCGCCGCCGACCTGCGTACCCTGGTCCGCCTCGCGCACGCCCGGTCCGCCCCGGCGGGCGAACCGGGCGACGCCGGCCCGGGCGACGTCGACGCCGGCCTGCGCGCGCTGCTCGCCACCCACCCGCAGTTACGGGTGACGGCCACGCTGCCGCCCTGCGCGGCACCGGCGGGGGTGACCGCCGCCCTGGTCGACGCCACCGCCGCCGCCCTGGCCAACGTGGCCCGGCACGCGCCGGACGCCGCCGTGACCGTCCGGCTGGGCCGCGACCACGGCGGCATCGGGGTCGAGGTGGTCGACGACGGTCCCGGTTTCGACCCGGCCACCGTCCCCCTGCACCGGTACGGGGTACGCGAGTCGATCCGGGGCAGGATGGCCGAGGTCGGTGGCCGGGCGGTGGTGACTTCCGCCCCTGGCGTGGGCACCCGGATCAGGCTGGAGTGGCCGCATGTCGACTGAGCTGAGCGCGACCGCGCCGGCCCGCGTACCCCCGCCGACAGTGCGGCCGACGGGCCCGGCGGGGTCCGACGCCGTGGCGGTGCCCGACAGCCCTGCGGTGGACGTGGGCCGGGCCTCGGACCGGGGGGCCCGGATCGCGGCGGTGGCCATCGCCCTGGTGTGGCACTTCGCGATCGGGCTGCCGGCGCTGCTCGGCGCCTGGCCCACGCTGGCCGCCCCCACGGTGGTCGCGGCGGGCTGGCTGGCCGCCTGCGCCATCGGCGGGTACGCCGCGCACCGGTTGCTGCACGGCCTGCTGCCACCGGCGCTGCCGCTGGCGGCGGCCCTGCTGACGGTCGACGCGGCGGTCTTCGCGGCGGCCGGCCGGGAGCAGCTCTTCGCCGCCGCGAACTGGGCGTGGACGGGGCTGGCCTGGTTCCTCGTGGTGGTGCTGTGGGGTCGCCGGATCCGCTGGATGATCGTCCTGCTGGCCGGGCACGCGGTGATCGCGCTCGCCGCGCTGGTCGGTGACGGGGCGACCGCCCCCGCCGACCTGACCCGCTACGCGATGTACGTCTACGGCACCTCGTCGCTGCCGGTGGCGGTCTTCACCGGTGCGGCGGTGATCGCCACCCTCGCCCGGGAACGCGCCGACACCGCCACCGCGACCCTCGCCGTCCGCGCCGAACGGGACGCCGCCGAACGGGCCTGGGCGGACCGGCGGGCCCGGCTCGCGCTGGTCGGCGGGGCCGCCGAGCAGGTGCTGGCGGAACTGGCCGACGGTCGCGCCGACCCGGGCGACCCGTTCGTGCAACGGCGGTGCGTGCTCGCCGCGACCCGGCTGCGTCGCCTGATCGCCGAGTCCGACGACGTGCCGGACCCGCTGCTGCACGAGTTGCGGGCCGCAGCCGACCTGGCCGAACGCAACGGGCTGCCGATCGAGCTGATCGCCATCGGCACGCCACCGCCCCTGCCGGTGGAGGTCCGTCGACGGCTGGCCGACCCGCTGGCCGCCGCCCTGGCCGATGCCACCGGTTGGGCCCGGCTGACCGTGGTGGCCGGCCCCGACGAGGTGGCGGTCAGTCTGGTCACCCCGGACGGACAGGGCCCGGGGGCGGCCGATCCGCCGACCACCCGGGCCGGCGACGACGACCAGGTGGAACACGTACATGAGCGGGACGGGGAGATCAGGTGGACGCAGACCCGATGGCGCAGGCCATGAGCGGGGAGCGCCCGGTCGGTGTGTCGATCGTCGACGACCATCCGGTGGTGATCGACGGTGTGCGGGCCTGGCTGTCCACCGAGCCCCGGCTGCGGGTGCTCGCCACCGGCGACGACCCGGATCTGGTGCTGCGGACCGCCCCGGAGGCCGACGTGATCCTGCTGGATCTGCGGCTGCGCGGGCGGATGGTGCTGGACAAGCTGGCCGAGCTGAGCGCCGACGGCCGGCGGGTGGTGGTCTACTCCGAGCACACCGACCCGGCGACCATGCTCGCCGCGCTCGACGCCGGGGCGACCGCGTTCCTGGCCAAGCACGAGGGGCGGGAACACTGCGTGGCCACGGTGCTGGCCGCCGCCAGCGACCGCCCCTACGTGCCGCCGGCCCTGGCCGGGGCGATGGTGGGCGATCCGCGCCCGGACCGTCCGGCCCTGTCGGACAAGGAGCGGGAAGCGCTGCTGCTGTGGTTCCAGTCGATGTCGAAGGCGTCGGTGGCCCGCCGGATGCAGATCAGCGAGCACACCGTCAAACAATATGTGGACCGGGCCCGGATCAAGTACACCCGGGCGGGTAGACCGGCCGCCACGAAGGCGGCGTTACTGGCCCGGGCGATCGAGGACGGTCTCATCCGGCCGGAGGAGATCGGCATCTACCGGTCACAGGCGTCGTACGACCGGCCGACCCCCTAACGGGTGTCATGACAGCCCGTCACGACTCGGCGAGGCTGGACGCCAGAAGACCACTGCGCGGGGGAGGTCGTGACGATGCGCGAGAACATGTCCCCGTTCTTCATCGCACCGCACCGGTTCGATGCGCCGGAGGACGATTCCGCTCCCGTGCTCGACCGGCGTTACGAACTCGTCCCGGAACCCGGCGAACGGGTGCTCGGCCGGTACCCGACGTCGGTGGCCGGCTGCCTGATCAGCCCGACCGGCGCCCGGCGGCACTGGGTGCTCCCCGCCCCCGCCTCGATCACCGTCACCGACCGCCGACTCGCCTACGTCTGCCTCGCCGGTGACCTGGCCCTGGTCGCCGGGAAGATCGACGCGACGGGGGTCCGGCACCGCCGCAATGTCCGGCTGCCGCGCCTGGTCAGCGGGCAGGTCCGCTGGCAGTGGCCGTCCCGGTTGGAGCTGCGTACCACCGGCCGGCCCACCGCACAGGGCACCGCCGAGGCGGAACTGCTGGTGGTCTGCGACGCGCTGCGGACGATCCAGCAGCCGGCCCTGGCGCTGGGCGGCGCGGTGGGCCCGGTGACCGAGCTGGCCCGGCTGATCCGCCGGACGGTGGCCTGCTTCCGGGTCACCCACCCCGAACTGGTGGAACTGGCACCGCCGGAGCGGGACGTGCTCATCCGCCGGGCGACCGCCCCGCCGCTGACCGGTGAGGCGCGGGTGACCCTGCCGGGGTCGCTGCCGGTGGAGTTCCTCTCCCGCGACGACTACTACCGGGTCCCCGAGCGCGCCGGTCAGGACGCGGTCGGCAGCTGACCCCACCCTGACCGACCTGGGCTGAGCTGACCTGGGCTGATCTGGCCCGGGTGTGGTCTGGCCCGGGTGTGGTCTGGCCCGGGTGTGGTCTGTCTGGGCCTCGTCTGGCCCATCTGCCTGGTCTGGCCGGACGGCCGGTAGGTATACCTCTCAGCGCCCTTTCGACCTGATGACGTTGACGAATCGCCGACGGTGGTCGCCCCCCGGGTACCGGACCGGTGGGCGGCGGTTGCATCGCAGGTCGTCAGTGGTGGGGGCGTAATCGGCTTCACCACAGAGGCCGAGCCACCGCGTCGACCGACCCGACCGAGCCAGACCAGCCAGCCGCGTGGACCAACCCGGCCGAGTCAGACCAGCCGGCCGCGTCGACCAACCCGGCCGGATCGGGACCAGCCGGCCACGCCGATCGGGTCGGCCGGTCGGACCGGATACGTCTGACTCGCTGACGTCGTCAGCTCGAAAGGACGCGAACCCACCACCCTCTCCCCCGACCTTCCGGCCTCCGTCCACCCGAAAAGTCCGCACCGCCCCCGCCCCCGCCCCCGGCAGCGGCAGCGGCAGCGGCAGCGGCAGCGAATAGGAGTCACGAGGGAAGGGGACCGGCGGTCAGGATGCGGTGGAGCGGCGGGGGCGGCGGTCCAGTTCGGCGGCCTCCTGGGGGGTGGGCGCGGTGCCGCCCAGGTGCGCCGGCTGCCACCAGGAGTCGTCCGGGCCGGCCGGCTTGTCGGGGTACTCCTGCTGGGCCCGGTCGACCAGCGCGGTCAGCCGGGTCTTCAGCTCCGCCGTCATCGTGTTGGCGTCCGGGTACGCGCCCGGGTCCATCGGCTCGCCCAGCAGGATGGTGATCGGGGTGTGCCGCCGGGTCAGCGTCTTCGGCCGACCCTTGGTCCAGAGCCGCTGGGTCCCCCACAGCGCCACCGGCACCAGCGGCACCTCCGCTGCCTGCGCCATCCGGGCCGCCCCGCTCTTCAACTCCTTCACCGTGAACGAGCGACTGATCGTCGCCTCGGGGAAGACGCCCACCACCTCGCCGCGCCGCAACGCGTCCACCGCCGTGTTGTACGAGCCGACCCCCGCCGCGCGGTTCACCGGGATGTGCTTCATGCCGCGCATCAGCGGGCCGGACACCTTGTGCGCGAAGACGTCGTGCTTGGCCATGAACCGCACCAGCCGCCGGGACGCGTGCGCCCCGTACCCGCAGAAGATGAAATCGAGGTAGCTCACGTGGTTGCTGGCCAGCACCGCCCCGCCGGTACGCGGGACGTGCTGGTTGCCGTCCACGGTCAGGCGCAGGTCGAGGACCCGGAACAGCGTCTTGGCAGCGGCAATCACGGGCGGGTACACGAGTTCCGGCATCCGGTTACTTTACCCCGCGTAGGTTACGGAACCGTAGGGCGGAGCCGACGCACCGTGGCGTGTGCCGCCGCCGCTCACTCGGCCAGTTTGTGCCGGTCGAACCGGCCCCGGGCGAAGGCGTCCACCCGTCCCCAGCGACCCGGGATGTCCAGCACCTCGATCCGGCCCATCCCCACCGGCAGCACCGGCTCCACCGCCAGGTGCCCCTCGTGCGGCTCCAGCCCGAGCATGGTGCGCAACAGCAGCAGCGGGGCCCCCGTCGACCAGGCCTGCGGGCTGCACGCCGTCGGGTACTCGACCGGGAACTTGGTCTGCTCCCGGGGGTAACCGCCGAACGCCTCGGGCAGCCGCCCGTCGAAGTAGGTGGCCGCGTCGAGAATGCCGTTGGCGATGATGGCGGCCTCCTCGGCGAAGCCGTACCGCCGCAGGCCCCAGGCGATGAAGGAGTTGTCGAACGGCCAGATCGTGCCGTTGTGGTAGCCGATCGGGTTGTACCGCACCTCCCCCTCGGCGAGGGTCCGCACGCCCCACCCGGTGAACAGCCGGGGCCCGACCATGTGCCGGGCGATCTTCTCGGCCCGGTCGTGGTCGACGATCCCGCTCCACAGCAGGTGCCCGATGTTGGAGCTGAGCACGTCGCACTGCCGGCCGTCCGGGTCCAGGGCCAGCGCGTAGAACTCCCCGTCGGCCACCCACCAGTCCCGGTTGAAGCGCTCCTTCAGGGCCGCGGCCTCCTGCTCCAGCCGGTCGGCGAAGGCCGGGTCACCCCAGAACTCCCGGGCCATCCGGGCCGCCCGCAGCTTGGCGTCGTAGGCGTACCCCTGCACCTCGCAGGTGGCCCGGGGGAACGGCGGCAGGCTGCCGTCGGCGTACGAGATGGAGTCCCAGGAGTCCTTCCAGCACTGGTTCTCCAGGCCGGTCTCGGTGTTGCGCCGCTCGTACCAGATGTAGCCGTTGCCGGCCAGGTCGGCGTACTCGTCGATCCACTTCAGCGCCGCCCGGCACTCCCGTTCCAACTCCTTGACCAGGGCGACGTCACCGCTCCACCGCTCGTACTCGTCGAGCAGGACCACGAACAGCGGGGTGGCGTCCACCGAACCGTAGTACGGCGAGTGCGGCTGCTCCTCGAAGGCGGCCGTCTCGCCGTAGCGCATCTCGTGCAGGATGCGGCCCGGGTCCTCGTCGCGGAAGTCGTCGAACCGGCTGCCCTGAAGCGACGCCAGGATGCGCAGCGTGGTCTTGGACAGCTCGGGGGCGAACGGCAACACCTGGAGGCAGGTCAGGATGCTGTCCCGGCCGAACATGGTCATGAACCAGGGCAGGCCGGCGGCGGGCAGGGTCTGGCCGCCCAGCGACAGCGGCGCGAACCGCAGCGCCGCCAGGTCGATCAGGCTGCGCCGGTAGGTGGCGGCCACCCGGTCGTGCTCGCTGTTGACCTTGGGGGCCTTGGCGATCCACTCCTGGAGGTCGTGCTGGAGGGCGAGCCGTTCGTGGCCGTGTACCGTCACCCCGAGCCGCAGGTCACGCCCCCCGGGGCCGACCGCGAAGGTCTGCACGTCGATCTCGGCGTCCCACTGCTCGTTGGGCTCCAGGTGCACCGAGTACGCGAACCCGTTGCGGTCGTAGCAGGCCGGCCGGGACGACGAGATGACCGTCTCCCGCACGAAGTTGCCCCGCCGGTAGCCCAGCCGCAGCCGGTCGGATTCGACCTCGGCGTACAACTCGCCCTTCTTGTTGAGGATCTCGTCCTTGACCTGGAAGAGGTCGGCGAAGTCGGCCCCGGCGTCCATCCGGATCTCCAGGTCGACCGCCTTCTCGTCGTGGTTCAGGATGGTCAGCTTCTCGCGGAAGCTGCCGCCGACAGCCCGTTCCCGGATGATCGACAGCTTGGCGTCGACGTAGTGGGTGGCCATCCCGGGCACCAGGAAGAACCGTGCCTCGTAGTACTGGAGGTCGTCGTAGGACAGCGCGTTGAGCCGTTCCCCGTTGATGGTCAGCACCCAGCGGGACAGGAACCGCATGTCCAGGGAGAACAGGCCGGTCGGCTCGGTCGGCGTCGCCTCGATGTCACCGGTCTCCTCCGAGACGACGAACGTGTTGCCGTCCAGGATCCGGATCGTGTTGCTCTGTCCCATCACCGCACCTCCCGATGGTGGAGCCGGCGCGGCCCCTGCGCGTCCGGGGAACCGGGGAAGATCCGTTCGATCTGCACCACCAGCCGGGCGTCACCGGTGACCGTCATGTCGCCGCGCAGCACCGCCGCCAGGCCGTTCTCCCGCCCGGCGGCCATCTCCTCGAACAGCTCCGGCGTGGTGCCGATGACCGTGTCGGCCTCCCGGTCCTCCTGGCTGACCGTGAGCTTCCCCCGGTCCACCCGGAGCAGCCAGTGGGTGGTCTGCGCCCCCTCGTGCAGATCGAAGCGCAGTGTCCCGGCCGCCTTGTTCAGCAGCGGCTCGTGATCCCGCCGGTTCAGGCTCTCGAAGAACCTCGTGGTCGCGTCCACCATCGGGCCCTCTCCCCCGTCGTCGCATCGACCTGCCGGTACCCGCACGGGGTCCCCGCACCGCCCGGTGTCAACCTCGCCCGGATCGGGTGAGCACGACCGGCGCACACGACGACGCCGGCCCCCGGGAGGTCCCGGAGGCCGGCGTCGGACGGGGCGGACGTCAGTTGTTGGGGTCGTCGGCGCTGATGTCGGCGAGCACCGACTGGGGTTCCCGTTCCACCGCGAGGTCACCCATCGACACCAGGCCCACCAGCCGGCCGTCGTCGACCACCGGCAGGCGGCGTACGGCGTAGGTGCGCATCAGGTCCGCGGCGGCGACCGCGTCGTCGTACTGGCTGACCGTGATCACGTCCCGGCTGGTGATCTCCCGTAGCCGGGTGCGGTTCGGGTCGAGATCCTCGGCCACCCCCCGGACGGTGATGTCCCGGTCCGTCACGATCCCCACCACGTCGTCACCATTGGTCACCACCACGTCGCCGATGGCGCTGTCCCGCATCTCCTGCGCGGCGGCGGCGAGGGTGTCGTTGCCGTCCATCGTCACCAACCGGGTCGTCATGAACTCTCCGACCGTTGTCATGGTGCTCCCCTCTCGGTGTCGGCACGGCGGTCTACCCGCCGGCCCCGAGCAGGTAACACGCCCCTCAGCGCAGCTCGGCGGCGACCAGCTCGGCGAGCTGCACGGCGTTCAGCGCGGCACCCTTACGCAGGTTGTCGTTGGCGCAGAACAGCGCGAGGCCGTGCTCGACGGTCTCGTCGGCGCGCAGCCGGCCGACGTACGTCGGGTCCTGGCCGGCCGCCTGCAACGGCGTCGGGACGTCCGACAGTGCCACCCCCGGCGCACCGTCGAGCAGTTCCCGGGCCCGCTGCGGGGTGATCGGCCGGGCGAACCGGGCGTTGATCTGCAACGAGTGGCCGGTGAACACGGGCACCCGGACGCAGGTGCCGGAAACCTTCAGCTCGGGGATCTCCAGGATCTTGCGGCTCTCGTTGCGCAGCTTCTGCTCCTCGTCGGTCTCGAACGAACCGTCGTCGACGATCGAACCGGCCAGCGGGAGCACGTTGAAGGCGATCGGCCGGGCGAACGAGCGCGGCGCGGGGAACTCGACGGCCGACCCGTCGTGGGTCAGCGCGGTGGCCCCCTCGACGACCTTGCGGACCTGCTCGTCCAGCTCGGCGACACCGGCCAGGCCGGCCCCGGAGACCGCCTGGTAGGTGGCGACGACCAGGCTGACCAGGCCGGCCTCGTCGTGCAGCGGGCGCAGCACCGGCATCGCGGCCATCGTGGTGCAGTTCGGGTTGGCGACGATGCCCTTCGGCCGGTCGGCGAGCGCGTGCGGGTTGACCTCGGCGACGACCAGCGGCACCTGCGGGTCGGTGCGGAACGCCGACGAGTTGTCGATCACCACCGCGCCGGTCGCGGCGACCCGGGGGGCCAGTTCCCTCGCGGTGCCCTTGCCGGCGGAGAACAGCACGATGTCCAGCCCGGAGTAGTCGGCCGTGGCCGCGTCCTCCACGGTGACCTCGCCGTCCCGCCAGGGCAGGGTGCGCCCGGCCGACCGGGCCGAGGCGAACAACCGCACCTGCTCCGCCGGGAACTCGCGTTCCGCCAGCACCTGCCGCATGACCCCACCGACCTGGCCGGTGGCTCCCACAATGCCGATCCTCATGCCCGCGAGGCTACCCAGCCGCAGGCCCACACCGGGAAGCCTTTCCCACCGCCCGGGTCGCCGCCCGCCCGGCCGGTCACCGCCCACGCCGCTCGCCGTGCCGGAAACCACCCGACGGTACGCCCCGAAGCCCCGGAAGATCGGCCGTGGCCGGGCCGTCCGGCCGCAGCATCCGCACCGCCGGCCCGGCCCGGCGCCCCCGGGGCGGCGCGACCGGAATCACACCGCCCCGGTCGCGCCGACGCCGGTCAGCCGACGTGGTCGGTCACCTCGCCGAGCCCGGAGGCGACCAGCTCGTCCCGGATCGCCGCCGCGTCGCCCTCGATGACCAGGGTCAGCGCCTCCGGGTGCAGGTGGGTGGCAGCGGCTGCCGAAACCTGCGCCACGTCGGCGGCGAGCAGCGCTTCCCGCAGTCGGGCGTGGTAGTCGTCGGGCAGGTCGTGCACGACCAGGGTGGTCAACGCGGAGGCGATCGCCCGGGGGCTCTGCAACTCGACCGAGAGCTGCCCGGCCCGCCAGGACCGGGCCACCGCCAGCTCGTCCTCGGTCACCCCGCCGGCCCGGGTACGGCTGATCTCCCCGACCGCCTCGACCAGGGCCGGCGCGGTCACCGCCGTCTGCACCCCGGAGCTGACCGCGAACCGGCCGAACCGGCGGGACGAGGCGAAGTCGCCCCGGATGCCGTACGTGTAGCCGCGTACCTCGCGGATCAGGTGGTTGAGCCGGGAGGTGAACGCCCCGCCCAGCACGGTGCCGGCGAGCGTCATCGGCACGTGGTCGGGGTGGGCGCGGTGCGGCGCGGGGTGGCCCAGCCGCAGCGTGGACTGCACCGAGCCGGGCCGGTCCACCAGGATGATCCGCCGGCCGGCGGGCAGCGGCACGTCGATCGGGCCGCCCAGTTCGGCGGGGCCGCCGCCGGTGCCGGCGAACGCCGCCGCGCCCAGCGCGTCGAGGTCGAGGCGGTCCAGGTCACCGGCGACGATCAGGGTGCCGGGGCGCAGGAACCACTCGGAGTGGAAGACGGTGACGTCCTCCACGTCCAGCCCGGCCACCGAGCCGGGGTCGCCGTAGAGCGGGCGGCCCCACCGGTTGTCCGCGCCGAACAGGTCGGCGCGGAGCACCGCGTCGGCCCGGGGGCCGGGGTTGGCCCAGTCCATCCGCAGCGCGGTCGCCTCGTCGTCGCGGACCCGGCGCACGTCGTCGGGGTCGAGCCGGGGCGTCCGCACCGCCTCGGCGAGCAGCTCCACCGCCGCGCCGAGCCGGTCAACCGGCACCTGGACGCTGACCTGGAAGCTGTCCCAGTCCAGCCCGGTGGCGAGTTCGGTGCCGAGGCCCTCGACGGCCAGCGCGAACCCGGTGGCGTCCCGCTGCGCGGTGCCCTCCTCCAGCGCCTTGGCCAGCACCGCGCCGAGGCCCTCCTTGCCGACCGGTTCCCGGCCGGCACCCGCGTCGAGCAGCAGCAGCGCGACGGCGAGGGTCTGGCCGGGCAGGTGCGCGGCGACGACCCGGCCACCGGCGACGTCCCGCCGGACCACCGTCGGGAACCGGTACGGGCGGGCGGTGCCCGGACCCGGCCGGGTGGTGATCAGTGTCATCGGGTCTCCTCCGGCAGGTAGGTCAGGGTCACCCGGTCGGCCGGGGTGAGCACGTCGGCGGCCAGCTCGGCGATCTGCCCGGCGGTCACCGACAGCCAGCCGGGCAGCCGGTCGGCGGTCCTCGCCGGGTCGCCGAACTGGGTGGCGTACCTGCCGAGCGCGTCGGCCCGGCCGTCCACCGTGGACATCTGCCGCCACCAGGCGGTGCTGAGCAGCGCCTTGGCCCGGTCCAGCTCGGTGGCGGTGACCGGCACGGTGGCGAGTTCGTCGACCACCTCGGCGACCCCGGCGGCGAGCTGTTCGGCGCTCACCCCGGGGCGGGCGGTGGCGGTGGCGATCACCGGTGCCGGGGCGTGCGCCAGGTCCACCCCGTACGCCCCGACCAGGTCCGGTTGGGCGAGCCGTTCGCCGTCGGCGAGCCGCTGGTAGAGCCGGCTGCCCCGGCCGCTGCCGAGCACGGTGGCGGCCACCGTGGCCACGTCGTAGCCGGTGCTGCCGAACGGGTGGGTGCGGTGCGCGACGTAGACCCGGGCGGCCGGCACGTCGGCGGTGACCGTCTCGACGGCGGGTCGGCCGGTGCCGGCGACGGTGTGCCCGTCCGGCGCGGCGGGGATGTCACCGCGCGCCGGGATCGCCCCGAAGTACCGCTGCGCCAGCGTGAACACCTCGGCGGCGGGGGCGTCGCCGACCACGGTCAGCACGGCGTTGTCGGGCGCGTAGTAGGTCTGGTGGAACGCCTGGAAGGTGGCCAGGTCGGCGGCGTTCAGGTCGGCCATCGACCCGATCGTCGCGTGGTGGTAGGGGTGCCCCGGCGGGTAGAGCAGCGGGAGCAGCCGCAGCCAGGCGTCGCCGTACGGGACGTTCTCGTAGCGTTGCCGCCGCTCGTTCTTGACCACGTCCCGCTGGTTGTCCAGGGTCTCCTGGGTGAGCGCGGGGACCAGGCCGCCCATCCGGTCGGCCTCCAGCCACAGGGCCAGTTCCAGGTGTTCGGCCGGGACGGTCTCGAAGTAGTTGGTCCGGTCCGGGTTGGTGGTGGCGTTGAGCGAGCCACCGGCGCCCTGGATCAGTTTCATGTGTTCGGTCTTGGCGACGTTGACCGAGCCCTCGAACATCAGGTGCTCGAAGAGGTGGGCGAAGCCGGTCTGTCCCGTCGGCTCGTGCCGGGAGCCCACGTCGTACCAGAGGTTGACCGCGACCGCCGGGGCGGTGCGGTCCTCGCTCACCACCACGCGCAGGCCGTTGTCCAGTCGGGTCGTCTCGATGGGCCAGGGGTAACCGCTGTCGGGCATGACCCGACGCTATCCGATCTCCGGGGCGGGATGGCGCCGTGTCGTCACCCGACCGTCCCTCACCCCGGCCGCCCCACCCCTGATCAACTCGATGGTGCCGATGATGCGGTATCAGCCAGGCGTCGACACCGCATCATCGGCGACCTTGAGTCGATCAAGGCGGGCGGGTCGTCGAGGCTCAGTCGGGGGGTTCGATCGGGGGGACTGTCTCGGCGGAGGTGCGGTGCTCCAGCACCGTGCCGGGGGCGGCCTGCGGATCGGCCGTCCGGAGATCCGACTCGGCGAGGATCGCCTCGGCCTGGGCCTGCGGGTCGTCGCTGCCCACCGCTGCCTCCTCGGGCAGCAGGTGGGCCCGCGACTCCACCCGTTCCTGGTCGCTCTGCTCGTGGGTTTTCATGCCCATCCCGTTACCCAGTCGGCGTCTCCGCCACGCCGGTCCCCCGGGCTTGCCGGGGAGTCGACGCCGGGGCGGGCGGCCGGGCGTCAGCGGAACGGGCCGCGCACCTCGTAGGTGATCCCACCGGCGGAGATCCCGGCCGTGCCGCGCTGGGAGGAGAAGTAGAGCCGGCTGCCGTCCGGGGAGAACGCCGGGCCGGTGATCTCCGACGAGGACTGCCCGGTGATCCGCAGGAACGGCGTCACCACCCCGGTCGGGGTGATCAGGTTGATCTCCATGTTGCCGCCGTCCTCGGCGACGTAGAGGTCACCGGAGCGGGTGCCGGTGATGTTGTCCACCCCGGTCAGCGGGGCCGTCCCGCCGGTCACCAGCGAGTCGTCGTACGCCAGGTCGATGCGCTGGCCGACCGCGTCGTACGCCCAGACCCGGTTGTCGCCCTTGGTGGTGAACCAGCAGGTGCCGTCGGCGTACCAGCAGCCCTCGCCGCCGGTGAACCGCTTCGCCCCGGCGACCTGGTTACGGGTCGCCGTCGGCGAGCCGTCCGGGTCGGGCACCCGGGCCCAGCTCACCGCGCCGCTGGTGGCGGTGCCGGCGACCAGCACCTCCAGGGTGCCGGCGGACAGGTCGCCCCAGACGGTGGGGCGGAACCGGTAGAAGCAGCCGTCGGTCTCGTCCTCGGTCAGGTAGATCACCTGGCGGGTCGGGTCGGCCGCCGCCGCCTCGTGCTTGAACCGGCCCAGCGCCGGGCGCTGCACCGCGGCGGTGCCGCCCTGCGGGTAGGTCTCGTAGACGAAGCCCCGGCTGATCTCCTCGCAGGACAGCCAGGTGCCCCACGGCGTCGCGCCACCGGCGCAGTTCTGGTTGGTCCCGGACAGGATGCGGTACGCCGAGGTGACCGTGCCGTCGGCGGCGAACCGCACCGCCGACGCGCCGCCGCTGGGGGTGATCTCGGAGTTGGAGACGTAGATCCAGCCGGTGCCGGCGGCGAAGCAGGACCCGCCGTCGGGTGCGGCGTGCCAGGTGTACGAGGTGCCGGGCACCGTCTGCCGGGAGCGGGCGACCACCCGGCTGGTGAAGCCGGCGGGGAGCTGGATACCGTTGCCGTCGGCGCTGCCGGGCGGCCCGTAGGGACCGGTGCCGGGTTGGGCCGGTGCGGCCGACGCGGCACCGGACCAGAGGCTGCCGGCGAAGGCGGCGGCCCCACCGGCGACGGTGGCGCGCAGGACGGTTCGACGGTCCATCGGAAACCTCCGGGGATGCGAGCGGTGCCGCCGAAGTTACCGACGGTGGCAGTGACGGAGGTGAACGTCAGGCGAGGGTTGGCCGACGGGCGGATGAGTCCTTGCCTCCGCCTCGGGTACGCTTGCCGGCGTGACACGTACGTATCCATGGTTTAGGCAGCCGGCTGCGGAGCCGGTGACCTCACCATGAGCTGACGTCACCGCGTTTCGAGCCGGCCGGGCAGGAGCCTTCGAGCTTCCTGCCCTTCTGTTTACGAGCAGCCGGCTCGACCCGGGCACCGGCCCCGGGCACGGTCGGCGGAAGGATTCCCACCGTGACGACCCCGGACAACGGGCCCACCCCGGACAACGGCGCGGTCATCGACCAACGGATCGACCGTGTCGTGCCGCTGACCACCCCCGCCCTGCTCCTGCACGAGCTGCCCCTGGACCCGCCGCTGGCCTCGGCCGTGCTGGCCGGCCGGCGCGACGTCGGCCGGGTGCTCGACCGCGCCGACGACCGCCTGCTGGTGGTGGTCGGCCCGTGCTCGGTGCACGACCCGGCGGCGGCGCTGGAGTACGCGCACCTGCTGCGCGAGGCCGCCGACCGGCACGCCGACGACCTGCTGGTGGTGATGCGGGTCTACTTCGAGAAGCCGCGTTCCACGGTCGGCTGGAAGGGCCTGATCAACGATCCGGCGCTGGACGGTTCCGGCGACGTGAACACCGGCCTGCGCACCGCGCGGGCGCTGCTGCGCGACGTGATCCGGTTGGGGCTCCCGGTGGGCTGCGAGTTCCTCGACCCGATCACCCCGCAGTACATCGCCGACACCGTGGCCTGGGGCGCGATCGGCGCCCGGACGGTGGAGAGCCAGGTGCACCGGCAGCTCGCCTCCGGCCTGTCCATGCCGATCGGCATGAAGAACCGCCCGGACGGCAGCATCGGCACCGCGGTGGACGCGATCCGGGCCGCCGAGGTGCCGCACGTCTTCCCCGGCATCGACGTCTCCGGCACCCCGGCGATCATGCACACCCGGGGCAACGCCGACGGGCACCTGGTGCTGCGCGGCGGCGGGGGCCGGCCCAACTACGACGCCGCCTCGGTGGCCGGGGCGCTGGACCTGCTCCGGGCGGCCGGGCTGCCGGAGCGGCTGGTGGTCGACGCCAGCCACGCCAACAGCGGCAAGGACCACCGCAACCAGCCGAAGGTGGCCGCCGACGTGGCCGCCCAGCTCGCCGCCGGGCAGCGCGGGATCGTCGGCATCATGCTGGAGAGTTTCCTGCTGGAGGGCCGGCAGGACCTGGACCCGACCCGGGAGCTGACCTACGGCCGGTCGGTCACCGACGCCTGCATCGGCTGGGACACCACGGCCGAGGTGCTGGAGCAGCTCGCCGTCGCGGTGCGGGCCCGCCGGGCCACCCTGCCCACCCCGGCCTGACGGGTTTGACCGTTTCGACCCCGGGTAGCAGGGCGGGGTGACCGACGACGTAGCCGCGCCCGACGACCTGCCCGGGACCGCCCAGCCGGACCTCCGGCAGCTCGACGAGCTGCTGGACGAGATCTACCACGGCCAGGAACGGCTCAGCCAGGCCGACATCTACCGCTCGGCGGTCAGCGCGGACCTGCCGGCGGAGCTGCTCACCCGGGTCGCCGCCCTCCCCGAGGGGGAGTACGCGGTGGACGAGGTGGCCGACCTGCTGGGCGGGTCGGCGGGCTGACCGGCGACGCCGGCGAGAGGAGATCGAGATGTCCGACCAGACCGAACGCCACGAACGGATGCCCGCCCTCGGCCAACCCCCCGAGGGGCGGGACACCCTGCCCGAACCGGACTTCGCCAACGAGCACGACAGGACCGCGGTCGACCGCGACGTGATCACCGGCGCGGACGCCGACGAGCGGGAGCCGGAGGCGCCGCGCGGCTGGGCGGGCGAGGACCACGGCACCACCCCCACCTGAGCGGGCGTCGACGGATGACGGAAAGGGGCCGGCGGACACGATCCGCCGGCCCCTTCCGCCTGGTCACCGTTCGTCGTGCCGCCCGCCCTCGGCGGCCTGCTGCGCCACCGCGTACCCCATCTGGAGGAAGTCGGACGCGGCGACGGCGGTCAGCGCGGTCGCCACCAGCCGGGTCAGCCGGGGGGCCAGCACCAGGCCGCCGGTGAGCCCGGTGGCCACCCAGACGGCCAGGCAGAACGGGCAGCTGAGCAGCTCACCGATCGCGTGCCGGGTGGAGCTGCCCTGGTCCCGGACCTGTTCCATCACCTCGCCGCTGCCGATCGGACGGTCGTAGCGGGTGAACGGGGCCCGCAGCGGGCTGGTCACCGCGTCCTTGGACAGCAGCCGGCTCAGCTTGTGGGTGGCGACGGCGAGCAGCACCACGTCACCCGGGGAGGGCCGTTCGGGCACCGGCCGGCCGGTGGCCTTCACCAGCGCCGCGATGGAGGCGGTCACCCCGGCGTACGTGCCCATCGCCGCCAGGTAGCCGCCCAGCGGCCGGTGCTCGTGCGGCGCGTACGCCTGGCGCAGCCGCGCCACCTTCTGCTTCAGACCACCGTCGGTCACCGGGTCTCCTCGTTCGTCGTCGCACCGTCGGGTGCGGCGCAGCGGTCTCGTCGGGGTGGGCGGGTGGGGTCAACCTGCGGTCAGGTTCTCGGCGACCTCACGTTCGAGGTTGACGAGCGATTCGTCGGCGAGCCCGGCGTCCGCGCCGGCGGGCAGGTCCAGCCGGACCCGGGCCCCGCCGGAGTCGGCCGGGGCGACCCGCAGTTCGGCCGCGCCGTCCGGGCCGTCCCAGCGGGCCCGCAACTCGTCGTCGGAGCGGCTGCTCGGGGCCGGGCCGTCGGCCCGCAGCGCCCCGGGCAGCCAGGCGTCGATCCGTTCGGGGTCGGTGGCGGTACTGAACACCACCTCCGGCGGCGCGGACATGCCACGCTCGGCGTGCGTGCCCATCAGGCGTCCCGGAGCCGGTGCGGGTCCACCTCGCGGCCGGGGTGCCGGGCCAGGTACTCGGTCTCCAGTTCGGCGGTGCGGCGCAGGTGGTTGGCGAGCGCCGAGTCGGCGGCGTGCCGCAGCGTGTCGAGCCGGGTGCGGTGCAGGCTCTGCAACTCGCGGATCAGGTCGTCGTCGTCGAGGTCTGCCGGGTCCACCCCGAGCAGCTCGCCGTCGGTCTCGGTGACCACGGTGGCGGTCCGGTGGACGTGGTCGCCGTCCCACTCCGGCATCCGCTGCTCGGCGCTGGCGTCGCCGGAGCGGTGTACTGATTCGGTCATGTCGCCCCCTCGGGTTCGACTGGGCTGGCTGTCTAGACGGTTGCCCAGCCGCGCTGGCACCAAACCAGCGCTCCACCGACCGGCGGCGCGGCGACTACGACATCGTGTCGGAGTCGCCGGGCGCTCCCGGTACCCTCGACGGCATGAAGCGGCTCTGGACACCGGCGTGGATCGTCCGCCACGTGGCCCTGGTCGTCCTGGTCACGGGATTCCTGGCGCTGGGTTGGTGGCAGATCAGCCGGGCCGCTTCCGGTAACACCCTGAGCTGGGCGTACGCGGTGGAGTGGCCGATCTTCGCCGGTTTCGTGGTCTTCGTCTGGTGGCGGGAGGTCCGGCACGCGCTGCGCGCCCCCGCCGCAGCGCCCCCACCGGCCGGGGCGGCCCCGGCCGAGCCGGCCGCCCCCGGGCCGGGCACCCCGGCGGTACGACGTCCGGTGCGGGTCGCCCGGGTGCCGGCGACACCTGTCGACGGCGCGGACGACGCCGACCTGGCCGCGTACAACCGCTACCTGACCTGGTTGAATGCCAATCCGGGCGCGAGGCCCGGCGACTATCCCGGCTGAGGCCGGTCGGAAGGACGGACGACGGTGGGCGGAGCCCTTACCCGGTACCGCGTGATCGCCTGGATCGTGGGCGTGGCGCTGGCCGTGCTGGTGCTGATCGGCATGCCACTGAAGTACGTGTTCGACGAGCCGATCGTGGTGGCCGTCGTCGGCACCGCGCACGGCTGGCTCTACCTGCTCTACCTGGCCGCCACCTTCGACCTGGGCCGGCGGGTGGACTGGCCGCTCAAGCGGATGCTGCTGGTGATGCTCGCCGGCACGGTGCCGTTCGTGTCGTTCGTCGCGGAGCGCAAGGTGACCCGCGAGCTGGCGGCTACCGCGCCGACCCGTACCCCGGAGCCGGTCGGTCGCTGACGGCCGGGGCTGGCGCGCGGCCGGGCTCAGCGCTCCGGTCGCCAGTAGGCGGCGGTGGGTGACGGGTCGTCGGCGTCGGGGTAGCGGTGCTGCTCGCGGGCCTGGTGCAGGGCGTCGACCACCTGCTCGAACTGCTCCCGGTCGTCGCTGCTGAACAGCAGCAGCTCGGTGCCGTGGCAGTGGCCGTGCAGCTCGTGGGCCGGTGGCCGCCAGCGGTCGCCGAGCAGCACCAGCAGCACGGGCAGCAGGCACACCAGGCCCAGCGCCAGGTACGCCTCGGCGGTGAGCCGTTCCAGCCCTCCGGTGAAGCCGAGCAGGACGCCGACGCTGCCCGCCCCGACGGCGGCGCAGGTGACGACCCGGGCGGCGAGCCGGTCGTGCGGCCCACGGCCGGTACGCAGGTGGGTGAGGTCGGCGACGGCGTAGCTGCTGCGGCCGGCGGTGAACCGTTCGGTGGTCACCACGATGCCGGGCCGGGCGTAGAGCAGGGTGGTCGGTCGGGACCAGTGTGGCGGTCGGGTGCTGGCGCGGTCTGCCTGCACGGCGTCCTCCCGGGGGCCGACGGAACCGGTCGCCCACCGCCACGCCACCTGCGTACGGCGGGATTCCCGGCCGGGGCTCCATTCTGGTGCCGACCCGCCCGGGCCGCTCTCCGATTTCCGACACATCCGGCGAGCGCGACGTCCCAGCATCGCCGGCATCTGACCACCATTCCGGTTTTATCCGGCTAATACCGCGCGATCCCTGCCGGTATCCGCCTGGAACGACGAATCAGACCTTCCTCGCCTACCGCGCGGAACCCGGTCGCCGGCCGTCCGCCCCGCATCATGGGTGCCACCTGCCACAACGACCCGCCGGAGCGCTCGGCCAACATTCGCCGCTGCTTTGTCTGCGCGTCACTCCCGCCACAGGTTAGGTTGATCGGGCCGGCTCGGTACACGGCCGTCCATCCGGACGGGCCCGGGCCGGTGTCGCCGGGGGCTCAGCATCCTCCGGTGACCGGTGGGAGAGGAGTCTTCCGCTCTTGTCGTCCTTACGGATGCTGCTGCGCACCCTGGCGGTCGCCGGCCTGTCGGCCGCGTTGATCGCCCCGTCGGCGCCGGTCCGGGCCGAGCCCTCGGTCGCCGACCTCACCGCCCGGATCGAGCGCTCCTCGGCCGAGCTGGAACGGATCGTCGAGTCGTACAACAAGCTCAACGAGGAGATCAAGACGAACCAGACCACCGCGGCCGGCCTGCACGCCAGGATCGGCCCGCTGGAGGTCCAGGCCGCCCAGAGCCGGGCGGCGGTGGGCGAGATCGCGGCCACCGCGTACAAGACCGGTGGGCTACGGACGGCCGAGGCGATCCTCGACCCGGCCGGCGGCTCGCTGGTCGACCGGCTGGGCACCCTCGACCAGCTCACCCGGCACCGGCAACAGCAGATCGACGGGTACACCGCCGACCAGCGGGCGCTGCTGGACCAGAAGACCAAGCTCGACGCCACGCTCGCCAGGCAGGCCGCCCAGTCCCGGGCGCTGACCAAGACGAAGAAGCGGATCGAGCAGGATCTGGCGGAGCTCTACGAGATGCGGCGGGCGGCGTACGGTCGGGCGACCGAGGCGCCGGTGAAGAAGCCGAAGAGTGCCGCACCACCCGACACCCCCGACGCGCCGGCCGTCTCCGGCAGCGCCGGGGCCGCCGTCCGGTACGCCTACGGCGCGATCGGCAAGCCGTACGTCTGGGGGGCCGAGGGGCCCGGCGGCTACGACTGCTCCGGCCTGACGCTCGCCGCCTGGCGGTCCGCCGGCAAGCGGCTGCCGCACAACGCGGCGATGCAGTGGAACGCCACCTCCCGGGTCAGCCGTAGCGAGCTGCGCCCCGGCGACCTGGTCTTCTATTCGGGGCTGGGACACGTCGCGCTCTACGTCGGCGGCGGTCAGGTGATCGACGCGCCGAGCGCCGGGCGCAACGTGCTCAAGCGGAAGATGAACATGATGAGCATCGCCGGCTACGGCCGGGTCCGCTGACCGCAACGACAACGGCGAACGGCCGGCGTCCCCCTATCGGACGCCGGCCGTTCGCCGTCATTACTACCAGCTCAGGCCGCCTGCGGGACCACCAGCTCAGGCCGCCTGGAGGCCCTCCGCGCGGGCCAGCTCACGCAGCCGGCCGAGCGCCTGGATCTCCAGCTGCCGGATCCGCTCCCGGGACAGCGAGAACCGGGACGCGACCTCGGTCAGCGAGTGCTCCCGCCCGTCCTCCAGGCCGTACCGGGCCCGCATGATGCCGGCGGACCGGTCGTCGAGGTGGTTGAGCAGGCCCTCGATGCGCTGCCGCTCCAGCCCGGTGAGGACGATGTCCTCCGGGGACGGGGCGTCGCTGTCGGCGACCAGGTCACCGAGGTTGGTGTCGCCGTCGTCGCCGACCGGGGTGTCCAGCGACACCGTGTCCTGCGACCAGCGGACCAGCTCGTTGACCCGCTCGACGGTGACGCCGAGGGCGGCGGCGATCTGTTCCGGCTCCGGGTCGCCACCCAGCTCACGGGTGAGCTGCCGGGCCACGTTGCGCATCCGGTTGACGTCCTCGACCAGGTGCACGGGCAGCCGGACGGTGCGTTCCTGCTGCGCGATGGCCCGACTGATCGCCTGCCGGATCCACCAGGTGGCGTAGGTGGAGAACTTGTAGCCGCGCTCGTAGTCGAACTTCTCGACCGCGCGGACCAGACCGGTGTTGCCCTCCTGGATCAGGTCCAGCATGGGCATCCCGGAACGCACGTACCGGCGGGCGATCGACACGACCAGCCGCAGGTTGGCCCGGATGAAGAGATCCTTCGCCCGTTCCCCCTCGACGACCAGCCGCTCCAGGTCGTCCCGGTCGGCCCCGGCGGGGACGCGGTCCTCGCCGAGCAGGTGCTCGGCGTAGAGGCCGGCCTCGATCGCCTTGGAGAGATCGACCTCCTTGGCGGCGTCCAGCAGTGGCGTCCGGGAGATCTCGTGAAGGTAGACGCCGACCAGGTCACGCTCCTCGGCGACCTCGTCGGTTCGCATGCCGATGTTCTTGTCCACGGTGTCCACGGTCCCCTCGCTCGCGCCGGTTGCCCGGTTCCTTGCCATCCCCACGTCCATCAGCCCTCCCCCGTGCAACGCCCCTGCTGCCCGCCGGTGCTGACACCTGCACAACAGTCGAGACGGGTCGGGGATTCCATGTCGTGAGTCGAAAGTGTCACGAATGCCTGAGTACCAGCTGAAAGCCCGGTCCACGTTTGCTGTCAGCGGCCCCGGAGAGCCACCTGTCGGCCGCACGATCGCCGCTGGTCGGCACGGGTGTCGACGGGCGTACGCCGGGCCCCGCTTCATTGCGGTGCCCCGGGTAAACCGCGACCCTCGTCACCGTCCGGCTGCGATCGGAGTCACTGCCAGATACGGGCCGGTGGACCGGTCGGTTCACCCGGCGGTCCTGGATTACCCCACGCCCGGAACAACAATCCGTGGCGTGGCCGACGTCCCCCCGACACGGTGTTCTGCGTCACCCCGCAGCACCCGACCGGTGGGACGGGTCAGGAGGCGAGCAGGGCGATGGCACCCCGGACGTGGTGCGCGGTCCGGGCCAGCGCGGCGCGGGCCGCGTCGACCTCGGCCCCGGACAACAGCGAGACGAGGGCCGTCTTCAGGTCGCCGTCGGCCTCGTGCAGGGCCCGCCGGGAGACCTCCTCGGAGCAGCCGGTCGCCTCGATCAGGATGGAGATCATGCGGCCCCGCAGCTTGGCGTTGGTGGCCACCATGTCGATCATGAGGTTGGAGTAGACCCGGCCCAGCCGCACCATCACCGCCGTGGAGAAGGTGTTCAGCACCAGCTTCTGCGCGGTGCCCGCCTTCATCCGGGTCGAGCCGGTCACCACCTCGGGGCCGGTGTCGACCCCGATGACCACGTCGACCTCGGCCGCCGCCCGGACCTCCGGATTGGCGCACAGCAGCACGGTCGAGGCCCCCCGCTGCCGGGCCGCGTCGAGTGCGCCCAGGACGTACGGGGTGCGTCCGCTGGCCGCCAGCCCCACCACCAGGTCCCCGGCGGTGACGCACCCGGCGGCCTCGCCGGCCCCGGCTGCCAGGTCGTCCTCGGCGTCCTCCACGGCCTGCCACATCGCGTCCGGCCCACCGGCCAGGTGGGCGCAGAACCAGCCGCGCGGGGAGTTGAAGGTGGGGGCCAACTCGGCGGCGTCGATCACCCCGAGCCGGCCGGAGGTGCCGGCCCCGAAGTAGTGCACCCGGCGCCCGCCGCGCAGCGCGGTCACCGCGAGGTCGACGGTCACCGCGATCTCGTCCAGGACGGCGGCCACCGCCGCCGGCACCCGCCGGTCGGCGTCGTTGATCACGGTGAGCACGTCCCGGGTCGACATCAGGTCGAGGTCGGTGCTGTGCGGGTTGCGTCGTTCGGTCGGGGCACCGACCCGGACCACCGGCCGCAGGTCGACCACGCCCTCGCCGCCCCGCTGCCCCACCACGTCGTCCGGCCCGACCCGGCCGGCGGTCACGAGCGCCTCCGACTGCCGCCGACCCGGTGTGTTCGCACCGCCTCGGCGGTGACCTCCAGCGCCCGCCGGGCCCGGGTCCGGTTCCGGGCGGCCACCCCGACGAAGAGGCAGTCCACCACGGTGAGCTGGGCGATCCGGCTGGCCATCGCCCCGGACCGGTACGTCGTCTCGCGGGCGGCGGTGGTGAGGACGAAGTCGGCCCGTTCGGTGATCGGCGAGCGGGGGAAGTTGGTCAGCGCGACGGTGACCGCCCCCCGGGAGCGGGCCTGTTCGAGCACCTCGATCACGTCGGAGGTGGTGCCGCTGTGCGAGATGCCGATCGCCACGTCGCCCTTGCCGAGCAGGGCGGCGGAGGTCAGCGCGGTGTGCACGTCGGGGAAGGAGAACGCGATCCGGCCGATGCGGTGCAGCTTCTGCTGGAAGTCCGAGGCGACGAAGCCGCTCGCGCCGGCGCCGTAGACCTCGATCCGGCCGGCGCTGACGATCGCCTCCACGACCTGCTCGCAGACGGCCGGGTCGAGCTGCTCGGCGGTCTCCTCGACGGCCCGCGCGTCGTTGAAGGAGATGGTGGCGATGATCTGGGCCAGGTCGGCGCCGGGCGGGATGTCCCCACCGACCACCCGGGCGTCCGGCGGTTCGATCCGGCGGGCGGCCTCCGCGGCGAGCCGGATCCGCAACTGCGGGTAGCCGTCCATGCCGACGGACCGGCAGAACCGGATGACGGTGGCCTCGGAGGTCTCGGCGGCGGTGGCGAGGTCGGTGATGGTCCGTCGGGCGGCATCGGCCGGGTCGGCGACGACCAGTCGGGCGACCCGCTGCTCGGCGGGGGACAGCGACGGGAGCAGGCCGCTGATGTGGACGATCAGTCCACCCGGCTCGTGACTCGCGGAAATCTTCGGACTTTTCGCCACGGATGAAACTTACTTTCATGAGCCGCGAGCGTCAACCACGACCGCGCGGATCCGACAGGAAGTATCCCCCGGCCCGGGGGCGTACCGGCACAGACTCCCATTTGCGCAGCCTGACGCGCCTCCGCCGGTCCGGTGGAATCGCCTCGGTCTACGGGCGGGACTGCGCGGCGACCGGCTCCCGGGGCCCGCCGGCGGCCTCCGGGGCGGACGGGCCGGTGTCGTCCGGCGGATCATCGACGACCGGCCCCGCCTCCTCCGGCGGCAGCCAGCGCGCCAGGTGCGCCCGGATGCGCCGGGAGACCTCGTCGGGCCCGCCGCCGGCGTCGACCACCACGAAACCCGGGTACTCGGGCAGCGACCGGTAGGCAGCGTCGGCGGCGGTCAGCCAGCCCATCGTCTCGTGGTCCTCCCCCCGCCGCTCGATCCGCCGGTACGCCTCGGCCGGGTCGACGGCGAGCAGGAAGGTGACCTGCGGCGCGGGGAAGACCCGGTAACCGGCCCGGGCCAGCCGCTCCCACCGCTGCCCACCGTGCGCCCGGATGCTGGCGTACTGGCAGGCGGAGTAGCGGTCCATCACGGCGGTACGGCCGGTCACCAGGCAACTGAGCAGCGCGGCGGCGATCGCCAGCCAGCGCAGCACGGACTCCACCGCGAGCATCCCGTCCCGGCCCACCAGCAGCTGCGCGTCGGCCCGGCCGAACCGGGCGGCGAGCCGGCCCAGCCAGCGCCGGCCGCCCGCGTTGCGGTGGTAGGTGGCGGGTCGCCCGGCCGCGGTGAGCGCGGCGGCGAGCCGGTACGCCTGGGTGGTCTTGCCCGAGCCGTCGATGCCGATCAGCGCGACGCGCCGCAGTCGGGCCCCGCCGTCGGTCGCGCGCCGTGATCTGGCCACCCTGCACAGGATATCCGACCGGCGCATCTCCCCCGTCCGGTTGATGCCCGTCCGGGGCGCGGTGACCGGGACCGGCACGCCGGGCAGGTGTGGGCGGGCGGACAGCCGGGTACGCAACGTCATTTCCCACCGACCATCCACGACGGGAGAGACCAGATGGCCGAGCGCGGGGACGTCAGCCTCCTGCACACCCTCAAGCGGGTCGCCGCCGTGCTCAAGCAGAACGAGATCCCCTTCGCCCTCGGCGGCAGCTTCGCCGTCTACGCCCACGGCGGCCACTCCAGCGAGCACGACGTGGACTTCCTGCTCCCCGAGGAGCATGTCGAGCGGGCGTTGGAGGCGCTGACCGACGAGGGCTTCACCGCCGAGCGCCCGCCGGAGGACTGGCTGGTCAAGGTCTACGACGACGGTCGGATGGTCGACCTGATCCACCGGCCGGTGGAGACCCCGGTGACCCACGAGACCCTCGCCGACACCGTGGTCCGCCCGGTGGACGCCATCCACATGCCGGTGCTGTCGGCGACCCGGCTGATGGTGCACAAGCTGCTCAGCTTCTCCCAGCACTACTGCGACTTCGCCCGGGGCCTGCCCCTGGCCCGGTCGCTGCGTGAACAGATCGACTGGGAGCGGGTACGCAAGGAGACCCAGCACTCGCCGTACGCCGAAGCGTTCCTGATGCTGCTGGACCGGCTCGACGTCGTCCCGTACGGGGGCACGCCGGTGCCGTACGCCCGCATCCCCGAGGGAAGGGAGACCCCGTGACCGAGCACAGCGCCGGCCCGCCGGACGCCTACGTCGAGGCGGAGATCCAACGGCTGCTGACCGAGGACCCGGACGTCGCCGAGCAGGGGATCACCGTGGTCCACCGGGAAACAGGACTGGTCCTCACCGGCGAGGTGGAGAGCCCGCAGCGCCGGGCGGAGATCCTGCGCCGGGTGGCCGAGCGGTTCCCGGACGAGGCGATCACCAGCGACATCGGGGTGATCCGCACCCAGGCCCCGGTCCAGGTCGAGGAGCTGCCGTGAGGAGGACCCGATGATCCGGATCGCCGCGGTCGGCGACGTGCACCTGGACGCCGACGTGCTGGGCCGGTTCCGCCCGGCCCTGGAGGAGTTGCCCGACTGCGCCGACGTGCTGCTGCTCGCCGGCGACCTGACCCGGCACGGCACCGAGTCCGAGGCGCGCTGCGTCGCCGAGGAGTTCGGCGGGCTGGGGGTGCCGGTGGTCACCGTGCTGGGCAACCACGACCACCAGTGCGACCAGGTGCCGCAGGTGGTCAAGGTGCTGGAGGATGCCGGGATCACCGTGCTGGAGGGGACCGGCACGGTGCTGGAGTGCCCCGGTGGCCGGCTCGGGGTGGCCGGCGTCAAGGGCTTCGGCGGCGGGTTCGCCGGCCGGTGCGCCAGCGACTTCGGCGAGCCGGAGATGAAGTCCTTCGTCCGGACCAGCAACGAGAGCGCGGCGGCGTTGGGCGCGGCGCTGCGTGGGCTGGACTGCGACCTGCTCGTCGCGCTGACCCACTACGCCCCGGTGCCGGACACGCTGGCCGGCGAGCCGCTGGAGATCTACCCGTTCCTCGGGTCGTACCAGCTCGGTCAGGCGATCGACTCGGCGCCGACGGCGCTCGCCCTGCACGGGCACGCGCACGCCGGCAGCGAACGCGGCGTCACCCCGGGCGGGGTACGCGTACGCAACGTCGCCCACCCGGTGATCAAGCAGGCGTACAGCGTCTTCCACCTGGGAGATCAAATCGACTGAGAACCAGGTTTTCGGGTTCGGACGGCCGGGTATTCAGCAGCCATGGAGCTGATTCTCTGGATTCTCGCAGTCGTACTCGTGGTCGCCGGCATCCTCGCGCTGTTCCGCCGGCAGATCCTGTGGGGCATCGTCCTCATCGTGGTCGGCCTTCTGGTCGGCCCGGGTGGTGTCAGCATCTTCAATTGACGCCGGAACCCGCACCTGACCCGCCGGGGTCGTCGCCCCCGGAAGCTCCGTCCTCCCAGACAGGAGCCTCCGGCACCGACGACCCCGGCGCTGTGCTGTGCGGGGGTCGGCGCGGTGGGGCGGGTTTGGGACGGCGTACCCGGGAAATATCTTGACCATGGAGATAACCCGGAGCGACCGGCGGACCGGCTCGGCGCGGACCTGGTGGGTGCTGCTCGGCTTCGGCGCGGCCGTCGCGGTCGCCGCCGCGATCGGCGGGCTGGGGGTGTCCGGCACCCGCGACGAGTACGCCTCGCTCCAGCAGCCGACCTGGGCCCCGCCGGGGTGGCTGTTCGGCCCGGTCTGGACCCTGCTGTACGCGCTGATCGCGGTCGCCGGCTGGCTGGTCTGGCGGCGGGTCGGTTTCGGCCCGGCGCTCGGGGCGTGGACGGTCCAGCTGGTGCTGAACGCGATCTGGACCCCGCTGTTCTTCGGCGCGGGACGCTACGGGCTGGCCTTCGCCGAGATCGTGCTGATGTGGCTGGCGATCGCGGTGACGGTGGTCGCCTTCTGGCGGATCTCCCGGCCGGCGGCGGCCCTGCTGCTGCCCTACTGGGCCTGGGTCACCTTCGCCGCCGCGCTCAACTTCTCGATCTGGCAGCTCAACGGCTGACCGGGCACCGGGCCCGGTGCGGACCCGGTGCCCACAGGCTCAGCAGCGGGGCACGTTGGGGATGTAGCCGTCGTGGCCGGTGTAGACGTAGGCGTCGGCGATGAACCGGCCGGAGCCGATCCGGTCCCAGATCGCGCTGGTGCCGAAGGTGCCGGCGACCGTGCTGCCGCTGGTCTGGCAGCCGATGGTGACCTTGGCGCCGTCGGCGACCGTGCCGACCGACGCGTAGCCGGTGCCCGGCCCGGAGCGCACGGTCAGCGGGGAGCCGGCGGTGTCGACAGTGCCCGACCCGGTGCTGCTGGAACAGCCGTTTCCGCTGGTGTACGTCTTGGTGCCCCAGTACAGGGCGAGCGTGCCGTTGAACCGGACCTTGATGTCGTCGCCGTTGAGGCGCTGCTCGTAGTGCAGGTGCGGGCCGGTGGAGCCGCCGGTGCTGCCGACCCAGCCGATCACCTTGCCGTAGCCGACCTGCTGCCCGACCGAGACGTTGAAGCCGTTGAGGTGGGCGTAGTAGGTCGTGTAGCCGCCGCCGTGGTCGATCCGGACGTACTTGCCGTAGCTCGTGCCGCCGAGGTCGGTGACCCGGTCGACGGTGCCCGGGGCGCTGGCGACCACCGGGTCGCCGAGGTCGTCGGTGCGGTTGAAGTCCACCGCGTTCGCCGGGCTGTGGTCGGACCGGGTCTGGCCGGACCAGGACTGGTTGCAGGGGAAGGGCACCTTGAACGTGGGCGCGGCCCAGGCCGGGCCGGCCGGGACCAGGCTCCCGGTGACCAGCAGGGCCGCCGCCAGCAGGCTCCACCGTCTGCGCATCGCACACCTCCGATGTCGAGATCCTTCAATACCTTGCCCCGAGGGTGGCAGATATCGCCATCGATTCCAAGCCGCGCCCACCCCTGCCGACCCCTATTCGGTGACCACGGGTGGGAGCGCACCCACCTGCGGTGAGGGGGTTTCGGGATTGTTACCGGGCCGTGTCCGGCA
Source organism: Micromonospora sp. HM134 (assembly GCF_007833915.1). Lineage (NCBI taxonomy): Bacteria > Bacillati > Actinomycetota > Actinomycetes > Micromonosporales > Micromonosporaceae > Micromonospora > Micromonospora sp. HM134. The sequence goes on from NZ_CP041061.1 coordinate 6,134,835, forward strand.
GGGGGTGGACCGATCGGGATGCAAGCGCTTACATGTGGGGACGACTCATCGGACCGGCGTCGGGTTCCCCCACCTGTGGGCGCGCCGGCAAGGAAGGAGAACGGCATGGCGTTTGCCAGATCACGCCAGGCTCTCGCGATCGCCGGCGTGCTGGGGCTGGCGCTCGGCGCCGCCGCCTGTGGCACCGGCAACGACAAGAAGAGCAGCAACGCGGGTTCGGCCGAATGCGCCGCATACGAGAAGTACGGTGACAACGACGGCAAGAAGGTCACGATCTACTCGTCGATCCGGGACATCGAGGCCGACCGGCTGGCCCAGTCCTGGAAGCAGTTCGAGGACTGCACCGGCATCGAGATCGACCACGAGGGCTCCGGCGAGTTCGAGGCCCAGCTCCCCGTCCGGGTGCAGGGCGGCAACGCGCCCGACCTGGCCTTCATCCCGCAGCCGGGTCTGGTCAAGCGGTTCGTCGACGGCGGCAACCTCAAGCCCGTCTCCGCCGCCACCAAGACCGAGGCCGAGGCGAACTTCTCCCCCGACTGGCTGAAGTACACCACCATCAACGGCCAGTTCTACGGCGCCCCGCTGGGCTCGAACGTCAAGTCGTTCGTCTGGTACTCGCCGAAGACCTTCAAGGAGAAGGGCTGGACGGTCCCCACCAGCTGGGACGAGCTGATCAAGCTCTCCGACACGATCGCGGCCAGCGGCACCAAGCCGTGGTGCGCCGGCATCGAGTCCGGTGACGCCACCGGCTGGCCGGCCACCGACTGGATCGAGGACGTGCTGCTGCGTACGGCCGGGCCCGAGGTCTACGACCAGTGGACCACCCACGGCATCCCGTTCAACAGCCCGCAGGTCGCCGACGCCCTCAACCGGGCCGGCACCATCCTCAAGAACGACAAGTACGTCAACGGCGGCTTCGGCGGCGTGAAGAGCATCGCCACCACCTCCTTCCAGGAGGCCGGCGTGCCGATCACCACCGGCAAGTGCGCCCTGCACCGGCAGGCGTCCTTCTACGCCAACCAGTGGCCCGAGGGCACCAAGGTGGCCGAGGACGGCGACGTCTTCGCGTTCTACTTCCCGTCGATCGACCCGGCCAAGGGCAAGCCGGTGCTGGGTGGCGGCGAGTTCGTCGCGGCCTTCACCGACCGTCCCGAGGTCCAGGCGGTGCAGACCTACCTCGCCTCCGGCGAGTACGCCAACAGCCGCGCCAAGATCGGCGACTGGGTGTCGGCGAACAAGAAGCTCGACCTGGCCAACGTCCCGAACCCGGTCGACAAGCTCTCCGTGGGCATCCTCCAGGACCCGAAGACCGTCTTCCGCTTCGACGGCTCCGACCTGATGCCGGCCGCAGTCGGCAACGGCACCTTCTGGAAGGGCATGGTCGAGTGGATCAACGGTAAGGACACCACCACGGTGCTGAACGGCATCGAGAACAGCTGGAAGTGATCTGAGACGGGTGGCCCGGTCCGCACGGTGCGGACCGGGCCACCCGTCGGATACGAACCCTTGAGAGGGAGGGTCGATGGAGTTCGACTTCGCTGAGGAACAGCCGAAGTTCCTCATGCTGATGTACGGGCTGATCGCTTTCGTCGCGGTGGTGGGCGGTCTGCTCCTGCTCCTCGACGTGGTGCCGGCCTGGTTCGCCCGCCGTCGGGAGGCGCAGCTGATCGCCGCCTCGACCGGTGGTGGCCCCCTGCCCCGCCGACGCAAGCCGAGGGAGGGCCTGTTCGCGCTCTTCTTCCTGCTGCCGACGCTGCTGCTGCTCTCCGTCGGGCTGGTGGTGCCGGCGCTGCGCACCGTGCTGCTCTCCTTCATGGACGCCGGCAGCGACAACTGGGTGGGGCTGCGCAACTACGGCTGGATGTTCTCCGAGGACTCGATCGTCCGGGTGCTGCTCAACACCCTGATCTGGGTGCTGCTGGTGCCGCTGGTGGCCACCACGTTCGGCCTGCTCTACGCCGTGATGGTGGACAAGGCCCGGTTCGAGTCCATCGCCAAGTCACTGATCTTCCTGCCGATGGCGATCTCGTTCGTCGGGGCCAGCATCATCTGGAAGTTCGTCTACGCCTACCGCAGCGAGGAGCAGGACCAGATCGGCCTGCTCAACCAGATCGTGGTCAGCCTCGGCGGCGAACCACGGCAGTGGCTGCTCGACTCACCGCTGAACACCTTCCTGCTCATCGTGATCATGGTGTGGATCCAGGCCGGTTTCGCCATGGTGGTGCTCTCCGCCGCGATCAAGGCGATCCCCGCGGACATCGTCGAGGCGGCCCGCCTCGACGGGGTCACCCCGTGGCAGATGTTCTGGCAGATCACCATGCCGAGCATCCGGCCCGCGCTGATCGTGGTCGTGGTGACCCTGTCGATCGCCACGCTGAAGGTCTTCGACATCGTCCGGACCGCCACCAACGGCAACTACGACACCAGCGTGATCGCCAACGAGATGTACAACCAGGCGTTCCGGTACGGCGAGAACGGGCAGGGCTCCGCCCTGGCGGTCTTCCTCTTCATCCTGGTGATCCCGATCGTGATCTACCAGATCCGCAACCTGCGTCAACAGCGGGAGGGCTGAGATGACCACCGCCACGCCCACCGTCGGAGCCGGGGCCCAGGCCACCGGGAAGCCGACAAGCGCCGCCGGCCGGGTCCGTAGCCGGCTCAACAGCCGTACGGCCACCCTGGTCTCGATCGTCATCGCGCTGCTCTGGACGATCCCGACGTTCGGCCTGTTCGTCTCCTCGTTCCGGCCCGAGGCCGAGATCAAGTCCACCGGGTGGTGGACCTTCTTCACCGACCCGCAGTTCACCCTGGAGAACTACCAGGACGTCCTGTTCGGCTCCTCCTCGTCGTCGGGGCAGCTGGCCAGCTACTTCATCAACTCGCTGGCCATCACCATCCCGTCGGTGCTCTTCCCGCTGGCGTTCGCCTCGCTCGCCGCGTACGCGCTGGCCTGGATCAACTTCCGGGGACGGGACTGGCTCTACATCGCGATCTTCGCGATGCAGATCGTGCCGTTGCAGATGGCCCTGGTGCCGCTGCTGAAGTTCTTCTCCACCGGGGTCACCGTGGCCGGCATCCAGCTGCTGCCGGCCTGGAACCTGGTGGACGAGCAGAAGTTCGCCCAGGTGTGGTTCGCGCACACCTGCTTCGCCCTGCCCTTCGCGGTGTTCCTGCTGCACAACTTCATCTCCCAGCTCCCCCGGGACCTGATGGAGGCGGCGCGGGTCGACGGGGCCACCCACCCCAAGATCTTCCGCACCATCGTGCTGCCGCTGATCACCCCGGCGCTGGCGGCGTTCGGCATCTTCCAGTTCCTCTGGGTCTGGAACGACCTGCTGGTCGCGCTGATCTTCGCCGGTGGCGGCAACGAGACCGCCCCGCTCACCGTGCGCCTGGCCGAGATGGCCGGCACCCGGGGCAACGAGTGGCAGCGGCTCACCGCCGGCGCGTTCGTCTCGATCGTCGTACCGCTGGTGGTGTTCCTGTCGTTGCAGCGCTTCTTCGTGCGCGGCCTGCTCGCCGGGAGCGTCAAGGGTTGACGGCCGTCCGTCGCCGCCCGGCAGCACCGGGCGGCGACGGGGGCCGGCGCGGAGCGGGGGAACGACAGCGTGACGAGGATCGACGACGTGGCCCGGCTGGCCGGGGTTTCCACGGCCACGGTCTCCCGGGCGTTACGCGGCCTGCCGACGGTGTCGGCCGCGACCCGCCGCCGGGTGCTCGCCGCCGCCGAACAGCTCCAGTACGCGGTCTCGCCGAGCGCCTCCCGGCTGGCCGGCGGCCGGACCGGCACGGTCGCCGTGGTGGTGCCCCGGATCACCAGGTGGTTCTTCGGCACCGTCGTCGAGGCGGTCGAGGAGTTCCTCCACCACGCCGGCTACGACCTGCTGCTCTACAACCTCGGCGGGCGCGAGCAGGTGCGGCAACGGGTGCTGCGCACCGCCAACCTGCACAAGCGGGTGGACGCGATCATGCTGGTCGCCACCCCGCTGCGACCGGCCGACCTGACCGCCCTGGCCGAGCTGGACCTGCCCGGCATCACGATCAGCTCGGGCAGCACCGTCCCCGGCTGGCCCTGCGTGCGGATCGACGACGTGGCGGCGGCCCGGACGGCCACCCGGCACCTGCTCGACCTGGGTCACCGGCGGATCGCCCACATCTCCGGCGACCCCGACGACGAGTTGGCCTTCACCACCCACACCGACCGTCGCCGGGGCTACCAGGAGGCGCTGCGCCGCGCCGGGCTGCACCCCGACCCCCGGCTGGACATGGAGTCGCAGTTCACCATCGACGGCGGCAACCGGGCCACCGTCGAGCTGCTGGCCCGGGGCGAACCACCGACGGCGATCTTCGCCGCCTGCGACGAGATCGCGATGGGCGCGATGACCGCGCTGCGCGACGCCGGGCTACGGGTCCCGCAGGACGTCAGCGTGATCGGCGTGGACGACCACGACCTGTCCGCCGTGCTCGGGTTGACCACCATCGCCCAACCCGCCGCCGAGCAGGGCCGGCTCGCCGCCCGGATGCTGCTCGACCCGCTGGGCGCCGCTGCCGTCGAGGCGGACGCCGACCGGGTGCCGGCCCCGCGCGGACCCGACGTGCACGGCCCCGCGCCGCGCCCGCCGGTGATCCTGCCCACTCGCCTGGTGGTACGGGAATCGACCGCCCCGCCCCGGGCAAACTGAACGGATTCGACCGCACGGCCCGACCGGCTCGACACAGGGAGAAGGCTCTGAACACCGACGCGAGGCAGCAGGAACAGTCCGTGGGCGTGGCACCCGGATGGTGGACCGAAGCCGTCATCTACCAGATCTATCCGCGTTCCTTCGCCGACTCCGACGGTGACGGCATCGGTGACCTGCCCGGCATCACCGCCCGACTCGGGCACCTGGCCGAGTTGGGTGTCGACGCCGTCTGGCTGTCCCCGTTCTACCCGTCGCCGCAGGCCGACGCGGGCTACGACGTCGCCGACTACCGCGACGTCGATCCCCTGTTCGGCAGCCTGGCCGACGCCGACAGGTTGATCGCCGAAGCCCGTACGAAGGGCCTGAAGGTCATCGTCGACCTGGTCCCCAACCACACCTCGTCGGCGCACCGGTGGTTCCGGGCCGCCGTCGCCGCCGCCCCCGGCAGCCCCGAACGGGCCCGGTACATCTTCCGCGACGGCCTCGGCCCGGACGGCGTCGAGCCGCCCAACGACTGGCAGAGCGTCTTCGGCGGCCCCGCCTGGACCCGGCTCGTCGAGCCCGACGGCCGACCCGGCCAGTGGTACCTGCACCTGTTCGACACCGCCCAGCCGGACCTCAACTGGGACAACCCGGAGATCCGCGCCGAGTTCCTCGACGTGCTCCGGTTCTGGCTGGACCGGGGCGTCGACGGTTTCCGGGTGGACGTGGCGCACGGCCTGATCAAGCAGGCCGACCTGGCCAACTGGGAGGAGCCGCAGGAGATCCTCTCCGGCAACGAGGCGGACAAGCCGCGCCCGCCGATGTGGGACCAGGACGGCGTCCACGAGGTCTACCAGGAGTGGCGGCGGGTGCTGGACTCCTACGAGGGCGACCGGATCCTCGTCGCCGAGGCGTGGGTGGAGCCGGCCGAACGGATCGCCCGCTACGTCCGCCCCGACGAGATGCACCAGGCGTTCAACTTCGAGTACCTGCTCGCCGCCTGGACGGCCCCCGCCCAGTACGCGGTGATCACCCGCTCGCTGGAGGCCACCGACGCCGTCGGCGCCCCCACCACCTGGGTGCTGTCCAACCACGACGTCATCCGGCACGCCTCCCGGATGGGGCTGTCCGCCAAGGGCGGCCGGCCCAACGGCATCGGCATCGGCGACCCCCAGCCGGACGCCGCGCTGGGCCTGCGTCGGGGTCGGGCGGCCACCCTGCTGATGCTGGCCCTGCCCGGCTCGGCCTATCTCTACCAGGGCGAGGAGTTGGGGCTGCCGGAGCACACCACACTGCCCGACGAGTCCCGGCAGGACCCGACCTGGGAGCGCAGCGGCCACACCCAGCGCGGTCGGGACGGCTGCCGGGTGCCGATCCCGTGGGAGGCCGACGCCCCGTCGTACGGCTTCGGCCCGACCGACGCCAGTTGGCTGCCGCAGCCGCCGCTGTGGGCCGAGTACGCCCTGGACCGGCAGCGGGGAGTGCCCGGCTCGACGTACGAGACGTACCGGACCGCGTTGCGGCTGCGCCGCGAGCACGCCCTCGGCCGGGGGACGCTGGAGTGGCTCTCCTCCGGCGACGAGGTGCTGAGCTTCCGCAACGGCGGGCTGACCGTGCTGACCAACTTCGGTGCGTCCGCCGTGCCGCCGCCGGCCGGGGAACTGCTGCACAGCAGCGCGCCGCTGGACGCCGACGGCCGGGTCCCCACCGACGTGACGGTCTGGGTCCGCCACTCCTGACCCGCCCCGGCACCGTCGGGCGCTTCACCCACGACGGGTGCGGCGCCCGGCGGTGCCTACGCCCGGCTGGCGCAGCGCCCGACGATGCCGGCGCTCCGGCTCCCGGTGGCACCCGGTGGTGAGGGACGGGACCGGCCCCCGGTACACCCGGTCGCGTCCTTTCGAGCTGATGACGTCAGCGACTCACCGGCCCGCAGGACGCGTGTGCCCACCGGGACGACGTCATCGACTCACCAGCCCGCAGGACGCGCCCCCACCGACGTGACGGCAGCGGCTCAGCGGCCGGAAGACTCGCCCCCACCGATCCGCCGGAAACGTCCCGCCCCCGCCCGAACCGGCACCGTCCCAGCGGGACGCAGGACCGCACGGACGCAGGACCGCACAGACGCAGGACCGCACAGATGCAGGACCGCACAGACCGCACGGACGCAGGACCGCACAGACGCAGAGCCGTAGGGACGGCGGACGGCGGGCCGGCGGACGGCGACGCGTTCGGGTTGGCTGGTGATCCGTTGACGTCATCAGCTCGAAAGGACCCGACGGGGTATACCTGCCCCGGCCAGACCGCGAGGGAGCGGCGCGACCCGTTCCCGACCACGCCGGGGGCGGCACGACCACACGCGAGCAGCGCGACCGGGCACGACCACGCGGGAGCCACCGGGCCGCTCCCCGCAGGCAGGTCAGTGGCGGTCGGCGCGGTCGTGCAGCAGGTCGCCCACGGCGGCGATGTCGCCGGGCGACGTACGGGAAGCCAGCCAGTACATCAGCCCGGTGGGGATGAAGAAGAGCTGGAACGCGGCCAGCCCGACGGCGTAGTTCAGCGGCGGCGGGAAGGCCGCCCGCAACGCGTGGAAGGCCGCGCCGACCAGTCCGTTGCCGGCGGCCCGGCCGACCCCGTTGACCAGGTTGCCCAGGCTGTAGACGGTGCCCCGGTGCTCCGGCGGGTTCACGTCGGCGATCAGGGCGAACCAGTTCGGCGAGTTCGCCGAGGTCAGCGCCAACGCGACGACGGCGGTGAGCAGGCTCAGCCCAACCGTCGGCTCGGTCACCACGCTGGCCAGCACGGCGCCCACCACCGCGCCGGTGCCGCCGCCGTCGGGCACGTCGATCCGGATCGGCACGAAGAACAGCACCAGGTAGAACGGCAGCGCCGCGAAGACGCCGACCGCCGCGACCAGGGCCCGCCCCCGGGGGGTACGCCGTTGCAGCGCGTCCCCGGCCAGCCCGCCGACGATGGAGAACACCCCGCCGAGCTGGAACAGGGTGGCGAAGACGCTGCCCACCACGACCGCCGTCGCCGTCGAGTAGCCCTGCCCCTGCGCCCGCTCGGCGAACAGCACCGGCAGCCACACCAGCGAACCGAACGCCGCCTGCGCGGTGAGGCCCTGCAGGATCAGCCACCGGTTGGTCCGCCGGCCCAGGATGCGCGGCAGGTCGGCTCGGGTGATCCGGTAGTCGTAGTCGACGCCGGCCTCGATCGCCGCGGCCAGCTCCGGTTCGCTCTGCCCGCGCCGGATGTCGTAGGTCAGCAGGTAGGCCACCGTGGCGGCCAGGCCGACCACGGTGAGCAGCAGGAACGGGCGTCGCCAGTCGGTCGCGCCGAGCAGCCCGCCGGTGAGCGTGCCGGCCAGGGTGCCGACCCCCTGGGACAACCCCCAGAAGCTCATCACCAGGCCCCGGCGGCGCGGGGAGATCAGGTCGGTGACCACGGAGAACCCGACCGAGCCGACCGCGCCCAACCCGACGGCGGCGACCAGTTGCGCGGCGAGGAACGTCGGGAAGCCGGTGGCGAACGCGCTGCCACCGGTGCCGGCCGCCCAGACCAGCGTGCCGACCATCAGCAGCGGCTTGCGGTTGGTCCGGTCGCCGACGTACGCCCAGGCCACCGCCGCGACCGCGCTGACCAGGAAGCTCACCGCCGTGACCAGGCCGAGCATCCGCTGCGGCACACCCAGCGCCCCGGAGATCGGCCCGTACAGCGGCGGCACCAGGCCGATCGCCACGTTGTCCAGGGAGGCGAGCACCACGAACACCACGACGCTGTAGAGGCGGTGCGCCGCGTTCCCGCGCCGGGAGGTCCTGCTGCCGGTCATGTCCGGCAGCCAACCAGGTGCGCCTCCCGGCCCGACGGGCACCCCCGCCGGACCGGCCCATCCGGGGCGGAACCGGTCGTCGGCCGGTGACCGGCCCCCGTGCGCCGGTCACCGGCCGACGTCGTCGGTCGGGTGGGTCACTCCCCGGGCACGGCCACCCGGTCGAGGGTGTGGTCGCGGGCCTCGGCGTACCGCTGGCGGATGGCGGGGACGGGCTCCGCCGCGTACTCCTCGGTGTCCTTCGGGCCCAGGTGGGCGGCGTCGCCCCACCCAGGGCGACCCAGGCGGCCTGGCGGGCCGCGCCGTCGGCGACGTACTCCCCGGGCGGGGGCACCACCACGGGACGGCCGAAGACCTGCGGCGCGATCCGGCGGACCGCCGCCGAGCGGGCTCCGCCGCCGACCAGGATCACCCGCTCGACCGTCGCGCCCTGGGCGACCAGCGCGTCCAGGCCGTCGGCCAGCGCGCAGAGCATCCCCTCCACCGCCGCCCGGGCCAGGTGCGCCGGGGTGGCGGTGCGCAGGGTGAGGCCGTGCACCGAGCCGGTGGCGGTGGGGCGGTCCGGGGTCCGTTCCCCCTCCAGGTAGGGCACCATGACCAGGCCGTCAGCCCCGGGCGGGGCGCTCAACGCCAGGTCGGACAGGGTGTCGAGGTCGACGCCGAGCAGCGTCGCCGCCGAGTCGAGCACCCGGGCCGCGTTGAGCGTGCAGACCAGCGGCAGGAACCGGCCGGTCGCGTCGGCGAACCCGGCCACCGCGCCGCCGGCGTCGGCGGCCGGGGTGTCCGCCACCGCGAAGACCGTGCCCGAGGTGCCGATCGAGACGACCACGTCGCCCGGACCGGCACCGACCCCCAGCGCGGCGGCGGCGTTGTCCCCGGTGCCGGGGCCGAGCAGGACGTCCCCGCCCGGCGTCGCCCGGCCGTCGCCGAGCACGGCCGGGTCGAGCACGCCGGCCTGCGCGGCCGGACCGAGCACCGTGGGCACCTCGACGACCCGGCCGAACGCCTTTTCCAGCAGGTCGGGGCGGTACTGCCCGGTCACCGGCGACCAGTAGCCGGTGCCGCTGGCGTCACCCCGGTCGGTGCGCAGCGCCGCCAGCCCGGGGGCACCCGCCAACCGCCAGGTCAGCCAGTCGTGCGGCAGGCAGACGGCGGCGACCCGGGCGGCCCGCTCCGGCTCGTTGCGGGCCAGCCAGCGCAGCTTGGTGGCGGTGAAGCTGGCCACCGGGACCAGCCCCACCGCGTCGGCCCAGAACCGGCGGCCGGTCTCCCCGCCGCCGGCCTCGGCGATCAGGTCCCGGGCCGCGTCGGCGGACCGGGTGTCGTTCCACAGCAGCGCCGGCCGGACGACCTCGCCCGCCTCGTCGAGGCAGACCATGCCGTGCTGCTGACCGGCGACCGACACGGCCGCCACGTCGGCCAGCCCGCCGGCCGCCTCGACGGCGGCCAGCAGGGCATCCCACCAGGCCCGTGGGTCGACCTCGGTGCCGTCCGGGTGCGGCGCGCGGCCCTCACGGACCAGCGCGCCGGTCTCCGCGTCCCGGACGACCACCTTGCAGGACTGGGTGGACGAGTCCACCCCGGCGACGAGCGGCATGCCGGGCCGCCTCAGCGCGCGCCGAGCAGGTGCTCGACGGCGAGCTGGTTGAGCCGCACGAAGGCGAAGCCCTTCGCGGCCGTCGCGTCCACGTCGAACTCCTCGAACGCGGACCGGTCGGCGAGCAGCCCGGCGTAGCCCTCGCCGTCGCCCAGCGTCGGACTGGCCAACTCGCCGACCTTGCTGGCGGCGAGCGCCTCGACCACCTCCGGGTCGGCCCGGAACGCCGCCGCCCGCTCCTTGAGCAGCAGGTAGGTCGCCATGTTGGCCTCGGCCGACGCCCACACCCCGGCGATGTCCTCGGTGCGGGAGGGCTTGTAGTCGAAGTGGCGCGGGCCGTCGTACGCCGGGCCGCCGTTGGGGCCGCCGTTCTCCAGCAGGTCGACCAGGGCGAACGCGTTCATCAGGTCGCCGTGGCCGAAGACCAGGTCCTGGTCGTACTTGATGCCGCGCTGGCCGTTGAGGTCGAGGTGGAACAGCTTGCCCTGCCAGAGCGCCTGGGCGATGCCGTGGGCGTAGTTGAGGCCGGCCATCTGCTCGTGCCCGACCTCGGGGTTGAGGCCGACCATCTCCGGGCGGGCCAGTCGGGAGATGAACGCCAGCGCGTGCCCGACGGTGGGGAGCAGGATGTCGCCGCGCGGCTCGTTCGGCTTGGGCTCGATGGCGAACCGCAGGTCGTAGCCCTGGTCGACGACGTACTGGCAGAGCACGTCGACGGCCTCGCGGTAGCGGTCCAGCGCGGCCCGGATGTCCTTGGCGACGTCGTACTCGGAGCCTTCCCGGCCGCCCCACATGACGAAGGTCTTGGCGCCCAACTCGGCGGCGAGGTCGACGTTGCGCAGCACCTTGCGCAGCGCGTAGCGGCGGACGTCGCGGTCGTTGCTGGTGAACCCGCCGTCCTTGAACACCGGGTGGGTGAAGAGGTTGGTGGTGACCATCGGCACGACCAGGCCGGTCTCGTCGAGGGCCTTGCGGAACCGGGCGAGCTGGGCCTCCCGGGCGGCGTTGTCGGCGCCGAACGGGATCAGGTCGTCGTCGTGGAAGGTGATGCCGTACGCGCCCAGCTCGGCGAGCCGGTGCACGGCCTCGACGGCGTCCAGCTCGGGTCGGGTGGCGTCGCCGAACGGGTCACGGGCCTGCCAGCCCACCGTCCAGAGCCCGAAGGAGAACTTGTCGGCGGGGGTGGGACGGGGTGCCATGGCAGACCTCCGGTGAGGATGATGATGGTGGCGGTGGGTGGGTCACCCGCAATTTGTTCAGTGGTTGAATTAAATGGCCGTGCTGTGGCACTGTCAAGGGGTGACCGACACCCGGACCGCCGGCGCGGTCCGCCAGGGCAGCCTGCGCGAACTCAACCTCGCCGTCGTGCTGCGGCGGATCGCCACGACCGGCCGGCCGCCCTCCCGGGCCGAGATCGCCGCCGACACCGGCCTGACCCGGGCCACCGTGTCGGCCGTCGTCGACGACCTGATCGCCGGCCGGCTGGTCACCGAGGCCGACCCCGCGCCCCGCACCGGCGCCGGCCGGCCCGCCCGGGGGCTGCTGCTCGGCGACACCGGGCCGGCCGGGCTCGGCCTGGAGGTCAACGTCGACTACCTCGCCGCGTGCGTGGTCGACCTCACCGGCGCCGTCCGGCACCACGAGGTACGCCGGGTGGACCTGCGCCCGCTCTCCCCCGCCGACGCGCTCACCGACCTGGTCACCCTGGCCCGGCGGGCCCGCGCCGCCGCCGACGACGCCGGGCTCGGCCTGGCCGGGGCGGCCCTGGCCGTGCCGGGGCTGGTCGACGCACGCGGCCTGGTCCGGCTCGCCCCCAACCTGGGCTGGCGGGACGTCGACGTGCCGGCCCTGCTCGCCGGCCACCCCGCCCTCACCGACCCGGTCGACGGGGTGCCGCCGCTGGTGGTGGAGAACGAGGCGAACCTCGCCGCGCTGGGCGAACTGCACGCCCGCCCCGGCGGCCCGCAGAGCTTCCTGCACGTCTCCGGCGAGATCGGCATCGGTGCCGGGATCGTGCTCGACGGGGCGCTGTTCCGGGGTTCCCGGGGCTGGAGCGGCGAACTGGGTCACGTACCTGTCGATCCGGGCGGCCCCACCTGCCGCTGCGGGGCGCGCGGCTGCCTGGAGACGTACGCCGGGCAGGAGGCCGTGCTGGCCGCGGCCGGGCTGGCCGGGGTGGACCTGCCGGCCGACACCGCCGCCCGCCGGCTGGCCGACCTGGCCTGCTCCGGCGACCCGGCCGCGCTCGACGCGCTGCACGCCGCCGGCACCGCCCTCGGGGTGGCCGTCTCCGGGGTGGTGAACCTGCTCGACCTGGACACCGTCGTGCTCGGCGGCGGATACGCGACCCTCGCGCCGTGGCTGTGCCCGCCGGTGCTGGCCGAACTCGACGCCCGGGTGCTCACCAGCGGGTGGTCCCCGGTGACGGTCCGGCCGGCGGCGCTCGGGGCCGAGTCCGCCGCCGTCGGCGGCGCCGGTGCGGTGGTCCGCCGGATCATCGCCCGCCCGTCCGGCTGGCTGTCCCGCCCGGGGTGACCCCCGCTTCCTCGCTGGCCGATCGTCGGCCCACCTCGGTACGCTTTCCCTGAGGCAACGAATTCCTACCGAGGAGAGCACTCCCAGCATGCGCAGAGGTCGACAGACCGACGCGCCCGGCGACCGGCGGTGACGACGACCCACCGGGACGGGCACGCCGGCCCGGTGAGCGGCGGCGGAGAGGTCTCCCGCGCACCGGCCCACCCGTCACCGGACGGCCCGCTGCCGGCCGACCCGCAGCTCGCCCGGGAACTGCTCGACGGGCTCGCCGAGGCGGTGGTCACCACCGACCATGCCGGGCGGGTCACCCTGGTCAACGCGATGGCCGGGCAGCTCCTGCCCGAGCTGACCCCCGGCACCGACCTGGCCGGGGGCACCGTGCCGGCGCTGGCCCGCGCGGTCACCGGCGACGCCGCGACGTTCGACGCCGAGCACCGGGGACGCCGGCTGCGCGGGGTCTGCCGCCCCCTGGCCGGCGGGGGCTGCGCCTGGTACGTGCGGGACGTCACCGACGAACAGGCCCGCACCGACGCGTTGCTGGCCGAGCGTTCCCGCACCGCGTTCCTGGCCCGGGCCGGCAGCCGGCTCGGGCTCTCGCTGCACCGCGAGCAGACCCTCCGCAGCACCGTCACCCTGCCCGTGCCCTACCTGGCCGACGCGGCGCTGGTCGTGCACCGGCCCCCGCAGCCCGGCGAGGACGTCCCGCACTGGCTGCGCTACGCCGACGGCGACCCCGGCCCGGTCGGCGGGGTCGCCGACCCGGAGCTGACCGGCGCGGTCCCCGGGCTCGTCGAGGCGCTCAGCGGCGCGACCACCGACCCCAGTCCCTGGCTCGACGCCGAACTGGCCGACCTGGACGCCGTGCTGCCGCCGGACTTCGGCCGCCCCGGCACCGTGCTGACCAGCCCGATGCCCAGCGCCGGCGGCCCGGCCGGCGCGCTGGTCCTGGTCCGCCGGATCGGCCGGCCCGGGTTCGACCAGCGCGACATCGAGCTGGCCCGGGAGTTCGCCGCCCGGGCCGGGTCCGCCGTCGCCGCCGCCGAACTCTACGGCGAGCAGGCCCACCTGGCCCGGGTGCTCCAGCACAGCCTGCTTCCCCCGGAACTGCCCCCGGTGCCCGGCGTCACCCTGGCCGGGGGTTACCGCTCCGCCGGGGACAGCCTGCGCATCGGCGGCGACTTCTACGAGGTCTTCCGCACCGCCACCGGGGCCCTGTTCGCCCTCGGTGACGTCTGCGGCAAGGGGGTCGGCGCGGCCGTGCTCACCGGCCGGGTACGCCAGTCGTTGCAGACCCTGCGGCTTGTCGAACAGCGTCCCCGGGAACTCGTCGCCCTGCTCAACCGGGCGCTGTTCGACTCCCCGGACGCCGCCCGGCGCAGCCAGTTCACCACCCTGCTGCTGGGCACCACCGAACCGGAGGCCGACGGCGGCCTGCGGGTCCGTATCGCCGGCGGCGGGCACCCGTCCCCCCTGGTGGTACGCGCCGACGGCAGCATCGCCGAGGCCCGGGTGGGCGGCATGCCGATCGGCGCGTTCGCCTCGGCGACCTTCGTCGAGGTGGAGGTGCGGCTCGCGCCGGGTGAGCTGCTGCTGGCGTACACCGACGGGGTGACCGAGGCGCGCGGCGGCGCGGCGGCCGTCGAGATGTTCGGCGAGCAGCGGCTGCGGCAGGCGCTCGCCACGGTGGCCGGCCTGCCGCCCGCCGCCGTGATCGACTGGCTGCTCCAACTCGTCGACGAGTGGCTGGACGGGGAGAGCCACGACGACATCGCGATGCTGGCCGTCTGCGCTGCGGACCCGGCGTGAGCCGACCGGACGGCCCGACCGCTGCGGACCCACGCCCGCCGGCATCCGGGCCGACCGTGGTGGGTCCGGAGGTCGTCGCGGCGTACCTCGACTGTCTGGACCGGGCCGACCTGCCCGCCGCCACCCGGATCGCGACCGGGCTGCTGGACGCCGGCTCGTCGGTGGCCGACGTCCTGGTGGACCTGGTCGCCGTGACCCAGCGCGAGGTGGGACTGCGCTGGCTGACCGGCCGGTGGAGCGTCGCCCAGGAACACGCTGCCACCCACGTCAGCGAACGGGTGGTCGAGACGGTCGCCGCCCGCACCGGCCCGACCGGCGACCGGGGGCACGTGGTGATGGCCTGCGTCGAGGGCGAGTGGCACGCGCTGGCCGCCCGGATCGTCGTCGAGGTGGTCCGCGCCGCCGGCTGGCGGGTCACCTTCCTCGGCGCCAGCGTGCCGGTCCGGCACCTGGTCTCCTACCTGCACCAGACCGGCCCGGACGCGGTGCTGCTCAGCTGCGTGCAGCCGAGCCGGTTGATCCGGGCCGGACGGATGATCGAGGCGTGCCGGGCGGCCGGGGTGCCGGTGGTGGCCGGTGGCCCGGGTTTCGGCCCGGACGGCCGCTGGGCCGCCGCCGTCGGCGCCGCCGCCTGGGGGGCGACCGCCCGGGACGCGGCCCGGCTGCTGGCCGGCCCGCCGTTCCCGGCACCGCACACCGGCCCCGTCCCGGCGGCCGGCACCGACGAGTACGTCGCGGTGCTGCGCCGCCGCCGCGACCTCGTACAGCTGGTGCTCCGCGAGGTGGCCCCGGAGGCGGACCGGGTCGAGGAGGTCGCCGGCGCGGTCGCCCAACTGGTCGACGCGCTGGCCGCGGCGATCCGGATCGGCGACCCGCGGCTGCTTGTCGAGTTCGTCCGCTGGCAGACGGAGGTGCCCGACACCCGCGACGGCGCCCGGCTGCTGGACACCATGCTCCGGGTGTGCGCCACCGCGCTGACCGAACACCCGCACGCCTGGGACTACCTGCGTCAGGCCCGGGTCCTGCTGACCGCCGCCCCGTGACCGCCGGCGGATCAGGCCGAACGGGCCGCCGGGGTGCCGTTACCGGGCCGGGCCTGGACCGACGGGGGCGGTGCGGACGGTAACTCGACCACCGGCCCGCTCTCCCCCTCCCGGGCCCGCGCCACCCGGTCGAACTCCACCAGACCGCGCAGCAACGCCCCCCGGCCCTCGCCGCTCATCCCGGCCAGCACGGCGGCGAGCCGCTGCCGGCGGTCCCGACGCAGCTCGGCCAGGAGGCGGGTCGCCTCCGGGGTCAGGTGCAGGGCGATCTCCCGCCGGTCCGACCGGCCCGGCTCCCGCTCCAGCATGCCGGCGGCGACCAGCCGGTCGCAGAGCCGGCTCGCCGAGGAGAGCAGCATGTTGAGCAGTGTGGCGAGCCGGCGCAGGTTGATCCCGTCGTGCCGTTCGACCACCATGACGGCGCGCAACTGCGCGCTGGACAGCCGGCTGGTGGTGCTCTCCCGGGCCGCCTCCCACACGGAGAGCAGGGCCCCTGTCGCGGCGTCCAGCTCGGCGGCCATACTCACGTCTGGTCCGTCAGGACCACTTTCTTCGGCCATGGTGGGCCCGAGACTACCCCCCGTACCAGGGGATCTGCGCTGTCAGGAGGCGTGAATGACCAGCGGACCCGAGTGCCGGGCCCGACGGGTGCTGACCGAGTCACCCGCGGACCTGCTGCTGGAACGGCTCGCCGACGAACTGGGGCGGTCCTACCGGATCACCGACGTGGAGCTGTTCCAGGTCGACTACCGGCTGTCGGTGCTGCTGCCGCTGGGTGGCGGCGACCCGCTGACCGGGCCCGGTCACCCGGCCTGGCGCTGCTACGACCACCAGCAGCCGGTGCTCGCCGACGGGATCGGCTGGTTCCCCGTCGGCATGCGGGGTGAGCGGCGCGGGGTGCTGCGGTTGGCCCCGGTGCCCGACGACCGGACGGCGGTCGACGAGTTGACCCGCATCGCCACCGCCCTGGGGCACGAACTGGCCGCGGTCACCGCCGGCACCGACGTCTACCGGGCCTCCCGCCGGGCCCGCCGGCTCACCCTCGCCGCCGAGATGCAGTGGGAGCTGCTGCCGGGGCGCAGCCGGGACCGGCCCTCGTTCCGCCTCGCCGGCCAGCTCGAACCGGCGTACGCGGTGCGTGGGGACAGTTTCGACTGGTCCGACGACGGCACCCGGCTGTGGCTGTCGGCCATCAACGGCACCGGTGAGGGGGTGGCCGCCTCGATGCTCACCGCGCTGGCCACCCACGCGTTGCGCAACGCGCGCCGGGGCGGGTTGGCCCTCGCCGACCAGGTCGCCCTCGCCGACCAGGCGGTCTACGCCCTGCACCGGGGCGAGCAGCACCTGTCCGCACTGGTGATGGAGCTGGACCTGGCCACCGGGGTGCTGACGGCGGTGGACGCCGGGTCGCCCCGGCTGGTGCTGCTGCGCGACGGTGAGGTCAGCGAGCAGGCGCTCGACAAGCAGTTCCCGCTGGGCATGTTCGAGGGCACCGACTACCAGCACCAGAGCTTCGAGCTGCGCCGTGGCGACCGGCTGTTCGTACTCAGCGACGGCGTGATCGACGCGACCGGGCAGCATGTCCGGTACGGCGAGACGGCCCTGGACCGGTTCCTGCGGCGTACCGGACCGGTGACGCCGCTGGACGCGGTCCGCTCGCTCATCGGTGACCTGCGCGCCTTCGTCGCCGGTGACCTGGTCGACGACGCGGTGGTCGTCTGCCTGGACTGGACCGGCCCGCAGGAGTGAGACCGGCGGCGGGCCCGGCGTGCAGCGACGTCGGGCCGGCGGTCAGTACGCCCCGCGCCCGCGCAGCACCGCGCCGAAGGTCTTCCACAGGATGGTCAGGTCGGCGGCGAGCGACCAGTTCTCCACGTAGTAGAGGTCCAGCCGGATGCCGTCCTCCCAGCTCAGGTCGGACCGGCCGCTGACCTGCCAGAGGCCGGTCATGCCCGGCTTGACCAGCAGGCGGCGGGCCACGTCGCCGTCGTAGCGGGCCACCTCGGAGGGCAACGGCGGCCGGGGGCCGACCAGGCTCATCTGGCCGAGCAGCACGTTGACCAGCTGGGGTAGCTCGTCGAGGGACCACTTGCGCAGCAGCCGCCCGATCCGGGTGACCCGCGGGTCGTCGCGCATCTTGAACATCAGCCCGTTGGTCTCGTTGCGGGCGACCAGCTCGGCCAGCAGCGCGTCGGCGTTGACCACCATGGTGCGGAACTTCAGCACCCCGAACTCCCGGCCGCCCTGCCCGACCCGGGTCTGCCGGAACAGCACCGGCCCCCGGCTGTCCAGCCGGACGGCCAACGCGATCAGCGCCACCAGGGGCAGCAGCAGCGCCAGCGCCACGGCGGCGGCGGACCGGTCGACGAACTCCTTGACCAGCTTGCGGGCCCCCCGGAACTCGGGCGCCTCGACGTGGATCAGCGGCAGCCCGGCCACCGGCCGGGTGTGGATGCGCGGGCCGGCGACGTCGGTGAGGGCGGGGGCGACGACCAGGTCGATGCCGGTGCCCTCCAGCTGCCAGCCCAGCCGGCGCAGCCGGGTCGCGGTCAGCTCGCCGGACGCGGTGACGGCCACGGTGTCCGCGCCGATCGCGGCGGCGGCCTCGGGGATGCCCCGCAGGGAGCCCACCACCGGCACGTCGCTGAGCCGCTGCGGCACCGGGGCGAGCAGCGCGTCGGGGATGCACGCGCCGACCACGTGGTAGCCGGCGTACGGCTCCCGGCGCAGGGTGTGCACCAACTCCAACACGTGCGCGGTGTCCCCGACGACGAGCACCCGGCGGGACCAGCCGTCGCCCCGGCAGCGGGCCCGGTGCAGTGCCTTGCGGGCGGCGAACCGGGTGGCCACCAGCCCGACCGTGCCGACGGCGAAGGAGATGCCGAGGAAGCCGCGGGAGACCCCGACGTCGAAGATGTAGCCGGCGATCGCGACCCCACCGGCCAGTCGCAGGCTCGCCCCGCTGACCCGCCGGTACTCGTCCGCGCCGTAGCCGAGCACCCGGTCGTCGTAGCAGCGCAGCGCCTTGAGCGAGACCAGCCAGACCAGCACCAGGGCCGGCGCCACCACCACGTACGGGATCTCCGAGCCGCGCGGCACGGCGTCGCCGAAGCGGGTGGCGTAGCCGGCGAGGACCGCCAGCGACAGCACGGCGGTGTCCAGCACCACGAGCGTCCGTACGTAGCCCCGCTGGCTGGACTGTGACCGGGTACCCGCCGGCCGGGCACCGGGTGCCGACGGCGGGGTACGGACGGGCGTGGACAGCGTCGCCGAGGTCACCCAACCTCCCCCACATCACACTGGTCGACTCCGCAGCCGGTGGTCATCCCCACGGGCCGGCCGCCGGAGCACTCCCGACATCCTGCCCCAACAATGATGCTCACCAATTGCCTCGGACACATTACCGTCAGTTTTCGTCATCCGGCCGGAGCCGGAAAGCGCACTACCGCACCGGTTTGCCCGGCGCGGCAGGTCGCCAGCGCTGTGCGAGGGCTCAGCGCGGTGCGTTCGGGCGCAACGCGATGGCCTTCAGGAAGATGTCACCGATCTTGGACGGGTCCTCGGTGACGAAGGCGCCGCCACCGGTGACGTTGGTGATGGACTGGAGTTCGGCCTTGGAGACCTCGCTGCCGATGCCGATGATGACCACCTGCACCGGGCGCTCCGGGTCGTTGAGCTGCTTGAGCCGGCTGATCAGCGCGCTCTGCGAGATGCCGTTCTTGTCCTCGTTCTTGCCGTCGGTGAACAGCACCACCGAGTTGACCCGGCCGGGCTCCCAACCGTCCTGGACGGTCTTGTACGCCGCCAGCATGGTGTCGTACAGGCCGGTGTCGCCGCTGGACGGGCGGATGCCGGCGAGCCCCTGCTCCAGCTTGCCCCGGTTGCCGGACAGCGGGTTGATCGGCTCGATCTCCCGCCAGTCCCGCGAGCCGACCAGCTCGGTGGAGAAGGTCCACAGCCCGATCGACCAGGAGTCGTCGAAGAGGTTCAGGCCCCGGCTGGCCGCCGCCACGGTCACCTGTTCCCGGCTGGCGTTGTTGGCCGACGGGACGGGGGCCTTCATCGAGCCGGAGACGTCGATGACGCAGAGCATCCGCCCGGACTGGGTGGCGATCGACCAGCCGGAGACCGCCCGGTCTATGGCCACCGGGTCCAGGCCACCGGCGGCGGTCCCCCCGGACGGGGGCACGGCCGTGCCGCCGCCGGCCGGGCTCGGCGCGCCCTGCGGCGCCTTGAAGCCGTCACCCCAGTTGCCGTCCGGGGCGCGCAGCGACTGCACGGCGAGCCGGTTCTTGAAGCTCTGCGTGGTGAGCAGTTCGAAGAGCACCTTCGCGGCCGACGCCTTGGCCTGGTCGATCCCGGGGAGCACCGCGTACGGGTAGTCCAGCGGCATCGGCGACGGCTCCAGGTAGAGCGCGGCCAGCGGGATCGGCGGCTTGGTGTTGTTGTAGGCGATGACGTCCTCCTCCGACAGCGCGGCGGCACCGAGCGCGCTGGCGATGGAGGTCGGGTCGTTGGAGCGCGGGAACCGGGCCAGCAGGTCCTGCCGCAGCGCCGAGCGACCGGTGGCCAGCGCCCGCAGGGCGGCCGTGGTCGCCTGCTGGGCGTCGCCGCCCCCGCCGCTGGCCGCGGCGGTCAGGGAGAGCAGGCCGGAGAGCCCGGCGGCGTCCTGGGTCGGCTCGACGATGCCGGCCCGCAGCGGCTTGTCGCTGCGTACGGCGCGCAGCATGTCGTTCCAGGTGAGCTTCTTCTCCGGCCAGCCGAACTTGGTGCTGGCGATCGGCTGCGGCATGGCCACCACGATCGGGCTGCGGGCGATCGACGCGCCGTTGCCGGGGGCGAACGCGGTGGCGCCGCCGCTCTTGAGGCGCAGCAGCCAGGTCGACGAGTCCGGAATCCACACGTCGGGCGTGACCGCGGTGCCGCTGGCCTGCCCCACCCCGGCGAGGCTGGCCCCGTGCTTGCTAGCCACCGCGGCGGCCACCTCCACCGGTTCGGAGGCCGTGACGTTCACCTTGATGCAGGTGCCACCGACCGCCGCCCCGTCCGTCGTCCACTGGGCCGCCGCCGCCTCGACGGCCGGCGCGACCTCGGGCGCGGCGGCCACGCCGAGCTGGATCTCCCCCGAGCAGGACGGTCCGGCCAACTGCTGGTAACCGACCCAGGAGCCGCCGACCACGACGACGAGCGCGGTCGCCGCCGCGGCGGCGCCCGCTCCACGGATACTTGAACGCATGCGATGGCGGCCAGACACGCTGACCATCTTGCGTATCTCGTGCGCTTACTGCCACAACCGTTCGGACGAAAGTTACGCAGGAGAAACAGTTGATCACTATTTCGGCACTCTGAGTAATCAAATCGTCTCGTGACGTGGCACCGATCCACCCCGGACGGACGTATGTCAGGGCAGTACGCAGGTCGGACTGCCGGTGGGCACCGGCTCACCCACCGGCGACGGCACGCCCGACTCGGGGTCGACCCAAAACACCCGGATCATGTCGGCCCGCTCGTCGGCGACGTACAGGTGCCGGCCGGCGAACGCGAAGTGCCGGGGCCACTCCCCGCCGGTGTCCACCTCGTCGACCAGCCGGGGCAGCTCCCCGTCGAGGGCGAAGACCGCCACCGTGCCGACCCCCCGGTTGCCCAGGTAGAGGAACCGCCCGTCCGGGCCGACGGTGATCTCCGACGGCTGGACGTGACCGGCCCGCCCGCTGGCGTCCACCCGACCCCGCTGGTGCAGCGCCCCGTCGGCGGTCAGCTCGTAGGCGGTCACCGTCGCGTCCAGCTCACCGGAGAGCCAGCAGCGCTGCCTGTCGGGATGCCGGGCCAGGTGCCGGGGGCCGGTGCCCGCGACCGTGTGCACCCGGGGGGCACGCGGCGTCAGCCGGCCGGTGGCGGCGTCCAGGTCGTACCGGTAGACCGAGTCGGTGCCCAGGTCGACGGCGAGCAGCGGGCCGGCGTCGGGATCGGGCGACACCATGTGGCAGTGCGCCTGCTCCTGCCGCTGCGGGTCCGGGCCGTGCCCCTGGTGGACCACCAGGTCGGTCCGTTCCCCGGGCACCCCCTGCCCGTCCAACGGCAGGACGGCGACGCTGCCCCCGCCGTAGTTGGCGACGAAGAGGTGCCCGCCGTCCGGGGCGACCGCCAGGTGGGCCGGCTCGGCACCGCCTGTCGACCGGACCCCCAGCGGGGTCAGCCCGCCGTCGGGGTCGACCGCGAAGGCGCTCACCTGCCCCTCGGGCAGCTCGTTGACCGCGTAGAGCACCGGCCGGGACGGGTGCCGGACGAGGAAGGACGGCGCCGGGGTCACCGCGACCGTGCCGAGCGGGGTCAACTCCCCCGTCTCCGGGTCCCGCCGGGCGGCGACGATGCCCTCCCCGCGCCCGCCCGTGTCCGCCGTGTAACCGCCGATGTGGACGATCGTCCCCGTCACCGAACCATCCCTCCGCCGAATCCCGTCGTCGCTCCCCAGGCTTCCCGCAATCGCCCGCCGGCATCCCTGGTTTCCCGGTTTTCCTCAGCCCGGCAGGGGTGCGGGGCCGGTCAGCCCACCGGGACCGGTTCGCCGCGCTGCCGGGCCACGTGCTCGACCAGCGAGATCAGCACCAGTTTGCCGGACTGCCGGTCCCGGGCGTCGCAGAGCATCACCGGCACCTCCGGTTCGATGTCCAACGCCTGCCGCACCGCGTCGACACCGAACCGGCGGGTGTCCTCGAAACAGTTCACCCCCACCACGAACGGGATGCCGCGCTGCTCGAAGTAGTCGATCGACGGGAAGCAGTCGGCCAGCCGGCGGGTGTCGGCCAGCACCACCGCGCCGAGCGCGCCGAAGGCCAACTCGTCCCAGAGGAACCAGAACCGGTCCTGCCCGGGGGTGCCGAACAGGTAGACCTGGAGATCGTCGGTGATGGTGATCCGGCCGAAGTCCATCGCCACGGTGGTGGTCGACTTGCCCTCCACCCCGGACAGGTCGTCGGTGCCGATGCCGGCGTCGGTCAGCACCTCCTCGGTCTGCAATGGCCGGACCTCGCTGAGCGCGCTCACCAGCGTCGTCTTGCCGGCGCCGAAGCCACCGGCAATGAGGATCTTGAGAGCCAGCGGCAGCCGGCCCGCTGAGGAGTCGCGATCAGAGCGCACGTAGTCCACTGACCACCGCCTTGAGAATGTCGTCGTCGGGAAGGCCGGCGGCGGCCGGCGGTTCGTGCACGGTGACCAGCCCACGGGCGAGCAGGTCACCGAGGAGGACCTGGACCACCCCGAGGGCGAGATCCAGGTCGGCGGCGAGATCCACCACCGCCACCGGCTGCCGGGCGCACTCCACCAGCCGACGGTGCTCGGGTTGCAGCCCCGGCTGGCCGTACGGGTCGACACCCGCCGCGGCCAGCACGAAGGCCACCAGGTCGAAGCCGCCGACAGCGGGCCGCACCCGGCCACCGGTGAGGGTGTACGGGCGCACCACCGGACCGGCCGCACCGTCCAGCCACTCGTGCTGGTGACCCGGCTGCTCAGCCCGCATCGGCGAGCCCCGCCGCCCGCGCCGGGGCGGTCAGGTTCTCGCCGACCCGGACGACCAGCATCGCCATCTCGTAGGCCACCAGGCCGATGTCGGCGTCCGCCGCGCAGGCCACCGCCAGGCAGGCGCCCTGCCCGGCGGCGGTCACGAAGAGGTACGCCTCCTCCATCTCCACCACCGTCTGCCGGACGCCACCGGCGGCCAACTGCCGGCTGGCCCCCTTGGCCAGGCTGGAGAAGCCCGAGGCCAGCGCGCAGAGGTGTTCGGCGTCGGCCCGGTCCAGCCCGGCGGAGGCACCGAGCAGCAGGCCGTCGGCGGAGAGGACCACCGCCTGCTGGGCCGCCGGCACCCGCTCCACCAGTTCGTCGAGCAACCAGCCGAGATCGGCGTTCTGCCGTGTCGTGTGCACCACTAGGCGTCCCTCTCAGTCGCGGTCGAATCGGGCGTCGCCACCGGGCCGGCCGGCGACGGGGATGCCCCGGCGTCGGACCGCCCCGGGTCGCCGCCCGTGGTCGGGGCGGGCCGGGCCGGTGGGACCGGGTGGACGCCGCTGCTGTCCAGCCGTCCCCGGGCGGTGCCGGCCTGCAGGGCCGACATCTGTCGCCGTACCTCCTCGGGGGAGCGGGTGGTGGGCGTGTCGGGGCCGGCCGGCGGGCGCGGGGGGCGGGCCACCGGGCCCCGGCGGCGGACCCGGCGGGGCAGGCCGTCGCCGTCGACGGCGGCCTCCACCGACGAGGTACGGGCCGGGGCGAACGGCAGCACCGTCTGGTCCGGTCGCTCCCGGGTGGTCCGGGTGGTACGCGGTCGGGGCAGGGTGGTCAGCCGGGTCACCGACGCCGCCGGACGGTCCCGGGTCGGCGGGGCGATCGGCGGCTCCTCGGTGATCAGGTCGGCCGGGAGGCGTACCAGCGCGGTGAGCCCGACCGGCGTCCCGGCCCGCAGGGTGACCCGGACGCCGTGCCGGGCGGCCAGCCGCGAGACCACGAACAGGCCGAGCCGGGCGCTGTCGGCCGGGTCGAACTCGGGCGGGGTGGCCAGCCGCCGGTTGGCGTCCTCGACCGCCTGCGGTGACATCCCGAGCCCGTGGTCGGTGATCTCGACGAGGTAGCCGTCGACGACCGACGCCCCGGTCACCTCGACCCGACGCTCGGGCGGGGAGAACGCGGTCGCGTTCTCGATCAGCTCGGCGAGCAGGTGGATGACGTCGGCGACGGCCCGGCCGAGCAGCCCGGCCGGCTCGACCCGGCCGATGTCCACCCGGTCGTACGCCTCGACCTCGGAGATCGCGCCGCGCAGCACGTCCAGCAGGGCGACCGGCTGCCGCCAGCCCCGGCCCGGTGCCGCCCCGGCCAGGATGACCAGGTCCTCGGCGTGCCGGCGCAGCCGGGTCGCCAGGTGGTCGACGCGGAACAGCTCGGCCAGCTCGTCCGGGTCCTCGGCGCGGCGCTCCATCCGGTCGAGCACGGCGAGCTGCCGGTGCACCAGGCCCTGACTGCGCCGGGCGAGGTTGAGGAAGACCTCGTTCAACCCCCGGCGCAGCGTCACCTCGTCGATCGCCGACCGCACCGCCACCCGGCTGACCTCGGTGAACGCCCGCCCGACGTCGCCGATCTCGTCCGCGCCGTAGGACAGCGGCGGGGCCTCCCGGGCCACGTCGACCTGTTCGCCCCGGCGCAGCCGGGCCACCACGTCGGGCAGCCGGTGCCCGGCCAGCTCCAGCGCGGCGTTGCGGACGGCGGACAACCGGCGGGCCAGCGTCCGCCCGACCCGGACGGCGACCAGCAGCGACACCCCGATCGCGACGAGGCCCAGCACCCCGGCGACGCCGAGGCGCAGCAGGATCGTGACGGCCACCGGCACGGACCGTTCGGCCAGCCCGTCGGCCTGGCTGAGTTCGAAGTCGCGCAACCCCTGCTGGACGGCCTCCTGGCTGGCCTGCCAGGTACGCGGGTCGATCGGCGGGAGGCCGGACGGCCCGGCGCTGAGCAGCTGCTCCTGCATGGTGCGGAGCCGGACGAACACCTCCCCCTCCACCAGCCGCTGGTAGGCGGCCCGGTCGGCGGCCGGCAGGTCGGCCACCGCCGATTCGGCGAGGAACCGTTCGTTGGCGATGGTCTGCACCAGCCGCAGGTGCTCGCCCTCGGTGAACCGGCCGGCGACGAACGCCCCGGCGAGCATCGCGTCGGTCTGGCCGAGCAGTTCGCGGGAGCGGCCGACCGCGGTGAGGGCGAGTGCCTGCCGGTTCAACTCGGCGTCGGGCAGCGCCGCCGTCGCGGCGAACGCCTGGAAGGCCGAGGAGATCATGCCGCTGTACAGGCCGATGGCGCCGGCCCGGTCGACCTGCCGGCGGTCGATGAACCCCCGGCCGGCCGGCAACGCCTCCAGGGCGGCGCCGAGCGCGTCGAGCCGGGCGTTGAGCAGGTCACCGGCGGCGTCCCGCAGCGCGTCGCCGGCCATCATCCGACGCAGCTCGACGATCGCCTCGTCGGTGCGTCGCCGCTGGTCGGCGAGGGCGGGCAGGGTGCCGGTGCCGGCCAGTTGGATCACCGAGGTCCGCCGTTCCCGTTGCAGCTCGGCCACCACCCGTTCGCCGGGGCGGCCGAAGTCCGACAGCAGGGTCCGGGCGGCGAGCAGGTCGAGCGCCGGCCCGAAGGTCAACGTCGTGGCGAAGATCCAGAGCGCCAGGAGGGCGGCCACCGGGGTGACGACCAGGGCGGTCAGCTTGGCGCGGATCGGCCAGTCGCGGGTGTCCATGAGTCCTCGCCCGGGCGGGAGTGTCGGCGGTGGCGCCGGCACCGACCGGGCGGTTCCGGCATCGATGCCGGGCACCGGCGCGGCACCTTGGGCAGAATACGTAATCCTGACGCTCAGCACTACCGTGCGTCTCCCGGCGTCACCGCTGCGTCGCCGCCCCGCCACGCGACGGGCCGCCCCGGCCGACCGGGCCGCAGCCGGCTTGATCAGGCATCCGCGCCGGGCCGTGGTGCCCGTGCCGAGCCCGTGCCGGCCGGGCCGGACCGATGGAAAAACGTGATCGGATTTCCCCCCGGACGGACCCGGACGGACGTCGTGGCCGCTTCGTCCCGGTCGGGATCGGCGTGGGCGGAGGAAATTCGCCGGATCGGGATTGGTGATCAGTGCGGGGAGGGAATACCGCAGGGCGAAGGAGGAGCCATGTCGCCCACGCAGATAGTCCTACTGGTTCTCGCCGTACTGGTGGTGGCGGCGCTGGTCGCCGTGGCCGTGGTGGCCAACCGCCGACGCGCCCTGCGGTCCCGGTTCGGGCCGGAGTACGACCGGGTGGTCGCGGAGCAGGACAGCCGCAGCGCCGCCGAGCGGGAACTGCGCGAACGGGAGCGCCGCCACGCGGAGTTGACGCTCACCCCGCTCAGCCCGACCGACCGGGCCCGGTACGCCACCGCCTGGGAGGAACTCCAGGTCCGCTTCGTCGACTCGCCGGCCGAGGCCGTCGGTGACGCCGACGAGCTGGTCAGCCGTCTGATCGCCGACCGGGGCTACCCGACCGGGGAGTTCGCCGAGCAGGCCGCGCACCTGTCGGTGGAGCACGCCCGCACCCTGACCCACTACCGGGAGGCGCACGAGATCCGGCTGCGCAACGAGCGTGGCGAGGCCGGCACCGAGGATCTCCGGCAGGCCGTCGTCCACTACCGCGCCCTCGTCGCCGATCTGCTCGGCGAGGAGCCGGTCGGGCACCGCCTGCCGGAGCAGCAGCACCCGGACAGCCCGCAGGACGCAACCACCCGCTGACGCCACCACCCGCTGAGGAGAACACCGCCATGCGCCAGGACGAGCAGCAGTCGACCACCGACCACCCCGAGGTCGTCCGGTCCACCCCGGTGGCGGTGCCGCCGCCGGACGCGGTGGACGCCGACCCGGGCGGCCGGCACGCCACGGCCCGCGACGACCGGGACCGCAACGGCGTCGACGACCGGGACCCCATCGACCTCGACGACGACGGCATCGACGGCGACGGCTTCGACGACCGGGACGGCTTCGACAACCACGACGGCTACTACGGCCCGCGGGCCGACGACGGGTCGCCCCTCACCCGCCCGCACCCCCGCGACGACGCCGAGCTGGCGACCGACCGGGAGACACCGGCCGACACCGACCCGGACGGGGACCGGCGGCCGGAGTTCCACGAGCCCGCGCCCCTGCCCACCGCCTTCGGGGCGGCCAGCGTGGGCGACGCGGTGGCCGCGTCGGCGCTGGCCGGCGGACGACCGCAGGACGAGCGGGACGCCCGGGACGAGGACCTCGCCGTGCCCGGTGACGGGGCGCCGGGGCGGACCGGGCCGTTCGACGACGAGCGCGCCGACCCGACCGGGGCGGACCGGATCCACGACCGGGACCGCTGGTCGGCCGACCGCACCGCCGCCGACGTCGACGCCGGGGACACCGCCACCCGGGACGTCGACGCCACCGGCCCGGCCGGCCACGCCGACCCGGACCGGGACACCGACCGGCCGGCCCCGGTGACCGACGCCGCCGGCTACGGCAGCGCCACCCCGGCGATGGTCGACCCGGACGCGACGGCCGACGGCGACGGGTCGACGGCGGCCGGCGTCGTCGCGGCCGGTGCCGCCGGTGCGGTGGCCGGTGCGGCCGCCGACCGGTCGACGGGCGCGAACGTGCCCAGCGACGCGGCGACCCTGTTCGAGGCGGACGCCGCGCAGGGCTTCCGGGACCGGTGGCGCGACGTGCAGCTCCGCTTCGTCGACGACCCCCGGGGCGCGGCCGGCGAGGCGCAGTCGCTCGTCGAGGAGGCGATCGCGGCCCTCTCCGAGGCGCTCGCCGGGCAGAAGGAGAAGCTGGGCGGCTGGCAGGGCGCCGACGAGGCGGACACCGAGCAGCTCCGGGTGGCCGTGCGGCGCTACCGCGACTTCCTGGACCGCGTGCTGGGCCGCTGAACCGCCGGAGGGCCGCACGGACGGCCCGCCGGCGCCGCACCGGACGGACCCACCGCCGGTGCCCACCCTCCGTCGACGCCCCGGCCGGGCCACTCCCGGCCGGGGCGTCGACGGTCCGTCCGCCGAATCGACCCGGACGCCAGGCATGAAAACCCGCACGAGGGGTAATAGCGCGCCCGGCGGGCGTCAAGGGCGCATCGGAGAGGTGGCGGACGATGGACGGTGCCGGGCTCAGACTGAACATGAACGTGCTGGATTACGGAATCCTCGCGCTCTACTTCGTCACCGTCCTCGGGGTCGGTTTCGCCGCCCGCCGGGCGATCCGCACCAGCGTCGACTTCTTCCTCTCCGGGCGTTCGCTGCCCGCCTGGGTGACCGGCCTGGCCTTCGTCTCGGCCAACCTGGGCGCCCTGGAGATCATCGGGATGGCCGCCAACGGCGCGCAGTACGGCATCATGACCGTCCACTACTACTGGATCGGCGCCGTACCGGCGATGATCTTCCTGGGCATCGTGATGATGCCGTTCTACTACGGCTCCCGGGTGCGCAGCGTCCCGGAATACCTGCGGCTGCGGTTCAACCGCCCGACCCACCTGCTGAACGCGATCAGCTTCGCGGTCGCCCAGGTGCTGATCGCCGGGGTCAACCTGTACGCGCTGGCGCTGATCATGCAGGCGCTGCTCGGCTGGCCGCTCTGGCTGGCGGTCATCGTCGGCGCGGTGATCGTGCTGGCCTACATCACCGTCGGCGGGCTCTCCGGCGCGATCTACAACGAGGTGCTCCAGTTCTTCGTCATCATCGCCGGTCTGGTGCCGATCACCGTCATCGGACTGGTGAAGGTGGGCGGCTGGTCCGGCCTGATGGACTCGGTCCGCGACTCGAAGTTGGGCGAGGCCGGGCTGCACGCCTGGGAGGGCACCGGCAGCACCGCGAACCCGCTCGGCGCGCACTGGCTGGGCATCGTGTTCGGGCTCGGTTTCGTGCTCTCCTTCGGCTACTGGACCACCAACTTCGCCGAGGTGCAGCGGGCGCTGTCGGCCAAGAACATGAGCGCCGCCCGGCGTACGCCGATCATCGCCGCGTACCCGAAGCTGGTCATCCCGGTGGTGACCGTGGTCCCCGGCCTGATCGCGCTGGTCACCGTCAAGGGGCTGGGGGCCGAGTCCGGTGACCTGGTCTACAACAACGCGATTCCGCTGCTGATGCGTGACCTGCTGCCCAACGGGGTGCTGGGGATCGCGGTCACCGGCCTGGTCGCCTCGTTCATGGCCGGCATGGCGGCCAACGTCAGCGGCTTCAACACCGTCTTCACCTACGACATCTGGCAGGCGTACGTCCGCAAGGAGCGCTCCGACGAGTACTACATCCGGATCGGGCGGATCGCCACCGTGGGCGGGGTGGTGGTGGGCATCGGCACCGCCTTCATCGCCGCCGGGTTCAGCAACATCATGAACTACATCCAGGCGCTGTTCTCCCTGTTCAACGCCCCGCTGTTCGCCACCTTCATCATCGGCATGTTCTGGAAGCGGATGAGCGCGCTGGCCGGTTTCTGGTCGCTGCTGGCGGGCACCCTGGCCGCGTTGGCGACCTACCTGCTCTACAAGGCCGGCGTGGTGCACTTCAACTCCGACCTGGAGGAGAGCTTCTGGGGCGCGGGCATCGCCTTCGTCACGGTCGCCGTGGTGGCGGCGGTGGTCACGCCGCTGACCCGCCCCAAGCGGGCCGAGGAGTTGCAGGGTCTGGTCTACGGCATGGGCGGGATCGACCTGAAGGGCGACGTGCTCGCCGGGGACCAGGTCTGGTGGCGTTCGCCGGTGCTGCTCGGCGCGATCGCGCTGGTGCTGGCCGTGCTCTTCTACATCCCGGTCTTCTGAGCCCGGTCCGTCACGAGAGGGAGGCGCAGACGTGGACCAGCACAGCGAGCGGGCGAACGACCCGCAGGTCGCCGAGACCGAGAACGAACGCAAGCGGTCCGCCGCCGCCCGGCTGTTCGACATCCGCCGGGTCATCGGTGGTCTTTTCGTGGTGTACGGGGTGATCGTCGGCCTGGTCGGTCTCTTCGACTCGGCGGCCGAGATCGACAAGGCGCAGGGCGTCCGGATCAATCTCTGGGCCGGGCTGGCGATGCTGGCCTTCGGGCTGTTCATGCTGGCCTGGCAGTGGCTGCGCCCGGTGGTGCCGCCCAGCGCCGAGGAGGCCCGGGAGGTCTGATCCGCCCGGCATGGGGTCGCCCGGACGGGGTACCCGGGACGCGGGAAGCGTCTGGGACAGGAGGGCGGCACCATGACCGACCGTGACCCGAACCGACCGTTGGAGGAGCGCCAGGAGGTGGCCGCCGCGGTGGACGACGACTCCACCGTGCCGCAGTTGGCCCGGGGCGGCGCCGGTCCGGCCGATCCGTCGTTCGTCGCGCCGGGTGACCAGCCCGGTGGTGCGACCGGGGAGCTGATCGGCGACCCGTACGCCGCCGGCACCGGGGCCACCGGTACCGGCACCGGGGCCGGTGGGGACAACATCCGCACCGGGGCGGAGCAGCCCTGGGAGCCGGAGGACCTGGTCATGGCGCGCGGGCAGGACCTGACCGCGGAGAACCTGGAGCGGGCCCGGCGCGACCTGGCCGAGATGGGCCGGGCCGCGGTGGAACGTACCGTCCCCTGAGCCCGTCGCGACAGCGGCCCGGCACACGGGTGGGCCCCCGGCCCGACCTCTCGGTCGGACCGGGGGCCCGGGTGCGCCCGCCGCGTCAGTGCCTCACTCCAGCCGCAGCGGGCTGGTTCGTCAGAGCGCCGGGTAGGCGTTCTTCATGAGCTCCTGGAACTGCGCGGAGAACCAGGCGCCGGAGATCGGAGCGTTGGGCAGCGCACCGCTCATGCTGTTGCCGTTGCGGGCGTTACCGGTGTAGGTCGGGTCGCACATCCGGTCGAAGCCCTTGCCCTCGTTGTTCGGGATGAGGGAGCTGGAGCCGTCGGACTCACCCGGAGGCTTCACCCAGACGTAGGCGTCGATGCCCGACTCGGGGTTGGCCTTCGGCCGCTCGCCGAGACCCGCACCGGCCTGGTTGCACCAGTTGCCGGCGTGCAGACGACGGTCGATGCGACCACCGTTGACGTAGGTGTCCACGCTGGTCGTCGCACCCGGGCCGGTGGGCCGGGCGGTGCCGCCCCAGCCGTTACGGGAGGTGTCGATCAGCATGCCGATGTTGCTGTTGAAGCCGACCGAGACCAGCTTGGTGCGGAACGCCTGGGCGAACGACAGCTCGTCGACGTACTGGTTCCAGTCGATCCACTTGGCCTGGCGCACGGTCTGGCCGTTCACCGAGTCGGTGATCTTGACGTACGGCTCCTTCAGGGCGGAGTAGTTCGCCGTGTTGGTGATGAAGCCGTGCACGTAGTTCACGTTGCTGCCGGACGCGGTGGCCGCGGTCTTCAGGATGTCGGCGGTCGGGCCGAAGTTGGTGTCCCAGCCCAGCCAGCCGTGGTGACCGGCGTCGATGTAGTTGTAGACGTTGCCGATCGAGCCCAGCTTGGCCAGGGCGTAGCCGACGCCGTTGACGTACGCGCCGTTGGCCTTCACCACGTCACACTGCACCGTGCCACCGGCGTTGCCGGAGGTGTTGGTGATCAGGTTCGGCAGCGAGTCGATCTCGATGATGTTGATGATCCGCAGGCTGGCGTACTTGGCGTCCCGCTGGATCGCGGCGATCGGGTCGATGTACTCCGCCTTGTAGCGCGGCAGTTCGTCGGCGGCCAGCTCACCGTTGGAGGCGAGCGCCGAGCAGTCCCGGCCGGGCAGGTTGTAGATCACGAACTGGATGTAGCCGGCACCCTGGGCGAGGGCGGCGTCCAGGTGGTCCTTGACGCCCATCGCGCCGTTGGAGCTGCTGTCGGTGGTGCCGTTGATCGCGGCGATCCGGTCCAGCCACACGGCGGTCGGGTTGTTGGAGATCCGGCTGCCACCGGCCTCGGCGTCCGCCTTGGCCTTCCACTCCGGGTTCACGTAGCCCTTGACCCCGGCGTAGGGGTTGTCCACCTTCTGCCCCGGCGGGGGCGTGGTGGGCGGAGGCGTCGTGGGCGGCGGGGTGGTGGGCGGAGGCGTGGTCGGCGGGGGCGTGGTGGGCGGAGGCGTGGTGGGCGGCGGGGTGGTGGGCGTGGTGCCGCCGTTGCAGACCACCCCGTTCAGGGTGAACGAGGTCGGCTTGGGGTTGCTGCCGCTCCACGAGCCGTTGAAGCCGAGGGTGGTGCTGCCGCCGCGACCCAGCGAGCCGTTGTAGGACTCGTTGGTGGCGGTCACGTTCTGGCCGCTCTGCGACCACTTGGCCGACCAGCCCTGGGTCACCCGCTGGCTGCTGTTGGGGAAGGTGAAGCCGAGGGTCCAGTTGCTGATCGGGTCACCCACGTTGCGGATGGTGACGTTCGCGGTGAAGCCACCGGACCAGTCGTTGGTGGTGTAGTCGATGCTGCACTGGGTGGCGGCCTGCGCCGCGGTGACCGGGAGGGTCACCAGCCCGCCCGCGACCAGCACGCTCGCCCCGGTGAGGGCGAACGCCCGGCGTCGGGCGGACAGACTTCTCCACAGATTCATGCCTTTTGCACTCCTTGGGCGAGACCGGCACCACGAGGGGACCGGCAAGTGGCGCGTGAGCGTCCTGGGGTACGGACGACCCCGGCGCCAACGGGACATCTCGGGGGGTGCCCGACCCGGAGGACGGGCGTGGTGGTGGTGAGCTTCACCGGCCCGCACGGACCGGTCGGCGGCGATGTCGTCCGGTGCACCGGTTGCCCTCGACCTCTGCCGTGCGCGGTGTGGCTCCCCGAACCGCGTGCAGCGATTCTTGCATGGGAGCGCTTCCATGGCAATGGCTCGATACTTCGCGGCAACCTGGCCGCAACGCCCGGGCCGGTATCCGGGCCGCTACGAGCCTATCTCCGCCCAGCCCGGCCGGGAGCGCACCGACCGCGCAGCCGGGTGGTAATACCGACACAAGCGGCCCGGGGTGCTTAAGGGTCGCATCATCGGTAAAGCCGAAAACACGAATCTTTCCCCGAATAAGTCATGAAACCGTCTAACGTCGGTCATAGCTCGACTGTCGTCGGGCTCAGGACAACAGGGGATGGAGTGACGCAGGTCATGGCTAACAAGATGCTCGGGAAGGTTGTCGCGGGTGCCGCTCTCGGTGGCGCGTCCCTTCTGGTGTTCACGCCGGGGATCGCGTTCGCGGACGGTCACCACGACGGCGAGAGCCGGGACGGCAAGGTCATCGCCAAGCCGCACGTCGTCAAGCCCGGCGACGAGGTCAAGCTCATCGAGATCTGCCCGGAGGCGCAGGAACACGCCTTCGTCTGGTCCAAGGTCACCGGCAAGGTCAAACTCAAGCCCGCCGAGGGCCGCGGCGAGGAACACGGCGGCTGGAAGGACGACGAGGGCAAGGGCGACGAGCACGGCAAGCCCGAAGAGGGCAAGGGCGAGGACCACGGCAAGCCCGGAGAAGGCAAGGGCGAGGAGGGCAAGGGCGAGGACCACGGCAAGGGTCCCGACGGCCAGGCCCCCGACGACAACGGCCCCAAGCCGCAGCCCCCGGCCGAGGGTGGACAGCCCCCGGCGGACGGCGGTCAGGGCGGCGGCTTCATGGCCGCCGACCAGGGCCCGGACCACGGCGGCAAGCCCGACGAGGGCAAGGGCGAGGAACACGGCAAGCCCGAAGAAGGCAAGGGCGACGAGCACGGCAAGCCCGAAGAAGGCAAGGGCGACGAGCACGGCAAGCCCGAAGAAGGCAAGGGCGACGAGCACGGCAAGCCCGAAGAAGGCAAGGGCGAAGAGCACGGCAAGCCCGAAGAAGGCAAGGGCGAGGAACACGGCAAGCCGGGGGCCGGCGAGGAGTCCGGCGAGCACGGCAAGCCCGGCTGGGACGAGGAGTCCGACGAGGGCGACTGGCAGGGCCACGAGGGCTACGGCAAGGACGACGAGTCCGGCTACGGCAAGGACGAGGGCGGCTGGGAGCACAAGAAGGACTTCGTCTACTACGGCGAGGCCGAGATCTCCAAGGACGCCCGTCCGGGCCGCTACGAGCTGGAGGGCTCGTGCGGCGAGGGCGAGCTGGTCGTCCTGCCGAAGGGGCACGTCGACGGCGGTGACGGTGGGATGACCACCACCGGTGCCGACCGGGGCATGGCCGCCGGTGGTGCGGGCATGATCGGCGCGGCTGCCCTCGGCGGCATCGTGCTGATGCGGCGGCGTCGGGCCAATGAGCTCGGCTGACCTGACGGCGACACGGGCCGGCGGCCGTCACGGGAGACCGTGGCGCGCCGCCGGCGCGGCCGTCGTCGTCCTCCTCGCCATGGCCGGCTCCGGCATGATCGGCGCGTCGATCCGGACCACGCCCCCGCCCCGTCCGCCGCAGCCGGCGGCCCAGGCCGCACCGCAGACCGCCCCGACGGACACCCCGGCCGGGGACACCGGGCCGGTCGACGACCCGGACGCGCAGGTCCCCGCCGACGCGAGCGTGCCGCCGGGCCCCGACCCGCTGCCCCGCTCCGCTCCCACCTCGATCGTGATCCCCAGGATCGGGGTCAACGCGGGGATCATGCCGCTGGGCACCAACCCGGACGGCACGGTCCAGGTGCCCCCGCTGGACCAGGCCCAGCAGGCGGGCTGGTACGAGCCGGGCGTCAGCCCCGGCGAAACCGGCAACGCGGTGATCGTCGGGCACGTCGACTCGGCACAGCTCGGGCCGGCGGTCTTCTTCCAGCTCGGCTCGCTCCTGCCCGGCGACACCGTCGCGGTGGCGCGGGCCGACGGCAGCACCGCCACCTTCACCGTCGACGAGGTGCGGTCCTACCCGAAGACGCAGTTCCCCACCGACCTGGTGTACGGCCCGAACGACCGTCCCGGGCTGCGGGTGGTGACCTGCGGCGGCCAGTTCGACCAGGCCGCCGGCAGCTACCAGGACAACGTGATCGTCTTCGCCACGCTGACGTCCTGAGCCGGCCGCGGCCGGTCACACACGACCGCGCCCGGGGCGGGACCCTCGTCCCGCCCCGGGCGCGGTCGGCGTACGGTCAGGCGGCGGCGGACGTCCGGACCAGGGTGCGGATCTGCCGCAGCAGCACCGACAGCGAGGCGAGGTCCGCCCGCGACTCGTCGAACTCCCCCATCGCCCGGTGCGCCCGGTGGATCGAGGTGGCGTTCGACTGCTCCCACTGGAGCACCCGCTCCTGCGGCGGCAGGTCACCCGGGGTGGAGTCGAGCACCTCCCCGGTCAGCGCGGCCAGCGCGGCGTACAGGTCGTAGCGCAGCGCCATCCGGGCCAGCGTCTGCCAGCGGTCCTCACGCGGCAGCAGGGAGATCTTCGACAGCAGCGAGTCCACCCGGAACCGGTCGGAGAGCACGAAGTAGACCGACGCCACCTCGCCGACGTCCCGGCCACTGGTCCGCGCCGTCTCCACCACGTCCAGCAGGCCGAAGCTGTACATCAGCCGGGTCGCCCGCCCGGCCAGCTCGGCCGGCAGTCCCCGGGCGGTCATCGCGTCGATGTGCGCCTGCAACGACTCCCGCTCGCTGCCGTGGAACCGGTCCTGAAGGTCGGGCAGCAGCCGGGCCACCCCGTCGCGGAGCCGCTCGATCTCGGCGGGCACGTCGATCGGCGAGCGCCGGTTGGTCACCAGCCACCGGACGGCCCGGTCGAGCAGCCGGCGGGTGTCCAGGTAGACGCTGGTCTGCAACTCCGGCGAGACCTCGTTGTCCAGCGCCTCGACCGCGTCCCACAGCTCGCGCAGTCCGAAGACCTCCCGGACCACCACGTAAGCCCGGATCACGTCGGCCGCCGACGCGGCCGTCTCCTCGACGACCCGGAAGACGAACGAGATGCCGCCCCGGTTGATCGCCTCGTTGACCAGGACCGTGGTGACGATGTCCCGGCGCAGCCGGTGCTGGGCCATCCGGTCGGCGAACCGCTCGCGCATCGGCGTCGGGAAGTACCTGACCAGGACGTCGGTCGTCCACTCCTCGTCCGCGAGGCCCTCGGCCAGGATCTCCCGCTCCAGCACGATCTTGACGTACGCGAGCAGCACCGCGAACTCCGGCGCGGTCAACCCGGACTCGGTGCGGACCGCCAGCTCCTCGTCCGGGGGCAGCGCCTCCAGCGCCCGGTCGAGCTGGCCGGCCCGCTCCAGCTCGCTGATCATCCGGCGGTGCACCGGCAGCAGCGAGGCGGCCTGGGCCTGCGAGTTGTTGATCGCCCGCGCCTGGTCGTAGTTGTCCCGCAGCACCAGCTCGGCGACCTCGTCGGTCATCTGGGCGAGCAGCTCGTCCCGCTCGGGCACGTCCAGCGCGCCGTCGGCGACCGCCGTGTTGAGCAGGATCTTGATGTTCACCTCGTGGTCGGAGCAGTCCACCCCGGCCGCGTTGTCGATGAAGTCGGTGTAGATCCGGCCGCCGGTAGACGCGTACTCGATCCGGCCGAGCTGGGTGCAGCCCAGGTTGCCGCCCTCGCCGACGACCCGGCAGCGCAGGCTCCTGCCGTCCACCCGGATCGCGTCGTTGGACTTGTCGCCCACCTCGGCGTTGGTCTGGCTGGACGCCTTCACGTAGGTGCCGATGCCGCCGTTCCAGAACAGGTCGACCGGCGCGGTGAGGATCGCCTTCATCAGCTCCGCCGGGCTGAGCTGGGTGACGTCGTCGGCCAGGCCGATGGCCGCGCGCACCTGCGGGGTGACCGGGATCGACTTGGCCCCGCGCGGGAAGATCCCGCCACCTTCGGAGATCAGCTTCGGGTCGTAGTCCTCCCACGACGACCGGGGCAGGTCGAACAGCCGCTTGCGTTCCCGGAAGGAGGTGGCGGCGTCCGGGTCCGGGTCGAGGAAGATGTGCCGGTGGTCGAACGCGGCCACCAGCCGGATGTGCTCGGAGAGCAGCATCCCGTTGCCGAACACGTCACCAGACATGTCGCCGACGCCGACCACGGTGAAGTCCTGGGTCTGGGTGTCGTGGCCCAACTCGCGGAAGTGCCGCTTGACCGACTCCCAGGCGCCCCGGGCGGTGATGCCCATCTTCTTGTGGTCGTAGCCGGCGGAGCCGCCGGAGGCGAACGCGTCGCCCAGCCAGAAGCAGTGCGCCGCCGAGATCTGGTTGGCGA
This sequence comes from Micromonospora sp. HM134, assembly GCF_007833915.1. Classification (NCBI taxonomy): domain Bacteria; kingdom Bacillati; phylum Actinomycetota; class Actinomycetes; order Micromonosporales; family Micromonosporaceae; genus Micromonospora; species Micromonospora sp. HM134. The sequence goes on from NZ_CP041061.1 coordinate 6,171,886, forward strand.
TGTCGGAGAACGTCGCGGTGCCCTTGTCCGCCGCCACCACCAGGTACGGGTCGTCGGGGTCGTGCCGCACCACGTCCACCGGCGGCACGATGTCGCCGGAGACGATGTTGTCGGTGACGTCGAGCATCGCGCCGACGAACTCCTGGTAGCAGGCGACCGCCTCGTCCCGGTCGCCCGGCTTCTGCTTGAGCACGAAGCCGCCCTTGGCGCCGACCGGCACGATCACCGCGTTCTTCACCATCTGCGCCTTGACCAGGCCGAGCACCTCGGTCCGGAAGTCCTCCCGCCGGTCGGACCAGCGCAGCCCGCCCCGGGCCACCGGCCCGAACCGCAGGTGCACACCCTCGAACCGGGGCGAGTACACGAAGATCTCGAACTTGGGCCGGGGCGCCGGCAGGTCCGGGATGGCCTGCGGGTCCAGCTTGAACGCCACGTACGACTTGGGCCGCCCGTCGGCGCGCTTCTGGTAGAAGCTGGTCCGCAGGGTGGCCTGGATCAGCGTCAGGTAGGCGCGCAGGATGCGGTCCTGGTCCAGGCTCGCCACGTCGTCCAGCGCGACACCGATCGCGTCGACCAGCTCGTCGCTGCGTTCCCGGCGCTGCCCGGCGTCCCGCCCGTCCGGGGCGAACCGCACCTCGAAGAGCTCCACCAGCAGCGCCGCGATCCGCGGGTACGCGATGAAGGTCTGCTCCATGTACTCCTGGGAGAAGACCGCCCCGGTCTGCCGCAGGTACTTCGCGTACGCCCGCAGCACCACCACCTGCCGCCAGGTGAGACCGCCGCGCAGGACCAGCTCGTTGAAACCGTCCACCTCGGCCTCGCCCCGCCAGGCGGCGGCGAACGCGTTCTCCACGTGCGGACGCACCTCGGCCAGCTCCTGGTGCCCCTCGGGCAGCCGCAGCCCGAAGTCGTACAGGAAGACCCGCCCGTCGATCCGGTCCACCTCGTACGGATGCTCGTCGACCACCCGGACGCCCAGCGAGTGCAGCACCGGCAGCACGGCGGAGAGCATCATCGGCTCGCCGTAGCGGTAGACCTTGAACCGGACGTCCATCGCCTCGTCGGCCCGCTGCCCGGCCCGCGGCGCCCACTGCTTGCGGAACAGGTGCATCTCCAGCTGGCCGGGCTCCTCCAGCAGCTCCAGCTTCGCCAGGTCCTTCATCGCCTCGTACGGCGTGTGGGTGTCCTTGTAGCCCTCCGGGAACGCGTCGGCGTACCTGGTGAACAGGTGCTTGGACTGCTCGTCGCCGAGCTTGCGTTCCAGCACCAGCCGGTAGTCGTCGTCCCAGAGCCGGGTCGCGTCGGCCAACTCCTCGGCGAGCAGGTCGGCGTCGATGTCCCCGGGCGGGTTGTTCGGGTCCGTCCGGACGATGAAGTGCACCCGGGCCAGCATCGACTCGGTGACCCGGGTGGTGTAGTCGACCCCGATGCCGTTCAGTTCGCGCAGCAGGATGTCCTGCATGCGCAGCCGGTTCTGGGTGGTGAACCGGTCCCGGGGCAGGTAGATCAGGCAGGAGATGAACCGCCCGTACGCGTCGCGGCGCAGGAACACCCGCAGCTGCCGGCGGCCGGCCATCCGCAGCACGCCGGTCACCGCGTGGTACAGGTCGTCGGTCTTGATCTGGAACAGCTCGTCGCGCGGGTAGGTCTCCAGGATCTGGAGCAGGTCCTTGCCGGAGTGGCTGCGCTGGCTCAGTCCGGAGCGGTCCAGCACCTCGGCCACCTTGCGGCGGACCACCGGCAACTCCCGCACGCTGGTCCGGTACGCCGCCGTGGAGAACAGGCCCAGGAACCGCCGTTCGCCGACCACCGCACCGGCCGAGTCGAAGATCTTGAAGCCGATGTAGTCCAGATAGGCCGAGCGGTGCACGGTGGCCCGCGAGTTCGCCTTGGTGATGATCAGCAGCCGCTTCTCCATCACCTTCTCGTGCGCCTCCGGCGTCATCGACGACAACGCCCGCGCCTCCGGCGAATCCGACCGCAGGATCCCCAGCCCGGTGCCGAGCACCGCCTCCAGCGCCGGGCCGCCCTGACCACCGGAGTCGACCAGCCGGTACTCCCGGTAGCCGAGGAAGGTGAAGTGGTCGTGGGCCAGCCAGCGCAGCAGCTCCACCGAGTCGGTGATGTCCTTCTCCGGCACCGGCGGGCGGTCGTCCGCCGTCCGGGCCGAGGCCAGCTCGTCGGCGAGCGCCAGCGCCCGCTGGCGCATCTTCGGCCAGTCCTCGACAGCTTCCCGCACGTCCGTGAGCACCCGCTGCAACTCGCGGCGCAACTGGTCCCGCTGGTCGGCGTCGCGGACCGGATCGATCTCGATCCGCATCCAGCTCTCCACCAGGTCACCGGCGATCGCGTCGTCCGGCTCCACGTCGGCGGAGACCTCGGTCAGCCGGCCCAGCGGTTCCCGCCGGACCACCACCAGCGGATGCACCAGCAGGTGCACGTCGAGGTGGTGGGCGTTGAGCAGGGCGGTCACCGAGTCGACCAGGAACGGCATGTCGTCGGTGACGATCTCGACGACGGTGTGGTGCTGGTCGGCGTCGGGGGGCAGGATGCGCAGCTTCAGCTCGCCCGGCACCCGCTGCTGGGCCAGGTCCCGGTGCGCCCGCGCGGCGTCGAGCATCTCCTCGGCGGTGAACCCGATCAGCTCCTCGTCCGGCGCGAACCGCCAGAACCGGCCCACCAGGGTCGCCGCGTCGTGGTCGTCCCCGGCCAGCGCCACCGCCTGCGCCACCAGGCGTTCCGCGTTGGGCACCGGCTCGTCGAGTTCGGCGTCCTCCACGTCCTCGCCGAGCGCCTCCACCGGAAGGCCCAGGTCGTAGAGGGTGTCGATGCTCGAACCGGTCACCCCGGTCACGCCTGTGTCGAGTCGGCCGTAGCCGTCCCCGTCGATCGGCGGGCTGTCCCCGTCGGTCGCCGAATCGAAGCTGTCGTCCCGGCCGGTGTCGCTCTGCCGGAGGTCGGGTACCGGTTTGATCGCCGGACGCCGGTCCATCGGTGCCACTCCCCTCGACGACCCACCGCGTTGTGGGTCACTCTGCCGCCCCACCATAGGCCCTGCCGCTTCGTGCCTTGGTCGGTGGACCACCGGTGGGACGTCCGGTTCGGGACTCTGGCCTGGCATCTGTGGCAGATGCACGATCGGCCGGGTGCCGAGTACCCCGCCTCGGGATGTTCATCACACCCTCGCGCCCACCACTTCGGGCCGCCCGCCGGGGCCCGGCCGCCGCAGTCGCCACGGCCGGTCCGTACCGGCGTACGGCCTGGCCGGGTGGCTCCGGCGACCGCGCGGGGCGGTACGGGCGGCGACGGCGTACTAGCGTGCAGGGCAGCCCGCCGTCCGGAAGGTGCAGCTCCATGCCCCTGTCGTACCCCTACCGCAGCCCCGGCACGCCCCTGCGGCGGGGGCTCGCGGCCCTGACCGCCACCGTGCTGGCGGCCGGCGCCCTCGTCGGCTGCTCCGCCGACGACGGGCTGACGGGCAGCGTGGACGCGTTCCTCGCCGGCTGGCGTTCCGGCGATCTGGACAAGGTGGGCTTCGTCGACCCGACCGGGGCGAGAGTGCCCGCCGATACCGTCGTCGAGGAACTCAAGGCCCTCTCCGGCGACCTCGCCGGCACCCCGCCCACCCTGCGCCGCGTCGGGGAGGCCGAGGTCACCAGGAACCTCGCCACCACCACGGTCGACATCCGGTGGACGCTGCCGGGTGGGGCGGACTGGGCCTACCAGCGGCCGGTCCGGTTGCGGCAGAACTCCGGCGACGACCAGTGGCAGGTGATCTGGGAACCGAAGGTGCTGCACGAGCAACTGGACAGGGGCGACCGGTTGACGCTGCGACGGACCGCCGCGCCCCGGGCCGGGCTGCTCGACGGCGCGGGACAGCCGATCGTGACGCCCCGGCCGGTGGTCCGGATCGGACTGCAACCCGGCGAGATCCCGGACGTCCCGGCGCTGGTGGGGCGGCTCGACGCGGCGTTCAGGGCGGTCCGGCCGCCGATCAGCCCCCCGGTCGAACTGGCCGACCTGCCGCAACGGCTCCGCGACGCCGATCCGGACGCGTTCGTCGAGGTGGTGACGTTGCGGGACGAGGCGTACCGGCAGATCCGTTCCCGGATCTACGACCTGCCGGGGACGAAGTTCCGGGCCGAGAAGCTCGACCTGGCGCCGACCCGGGAGTTCGCCCGCGCCCTGCTCGGCACGGTCGACCCGGCGCAGGCCGACGACCTCGCCGCCCACCCCGACCGGTACGCCAAGGGCGACCTGGTCGGCCACGGCGGACTCCAGGGCCGCTACGACGAGCGGCTGCGCGGCGCTCCCGGCACCACCGTGGAGATCCGCCGGCCCACCGCCGAGGGCGGCAGCACCCTCGTCACCGAGGCGTTCCGGCAGGAGCCGGGCCCCGGCCAGCCGGTCCGCACCAGCCTCGACGTGACCACCCAGAACGCCGCCGACGGCGCGTTGCGGGGCGAGAGGCGACGCTCGGCCCTGGTGGCGGTGCGGGTCAGCGACGGCGCGGTGCTCGCCGCCGCCAACGGCCCCGGGGCGGCCGGGGAGAACCTGGCGTTCACCGCCCAGGTGCCACCGGGCTCCACGTTCAAGACGGTCAGCGCCCTGGCCCTGCTGGACAAGGGGGCGGTGACCCCGCAGACCATCGTCGACTGTCCCAAGACCAGTGTGGTGGACGGCCGCCCGTTCAAGAACTCCGACGACTTCGTGCTGGGCAGGGTGCCGTTCCGCACCGACTTCGCGAAATCCTGCAACACCGCGTTCGTCGCGCTGGCCCCGCAGCTCGGCCCGGACGGGCTGGCCGCCACCGGCCGTACCCTCGGGTTGGAGGGCTCGTGGGACCTCGGCGCGGACGTCTTCACCGGCAAGGTCTCCACCGGCGGCGGGCCGACCGAGCAGGCCGCCGCCGCGATCGGCCAGGGCACCACCGTGGTCAGCCCGCTGGCCATGGCGGGGGTGACCGCCGCCGTCGCCCGGGGCCGCTTCGAGCAGCCGAAACTGGTGCTCGACCCGGCTCCCGCCGCGCCCGCCGCGGCCGGCCAGCCGCTGCGGGCCGAGTCGGTGGCGGCGCTGAAGACGATGATGCGCGAGGTGGTCACCGCCGGCACCGCCAGGGCGCTGGCCGACGTGCCGGGTGGCCCGGTGTACGGCAAGACCGGCACCGCCGAGTACGACGACGATCCGGCGCACACCCACGCCTGGTTCGTCGGGTGGCGGGGCGACGTCGCGTTCGCCGTCTTCGTCGAGCAGGGCGGATCGAGCACGGCCAGCGCCGTCCCGATCGCCGAACGCTTCCTCCGCACCCTCCGCTGACCCGCCCGGTCTCGCGCTCAACGGGGGCGATGTAGCGGTGTCCGGCTCGCGGGACCGCGCCATATCGGCCCCGTTGCTCGGTCACGCGTGCTCGGTCACGCGGGCCGGGGCTCGGTCAGGCGACCGGCTCCTCGGCGCGACCCGGTGCGTCGGCCGGGTCGGGTTCGGCGGGGTGCGGCTGGGGCGGCAGCAGTCGGGGCGCGACGGCGTCCGGGGCGACGACCGGGGCCAGCCCGGCGACGACCGTGTTGACGATCTCGGCAGCGTACGCGCCGTCCGGGTCGTAGTCGGGGTCGAAGACGGTCAGCTCGACACCGAGGCAGTGCGGGGTGTCCACCAGCCCGGCGAGCAGGATCTCCAGCTCGGCGAAGGCGATCCCGCCCGGGTCGGGGGCGTCCACGGCCGGCATCACCGCCGGGTCGAGCACGTCCACGTCGATGTGCACCCAGTAGCCGGCGCAGTCGGCCAGCTGCTCGTGCGCCCACTGGGCGCTGCGGGCGGCCCCCTCGGCGCGCAGGGCCGGCACCGGCCGGGTGATGATCCCGGCGGCCTGGAGGTCGAGCCGGTACTCGTCCTGCGCCCGGATGCCGAGCACCACCACGTCGATGTCCCGGAAGTACGGTCGACGTCCCTCGATGGCGGCCAGGTCGGCCTGCCCCCGCCCGGTCACCAGGGCGAGGTCCTCCCCCGCCGCCGCACCGACGTAGGAGGCGTTGCCGGGGTGCCGGAAGTCGGAGTGGCCGTCGACGAAGACCAGCCCGATCCGCCCGCCGACCGCCTCACCGAGCCGGTGCATGGCCAGCGCCGAGCCGAGCAGCACCGAACAGTCACCGCCGAGGACCAGCGGAAACTCCCCCCGGTCGATGATCGCGCCGATCCGGTCGGCCAGCGCCGTCGAGTAGCCGGAGATCTCCCGGGCGTGGCAGACCCCGTCGCCGGGACGCCAGTCGCCCGGGTCGTACCGGGGGGCGGTGAGGCAGCCGGCGTCGCGGGCCCCGAGCCGGGCGAGCAGGCCGTGGTCCCGTAGCGCCCCGGGGGCCTTGCCGCAGCCGGGGACGGAGGTGGAGGTGGGTGGGCGCAGACCCAGGTTGGTCGGCGCGTCGAGGACGGCGATTCGGCGCATCACGGGCTCCCGTCCTCGATGGTCGGCGGGCCGGCCGTGTGGCCGGCCCGCGCGGGGTGTCAGGGGATCAGAACAGGGCGCTGGCCAGGGCGCGACGGGCGGAGGCCACGGCGGGGTCGTCCGGGCCGGCGATGCTGAACAGCGAGACCAGGTGTTGGCGGGCCCGGTCCCGGTCGTCGCCGACGGTCCGCCGGACCAGCCCGACCAGTCGTCCGTACGCCTGCTCGGCCATGCCGCTGAGCACCTCGATGTCGGCGGCTAGGAGCTGGGCCTCGACGTCGTCGGGGTTGGCCTGCGCGGCGGCGAGGGCGGCCTGCGGGTCCGCACCGGCGACCCGCCGGGCCACCCCGACCTGGGCCAGGCCGGCCTCGGCCGCGGCGTCCGCCGGGGACTCGGCGAGGATCTTGCGGTACGCCTGCTCGGCGGCGTCGAGGTCGCCGCTCATCAACGCGTCGTCGGCCTCGTCGAGGCGCGGGTCCTCCGGCTCGGCGACGGTGACGCCACCGGCCTTGAGCACGGCGGCGAGCCACTGGCGCAGCTGCGGCTCGGGGATCACCCCGGGGAAGGCGTCGATCGGCCGCCCGCCGACCACCGCGTAGACGGTGGGGATCGCCTGGATCTGGAACATCTGCGCGATCCGCGGATTCTCCTGGACGTCGACCCGGGCAAGGACCCACTGGCCGGCGCCCTCGGCCGCCAACCGCTCCAGCACCGGGGCGAACTGGTCGCTGTCCGGGTAGCCGGCCGCGCCGAAGAAGACCACCACGGGTGTGGTCATCGACTGTTCGAGCACCCCGGACTGGATGTTCGCCTCGGTCACGTCGAGCACGGCGGCGGTGCCGCCGGTGGCGGGACCGCCCGGTGCGCCGGTGGGTGCGCCGGTCTGGCTCGGTGTGGCGGGACGGGAACTGGCCGGGGCGGTGCCGCGCAGCGCGCTGAGGTCGACCGCGCCGCGGGTGAAGATCGACGAGGTGATCCGTGGGTCGCTCATGGTTACCTAGTCTCGCACGATCCCCACCGTTGTCGGCTCAGCCGCAACGCCCACAGTTGCCACTCTCACCTCCCGTTCTCCCCCCGCCACCGCCCACCCCCACACCCCCGCCCCCCACCCCGACCGGGGGGTGGGGTGGGGAGGATCAGAAGCGGGCGGGTTCGCGGTAGGTGCCCCATTCGGCGCGCAGGGCGTCACAGATCTCGCCGAGGGTGGCCTCGGCGCGGACGGCGTCGAGCATCGGCGGGATCATGTTCCCGCCGGTACGGCTGACCTCGATCATGCGGGTCACCGCCGCCGCCACCGCCGCGTCGTCCCGGGTGGCCTTGCGCTCGGCGAGCACCCGACGCTGCTCCAGCTCCACCTCGTGCGAGATGCGCAGGATCTCCAGCTCCTTGGCGACCGTGCCGGTGTGGCAGTTGACCCCGACGATCTTCTTGTCGCCCTTCTCCAGGGCCTGCTGGTAGACGAAGGCCGACTCGGCGATGTGGCCGGTGAACCAGCCGTCCTCGATGCCGCGCAGGATGCCGGAGGTCATCGGGCCGATCCGGTGCGGGCCGTCGCCGCCGAGCTGCCGGATGCGGGCGAAGATCTCCTCCGCCTCGGCCTCGATGGCGTCGGTGAGCGCCTCGACGTACCAGGAGCCGCCGAGCGGGTCGGCCACGTTGGTCACCCCGATCTCCTCCATCAGCACCTGCTGGGTGCGCAGGGCGATCTCGGCGGATTCGTCGGTGGGCAGGGCCAGGGTCTCGTCGAGGGCGTTGGTGTGCAACGAGTTGGTGCCGCCGAGCACGGCGGCGAGGGCCTCCACGGCGGTGCGTACCACGTTGTTGACCGGCTGTTGCGCGGTCAGCGACACCCCGGCGGTCTGGGTGTGGAACCGCAGCCAGAGGGCCTTCTCGCTGGTCGCGCCGTAGACGTCGCGCAGCCAGCGGGCCCAGATCCGGCGGGCGGCGCGGAACTTGGCGATCTCCTCGAAGAAGTCCAGGTGCGCGTCGAAGAAGAAGCTCAACCCGGGGGCGAAGACGTTGACGTCCAGCCCGCGCGAGAGCCCCAGCTCGACGTAGCCGAACCCGTCGGCCAGGGTGTACGCCAACTCCTGCGCGGCGGTCGAGCCCGCCTCGCGGATGTGGTAGCCGGAGACCGACAGCGGCTTGTAGCGCGGGATCTCGGCGGCGCAGTATTCCATCAGGTCGCCGATCAGGCGCAGGTGCGGCTCGGGGTCGAACAGCCACTCCTTCTGCGCGATGTACTCCTTGAAGATGTCGGTCTGCAACGTGCCGTCCAGCCGGGACAGGTCGACGCCCTGCCGCTCGGCGGCGACCAGGTACATGCAGAACACCGGCACCGCCGGGCCGGAGATGGTCATCGAGGTGGTGACGCCGGCCAGGTCGATGCCGTCGAAGAGCACCTCCATGTCGGCGGCGGAGTCCACCGCGACCCCGCAGTGCCCGACCTCGCCGAGCGCCTGCGGGTCGTCGGAGTCCCGCCCCATCAGGGTCGGCATGTCGAAGGCGACGGAGAGCCCGCCGCCGCCCGCGCCGAGGATCATCTTGTACCGCTCGTTGGTCTGCCGGGCGTTGCCGAACCCGGCGAACTGCCGGATCGTCCAGGCCCGACCCCGGTAGCCGGTCGGATGCAACCCCCGGGTGTACGGGAACTCGCCCGGCCAACCGATCCGTTCGAACCCGGGGTAGGCGGTCCCCTCGGGTGGCCCGTACACCGGCTGCACGGTGGCGCCGGACAGGGTGGTGAAGTCGGCGTCCCGCTTGCGCGCGGCGTCGTACCGGGCCTGCCAGCGTGCCCGTCCGGCGGCGATCTCGTCGGCGTTCATCCGCGGGGCTCCTCCTCGAGTCCTCGACCGAACCCCGAGTGTAGAACGACAACCTGAACGATCACTAAGCCAACCCGCCCCACCCCCTATGGCCCGGCCGGCCCCCGCCACCGCCGGTGATCAAGAGGTTTGCGTCAACCCGCCCCGAATCCTGACGCAAACCTCTTGATCACCGCCGTAGCCTGACGTAAACCTCTTGATCACCGGGCGGAGCGGTTGATCGGCGGGCAGGGGGGCGAGGGCTGGGCGGGGGCTGGGCTGGGCGGGGGCTTTTGTGGGTGGCTGCTCAGGCGATGGGGGCTTCTGGGTCGTTCATCGCTACGTCGTCGACGCGGATGTTGATCTCGTCGGCGCGGAGGCCGTACGACTCCACCGCTGCTGTCACAGCGGCGCGTACCGCATCGGTGACCTGGGGCACCGGGTGGCCGGCGGAGATCACCAGGACCAGGTTGACCACGGCCGCGCCGTTGGTGACGTGCGCCGAGCAGCCCCGCCGGGCGTCGCCCACCCGGTCCAGCCCGACCTTGTCGAGGACGGCGTTGAAGAACCGGGCCACGTCACCACCCAGCTCGGCCACCCCGGGCACGGACTTCGCGGCGGCCACCGCGATCTTCTCCACCACCTCGTCGGAGACCTGCGTCGTCCCGCCGGCCACCGCATCCGGCGTCACCGACAACTCCTGCGTCGCCTCGTGGTCCATGATCGCCCCCGGAAAGCCGTCGCACCGCCCCACGGGTCCGTGGCGCGGTGCGAGCGTACTAGCCGATCGTGCTCCGTTGTGGACGGATCAGGTGCCGATCTGGGCGAGCAGTTCGTCGGCCGCCGCGTACGGGTCCAGGGCACCCTCGGCCACCTTCGCGGCGAGCGTCGGGAGGTCCGTACCGTCGCTCAGGGAACCGATCCGGGCGCGCAGGACGCCCAGCGCGATCGCCTCGATCTCGGCGGCGGCCCGCTTCTCCCGGCGGCGGCGTAGCTCGTCGTGCTGCTCCAGCCAGGCCCGGTGCTTGTCGATCGCGGCGGCGATGTCGTCGATCCCCTCGCCCCGCGCGGCGACCGACCGGACCACCTGCGGCCGCCACTGCCCCGGCCCGCGCTCGCCCAGCGCGATCATGCCCTGGATGTCGCGGACGGTGGCGTCCGCGCCGTCCCGGTCGGCCTTGTTGACCACGAAGACGTCGGCGATCTCCAGGATGCCGGCCTTGACCGCCTGGATCGCGTCACCCATCCCCGGGGCGAGCAGCACCAGCGTGGTGTCGGCGAGCGAGGCCACCTCCACCTCGGCCTGGCCGACCCCGACCGTCTCCACCAGCACCACGTCGCAGCCGGCGCCCTCCAGCACCCGGACCGCCTGCGGGGTCGCCGCGGAGAGCCCACCGAGGTGGCCCCGGCTGGACATCGACCTGATGTAGACGCCCGGGTCGGTGGCATGGTCCTGCATCCGCACCCGGTCGCCGAGGATCGCCCCGCCGGTGAACGGGCTGGACGGGTCGATCGCCAGCACGCCGACCCGGTGCCCGCCCGCCCGCAACGCCCGCACCAGCTCGTTGGTGGTGGTCGACTTGCCCACCCCCGGGGAGCCGGTCAACCCCACCACCTGGGCCTGCCCGGCGTACGGCGCGAGCGCCGCCGCCACCTGCGGCAGCACCTCGTCACCGGACTCGACCAGGGTGATCAGCCGGGCCACCGCCCGGGGGTCACCCTCGCGCGCCCGGCGCACCAGCATCGGTACGTCCCGACTACGGCGAACCGGGACGGCGGCCGGGGCGGGGGCGTTCTCGACAGTCACTGGGCCACCTTCGCTCACGACTGCGGGGCTCGCAAACCCCGCTCACTCCTCGCGCTCGCCACCGAGTCACCTTCGCTCACGACTGCGGGGCTCGCAAACCCCGCTCACTCCTCGCGCTCGCCACCGAGTCACCTTCGCTCACGAAAGGGGGCAGCTGTCGGGCTCGCGGGGCCGGCGCCTTCGGGTCAGCTCTGGGCGTCGGCCGGTACGTGGATGATCAGGGCGTCGCCCTGGCCGCCGCCACCGCAGAGCGCCGCCGCGCCGGTGCCGCCGCCCCGCCGCTTCAGTTCGAGTGCGAGGGTGAGCACCAGCCGGGCGCCGGACATGCCGATCGGGTGCCCCAGCGCGATGGCGCCGCCGTTGACGTTGATCTTGTCGGTGCTGACCCCGAGGTCCCGCGCGGACTGGATGCCGACCTGGGCGAACGCCTCGTTGATCTCGATGAGGTCGAGGTCGTCGATGCTCAGGCCACCCTTCTTCAGGGCGTGCTGGATGGCGTTGGACGGCTGCGAGTGCAGGGAGTTGTCCGGGCCCGCCACGTTGCCGTGCGCGCCGACCTCGGCCAGCCAGGCCAGGCCCAGCTCGTTCGCCTTGGCCTTGCTCATCACGACAACGGCCGCCGCGCCGTCCGAGATCGGCGACGAGGAGCCCGCGGTGATCGTGCCGTCCTTGGCGAACGCCGGGCGCAGCTTGGCGAGCGACTCGGCGGTGGTGTCCGGCCGGATGCCCTCGTCCTCGTTGATCACCAGCGGGTCGCCCTTGCGCTGCGGGATGACCACCGGGGTGATCTCGTCGGCGAAGTGGCCGTTCTTCTGGGCGGCGGCGGCCCGCTGGTGGCTGGCCGCCGCGAACGCGTCCTGCTCCTCACGGGTGATGCCGTGCCGTACGCCGAGCCGCTCGGTGGACTCGCCCATCGAGCAGCAGTCCCAGGCGTCGCTGAGCCCGTCGTGGGCCATGTGGTCCTTGATCGTCACGTCGCCGTACTTGTAGCCGGCGCGCTGGCCGAGCAGCAGGTGCGGGGCGTTGGTCATCGACTCCATCCCGCCGGCCACCACGATGTCGAACTCGCCGGCCCGGATGAGCTGGTCGGCCAGGGCGATCGCGTCCAGGCCGGAGAGGCACACCTTGTTGATGGTCAGCGCCGGCACCGACATCGGGATGCCCGCCTCCACCGCCGCCTGCCGGGCCGGGATCTGCCCGGCGCCGGCCTGGAGCACCTGGCCCATGATCACGTACTGCACCTGGTCGGGGGCGACCCCGGCGCGCTCCAGCGCCGCCTTGATCGCGATGCCGCCGAGCTTCGTCGCCGGGAGGTCCTTCAGGTTGCCCAGCAGCCGGCCCATCGGGGTCCGCGCGCCGCTGACGATGACCGATGCCACTGTCTGCCTCCGAGGGGGGTACCGAGCTGTACGCCTTAACGGCTGTTCGGCAAGACTAGCGGCATGGCTGAGAACACCCCCGTCGAGCCCGCTGCCGACTACGTCACAGACATCGGGCTGCGCCGTATCGATCACGTCGGGGTCGCGGTCGCCGACCTGGACGCCGCGATCGACTTCTATCAGCGCACCTTCGGGATGCGCTGCATACACGAGGAAACCAACACCGAGCAGGGCGTACGCGAGGCGATGATGGCCGTCGGCCCGACCGCCGAGGGCGGCTGCGTGCAGCTGCTCGCCCCGCTGTCGCCGGAGTCGACCATCGCCAAGTTCCTCGACCGCAACGGCCCGGGCGTGCAGCAGGTGGCGTACACGGTCGCCGACATCGACGCGGCCTGCGCGATCCTGCGCGAACGCGGCGTACGACTGCTCTACGACACCCCGAAGCGCGGCACCGCCAACTCCCGGGTCAACTTCGTCCACCCCAAGGCCGCCGGCGGCGTGCTCATCGAACTCGTCCAACCCGCCGACACCCCCCACTGACCCCCGCCCTCCCCGCGTTCCGCTCCCCGCGCCCCGCGCCCCGCGTCCCGTGTTGATCAAGAGGTTTGCGTCATCCCGATCTCCAGATCTGACGCAAACCTCTTGATCACCGGGGCGGGGCAGACCGTTGATCGCCGGGGCGGGGCGGACCGGGGCGGGCATTGTGTGGGGGCGTTATTCCGGGGGTGGCGGGGAAAGGGGTCCGGGCACTGCCGGGATAGCGGGCGGTGGCGGCGGCGGGGCCGCCCGGACCTGCCAAGATCGCCGTTTGGTGCCGGCCGCCGGTACGACCCGGTGGACCATGTAAAGAGGACACGAAAGCTCGGCACCGCTCTTGCGAACGACCCCGGGGGGTCTGCAAGTATGTCCCAATGCCCCAGCAGCAGTCCTCCCCTCTCGCGTTCTTCGATAACGCGAACTCGCAGCCCGACTTCACGGTGGGCCTGCGCGGATACAACACCCACCAGGTCGACGACTTCCTCGGCCGGATGACAGCGGCGTTGACCCAGTCGGAGCAGGCCCGCGCCGAGGCCGAGCAGCGGATGAACGACGCCCAGCGTCGGCTCCGCCAGGCCGAGCAGCGGCAGGCCGCCCTTGAGCAGAAGCTCACCGACACCAACAAGCAGCTCGAGGAGAACAGCCGGCCGACCCTCTCCGGTCTCGGCACCCGGGTCGAGCAGATCCTCCGGCTGGCCGAGGAACAGGCCAACGACCACCGCAACGAGGCCAAGCGCGAGTCGGAAGGGATTCTCTCCGCTGCCCGGCTGGAGGCGCGGGAGATCACCGACAAGGCGCGCGCCGAGGCAGCCGCGATGAAGGCCACCGCCGAGCGGGAGGCCGGCACCGTCCGCACCGCCGCCGAGCGGGAGGCCGCCGAGGCCCGGGTGCAGGCCCGTCGGGAGGCCGACACGCTGCGTGCCGACGCCGACCGGGAGACCAAGCAGCTGCGTACGGTCACCGCGCACGAGGTGGCCGAGCTGAAGTCCACCGTCGAGCGGGAGGTCGCCACCCTGCGCGCCACCGCCGAGCGGGAGATCACCCAGCAGCGGGCGAAGGCCGCGCGGGAGGCCGAGGAGAAGCGCGCCGAGGCGACCAAGCTGCTCACCGACGCCCGGGACAAGCGGGACAAGGACCTCCAGGCGCTGGAGCTCCAGCTCGCCGAGCGGCGGGAGAAGGCCGAGCGCGAGGAGTCGGAGCGGCACGCCGCCCAGGTGGCGCAGACCCAGAAGCTGGTCGGCGAGGCCGAGCAGCGGGCGCGGGCCGCCCAGGAGCGGGCCAAGGAGATCGAGCAGCGTGCCGAGGCCCGCCGGGTCGAGTCCGAGCGCACCGCCAACGACACCGTCGACAAGGCCAAGGCGTTGGCCGAGAAGACCCTCAACGAGGCCAAGGCCGAGGCGAAGCGGCTGCTCACCGAGGCGCGCACCGAGGCGGACCTGACCACCCAGGCGGCCCGCCGCGAGGTGGAGGACCTCACCCGCCAGAAGGACGCGGTCACCTCGCAGCTTGGCCAGATGCTCTCCGGCCTCGCCGGGATCGTGCCGGGTGTTCCGGCCCAGCAGCAGGCCGCCGCGCCGGCCAAGGCGGAGCCGGCGAAGGCCGACGCCGAGTCCCGGGCGACCGCGGAGACCGCCAGCTGACCGAACACATCGACGGGGCATGAGTCGCGGCGCGGAGGGACACCGGATGACCGGTGCACCCCCGCGCCGCGCCCGTTCCCGCCCTGTGACACCCTGTCGCGGGACAGCACTGAAACAGCTCCCCACAGCGGCGTCCGTATCGCCCCCGGAGGGCCGGATGCGTGTGAGGATGGGGGCATGTCGCACGGCGAGGAACTGTTCGCTCTCGGCGGGGATGTGACCACGGAGCCCAGCTTCGAGTCCGCTCTGCGGGGATACGACAAACGACAGGTCGACCGGTACGTCGCTCGTGCGGAGCACGAGATCGCCACGCTGACGGGTGAGCGGGAACAGGCGTACACCCAGATCCACAAGCTGGCCGGTCAGGTCGAGCACCTGCAGCGGGATCTCGCCCAGGTGCGCAAGCAGGTCGGGGTGGTGGACCGGGCCTCCTTCAAGCACCTCGGCCCCCGGGTCGAGCAGATCCTCGCCCTCGCCGAGGAGCAGGCCGACGCGATCCTGGTCGCCGCCAACGAGGAGATCGAGGCCCGCCGGGCCGCCGCCGAGCACATCATCGACGAGGCCCGCGAGCAGGCCGCGCGGGCGCTCAAGGACTTCGAGATCGCGCTCGCCGCCCGGCGGGCCGAGGAGGAACGGCACACCACGGCCCGCAAGGCCGAGGCGGACGCCGCCGTGCGTACCGCCAAGGAGGAGGCCGCCCGGCTGCGCAGCACCGCCAAGGACGAGGCGACCCTGCTGCGCGCCACCGCCGAGGACGAGTCCAACCGGTTGCGGACCGCCGCCCAGGACGCCCTGAACCGGGCCCAGCAGGAGGCCACCCAGCTCCGCGACACCGCCAAGGAGATCCACGCCCGGGCCCAGCAGGAGGCCACCAAGCTCCGCGAGATGGCGAAGGCGGCGCTGGCCAAGGCCCAGAAGGAGGCCACCGACCTGCGCGAGGCCGCCAAGGAGGTGCACCTCAAGGCGCAGCAGGAGGCCCGGCGGCTCGTCGATTCGGCGACGGAGACCAGCCGTGCCACCCACGCCAAGGCGCTCCAGCAGGCCAAGCAGGTCACCGACGACGCGGACGGCGCGGCCAAGGCGACCCGGGAGCGGGCCCGGCAGGAGGCGCAGCGGCTGACCACCGAGGCGACCGAGGCGGCCCGGCACAGCCGGGCCGAGGCCGAGGCGTACGTGCAGCGGATGCGCACCGAGACCGAGGCGTACGTGCAGCAGTCCCGCGCCCAGACGCAGCAGGAGCTGGGAGCCTGGCGCGCGGGGGTGGAGCAGGAGGTCAACGGCCGGCGGGAGGCCGCCGACCGGGAGCTCGCCCAGCGCCGGGCCGCCGCCGAGCAGGAGTTCGCCAAGCGCCGCGACGAGCTGGACCGCAAGCACCAGGCCCGGCACGACGAGCTGGAACAGCAGCACGGCACGCGGCAGGCCGAGCTGGAGCGGGAGTGGGCCGCCCGGCGGGACGAGATCGAGCAGGGCGCGGCCGAGATCCGCCGGGTCGCCGAGGCGGACGCGGCGACGCTGCGCCGCACGGCCGAGCAGGAGACCACCGAGCTACGGCGGCGGGTGGAGCAGGAGACCACCGAGCTGATCGACCGGGTCGAGCGGGAGACCGCCGAGAAGCGTCGCCAGGCCGACGAGCACGTCGCCGCGTCGCGCCGGCAGTTCGACGAGTACGCGGCCACCACCCAGCAGCATCTGGCCACCACCCAGCAGCACCTCGCCGCCACCCAGCAGGAGGCGGCGGCCGGCCGGCAGCAGCTCGCCCGGGTGATGCTGGAGATCGCCCAGGCCCAGCAGCAGCTCGCCGACCTGCGTCAGGAGACCTGGCAGGCGCGGCAGGAGCACGACGAGCTCCAGCGGGACGTCACCGCCCTGCGGGCGCGCGCCGCGACGCCGGTGGGCCCCGACGCCGTGGCGTCGTCCCCGGACGGCGACCGGCCGGGGACGGGTCCGCTCGGCAACGGCAGGAAGCCGAAGCCGACGCGCACCGCCGACGCCCTGGCACCGCAGCCGGTGGGCTCCGGCCCGGCCGGCGGCGGCAAGGCACCCGCCGACAGCGACGCCGGGAAGGAACCGGTCGCGGCCGGCGCGGACGCGGTCGTGGCCGTCACCAGGCCGGCCACCAACGGTACGAAGCCGACCGGCGGTACGGACGGTGCCGCGAAGCCGAAGGCCGAGCCGGTGACCACGGTGGACGGCGGGACGGCGAGCGCCGGGGTGGACGGTGAACCGACCGTCGCCGCGGTTCCCGGCACCGCCGGCCGGGACGCCACCCCGACGAAGATCACCAGCACCGGGGAGAACGGCAAGCGGCCCAGCAAGCCGACCACCGACGAGCGCAGCGCCAAGCCGAGTACGGTGACCGTCGAGTCCGAGTGACCGCGCCGGGGCGACCCCGCGGTGGCCGGTGGGACACCCGCACCACTACCCTGCGGGCAGGAGCCCGTACGGTAGGTGGTCGCCGGGTGGGTTAGTTGATCCACTCCGGGTGTGCCGCGCCGGGGCGGAACTGGGGAGGTCCGGTGGCACAGCACGGCCCGGCACGCGACGATGCGACCCGGGACAGCGCCCCTGCGGGCGTACCGACGGCCCGGGCCGGGGCGGAACCGGTGACGGCCCGCTCCGAGCCGCCGCCCACCACGGACGGCGAGCACGCCACGCGCGGAGAGCCCGCCGCGCCGACCGGCCGGGGCACCGACACCTCCCACACCAGGGCCCCGGGCGTACCCGCGCAGGACGCCCTGGAGCAGGACACGCCAGCACAGGCCGCAGCGCAGCACGCGCCGGGGAAGGACGCAGCACAACACGCCCTGAGGCAGAACGCACCGGCACAGGACGTGCCGGGAGACGACGCCGCCGGGGCGGTCGGCAGCGGGTCGGGGCGGTTCGGTCGACCCGGGCGGCCACTGCGCCGCAGCAGCTTCCTGGTCGGCTTCACCGGGGCACTCGGCGTGCTGCTGGCGTACACGGTGTTCCTGGGGATCCGCAATGCCGGCGGCATCCTGGTCCTGGTGGTGATCGCGCTCTTCCTGGCGGTGGGGCTCAACCCGGCGGTGGTCCGGCTGCGCCGCTGGGGGCTGCCGCACGGGCTGGCGGTGACGGTGGTGGCGCTGACCCTGGTGCTGCTGATCGTCGCCGGGCTGGTGGCGCTGGTACCGCCGGTGGTGACCCAGACCGGGCAGTTCATCGACCAGCTTCCCAGTTACGTCGAGGAGCTGCGCCGCAACCGCACCGTCAACGACCTGGTGGTCCGCTACGACGTGATGCAGCGGGTGCAGGCGCTGGCGAACGCGGACACCGTGGGCCGGGCGCTCGGCGGGGTCCTCGGCGGCGCCCAGTTGATCTTCGGAACGATCTTCCGGGTGCTCACCGTGCTGGTGCTGACGATCTACTTCCTGGCCTACTTCGACCGGCTGCGCGATCTCGGGTACGCGTTGGTGCCCAGGTCGCGCCGGCAGCGGGTCAGCCTGATCGGGGACGAGATCCTCACCAAGGTCGGCGCGTACATGGTGGGGGCGTTGAGCATCGCGGTGCTGGCCGGCGCGACCAGCTTCGTCTTCGCCCTGGTCGTCGGGCTGCCCTACCCGTTCGCGCTGGCCGTGGTGGTGGCGGTGACCGACCTGATCCCGCAGATCGGGGCCACCCTCGGCGCGGTGGTCGTCAGCCTGGTCGGCTTCGCCACCGCGCTGCCGGTCGGTATCGCCTGCGTGGTCTTCTTCGTGCTCTACCAGCAGGTGGAGAACTACCTCATCTACCCGAAGATCATGCGGCGGTCGGTGGAGGTCAACGAGGTGGCCGCGCTGCTCGCCGCCCTGCTCGGGGTGGCGCTGATGGGGGTGGTCGGCGCGCTGATCGCCATCCCGGTGGTGGCCGCCCTCCAGCTGATCCTGCGCGAGGTGGTGCTCCCCCGCCAGGACCGGCGCTGAGGGCCGAGGGCGAGGCTCAGCCGGCGGCCGGACCCGGTACGGGGGTGTCGGCGAAGGCGGCCACCGTCCGGTCGGCGTACGCGCTGACGTCGCCGGTCTCCATCGGGCCGTCCCAGCTCGTCGGCAGCGGCAGCGGCACCGCCGGGTTCACCCGCCGGACGATCTCGTCGAGCACCCGCTCGGCGTCACCCACCCACAGGTGCTTGGCCCCGGGCACGCCGACGACCTCGGCCTGCGGCACCGCCGCGAAGCGCTGCCGGGCCTCGTCGGGGCGCAGGTAGTCGTCGAACTCGGGCACCAGCGCGGTCAGCGGCCGACCCGACTCCGCCCAGACGGCCAGGTCACCGGGTTGCGAGAAACGCAACGGCGGGGAGAGCAGGATCGCCCCGGCCACCGCCGGGTCGCAGCCGTACTTCAGGGTCAGGTCGGTGCCGAACGACCAGCCCACCAGCCAGATGTTCGGCAGCTCGTGGAACTCGGCGTACTCGATGGCGGCGGCGACGTCGAACCGTTCGCCCACCGCGTTGTCGAAGGCTCCCTCGCTGGTGCCCCGCACGCTGCTGGTGCCCCGGGTGTTGAACCGGAGCACCGCCAGGTCGGCCAGGGCGGGCAGCCGCCAGGCCGCCTTGCGGAAGAGGTGGCTGTCCATCATCCCGCCGTGGGTGGGCAGCGGGTGCAGGCAGACCAGGGTGCCCGCCGGCGTCCGGTCGACCGGGCGGGCCAGCTCGCCGACGAGCCGCAGGCCGTCGGCGGTGTGCAGCTCGATGTCCTCCCGGTGGCCGGGCAGGATCGACGACGCGCGGATCGGTGTGCTCACCGCCCCAGTCTGACCCGAACCCGCCGCCGTCGCTCGACCGGGGCGGAACCGGGGTGATCCAGGTCGCCCACCCGGCCGGAAACCGGGTCATCCGTAGCGGGGAGCGCCCCGGCCGCGCAGCAGGTTCGGTCCCCGCCGGTCCCGGGCCCGCCAGCAGCCGTTGTGCCAGTGCCGCCGGTCGGTGAGGTCCCCCGCGCCGTCGGCCGGCCAGGCCACCAGGTGCGCCACCCCGGGTCGGATCTCCTGGTCGCATCCGGGGCAGCGGTACGTCTTGACGGACGCCCCGCCGCTGATCCCGCGTACCTGCCACTCGCCGTCGCGCCACTGCTGCACCGACTCCACGCCGTGCCGGGCCCGCTCGGCGTCGAGCTGGCCGGTGTCCTCGCGGCGGGGACGGTTGCGACGGGGGCTCACCTCGCCAAGGTTACGGTCAGGTCCGCATCCCCGGCGGGGTGAGGTCGGTCGCCCCGGGGTCGGGTCAGTCCCGGGCGTGGTCGCGGAAGCCCCGGCCGGCGGCGCGACCCAGGTGACCGGCGGTGACCAGGTGGTGCAGCAGCGGCGCGGGGGCCAGCCCCGGTTCGCGCGACTCCCGGTACAACGCCCGCTGCACGGCCAGCGCCACGTCGAGGCCGACCGCGTCGAGCAGCGCGAACGGGCCCGTCGGGTAGCCGCAGCCGAGCGTCATCGCGTGGTCGATGTCGTCGACGGTGGCGTATCCGGCCTCCAGCATCGCCACCGCGTCGTTGAGGTACGGGAAGAGCAGCGCGTCGACCACGAAGCCGGCCCGGTCGCCGCAGACCAGCGTGGTCCGGCCGAGGGCGGCGCAGACCGCGCGGGCGGTGGCGGTGGCCTCCGTCGAGGTCCGGACGGTGGTCACCACCTCGACCAGCGGGCGCGCCGGCACCGGAGCGCAGAAGTGCAGGCCGAGCACGTCGGCGGGTCGGCGGGTGGCCATCGCCAGCTCGATCACCGGCAGGGCGGAGGTGGTGGTGGCGAGCACCACGCCCGGCTTGCAGACCTCGTCGAGGCGGGCGAACAGCGCCTGCGTGGCGTCCAGCTCCCCCGCCGTCGCCTCGACCACCAGGTCGACGTCGGCAAGCGGTTCCAGCGCGTCCGCCCAGGTGATCCGGGCCAGCGCGGCGTCCCGGCCGGCCGGGTCGGGGCGGTCGCGCGGGACGTCCTCGGCGAGCGTGGCCCGGACCGCCCCGGTGGTCCCGGCGGGCCCGTCCGCGCCGACGGCGACCACCTGGTAGCCGGCGGCGGCGAACACCGCGGCGAGATCGGCCGCCGTCGTCCCCGAGCCGACGACACCGACCCTGGTCACGGCCGTGGTGCCCGGCGCGTCGTCGGCGGCGGTCGGGGTCGACCCGTCGGGTACGACCTTCGCCGAGCCCGGCTTCTCGTAGGTGTAGAAGCCGCGTCCGGTCTTGCGGCCGAGCAGTCCCGCCGTGACCATCTGCCGGATCAGCGGCGCCGGGGCGTGCCGGCGGTTGCGCCCGCCGTGCCGGTACATGGTGTTCAGGATCTCGTACGCGGTGTCGAGGCCGATCAGGTCCAGCAGGGCGAGCGGGCCCATCGGCAGGCCGCAGCCCAGCGTCATCGCCGCGTCGAGGTCCTCGCGGGTGACGTAGCGGGCCTCGAACAGGCCCACCGCCTGGTTGAGGTAGCCGAACAGCAGGGCGTTGGCGATGAACCCGGCCCGGTCGCCGATAGTCACGCCGACCTTGCCGAGCCGGGCGCAGAGCGCCTCGACGTCGTCGACCACGTCGGTGGCGGTGACCACGGTGCGGACGACCTCGACCAGTTTCATCACCGGTGCCGGGTTGAAGAAGTGCAGGCCGACGACCTGCTGGGGGCGGCCGGTGGCGACGGCGATGTCGGTGACGCTCAGCGAGGAGGTGTTGGTGGCGAGGATGGTGGCGGGCGGGCAGATCCGGTCCAGCTCGGCGAAGATCCGCCGCTTGAGGTCGAGGCGCTCGGGGACCGCCTCGACCACCAGGTCCACCGCGTGCAGCGCGTCCAGCCCGACCTGGAAGTCGACCCGGGCGTGCAGGGCGTCCCGGTCGGCCTCGGCCAGCTTGCCCCGCGCCACGGCCCGGTCGGTCGACCGGGTGAGGGTGGCCCGGCCCCGGGCCAGGGCGTCCGGGGAGATCTCCACCGCGACGACGTCGACACCGTTGCGGGCGAACACCTCGACGATGCCGGCACCCATGGTGCCCAGACCCACCACGCCCACCCTGGTGAACTCCCGCGCCACGACCGGCCTCCCCTGGTTGATTCCGCCGTCGCCGGCATGAACGAACGCTAAGGTTATCCGCCGGGACCGGCGCGGGGGAGGTCGGTCCCGATTCCGGTCAGGCGTCGACGGCGCTGGGCGTGGGGACCGGGGTGGCCGGCAGGGCGTCGGTGGGGCCGGGGAGGCGCGACGGCAGCGGCAGCGTGGGCCGGTGGTCCCGGCGGCCGACGGACCCCCCGGCGAAGCGCAGGCCGACCGGGTCGGTGGTGGCCAGTCCGGGGTCGAAGTAGCGCAGTTCGGTACGGCCGAGCCGGATCACGTCGCCGTCGGTGAGGGGCTCGGCGTCGGTGATCCGCCGGTCGTTGAGCCAGGTGCCGTTTGTCGATCCCAGGTCGACCAGGACCACCCCGTCGGCGGTCAGCCGCACCTCGGCGTGCCGCCGGCTCAGGTGCGCGTCGGCGACCGCGATGTCGGCGGCCGGCGCGCGACCGATCACCTGTGGCTGGGGCCGGACGCGGAAGCTCGCCCCGCGCATCGGGCCAGCGGCCACCGTCAGCAGTGGCATCAGTTCCGGATGATCCTGCATGGACAGTCAGCTCCCCACCCACCGTCGCCCCGCGGTCAGCCTGCCAGCTCCGCGTGACCAGCTCACCACCCGCCCGGCCATCTCCGCGACCCCTGGCGGACGACCGGTGTCCACCGAACAGGCGGCGACGGGGCGATAGCTGAGCGGTGTTCACAACTACCAGCGGGTAGCTTCCGGGTCTAGACTTCCGCCATGACGGCTGTGCAGGTCCCGGGTACCCCGGTCATCTCCGACGGTCGGCTGGTCTCGACGAGCCCGGCCACCGGCGACGAGGCCGGCAGCGTGCCGGTCGCCACCGCCGAGGAGGTGGACCGCGCGGTCGCCCGCGCCCGCACGGCCGGGCAGTGGTGGGCCGGCCTCGGCTTCACCGGCCGCCGGGCCCGGCTGCTGCACTGGCGGGCCCTGCTCGCCCGGCGGGTCGAGGAGCTGGCCGAGCTGATCCACGTCGAGGGCGGCAAGCCGGTCGGGGACGCCGTCGTCGAGGTGCTCACCGCCATCGAACACATCGACTGGGCGGCCCGCAACGCCCGCCGGGTGCTGGGGCCCCGCCGGGTCCGCTCCCGGCTGATCCTCGCCGAGTTCTCCGGTCACCTCGAATACCAGCCGCACGGCGTGGTCGGGGTGATCGGCCCGTGGAACTACCCGGTGTTCACCCCGGTCGGTTCCGCCGCCTACGCGCTGGCCGCCGGCAACGCGGTCGTCCTCAAGCCCAGCGAGTACACCCCGGTCGTCGGGCAGTGGCTGGTCGACGCGTTCGCCGAGGTCGTGCCGGAGCAGCCGGCGTTCACGGCGGTGCACGGCCTCGGCGACGTCGGCGCGGCGCTGTGCCGCTCGGGCGTCGACAAGGTGGCCTTCACCGGTTCCACGGCGACCGCCCGTCGGGTGATGGCCGCCTGCGCCGAGTCGCTGACCCCGGTGCTGCTGGAGGCCGGCGGCAAGGACGCGATGATCGTGGACGCCGACGCCGACCTGGACGCCGCCGCCGAGGCGTGCGTCTGGGGCGCGCTGACCAACGCCGGCCAGACCTGCATCGGCATCGAACGGGTCTACGCGGTGGCGGCGGTGCACGACGCGTTCGTCGGCAAGGTGGTCGCCCGCGCCGAACGGCTGACCGTCGGCGCGGACGGGGCCGACCTCGGCCCGATCACCATGCCGAGCCAGCTCGACGTGATCCGCCGGCACATCGACGAGGCCATCGCCGCCGGGGGGCGGGCCGTGCTGGGTGGTCCCGCCGCCGTGCAGCCGCCGTACGTGCACCCGACCGTGCTGGTGGACGTCCCCGAGTCCGCGTCGGCGATCCGCGAGGAGACCTTCGGCCCGACCGTGACCATCACCCGGGTCGCCGACGCCGACGAGGCCGTACGCCGGGCCAACGCCCTGCCGTACGGCCTGGGGGGTTCGGTGTTCGGGCGGCGCGACGCGGTGGCGATCGCCCGCCGGCTGCGCTCGGGGATGGCGTCGGTCAACTCGGCGCTCACCTTCGCCGGGATGTCCACGCTGCCGTTCGGCGGGGTGGGCGACTCGGGCTTCGGCCGCATCCACGGTGAGGACGGGCTGCGCGAGTTCGGCCGGGCCAAGTCGGTCACCCGGCGACGGGCCCGTTCGCTGCTGCCCGCGATGACCTTCGAGCGGACCCCGACCGACGTGGCCCGGATCGTCAAGGTCACCAAGGCGCTGTACGGCAGGCGCTGACCCCGACCGGCGGGCGGCCCGCCGACCGGTGGTCAGAACAGGGTCAGCTCGTCACGCACGATGCCGCGCAGCCGGTCGTAGTCGACCACCACGCAGCGGATGCCCCGGTCGGTGGCGAGGACCCGGGCCTGCGGCTTTATCTCCTGGGCGGCGAAGACGCCGGTCACCGGGGCGAGCAGCGGATCCCGGTTCATCAGTTCGAGGTAGCGGGTGAGCTGCTCGACGCCGTCGATCTCGCCGCGCCGTTTCACCTCGACGGCGACCGCGCCGGCGTTGGCGTCCCGGCAGAGCAGGTCGACCGGACCGATCGCGGTCATGTACTCCCGCCGGACCAGGGTGAAGCCCTCCCCCAGCGTCTCCGGGTTGGCGGCCAGCAACTCCTGCAGGTGCGCCTCGACGCCGTCCTTGCGCAGCCCCGGGTCGACGCCCAGCTCGTACGAGGTGTCCTGGAAGACCTCCTCCAGGGTGATCCGCAGCTCCTCGCCGGCCTTGTTGACCACCCGCCACACGCCGGGGGCCTCCTCCAGCCGGCAGGGCGGGCTCATCCAGTTCAACGGCTTGTACGCGCGGTCGTCGGCGTGGATCGACACCGACCCGTCCGCCTTGACCATGAGCAGGCGGGTGGCCAGCGGCAGGTGCGCCGAGAGCCGTCCGACGTAGTCCACCGAGCACTTCGCAATCACCAGACGCACCCGACGAGGGTAGCCGAGGACCGGCCGGTCACCGTCGCGCGGCACTGGCGCGCCGGTGCGATGCTGAGATGGTGTTCGAAGTCCTCACCGGTACCGGGCTCGCCGCCTCGGCGGGCCTGAACGCCTACATTCCCCTGCTCACCATGGGTCTGCTGGCCCGCTACACCAGCCTGATCGACCTGCCCAGCGGCTGGCAGTGGTTGGGCAACGGCTGGGTGCTGGCGATCCTCGCGGCGCTGCTCGCCGTCGAGGTCGTCGCCGACAAGGTGCCCGTGGTCGACCACGTCAACGACGTCGTGCAGACGGTGGTCCGCCCCACCGCCGGCGGGCTCGCGTTCGGTGCGGGGTCGGGCTCGGAGACGGTGACGGTGAGCGACCCGGGCGGGTTCTTCTCGTCCCACCAGTGGGTGCCGGTGGCGGCCGGTGTCGCCATCGCGCTCGGGGTGCACCTGTTCAAGGCGGCGGCCCGACCGGTGGTCAACGCGACCACGGCGGGTTTCGGCGCACCGGTGGCCAGCACCGCCGAGGACGCGACGAGCGTGCTGATGTCGCTGGTGGCGATCATCCTGCCGGTGCTGGTGCTGGCGTTCCTGCTGGGCATGGTGGCGTTCGTGGTCTGGTTCCTGCGCCGACGCCGGGAGCGCCGCCGGGACCGCGAGGCGGCCCGCGCCGCCGGCTACCGGGTCTGACCCACCGCCAGGCACGTCGATGGCCGGCACCCCGGGCGGGGTGCCGGCCATCATGTCGTACGGGTCAGCTGTTCCAGTGCTGGGCGACGAGGTCGGCGGCCTGGGTCTCCCACTGGGCGTAGTGGTCGGGGTACGCCGACACCTGCACCGTCTGGGCGGCCTTGGTCAGGGGCATGTCCTGCCAGCCGTCGACCTGCTTGAGGCCCTTGAGGAACGCCATCGTGGCGTACTCGGGGTCGGTGATCTGCTCCACCGTGCCCCAACCACTCGACGGACGCTGCTGGAACAGACCCTGCGAGTCGTGGTCGTTACGGTCACCCAGGTGACCCAGGTTCTCCAGCTTCGACTCCTGAAGGCTCGTGGCGATCGACACCACGGCGGCACGCTCGTCCATGCCGGCCTTCTTCGTCGCGGCGATGATCGCCTTGACGTTGGCGGTCTGCTCGTCGTTCAGGTCGATGCGCGACTGCTCGCCCTGCACACCGTGCGGGATCAGCTTGGCCTTGTCGACGGCCGGCTTGTCGGCCTGCACCACGGCCACGGTGTGGTCGGTGGCGGTCGACTCGGCGGTGCCGTGGTTCAGCGGACCGGCGGCCAGACCACCGGCGACGGCCAGACCGGCGATACCGAGAACACTCTTACGCAGAATGGTGGTCTTCATGGGGGATGCTCCTTCGAGGGGGTCGACGCCACCCGACCGGTCGGGGGACCGGCCACCGGCGGAGCCGGCGGTGGGGGCGTAAGCACCACGAACGAGGCGCTCATGAGGGAAAGTCGGTAGCTCTCCGGCGGGCCCTGCCGCTCGCGCCGGAACCAGATGTAACGACCGGGGGCCCCGCATCATTCCGGGGCGCTGCCCGCCTCCGGGCTGGCCGGGCGGGGTGCTGCTGCGGTCGTACAGAGGGTGTAACGACTGCAGGCCGGCCGGGATTCCGCCATCGGGGTGCCGCCGGTCACGGGACGCTCCGCCCGGTCGACCCCACCCCGGACACCGGTGACGCCCCGACCGGGCTGAACCGGTCATCCGGCCGTACCCGTGACGCGCGGGACGGCCAGGCGCGGCCCCCTCACCGACGACCGAGGCCGGACCGACCACCCGGCCGGGCGCGAGCCCGCCGCCCCACCCGACCCGCCCCGGCCCCGCCCGACCCGCCTCGGCCCGCCCGGCCCACCCCGGCCAGCCCCGGTGATCAAGAGTTTTGCGTCGTCGAGAGCGCTCTCCCAGGCCGCAATTCTCTTGATCACCGGGGCGGAAGGGCCGGGGCGGAAGGGTGGGGTGGGAGGGGTGGGCGGGGCGGGAACGGGGCGTCCGGGGGCGGTCGCCGTGGTGGCGGTCTTCCTACGGGGTGATCAGCGGTGGAACGGCCCGCGCCCACCAGACCGGCACTTATCATTTGTGGCATATCTACCGAAAGTGAGGTTGTCATGACCGCAGCGATGGAAATGCCCCGGGTTCAGGAGTGCGCGGCCTCGTCCTGCGCCTACAACCACACCAACGACTGCCACGCGTTCGCCATCACCATCGGCAGCACCGACCACGCGCACTGCCACACCTTCGTGGAGCTGCCGGTGCGCGGCGGCCTCGACCGGCTCATCGCCCAGGTCGGCGCGTGCAGCCGGGCCGACTGCCGGCACAACGCCGAACTGGAGTGCCGCGCCCCGGCGATCACCGTCGGCCCCGACAACGACCTGGCCGACTGCATGACCTACCAGAGCCGCTGACCGACCACCGCAGGGCCGGGGCCGACACGCCCCCGGCCCCGCCGGCCGTCCCCGGCTGTGCAGCACCTCACAGGACCCCGTCGGGGACGAGCGGGCCGCCTCGACGCGACCCGGCCGACACCGGCACACCCCGGACCGCCGCGCCTCACGGCCTGGTCGCACACTGGACGGCATGGATGACGAGCTCGCGATCTCCGTACGGGGACTGCGCAAGGCGTACGGCGACAACGTCGCGGTGGCGGGGGTGGACCTCGACGTCCGCCGGGGCGAGGTGTTCGCCCTGCTCGGACCGAACGGCGCGGGCAAGACGACCACGGTGGAGATCCTGGAGGGCTACCGGCAGCGCGACGCCGGCCAGGTGAGCGTGCTCGGCACCGACCCCGGTCTCGTCCTCGGGTCCCGCCCGCGCGGCCCACGGGCGGGCGCACCGCGTACCTCCCGGGGGCAGGCGGCCGACTGGCGGTCCCGGGTCGGCATCGTGCTCCAGGGCACCGGCGAGTTCGACGAGCTGACCGTCGCCGAGGTCGTCCGGCACTTCTCCGGGTTCTATCCCGAGGCGGACGACCCGGACAAGGTCGTCGAGCGGGTCGGGCTGGGGGCCAAGGCCAACGCCCGTACGCACACCCTCTCCGGCGGGCAGAAGCGCCGGCTCGACGTGGCGCTGGGCATCATCGGCCGCCCCGAGCTGCTCTTCCTCGACGAGCCCACCACCGGTTTCGACCCGGAGGCGCGGCGCGAGTTCTGGGAGCTGATCCGGGACCTCGCCGCCGCCGGCACCACCATCGTGCTCACCACCCACTACCTGGACGAGGCCGAGTCGCTCGCCGACCGGGTCGGGGTGATCGCCGCCGGCCGGGTGATCGAGGTGGCCCCGCCGGACCTGCTCGGCAACCGTCAGGACGCCCTGGCGACGGTCTCCTGGCGTACCCCGGACGGGACGCCGCACACGGAGCAGAGCGCGACGCCGACGGCGCTGGTGGCGGAGCTGGCCGCGCGCTTCGGCGGCGAGGTGCCCGGTCTGACGGTGACCCGGCCGACCCTGGAAGACGTCTACCTGAGCATGATCGGACACTGATGACCACCACCACGAAGCCGGCGACCCCGTCCGCCACCACCGGCCGCCGGCGGGTCGGGCCGGGCGCGCTCGCCCTGCGCCAGGGCCGGCTGGAGATCACCCAGTTCCTGCGCAGCCGGGAGTCCGTCGTGTTCACGATGGGCTTCCCGATCATC
This sequence comes from Micromonospora sp. HM134, assembly GCF_007833915.1. Classification (NCBI taxonomy): domain Bacteria; kingdom Bacillati; phylum Actinomycetota; class Actinomycetes; order Micromonosporales; family Micromonosporaceae; genus Micromonospora; species Micromonospora sp. HM134. The sequence continues at coordinate 6,200,076 of NZ_CP041061.1, forward strand.
ATGATCCTGATCTTCGCGTCGATCTTCGACGGGACGATCGGCGGCGGGGTGAAGTTCACCCAGTACTTCATCACCGGCATGATCGCGACCGGGCTGATGACGGTGAGCTTCCAGAACCTCGGCATCTGGATCCCGATCGAGCGGGACCGGGGCGTGCTCAAGCGCTACCGGGGCACCCCGATGCCGAAGTGGGTCTGGTTCGCCGGCAAGGTGATCATGGTGGTGGTGATCGGTGTCGCCGAGACCGCGCTGCTGCTGGCGGTCGCCGTGGCCCTGTTCGACCTCGACCTGCCGGCCACCGCCGGGAAGTGGTTCACCTTCGGCTGGGTCGCCGTGCTCGGGGTGACCGCCTGCACCCTGTGCGGGATCGCCATCTCGTCGCTGGCCCGCACCGCGCGCAGCGGCTCCGCCGTGGTCACCCCGGTCTCCCTGGTGCTCCAGTTCATCTCCGGGGTGTTCTTCGTCTTCACCGACCTGCCCACCTGGATGCAGCAGGTGGCGGCGTTCTTCCCGCTCAAGTGGATGTGCCAGGGCCTGCGCGCGGTCTTCCTGCCGGAGAGCTTCGGCGCGCAGGAACCCGGCGGCTCCTTCGAGCTGGGCCGGGTCGCCCTGGTCCTCGCGCTGTGGTGCCTGATCGGCCTGGTGCTCTGCCTGACCACCTTCCGCTGGACCACCAAGCGGGACGGCTGACCCGCCGGGTGTGCTCGACGCAGTTGTGCCGATGCTGCGGTGTCCGCCGGTGGGGACACCGCAGCATCGGCGACGTCGCGGGCCGAGCTCAGTACGAGTAGAACCCCTGGCCGGTCTTGCGGCCCAGGTCACCGGCGGTGGCCATCCGCTGGAGCAGCTCCGGCGGGAAGAACTTCTCGTCGGCCGTGTCGGTGTAGATGTTCCTCGTGGCGTTCAGCAGGACGTCCACGCCGGTCAGGTCGACCGTGGCCAGCGGGCCCATCGCGTGGCCGAAGCCGAGCTTGCAGGCGGTGTCGAGGTCCTCGGCCGACATCACCCCGGACTCGACCAGCTTGACCGCCTCCATGGCCAGCGCGCAGATCAGCCGGGTGGTGACGAAACCGGCGATGTCCCGGTTGACCACCACCACGGTCTTGCCGATCTCCTCGGCGAACGCCCTGGCGGTGGCCAGGGTCGCGTCGCCGGTCTTGTAGCCGCGCACCAGCTCGCACAGCTTCATCATCGGCACCGGGGAGAAGAAGTGGGTGCCGACGACCGACTCCGGGCGCTCGGTGGCGGTGGCGATCTGGGTCACCGGGATGGCCGACGTGTTGGTGGCGAGCACCGCGTCCGCCTTGCAGATCTTGTCCAGCGCGCGGAACACCTCGTGCTTGATCTCGATCTTCTCGAAGACCGCCTCCACCACGATGTCCGCGTCGGCCGCCGCCTCCAGGTCGGTGGTCGGGGTGATCCGGCCCAGGGTCGCCTCGACCTCGGCCGGGTCGATCCTGCCCTTCTCGGCGAACTTCGTCAGCGACTTCCGGATGCCGTCCACACCGCGCTTCGTGGCCGCGTCGTCGATGTCGCGCAGCGTCACCTGCCAGCCCGCCTGCGCCGCCACCTGGGCGATGCCGGAACCCATCAGCCCGGCCCCGACGACCGCGAGTCGACCCGCCATCTGCTTCTCCCTCGCCTGCGATTGAGTGTCTGCCAGCACCCTAGTCGGCGAGCCTGAACGAACGCTAAGCCCCGGACGGTCGGACCGGCGGCGGGAGGCGGGTCAGATGGTCAGCTCGGGGGTCTCCGGGACGGTGCCCCGTTCCACCTCCACACCGAGCGCCCGCAGGTCGGCCACGAAGTCCGGGTAGCCCCGGTCCACGTGGTGCACGTGCGACACCTCGGTGACCCCGTCCGCGCACAGCCCCGCGATGATCAGCCCGGCGCCGGCCCGGATGTCGGTGGCCCGTACCGGCGCACCGGAGAGCCGGTCCCGGCCCCGGACCACGGCGTGGTGGCCGTCGGTCTTGATGTCGGCACCGAGACGCACCATCTCGTTGGCGAACATGAACCGGCCGTCGAAGATGTTCTCGGTGATCAGGGACGCCCCCTCGCTGACCGCCGCTAGGCCGATCGCCATCGGCAGCAGGTCGGTCGCGAACCCCGGGTACGGCAGGGTCACCACGTCCACGGCGGCGGGGCGGTCGTCGGCGCGTACCCGGAAGGCGTCGCCCCGGGTCTCCACCAACGCGCCGGCCGACACCAGCTTGTCCAGCGCGACCTCCAGATAGGCCGGGTCGATCCCGGTGACCGTCACGTCCCCCCGGGTCATCGCCGCGCCGAACGCCCACGTTCCGGCGACGATCCGGTCCCCCACCGTGGCATGCCGCACCGGGCGCAGCGCGGGCACCCCGGCGATACGCAGCGTGGAGCTGCCGCAGCCGGAGATCCGGGCGCCCATCCGGTTGAGCATCGTGCAGAGGTCGACGATCTCCGGTTCCCGGGCCGCGTTGTCGATCGTCGTCACGCCCCGGGCCAGCACCGCCGCCATCACCAGGTTCTCGGTGGCGCCCACGCTCGGGAAGTCCAGCACGATCTCGGCGCCCCGCAGCCCGTCCGGGGCGGCGGCGATGACGAAGCCGTGCTCGCCGGAGACCTCCGCGCCCATCCGGGCCAGCCCGGCGATGTGCATGTCCAGACCCCGGGAGCCGATCGCGTCCCCGCCCGGGTGGGCCACCCGCACGTACCCCCGGCGGGCCAGCAGTGGGCCCAACACGCAGATCGACGCCCGCAGCCGACGCACCAGGTCGTAGTCGGCGTCCGCGCCGGGCTGCTCGGGCACGTCGATGACGACCGACCGGGAGCGGGCCTGCCCGCCGTACCCGACCATAGGGTCCACCGGGTCGTCCGCCGCGAAGTAGACCGCGCAGCCGAGCCGGCGCAGCACCTCGCCCATGATGGCGATGTCGGTGATCCGGGGCACGTTCGTGATCACCGTACGCCCCGGGGCCAGCAGCGCCGCCGCCATCAGCTTCAGCGCCGAGTTCTTCGCCCCGACGACGTGCACCGTGCCGGCCAGCCGGGCGTCACCGCCGACCCGGATGACGTCGACCGCGTCGACCGCCGGATCGCCGGCGTCACCCGGCCCCACCTCCACCGGCCAACCGGCCGCAGCGGGCCGTGCCGGGATCGTCAGGTCCGGTATCCGTAGGCTGTGCGTCATGGCCGTCCACCTCACGCGCATCTACACCAAGGCCGGCGACGCCGGCATGACCAGGCTGAGCAACAACGAGCAGGTGCCGAAGACCGATCCACGGATCGCCGCGTACGCGGACGTCGACGAGTGCAACGCCGCGCTCGGCGTGGCGCTCGCCCTGGGGCAGCTCGACGACGAGCTGCGGGCCGTACTGGAGTCGATCCAGAACGACATGTTCGACGTCGGCGCCGACCTGGCCACCCCCGTCGAGCCGGACCCGGCGTACCCGCCGCTGCGGGTCACCGAGGAGTACGTCGAACGCCTCGAAGGCTGGTGCGACGAGTACAACGGGCGACTGGGCAAGCTCGACTCCTTCATCCTCCCCGGCGGCACCGCTGGCGCGGCGCTGCTGCACGTGGCACGGACGATCGCCCGGCGCGCCGAACGGGCGGCCTGGGCCCTGGTCGCCCACGATCCGGATCGCACCAGCTCCCTTCCGGCAAAGTATCTCAACCGCCTCTCCGACCTGCTGTTCATCCTGTCAAGAACGGCCAATCCGGGCGGCGATGTGCTATGGGTGCCGGGCGGCAAGCGCTGAGCACGGGCGGGCTGCACCACGTCGAGGTCTGGGTACCCGACCTGGCCGCCGCGAAGCGGAGCTGGGGCTGGCTGCTCGGTGAACTGGGCTGGACGCCGTACCAGGACTGGCCGGCCGGCTGCTCCTGGCGGCACGGCCCGACGTACCTGGTCGTCGAGGAGTCCCCGGCGCTGACCGGGCGGACCCACGACCGGCGCGCCCCGGGCCTCAACCACCTGGCCTTCCACGCCGGTCCGCCGCACGCGGTGGACCGGCTGGTGGCCGACGCCGCGGCCCACGGCTGGGCGCTGCTGTTCGCCGACCGCCACCCGCACGCCGGTGGCCCGGACAGCTACGCCGCCTACCTCACCGACCGGCAGGGCTACGAGGTCGAGCTGGTGGCCGCCGTCGCCGCACCCTGACCGCGCCCGGCAGGGCGACCGGGCCGGTGCCGGGTCAGGCGGCGGGCCAGTCCTGGGAGGCCATACGTGGCGAGGCCGCCCCGGGCGGGGCGGCCTCGAGCCAGGAGGAGAAACCGGTCACCGTGGATCGGGCCATGGCGATCTCGACCGGCGCGTGTTGACTGGTACAGCGGAGGATCACCCAGTCGGACGGCATGGAGAGCCGTTCCTGACCCTCGGGCAGCCGCCGCCGCTCCACCACCAGCTCCTTGCGGGAGAGCACCCGCTTGGGCCGCAGGGCGAAGCTGAACATCCGGTACCAGCGGAGCTGGTCGCCGACGAACCGCGCGAAGCCCGGTGACCAGCCCCGGCCGTCCAGGACGGTGGTGACCCGGACGCTCAGCCGGATGATGCCGCCGCTACGGGTGACCAGGGCCCGCCGGACGAAGAGGATCAGGAGCGCGGCGAGGATCACCGCGATGCCGATTCCGATCCCTTCGACGATCTCCATCGGCGGGTGGACTCAGCGGGCCGGAGTGGCCGGGGTGGCGCTCTCGGCGAGCACGGTGACGCTCTCCGCGCCGACCGACAGGAATCCGCCGGTGATGTCGTAGGCGACCTGCTGGCCGCCGGCCTGCTTGATCCGGACCTGGCTGGGCTCGGCGAGCTGGCCAAGCAGCGGCGCGTGCCCCGGCAGCACACCCAGCTCGCCTTCGGTCGTGCGGGCGACGACCATTTCGGCCTCGCCGGACCAGACCTTCTCCTCGACGGCTACGAGGTCGACGTGAAGCTGCTGTGCCACGCTGTCTCCTTGCTGCGGCGACGGATTGTCGAAAGTCTAGTCGGACCGCCGTCGCCGACCCAACGCGGGTGCCGAGACCTGCACCACCATCCGGCGTGTCGGCTGGCCGGACGGTGCTGTCGGCACCCGCAGGGGTCACTTGACCTTGTTACGGAACTCCGGGTGCTCCAGCAGGAAGGCGTCCAACTGCTCGTTCTTGAGGGCGGCGAAGAAGTCGTCGGCGGCGGGCAGCAACCGCTCCCCCCGGTAGGCGTTGCCGGTGCCGATCCCCTCCCCGGGCAGCTTGATCAGCTCGACGTTCTCCGAGCGGATGCCCTTGAGCGCGATGGCGAAGTCGACCACGCTGTTGCCCCGGCCGTTGAAGGTCAGCGACTGGCCGGCGGCCCGGATCACCCGGTCCAGCTTGATCGGGTTGGTCACCACGTCGGCGCTGAACGCCTGGCTGATCATCGCCTTGATGAACTGCTGCTGGTGCCGCTGCCGGCCGTAGTCGGCGTCCGGGACGCCGTTCCTCGGGTAGCGCTGCCGGACGTAGTCCAGCGCCTGCCAGCCGCTGAGGTGCTGGTTGCCCTTCTTGTAGACCGCCTGCGGCCCGATGTACCCCTCGCCGTACGGGTTGCCCTTGCGGTGCTTGCCGTTCGGCTCGCGGTGCTCGGAGCGGACCTCCCGCTCGATGTACATGTCGACGCCGCCCATCGCGTCGACGATCTTTTGGAAGCCGGTGAAGTTGATGATCGCCCCGGCGTCGAACCGGGTGATCCCGGTCGCCTTCTGCACGGTCTTGGCGAGCAGTTCGAAGCCCTGCGCCGCGCTGGGGTTCTTGCCCTCGACGATGCTGCCGTGCGACATCGCTCCGTTGATCTTGCCGGAGCCGCCCCGGTAGCCGGCCTTGTCGAACTTGGGGATGTCGACGTAGAGGTCACGCGGCACGGAGAAGATGTACGCCCGGTCCAACGACTCCGGCACGTGCAGCACCATGATCGAGTCGGCCAGCGGCGGCGTCTTCGCGTCCCGCGGGTCGATGCCCACCAGCAGGATGTTCAGCGGGCCCTTGACGTTGCTCTTGCGCTCCTGCGCCCCGGCCGCCTTGTCGCCGAACAGGTCGGCCTTGCCCACCGAACCCTCGTAGCGCGACAGCAGCGTCTCGTAGCCCACCAGGACCGCGCCGCTGAGCATCAGCAGCACGACCCCGAAGATGGTGCACGCGCGGGCCCAGCGGGGCACCCCGGACCAGATCGACCGCCTGCCGTCCCCGCCGGCCTTACCGGCCCCGCCACCCTTACCGGCCTTACCGTCCCTGCCGCCCTTGCCGGTCTTACCCACCAGCAGCTCCATTCGTCGCGCACGGGGACTCGTCACGAGGATTCGTCACGCCCACGAAGAGGAGACGGGCGTACCCGGTCGAAAAGTTGCACCACACCGACCCCCAAACCCGAGAGTCGTTCTCGAAACGGTACCGCGCCCCCGCAGCGACCGCTCGCCCGGCAACCGGACACCGGCCCCACCAGGCGCAACGGCCGAAGGCCACCCCGGTCGACCGGGGTGGCCTTCGCAGCACGACTGTCCGAGAGCTCAGCCCTCCGACATCAGCTCCTTCGCCTTGCGCTCCAGGTCCTCCAGACCGCCGCACATGAAGAAGGCCTGCTCGGGGAAGTGGTCGTACTCGCCCTCGCTGATCTTCCGGAACGCGTCGATGGTCTCCTCGATCGGGACCGTCGAGCCCGGCACGCCGGTGAACTGCTCGGCGGCGTAGGTGTTCTGGGAGAGGAAGCGCTCGATCCGGCGGGCCCGGCCGACGGTGAGCTTGTCCTCCTCCGAGAGCTCCTCGATACCGAGGATGGCGATGATGTCCTGGAGGTCCTTGTAGCGCTGGAGGATGCGCTTGACCTCGGTGGCCACCGCGAAGTGCGCCTCGCCGACGAACTCCGGGGCGAGGATCCGGGACGAGGACGCCAGCGGGTCCACGGCCGGGTAGATGCCCTTGTCGGAGATCGACCGCTCCAGGTTGGTGGTCGCGTCCAGGTGGGCGAAGGTGGTCGCCGGCGCCGGGTCGGTGTAGTCGTCGGCGGGCACGTAGATCGCCTGGAGCGAGGTGATGGCCTGGCCCCGGACGGAGGTGATCCGCTCCTGGAGCTCGCCCATCTCGTCGGCCAGGGTCGGCTGGTAACCCACCGCGCTCGGCATCCGGCCGAGCAGGGTGGAGACCTCGGAACCGGCCTGGGTGAAGCGGAAGATGTTGTCGATGAAGAGCAGCACCTCCTGCTTCTTGACGTCCCGGAAGTACTCGGCCATGGTCAGCGCCGACAGCGCCACCCGCAGCCGGGTGCCCGGCGGCTCGTCCATCTGGCCGTAGACCAGCGCGGTCTTGTCGATGACGCCGGACTCGGTCATCTCGGCGATGAGGTCGTTGCCCTCACGGGTGCGCTCACCCACGCCGGCGAAGACCGACGTACCACCGAAGTTCCGGGCCACCCGGGTGATCATCTCCTGGATGAGCACCGTCTTGCCCACGCCGGCGCCGCCGAACAGGCCGATCTTGCCGCCCTTGACGTACGGGGCGAGCAGGTCGATGACCTTGATGCCGGTCTCCAGCATCTCGGTCTTCGGCTCCAGGTCCGCGAAGGCCGGGGCCTTGCGGTGGATGCCCCACCGGTCGTCCGCGTCGAGCGTCTCGCCCTCGGTGAGGTTGAGGCACTCGCCGATGGCGTTGAAGACGTGGCCCTTGACCGCGTCGCCCACCGGAACGGTGATCGGCGAGCCGGAGTCGGTCACCTCGGCACCCCGGACCAGACCGTCGGTCGGCTGCATCGAGATGGCCCGGACCAGGTTGTCACCCAGGTGCTGGGCGACCTCCAGGGTGAGCGTCTTCGCGCCGCCGGAGAGGTTCACCTCCACGTGCAGGGCGTTGAACAGGGTCGGCATGGCGTCGCGCGGGAACTCGGCGTCGACGACCGGGCCGATGACCCGAACCACGCGACCGGTGGCCGTACTGGTCTCTGCCGGTCCCCCGGCAACTGCGGATACAGTCATCACACTTCACTTCCCGACGCGGCCAGCGCGTTCGCGCCGCCGACGATCTCACTGATCTCCTGGGTGATCCCGGCCTGGCGGGCCGAGTTCATCTCACGCGTGTACTTCTCGATCATCTCTTCGGCGTTGTCGGTGGCGCTCTTCATCGCCCGCCGCCGGGCCGCCGACTCGCTCGCCGCCGACTCCAGCAACGCCGCGTAGATCCGCGTGTTGATGTACTTCGGCAACAGCGCGTCGAGCAGCGACTCCGCCTCCGGCTCGAACTCGTACGCCGGCAGCAGCCCCTCGGAGCGCGGCCGGTCCTCGACCTGCATCGGGCCGATGATCTTCGTGACCGGGCTCTGGGTCATCAGGCTGTGGAACTCGGTGTAGACGATGTGCAACTCGTCGATGCCGAGCACGCCGTCCGGCCCGGCGTCGCCGTCGGTGTCGTCGGCACCGGCGGTGAACGCCGCGATCAGCGTCTCGCCGACCTCACGGGCGTCGGCGAAGGTGGGCTGCTCCGAGAAGCCGGTCCAGTTCGCCGCGATCTGCCGGTTGCGGAACCGGTAGAACGTCAGGCCCTTGCGTCCGATGACGTAGAGCACCGGCTCCTTGCCGTCGGCGGTGAGCCGGGCGATCAGCGACTCGGCGGTCCTGATCGCGTTGGAGCTGTACCCGCCGGCCAGGCCCCGGTCGGAGGTGACCAGCAGGACGCCCGCCCGCCGCACCCGCTCGCGCGGGGTGAGCAGCGGGTGGTCGATCCGGGCGTTCGAGGCCAGCGCGGTGAGCACGCCGGTGATCGCCTGGGCGTACGGCAGGGACGCCGTCACCCGGGCCTGGGCCTTGGCGATGCGGCTCGTCGCCACGAGCTCCATCGCCTTGGTGATCTTCTTCATCCCCTTCGCCGAACGGATTCGCTGGCGAAGAACGCGTACCTGGGCCGCCATGAGTCAGCCCTACTGCTTCTCGGCGTCGCCGCCGGCGTAGCGGGTGACCGTCTCCCGGTCCGACTCGCCCTCCAGCGGCTTGGCCGGCGCGTCGTTGACCCGGCGCTCGTCGGCCTTGCCGAGGAAGACCTGCTTGAACTCGCCGATGGCCGAGTCCAGCGAGGCGGCGATGTCGTCGCCCCACTTGCCGTCCGCGATCGAGGCCAGCACGCCCTCGTGCTTGTGCCGCAGGTACTGGAGGAACTCGGACTCGAAGCGACGGATCTCGCCGACCGGGACGTCGTCCAGCTTGCCCTCGACGCCGGCCCAGACCGAGACGACCTGCTCCTGCACCGGGTACGGCGAGTAGTTCGGCTGCTTGAGCAGCTCGACCAGCCGGGAACCCCGGTTCAGCTGGGCCTGCGAGGCCTTGTCCAGGTCGGAGGCGAAGGCGGCGAACGCCTCCAGCTCACGGAACTGGGCCAGGTTGAGCCGCAGCGAGCCGGAGACCTTCTTCATCGGCTTCATCTGCGCGGCGCCACCGACCCGGGAGACCGAGGTGCCGACGTTGATGGCCGGCCGGACGCCCTGGTTGAACAGGTCGGACTCCAGGAAGATCTGGCCGTCGGTGATGGAGATGACGTTGGTCGGGATGAAGGCCGAGATGTCGTTGGCCTTCGTCTCGATGATCGGCAGGCCGGTCATCGAGCCGCCACCCAGCTCGTCGGAGAGCTTCGCGCAGCGCTCCAGCAGGCGGGAGTGCAGGTAGAAGACGTCACCCGGGTAGGCCTCACGGCCCGGCGGGCGGCGCAGCAGCAGCGACACGGCCCGGTACGCCTCGGCCTGCTTGCTCAGGTCGTCGAAGACGATCAGGACGTGCTTGCCGCCGTACATCCAGTGCTGCCCGATGGACGAGCCGGTGTACGGGGCGAGGTACTTGAAGCCGGCCGGGTCGGACGCCGGGGAGGCCACGATGGTGGTGTACTCCAGCGCGCCCGCGTCCTCCAGGATGCCCTTGATCGAGGCGATCGTGGAGGCCTTCTGGCCGATGGCGACGTAGATGCAGCGGACCTGCTTCTTCGGGTCGCCGGAGCGCCAGTTGTCCCGCTGGTTGAGGATGGTGTCCAGCGCGACGGTGGTCTTGCCGGTCTTCCGGTCGCCGATGATCAGCTGCCGCTGGCCCCGACCGATCGGGGTCATCGCGTCGATCGCCTTGATGCCGGTCTGCAGCGGCTCGTCGACCGACTGCCGGGACATCACGTTGGGGGCCTGGAGCTCCAGCTCGCGGTAGCCCTCGTCGGCGATGTCGCCGAGGCCGTCGATCGGCTGGCCGAGCGCGTTGACCACGCGGCCGAGGAAGGCGTCGCCGACCGGTACGGAGAGCACCCGGCCGGTGCGCTTGACGCGCTGCCCCTCCTCCAGCTTGGCGGAGTCACCGAGAACGACGACACCGATCTCCCGCACGTCGAGGTTCAACGCCACGCCGAGCGTGCCGTCCTCGAACTCCAGGAGTTCGTTGGTCATGGTCGAGGGCAGGCCCTCGACGTGGGCGATGCCGTCACCGGTGTCGGCGACGGTGCCGACCTCCTCGCGGGAGACGTCGGTCGAGTAGGAGGAGACGTAGCGCTCCAGGGCGCCGCGGATCTCCTCCGTCGAGATGGTCAGCTCGGCCATCCTCTGCTTCCTTAAGTATCAGGGGCCCGGGATACCTAGTACCGACCGGTCCGAATGGCGTCGATCAAAGGGCGGCGAGGCCGCTGGTCAGCGCTGCACGAGCGCGTTGCGGGTCTCGTTGAGGCGGCGCAGGACGGTGCCGTCGTACAGGTCGGAACCGACCCGCACGCTCACCCCACCGAGCACCTCCGGGTCGACCGTCTGCTTGACGGAAACCTCTCGACCGTACATCGCGGAGAGACGGGCACCGAGCCGTCGCTCGTCGGACTCACTCAACGGAGCCGCCACGGTCACGTACGCGACCTGACGGTCCCGCCGGTCGGCGGCCAACTCGACCAGCCGGGTGAGCGCCCCGGTGAAGGAGCGTCCCCCGAACCCGCCGAGGGCCACCTCGACGAGGCGGACGGTGACCGGCCGGGCCTTGCCGGCGAGCAGTTCCCGGGCCAGTCCGGCCCGCTGCCCGGCCGGGGCGATCGGATCGGCCAGCGCCGCGGAGAGCGCGGACTGACCGGCGACCACCTGGCCGAAGCGGAACAGCTCGTCCTCGACCTCACCGAGGTCGCCCGCGGCGTCGGCACTGGCCAGCAGCGCCTCCACCCCGAGCCGCTCGGTGCCGTCGAGCAGCTCCGACGGCGTCGACCAGCGGCCGGCGACCAGGCCGGACAGCAGGTCGAGCGCATCCGCGCCGATCTTGCCGGTCAGGATGCCGTTGAGCAGCGCCGCACGGTCGTCGCCGCTGCGGGCCGGGTCGGACAGCGCCCGGCGCAGCCGCGGCTCGCCCCGCAACAGGGCGGCGACGGAGAGGACGTCGTCGGCGGTGGTCGCCACCGCCGACGGCTCCGCCCCGCGGACGTACGCGTCGAGGCGCTCGGCCGCGACCGCGTACGACTCCCGGCTGGCGGCCTGCATCAGCGGGCCCCCGTGCTCTCGAGGTTGCTCAGGAACCGGTCGACGGTGCCCTTGCGGCGTGCCTCGTCGGCAAGCGACTCGCCGACGATCTTGCTGGCCAGGTCCACCGCGATGGTGCCGACCTCGGCCCGCAGCTCACGCACGATGGTGGCCCGCTCGGCGGCGAGCTGCTCCTTGCCGGCCGCGATGATCCGGTCGGACTCCTCCCGCGCCTTGCCGAGGATGTCCTGACGGATGCCCTCAGCGTCGGCCCGGGCGTCGTCCCGGATCTTGGCGGCGTCGGTACGCGCCTCGGCGAGCTGCGCGCGGTACTGCTCAAGGAGCTGGTTGGCCTCGGCCTGGGCGGCCTCGGCACGCTTGATCCCGCCCTCGATCGCGTCGACCCGGGCCTGGAACGTCTGTTCCATGCGGGGGAAGACGAACTTCATCAGCACGAAGCAGAGCACGGCGAAGGCGACGCTGCCGACCACGATCTCCTGCCAGAGCGGGATGATCGGGTTGTGGGTCGACTCACCACCCTCAGCGGCGAGGAAGTACATGGATGACCTCCCGGTCTGCAGGGGCCGGGTCAGCCGGCCCAGATGAAGCCGAAGGCGATGCCCAGCAGCGCGAGCGCCTCGATGACGGCGAAGCCGATCCAGACGTACGGCAGGGTCATCCGGGACGACTCCGGCTGGCGGGCCGTCGACTGGATGTAGGCGGCGAAGACCAGGCCGACGCCGATGCCCGGGCCGATGGCGGCGAGGCCGTAGCCGATGGCGGCGGTGCTGCCGGTGACCTCGGCGAGAACGCTAGCGTCCATGGGTGTGGTTCCTCCTGGGTATCTCGCGTGACTCTCACGCGGGACGACAACGGGTTGATGCGGTGGACCAGTGCTCGCGAGCGAGCCCCCGCCCGTGGACCAGTGCTCGCTTTCGAGCCCCCGCCCGGTGGATCAGTGCTCGTCGGCGAGCGCGCCCTGCACGTAGCTTGCGGTGAGGACGGTGAAGACGTAGGCCTGCAGGCAGATGACCAGGAACTCGAGGAAGGTGAGCGCGATGGTCATCACCCAGGACAGCACCGAGACCGGTGCGAGCCAGGCGTTGGCGCTGAGCATCGCGAAGCCGCCGAGGGTGAAGACCAGCAGCAGCATGTGCCCGGCGAACATGTTGGCGAAGAGACGCACGGCCAGCGAGAACGGCCGCACGAGGAAGGTGGAGAAGAACTCGATCGGGATCAGCAGCGGCAGGATGTACCAGGGCGCCGGCGGGATCAGGGAGTTCTTGAAGTACTTCACGAAGCCGTGGTGCCGGATGCCGACGTAGTTGAACATCAGGTAGCTGATCACGGCGAGGATCGCCGGGAAGGCGATGTGCGAGTTCGGCGAGATCTGGAAGAACGGCACGATCGCGAAGAAGTTGGTCAGCAGCACGAAGCAGAACAGCGTGGTGAAGTACGGCGCGAACCGCACCCCCCGGTGTCCGATCATGTCGACCGCGATGTTGTTCCGCACGAAGCCGTAGATCGACTCGGCGAGCCACTGCTTCTTGGTCGGGACCAGCTGCGGCTTCCGGTAGGTCGCCAGGAAGAAGATGATCAGGATGCCGACGGCGACCCACACCATCGCCGTGATCTTGGTGAACCAGTACGAGTCGTGCGCACCCCAGGGCAGGATGCTGGGCAGGTAGAAGTCCTCCACGCTGGGTGGGAATGCCGCCTGGCCCGCTGCCAGGACGTTCGCCTGTCCGAACACCGCGTCCCTTCCTAAGTAGGCGTGCCGAGCCGGCGGACGACCAGGATGATCCCCCCGGCCATGCCGAGCACGACACCGATCCCGGTGGCGATGCCGCCGGAGTCGAGCCACTGGTCGACCAGCCAGCCGATGAAACCCCAGACGAGCATGCCCCCGATGAGGTACGAGAGCGCGGTCCAACCCTGACCGGCGCCGGTCGGAACGTCGTCCGGGCCACCGGTGGGTCGGGGGTTTTGGTCACCAGCCATGACGGGGCGAACGATATCAGCCGGGAAGACGAGGCTGTGCCTCACCCCCCGCACAACCGTCGTTGTGTGGGCATCGGGCGGGCTCCATCGTCTGGGGGCACGCTACTCCCCTTCCGCAAGGGAGAGAACGACCGCACGCGGACAGTCGCCCGCCCGCCCACCATGTGGGACAGTCAGGAGCCGGGTCGACGGGAATACACCCTGGTCAGCCACCAGATGTGCACTCCGGTCCAGACCACCACACCGGCGGCGATGCCGACACAGAGTGGAACCAGGCCGTCCCAGCCGGTCGATGCCACCGCCACCATGACCACCCCCAGCAGGGTGAACTTGGCGATGTAGAGGCCCAGCCCGAGGGGCAGCACCAGTTGCGGGTTGACCGCGTCGGCCCTGGCCAGCACCACCGTGGTCAGGCTGTAGCTGACCACCGTCACCGCCACCCCGGCCGCCGCGCCGAGGGCCGCCACGCCGCCGCCGGTCACCGCACCGACCAGCGCGGCGACCACCCCCAGCACCGCCGAGGCGGCCAGCAGCACCGGCAGGTGACGCAGCCGCCACCCCTGGTCGTCGGCCACCGCCGGCCCGCGCGCCCCGGGCTCAGCCACGCGGGTCTTCCGGGCCGTCGGCGTGCGGCGCGGCCACGACGGGCCGCCCCCGGTCCGGCCCCCACCAGGTGCGCTTCACGTTCTCCACAGCGAAAGAGTGTACGGAGCCGCACACTGGTGTCCGTGAGATGCCTCGTCACCGGCGCGACCGGATACATCGGTGGACGGCTCGCGCCCCGCCTGCTGGCCGAGGGGCACCAGGTGCGCTGTCTGGCCCGTAAGGCCGGTCGGCTGCGCGACGTGCCCTGGGCGGCGCAGGCCGAGATCGCCGAGGGGGACCTGCGCCGGCCGGAGACGCTCCCGGCCGCCTTCGCCGACGTCGACGTCGCGTACTACCTGGTGCACTCGCTCGGGCAGGCCGACTTCGAGGCGGCCGACCGGGAGGCGGCCACCAACTTCGCCGAGGCCGCCGCCGCGGCCGGCGTACGCCGGATCGTCTACCTGGGCGGGCCGGAGCCGGCGGCCGGCGGCTCGACCTCGCCGCACCTGCGGTCCCGGGCCGAGGTGGCCCGGATCCTGCTGGCCGGCGAGGTGCCCACGGTGGTGCTGCGGGCCGCCGTGATCATCGGGTCCGGGTCCGCCTCGTTCGAGATGCTGCGCCACCTCACCGAACGGCTGCCGGCCATGGTCACCCCCCGCTGGGTCCGCAACCGCATCCAGCCGATCGCCGTCCGGGACGTGCTGCGCTACCTGGTCGGCTGCGCCGGCCTGCCCCCGGAGGTGGACCGGGCGTTCGACATCGCCGGCCCGGACGTGCTCACCTTCCGGGAGATGATGCAGCGGTACGCGCGGGTCGCCGGGCTGCGCCGCCGGATCATCGTGCCGGTCCGCCCGCTGACCCCGGCGCTGTCCTCGCACTGGGTGGGGCTGATCACCCCGGTGCCGAACGCCATCGCCCGCCCGCTGGTGGAGAGCCTGATCCACGAGGCGGTCGCGCACGAGCACGACATCGCCCGGTGGCTGCCCGACCCGCCGGGCGGGCTGACCGGCTTCGACGACGCCGTCGCGCTGGCCCTGACCAAGGTGCGCGACGCCCAGGTGGAGACCCGCTGGTCGAACGCGAGCGGCCCGGACGCCCCGGCCGAACCCCTGCCGTCGGACCCGGACTGGTCCGGCGGGACCGCCTACACCGACGTCCGGGAGCAGGAGGTGGCCGCCCCGCCGGCCGCGCTCTGGCGGGTCATCGAGGGCGTCGGCGGCGAGCACGGCTGGTACTCGTTTCCGCTCGCCTGGTCGGTACGCGGCTGGCTGGACCGGCTGGTCGGCGGGGTGGGGCTGCGCCGGGGCCGGCGCGATCCGCACCGCCTGCAGGTCGGCGAGGCGCTGGACTTCTGGCGGGTGGAGGAGATCGTCCCCGGGGAGCTGCTGCGGCTGCGCGCCGAGATGCGGCTGCCCGGCCGGGCCTGGCTGGAGCTGCGCGCCGAGCCGGCCGGCGACGGCCACAGCCGGTACGTGCAACGCGCCGTCTTCCTCCCCCGGGGCCTGCCCGGCCACCTCTACTGGCTGTCGGTGGCCCCGTTCCACGCCGTCGTCTTCGGCGGCATGGCCCGCAACATCGCCCGGCACACCCCAACCCCCTGATCCCCCACCTCGTGTCGATCATGGAGTTGTGGTGGACGGATCAGACCGTTTTGGTCCGTTATGCGAGCACCACAACTCCATGATCGACGGGGTGGGGCGGGGTGGGTGGGGTGGGGTGGGGTGGGGTCAGTTGCCGTCGCGGGGGGTGGGGGCGAGGCGGTAGGTGATCGACTCGTTGGGCGGGACGAAGTCGCGGACCGGGCTGTCGGCCAGGGCGGCGGCGAGGATACGGCCCACCGCGTCGACCATCCGGCTCTGCACGGCGGCGCCGACGGCGTCCCGGGGGTCGTCGGGGTTGGCGGCGATCTGGGCCACCGCGAGCTGCGGGGTGAACGCCACCACCGACTCGGTCTCGTTCCGTTCCGAACTGCCGGTCTTGCCGGCCACCGGGCGACCCAGCCCCGGGCGGAGTTGCTCGGCCGTGCCGCCGTCGCAGCGGCGGTACATCGACTGGTCGCCGACCGGGCAGCGGGCCGCGTCGGCGGCGGCGCGGGCCACCTCGGTGTCGATCACCTGCCGGCAGTCGGGCCGGCCGGCGGCCACCTCCTTCCCGGCGCTGTCGGTGATCGACACGACCGGCAGCGGCGCGCACCAGGTCCCCTCGGCGGCCACCGTGGCGTACGCGTTGGCCAGGTCGAGCGGGGTGGTGGAGGAGACGCCGAGGGTGAACGCCCCCCAGTTGCGCGCCCCGGAGCGGGCCAGCTCGGCGTCGTCGGGGGCGCGGAACCGGATGCCCAGCCGCTCGGCCATCTCGACCACCCGTTCCGCGCCGACCTTCTCGGTGAGCCAGGCGAAGTAGGTGTTCACCGACCGGCCGAAGGCGGTCCACATGGTGCGGTAGCCGTCCATCCACTCGGGGGTGGCGTTGACCGGGCACCACCGGCCGCCGCAGCTCGACCGGGGGTCGTCGGTCGGGAACCGGGTCACGATCCGGCTCGGCGCGACGAAGGCGGTCTCCAGCGGCAGCCCGGACTCCAGGGCGGCCAGCAGGGTGAACAGCTTGAACGTCGAACCGGCCTGGTAGCCCTCGATGCCGTTGCCACCGGCGACGAGCTGGTTGACCGTGTTCGGGTAGTTCTGCTGCCCGGCCGGGTTGGGGGCGACGCTGTAGTGGCGGTTCACCGCCAGGGCCAGCACCCGCCCGGTGCCGGGCTGGACCACCGCCGCCGGCGCCGCCCGGGGGTCGTCCACGTCGTAGATGCCGGTCACCTGGCGTACGGCGGCCCGCTGCACCGCCGGGTCGAGCGAGGAGACGATCCGGAAGCCGCCCCGGCGCAGGGTGTCCTGCCGTTCGGCGGCGGTCGCGCCGAAGGCGGGCTGGTCGCTCCACCACTGGGTGAACCAGTCGCAGAAGAAGCCCCAGTCGTTGCGCTGCTCGGGTACGGCGGTGCAGTCGTTCGGCGTCCGGCTGGGCCGTAGATCGAGCGGTTCCTCGCGGGCCTGCGCCGCGTCGACCGGCCCGACCTGGGCCAGCGCCACCATCCGGTCCAGCACGTACGAGCGCCGGGTCAGCGCCGCGTCGGCGTCGCCGTTGATCGGGTCGTCGGTGTCCGGGGAGCGGACCAGCCCGGCCAGCAGCGACGCCTGGGCCAGGGTCAGCCGGGCCGGGGTGGTGGAGAAGTAGCGCTTGGTGGCGGCGGCGATCCCGTACGCCCCGGCGCCGAAGTAGGCGATGTTCAGGTAGCGGGTGAGGATCTCGTCCTTGGTCAGCTCGCGCTCCAGCGCCAGGGCGTACCGCATCTCCTGGAGCTTGCGGGCGGTGCTGATCTCGGTGGCCTTCTTCCGCTGCTCCTTGGTCAACCGGGGGTCGTTGCTGAGCACGTTGCGGACATACTGCATGGTCAGCGTGGAGGCGCCCTGCCGGGCCCGGCCGTCGCGCTGGTTGACGGTGAACGCCCGGACCACGCCCCGCAGGTCGACGCCCCGGTGCTGGTAGAACCGGGCGTCCTCGGCGGCCACGATGGCCTGCCGCATCACCGGGGCCACCTTGGCCAGCGGCACGTCCACCCGGTCCTCGGTGTAGAAGGACGTGACCAGGGTGACGCCGTCGGCGGCGTACAGGGTGGACCGCTGGGCGGTGGGTGGGGTGCGCAGGGTGTTGGGCAGTTCGGCGTAGGACGAGGCGAGGCCGCCGAAGCCGAGGCCGAACACCAGCGCGAGCGGCAGGGCCGCCGCGGCCAGCACCAGGCCGGCGAGGACGCCGGCGAGCAGCACGGTGAACGCCTTGTGGAGGGCCCGGATCATCAGTACTCCCCGCAGGAGTCGTCAGGACCCGTTCAGCATGACCCGCAAAACCGCCCGAACTCTCATCTTTCCCCGAAACCGGAGGAAGTTCGCGGGACGGACACGGCGCGCGGGCCGGGACACGCCGCGCCGGTCACCCGGACGGGCCGCCGCTCAGCCGGCCGTCACGGCAGCAGGGCCGAGGTGAGCGGGTGCACCGTCTCCTCGATCTCGTCGGCCACCCGGCTGAAGCACTGGTCGCCCCGGCCCCACGGATCGTCCAGGTCGTCGGAGTGCAGCGCGCCCGCCCCCTGCCGGGCCGCGTCGACCGCCGCCACCAGGGCCACCCCCCGGGCGTACACCGCGTCCGGGGTGGCCCCGGCCGGCGGCAGGGCGGTGGTGTCCAACGCGCCGAGCAGCCGGCCGAACTCACCCAGCACGAACGTGCGCGCCGCCGCGTCCGGACGCAGCGCCACCACGTACTCCTGCTGGTCGGCGGTGGCGGTGAGGACCAGGTCGGCGGCGTCGATCAGGTCGGAACGCAGCTTGCGGGCGGCGAAACCCTCGACGTCACCACCGCGACCCAGCACCTGCCGGGCGGCCGGCGGGTTCATCTCCTCCCCCGCGTGCCACCCGCCGGTGCCGGCGCTGTGGCTGTGCAGCAGCGCGTCCGCCCCGGCCGGGTCGACGCCGAGCCGCTCCAGCCGCTCGCGGACGGCGAGCACCAGCAGCCGTTCGGCCATCGGGGAACGGCAGATGTTGCCCATGCAGACGTGCAGGACGGTGAACGGCGGCACTCAGGCTCCCCGCTCGTCGAGGATGTCCGGCGCGACGTCGCGGAGCTGGTCGAGGGTGATCGCGCCGGCCCGCAGCAGCCGGGGCGTCTCCCCGGTCAGGTCGACGATGGTGCTCGGCACCGGATCGGGACACGCCCCGGCCTCCAGGTAGACCCGCACCGAGTAGCTGAGCTGGTCGCGGGCCTCCTCCGCGGTCAACGACGGCGACTGGCCCACCTTGTTGGCCGCGGCCACCGCCATCGGGCCGGTCTCCCGCAGCACCTCCAGCGCCACCGGGTGCAGCGGCATCCGGACCGCCACCGTCCCGTCGGCGTCGCCGCCCAGGTCCCAGGCGAGGCTCGGCGAGTGCTCCACCACGATGGTCAACGCACCGGGCCAGAACGCCTCGACCAGGTCACGGGCCGCGCGGGGCAGCGAGAAGACCAGGCCGTCGAGGGTGTGCCGGGAGCCGATCAGCACCGGCGGCGCCGCCTGGCTGCCGCCCCGGGCGTCGGACAGGGCCTTGACCGCGTACGGGGTGAACGCGTCCGCACCGATCCCGTAGACCGTGTCGGTGGGCAGAACGACCAGCTCGCCGTTCTTGACCGCCTCGATCGCCGCGGCGATGCCGCGGTCCCGGTCGGCGGATGACCGACAGTCGTAGAGCATCACGAGGAGCCAGTCTGCCACGCCGACGCCGGGACGGCGTGCGGGCCGTCCGACCGGCGGGACGCGGTGGCGAACCGGGGCCGCCCGGCCAGGTCCCGGTGCGCCCGCACCGCCGTGTACCGGCCGTCGGCGGTCAGCAGCGCCGGCACCGCCCCGCCGTGCGTGTCGTCGTGCTCCACGCCCAGCTCGCCGTCGGGTCGCAGAAACTCGGCCGCCCGGCGCAGCACCGGCCGCAGCACCACCAGCCCGTCCGCCCCGCCGAACACCGCCTCGTCGGGGTCGTGCCCGGCCACCTCCGGCGGGACCGGCACCGCCCGTGGCACGTACGGCGGGTTGCACAGCAGCACGTCCACCGCGCCGACCAGGTCGGCCAGCAGCCCCGGGTCGGTGACGTCGGCGGCCACCACCTCGACCGGCCGGTCCCCGACGGCGGCCCGCTCGGCGGCGTTGCGCCGCAGCCAGGCCAGCGCGGCCGGGGACCGTTCCACCGCCACCACCCGGGCCGCCGGCACCTCCTGGGCCACCGCCAGCGCGATCGCCCCGGAACCGCTGCACAGGTCGACCACCAGCGGGTCCGGCCGGGTCAGCGCCCGGTCGATGCCCCAGCCGGCCAGCAGCTCCGTCTCCGGGCGGGGCACGAAGACGCCCGGCCCGACGGCCAGCTCCAGGTGCCGGAAGCCGGCCCGCCCGGTCAGGTGCTGCAACGGCTCGCGGTCGGCCCGCCGGGCCACCAGCGCGTCGTAGCGGGCCCGCTGGGCGGCGGTGAAGCCGTCGGTCAGGGCCAGCCGGCCCCGGGGCACCTCCAGCACGTACGCGGCGAGCTGCTCCGCCTCGGACCGGGCCGACGCCACCCCGGCGGCGGCGAGGGTACGGGCGGCGCGGGCCACCACGGGCGAGGTCCGCTCGCGTTCTGTCCCTTCGGACGGGTGGCGTGGGAGTGAGGTCACGCCATAATCATGAGGCGTCGTCGGTCCCGCCACGAGTGGGTGCGGCCGGGCGCACACCGACGGGAGGTTCGCCAGGTGGGGTGGCTCGACCGGGTCGATGACCAGGTTGACGCCCTGACGCATGCCCGCAGCCTCCAGGAGGCGAGCCGCTCGGCCGAGGCGGTCGGCGTCCTCGACCGGGTGCTGCGCACCACCGCCGACCCGTACACCCGGGCGGACGCGCTGGTGCAGCGGCTCTGCGCGTTGATCAACCTGGGCCGGACGGCCGAGTTCACCCGGGCCATCGAGGAGGCCTCCGGGGCGGTGCGCGACCTGCCCGAGCCCTACCTGCACGGGCACCTCAACGCGCTGGCCGCGCTCGCCGCGCACCACCAGGGCGCGCTCGACCGCTGCGTCATGCACCTGGTCCGGGCGGCCCGGGCACTGGGCGCGGCGGAGGACCGGGACCGGGACACCGCCTGGGGCTGGCACGACCTGGCGATGGCCTACTCCTACCTCAGCTTCCACGGCTACGCGCTGGGCGCGATCGAACGGGCCCGCCAGCACGGCGCCGCCGCCGGCATCCCCGAGGAGACCTTCGCCGCCCCCGGCATCCGGCTACGCAACGCCGTCGCGCTGGACCACAACGGCGACAGCGACGGCTGCCTGCGGGTGCTCCGCGACATCGCGGCCGACCTGGCCCGGTTCGTCGACGACGGGCGGGCCGACCGGCTGCGGCCGAGCAGCCTCGCCGCGTACGGCTACGCGGCGGTCCGCCGGGCGGCGCTCGGCGACGCGACCCCGGTCGGCCCGGAGCCGGCCCGGCTGCTCGACCACGGCGGGGACAGCGCCCGTGCCCGGGACATGCGCCAGCTCGGCCATGTCTGCCTGGCGGTCGCCGACGGCCGCCCGATCGAGGCGATCACCCGGCTGGACTCGGCCCGGGTGTCGGCCGAGACGCTCGGCGCGGCGGAGCTGTCCCGGCTGCGCAGCATCGCCTTCTCCCGGGCCGGCGACCACGCCGCCGCGCACCGCGCCGACCGGATGGCGTTCCGGCTGGCCGCCCAGCGCAACGACCGGCTGCGCGACGTCTACATCGACGGCATCGCGGCCCGCATCGACCACGAGGAGATGCGCCGGGAGGCCGCCCGCTACGAGGGTGAGGCGCTCACCGACCCGTTGACCGGGCTGCCCAACCGGCGGCGGCTGGAGCGCTACATCGGCTCGGTGGTGTCCCGGGGCGAGCGGGTGGTGATCGGCGTCTGCGACCTCGACGGCTTCAAGGCGGTCAACACCACCCACGGCCACCACTCCGGCGACCTGGTGCTGCAACGCATCGCCGGGGTGATCAACCGGGTGATGCGGCGGGGCGACTTCGTGGCCCGCTACGGCGGCGACGAGTTCGTGGTGGTGCTCTCCGGGGCCGGCATGGCCGAGGCTGCCGAGGTGGCCCGCCGGATCGACGCGGCGGTGCGCACCGAGGACTGGGAGTCGCTGGTGCCCGGCACCCCGGTCGGGGTGAGCATCGGGTTCGCCGAGGTCGCCGGCACCGGCACCGCGCTGCGCGACGCCCTCGGGCTCGCGTTCGAGATCGCCGACCGGGAGATGCTGCGCGCCAAGGCCCGCTCCCGCGCCTCCTGACCCTCACCCCTGGGAGTTCTCCCACCGGCCCGCCACGACACCGTCAGGCGCGCTGTGGCGGGCCGCGCCGGGCCGCTGTGCGCCGGGCCGGCCCCCGGACCGGGTCAGCGGCGGGTCAGCTCGGTGTCGCCGGCGAGCCGGGCGGCCCGGTCCGCCTCGGCGAGGGCGTCCAGGACGCCGTCCAGCTCCCCGGCGAGCGCCAGGTCGAGGTTGTACGCGGTGTAGCCGATCCGGTGGTCGGTGATCCGGTTCTGCGGGAAGTTGTAGGTGCGGATGCGCTCCGAGCGGTCCACGGTGCGCACCTGCGCCTTACGGGCGTCCGAGGCGGCGGCGTCGGCCTGCTCCTGGGCCACCGCCAGCAGCCGGGCCCGCAGGATGCGCATCGCCTGTTCCCGGTTCTGCAACTGGGACTTCTCGTTCTGGCAGGAGACCACCACGCCGGTGGGCAGGTGGGTGATGCGTACCGCCGAGTCGGTGGTGTTCACCGACTGGCCGCCCGGCCCCGACGAGCGGAACACGTCGATCCGCAGCTCGTTCGGGTCGATGGTGACGTCGACGTCCTCGGCCTCGGGCAGCACCAGGACACCGGCCGCGCTGGTGTGGATGCGGCCCTGCGACTCGGTCACCGGGACCCGCTGCACCCGGTGCACCCCGCCCTCCCACTTCAACCGGGACCAGACGCCGTTGCCGCCGTCCGGGACCCCCTTGGTCTTGATCGCCAGCGAGACGTCCTTGACCCCGCCGAGGTCGGAGTCCTGCGCGTCGATCACCTCGGTCAGCCAGCCGTGCCGCTCGGCGTACCTGGTGTACATCCGCAGCAGGTCCCCGGCGAACAGCGCGGACTCCTCGCCGCCCTCGCCGGCCTTGATCTCGATGATCACGTCCTTGGCGTCGTGCGGGTCGCGGGGGATCAGCAGCTCGGCCAGCCGCTCCTCCAGCGCCGGCAGGGTCGCCGCGATGGAGTCGGCCTCCTCGCTGAACGCCGGGTCCTCGGCGGCCAGCTCGCGGGCCGCCACCAGGTCGGCGCGGGCCTGTTCCAGCTCACCGGCGGCCTTGTGCAGCGGGACCAGCTCGGCGTAGCGGCGACCGACCCGGCGGGCGGTGTTCTGGTCGGCGTGGATGGCCGGGTCGGCCAGCCGCTTCTCCAGCTCGGCGTACTCGTCGAGGAGGGCGGCCAGGCGCTCGCTGCTCATGCGGGGGGTGCTCCTTCGACGGGTCCGGCGGCGGTGGAACGGGACACGGAGGTCACGGGTGGGCGCAACGGACGACGCCCGCGTCCGGCACGGGGCCGGACACGGGCGTCGTCGGTGGAGCTACTTGGCCTTCTTCGCCTGGACCTTGGCGTACTTCTGCTGGAACTTGGCGACCCGGCCCGCGGTGTCGAGGACGCGCTGCTTGCCGGTGTAGAACGGGTGGCAGGCGCTGCAGGTCTCGACGCTGATCGAGCCGCCCTTGGCGGTGCTGCGGGTCGTGAAGGAGTTGCCGCAGGAGCACTTGACCTCGGTCGTCGTGTACTCCGGGTGGATGTTGGGCTTCATGTCGCCTCGGTCCTTTCGTCAGGTGGTCGCCGGGTCGCCGCTGATCCCCCGCCGCCTGGTGCGCGACGGACTCGGGCGTGAACCGGAACCGGTGGCCGATTGACCAGTGTGCCATGGGCGTGAGCCGACCCGACGGGCGGGCCGCACGATCGGTCCGGCAGTGGTAACGCCCGTCCCGCCATCCGCATTCCCGCCGCTCAGGCCCCGCATTCCTCGCCCGGCGGGCGGACCGGGTGGGCTCCTCCCCCAGGTTCAGAAGCCCACCCGGCCGGGCCGCCGGGCGGCGGACGCCTCCCCAGGTTCCCCCGCCGCCCGTCGGTGGCCGGGCCCGGCCCGCTCGGCCGGGACCGGCCCGCCCCCAGTCAACCCGGCCACGTACAGAATTTTCAAGAGCCGCCAGGCCCATCGAAAGAAAAGTCCACAAACGCAATTCCCGGGTACGACGAAGGGCACGGCCGCTGCGGCCGTGCCCTTCGTGGCGGTCTCACCCGGAGCGGGTCACTCCCCCGGTGTCGACTTGGCGATCTGCATCAGGAACTCGATGTTGGTGCGGGACTGCTTGAGCCGGTCGAGCAGCAGGTCCAGCGCCGCCTGCGAGTCCAGCGAGTGCAGCACCTTGCGGAGCTTGTGGATGATGGCCAGTTCCTCCGGCGCGAGCAGGATCTCCTCCTTGCGCGTACCCGAGGCGCTGACGTCCACGGCCGGGAAGGTGCGCTTGTCGGCGATCTTCCGGTCGAGCTTCAGCTCCGCGTTGCCGGTGCCCTTGAACTCCTCGAAGATGACCGTGTCCGCCATCGACCCGGTCTCCACCAGCGCGGTGGCGAGGATGGTCAGCGAGCCGCCGTTCTCGATGTTGCGGGCCGCACCCAGGAACCGCTTCGGCGGGTAGAGCGCCGTCGAGTCGATACCACCGGACATGATCCGGCCGGAGGCCGGCGCCGCCAGGTTGTACGACCGGCCGAGCCGGGTCACCGAGTCGAGCAGCACGACCACGTCGTGCCCCAGCTCGACCAGTCGCTTGGCCCGCTCGATCGCCAGCTCGGCGACCGTGGTGTGGTCCTGCGGCGGACGGTCGAACGTGGCCGCGATGACCTCGCCCTTCACCGACCGCTGCATGTCGGTGACCTCTTCGGGCCGCTCGTCGACAAGGACCACCATCAGGTGGCACTCCGGGTTGTTGTGCGTGATCGCGTTCGCGATCGCCTGGAGCACCATGGTCTTGCCGGCCTTGGGCGGCGACACGATCAGCGCCCGCTGCCCCTTACCCAACGGCATCACCAGGTCGATCACCCGGGTGGTCAGGATGTGCGGCTCGGTCTCCAGCCGCAACCGCTCCTGCGGGTACAGCGGGGTGAGCTTGTAGAACTCGGGACGGCGGCGGGCCTCGTCCGGCTCCATGCCGTTGATGGTGTCCAGCCGCACCAGCGGGTTGTACTTGTCCCGCCGCTGGTCGCCGCCGCCTCCGCTGTCCCGGGCGGCCCGGACCGCGCCGGTGATCGCGTCGCCCCGGCGCAGGCCGTACTTCTTGATCTGCGACATGGAGACGTAGACGTCGTTCGGGCCGGCCAGGTAGCCGGTGGTCCGCACGAAGGCGTAGTTGTCGAGCACGTCGATGATGCCGGCCACCGGGACCAGCACCTCGTCCTCGCCGACCTGCGGCTCCCGGCCACCGCCGGTGTCGTTGCCGCCCTCGGCCCGGTCACCCCGGCCCCGACGACGGTCCCGGAACCGGCTGCGCCGGCCCCGCCGGCCGCCGCCCTCGTCGTCGTCGGAGTCGTCCCGGTTGTCGCGCTGACCACGGTCGCCACCCCGGTCGTTGCGGTCGGCCCGCTCGCCCCGGTCGTTGCGGTCGCCCCGGTCGCTGCGCTCGGTCCGCTCCGCCCGGTCGTTACCGGCCCGCTCGGCCCGCTCGCCCCGGTCGTTGCCCGCGCGCTCGGCCCGGTCACCACGGCCGGCCCGGTCGTTGTCCGTCCGCTCGGCCCGGTCGTTACCGGTCCGCTCGGTCCCGGTCCGCTCGTTACCGGCCCGCTCGGTCCCGGCGCGCTCGCCACGGTCCCGGCCGGTACGACCCTCGGCCCGCTCGGGACGCTCACCGGCCTCGACCGGCGGCTCCTCGGTACGGGTCTCGACGGGCCGTGCCTCGGCGGCCGGCCGCGACTCGGCGGTGCTGGCCCGGCTGCGCCGGGTCCGGGTCCGACCCTCGGTCTCGGTGGTGGCGGCAGGGGTGGCCGACGCCGGCTCGGCGGCACGCTCCGGGGTCACCTCAGCGTGCACCTCCTCCCGGACGGGAGCAGCCGCAGCCGCCACCTCGGCCCGCGGTCGAGGGGTGCCGGTCGCGGCGCCGCCCTGCTGCCGCTCGGAGATCGCGCTGATCAGCTCGCCCTTGCGCATGCGAGCGGTCCCGGAGATGCCGAGCGACGCGGCCAGGCTCTGCAGCTCCGGCAGCAGCATCGCCGACAGACCGGTACCGCTGCGCCGACGGCGGGCGGGGGCGGCGGTGGTGGCATCGCCAGCGACGTTGGAAACATCCGACGTCACGTCGGTGGTGTCGCTCAATGGATTCCTTCCCTCGATAGGCCGGGACTGCCCGGGATCGACAAGCAAGGTGGCCGGGCGGCCTCGGTGCACCCGCCTCGCATGACGCGTCGCGGGAGTCTGTGGCACAGCAGCCGGGCGGTTTCCCAACTCACCAACGTCGGTGAGCAGGTCTCGCCGTCTGCGGCGACCTGCGGAAACTGCGGTGCGGCGTGGGCCTTGGCAGGGGTGACGGGCTGACCGCCGAGAGCTTCGGGGTGCGCCGACCCGCAGAGAGATCGCGTGCTTCGCGGCTGTGCTGAGTCTAGAGCGTAATCAACTCTTCCGACCTGCGGCAACAGGGTCCCGCTCGGCGTGTCCCAGTCTACCCCGTGCGAGCGTCGCTCCGCGCACCTCTACCGGCAACCGCCAGACTTCCCATTCTGTTCCCGGGTCGAACCCGTCGGGCGGTGCGGTGAACGCCAGCACCGTCGGGCCCGCCCCACTGACCACAGCCGCCACACCGGCCGCACGCAACTCGCTGACCAGTGCGGCGGTCTGTGGCATTCCCGCCGCACGGTAGTCCTGGTGCAGCCGGTCGACGGTGGCCGGCAGCAGCAGCTCCGGCGCGGCGGTCACCGCGTGCACCAGCAACGCCGACCGGCCCGCGTTCAGCGCCGCGTCCCCGTGCGGCACCGTCGCCGGCAACGCCGCCCGCGCGGTGGCCGTCAGCCCCCGCACGGCCGGCACGAAGACGGTGGGCGAGACCCCGGGCGCGACCGGCAGCGAGACCGCCCGGCCACCGGTCGGCTCCGTCCAGGCGATGGTGAACCCGCCGAGCAGGCACGGCGCGACGTTGTCCGGATGCCCCTCGATCTCGGCGGCCAGCCGCAGCACCGCCTCGTCGTCGAGCCGCTGCGCGCCGTCGGCGACCAGCCCCCGGGCCAGCAGCACCCCGGCCACGATCGCCGCCGAGGAGGAACCCAGGCCCCGGGCCTGCGGAATCCGGTTCACGCACTCCAGGGCCAGCCCCGGCGGCTGCGCGCCGAGCAGGTCGAAGGCCGCCCGCATGGCCACGACCACCAGGTGCCGGTCGTCCGGCGGCAGGTCGCCGGCGCCCTCGCCGGTCACCGCCACCCGGACGCCGTCCGGGGTCACCTCGGCGGCCACGTCGTCGTGCAGGGCGAGGGCGAGCCCGAGGGCGTCGAACCCGGGGCCCAGGTTGGCGCTGGTCGCGGGCACCCGCACCCGCACCGGCCCGGAGGTGAAAGTCGTCGGCACGGGATCATGCTAGGGCCCGGGACCGACGGGGACCGCCTCGCCCGGAAGGTGGAACTGGATCAGCTCGGCTAGCCTGACGCCGATCCATCGACCGGTCGGGAGGCGACGTGGCAATGCTCGGTTACCGGCTCACCCAGGTGCTGGGGCACCTACCCATCCTGCTGACCCTGCTGACCGTCCTGGTGCTC
This sequence comes from Micromonospora sp. HM134, assembly GCF_007833915.1. Classification (NCBI taxonomy): domain Bacteria; kingdom Bacillati; phylum Actinomycetota; class Actinomycetes; order Micromonosporales; family Micromonosporaceae; genus Micromonospora; species Micromonospora sp. HM134. Next base: position 6,227,441 of record NZ_CP041061.1, read on the forward strand.
GGCGCCACCGCCGGCCGCCGGCTGCCCGGCCGGTCCCGGTCGTTCCTGCTCGCCGGGGCCGTCGTCCTGCTGCTGCTGGAACTGCTCACCACCGCCTGGGTCGCGGCCCTGCCGGACTTGATCCGCTCCGGCGGGATACGGCAGTACCAGATGTGGAGCCTCGCCGTCAGCGCGGTCGGCTGGATCGGCTACCCGATCGGCCTGGGCCTCATCGTCGCCGCCGTCTTCGTCGGCCGCCGCGCCGCGTCCCCGTCCCCCGTGCCCGGTCAGCCGTGGGGCACCTGGACGCCGCCGGCCGGTGGCCCCCCGACCGGGCACCCGGGTGGCCCGCCGCCCGGCTACGCCGCCGGTCAGGCCGCGGAGCACCCGGGTCGGGGCGCGTGGGGCGGGAGCGACCACCCGCCGGCCGCCCCGCCACAGGCCGACCGCGCCGACTGAGCCGGATCGACCGCGCCGCCTCCGGCCGTCAGCGGACGGTCGACGGGTCGCCCCCGGTGGCCGGGTCGGTGAGCGAGAGCCGGCGGGTGGCGATCCGCCAGCCCACCGCGTACACGACGGTGACCAGGCCGCAGCCGGCCAGCACCACCCGCTCGTCGACCCGGTCGACCACACCGGCCACCACCAGCTGACTGACCGAGATGGCCAGGGTCGCCAGCATCATGTCGGTGGCGAACACCCGGCCGCGCAGCCGGTCCGGCACCTCGCCCTGGAGGGCGAAGTTCGACAGGACCCAGTTGCTGCCGCCGCCGAAGTGGGCCACGAAGACCAGCAGCAGCACCAGCGGGAACCAGCTCGCCACCGCCGCGCCCAGGTAGGCCAGCCCGTACAGCGACATCGACAGGGCCAGGCCGGGCAGCAGCCAGGCCCGGTTGGTCAGCACCCGGCTCATCAGGATCGGCCCCACCAGCGCCCCCGCCCCGCGCGCCGCGAAGAGCAGGCCGGTGCCGACCGGCCCCGCCCCGTACACGGCGGCCAGCAGGGGGAAGACGGTCAGCACGCCGTTGCCCAGCCCCACCGCCGACTTCACCGTCACCAGCGCCAGCACCCGGGGCCGGTGCCGGATGTGCCCCAGCGCCTCGCGGATCGCCGTCCAGGTGCGCGGCGTCGACCGGTCGGCCTCCCGGGCGGCCTGCAACGGCCGGCGGATCAGCGCCGCCAGGCCCGCCGCCGCCACCAGGCCGACCACCCCCACCCAGAAGCAGGCGTACGGCCCGACGGCCGCGGTCAGCACGCCACCGAGGGACGCCCCGACCACGGTCATCGTCCCCCAGGCGGAGCCGGCGACGGCGTTGCCGACGGCCAGGTCGGCCGGATCGAGCACGTTGGGCAGGGCGGCCTGGGCGGCCGGCGAGTAGAACGCCTTGCCGACCGCCACCGCCGTGATCGCCACCATGGCCAGCCAGGCCGTACCGGCGTTGCGGACACCGAGCAGCAGCAGCACACCGAGCAGCGTCACGCCGTTCGCGGCCATCATGATCTTCCGGCGGTCGAACCGGTCGGCGATGGTCCCGGTGTACGGCAGCAGCAGCGCCAACACCCCGGTGTCCAGCGCCAGCACCAGGGCGCCCCACACCCCGCTGCCGGTCAGCTTCGGCAGCAGCACCAGCAGCGGCACCATGACGAACCAGTCGGCGCCGAAGACCACCAGCTCGGCGAGGAAGAGATTGCGGAAGTCCCGGTTACGGACGAGAACGGAGAGCGGAGAGGACACGTGCCCGGACCCTACCCCCCGGGTCGGGAGCCGGTCGGATGGCCCAGCAGCTGGGAGACCGTGACGAAGGTGTACCCCCGGGCCCGCAGGCCGGTGATCATCGAGTCCAGTCCCCGCAACGCCACCTGACGGTTCTCCGGGCCCGCGTCGTGGGCGAGCAGGATGGTGCCCGGCACGACGTCGGACACGATGCGCCGGGCGTGCCCCGCCGGGTCGTCCGGGTACTCCCCCTCCACCATCTGCAACGACCAGAGCACGACCCGGTAGTCGAGGCGTACGGCGGCGTGCAGCACCCCGCCGCCCAGGTGCCCGTACGGGGGCCGGAGCAGCCGGGGCGGCGTTCCGGTGACCTCGGCGATGGCCTCGTGCGACCGGCGCAGGTCGTCGTGCACGTCGGCGGCGGCCAGCCGCGCCAGGTCCCGGTGCCGCCAACTGTGGTTGCCCACCTCGTGCCGGGCCAACCGCCCCCGGATCAGCCCGGCGTGCCGGCGCACCCGCTCCCCGACCAGGAAGAAGGTCGCCGGCACCGCGTGGCTGTCCAGGGTGTCCAGCACGGTCGGCGTCCACCGCGGCAGCGGACCGTCGTCGAAGGTCAGCGCGACCAGCCGTCGCGTGGCCGGGGCGTGCCACACCACCTGGAGCCCGCCGGAGCCGACGTCCTGCCGCCGGTTGCCGACGGTGGCGCTGGCCGGGCCGGCGGACAACGGCAGGTGCCGGTCGGCCAGCCAGGCCCCCTGGGACATGCCGGCGGCCCCCAGCGCGACGCCGCCGGCCAGCAGTGCCCCGCCGCCCAGCACCCGTCGCCGGCCCCACCGCCCGCCGCCCGGCCCGGCCGGCTCCGCCCGATCTACGTCCATCACCCAGGGTGGATCGACGATGACCGACAGTAGAGGAACACAGGGGTGACCGTACCCGGTGAACGGCCGGCTGTCCCGGGCGCGACGCGACGCGCCCCCGGCCCGGTGACCCCGGACCGGGGGCGCGTCGTGGCGCGTCGGCGGCCCTCCCCCGACCCGGTCGCGGCGGGTCGGGGGCGGCCGCTGCGACGCGGCCGGGCGGGACTACTCGGTCGGTGGCAGCGGCGACCGGCGGCTCTTCGGCAGCCGCAGCACCTCGAACTGGTCGGTGCCGTCCACCAGCGCGGCCGACGGGGCCGGTCGGGCCGGCGGTCCACCCGACGCCTCGGCCGCCGGGGCACCCACCGGCGTCGGCACCTCGGCGTCCGGCTCGGCGGGCGTCCCGGTGGGGCCGCCCTCGTCGGAGGTCCGTCCCCGCCGGCCGGCCCGCCGCTCGCGCAGCGACTCCTTGGTGCGTTCCACCATCGTGTAGAGGGTCGGCACCAGGACCAGGGTGAGCAGGGTCGAGCTGAGCAGGCCACCGATCACCACCACCGCGAGCGGCTGGGAGATGAAGCCGCCCTCGCCGGTCAGCCCGAGGGCCATCGGCAGCAGCGCGAAGATCGTGGCCACCGCCGTCATCAGGATCGGCCGCAGCCGACGCCGGCCGCCCTCGACCACCGCCTCGGTGATGCCCATCCCCTGCGCCCGGTACTGGTTGATCAGATCCAGCAGCACGATCGCGTTGGTCACCACGATGCCGACCAGCATCAGCACGCCGATCAGCGCCGGCACGCCCAGCGGGGTCCCGGTGACCAGCAGCAGGGCGATCGCGCCGGTCGCCGCGAACGGGATGGAGATCAGCAGGATCAGCGCCTGGGTGATGCTCCGGAACGTCGCCACCATGATCAGGAAGACGATCGCGATGGCGGCCAGCACGGCCAGCCCCAGGTCGCCGAAGGCGTCCTCCTGCTGGGCGCTCGCGCCACCCACGGCGATCGTCGCCCCCGGCACGTCCACGTCGTCCAGCCGCTTCTTCAGCTCGGTGGTGGTCGCACCGAGGTTCGAGCCGGTGGCCGTGCCGGTCACCGAAACGCTGCGCTCACCGTCGATCCGGGTGATCTGCTGCGGCCCCTCGCCCCGGGTGACGTCGGCGATGTCGTCCAGCTTCACCGGGCCCACCGGCAGCGCCCGCAACTGCTCCTCGGTCAGCGGCGGGGCCGCCGTCGTCCGCAGCACCACGTCCTGCTGCCCGCCGTCGAGGGTCACCCGACCCAGCGGGCTGCCCCGGTACGCCTGCGACACCAACTGCCCGACCGCCGCCTCGCTGAGCCCCACCCGGGCCGCCGCCAGCCGGTCGACCGTCACGTCGACCCGGGGCACCCGGTCGGCCAGGCTGGTGGCCACGTCCTCGACGCCGGGGGTGCCCGCCATCGCCGCCCGGACCTGGTCGGCGGCCCGGTTCAGGGTGTCGGTGTCGGCGGCCTGGACGACCACCTCCAACTGGCTGCCCGAGGTGCCGCCCTGCCCGTTGTCGAAGCTCAGCTCACCCGCGCCGGACCCGAGCCGGTCGAACTCCCGGCGCAGGACCTCCTTCATCTCCTTGGCGTCGGTGTCCCCACCGAGCGCCACCGACCAGCGGGCGGTGTTGTTGCCGCCGCCGCCCAGCCACGGCTGGTCACTGCCGCCCGCGCTCACCTGGTAGGTCTCGACCCCGTCGGTGCGCGCCAGCACCCCCTCGACCAGGCGGGCGGCCTCGTCGGTGGCGGCCAACCCGGACCCCGCCGGCAGCTTCTGGCTGATGCTCAGGGTGTCCTGGCCGGAGTCGTCGAGGAAGTTGGTCTCCAGCTTCTGGGCCAGCCCGAACGTGCCGAACAGCAGCAGGATGCCCACCGCCACGGTGATCCAGCGGGTCCGGCGGGTCCGGGTGGCGAACCCGATCGCCGGCAGGTACGCCCGCTGCAACGGGCTGCGCAGTTCCTTCTCCTCGGCGGCCCGGCGCACCGCCTCGTCCGCCCCGTCCCGCGGCGGCTTGAGGAACCAGTACGCCAGCACCGGGATCACCGTCAGCGACACCAGCAGCGAGGCGAGCAGGGCCACCGTGACGGTGATCGCGAACGGGGCGAAGAGCTGCCCGACGAAACCACCCACCAGCGCGATCGGGGCGAACACCGCGACCGTGGTGAGCGTCGACGCGGTCACCGCCCCGGCCACCTCGCGGACGGCGGTGACGATCGCGTCCCGCTTCGGTTCGCCGTACTCCAGGTGGCGTTTGATGTTCTCCAACACCACGATCGAGTCGTCCACCACCCGCCCGACTGCGATGGTGAGCGCGCCCAGGGTGAGCAGGTTGAGCGAGTAGTCGCCGATCCAGAGGGCGAGCAGCGCCACCACCACCGACAGCGGGATGGAGACCGCGGTGACCAGGGTGGACCGGACCGACAGCAGGAAGACCAGGATCACCACGACCGCCATCAGCAGGCCGAGCAGCCCCTCGGTGGTCAGGCTCTCGATCGACTTCTCGACGAACGGGGCCTGGTCGAACACGATGGTCAGCTCGGCGCCCGAGGCGGACCGCAGGTCGTCCAGCCGGTCCCGGATGTCGTGCGAGATCCGTACGGCGTTGCCGTCCTGGGCGGCCGTGACCTGGACCCCGATGCTCTCCTTGCCGTTGGTGCGGGTGATCGCGGTGGCCGGGGCGAGCTGCTGCTCGACGGTCGCCACGTCACCGAGCCGGACCGGGGCGGCCTTCGGCGCGGTCGGGGTGAGCGCGATGCCCCGCAGCTGGTCGAGGGTGGTGACCGGAGCGCCCACCTGCACCGGCAGCGCGGTGGTGCCGTCGACGACCGCGCCGGCCGGGACGGCGATGCCGTTGGACTTCAGCGCGGTGGCGATCGCGGTCGGGGTCAGCTTGGCGGCGGCGAACTTCGCCGGGTCCGGCACGATCGTCACGACCTGCTCGCGGGTGCCGGTGACGGCGACCGTGCGGACCCCGTCGATCCCCTCCAGCTCCGGCACCACCGTGTCGCGCAGCTTGGCGGCGAGGGCCTGCTCGTCACCGCCGCCGGTGGCGGCCAGCACCACGGCCGGCAGGTCGTCGGTGCTGCCGGTGATGACCTGCGGGTCGACCTCATCGGGCAGTTGCGCGTCGACCCGGCTCAGCGCGGTCTGCATCTTGTTGGCCACGTCGTCGATGTCCGTGCCGAAGACGAACTCCACCGCGATCGTCGCCGACCCCTCCCGCGAGGTGGAGGTGACCTTCTCCAGCCCGGGGATGCTCTGGAGGCTGTTCTCGATCGGCTCGGCGACCTGCGCCTCGACGATCTCCGGCGAGGCACCCGGGTAGACCGCGACGACGAACGCGCCGGGGAACTCCAGCGAGGGCAGCAACTGCTGCTTGAGCGAGGGGACGGTGAACGCCCCGAACGCCGCGGTCACCACCGCGATCAGGGCGACGAGCCCCCGGTTGGCGAGGCTGGATCTGGCGAGCAGCGACATCGGCGTGGCTCACTCCTGGGAGAGGGGACAGGCGTAGGGAAAGTCTGCCCGACCCGGTCTCCCCCACCCGTCACGGGGTGGTCACCCGACGGCCGGGGCGACGGGGACGGCACCGGGCCGTCACCGTCGCCCGGCGCGGGGCGGGGATCAGGCCAGGTCGAGGGAGCGGGCGGCGGTCAGGGCGTCGTTGGCGATGGTGATCGGGGCGGGGGCGGTGGAGATCGCCCACTCCGGGTCCTTCAGGCCGTGGCCGGTGACCGTGCACACCACCGTCGCCCCGGCCGGCACCCGGCCCTCGGCCCCCTGCTGGAGCAGACCCGCCACGCTGGCCGCGCTGCCCAGCTCGACGAAGACCCCCACCTCGCGGGCGAGCAGCCGGTACGCCGCCAGGATCTCCCGGTCGGTCACGGCGGCGATCAGCCCCTGCGAGGCGTCCCGGGCGTCGAGCGCCTTGGTCCAGCTCGCCGGGTTGCCGATCCGGATGGCGGTGGCGATCGTCGACGGCTCCGGCACCACCTGACCGCTGACGATCGGGGCCGCCCCGGCGGCCTGGAAGCCGTACATCTTCGGGGCGCGGGTGGCGTTGCCGTCGCGCAGGTCCTCCGAGTAGCCCATCCAGTAGGCGGAGATGTTGCCGGCGTTGCCGACCGGCAGGCAGTGGATGTCGGGGGCGTCACCGAGCGCCTCGACGATCTCGAAGGCGGCCGTCTTCTGGCCGTGCAGCCGGTCCGGGTTGACCGAGTTGACCAGGGCGACCGGGAAGTCCTGGGCGAGCTTCGAGGCCAGTGCGAGACAGTCGTCGAAGTTGCCCTGCACCTGGAGCAGCTTGGCCCCGTGCACCAGCGCCTGGGCCAGCTTGCCCAGCGCGATCTTGCCCTGCGGCACCAGCACCGCGCAGGTGATCCCGGCCCGGGCCGCGTACGCGGCGGCGGAGGCGCTGGTGTTGCCGGTGGAGGCGCAGATGATCGCCTTGTCGCCGGCCTCGACCGCCTTGGAGACGGCGACCGTCATCCCCCGGTCCTTGAACGAGCCGGTCGGGTTGGCCCCCTCGACCTTCAGGTAGACGTCCGCGCCGAGCCGGGCGGAGAGCGCCGGCGCGGGCAGCAGCGGGGTGTTCCCCTCGTGCAGGGTGACCACGGGCGTGGCGTCGGTGACCGGCAGCCGGTCCCGGTACGTCTCGATCAGGCCCCGCCACATGTCGCTCTCCTCGCCTCTGCCGCCCCGGTCGTGCCGGGGCCCCTGCCAGCCTGGACCAGCCTCGTCGACCGGCCTCCGGCACACCCGCCGATAACCATCAGGCGAGACGCCCGGTCATGCCCCGCCCTCGACCCGCAGCACGCTCGCCACCGACCGGACGATGTCCAGCCCGCGCAGCTCCCGTACCGTCGCGGCGAGCGCGGCGTCCGGGGCGACGTGGGTGACGATGACCAGGTCGGCGTCCTCGCCACGGCCGGCCGGGCCGCCGCCGGCCGGCCCCTGCCGGACGGTGGCGATGGAGACGTCGTGCCGGGCGAACACCCCGGCCACCGCCTGGAGCACACCCGGCCGGTCGACCACGTCGAGACTGATGTGGTAGCGGGTCAGCGCCTCGCCCATCGGCCGGACCGCCAGGTCGGCGTAGGCGGACTCGCTGGCCGCGTACGCTCCGGCGAGCCGGTTGCGGGCCACCGCCACCACGTCGCCGAGGACCGCGCTGGCGGTCGGCGCCCCGCCCGCCCCCCGCCCGTAGAACATCAACTGCCCGGCCGCCTCGGCCTCGACGAAGACCGCGTTGAACGCGTCGCCGACGCTGGCCAGCGGGTGGGTCAGCGGGATCATCGCGGGGTGCACCCGGACGCTGACCGTCTCCCGGCCGGCGGCGTCGGTGCCCCGGGCGGCGATGCAGAGCAGCTTGATGGTGCAGCCCATCGCCTTGGCGCTGGCCATGTCGGCGACGGTGACCTCGGTGATGCCCTCCCGGTGCACGTCGGCGGCGGTGACCCGGGTGTGGAAGGCGAGCGAGGCCAGGATGGCGGCCTTCGCGGCGGCGTCGAAGCCCTCCACGTCGGCGGTCGGGTCGGCCTCGGCGTACCCCAGTTCGGTCGCCTCGTCGAGCGCCTCGGCGAAGCCGGCGCCGGTGGCGTCCATCGCCGAGAGGATGAAGTTGGTGGTGCCGTTGACGATGCCGGTGACCCGGTTGATCCGGTCGCCGTGCAGCGACTCACGCAGCGGACGCAGCAGCGGGATCGCCCCGGCCACGGACGCCTCGTAGTAGAGGTCGGCACCGCCCTCGGCCGCCGCGTCGTGCAGTGCCGCGCCGTCCTCGGCGAGCAGCGCCTTGTTGGCGGTGACCACGCTCTTGCCGGCGCGCAGCGCCTCCACCAGCCAGCTCCGCGCCGGCTCGATGCCGCCGACCACCTCGACGACGACGTCCACGTCGTCGCGTTTGATCAGGCCGAGCGGGTCGGTGGTGAACAGCGCCGGGTCGACGGGGAGGTCACCCCGGTCCCGGCCGACGCGGCGCACGGCGATACCGGCGATCTCCAGCGGAGCACCGATCCGGGCGGTCAGGTCGGCGGCCTGCTCGTGCAGCAGCCGGACCACCTCGCTCCCGACCGTTCCGCAGCCGAGCAGGGCCAAGCGCACAGGTGACGTCATCCCACATCCAAAGCGAGCAGGTCTTCTTCGGTCTCCCGCCGTACGATCAGCCGGGCTCGGCCGTCACGCACCGCTACCACCGGAGGGCGGGGCACATGGTTGTAGTTGCTGGCCATGCTCCGGCAGTACGCCCCCGTGCCGGGGACCGCGACAAGATCTCCGGGCTGCACGTCGGCGGGCAGGAATTCATCCTTCACCACGATGTCCCCGGACTCACAGTGCTTTCCCACCACGCGGGCCAGCAGCGGCTCGGCGGTCGAGGTCCGGTCGGCGAGCGTCGCCGAGTACGACGCGTCGTAGAGGGCGGTCCGGATGTTGTCGCTCATCCCGCCGTCCACGCTGACGTAGGTGCGCAGCCCGTCGACGTCCTTGACGGTGCCGACCGTGTAGAGGGTGAACACGGCGGGGCCGACGATGGCCCGGCCCGGCTCGATCGACAGGTGCGGGACGGCCAGGTTCTCCGCCGCGCACTCCGAGTCGACGATCTTGCGGAGCCGCTTGGCCAGCTCGGCCGGGGGCGACGGGTCGTCCTGGGTGGTGTACGCGATGCCGAAGCCGCCGCCCAGGTCCAGCTCGGGCAGCTCCACCCCCCGGGCGTCGCGGATCTGCGCCTGCAGGGCGAGCACCCGACGGGCGGAGACCTCGAAGCCGCTGGTGTCGAAGATCTGCGAACCGATGTGCGAGTGCAACCCGCGCAGGTCCAGCACGCCCTCGTCGATGACCCGGAAGGCCGCCGCGGCGGCGGCCCCGCCGGCCAGCGAGAAACCGAACTTCTGGTCCTCGTGGGCGGTGGCGATGAACTCGTGGGTGTGCGCCTCCACCCCGACGGTGACCCGGATCAGCACCCCGGGGCGGACCCCGCGCTCCCGGGCCAGCGCGGTGAGCCGGTCGATCTCGGTGAACGAGTCGAGGATGATCCGCCCCACCCCGGCGTCCAGCGCCCGGGTCAGCTCGGCGACGGACTTGTTGTTGCCGTGGAAGCCGATCCGCTCCGCCGGCATCCCCGCCGACAGCGCGGTGGCCAGCTCGCCGCCGGAGCAGACGTCCAGGTGCAGGCCCTCCTCGGCGATCATCCGGACCACCGCCCGGCAGAGGAACGCCTTGCCGGCGTAGTAGACGTCCACGTCGGGGAAGGCGTCCCGAAACTCCCGGGCGCGCGAGCGCAGGTCGTCCTCGTCGAGGACGTACGCCGGGGTGCCGTACCCGGCCGCCAGCTCGCGGACGTCGAGACCCGCGACGGTCAGCGCGCCGTCCGCGCCGCGCTCGACCTGGCGCGGCCAGAGCTGCGGCACCAGGGCGTTGACGTCGGCCGGGGGACGCAGCCAGGCCGGCCCCCGGTGGCCGATGTCACCGTGCAGGGCACCGGCTTCGTGCGCACGCATCTACTCGTCTCCGCTTCGCGTCTGGGGGGCCCGCCCGCCCGCTTCCCGGGTACCCACGGTCACATCCGCTCCGGGGCGGAGACGCCGAGCAGGCGCAGCCCGTTGGCGATCACCGTGCGGGTGGCGTCGTTGAGCCAGAGCCGGGCCCGGTGCAGGTCGGTGACCTCCTCGTCACCGCGCGGCAGGATCCGGCAGTTGTCGTAGAACCGGTGGTACGCCCCGGCCAGGTCCTCCAGGTAGCGGGCGACCCGGTGCGGCTCGCGCAGCTCGGCGGCGGCGGCGACCACGGCGGGGAACTCGGCGAGCGCCTTGAGCAGCTCGTTCTCCTTGTCGTGGTCGAGCAGCTCGGGGTGGAACCCGGCCCCGTCGCCCCGGCTCAGGCCGACCTCGGCGGCGTTGCGGCCGACGCTGGCCGTCCGGGCGGCGACGTACTGCACGTAGTAGACCGGGTTGTCGCGGGTGGCCCGGGTCCACAGCTCGACGTCGATGTCGATGGGCGAGTCGCTGGAGTAGCGGGCCAGCGCGTAGCGGGCGGCGTCCACCCCGATCGCGTCGACCAGGTCCTCCAGGGTGACCACGGTGCCCGCCCGCTTGCTCATCCGCAGCGGCACACCGTCGCGGACCAGGTTGACCAGCTGGCCGATGAGGATCTCCAGGTTGACCGCCGGGTCGTCACCGAAGCAGGCGGACATCGCCTTCATCCGCCCGATGTAGCCGTGGTGGTCGGCACCCAGCATGATCACGACCCGCTCGAAGCCGCGCTCCCGCTTGTCGAGGTAGTAGGCGCAGTCGGCGGCGAAGTACGTCCACTCGCCGTTGGACTTGCGCAGCACCCGGTCCTTGTCGTCACCGAAGTCGGTGGTCCGCAGCCAGGTCGCCCCGTCGGCCTCGTACAGGTGGCCCTGCGCGCGCAGCCGGTCCAGGGCGAGGTCCAGCTCGCCCCGGTCGTGCAGGTCCTTCTCGTTGAAGTAGGTGTCGAACTCCACCCCGAAGCCGCGCAGCGAGGACTTGATCTCGGCGAACATCAGCGTGACGCCCTCGACCCGGAACACCTCCTGGGCCTGCGCGTCGGGCAGGTCGAGCACGTCCGGCCGGACCGCCCGGACCTGCTCGGCGATCTCGGCGATGTACGCCCCGCCGTAGCCGTCCTCGGGGGCCGGCTCGCCCTTCGCGGCGCAGAGCAGCGACCGGGCGAACCGGTCGATCTGCGACCCGGCGTCGTTGAAGTAGTACTCGGTGCCGACGTCGGCGCCGGTGGCCCGCAGCAGCCGGCTGAGCGCGTCGCCGACCGCGGCCCAGCGGACCCCGCCGATGTGCACCGGGCCGGTCGGGTTCGCCGAGACGAACTCCAGGTTGATCCGCTGGCCGGCGAGCCGGTCGCTGCGGCCGTACTCCTCGCCGGCCTCGACGATCGCCCGGGCGAGCTGGCCGGCGGCGGCGGCGTCGAGCCGGATGTTGAGGAACCCGGGGCCGGCGATCTCCACCGACTTGATCCCGGCGGCCCGACCGAGCTGGTCGGCCAGCGCGGCGGCCAACTCCCGGGGCGGGACGCCGACCTTCTTGCTGAGCTGGAGGGCCAGCGTCGAGGCGTAGTCGCCGTGGTCGGGGTTGCGCGGTCGCTCCACCGCCGTGTGCGCCGGGAGCGCGGCGGGGTCGAGCCCACGCTCGCGGAAGACGGCGTGGGCTGCGGAGAGGACGACCTCGGCGAGTTCTGCGGGAGTCACCGAACCATGTTATCGGGGGTAGACTCGGGCACTCGGCGGCGACCCTGAGCGTCACCCGGCCCGCCAGATCCCCTGACCGACCGACCTGACGAGGGACGATGAGCATCAGCACCCCGGGCGGCCCGCAGCGCCGTCCGACCGTGGTCAGCACCGGCAAGAAGCCGGCGGCGGGCCGGCCCGCCGCCGGCGCCAGCAAGCCCGGGGCCGCCAAGTCCACGGGCACCCCCCGGCAGACCTCGGGCGGCAAGGGCCCGCGCAAGCCGATCGCCCCGGTGAAGGTGAGCCAGGGCCGGTCCTGGGGCCCGATCGCCCTGTTCGTGGCCGTGGGCGTGCTCGCCGTCTCGATCATCGGTTACGGCGCGTACGCGGCCTTCCAGGGTTCCAAGTCGTGGGAGCAGCGGGCCTCCGAGATCGACGGCATCGTCGACTTCCGGGAGAAGGACCCCAAGCTCGTCCAGGGCGGCCAGCACCAGCAGGGCGCGATCAAGTACGACGTGCTCCCGCCGGTGGCCGGCCCGCACAACCCGGCCTGGCAGAACTGCATGGGCGACGTCTACGACGCCCCGATCGCCAACGAGCACGCGGTGCACAGCCTGGAGCACGGCACGGTCTGGATCACCTACCGTCCCGACCTGCCGGCCGACCAGGTCAGCAAGCTCCGCAGCAAGGTGCAGGGCGTCGAGAAGGCCATGCTCAGCCCGTTCGAGGGGCTGGACAAGCCGATCTCGCTCCAGGCGTGGGGCTACCAGCTCAAGGTCGACAACGCCGACGACAGCCGGATCGACGAGTTCATCAAGACGCTGCGGGTGAACGCCTCGGTCGAGGGCCCGAACGCCAACTGCGGTCAGGGCATCACGGCCACCGGCACCGCCCCGCGCGACAACGTCCCGCAGCAGCAAGAGATGCCCACCCAGTGAGGACGTGGCGATGACCGCTCCCGCGACGACCGACACGCCGCCCGTCGAGCCCCCGGTCACCCCCTCCGGTGACCGGCGGCCCGCCGGCCGTTACGGCGTGCTCGCGCTGACCGCCGCCGTCGTGGTCGGCCTCCTCCTCGGGTACGCCGGTGGCCTGCTCACGCCGACGTTGACCCGGCCGGGCGACAGCTCGCCGGAGGCCGGCTTCGCCCGGGACATGAGCACCCACCACGCCCAGGCGGTGGAGATGGGGCTGATCGTCTTCGACCGGGGCACCGACCCCGAGGTGCGGCAGATCGGCGGCGACATCGCCACCGGCCAGCAGGGCGAGATCGGCACCATGCAGACCTGGCTGCGGTCGTGGGGGCTCGACCCGACCGGCAGCGAGCCCCGGATGGCCTGGATGCCCGACGGGGCCAAGGTCGAGAACGGTCTGATGCCGGGCATGGCGACGCCGGAGGAGATGGCCAAGCTGCGCGTCGCCCAGGGGCGCGAGCTGGACGTCCTCTTCCTCCAGATGATGATCAAGCATCACCTCGGCGGCATCCACATGATCCAGGGCATCCTGGACGCCGGCAGCGACGACGACGTGCTCGCGGTGGCCCAGATCATGAAGAACACCCAGCAGACAGACCTGACCAACCTGCAGAACGCGTTGAAGCGCCTGGGCGGCTGACCCGCCCGACCTCCTGGGAGGCCCGCGTACCGCTCCGGCGGACGCGGGCCTCCGCGCATCCGCCGGACCCCGTGACAGGTTATGGGTGATTTGCATCTTTAGCGTGCTGCGCACCTTTGAGGGTCTACGAGAGGTTTCTACCTACATATCGTGACCAGTTGCGATTAGTGCTCGTTGCGTAGGACGTGGGGGTTGCACTCAGAGACGCGCGGCGCTCGGTCACCAGCTGGTGCCGACGCCACACCATCGGCGGTGACGGAGCGGTGGCAGCCGCCCGTCGCGGACACCGGCAGGGCGAGTCGGGAGCGCTCAGCCGGCAACAGGAACTCGAACTGATCGACGTACTGCGCGGCGTCCACCCCGACGCCTTCGGGCTGGACGAGGAACTCTGGACGCGCCAGAGCCTCGCCGCGCTGATCCAGCGCCGCTTCGACCTGACCATGGACGCCGGCACCGTCGGGGCGTACCTGCGGGCCTGGGGGCTGGGCCCCCGGGAACCGCGCGAGCGGGCCTGCGGGCTCTGCGTCGGCGCGGTCGAACGCTGGGTACGCGGCGAGTACCCGGCCATCACCCGGGCCGCCCAGGAACACGACGCGGAGGTCTACTGGATCGGCCGGGTACGCCTGCGCGGCACCATGCCCGCCGCCGAGGTGATCTCGGCGGTGTCGTCCCGGGGCCGGGTCCGGTTCATGGTCACCACGCCGAGCGTGGACCCGCCGCTCCCCCGGGACTTCGTGTTCCGGCTCAGCGGTGCCGACCAGCACCCGGTGCACCTGATCGTGGACGGCTCCTGGCCCCGCAACGAGTGGCCCCGCCGACTGCCCCGGCGCATCGCCCTGCACCCGCTGCCGAGCTGCGGGCGCACCCTGGCCGCCGCCTGACCAGCCCGGCCCGGCCGCCGGTGACGGCTCGGCGGCCGGCGTGGTCGCTGCGACCAGCCTGCTGATCAGCTCGCGCCGGCCGACGGTGACAGCCAGCCCTGGGTCACCGGTGACGGTCCGCCCGCCGCCGACGGATCGGTGCGGCCACCCCTCGCCCGCCTCGGCGTCACGATCACGCAGGTCAACGGGGAGAACCGAGGGGTCCCGGGTGGCGATTCGGTGATCCCGAAGGGGGTTTGCTACTCTTCTCAGGTCGCTGAGCCCCCGTAGCTCAGGGGATAGAGCACCGCCCTCCGGAGGCGGGGGCGCAGGTTCGAATCCTGCCGGGGGCACCACGGACGACCAGCACTAGAAGGCCGCTGACCAGGGAAAACCCGATCAGCGGCCTTCGTCGTATCTCCGGCCGTCAGCGACCCGTGGCGGGTGTCCGTGCCGTCGGCGTGCCGATCCGAGGCGATGATCCGCTCAATGTCGGCCCTGTTGCGCTGTCGCGGCATCGGGGATGCCGCTACCTCGGCCCACGGGAGTCGATCAAGCCCGGCCGATCCCGAGGCCGGGCGGGCGGCGGGTCAGGGGGATTCGCGGCGGGCCCTGGCGCGGCGTTTTCCCTCGTGCATGGCCTGCACCCGGGGCACCGGGATAGTGCGCCCCTCGGCCACCAGGTCGGCGGGGAGGCGTTGCGGCGCGGGCATCGCCCCGGCCCACGGGTCCCGGTCGCCGAGCACCGCCGGGACGGTCCGCACGGTGAAGTCGCCGGGGCTGATCCGGTCGAGGTCGTCCCAGGCCACCGGGAAGGAGACCGGGAGCCCGGGGCGCATCCGGGGGCTGTACGCGGCGACCACCGTCGCCCCGCCGGCCCGGGTGGGGTCGACGAAGACCCGGCCGCCCCGGTCCTCCCGGATGAAGGCGGTGGTCGCCGCCTGTGGGTCGAGACGCTCGGTGTGCAGGGCGAGCGCCCGGGTCGCGGCGGCCACCTCCTCGGCGGTGGTGTCCGGGTGCACCGGCACGAAGACGTGCAGCCCCTTCGCGCCGCTGGTCTTCACCGCGCCGGCCAGCCCGACGTCGGCGAGCGCCCGGCGGACCGCCCCGGCGACCCGGACCACCGTCGGGAAGGCGTCCCCCTCGGGCGGGTCGAGATCGAGCACGAGGTGGGTGGGCTGCTCGGGGAGGGTCGCGGTGACCAGCGCCGGGTGGTACTCGATGGCCCGCTGGTTGGCGAACCAGAGCAGGGTGCGCCGGTCGTCGCAGAGCGCGTACGACACCTGGCGGTGCGAGGTCTCGGCCCAGATCGCGGTGCGGCGTACCCAGTCGGGGGTGTATTTCGGCAGGTTCTTCTGCATGAACGGCTCCTGCCCGCGCAGCAGCCGGACCACCGACAGCGGCCGGTCGCGCAGGCCGGGCAGGATGCGGTCGCGTACGGCGTCGAGGTAGTCGACCAGGTCCCGCTTGGTCAGATCGCTGCCGGCGAGCAGCGGCTGGCCCAGGTTGGTCAGGCCGACCCCGTCCCGCGTCTCCTCCGCCCCACCCATCCGCCCACCCTCCCGGCCGTACCGGCCCGGCGCAACCCCGACACGGGTCGGCCGCCGGTCCCGTCGTCGGGGTGTCCGTCTGTGACCATGGCACCGGCGGAAGGAGGCACCCTCGTGTCCCGGGAACTCAGCGACGGCCGCACCGGCGGGCAGCAGGACGACGACAGCCACGCCGGCCCGGACCAGCACGGCCACGGCACCGGGAACCAGCACGGCACGGACCGGGACGGCAGGGACCGGGACGGCACGGACCGGCACGGCACGGACCGGCACGACGGGGAGCAGGACGACGACGGGTGTGCCGGCGGGGGACGGGACGGCGACTGCACCCTGCGGGAGGCGCTGGACCGGGTGGGCGGCAAGTGGGCGATCGGCATCCTGTTGGCCGCCTCCCCCGGCCCGGTCCGCTTCTCGGAGCTGACCCGGCAGGTGGAGGGGATCAGCCGCCGGATGCTCACGTTGACGCTGCGCAACCTGGAACGGGACGGCCTGTTGCACCGCCGGGTGCATCCGGGCGTGCCGCCGAGGGTCGAGTACCGGGCCACCCCGATGGCGTTGGAGCTGTACGAGCCGTTGCTGGCGTTGACCGCCTGGGCGCAGCGGCACCGTACGGCGATCAGCGAGGCGCGGGCCGCGTACGACCGGAGGCACGGCCGGGCATGACGGTGCGTCACGGGAGCAACGGGCCCGGCGCTGTGGCGAACGCCACCGACTTTCTCTGACCGATCGGTCAGTGTCTGACCGATCGGTCAGGCATGCTGGAACGCATGATCCGACGCACCCCCCGCACGCACGGCGAGATCCTCGCCGCAGCGGCCCGGCGGTTCGCGGTGACCGGCTACAAGGGCACCTCGTTGCAGGACATCGCCCGCGAGGTGGGCTGCTCCAAGGCGGCGGTGCTCTACCACTTCGCCGGCAAGGAGGCTCTGCTCGCCGAGCTGATGGCGGGACCGATCGCGGTCCTCTGCGAGCTGGACGAGCGGATCTCGACGCTGACCGGCGCGGCGGCGCAACGCGTGGCGGCGGAGGGCTTCGTCGACCTCGCGGTGCGGTTCCGGGGCGAGATCGCGCTGCTGCGCGGGGAGTTCCCGGAACTGCTCGCCCAACCGGCCTTCGCCCACATCCAGCGCATCTCCGAGCGGCTGATCGAGGCGATGACCGGCCCCGACGGCGGGCAGGACGCGCGGGTCGCCGCGCTGGTGCTGCTCGCCGGCATCGCCGAGGGGTGCGGTGCGTTCGCCGACATCCCCGACGAGGAACTGCGCCCCGCCCTGCTGGCCGTCGCCCAGCGGGTGCTCGTCACCCCCGCACCGCCGCCACCACGGCCACCTCTCGACCACCAACACCAGGATTGAGGACAAGGATCTGATGGCGACCCTGCTGTACCGGCTAGGCCGGGCATCGTTGCGCCGCCGGCGACTCGTCGTCGCCGTCTGGCTCGTCGTACTCGTCGGCCTCGGCATCGCCGCCGCCACCCTGAAGGGCCCGACGGCCAGCAACTTCACCATGCCCGGCACCGAGTCGCAGCAGGCGTTGGACCTGCTCGCCGAGCGGTTCCCGGCAGCCAGCGGCGCCACCGGCACCATCGCGGTGAAGGCACCCGCCGACGGCCAGTTGACCACCCCCGACGGGCAGGCCGTGGTCAAGGGGGTCGTCCAGGAGGCGGCCACCCTGCCCGGCGTCATCGGCGCGGTCGACCCGTACCAGTCCCAGGCGATCACCCCCAACGGCCGCTACGCGCTGATCCAGG
Source organism: Micromonospora sp. HM134 (assembly GCF_007833915.1). Lineage (NCBI taxonomy): Bacteria > Bacillati > Actinomycetota > Actinomycetes > Micromonosporales > Micromonosporaceae > Micromonospora > Micromonospora sp. HM134. The sequence continues at coordinate 6,244,982 of NZ_CP041061.1, forward strand.
TGCAGTTCGCCACCGGCGCGGACGACGTCACCGACGACCAGCGGGCGGCGTACGAGAAGGTCGGCGCGCAGGCCGAGGCGCAGGGGTGGCAGATCGCCCCCGGCGGTGAGGTGCTCAACTCCGAGCCGGAGGTCGGCTCGACCGAGGCGCTGGGTGTGCTCGTCGCCGCGATCGTCCTGATCATCACGTTCGGCTCGCTGGTCGCGGCCGGGATGACCATGCTGAACGCGCTGATCGGCGTCGGGGTCGGCATGGCCGGCCTGTTCGCGCTGAGCAGCGTGGTCGAGCTGACCAGCACCGCGCCCATCCTGGCCCTGATGCTCGGCCTGGCGGTCGGCATCGACTACTCGCTGTTCATCACCTCCCGGCACCGGCAGCACCTGCTCGAAGGGCTCACCCCGGAGGAGGCCGTCGGCCGGGCCGTCGGCACCGCCGGTTCCGCCGTGCTCTTCGCCGGCGCCACCGTGGTCATCGCGCTCGCCGGCCTAGCCGTGGTCGGCATCCCGTTCCTCACCGTGATGGGTCTGGCCGCCGCCGGCACGGTCAGCGTCGCGGTGCTGGTGGCGATCACCCTCGCCCCGGCGCTGCTCGGCTTCGCCGGCCGCCGGGTGCTGCCCCGCAAGCTGCGCAACGCCACCCCGGCCACCGGGACCGTCGACGCCACCGGGACCGTCGACGCCGCGCCGGCCGCCGAGGACCGTTCCGGCTTCGGGTTCCGCTGGGCGCGGTGGGTGACCCGGCTGCGCATCCCGGTGATCCTGGTCGGTCTGCTCGGTCTCGGGCTGCTCGCCCTGCCGGCCCAGGACATGCGGATCGCCCTGCCGGACGCCAGCACCGCCCCGGTGGGCAGCCCGGCCCGCACCAGCGCCGACCTGATCCGGGAGGGCTTCGGTCCGGGCTTCACCGGCCGGCTCGCCGTGGTGGTCACCTCGGACTCCCCGCAGGACACCGCCGCGGCCGTGCCGCAGGTCGCCGCGCTGGTCCAGCGTACGGACGGGGTGTTGGCGGTGGCTCCGCCGCAGCTCGACCCGTCCGGGCGGACGGCGCTGATCGGGGTGATCCCGAAGAGTGGGCCGACCGACGCGGCCACCGAGACGCTGGTGCACGACATCCGGGACCGGGTGGGCTCGATCGGCAACGCGGAGGTGCTGCTGACCGGCGTCACCGCGATCGGCATCGACGTGTCCGAGAAGCTGTCCGACGCGATGCCGGTCTACCTGCTGCTCGTGGTGGGGCTGTCGATCCTGCTGCTGATGCTGGTCTTCCGGTCGATCCTGGTGCCGTTGAAGGCCGCGCTGGGCTTCCTGCTCACGGTGGCCGCCACCTTCGGCATCACCGTCGCGGTGTTCCAGCAGGGCCACCTCGCCGGCCTGGTCGGCCTGGACAGCCCGGCCCCGCTGATCAGCTTCCTGCCGATCCTGCTGATCGGCATCCTGTTCGGCCTGGCCATGGACTACGAGGTCTTCCTGGTCTCCCGGATGCGGGAGGACTTCGTGCACGGCGACACGGCCCGGCAGGCCACCATCAACGGGATGGGGCACGGGGCCCGGGTGGTCACCGCCGCCGCGCTGATCATGATCTCGGTCTTCGGCGGCTTCGTCTTCCTCGACGACCCGGTGATCAAGTCGATGGGCTTCGCGCTCGCCGTCGGCGTCGCCATCGACGCCTTCGTGGTCCGGATGACCATCGTCCCCGCCGTGATGTCCCTGCTGAACGCCAGGGCGTGGTGGCTCCCCCGCTGGCTCGACCGGGCCCTGCCCAACGTCGACATCGAGGGCGAAGGTCTCCGCGCCCACCTCGACAAGCAGCCGGTCAACGTCTGACCCTGCCGATCATGGAGTTGTGGTGCCCGGCCCGGGGTTTTCGCCCCGTTCCGTCCGGCACCACAACTCCATGATCCACGCAGCGGACGGGGGTCAGACCCCGGCGGGGTAGGTTTCCAGTTCGCCTACCGTGGGTCGGGTGGGTAGGGGGTGCAGGGCGGTGGAGGCGTCGCACCAGACGAAGGCGTCGTAGCGGTCGGCCAGCCGGCTCGGCACGTAGTTGCCCCAGCGTTCGAAGGTCGGGTCGTAGACCACCCCGATCGCCCGGTGCTCGGCGGTGTCGGTGACCCAGTCGGGCTGGTCGGGGCCGCCGAAGACGAGCACCGCCCGCTCCGGCAGCAACTCGTGCAGCCGCCACTCCACCGAGCCCTCCCGGGCCGGCGGCACCGTCATCACCTCGGCCGGTGAACCCCAGTGCGGGGCGGCGACCACGGTGCCCCGGTAGCCGCCGAAGCCGATCAGCGTGACCGCGTCCCGGCCGAGGCGTTCCCGGGCGAGCTGGCCGATGTTGACCATCCCGTCGCCGGCCATGTCGGTGGCGCGGGCGTCCCCGATGTGGGTGTTGTGCGCCCAGACGATCCCGCGCGACCCCGGGCCGTACCGGGTCAGCAGGCGGTCCAGGGTGTCGGCCATGTGGATGTCGCGCACGTTCCAGGAATCCGGCCCGCCGTGCACCATCGCCCGGTAGTACCGCTCCGCGCCGGCCACCACCTCCGCGTTCTGCCAGGCCGCGAAGGCGTCCGGGCCGTCCGAGGCGACGTGTGCCCGGGTACGCGCCAACAGCCGGATCACCTCCTCCTCGCAGCGCGCCGAGACGAACCGGCTGGCCGCGCCGTACTCCTCGACCCGCCGCCCGTACGGCTCGAAGCACCGGTACGCGTCCTGCGCCGCCTCCATCGACTTCGGGTCCTCCTCGCCGAGGTAGTCGAAGATGGCCTGCATGGACTCCCACAGGCTGTAGACGTCGAGCCCGTGGAAACCGGCCCGCTCCCGCTCCGGGCGCTCCAGGTTCCACGCCCGCAGCCAGCGGCAGAACCGGTCCACCTCGGCGTTGGCCCACATCCAGGTGGGCCAGCGGGTGAACCGGCCCAGCGCGGTACGCGGGTCCTGCGCGCCGCCGGGCGCGCCCACCACCGACCGGTGCACCCGGTCGCAGTCCGGCCAGTCCCCCTCCACCGCCACGAAGTCGAACCCCTGCTCGGCGATGAGGCGTCGGGTGAGCTGCTCACGCAACCGGTAGTAGTCGTAACTGCCGTGCGTCGCCTCGCCGATCATCACCACCCGGGCGTTCCGGGCGCGCTCCAGCAGCGGGTCGAAGTCGCTCGGCGTACCGAGCCGCTGTACCAGCATGGGCGGGGCTACCCGGCAGGGTCGGCGGACAAACCGCCGGCCGGCCCGTGACGGGCGGTGTGTCGCCGGGCGGAACGGGTAGCCGGCGGCATGACCGTCACCGGGATGCAGTTGCAGGAGTACCTGGCCGGGCTCGACTACCCGGTCTCCCGCGAGGACCTGGTCCGCTGGGGTCAGGAGAACGGCGCCAGCACCGAACTGCTCCAGATGCTGCGGGCGCTGCCCGCCGGGCAGTTCGACGACCCGGCCGAGCTGAACGAGGCCCTCGGCACCCTCGCCTGAGCCGCCCCCGCCTGCGCCGCCCCGACCGGTCACCACCGGCGGCCACCGGCGCGACCCGTGGGAGCGTGCAGCAACCGGAACAGCACCAGCCACTGCTCCGGCCAGACCAGCCCGACCGGGGTCGCCGGGTCGAGCCGCGCCGCCCGCAGCGCGCCGTCGACCCGCCGGCCCGGATGGGCCGTGCGCAGCGAGGCCGCGAGCGACCCGCCCGCCCCGCCGAACCCCAGCTCCACCATCCTGCGGTACGCGGGCAGCCCGGCCGGGTCCAGCAGCGCCGCCGGCCGGCGGTCGATCCGCAGGATGCCCCCGTCGACGGCGGGCACCGGCCGGAACGCGGTGCGGGCCACCCGGCCGGACAGCCGCCAGTGGTACTCCGGCCAGGTCAGCACGGTCAGCCGCGTCCACCGGCCGAGGTCACCGGTCCGTTTACGGGCGTACTCCCACTGGGTGAGCAGGGTGGCCGCGCGCAACCGGGGTGCGGCGAGGCACCAGCGGACCACCGCCGCCGTCAGCGACCAGGGAATGTTGCCGACGACGGCGAACGGCTCGTCGGGTGGTGCGGCGGTCAGGAAGTCGGCCTGCCGGTGCTGCACGTGCGGCAGCGTCGCGCACACCGCCGCCAGGGCGGGGACGACGGTCGGGTCGACCTCGTAGGCGATCAGCCGGCCGCACCGCTGCGCCAGCGGCCGGGTCAGCTGGCCACGGCCGGCGCCCACCTCCAGCAGCAGGTCGTCCGGGCCGGTACGGGCCGCCCGGACCATCCGGGTCACGGCGGCCGGGTCGGCGAGGAAGTTCTGGGACAGTACGCGACGGGACCGGTCGCGTGCGGTGGTGCGGTCGGGGCGGGGTGCCACGGGGCTCGTCCTGTCTGTCGCCGCTCGGCGACGGTACGGACAGGCGCAGCACGACACCGGGCCTGTCCGAGCGGATCGGGACTCGGACGACCCTGGAGATCGGCGGGGACGCGACGCGAGGAGAGCGCGGACCGTGACCAGCCACGATGGCGGCCAGACCACGGTGGCGGCCAGACCACGGTGGCGGTCAGGCCGGGGTGGTGCTCGGGTCAGGCGCGGTGGGCGTCCCGGCCGGCCAGGGCCGGACGCCGGACTCGCGGGCGGGCCACCAGGAGGGGGCCCCGCGCGGCCGACGTGACGGCCACGATGATCAGGGCGTGCGTGAACATGGAGGCCACGCTAGTGCACCCCGCGTGTCGCGCAACGGCTTTTCCGCTCCCGTCCGCCGCGGCCCCGGACACCGACGGACGAGCGTCCACTCTGATCACCTCGGGTGACCACGGACGGGGCAGCACCGCACGCACGTCGACATGCCTGGCAGGCATATTCATGCCTGCCAGGCATATCGTCCGTCGTCGCATCCGGGGCCGGCCCGGTCCACGCCGGCCGACCAGGCCGGCCCGGGACACGCCTACAGGTCGACCGGGTCGCGGCGGTCAGGGCCGGAGGTCGACGGTGCGGGCCTCGGCGCGGGCGGTCTGGGCCGCCGCCAGGACGGCCACCACCTCCCGACCGAAGCGGACGTCGCACCGGTGGTCCCGGCCACCCGAGTCGATCTCCGTCAGCAGTTGGTCGACGGCGGTGCCGAACGCGGTAAGCGAGTCGCCGTCGGCGGGCGGGACGACCGCGGTGCCGTTCTCGCCGTAGAAGACGTTGTCCCGGGTCACCGCCGTCGGCGGGGCGTCCAGGGTCAGCGACAGCGCGCTGGTCGCGCCCCCGTCGTGGGTGAGCAGCAGGTGCACCAGCCCGGCGGGGCCGTCCATCGCGGCGACCCGGGTGACCCGGCCGAGCACCGGCAGCACGATCGACAGCGCGTGCGGGCCGATGTCCCACAGCGCGCCCTGCTCCCGCCGCCACCGGGAGCCGCCGTACGGGCTGCCGGTGGCGTAGATCGAGGCGAACTGGGTGACCCGGGCGTGCTGCCAGCCGCCGACCGCGGCGGTGGCGGTGAGGAAGCCGTCGACGTTGGGGTGGAAGCGTTGGGTGAAGAAGACCACCGAGGCCACCCCGGCGGACCGCGCGGCGGCGACCACCCGGTCGGCCTCGTCGAGGCTCAGCGCGAGGGGCTTGTCCAGCAGCAGGTGCCGGCCGGCGGTGGCGGCCCGGACGGCGATCCCGGCCTGCACGTCCGGGGGCAGCGCCACGGCCACCGCGTCGCAGGCGTCGAGCAGGGCGTCGACGTCGTCGAACGCCGGTACGCCGTGCCGGGTGGCCAGCGCGGCGGCCCGGTCGGGGTTGCGCCCCCAGACCCCCACCAGTTCGGCGCGGGGATGGGCGTCCAGCCCGGCGCCGTGGGTGCGCGCCGCCCAGTGGCCGGTGCCGAACAGGCCGAACCGCAGCACGAGGTACCCCCGGTCTCGTCGTCGGCCACGCCCGGTCGCAGCCGTGATCCACGCTAGTCGCCCGCCCCTGTTCGCGCAGCCGACGGCCGCCGACCCGCACCGCCGTCCACCGACCGGGAACCCGGGCCGCCGACCCGGGACCGGGACGACGGTGATTACTACGCCGGTTAGTAGGCTGTGCCGGTGACCGAGACACCTATCGGATGGCGGCGATGACCGGCGCGGCGTCGGCCGGTTCGCCGGTGGGCGGGGTGCTCGCCACCGTGACGATCGGGCTGTCGCTCGTACTCGCGCTGTGGGCCCTGGTGGCGGCGGTCCGGCACCGGCCGCCGGACCTGGTGCAGTCCGTCGGGCTGGGCCTGCTGGAGGTGGCGCTGCTCGCGCTGACCGTGCTGGCCCTGGTCGCCGTCCTCGGGGGTGAGCGGCCGGGCGAGCCCGGCGCCTTCTTCGGCTACCTGGTGACGCTGGTCTGCCTGCCCCCGCTGGCCTGGGTGCTGGCCCGGATGGAACCGACCCGGTGGGGGTCGGCGATCGTCTGCGCGGTCTGCCTGGTCCTGCCGGTGGTCGTGGTCCGGCTGCAACAGACCTGGGAGGTCGTCGGTGGCTGACACCCGGACGGCGCGGCGCGCCACCAACGCGGGGCCGGGGCGGCTGCTGATCGCCGTCTACATCCTGTTCGCCATCGCCGCCACCAGCCGGGCCGGGCTCCAGATCGCCACGAAGTTCGACGAGGCCCCGGTGGCGTACCTGCTCTCGGCGATGGCCGCGCTGATCTACATCGTGGCGGCGGTCGGGCTGGCCCGTGCCGGGCACGCCGGCCGCCGGGTCGCGCTGGCCTGCTGCTCGGTGGAGCTGGTCGGGGTGGTCGGCGTCGGCGTGCTCAGCCTGGTCGACCCTGAGCTGTTCCCCGACGAGACGGTCTGGTCCGGCTTCGGCAGCGGGTACGGCTACATCCCGCTGGTGCTGCCCGTGCTGGGCCTGCTCTGGCTGTGGCGTACCCGCACCGCCGCCGACGCCTGACGCCGCCTGCGACGCCCCGGCCCCCGGTCAGTCCTTCGGGCCGCCCGCGACGTAGATGACCTGGCCGGAGACGAAGGACGCGCCCTCGCTGGCCAGGAACGAGATGGTGTGCGCGACGTCCTCGGGGCGGCCCGGACGGCGGACCGGGATCTCGGCGGCGGCGTGCTTCTGGAGGTCGTCGAAGTCGACCTTCATCCGGGCGGCGGTGGCGGCGGTCATGTCGGTGACGATGAAGCCGGGGGCGACCGCGTTGACCGTCACCCCGAACGGCCCCAGCTCGATCGCGAGGGTCTTGGTGAAGCCCTGGAGGCCGGCCTTGGCCGCCGCGTAGTTGGCCTGGCCCCGGTTGCCCAGCGCCGAGGTGCTGGACAGGTTGACGATCCGGCCGTACTTCCGCTCGACCATGTGCCGCTGGGCGGCCTGGCTGAACAGGAACGCGCCGCGCAGGTGCACCCCCAGCACGGTGTCCCAGTCGGCGTCGGTCATCTTGAACAGCAGGTTGTCCCGCAGCACCCCGGCGTTGTTGACCAGCACGGTCGGCCCGCCCAGCTCGGTGGCGACCCGCTCGACGGCGGCCTCGACCTGGTCGCGGTCGGCGACGTCCGCGCCGACGCCGACGGCCCGGCCGCCGGCGGCGGTGATCGCCTCCACGGTCGGTCCGGTCGCCGCCTGGTCGATGTCGACCACGGCGACGGCCATGCCGTCGGCGGCCAGCCGCCGGGCGGTGGCCGCGCCGATACCGCGTGCGGCTCCGGTGACGATGGCGACGCGGGGCTCCTCCGACATGACTACCTCCCGGTAACTTCTGGCTCGACCGGAGGAGCCTACCCGCCCCGACGCCCACCGACGTCCCGGCCGGGCGGGGACGTCGGCGGGCGGGCCGGTCAGTAGGTGGTGGACCGGCGGAGCCGGATCCAGCGGTAGCCGTGCCCGCCCAGCTTCAGGCTGTCCAGCTTGCCCACGTCGCCGTAACCCCGGTCGGTCAGGACGTCTATCGGCAGGTCCGCCTCGGGGGCCACGCTGCTCAGGTCCACCTCCACGTCCTCGGTGCCGAGGTTGTGCAGGAAGACCATGGTGCCGGTCGGGCCGTCGGCGCGGTGCGCGAGGACCCCGGCCGGCATCGGCACGTCGATGTGCGTGGTCGAGCCGGAGCCGATCTCCGGGGCCTCCCGCAGCGTCCGGATCATCCGCTCGAACCAGGCCAGCAGCGACGTCGAGTCGCCCCGTTGGGCGGTGACGTTGACCTGCTGGTAGCCGAAGTCACCCTTGTCGATCACCGGGCGGATCAGCTTCTCCGGGTCCGCCGTGGAGAAACCGCCGTTCTCCTTGTACGACCACTGCATCGGGGTACGGATCGCGTTCCGCCCGTCCAGCGCGAGGTTCTCGCCCATCCCGATCTCCTCGCCGTAGCGCAGCACGGGCGTGCCGCGCAGCGAGAACTGGAGCGCGTACGCCAGCTCGATGTGCCGGCGGTCGTTGCCGAGCATCGGGGCCAGCCGGCGCCGGATGCCCCGGCCGTAGAGCTGCATGTTCTCGTCCGGGCCGAACTTCGCCAGCACGTCGTTGCGCTGGTCGGCGGTGAGCCGGGACAGGTCGATCTCGTCGTGGTTGCGCAGGAAGGTCGCCCACTGGCCGCCGGTGGGCAGCTTCGGGGTGTCGCGCAGCGCGTCGATGATCGCCTCCGGGTCCTCCCGGGCGAGGGCGAGCATCAGCCGGCCGTTGAGCATGAAGTCGAAGAGCATGTGGATGCGGTTGCCCGAGCCGCTGCCGTCGCCGAAGTAGACCGGGAGCTGGTCGGGTTCGACGTTCGCCTCGGCCAGCAGCACCGCGTCGCCGCGCCGCCACTGCACGTGCTGGCGCAGGTCGGTGAGGAAGTCGAAGTCCTTGGGCGCGTCCGGGTTGCCCGGCTCGGTCTGCTCGATGATGAACGGCACGGCGTCCATCCGGAACCCGGAGACGCCGAGCTGGAGCCAGAACGAGGTGATCTTCTTGATCTCGGCGCGGACCTTCGGGTTCTCGACGTTGAGATCCGGCTGGAACTTGTAGAAGCGGTGGTAGTACCACGCCTTGGCGGTCCGGTCGTAGCTCCACGTCTCGTGCTGCTCGCCCGGGAACACCATGCCCTGGTGCCGGTCCGCCGGCTCGTGGTCGGCCCAGACGTACCAGTCCCGGTACGGCGAGTCGGGCGAGGACCGGGCGGACTGGAACCACGGGTGCTGGTCGGAGGTGTGGTTGACCACCAGGTCGATGATGACCCGGATGCCCCGGTTCTGCGCCTGGTGCAGCAGCTCGGCGAAGTCACCGAGGGTCCCCAGCCGCGGGTCGACGTTGTAGAAGTCGGTCGCGTCGTATCCGTCGTCCTGGTTGGGCGAGGGATGGATCGGGTTGAGCCAGAGGCAGGTCACCCCCAGCCGCGCCAGGTAGTCGAGCCGGCCGATCAGGCCCCGGAAGTCACCGACCCCGTCGCCGTCGGAGTCCGCGTACGTGTCGACGTCGAGGCAGTAGACGACGGCCTCGGAATACCACCTGTCACCCATGCCGGCCTAATGTCTCCGGTGCGCCGACGCCGCAAACGCGAACCCCGTTCCGTCGTCCGTCGGCGGCCACCGCGCCGACCCGGGACGGGCCGACCGGGGTACGGTCCGGGGATGGCTGCGCATCCGACGGACGGCTCCCGCACCCTCGACTGGGACGAGGGCCGGTGGCTGCACCCACCGGTACGGGTGGACCGGGCCGGCGACGGCGCGCTGCTGGTGGAGCCGGCCGCCGGCAGCGACCTGTGGCGGCACACCAGCTACGGCTTCGTCCACGACGACGGGCCGGCGCTGCTCGCCCCGCTGCCGGCCGACGGCGCGGTCGAGGTGGACTTCCTGCTCGACTACACCGAGCAGTTCGACCAGGCCGGAGTGCTGGTCCGGGTGGACGAACGGAACTGGATCAAGGCCGGGGTGGAGGTCAGCGACGGTCTGCCGCAGGTCGGCGCGGTGGTGACCCGGGAGGTCTCCGACTGGTCGGTGGCGCCGGTGCCGCAGTGGAGCGGCCGGCAGGTGACCGTGCGGGCCAGCCGCGGCGGCGACGCGCTGACGGTGCGGGCGCGGGTCGCCGACGAACCGTGGCGGTTGGTCCGGCTGGCCCCGCTCGACCCGGCGGCGGTGGCGCTGGCCGGGCCGTTCTGCTGCGCGCCCAGCCGGGGCGGGCTGACCGTCCGGTTCACCGGCTGGCGACAGGGGCCGGCGGACCGGGCGCTGCACCCCTCGGACTGATCCCCGGCTCAGTCGGCGCCGTCGACCGTTCGGCACGACGGCGCGGTCGCAGCGTACGGCCGGGCCCGGCGGGCGGCGGCCGACGGGGGTGGGCTCACTCACCGGAGGGTGTAAGTGGTGGCCGGCTGGGTACCACTGTCCGATCCCGCCGGCCCGCTGGAAGGACGCCCATGGCTCTCGCCGAGAACGTCGACCCGAACCAGTTCACCGGGCTGACCGGATGGGTGGCGGGCGTCATCGACTCCCTCGGCGCGGTCGGGGTCGCCTTCCTGGTGGCGCTGGAGAGCATCATCCCGCCGATCCCGAGCGAGATCGTGCTGGCGATGGCCGGCTACCTCGCCGCCGAGGGCCGGTTCAGCCTGGTGGTGATCGTCCTCGCCGCGACGGTCGGTTCGCTGGTCGGCGCGCTGGTGCTCTACTGGCTCGGCGCGGCGCTCGGCGAGGAACGGCTCAAGCGCTGGCTGGACCGCATCCCGCTGGTCGACCGGGACGACCTGGAGAAGGCCGACCGCTGGTTCGAGCGGCACGGCCGGTGGGCGGTGCTGATCGGCCGGCTGGTGCCGGTGGTGCGCAGCCTGGTCTCCGTCCCGGCGGGCGCGAACCGGATGCCGATGGGCGAGTTCGTGCTGCTCACCACGCTGGGCAGCGGGGTGTGGAACGCGCTGGTCGTCGGCCTCGGCTACATGCTGGGCTCGCGCTGGCAGGACGTGGAGAAGTACAGCGACTGGTTCAACTACGCCATCTTCGCGGTCTTCGCCGTCATGCTCGTGAGCTGGGCCAGCAAGAAGATCCGCTCCCGGCGCGACCGGAACGACCGGGGTGACCGGCGGTCGGTGTCCGCCGACCACTGACCGGGTCACCGCGCCGGCCCATCCGCGCGGGCCGCCCGGCGGCGAGGGGCCGCGAAGACGGCCCGGCCGGGGAGCCGGCCGGCCGGGGACCGCCACCCGGTGGGGCCGCCGGACGGGCCGGCCCCACCGGGCGGTGGTGTTCAGAACTTCGCGGTGATCGAGGTGAACTCCCAGGTGCCCTGGCTGATGCCGGAGCAGTTGGCGACCACTCCCCCGTCCGGGCAGGCGCGGTCCCGGTTGACCGACCAGAAGGTGAACCGGGACAGCCCCCGTGCCCTGGCCCAGTCCCGGATCTGCGTCCAGGTGGCCGGCGTGGTCAGCTCCCGCTGGTCGGACAGGCCGTTCATGCCGCTGATGCCCATGTGCGCGTACGCGGTGGCGTCGGACCAGCCGAACGCCGACTTCAGGGTGGTCTTCAGCCCCTCGGCGGCGTTGACGGTGCTCTGGTACATGTCCGCCCCGCCGCCGAAGTCGAACGGCATGATGGTGAAGGTGTCGATGTTCGCCCCGAGCGCGGCGGCCTGATTGACCAGCCGGGTGCCGTAGTACGACGGCCCGGTGGTCGAGGTGCCGAAGGTGACGATCGTCCTGATCCCGGGGTTGTTCTGCTTGACGATCTTCAGCGCGCCGAGGATGCGGTCCTGCACCGCCTCGTTCTCGAACTCGTCGCTGTTCTCGATGTCGATGTCGATCGCCTTCAACCCGTACGCGTTGATCACCTGCTGGTACGCCCCGGCGAGGGCGCTGGCCGACGCGCAGTTCGGGCCGAGCTTGTTGCCGCTCCACCCGCCGAACGAGGGGATGACGTCGCCGCCGGCCGCCCGGATCGCGGCGATGGTGCCGGCGTGCGCGCCGCCGGTAAGCGGGCCGGAACCGTCCCAGGCCGGGGTGCAGCCGCCACCGGAGAGCACGAACGCGATGGTGAACCACTTCACCCCGGTCGCCCCCATCACCGTCGCCGGTGCGGGCGGGTCGCCCCAGCCCGGGTAGAGGTAGGGGGCGGCGGCCATCGTGCCGGTGCCGCCGGTGCAGCCGGTGGTGGTGGCCGACACCGGGGCCGACTTCGCCGACTCGCTGGCCGCGTTGTACGCCGTGACGGTCCAGCTGTGGGTGGAGCAGGCGGCCAGCCCGGAGACGGTGGTCGAGGTGCCGGTGACGGTGGCCTTCACCGTGCTGCCCTCGTAGATCCGGTAGCCGGTGACCGTGCCGGAGACGGCGTTCCAGGCCAGCGTGGCCGAGGACGCGGTGGTGCCGGTGACCCGCAGCCCGCCCGGGGTGGCCGGGCCGGTCGGGTTGCCGGGGCCGCCGCCGGTGCAGGACCCGCCGTTGACCGTGCAGTTGGTCGGGTCGCCGGTGCCCGCGACGACGAAGCCGAAGGTGGTGCTGGCGCCGGGGGCGAGGCTGCCGTTCCAGCTCTGGTTGAGGGCGGTGACGTGCTGGCCGGAGCTGCTCAGCCGGGCGTCCCAGAACGAGCCGACGGTGCTGCCGGACGGCAGGTCGAACTGGACGTTCCACGAGCTGATCGCGGTCGAGGTGTCGTTGGTGACGGTGAACTTGGCCTCGTACCCGCTGCCCCAGCTGGCGGTGCGGACGAAGGCGGCGGTGGCGGCGGACGCGGCCGGCGGGGCCACGAGCGTGCCGGTGAGCAGGGCGGCGGCGAGCGCGACGGCGAGGGTGGCCGCGCGGGGGGTGCGGAGTCTCACGGGTGGCCTCCAGTGGACCGGGGCGGGGGCGTCAGGGGTGCGACCGGTCCGGGTGCGCGGGCCGGTGGACGCGGTCCGGGGGTGGGACCGCCGGGACGACCGGGAGGGCATCCACGGTCGTCCACGTCCGCGCCTATTATTAAGACTCTTAACTGTTAATGTCCAGAGCCCACCGACGAGGGGGCCGCACCGGTGCGGCGCGACCCCCTCGCGGCCCGGGTCAGCGACGGAAGGTGAACCAGTTGACGTTGACGAAGTCGGACGGCTGACCGCTGCTGAAGGTGAGGTAGACGGTGTGCCGGCCGGTCACCGCCGACACGTTGCCCGGCACCGACCGCCAGCTCTGCCAGCCACCGGTGTTGGCGACGGCGAAGCTGCCGATCGGGGTGGCGGTCGGGCTGTCCACCCGTACCTCGACCAGGCCGCTCACCCCGCCGGCCGCGCCGGAGGCCACCCGGGCCAGGAAGTCGCGCGGGCCGCTGCTGCCGAAGTCCACGTTGTCGTAGCGGGCCCAGTCACCGTTGCGCAGCGCGGCGATGTTCTGCCCGCCCTCGGCGCACGTCTCGACGGCCACCCCGTTCTGCCCGGAGAACGCCTCGGCCTGGATCGTCGAGTAGGCGTCCACGGTGCCCGACGGCGGCGGCGTGGTCGGGGCCGGCGTGGTGGGGGTCGGCGTCGGGGTGGAGCCGCCACCCCGGCGGTAGACCGCGACGTAGTCGACGAGCATCGGCCGGCCGGAGACGGTCGACCCGGTCGGCGTGACGGCGCCGGCCACCCCGTCCGGGAAGGAGCCGCCCATCGCCACGTTGAGCAGCAGGAAGTAACCGCCGTGACCGGTCATCTGCGCCCAGTAGGTGGCACCGACCTGGGTCTGGGTCACGGTGTGGAACAGCTGGCCGTCGACGTACCAGCGCAGTTGCTGCGGGCTGACCGAGGTGTCCCACTCGGTGCGGTAGGTGTGGAACGCGGCCTGGCAGGCGCTGCCGGGGCAGACCCGGGTGGCGCCCAGCCCGCTGAACTCGTTGCACGGACCGCCGGGGGCGACCCCGCAGTGCAGCGCGCCCCAGACCTGGTTGAGCCCGTTGACGTTCTCCATCACGTCGATCTCGCCGATGCCCGGCCAGTTCTGGTAGTTGCCCCGGTAGGGCGCGCCGAGCGCCCAGAACGCCGGCCAGTAGCCGGCCGCCTGGGCACCGGTGACGTTGGGCATCTGGATCCGTCCCTCGATCGCCAGCACCCCGCCCGACGGGGGCTTGAAGTCGGTGCGCACGGTCTCGATCCGGGCCGAGGTCCACCGGCCGCCGGAGTCGCGCAGCGGGGTGATCCGCAGGTTGCCGGACCCGTCCTGGGCCAGGTTGGCGGTGCTGCCGGTGTACGTCTGGATCTCGCCGGTGCCCCAGTTGGCCGGGCCGCCCGGGTAGCTGGTGCCGGTGTCCACGATCCAGTTGGCCGAGGACGGCAGCGTGCCGGCCGAACCGGTGAAGTCGTCGCTCCACACCAGGCTCCACCCCGACGGCGGCGTGGGGACGGCGGCCTGCGCGGCGACCGAGACGCCGGTCAGCGCGGTGGCGGCGGCGAGCGTGACCGCCAGGGCGAGCCGGCGGCGGGGCCGGCGCGGGGCGGTGGGGGCGACCGGAGCCGCCGGGACAGCGTTCATCGGGATGCCTCTCTGGGGGGACGGGAGCAAGAGAGCGCTCTCTGAGCGGTTTTCTACGCTCCCGCCCCACCACTTGTCAACGCTCGTCGATGGCTCCGGCCGGCACCGGTCGCGGCCGACGCAACAGCACGTGCTCGGCCACCGTCCACCCGGTGGTGGTCACCAGGTAGAGCACCGCCGCCAGCGGCACCACCAACGCCAGCAGCACCGTGCCGTACGGCAGCAGCGGCAGCACCCGGGCCAGCAGCGCCGCCCCCGGCTGGTCGGCCGGGACGGCGGCCGACGCCGCCGCCCGCCGGGACAGCACCGTGGCCAGGCCGGCCAGCGCCGCCAGCAGCACCCCGAACACCAGCAGCACCGACGGGGTCAGCCCGTCGCCCAGGTGCCAGCCCAACGGCACCCCGGCCAGCCGCGCGTCGAGCAGCCCGCCGGCACCGTCCCCGGTGCCGAAGAGCCGGTACATGACCAGGAAGAACGGGGCCTGGAGCAGCGCCGGCAGGCAGCCCGCCACCGGCGACGCCCCGGCACCGCGGTAGAGCGCGAACACCTCCGACTGCAACGTCGCCGGGTCGCCCGCGTACCGCTGCTGGAGCTGGCGTAGCTGCGGGGCGAGCGCCGCGCGACGCCGCTCCGCACGGACCTGGGCGACGGTGAGCGGTGAGATCAACAGCCTGACGGCGATGGTGAACAGCACGATCGCGACGGCGGTGGCGACCCCGCCGGCCAGCGGCGTCAGCAGCCCGGCGAGCCAGCCGACGACGGAACCCGCGGCGGCGGCCGCGTCGTGCACAGGTGAGAAGGCGAGCATGGGGGAACCCCTCGGTCCGATTCCGGAGGTCCGCACGCGACGGTGACCGGCGGCCCGTCAGGGGCCGCCACAAGTCCGCGTGGGACGGATGGCGACGGAACCGGTCGGGGGTCGGCGGCGCGCGGGCTCAGCCCGCGACCGGGGACCAGCCGACCGGGAGGGGACCCCCGGGTGCCCGGGGGCGGGGCCGGCCCGCCGCGTCCGGATCGACCTGCCGGGGTACGCGTCGACGCCGGGCCCGGTCGCGCAGCCCGACCGCCCGCCGCCGCCCGGTGCCGGGGCCGGACGCCGACCGGGGCCGGGCCGCCAGCAGGACGACGAGCAGCAACGCGGCCGCCACCGCAGCACCGGCCAGCAGGTCACCCGGCCGGTCCGCGAGCAGCGTCAGCCCGACGAGCGCGTACGCCCACAGACCCGTCACCACCCGCAGCCCCGACACGCCCGCCAGCCTAGGACCCGCTGTCACGTCGGACCGCCGCGACGGCGTCGGCCACCGTCCCCGGCCGGTCGACGTGCAGCAGGTGCCGGGCGTCCCGGAACACCTCCTGCCGGCCAGCGGGGAAGCTCGCCGCCAACGCCGCGTGTCCCGCCCGCCAGGCCGCCCGGCCGGCCGGGGTGGGCACGTCGCCGAGCGCGGTCAACACCCGCACCGGCAACGTCGGTGCTGCGGTCACCGCCCGCAACGCCACCAGCTCCGCCGCCACCGCCGGGTACGCCAGCCACTGCACCAACGCCCCGACCAGCACCGCCCCGCGGCCGTACGCCGCCGCCTGAGCCGGGTCGGGCGGCCGGACGCTCATCCGGCGCACCGCCCGACGCCACGCCCCCGGGCCGCACCGGCGGGCCAGACCGGACCGGTCGAGCGCCCCGGCCAGCACCGGCTCCCCGGCCGCCACCGTGCCGGCCGTCCACGCCGACCACCACCGCCACCGGGCCGCCCCGGCCGGGTCCACCAGGCTCGGGTCCACCAGCACCAGGCCGGCGAGCCGCCCCGGATGCCGCCGGGCGTACGCCTCGGCGGGCAACGCCGCCGCCGAGTGCGCCACCAGCACCGGCCGGTCCAGCCCGGTCACGGCCGCGTCGAGGCGGGCCAGTTCGGCGGTGAGGGTGGGCACCCGGGCGTCGTCCGGCCGGTCCAGCCGGCGCACCCGGTACCCGGCGGCGGTCAGCGACGGCACCAGCAGGTCCCAGGTCGCCGCCCCCTCCCCCATCCCCGGGCAGAGCAGCACCCCCGGCCCGCCGGCCCGCGCCGCCGGGTCGCCGGTGGGCGGGCCGGTCACCGGGGACGCTCCGGGCCGGGGCCCCGGCGGGCGACGGCGGCGGTGAGCAGCAGCCAGCCGGACAGCCCGGTGAGCTGGACCCGCTGCCACAGGCCCAGCCCCCACTCGGGGTGCAGCGTGGCGACCAGCGTCCCGACCGTGCCGACCGCCAGCACCACCGCCACCGCCAGCCCCACCCGGCGGCGGGCCGGGCCGCGCAGCACGGCGAGGACCGCCACCAGGCTGAGCAGCGCGCCGGCCACCGCCACCGAGGAGGTGACCGTGTGCGCCTGGTGCCGCCAGGACAACTCCCCCAGCTCCTCCAGCCGGGCGCAGCGGGCATCGATCGAGGGGGCGCAGTCCATCGAGGTCCAGCCGCCGTCGACGGCGGTGGCCACGCCGAACACCAGCAGCCCCCACCAGGCCGGCCGGGGCACCTCCCGGGCCACCCGGGCCAGCAGCAGCCCGGCCACCGTCGCGCACAGCCCGGTCGTCACGTCGCCGAGCTGGAAGACCAGGTGGTACGGCTGGTCCCGGGCGGCCAGCTCGCTCAGGTAGCTCTGCACCGGCCGCAGCCCCGGGTTGAACACCGGGGCGAGCAGCCAGGAGGCGTAACAGACCGCCGCCAGCGCCAGCGCCACCGCCGCCCCGGTCCGGGCGGCCCGGCGTCCGTCGCCCCCACGGCGGGCCGGCGGGTCCGGGGCGCGGTGCGGGCGGGGGCGGCTCACGACGACTCGCGGACCATCGGGAACGGCAGCGTCTCCCGGATGGACCGGCCGGTCAGCAGCATCACCAACCGGTCCACGCCCAGCCCCAGACCGCCGGTCGGCGGCATCGCGTACTCCAGCGCGGTGAGGAAGTCCTCGTCCAGCTCCATCGCCTCCGGGTCACCGCCGGCCGCCTTCAGCGACTGGGCGGTCAACCGCCGCCGCTGCTCGGTCGGGTCGACCAGCTCCGAGTACGCGGTGCCCAGCTCCATCCCGAACGCCACCAGGTCCCACCGCTCGGCCAGCCGGGGGTCGGCCCGGTGCTGGCGGGTCAACGGGGAGACGTCGGTCGGGAAGTCCAGGTAGAACGTGGGCACGTCGGTACGCGCCTCGACCAGTCGCTCGTACAGCTCCAGCAGCAGTTCGGCGCGCTCCCACCCCGGGTCGTACGGCACCTGAGCCGTGTCGGCGAGCCGGCGCAGGGTGGCGGTGTCGGTGTCGACGGTCACCTCCTCGCCGAGCGCCTCGGAGACCGCCTCGTGCACCGTACGCACCGGCCAGGGCCCGCCGATGTCCACCAGTTCACCGGTGCCCGGTCGACGGGCCAGTGGAGCCCCGTGCACCGCCACCGCCGCCGCGACGATCAGCTCCCGGGCCAGCTCCCGCATGTCGTGGTAGTCGGCGTACGCCTGGTACGCCTCCAGCACGGTGAACTCCGGGTTGTGGCTGAAGTCGACGCCCTCGTTGCGGAACACCCGGCCCAGCTCGTACACCCGCTCGACGCCGCCCACGGCGAGCCGCTTCAGATACAGCTCGGGGGCGATCCGCAGGGTCAACCGCAGGTCGTAGGCGTTGCTGTGGGTGACGAACGGGCGGGCGTTGGCACCCCCGTGCACCCGTTGCAGGATCGGCGTCTCCACCTCCAGGAAGTCCCGGGACACCAGGGTCCGCCGCAGGCTGGTGAGGGTGGCGCTGCGGGCCCGCAGCAGCTCCCGGGCCTGCGGGCTGGTCGCCAGGTCCAGGTAGCGGCGGCGGACCCGCGCCTCCGGGTCGGCCAGGCCGTGGTGCTTGTCCGGCAGCGGACGCAGGCACTTGGCGGTGAGCCGCCAGTCGGCCACCCGGACGGACACCTCGCCGCGCCGGGTGGCGTACACCTCGCCGGTCGCGCCGACGTGGTCGCCGATGTCGACGGTGGACCGCCACCGGTCCAGCTCCTTCTCCAGCACCAGTTGCAGGTCACCGCTGCCGTCGCGGACGGTGACGAAGCAGACCCGGCCGTGGTCGCGGACCAGCAGCACCCGCCCGGCCACCGAGACGGTCTCCCCGGTGCCGGTGTCCGGGGCCAGCCCGGCGTGCCGGGCCCGCACCGCCGCGCACCCGTCGGTACGCGGCCACCCCACCGGGTACGCCTCGACGCCCTGCGCCCGCAGCCGGTCCAGCTTCGCCCGCCGGACCCGCACCTGCTCGGGAAGCTGCTCGTGCGCCGGCTCCGGGCTGACCGCGTGCACGGTGGCCGCGTCCGGCGGCACGAACCCCACCCCGCCACCGGCCGGCGGCGCACCGTACAGCGGGGACGGCCGGCCGCCGGGCAACGCCACGAAGCCCTCCGCGACGGCGGCGGCCAACCCGACCCGGGCCAGTTCCCGCCGCTCGCCGAAGCACAGGTAGCGGGGCGTCCAGTGCGGCTGGTACTTGGCGTTGGACAGGTACAGCGACTCCAACTGCCACCAGCGGGAGAAGAACAGCAGCGTACGCCGCCACAGCCGGATCACCGGGCCGGCGCCGATCCGGGCACCCTGCTCGAACACCGACCGGAACACGGCGAAGTTCAGCGACACCCGCTCGACGCCCAGCCGGGGGGCCACGCCGAGCAGCGCGGCCACCATGAACTCGGTGACCCCGTTCTCGGCGGTGCGGTCCCGGCGCATCAGGTCCAGCGACAGCCCGTTGCCGCCCCACGGGCTCAGCGACAGCAGCGCCCGTACCCGGCCGGTGCCGTCGCGGGCCTCGACCAGCACGCAGTCACCGTCGGCCGGGTCGCCGAGCCGGCCCAGCGCCATCGAGAAGCCGCGTTCGTGCTCGGTGTCCCGCCAGCGGGTGGCCAGGGCGGCGAGGTCGGCCAGTTCGTCCGGCGGGATGTCGGCGTGCCGGCGGACCCCGGCGGTGTAGCCGGCCCGCTCGACCCGGTGGACCGCCTGCCGGACCGGGCGCATGTCCCGCCCGCCCAGGTCGAACTCCCGGGCCAGCAGGATCGCCTCGTCGCCCAGTTGCAGCACCTTCAGCCCGTGCCGGTGGTAGGCGCGCGCGCCGGCCTCGCTGGCCCCCATCACCGCCGGGGTCCAGGCGTACTCCCGGGCCTGTTCCAGCCACGCGGTGATGGCCGGACCCCACGCCTCCGGGTCGCCGACCGGGTCGCCGCTGGCCAGGCTCACCCCGTTGACCACCCGGTAGGTCAGCGCCGCCTTGCCGCTGGCCGAGAAGACCGCCGCCTTGTCCCGCCGGGTGGCGAAGTAGCCGAGCGAGTCCCGGTCGCCGTAGCGGGCCAGCAGCTCCCGGATGCGTTGCTCCTCGTCGGGGTGCAGCACGGCGGCGGCGCGCTGGGAGCGCAGCAGGGTGAACAGGCCGGCCAGGAAGGCGACCGCGCCCATCCCGCCGAGCAGCAGGTTGACCCAGCCGGGGGCCTGGCCGTGCCGGGTGACGTCCAGGGTGATCGCGCCGCCGAAGACCTTCTCGATGGCGTACCCGATCCGGTCCAGCCAGCTGTGCAGGCTGCCGGGCACGGCGGTGAGCAGCAGGTAGCCCAGCCCGACGGCCGCCGCAGCGAGGCCGAAGAACACCCCGAGGGCACGCCGGGTGCTGCCGCTGCGGACCCGGGCGTAGAACTCCCGCCGGGCGGCCAGCAGCAGGGTCAGGGCGGCGGCGGCGAAGCCGATGCCCACCCAGACGCCGACGGTCTCGATCATGCTGAACAGCCGTCGGCCGGCGTCGTCGGTGAGCTGGTCCGCGCCGACGGTCACCAGCAGCAGGCCGGTCAGCACGCCGACGACCAGGCTGAGGATGAAGTAGACGACCAGCACCCAGTACGCCAGCCGCTTGCGGCGCAGCACCGCCGCGGCGAGGGTGCCGAGGAACACCGCGTACGCCAGGTTGGCCGGCGCCGGCACCAGCAGCGTGTCGATCATGGTCCGGATCGGCTGGAACTCGGCGTTGGCCGCGCTGCTGACCGCCGCCAGCGCGCAGATCGCGGCGATGAACCACAGCAGCGCCGCGAACATCCGGGGCACCTGCCGCCGCCAGTCCCGCTCGGGTGGCCGGGCCGGGTGACCGGGCCGGCGGACCGGCGAAGGGGGCGTCACCCGGGACACCGTCGTCGGGGTCACCTGACCTCCCTCACGTCGCCGCCCCCGACCCGCCCGGTCGGGGCGGGGGTGCGGTTCGGCACCGGTCGGCGGACCGGGCCATGGTAAGCATCCGGCGCGACGACGCGCCGTGTCGCGTTTTCTCCGCCGGCCACTCTGGGTAATGCGCCGGACAGCGCGTGGCGAACCCGCCGCGACCGGGACGTGGACGGACGGTGATGGCGATGACCAGTGGGGTGGCGGCCGGGGCGGTGGCCCCGGAGCGGACCGGGCCCGACCGGCTCACGGTGGGCGTGGAGGAGGAGTTCCTCCTGGTCGATCCGCACACCGGTGCCGCGGTGCCCGCCGTCGACCTGGTCATGGCGCAGGTGCCGGCCGAGCTGCGCGGGCAGGTGGAGCGGGAGTTCCAGACCAGCCAGATCGAGATCGGCAGCCCGCCCGGGTTGGACCTGGGTTCGATCCGGCACTCGCTGGGCGTGCTGCGCGGCGCGCTGGCCGACGCGGCCGAGCGGGCCGGCGTCCGGGTGCTGGCGATCGGCACCGGGCCGGTGGCGGGACCGGTGCCGCCGGTGGTGGACAAGCCCCGCTTCGACCGGATGATCGCCCGGTTCCGGCTGCTGGTGCCCGGCCCCGGCAACAACGGCATGCACGTGCACGTCGGCGTGCCCGACCCGGACACGGGGGTACGGGTGCTCAACCACATCCGGTCGTGGCTGCCGGTGCTGCACGCGATGACCACCAACTCGCCCTTCTCCGAGGGGGTCGACACCGGCTACGCGAGCTGGCGTTCCGTCGAGTGGGAACGCTGGCCGTCGGTCGCGCCCACCCCCTACCTGGAGTCGTACGAACACTACGAGCGGCTGATCCGGCAGTTGATCGCCAGCGGGGTGATGCTCGACGAGGGGATGCTCTACTGGTACGCCCGGCTGTCGGCGAAGTACCCGACGGTGGAGGTCCGCATCGGTGACGTCTGCCCGTCGGTCGACGACGCGGTGCTGGTCGCGGGACTGGTCCGGGCGCTGGTCGCCACCGCCATGGACGACGTGGCGGCGGGCCGTCCGCCGGTGAACACCGACCACCACCTGCTGGTGGCCGCGCACTGGCGGGCCGCCCACGACGGGTTGGAGGGCGACGGCGTCGACCTGGCCAACGGCGAGCTGCGCCCGGCGTGGGAGCTGGTGGACCGGCTGGTCGAGCGGGTCCGCCCCGCCCTGGAGGCGCACGGCGACCTGGCCGAGGTGACCGAACTGCTGGCCGGGCTGCGCCGGCACGGCACCGGGGCGGCCCGGCAGCGGGCCGTGTTCGCCCGCTCGGGCCGGCTGGAGGACGTGGTCGCCGAGGTCGCCCGGCAGACCCGTGGCTGACCGGTCCGACACCGGCCGGCGGCACGACGGCGACCGGCCGGTCGACGGCCGCCGGGCCACCCGCCGGGGTGCTGCTGGCCGGGGTGCTGCTGGCCGGCCCGGGGGCGACCCGCGCGTGGAAGACTGGGCGTCGTGACAGAGCGGCTGGTCGTCGTCGGTGGGGACGCCGCCGGCATGGCGGCGGCGTCCCAGGCCCGTCGCCGCCGGGGCGTCGACGACCTGGAGATCGTGGCGTTCGAGCGGGGACACTTCACGTCGTACTCGGCGTGCGGCATCCCGTACTGGATCAGCGGGCTGGTCGAGGAGCGGGACGCGCTCATCGCCCGCGACCCGGCCACCTTCCGGGACGACTTCGCCATCGACGTACGGCTGCGCACCGAGGTCACCGGCATCGACCTCGACCGCCGGGAGGTCACCGCCCGCCGACTCGACGACGGCGGCGAGGTCCGCGAACGCTTCGACACCCTGGTGTACGCCACCGGCTCGGTGCCCAACCAGCCCGACTGGGCCGACGGCGACATCGACGGCATCTTCGGCATCCAGACCCTCGACGACGCGGCGGCGCTGCGGGCCTGGCTGGACGCCGACCCGACGCCCCGCCGGGCGGTGGTGGTCGGCGGCGGCTACATCGGGGTGGAGATGGCCGAGGCGCTGATCCAACGCGGGCTCGCCGTCACCCTGGTCGAACGGGCCGAGCAGCCGATGGCCACCGTCGACGAGGACATGGCCGGCCTGGTCGCCGAGGCGATGCGCGGGCTGGGCGTCGAGATCCGTACCGGCGTCACGGTCAGCGGGGTCGAGCAGCGCGACGGCCGGGTGTCCGCGGTGGTCACCTCCACCGGCCCGGTGCCGGCCGACGTCGTGGTCCTCGGCCTGGGCGTACGCCCCAACACCGCGCTCGCCGCAGCCGCCGGCCTCCCGCTCGGCCGGACCGGCGGGGTCCGTGTCGACCGTCGGATGCGGGTGCCCGGGGTGCCCGGCGTCTGGGCGGCCGGCGACTGCGTGGAGACCCTGCACCGGGTCACCGGCATGTCGGTGCACATCCCCCTCGGCACCCACGCCAACAAGCAGGGCCGGGTCGCCGGGATCAACATCGGCGGCGGGTACGCCACCTTCCCCGGGGTGATCGGCACCGCCGTGACGAAGGTGTGCGACCTGGAGGTGGGGCGTACCGGGCTGCGGGAGCGTGACGCCACGGCGGCCGGGTTCGAGTTCGTCTCGGTGATCGCCGAGTCGACGAACCGGGCCGGCTACTACCCGGGGGCCCAGTCGATGACGGTCAAGCTGATCGCCGAGCGGCCCACCGGTCGGCTGCTCGGCGCGCAGATCGTCGGCCGTTCCGAGGCGGCGAAGCGGATCGACGCGCTGGCCGTGGCGCTGTGGAACGAGATGACGGTGGACGAGATGACCGCCCTCGACCTCGGCTACGCCCCGCCGTACGCGCCGGTGTGGGACCCGGTGCTGATCGCCGCCCGCAAGGCCGTCGACGCCCTCGGCCGCTGAAACCCACCACCCCGTATCACTGCCTCGCCGGTAGGCGTCACTTTGTGGAGAGTTCTTGTCGCCAGGGCGACAAGAACTCTCCACAAAGTATGGTCTGCTCGTCGGATGCGGATGCCTGGCGACGATGCCGCCGCCCTCGACTGGTTGCTCTTCACGCAGGCCGGAGTGGTGAGCTGGGCCCAGGCCACCGCCGAACTCACCCCCTCCCGGGTCCGTCACCTGCTGGCCACCGGCCGGTGGGAACGGGTGTGCCGGGGCATCCTGCGGGCCGGCGGTGGCCCGGTGACCGTCGACTAGGCACGATGGGTGGCAGTGCTGGCCGCCGGTACCGACGCCGTCCTGGCTGGTTTCGCGGCGGCGCAGGCGGGGGGCCTGCGCGGGCATTGGCGGCACGAAGCGGTGGACGTGCTGATCCCGTACCAACGGCAGGCCCCTGACCTGCTGCGTCGGCTGCCCCTCGGCATGCCGGCGGTGCGGGTACGACGGACCCGGCAGCTCACCGACGACGACCGGCAGCGGGGCCGGCCGGACCGCACCACGATGGCCAGGTCGCTCCTCGACGCCGCCCAGTGGATGCGCGGCGACGACGATGCGCAGGCGGTACTGGCGGCCGGCTGCCAGCAGCGGCGGGTCACCCCTGGAGAACTCGACGCGGTGGCCCGCCGGTTGCCCCGACTGCGCCGGGCGGCCCTGATCCGGCGGACCATCGGCGACCTGGCCGGCGGGGCAGAGGCACTGTCCGAGATCGATCTGGTCCGGCTCTGTCGTCGCCATCGCCTGCCCCGCCCGGAGTTGCAGGAACGCCGGCGGGACGCGGACGGGCGCGTGCGTTACCTGGACGCCTACTGGCGGCAGTGGGGCCTGCACGTCGAGGTCGACGGCGCACACCACATGGACGTCCGGCAGTGGGCGGCCGACCTGCGCCGGCAGAACGGGGTGTGGATCTCCGGGGACCGCATCCTGCGGTTCACCGCCTTCGACGTCCGCCACCGCCCCGACGAGGTGGCGGCCCAACTGCGCGCGGCGCTGACCGCCGCCGGCTGGCGTCCCTGACCGTCCCGCCTCTCCGGGCGGCTCGACGCGTTCGTTCGTGGCGAGCTGTGGTCGCCGGGGCAGCAACAACTCTTCACGGTCGCCACAATGGGTCGGTGGAGATTCCGGCGGGGTTGTCGTGGGTGCGGCAGACGCCGGAGGGGCGGGAGTGGCTGGCCACGCTGGCCCGGTGGCGGGACGAGTGCGCGCAGCAGTGGTCGCTGCGGCTCGGGCCGCCCTTCCCGTACGCGTTCGCCTCGCTGGCGATGCCGGCCGACCTGCCCGACGGCACCCCGGCGGTGCTGAAGTTGCAGTACCCGGCCCCGGACAGCCGGCACGAGGCCGACGCGTTGGCGCACTGGGACGGCGAGGCGGCGGTCCGGCTGCTCGCCCACGACCCGCAGCGGCGGGCGCTGCTGGTGGAGCGGTGCCGGCCCGGCTCACCGCTGCACGAGGTGCCCGCCGACGAGGCGGTGGACGTGGTGGCCGGCCTGCTGCCCCGGTTGTGGCGGCGGGCGGCCGGGCCGTTCACCCCGCTCGCCGAGGAAGCCATGGGCTGGCGGCACCGGCTGCCCGAGGCGTGGGAGGGTGCCGGCCGGCCGTACGGGCGGCGGCTGGTCGACGCGGCGCTCGACCAGCTCGACCGGCTGGTCGACACCCAGGGCGAGCAGGTGCTGGTCAACCAGGACCTGCACGCCGGCAACGTGCTGCGGGCCACCCGGGAACCGTGGCTGGTGATCGACCCGAAGCCGCTGCTGGGTGAGCGGGAGTTCGCGGTGGTGCCGATCGTGCGCGGGGCCGAGCTGGGGCACTCCCCCGGGGCGGTACGGCGGCGGCTGGACCGGGTCACCGGGGCGCTCGGCCTCGACCGGGACCGGGTGGTCGGCTGGACGATCGCGCACTGCCTGGCCTGGAGCCTGGACGGCGACACGGTCTTCACCAACCAGGTCGAGGTGGCCCGCTGGCTCGTCGACGGCACGTAGGCGCCCCCGCCCGGGTCAGCGTTGGCAGGTGGGGCACCAGTAGAGGTTGCGGCCGGCCAGCTCGCCCCGGCTGACCGGGCCGCCGCAGACGTGGCAGGGGGAGCCGGCGCGGCGGTAGACGTACACCTCGCCGCCGTGCCGGTCGACCCGGGCGGGACGGCCCATCGCCTCGGGCAGGTGGGCGTCGCGGACGGTGTCGATCCGGCCGTGCGTCACCGCCACGCTCATCAGCGCCACCAGGTCGGTCCAGAGCGCCGTCCAGCCCGCCGGGGTGAGCGCCCGGCCGGGCAGCGTCGGCCGCAGGCCGGCCCGGAACAGCACCTCGGTCACGAAGATCAGCCCGGTGCCGGCCACCATCGACTGGTCGAGCAGCAGCGCGGCGAGCGGGGTGGGGCTGCGCCCGATCCGGGCGTACGCGCGGTCGGGGTCGGCGTCGGCGCGCAGCGGGTCCGGGCCGAGCCGGCCGCGCAACGCCGCCACCTCGGGCGGGGTGAGCAGTTCGCAGGCGGTGGGTCCGCGCAGCTCCAGCCAGTGCCCGTCGCTGGCCAGTCGCAGCCGGACCTGCCCCACCGGTACGGGCGGCTCGCCGTCGCCGTCGGTGAACCTGCCGTACAGGCCCAGGTGGACGTGCAGGGTGCGCTCGTCGGCGTAGTGGTGTAGCAGGTGCTTGCCGTACGCCTCGGTGCCGTGCAGGACGCTGCCGGAGATCAGCGCGGCGCCCTCGGTGAAGCGGCCCTGCGGGCTGCTGGCGGTGACCTTGTCGCCGGCGAACAGCTCGGCGTGCCGGGCCGCGAGACGGTGGATGGTGTGTCCCTCTGGCACGGGTGCCAAGGGTAGCCCGCCGCCCCGGCCCCGCCGACGACGGTGCCGTCCGGGTCGCCCGGAGTGTGGTCGATCGACGGACGGGGTACATCCGGGGTGTTCCCGCGTGCCGGCCACCGACCCTTCCGAGGGCTGCACGCATCGACGAGGAGGTGTGATGGTGAACGTTCCTTCCCTCCTGCGCCGCCGGACGGCGACGCAGGACAGCAACGGCGACGGGGTGGTCGACGCGCGTGACGGGCAGCCCGTGGTGACCGACCGGGACGCCGACCGGGCGACGTACCGCAGCGGGTCGCTGGCCACCGACGGCGAACGCGACGCCGACGACGAGCGGCGGGCGGCGGAGCGCGGCGCGCTGGCGCGGGCGGCGACCGCCCGCAGCGCCGTGGACGGCACCCGGAGCGCCGCCGCCGCCCGGTCGACCACCATCGACGACGAGCCGCGTACGCCGACCGACCCGATCCGGGTCACCGACCCCGCGCCGCGTCCGGTGCCGGACCGGCCGGTCGACCGGGACCGGACGCCCGTTCCGCCGCCCCCGCCCGCCGGCACCCGCCCCGGCGACCGGGTGGACACCGACGGGGCCGACCCGCAGCCGCCGGTGGTGGCCGGGCCGAAGCCGAGGACCAGCCTGCTCGCCACCCTGGGTCTGATCGTCTCGGTGGTGGGCGCGGCGTTCGTGCTCACCGGCACGCTGGCCGGGTACGGCATCGCCCTCGGCGCGCTCGGCGCGGTCTGCTCGGTGCTGGGGCTGATCGCGACCCGGCGTCGGCACGTGGCCGGTACCACGGACGCGCTGGTCGGCGTGCTTGTCGGCCTGGCCGCGGTGGTGCTCGGCGTGCTCGCCTTCACCGGTCAGTTCGACTGGCCGACCACCGACGGCGACTGGGTGGCCCGGTTCCGGGAGTGGCTTGACTCACAGTTTGTCGACCGGTTCTGAGGGCACATTTGACCCCGCCGGCGGTTCGCCGGCGACGTTGGACCAGCCGGCTCGCCGGCACCGCCCGACCAGCTCTGGTGGTTCACCAGCCGGGCACCCCACCTCGGGGGCAGCGGTTCGCCGCCACCG
Organism: Micromonospora sp. HM134; assembly: GCF_007833915.1. Classification (NCBI taxonomy): domain Bacteria; kingdom Bacillati; phylum Actinomycetota; class Actinomycetes; order Micromonosporales; family Micromonosporaceae; genus Micromonospora; species Micromonospora sp. HM134. The sequence continues at coordinate 6,272,193 of NZ_CP041061.1, forward strand.
AAGCGCACAGGGGCCGTCATCTCCCGCCGGGGTGGCGGCCCCTTCGCCGTACGCCGCCACGCAACGGATCGCCGTCGCGGTTGGGCCACACGCAACGAACCACCGCCGGACGCAAGTCTCGGCGGTGGTTGTCGCACGGCCGGGCCGCATACCGTTGAGCCACGGCGCCAGCCCGTGGGCCACGGAGGCCGGGCGCGCCCGACCTCGGGAGCAGGACAATGACGATGGACGCCACCAGCCAGCGCTTCCTGATGTGCCGGCCGACGTACTTCGCCGTCGACTACGCCATCAACCCGTGGATGGACCCGACCGCGCCGGTCGACGCCGCCCTGGCGATCCGGCAGTGGGAGCAGCTCCGCCGCACCTATCTCGACCTCGGCCACACCGTCGAGCTGATCGACCCGGTCGCCGGCCTGCCGGACATGGTCTTCGCCGCCAACGGGGGCACGGTCATCGGCGACCGGGCGATGGCGGTGCAGTTCCGCGACCCGCAGCGCGCCGACGAGGCCCCCGCCTACCGGGCCTGGTTCGAGGCCGCCGGCTTCGAGGTGTACGACCCGAAGCACGTCAACGAGGGCGAGGGGGACGTGCTGCTGGTAGGCGACCACCTGCTCGCCGGCACCGGGTTCCGCACCGCGCACGCCTCACACGCCCAGTTGCAGGAGGTCTTCGGCTACCCGGTGGTCACCCTGCAACTGGTCGACCCGCGCTTCTACCACCTGGACACCGCGCTGACCGTGCTCGACGAGCGGACCGTGGCGTACCTGCCGGAGGCGTTCTCCCCCGGCAGCCGGGCGGTGCTGCGCCGGCTCTTCCCGGACGCGGTCCGGGCGGGCATGGCCGACGCGGAGGTGCTCGGCCTCAACGCGGTCGGCGACGGCCGGCACGTGGTGCTGCCCGCGCAGGCCACCGGGCTGGCCGCGCAGCTGCGCGACCGGGGTTACCAGACCATCGGTGTCGACCTGTCCGAGCTGCGCAAGGCCGGCGGCGGACCGAAGTGCTGCACGTTGCGAATCCGTCAGGGAAAGGCGAGCCAGTGATCGAGGACATGGTGCGGACCCCGTCCGCCGTCCGGGACGCGGAGCGGTACACCGCGCACAACTACCACCCGCTGCCGGTGGTGATCTCCTCCGCCGAGGGGGCCTGGCTCACCGACGTGGACGGTCGGCGCTACCTGGACTGCCTGGCCGGCTATTCGGCGCTGAACTTCGGCCACCGGCACCCGACCCTGATCCGGGCCGCCCACGAGCAGCTCGACCGGCTCACCCTGACCAGCCGGGCGTTCATCCACGACCAGTTCGCCGACTTCTGCCGGGAGTTGTCCGCGCTCTGCGGCAAGGACCTGGTGCTGCCGATGAACACCGGCGCGGAGGCGGTGGAGACCGGCATCAAGGTGGCCCGCAAGTGGGGCTACCAGGTCAAGAAGGTCGCCCCCGGGCAGGCGAACATCATCGTCGCCGGCGGCAACTTCCACGGCCGGACGACCACCATCGTCAGCTTCTCCACCGACGCCGACGCCCGCGCCGACTTCGGGCCGTACACGCCCGGGTTCACCGTGGTGCCCTACGGCGACCTGGCGGCACTGGAGGCGGCGATCGACGAGAACACCGTCGCCGTGCTGCTGGAGCCGATCCAGGGCGAGCAGGGCGTGGTCCTGCCGCCGGAGGGTTACCTGCCGGGCGTACGCCGGGCCTGCACCGACCGCAACGTGCTGTTCATCGCCGACGAGATCCAGTCCGGCCTGGGCCGGACCGGGCGCACCTTCGCCTGCGACCACGAGGGCGTCGTACCGGACATGTACCTGCTCGGCAAGGCGCTCGGCGGCGGCATCGTGCCGGTCTCCGCCGTCGCCGCGGACGCCGACGTGCTCGGTGTGCTCCGGCCGGGCCAGCACGGCTCCACGTTCGGCGGCAACCCGCTCGCCTGCGCGGTCGCCACCGAGGTGGTCCGGCTACTGGCCACCGGGGAGTTCCAGCGCCGCTCCGCCGAGCTGGGCGAGCGGCTGCGCGCCGGGCTGGCGGGGCTGCTCGGCAGCGGGCTGGTCGCGGTGCGGGTACGCGGGCTGTGGGCCGGGGTCGACATCGACCCGGCGCTGATGACCGGGCGGCAGGCGTGCGAGCGGCTGATGGACCGGGGCGTACTGGCCAAGGACACCCACGGCTCGACCATCCGGCTGGCCCCGCCGCTGGTGATCACCTCCGACGAGATCGACCACGCGGTGGCGCAGCTCGCCGCGGTGCTGGCCGGCTGAGGTCGTACCCGCAAGGGCGCCGGGACCGTCGCGGTCCCGGCGCCCTTGCGCCGGTGCGTCGACTCAGCCCTCGCGCAGCGGCCGGCCCACCTCGTGCAGGTGCGCCAGCCCCTGCCGGTACGAGTCGATCAGCCCGGTCTCCGCGTACGAGATGCCCTGCTCGATGCAGTAGGCCTTCACCAGCGGCTGGACCCGGCGCAGGTTGCCCCGGGGCATGTTCGGGAACAGGTGGTGCTCGATCTGGTAGTTCAGGCCGCCCAGCGCCAGGTCCACGAACCAGCCACCGGAGACGTTGCGGGACGTGAGCACCTGCTTGCGCAGGTAGTCGAGGTCGTCCTCGTCGGTGGGCATCAGCATGCCCTTGTGGTTGGGGGCGAACGCACACCCCATGTAGAGGCCCCAGAGCGCCTGGTGGATGACGGCGAACAGCAACGCCTTGACCGGCGACATCACCGCCAGCAGCAGGCCGACGTAGCCGACGGTGTGCGCCACGAGCAGCAGGGCCTCCACGGCCCGGTGCCGCACCGGAACCCGCCACCCGCCGCCCGGCTCCCGGTCGGTCAGGGCCCGGATGCTCGCCACGTGCAGCGCCAGCCCCTCCAGCAGGAGCAGCGGGAAGAACAGGAACGCCTGCCGGCGGGCCATCCACCGACCGAAGCCCCGGGTCGCCATCACCTGCTCGTGCGTCCAGACCAGCGCACCCGCGCCGACGTCAGGGTCCTCGTCGGCGTGGTTCGGGTTGGCGTGGTGCCGGTTGTGCTTGTCCACCCACCAGCCGTAGCTGAGCCCCACGGCGAGATTGCCGGCGATCAGGCCGGCCGCCTCGCTGTGGCCGCGTCGGCGGAACATCTGCCGGTGCCCGGCGTCGTGCCCGAGGAACGCCACCTGGGTGGTGGCCACTGCCATCACGACCGCCAGCGGCAACTGCCACCAGGAGTCGCCGACCATCGCGACCAGCACCCAACCGGCCAGGAAGGTACCCAGGGTCCCGACAATGCAGGCCGTGTACCAACCGGGACGCCGGTGTAACAGCCCCGCCTCCGCGACCCTACGGGACAGGCGCGCATAGTCGCTGCCCCGCCGGGCGGTCGACGCTGCCAACGTCGAGGAACTCATCTGATGGCACCCTCCGGTGTCGCGGCCGCACCCGATGGGCGGCCTTCCGTCACCAAGCCTGGCGTCATAGATGAGACTGGACAATCCTTGTCAGCCCCCAGTCCAGGGTGGAGCTACCCCTACCGGCCGCGGTCGGTAGGGGTCAGTTGCGCGGTAGCCGCATCGCCATGGTGGGCGCCTCGGCCATCACCGACGTCGGGGTGAACGCCGCCCCGGTGGGCAGTTCCCGGGCCCGGCCGACCTGCACCCCGGGGTACAGCTCCACCATGTCCGCGCCGCCGAGCACCCGGGACTGCTTCGGGGCCAGCGGGACGCGGTCGGCCTCGGTCATCGAGCCGTTCGGCCTGATGCCGGAGCCGTTGGTGCTGACGTCGGTGACGATGACCTCGCCGACGCGCAGCTCGAACCGGACGTGCGCCCGGCTGATCCAGCGCCGCGCCTCGTCGTTGAGCCACTGCCCGAGCATCACGCCCCCGGTCTCCTCGGGGGCCCGGCCGACCGTCACCGGCTCGTCCTCGGTGAGGACGAAACGGCGGCGGATCAGGCCACCGATCCGGATCGCCAGCACCTCGCTGCGCGGACGCGGCCCGGCGTCGGAGAGCCGGGCACCGTGCCGGGGGCAGGTCGGCACGCCGTTGCGCAGGGCGGGCGGCGGCTGACCGGCCGGGGCCCGGTCCACCCGGGCCAGGTCGGCGAACGCCCCACCGCCCCCACCGCCGCCGAACAGCGCGCAGCCCGGCTCCGGGCAGCGCCACTTGCGGGCGAGCAACTGCCCGCCGACCGGGGAACGGTCGCCCTCGACCGGGGTGTGCCCGCCCCCGACGTGCGCGACGAAGGCCGGGCCGCCCGCGCCGGGCACCGGGGCGACGACCCGTCCCGGCTGCTCCACCAGCCACGGGAACCGGCCGCGCAGGCCGTCGAAGCGGACCCTGCTGACCACCGGCAGACCGAGCAGGTCGGCCACCTCCAGCATCCGGTCACCCGGGTTGTCGAGCACCTCGACCAGACCGTCGTCGGCCCACCGGCGGACCACCATCCGCTCGTTGGAGGTGAGGTCGGCGTCGGAGAGCAGCGCCCGGTGCACGATCGCGTAGACCGGGACGCTGTCCTCGGCCAGCTCGCGGGAGAGCGCGTCGATCACCATGCCGAGCCGCAGCAGGCTGGCCGGGCGGCCACCGTCGAGATCCTGGTAGCGGATCACCTCGGCCAGGTCGAGTACCGCTCGGGCCAGGGACGGGTCGGTGCAGACCCGCCCTTCGATGGCGTCCAGCACCTTGCTGATCTCGAATCTCATCGCGCGCTCCGGAGGATGTCGTCGATCTGCCGGGCCGCCACCGCCGGCCCGGTCGGCACCTGCCCGCCGGGGTGAACAGGCGCTGCCTTGGCACGACCCTACCGGTGCCCGGGTCAGCCCATCCGGCCCACCGCCGCGCGCAGCCGGGCCACGTCGCGCCGACGCCGCTCGTAGGTGGCGGCGAGGGTGATCAACGCCAGCCCGCCGACGGCCAGGTAGATCCAGCGGGGCAGCAGGTCCCAACCCCGGACCAGTTCGTGCACCGCGAGCAGGACGAGGGCACCGCCGCCGAGCACCACCGGGGCCTGCCAGCGCCGGACCGCCCCGACCAGCACCACGCCCAGGGCGGCGCCGCCCAGCAGCAGCCGCCGCCACGGCTGCGGGTCGGCGGCCACCAGCACCGACACCAGGCTGGGCAGCAGCCCGGCGGCGAGCCCCGGGCCGAGGGCGAGCCAACTGGTCAACCCGGGTCGGGCCCGCAACGCGAGCAGGCCGGCCAGCAGCGTCAACCCGGCCGCCGGCAGGGTGTACGCCTCCAGCAGCACCACCTCGCCGCTGATCAGCAGCAGCCACGCCCCGAGCAGTTCGCTGCCGCCGGCCACCGCCCCGAAGGCCCACCGCCGGCCGGCCGACCGGCCCGGGTACAGCACCCGCAGTGCGGCGGCGGCACCCCAGAGCACGCAGATCACGGCCGCGTACCGGATCGCGCCGACGGTGAGCAGCAGGGCGAGCACGGCCACCGCCTGCGCGGCGGCCTCCAGCGCCCGTACGGTGAACGAGCCGCGCCGGGCCAGCGCGGGTGCGCCGAGGAGCACCGCCACCGCCACCCCGAGCACCGGGAAACCGGCCGTCCGGGTCGGCAGGCCGGCGGCCAGGGGCGCGGTGAGCGCGAACCCGGTGGCCGCCGCGACGGCGGTCAGGTAGCCCAGCAGCCGTACCCCGGCCCGCCGGCCGACCGCGCCTACCACCGCCGCCGCGACCACCAGCAGGGCGAGCCCGGCCAGCGTGCCGGCCCGGGTGGCGAGCAGCCCGACCAGGCCGGCGGCCGTCCACAGCAGACCGATCGGGGTGGTCACCGGCACCAGCAGCGCCCGGCCGCGCCGGTGGGCCGGTGCCGCCGCGGCGGCTCCGGGAGCACCCGGGGCGGTCCCGTGGGGAGCGGCCTGGCCCTGTTCGGTTCCGTGGGGAACAGCCCCGCCCGGGGCGGCGGACGGGGCCGGGCCGGTGAGCGTGGCGGTGAGCAGGGCGGCGACCCCGACGAGCAGCACCGCCGCCGGCACCACCGGCCAGGGGGCGTCCGCGCCGAGCAGCAGCACGGGCAGCGCCGCCGCCCCGAACGGCAGCGCGGCGACGGCCGCCCCGGACCGGTCACCGGTGTGCCGGTGGACGACCAGCGCGGCCGTGCCGGCCAGGACCAGCAGCGCCGCCCCGACCACGGGGGCACCGGTAGGCCCGTCCCCGGTCGGCGCCCCGGACCAGGGTCGCACCGGCCCGCCGTAGGGGGCGGCGAGCGCGGCCAGGGTCACCGGCGCGGCGGCGACCAGCGCCAGGCCGGCCAGCACCGCACCGACCACCCGGCCCGGGGTCACCGGCGCGGTCCGCCGGTCGGCCGGCACCAGCGCGACGACCGCCAGCGCCGCGTAGAGCGCGAGCGGCTCCCCACCGGGTACGACGGTGGGCGCGACCACGGCGGCGAGCGCCAGGGCGAGCGCGGTGCCGGCGTACCCGTCGAGGTCGGGGCGGCGACGACGCAGCGCGAGCAGCGGGACCAGCAGCAGCACGGCGGCGACGAACCCGGCCCGCGACTGCCACCAGGCCGGTGCCCCGGCGGCCCGCGACGCGACCGCCGCGCCGGCCGGCACGGTGAGCAACGCGACCGTCAGCGCGACCCCGGCGACCCGGCCCGCGACGGCGCTCGCCGGGCGGCCGGGCAGTGCCACCACCAGCCCGGCGACCAGCACCACCCCGAGCGCCACCAGCATCCCGGCCGGGGCGGCCGAGGCCACCAGCAGGCCGTGCCCGAGCAGCACCGTGGCCCCCGCCGCGCCGACCAGCACGGTCGGGGCGCGCCGGCCGCGCAGCACCGCGACCGGCAGCAGCGCCGCCCCGACGACCAGGTCGACGGCGAGGGTGGCCGGCCACGGGGTGACCGTCACCGCCGGCAGTGCCGCAGCCGTGACCACCACCGCCAGCAGTACGGTCACCGGGCGGGCCGCCCTCGGCAGCAGCAGGAGACCGGCGCCGGTGGTGAGCAGGACGACGAGCGGCAACTGCCAGCCCCAGGCGAGGTCGGGTCCGGCGGCGGCGCCCTGCCAGGCGGGCAGCGACCGGTCCACCGCGAGCGCCGCCACGGCCCCGGTGGCGAGCACGACGACCTGGGCCGCACCGCCCGCGACCAGCAGCGCGCCGACCCGGGGGCCGGTGCGGTGCCGCTGCGGCAGCAGCCGGACGGCACCGGCCAGGGTGGCGGCCACCAGGCCGACGGCGAGCAGCAGGAACCCGGCCCGCAGTTCCGCCACCGGCCGCAGCACCGCGACGGCCAGCAGCGGCACCAGCAGCCCGGCGGTGATCTGCCGGAACACCGTCGCTCCGGCGACCCGGGCCGCGCCGGCCAGGACCAGGCCGACGAGGAGCAACGGCAGGCCGGCGAGCAGTGGCTGACCGCCGGCGCGGCCCAGCGCCAGCGGCACCAGGGCACAGCTCGCGGCGACGGTCAGCGCGCCGCCGAAGCCGAGCCAGCCGAGCACCCGGCCGGCGAGCACGGAACCGGACGGCCCGGCGACCGGCCCCCCGCCGGCCGCCGGACCCCCGTCCGCCGGGGCGACGGTGGTGCCCGACCCCCCGGCGGGCACCACCACCCCTCCCCCGGACCCGCGACGGCTACAGCCGCCGCGGGTGGCGCCGCCGCGGCCGGAGCCACAGCGGCGGGATCGGGCCCGGCCGGGGCCGGGGAGCGGCGGCGCAGCACGACCACCACCGCGAGGTCGAGCAGCGCCACCCCGAGGAAGGTCAGCGTCCAGCCGGTGGCTCCCGGGCGGGACTGCGCGACCGCGAGCGGCAGCACCGGCTGGACCACGAACAGCGCCGCGAACCACGGCACGGTGAGCCTGCTGAGCAGGGCGTACCCGGCGGCGACGGCCGCGCTGACGCCGGCGACCAGGGCGGCGTAGCGGGTGCCCGGCCAGTCGGCGGTGCCGAGCAGGTTCACCGACCAGGCGGCGTACCCGTCGAGGACTACCAGCAGCAGGCCGACGGCGGCGAACGTCTCGGCGGTGCCGCGCAGGCCACGCCACTTCGCCACCAGCGGCACCGCCAGGGCGAGCGCGGTGAACGCGGCCAGGATCAGCGCCCGGCCGGCCACCCCGACGGTGGCCCAGGCGACGGCGGTGAAGACCACCGCCGCCGTGCCGAGCAGCAGGCCACCGAGGACGAACAGCAGCCACTGGATCGTCCGGGTGGACGTCTCCGGGCGACCCGGGGTGTCCTGCGGGGGCACGGGCCCGGCGAACGCGCCCGGCGACATCGGCCTCCCCGGGCGCACCGGCGGCGCGACCGGACCGGCCGGCGTGGCGACCGGGGGGCCGGCCGGCGTGGCGGGAGGTGCGGCCGGCGCGGGTGGACGGACCGCCGCGCCGACCGGGACCGGCGCGGGGATCTCCCGGCGGATACGGGCCGCCAGCTCCGCCCGTCGGCGCTGCGCCGCGAGCAGTCGGGAGCCGAGCCCCTGGTACGCCTGCCGGGCCCGCTCGACCTCCCGGCCGAGGGCGACGATCTCCCGGTCCAACCGGACCACCTCGGCGGCGGGCGGGTACGGCCCGAGCCCGCAGCCGGCGCACCCACGGGTCAGCTCGGCGGGTGCTCCGCAGCGGGGGCAGGGGTAACCGGTGTTCTGCACCCGGCCATCCTGCCGGTGGGCGGCAACCGGAGGCCAGAGTGCCCGTACCTAGGTACGGGTGTTCTCGTGCACCCAGGCGGCGTACGCCGGGTCGCCGCTGCGGGCCTGGGTGACCAGGATCTCGGGCACCTCGTACGGATGGTTGGCCCGGATCTGGGCGACCAGCGCCGTGGCCCGGTCGGGGGCGGTCTTGAACTGCACCGACCACTCGGTGCTGGTCTCCACCCCGGCCCGCCACCAGTACGTGCTGTCGACCTGGCCGCCGACCTGGGCGCAGGCGGCCAGTCGCCCGGCCACCGCGGCGGCCGCCATCAGGTCCGCGACGGAGCGCGAGTCCACCACCGTCGTCACCACGCAGATCTGGTCCACCTGCGCACCTTACGCGGGAACGGCGGTGAACCGGTCGACCGTCACGGTACGTTCACCGGGCCGTCACGCTGTCCCGGTTGTCGGCGATCCAGCTGTCGATCCGGTCCCACCAGTCGAACAGCCAGTCGATCCGCTCCTGCCGGCCGGTCGGGACGTCCTCGGGCGGCACGGACCAGAACCGCATCACGATCCGTTTGTCCATCGGCAGTTCGCGCCACACGTCGGCGACGGTGAGCATCCGGTCCAGACCGGTGTGCGCCACGAAGATCACGCCGGCCTCCGGCGCGGCGTCCAGGGCGGCGAGCACCCCACCGGGCTGCGGGGCGAGCACGTGCTGCATCCGCTCGGCGCGGACCGCCATCCGTTCCAGGCCGAGCGCGCGCAGCTTGGCGATGGCCCGCAGCCGCCGGCCGGGGGTGAAGTTGCCGCCCTCCGGGAAGATCACGAAGGCGTCGTCGTCGTCCAGCCCGGTGGCCAGGTGACCGATCTGCCGGACCGCCGACCCCCGCCCGTCACCGGGGGCGATGAACCGGTTGGGCAGGCGGTTGAGCAGCACGTCGATCGCCGGGTCCCACTGGAGCGCCTCCTTGAGCACGATCCGGGGCTCCCGCTGGAACCAGTTGACCAGGGAGTGGATCAGGATGAACGAGTCACCCGGGCCGGCGTGCCGGCAGAGCACCAGTTCCGGCCGGCCCGGCAGGGCGGTGTCCGGGTCGGTGCCGACCACGTCGATGCTCAGCCGCAGCGTCCAGCGGGCCTGCCAGAACAGCACCCGCAGGAACCAACCGGCGAGCACGTAGTGCGCCCGTTGGAAGGCCGGCGTGCGCTTCCACCGGCCGAATCCGGAGGCCAGCCAGAGCACGAACAGGGCGACCAGCGCGGCGGCGTCCCAGACCAGGTAGACACAGCCGATCCAGAGCAGCCGCAGCGGACGCAGCCGGCCCGGCACGAACGGCGACGCGGCCAGCGCGAGCAGCGCCCAGACCGGCACCGTGGTCAGCACCGTGAACGCGAGCAGGATCACCCCGGGCGCGAACAGCAGCCGGCGTACCCACCGAGGGGGCAGCGGCATCAGCGGTCCAGGCTCGCCAGGTAGTGCCGGGAGGCGGTGTAGGCGCGGCTGATCCGCCGCCCCACCGCCGCCATGTCCCGGTACGCCCACGGGCTGTCGTCGCGCGGTTCCAGCCCGCCGGTCGGCAGCACGTGCACCCGTACCCCGTCGGGCAGGGCGGCCATCTCCCGGGCGAACCGGTGCCGGCGGGCGATCTCGAACGCGACCTGAGCGATCTCCCACGGCCGGCGGGGCGGCGTCAGCTCCCGTTCGATCCGCCCCACCTGGAGGACGAAGATCTGCGTCGCGCCGACGGCGACCGCCTCGCCGATCGGGATCGAGTTGACGATCCCGCCGTCTATGTAGTGCTGGCCGTCGATCTGTGCCGGCGGCAGCAGCCCCGGTACGGAGGCGGAGGCGAGCACCGCCGGCACCAGTGGTCCGGTGTGGAACCAGTGTTCGGCGGCCCGCTCGATGTTGGCCGCGCAGCAGCGGAACGGCACCTTCAGGTCGGCGAAGGTGGTGTCCGCCCCCAACTCCCCCTCCAGCAGCTTGCGCAGCGGCCGGGGCGAGTGCAGGTGGGTACGGGCGGCGAAGCGGCGCAACTGCCGGGCGACCGAGTCGCCGTACACCTCGCTCGCCTCCGGGGAGGCCCAGAGCCGGACCAGCCGGTCGGTGACCGCCTCGGACGGGTCGGCGGCGACCAGCGCGCCGTTGACCGCGCCGATCGAGGTGCCGAGCACGACGTCGGGGCGGATCCGGGCCCGGAACAGGGCACGCAGCATCCCCACCTCGACCGCGCCGAGCACTCCCCCGCCGCCGAGCACGAACGCCACCGGACCGCCACTCATGCCGTTCATCCTGGCACGCCACCGCCCGTGGCCGTGCCGCAGCCGCTGGTCACCGCCGCGCGTTCCGGACCGGTGGCGGTGGGCGAACCCGCCACTGCGGAGGGTCATCGGGCAACTGGACAACCGTTGACAGGGGGGACACATTCCCGCAACCTGACACCACCCCGAACCCCAGGCAGGTGCGAACACTGATGGCAGCCCTGAACGCCGGTAGGTTGCTGGCCCGCAGGTACCGGCTACTCGACAGGATCGGGGCCGGCGGGATGTCGGTGATCTGGCGGGCCCGCGACGAGGTGCTCGACCGGGTCGTCGCGGTCAAGGTGCTCGCGCCGTCGCTGGCCGCCGACGCCCGGTTCCGGGACATGGTGCGCGAGGAGGCGCGCTCGGCCGCCCAACTGGTCCACCCGCACGTGACCGCCGTGCACGACTACGGCGAGGCGCTCGCCCCGGACGGCGAGATCACCTCGTTCGTGGTGATGGAGCTGCTCACCGGCGAGGAGCTGGAGCACCGGCTGAGCGAGGGGCCACTGCCCTGGCCTGAGGCGGTCGAGGTGGGCGCCCAGGTGGCCGAGGCGCTGGCGGCGGCGCACCGGCTCGGCATCGTGCACCGGGACATCACCCCGGCGAACGTGATGATGACCCGGATCGGCGCGAAGGTGCTCGACTTCGGCATCGCCACCCAGGTCGGCACCCCCGACGACGACGAGGACGGCGGCACCTTCGGCACCCCGGCGTACGTCGCGCCGGAACGGTTGGACGGTGCGCCGGCCCAGCCGTCGACCGACGTCTACTCCCTCGGCGTGCTGCTCTACGAGACGCTGACCGGCCAGCCGCCGTACCCGGCGGAGACCTGGGAGCAGCTCGCCGCCGCGATCGCCGACGAGCGACCGCCGGTGCTGGACGGCGTACCGGGGCTGCCCCCGGTGGTGGTCGACGTCTGCCTGCGCTGCCTGGCCCGGGACCCGCACGAACGGCCGACCGCGCACCAGGTCGCCACCGCCCTGCGCGACCAGTTGCTGCCGGGTGACCCGCAGGCCGCCACGATGCTCGCCCCGACGGTCACCCTGCCCGCCGTCCCCGGGTCCGACGCCCCGGACGACCGGCCAACCACCCCGGCCGCCGGAACCGGCCCGGCCGTCGTCGGTGCGGCAGCCGGCGTCGGCGCGGTGACCGGAGCTGGATCGGTGACCGGCGTCGGCGCAGCCGCCGCAGCGGCCCCCGGTGACGGCACCGCAGCATCCGGACGGGCCGGGGTCGGCGGTGCGGCCGGTGGCCGGGCCGGGGCCGCGGCGACGGCGGACACCGGCACCCCGGGCGGCCGGCACGTCGGCAAGGGCGGCCCGGGTGGTGGGACCCCGGAACCGGAGCTGCTGCCGCCGTCGCGCCGCCCGTTGGTGGCGGTGGGGGTGCTGGTCGTGCTGACCGCGGCGGCGGTGCTCCTGCTCGCCCCGCTGCTGGAACCCGGCACCCACTCCCCGCCGGTCGCCGGGCGGACCGAGGCCCCGGCGACCGAACCGACGCCGCCGGGCACCTCCCAGCCGGCGGCGGAGCCCACCCCGCCGCCGGCCCCCCGACGGGCCACCACCGCGCCCGCACCGGCGCGCCCGCCGGCCACCACCCCGGACGGGGGCCAGGGCGGCGGCGGGCTGACCGAGGCGGCCGACCGGATGCGCCGGCTGATCGACGACGGGGTCCGCACCGGCGAGGTCCGCGAGGACGTCGGCCTGGACCTGCGCAACGTGCTGGCCAACCTGACCCGGTCCGCCGCCGAGGGCCGCTCCGACGTGCCCGCGCAGGTGGCCGCGCTCCGCGAGAAGGTCACCCGCCGCATCGACGAGGGGGGCATCACCCCGGCGTACGGCCGGCAGCTCGACGCCGCCGTCCGGGACCTGGCCGCGACCACCGTCTGAGCGCCCGCGCCGTCCCGCCGCGCGCCCGTCAGCGGGTACGCAGCCCGACGGGCCGGCGCAGCGGCGGGGCGGTGCCGAACGCGACGGCCCGGTAGACCGCCTCGTAGCCGTGGGCCATCCGCTCGGTGGAGAACTGCTCGGCCACGTGCGCGGTGCAGGCCGCCGGGTCGAGCCGGATCACCTCGCGCAGGGCCGCCGGCAGCTCCCGGGCGTCGTCGCGGACCAGCCCGGTCACGCCGTCCACCACCACCTCGGGCACCGCACCCCGGCGCAGCGCCACCACCGGCGTGCCGGTCGCCATGGCCTCCACCATCACCATGCCGAACGGTTCCTCCCACTGGATCGGCATGATCAGGCAGCGGGCGTCGGCCAGCAGCCGCAGGGTCGCCTCCCGGTCGGCGTTCATCACCACGTCGACGTCGTGGCCCAGCATCGGCTGCACCACCTCGGCGAAGTACCGGCGTTCGGCGGGCTCGTTGCACTTGCCGGCCAGGGTGAGCGGGAGGCCGGCCGCCCGGCAGGCCCGGATCGCCGTGTCGGGGCCCTTGTCCGGGCTGAACCGGGCCAGCCAGAGCACCGGGCCCCGGCCGGGTTCCCGCTTGACCGGCACGTCCCGGCTGTCCAGCGCGTTGTGCACCGTACCCACCCAGGGCAGCGCGGGGTTGGCCCGCCGTTGGGCGTGCGAGATGGCCACCAGGCCCACCCCGTGGTCGGTGTCGCCGAGCACCGCCCCGTACTCGCCGACCGGGTTGCCGTGCACGGTGGCCACGGTGGGCACCGCACGCCGGCCGGCGACCAGCGGCCCGATCGTGGTGTGGTCGTGGATCACGTCGAAGTCGGCGGCGGACACCAGCCGGTTGATCCGGGCCAGGTGGGCCAGTTCCGGCAGCGACTCGCCCAGCCGGTCGTACTGCAACTCGTCGATCGTGGAGACGAAGTCGGCGGTGGTGCCGTGCTGCCGGCCGGCCCCGAAGAGGGTCACCCGGTGCCCGTGCCCGACCAGCGCGTCCACCAGCCCGTGCACCACCTGCTCCAGCCCGCCGTACCCGGGTGGCGGCACCGACAGCCAGGGTGGCACGAGCATCGCGACCCGCAGCGGCGGCCCGGACGGCGGACGTTCCGACGGACGGTGGGTCACTGCCACGAATCCTCCCCCGTTGTCCCGGTCCGGCAGGTGTGTCCGGCGGGATCGGCGGCGATTTCCCCCTGTCCGGACACGCAAACGCGCCCCGGCCGGGTGGGGCCCGTCCGGGGCGCGTGCGGCGGCGGGCGGTGGAGCCAACCCCCTTGGCTCCGCCGCCCGCCGCCCGGAGGAGGCAGGTCTGTGGTTACGACGTCTCGGCGAGCGTCACGGTTGCGGTCGCCTCGGCACCATTTCGCTTGTAGGTCACCTGGACCCGGTCGCCGACCTTGCCGGCCTGCACCGCGCCGACCAGATCGTTGGAGTCGTTGATCACCGTGTCCCCGAACTTGGTGATCACGTCGCCGCGCTGGATGCCGGCCTTCTCGGCGGCGCTGCCCCCGGCGACGGAGGCGACCAGCGCGCCGCCGTCCTCGGCCGCGTTGACGCTGACCCCCAGGGACGGGTGGCTGATCTTCTCGCCCCGCTGGAGCTTCTCGGCGACGTCCTTGGCCTTGTTGCTCGGGATGGCGAAGCCGACGCCGATGTTGCCGGTGCTGCCCTGCCCGGCGGTGGCGATGGCGGTGTTGATGCCGATCACCTCACCCCGGGTGTTGACCAGCGCGCCACCGGAGTTGCCCGGGTTGATCGGGGCGTCGGTCTGGAGCAGGCCGGAGATCGAGCTGGCACCGCCCTGCGGGGACTGCTGCGGGCCGTTGCCGCTGCCGGCCTGGATGGTGCGGTCGCGGGCGCTGAGGATGCCGGCGGTGACCGAACCCTGCAAACCGAGCGGGCTGCCCAGGGCGAGCACCTGGTCGCCCACCTGCATGGCGTCGCTGTCGCCGAACTTCGCCGCCTTGAGGTTGTCGAGACCGCTGGTCTGGACCACCGCGAGGTCGGTCTTCGGGTCGGTGCCGACGATCTTGGCGGGGGCCGACTTGCCGTTGGCGAGGACCACCCGGACGGCGTCCCCGGAGGCGGAGGCGACCACGTGGTTGTTGGTCAGCACGAAGCCGTCGGAGCTGAGGATCACGCCCGACCCCTCACCGCTGTCGGTGATGATCGAGACCACGCTGTCCTGCACCGAGGCGGCGATCTTCGGCAGATCGGCGCTGTTGATCACGGGCGCGGCCGAGTAGTTGCGGGTGATCCCGCCCCGGTCGCCGTCGACCGCCAGGGCGAGCGCGCCACCGGCCACGCCGGAGCCGAGCATCAGGGCGAAGACCGCCACCCCGGCGCCGACGAACTTGGCCACCTTGCCGGCCTGCGGTGCGGGGGCGGGCGCCCACGGCGGAGTCGGCTGGCCGGGGTGCTGCGGCCCACCCGGGCCACCCTGCCCCGGGTAACCGGCGGACGGCTGACCCACGCCGGGCTGGCCGTATCCGGCACCGGGCTGACCGGGGTAGCCGGCCGACGGGGTGCCCACGCCCGGCTGCCCGGGACGGTGCTGGCCGGGGTAGCCACCGGCCCACCCGGACTGCTGCTGGCCGGGCTGGTAGCCGGCCGACGGGTACTGCCCCGCCGGGGAGTGACCCGGGTAACCGGTGGACGCGGGATAGCCGGGCCGGTACGCCTGGTCGCCGCCACCGGACGGGTACGAGGTCTGCGGGTATCCGGCGGCGGGCGGCGCGTACGGCGACGCGGGTGGCGCGTACGCCGGTCCGGGGTTGGCCGTGCCGGCCGGCTCCCCCGCGGTGCCGGCGGCCTGACCGGGGGTGTTGGGGGTGTCGGACTCGCCGCGCGTGGCGCGGGACGGCTCGGCGGAGGGGTGCGACGGCTCGGCGTCGGGGGCAGCCGGCCGACGCTGCGGGTCGGTCTCGAACTCGGTCATGCCCCTAGTTTTCCCCGTCGCACTGTCACCCACCTGGAACCCGCCTGGAAGTTTTCTGAAAGTCACAGCGGGACCGGTAGGGGGTCACTCCGGGTCGCCGTCCGCCTCGGGCAGCAGGGGCAACCGGACCCGGAAGGTCGCCCCGCCGCCCGGGGTCTCGTCCACCTCGACGGTGCCCTGATGGGCGGTGACCAGCGCCGCGACGATGGCCAGGCCCAGCCCGGTGCTGGTGATCCCGCTGGCCCGGCGGGTCCGGGCCGCGTCGGCGCGGTAGAACCGTTCGAAGACCCGCTCGGCCTGTTCCGGTGCGAGCCCCGGCCCGGTGTCCGCCACCTCCACCACGGCCACGTTCCCGGCCTCGGAACGCAGCCGCAGGGTCACCGACGCCTCCGGCGGGGTGTGGGTCAACGCGTTGGTCATCAGGTTGCCGATCACCTGCCGTAGCCGGGCGTCGTCGGCGTGCACCACCAGCGGGCCGGAACCCGGGGCGATCTCCAGCTCGACGTGCCGTTCGGGGGCGACCACCCGGGCCGCCTCGACCGCCTCGGAGGCGAGCACCGGCAGCTCCACCGGGGCGAGCGACAGCGGGCGTTCCCGGTCCAGCCGGGCGAGCAGCAGCAGGTCCTCCACCAGCAGCCCCATCCGGGCCGCCTCGTCCTCGATGCGCCGCAGCAGGTCGGCGGTCTGCTCGGGGGCGCGGGCCGCACCCTGCCGGTACAGCTCGGCGAAGCCCCGGATGGTGGTCAGCGGGGTCCGCAGCTCGTGCGAGGCGTCCGCGACGAACTGCCGCATCCGCTCCTCCGACCGCCGGGCGCGGGCCTCCGACGCCAGCGCGGCGTGCGCCGCGTCCCGGGCGCCGGCCTCCGCCGTACGGGCGGCCATCTCCGAGGCGGCGCGGGCGGTGAAGGCGGCCTCGATCTGGGCCAGCATCGCGTTCAACGCCCGGGAGAGCCGGCCCAGCTCGGAGGTGGCGCACTCCTGCCCCTCCTCGGGGTCGGGCACCCGGCGGGTCAGGTCACCACCGGCGATCGCCGCGGCCGTCCGTTCGATCTCCACCAGCGGTTTCAGGCTGGTGCGGACGATGGCCGCGCCGATCGAGGCGAGCAGGATCAGCACCGCCCCACCGACCAGCATGTCTATCCAGATGAGTCGCTTGACCGCCAGGTCGACGTCGGTCATGTGCTGGCCGAAGGCGAGGATCCGGCCGTCGCCGAGGTCCGTGTAGAGCATCCGCCACCGGGTGCGGCCGTCCTTGGACTGGACGGTGAACGGGTCGCCGACCAGGGCCGAGAAGCCGGCGAAGTCGGTCGGGAACTCCGGCAGTTCCTCCGGGCGCAGGCCGGAGTAGCGCGACGTCCCGTCCACCCCGGCCCGGCTGGCCTGGGCGGCCACGTAGTCGGTGGGGATGCCCACCACGAGCGGGCCCTGGGCCTGGCCGAGCGCCCGCGCCACCCCGTTGGTGTCGCCGCGCAACTGGTCGTCGACCTGGCCGATCAGGTACTCCCGCAGGAAGTACGTGGTCAGCGAGCTGATCACCACGAGGGCGATGGCGACCAGGGTGAGCACCGCCGCGACCAGCTTGACCCGTAGCGGAACGCTCCGGAGCCGCCCCTTCGCCTCGTCGAGCGGATTCACGCCGCCGGCTTGCGCAGGACGTAGCCCACGCCGCGCAGGGTGTGGATCAGGCGGGGCTGGGTGTTGTCGACCTTGCGGCGCAGGTAGGAGATGTACGACTCGACGATGTTGTCGTCACCCCGGAAGTCGTAGTTCCACACGTGGTCGAGGATCTGCGCCTTGGACAGCACCCGGTTGGCGTTGAGCATCAGGTAGCGCAGCAGCTTGAACTCGGTCGGCGAGAGCTGCACCCGCTGGCCGGCCCGGTGCACCTCGTGGGTCTCCTCGTCCAGTTCGAGGTCGGCGAAGGTGAGCCGGGAGGGGGCGTGCTCGCCGGTGGCCGTACGCCGCAGCACCGCCCGGATCCGGGCGGTCAACTCCTCCAGGCTGAACGGCTTGGTGACGTAGTCGTCGCCGCCCAGGGTGAGCCCCCGGATCTTGTCGTCGGTGGCGTCCCGGGCGGTCAGGAACACCACCGGGGTACGCGTGCCGCCCTCCCGGAGCATCCGGATGACCTCGAAGCCGTCCAGGTCGGGCAGCATCACGTCGAGCACCACCAGGTCGGGACGGTGGTCCTTGGCCGCGTGCAGGGCCGCGCTGCCACTGGTGGCGGTCGCCACGTCGAACCCCGCGAAGCGGAGGCTGGCGGAGAGCAGTTCGAGGATGTTGGGGTCGTCCTCGACGACGAGCAGTCGCGCCTCGGTCTGGGTAGCGGCCATGCTGGCCATCATCCGTGACGTCGCTGCGTCGGCGCTGGACGGTTCCTGCAAAAACCCTGTGAAGCCGGCCGGGGCGGCGGTCAGCGCCCGGCCGGGGGCCGTCACCGCAGCAGCCGACGCAACCCGTCCAACGCGCCGTCGAGCACCCGGATCGCCGTACGCAGCTGGGTGTCGCTGAGCCGGCCGGCCCGGACCAGGGCCCCGACCTCGACGGTGAACTCGGCCAGCCGCTGGTCGAACTCGGCCAGCAGGGGCGGTTCACCGGCGGTGGGGGCCGCCGGGCGGGGCGGGGCGGAGGCGGCCGGACGGTCCCAACGGGTCTGCCGGGTCTGCCGGGTGGCCTCGCGCAGCTCCCGCTTGAGGTCCCGTACCGAGCCGCGTACCTCGGTCTGGATCTCGCCGGCCAGCGCGGAGAGATCCTCCACCGAGGCCGAGATGTCGGATTCCAGGGCGGTCAGCTCGTCGGCGCGCTGCCGCAGCTCGGCCCGGCCACCCTCGGTGATCTCGTAGACCTTGCGGCCACCGGCGGCGGTGTGGGTGACCAGCCCGTCGGCCTCCAGCCGTTGCAGCCGGGGATAGATGGTGCCGGCACTGGGGGCGTACAGGCCGAGGAAGCGTTCCTCCAACAGCCGGATCAGCTCGTAGCCGTGCTTGGGACCGTCGTCGAGCAGCCGCAGCAGGTAGAGCCGGAGCCGCCCGTGGCTGAACACGGCGGTCACGGCAGCTCCTCCTGGTCGGCGTCCACCGGCCGGGCGAGCAGCGCGATGCTGCCGGAGGTCGCGGACGCCCAGAGCTTACCCGCGCCCGTGCCGAGCACCCCGTGGCTGTCCTTGACCGGGCCGACGCCGGCCCCGCCGCCGACCTGGGGGAAGCCGCTGGTGATCCGGCCCGAGGTGGTGTGCAGGTGGACGGCGAGGTCGCTGTCCTCGCGGACCCGGACGGTGATCGGGCCGGAGATGGTGGTGAGCCGGATGTCGCTGCGCCGGGGGTTGTCCAGGTCGCAGGTGATCGCCCCGGAGACGGTGTTGGCGTGCACCCGGCCGGCCGCGCTGTCGGCGAGGGTCACCTCGCCGGAGACCGTGTTCAGGACGAGGTCGCCGGTGACGCCGAGCGCCTCGACCGGGCCGGAGACGATCCGCGCGTTGGTGCGCCCGGCCAGGCCCATCAGGGTGATCTGCCCGGAGGTGACGTCCACGGTGGTGTCGCGGGACAGCCCGGAGGCGACCAGCGTGCCGTCGACCAGGTGCAGGTCGGCCAGGGTGCCGGCGGGGACGGCGACGGACACCTCGGCCCGGAACCGGCGGCCGAGCTGCCCGAGCCACCAGAGGAACCCGGGCCAGCGGGGCGGGCGTTCGTGCTCGATCCGCAGGACGCCGTCGCGGTGCTCGACGATGACCGGCCGACTGCTGATCCGGGTGACGTCGATCCGCGCCGGCCCGTCGGTGCCGACCACGTTGAGCCGCCCGGTGACCAGGCGGACGTCGAGCCGGGTGACCGGCTCCTCGATGGTGAGCCGTTGCGGTCTGTCGACCTTCCAGTTGGTCATGACGTCTCCCTCCGGGGTCACGGCCGACGGCCGCACCACTGCACGGCGGAAGCGTAACGCGATACATCGCGATAGAACAAGACTGTCGCGAGTCACCCACCCGACCGCCCCACCCGACCGACCCGCGGTCGGCAAGATCCACTCATCTGGGCCGATCCAGCGGTATCCCGGCCTACCGATCACCGCAACATCGGCCCACGCGAGTCGATCACGCGGAACGCGGAGGGCCGATCACGCGGAACGCGGAGGGCGATCGCGGGGCGCGCGTCAGGGCGATCGCGGGGAGCGCGATCCTGATCTGCGGGTCAGGCGGCCAGGCCGAGGGCCGTCCCGGCGGCCGGCACGGGCCGGGGCGACGACGCCGGGGGCACGGGGGCCGGGGCGGGACGGCTGGTAGTCGGGCGGGGCGGGAGCAGGTGCACGGCCGACTCGGCGGCCCGGGCCAGCACCCGGCGGTCCGCGCCGGCGACCGGGTGCAGGGCGGCGGTCACCACGACGTCGACGACCAGGTCGCGGGCGGCCAGCACCCGGCGTACCGAACGCCACAGTGTCTCGTCGCCGAGGAAGGCGGCGGTGGTGGTCGTCGCCCCGGTGGCAGCAGAGCGGTAGCTGATCCGTAGCGGCACGACGGGGGCGCCGGCATCGACGGCCGCCTGGAAGACCGCCGGCCGGAAGCCCCGGCGCGGCCGGCAGTCGGCCGAGGGGACGACGCCGCACCAGGTCGTCCCCTCGGGGAAGACCGCGACCGGGTGACCGGCGCGCAGGGTCGCCGCGAGCCGGGCCACCGTGCGCGGCAGGTCCCGGGGGCGCGACCGGTCGACGAAGACCGCGCCACCCGCGCGGGCCAGCAGCCCCAGCACCGGCCAACTCCGCACCTCCCGCTTGGCCAGCAGTCGGGCCGGCGCTACCGCCAGCACCGCGAGCACGTCCAGCCAGGAGACGTGGTTGGCGACCAGCAGCGCCCGTCGCCGGGGCAGCCGCCCGCGCACCACCAGGCGCACCCCGAGCACCCCGGTGGTCCGCCGGGCCCAGGCCCGCAGCACCGCCGCCCGTCGCGCCGCCGGCACCACCGGCAGCAGTACGGCCATCCCGGCCCCGGCCAGCAGCATCCCGAGTACGCCCAGCAGCCGGGCCACCTGCCGCACCGGCGACACCCCGGCCCGCCCCTCCCCCGGCAGGCAGTCCGGCCCGCAGCCGGCGGTCGGCCGCCACAACTCGGCGCTCACCGGGTCACCCCGCCCATGAAGTGCCGGCGGTAGCGCGGGTTCATCCGGTCCAGCGAGAACAGCAGGTAGAAGTCGGCACAGCGGAAGTCCGGGTCGTACGCCGGTTCCCCGGCGATCCACGCGCCGAGCCGCAGGTAGCCACGGACCAGCGGGGGGATCAGCGCCCGCCCGGCGGGGTCCCCGGTGGCCGACTCCGGTGTCGCCGCGCCCGGCTCGGCGAACCAGGGCCGCAGCGGGCGGACCCGCATCAGCGGGGGCGCGAGGTGCCCCGCCCGGCCCAGCGCCCACGTCTCGGCGACGGCCCGGCCGCCGTCGCCGACCGGCACCGAGGCGCAGCCGCCCAGCCAGTTCACCCCGCGCAGGTGCAGGTATCGGGTCAGTCCCGCCCACATCAGGTTGAGCACCGCGCCGGTGCGGTGCTCCGGGTGCACGCAGGAGCGGCCGGTCTCGACCAGCAGGTCGCGCAGGGGGTCGAGGGGGGTCAGGTCGAACTCGCCGGCGGCGTACCGGCGGTCGGTGCGGCCGGGGGGCAGCAGCCGGTAGGTGCCGACCACCGCGCCGGTGCGCTCCTCGCGGACGATCAGGTGGTCGCAGTGGACGTCGAGGTCGTCGGTGTCCAGCCCGGCGGCACCCGGGCGCAGGGTCGCGCCGAGTTCGGTGGCGAACACCTCGTGGCG
Organism: Micromonospora sp. HM134; assembly: GCF_007833915.1. Taxonomy (NCBI): domain Bacteria; kingdom Bacillati; phylum Actinomycetota; class Actinomycetes; order Micromonosporales; family Micromonosporaceae; genus Micromonospora; species Micromonospora sp. HM134. Next base: position 6,293,663 of record NZ_CP041061.1, read on the forward strand.
CAGGCGTTGCGCGGCCGCGACCTGGGTCGGGTCGTCGGCGATCAGCAGGGTGTATCCACTGGTCGTCAGGGGTGCGCCAGCGGCATGCAGAACAGCCATGGGACCTGTGTAGGTGCCCCGGGTTGCCGGCCTCCCGGGGACGGGTGTCGATCCGGTGAACGCCGGTCGGCGGGATCGGTCGGCGGCGTGACCAGGGTGGCGTACGGGGCCGGTGGGGCGGTTGGAAGGGTGGCCGGCGCGTGCGAGGCTGCCTGCGGGCGCCCGGCGGTCGGCCGGGCCGACGACACGGCGGAGGGGCGATGATCATCGAAGCGCGGTACCAGGGGCCGCCCGGCACGGGCAACGGCGGCTGGAGCGCGGGGATCTTCGCCGGGGCGTACGGCGCGGACGGGCCGGTCGAGGTGACGTTGCGTCGCCCGCCGCCGCTGGACACCCCGCTCACCCTCGCCGACGGCGACGTGCGCGACCCCGACGGGCACCTGGTCGCCGAGGTACGCCCGGCCGGTGCTCCGCCTGCCCCGGTGCCCCCGGTGGACCCGGCGACCGCGCGGGCCGCCTCGGCCGGCTACCCGGGACTGGTGGACCACCCCTTCCCCGGTTGCTACGTCTGCGGCCCGGAGCACCCGGACGGCCTGCGGATCTACCCCGGGCGGCTGCCCGACGGCCGGACCGCCGCGCCGTGGCGGACGCCCGTGCGGGTGACCGCGCCGACGGTGTGGGCGGCGCTGGACTGCCCCGGGGGCTGGGCGGTGATCGCCCCGGGCCGGCCGTACGTGCTGGGCCGGCTCGCCGTGACGCTGGACGCGCTGCCCGAGCCGGGCGGGGAGTACGTGGTCACCGGGGCGGTGGACACCGTCGAGGGACGCCTGGCGGTGGTGCGTACCAGCCTCTACGACGGTGCCGGTGGGCTGCTGGGCCGGGCCCGCGCCACCTGGGTCGCGTTGCCTGCCGAGCCTCGTCCCTGAGGACGACCCGCTCCTGCCTGAGTCGGAGCAGGGCCTACCGACCGGGGCTGATGGCGTAACTTGACCTGACCAGCAAGGCTGGCAGCGGCGCATTCCGCAACGGCGTCGCAGAACGCGGTGCCCCGCGCGCCGCCGCACGGGAGGAGAACGATGTCCGACGGGCAGTGGAGCCCCAGCACCGGCCAGATCGTCGTGTCCGGTTTGACCAAGCAGTACAAGAACGTCCGGGCGGTCGACAACCTGTCCTTCACGGTCGAGTCCGGTCGGGTGACCGGCTTCCTCGGGCCGAACGGGGCGGGCAAGACGACCACCCTGCGGATGCTGCTGAACCTGGTCACCCCGACCGGTGGCACGGCGACCATCGGCGGCCGGCGGTACGCCGACCTGACCGACCCGCTGCGGCACGTGGGCGCGGTGCTGGAGGCGTCCAGCGCGCACAAGGGCCGTACCGGCATCAACCACCTGCGGGTGATCTGCGCGGCGGCCGGCCTGCCCAGGAGCCGGGCCGACGAGGCGCTGGCACTGGTCGGGCTCACCCCGGCGGCGAAGCGCAAGTTCAAGGGCTACTCGCTGGGCATGAAGCAGCGGCTCGGCATCGCCGCCGCGATGCTCGGTAACCCCCAGGTGCTGATCCTCGACGAGCCGGCCAACGGTCTCGACCCGGAGGGCATCCGGTGGATGCGTGGCTTCCTCAAGGGGCTGGCCCACGAGGGGCGTACGGTGCTGGTCTCCAGCCACCTGCTGTCCGAGATGCAGCTCCTCGCCGACGACGTGGTGATCATCGCGGCCGGCAAGCTGATCCGGCAGGGCCCGGTGGAGCAGGTGCTCGGCTCGATGGCGCAGGGCGGCCGGGTGCGGGTGCGCACCCCGCAGGCCGAGGAGCTGACCGTGGCGCTGCGTGAGCAGTCCGCGACGGTGGAGACCGGCGAGCACGGCGTGCTGCTGGTCAGCGGGGTGGACGCGCCGGCGATCGGCCGGGCCGCGCTGGCCGCCAAGGTCGAGCTGCACGAACTGACCCCGGAACGACCCGACCTGGAGCGGGTGTTCCTGGAGCTGACGGCCGGGAAGGCGGGCATCCGATGAACCTGGTCCGATCCGAGCTGTTGAAGATCCGTACCACCAGCACCTGGTGGATCTTCGGGCTGATCACGGTGCCGTTGTGGGCGCTCACCGCCCTGATCAACTGGTTGCAGACCGACGCGCTGGCCAGCAACAACTTCGGCGACGTGCCGGCCGACCAGGCCGACCAGATCCAGGCCGTGCAGTCGGTGGACAGCCTGGCCGCCAACGTCTACACCAACGGGCAGTTCTTCGGTCTGATGATCGTGATGCTGCTCGGCATCATCGTGGTGACCAGTGAGTTCTTCCACCAGACAGTCACCACCACCTTCCTCACCGTGCCGCACCGGACGGCGGTGATGCTGGCCAAGCTGGCCGCCGCAGCCGTGCTGGCCGTGCTGTTCTGGCTGGTCACCACCGTGTTCAACCTGGCCTTCGGGGCACTGGTGATGAACAGCGTCGACCTGGGCTCCCAGCTCGGCAGCGGGGCGGTCTGGCGGGCCACCGCGCTCAACGGCCTGGCGTACCTGCTCTGGTCGGTGCTCGGCGTCGGGATCGGGGTGCTGATCCGCAGCCAGATCGGCGCCACGGTCACCGGCATCCTGCTCTACCTGGGTGGCGCGGTCGGCGCGGCCATCGCGATCAGCATCCTGGCCAACCGCTGGGGCGACTGGATCAACGACCTCCAGGTGCTGGTGCCGTCGCTGGCGTCGTCGCTGATGGTCAGCGGGACCGAGATCCCGGGCAACCCGCCGCGCTGGGCGGGTGCGGTGGTCCTCATCGGGTACGCGGTGGTGGCCGGCGCGATCGGCACCCTCACCATGCGGCGGCGGGACATCTCCTGACCCGACCCGTTCTCCGCACCGGCCCGGCGTGACGACCCGTCGCGCCGGGCCGGTGCCTTTTCCGGGCGGCCCCGGACGGGCGGCACTCCGCCCGCACCCACTCCGGTACGGAGTCGGCGGGACACGAAGAGCTGATTGACTTTCGACATCTTCTGTGAAACCGCCCACCCCCCGGAGGTGGAAATGCCTATCGTATTTGCACGGCGTAGCCTGGGAGCCGTCTCCCGTCCACGCGCACGTACGGACGACGGCGGACACCGCGTGACACACAAACCCGCGTGAAAGAGGCGATTACCGGCCGTGTCGACCCAGCAGACTTCGCAGGAGAACCCACTGGCGGGTTTCGGCCCGAACGAGTGGATCGTCGAGGAGATGTACCAGCGCTACCTCGCCGACCCGTCGAGCGTCGACTCGGCCTGGCACGACTTCTTCGCCGACTACCGACCCGCCCCCGGCGCCGCGACCCCGCGTCCGGCTGACGGCAAGGCCGCGCCGGCCGCGACGCCGGAGCCGGCCGAGCAGCAGGAGCCGGTCGCCACCGTCGCGACCGGGCCCGCCGCGAAGGCGGCGACGGCCACCACCAAGCCGGCCGCCACCGCCAAGCCGGCCGCCGCGCCGAAGCCGGCCGCCGCGAAGACCGCCACCAGGTCCGCCGCGAAGCCGGCGGCCACGGAGAAGGCCGCCCCGGTCAAGCCGGCGGCGAAGGCGCCGACGGCCAGCGCCGCCGGCACCACGCCGCTGCGCGGGGTGGCCGCCCGGATCGTGCAGAACATGGACGCCTCGCTGTCCGTGCCGACCGCCACCAGCGTGCGCGCGGTCCCGGCCAAGCTGCTGGTCGACAACCGCATCGTGATCAACAACCACCTCGCCCGGGGGCGCGGTGGCAAGGTCAGCTTCACCCACCTGATCGGGTACGCGCTGGTCCGCGCCGTGGTCGAGCACCCGGAGCTGAACAACTCCTACGCCGAGGTCGACGGCAAGCCGGCGATGGTCCGCCCGGAGCACGTCAACCTGGGCATCGCCATCGACCTGACCAAGCCCGACGGCACCCGCAACCTGGTGGTGCCGTCCATCAAGGGCTGCGAGCAGATGGACTTCCGGCAGTTCTGGCAGGCGTACGAGGACGTGGTCCGGCGCGCCCGCCGCAACGAGCTGACCATGGAGGACCACTCCGGTACGACGATCTCGCTGACCAACCCGGGCGGCATCGGCACGGTGCACTCGATCCCCCGGCTGATGCAGGGGCAGAGCGCGATCATCGGGGTCGGCGCGATGGAGTACCCCGCGCCGTACCAGGGGATGAGCGAGGCGACCCTGGCCGAGCTGGCGGTCAGCAAGATCATCACGCTGACCAGCACGTACGACCACCGGATCATCCAGGGCGCGCAGTCCGGCGAGTTCCTCAAGGTGATGCACGAGCTGATGCTCGGCGAGCGCGGCTTCTACGACCAGATCTTCACCTCGCTGCGCATCCCGTACGAGCCGGTGCGCTGGGTGCGGGACGTGGCCGTCGACTCCGAAGGCCAGATCAACAAGACCGCGCGGGTGCACGAGCTGATCCACGCCTACCGGGTCCGGGGCCACCTGATGGCCGACACCGACCCGCTGGAGTTCACCATCCGCAAGCACCCCGACCTGGACGTCCTCCAGCACGGGCTGACCCTGTGGGACCTCGACCGCACCTTCCCGGTCAACGGCTTCGCCGGCAAGCAGCGGATGAAGCTGCGCGAGATCCTCGGCGTGCTCCGTGACTCGTACTGCCGGCGGCTCGGCATCGAGTACATGCACATCCAGGACCCGGAGGAGCGCCGCTGGATCCAGGAGCGGATCGAGCGCCGTTACGAGAAGCCGGCCGCCGATGAGCAGAAGCACGTGCTCAACCGGCTCAACGCCGCCGAGGCGTTCGAGACCTTCCTGCAGACCAAGTACGTCGGCCAGAAGCGGTTCTCGCTGGAGGGCGGCGAGTCGCTGATCCCGCTGCTCGGCGAGGTGCTGGAGGCGTCCGCCGAGGACGGGCTGGACGAGGTCGTCATCGGCATGGCGCACCGGGGCCGGCTCAACGTGCTGGCCAACATCGTCGGCAAGCCGTACGAGAAGATCTTCTCGGAGTTCGAGGGGCACCTCGACCCGCGGTCCACCCAGGGTTCGGGTGACGTGAAGTACCACCTGGGCCAGAACGGCAAGTTCACCACCCCGGACGGCGACCACTCGGTCAAGGTGTCGGTGGTGGCGAACCCGTCGCACCTGGAGGCGGTGGACCCGGTGCTGGAGGGCATCGTCCGGGCCAAGCAGGACCGGATCGACCTCAAGCTGGAGGGTTACACCGTGCTGCCGCTGGCGGTGCACGGTGACGCCGCGTTCGCCGGGCAGGGGGTCGTCGCCGAGACGCTCAACCTGTCCCAGCTGCGCGGCTACCGCACCGGCGGCACCGTGCACGTGGTGGTCAACAACCAGGTCGGTTTCACCACCGCCCCGGAGTACAGCCGGTCCAGCCTCTACAGCACCGACGTGGCCCGGATGATCCAGGCGCCGATCTTCCACGTCAACGGCGACGACCCGGAGACCGTGGTCCGGGTGGCCCGGCTGGCCTTTGAGTACCGGCAGGCGTTCAACAAGGACGTCGTGATCGACATGGTCTGCTACCGCCGGCGCGGGCACAACGAGGGCGACGACCCGTCGATGTCCAACCCGCAGATGTACAAGATCATCGACTCGAAGCGGTCGGTCCGCAAGCTCTACACCGAGGAGCTGATCGGCCGGGGCGACATCACCGTCGAGGACGCCGAGGAACTGCTGCGCGACTACCAGTCGCAGCTGGAGCGGGTCTTCAAGGCCACCCGGGACGCGGCCACCACCCCGCGTCAGGTCGGCCGGCCCAGCCGCCAGGAGGAGCCGGAGCCGCAGGTGCAGACGGCCACCGACGCCGCCGTGGTCAAGGCCATCGGCGAGGCGCACGTCAACCTGCCCGAGGGCTTCACCCCGCACAAGCGCATCCAGCAGTTGCTCGACCGGCGGGCCAAGATGTCCGTCGAGGGCAACATCGACTGGGGGTACGGCGAGATCATCGCGTTCGGCGCGCTGCTGCACGACGGGATCACCGTCCGGCTCGCCGGCCAGGACTCCCGCCGGGGCACCTTCGTCCAGCGGCACGCCTCGATCGTCGACGCCAAGACCGGCGAGGACCACCTGCCGCTGAAGTCGCTCACCGCCGACGGCGAGCGGTCCCGCTTCTTCGTGCACGACTCGCTGCTGTCCGAGTACGCCGCGATGGGCTTCGAGTACGGCTACTCGGTGGAGAACGTCAACGCGCTGGTGTGCTGGGAGGCCCAGTTCGGTGACTTCGTCAACGGCGCCCAGTCGGTCATCGACGAGTTCATCTCCTCCGGCGAGGTGAAGTGGGGTCAGCGTTCCGCGGTCACCCTGCTGCTGCCGCACGGCCACGAGGGGCAGGGCCCGGACCACACCTCCGGCCGCCCGGAGCGGTTCCTCCAGATGTGCGCCGAGGACAACATGCGGGTGGCCATCCCGACCACCCCGGCGAACTACTTCCACCTGCTGCGCCGCCAGGCCCTGTCGCCCAAGCGCAAGCCGCTGGTGGTGTTCACGCCGAAGTCGCTGCTGCGGCACAAGCTCTGCGTCAGCCCGGTGGAGGACTTCACCACCGGCACGTTCGCCCCGGTGCTGGCCGACACCGCCGCGCCCGCCCCGGAGCAGGTCAAGCGGGTGCTGCTCTGCTCGGGCAAGGTCTACTACGACCTCTTCCAGGCCCGTCAGGAGCGCGGCGTCACCGACACCGCGATCATCCGGATCGAGCAGCTCTACCCGCTGCCGGTGCAGGAGATCCGGGACGCGCTGGCGGCGTACCCGAACGCGGAGGACTTCGCCTGGGTGCAGGAGGAACCGGCCAACCAGGGGGCGTGGAGCTTCGTCGCGCTCAACCTGCTGGAGCACCTGACCGACGTCCGGCTGCGCCGCATCTCCCGGCCGGCCGCCGCCGCCCCGGCGGTCGGCTCGGCCAAGATGCACGAGGTGGAGCAGACCGCGCTGATCGACGCCGCGCTGCCCCGCCCCTGACCCGATCCGTACCGACCCACCCGGCCCGCCCCTGCCCAGGGCGCGGGCCGGGCCCGTCAGCGAGGAACGAGGAGCACGGTGTACTTCACCGATCGTGGGATCGAGGAGCTGGTGCAGCGGCGGGGCGACGAGCAGGTCACCCTGGAGTGGCTGGGCGAGCGGCTGCGCGACTTCGTCGACCTCAACCCCGAGTTCGAGACGCCGGTCGAGCGCTTCGCCACCTGGCTGGCCCGCCTCGACGACCTCGACGAGGACTGATCCCGGCGACGGTCAGCCGTTGCGTACCGCCGGTTCCAGGCCGGTACGCCGCAGCTTCTGCCAGCCCAGCCGGCCGCCGGTCAGCGCGGTGACCACCGCCTGCACCATCACCAGGTACATCAGCTGCCGGTAGACGAACTGTTGCAGGGGCAGCACCCACAGCACCCCGAGCTTCTCCCGGTCCAGCCGGAACGCCACCACGGCGGTGACGGTCTGCACGCCGAGCATGACCAGCCAGGCCACCGCCGTGGCCTTGCGGTCGAGGAAGAACAGGCCGTACAGGGCCAGCAGGTCGATCACCGGCGCGAGCAGCGGCAGCAGCACCCCGAAGAGGCTGAGGAAGAACAGGCAGCGCCGGGTGAACCGGCCCGACGCGCCCCGGTCGAGCACCGAGCGCCGGTGCTTCCACATCGCCTGCATGGTGCCGTAGCTCCACCGGTAGCGCTGTTTCCAGAGCTGCCCCATGGTCGCCGGGGCCTCCGTCCAGGCGCGGGCGGTCTCCTCGTAGACCACCTTCCAGCCGGCCCGGCCCAGGGCGATGGTGATGTCGGTGTCCTCGGCGAGGGTGTCGTCGGTCATCCCCCCGGCGTAGCGCAGCGCCTCCCGCCGGAAGCCGCCGATCGCCCCGGGCACCGTCGACATGCAGCGCAGCGTCTCGTAGAGCCGCCGGTCGAGGTTGAACCCGATGACGTACTCGATGTGCTGCCACTTGGCGATCAGGCTGCGCCGGTTGCCGACCTTGACGTTGCCGGCCACCGCGCCGACCTGCGGGTCGGCGAAGGGCTGCACCAGCCGGCGGACCGCGTCGGGCTCGAAGACGGTGTCCCCGTCGACCATCACGATCAGGTCGTGCCGGGCCAGCGCCAGGCCGGTGTTCAGGGCGCTGGGCTTGCCGCCGTTGGGTTTGCGGACCACCCGGACGTTGGGCAGGCCGAGCGCGTCGACGATGTCGGCGGTGCCGTCGGTGGAGCCGTCGTCGACGACGATCACCTCGATCCCGCCGGGATGGTCGCCGCCGGCCAGGGAGCGGACCGCCGCGGCGATCCCCTCCTTCTCGTTGTAGGCCGGGACGATCACCGAGACCGGTGCGGTGACCGGCGGCCCCCAGCTCCAGCCCTTGGCCCGCCGCCGTCGGGCGTGCCGCCCGGCCAGCACGAACAGCACGAGGGTACGACCCACGGTGAGCAGCCCGACGACGACGAAGAGGCCGCCGAACACGGTCAGCGTGCTGTCGGCGCCCCGGACCGCCCAGATCAGCGTCCGGCCGCGCCACCGTTCCCCGGTGCCGGCGGGGGTGGCGGCGTCCATCCGGTGGTCGACCCCGGCGGCGGCGAAGGCGAGGTTCAGCCCCTCGGTCGCGGTGACGAACCGGTACCCGCGTTCCTTCATCATCGGGATGAACCGGTCGAGGGCGGCGACGGTCTGCGACCGGTCGCCCCCGGCGTCGTGCCAGAGGGTGACCGCGCCTTCGTCGCCGTCGGGGGCGGCGTTCGCCACGATCCGGTCCACCCCGGGCAGCGACCAGTCCTGGCTGTCGGTGTCGTTGAGGAGCGTCAGGTAGCCCAGGTCACCGGCGGCGGTGACGACCGGCCAGTCCCGGTTGTCGATCGCGCCCGGATGCGACGAGTACGGGAAGCGCACCAGCGAGGTCCGCGTCCCGGTGGCCCCGGCCACGGCGAGCTGGGTCTGGGCGTACTCCAGGCGTTGCCGCCACGCCGGCAGCTCGGCGAGGTCGGGGTGGGTGAAGGTGTGCACGCCGAGCTGGTGGCCGCCGTCGGTCAGCTCGCGGGCCACCTCGGGGTGCCGGGCGACCTGCGAGCCCAGCACGAAGAACGTGCCCTTGACCTGGTGGGCGTCCAGAACCTTGAGCACCTCGCGGGTCCAGACCGGGTGGGGGCCGTCGTCGAAGGTCAACGCGATGGTGCGCGACGGCAGCCGGTAGGAGCGGACCAGTTCGCTGCTGGCGCTGATGATCGGCCCGCCGGTCACCACGGAGGTGGGCACCTCCCGCTGCCCGGCGACGCTGTCCCGGCGGTCCGGGGCGAAGGAGGCGTTGGCGTAGGCGCCGACCAGCAGCACACCGGCCAGCAGCGCGAGCACCGTGCCCAGCAGGATTCCGCTCGGCGGCGGCACCGCCCGCCGCCGCCGGGCCGGCCCGGGTGCACGACGGCGGGTCGATCCGGGGACGCGACGGCGGGTTGCCGGGCCGGCCGGCTCAACCATCGACGCGGACGCCGTCGGCACCGCCGGGGAGCGGGTCGGGCAGGGCGGGCGGCTCGTCGGTGGGCGTCGGCGGGTTGGGCGTCGTGGCCTGCGGCGTCGACCGGGTCGGCCGGGGCGACGCCGTGGAGGTGGCCGGGCTGCGGCTCGGCGACCGGCTGGCGCTCGGCGACGGCGAGGGGCTGGCGGTGCCGGGGGTGACGGAGGGGGTGACCGGGGCGACGGCCGGCCCGCTCCCCCGGGGTGCCCGGGGGGCGGCGGTCGGTGCCACGGTGCCGGTGGTCGGGGCGGGGGCGGGGGTGGTGGTGGCCGGCCGGGCCGGCGCTGACGACCGCTCGGGCTGCGCGGCTTCGTCGACGAAGGGGAGCACCGCGTGCGGGGCGATGCCCCCGGCGAAGCTGACCCCGACCAGCCCGGAGTAGATCAGGACCACCAGCCCCAGGGCGTACGCGAGCCAGCGCAGCCGGGAGTGGCGTCGACCGCTGGGGTCGACGAAGACGGGGACCGGCGGAGGCACGGCGGCGATCAACGCGGTGGGGCCGTCGGTGCGGTCGAGCAGCACGGTCGGCCCATCGATCACCGTCACGTCATTGATACGATGTGGATCGACAGCCGGCCGACCACCGAGCGCGCCCATGGGCTTCGATTCTTCGAATGGCGCATTTTTCCTGCTCAGCCGGTCGGCAGTCATGGGATGCGAGTTTAGGCACGAGGATCACTCAGCTTCCAGCTCGTCCCACGAATGAGACTCGGGTCGCACCGGCGCGCCCCCGCCGGCGACGGTTCAGGGCGAAGGTCCCGGGCGAGACACGACGTGATCTCCTAGGGTGGTGCCGTGGCCCGCAGCGTCTACCTGACCAGCGTGGGGTCCGGCGGGGGTAAGTCGACCATCGCCCTCGGCCTCGCGGAACTCCTCTCCCGGCAGGTCGAACGGATCGGCGTGTTCCGGCCGCTGGTCTCCGACACCGGCGACGACCCGATCCTCGCCCTGCTGCACGACCGCTACCGGATCGACCTGCCCCAGGCCGACCTGACCGGCACCACGTACGCCGAGGCGGCGGCCCTGGTCGCCGACGGCCGACGGGAGGAGCTGATCTCCCGGATCGTCGAGCGGTACCGGGCGGTGGAACGGCGCTGCCCGGCGGTGATCGTGGTGGGCAGCGACTTCACCGACGGCGGGGACACCGCCGGCCCCCGCGAACTGGCCTTCAACGCCCGGCTGGCCACCGAGTTCGGCAGCGTGGTGGTGCCGGTGGTGGACGGCTTCGGGCAGCAGCCGGAGGCGGTCACGGCGGCGGCGCGCGGGGCGTACCACGATCTGGCCGACCTGGGCGCGACGGTGCTGGCGGTGATCGCCAACCGGGTGACCGCAGCGCTGACCCTGCCCGAGCTGCCGGTCCCCGCGTACGCCATCCCGGAGGTGCCGAGCGTGTCCGCGCCGACGGTGGCCGAGGTGGCGGCGGCGCTCGACGCCACCCTGCTGGCCGGCGACGACGCCGCCCTCGGCCGGGACGTGCTCGACTACGTGGTCGGCGCGGCGCACGTGCCGACCCTGCTCGACCACCTCACCGAGGGGGCCCTGGTGATCACCCCGGGTGACCGGGCCGACCTGCTGGTCGCGGCGAGCACCGCGCACGTCGCCGGGCAGGTGTCGCTGGCCGGCGTGGTGCTCACCCTCGGCGAGCAGCCCGACCCCCGGGCGATGCGCCTGGTCGAACGGCTCAACACCGGCTTCGCCGTGCTCTCGGTGACCAGCGACAGCTACGACACGGTCGAGGCGTCCAGCCACATCGAGGGCCGGCCCGGCCCGGCCAACCCGCGCAAGGTGGAGGCCGCGCTCGGCGCGTTCGAGGGTCACGTCGACACCGTCGACCTGGCCCGCCGGCTGCGGGTCAGCCGCTCCGAGCGGGTCACCCCGCTGATGTTCGAGTACGACCTGATCGACCGGGCCCGCGCCGACCGCCGCCGGCTGGTGCTGCCCGAGGGCACCGACGAGCGCATCCTGCGGGCCACCGAGATCCTGCTCCGCCGGGGGGTGGCCGACCTGACCCTGCTCGGCCGCCCCGACGACGTGGCCCGCCGCACCCGCGAGCTGGGCATCGACCTGACCGGCGCGGACGTGGTCGACCCGGCCGGCAGCGCCTGGCGGGACGAGTTCGCCACCCGGTACGCGGCGTTGCGCGCCCACCGGGGCGTCACCGTCGAGATCGCGCACGACATCGTGGCCCAACCCAACTACTTCGGCACCATGATGGTGGCCACCGGGCACGCCGACGGGATGGTCTCCGGGGCCACCCACACGACGGCGGCCACCATCCGTCCCGCCTTCGAGATCATCCGTACCGTGCCGGGCGTCTCGGTGGCCTCCAGCGTGTTCTTCATGCTGCTCGCCGACCGGGTGCTGGTCTACGGCGACTGCGCGGTCAACCCCGACCCGGACGCCGCCCAGCTCGCCGACATCGCCATCTCGTCGGCCGACACGGCGGCCCGGTTCGGCATCGAACCCCGGGTGGCGATGCTGTCGTACTCGACCGGGGACTCCGGCGCGGGGGTCGACGTGGAGAAGGTCGCCACCGCCACCAAGCTGGTCCGCGAACGCCGGCCCGACCTGCTGGTCGAGGGGCCGATCCAGTACGACGCGGCGATCGACCCGCAGGTCGCGGCGACGAAACTGCCGAGCAGCACGGTCGCCGGCCGGGCCACCGTGTTCATCTTCCCGGACCTCAACACCGGCAACAACACGTACAAGGCGGTGCAGCGGTCGGCGGGGGCGGTGGCCGTCGGCCCGGTCATGCAGGGCCTGCGCCGGCCGGTCAACGACCTGTCCCGGGGCGCGAAGGTCGCCGACATCGTCAACACGGTGGCGATCACCACCATCCAGGCGGCCGGATCGTCGGAGGAGGGGTCGTGACCGACCGGGTGCTGGTGCTCAACTGCGGATCGTCGTCGGTGAAGTACCGGCTCTACGACGGGGAGTCGACGGTCGACTCCGGCACCGTGGAGCGGGTCGGCGAGCCGGGCGGCGGGCCGGCCGACCACGCCACCGCCGTCCGGGAGATCCTCGGCCGGCTCGACCTGACCGGGCTGACCGCGGTGGGGCACCGGGTGGTGCACGGCGGCCGGCGGTTCAGCGCGCCGGTCCGGGTCGACGACGCCGTCGTCGCCGCGATCGGGGAACTGGTGCCGCTGGCCCCGCTGCACAACCCGGCCAACCTGGCCGGCATCGCGGTCACCCGGGAACTGCTGCCGGACGTCGCCCAGGTGGCGGTCTTCGACACCGCGTTCCACCACACCCTGCCCGAGTCCGCCGCCACGTACGCCATCGACCTGGACACCGCCCGCCGGCACGACATCCGCCGGTACGGCTTCCACGGCACCTCCCACGCGTACGTGTCGCGGCGCACCGCCGAACTGCTCGACCGCCCGTACGACCGGCTGCGCACGATCAGCCTGCACCTGGGCAACGGGGCGAGCGCCTGCGCGGTGGACGGCGGACGCAGCGTGGCCACCTCGATGGGCATGTCGCCACTGGAGGGGCTGGTGATGGGCACCCGCAGCGGTGACCTCGACCCGACGGTCATCTTCCACCTGCGCCGCGAGGGCGGGATGGGCGTCGACGAGATCGACGACCTGCTCAACCACCGCAGCGGGCTGCTCGGTCTCACCGGGGTCAACGACATGCGGGAGGTGCAGTCCCGGCGGGCCGCCGCGGATCCCGCCGCCGTGCTCGCCTTCGACGTCTACTGCCGGCGGATCACCGGCTACGTCGGGGCCTACCACGCGCTGCTGGGCGGGGCGGACGCGATCACCTTCACCGCCGGGGTGGGCGAGCACTCCCCCGAGGTACGGGCCGCCGCCCTGGCCGGGCTGGACCGGCTCGGCATCGCCGTCGACCCGCACCGCAACGCCGGCACCGGCGACCGGGTGATCTCCCCGGCCGGCGCGGAGGTCAGCGTCTGCGTGGTCGGCACCGACGAGGAGCGGGAGATCGCCCGGCAGACCCGGGCGGTGCTGGCCGGGGCGGACCGAGCGGTGGAGCCGGACCGACCGGGGCGGTGACCACCATCGTCCGGACGGCCGGGCCGGACCGGACCGCCGACCACCTACCGTGCAGTCATGGGGGTGAGGCGGCTGTGCGCCGTGGTGCTGGCCGCGCTGCTCGCCGGCTGCGGCCCGGCCACCGCCGCCACCGACCCACCGCCACCACCGCCGGCCCGGCACGCCCCGGAGCAGGCCCTGCCGGTCGCGGTACGCACGGTCACCGTCGACCCGGCCGGGCCGCGCCCGCTGCCGGTGACGCTCTGGTACCCGACCGAGCGGGGCCGGGTCGCCCCGGGCCGGTTCCCGGTGGTGCTGCACAGCCACGGCCTGCGCAGCCTCCCCGAGCTGCACGCCGCGCTGGCCACCCGGTGGGCCGCCGCCGGGTTCGTGGTGGCCGCGCCGACCTACCCGTACACCAACCGGCGGGCGGCCCGGTTCAGCCGCGCCGACGTCCGCAACCAGCCCGCCGACGGCTGGCGGGTGATCCGGCACCTGGTCCGGCTGAACGCCCGCGCCGGTGACCCGCTCGCCGGGCACCTGGACGTCGGCCGGTTCGCCGCGACCGGACACTCGGCGGGCGGCTTCACCACGGCCGGCATGTTCACCTCCGGCCACCCGGCCCGGCTGCGCTCCGGCGTGATCATCGCCGGGGGCGGGTTGGCGGGCGCCTTCGCCGGGCCGAGCGCCCCGCTGCTGTTCGTGCACGGCACCGCCGACCCGGTGGTGCCGCTGACCGTCGGCCGGGCCGGCTACCAGCGGGCGTCCGGCCCGAAGGCGTTCCTCAGCGTGCTCGGCCAGGGTCACGGCGAATACCTCACCCCGGGCCGGCCGGGCTTCGACCAGGTGCTCGCCACCGTCACCGACTTCCTCCGCTGGACCCTCTACGACGACCGGGAGGCCGGCCGCCGGCTGCGTGCCGACGCCACCCGCCCCGGGGTCACCACCCTCGACGACCGGTTGGCCGACGCCGGGCCGTAGCCGGCCGGGCAGCCGCCACGGGCGGGCACAATCGTTCTCATGTTCCGTCGTCGTATCCCGGTCCTGCTGACCGCCGCGCTGCTCGCCGCCGGCCTCGTCGGCTGCTCGGCGTCTCCGCCCGCGCGCCCCGCCGCCCCGTCGCCGACGCTGGCGGCCAGCGCCCCGGGGGCCACCCCGCAGGCGTCGCGCATCCCCGCCGGCACCGCGCCGACGCAGGCGTTCGCGGTCGGCGTACGGGAGCTGAGGCTGAACCGGGGCGGCGACCGCCCGCTGCCGGTGACCCTCTGGTACCCGGCCCGGGGCACCGCCGGTGGGGCGGCGCAGCGCGACGCCACCGTGGCGGCCGGACGCTTCCCGGTGGTGGCGTTCAGCCACGGCCTCGACGGGCGGCCGACCGACTACCGGGCGCTGACCACCCGCTGGGCGGCGGCCGGTTTCGTGGTGGCCGCGCCGATGTTCCCGCACACCGGCAAGGGCACCGACGGCAGCGTCCTCGACGTGCTCAACCAGCCCGCCGACGTGTCGTACGTGCTGGACAAGGTGCTGGCGCTGGACGCGAAGGCCGGCGACCCGCTGCGCGGCCGGCTGGCCACCGACCGGGTGGCCGCGGCCGGGCACTCGGCCGGCGGGGTGACCACCATCGGCCTGTTCACCACCGGCCGGGACGAGCGGCTGCGGGCCGGGGTGGTCCTCGCCGGGACGGGGCTGGGCGTGGGCACGGCCTTCGCCGGGGCCGCCGCCCCGCAGCTCTTCGTGCACGGCCGGGCCGACGAGGTGGTCGACTACGCCGCCGGCAAGGCCGTCTACGACGCGGTGCCGTGGCCCAAGGCGATGCTCAGCCTGACCCGGGGCGACCACGGCCGGGCCCTGCTCGGTGACGACACGGCCCTGCGGGTGGTCTCCGACACCACCATCGAGTTCCTCCGCTGGACGCTCTACGGCGACGCGGCGGCCCGGGACCGGTTGCCCGCCTCGGCCGCCCGGGGCGACATCGCCACCCTCGACGACCGTCTCTGAGCCGGCCGAGGGTCAGGCGGTGTGGTCGACCACGACCTTGCCGAAGACCTCGCCGGAGTGCAGCCGGGCGAAGGCGTCGGCCACCCGGCTGAACGGGACCACGCTGTCGACCACCGGGCGTACCTCGTGCTCGGCGCAGAAGGCGAGCAGCTCGGTCAGCTCGTCCGGGGTGCCCATCGAGGTGCCGAGGATCTCCAGCTGCATGGCGAAGACCCGGCGCAGGTTGACCGGCGGCAGGTGACCCGAGGTCGCGCCGGCGACCACGATCCGGGCCATCGGGGCGGCCGACTTCAACGAGTGGTCGAAGGTGGCCGCGCCGACCGTCTCGATCACCACGTCGACCCGCTCCGGCAGCCGGGCGCCGGGTTCCAGCGCGGTCGCCCCCAGCGCGGCGATGCGGTCCCGCTTGGCGGCGTCGCGGCTGGTGGCGTACACCCGCTTGCCCAGTGCCAGGCCGAGCGCGACGGCGGCGGTGGCGACCCCGCCGCCGGCCCCCTGCACCAGCACCGCCTCGCCGTCGGCGATCCGGCCCCGGGTGGTGAGCATCCGCCACGCGGTGAGCCAGGCGGTCGGCAGGCAGGCCGCGTCGGTCGCCGACAGGCCGGTCGGCAGCGGCAGCAGGTTCATCCGGGGTACGGCCACCCGCTCGGCCAGGGTGCCCTGGTAGTGCTCGGAGAGGATGGAGACGCCCCGCGGGTCACCGGGGGTGGGCAGCACCGGGTAGATGACCACCTCGTTGCCGTCCGGGTCGGTGCCGGCCGCGTCGCAGCCCAGGATCATCGGCAGTTGACCGTCGGCGAGCCCCACCCCGCGCAGCGACCACAGGTCGTGGTGGTTGAGCGAGCTGGCCCGCACCTGCACCGTCACCCAGTCGTCGTCGAGGTGGGCGGGCTCGGGGCGGTCGCCGACGGTGAGCGCGGCGAGCGGGTTGTCGGCGTCGAACCGGGAGGCATAGGCGGCACGCATGATCCGCACCGTAACAGCGGAACGATCGTTCAAGAAGGGTCCGGGCCGGCCGGCCCGGACCCTTCCCACCCGGTCGGGGGCGCGTCGCGCTCCGGTCGGGTGGCGCGCGACGCGTCGGTTCAGGCGCGGGCGACGCCGTCGTGGCGGGCCGCCTGGGCCACCGCCTCCGCCACCGCCGGGGCGACCCGGGGGTCGAGCGGGGACGGCACGATGGCGTCCGGGCTGAGCGACCCGTCGACCACTCCGGCGATCGCGTCGGCGGCGGCCACCTTCATCCCGTCGGTGATCCGGGTGGCCCGCGCGTCCAGCGCGCCCCGGAACACCCCGGGGAAGGCGAGCACGTTGTTGATCTGGTTGGGGTAGTCGCTACGCCCGGTGGCCACCACCGCCACGTGCCGGGCGGCCACCTCCGGGTCCACCTCGGGGGTGGGGTTGGCCAGCGCGAACACGATGCCGCCCGGGGCCATCCCGGCGACCGCCGCCTCGGGGATCCGCCCGCCGGAGACGCCGATCAGCACGTCCGCGCCGCGCAGCGCCTCGGTGACGTCACCGCGCCGGCCCTGCGCGTTGGTGGTCTCGGCGAGATACGCCTTGGTCTCGGTCAGGTCGTCGCGGTGCCGGCCGATGACGCCCCGGGAGTCGCAGACCACCACCTGTTCGGGGTCCACTCCCCCGGCGACGAGCATGTGGGTGACCGCGACCCCGGCCGCGCCGGCCCCGCTGACCGTCACCCGCAGGTCGCCGAGCTTGCGGTGCAGCAGGCTGGCCGCGTTGCGCAACGCGGCCAGCACCACGATCGCGGTGCCGTGCTGGTCGTCGTGGAAGACCGGGATGGGCAGCGCCTCGTCGAGCCGCCGTTCCACCTCGAAGCAGCGCGGGGCGCTGATGTCCTCCAGGTTGATCCCGCCGAACGAGGGGGCGAGGGCCCGGACCGTCGCCACGATCTCGTCGACGTCCTGGGTGTCCAGGCAGATCGGCACCGCGTCGACGCCGGCGAACTGCTTGAACAGCACCGCCTTGCCCTCCATCACCGGCAGCGCGGCGCGCGGGCCGATGTTGCCGAGGCCGAGCACGGCGGAGCCGTCGGTGACGACGGCGACGGTGTGCGACACCCAGGTGTAGTCGTCGACCAGGGCGGGGTCGGCGGCGATCGCCTCGCACACCCGGGCCACCCCCGGGGTGTACGCGAGCGAGAGGTCCTCGCGGCTGGTCAGCGGGACGGTCGAGGCGACGGCGAGCTTGCCGCCGAGGTGCAGTCGGAAGACGGGATCAGCGGGATCCACGGTGGACGCAGACATGGTGACTCCAGGATCTGTCGAGCAGACGGAGCGGCCGGCGCGAGGGCGCGAGGTGAGGCGGAGCGGCGACACGCGGTACGGGGGTCACCCGGGCACCTCCCGAGCATAGTCAGCCCACCGGCACCGGGTTGTGAGGAGGGTCATATCGGTGCGGGGGCCGGCCGGCCGGGGCGGGGCCAGTAGCGGAACACCACCCGGCCCAGCACGTCGGCCACCCCGTACGCCCGGGAGTCGTCGGTGACCAACGTGTTGTCACCGTGCAGCCACCACCCGCCGTCCTGCGGACGCACGGCGCGCTTGACCACCAACAGGTCCGGGCGGCTGCGGAACACGGCCACCACGACGTCGCCGGGGCGGACCGGCCGGCCGCCCCGGCGGACCAGCAGGGCGTCGCCGTGGCGCAGGGTGGGTGA
Source organism: Micromonospora sp. HM134 (assembly GCF_007833915.1). Classification (NCBI taxonomy): domain Bacteria; kingdom Bacillati; phylum Actinomycetota; class Actinomycetes; order Micromonosporales; family Micromonosporaceae; genus Micromonospora; species Micromonospora sp. HM134. The sequence goes on from NZ_CP041061.1 coordinate 6,311,797, forward strand.
CATGGACGGCCCGGTCACGCCGACGGCGGTGAGCGGGGCACGCGACCGAAGGGTGGGACCGGAGCCGCCGACCGTCACAAGGTTTCCCCTCCGCCCCTGCCGGGGACGTCGTCAGGAGTAATGTCGGCTCGGATCATCGCAAACATCCCATGGAGGAACCTGATGCGACTTCCCCGCATCCTTTCGCCCCGTGTGACCGCCAGCGCACACTGTGACCTGCCGTGCGGCGTGTACGACCCGGCGCAGGCCCGGATCGAGGCCGAGTCGGTCAAAATGATCTGCGAGAAGTACCAGGCGAACACGGACCCCGAGTTCCGCACCCGGGCGATCCTGATCAAGGAGCAGCGCGCCGACCTGGTCAAGCACCACCTGTGGGTGCTCTGGACCGACTACTTCAAGCCGCCGCACTTCGAGAAGTACCCGCACCTGCACCAGCTGTTCAACGAGGCCACCAAGGCGGCCGGCGCGGCCGGCGCCAAGGGCGCGACCGACCCGGCCAAGGCCGACGAGCTGCTCCAGAAGATCGACGAGATCTCCAAGATCTTCTGGGAGACCAAGCAGGCGTGACCCTGCCCGCCACGGCACCGACGATCCGGCCGGCGCGTCCTGGGGACGTGCCGGCCATCGTCGCGATGGTGCACGAGTTGGCCGACTACGAGCAGGCCGCCGACCGCTGCGGGCTGACCCCGGCACAGCTCGACACCGCCCTGTTCGGGCCGGCCCCGGCGCTGTTCGGGCACGTCGCGGTGGACGACGACGACCAGCCGGTCGGCTTCGCGCTGTGGTTCCTCAACTTCTCCACCTGGGCCGGCGTGCACGGCATCTACCTGGAGGACCTGTACGTCCGCCCCGCGTACCGGGGCACCGGCGCCGGCCGGGCGCTGCTCGCCACCCTCGCCGGGATCTGCGTGGAGCGCGGCTACCGGCGGTTGGAGTGGTGGATGCTCGACTGGAATCCGGCCGCCCGGTTCTACGCCTCGATCGGGGCCGAGCCGATGACCGAGTGGGTGCCCTACCGGCTCGACGGGGCGGCCCTGCGCGACCTCGCCGCCGAAGGGGTGACGTCGGCCACGCGCGTGTCCGCCCGGCCGGGTAGAGTCCCGGACCGGGGGGATGAGGCGTGACTCAACTGACCGGCCAGCCAGCGACCGACGACGACGTCGTGCACCTCACCGTGCCCGCCGACGGCGGCTACCTGGGCGTGCTGCGCACCGCCACGGCGGGGCTCGCGGCCCGCCTCCAGTTCGCGCTCGACGAGATCGAGGACCTGCGTATCGCGGTCGACGAGGCGTGCGCGATGCTGCTCGCCATCGCCACCCGCGACGCCGAGTTGGAGTGCCGGTTCTCGGTCACCGAGGACGCGCTGACCGTCGAGGTCACGGTGCCGACCGTGCGCGGCGCGGCCCTGCCGGGAGAGTCCTCGTTCGCCTGGAAGGTGCTCACCGCGCTGACCACGGCGGCGGCGGCCGAGTCCACCCAGGGTCGGGCCACCATCTCGCTGCTGACCCGCCGCTCCGCCGGCTACTGACCGGGCCCGCCGGCGTCACCGCGCCCCGCGCGGCGTTGGGTCAGCCGAAGCCCAGGGCGCGGGTGGTGGGCGGGCTGACCAGCAGCGCGCAGACGCCCACCCCGAGCGCCATCAGGGGTACGCCGAGCCAGCCCAGCCCGCCGGAGATCATGAACCAGCCGACCGGCAGCAGCATCAGCTCCAGCACGATCGCCGGGGCACGGGCACCGGCCCGGCGGCGGGCCAGCGCCCCGCCCAACGCCCAGAGCGCGACCGCGCCCGCGATGGCGAACCCGGTCACGAAGAGTGCCGAGACCAGGTCGGTCGTGGTGGCGGTGAGGTCGGCCCAGACCAGCCAGCCGGCGAGCAGCGCCAGGGCGACGGCCTCGCCCCGCAACAGGCGTACCGCCCAGCGCAGGGTGTCGGGAACCGGCGCGGAGTCGATCGTCACGCGGGCCACGATACCCCCGCCCCATCACGTAAAGTGCCGGCCATGCGGGCCGTCCTGGTGGTCAATCCGAAGGCCACCACCACCAGCGAACGCAGCCGGGACGTGCTGGTCCGGGCACTGCGCAGCCAAGTAGACCTGTCGGTGCGGTACACCCGACGCCGGGGCCACGCCACCGACCTGGCCCGGGAGGCCGCCCAGGAGGGCGTCGACCTGGTGGTCACCCTGGGTGGCGACGGCACGGTCAACGAGGTGGTCAACGGTCTGATGACCGCCGATCCCCCGACGATCCGCACCGGTGGTTCCCCGGCGGAGCGGCTGCCGGCGCTGGCCACCGTGCCGGGCGGCTCGACGAACGTCTTCGCCCGGGCGCTCGGGCTGCCCCGGGAGTGGGCGGACGGCACCAGCATGATCCTGGAGGCGCTGCGGCTGGGCCGGTCCCGCACGATCGGGCTGGGCCGCGCTGACGACCGCTACTTCACCTTCTGCGCCGGCTTCGGGTTGGACGCGGCGGTGATCCACCGGGTGGAGCAGGCCCGGCGGCGGGGACGGGTCTCCTCACCGTCGCTCTACTTCCGTTCCACCCTGAGTCACTACTTCCTCGGCTCCGACCGGCGGCATCCGGCGATCAGCATGGAGCGGCCGGGCGAGCCGGCCGAGGGCGAGCTGGCGACGGTGATCATCCAGAACACCGCGCCGTGGACGTACCTCGGCGACCGGGAGGTCAACCCGAACCCGGAGGCGTCGTTCGATCTCGGGCTGGACGTGCTGGCGCTCCGTCAGCTCCGCGTCGCCAGCACCACACGGACGGTGACGCAGTTCCTCTCCCGACACCCCGATCCGCACGGCAAGCAGGTGCTCCGATTGCACGATCTGGAGGAGTTCACGCTGGTCTCGGCCCGCCCGCAGGCCTTCCAGCTGGACGGGGACTACCTCGGGGAGCGACACAAAGTCAGATTCACCTCCGTTTCCGGCGCACTGAGAGTAATCTGCTAGGTCTCGGGTAACGCCCTAGGTCGAGCGGTCGGGACACCGCGCGGCGCGGTGGCCGCCACACCGAGGAGGAGTGCCGGAAATGTCAGCAATGTCACGCGGACTGTACTATATTGATCCTCGACTGTGGTACGCCGGGTAACAGGGAAGCCTGGAAACCGGACAAAAGGGTCGTGAGCTTGCTCACCGAGCGGAGTTTTTCCGAGCGTCACCCCTTGACATCGCGTTCGTTCGTGAAAGTATTCACAAGCGAACTTGAGTTACCGGGACATTGCCTGGATATGCTCGGCCGGTTGAGCAGTTCCAGCAGGCCCAGGCGCTAAAAACGAGTCTGCTCACGCATTGCCGAATAGTCGTACGCGAACCGTGACGACCGGCATTGCGGACGGATATAAGAAAAGCACCAGCGTTAACTGCCATCCATCCAGAATGAGGAGTGTTGCCGCCATGGACTGGCGTCACAATGCCGTCTGCCGCGACGAGGACCCGGAGCTGTTCTTCCCGATCGGGACGTCCGGCCCCGCTGTCCTGCAGGTCGAGCAGGCCAAGGCCGTCTGCCGGCGCTGCTCCGTGACCGACCAGTGCCTCCAGTGGGCACTGGAGTCCGGTCAGGACGCCGGCGTCTGGGGCGGGATGAGCGAAGAGGAGCGCCGCGCGGTCAAGCGCCGTGGCGGTCTCCGGGTGCTGCGCGCTCACTCCGCCTGAAAAAACCGATCACACACGCTGTCCGCCCCGGCGGGGTCCGCCCGCCGGGGCGTTCTGCTGCCCGCACACCCCGTGATCAGAATTCGTCAATGCATTGTCGCCAGACAATTACTGAGGGTAATGAAAGCGTGAGTGACTCCGGTCACCCGTCACCCGAGGTGTCGACCCGGCGCAGAACCAGGTCCACCAGATCCGGGGAGTCGTTCAACGGGGCGCTGACGGCCACCGCGCCGGCCCGCTCCGCCGCCGCCACCACCGAATCGTGGAACAGCCCCGGCGCGAGGAAGTACGCCACCACCGCCACCTGTCGCGCACCGGCCGCCCGCAGCCGGGTCACCGCCACGTCGGCCGTCGGCGGGGCCGCCGAGGCGTACGCCACCGTGCAGGGCACCCCGTACCCGGCGGCGAGGGCGGCGGCGACCCGCCCCACCGACCCCCGGGCCCGCGCGTCCCGGGTGCCCGCCGCCGCCAGCACCAACGCGTCCACCGGCCCCGGCCGCGCCTGGGCCAGCCGGTGGCCCAGCCCGGCCAGCAACCCCGCGTCCACCGTCCCGTCGGCCGGCCCGAGCACGTCGGTGACCCGTACCGTCAGCCCGGGAGCGTCCCGCCGGGCCGCCGCCACCGCCGCCGGGACGTCCACCCGCCGGTGGTACGCGGCGGTGAGCAGCAGGGGCACCACGACCGCCGTACGGTGACCGTCGGCGGCCAGCCCCCGCAACACCTCCGTCGGCCCCGGATCGGTGTGGTCGAGCCAACTGGGCAGCACCGGCGTGCCGGGACGGGCGGCACCGACGGCACGGGCCAGCGCCCGGGTCGCCGCCGCCGCCCGGGGGTCCCGGCTGCCGTGCGCCACCAGCACCACCGGCACGCCCGCGCCGGCCCGCACCGGCAGCGCCGGGGCGGCAGCCGGCAGCGCCGAGCCGACGGGCGGCAGCGCGGCGGCGGTGGACGGTCCGGGTGGTGCCGCGCCGGACGTCGGGGCGTGCTCCGACCCGGTCAGACGTGCAGGCCGCACTCGGTCTTCTCGAACATGGCCCAGCGGCCGGCCCGGGGGTCCTCCCCCGCCCTGGTCCGCCGGGTGCACGGCCAGCAGCCGACCGAGCCGTAGCCCCGGCTGAGCAACTCGTTGACCGGGATGTCGTAGCGGGAGATGTAGGAGTCCACGTCGGCCTGGGACCAGGCGGCGATCGGGTTCACCTTCACCTTGCCGCGTCGCGGGTCGAACGTCACCACAGGCGTGTTCGCCCGGGTCGGCGACTCGTCCCGGCGCAGCCCGGCGGCCCAGGCGTCGTACCCGGACAGGGCCCGCTCCAACGGCTCGACCTTGCGCAACTGGCAGCAGTCGTCCGGGGAGCGGTTGAACAGGCGGGGGCCGTACTCGCCGTCCTGCTGGCCGACGGTCTGCCGGGGCCGGATCGAGCGCACGTTCACCGGCAGCCGGCGGGCCACCTCGTCGCGGACCCGCAGCGTCTCCGGGAAGTGCAGCCCGGTGTCCAGGAAGATCACGTCCACCCCGGGGGCGACCCGGGACACCAGGTGGGCCAGCACGGCGTCGGCCATCGAGCTGGTCACGCAGAACCGGTCGCCGAAGGTGTCGGCCGCCCACCGGGCGATCTCCAGCGCCGGCGCGCCCTCCAGCTCGCGGCCGGCCCGCTCGGCCAGCGCCCGCAGCTCGGCCGGGTCCCGACGGGCCGGGTCGGCCGTCCTCGGGCCGCCGGGGCCGACCAGGCCCAGGCCGGCGGCGGAGAGCAGCCCGGTCACCGGGTCACCGCCCGACTCAGCAGGCCGTTGAACTTGACGGTGAAGACCCGGGCGCAGGCGTGGCACTCCCAGGCGCCGTGGCCGGCCTCGTTCGGCCGCAGGTCCTCTTCGCCGCAGTACGGGCAGTGCAGCGGCGCGGATCGGGTTTCGCTCATCGGAGTTCCTCCTCGTCGACCCTGATCACCCAGTTGGCGAACGTCTCGCCCTCGGTCCGGCCGGCCAGGTAGCGGCGGGCCAGTCGTTCCACGTACTCGGGAAGCTCGTCGGCGGTGGTCTTCAGGCCGCGCAGCTTGCGGCCGAACCCGGCGGTCTGGCCCTGGGCCATGCCCAACCCGCCGCCCAGGTGCACCTGGAAGCCCTCCACCTGCCGGCCGTCCGGGCCGACCACCAGCTGACCCTTGAGGCCGATGTCGGCGACCTGGGTGCGGGCGCAGGCGTTCGGGCAGCCGTTGATGTGGATGGAGATGTCCGCGTCGAAGTCGCGCAGCCGCTCCTCCAGCCGGGCCACCAGTTCCTCGCCGCGCGCCTTGGTCTCGACGATGGCCAGCTTGCAGAACTCGATGCCGGTGCAGGCCATGGTGCCGCGCCGCCAGGCCGACGGCCGGGCCTCCAGGCCGATCCCGCGCAGCTCGTCGACCAGGGACTCCGTCCGCGCCGGCGGCACGTCCAGCACCAGCAGCTTCTGGTACGGCGTGAGCCGCACCCGGTCGCTGCCGTGCGCCTCGACCACGTCGGCGAGCTTGGCCAGCTGCCCGCCGGAGACCCGCCCGACCACCGGGGCGGCCCCGACGTAGTTGCGCCCGTCACGCTGCCGGTGCACGCCGATGTGGTCGACCGGCTTGTCGGGCAGCTGCGGGGCCGGGCCGTCGAGCAGGGTACGCCCCAGGTACTCCTTCTCCAGCACCTCGCGGAACTTCTCCACGCCCCAGTCGGCCACCAGGAACTTCAACCGGGCCCGGTTACGCAGCCGGCGGTAGCCGTAGTCGCGGAAGATGCCGACCACGCCCGCCCAGACGTCCGGCACCTCGGCCAGCGGCACCCAGACGCCGAGCCGCTTGGCCAGCATCGGGTTGGTGGACAGGCCGCCGCCGACCCAGACGTCGAAGCCGGGGCCGTGCTCCGGGTGGTCGACCCCGAGGAAGGCGATGTCGTTCGCCTCGTACGGGGTGTCGACCAGCCACGAGATGGTGGTCTTGAACTTGCGGGGCAGGTTCGAGTACGCCTTGTCGCCGACGTACCGGCGGACGATCTCGTCGAGCGCGGGGGTCGGGTCGAGCACCTCGTCCTCGGCCACCCCGGCGACCGGGCTGCCCAGCACGATCCGGGGGCAGTCGCCGCACGCCTCGGTGGTCTGCAGGCCCACCGACTCCAGCCGACGCCAGATCTCCGGCATGTCCTCGACCCGGATCCAGTGGTACTGGATGTTCTGCCGGTCGGTGATGTCGGCGGTGTCCCGGGCGAACTCCCGGGAGATGTCGGCGATCACCCGGAGCTGGGCCAGGGAGAGCTGACCGCCGTCGACGCGGACCCGGAGCATGAAGAACTCGTCCTCCAGCTCGTGCGGCTCCAGCACGGCGGTGCGCCCGCCGTCGATGCCGGCCTTACGCTGGGTGTAGAGGCCCCACCAGCGGAACCGGCCCCGCAGGTCCTGCGGGTCGATCGAGGCGAACCCGCCGTGGGCGTAGATGTTCTCGATCCGGGCCCGGACGTTCAGCGGGTCGTCGTCCTTCTTGATCCGCTCGTTGGGGTTGAGCGGCTCGCGGTGGCCGAGCGCCCACTGACCCTCGCCACGGGGACGGCGGGGGGCACGGGTGGCGGGAACGGCGGTGGCCGTCGGGGTCCCGGGACGGGCCGGGGTGCTGCTGACCGCCATCGCGGCGTCCTCCGTTGTCTCTGCGGTGCCTCGGGGGGAGCGCGGACGCGGCGGCGGCCGGCCCTGGAAGGGCCGAGGACAACGGTGTCGGAACGGCCGGCGCAGAGTACGCGCCCGAGACGGATGGGTCGGGCGTCGTCAGTGGGCCGGACAGATCGCGCTGCGCACGCGGCCGTAATCGACGTGGCGACGTGCCACGAAGCGGCGGACGACAGCGGCGGTCATGCAGCCATGCTCCCACACCCTGCGGAAACCGGCCAATGACCGCGTGCCGCATCCCACATCACGGGCCGCATCCCCACCGTCACCGCCCCCGGCGGGCGGTGCGGCTCGACGGCCGGCCGGACGGTCAACGGGGGCGGTCGGGGGGCGGGGCGGCCGCCAATGGGCGCGAAAAGGGGTATCCGGCCGGAAAGACACCGCAACATCGGCCCACATAAGTCGATCGAGGGCGAGCGGCCGCTCGGACGGCAACCCGTCGGTCGGGACGGGACCCGGGACGCGTCCGGGGAGGGGACGGGCGTCGCCGCGAAGGCGACCCCGGCAGGAGGACCCGGACGACCGGTCGCCGGGGTCGCGGAGCGGGCGGACCGGCTGCGACCGACCGGGTGAATCGTCTTCGACATCAGCTCGAAAGGATGCGCACCCCACCTCGTGTCCGCCCAGGCAGCCTGGTCACCTCCGGCTCCGGCGGTGCCGCCGGGTCGGGTGTGGGACCCTCGACCCATGGGCGCAATGTCCCAAAAAGGGCTTTCGGGTGGGCAGTCGGATGCGCACCCGCCTTTCCCTGAACCCCAACCGACGGGCCCGCACGCTGGACCGGCGGGGGTGGCGGTGTGGGCCGTTCCGCTGCTTCTCACCCTGGTCGCGGGCTGCTCGGGGATCAGCAGCGCCCAACCCTGGCGGGACGAGTTGGCCACCTGGAGCGCGGCCACCCGCCCGGTCGGGGACCTGCTCCGGCTCACCCGGACCGTCGACGCGGCGACGGGGGCTTACTACCTGGTGGTGCACGGCTGGACCGGGGTGTTCGGCGACTCCGTGGCGGCGTTGCGGCTGCCCTCGGTGCTGGCGATGGCGGGGGCGGCGGGCCTCACGGGCGTACTCGGGCGGCGGTTGTTCAGGGCGCCTGCCGGCCTGCTCGCCGGCCTGCTCTTCGCGGTCCTGCCGGGCACCTCCCGGTACGCGCAGGAGGCCCGGCCCTACGCGCTGGCGACCCTGCTCGCCGTGCTGGCCACCGTGCTGCTGGTCCGCGCCCTGGACCGTCCCGGCCGGCTGCGCTGGGCCGGCTACGCGGCGGCCGTCGCCGGGCTCGGCCTGGCCCACCTGCTCGCCCTGGGCCTGCTCGCCGCGCACGCCGTGGCGGTGCTGACGTTCGCCGCCTGGGGCCCGCCCACCACCGGCCCGACCCGCCCGGCAGCCGCCGACCGCCGACCGGGTACCGACGGACCGGGCGACGGGAGGTGGTGGGGACGGCGGCTGCCGGGTTGGGTGCTGGCCGTGTCGGCCGCCGTGGTGGTGCTGGTGCCGTTGCTGGTCACGGCACAGCGGCAGCGGTCCCACCAGCTCGACTGGGTCGCCGCTGCCCGGCTGGCGGATCTGGCGGCCCTGCCGGGTGCGCTGGCGCACAGCGGCGTGGTGGGTGGCGTGCTCGTCGGGCTCGCCGCGCTCGGGGCGACCCGCTCGGGGTGGCGGGGCCTGCTGCCGGGCCTCTGCGTACTGCTGCCGGTGCTGCTGGTCTTCGTCGCCGCGCTGGCCGTGCCCCTCTGGGTGCCGCGGTACCTGTTCTTCACCGTGCCCTTCGCCTGCCTGCTCGCCGGTGCCGCCCTGGCCGGCCCCGTACCACCAACCGGCCCTGTACCGCCGGCCGGACCCAGGCTGCCGGCCCGACCGGCGCGGACCCGACCGGCGCGCGCCCTGGCCCGTCCGGTGGGGGCGGGGCTGGCGGTGGTGGCGCTCACCGCGCTGCTCGGGCTGCCCGACCAGGCGGCGGTACGGCACAGCCACGGCTGGCCGCGCGGCGCGACCGTCGACTACCGGGGGGCGGCGGCGGTCATCGCCGCCGGCCAGCGGCCCGGCGACGCGGTGGTGTACGCGCCCCGCGACGGGTGGCTCTTCCTCGATCTCGGCATCGACTACCACCTGCCCCGGATCACCGGTGACCGGGCTGCCGACGGGCCCCGGCCCCGGGACGTGCTGGTCGCCCAGGGGCGGCGGGACCGGGCCGACCTGTGGGTCCGCGAGTGCGACCGGCCCGCCGGGTGCCTGGCCGGTGTGGACCGGGTCTGGCTGGTGGTCGCCGGGCGGCACGACGATCCGCTCGCCGCGGTGCCGGGCGACCGGGGCGACGCGCTGCGGGCCGGGTTCACCGTCGAGCAGGTCCGACCCCGGCCGGGGGTGACGGTGGCGCTGCTCACGCGGCAACGCTGACCGCGCCCACCCCGGTCAGGCCGGTTTGCGTTCCAGCAGGACCACCCGGACCCGGTCGAACCGTTCGACGTGCCGGATCAGGAAGCGCTGCCGTAGCAGCGCCTCCCGGGCCGGCGGCAGCCCGGCCAGCGGATCGTCGAGGTGGCCGGTCTCCACCAGCCAGATCCGCCGGGTGTCGCCGAGGCAGGGCAGCGGTTCCTTGCACTCGCGGGCGGTCAGCCAGCCGGTCTGCCGGGCCGGTACGGCCACGAAGACGTCCCGGGGGTGCGTTCGGTCGCGCAGGCCGTAGTCGGTGGCCTTGCGGGCCACGTCGCTGGACCCACCGAACCCGTCGTTGTACGCGACCCCGTCACCCGCTTTGACCTGCGTCCCCAGGTAGCGGACCGCGTCGAGGTAGCGGGGCTGCCCGTCGGCCTCGTTGGAGCGGACCCGTTCCTGGGCCGGCAGGGTCTGCCAGGCCAGCACCGGCAACAGCACCAGCGCACCGGCCAGCCAGGCCGCCGGCAGCCGCCCCCGGGTCGCCAACCGCGCGGTACGGCAGACCGCGAACGCGGCGAGCAGCGCCCACGCCGGGACGGTGAACAGGAAGTACCGGGCCAGGAAGAGGTGCAGCATGCCGGCGGTGAGGTAGCCGGCGGCCGGGGGCAGCACGGCCCAGATCAGCAGCATGAGCACCATGGCGCGCCACTGCCGGCCGGCGACCGCCACCGCGAGCAGGGCGAGCGCCGCGACCAGCGCCAGTGTGGCCGTCGTGCCGGTCAGGTTCGCCAGGAAGCGGAGCACGGCGTCGCCGTCGTTCTCCACCCAGGAGATCTGCCCGGACTGCCGGCTGCCGAGGATCAGCACCGGCAGGACGAACAGCCCGGCGATGCCGGTGGACGCCGCCCACCGCCACCGGGGTTCCTCGCCGCGTACCGACCGCCACAGGTGGAACAGGTGCGCGACGACCACCAGCAGCGCGACGAAGTGCAGCCAGCCGACCAGCACCAGCAGCACGCCGTACGCCCACCAGCGGCCCCGGGTCGGCCTGTCGACCGCGCGGAGGAAGAGCCAGCTGGCCGCCACCGCCGCCAGGGTGACCAGGGCGTACGAACGGGCCTCCTGGGCGTACCGGGAGACGGTGGGCAGCAGGGCGAAGACCAGGCCGGCCAGCACCCCGACCGGGGTGTCGAAGAGTCGCCGCCCGATCAGGGTGACCAGCCCGGCGGTGAGCCCGACCGCGAGCACCGACGGCAGCCGCAGGGCGGTCGTCGAGTCCCCGGTCACCGTGGTCAGCGCCGACATGACCAGGTAGTAGCCGGCGTGCACGAGGTCGATGTTGCCGACCAGCATCCGGAACTGCTCGACGGTGAGCGTCGTGACGTGCCAGGTGACCAGTTCGTCGTTCCACAGGTCCCGCGCGTCCAGCCGCCACCAGCCGAGGCCGAGCGCGACGACGGTCGGCAGCAGCGCCCACCAGCCGCCGCCCCGGCCCGCCTGCCGCACCGGTGTGGCGTGGCCGGTGACCTCCGCCGGGTCGGCCTGCCCGGTCCACTGCACCGTCGGCGCGGTCACTTCACGGTCCGGATGTCGAAGCCGAAGGTGTCCTTGGCGGCGGACCGGCGGAACGCGCGCAGGGCGGCGTCGTCCCGGTCGATGTTCCACTTCCCGGAGCCGTTGATGTTGAAGTACGCCACCCCGAGGAAGTCCCTACGCCGGGCGACGTTGGTGAGCAGGTCGGTGATCTGGCCGGGTCGGCGGCTGCTCGGTTCGGCCCCGGTCTCCACGATCAGCAGCGGACGCCGGGTGAAGGTGCGGATCTGGGTGATGGTGGGAACGAAGAGGTCCTGGAACGTCTTCGGACCCCGGTTGGTGTAGTAGCCGTCCATGCCGACCCAGTCGACGTAGGCGTCCCCGGGGTAGAGCGCCCTGATGCTGACCTTGCGCAGGTAGTTGACGACGTTCGGGGTCCAGGTCCAGATCACGTTGGTGGCGCCCTGCTGGGTGAAGATGTCGTGCAGGTGCCGCCAGGCGGCGACGTACTCGGCGGCGGTGGTCTGCTTCGTCCCCCAGGAGTACCAGTGCCCGTTCATCTCGTGGGCGAAGGTGAGCGCGATCGGCAGGTTCAGGGTGCGGACGGCGGCGGCGAACTCCTTGACGTACGCGTCGTGTTTGCCGGCGGCGATGTCCCGCAGCGGCACGTCGTACGGTTCCCAGCGGATCACCGCCAGCGCACCGTAGTTGTGCAGTTCGCGGACCTCGCTGGCGGCGAACTTGTCGTCGAAGCTCTCGAAGACCGCCACCAGGTTGGGCGTCTTGCCGGTCTCCCCGGCGAACGCGCGGACCCGGCCCATCTCGGCACCGCCGGCCACGGTGACGCCGAGGTACTTGCCCTTGGGTGACTTCAGCGCGGTGACGTCGTACGCCGGGATCTGTTCCTCGGTGGCGGCGACCCCGCCGGGCCCGCCGGCGGACCCGGCGACCCGGATGTCCACCCGGCGCAGCACGGCGAACTCGGTGAACGCCAGCGCGAGCACCAGCAGGAAGGTGACCAGGTACTTCGTCCTCACCGGACGACCTCGACGTCGCGTTCCGGGTCGACCAGCAGCGCCTGCCCGACGATGGCCAGGTAGAAGACCGCACTGAGCAGGGCCGGTACGAAGATCCAGGGTTCGGGTTCGACGAGCATCCGCCACCCGGCGACGCCGGCCCAGACCAGGCCGCTGCCGGCGGTCCAGACCTTCATGCCGGTCCACAGCCGCCGGGTCTTGCTCTTCTTGGCGGTGCCGCCGGTGGGCTGCCAGCCCATCCGCCGGCCCCGGATGATGTCGATGATGGCGAAGGCGTGCGCCCACCCGTAGATCATCTTGACCGTCCAGCTCTCCAGGCCGTAGCGGTTGCGGTGCCAGAACGGGAAGATGATCAGGTTGTAGACCACGCTGGGCAGGATCAGCAGGTAGTTGGCGATCGCGATCTGGTGCGCGAACACGGTCAGCATCAGCACCGGGATGACCGGCGCGACGAAGGTGAACAGCCCGGTGTGCAGGTAGTAGCAGAAGCCGGAGATGTAGCTGAGCCGGGCCCGCAGCCGCAGCTTCGTCGACCAGAACTTCCTCGACCCGAGCAGGCTCATCGAGCCGGCGCACCAGCGGTACTGCTGGGTGAAGAACGAGTCCACGTCCGACGGGCAGAGCCCGGCGGCCAGCACGACCGGGATGTAGCGCAGGTTCCACCCCTTCATCCGCAGGTCGAAGCCGGTGTGCACGTCCTCGGAGTGCTCGATGAGGGTGGACCCGCCGATGGAGAACAGCGCGTCGCGCCGGTAGATGGCGCAACTGCCCACGCAGATCGCCGAATCGTGGGCCTGCCGGGAGACCTGCACCGACCGGTAGAACAGCTCCTGCACCGCCCCGGCCCCCCGCTCCACCCAGGTCTGCCCCAGGTGCACCCGGAAGTACTGCGGCGACTGCACGATGCCCGCCTTCGGCTCGGCGTCGAACCAGGGCAGCATCTGGTCGAGCATGTCCTCACGGGGGACGAAGTCGGCGTCGAGGACCAGGATGAAGTCGCTCATGGTGCGTTCGAAGGCGTACCGCATGTTGCCGGCCTTCTTGAACCAGCCCCGGTTGGGTCGCCGCTGGTAGACGAAGCCGAAGGCGAGCGCCATCCGTTCCATCGCCTCGTTGGGCGAGTCGTCGAGCACGTAGACGGTGACCTCGCCCCGGTAGTGGCGGCCCATCGCCCGCACGTGCTCCCAGGTGTTGCGCAGCACGTGCGCGGGCTCGCCGCAGACCGGCAGGAAGACGTCGACGCTCGGGTACCGGGCCGGCCGCCAGGTGCGCACCAGCTCCTGGTGCCGGGCCAGGTCGAAGCCCGGGGTGAACAGGTTGACGGCCAGCGAGATGAGGTAGTACGCGACGGTGAAGAACAGCAGCGGGGCGAGCAGCCACAGCCACGGGGCGAGCCGGACGAAGAGCAGCTGGCTGGTGATCAGGCAGCCGAAGCTGACCAGCGACGGCACCATCAGGGCGGCCAGTCGCCGCTTGCGGTAGGAGACCATCTCGGCGTCCGTCGGCGGCAACGGCACCGGGGCGTACGCGGGCCGGTGCGGCGCGTCGTCGGTCCTGCGCGGGGTCCACTTCGACACCTGCCGCGGCACCCGGAACTCGGCGGTCGGCGACAGCACCGCGGCCGGATCGACCGCAGGCGGTGAGGTCATCGCTTTCGTCTCCCCCGCTCGCCGGGCCGCACGGCCTTCCCGGCAGTGCGAGCGGGATGGGTCGCCGGACGCGTCCAGGAAGCCGGGCACGGTGAACTGGCCGTGTCTGCTTGAAGGTGGAGATAGAAAACTATTCAGTCGGCCGCAAGGTGTCAATGCCCATGAATCGAACGAAAGCCTCACCGGGCCGCAGATCCCACGTCACGCTACTCACATTCACCGGAGCGTCACCGGCCGGAAACCGGTGCGTCGTCAACCGGCTCAGCCCTTCGCCAACGGCAGCACCAGCACCGCCTCGGTGCCGCCGGTCGGGCCGGGACGCAGCTCGATGCTGCCCCGCAACTCCCCGGTCACCAGCGCCCGGACGATCTGCAGGCCGAGCCGCCCACCCCGGTCGGCGTCGAACTCGGCCGGCAGCCCGCGCCCGTTGTCGGTCACCGAGACGTGCAACTGCTTGCGCTGCCGGTGCGCCGAGACGACCACCTCGGGCCGGGTCGCCGGCTCCACCGCCTCGGCCCCCTCCTCGGCCGGCGGGAAGCCGTGCTCGACGGCGTTGAGCAGCAACTCGTTGAGCACCATCACCAGCGAGGTGGCGATCTCGGCGGGCAGCACCCCGAAACTGCCGGTACGCCGCATCCCGACGCTCACCTCGGTCGCGGCCACCTCGGTCGCCGCGCTCGCCACCCGGTCGACGATCCCGTCGAACTCGACCGCCTCGTCGCTGGACATGGAGAGCGTCTCGTGCACCAGGGCGATGGAGGCGACCCGGCGTACCGACTCCTCCAGGGCGACCCGGGCTTCCGGCATGGCGACCCGGCGGGCCTGCAGGCGCAACAGCGCGGCGACGGTCTGCAGGTTGTTCTTCACCCGGTGGTGGATCTCCCGGATGGTGGCGTCCTTGGTGATCAGCGCCCGGTCGCGGCGGCGTACCTCGGTGATGTCGCGGACCAGGACCAGCGCGCCGATCGGCACCCCGGCGGGCATCAGCGGCAGCGCCCGGGTGAGCATCGTCGCCCCCCGGGCGTCGATCTCCCGGCGCGGCGGGCCCTCACCGCGCAGCGCGGCGAGGATGCCGTTGGCCGCCTCGGTGCCGTCGAGCGGGTCGCTGGCCAGCCGGCGGTGCAGCTTCGCCAGGTCCTCGCCCACCAGGTGGGAGGCGTACCCCAACCGGCGGTACGCCGACTGCGCGTTCGGGCTGGCGTAGGTGACCTTGCCGCCCGCGTCGAGCCGGACCAGCCCGTCGCCGACCCGGGGCGCGGAGGTGGTCTCCCCCGGGTGCCGGGGCGGCGGGAAGGTGCCGTCGGCGATCATCTGGGCCAGGTCGTCGGCGGTGGTGAGGTAGTTCAGTTCCAGCTGGCTGGGGGTGCGGGCGGTGGACAGGTTGGTGTCCCGGCCGACCACCGCGATCACCTCGCCGGCCTCCCCGTCGGCGGTCCGCAGCCGCACCGGGATCGCCTCGTGCCGGGCCGGCACGTCGCCGTACCAGACCGGGTCGCCCTCCCGCCAGATCCGGCCCTGCCGGTAGGCGACCTCCAGGTGGGCCACCTCCGGCCCGCCCACGATCCGGCCCACCTGGTCGTCCAGGTAGGCGGTCGGGGCGGTCGTCGGGCGGACCTGGGCGACGCAGAGGAACGTGCCGTCGGCGTCCACCGGAACCCACAGCAGCAGGTCGGCGAAGGACAGGTCGGACAGCAGCTGCCAGTCGCCGGCGATCCGGTGGAGGTGGTCGATGTCGGCCGGGCGGAGCTGGGTGTGCTCCTCGGCGAGGTCGCGCAGCGTGGACACGAGACACAGCGTGCCACGCCCACCCCGACGCCGTCCCGCTGGCCGGCCCGGCTCACATCGTCGCGGTGACCTTCTTCAGCCCGCGCGGGGCGTCCGGGTCCTCGCCCCGGGCCAGCGCCAGGGCGAGGGCGAGGCGCTGCAACGGCAGGATGTCCAGCAGCGGGGCGTACCGCTCGTCGACCTCGGGCACGGCCATCCGGGTGGCCCCCTCGACCTCGGCCGAGCCGACCACCACCACGTCGGCGCGGCGTTCACCGAGCCGGGGCAGCACCTCGCCCATGGACCGGCCACCGGGGCCGGAGCCGACCACCGCCAGCACCGGCACGTCCGGGTCGGTCATCGCGAGCGGGCCGTGCAGCAGGTCCGCGCCGGAGAAGGCCAGCGCCGGCAGGTAGGACGTCTCCATCAGCTTCAGCGCCGCCTCCCGGGCGGTCGGGTACGCGTATCCCCGGCCGGTGGTGACGAGCTGGCCGGCGAACCGGTAGCGCGGGGCGAGCTGGGTCGGGGTGGGGTCGGCGAGGGTGCGCTCGGCCAGCTCGGGCAGGCGTTCCAGGTCGGCCCGCTGGTCGGCCGGCAGCGCGCCGTCCCCGGCCCGGATGCCCTCCACCAGCAGCAGCAGGGCGAGCAGTTCGGCGGTGTACGTCTTGGTGGCGGCGACCGCCCGCTCGTGCCCGGCGGCGATGTCGACGCCCAGCTCGGCGGTCTGCGCCAGCGGCGAGTCGGGGTTGTTGGTGACCGCCAGGGTGAGCGCGCCGGACTCGCGGGCGGTGCGCAGCACCTCGGTGAGGTCGGGTGAGCCGCCGCTCTGGCTGACCCCGACGACGAGCGCGTCGGAGAGGTCGGGGCGGGCCCCGTAGACGGTGACCGCGCTGGGCGAGGCGAGCCCGGCGGGCAGCCCGAGCCGGATCTCGGTCAGGTACGCCCCGTATAGGGCGGCGTGGTCGGAGGTGCCCCGGGCGGTGAAGACCACGTGCCGGGGGCGGCGTCGCGCGACGACCGCCGCGACCCGGGCGATCGCCGCGGCGTGCTCGGTGGAGAGCAACCGCGCATAACCGGCCGGCTGCTCGGCGATGTCGGCGGCCATCCCGGCCCCTGGCTGCGTCACGGAAACTCCCTTCGCTGCGCGATCGCCGCGCGTTTCATGTTCAGTCTTGCACGATTTTGTCGCCGGAGACAATCCACCGCGCACTAACGCGCAGAAGATCGGCACCGGTTGCCGGTATCCCCTACGCTTGCCCAGCCCTGGCAACCCCCTGCTAGCGAGAGGCCGACGTGTCGGAGGAGCCACCCGCGCTGACCGCGGCGGAGGAACTCGCCCTCGCCCGGCTCGCGCTCGACGAGGGCGACCTGGCCCACGCCGCCGACCACCTCGCCGCCGCGCTGGTGCTGGCACCGACCCTGCCCGACACGCACGAGACGCTCACCCGGATCGCAGCCGCCTCGGGCGGTGACCTCGACCTCTTCCCGCTCGGCCAGCGGGCACACGTCGGGGCCGTGGTCGCCCGCGCCCACCTGCTCGCCGCCGCCGGCCGCCCGGCCGAGGGGCTCGACCTGCTGGTCGCCGCCACCGGCCACGCCCCCGGCGTCGACTGGGCCGGGGTGCCCTGGGTCACCGCCCCCGAGCTTGCCGAACGGCTCGACCCGGACCGCTGCGCCCGCATCCTCATGCAGGTCTGCGCCGCGGTGCCCGACCCGGTGCCCCGCGCCGGGCGGGCGCCCCTGCTGCCGTACCTCACCCTGGCCCGGCACGCGGTCGCCGCGTACCCCCGGCACGCGCTGCTGCTCGGCGCGGCGTCCGCGCTGGCCCGGCGGCTCGGCGAGGTCACCCTCGCGGTCACCTGGGCCAGCCGGGGGGTACGCGAGACGCCGTCCAAACTCGGCGAGGTCTGGCTCGGGTACGCCTACCGCAGCGCCGGGCGGACCCGCGACGCCCTGGCCGCGCTGGAACGGGCCGTCGGGCACGACCCCGACGACCTGGCCGTCTACGCCGACATCGCCGGCACCCTGGCCGACCACGGCCGGCTCGACGAGGCCCTCGGCTGGACCGACCGGGCGCTGGCCCGCGACCCGACCTTCGACTGCGCGGTGCACACCGCGCACCGGCTGCGGTTCCTGCGCGACGGCGACGTGGCGCACCTGGTCGACCTCGCCGACTTCACCCGGGACCACCCGGACGACAGCCACGAGCACACCGACCTCGCCGAGTCCTGCCGGGGACGCCCCTGGCTGGGGCAGGTCACCCCGGCGACCGGCGCGATGGTCGACGCGCTGCGGCGCACGCTCGCCGCCGACGGTTTCCCCGACGCGGCGGTACGCCTGACGACCCCGGAACCGCCGAGCGCGATGCGTACGGTCGCCGCCGCCGTGCCCGGCCTGCACGTCGAGGTGACCGGGGTGGCCGAGCCGGACCCCCGCGAGCCGCGTCGGGCCACCGGCTACCGGCTCTGGCGTTACGAGGGCACCACGGTCGCGCCGGCCCTGCCGATCCCGTCCCCGGTCGCCGCCGAGCGGGTACGCCACCTGGCCCACCCCGCCTGGCCGCACCCACCGGCCGCGTACGACGCGGCGGTCGGGCTGGCCACCCTGGACCTGGCCGACCTGCTGGGCCTGCTGGTGCACCCGCCCGACGCGCCGCCGACCGCGCTGGGCCGGGTGCTCACCGGTCAGGACCCGTCGCTGTGGGTCCGTTGCGTCCAGGTCTGGGCCTGCCTCGGCCTGCTGCACCACCGTACCGACGAGCCGTGGGCGACCTCGACCCGTCGCCGGGTGCTGGTGGAGCTGATCTGGGGCGTGGAGGACTGGATCACCGAGGCGGCGCTGTTCGCCCTGGTCACCGCCGCCTGGGTGGACCCGCCGGTACGCCCCGACGTGGCCGGGCTGGTGGCCGAGCGGCTCGCCGACGTGGCGGCCGTCGCGCAGGGCCGGCCGGTGCCGATCGCCGTCTCCCTGGCCCACCTGGCGCTGGCCGCCCCGGCCGTGGACCCGGACACCACCGCGCTGGCCCACCGGCTGCTCGCCACCCCGGCCCGGACCCGCCGGACCGGCCGGCTGGCCCGCGCCTGGCGTCGCCTCACCGCCGTGGTCCGCCGCACCCCTGACGCCCCCTGACGTCCTCCCCGCCGCCCCACCCACCATGATCGACTCATCGGGGCCGATGTAGCGGTATCCGAGTGGTCGGGATACCGCAAGGTCGGCCCAGTTGAGTCGATCATGACGACGGGGGTGGGAGCAGGCGACGCCACGCGGCCGGTCCGACCCCCGGCGGGGGCGGACCGGCCGCGACGGACGGGACGGGACGGGTCAGGAAACCGGGGCCTTGCCGAGGGCAACCTCGGCCTGCTCCTCGCCGGTGGCCTCCGGCGGCGGGACGTCGTTCGCGGTGCGGAGCGGGATCTCCTTGATGAACCAGGCGAGCACCGGCACCGCGATCGTGATGACCATCGCCCAGAAGAAGACGTGCGAGATGGCGTCGGAGAGACCGCCGAGGACCACCGCGCGCGCCTGCTCCGGCAGTTCCTTGAGCTTGTCCAGGTCCATCCCCCGGCCCTCGCCGGTGCCCCCCTCGAACGCGCTGCCGGCCGCCGAACCGGCGAGCCGGTTGGCGAAGATCGCGCCGAACAGCGAGATGCCGAACGAACCCCCGATGGAGCGGAAGAAGGTGGCCGCGCCGCTGGCCGCGCCGAGGTCCTTCTGCTCCACGCTGTTCTGCGCGATCAGCATCGAGGTCTGCATCAGGAAGCCCATGCCGGCGCCGAGGACCAGCATGTAGAGCGACGACTCGACCTTGCCGGTGTCGACCTCCAGCCGGGACAGCAGCGCCATGCCGGCGGCCATCACCACGCCGCCGACGATCGGGAACATCCGGTAGCGGCCGGTGCTGGTGATGGTCCGGCCGACCACCAGCGACACCACCAGCATGCCGAACATCAGCGGGAGCAGGAGCAGGCCGCTGTTGGTGGCCGAGGCGCCCTGCACGGTCTGCTGGTAGAGCGGCAGGAAGTTCATCGCGCCGAACATGGCGAAGCCGAGCAGGAAGCCGATCATCGAGATCAGCGCGAAGTTGCGGTTGGCGAAGAGGCCGAGCGGCAGGATCGGCTCGACGACCCGTCGCTCCACGATGCCGAACGCCACCAGGCTGACCAGGGCCAGCACCGCGAGGCCGAAGATCTGCGCGGAGACCCAGTCGTACTCGTTGCCGCCCCAGGTGGTGATCAGGACGATCGCGGTGATGCCGACGGAGAGCAGCCCCGCGCCCAGCCAGTCGATCCGGTGCTCGGTGCGGTACTTCGGCAGGTGCATGGTGGTGGCCAGGATCAGCAGCGCGAGGCCACCGAGCGGCAGGTTGACGTAGAACGCCCAGCGCCAGGAGAGGTTGTCGGTGATGAAGCCGCCGACCAGCGGGCCGGCGACCATGGCGACCGCCATGATGGCGGCGATCATGCCCTGGTAGCGGCCCCGCTCGCGCGGCGGCACCAGGTCACCGATGATCGCCATCACGCCGACCATCAGACCGCCGGCGCCCAGCCCCTGCACCGCCCGGAACGCGATCAGCTCGACCATCCCGTTGCCGGTGCCGCCCAGCATCTCCGAACCGGACATCCCGCACAGCGCCGAGCCGACCAGGAAGATGACCACCGAGGTCAGGAAGACCGCCTTGCGGCCGTAGAGGTCGCCGAGCTTGCCCCAGATCGGGGTGGAGACGGTGGTGCCCAGCACGTAGGCGGTGACCACCCAGGTGAAGTGGTTGACACCGCCGAACTCGCTGACGATCCGTGGCAGCGCCGTGCTGACGATCATGTTGTCGAGCATCGCGAGCATCATCGCGATCATGAGGCCGAACAGCACCACCCGGATGTTGGGTTTCGCCCTCGCCTGGGTTTCCTGAGTCATGGGTAAGCTCCCCCGGAGATCTGTCGCACTTACTTGCCGCCCGGCTAGTCACCTTACTAGCCGCACGGTAAGTTGGACAGCGGGACCCCGTCAAGCGAGTTGGGTGGTAGATACAGGTGACTCAGAGCACAGGCGGCACGCGTGAGCGCATCCAGGCCGTCGCCCTGGAGCTCTTCACCGAGCAGGGATACGAGAAGACCTCGCTGCGGGAGATCGCCGAGCGGCTCGGCGTCACCAAGGCCGCCCTCTACTACCACTTCAAGAGCAAGGACGAGATCGTCAACAGCTTCGTCGAGGACCGGTTGCACCGGATGGACGAGCTGATCGACTGGGCCCGCGACCAACCGGCCAGCCGGGCCACCCGGCGGGAACTCGTCAGCCAGTACGCCGACATGATGTTCGCCACCGGGCAGTCCCAGGTGATGCGCTTCTTCGAACAGAACCAGACCGTGCTCAAGAGCCTCGCCGCCGGTCAGCAGATGCGCGAGCGGATGTACCAGCTCGCCGACGCGATCTGCCTCGGTGACGACTCCCCCCGGGCCCAGCTCCGGGCGACGCTGGTGCTGTTCGCCGTACACAGCAGCTGGTTCGCCGTCCGCACCCCGGACATCACCGACGACGAACGCAAGAAGATCGCCCTTGAGATCGCCGACGAACTGCTGGCCGGCATCGAAGAGGGCGGCCCGGCGGACCGCTGACCGGCACTCAGCCGACGGCGGGCCGGTCCGGACCGGCGGGCAGCGCCATCCGCAGGGCCAGCAGGTCGACACCGGGCAACGGCGACCAGTCCCGCTGCGGGGTACGCACGAAACCGAGCCCCGCGTACAGCCGATGGGCGGCGTCGGCGAGCCCGCTGCGGACACAGATGACCATCGCCGAGCAGCCCTGCTCCACCGCCCGGGACAGGCAGGCCCGCACCAGCGCCACCCCCGCGCCCCGCCCCTGGGCGGCCGGGTCCACCGCCAGCATCCGGAACTCCGCCTCACCCGGCCCGGACAGCTCCGCGTACGGGCTGCCGGGCAGCACGTACGTGACCGAGCCGAGAATCGTGCCGGTAGCCCCGTCGACGGCGACCAGGATCTCGCCGTGCTCCGCCCGAGCGGCCACGTCGGCCAGCACCCCGCCGTAGCCGTTCTCGCCCTTGAGCTGACCGTCGGCCTCGTACGCGGCGACGGTCAACCGGGCCACCGCCGGGAACTCGGCCGGTACGGCCCGCCGGACCAGCAGCCCGGTCGACCGGTCGCCGGGAATCAACCGATCACCGCGATCAGGTCACCGTCCTGCACCACGTCGCCCTCGTTGACCGCGAGCTGCTCGACCACCCCGTCGGACTCGGCGACGACCGGGATCTCCATCTTCATCGACTCCAGGATCACCAGCGTGTCCCCCTCGGAGACGGTGTCCCCGGTCGACGCGACGACCTTCCACACGTTGGCCACCATCTCGGCGCGGATCTCCTCGGCCATCACGGCCCTCCCTCTCCACCGGGTGTGTCTGCGTCGGTATCCAATCACGTACCGACCCCGCGTGGGCGGGAGAGCGCCACGCCCGCCCCGGCGTACCGCTGCCGCCCCGGCGCACGACGGCGTCCGCCTGCCGCACTAGCATCATCAGGTCGGACCCGACGCCGGGAGGCCGGCGGCGTGCACGCGGTCGCGGGTCGACCGCAGCAGGGGTCGGACCCATCACGAGGAGGTCAGCATGGCGAAGAAGGCCCGTAAGAAGAAGGCCCGCAAGAAGAGCGGCGCGAACCACGGCAAGCGCCCCAACTCCTGAGCCGTTGCGGGGGGCGACCGCCGCGACGTCAGGCCCGGCCCCGCGCCGGACACACCGGTGGCCCGGGTCGAGCGACCCGGGCCACCGTCATGTGTTCGTCCCGTCCATGGCGGTCCGCCGTGCGGGTGTCACTCGGCGAGTTCGCGGGACTCGCTGGGCTCGAAGACCACCAGCTCGGTGAGGCGTATCCGCAGCCGCTCGCGCAGCTTGTCGGGGGCGGTCTCGTTGCCGCAGCACCGGGCCACCAGCGCCCGCACCTCCTGCTCGATGCCGTACTCGCGCAGGCAGGGCCCGCACTCGTCCAGGTGGTGGCGGATCAGCGAACGGCGTTCGTCGGCGCACTCCAGGTCGAGGTAGAGGTAGACCTCCGCGAGCACTTCCCGGCAGTCCGTCTCGTGCGGCTCTCCACAGCTCACGTCACACCTCCCGACCGGCAGTGGCGGTGGTCGAACCCTTCGCGGGCTGCGCGGCGCTGAAGCCGCGCTCCGCGGCGTACCGCTCCAGCAGCTTTCGCAGGTTACGACGCCCGCGGTGCAACCGGGACATCACGGTGCCGATCGGCGTGCCCATGATGTCGGCGACCTCCTTGTACGAGAAGCCCTCGACATCGGTCAGGTAGACGGCCAGGCGGAACTCCTCCGGCAACTGCTGGAGGGCCTCCTTGACGTCGGTGTCCGGCAGCCGGTCCAGTGCCTCGGTCTCGGCCGACCGCAACCCGCTGGAGGTGTGCGACTCGGCCTCGGCGAGCTGCCAGTCGGTGATCTCCTCGGTGGGCGCCTGGATCGGCTGGCGCTGCCGCTTGCGGTAGGAGTTGATGTAGGTGTTGGTCAGGATCCGGTAGAGCCAGGCCTTCAGGTTGGTGCCCTGCTCGAACTGGTGGAAGGCGGCGTACGCCTTCAGGTACGTCTCCTGGACCAGGTCCTCGGCGTCGGCCGGGTTACGCGTCATCCGCAGCCCGGCGGCGTAGAGCTGATCGACGAAGGGCATCGCGTCCCGCTCGAAACGGGCCCTGCGTTCGTCCGTCTTCTCGGTGGTCAACCGCACATCCCCTCGCGTCGGATGCTGTCCCGCCGAGGATACGCGGACGGACCGGTCCGCAGCTTCGGTTCTGCCGGGTGTGCCCGTGCTCACCACCCGGGGGCCGGTCCCCACCGCCGGCCAGTCCGGACCGTCGAGCAGCCGTCTGAGCTGCCGCGCGTCCCGATCGTCCCGCTCCCGGCTCCGCGTCTCTGTCGGCACCGGTCACCCCCCTCGCCAGATTCCTCGTCCGGGAGTCGTAACACCCGACCGACGGCCGCACATTCCACCGGCCCCCGCTCCTGGTCCCGGCCCACCGGTCGGCTACCGGAGGACTGGGACCAGGAAGGGCCTGGGAGGGACGGTCCCGACCGCCCGAACCGGAAGGTCGACACCACCGGATGCAACGAGGGGTCCGCCGGGGCGGAAACGGGTGGTCAGCGCGGCGAACCGGCCCCGGGGCGCGGGGCGGTGGACGCGGTCAGCGGGCCCACCGGTGCGTACGCAGCCAGGCGAGCACCGCGGCGGCCACCCCGGCCGGGTCCTGGCGCAGGTCGTGACGTTCGCCACGGCGCACCACCACCTGCACCGCCCCGGCGGCGACGGGCAGCCCGAACGGGTCCCGGTCGCCGTTGACCACCAGCGTCGGCAGGCCGGTGACCAGCTCGTCGGCCCGGGAGCGCTCCGGGCGGCCGGGCGGGTGCAGCGGAAAGGCCAGGGCGACGACCCCGACCGCCCCCACCGGGCCGGCCGTCCGGCAGGCCACCCGGGCGCCGCTGGACCGGCCGCCGACCAGCAGCGGCAGGTCGGGGTGCCGGCGGCGCAACACGGCCAGCACCGCCGTCCACGCCTCGTCCAGGTGCCCGGCCGGGGCCGGGGCCCGCCGGCCGGCCACCCGGTAGGGCTGGGTCACCCGGGCCACCAGCACTCCGGCGTCGCGGGCGGCGTCGCGCACGGCGAGCAGGTCCGGCGCGTCCACCGAGCCGCCGGCCCCGTGACCGAGCACCAGCAGGGACGTCGGCGGGCCGGTCGGCCGGTCGGTGTCGACCCGGGCCGGGCCGCGCGGGGTGTCGAGCTGCGTGGAGCGGGGCATCCGGCCATTCTGCGCCGTGGCCGGCGGCGCGCTCAGCTCAACGGCACCAGGGTGAGCAACTGGTCGCGGACCGGTGGGCCGGCGTCACCGGCCGTGCCGGAATCGGCCCCGACCTCGCCCCGCCAGGCGACCAGCATGGCCCGGCGCTCGCGGGGCGTGGTGCCGCCCCACACGCCGTGGGTGTCGCCCACCTCCAGCGCCCAGGCCAGGCAGGAACCCTGCACGTCGCAGCTGCGGCAGAGCGCGACCGCCGCGTCGGCCGGTTCGTTGGGCGCCGGAAAGAACGTCTCCGGATCCACGCTCTGGCAGGTACCTCTGGTCCGCCAGGCATCGTCGGAACGACGGTCCCGCAACGCCCGGAGCAGTCGCGGATCGCGTCGTGCGGCGGCCACCTCGTGCGGTCGGGGCATACGTGCCCGGGTCATCACACCCACCTCCCCCGTGGGACCGGCAAGATCGACGGGCGTCGTTCGCACTGCGCGAGGACGCTCCCAGTGCCAGCGCTGTGTTGTATCGCACTGTCGGCTACGGGGACAAGGGGTGTGCCGGAAAGATGGCAAAAGATCCGAGCGACGTTTCACCCGGAACTCTGGCAATTCGTACGCGCCAATGTCACCTATTGCGATCAGAACAGCGCGCTCTCCCCGTGGGAGCGTTCCCCGTCCGGCGTCACCCGGACGGTCAACTCCGGGCCGTCGTTACGCACGTCGCCCACCGCGGTGCCCACCGGCCGGATCTCCAGCCCGGCGAGCCACTCCGCCGACGGCGGGACCAGCAGCGCCGCCGGATCGTCGGCCGGGGCGAGCCAGTCCGCCCACCGGTCGGGCGGCAGCAGCAACGGCATCCGGTCGTGCACCTCGGCCAGCTCGCCCACCGCCGCCGTGGTGAGCACGCTGAACGTGAGCGTCGACTCCCACCGCGACCAGATGCCGGCCAACGCCAGCACCGAACCGTCCCGCGGGGTCATGAAGTAGGGCTGCTTGCCGCCACCGGCCCGGCGCACCCACTCGTACCAGCCGTCGGCCGGGACCAGGCAGCGGCGGCGGGCGAACGGCAGGGCGTACGCCCGGCTGGTGGCGACCGTCTCGACCCGCGCGTTGATCATGCGGGCCGCCCCGGCGGCCGACTTCGCCCAGTGCGGCACCAGCCCCCAGCGGCCCACCGAGAGCGCCCGCCCCCGCTCCGGATCGACCCGCACCACCGGCACCCGGTCGGTCGGCGCGACGTTGTGGTCCGGCCGGATCCCGCCGTCGGTGTCGTCGTACGACTCGAAGACCGCGCTCAGGTCCCCGGAACTCCGGGTCGTCGCGTACCTGCCGCACATGGCCCTACGCTAGCCCCCCGCGCCGCCGTCGGCTGTCCCGCCCACCGGGAGTCGGCCCGTCGGCAGTCTCGAAATCGCCGTCGGGTTGGCAGAATGTGACCGTGGGAAACCTGACCGCCACCCGTCCGCAACAGCCCTGGGCCGCACCGACCGCCACCGACCCGGTCACCGCCGCCCTGCGCCTACCCGGCTCCAAGTCGATGACCGCGCGGGCCCTGGTGCTCAGCGCGCTGGCCGGTGGCCCGTCGACACTGCACGGGCCACTGCGCGCCCGCGACACCGAACTCATGGCGGGCGGGCTGCGGGCGATGGGCGCCCACGTCTCGGTCTCCGACGACGACCGCTGGCTCGTCCGGCCGCACCGGCTGGTCGGCCCGGCCCACGTCGACGTCGGGCTCGCCGGCACGGTGATGCGGTTCGTCCCGCCGGTCGCCGGGCTCACCGAGGGACGGGTCACCTTCGACGGCGACCCGCAGGCCCGGGTCCGGCCGCTCGGCCCGCTGATCGGCGCGCTGCGCTCGCTCGGCGTCCGGATCGACGCCCCGGAGACCGGCAGCCTGCCCCTGGTGGTGCAGGGCGTCGGCCGGGTCACCGGCGGCGAGGTGGTCATCGACGCGTCCGCGTCCAGCCAGCTCGTCTCCGGCCTGCTGCTCGCCGGGGCGCGCTTCGACCGGGGCGTGGTGGTCCGGCACCAGGGCCCGCCGGTGCCCTCCGCGCCGCACCTGCGGATGACCGTGCAGATGCTGCGGGCCGCCGGGGCGGCCGTCGACGACACCGTCCCCGACGTCTGGGTGGTCGAGCCGGGGCCGCTCGCCGGCCGGGGCTGGGAGATCGAACCCGACCTCTCCGGCGCGGTCCCCTTCTTCGCCGCCGCCCTGGTCACCGGCGGCGAGGTGACCCTACAGGGCTGGCCGCACAACAGCGTCCAGCCGGTCGAGCAGCTCCGCTCGCTGCTGGACCGGATGGGCGGTGAGGTCACCCTCACCACCGCCGGGCTGACCGTGCGGGGCACCGGCACCGTGCACGGCCTGACCGCCGACCTGTCCGACGTCAGCGAGCTGACCCCCGCGCTGACCGCGCTCGCCATGCTGGCCGACTCGCCGTCGACGTTCACCGGCATCGGGCACATCCGGGGGCACGAGACCGACCGGATCGCCGCGCTGGCCCGGGAGTTCACCGGGCTCGGCGCCGACCTGACCGAAACCGCCGACGGGCTGGAGATCCGGCCCCGACCGCTGCGCGGGGGCGCCTTCCGCACCTACGCCGACCACCGGATGGCGCACGCCGCCGCGGTGGCCGGGCTCGCCGTCCCCGGCATCGAGGTGGACGACGTGGCGTGCACCTCGAAGACCATGCCGGAGTTCCCGGCACTATGGTCGGCGATGGTGACCGGCAAGAGCTGACGGCGGAGGGGGCAGGTCCTGACGACCAAGCGACGGGAGTACGACGAGGACGACGTACGGGTCCGGCCCGGCCGGTCCTCGCGTCCGCGTACCCGGACCCGCCCCCGGCACGACGACGCGGTCGACGGCTTCGTCATCGCCGTCGACCGGGGCCGGTACACCTGCGTGCTCCCCGACGACCCGGACGGTGTCGCGATCACCGCCATGCGGGCCCGTGAGCTGGGCCGCAAGTCGGTGGTGGTCGGCGACCGGGTGAGCCTCGTCGGCGACGTCTCCGGCGCGGACGGGGCGCTGGCCCGGATCGTCCGGATCGCCGAGCGGCGCTCGGTGCTGCGGCGTACCGCCGACGACGACGAGAACACCGCCGAGGGACGGCTGGAACGGGTGGTCGTCGCCAACGCCGACCAACTGGTGATCGTCAGCGCGTTGGCCGACCCGCCGCCCCGGACCGGCTTCATCGACCGTTGCCTGGTCGCCGCGTACGACGCCGACATCGAGCCGCTGCTCTGCCTGACCAAGGCCGACCTGGCCGGCCCGGAGCAGGTGGTCGGCTACTACACCGAACTGGAACTGCCGTACGTGCTCATCCGACCCGACTCCGACCTGGACGCGCTGCGGGCCTTGCTCGCCGGCCGGGTGTCGGTGCTGGTAGGACACTCCGGGGTGGGCAAGTCGACGCTTGTCAACCGGCTGGTGCCGGACGCGCTGCGGGCGGTCGGTGTGGTCAGCGCGATCGGCCGGGGCCGGCACACCTCCACCAGCGCCGTGGCGCTCCGGCTACCGCGTACCCCCGACGGCGACGGTGACCCGGGCTGGATCGTTGACACCCCGGGCATCCGCAGCTTCGGGCTGGCCCACGTCTCGGCCGAGAGCCTGCTGCACGGGTTCCCCGACCTGGTCGAGGGGACGGTGGACTGCCCACCCAACTGCCCGCACACCCCGGACGAGGCGGGCTGCGCCCTGGACGCCTGGGTGGCCGCCGGCAAGGCCGACCAGCGGCGGCTGGCCTCGTACCGCCGCCTGCTGGCCTCCCGCGCCGGCGAGGGCGACCCCCGTGAGGCGGAACGCAACCCCGGCGACCCCCTCGCCGGCTCCTGACCCACCCACCCTTCTCCCCCGCCCACCCGCGCGCCCCACCTCGCCCCGGCTCCGCGCCCGCCCCGCGCACGCTGCCCCGCCCCGCCCCGCCCTCACCGCCCCGGTGATCAAGAGGTTTGCGTCACGTGATCAAGAGGTTCGCGTCAATCTGGCGCTCCGCCATGACGCAAACCTCTTGATCACGCCAGCGGGAAGGGGCGGGGGGAGCGAGGGGGTGGGGTGGGAGAGGTGGGGGGAGCGGGGGGTTAGGGTTTCGGGGTGACGGGGTATGCGGGTGACATCGATCTTGCTCATCGGCTCGCGGATGCCGCCGATGCCATCGCGATGAGCCGGTTCCGGGCACTGGACCTGAGGGTGACGGCGAAGCCGGACCTGACTCCCGTGTCCGACGCGGACACCTCCGTCGAGCGGGAGATCCGGGCGTTGCTGGCCGCCCACCGGCCGGACGACGGGCTGCTCGGCGAGGAGTACGGCGAGCAGCCGGCCACCGGCCCGCACGACCGGCGGTGGGTGATCGACCCGATCGACGGCACCAAGAACTTCGTCCGGGGCGTGCCGGTGTGGGCCACCCTGATCGCCCTGTTGGAGGGGGACCGGCCGGTGGTCGGGCTGGTCTCCGCCCCGGCGCTCGGCCGGCGCTGGTGGGGCGCCAACGGTGTGGGGGCGTATGCGGGGCGCGACGCCGCCTCCGGCGAGCCGATCCGGGTCTCCGGGGTACGCGACCTCGCCGACGCCAGCTTGTGCTACTCGTCGCTGACCGGGTGGGAGGCGGCCGGCCGGCTGGACGCGGTGCTCCAGTTGATGCGCGACACCTGGCGCAGCCGCGCCTACGGCGACTTCTACGGCTACATGCTGCTGGCCGAGGGGGCACTGGACGTGATGGTGGAGCCGGAACTGTCGCTGTGGGACGTGGCCGCGCTGGTGCCGATCGTGACCGCCGCCGGGGGCACCATGACCACCCTGGAAGGCACCCCCGCCCCTGGTGGGACGGCATCCGGCGAGATCAGCGCGATCGCCACCAACGGGCCGCTGCACACCGACGTGCTGTCCCGGCTGGGTCGGCCAACCGCGCGCTGAACGCACCGGCCCTCTATTCTCGCCTGGTGGTGTCCTCCGGTTGGTGCTTCCTCGCGGCGATGATCATCGCGTACGGCTTCGCCAACATGCTCCAGTCGGTCGCCGCCGCCCGGACGACCGTGCACCACACCTTCGACCCGGGGCTGCTGCTGCGGCTGGCCGGGCACCGGACGTACCTGATCGGGCTGCTCTGCCAGGTGACCGGCTTCGTGCTGGCCTTCCTGGCCCGGCGCGACCTGCCGTTGTTCCTGGTGCAGGCGAGCGTGGCGGCGGGGCTGGGGGTGACCGCCCTGCTGGGGGTGGTGGTGCTCAAGTGGCGGCTGCCCGCCGCCGAGGTGGCGCTGCTGGTGCTGCTCTTCGCCGGGATCACCGCGCTGGTGCTCTCCGCCCAACCGGCCCCCTCCAAGGGGCTCGGCACCGCCGGCCTGGTCGCCCTGGCGCTGGCCCTCGGCGGAATCGGGCTGCTCGGCTTCTTCGCGGTACGCCTGCACGGGGCGCCCGGTTCGGTGGCGCTCGGCTCCCTGGCCGGGCTCGCGTTCTCCGCCGCCGCAGTCGCCGCCCGGCCGCTGGCCTCCGCCCCGTCGGCCGAGGAGTTCGTCCGTGACCCGCTGCTCTACCTGCTGATCGCCCATTCGCTGGTGGGTCAGCTGCTGCTCGGCCTGGCGATGCAGCGGGGCTCCACGACGGCTGCCGTCGCCGCGATGGACGCCGCCGGGGCGGTGCCCGCCGCGATCGTCGGCCTGCTGCTGCTCAACGACAAGATCTGGCCGGGCCGGGAGTGGCTGGCCGCCGTCGGCTTCCTGATCACCCTCGCCTCGGTCATCGGGCTCACCCGGTACGCCGCACCCCAGCACCACCACGCGGTGGCCCGCACCCGGGAACGCGCCATGGTGGGCGCGGTCCCCCGGGCCTGACCGGACGCGGGCCGGCCCCGCACGACGCCGGCACGGGCCGCAGGCCGCGTCGGCAATGAACGACACCGGCCGCAGGTCGTGTCGGCGGTGAAGGGCCCCGGTCAGACGCCGACCGGACCGGTGGTCGTCCCGGTGACCGGCGCCTCGACCTCGACCGCCACGGTGGCGTCCTGGCCGGCCGGCGGGTCGGCCTCGACGTCGACGGGCACCGTCTCGGGCACCTCGACCGGGGTACGCCGGCCCACCACCCGCTCGTAGAGCCGTTCCAGCGCGCCGGCCGTCCGCTCCCAGGTGTAGCTGCACCGCACCCGGTCCACCGCGGCGTGCCCGTAGGCGAACCGGCCCGCGTTGTCGGCGAGCAGCCGGCGCAGCGTCATGCCCAGCGTACGGACGTCGCCGGGGGGCACCAGCCGGCCGGTGACCTCGTCGACCACCGCGTCGGCGATGCCGCCCATGGCGTAGCCGACCACCGGCACCCCGCAGGCCATCGCCTCCAGCGACACCCGCCCGGCGGAGGAGTAGTGCGGGGTGCAGGCGACCACGTCGGCCGAGCGGTACCAGGTGGCGAGCTGGTCGTGCGGCACCGCGCCGACCAGGGTGACCTGGTCGGCGACCCCGGTACGCTCAGCCAGCTCGCGCAGCCGCCGGGCCTCCGCGTGGGTGGTGAGCTGGTCGGCCGGCGGCCCACCGGCGATCACCAGTTCCGCGTCGCCGACCAGCCGCATCGCCCGGATCAGGTCGTCCTGGCCGTGTCCGGGGGACAACCCGCCGACGGAGAGGATGCGGGCCCGCCGGTCGCGGGGGGCGGCCTCGCCGTCGGGGTGGAACCGTTCGACGTCCACCCCGGTCGGCACCATCGCCACCGAGGAGCGTTGCAGCCCCATCCGGGTCAGCTCGTCGACCTCGTCGTTGCACTGGGCGACGGCGACGTCCACCGCCCGGGTGAGCGCGCGCTCCAGCGGGATGCGTTCGCCGGGGCCGTCGTACTGGCGGCCGAGGTGGCGGCGCTGCTCGACGCCGAGCGAGTGGAAGGTCTGCACCACCGGGATGTCCGTCTCCCGGACCGCGTGCGCGGCGGCGAGGCCGCCGATCCAGTAGTGCCCGTGCACCACCTCCGGCGTCCACTCCCCCGCCCACCGGTCGGCCAACCAGCGGCCGAACTCGGGCACGTGCGGGACCAGGTCGCCGGTGGCGGTGGGCCGGGCCGGGCCGACGGGCACCCGTTCCACCCGGTACCCGTCGATCTCGACGCTCGCCGGCAGCGCCGGGTCGTCGCGGCGCTCGTACACCCGCACGTCGTGGCCGCGCCCGGCCAGCTCGCCGGCGACCCGAGCGACGTGCTCGTGGGTGCCGACGGGCGGTCCTTCGGCGTGCCGGGACGGCCCGGCGTGCGCGCAGACGAGGCCGACGCGCATGGTGCACCTCCATGCGATCTGCAAGGGATGGTCTCCGGTCAGAGCGTCCCATTAACCGGGGCCCCACGAGCCGAAACCTCGCAGATCGGAAGCGGTCAGCGGGCCGGTGGGCCGGCTGTGGGGCACCCCACACCGAGCCGTCCCGGTGCGGGCCCGACCGGGGTGAGCTGCGGGTCACCGGAAGGGTTCCACTGATCAGTGGCCGCGCGGCGGCATGACCCGGCCCGACCCGGGGTACCGAGCGGAGATGCCGATGACCCGTACCCCCGCCGTCGCCGCCGTGGTGGTCGCCGGCGTCACCGGCGGGTTCCACGCCACCCCGACGCCGCGCCCCGCCCGGCCCGGCGTCGCCGGGGAGGCGCCCCGCCCGGCCCGTGCCGATCGGGGGCGACGGCGATGAGCCGCGCCGACCTGCCGACCCCGGGGACTGTCCGGCACCCCCGGGCGGGGTGCCGGGTGGTGGCCGACGACTCCTCCGCGCTGGTCCGACTCGCCGGGATGCTGGAGCCGGTCGACGTCGACCGGGTACGCGACGCGCTGCTCGCCCGGCTCGTCGACCGGCCCGGTCCGATCGTGGTCGACCTGGCCGGGCTGCGTGCCGCGGGGTCGGCCGTCGGGCAACTGCTGGCCGGGGTACGTCGGGCGGTGCGCGACTGGCCCGCCGCCGACCTGCTGGTGGTCGACCCGACCGGGGCGCTCGCCGACGACGGGGCCGTGACGGAGCTGGCGGTCTACCCGACCCCGGCCGAGGCGACGGCGGCCCTGGCCCGTACGCCGATGGCGGCGGTGCTGACCGAGGAGCTGACGCCGGCGGTCGGGGCGGCCCGGTGGGCGCGGGAACTGGTGACCGACGGTTGTGCCCGGTGGGGCGTGCCGGAGCTGGCCGAGCCGGCCTGCATCGCGGTCACCGAGCTGGTCAACAACGTGGTGGCGCACGCGTCGACCCCGATGACGCTGCGGTTGGCCGCGCAGGGCGACACGGTGCACCTGGCGGTGCGGGACCGCTCCCGGCGGCAGCCCCGCTACGTGGGGCTGGCCCCGCCGACCTCGGCCGGCGGCCGGGGGCTGCTGCTGATCGACACGGTGGCCCGGCGTTGGGGCAGCACCATGCTGCCGGACGGCAAGGTGATCTGGTGCGTGCTGCACACCGAGGACGAGTCACACTGGCACCACGACTGATTGATGCCCTTTCGTCCCGATCCGGGGAGCGGGACCCGGTTACCCGGGCCATGCCAGTGGGTAGTGCTCAGCCATGCGCGACGACGAGTTCCCGACCCCCGTGTCCGACCCCGAGGCGCTCGGCCTGCCCGACACCGCCGACGACGACTCGACCGCCGACGACGACGTGCTGACCGGCCGGGAGGCCGACGGCCCGGACCCGGCCCAGCTGCCCGGCGACCGCACCCCGGTAGCCGTGGACCACTTCGGCACCACCGCCGACGAGCAGCTCGACGGCGAGTCGTTGGACTACAAGCTCGACCGCGAGCAGTACGAGCGACGGGCCGACGACCCGCTGGCCGGGCCGGTCGACCCGGACATCGCCGCCGAGGCGGAGAACGAGGAGGCCGCCGCGCAGGCCCAGCTCGACGCCGACGTGCTCGACCCGGGCCCCACCTCCGACCCGAACTCCCCGGTCTCGCTCTACGACCACGGCCAGCTCGGCACGGTCGCCGACGCGCAGGTGGGCCGGCTGGTCGAACCGGACGAGGGGGCCCGCACCGACCAGGAGACCGACAGCATCGCCTACGACGCGGGCGCGGCCGGCGGGGGCGCGAGCGCCGAGGAACTGGCCGTCCACGAGACCCGGCCGCCCGAGGCGCACTGACCTCAGTCGTCCAGGCCGCGCTCGATCGCGTAGCGGGTCAGCTCCACCCGGTTGTGCAGCTGGAGTTTGCCGAGCGTGTTCTGCACGTGGTTCTGCACGGTACGGTGCGACAGCCCGAGCCGCCCGGCGATCTGCTTGTAGGACAGCCCCTTCGCCACCAGCCGCAGCACCTCGGTCTCCCGATCGGTGAGCCGGGGTGCCGCGCCGGGCCCGTCGTCGCCGGTCCCGCCGGCCGGCGGGTCCGCGGCGAGCCGCCGGTACTCGCCCAGCACCAGACCGGCCAGGCCCGGGGTGAACACCGGCTCACCGGCCGCCGTCCGGCGCACCGCGTCCAGGAACTCCGCCGGGGCCGCCGACTTCAGCAGGTAGCCGGTGGCCCCGGCCTTCACGGCGTCCAGCACGCCCTGCTGCTCGCCGCTGGCCGACAGCATCAGCACCCGGACCCGGGGCAGCGCGGCCCGCAGGCCCTGGATCACCTCCACCCCGGAGATGTCCGGCAGTTGCAGGTCGAGCACCACCACGTCGGGTCGGGCGGCGGCGGCCACCCGGACCGCCTGGCGGCCCTCCCCGCTGGTCGCCACCACCAGGTGCCCGGCCTCGGTGAGGTCCCGGGCCACCCCCTCCCGCCACATCGGGTGGTCGTCGACCACCATCACCCGTACCCCGGTCATCGGTTCCTCCTCGGCACCATCAGTTCGATCTCGGTGCCCTCCCCCGGCGTCGAGATGATCCGCACCTCGCCGCCGAGGTCGGTCATCCGTCCCCGGATGGCCTGCGCCACCCCCAGCCGGCCCTGCCGGGCCGCCTCGACCAGCCGCCCCTCCGGGATGCCCGGCCCGGCGTCGCGCACCGACACGGTCACCGTGTCGCCCTCGTCCTCGACGAGCACCCAGGCCCGCCCGTCGGCGTGCCGCCGCACGTTGTCCAGCGCCGCCGCCGTCGCGGCGGCCACCTCCCGGGCCACCGGCGCGGGCAGCGGCACCGGGGTCGCCGGGGCGGAGACCTGCACCGTCGCCGAGGCGTACCCGGACAGCAGGGACCGCAGGTCGACCTCGCCGACCGGGTCGGCGGGGGACGTCGGCGGGGCCCCGGAGATCAACGCGCGCAACGCCACCTCCTGCTGGCCGGCGAGCCGGGCCAGCTCACCGGCCTCCCCGTCGAGGTGCGCGCCGCGCCGCTGGACCAGGGACAGCACCTGGAGCACCGAGTCGTGGATGTCCCGGGCCAGCCGTTCCCGTTCCCGGGTCGCCGCCTCCAGCTCCACCGCCCGCTGCAACCGTTCCTCGGTGGTCACCGCCAGCCGGGCCACGTGCCCCACCACCGCGCCGGCGAGCAGCAGCAGGATCGCCCCGGTCAGCGAGGACGGGCCGATCCGGCCCCGGGTGGCGAGGTCGGTGCCGCCGATCAGCAGCGCGGCCACCGTGCCGCGCCGCCGCCCGCCGGAGACCGCCCAGGCCAGCACCGGGCCGGCCAGCCAGGCCACGGCCAGGGCGGGCACCCCGGCGGCCAGCGCCGGGCGTCCCACCACCCACGGCGTGACCGCCAGGATCGCCAGGACCACGCCGAGGTCGGCCAGGAGCAGCGGCCAGCGCCGGTTGGCCGGCCGGGCGTACCCGACCGCCGTCACCCCGGACCAGGCCAGCATCACCAGCAGTACGCCGCCCGCGGCGACCGGGTGGGCGTACCGGCCGGCGTCGCGCAGGACCAGCAGGCCGACGTACGCCAGCGAGGCGAAGCGGAAGACCGCGACGGAACGCCACAGCGGGTCGGCGAAACCTCCCGGCGGGGACGACGGCATGGCCGCCACGATGCCACAGTCCCCAGGTCAGCCGGCCGGGCCGGTCGGTGCGGACCGGAGAACCCTGACGTACGGTAGAAATAGCGTGAAAAACTCCGAGATCGCTGTCGGGACAGGGCCCATGACGAACGCAGAACTTCCCACACCGCGTACGGTGGTGCCCATCGAACCTTCCCTTCTCATCGCCGAGGCGTTCGACCAGGCACAGGTGACCGAGCTGAGACACTCGGTCAGCTCCTGCGCGCACGCGGCCGGACTGGCCGGGCAGCGGCTCGACGACTTCGTGCTGGCGGTCAACGAGCTGATCACCAACGCCGTCCGGCACGGCGGCGGCCGGGGCTGGCTGCGGCTCTGGCGCCGCCCCGGCGAGCTGGTCTGCGAGGTCTCCGACCACGGCAGCGGCATCAGCGAGCAGCGGCTCGACGACCGCAGCCGGCCCGCCCCGGACACCGCCGGCGGCTGGGGGCTCTGGCTGGCCCGGGAACTGAGCGACGCGATGGAGGTCGAGAGCGGCGCGGCCGGCACCACCGTGCGGATCAGCGCCGCCGCCGGCTGACCCGCCGGCCTGGTTCCGTCGGGCCCGGCTCCGTCGGCCTGGTGCCGGCCGTCGGTGCCGGTCAGCCGAACAGGGCGCTCACCGACTCGCCGTTGTGGATGCGGCGCATCGCCTCGGCCAGCGCCGGGGCCACCGAGAGCACCGTCAGCTTCGGCACCCGCTTGTCCGCAGGGATCGGCACGGTGTTGGTGCAGACGATCTCGCGTACCCCGTCGACGGCGGCGAGCCGGCTCAGCGCGCCGCTGGAGAACAGCCCGTGCGTGCAGGCCAGCCGGATCGACCGGACGTTGCGTTCGTGCAGGTGGCCGATCAGCTCGACCACTGTACTGCCCTTGGCGATCTCGTCGTCCAGCACGATCACGTCCCGGTCGGCCACCTCGCCGATCACCGTGCTGATGGTGACCCGGTCGTCGCTGAACCGCTGCTTCGCCCCGGCCGCGACCGGGGTGCCGAGCATCCGGGCGAACGCCGCCGCCTCCTTGGCGTTGCCCAGGTCCGGCGAGACCACCACCGTGTCACCCAGGTCGTGCCCCCGGAAGTGGGCGGCCAGCTCCCGCAGCGCGTGCAGGTGGTCGACCGGGACGCTGAAGAAGCCGTGCACCTGCGGCGAGTGCAGGGTCATCGCCAGCACCCGGTGGGCGCCGGCCGAGGTGAGCAGGTCGGCCACCAGCCGGCCGCCGATGGAGATGCGCGGCGCGTCCTTCTTGTCCGACCGGGCGTACGCGTAGTGCGGCAGGACCACGGTGATCCGGCCGGCCGACGCGCCCCGGGCCGCGTCGATCATCAGCAGCAGCTCGACCAGGTTCTCCTGCACCGGCGGCACCAGCGGCTGGATCAGGAAGACGTCGCGCTCCCGGCAGTTCGCCTGCAACTGCACCTCCAGGCAGTCGTTGGCGAACCGGGACACCCGCACCGGGTGCAGCGGCACCCCCAGGTGGGCGCAGATCTCGGCGGCGAGGTCGGGATGGGCGGTTCCACTGAACACGGCGATGTCACGCACGTCTGGAGATCGTACGGAACCGTGCCGGTTCTCCGGCCGACCCGGGCCGGGTACGGTGCCGAAATGACCGGAGAGTACGTCGCCGCCATCGATCAGGGCACCACCTCGTCGCGGTGCATCGTCTTCGACCGGGCCGGTGAGATCGTCGCCGTCGCGCAACGCGAGCACCGGCAGATCTTCCCCAGGCCCGGCTGGGTGGAGCACGACGCCGAAGAGATCTGGGCCAACGTCGAACGGGTCGTCCGCGACGCGCTGGCCGACGCCGGCACCGGCCCGGACGGGTTGGCCGCCGTCGGCATCACCAACCAGCGGGAGACCACCGTGGTCTGGGACCGGGCCACCGGCCGGCCGGTCGCCAACGCCGTGGTCTGGCAGGACACCCGTACCGGCCCGCTGCTACGCGAGCTGGCCGGGTCGTACGGCGAGGAGAAGCTGCGTGCCCGCACCGGGCTCACCCTGGCCACCTACTTCGCCGGCCCGAAGCTGCGCTGGCTGCTGGACAACGTCGACGGGCTGCGGGGGCGCGCCGAGCGGGGCGAGGTGCTGTTCGGCACGATGGACAGCTGGCTGATCTGGAAGCTGACCGGACGGCACGTCACCGACGTCACCAACGCCAGCCGGACCATGCTGATGAGCCTGGAGACCCTCGACTGGGACCCGGAGCTGCTCGACGCGCTGCGCGTCCCGGCCGCGATGCTGCCGCAGATCCGCAGCTCGGCGGAGGTCTACGGGACGGCCCACGGGGTGCTCGACGGGGTGCCGGTGGCCAGCGCGCTCGGCGACCAGCAGGCCGCCCTGTTCGGGCAGACCTGCTTCCAGCCCGGCGAGGCGAAGTGCACCTACGGCACCGGGAGTTTCCTGCTGCTCAACACCGGGGCCAGCCCGGTGCCGTCCAGCCACGGCCTGCTGACCACGGTGGCCTACCGGATCGACGGCCAGCCGGCCGCGTACGCCCTGGAGGGGGCGATCGCGGTGACCGGTTCGCTGGTGCAGTGGCTGCGGGACAACCTCGGGTTGATCTCCTCGGCCGCCGAGGTGGAGGATCTGGCCGCCACGGTGGACGACAACGGGGGCTGCTACGTGGTGCCCGCCTTCTCCGGGCTGTTCGCGCCGCACTGGCGTAGCGACGCCCGGGGGGTGATCGCCGGGCTGACCGGCTACATCACCAAGGGGCACCTGGCGCGGGCGGCGCTGGAGGCGTCGGCCTGGCAGACCCGCGAGGTGGTCGACGCGATGAACGCCGACTCCGACGTGGCGCTGCGCCGGCTGCGGGTCGACGGTGGAATGACCGCCAACGGGCTGCTGATGCAGTTCCTCGCCGACGTGCTGGCGGTGCCGGTGGTCCGCTCCCGGATCACCGAGACCACCTGCCTCGGCGCGGCGTACGCGGCCGGCCTGGCGGTCGGCTTCTGGCCCGACCTGGCCACCCTGCGCGCCCAGTGGCGTTCCGACGCGCAGTGGGAGTCCCGGATGGACCCGGCGCACCGGGAGCGGGAGCTGGGCCGGTGGCGCAAGGCGGTCGCCCGCACGCTCGACTGGGTCGACTGACTCCGACGGCGGCCCGTCGGTCGATCGGTCTTCGTCGTACCGACCGATACGATCGGTCGGGGGGATGCCACATGCAGACAGTCGGTCCGTACGCGCTGCACCGCAAGCTCAGCTCGTGCGAGCTGGGCGAGGTCTGGGCCGCACGGGACGCCGCCGAGCGGCCGTTCACCGTGGCCGTGCTCGCGCCGGCCGCCGCCGAGGGCGGCTGGCGGGAGGCGTTCGCCGCAGCGGCCAACACGCTGGCCCGTTCCGACGGCCTGCCGATCACCGGGGCCAACCACACCGGCCCGGTGCCCTGGGTGGCCTGCGCCGCCGAGCAGGGCGCCGGGGCCGCGCACGTCTTCCTCGCGCTGGGGCAGCGCCTCGTCCCGGCCGGGGAGCCCCCGGCTGCCGGCCCCCGGGTCGGGCCGCCCGGCGAGCCCGCCCCGGCGCGCCGGCCGGCCGCCGCAACGCCGGTCGCCGGGACACCGGTCGCCGCAGCCGGGGCACCGGCACCGGACGGGCACCGCGTCGACGGGTCGGCGGGCCCGGCCCGCCCGGGGCCGACCCCGCCGGGGGCACCCACCCCGTCGACCGGCACGGTCGCACCGGCCGGCACTGTCGCATCGACCGGCACTGTCGCATCGACCGGCACTGTCGCATCGACCGGGTCCGGCGCATCGGTCGCCGGCAGCGCGGTGCCGCCGGGTGCCGCACCCCACCCGACCGCCCCGACACACCCGCCGGCCCCGCACCAGGCCACCCCGGCGCAAGGCGGTCCGCAGCAGGGCGGTCCGCACCGGGCGGCCCCGCCGCAGGCAGTCACGCACCCGGCAGCCGCGCCGCAGGTCGGCCCCCACCAGATGGCCCGGCAGCAGGTGGGCCCCCACCAGGCGGTGCCCGCGCCGGTGGTGCCGCAGCGGGCGGGACCGCCGTACCCGCCGACGCCCCTCGCGGCACCGTTCCCGCCGGCACCGTTCCCGCCGGTCGCGGGTCCGGCGCGCGGGCGGGGTCGGGCCGTAATGTGGTCGGTGCTGGTGGCCCTGCTCGCGGCGGCGCTCGGGGCGGCGGGCGGCTACCTCGTCGCCGGCCGGACGGCCGACGGGCCGGCCACCGTCGCCGCGACGGCCTCCGCGACCCCGAGCGCCGACCTGGGGTTGCCGAGCACGCCGCCGCGTCGGCCGGGGGTGGAGCCGCCGGTCGGCGGCGGCTGGCCCGCCGGGGCGCCCACCTTCGCCGGGACCGAACCGACCCGGGAGATCACCGGCCTGGCCGGGGTCGACTTCAGCTTCCGGGTGCCCACCGGCTGGAGCTGCACCGAGGCCGGCCGTACCAGCGGTTCGGCGCACTACCGGTGCGGCGTCCCGGCCGCCGACGGGTCGATCATCGGTGGCGACCTGGTCGTCCGGCAGTGCCCCCGGCTCTGCACCGACGAGCGCCGCACCGCGCTGCGCCGGCAGGAGGAGGCATGGGGGTTGCAGTGGATCCGCAGCGGCGAGTTCACCACCTGGGCGGAGACCACCCGGGTGGACGGTACGCCGCGCTACGGGCTGGTCTACCTCTCCTACTGGCGCAGCGTGCCGGAGGACGCGATCGACAGGCAACTGGTGCTGCGGATGACCGCGCCGCCGGACCGCGCGGACGAGGTGCGCAAGGTGGCCGCCTCGGTGCGGGAGGCCACCTTCACCATCTGACGCGGGGGCGAGGCCACCCCCGGTCGACCGGTACCCTTCGACCGGACGTCGACGACGAACCGGTCCGTCCTTCCACGACCGAGCGGGGCCATGTGCGCATGCTGACTGTCTCCCCTGACCGAGCCGGGGCCTGTCCGACCATCACGGACGCGTTGGAGATCGCGCCGGACGACGCGGTCGTCTCGATCGTCCCCGGCGTCTACCCCGAATCGCTCCGGCTGGACGGCCGGCGGGTCCGGCTGGTGGCCGCCGGCGAGCCGGGCTCGGTCATCGTGGACGGTCGGGCCGCCGGACGCCCGACGGTGGCCTGCACCGGCGGCGAGGTGCTGTTGCAGGGGCTGGTCGTGCAGGCCGGCGACTATCCGGCGGTGGAGGCGGTCGGCGGCCGGCTGCGCATGGAGAAGTGCCAGGCCAGCGCCGGGTACGCCGCAGCCGTGTCGGTACGCGACGGGGCCCGGATCGAGGCCGTCGAGGTCACCGTCACCGGCGGCCAGCACGGGCTGGTCGTCTCGGACGCGGGCGGCACGGTCGAGCAGTGCGAGATCCGCGACGTCACCGACGACGGGATCATCGTGCGGCTCGGGGCCGACCCGACCATCCGCAACTGCACCGTCGGCGCCGCCGGCTTCCGGGGCGTGTACGTCTACCAGGCGGCCCGCCCCACCATCGAACGCTGCGACATCTCCGGCACCGGCGACGCCGGCATCGTGGTCGCGTTGCAGAGCAGCCCCACCATCGTGGACTGCTGGGTGCACGACACCCGGGGCGTCGGCATCGACGTCGGCCGGGGCTGCGGCGGCACGGTCGAGGGCTGCCGTACGGAGCAGACCGCCGCCCCCGGCGTCCGGATCGCGGAGGGGGCCAGCACCGTCCACCGGGCGGCGGAGGCGGGCGGGCGGCCGATGGCCGGGGTGAGCGCGGGCGGCGGGACGATCGGCCAGGACGAGCGGAAGGTCGAGGAACTCCTCGCCGAACTCGACTCGATGATCGGGCTGGCCGGGGTGAAGGCCGAGGTGCGTTCGCTGATCGATGAGATCCAGGTCAACGAGTGGCGGCGCAACGCCGGGCTGGCGGTGGGTGCGGTCAGCCACCACCTGATCTTCACGGGCGCGCCGGGCACCGGCAAGACGACGGTGGCCCGGGTCTACGGGCAGTTGCTCAAGGCCCTCGGGGTGCTGCCCAACGGCCAGTTCCGGGAGGTGTCCCGGCGGGACCTGGTCGGCCAGTACATCGGGCACACCGCCGAGAAGACCTCCTCGGTGTTCACCGAGGCGCTGGGCGGGGTGCTGTTCATCGACGAGGCGTACACCCTGTCCCGGGCCGGGGGTGCCGGCGGCGACTTCGGCCAGGAGGCGATCGACACCCTGGTCAAGCTGATGGAGGACCACCGGGACCAGGTGGCGGTGATCGTCGCCGGGTACACCACCGAGATGGCCGCCTTCCTGGACGCCAACTCCGGGCTGGCGTCCCGGTTCGCCAAGACGTTGGAGTTCGAGAACTACAGCCCGGTCCAGTTGGTCGACATCGTCGGCCGGATCGCCCGCAACGACGAGTACCTGCTCGCCGAGGGGCTGACCGACGGGCTGCTGGAGTGGTTCGGCCAGATCGAGCGGGACCAGAACTTCGGCAACGCCCGGGAGGCCCGCAAGCTGCTGGAGGGGATGCGCAAGGCGCAGTCCGGGCGGCTGCGCGCGCTGGGACGGATGCCGAGCCGGGACGACCTGCGCACCCTCGTCCTGGACGACCTGCTCGCCGCCACCCGGTGACCGGGATGTCGCCCACCGGGGGCACCGGTGCCCGCAGCGACGCGCCGACCGCCCTGATCGTCCGGGTCCGCGACGCGCCACCCGAGCCGGCCGCCCCGTGGCGGCCCACCGAGGCCGACCAGCCGGCCCCGCCGGAACCCCTGGACGCGCCCTGGCTGCGCCACCTGGCCCGGCTGCTGCCGATGGCGGTCGTCGCCGTCCTCGGCGGGATCGGGCTGAACCGGCCCGGCCTGTGGGAGGACGAGCTGGCCACCTGGGGCATGGTCACCGTCGGGTTCGACGACTTCGTGGCGGTGCTGCGCAACGTCGACGCCTCCATCGGCCCGTACTACCTGCTGATGCGTGGCTGGGTGGCGCTGGCCGGCAGCTCCGACGTCGCGTTGCGGGTGCCGTCGCTGCTGGCCATGGCGGCGGCGGCCGGCCTGGTCGCCGCGATCGGCCTGCGGATCGGCGGGCTGCGGGTCGGGCTGGTCGCCGGCCTGCTGTTCGCGGTGCTGCCGACCACCTCCCGGTACGCGCAGGAGGCCCGGCCGTACGCGTTCGCGGTGTGCGCCGCCGCGCTGGCCACCCTGCTGCTGGTCCGGCTGCTGGAGCGGCCCCGGTTCCTCCGTTACCTGGGGTATTCCGCCGTGGTGGCGTTGCTGGGGCTGATGCACCTGGTGGGCCTGCTGCTGCTCGTCGCGCACGCGCTGGTCGCCTGGCGGGGGGCGCAGCGCCGGCGGGGCTTCTTCGGCTGGCTCGGCGCGGCCGTGGCCGGCACGCTGCCCGTGCTGCCCGTCCTCTGGCTGGGCCGGCAGCAGACCGGTACGCAGATCAACTGGATTCCCCCGGTCACCCTGGACCGGCTGGTCGACACGCCGGAGGCGCTGTTCGGCGGGCCGCTGCTCGCCGGTGCGGTGCTCGCCCTGGCCTTCCTCGGCATGTCGATGCGGGAGCGGGCGGCGGTGGCCACCGCGTGGCTGGTGCTGCCCACCGTCGGCCTGCTGCTCGCCGCCCAGCTCACCCCGCTCTGGCTGCCGCGCTACCTGCTGTTCACGGTGCCGGCCTGGGCGCTGGTCGCCTCGCTGGCGTTGCGGCGCAGCTCGCTGCTGCGGGGCACCGCCGCGATGCTGGCGATCGGCCTGCTCGGCATCCCGGTGCAGGTCGAGATCCGGGGCGTCACCGGCCACAGCCAGGGCACCAAGGACATCGCCGCCGTGCTGCGGGCGCACGCGCGCCCCGGCGACACCCTGGTGTACGGCCCGTTCGACGCCGGTGACCAGCGCACCAGCCGGGACGCGGTGAACCGGTACGTCGACGAGAGCTGGCGACCCCGGGACGTGCTGATGACCGTACCGGCCCGCCGGCAGGGCACCCTGGGGGCGCGGGAGTGCGCCGACCGGGACGTACCGGTGTGTCTGGGTCGCCCGGAGCGGGTGTGGGTCGTCCGCAAGGGAGCCCTCGACGATCCGGTGCAGCGGATCGGGCCGGCCAAGGAGGCCGCGCTCAAGTCGTACGCCGTCGACCGCACCTGGCGGGTCCGGGGCTTCAGCATCGGGCTGCTGGTGCGTAAGCCGGAGGTGGGGAAGTGAGCACCCGGGCCGGCGCGGGGCGCGCCGACGAGACGACGGAGTTCCACCGTCCGGTGCTGCCACCCCGTCCCACCCCACCGGCACCACCGCCCGGCCCGGTGCCAGCCCGGGACGCGCACCAGCAGCGCACGCCGGCACCACCGCCCGACCCGGCAACCCCGCGCACGGCACCGCAGCGCGGACCGCTGCGGGACCCGGCGCAGCGTGCTCCGACGCCGCCGCCGTGGCCGGGGCGGACCGCAGGGGGTGGTCCGGTGGGACCGCCGACGCCCCGGGGCGGGACGACCGGGCCGGTGCCTCGGGACCCGGCCGTGCCGACGCCACGCGGGCCGAGGGCGGCTCCTCCCGCGCGTCCCTCGGCGGTGGTCCCCGCCTCGCGTGCCCCGCTGCCGGCCCCCGCTCCGGACGACCCGGTGACGGTGCCGACGCGTCGGGGTCCGGCGGCGGTGCCGACCCCGCGAATGCCGTCGGCGATGCCGACCCCTGCGGCACCGACCCCGGTGGGGCCGTCGGCGCGGGAGGCGGTGGCACCGGCGGCGCTCGGTCGACCGGTGACGGTCGACCCGTCCCTGCCGTTGCCGCCGGACGACGACGAGAAGGCCGCCTACCGGCACCGCCGGCTGCCGGTGCTGATGGTCACCTCGTTCGTCAGCTTCACCGGGCTGCTCACCAGCCAGCTGCTCTTCGTCCGGATGGCGCCCTGGCTGCTGTTGCTGCTGCCGCTGTTCGGCTTCACCGTCCTCTACTACCTGATCTCGGCGACGGTGAACATCGGCACGCCCGGGTTCGACCTGGACCGGCACCGTCGGCTGGTGCGCGACTTCCGGCCGCCCGTGCACCCGTCGGTGGACGTGTTCCTGCCGGTCTGCGGCGAGGCGACCGAGGTGCTCCGCAACACCTGGGAGCACGTCAGCCGGATGGTCGACCACTACCCGGGCCGGGTGCACGTCTACGTGCTCGACGACTCGGCGACCGACGAGCGGGAGGCGATGGCGCTCGCCTTCGGCTACGTCTACCAGCGCCGCCCCAACCGGGGCTGGTACAAGAAGGCCGGCAACATGCGGTACGCGTACCAGCGCACGCTGGGCGAGCACATCCTGGTGCTGGACGCCGACTTCACCCCCCGGCACGACATGCTCGACGAGATGGTGCCCTACCTGGCCGCCGAGCCGGATCTCGGGATCGTGCAGTCCCCGCAGTACTTCCGGGTGCACTCCGGGCAGGGCTGGCTGGAACGCGGCGCCGGGGCGGTGCAGGAGCTGTTCTACCGGATGGTGCAGGTGTCCCGGCAGCACCACGAGGCGGCGATCTGCGTCGGCAGCTGCGCGCTCTACCGCCGGGAGGCGCTCGACGCGATCGGCGGTTCCACCCTGATCGAGCACTCCGAGGACGTCCACACCGGGTTCGACATGCGGCGGCGCGGCTGGCGGCTGCGCTACCTGCCGGTGCCGCTGGCCACCGGCCTGTGCCCGGCCGACGTCAACTCGTTCTTCACCCAGCAGTACCGCTGGTGCGCCGGCTCGATGAGCC
The DNA here is from genome assembly GCF_007833915.1 of Micromonospora sp. HM134. NCBI lineage: Bacteria > Bacillati > Actinomycetota > Actinomycetes > Micromonosporales > Micromonosporaceae > Micromonospora > Micromonospora sp. HM134. Next base: position 6,356,768 of record NZ_CP041061.1, read on the forward strand.
TGCTCGGGTCGACGAAGTTCTGGAACACCCGGATGCGGCTGCGCACCCGGCTGTCGTACCTCTCCGGGTTCTGCTACTACCTGCACACGGCGCTGTTCACCTTCGTCGGGCCGCTGGTGCCGATCGTGCTGCTGGCCTGGTTCCCGCAGTCGGTGGCCCCGGCCAACTACGTGTGGATCGTGCCCAGCCTGATCTACAACCTGGTGGTGTTCCCGCTGTGGCACCGGTGCGCATACCGGGTGGAGGCGTGGACCGTCAAGATGATCTACGGCTGGTCGCACGCCTTCGCCATCTGGGACCTGCTGCGCGGGCAGAGCATGGGCTGGCAGCCCACCGGCGGCACGGGACGGAAGAACAGGACGGGTCGACTGTGGTGGGGAATGGCCGTCTGCACGGCGGGCAGCGGAGCACTCTGGACCGGCCTGGCGGCCCACCGGATGATCACCGACGACCTGTGGACCTTCGCGCCGGCCTTCCTCGGTGGCGCGTTCTACCTGGCCGTCGCGTTGCAGGCGCTGCTGGTGAAGCCGGCGCGGGACATCCGGCCGGAGCGTTCCCGGTGACCTCCCGCCAACTGTTCACCATCGTGACGCTGTTCGTGATCGGGGTCTTCGGCTACGCCGCGCTCGCGCCCAGCCCCGCCAGCCGGCCGGCCCGCTTCGCCACCGAACCCAGCGCGTCGGCCTCCCCCACCGGCCCGCCCCCGGCGTACGACGTCCGCCCGCTGGTGCAACCGCAGGGCCGCTACCTGGGGGTGGCGCTGAGCGGGGCACCGCAGGACATGAGCCGGGTCGACCGGTTCGCCGACCTCGTCGGCAGCAAACCCAACATCATCACCATCTACGAGAGCTTCGACGACGAGTTCGCCGCCGCCGAGGTCCGCCGGGTCCACCGGTACGGCGCACTGCCGATCGTCCGCTGGGAGCCGTTCAAGGCGAAACTGAAGGACATCGCCGCCGGCCGGCACGACCCGTACCTGGTGGAGTTCGCCGTCGCGGTACGCCGGCTCAACCTGCCGGTCGCGCTCACCATCGCGCACGAGATGAACGGCCACTGGTACTCCTGGGGCGCGCACGACAACACCGCCAAGGAGTTCGTCGCCGCCTGGCGGCACATCCACGCCGTCTTCGCCCGCGCCGACGCCACGAACGTCATCTGGACCTGGACCCCGAACGTGGTCAACCCGGTCCCGTCGGTGAAGCTCGCCCCGCTCTACCCCGGCGACGCGTACGTGGACTGGGTCGGCATCGACGGCTACTTCACCCGGCGCGGCGAGCAGACCTTCGACGACCTGTTCGGACCCACCATCACGCAGGTCCGGAAGTTCACCACCCGGCCGCTGCTGATCGTGGAGACCGGGTCCGAGCCGGGCGCGATGCGCCGCCGGGCGGTCGACGAACTCTTCACCGCCATGCGGAAACGACCCGACCTGCTCGGGTTCGTCTACTTCAACCAGAAGGGCTCCGGCGACTGGGTGATCGACTCGGACAAGCCGGCGCTCGCCGCGTACCGGTCCGGGGCGGCGGCCGACCCCCGGATCGGTTTCCGGGTCAACTGACCCGGGCCGCCGGCCCACGGGCCCCGGGGCGCTGTGCCGGGTTCCTATGATGAGGGCGGCCTGCCGTGGGCGGGCCGCACGGGTCGACGCGTCTGGGGGGCAGCCGGAGATGACCGGAGCACCACGGCCGGCACGCGCCGCACTCCCGGCGGACGACCCCGACGCCCGGGTGCACCTGGCACCCCGCCGCCGGCCCGGCCGGATCGGCGAACTGCACGTGCTGCAACTGCTCCTGCTGGAGGCGGTGCTGCTCGGCGTCCTCGCCAGTGGACTGTTCGGGCTGCCGGTGCTGGTCGTCGCCGCACTGTGCGGCGTACTCCTGCTGACCGTGGTGTTCCTGCGCTCGCGGGGCCGCTGGTGGCTGGAGCGGCGGGCCCTGGCCCGGCACCAGCGGCGACGGGCCGCCGCGACGGTCCCGGTCGCCGCCGACCCGGGGTTGGACGCCCTGCAACGACTCGCGCCCGGCCTGTCGGTGGGCACCGTGGCGATGGCCGACGGTACGCGGATCGGGGTGGCCCGCGACGACGCCGGCTGGTTCGCGGTGGCCGCCGTCGACGGCTCCGGGCCGACCGGTGACGCGCCGGCCGGCCTGCCGCTGGACGTGCTGGCCACCGCACTGGCCGAGTCCGGCCAGCCGGGCACCGTGCTCCAGGTGGTGACCAGCACCGTGCCGGCCGGCGGTCCGACCGACGACCCGACCGCCCCGGCGCGGGAGTCCTACCGGCAGTTGCTGGCCGGCCTCGGCGGCACTCCGGTCCCGGCCGGCCGGGCGACCTGGGTGGCGGTCCGGCTGGACGCCCGCGCGCTGGCCGAGGCGGTCGGCGACTACGCGGTCGACCTGGGCGTAGCCCCCTCGGTGGTGGCCGCGCTGGCCCGCCAGACCGGCAGGTCGCTGCGCCGCAGCGGGGTCGAGCACCGGCTGTTGGACGCGCACGGCCTGCTCGCCGCCGTCGGCCGGTCCTGCGGCTTCACCCCCGGCGTCCCGGCCGGCGCGACCGACGTCCGCGAGGAGTGGTCGGCGTGGCACTGCGGGCCGCTCGCGCACCGCTCGTTCTGGATCCGGCGCTGGCCGCCGGTCGACCGGGCGGCGGCCATGCTCGGCTGGCTGGAGACACTGCCGGCGTCGCTGGTGACGGTGTCGTTGACGGTGGCCACGAACGGCCCGGGTGAGGATCTCGACCTGCGCGGCCTGGTCCGGGTGACCGGGCCGGCGGAGTTGCTGCCGCAGCTGTGCGGGCCGGCGGTCGACGGGGTACGGCAGGCCGGCGGGGAACTCTTCCCACTCGACGGCGAACACGGCCCGGCGGTGTACGCGTCGGCACCGACGGGAGGTGGCGCGGGATGACCGGCCCTGGTGACGACCGGCGTACGGCGGTGCCGGCCACCTTCGGCACCTCCCCCGACCAGCCGGCCGGACCGTACCGGGACCCGTCCGGCGGGCCGTACCCGCAGGGGCCGGCCGGTGAGCCGTACCCGGTGGGTGGGCCGGATCCGCAGGGGCCGGCGGTGGCCGGGGCGTACCCGGGTGGGGCGGTCGCCTCGGCCGCCGTACCGCCGCCGGTGGCCGCGCCACCGGTCGCCGCGCCGCCGGTCGGCGCGGACGCGCCGGTGCTGGGCGCGCCCCGCGCCCGGGTCGACGCGGAGGCCGACGCCGACACGACCGGCACCGCCGCCGCGACCGCGCTGGCCACCGCCGACCCGCTGACCCGGGCCCTGGCCAGTCCGCTGGCCGCCCCGCAGAGCCATCCGTCCGCTCCCCCCGGCCCACCCCCGACCCACCTCCCCGGGGTCGGGGACGCCCCCGGTCGGGGCGGGCCGTCCGGTCGGCTGCCCCGGCTGCGGATCGGCACCCACGCGGTTTCCCCGGCGGCTCTCGCCCGGCTCAGCCCGAGCCCGCTCCCGGCTGGTCTGGTGCTCGGTGCGGACCGCCGCCGGGCGGCGGTCACGATCCGGCTGTTCCGCCCGGAACCGACCCGGGTCGCCCTGGTCGGCGGGGTGTGGGCGGGTCAGCTCGTCGCCTTCCGGGCGCTGGCCCTCGGCGCCCGGGTCATCGTGGTCACCGCCGACCCGACCACCTGGGCCGGGTTCGGCCCGGCGGCGCTCGGCCGGGCCGCCGACCGGGTCGAGGTACGCGTCGACGACCGGCCGGCACCCGCCGCCGGCACCGCCCAGCAGCCCACCCTGATCGTGCGTGACCTGCCGCCCGGCGCGACCCGCCCGGCCGGGTTCGGGGCGGCGACGCCGGGTTCGTGGCAGGCCGAGCTGACCGTGCTGCGGCGGCTCGATCCGGGCACCGCGTCCGCCCTGCGCGACAGCGACCTCTGCGTGCTGCAACGGCTCTCCGCCGACGAGTCGGCGACCGCGCGGCAGGCGCTGCGGCTGCCCCCGGACAGCGGCCGGTTCCTCCAGGTGATGGCCGACGACATGCTCAGCCTGGTCGGCGGCGGCACGGACCGGCACCTGTGGATCAGTCAGACCCCGGTCGAGCAGCACCTGCTGGGCGCGCCGCGTCGCTGACCAGCAGCCGCGCGAGGCGCTTCTTCCGGCCGTTCTCGCGGACGATCCAGGCCACGTCGCCGTCGTCGACGGTGGCCAACGCCCGGAACGACGGCAGGCCACCGGCCGGATCGGCGGCCACCGCGACACTCCAGCAGTAGCCCAACGCCTGGCGCAGCGCCCGGACACCCTCGTCGCGGCGCTGGTCGGCCGGGAGGGCGGCCAGGCCCGCCGTCGCCTGTCCGCACAGGGCGACGGCGCGGGCGGCAGCCTCCGGAGCGGTCAGCAGGCGCGGTTCGCACACGGCCGCGACGGCCGCCCGCCGGACCAGCGGGTGCGGGTCCCCGACCCAGGCCGTGCCGAGGTCGAGCAGGCGCGGCAGGTCGGCGTCGCCGAGCCGCTGCAACGCCAGGGCCACCGCCTCGCGTACCCGCCAGCGGGGGTCGGTCGCGTGCTCGTGCAGGCGCGCCTCGATGCGCGTCCGGGCCCGGGCCGGCGGGCCGTCGGCCAGCAACCGGCCGAGGCCCAGCACACCGCAGAAGACCAGGTACTCGTCGTCGGTGGCGAGCAGACTGTCGAACGTGTCGGGCCCGCCCTCGTCGGCGACGGCCTGGGCGAGTTCGAGGTTGGCGCGCGGCCCCGGCAACCCCGAACGCTCCCGCAGGTACGCCGGCCACCGCCGGGGGCCGGCCGCCCGCAACTCGACCCGGTACTGGTCACGGCGGCTCACCAGCGCAGCGTAACCCGCCCGACCGGGGCGGGCCGCCCGCTCCGGTGAGCCGGTCGCCGTCGCGCGGGACAGCGGTATCGGAGCAGCCGACACCGCTCTGTCCCGGCCCCGTTGAGTCGATCATGACGCGCCCCGGCAGGGTCACGTCAGCCGACCGGGGGCGGCACCAGGGGGAGCTGGACCAGTCGGGCACCGTGCCGGCGGGTGAACAGCCAGCCCCGGCCGGCGGGCAGCCGCTGCGGCTTGACGGTGCCGAACAGCGCGCCCTCCTCGCGCGGCCCGGACATCATGATGCCCGGGGAGGCGAGTTCCCTGATCCGCCCGATCACCGGGTCGAACATGGCCCGCCCGGCACCGCCGATCCGCCGGGTCAGCACCAGGTGCAGGCCGATGTCGCGGGCCTGCGGCAGGTACTCCAGCAGCGGCGCGAGCGGGTTGAGCGCCGCCCCGGCCACCAGGTCGTAGTCGTCGACCAGCAGGTAGAGTTCCGGGCCCTTCCACCAGCTGCGGTCGCGCAGCTGCTCGGCGGTGACGTCCCGCCCCGGCAGCCGCTCCCCCATCACCGTGGCCACCTGCTTGACCAGGTCGGCGGTGACCTGCGGGGAGGTGCCGTAGCCGATCAGGTGCTCGGATTCGACCGCGCCGAGCAGGCTGCGCCGGAAGTCGACCAGGATGATCCGGGCCGCCGCCGGGTCGTTGCCCTCGACGATGCTGCGGGCCAGCCCACGCAGGAAGGTGCTCTTGCCGCACTCGACGTCCCCGAAGAGCAGCAGGTGCGGTTCGGCGGTGAAGTCGAGGCGTACCGGCTGGAGGTCGGTCTCGGCGATGCCGATCGGGATCACGCCGCCCTGCGCGGCGGGCAGCGCCTCGTAGGGCAACTCGGCGGGGAGCAGCCGGACGGCCGGGGCACCCGCCGACGTCCAGTGCTGCTGCACCCGCTTGACCAGGTCGGCCAGCGCGTCCGGCAGGTCGTCGACCACCGGCCGGCCGTCGAGGCGGGGCAGGCCGGCGAGGAAGTGCAGGCCGTCGGGGGTCAACCCGTGGCCGTGCTGTTCCGGCACGTTCACTGCGGCCCGCCGGTTGATCACCGAGTCGGCCGGCTCGCCGAGGCGCAACTCCACCTTCGCGCCGAACATGTCCCGCACCGCCGGCCGGACGTCCATCCACCGGTTGGTGGCGGCCAGGATGTGGATGCCGTAGCCGAGACCCCGGTTCGCCAGCTCGGTGACCAGGGGTTCAAGGTCCTCGAACTCGCCCCGCAGCGCCGCCCAGCCGTCCACCACCAGGAACACGTCACCGAACGGGTCCTCGGAGAACCGGCCCTCGCGGCGGGCCCGCCGGTAGGCCGCCGCGCCCTCCACCGCATGTGTGGTGAACAACGCGTCCCGGGCCTGCATCAGCCCGTGCAACTCGGCGATGGTCCGGCGGACCTTGTCCACCTCGCGCCGGCTGGCCACCCCGCCGACGTGCGGCAGGCCGGCCAGCGCGGCCAGGGTGCCGCCGCCGAAGTCCAGGCAGTAGAACTGCGCCTCGCGCGGGGTGTTGCCCAACGCCAGGCTGGTGACCAGGGTACGCAGCAGGTTGCTCTTGCCGGTCTGCGGTGCGCCCACCACCATCACGTTGCCGGCCGCCCCGGCCAGATCCAGCCAGAGCGGGTCGCGGCGCTGCTCCAGCGGCTTGTCGACGATGCCGGCCACGCCGTGCAGCGCACCGTGCCGGTCCTCGGCGGCGATGGTCAGGCCCCGCACCGGGGACACCTGCACCGGTGGCAGCAGCGCGTCGAGGGTGGGCGGTTCCTCCAGCGGCGGCAACCAGACCTGGTGGGCGGCCGGCCCGCGCCCCTCCATCCGGGCCACGAGCACGTCGAGCAGGCTCTCCCCGACGTGCTCGTCGACCGGGGCCTCCGTCGGCTCGTCCGGGACGTCGTCGGTGGCGAGCGGGGCGTAGTCGGTGGTGTAGTCGCGGACCGGGTCGATCAGCCGGCCGCCGACGGTGGGCACCCCGCCGTGCTGCCGGACCGCCCCCGAGACGTACGCGGCCTTGAACCGGATCAGCCCCTCGGTGCCGGCCTTGAGGTAGCCGTGCCCCGGCGAGCGGGGCAGCTCGTAGGCGTCCGCCACGCCGAGCACCGCCCGGGACTCCATCGAGGAGAACGTCCGCAGGCCCAGCCGGTACGACAGGTGCGTCTCCAGGCCGCGCAGCCGCCCCTCCTCCAGCCGCTGCGAGGCCAGCAGCAGGTGCATGCCCAGCGACCGGCCCACCCGGCCGATCTGCACGAACATGTCGATGAAATCCGGTCGGGCGCTGAGCAGCTCGCTGAACTCGTCCACCACGATCAGCAGGCTGGGCAGCGGGGCGAGCGGCACCCCGGCCGCGCGGGCCCGCTCGTAGTCGCGCTGCGAGGCGTAGTTACCGGCCCGACGCAGCAGCTCCTGCCGGCGGGTGATCTCGCCCTGGATCGCGCCGAGCATCCGGTCGACCAGGAACAGCTCGTCGGCCAGGTTGGTGATCACGGCGCTGGTGTGCGGCAGCCGGTCCAGCGCGGCGAACGTCGCGCCGCCCTTGAAGTCGACCAGCACCAGGTTGAGGATTTCCGGGCTGTGCGTCACGGTCAGCGCCAGCACCAGCGTCCGCAGCAGCTCGCTCTTGCCGGAGCCGGTCGCGCCGACCAGCAGCCCGTGCGGGCCCATCCCCTCCTGGGCGGACTCCTTGAGATCCAGCTCGATCGGCCGGCCGTTCTCGTTGACCCCGATCGGCACCCGCAGCCGGCTGCGGTTGGGGCGGCTGCCCCAGGCGTCGGCCAGGTCCAGCTCGTAGGGGTCGCCGAGGCCGAGCAGGTCGGCCAGCCCCAGGTCGGTGGCGACGGCCGGCTGGTCGGCGTACGAGGCGGCGGAGAGCCGCAGCGGCGACAGCTCCCGGGCCAGCACCTCGGCCCGCGCCGGATCGAGCGTGTCGGCCCGGCCCACCCGGGTGGCACCGTCCATCGTGGTGCCCGAGATGGTGCCGTCGTCGGCGACGTCGAGCACCACGGAGGTCTCGTCGAGCAGGCGCGGCGGCCGGCCGGTGAGGTCCAGCAGGGTCACCCCGGCGACGCCGCCCTCGGTCATCAGGTGGTCGGAGCCGGCGACCTGCCCGCCGTCGACCACCACCAGCACGTACGGCGTGACCGCCGCCGTCGCCGTCGGGTCGAAGCGGGGCCGGTTGGCCAGCACGTCGACGAGCATCGCCTCCAGCGCCACCACGGTCGGGGCGAACAGCCGGATCGGGCCCACCGCGTCCAGCTTCGTCGGGTGCTGGGCGTGCGGCAGCCACTTCGCCCACTCCCACCCGTCCCGCCGGTCCGCGCCGACGCAGAGCGCGACCAGCAGGTCGTCGGGGGCGTGGAAGGTGGTCAGCTGGGCCACCACCGCGCGGACCAGCCCCCGTACGGCGTCGTCGGCCCCGCGCAGGTACACGTGGGAGAAGTCGCGCAGGGCGATCGCCACCGGCAGGTCGGGCACCACCGAGTAGGTGGCGACGAACCGGCGCAGCGCCACCGCGCACAGCGGCTCCAACTCGTCCACCGGGCGGGTCTGCGGCGGGATCAGCGGGGTGGCGACCTCCTGCGGGCCGAGCCCGATGCGGACCACGCTGAAGTCGGCGTCACCCCGCCGACGTTCCCACAACCGGCCACTGGTCACGGTGGACCAGAGCGAGTCCGGGTCGGGGTGCCGGTAGTGGATGGCCTCCCGCTGCTGGCGTACCGTCGCGCGGACCTGGGCCCGCAACTGGGCGAGGCGGCGCATGTACTGGCGGCGGGCCTCGATCATCTCGCGTTTGCCCGGCCCCGACTGGTTGACCGCCATCACGGCGATCATGCCGAGGATGGAGATCCCGTACATGCCACCGACCACATAGGTCATCACCCCGCCGCGCTGCATGCCCATCATCAGGCCCATCGCCGCGGCACCCGCCGCCATCGGCAGGATCATCAGCATCCGGGTCCAGCCCCGGCCACCGGCCGCCGGCACCTCCGGCGGCGGGTCGAGGAGCACCTCCCCGGTCGGCAGCGGGGGCGCCGGCCGGCGGGGTGGACGCTTGACGACCACCAACGACGACATCTCCCCCGTACCTCCCACCACGTAGGTCTCCGGCGGCCCACTCTATCGACCGGTCGCCCCTGGCAGGGACCGCCGCCCGTCGTCGGACGGCCACCCGACAAGGCGGCGCGACCGTGCTACGTTGACCGCCGCGGAAGGCCCAGGAGGCAACCGCGCGGACGCGTGGCACACGGGGAGGTGACCAGCGTGACGGCCCCGGGCGGTCTCAGTCTGGCCAGGGTGACCATCGCCGCTCCCCAGCGGCGGATGGACGTGGCGTTGCCCAACGGCATGCTCGTCGGGGAACTCCTGCCGCACCTGCTCCGGCACGCCGGGGAGGGCCTCGGCGACGTCGGCGAACAGCAGGGCGGGTGGGTGCTGCGACGGGCCACCGGCACCCTGCTGGAGGCCACCCGCAACCTCGCCGTGCAGGGCGTCCGCGACGGCGAGCTGCTGCATCTCACGCCCGGCCGCGACGAGTGGCCCGAGCTGGCGTACGACGACGTGGTCGAGGTGATCGCCAGCGGCGCGCGGCGTACCGGTCGGTCGTGGAGCGACGACGCCACCCGGCGGGCCGGGCTGGCGGTCACCGCCGCCCTGCTCGGGATCGGGCTGGTCGCGTTGACGACGGTCGGCGCGCCGTGGCGTACCCCGGGGTTGCTGGCGTTGGGGGTCGCGGCGCTGCTGGCGGTCGTCGGGCCGGTGCTGTCGCGGGCCGTGCCCGACGCCACCGCCGGTGCCGTGGTGGCCGCCGCCGGCCTGCCCTACGCGCTGCTCGGTGGGGCGCTGCTCGTCGCGCCGGACGGCGCACGGCTGGTCGACCTGGGGGCGCCGAGCCTGCTGCTCGGCTCCGCCGCGCTGCTGGTCTTCGGCATCGTCGGCTACGCGGCGGTGGGCGGGGTGCAGCGGCTGTTCATGGCGGGGGCGGCGGCCGGGCTCACCGGCGTGCTGGCCGCGTCGCTCTGCTACGCCGGAGTCTCCCCCGCCGGTGCGGCGGCGGCGACGCTGACCACGGTGATCGGGCTGCTGCCCGGCTACCCGCTGATCGCCGGCTGGTTGGGCAAGCTGCCGGTCCCGGAGCTGCCCGACCGGCCGGAGGAGATCCTGAAGGACCGGCCGGTGCCGGAGCGGGCGAGGGTCTTCGTGACCGTGGCGCGGGCCACCGAACTGCTCACCGGGATGCTGCTGTCCGCCTCGGTCTGCGGTGCGCTGGCCATCGCGTTCCTGCTGACCGGGGACCGTACCCCGGCCGGCGCGCTGCTGGCGCTCTGCGGGGCCGGCGCGCTGCTGCTGCGTGGGCGGCTCTTCCCCACCGCCGCGCAGCGGGTGCCGCTACTGGTCAGCGGCCTGACGGGGCTGTCGTCGCTGGCCGTCGCCGCGCTGCTGGGCACCGCGCCGGGCGGTGGCCGGGTGCTCGTCTGGCTCGGTGTGGTCGCCGCGGCGGCGCTGACGCTGGTCGCCGGGCTGGTCTACAGTCGACGCCGGCCGTCGCCCTACCTGGGCCGGGCCGCCGACATCGCCGACGTGATCGCCATCATGGCGTTGATCCCGCTGGCCTGCGCGGTCATCGGCCTGTTCGGGGCGATCCGGGGGATGTTCGCCTCGATCGGCGGGTGAGACGACGATGACGACGCGGCGGGACCAGCTCCAGTCGTACCAGTTCATGACCCAGCGGGTGATGTCCGCGTTCGTGATGCGCGAGACCGACCCGCAGCAGTCGCCGCTGCGCCGGGGCATCGGCGCGCTCTTCGGCGGGTTGATGGTCGCCGTCCTGGTCGCCGCCGGGGTGGGCATCTACGGGCTGCTCACCAAGGTCGGCGGGAACAGTTGGCGGCAGCCCGGCGCGGTGGTGGTCGAGAAGGAGAGCGGCGCGACCTACATCTACCTGGACGGTCGGCTGCACCCGACGCTCAACTACGCCTCCGCGCTGCTGGCCGCCGGCCGCCCCGGCACCCCGGTGGTCCGCGTCTCCGCCAGCACCCTCGGCACGGTGCCGCGCGGGGTGACGATGGGCATCCCGAACGCCCCCGCCTCGCTGCCGGCCGCGAACCGGCGGGCCGGTCTGCCGTGGACGGTCTGCTCCACCCCGACGACCGACGACACCGGCCGCACCACCGACACGGTGACCCTGGCGTTGGCCGCCCGCCCGGCCGGTGGGCGGGGCGTCGGCGACGACGGGCTGCTCGTCAAGGACGCCACGCTGGGCATGAACTACCTGGTCTGGCACGGCCGCCGGCACCTGGTGCAGGGCTCCCGGGTGGTCGTGCCCGCCCTGTTCGGGGCGGTCACCCCGACCCCCGTCGGCACCGCCTGGTTGAACGCGCTGCCCGCCGGGGTGGACCTCGCCGCGCTGCCGGTCGCCGACCGGGGGGACCCCTCCCGGGAGGTGTCCGGGCGACGCAACGGCGACGTGCTGGTCGCCCAGACCGCCTCCGGCCCGCAGCACTACCTGGTGCTCGCCGACGGGGTCGCCCCGATCACCCCGGTGCAGCAGGCCATCCAGGCCGGCCAGTCGGGGCGGCAACCCGTCCCGGTCGCCGTCTCCGACGTCACGTCGCTGCCGAAGAGCCAGCGGGTCCCCCGCCCGCCGGACCGGGGCCAGCCGCCCGCCACCCCGCCGAAGCTGCTCGGCCCGGAGCCGGGGCAGCAGATCTGCGCCGCCACCTCCGACGCCGGCACCCCGCCGGAGTTGACCGTGGGCGGCACCGTGCCCGACGCGGACCGGGCCGCGCCTACCGGTTCCGTCTCCCCCGACGGCATCCCGCTGGCCGACCGGATCGCCGCCCCCGCCGGCCGGGTCACCGTGCTGCAACTGCTCGGCAGCCCCGGCGCGTACAGCATCGTCACCGACCTGGGCATCCGGTACCCGGTGCCGTCCGCCGAGGCGTTGCGCCTGCTCGGCTACCCGGCGGAGGGGGCGCTGACGGTGCCGCCGGGCCTGACCATGCTGGTGCCGACCGGCCCCACCCTGGACCCGCTGGCCGCGGTCCGGCCCGCGCCGATCACCACCGGCGGCTGACCGGCCCCGCCGCACCGGACCGCCTGCCGTGGAAGGTCAGCGGCCGGGCGGCGGATCGTCGAAGAGCTGCACCGGCGGACCCGGTTCGGTCGGCGGCGTCGACCGGGCGGGTGCCGGCGCGACGGCCGGCCGCCAGCGGCGACGCCGTACCCGGGGCAGGGTCAGCGCCACGGCGCACACCACCAGGACGGTGACGAGGGCGAGCGCGGTGCCGGCCAGGGCGATCCGCCGGCTCTCCCGTACCGCCGGGTCGGGGCGGTCGTCGGCGGGCCGGAACCGGGGCAGCGGGGCCGGCCGGGCCTGTGGCAGCAACTGGTCGTTGACCGCCCCGTACGGGTTGACCGTGCCGTGGCCGTACTCGGTGCGGTCGGCACCGGGGACCGCCGTCACGGTCAACAGCCGGACCAGTTCGCCGCGCGGCGTACCGGACCGCTTGGCGAGGGTGAGCGCCCCCGCGCCGGCCACGAAACCACAGGCCAGTGCGGTGCCGTCGGCGGCCTCGACCAGTCCGGCACCGCGCTGGGTGGTGGTCACCGCCGCGCCCGGCGCGACCAGGTCCAGGTACGGTCCGTACTGCGACTTCGGCCAGCGCCGCCCGTCCGGGCCGATCGCCCCGACGGCGAGCACCTCCGGGTAGCCGGCCGGGTAGGGCACCGGGTTGCCGTCCCCGCCCCGGTCACCGCTGGCGGCCACCAGCAGGACACCCCGCTCGACGGCCCGCCGCACCGAGGTCCGCAGGGTTGCGCTGTCCCGGTCGGCGGCCACGGTCACCGCGACCACCCGGGCGTCCCGGTCGACCGCCCAGTCGATGCCCCGGGCGAGCACCGCCGGGTCGACCGGGGTGGCCCCGAACGCCCGGTCGTCGACCACCCGTACCGGCAGCACCCGGGCGCTCGGCGCGAGGCCCGCGAACGGCGACCCGTCGGCCTGCCGGGCGACGATCAGCCCGGCCACCCGGGTGCCCTGCCCGGTGCAGTCGGTGTCGGCCGGGCCGCTGCCCCGGACCGCGTCGAAGCCGCTGCCGACCCGCCCCCGCAACTGCGGATGGTCGGCGTCCACCCCGGAGCCGAGCACCGCGACGGTCACCCCGGCCCCCTGGCTGAACGGCCACACCTGCTCCGGGGCGAGCACCTGCTGCGCCCAGGACGGCGTGCCGACCTGCCCGCCGGCCGGCGCGCACCCGGGTGCCGCCGGGGCGGGCCGCACCGGGCAGGCCAGGGTCGCGGCGACGAGCCCGACGACGAGCCCGCCCACCACCGGACGCGCCCGGCCGGCCGCCGTCACCCGACGTCGCCCCCGCCGGGTCGCGTCGCCGGTCGGCGGCGATCCGGCGGCAGGACGGCGACCGCCCGTACCCGTCCGGTCGTCCGGTTGCCGGCGGACCGGCGCGTACCCCGTCATGTGTTCCTCCGTCCCGGTCTCACGCCGCCGGCCGTCGGCGGGCGGGCGGCAGCGCCGACCCGGTCCGCCCGTCGTCGACCCGACCGACCCGGCTGTCGGCCACCGCGCCGACGGCCAGGTCACGCAGCGACCCGGGCACCGCCCGCAGGGCATGCCAGAAGACGCCGAAGCTGTCGGCGCAGCGGTGCAGCAGCCGGGCGGTCACGTCGGCGGCGGTGTCGTCGTCGCGGGCCCGGGGATCGTCGTCGTCCCAGTACCAGACCGACCCCTCGTCGCCGCCCGCCACCCGGACGGCGAGCAGGCCGCCCTGCACGTGCCCGACGGCCAGGAAGTCGGCGGTGAACCGGTCGGTGAACCAGGCGTTGGCGTGGCAGAGGTCCTGCATCCAGTCGGCCCGGACCACGCCGAACAGCGGCTGGTCGACGACGAACCCGAACCGGGGGTGCACGGCCGGCCAGTCCGGCCAGCCGCCGTTGGTGCGGGCCAGGAAGTCCCGGTAGCCGGCCGGCAGGGCGAAGCCGAGCCGCTGCTCGATCCGGGTCACCGCCTGCGGGGTGAGCCGTTCGGCGAACCGCAGCGGCGGCGGGGTGGCCGTGTCCACCGGCAGGCCGCGGCGGCGGGGGTCGGCGTCGCCGGTACTCACCCCGCCCAGGTGCCGCAGCGCCGCGTGCAGTTCCGCCGGCACCAGCGCGACCCGCCGGCTGCGCGCCAGGTGCGCCCAGACCCACCCCGCCGGGGTACGTCCCGACGCCTGCGGATCGGCCGGGTCCGGCACCGCCAGGTTGGCGGTGAGCACGTCCAGCACCCGGGCCTCGTCCAGCCCGATGCCCGGTGGCAGCGGCGGCAGCTCGACCACCGCCCGCGCGTACGGCGTCCAGTCGGGAAAGCCGTACGGGTCGACCGGCACGCCCTGCCGGTAGCGGACCCGCAGCATCGGCGCGACCGGGTGGGCCACCCCGAAGGCGTACCGGGCTGCGGGGATCGGCCCGGCCCCGCTCACCGGCCCCACCCGTCACCGGCCGACCGCCCGGCGACGGCCCCGTCGGGGGCCGTCCCGTCGGGGGTGGGCCAGAGCAGGAGGAACGGGACCTGGTCGGCGGGGACGGTGACGCCGGCCGGGGAGTCCGGGTCGACGGCCAGGGCGTGCCCCGGCGGCCAGACGGTGAGCAGGGCGGCCAGCGTGGCCCGCAGGCTCGGCGTGCCGTCCGGGTAGGCCCGCGCGAACCGTTCCGGGGCGGTGAACACCTCGATCACCGGCGTCTCCCCCGCGCCGACCGCACGCCACGGGAAGTCCGGGTCGACCAGCCGGGCCGGGTCGGGCACCGGGGCGGCGGTGGGCAGCACCACCAGCGCGTCGAGCAGCGCGTCGAGGTAGCCGACGGAGTCACCCCGTTCGGCCGCGTCCCGCAACAGCGCGGCGGTGTCCGGCTCGTCCGCCGGACCGGGGGCGGGGGCCGGCGGGGCGAACGCGGTGGCCGGGTCGTCCGGCCCGTCGGCCGTCGCGGCGACGATCTCGTCGTCGGCCGCCGCCTCGGCCAGCTCGGTGAGCAGCTCCGCCCCGGCGGGCACGGTCAGCTCGCCGGCCGCCGCCGCCCGGACCGCCTCCACCGGCAGGTACGCGTCCAGCGGGGTGCCCGGGTTGACCGCCAGCCGCCAGCCGGCCACCGGCCACCGCTCGCACAGCTCGTCGTACCCGGTCACGGTGTACGCGTCGGCGACCCCGGCGACCTGCGGCGCCATCGCCTCCAGCGAGGTGAACACGGGCAGGAACGGCGCTCCGAAGAGGTCCATCGTGACGAACCGCTGCCCGCCGTCGGCCGGGTCGTCGTCGCGCACCTGCGGAAGGAACAGCTCGGCCCGGGTGAGGATGCGGAAGAACCCGGTGCGGTCGTCTTCGCGCGCCGCGCGCAGCAACGCCCGTTCGGTGTCGTTGGCCGGCTGCCACGACTCGTCCACGACGGGTCTCCCTCCCTGCCCGGTGCCGACCTGAGCCTAGCGATGTCCCGCCTGCGGGCGGGACCCGCAGCGGGCGCACGCTAGGCTACGGGCCGGTCGCCGTCCGCCGACGTTCCGCAGGAGGTTCCATGCGACGTGTCGTCGCGGTCGTCGCCCTGGCCGCCACTGTGGCCGGTTGTTCCGCCGACCCGTCGCCCGCCCCGGCACCGGCCCCGGTGGAGTACGTGGTCACGCTCACCGTCGAGGTGGTCGGCGGCGGAGGTGGGCTGTTCGGGATGGCGGTCACCTGGGGGCACAGCGCGCTGGAGACACAGTCCGCCACCAGCCTGACCTGGGCCTGGTCCCACGCGGTGACCCTGCGCTATCCCGACGTGGAACGGGTGTGGGTGGCGGCGACGCCGCAGGCCCGGCCGGGGGTCGACGAGCGGTTGGCGTACGCCGGCGGGATCCCGACGTTGCACTGCACGATCCTGTTCGGCGACCGGATCGTCGAGGAGCGGACAAGCATCTCCCCGACGTGCGCGGCGAACCTGTCGGCCGGCCCACCGGCCGGCAGAACCCCCACCCCCGCGCAGCGGTCGGGCGGCACCGCCGACTGATCTCCGTCCACCCCCGACGGCTCAGTCCAGGCGGCGCAGCGCCCCGACGTACGCGGACCGCACCGCGGCCAACCGGCCGGCCCGGAACCGGCCCGGCTCCCGCTGGTAGACCGTGCGACCCAGCGCCGTCCAGACCGCCGTGAACGGCACCCGGGCACCGCCGGGCGGCACGAACTTCACCACCTCGTCGAGGGCGGCGACGGCGGCGGTCAGCCGGGCCCGGCACCGCCGGCGGTCCGCCTCCGGCAGGGTCCGCGCCCCGGCCGGCACCCCCCGGGCGTGGTTCCCGGCCACCCACAGCCACTCCCCGGCGTCGATCAGCCGGGACGGCTCCGGGCCGCCGTACCGGAAGCCCTCCTGCACCCCGACGGGCGCGGCGGGCAGCCGGAACAGGAACTCGCGGGCCGTGCCGCACCCCTGGCACGCGCCGGTGTAGCGGCGGGCCAGATCCCCGTCGGGGAGGGTGAGCACGGTCGAGGCGCGCGGGAAGCGCCCCTGCCCACAGCCGCACGGTTGCAGGTCCATGTAGAGGTGGGCCTCGTGGGTGGACCGCGCGGCCAGCGGCGTCACGCCGGGCTCCACGGCATGTGGTCGAGGTGGAAGTCCCGCACGACCTCGATCCGGCGACGACGGAACCGCCCCGGTTCCCGCTGGTAGACCGTCCGCCCCCGGGTCGACCAGAACGCCGCCTCCGGCACCGCGTCGCCGGCCTCGGGCAGGAACTTACGGACCTCCTCCAGGGCGGCCACGGCGGTCCACCGCAGGTCCGCCGCCTCGGCGTCGTCGCCCTGCCGCTCGGCCGCCTCCGCCGCCTCCCCGCACCAGTCGGCGACGAGCAGCCACTCACCGGGGTCGAGCAGGGCGGAGGGCTGCGGGCCGCCGAACCTGCTGCGGGGATGCGGACCGGCGTCGGCGGGTGCCGTCCGCCCCTCGGGCAGGGCGAAGAGGAACTCGCGCCGCTCGTGGCATTCGGCACACCGACCGGAGTACCGGTACGCCGGTCGGGACTCCTGTGTCGTCGCCGTCGCGGTCCAGGCGGCCTCCATCGACCCGCACCGGGGGCACGGGTGCAACTCCAGGTAGAGGTCGACCTCGTCCCGGGTCCGGACGGCGGGCAGCAGGGTCACTCGGTGTCCCGGTAGTGGCCGGTGTCGGGGTCGAGGCCCATGATCTCCCGGGCCTGACGCATGTACTCGCGCTGCGCCTGCGCCGACGGCGGCCGACGCTGCGCCGAGTCGGCGCCCTCGGGGGTGAAGTCGGCGTCGTCCACCTGGTGCGTGGCCTGCCACCGGGCGTGCAGGTCGGCCAGGTCGCGCAGCCGGCGCTGCCGCTCCGGGTCGTCGGTCATCGCCATCGGGTCACCTCCGGATGCCGTCCGCCGCCGGGCGGACTGCCCGCCCGGACCGACGGAGCGGGGCTGGTCTCTGCTGGCCGGCCGGTTCCGGCGGTCCGACCGGTCACGGCAGCGGACGCTCCACCCGCTCGGCGACGGTCTCCCGGACCCAGGTCGCCGCCCGGCCCGGTCCACCCGTGACCGTCCACCGGTACACGTCCACCGCGGAGCGGATCTCCAACAGGTAGTAGTTGTGCGAGAAGAACCGCAAGGTCCAGCCCCCGTCCGGGTCGGGCACGAACGTCGGGGGCGTCACCGCAGGCGCGTCCGGCACCGCGAGCACGTGGGTGAAATGGTCGGGGTCACGGATCAACCAGCCGGCGCGGGTGCCCTCGGTCACCGAGAAGGGGCGTACCACCGGGCCGTCGATCGTCCACGCCGAGTACAGCTCACCCAGCAGTTCCGCGTACGCCGACGGGTCCAGCCCGGCACCCACCCGACGGCCCAACTCGGCCATCACCTCGGGCCGGTTGAGGTGCAACGTCCCGCCGGACGTGGTGCGCAGCAGGCCGTGGGTGACGAACATCGGTTGCCGTGCCGCCACCACCCGGACCGCCTCGACCAGCCAGTCCCCGTCGACCACGGCCCACTGCGCCGGCCGGGCCCGGTACCGGAACCTGTCGGTCTTGACGGTCACCGACTCCGGGCCGACCCACACCTGTCCGGTGGCTTCGTCGGAGGCCAGCACGCACCGCTGGAGCGCCCCGGTCGTCCACTCCGTGTCCACCAGCAACCTCCCCGTCCGGCCGTCGGCGCACGTCATTCTGCCACCCGGCCCGCCCGGCGTCGGGTCGCGGACCAATCATCCCGGCGGGAACGCGGGGGGCGCGGAGAATACCCGAGCCGGGCGTCGCGCCGGAGTGGAGGACGGCGAGCAGTTCGGCGTACGCCACCGGATCGAGGTCCACCCCCACCCGCCGGCCCAGCGCCGCCGTCGTGGCCGGCGAGTTCAACACCGGACCCGCGCCGGCACGGGGGAGCAGCAGGCCGGAGGTGGTGGTCACGGCACCGTTCGCGCCGACCACCCGCAGCGTCACGCCCCTCGTCGTACGGGTTCCCGGCCGTCGACGCACCTACCGGTCGGGTGCTCCACCGGACGGGGTCATCGGTCGGTGCGGCGACGCAGGTCGTCGGCCAGCTCGCGGGCCAGCGCGCTGAGCGAGCCGTCGGAGCGGACCGGGCCACAGCTGAATCCGGGCCGTACCCGGGCCGCCAGTTCCCGCAGCATCGACGCGACGACCAGGCCACGGGCGCTCGACATCGACACCAGCCCGGGGGCGGCCCGACCGAGCCGTTCCTCGGTCCCGCGTCCCGCGTCGACGGTCGCCCGCCACTGGGCGGCCTTCTCGTCGAGCCCGACCCGGCGTGCCGTCGTACGACCGCTGCCGTCCCGCTGGTAGTCGGGCCAGATCAGCAGCTCCCGGGTGGGGTCGGCCGGTGGGACCGGCACGCTCAGGCCGTCGTCGCTCATCCCCACGTCCCCTCAGTAACCGGTGCCCGACTCAAGATGCCGGGCGAGTTGCGTCGCCAGCTCCGCCAGCGAATCGTCGGCCCGCACCGGCGGCGTGGACCGGCCGGGCTCGACCCGGGCCGCGAACTCCTCCAGCAGGGCCGCCACGACGTGCGCCCGCGCGGTCGAGAAGGCGATCACGTCGTCGCCCGCCCCGGGCCCGTCCACCGTCGACTCGGCCGCCCGGCCGGATTCCAGGGTCCGCCGCCACAGGTCGGCCGCCTCGGCCAGCCCGACGGGCCGTCGGACGCTGCGCCCGTCGCCGGCCTGCCCGTAGTCGTACTGGCAGAGCAGGTGCGCGGCGGCATCCCGGTCCGGATCAGCATCGGTCATCAGGCTGCGTCCCTCCTCGTCGGTGCCCGCACGGTCGGCTCCGTCCCCACGCTAGCCGCCCGGCCCCGGACGGTCGATGTCGGGCGACGGCCGGCCGGGTGTCGGCGTGCCGGTGCCGTCGTCGTGTTCCCGCCCGCCCCCGCCAGCCTCCGGACGGGACGTGGCGTCGGGGCGGGAGGCGTCGTCCGGCTGCCGCGCCAGCACGGCCAGCAACTCCCGGGCCGCGTTGCCCGGCGGGTACCCGGCGTCGAGGTGGCGGCGCAGGTCGAGCGCCCGGTCGCGGTGCACCGCCAGCTCGGCCAGGATCCGCTTCACGTGCTCGGCCCACACCGGGACCCGCTCGTCGGCGACCCGGTCCAGCAGCGCCCGCTGGTCCGCCGGGTCCACCGTGCCGTCGGGACGGGTGATCTCCGCCAGTCCGCGACGCCACGCGGCGACGGTGACCCCGTCCCGTACCGTCGCCGCCTCGCCCAGGGCGGCCGGCACGTACCTGGGGTCGCCGAAGAACAGCCCCGCGCCGGTGCCCTCGCCGACCAGCACGGGCACCCCCGCCCGGGCGGCCTCGCTGGCCACCAGGCCGAAGCCCTCGTGGATCGACGGCATCAGCACCAGGTCGGCGGTGAACAGGTCGGTCATCAGCTCCGGGCTGCCCGGCTTGACGAACGGCAGCACCCGGATCTCGGTCCCGGCGAGGTGGGCGAGCCGTTCGGTCTGCGCCGCGACGTCCGCGGGGGGCGCACCGCGCACGGTGAGCCGGACGTCGACCCCCTCGGCGCGCAGGTGGCGTACCAGTTTCGCGGCGAAGTCGATGCCCTTGATCGGGTCGGTCGCGCGGCCCTGGACGACCAGGTCGAAGCCCACCTTGTCGGCCGGCCGGGCGACCGGCTCGCCCGGCAGGCGGGGCATGTCCGAGATGATCTCGTGGGTCCGGGGGGCGCCGGCCGTCCCCCCGCCGGCCAGCCGGGCCGCCTCCTGACCGAGCAGCGGACCCACCCCGGTCACCAGGTCGGCGCCGGCCATCAGGCGGCGTTCCGTCCCGGCGTGTCCGAGGCCCTCACCCGGGTTGCCCCGCAGACCGTCCAGCACCTCCGGTGCGGTGTGCAGCACGTGCACGTAGCGGGCCCCGGGGTAGAGCTGCTCCACCAGCAGCCGGGCCGCGCCGCCGCTGAACCGCGAGTGGCCGACCACGACGTCCACCTCGGGCGGCAGGTTCTCGAAGAGCATCAGCAGCGCCCGCGTGTCGGGCAGACCCTTGGCGTCCAGCACCCCCCACACCGGCCGTACGCCGGTCACCTCCAGGTTGTCGGCGACGCGTTCCCGGACCAGGTCCGGCCGGTCCGGGTCGACTGCGGACACCCGCGCGTGCACCTGCGCCCCGGCCGCCGCGAACGCCTCGGTCAGCTCCCGGTTGGCCGTCGGCACCCCGCCGAGCTTCGAGTGCCACTCGGTGCAGGTGGTCATCACCCGCAGCCGCCCGGCGGTCTCCCCGGCCGGGGCCGGGTTCCGGCGGACCACCTCGTACGGGGAGAGTTCGCCGTTCCAGTCGCCGTCGGCGACCCGGCCGCCCCGCACCCCGGCCGCCGCCAGGCCGTCGTGCACGGCCTGCGCGGTCACCTCGGGCCCGAACCGACCGGTCAGGTGCCGCCGCAGCTCCAGCGCGCGCTCGCGGCCGGCGACGGCCGCGTCGGTCAGGCCCTGGACGCGGTCCGCCCAGGCGGTGGGGGCGGACATGGGTTCGCCGACCACCGAGTCCCGGCCCAGGCCGGCCGGGACCCGGTCGACGTCGGCGAGCAGCCGGCCGGCACCGGTCGCACCGTCGACCAGGACGGGGACGCCGTGCTCGGCGGCGAGGACGAAGCCGGGGTCGTAGCCGTCGCCCCGGGACGACGCCAGCACGACGTCCGCCCCGTGGAACGTCGCGGTGACCGCGCCCGCCTCCGTCGGCAGCGGACGGACCTCCACGAACGTGCCGGCGAGCGTGCTCAGCTCCCGGCTGCGCACCTGCCGTACGCCCGGATCGGACTCCACGCTGGTCACCACCAGCCGGGTGCCGGCCAGGCCCCGGGACCGCAACTCGGCGACCACCTGCGCGGCCTGCCGGTGGGCGGCCGAGTCGCCGTCGTACACCAGGATCCTCGGGCCGGCGCCGGGGCCGCCGCCGACGGGCGGCACCGGGCGGGGCACGAACCCCGGCGTCACCTCGCGGATCTCCGGCATCCGCCCGCCCAGCCCGGTCAGCCCCTGCCGCAGCCCGTCCGCCACGTCCGGGCCGACGGCCACCACCAGGTCCGCCCGGGACAGCACCCGCAGGTGTTCCGGGTCGGTCGGCACCCGGTCGAGGAGTTGCACGACCGCGGCGTCCGGGTAGGCGTCCCGCCGCACGTCCGCGATGCCCGCCGTCTGCCCGTGGCCGACCAGCACGTCCACGTCGCCGGGCAGCCCGTCGGGGCGCAGCAGCGGGCTCAGCGGCCCGGTGACGCCCGCGACGGGATCGGCCCCGAACAGCCGCACCCCGGGGGCCGGCGTCGACGGCTGCGCCCCCGGCACCCGGATCCTCAGCTCGTCGCCGTGCCCACCGAGGGCCTCGGCCACCCGGTGCACCGTCCCGCCGGGGGTGACCCCGTCGGCGAAGCCGAGCATCCGCAGCGTCGGGGTCCGGGCCGGCGGGTCGGCACCGACGAGCGCCTCCCGGCCGGCGTCGCTCAGCCGCCCGTCGAGCAACCGCAGCCGGGCCGCCAGGCCCGGATCGTCCGGGTGCAGCCCGAGATGGTCGCGCAGGGCCCGCAGTTCGGTGCGGGCGTACGCCGTCTGGGCCGGGTCGCGCAGCAGGTCGGCCAGCACCTCCGCCTCGGCCAGCCGGCCCAGGTCGTGCGGGCTCAGGCCGGCGCCGTCGGCCGGTGCCCCGGGGGTCAGCGCGTCCGGCGTGAACGGGTCCAGCCCGCCGGCCGCCCGCTCGCTGATCGCGGTCAGCTCGGCGGCCTCGTGGGCGACGGCCCGCGCCACGGTGACGTCGGCCGCCCGGTCGGACAGCTCTATCCGCCAACCGCCCCCGTCCGGCGGGACGGTGCCGTGCGGCAGGTTCCGGCCGTCCGCGTCGATTGGCACCGACCGGGCCACCGCGCCGTCGGGCAGCGCGTCCGCCGGCACGGCGGTCAACTCCAGCCGTACGCCCCGCAGCGGGCTGTCGGCCGGCGACCGGCCCACGGTCTGCCGCAGGGCGTCGTCGCCGAGCTGCCGTACCAGCTCCGGCTCGGGGGTGTCCCGGCCGTACCCGTGGAACTGCGCGTCGGGGACGCGGGCGGCGGTGACCGGCGGATGGCCGCCGCTGAGCAGGCCGTGGATCGCCGACGGGTCGGGCACCCGGGGCAGCCCGACGGTGTACGCCGAGCGGGGGTGCAGCGGCCCGGTGTCGCTGACCGGCTTGACGCCCTTCCAGTCCGCGCCGAGCAACGCCCGCTTGCCGATCCACGAGGCGTCCCGCCCCTGGTGGTGTTCCCCCCAGCCGGCCTGGCTGATCTCGAACGGGGTCGGGTACCGGCTGCTGCCGAAGGGGTGCCGGGCCGCCCGGTCCAGGATCTCCCGCCCCGCCTCCCGCTGCCGGTACGCCTCGGCGAGCACCCGCTGCGGATCGGTGGTGCCGTAGCGGGCCCGCAGCCGGTCGGGGTCGACGGGGCCGTCGGTGGCGCGGCCGGCCAGCGCGATGTCGGCGTCGACCTCGCGCAGTTCGGCCCGGAGCCGGTCGAGCACGGCGTTCGCCCGGTGCCCGGTGTCCGGCGCCCAGTCGTAGCCGTCGCGCGCCCACGCGTACCCGCCGACGGTCGAGGCGGCGTGCACCTCGATCCGGGCGACGCCGGAGTACCGGTACCACCCGGTGAGGTGGCCGTTGAGTTCCCGGGCGAAGCCCCGGCCCTGGACCTGGTCGGCGAGCTTCAGCGAGACGTGTTCGACGAAGAGACTGCCGTCGTGGTCGCGGTGGAAGGACCGCACCACCCGGCCGACGTTCGCGCCGTCCCCGTCGTGCACCGTGGCCCGGACCACCACCTCGTTGCGGTGCACGCCGACGCTGAACGGATCGGTCAGGTCCACCCGGAGCCGTAGCCCGGCGAACTCGCGTCCGTCCAACTGGTCGGCGAACTCCCGGCGCACCGCCTCCTCCCACGCTGCGGCCTCCTCCCGGGTTTCGGGGATCAGCTCGTCGAGGGAGGGCCTGCGGTCCTCCTGCCGCCACGGCCGGTCGGACCAGATCTCGTCGTGCCGGGCGTACTCCCGTCCGTCGGTCGGCGTCACCCCGTCCGGCTCCGGCACCCGCTCCAACTCGTGCACCGGGTAACCGTGTCCGGCGAGATCGGCGTCGAGCCGGTTCAGCTCGTCGCGGAGGCGTACCTGGTCGATCGGGTCGGTGGCGTCCCGCAGCTCGTCGACGATGCAGCGCCGCTCGGTCAGCCTCAGCAGGGTCCGTCCGTCGGGGACGGGCGGAGCCACGGCTCCCGGCCCGTTGACGGACGCCTGCTCCGGGCGGGTCACGCCGGGGGCGGGCCAGCCGGGTGTCGTCGGTTCCGGCGTACGTCCGGTCGGTGCGGACCGGTCCGGCACACCCCGGGCTGCCCCGTCGACGTCCCGGGCGGGCGACCGCCCCGGCGCGGTGTGCTGGTCGGCGACGGCCGGTCGGGTATCGGCGGCCGGTCGGGACGTCGCCGGCCGGTCCGCAGCGACAGGGGCGGGCTCGGGCCCGGCGAGAAACCCGGTGATCCGGCGGAGTGCGCGGCCGAGCACACCGGAGCGGTGCCCGGACTCCGGCCGGTCCGCGGGGCCCCCGTCCGGCGGGCCGCTCGCCGGGTGTGGCACCCACTCGGCGAGCGGCGGCGTCACGTCCGCGGGACGCGGCGGAGCGGGAGCCTGCGTACCGGATGCCTGGTCGCGGAGGGCGGGCAGGGGACGGGCCGCCTGTTCCCGACTGATCTCGCCGAGGTCGATGCCGTGCCGCGCGGCGACGTCACGGCTGAGCGGGCCGTGCAGGGTGCCGACCCGACGCTCGCCGGCGATCGGGTGGTTCGCCTCGTCGATGGCGAGTCGGGCCCGCTCCACCGCCTGCTCGGGAGGAAGACCGACCAGTCCGTCGAGCGACGGCTCCCGCGACAGGATGGCCCGCTCGGCGGGATCGGTGACGTACCGCTCCAGGACGTAGTCCCGGATCTGTTGCGGGGTCCGGTCGGCCAGCTCCTGGTAGGCGTCGCTACGCGGCACCCGAGGATCCCCGGCGTGGTCGAGGGCGCGGAACCCGGCCAGCCCCCGCAGGAACTGCTGCTGGACGACGAACGCCTGGAACTCGCCTTCGAACCGGAACGGGACCAGCACCTGCGCTTCGACGTCGTCGCCGTACCGTCCCTCGGCGATCCCCCGGGCCAGGAGGTCACCCAGCACGTCGGGGCCGGGCTGGAGACGGTGCATGCTCTCGTGCACGACGGTCGCGGCGACGGCGCTGATCGGCCGGTGCGCGGTGCCGTCCCGAGGGTCGACATAGAGGATCTCGGTCCGGGTGTCGAAGCCACCCCGCGCCGGTCCCCGGACCCAGTCGTCCAGTTCGGGCAGGCGCAGCTCCGGTGGGAGCAGCGCCCCGACGCTCTCCATGTCCTTCGGGATGACGCGTTCGAAGGTGTCGGCCGCGTGCCGCTCGAACGCCGGCCCGAGCACGTCGCCGATCTTCGCCACCGCGATCGCCTGGTCGATGACGTGGAACCGGTGGGTCACCGGGTCCACGCCGACCACCCGGTGGGCCATCTCGACGGAGTTGAGCGGGTCCACCCCGTCCAGGTCCCGCCAGCCCGGGTCGGCGTGTTCCCCGCCCCGGGAGAAGTCCCGCCAGTCGCGGTAGCGGTCGGCGTACCCGTCGACCGCCCGGCTCAGTGCGCGTACCTCCCGCACGACGTCGCCGAGCGGGCCGCCGTCGCGGGCCCGGTCGGCGGCCGCCTGCAACCGGTCGGCCTGCCCGGCCACCGCGTCGAGGTCGGCGATCCGGCCGGCGACGGCCGCCTCCGGGTACCGGGCGAGCAGGTTCTCCTTCGCCCTGCCCACCAGCTCGTGCACCTGCCCGGGCAGTTCCGCGCCGGTCCGGGTGCGGTGGGCGGGGAAGTTGCCGCTCGGCGCGAGTTCCTGGCTGACCGGCAGTTCGTCGCCCGCCCGTGGCGACCCGTCCGTCGGCGCCTCGGCGGTCCCGGGTGTGCCGGCATCCGGCCCGGCGGCAGGGGGCCCGGCGGTCCTGGGCGCGGCGACGTCCGGAGGCTCGGGCCCCGGCCCGGCGGTGTCGTGGGGCACGGGCCTCGGGGCGGCGTTTTCCGGGACGACGGGCCTCGGCCCGGCGGGGTCCGGGAGGGTGGGCCTCGGGGCGGGGGCGGGTGGTGCGGCGTTCGGGTCGGCCGGGGTCCGCTGCGCGACCAGCGCCGTCGTCTCCGCGCGCAGCCGGGCCACCACGGCGTCGATCTCGGCCTGGCTACGCGGCAGGTGGGAGCCGTCCTCCTGGCGTACCGCGAGGTGTTCCCGGGCCCAGTCCCGCAGCTGTCCGGGGGTCGCCGGGTCGGCGAGCAGGCCGCGCACGGTGCCCGGGGTCAGCGGCCGGGGCGGTGCCGGCGCGGGGGCGGTGGCGTCCCGGAAACCGACCGCGTCGGCGTCCAGCACCGGCGGGTCCGGGCGGACCGGTGCCTCCAGCGCCGCGAGCGACGGCTCCGGCGGCGTCCGCGCCGGTCCGGGTCGCGCCGGCCCGTGCGGCGGCGTCGCCCCGTCCCGTCCCCCCTCCGGTACGCCGTCCGCCGGCACCCCGGACCGGCCGGGCTCGACAGCTCGGCCGGGCTCGACCGGGCGGTCGAGTACCTGGTGGATCTCGTGGTGGAGGGTACGCCAGGCGTCGCCGAGCTGCCGGTCGACGAACGCGGCCCGCGTGGCCGGGTCGGCCGGCAGGTGCTCCGGCAGGACGACCCCGGCCGGCTCCCGCTGCACCCACTGCCCGTGCTCGACCGCCATTCCCGGCCGCAGCACCACCGGTTGCCCGGGTGGCAGCGCCGAGTTGACCTGGAGCACGACCCCGACGCGCAGCCCGTCCGGGTACTCGACGGTGAGC
Organism: Micromonospora sp. HM134; assembly: GCF_007833915.1. Lineage (NCBI taxonomy): Bacteria > Bacillati > Actinomycetota > Actinomycetes > Micromonosporales > Micromonosporaceae > Micromonospora > Micromonospora sp. HM134. Next base: position 6,382,953 of record NZ_CP041061.1, read on the forward strand.
AGGCGGGACGACTCGTCCCAGCTCGCCCGGTGCGGCTGGTCCACCGGCCCGGCGTCCCGGCCGGCCAGCAGCTCCCCGACGTGCCCGTCGAACGTCGACCGCACCGCCTCGGGCAGCGGCACCGAGGGCCCGACCGGGTGCGACCCGGCCGGCACCAGCTCGTACGGGACGTGCCCCTCCGCCGGTGCTACGCCGCGTAGCTGCCCCCCGGCGGCCAGCTCGCCGCCTCGGCCTGCATCCGCAGGATCTTGCCGTACGCCTTCCGGTACTGCATGTCCTCCAGCCCGTCCAGCACCTGCCCCTCCCGGGACCCCTTCTGGATGACCAGCCGACGGTCCTTCTCCGGGTAGCCGAAGCTGTACTCGACCTCCCGACTGTCCTCCCGGACCATTTCGAAGTCCACCAGAATCGCCATCACCGGTTCTCCTCGGCCACGAGTTGTCCAGGTCCTCTCCGGTCCGGCCGGGCGCGACCCGCTCCCAATTGAACAGGCTCTGGGCGTACGCGTGGGCATCCGGGTAGGTGGCGTCCGGGTGCAGCAGCAGGTAGCCCGACTCGGCCAGCTCGTGCTCCAGCAGGACCAGGTCGGGTTCGAGCGGGCGGCCCTCCCGCAGCCTGATCCACGCCTCCGCGATGTCCTCGTCCGCGTCGAAGCGTCGGCGGACCCAGCCGTCCGGGTAGTCCCGCAGCACGTGCTCGTCGACCATGAGGTGCTGTTTCACCCGGGCGATCTCGGCGTGGGTGAAACCTGTCGTGCCGCCGGGGCGGGCGACGGTGGCGAGGTTCGCCGCGATGTCCGCGACGTCCCCCGGGTCGGCCCGGAACCGGTCGTAGGCCCGGTCCGCCCACTCCATCGCACGGAGTTCGTCGCGGGGACGGATCGAGGCCCCGGTCTGCGCGTCCCGGTCCCCGGGCCCCCGGTTCTCCGCCCCGCGATCCTCGGGGGGCCGGTCCTGCGGGGGCCGGTCGGTGGCCGGGCGGTCCTCGGGCCGGGGGTGGTCCGGGCGGGGGTCGGCCCGGGTCACCCCGGTCGGGTCGGTGGCCGGCCCGGTCCGGTCGGGACCGGTGGCCGCCGGGTCGTCCCAGGTGGTCACCGGTGGTTCGGGGCGGTCGGCCGGCAACGGGGGTGGCGCGTCGTCAGGGTCCCGGTGTGCCGCCTCGGCGTCCCGCCCGCCCGGCTCCACGTCCCGGTGCCCCGGCCCGGGATCGCGCCGGACAGGTTCGCCCTCGCGCCCGACCGGCTCGATCTCGTGACGTCCCGGCCCGGCCTCCCGGCGGACGGGATCGACGTCGCGGCGTCCCGGGTCCGCGTCGGCGCGGACCGGGTCGGCGTCGCGGCCGGGCGGTGGGCCGTCGGGGCGGGTGGGAGCACCGTCGACGGGACCGCGCACCGGTGCGGTGTCGGCCGGCGTCGGCCGGGTCGCCGGTTCACCGGCCGTCCGCTCGCCGGTCGGCGGGGTCGACTCCCCCACCATCCGGTCGCCACCCGGGCGGGACCACTCCCCCGGCGTCCGCTCGCCCCCGGAGCGCACCGGGTCGGCAGGCGGGCGGGCCGGGTCGGCGAGGCGGGTCCCCGCCTCCGGGGTGCGTACCGGTGCGGGGTGGGCGGGCTGGCGCGGGCCGCCACCGTCCCCACCTCCGTTGCCGCCCACCAGGTCGGTGCGTTGCGGCAGGTCGGCCGGGGGCAGCTCGGGCCGTGGCGGGTGGGGGCCACCCGGGCCGCCTGGGGCGGGTCCGTCGCCGTCGACCACCGTCGGGTCGGGTGACCGGACGCCGTCGCGGGCGAGCACGGTGCCGTCGGCGGCGATCGCCCCGCCGTCGAGCCGTTGGCCGTCGCCGTCGACGTGGGCCCAGACCGCGCCCCGCTCGCTGTAGGTGACCCGCAGGCCGGCGGCCCGGTCGACGGCGGCCATCCCCTCGGGGAGCACCATCACGTCACGCCCGATCCGCAGGTTCATCCCGCCGACCCGGACGGTGTCCAGTTTGTTCTGCGCGCCGAAGATGACGCCGGCCTTGGCCCCCTCCGCGCCGCCGTGCAGCATGTTCTGGAGGTCGAACCTGCCCTGGACGGCGTCGGTCGCGCCGGTCACCAGGGCGCCGGTGACCCCGCCGCCGATGACGTGGCCGGGGATGCCACCGAACATCGACGCCCCGAACAGCCCACCCTGGACGGTGGAGACGCCGAGCTGGCCGAGGTCGAGGCTGGACCGTTCGCCCCCGGCGATCTGGTACATCTGGCCCAGCAGGTTGCCGCCGCCCATGAACGCCGCCCCGAACGCCACCCGCTGGCCCAGGTACTTCGTCAGCTCCCGGCCGAAGGTGGTGGTGGCGATCTCGCGGGTCGCGTACTGGCTGAGGGTGGCCCGGCTGAGCTGCTCGAACGCCTCGGTGCCGGCCAGTCGTACGCCGCCACGGGCGGCGAGGTCGGTGCCGACCCGGGCACCGAACCTGCGTAGCAGCTGTTCCTCGATCTCCCGGGCCAGCTGGTTGCGGGCGGCGAGCAGGCTCCGCCCGGCCAGCCGTCGGGACTCCAGCCCGGCCTCCCGGCCGAGTTGGCGCAGCAGTTCCCGGTTGGTGACGCCGCGCAGCCACTGACCGGCCATCCGGTCGGCGACCGACCGGGCGATGACGTTGCGCGGCAGGGTGTTGCGGGCGAGGTTGCCGGCGCCCTGCCGGATCACCGTCGGCAGGGTCTGCCGGACGAAGGTGGGGACCTGGGTCCGCGCGAAACGCGGCAGCTGGGTGGTGACCAGCCGGGGAACCTGGGTACGGACCAGGTTCGGCAGCTGGGTCCGGACCAGGGTCGGCAGCGTACGGGTCAGCAGCGCGGTCACCTCGGCGAGGGCGGCGCGTACGGAGATGCTGCCGATGGCCCGTACCGCGTTGGTGGCGGCGGCCCCGATCGCGGCCCGGCAGGCGGCGAACGCCCCCGGGATGCCGGCGGTGGACAGGCCGAGTGACGGGATGGCGGCGGCGACCAGCATGAACAGCGAGACGGCGAGCATGATCAGGCCGAGCAGGGCCATGAACTTCATCAGCTCGATCTGGAGGCCGAAGCTCTGTACCGCCTCCTCCATGGAGGCGAGGGTGTCGACCGTGCCGGCGAGCGATTCGAGGTAGGACAGCCATTCCCGGGTGAACACCTCGGCGGCCCCGTCGCCGCTCCAGTTGGTCAGGATGCCGTCGGCGGCGTGCACCGCCTCCTCGTAGAAGGCGGCGAGTTCCTGCGTCGCGGCACCCCAGGCGTCGGAGAGTTCGTAGACGGCGTCGATGTCCGACTCGGGGATCTTGCCGATGAGGATCTCGCCGACGGTGGAGCGGACGCCCGGGATGGCGGCTTCGAGGTCGGAGAACCACTCCAGGATCTCGGCGAGGGCGTGGTCACTCTCGCTCACGCGGGGTCCTCCCCGGCATCGTCGGGTTTCCCGGCCGGTCGTCTCGGGTCAGTGCCGGCCACCGGCCCGGTCGATGTCGGTGGCGTTGTCGTCGTCGGTGCCGGTGTAGCTCCACATGGCGTCGGCCACGTACGCGCCGAGCTTGTCCATCGCCTCGCCGAGCTTGGGCACGGTGGCCTTGACGGCCTCGTTCATCTGCTGCCCGCCGCCGCCGGGAACCTCGACCGACTTGTGGTACGTCTTGAGGAACTCCTCGGTGAACTCGTCGCGCGGCAGCGTCCCGGGCGCGGCCTCCAGCCCGGTGATGGCACCGAGCTTGCCGTCCATCGCGGTGGACATCGACTGCCCGTTGATCCGGAGCCGGTTGGCGATGCCGAGGATGTCGGCGACGCTCGTCCTGATCTCGACGAAGCTACTCATCGTCGTCCCCCTTCAGGCGCACGTCGGCGTCGTGACTGTGCAGCAGCTTCTCCAGCTGCGCGCCGCCGGGGGCCATCCGGCGCAGGTCGGGGGCGAGGCTGCCGTCGAGGATCTCGCGGGACTGCTCGGCGGCGTCCTCGACGGCGAGGCGGACGGTAGCCACGATGGTGGCGGCGAGGGCCTTGGAGTTGGGGTTGCGGAACACCCGGGGGTCGATGTCCAGCTCCAGCAGGTGCCCCCGGGGGCCGACGACCGCCTTGACGGTGCGGTCGTCCGACCAGGCCGTGCCGGTCACCCGGAGCATCCGGCGCTGTACGTCGTCCATTCCGGACCAGGCCTTCTTGAGGTCACCGATCATGGCGGTCAACGCGCCGAAGTTCGGTCGTTCCTCCATCGTCCCTCCCCCGAGGTCCCTTCCGACGGGCAGCCTAACCGGGGCGGCCCGGCCCGGCTGCCCCACCGGTCCGACGCCCTCCGGGCCGGAGGGCGTCGGACCGGACGGTCACATGCCGGCGGCGATCTGCTGGTCGACCTGCTGCATCCGCTCGGCGGACGCGCCGAGCTTCACGCCGACCCGGGTCAGCGCCTCCTTGATCTCGGTGGCACCCTGGTTCCACTTCTGCCGGGCCTCGTCGCACGCCTGCCCCGCCGGGCCCTGCCAGTCGGCCGCGAAAAGCTGGGTGAACTGGGTGTAGAGGTCCTGGAGGCTGCCGTCCATCTGGCCCTGGTAGGTGCCGATGGCGGTGGCCACATCGGAGATCTGGCCGAAGTTGTAGGTGATGGGACTGCTCACTGGAAGGTCACCTTTCGCTGGTCACAGCGGCACGGATCGCCCGGGGAGGGCCGACGTGGCCGCGGCGGATACCGGCGGCGTCAGCCGCGCAGGATGCTCATCACGCTGGCGTCGCCGGTCTCGGCGGCGGCGTTGCGGATCTCGGTCGCGGCGTCCTCGTCGTTCATGCCGTACTGCGTGGCGGCGCTGGTCATCTTGCCGGACAGTTCGTCGAGCGCCGAGATGATCTTCTTCAGGCCGTCGTTGAGCTGCACGGAGACGTCCTGAAGCGCGTTGTTGGCCGAGCCGCGCATGCCGCTGCCGCCCAGCGCCTGCACCCGTTCGACGAGCCGCGCCATGCCCAGTGCGAGGCCCTCACCGGTCTCGTTGCACCGTTTCGCCATCGCGTTCAGCTGTTCCTGGGTGGCGTGAACCTGACCCAGTCCCGGAGTGTCGGTCAAGGTGGACTCACCCGCTCCTCTGCTTGCGCCCCCCGGTCAGGGAAGCGTCCCCTTGATGGTGGTGGCCGTCGTGGCCGACCCTGACGGTAGCGCCCCGTAACGAATCGGGCCACCTCACTTCGTCCGAAGTGGCTGGTCGGGGAGGAGACGGCGGTGGTACCGGGTCCCGGCGGTGGTCGGCAGCGGTTACGCTCGGGGCGATTTCCGGTGAGACTCGGGCGGGGGCCCGCCGCACCAGGGGAGGTTCGGTGGCGGAGGACGACGGCAGCAACCCGTACCAGCACGAGACCGACCAGAACACCCGGACCGACTGGCTGGCCGATCAGAAACCCGTCGACGTCGATCCGGACGGGCTGGTCGACTACGGCAAGAACATGGTCGTCATCCAGGAGAACCTGCAGAGCCACGGCGGCCGGTTGAGCCAGCTCGGCCAGTTGCCGCACCGCGCCTGGGAGGGTGCCGCGCTGCCCGAGGGCGTCTACATCCGCACCCAGCTCACCCTCAACTACGCCGAGTTCCAGCAGTACCTGACCTACCTGGGCGCGGCGCTGACCAACATCGGCATGGCCGCGCAGACGGTGGCGGACGCCTACGCCAACACCGACGGCTGGTCGGCGGCCTCGCTGGACGCGGTCCGGTTCGCCTTCGGCGACGCCGACGCGCCGCGTCCCGCCGGGCTGCCGCCGTTCGTCTCCGGCAAGACCTGGTGGGACCAGTACCTCGAAACGGTGTCGAGCGGGCAGGCCGGCACCGCGCCGACCCCCGAGCAGTTCGTCGACCAGGGCCGGCCCCGGGTCGCCCCGGACGGCAGCATCACCTTCACCGCGCTCGGCCCCGGCGGCGTGGTGCGCACCATCGTGCAGCGGTCGCTGCCCGGTGGCGTGGGCACCGAGACGGTCACCACCACGACCGACGCCACCGGCAAGGTGCTCGACAGCAGCACCAGCCGGACGACCACGGTCGTCACCGGCACCTCGACGGTGGTCACCACCACCAACACCGACGCGGAGGGCCGACGCACCGGCGGCAGCCGGGAGACCACGTCGTACGGCGTCGACGGCGGTCGTACGGTGACCAGCGAGCAGCTCGACGCCGGGGACAGGCCGACCGCCACCCGGGTCGACGCGCAGCACGCCGACGGGACGCACACGATCACCACGACCGACGGCAGGGGCACCGTCACCCAGGAGCTGCACATCGGTCAGGACACCGAGGGCGTGGACCCGGCCGAGTTGACCGACTCCCCCGCCAAGCGGGCGCTGGACGAGATCAAGCGGCACGACTACGGCATCTGAGCCCGGGAGGACACCATGGCCGACTACTGGGGTGCCCAGGCGACGTACGCGCACGGCGGCCCGCGCGGCGAGGGCACCCGGTACGTCATGCCGCCGGAGAACCCGGACCTGAAGTTCACCCCGGCACCGGGCGGCGAGGGCGGGGCCACCATCGAGACGGTCCGCCAGCAGGTGCTGGGGCAGCACCCGGAGGACATCTCGGCGCTGGCCGACCAGTGGCAGAACGCCTACAACCTGTTGCAGAGCATCCACCAGCAGCTGCTGTCCGCCAGTCAGACCCTGCACGACGAGCACTGGCAGTCGCCGCAGGCCCGGGACGCGTTCCTCAAGGCGGGGCCGGGCAAGACGCTGGCGTACCTCGACGAGTGGATGGACGCGGCCCAGCACAACGTGACCGCGCTGCGGGCGATGGTCGGCATCGCCCGGGACTCCCGGGCGGAGATGGAACGCCTCTGGACGGAGTACCGGGAAGCCATCGACGACGCGAAGAACTCCGACGGCTGGACGCAGTTCTCCGAGGGCTTCAAGCAGGGCTTCACCCTGGGTCTGTACGACGGCGAGAAGGGCATCCAGGCGGCCGAGGCCGAGGCGGTGCGGGAGAAGCAGGAGGAGTACAACCGCCGGGCGCAGGAGTTGGCCCGGCGCACCGCCGACGACTACTTCGACACGTTGAGCAAGGTCAGTGGCGGGCACGGTCCGCCGTTCTTCCCGATGGACGCGGTGCTCAACCCGGTCGGTCATCCGCCGTGGCGCGGGCCGGTCGGTGCCCCGCCGCCGGTGGGGCCGCCCGGCGCCCGCCCGCCGGGGGTCGGGGCGACCCCGCCGCCGACGTCGGTGCGGCCGGTGCCCCGGCCCACGCCTGGTGATCCGGACCAGTTGGCCCGGCAGGTGCTGGACACGCTCAGGCCGCCTCCGGAGGCCGGCGCGCCGACCCCGGCGCCGGACACCGGCAACCGGACGGGTCCCGCCGCGGCACCGCCGCCGGTGGTGCCGCCGCCGCTGGTCGCGCCGCCACCCGGCCTGTCCGCCGGGGCACCCGGGCTGAACGGCGTGAACGCCAACGCCACCGGCGCGGGCCGGGCCGGGCTGGCCCGGCCGCCGGGCCTCGACGGGCTCGCCGGTGAGCGTGCCGGGCTGCGCAGCGGGGTGCTGCGCGGCGGTGCCGGAGCGTCGGCGGTCAGCGAGCCGCCCCAGGCGTCGTTGCGGTCCCCCGGCGCGAGCGCCACCCCGCCACCGACCGGCGGCCGGGCCGCGCCGCCGAACGGGCTGCGTGGTCCCGGTGCCGGGTCGACGGCGGCCCCGCCGGCCGGTGCCCGGGGCACCCCGGCGGCCGGTTCCCCGCATTCCCCGGCCTCCCGCCGGCCGGGCGGCGGGGAGCAGGCGGACCCGGAGCGGCGGGGCACCGTCCGCGCGGGTGCCGGCGACGAGGACCTGTTCGGCCGGCCGGCCGGGGAGACCACCGCGCCGGTGTTGCAGAGCCGGCGTCCGGACGCACGGCGTGCGTCCGGCGGTGCCGCCGTCGGTGGCCGGGCCGGCGACGCCTCGACGCCACCCCGGCCGGGCACCGCCCCGCCCGTGCTGGGCAGCCCGGCCCGGGATGCCGGGGTGACCGGGACGCCCCGGTCGAAGCGCCGTGACCGGGCCGGTGCGGCGCGGCCGGCGACGCCGGGCGGCGAGTGGTGGGGCGACGGCCGGTCGGAGGCGACCGCGCCGGTGCTGGACGCGCCGGCCGCGCCGCTGTCCGGGGGTCGGGTGTCCCGGCTGGAGGAGGTGCCGGGTGCGTTGCGTGGCCGGCCGTCGGCCGAGCCGGCACCCCGGCGGGCGCGCGGCGGGCAGCCGGTGCCGCCGGAGCTGGCCCCCCGGCGGACCACCGCCGCGAAGCGGGACGACCGGGAGGGGCACGGCGACGGTCCGGGGATCGTCACCGACGAGCAGGCGTTCAGTGTGGAGACGCCGGGTGGTGGTGTGCTCGGCAAGCAGGCCGAGGACCGTTCCTACCGGGCCGAGCCGAAGACCGCGGTGGGCGGCAACTGATCGCGTTCCGGCCGGCCCGCCACGGGCCGGCCGGGAGCGGCGGGTCAGGACCAGCGTTCGCCGGTCAACCGTTCGTAGACGTCGACGTAACGGGCCCGGGTCGCCTCGACCACGTCGGCCGGGACCTCCGGCGCGGGGGACCGCTTGTCCCAGCCGCTGCTGGTCGCCCAGTCCCGCACGTACTGCTTGTCGTAGGAGAACTGGGTCCGGCCCGGCTGGTACGACTCGGCCGGCCAGTAGCGGGACGAGTCGGAGGTGAGCACCTCGTCGCCGAGGACCAGGGTGCCGTCCGCCGCCCAGCCCAGTTCGATCTTGGTGTCGGCGACCAGGATGCCCCGGTCGGCGGCGAGTTCCGCGCCCCGCCGGTAGACGTCCAGGGTGATCTGGCGCAGCCGCTCGGCGGTTTCCGCGCCCACCTTGTCCACCACGTCGGCGAAGGTGATCGGCTCGTCGTGCTCCCCGGCCGGCGCCTTGGTCGACGGGGTGAAGATCGGCTCCGGCAGGATCGACGCCTCGACCAGGCCACGCGGCAGCGGCACGCCGGAGACCGCGCCGGTGCGCTCGTATTCCTTGAGGCCGCCGCCGGTCAGGTAGCCCCGGGCGACGCACTCGACGGGCACCATGTCCAGCCGGCGGCAGCGGATCGCCCGGCCGGCGAACTCGGCGGGCACGTCGGTGGTCGAGACGACGTGGTGCGGCACCAGGTCGGCGAGCTGCTCGAACCACCAGAGCGACAGGGCGGTGAGCAGCCGCCCCTTGTCGGGGATCGGGGTGGGCAGCACCACGTCGTAGACGGAGATCCGGTCGGAGGCGACCAGGATCAGGTCGTCGCCGTCCGCGTAGACGTCCCGGACCTTGCCGGAGTGCAGAAGTTCCACGTGCCCTAGTACACCACGGGGACGACGCCGGCCGGGTCGCCCACCCGGGCCGCCGGCGGGCGGCGGGCCGTGCGGGCGTTGACACCCGGCCGCGCCACCTGCGTGAATGGTCCGGCTACCGGCCCGCCCGTCCCCAGGAGCACCCCGTGTCCGCTGTGCGTCCCCTGCTGCTCCGGCCCGGCGTCGACCCGGCCCGGCGGCGGCTGCTCGGCGCGCTGCTCGGTGTGCCGGTGCTGGCGGCGGGCGGGCTGAGCGGGTGCGGCGTCGAGGCGGAGTCGCCGACGCCGGACGGCCCGGTGGAGCTGTCGGTCTTCTGGTACGGCGGCACCCGCCGGGCCGAGGCCACCGAACGGGCCCTGCGGCTGTACTCGGCCCGCAACCCGCAGGTCACCTTCCGGGTGACCTGGCAGGGGCAGGGCGGCTACTACGAGCGGCTCGCCACCCAGGCGGGTGGCGGCAACGTGCCCGACCTGTTCCAGATCGACGACTCGATGCTCGGCGACTACGCCCAGCGCGGCATCCTGCTCGACCTCGGCGGTTACGTCGAGGACGGCCGGATCAACGTGAACACCCTGCCGCCCGGCCTGGTCGACTACGGAAAGATCGACGACCGGGTGTACGGCGTCGCGGCGGCGCAGACCCATGCCGCCGTGGTGTTCAACCGTGACCTGCTCCGCCGGCTCGGGGTCCCCGAGCCGACCACCTCGATGACCTGGGCCGACTATCTGAGCTGGGCCGCCGGGGTGACCCGGGCCAGCCGGGGCCGGGTCGCCGGCTCGATGGACCCGTCGGGTGACCACCGGGCGTTGTGGCTCTGGCTGCGTGGGCTGGGCAGCAAGTTCTACCAGGGACGTCAGTTGGGTTTCGGCTCCGCCGCGCTGCTGGACTGGTTCGAGTTCTGGGAACGGGCCCGCAGCCAACGGGCCACCCCGGCCGCCGCCCTGGTGGACCGCGCCGACGGCGGCGAGCCGGCCCGGCAACTGGTGGTCAGCGGGCACACCGCCGCCTCGTTCGCCTGGTCGCACCAGTTTCCCGAGCTTCAGCGCTACAGCAGGGACGAGCTGGCCCTGGTCGGCTTCCCCGGCCCCCGGGCCGCCCAGTGGGACCGGGCGTCGATGTACTGGGCCGGGTTCCGGGGCACCCGGCACCCGGGGGTGGTGGCCGACGTGGTCGACTTCCTCACCGGCAGCGTGGAGGTGGGTCGGCTCCTCGGCACCGAGCGGGGCCTGCCGGCCAGCCTGACCGTACGCCAGGCGGTCGTGCAGACCCTCGACGATCCGCCGGCCGAACGCGTCGCCGCCCTCGGTGAGGCGCTGCACCAGCAGGTCGGCCCGGCACCCGCGCCACCCCCGAGGGGGCACAACGAGGTGCGGGCCCTGCTCACCGAGGCGGCCCGGAGCATCCGCGCGGGACGCTCCGGGGCGCGGGCGGCGACGACACAGTTCATGGCCCGGGCGCAGGCGGCCCTGGCCCGGTGACGGGTCGACGGGAGGGGCGGTGACGCCGGTCGCGGGTCAGCGGGGCGGGCGGTTGCGCCGGTTGCGGGTCAGCAGCACCACCAGCAGGACGATGCCGCCGACGACCACCAGGCAGCAGAGCAGCCCGAGGACGCCGAAGCCGCCGGCCCTGGACCGTCGCCGGGCCGCCTCCACCACCAGCTCGCCGGTGCCGGTGGACGCCCACGCGGCCACCGGCACGAAGACCGAGAGCACGACCGCGCCGAGGACCGCGCTCAGCCGGCCCCACCATGTGATCCCTGTTGACGTCCTGATCTCAGTAGACATGCCCTCATCCTGACCGAGGGCGGCAAGTCCGGCACCCCGAAGCCCGCACCGGTTCGGGACGCGGGACACCGGAAACGGCGACAGGCCCCGGAGACGAACTCCGGGGCCTGTCGAAAACAGTAGCGGGGACAGGATTTGAACCTGCGACCTCTGGGTTATGAGCCCAGCGAGCTACCGAGCTGCTCCACCCCGCGTCGGCCCGTTAAGCCTAACCCATCCGTCCGGCGGAGATCGGCCGGGCCCCCCGATCCGCCGTCCGCCCAGCTCAGGACGCCCGCCGGGGGCCACCGCCGCCGGTGGCGTCCGCCCACCGGCTGCGGCACGCCGATCTCCCACGCCACGACGGCAGGCCCACCCGTGCCGGGGCGGAAACGCGACAGGCCCCGGAGACGAACTCCGGGGCCTGTCGAAAACAGTAGCGGGGACAGGATTTGAACCTGCGACCTCTGGGTTATGAGCCCAGCGAGCTACCGAGCTGCTCCACCCCGCGTCGGCTGGTTAACCGTAGCCTACCGACCCCCGGGCCCGCAAAACGCCACCCGGCGGTCAGTCCAACCAGTCCCGCAGCGCGTCCACCGCCCGCCGGCTGTCGGCGTCCACCTGCGACCGGTCACTTGACGTGCCCTCCCAGCCCTGCTCCCAGAGCACGGTCACCACGTCCCCGAGCCGGATCGCCCGGACCAGCCGGATCTCGTCCGCGCCGGCCGGGTCACCCGCCCCTTCGGAGTACGACCGGCGCAGCTCGAACAGCACCGACTCGTCGCCGTAGCCGCCCCCGCCGAGCAGCCGGTACCGGGACGTCACCCCCGGGGTGTCGGACGACTGCTGTACCGGGCAGTCCCGCACCGCCGCCCGCAGCTCACCGAGGGCCTCCTCGGCGCGACCGGCCCGGTACAGGGTGACGGTGTGCCGGTAGCTGCCGTCCGGGACGTACCCCTTGGGGGTGTCGGCGTACCGGAAGGCCAGGGCCCGGCCCCGGCGCTGGACGACACCCGAGTCGCCGGGGTGCGCGCCGCAGAGCTGCGGCAGCGTCGGGCCGGCGTCGAACGTCGCCCGCATGCCGGTCTCGTTGGCCGCGGCGAGGGTGAAGAACGCCGCGTCGGGGATCGCGGTCGGCGGTCGGCCGGACGGCGACGTGGCGGTCGGACCGACCGTGCCGGCCGGCGACCGGCCGGCGGAACCGGTGAGCGCGGACGCGGCCGGGACGGAGGTCACCGGTTCCGCCGGCGACACCGCCGGGGCGGGCACCGAGACGCCGGTGCCGGGCGGGGAGGAGGGCGGCCCGGCCGGCGTGCCGGGCGCGGCGGTGAACACGAACCGGGTGCCGGCCGCCGTTCCGCCCACCAGGGCGGCCACGGCCAGCACCCCCGCCGCCGCCCGCAGCCGGGCCCGCCGGTCGGCGTACCGGCGGACCAGGGCGGGCGGGACCAGGCCACCCGGGTCGGTGTCCTGCGCCAACGACCGGTAGAAACGGTGCAGCTCACGCGACATCGTTGACCTCCAGCTCCTTCGCCGAGACGCCGGGGAGCAGCTCGGCCAGCCGGGACCGCCCCCGCGACAGCCACGACTTCACGGTGCCGCTGGGCACCCGGGCCTCCCGGGCGATCTCCTCCACCGGCATGTCGAACAGGTAGTGCAGGGCCAGCGCCTGACGCTGGTTCGCGGGTAGCTGCCGCAGCGCGGCCACCAGCAGCACGGTGTCCTCACCGGGTGGTCGCACGTCCTCCGGTGGCCCGGTACGGCTCAGCGCCGTCCGCCAGCTCCGTAACCGGCGGAACCGGTCGGCGGCCAGCCGGCTGACCACCAGCCGCAGCCACGCCTCCGGCGCGGGGTGCTGCGCCAGCCGGCCCCACTGCCGCCAGGCGCGGGCGTACGCCTCCTGGACGAGGTCCTGTGCCTCTCCGTGGTCGCCCGCCACGGCGTGACCGTAGCGCAGGGTCCGCGCCGAGGTGCTCCGGTAGAACTCGTCGAAACTCCGCTCGTCCCTCATGCCCGCACCACGTCCCCCCGTCCCGGCCACCTGCACTGGAGACGGTCAGCGGCATCGTCAGGTTGCGGGACAACCGGTCGGAAAAGCGACGGGGCCCACGATCCCGGTCCGGATCGTGGGCCCCGTCGACGCGGGAGCGCGCGGGTCAGCCGCCGCCGGACGGCGTCGGCGTGGCGGGCGGGTTACCGCTGGACGCGCCCGACGGGTTGCCCTGCTGGGCCTGCTGGAAGGCGGTGATCGCCTCGTCCAGCGCCTTCAGCGCGCGGCCGTACCGCTCGAAGTCACCGGACGCCTGCGCGGCCTTGACCTCGGCGATCGCCGCCTGGACCCGCTGCGTGGCGGTGGCCAGGTCGGCGCTGGGCGGTGGGCTGCTCGCCCCGGGCGAGGCCGTCGGCGAGGGGGACGGGGTGCCGCCCGAGGGTGGCGGCGTCTCGCCACCCGGTGGCGGAGTGGTCCCCTGTCCGGCCCGTTTGCCCTGCTCGACGAGCTGCTTGATGCCGTCGGTGACGTTGTTGGCCAGCACCACGTACGAGCCGCCGTCGCCGTACGACAGGAGCACCTTCTGCAACAGCGGGTACGCGTCCTGCTGGTTGCTCTTGACGTAGACCGGCTCCACGTAGAGCATCCCGTTGCCGAACGGCAGGGACAGCAGGTTGCCGTACTGCACCTGGGCCTGGTTGGAGGAGAGCAGGTTCAGTTCGGTCCGGATGGTCGCGTTGTTGGTCATCTGCTGGTGCACCTGCACCGGGCCGGAGATCCGGGTCTGGTCGGGCAGCTCCAGCACCTCCAGCTTCGGCTGCCCGTCGACGTACGACCCGGAGATCAGCGCGGCGAGGTTCTGCCGGCCGTTCGGGGTGACCGCCGAGGTGAGCTGGAACCGTGGGGCGTCCTGGTTGGGGAACTGGGTGAACAGGTAGTACGGCGGCTGCTTCTGCCCGCTGTCCGGCGCGTCCGGCACGTTCGGCACCTGCCAGAAGTCCTGACCGGAGTAGAAGTCGCCGGGGTTGGTGACGTGGAACTTGGTGAGCAGGTTGCGCTGCACCTTGAACATGTCGGCCGGGTAGCGGAAGTGGGCGGCCAGGTCGGCCGGGATGGCGCTCTTGGGCAGCACCAGGTCCCCGCCGAACGCCTTGTTCCACGCCTTGAGCACCGGGTCGGCGTCGTCGAACTCGTAGAGCCGGACGGTGCCGTCGTACGCGTCGACGGTGGCCTTCACCGAGTTGCGCATGTAGTTGACGTTCTCCCGGGCGAGCTGGAACGTGCCCCGGTTGGTCAGCTCGTCGGTGGTCTCCTGCTGGAGGTTGATCCGCTCGGCGTACGGGTAGGTCGCGGCCGTGGTGTAGCCGTCGATGATCCACTGGACCTTGCCGCCCACCACCGCCGGGTACGGGTCGCCGTCGAGGGTGAGAAACGGGGCGACCTTCTCCACCCGGTCCCGGGGGTTGCGCACGTACAGCAGCTTGGAGTTCTCGTTGACCGCCTCGGAGAGCAGGAAGTTCGTCTCCTGCTCCTTGATCGAGTAGAGCAGCCGCCGGGTGAACGAGCCGATCTCGACGCCGCCCTCACCGGTGTAGGTGTAGTACTGCTCGCCGCCGGTGGTCGGGGTGGGCCGGTCGAACTCGACGTCCTTGTCCGGGCTGCTCTGGCCGACGATGGCGTAGTCGTCGGGCTGCATCCGCTCGCCGTAGTAGATCCGCGGCTGGCTGGCCGGGATCTGCTCGGCCTGCGAGGAGCACGCCTCCTGCGCCTTCTCGCCGAGGAAGCCGGAGACGAAGTACGGCTGTCCGCCGCAGACCACCTGGTTGGCCGGGGCCGCGACCAGGCCGTAGCCGTGGGTGTAGACGGTGTGCCGGTTGATCCAGTTGTTCTGCTGGTCGGTCAGCTCGCCGTAGTTGATCTCCCGCACCCCGACCACGTAGTCGGAGGTCTTGTTCTCCACCGAGTACCTGTCGATGTCCAGCTTGGGGCCGAAGTCGTAGAACCCGCGGACCTGCTGGAGCTGGGTGTACGTCTCGGAGACGAGCTGCGGGTCGAGCAGCCGGACGTTCGGCACCACCGAGGTGTCGGTGGCCAGGCTGGCCGGGGGCACCAGGTTGCTGGCCGCGTACCCCTCGGTCTGCACGTCGGCTATGTCGAACGCGTCGCGGGTGGCGTTGATGCTCCGCTGGATGTACGGGGCCTCCTTGTCCCGGGCGCTCGGCTTGACCTCGAAGGTCTGCACCGCCCACGGGTAGATGCCGCCGATCGCGACGGCGGAGACGCCGAGCAGGGCCAGCGAGATGCCCGGCCAGACCAGGTTCCGCATCACCGCGTTGGAGAAGACGATGATGGCGATCGCCACCACCACCGAGATGTAGGCCAGGATCTCCTTGGCCGGCAGCAGCGCGTTGACGTCGGCGTAGCCGGCGCCGTACAGCTTGGCGCCCTCGTTGTACTCCAGCAGCATGGCCCGCCGGTCCAGCACGTACGCCACGGCCTTGAGCAGGACGAAGAACGCCACCAGCGTGCTCAGGTGGGCCCGCGCGGCGTTGGTCATCCGGTCGCCGACGCCCTGTAGGCGCACCCCGCCGAAGATGTAGTGCACGGCCAGCGCGCCGATCAGGGCCAGCACCACGGCGGTGAAGCCGACCCCGAGCAGGTAGCGCCAGAACGGCAACTGGAAGACGTAGAAGCCGACGTCGATGCCGAACTCCGGGTCCTTGACGCCGAAGTTGCCACCGTTGCGGAACAGCAGCCACTGCGACCAGCGGCCCTGCGCGGAGAGCCCGGCGAACAGGCCGAGCACCACGGCCGTCAGGCTGATCCAGGTGCCGATGCGGGGGGTGAGCAGCATCCGGTACCGCTCCAGGGTGGCCTGCTCCAGCGAGTGCGGGCGCAGCTTCGGCCGCAACCGGTACGCCAGCCACAGGTTCCCGCCGACGAACGCGGCCAGGCCGAGCCCGACGGCGAGGAAGAGCAGCAACCGGGTGATCAGCATGCCGGTGAAGACCTGGGTGTAGCGGACCTCGTCGAACCACAGCCAGTCGGTCCACGCCTGCACCCCCCAGCCCAGCAGGGTGAACAGGAGGAACACCCCGACCAGGACCCCGATGGTGACGCGTCCGCGCCGACTCATCCTCGGCAGGGGGCTGCTACGCATGGCCACTGTTTGGCTCCGCACGCTCGATGTGATCGGCTCCGGACAGGCACCCAGAGTACGGGGTGTTCCTGAACGTGGCGGGTCAGGTCGTGCCCGGGTCGCCGCCGGTGTCCCGGCGTGGCCCCGCCCTCAGCAGCGGGTCGGCTCCCCACCGGCGCGCAACGTGTCCAACGCGGTCAATGCCTCGTCCAGCGAGCCGACCTTGAGCATGGGCAGACCCGGCTGCGGGTTGCGGACCGCCTCGGCGCAGTTGTCGGCGGGGACCAGGAACACCTTGGCCCCGGCCTTCTTCGCCCCGACCAGCTTCTGGGCGATGCCGCCGATCGGACCGACCCGGCCCTCGTCGTCGATCGTGCCGGTACCGGCGATGATCTTCCCGCCGGTGAGGTCCTCCGGCTTGAGCTTGTCGATGATGCCGAGGGCGAACATCAGCCCGGCGCTCGGGCCGCCGATGTCCTTCAGGTCGATCTTCAGGGTGAACGGGTGCGGCTGCCGCTGGTCGGGGACCACGCCGATGCGCGGCCGGCCGTCGGCTTCCCGGCTGGTCACGGTGGCGGTGCCGGGGGCGCCGTCGCGGACGTACCCGATGGTCAGGCTGGTGCCGGCGGGCTTGCTGCGGACCAGCTCGACCAGCCGGGTCGCCGAGGTGACCTTGGCGCCGTCGACGGTGGTGACCACGTCGCCGGCCTTGAGCGCACCGGCCGCCGGCCCGTCCGCGGCGACCTCCTTCGCCACCACCTCGACCGGGTAGCCGAGCTTGACCAGCGCGGCGGTCTCGGCGCTGCTCTGCGAGTTCTGGAAGTCCTCGGCGTTGCGCTTCTCGACCTCCTCCTGCGACTCGCCCGGCGGGTAGACCAGTTCCCGGGGGACGACCGCCTCGTCCTTCGACAGCCAGCCGGCGATCGCGGCGCGCAGCTTCACCGTCGGCTGCACACCGACCGTGGTCATCCGGAGCTGACCGGCGGAGGTGGAGGTCTCCCGCCCGCTGACCTGGATGACCTCCCGGCCGTCGTTGGTGCCGAGGGTGTTCACCGTCGGCCCGGGGCCGAGCACCACGTACGGGATGGGCGCGCCGAGCACGCCGATGCTCAGCAGGGTGGTGAGCAGAGCACCGAGGAGGACGGTCACGCCACGACGTCTCATGCGGCAGAGCGTACCGACCGGTGGCGGCGGGTCCGGCGGGCTGCGGCGGACTTCGCCCTCAGCGCAACGCCGACGGCGGCTACCAGGGGCGCGGCGCGCGTACCGTAGACGTCGTGCCTGATATTCCGTTCGGTTTCGCGCTCCCGGGTGGGCAACCACCAGACCCCAACGATCCCGCGCAGATGCAGCAGTTCATGTCGCAGTTGCAGCACCTGCTCTCCGCGCCGGGCAGCGGGCCGGTCAACTGGGACCTGGCCCGCCAGGTGGCCGCCAGCCAGCTCGCGGCCACGGGTGACCCGATGGCCTCCCCCTACGAACGGCACGCGGTGGAGGAGGCGCTGCGCCTGGCCGACCTCTGGCTGGAGCCGGCGTCGGCCTGGCCGACCGGCATCCGCACCTCCCTGGCGTGGAACCGCAACGAGTGGATCTACAAGACGCTCGACGTCTGGCGCAAGCTCTGCGACCCGGTCGCCAGCCGGATGGTCGGCGCGATGGGCGACCTGGTCCCGCCGGAGGCGCGCGCCCAGCTCGGCCCGATGCAGTCGATGGTCGCCACCCTGGGCGGCGCACTCTTCGGCGGTCAGCTCGGGCAGGCCCTCGGGCAGCTCGCCGCCGAGGTGCTCTCCGCCGGTGACATCGGCCTGCCGCTCGGCCCGGCCGGCACCGCCGCGCTGATCCCGGCCAACATCCGGGTGTACGGCGAGGGCCTGGAGCTGCCGGAAGACGAGGTACGCCTCTACGTGGCCCTGCGCGAGGCGGCCCACCAGCGGCTCTTCGAGCACGTCCCGTGGCTGCGCGGGCACGTGCTGACCGCGGTCGAGAACTACGCGTCCGGCATCCGGGTCAACCGGGAGGCGATCGAGGAGGCGATGGGCCGGGTCGACCCGACCGACCCGGAGTCGATGCAGGCCATCGCCCTGGAGGGGATCTTCACCCCGGAGGACACCCCCGCGCAGAAGGCGTCCCTGGCCCGGCTGGAGACGGTGCTCGCGCTGGTCGAGGGCTGGGTCTGTCACGTGGTGGACAGCGCGGCGGCCGACCGGCTGCCCAACGTGGTCCGCCTCGGCGAGGCGTTCCGTCGCCGCCGGGCGGCCGGCGGGCCGGCCGAGCAGACCTTCGCCGCGCTGGTCGGCCTGGAGCTGCGCCCGCGCCGGCTGCGGGAGGCGTCGGCGCTCTGGGCGGCGCTGACCGAGCACCGGGGCATCGCCGGGCGGGACGCGGTCTGGGGCCACCCCGACCTGCTCCCCTCGGACGCGGACTTCGCCGACCCGGTGGCGTTCGCGACCACCTCGACGGACCTCGACGACGAGCTGGCCACCTTCGACTTCACCGCCCCGGGCGGCCCCGAGGAGCAGGCACCGGGCAGCCGTCCCCGCCCCGACGACACCGACGGCGACGCCGACCGGCCCTGACCGCCACGGACCAGCCGCGACACCGGCCGGCCCACCCGATTCCCGGGGGACCGGCCGGTCGCCGTTGCCGGGGTCAGTCCGGTGGCTGGTGGCGGGTCAGGTGCGGTGGCCGGAGAGCAGGGCGCGGGTCGCCTCCCAGCCCTCCACGGCCGGGTCCAGGGCGGCCAGGTCGGCCGGGCCGCGCAGCCGGTGCCAGCCGGGGGTGACCGCCACGTCGGCCGGGGCGGACGCCGCGCGCCGCAGGTCCGCCGGCCCGGCGACGTCCAGGTCCAGCGCCGGCAGCCACCCGGGTACGGGCAGCCGGGACGCCACGCCGAGCAGTCCCGGGCCGCCCTCGACGGGGGCGACGGCGACGGGTCGGCTGGTCAGGGGTCGCAGCAGCTTGCCCAGGACGAGCCCCGGCAGGTCGGGGGCGTCGGCGGCGACCACGGCGGCCTGGTCGTACCCGTCGAGGGCGGCCAGCGCGGCGGTGACGGTCGGCTCGGGCACCTCGTACACGGGGGTGTCGGGCCAGCGCACCGCGTCGGCCAGCCAGCGGTCGGCCGGGGTCACCGCGAGCGCGGACTCCACCTCGGCCAGGGTGGCGAGCAGGTCCACCACGTCCTCGGCCAGGGCGGTACGCCAGCGCGCCGGGTCCACCCCGGGCGGCGTCCAGGCCACCGGACCGAGCAACGCCACCACCACCCGTCGGACCATTCCCCGACCCTAGTGGGCGCGGTACGGGTGATCGACCCCGGCAGGGCGGTCGACGGGTGGGGCGGTCAGCCGGCGATCGGGACGGCGGAGGCGGCGGCGACGCCCTCCAGGTAGCCCCGGGCCCGTTCGGTCTTGGCGTACCGGCCGACCAGGGCCCAGAAGCGGGCGTTGTGGCTCGGCACGATGAGGTGCGCCAACTCGTGCAGCAGCACGTAGTCGAGCACCCAGTCGGGCATCTCCTGGAGCCGGTGCGAGATCCGGATGGTCCGGTCGGCGGGGGTGCAGGAACCCCAACGGCCGTTCTGGTTGGTGACCCAACGGACGCTGGCCGGCAGGGCGTCGCCACCCTGGTCGGCCAGGTACAGGTTGATCAGGCGCAGGGCCCGGTCGAGCAGTTCGGTGTCGTTGCGGGCCAGCCGGCCCTCCCGGGCGGCGAGCCGGGCGAGCATCCGGTCGACCCACTCGCTCTCCTCGGCCCGGGAGAACTGGTCCGGGATGAGCACCACGACCCGCTCGCCGTCCCGGTAGGCGGACACCGTGCGTCGCCGGCGCTGACTGCGCCGTACCTCGACGACTGGCTTCCGCGCCGCCGCCATCAGTGGGCCGCGCAGCCGTGGTTTCCTGCCACGAGGGAAAGCTAATGCGTACTGACCAGGGGTCCGCAAGGGTCAACACCCCGACACGCGCCCGGAAAATGGTGGTTAGTAGTAAGGAGTCCGAAAAAAACTGGTGGTGACCATGAGCCTGGACCCTCGTCACCCTTCGTGGCGACGCCGGAAGCCACCGCCGGGTGCGATCTCCACCGTAGGTGATCGGTCCCGGCGGCGTCGCCGCACCCCCGTCCGGGGGACCTCCCAGAGGGCTCCACACGGCGTGTCCCCGGCAAACTCACTTATCCCGCCTATTTCGGGATGCACACTCTCGACGTCGACTTGCTCACAGTGTCGATGCACCGCTGACATGGAACCGCCCAGACCTGGGTAGGGTCCGCCAACCGGCGGTCACGTGGGTGGCCGCGGAGAAGGACCCGGCGCCGGCGCCCCCACGGCCCGCCGCCGGGAGCACCGCCGGACCGACGTGCCCGGCGGACGAGACGAGGAGGCTACCGTGGCCGACCAGGCCCAGACCTACAACGGTTACTGCGTGAAGTGCAAGGAGAAGCGGGACTTCGAGGGGCACGTCGAGGTCTCGAAGACCGGGATGAACATGGCCAAGGGCAAGTGTCCGGTGTGCGGCACAACAGTGAACCGCATCCTGGGCAAGGCCAAGGTCTGACCCGTCCGGGTACGACGCGCAAGGGGCGGCCCGGTGGGCCGCCCCTCCCGCGATTCCAACCCGAACCGCGATTCCAACCCGAACCGGGACTCCGGAACCGCCCGCAGCGCCCCACCCGGCCCGGCTGCGGCGGCGGCCGGTCACCCACCACCCGGGCGGCAGATCTGTCGGCTGCCCGACATAACTCCGGGTAACCTGTGGATAACTCGCCGAGACCTGTGGACAACGCTGGATCCGGCGCTGCGCACCTGTGGACAACGATCGACGCACCGCAGGGACTCGGTCACGATTCGTTGTCATGAGCCCGCCCCACCCCGCGCCTTCCCACCCCGTGCCCTCCCGTACCGCGCTGCTGCGTCCGGCCCTGCTGCCGGGCCTGACCCGGCTCTGGCGGGACCGGCACACCCTGCAACTGGGGCTGACGCCCGGCCGGGCCGTCCTGCTGGAGGTGGCCGACTCGCGGGTCACCCGGCTGCTCGACCTGCTCGACGGCACCCGCAGTGAACGTGGCGTGCTGGCGGACGCGGCGAGCGCCCGGGTCGACCCGGGCCAGGCCCGGGGGTTGATCGACACCCTGCACGCCGCGGGGCTGGTCGTACCGGCGCACACCCTGCTCCCCCGCGACCTGACCGGCCCGGACCGGACCCGGCTGGCCGCGGAGGCCGGGGCGCTCGCCCTGGCCGCGCCCGCCCTGCCCGGCACGCCGGCCCAGGTGCTCCGTCGCCGCCGCGCCGCCCGGGTGGTGGTGGCCGGGGCGGGCCGGCTCGGTGCGCCCGTCGCCGTGGCCCTGGCCCAGGCCGGCGTCGGGCAGGTGACGGTCGGGCTGACCGGTCCGGTGCAGCCGGGTGACCTGGTGGGCACCGGGCTGGCCGCCGCCGACGTCGGGCAGCCGCTGGCCGACGCGGTCCGGGCGGCCATCGACCGGGCCGCCCCGGGCACCCGCACCCGCCCGGCCGGCCGCCGCCGGGCCGAGCTGGTGGTGCAGCTCGGCACGGACCGTCCGGCGGACCTGCTCGCCACCGGGTACGCCCGGCGTCGCCAGCCCCACCTGCTGCTCACCCTGCGGGAAGGGATGCCGGTGGTCGGCCCCCTGGTCCGGCCGCCGGTGGGGCCCTGCCTGCACTGCCTGGAGCTGCACCGCACCGATCGTGACCCGGGCTGGCCCGGCCTGGCCGCCCAGCTCGCCACCGGCCCGGCCCACCAGTCCTGCGGCGCCGCCACCCTGCTCACCGCCGCCGGTTACGCGGTCGGCGAGGCGCTGACCCAGCTCGACGGCGGCACCCCGGAGACGGTCGGCTGCACGGTGGAGGTCGGGCCGGGCGGCCGGTTACGCCGTCGGGCCTGGGCACCGCACCCCGACTGCTCCTGCTCGGGCCGCTGACGCGGGCCACCGCCGGGGTGAGCACGGCGACCAGCTCCAGCCGGCCGGCGAGCAGCTCGGCCCGACCGGCGGCACAGCGGCGGCCGGCCGGGATCAGCCCCCGCCGCGGCCGTACCGACCGCCCGGCGGGGCACGGTGGGGGTGGCCGGCGGGCGTCGCGGGAGCGTGGAACGGGGGACGGGGCCACCCAGCCCGGCTTCAGCGCAGCAGCGGGGCCACGAAGTCGGTAACAATGGCCAGGTGACCGACATCCCGCGCCGCGCCGTGTCCCGGACCGCCAAGCTCGCCGCTCTGCCGCTCGGCTTCGCCGGTCGGACCGTCCTCGGGATGGGCAAGCGCGTCACCGGCATCGCCTCCGACGTCATCTCCGCCGAGATCCAGCAACGTACCGCCGAGCAGCTTTTCAGCGTCCTCGGGCAGCTCAAGGGCGGGGCGATGAAGTTCGGCCAGGCGCTGTCGGTGTTCGAGGCGGCGTTGCCGGACGAGATCGCCGCGCCCTACCGGCAGGCGTTGACGAAGCTCCAGGAGGCCGCCCCGCCGCTGCCGGTGGCGAGCGTGCACAAGGTGCTCGCGGAGCAGCTCGGGCCGGACTGGCGGGACCGGTTCGTCGAGTTCGACGACAGCCCGGCCGCGGCGGCCAGCATCGGCCAGGTGCACCGGGCGGTGTGGCGGGACCCGGAGACCGGGGTGTCCCGGTCCGCCGCCGTCAAGATCCAGTACCCGGGCGCGGGGGACGCGCTGCTCGCCGACCTCAAGCAGCTCTCCCGGCTGGGCGGGATGTTCCGCGCCATCCAGCCCGGCCTGGACGTCAAGCCGCTCCTGGCCGAGCTGCGGGAACGGATCACCGAGGAGTTGGACTACGAGCTGGAGGCCGAGTCGCAGCGCGCCTTCGCCGCCGCGTACGCCGACGACCCGGAGATCTTCATCCCGACGGTGCTCTCGTCGTCGCCCCGGGTGCTGGTCACCGAGTGGATCGAGGGAACGCCGCTGGCGGACATCATCCGGGAGGGCACCGAGGAGCAGCGCGACACGGCCGGCCGGTTGATGGCGACCCTGCACCTGTCCGCCCCGCCCCGGGCCGGGCTGCTGCACGCCGACCCGCACCCGGGCAACTTCCGGTTGCTGCCGGACGGCCGGCTCGGTGTGATCGACTTCGGCGCGGTGGCCCGGATGCCCGAGGGCACGCCGGAGCCGATCGGCCGGCTGCTCGGGCTGTCGTTGCGCGGCGACGCCGACGCGGTCGTCGCCGGGCTGCGCGAGGAGGGCTTCGTCAACCCGACCGAGCCGATCGACGCCCGGGCGCTGCTGGACTACATCCGCCCGATGCTGGACCCGGTGGCGCAGGAGGAGTTCCGGTTCACCCGGGCCTGGCTGCGCGCCGAGGCGACCCGGCTGGCCAGCCCGAAGTCGCCCGCCTTCCAGTTCAGCCGGCAGCTCAACCTGCCGCCGTCGTACCTGCTGATCCACCGGGTGACGCTGGGCTCGATCGGGGTGCTGTGCCAGTTGGAGGCGAAGGCCCCCTACCGGGGGATCCTGGAGCGCTGGCTGCCCGGCTTCGCCCCGGTCGCCTGACCGGCGACGGCGGGGCGACGGCCGACCGACACGACGCGGGGGCGGTGACCATGATCCGGTCACCGCCCCCGCGTATCAGTGGTGGTTTCAGAGAACGCCCAGGTCGCGAGCCGACTGGCTCCGGCTGTTCATCGCGACGGTACGGGCGGAACGGTGCGCCTCAGTGCTCGTGGTGGTACGACCGGCCTGAGGCCGGCGCATTCGAGCCCGGGACAACGCTTCGTGGAGTAGTTGCATCTCGGTTCCGTTCGGCAGGTGCAGCATCGTGGTCAACTTTCTCGCGGCCGATGATCATCGGCGGGTGGGTGGAACGGATCGGGTAGGTCAGGCTGCCAGTCGGACCGCGCTGCGCGAGGTGGCCACACCACTGGCCGCCAGTCGCGCCTCGGCCTCGACCCGGAGGGCGGCGTCGCGGGCGAGGTCCTCCTTGCGCGGACGGCCCCGGGGCCGCTTACGCGGGACGACCGCGCCACGCTCGAAGATCTCGCCGCCCCAGACGCCCCACGGCTCGGCCCGCTCGACCGCCCCGGCCAGGCACTCGACGCGCAGCGGGCAGTCCCCGCAGAGCGACTTGGCCAGCTCCAGGTCGGTGGGCGAGTCGGAGAACCACAGGTCGGGGTCGAACTTCCGACAGGGCAGGTTCGCCTCCAGCTCGACGCTCACGTCGAGGGGGGCCAACGCCAGACTCATCTCCCGGTCACCTCTCTCTCACTTCGATCTCGTGGATCGCATTTCCGACGTACTTCGACGGGCAAAAAACTGAGGCCGCGGATCCCGGTGAGCGGGTTCCGCGGCCTCGAGGTGAGCCGGTGGTCTGAGTGTCAGACCGGTCTACCTCGAGGTGGAACGCCGCGGACATCCATGCGCTTCTTGGCGACATCGATGCCCAGACCCGTGAAGCCACTGGTCCCCTCGACTCCCGCAGTGGGCGCAACAGTCAGGTTCAGCTCGGCCTGAACCGAGACCTGGTGCACCTGCGGGATCGACGGTCGCGGAGCGGCAAGGGCCACCCACGCAGCCGACAGCGGAGCGCAGGCAGCTGGCATCGCCGCCGGACGCTCATAGGTGATGATCTCCACGGGTGCCACCTCCCTCACGTTCCTCGTGCCGATTCGGACTCAGCCCCCGTGAGCAGCCGTTATGGCGCTGCTCCCGAGGTGCGTCCTGAGGCTATTCCTCGCCACGGGGCGAGGGCAAACGAATTTACGACGAGATTTCGAGAGTTTTTTCCGGGCCGATCTCGTCGACCGTCGCGCCGGCCACCAACGCCAGCACCGCCTCGCCGTACAGGCCGAGTTTGCGCGGGCCGATGCCGGCGATCGCGATCAGCTCCTCGACCCGGCCCGGCCGCCGTTCGGCCAGCGCGACCAGGGTGGCGTCGGTGAAGACCACGTACGCCGGGACCCGCTGCGCCCCGGCCACCCGGGCCCGCCAGTCACACAGCCGCTCGTATAGTTGCTCATCGATGTCGGACGGGCAAGTGTGACAGCGGCCCAACTTGCGGTCGGCCCCGGCGACCAGGGTCGCGCCGCAGATCCGGCAGGAAACCACCGGGGCCCGCCGCCGCTCGACCGCGCGCTTCGCCGCGCCCGCACCGCCCGACCGGGCCGTACCGGCCCGTTCGCCGCCGCCGCTGCGGTCCAGCTGGGGCAGGAACCGCGACGGCCGGCGGGCCCGCCCACCCGGCGAGCGGGCCGAGGCGTACGACAGCCAGAGCCACTGCCGGGCCCGGGTGATCCCGACGTAGAGCAGCCGCCGCTCCTCCTCGACCTGCTCCGGGGTACGGGCGTACGAGGTGGGCAGGGTGCCCTCGGAGAGACCGACCAGGAAGACCGCGTCCCACTCCAGCCCCTTGGCCGAGTGCAGGGAGGCCAGGGTCACCCCGTCCACCGTCGGCACGTGCTGCTGGGCGGCCCGCCGGGCCAGCTCGTCGTTGAAGTCGGCCAGGCTGGGCGGGCGCTCCACCGTCGCGGCCTCGCCGATCGGCAGCACCTCGGGGCTGGCCGCGTACTCCTCGGCGAGCTGGACCAGGGCGGCGAGCGCCTCCCAGCGTTCCCGGGCGGCACCACCGGGCGGGGCGGTGTCGGGCGTCCAGCCGACGGCGGTCAGCGCCTCCCGGACGGCGACCGGCAGCGGTGTCTCGCCCGGGATCGAACGGGTGGCGGCCCGCAGCGCCACCATCGCCTGGCGGACCTCGGCGCGCTCGAAGAACCGCTCCGCCCCCTGCACCACGTACGGGACGCCGGCCTCGGTCAGCGCCTTCTCGTACGCCTCGGACTGGGCGTTGGTGCGGAACAGCACGGCGATCTCCCGCGCCGGGGTGCCCCCGTCGACGAGCACCCGACAGCGGGCCGCCACCGCGGTCGCCTCGGCCGGCTCGTCGGTGAAGATCCGCAGCTCCGGTTCGGGGCCGGGCGGGCGTTGGCCGTGCAGCTCCAGCCGCAGCCGCGCCTCGGTGCCCCGGGCCTGCCCGATCACCGCGTTGGCCAACCCGACCACCTGCGGGGTGGAGCGGTAGTCGCGGACCAGCCGGACCACGGTGGCCGCCCGGTGCCGGCGCGGGAAGTCGATCAGGTACGCCGAGGTGGCCCCGGTGAACGAGTAGATCGTCTGGCTGGCGTCACCGACCACGGTCACGTCGTCCCGGCCGCCCAGCCAGGCGTCGAGCAGCCGCTGCTGGAGCGGGTTGACGTCCTGGTACTCGTCGACGACGAAGTGCCGGTACTGGCCGCGTACCTGCTCGGCGACGTCCGGGTGCTCCTCGATGCCCCACACCGCGGCGCGCAGCATGTCCTCGAAGTCGATCACCCCGGAGGAGCGCTTCAGCCGCTCGTACGCGGTGAACACCTCGGCCACCTTCGCCGGCTCGTACGGCGTCTCGCGCAGCGCCCGGGTCGCGGCGACCACGTACTCCCCCGGCTCGACGAGCGACGACTTGGCCCACTCGATCTCGCCGGCCAGGTCCCGGGCGGCGGCCCGGTCGGCCCGCAGGCCGACCTTGGCGGCGGCCAGGGTGACCACCCGGACCTTGCTGTCCAGCAACTCGGGCATGGCCCGCCCGGACAGCAGCCGGGGCGCGAAGTACCGCACCTGGCGCAGCGCCGCCGCGTGGAACGTCCGCGCCTGCACCCCCGGCACCCCGATCAGGGTGAGCCGGGATCGCATCTCGGCGGCGGCGCGGGCGGTGAAGGTGACCGCGAGCACGTGCCGCCCGGAGATCCCGCCGGTCAGCACCCGGTGGGCGATCCGGGAGGTCACCGCGCGGGTCTTGCCGGTGCCGGCGCCGGCCAGGACGCAGACCGGGCCGGCCGGGGCGGTCACCACCGACCGCTGCTCCGGGTCCAGCCCGGCGAGCACCGTCTCCGCCGCTGAGTGAACCGCCACAGCGAGGAATCATCTCAGCTCCGGCCGGTGTTGCACCGGTTAGCCTGGCCTGACCCGGGCCGGTGCGGCGACCCTTGGAGGATCCGACGATGTTGACCATGTATTCCACTCCGTGGTGCGGCTACTGCCACCGGCTGAAGTCGCAGCTGGACCGGGAAGGCATCGGGTACGAGGTGGTCGACATCGAGCAGGACCCGAAGGCCGCGGACTTCGTGATGAGCGTCAACGGCGGCAACCAGACCGTGCCGACGCTGCGCTTCGCCGACGGCAGCGCCCTGACCAACCCCTCCATCACCCAGGTCAAGCAGCACCTGGCCACGATCGCGGGCTGAGCCCTCCCCGCTTCACGCAGCGGCCGACCCCCACCGGGGCCGGCCGCTGCGTCGTGTCGCGGGGTCAGCGCCCGGGCAGGCGGGGGGCGGTCGGGTCGGGCAGCGGACGACGGGGGGCCGGGATGCGGGCCACGGGCGGTGTCCTCGGCGGGAGCGGCGGGGTGAGCCGTCGACCCCGCCAGAGCCACAGGCCGGCGGCTGTGGTGACCACCCCGACGAGCACGAAGAGCAGCCGGTAGTCGAACACGCCGACGAGCAGCGCCCCGGCCCCGATGGAGACCGCCTGCGGTCCGCTGACCAGCGCCTCGGAGGCGGCGGTGACCCGACCGAGCAGCCCCGGCGGGGTACGCCGCTGGACCAGCGTGGTCAGCCCGACCATGGTCAGCGGCAGGGACAGTCCGGCGAGCAGCAGGGCCAGCACGCCGAGCCGGAGGTCCGGCCAGGCCAGGGTCAGCGCAGCCGGGCCGAACAGGGTCACCCCCACCGCGAGCGCGCCCAGTTCGCCGACCCGGCGCACCACCGTCGGCGAGAGCAGGCCGCCCACCAGGCCGCCGATCCCCTGCACGGCGATCAGCACGCCGACGAAGGCGGCGTCGCGGCGCAGTCCCTGGTCGACGTACGCGAAGATCAGCGATTCGGTGAAGCCCATCACGAGCGAGCCCAGGCCGTAGCCGAGCAGGGCCCGGCGCAGGGCGGCCTGGTGGGACAGGTGGCGCAGCCCCGCGCCCAGCTCGGCCGGCCAGCGCAGGGCGGCGGCGGCCGGCGGGAGCTCGGTCACCCGGAGCAGCCCCACCACGGCGGCGGCGACCACGAACCCGGTCATCGCCAGGCTGGTCAGCAGCCAGCCGCCGACCGCGGCGTAGAGGGCCGCGCCGGCCAGCGGCCCGCCGAGGCGCAGGCCCTGCCGTACGGTCTGCAACGCCCCGTTCGCGTCGGCCAGCAGCTCGCTCGGGACGAGCTGGCGGAGCAGGCCGCTCAGGGTCGCGTGCAGGGTCAGGTAGGACAGCCCGTAGCAGGCGGCCACCACGTAGATGATCCAGACGTCGGCCCGGTCGTGGACCGCGAAGAGCGGACTGAGCAGCAGGGCCGTGCCCAGGTTCGCGACCACGAAGAACGGCCGGCGGCGGTAGCGGTCGACCACCCAGCCGACCAGCGGGGCCAGGATCATCGGCGCGATGATCGCGAAGATGGTCGCGCCGGCCAGCCCGTCGGAGCCGGTCAGGTCCTTGACCCAGATGGCCAGGGCGAGCAGCAGCATCGACTCGGCCGCCATGCTGGCCAGCAGCGCGACGAAGAGCAGACGGAAGTCGGGGCGGCGCAGGACGGTGCGCATGGGTTCCCTCCGGCGGGGGGTGGCGTCCGGCTGGACGCGTACGGGGGAACTGCCGCCGGTGGGGACGGCGTCGTCCCGGGCCCGGCTGACACGTTCCACAGTCGTCTTTTTGTCGCAAGACACGCCCTCGCCGGGACCTCCGACGCCGGTCGCGCCGTCCATACTGACCGTGGGGGGCGAGTTTCATACAGTTACCGTCGCGTCTCGTGGCGGTCTACGGAATCGAGGACACCGTGCCTCCTGCCGTACCGAGCCCGATCCTGCGTCGCCGCAGGCTCGGCACTGACCTGCGTCGCCTGCGCGAGGCGGCGGGACTCACCGGCGACCAGGTGATCGAACGGATCGGCTGGGCGTCGGCGTCGAAGCTGTCCCGGCTGGAGAACGGCCGCAGCCGGCCCGACCCGGAGGACGTCGCCGTCCTGCTCGACCTCTACCGGGCCGCCCCCGCCCTGCGGGAGGAGTTGCTGGTCATCACCGAGGAGGCCGGCGACATGCGCGCCTGGCGCAAGTCGTACCCGGTGATGACCCAGCAGCAGCTGGGCTGGGCGGAACTGGAGGCGGGTTGCGCCCAGATCCGCGAGTACAACCCGGTCCTGGTGCCGGGGCTGTTGCAGACCGAGGGGTACGCCCGGCTGCGGATCGTCTCGGCGAACGCCGCCGCCGCTTCGGCCGACCCGTCCGCCGGGGACGACCCGGAGACCGAGGTCAAGGCGCGGCTGGGCCGGCAGTCCCTGCTGGACCGGCCGGACGGCCCCCGCTACACGGCGGTGCTGGAGGAGGCGGCGTTGGGCCGCCGGGCCTGCCCGCCGGACGTGCTGCGGGATCAACTCGCCCACCTCTGCGAGCTGGCCATGCTGCCGAACGTGACGCTGCACCTGCTGCTGCGCGACACCCGGATCGGCGAGTTCTACCTGCCGCCGACGGCCTTCTCGCTCTACCGGTTCACCGATTCGCAGGACCCGGAGACGCTGGCGATCGAAGGAGGCTTCATCGACGTCATGTCGACCGAGGCATCTACGGTAAATCGCTATAAAGTGGCGTTTGAGTGGCTATGCTCGGCGGCGCTCTCCGCATCGGACACCCTTACCTGGCTCTTCACGGCGACGGGACGGCTGACCGACACGGCAGCCTCGTCCTCGACGGTCCCGGGTCCGACAGCAGCGCCGGCCCAACGCCGCCGACAACCTGGGCGCCTGACGGAGCGGTGACACACCGACCCGCCGGGGCCGGGCGACCGCCGCTCGTTTCGTCGAAGCAGTTCCAGGAACCAGGAGCAGAGCCATGAACGAGATCCAGACCGTGCCCGCCGACCTGCGCTGGCACAAGAGCAGCCGTAGCCAGACCTCCAACTGTGTGGAGGTCGCCCGGCTGCGCACCGCGACGACCGAGGTGGCGCTGCGGGACAGCAAGGACCCGGACGGCCCGGTGCTGCTGTTCCCGCAGGCCGGCTGGCTCGGCTTCCTCCAGGGCACCAAGGACGGCCAGTTCGCCCTGGACTGATCCGGTCACCGCTGCGGGGCCGTCGGCAGCCTGCCGGCGGCCCCGCGTCGTCGCGTCGCCACACCCGTCCACTCCGTACGGGCGACCCACCTGAGCAGGCATCGGATGATCGGACAGGACCCGGCCGAAGCACCGCGTCCGCCTTGCCGGGAGCACCGGCGGGCGTAACATGACGATCCAGTGACGTGGAAGTTCCACAACGTACCCGGCCACCCGCGGTCCGTCCGGAGACCACCATGCGTTACCTGATCGTCCGAACCGACATCCGCACCGCCGCCGACATCGACCTCGCCGCCACCTGGGCCGGCGGAGGTTGCCTACGCAACGAGACCACCACCCCCGAGCTGCGCCGCCAGACCGTGCACGCCGAGGACCGGGACGCCGCCCTGCTGCTGGCCCGGGCCCTGTCCACCGTGGGCGCGGTCCGCGCCGGCCGACAGCGGATCAAGGTGCTGCCGCTCGGCGAACCCGGCCGACGGCACCGGCACCCGCCCGGCTGACCGACGTCCGTCGTGGTCGGACCGGCCCCGCCGGGCCGTCTCCCGCCCGGCCACGACGGCCCGTGTTCCCGGCCCGGGGTCCGTCGCGGCAACGACGGCCCGGGGCCGGGACCGCAGCCGCGCCGGACGGTCAGCAGTGGCCGTCGAGCCAGCGGTGGATCAGGAACAGCGCGATCGACGACGGCGGCGGCAGGATCACCCGGTCGCCGTCCCCGGCGTCCACCGCCCGACCGGCCAGCACCGCGCCGATCTCGCGCCGGGTGAACCAGCGGGCGTACGCGATCTCCGTCGGGTCCACCCGCACCGGCTCCCCCGGGTCCGCCTCGGCCAGGTAGCCCAGCATCAGCGAGCCGGGGAACGGCCAGGCCTGGCTGCCCGCGTACGTGATCCGCTCGACCCCGACGCCGACCTCCTCGCGGACCTCGCGCAGCACGGCCGCCTCGACGGACTCCCCCGGCTCGACGTACCCGGCGAGGCAGGAGAACCGCCGCTGCCCCGGGGTCCGTGGCCAGGTGGCGTTGTTGCCGAGCAGGCAATGCCCGTCCGGGCCGTCCACCCCGTCGTGCACCAGGACGATCATCGCCGGGTCGGTACGCGGCCACATCCGGTGGCCGTCCGCGCCCACCCGCGACCAGCCGCCCTCGGCGACCTCGCTCCGGTGCCCCGTCCGGGGTGACCAGCCGTGCCCCAGGTGCCAGTTGACCAGGGCGAGCGCGGTGGTGAAGATCCCCGCGTCCCGGTCGTCGAGCAGGTGGCCGATCTCCCGCAGGTTGGCCTCCCGGGTGCCCGGCAGCTCGGGCAGCGGGGCGTCCACCGCGAAGACCGGCACCCCGTCCGGTTCCACCCCGAGAAAGAGCCGGTACGCCTCCGGGGTCGGGCCGACCTCGGCGGCGTCCCGCAACACCAGCACCGGCGGGTTCGCGTCCGCCCGGACCAGGGCCCGCCCGTCCCGGGTCGAATCCAGCACCAGCACCCGGGCCCGCCGCCACGCCTGCGCCAACCACTGCGGGTCGGTACGCCGGTGCGCCGCCCGGTCCAGGGTGGACCGGGCCAGCGGCGGCGCGGTCTCCCCGCTCACGCCGACTCCGTCCGCACCGGGGTGAGGGCGGCCAGCGGACCGGCGATCCGTTCGGCGTCACCGAGCACCACCACCACCGCCCGCGCCGGGGCGAGATAACGGGCACCCACCTCGGCGACATCGTCGACGGTGACCTTCGCCAGCCGGGCGGCGTGCTCGGCGAGGAAGTCCAGCCGCAGCCCGTTGCCCGCGTACGCACTGGTCAGCGCGGCCAGCCCGGCCTGGGTGGAGATGCCGAGCTGGAGGGTGCCCAGGGCGTACTGGCGGGCCTGTTCCAGCTCGTCCGCGCCGGGCGGCAACGAGGCCAGCCGGCCCAGCTCGTACGTGGTCTCCAGCAGGGCCGGCCCGGTCACCTCGGTCGCCACCTCGGCCCCGGCGACCAGCACCGACCCGGCCACCGAATGCTCCACCGAGGAGTGCGGGCCGTAGGTGTACCCCTTGTCCTCCCGGATGTTCTCCGTCCAGCGGGACGAGAAGTAGCCGCCGAAGATCAGATTCGCCAGTTGCAGCGCGGCATGGTCCGGATGGGTCCGGGGTACCGCCGGCAACGCGATCCGCAGCGAGGACTGCACCGAGCCGGGCCGGTCCACCAGCAGCAACGGGCCGGGTTCCAGCGGGGGCGCGGGCGGCAGCTCGGCACCCCGGCTGTCCCCGGTCCAGCCGCCCAGCGCCTTCTCCGCCGCGTCCAGCGCGCGTTCCGGCTGCACGTCGCCGACCAGCACCAGCACCCCCTCGGCCGGGTGCACCCGCTCGGCGTGCAGCCGGCGCAGCACCGCCGGCCGGACCGCCCGCACCTGGTCCGGCTCCGGGGTCTGCACCGCGTACGGGTGCCGGCCGTAGATCCGCCGCAGCAGCGCCGTCCGGGCCAGGTGGGCGGGCTGGCTCAACGCCACCTGGATGCGGTCCACCAGCCGGTCCCGCTCGGTCTGCACCCAGTCGGCCGGGTAGCTGGCGTCGGTCAGCACGTCGGCCAGGAGTTCCAGCATCCGGTCCAGCCCGGTGACCAGGCCCGCGCCGGAGAGCATCAGCCGGTCCGGGTCGGCCCCCGCCGAGAGCCCGCCGCCGACCTTCTGCAACTCGGCGGCGATCTCGGTGGCGGTGCGGGTGCCGGTGCCGGCCAGCACCGTCTCGGCGAGCATCGCGCCCCGGGCCAGGTGGGTGCGGCCGAACGGCATCCACAGCCGCAGCTCGACCAGGGGTACGGCCGGCCGGCGTACCGCGATCACGGTGAGCCCGTTGGCGAGCCGGCGCTCGGCCTGCCTGGGCAGCTTGAGCCGCCGGGTCGGACCGAGCGGCGGAAGCGCCCGGGAGTTGACGGTCACTGCGTTGTCTCCGTTCGCGACTGCGGGGCTCGCAAACCCGGCTCACTCCTCGCGCTCACCGCGTTGTCTCCGTTCGCGACTGCGGGGCTCGCAAACCCGGCTCACTCCTCGCGCTCACCGCGTTGTCTCCGTTCGCGACTGCGGGGCTCGCAAACCCGGCGCACTCCTCGCGCTCATTTGGCACCGCCGGGGATGACCTCGATGGAGGCGCGGCGGTCCGGGCGCAGGGTGGCGGCGGCGGCGCGGACCTGGTCGTCGGTGACCTCGCCGACCAGCCGGGGCAGGTCGTTGAGCAGGCCCGGCTCGCCGCGCTGCTGCTCCAGCACCGCCATCCGCAGCGCCCGGCCGAGCACCGCGTCGGTGTCCCGTAGCAGGTGGGTGGCCATCCGCGCCTGGGTGCGGGCGAGTTCGCCGTCGGTCAGCCCGTCGGTGGCCAGCCGGTCCAGCTCCTCGTCGATCGTGCGCAGCGCCTTGTCCACGTCGCCGCCGGGCGGCAGGTGCGCCTGGAGCAGCAGTGCGGTGGGGTCGCGGACGTCGAACGGGTCGCCCATGAAACCGAGGTAGCCACCGAGGCCGGTGACGCTGCGGTCCCGCTGCACCATCCGCTCGACCAGGCGGGACGCGTCCCCGTCGGTGAGCACCTCGGCGAGCACCACGTACGGCAGGTAGCCGGCGAAGTCGCCGACCGGGTCGGGCACCCGCCACGCCGAGGCCACCGCCGGCAGCGGCGCCAGCTGGTCGGTGTACGTGGTGCGCCGCTCGGCGGTCAGGTCGGGCTCGGTGAAGTCGGGGCGCTCCGGGGCGGGCCGGGCCGGCACGTCGCCGAAGTGCCGTTCGACCAGGGCGGTCGCCTCCGCGACGTCGATGTCACCGCTGACCGCGAGCACGGCGTTGCCGCTGGCGTAGTAGCGGCGGAAGAAGTCGGCGGCGTCGGCGACGGTGGCCGACTCCAGGTCGTCGAAGGAGCCGTAGCCGTCGTGCGCGTTGGGGAAGGTGTCGAACATCACCGGCGGCAGGGTCAGCCAGGGGAACCCGCCGTACGGCCGGTTGAGCACGTTGACCCGGATCTCCTCCTTGACCACGTCGACCTGGTTGCGCAGGTTCTCCTCGGTCAGCCGGGGGCCGCGCATCCGGTCGGCCTCCAGGAACAGCGCCCGTTCCAGGGCGTTGCCGGGAAGCGTCTCGTAGTAGTCGGTGTAGTCCAGGTGGGTGGAGCCGTTGAAGGTGCCACCGGCACCCTGCACGTGCCGGAAGTGGGCCAGTTTCTCCAGGTTCTCCGAGCCCTGGAACATCAGGTGCTCGAAGAGGTGGGCGAAGCCGGTGCGGCCCTGCGGCTCGGAGCGGATGCCGACGTCGTAGACGACCGCCACGCCGATCACCGAGGCGCTACGGTCCGGGGTGAGCACCACCCGTAGGCCGTTGTCGAGGGTGAACCGCTCGACCGGGTACTTCGTCGCTGGGATTCTCGCTCTCCGGGTCGGCACGTGATCGACCCTAGCGTGTCGCCACCGGTGACACGGGCGTCCTCGGCCTGCGTCTCAGTGCGCCACCGCGACGGGCAGCGCGGTGACCCGGGGCAGCACCTCCGCGCCGACCCGTTCCGCCTCCTCACGGTGCGGCCAGCCGGAGAGGATGAACTCGTCGACGCCGCTCTGGGCGTACTCGTCGATCCGGGCCGCGACCTCGGCGTAGCTGCCGACCAGGGCGGTGCCCGCGCCCTCGCGGACCAGGCCGATGCCGGCCCACAGGTTCGTCGCGACGGCGAGGCGTCCGCTGCCGCCGCCGTGCAGCGCGGTCATCCGGGCCTGGCCGACGGAGTCCATCCGGCCGAACCGGGCCTGGGCGGCGGCGATCCGCTCCGGGCTCATCCCGGCCCGCAGCCGGTCGGCCTCGGCCCACGCCTCGGCGGCGGTGTGCCGGGCGATGACGTGCAGCCGCAGCCCGGTGCGCAGGGTGCGGCCCAGCTCGGCGGCGCGGGCCCGGACCCGGGCCACCCGGGTGGCGATCGCCGCCGGTGGCTCGCCCCACATCAGGTACGCGTCGGCCTGCCGGGCGGCGACCGCCTCGGCGGCCGGGGACGCGCCACCGAGGTAGACCGGCGGCGGGTCGGTCAGCGGGCTGGAGAGCCCGCCGCCGTCGACCCGGTAGTGCTCGCCGGCGAAGTCGAACGGGCCGCCGCGCCAGGAGCGGCGGAGCACCTCGATGAACTCACCGGTACGGGCGTAGCGGGCGTCGTGGTCGAGGAAGTCGCCGTACGCCCGCTGCTCGGTGGGGTCGCCGCCGGTGACGATGTTCAGCGCGAGCCGCCCGCCGGAGACCGCCTGGAACGCCTCGGCCTGCTGGGCGACCAGGGTGGGCAGGGCGAAGCCGGCGCGCACGGCGACCAGCAGGCCGATCCGCTCGGTGTGCTGGGTGACCGCGGCGCAGACGATCCACGGGTCGGGGCAGCCGGAGCCGACCGGGGTGAGCAGGGCGCTGAACCCGCCCGCCTCGGCGGCCCGGGCCACCTCGGTCAGATATCCGACGGTGGCGGCCCGTGCGTGCCGGGCCGCGCCGGCGGTGACGGTGGCGGCACCGACCTGGTCGCCGTCGCCGGAGGTGGGGAGGAACCAGTGGAAGGTCATGTCGGCCGCCCTCTCGCCGTGTCCCGCCCGGTCTACCTCGCCGGGGGTAGCTAAACCTATCAAGAAGGTAGGAAAACCAGGAATATCTGAGAACCGACATCCCATGATGTGGACGGCGCTTGACGCCGATCGACTCCTGACCCACTCTTCCTACCAACTAAATAGGAATACTGCGGATTGGATAGATGATGAGACGGCTCCCCTTCCGTCGGCTGATCTCCCTCGCCACCCTCGCCGCCGTCGGCGTGGCCACGATGGGAACCACCGCGGCGTGCGGTGACGACGACAGCGCCACCGGCGGCGGCGACTCCGGCCCGGTCACCCTGCGGCTGGGCTACTTCCCCAACATCACGCACGCCCCGGCCGTGGTCGGCGTCGAGAAGGGCATCTTCGCGGAGAAGCTCGGCAGCGACGTCAAGCTGGACCCCAAGACGTTCAACGCCGGCCCGGCCGCCATCGAGGCGATCTTCTCCGGCGCGCTCGACGCCACGTACATCGGTCCGAACCCGACGGTGAACGCGTTCTCCAAGTCCAAGGGCGAGGCCGTCCGGGTCATCTCCGGCGCCGCCTCCGGCGGGGTCGCCCTGGTGGTCAAGCCCGAGATCACCTCGGTCGAGCAGCTGCGCGGCAAGAAGATCGCCACCCCGCAGCTCGGCAACACCCAGGACGTCGCCATCCGCTACTGGCTCAAGGAGAAGGGCCTCAAGACCACCAAGGAGGGCGGCGGCGACGTCAAGATCGTCCCGCAGGAGAACGCCCAGACGGTCGAGACCTTCTCCAGCGGCTCGATCGACGGCGCGTGGGTGCCCGAGCCGTTCGTCTCCCGCCTGGTCAACGCCGGCGGCAAGGTCCTCGTCGACGAGCGGGACCTCTGGCCGGACAAGAAGTTCGTCATCACCAACCTGATCGTCTCCACCAAGTTCCTCAAGGCCCACCCGGAGACGGTGAAGAAGCTGGTCGAGGGGCAGGTCGCGGCGAACGACTTCGTCAACACCAAGCCGGACGAGGCCCAGCAGGCCATCTCCGACCACATCGGCAGGATCACCGGCAAGCCGCTGGACCTCAAGCTGATCAAGCAGGCGTGGCCCACCCTGCTGTTCACCAACGACCCGATCGCGTCCTCGCTCAAGACCGGGCTCGACCACGCCGTCGCGGTCGAGTTGACCCAGCCGGTCGACCTCGACGGCCTCTACGACCTGAAGTACCTCAACGAGGTGCTCAAGGCGCAGGGCCAGGCCGAGGTCACCCAGCCGTGACGTCGACCACGACGCCGCCGCAGAGCGCGACCACCGCGGTCGCGCTCTCCGGCGTGACCAAGGTGTACGGGCGCGGGACGAACGCCGTCCTCGCCCTGGACGGGGTCAGCCTCGACGTCCGGCCCGGGGAGTTCGTCTGCCTCGTCGGCGCGTCCGGCTGCGGCAAGAGCACCCTGCTCAACCTCGTCGCCGGGCTGGACCGGGCGCAGGGCGGCACCATCACGGTGGCCGACGACGCCCACCCCGGCCTGATGTTCCAGGAGCCGGCGCTGTTCCCGTGGCTGACCGTCGAGGCCAACGTCGAGGTGCCGTTGAAGCTGCGCGGGCTGCCCCGGGCCGAGCGTCGGGAACGGGTGGCGGAGCTGCTGAGCACCGTCCACCTGTCCGACTTCGGCCGCAAGCGGCCGCACGAACTCTCCGGCGGCATGCGGCAGCGGGTCGCCCTGGCCCGCACCCTCGCCCTGGACACCCCGGTCCTGCTGATGGACGAGCCGTTCGGCGCGCTCGACGCGATGACCCGGGACATCCTGCACGACGAGTTGGAACGGATCTGGACCGAGCGGCAGCTCACCGTGCTGTTCGTGACGCACAACGTCCGCGAGGCGGCCCGGCTCGCCGACCGGATCATCCTGCTCAGCAGCCGGCCCGGCCGGATCATCTGGTCCACCGAGGTGAACGTGTCCCGACCCCGGCGCATCGACTCCCCCGAGGTGGCCGCGATCGCCTCCGAGGTCACCGACCGACTCCGTACGGAGGTGGGCCGCCATGGCAAGTGACACCCTGACCGACGCGGCCCGTACCGACGCGGAGATCTCCGGCCTCGACGCGCTGGAGATCGCCGGCCGGGAGAAGGAGGTCTCCCGGGGCGCCCGGCTCTGGGCGTCCACCTGGCCCAAGCTCGCCGCGCTCGCCATCGCCATCGGGCTGTGGCAGGTGGTGGTCTGGAGCGGGTGGAAGCCGCCGTACTCGCTGCCCGGCCCGGTCACCGTGGCCGAGGAGCTGGCCCGGCAGGCCAGCGGGCGGCAGCTCTGGGACGGGCTCGCCACCACGCTGCAACGGGCCGCACTCGGCTACGTCTTCTCGGTCGCGGTCGGCCTGCTGGTCGGCCTGGCGGTGGCCCGGTCCAAGGTGCTGCGGGCGGCGATCGGCTCGATGATCACCGCATTGCAGACGATGCCGTCGATCGCCTGGTTCCCGCTGGCCATCCTGCTGTTCGAACTGAGCGAGAAGGCGATCTTCTTCGTGGTGGTGCTCGGTGCCGCGCCGTCCATCGCCAACGGGGTGATCAGCGGGGTCGACTACGTGCCGCCGCTGCTGGTCCGGGCCGGCCGCAACCTCGGCGCCCGGGGGCTGAACCTCTACCGGTACGTCATCGCGCCGGCCGCGCTGCCCGCCATCGTCGCCGGGCTCAAGCAGGGCTGGGCCTTCTCCTGGCGCAGCCTGATGGCCGGTGAGCTGCTGGTGGTCGGCATCTCGCAGACGTCCCTGGGTGCCCAGCTCACCTACTCCCGGGAACTGTCCGACGCGCCCTGGCTGCTCTCCACGATGATCGTCATCCTGGTCGTCGGGCTGGTGGTCGATGCCGCCTTCGGGGCGGCCGACCGGGCGATCCGACGCCGCTGGGGCGTGCTGGACCAGGCTGGTCAGTGACGTGTACATCTCCGCGCGCAGCGACTATGCGCTCCGGGCCATGCTCGCCGTCGCCGCCTGCGACGACGGCGAGACCACCCGCCCCGACAGTGGCAACGGCCGACCCGACGGCGGCGACGGCGGACGCCCCGACGGCGGCGGCGAGCTGGTCAAGGCGGCGAGCCTGGCGCGGGCGCAGGGCATCCCGCTGAGCTTCCTCCAGGGCATCCTGCTCGACCTGCGCCGCGCCGGCCTGCTGCACAGTCACCGGGGCACCGAGGGTGGCTACGCGTTGACCCGTCCCGCCTCACAGATCAGCGTCGGGGACGTGCTGCGCGCCGTCGCCGGGTCGCTGACCACCGTACGGGGGCTGCCCGCCGAGGACGCCGGCTACCACGGGGTGGCCGCCGGCCTGCGCGACGTGTGGCTCGCGGTGGACGGTGCGATCGCCGTGGTGGTGGACCGGACCACGCTGACCGACCTGCTCACCCACCAGGAGCAGGCCCCGGCCCGCTGACGTCGGTCGCCCGTCCGACCGTCGGTCCCCCAGGACCCGACGGTCGGACGGGACGCCCGGACCTACCGCCCCCACCGGCCCCACCGGCCCCCGGCAGGAGGCTCAGCCGGCGGTCAGCTCGACCGTCGGCGGACGCCCCTCGTCGGGGCTGTGCAGTTCGACCAGCCCGGCCGGAGCGGCGCGCCCCGGCCTCGGGTGCCAGGGCGCGAACGCCGCGACCATGGCGAGCAGGAGCCCGGCACCCGCCACGGCGAACACCACCAGTAGCTCGCGCCCCGCCCCCGACTCAGCGTCGCCCCCCATGGTCACCCCTCCCGTGCCCGGCCGTGCCGGCCGGTTCTTCCCCCGGGAGCAAGCTTCGACCAGCCGGACCGAATGGAACAGTCACCGATCGGACGCAATAGAGCCGGCAAGCCGACCCACCCCGACGCATGATCACCGTGGGTCCGCACCCGACCCCGCACGGTCCCCGACGTGCGACGACGCCACCCACTCCACAAGATCAACTGACCAGCCATGATCGACTCAAGTGAGGCGATGTTGCGCCATCCTCAGCGCGCCGACACCGCAACATCGGCCCCAATGAGTTGATCTCCCCGACCCTGCGGCCCCGGGGAGGCCGGGGCCGCAGGGCAGCAGGGCCGGGAGCCGCAGGGCCGGGGCGGCGGGGCGGTCAGGCGGTACGGGGGCGACGCGGGCGCCGGGAACGGCCCGACGTCCGGTGCGGCCGACCACCCTCACCGCCACCACCGACGGCGGTCCGCGACCGACCGCCCTCACCGAGGGCAGCACGAGACCGGCCACCCTCGCCACCGGCGGCGGGACGGGGCCGGGCGGCCGGGGTGGGCGTCGGGGCGACGATGGTAACCGGCACGCCGGACGGCTCACGGGCCCCGGTCACCCGGGCCAGCGCACCGTCGCCGAGGCGCACCTGGGTCGACTGCGGGGTGATGCCGGCGATGCTCATCAGCCGGGAGACGTCCCGACGCTGCTCCGGCAGGACCAGGGTGACCACCTGACCGGCCTCACCGGCCCGTGCGGTCCGGCCGCCCCGGTGCAGGTAGTCCTTCGCCTCGGTCGGCGGGTCCACGTTGACCACCATGTCGAGGCCGTCGACGTGGATGCCCCGGGCCGCCACGTCGGTGGCGACCAGGGCGGTCACCTGGCCGGTGCGGAACTGCTCCAGGATGCGGGTGCGCTGCGGCTGGGACTTCCCCCCGTGCAGCGCCGCCGCGCGGACGCCCTTGGCGAGCAGTTGCCGGGCCATCCGGTCGGCGCGGTGCTTGGTCGCCATGAACAGGATGGTGCGGCCCTCACGGGCGGCGATCTGGGTCAGCGCGGCGGGCTTGTCGGCCGCGTCGACGTGCAGGACGTGGTGGGTCATCGCGGTCACCGTGGCGGTGCCCGGGTCCACCGAGTGCGACACGGGGTTGCTGAGGAACCGGCGGACGAGGCGGTCCACCCCGCCGTCCAGGGTCGCCGAGAAGAGCATCCGCTGGCCGTTCGGGGCGACCTGCTCCAGCAGCTTGGTCACCTGCGGCAGGAAGCCCATGTCGGCCATCTGGTCGGCCTCGTCGAGCACGGTGATGGCGACCTGGTCGAGCCGGGCGTCACCCCGGTTGATCAGGTCGTGCAGCCGGCCCGGGGTGGCGACCAGCACCTCGGCCCCGGCGCGCAGCGCGTCCGCCTGCCGTTGCAGGGACAGGCCACCGACCACGGTGGCGCAGCGCAGCCCCAGCGCCCGGGCGTACGGGGTCAGTGCCGTGGTGACCTGGGCGGCCAGTTCGCGGGTGGGGACCAGCACCAGGGCGAGCGGGCGGCCGGGGCGGGCCCGGTGGCCGGCGGTGCGGTGCAGCAGCGGAAGCCCGAAGGCGAGGGTCTTGCCCGAGCCGGTGCGGCCCCGGCCGAGCACGTCCCGGCCGGCCAGCGAATCCGGCAGGGTGGCCGCCTGGATCGGGAACGGCTCGGTGATGCCCTGCGCGGTCAGCTCGGCGAGCAGCGCCGGTGCGAGACCGGTCGCGGCGAAGGTGGGAACGGTCATGGTCATGCGGAAATGCCTTCCTCGACGCGGCACGTGTCGAGGGAGGGCGCCGGGAGCCGGCGCGGTCGCCGACGGAGCGTTCCGTCGGGGACTCACAAGCACGAACCGATGGGGTACGGGAGCCGGTCCGCCGCAGCACGCCGCGTCCCGCCGGAGCGGGGGGCGGCGCGGCGGACCGGTCCGTCACCGGGCCCGGAGGACCCGGAGGGTGTTACCGGACGATCCGAAGATCAGAGCGGACGGATGTTCTCCGCCTGCGGGCCCTTCTGGCCCTGGGTCACCTCGAACTCGACCCGCTGGTTCTCGTCCAGGCTCCGGTAGCCGGAGGTCTGGATCGCCGAGAAGTGGGCGAAGACGTCGGCGCCGCCGCCGTCCGGGGTGATGAAGCCGAAGCCCTTGTCAGCGTTGAACCACTTGACGGTGCCAATTGCCATCTGTTTCGTCTCCTTGACGGAACGTCGGACCCGCACCTGTTGCGGGCCCGAAGAGGAGCGCTCCGCGCGGGATGCGCGAATCGCCTGTTGTTTTTGGTCGCCCCGCCCGGAGAACTCCGGACACAACAAAGAGCGCCTGGGGCCACAATCCGCCAGGCGCACACAGAGTCTCTGGAAACCAAAACTGCAACAAGAGCAACTTACCACGGATCTCCCGCCGCGCCACCCCCTACCGGATTTTCCGGCAACCCGGCGATGATCGCGGTCAGCCCGTCGGCGTCCAGCAGGTCGGCCGGGCGCACCGTCACCCCCTCCCGTACGTAGTGGAAGGCGGCCCCCACCCGGTCCACCGGCACCCCGGCCAGCTCCGCCCAGGCCAGCCGGTAGACGGCCAACTGCACCGCGACCACCTCGGCCTCCGCGCCGGTCGGCTGCCGGCCGGTCTTCCAGTCGACCACGTCGTACCGGCCGCCGGGGCGGGAGAAGACGGCGTCCATCCGGCCCCGGACCACCACGCCGGCCAGCACCGTGGCGAACGGCACCTCCACCTCCACCGGCACCCGGTCGGCCCACTCGCTGGCCAGGAAGCGTTCCTGGAGCTCGGCCAGCGCCCCGTCGGGCGCGGCGTCCGCGTCGGCGGCACCCGGCAACTCGTCCACGTCGAGCAGCCGGTCGATCCCGAACCGGGACTCCAGCCAGGCGTGGAAGGCGGTGCCCCGCCGGGCGTACGGGCTGGGTGGGGTGGGCATCGGCCGGCGCAGCGTACGGGCCAGTTGGGCCGGGTCCCGGCGCAGGGCCACCAGCTGGGTCACCGACAGGTGGCCGGGCAGCGTCACCTCGACCGCCTCGGCCTGCCGCAGCAGCTCCGCCCGCTCGGCCAGGAGCAGGTCCGCCTCCCGCCGCCACCGGGCCACCTCCGGATCGGGCTCCGGAGCAGCCGTCGCCGGGCCCGCCGCCTGCGCACCCGCCGCCGATGGGCCCGCCGCCTCCTGGTCCACCGCCTGCGGATCAGCCAGGTCACCGCTGGCCGGGGTGGGGGCGGGAGCGCGGCGGGCCGCGTCGGGGTCGGCGAGGAAACGGCGGACCAGGGCCGCCGCCTCGGTCAGCGCCGGCCGGCGGGGGCCCAGCGGGTCGGCCGGCCAGTCGGCCCGCAACACCAGCGCGGTGGTCGGATTGACCGCGTCCCCGGCCGGCTCGGGCGCCCACTCGTCGATCAGCAGGCCGTCGCCACCGGTCAGGCAGGCGTCGTACACCTCGCGGAGCAGCACCGACGGGCCCCGGAACCGTTTGGTCCCCTCCCCCCACCAGTACCCGGAGCAGAGCAGCAGCCGCCGGGGCCGGGTCACCGCCACGTACGCCAGCCGGCGTTCCTCGCGTTCGTCGTGCGCCCGCCAGGCGTCGGTGAAGTCGGCCACCGCCCGCGCCACCCCCCGCTGGTCGGTCACCTCGGCCAGGTCGAGCGCGGGCAGCCCGTCGGCGTCGCCGCGCAGCGGGAACGGCAGCACGCCGAGCCCGCCCAGCCAGTGGTCGGAGTTGCGGACCTGACCGGGCCAGCCGCCCCGGGTCAACCCGGCGACCGCGACGACGTCCCACTCCAGGCCCTTGGCGGCGTGCGCGGTGAGCACCTGCACCGCGCCCTCCACCACCTCCACCTCGCCCGGGGACAGCCCCCGCTCCTCGTCCTCGGCGGCGGCCAGGTAGGCCAGGAAACCGGCGAGCGTCGCCGCCGGGGTCTCGCCGCTGAACCGGGCCGCCACGTCGCCGAGCGCGTCCAGGTGCCCCCGGGCCAGACCGGCGTCGCCGGTGCCGTCCCGGCCGGCCCGGACCGCCACCTCGACGTCCAGCCCGATGGTGCGTTCCACGTCCGCGATCAGCTCCGGCAGCGTCTGGTCCAGCCGGTAGCGCAGCAGCGCCAGTTCCATCCCGTACGACCGCAGCCGCGCGTAGCCCTCCGCCGAGTACGCCTGCGCCGGCCCCAGATCGGCGAGCGCCTCCACCAGGGTCGCCTCGTCGAGGGCGTCCACGACGATCTCCGGCCCGTCGTCGCCGGTCACCTCCCGGCGGGCCCGGGCGAGGGCCCGCGCCCGTCGGTGCAGGGCCACCAGGTCACGCGGCCCGATCCGCCAGCGCGCCCCGGTCAGCAGGCGCAGCAGCGCCGCGCCGTCGGTCGGGTCGGCCAGCACCCGCAGGGTGCAGACCACGTCCCGTACCTCCGGGGTGTCCAGCAGCCCGCCCAGGCCGACCACCTCGACCGGCAGCCCCCGGGCGCGCAGGGCCGCCTCGATCGCCGGGATCTGGCTGCGGACCCGGACCAGCACGGCGGTGGAGGGGCGCTGCGGCACCGGGATGTGCTCGGGCAGCGCGCCGGGCATCCGGGCCGCCCCCCGCCAGGCGGCGAGCACGCTGTCGGCGATCCA
Organism: Micromonospora sp. HM134; assembly: GCF_007833915.1. Classification (NCBI taxonomy): domain Bacteria; kingdom Bacillati; phylum Actinomycetota; class Actinomycetes; order Micromonosporales; family Micromonosporaceae; genus Micromonospora; species Micromonospora sp. HM134. The sequence continues at coordinate 6,426,967 of NZ_CP041061.1, forward strand.
GTCCGCCTCGTCGACGTACGTGGGCAGCAGCGCGCAGTGCACGGTGCCGGCGGCCCGCCCGCGCGGGCTGCGGTGCGGGATCGGGTCGCGGACGCTCATCGCGGCGTGCAGCTCCGGCACCCGGGCGCCGGCCGCCCGCAGCGGCACCGACAACGTGTTGGCCACCCCGAGGATCTCCGGCCGGTTGCGCCAACTGGTGGTGAGGCTCATCGCCCCGGCGGGGGTGCCGTCGGCGTGGGCGAAGTCGGTGGGGAACCGGTCGAGCGTGCCGGCGCTGGCCCCCCGCCAGCCGTAGATCGACTGGCAGGGGTCGCCGACCGCGGTGACCGGGTGACCGCCGCCGAAGAGGTGGTTGAGCAGCACCACCTGGGCGTGGCTGGTGTCCTGGTACTCGTCGAGCAGCACCACCCGGTAACGGTCCCGCTCGACCGCGCCGACCGCCGGGTGGTCGCGGGCCACCCGGGCGGCGCGGGCGAGCTGGTCGGCGAAGTCCATCGCCTCGAAGTCGTCCTTGCGCCGGGCGTACGCCCGCACCAGCGGCAGCAGCTTCAGCCGGGTCCGTTGCAGCTGGAGGGCCCTGCGGACGTCGGCGTAGACCCGCCCGGGGTGGGCCTGCACCTCGGCGAAGAACCGGCCCGTCCAGGCGGCCAGGGCGTCCGGGTCGACCAGGTGCTCGTCCAGCTCGCCGGCCAGCGCGAGGACGGCGTCGGTGACGGTGCTGGGCATCCGGTCGACCTCGGACATGTCGCCGTCGTAGTTGCGGACCAGCAGGTCGACGAGCTGCCACCGGGACGCCTCGGTGAGCAGCCGGGTGGTCGGCTCGTAGCCGGCCCGCAGCCCGTGCTCGGTGACGATCCGCCCGGCGTACGAGTGGTAGGTGGCGACGGTGGGCTCGCCGGCAAGTGGATCGTCCAGCGGGTTGCGGGCCCGCCGGCCGAGCCGCCGCACCAGCTGGTCGAGCCGGGTACGCACCCGGTGCGCCAGCTCACCGGCCGCCTTGCGGGTGAAGGTCAGCCCGAGGATCTGTTCCGGGCGCACGTACGAGTTGGCGACCAGCCACACCACCCGGGCGGCCATCGTCTCGGTCTTGCCCGAGCCGGCACCGGCCACCACCAGCAGCGGCGCGACGGGTGCCGCGATGATCGCGGCCTGTTCGGTGGTGGGGGCGTCCAGCCGGAGCAGCCGGGCCAGCTCCACCGGCGTGTAGCGCGGCCCGGCGTCGGCGGCGCGCGGGGCGGGGGTGGCGGCGCTGAACAGCGTCGGCTGGGTCACCGCTCCCCCTCGTGGCCGGTGGCCGGTGGCTCCACGACCTGCCGGCCCTGCCCGGAGACCGGGCAACTGGTCCGCACCGGGCAGACCCGGCACTTCGCGTTGGCGACGGCGGCGAAGGTCGAGGCGGCCATCGTATCGGCGGTGCGCCGGACCAGGGCGGTGGCCCAGCCGGCCTCGGGGCCCTGCCCGGCGGCGGCCTGGGTCTGCTCGCGGGCGTCCTTCGTGCCGGTGCCGAGCTGCACCAGCGCCGCGCCCCCGGCCTCGTCGCCGAACTCGGCGAACCCGCCCGCCTCCACCGCCGCCTGGTACGCCCCGAGCTGCGGATGCTCGGCCATCTCCCGCTCGGTGACCGCCGTCGACTTGCCGGTCTTGAGGTCGATCACCACGAGCCGGCCGTCGGCGTCGACCTCCAGCCGGTCGACCCGGCCGGTCAGCTCGACCGGGCGGGTCGGGTCGTCGAGGCGGACCGCGAACTCGTGCTCGATGGCGAGCAGCCGGCGCGGGTTGCCGGCCAGCCAGCGCAGCAGCTTGTCCACCATGGCCTCGGCGCGTTCCCGCTCCGGGCCGACCATCCACCGGGCCGCCAGCTCGATCGCGTCGAACCGGGCGGCGACGTACTCCAGCAGGGCCGTCCGGTCGGCGCTGGCGTCCTCGGCCAGCATCGCGGCGGCGTGCACCAGGTTGCCGACGCCCTGGGCGGCGCTGGCCGGCCCGCTGCCGCCGTGCCGTTCGAGCAGCCAGCGCAGGCTGCACCGCAGCGCGCTCTCCATCCCCGACGGCGTGACCCGCACCGGTTCGCCCTCGTCCACCAGCGGCCGGTCGTCGGAGAGGCTGCGCAGGCCCCACCAGTCGTCCGGGTGCGCGCCGGGGATGCCGGCGGCGGCCAGCCGGGCCAGTTCGGCCGCCGCCGCGCGCCGCCGGGCCACCGACGCCGCCGGGTCGACGACCGCGGTACGCAGCTCCGCCACCAGCGCGGAGAGGGTGAGCGCCCGGGGTGGCCGCCCCACGGGCAGCTCCCCGGCCGGGCCGTCCCCGGCGTCCCCGGGCAGGTTCTCATCCGGCCCCCCGGGCAGGTTCTCGCCCACCTCCCCGGGTTCCCCGTCGGATGACCGACCCGCTTCGTCTCCCGCGCCGTCCCCGTCGCTCCGGGTAGCCAGCGGATCGTGGCGGGGAAGTGCCGATGTGGCGGGGCCGGGCGGGGTGGGGCCGGTTCCGGTGGGGCCGTTCCCGTCCTGGTCGGTGACGCCGAGTTCGTGCAGGAAGCGGCTGGGCTGCTCCTCGTGGTCGTCGCCGCCGACGGCGGCCGAGGCCACGGCGGTGACCAGCAGCCGATGCCGGGCCCGGGTCACCGCGACGTGGAACAGCCGGCGTTCCTCGTCGAGCAGGGCGGAGGTCTGCCCGACCAGGCTGGCCCGGGCGCCGGTGCCGTCCGCCCGGCCGACCAGCACGTCGACCAGCCGTTCGGAGCCGAGCAGGCTGCCCCGCAGCCGCAGGTCGGGCCAGACGCCCTCCTGCACCCCGGCCACCGCGACCAGGTCCCACTCCAGGCCCTTGGCCGCGTGCGCGGTGAGCAGGCGGACGGCCTCACCCCGGTCGGCGCTGGCCGCCAGGGTGTCGGCCGGCAGGTCCTGGCCGAGGACGTGGTCGAGGAAGACCTCGGTCCGCGCGCCGGGCAGCCGGTCGACGAACCGGGCCGCCGCGTCGAAGAGGACCAGCACCGCATCGAGGTCCCGGTCGGCGGCCTCGGCCCGCCAGCGCTGGGCGGTCTCGTGCTCCCCGGTGGCCGCCCGCCCCCGGTTGACCGCCCCGGCCCAGCGTTCGGCGAGCCCACTGGATTCCCACACCGCCCAGAGCACGTCCTCGGCGGTCGCCCCGGGCACGGCCGCCGCCGTCCGCGCGGTGGCGAGCAGCTCCGCGACCGTACGGGCCGGTTCGACCCAGCGCCGTTCGATGCCGGCCAGCTCCGCCGGGTCGGCCAGCGCCTCGACGATCAGCTCACCGGAGGGCCGCCGGTCACCCCGGGCCAGCGCGAGCGCCCGCAGCCCCTGGCGCAGCCGCCGCTCGGCGAGCGGGTCGGCCCCGCCCAGCGGCGAGTGCAGCAGCGCGATCGCGGACTCCTCGTCGAGCCGGGCCGGTTCGAGCGCGCAGCGCAGCAGGAGCAGCAGCGGGGCGACCGCCGGTTGCAGGTGCAGCGGCAGGTCCTCGCCGTGCACGACGGTGGGCACCCCGGCGGTGTGCAGCGCCCGACGCAGCGACGGCAGGTGCAGGTGGGTCGAGCGGACCAGCACCGCCATCGCCGACCAGGGCACCCCGTCGAGCAGATGGGCGGAGCGCAGCGCGTGGGCCAGCCAGGCGGCCTCGCTGGTGGCCGAGCGGAAGGTACGCACCTCGACGCTGCCGGGCGGCGCGTCGGGCAGGGGGCGAAGCCGCCGGTGCCCGGCCGGGCCACGCAGCCGCCGGGCGAGTCGACCGGTGGCCCCGAGCAGCACCGCGCCGGCCCGGTACGAGGTGGTGAGGGTGACCTGTGCCGCCGGTGCCCCGGAGGCGGTGCGGAACCGGTGCGGGAAGGCGGTCACCACGGCCGGGTCGGCACCCCGGAAGGCGTACGTGGAGGAGTCCGGGTCGGCGAACGCCACCAGGGACCGGCCGCCCCCGGCCAGGACGGCCAGCAGGTCCTGTTGGGCCGGGTCGGTGTCGGCCAACTCGTCGACGTAGACGTGGGCCAGCCGGCGACGTTCGGCCGCCAGCAGCTCCGGATCGTCGAGGAGCATGCCGGTGGCCGCCCGCACCAGCTCGGCCGGGTCGTACGCCACGGAACCCCGGTTGCCGACGTCACGCAGGGCGAGGACGGCGACGTACTCCCGCAGGAAGCGGGCGGCGGCCGGCCAGTCGGCGCGGCCCAGCTTCTCCCCCAGCCGGGCCAGCTCGACCGGCCCGACGCCGCGTTCGGCGGCGCGCATCAGCAGGTCACGCAGCTGGGCGGCGAACGCCCGGGTACGCAGGGCGGGGAGCAGGTCGTCCGGCCAGCCGACCGGGTCGTCGTCGGGTTCGCCGCCGACGACGTCGAGCAGTTCCCGGATGATCAGATCCTGTTCGGGGCCGGTGAGCAGCCGGGGGGACGGTTCGCCCCGCTCGGCGGCGGCCCGGCGCAGCAGCCCGAAGGCGTACGCCGGGAAGGTGCGTACCAGCGGCTCCCGCAGCACCCGGTGGCCGTCGGCGGCGATCCGGGCCTCGATCCGGTGCCGCAGCCCGGTGGCCTGCCGACGGCTGAAGGTGAGCACCAGCAGGCGTTCCGGGTCGACCCCCTCGGCGACCCGGGCGGCGACCGCCTCGACCAGGGTGCCGGTCTTGCCGGTGCCCGGCCCGCCGAGGACCAGCATCGGCCCGTCGGTGTGCGCCACCACCTCCGCCTGGAGCGGGTCGTGCCGGCGCCCGTCGGGGCGCACGGCATCGCCCGCCGGACCCCGGGCCGGTGGCCTCCCGGCGGGGCGCACGGCATCGCCCGTCGGCCCCCCGGGCCGCGGCTCCCCCTCGACGCCCGCACCGGCCCGGCCCGGCCCCTCGGCCGGCCCGCCGTGCCGACCGTCCCCCCGAACGTCCGCGGCGGACCGCCCGTCCTGCGGGCCCGGTCCGGCAGGTCGGCGCACCAGCCGGTACCCCTGCACCCCCACATCCCACCATGTCGGTACGACACCACCCACCGCACCACCCCGCCCGGGTCTGACCCGGCCCGGCGTGCCTCGGGCCGACCGTGGCCCAGCCCGGCCCCCGGTCAGGGCAGCCGGGCCTCCAGGGCGTCGAGCGCGGCGGCGACGGTCGGGGTGACCGTGAGCAGGTCCAGGCCGGCGGGCTTGAGGAAGGTCTGGTCGGTGATCGTGCCCAGCCAGTCGAGCAGCGGGCGGTAGAAGCCGTCGGTGTCGACCAGCACCATCGGCTTGGTGTGCATGGCCAGGGTGGCGGTGGTCCAGACCTCGAACAGCTCGTCCAGGGTGCCCAGGCCGCCGGGCAGGGTGAGGAACGCGTCCGACTTGTCGATCATGATGGTCTTGCGGCCGGCCATGCCGTCGGTGACCAGCAGTTCGTCCGAGGCCAGGTCGGCGACCTCCAGGTCCACCAGCGCCTGCGGGATCACCCCGACGGTGCGCCCACCGGCCGCCCGCGCCCCGTCGACGAGCGCGCCCATCATCCCGACACAGCCGCCGCCGCTGACCAGCGTGTGACCGCGCCGGGCCAGCTCCGCCCCGGTCTCGGCGGCCAGATCCAGCCAGCGCTGGTCGAGGGTGCGGGAGGACGCGCAGAAGACACAGATCGCCGCCACCGGCTCAGCCCTCCCGACCGTCGACCACGCCCCGGCCCGCGCCACCGGCCCCGGTGCCGTGGGACGGCGTACCCGGGGAGGGGGTGTTGGTGTCGGCGGCCCGGCGGGCGGCCTGCTGGTCGGCTGCGGTACGCGCCACCGCCTCCTCGCGTACCGCCTCCTGGTCGACGGCGAGCGCCGCCTCGGCCTCGACGATGTGCCGTACCGCCGCGTCGACGTCGTCGGTGAGGCAGATCAGCTCCAGGTCCACCGGGCCGATCTTGCCCTCGGCGGCCATGCTGTCCCGCAGCCAGTCGAGCAGGCCCCGCCAGTAGTCGGTGCCCATGAGCACCACCGGGAAGCGGGTCACCTTGCCGGTCTGCACCAGGGTGAGTGCCTCGAACAGCTCGTCCATGGTGCCGAAGCCGCCCGGCAGCACGACGAACGCCTGGGCGTACTTGACGAACATGGTCTTGCGGGCGAAGAAGTAGCGGAAGTCGATGGCCAGGTCGACCCAGTCGTTGAGCCCCTGTTCGAAGGGGAGTTCGATGCCCAGCCCGACGGAGAGGCCACCGGCCTCGCTGGCCCCCCGGTTGGCCGCCTCCATGACGCCGGGTCCACCACCGGTGATCACCGCGTAGCCGGCCCGGGCCAGCCCCGCGCCCAACTCCTCGGCCAGCCGGCACTCGGGACTGTCGGGTTTACTACGGGCGGAGCCGAAGACGCTCACCGCGGGCGGCAGATCGGCCAACGTGTCGAAGCCCTCGACGAACTCGGCGAGGATGCGCAGCGCGCGCCAGGCGTCCTTGGTCTTCCAGTCGCTGCGCCCCCGGGAGTCGAGCAACCGCTGGTCGGCGGTGCTGGTGGGGATCGCGCCACGGCGCAGCGTCACCGCCCCCCGGTGCCGCTCCGGATCGCGGCCCGACTGCCGCCCGTTGGTCTGACTCATGACAGCCACCGTAGTGGAGGCGCACGTCAGGGCGGTGCCGGCCGACGGGTCGGAGAAAAAGTTCGCGATCTTGGGCAACTAATTCTGTCGCCCGTACGTCTTACTATTCACATACCGGGTATGGCCCGGCGCGCGCCTTCGGGGGAGGAGCAAGCGTGATCAGCAACAACGAACGGATGCGGATCCGTCGGCAGATGCAGCGAAGGATCAACGAGGTGGTGGCCGAGCGCCGCCGCGCCCGACAGTTGGAGGTGCCGGTGGAGCCGGCCGCCCCGTCCGTCGAGCCCACCGAGCCCGACAGTCCCCGCCTCACCACCGTCTGACACCACCAGCCCGACCCGCACCACCCGGCCGGCCGCCGCCTCACACCCCTGGCCGGCCACCCGAACCCTCACCTGTACGTACCGAGGCCCCCGCGGTCCCCCGACCCCGGGGGCCTCACCACACCCACCACGCCCCGCCGGCCCGACTCCCGTGACCGGCCGAGCTCAGCCCGTTGCCACCAACCCCTTCGCCCCGGCGCTGCCACACTCGGCGATCAAGAGAATTGCGTCACGGGAGAGCGCTCTCGATGACGCAAACTTCTTGATCACCGGAGCGAACCCGGGCCGGGCCCGGGGCGGAGCGAGCCCGGGGCGGGGCCGGCGGGGTCAGGCGGGGGCCAGCCAGCGGTGGAGGGTGGCGGCGCCGTCGCGGATCTTGGTGAGTTCGACGTGTTCGTCCCTGTGGTGGGCGAGGTTGGGGTCGCCGGGGCCGAAGTTCAGCGCCGGGATGCCCATCGCCGCGAACCGGGCCACGTCGGTCCAGCCCAGCTTGCCGATCGGGGCGGCACCCACGGCCGCCAGGAACTCCTGGGCCACCGGCGCGTCGAGTCCCGGGGCCGCGCCGGCCGCCGCGTCGGTGATCGCCAGTTCGTAGCCGGCGAAGACCTCCCGCAGGTGCGCCTCGGCCGCCGCCGGGTCCCGGTCCGGGGCGTACCGGTAGTTGATCTCGATTTCGCAGCGGTCGGGGACGACGTTGCCGGCCACGCCGCCGTCGATCCGTACCGCGTTGAGGCCCTCACGGTAGTCGCAGCCGTCGATGGTGACCCGGCGGGCCCGGTAGTCGCCGAGGCGGCGGAGCACCTCGCCCGCGCCGTGGATGGCGTTGACCCCGCGCCAGGAGCGGGCCGCGTGGGCGCGCTCGCCCGGCACCGTGACGATCGCCCGCATGGTGCCCTGGCAGCCCGCCTCGACGATGCCGTACGTCGGCTCCAGCAGCACCGCGAAGTCGGCCCGGAGCCACTCCGGGTGCGCCTCGGCGACCAGGGTGAGCCCGTTGTACCGGGACTCGATCTCCTCGGCCTCGTAGAAGAAGTACGTCACGTCGTAGCGGGGGTCGGGCAGGGTCACCGCCAGGTGCAGCGCGAAGGCCACCCCGGACTTCATGTCGGAGGTGCCGCAGCCGTACATCAGGTCCCCGCGCATGGTCGACGGGAAGTTGTCGTTGTGCGGCACCGTGTCCAGGTGCCCGGCGAGCACCACCCGCGAGGACCGGCCGAGATCCGTCCGCGCCATCACGGTGTTGCCGTGCCGGAAGGTGCTCAGGTGCGGCACCCGGCGCAGCACCTCCTCGACACAGTCGGCGATGGCCTTCTCGTCGAGGGAGACGGACTCGATGTCGACGAGGGCACGGGTCAGCGCCACCGGATCGGCCAGGACCTCGGGGGTCAGCGGGTTCTCCATGATTCGCACGGTACCGTCCTGAACGGTGGGCGTGAGGGGTGAGCCCACCGGCCCCGCAGCCGCGAACGAGAGGGTAGAACAGTGACGTCCCAATCCGCCTGGGGTATCGGCCTGGCCACCGTGACCGCCGCCGAGCAGGTGCTCGACACCTGGTACCCGACCGGCAAGCTGGGCCTGGGTGAGCTGCCGCTGGTCCCCGGCGAGGACCAGGCCGACGTGCTGGACCTGCCGCCCGGCGCGATCGGCGAGCGGGCCCTGCCGGGCCTGCGTACGGTGCAGGTGGTCACCGTGATCGGCGCGCTGGACGAGCCGATCAAGGACGCCGCCGACGCGTACCTGCGGCTGCACCTGCTCTCGCACCGCCTGGTGCGGCCCAACGAGCTGAACCTCGACGGCATCTTCGCCCAACTGGCGAACGTCGCGTGGACCTCGGCCGGCCCGTGCCCGCCGGAGCGGGTGGACGAGCTGCGCGTGATCGAGCGGGCCGCCGGCCGCCACCTGGCCGTGTACGGGGTGGACAAGTTCCCCCGGATGACCGACTACGTGGTGCCCGCCGGGGTGCGGATCGCCGACGCGGACCGGGTCCGGCTCGGCGCGCACCTCGCCGCCGGCACCACCGTGATGCACGAGGGTTTCGTCAACTTCAACGCCGGCACGCTGGGTACCTCGATGATCGAGGGCCGGATCGTGCAGGGCGTGGTGGTCGGTGACGGTTCCGACATCGGCGGCGGTGCGTCGATCATGGGCACCCTCTCCGGCGGCGGCACCGACCGGGTGCGCATCGGCGCGCGGAGCCTGATCGGCGCGAACGCCGGGGTGGGCATCTCGCTCGGCGACGACTGCGTGGTCGAGGCCGGCTGCTACATCACCGCCGCCTCGAAGATCACCCTGCCGGACGGCCGGGTGGTGAAGGCCCGCGAGCTGTCCGGCGTCGACGGCCTGCTGTTCTGGCGCAACTCGGTGACCGGGGCGTTGGAGGCGAAGCCGCGTACCGGCCAGGGCATCACGCTCAACGCCGCCCTGCACGCCAACGACTGAGCCGCCCGGTCCGGGCCCGCGACGAGACCGTCGCGGGCCCGGACGTCGGTTCACTTCAGGCGGTACGCCTGGATGATCCGGGTGCTCGCGGTGTTGCCCTCGGTGTCCCGGGCGGTCGCCCGCAGGGACGCGTACCCGGCCCCCGCCGGGTGCTTGACCAGCGCCACCGTGCCCTGGCCCGGCACCTTCACCACGGTCGCCCGCCGCCAGGTCCTCCCCCCGTCGTACGACACGTCGACGCTGAGCTTCGCCAGCTTGGCGGTGCCGGCGCCCGGCTGCCGCCGTACCTGCACGGGGACGGCGAAGACCTGCCCGGCCGGGGCGGTGTTGTCGACCCTCAGTTGCGGGGTGAACCGGATCTCCGACAGCGGCAGCAGCTTCGGCGTGTCACCGGCCACGTGCCCGGAGCGGAACGTCCAGCTCGCCTCCACCTCGGTGCCGAGGTCGGTGAGGCTCCGCTTCGCCTCGACGGTCAGCTTGTAGTCGCCGGCCGCCTTCGGCACGGTGAACTCGCCGTACCCCGGGTTGTCCAGTTCCTCCACCAGCTTGCCGTTGCGCCACAGGGCGGTACGGGCGCGGTCGGTCAGCGACCCGCCGGGGTGCCCCGCCGCGTCGCTGTGCAACGCCACGCTCACCACGATCGTGTCCCCGGTCCGGGTGACGCCGTCCTGCGGCCAGCGCGGGGCGGGCAGGGACGGCCCGAGCGGCGCGGTCCCCCAGGTTTCGGTGATCCGGCGGCCGGCCTGGTATTTGGTGGGCAGGCCCAGCAGGATCGCCTGGACGTCCAGCCAGCCCTCCTCCGGGTCACGGATGCCGAAGTCGAGCTCGGACTCCCAGCGCACGCCCCTGGTGCTGTAGTGCTCGGTGCGCTGGCCGGGCAGGTCGGTGGGGAGGACGACCGCCCAGCCGCCGAGGTTGAGGCCGTTGTTCGGGAAGACCAGCCGTTCGGCCTCCATCTTCGGGTACGGGTCACGGAACTTGTGCACCACCGTGGCCAGGTCGCCCCGCCGGTAGTCGCGGACGAACCCGCTGGGCACCTTGCCCGGGACGGTCTCGCCGAGCGCGTACAGGTACGGGCTGTTCTCGGCCTCCCGGTCGGCCCACTGGCTGTTGATCGTGGTGACGAACTCGTCGGCCGGCACCGTCTTGCCGAGTTGGCCGGTGGACAGCCCGTCGAAGGTGTCGAAGGAGACGATGCCGAACCCGTAGCTGCCGTCGTCGGGCAGCAGGTAGTTGGCGCTGATGTCGACCAGGGCGACCTGGGCGTCGGCCTGCGGAACGGTCATCCGTACCGGCTTGGCCTTCCGCAGGTCGATGGTGACCGCCGTGTCGCCGGCGACCACCAGTTCCGGCTGGGCGAGCATGGCCAGCCCGCCCGACTCCTCGTCCGGGCCGGCCTCGAAGAAGACGCTGTTCAGCCCGTACCGGCCCTTGGGGACCCGGACCTCGACGACGCCGTCGGCCTCGAACACGTCGCGTACGTCGCCGTCGGCGAGGTCGACCAAGGCGGTCGAGTAGTCGCCGCCCGGCTTGCCGCCCCGGTCGAGGTGGGTGAGCGTGACGGTGTAGCTCTCCACCTCCCGGTGCACGGCCAGCGGGGTCACCGCGACGGTGCCGCCGGAGCGGGCCACGACCCGGCCGGTCCAGTAGCCGTCGACGCCGAGCCGGGTGTTCGCGGTGACGGTGGTCTCGGCCCGGCCGCCGGCCGGGACGGTGATCCGGTTGACGCCGAGGGTGAACATGCCGGCCGGTGCGGCGGCCCCGCCCGGCCCCTTGACCTCGACGGTCAGGTCGAGGGTGAGCGGGGTGGCGCCACCGTTGTGCCAGGCGACGGTCCGGGTGATCGGGGCGTCGTCGCCGTGCGGCCACAGGGCCCGGCCGAACGAGACGCTGACCGGGTCGGTGGTGACCTGCTCGGTGATCGCCCGGGTCAGGTCCACCCGGCCGGCGCCCTGCTCGTAGGCGGTCTGCGTCGGGTGCGGCTTCGCGGCGGCCATCAGGGTCGCCTTGAGCTGCCCGGCCTTCCAGCCCGGGTGCTGCTGGGCGAGCAGCGCCACCGAGCCGGCCACGTGCGGGGTGGCCATCGACGTGCCGGAGAGCGCGACGTACTTCGTGCCGACCGGGTCGCCGATCTGGCCGTCGACGGAGCGGGCGGCCACGATGTCGACGCCGGGGGCGGTGATGTCGGGCTTGAGCGCGTCGTCGCCGACGCGGGGGCCGCGGCTGGAGAAGTCGGCGAGTTCGTCGTCCCGGTCGACCGCGCCGACGGCGAGCGCGGCGTCGGCGGTGGACGGCGAGCCGACCGAGCCGTCGGAGCCGTCGTTGCCGGCGGCGATGACGAAGAGGCTGCCGGTCTGGGCGGTCAGCGTCTGGACCGCCTCCTCCAGCGGGTCGACCTCGGGGGTGTCGCCACCGCCGAGGCTCATGTTGACCACGGCGGCCTTCTTCTCGGTGGTGGCCCACTGCATGCCGGCCAGGATCGCCGACTCGGCGCAGCCGAACTCCTCGCAGACCTTGCCGTCGAGCAGCGTCGCGTCCGGCGCGACACCCCTGTACTTCCCGCCGGAGGCGGCACCGCTGCCGGCGATGGTGGACGCGACGTGGGTGCCGTGCCCGACGATGTCCCGCTGGTCGGGCAGGTCGCTGAAGTTGCGGGCCTCGCCGACCTTGCCGGCGAGGTCCGGGTGGGTGGCGTCGATGCCGGTGTCCAGCACCGCGACGGTCACCCCCTTGCCGGTCCAGCCGGCGGCCCAGGCGGTGGGCGCGCCGATCTGGGGCACGCTGTGGTCGAGGGAGAGCGTGCGCCGACCGTCCAGCCAGATCCGCTCGACGCCCCCTGCCGCGTCGAGCCGGGCTCCGGCGTCGCCGCCGGTCAGCGTCGACCAGACCGCGCCGGTCGAGGACTTGCCGGCGGTCAGCGCCGCGCCCTGGATCGCCGGCAGGTCGCGGGTCACCCGGGTGCCCGGCAGCACGGCCGCGCCGCGTCGGGCCTGCCCCTGGCGGTACGACACCAGCAGCGGCAGGTTGTCGCGGTGGGCGTCGTCGTAGCGGGCGGCGATCAGGCCGGTGACGTCGAACAGCCGCCTGTCGACCTGCCCCGAGCGCAGCAGCGGCACCGCGTCGCGGGGCACCACGGAAAGGTGGCCGTGTTCCCGGCGGACCAGGAACTGCTGGTGTTCCCGGCCGGCACCGGGGCGTACGGCGGCGCCGCCGGTGCGGGTGACGGTGACCTGGTCCCCGGTGATCAGGGTGACGGTGCTGGCGCCGGTGGCCGGCGTGGCGGGCCGGGACGCGGCGGGGCCGGCGGGCGCGGCGTGCGCGCCCGTCGCCGGCAGACCGAGGGCCAGGGCGAGCACCAGCCCGCCGGCCGCGGTTCTTCTGCTTCGGTGCAACGGAACCTCCTCCTAAGACGTCTACATGACAGGAGCCATCGAGATGACCAGTCACCTCGCGATGACCAGCTACCTCGCGACGACCGAGTCACATCGATGCCTCAGAATTACATACTCGGTATGCAAAAAGAAGTCCGGGGGATGACCGTCCGGACACATTGCTGAGACACGACCGACCCGATTCCGTCCCGCCGGGCCGCCCGATCGGCGACGATCACCTGGTGACGTCCATGAGGGAACGCATGCTCGCCGGCGAGCCGTACATCGCCGACGATCCCGAGATCGTCGCGGATCTCGACCGCGCCGCGCGGCTGGCCGAACGCTTCAACCGCAGCCCCGCCCACGACCCGCAGGCCCGGCTCGCCGCTTTGCGCGAACTGCTCGGCAGCGTCGGCGAGGGCGCCTGGGTACGCCCACCCCTGCACTGCGACTACGGCTGGCAGACCCACCTCGGGGACCGCAGCTTCGTCAACTTCAACGCCGTCCTGCTCGACGTCGCCCGGATCACCATCGGCGCGGACGTCCAGATCGGACCGAACGTGCAGCTGCTCACCGCCACCCACCCCGTCGAGGCCCGGGCGCGAAGGGCCAAGTGGGAGGCCGCCCAGCCGATCACCATCGGGGACAACGTCTGGCTCGGCGGCGGGGTGATCGTCCTCGCCGGAGTGACCGTCGGGGAGAACACGGTGGTCGGCGCGGGCGCGGTGGTCACCCGCGACCTACCCCCCAACGTGGTCGCCGTGGGTAACCCCGCACGGGTGATCCGCACCCTGCAATAACAGCTTGAGCTGCGAAAACCTCGACGCAACCGTGGGCGAACGGCAAATTCCGATGCACTCTGGGTAGTGACTTCGTTACCAGGGAGCACCGATGGCCGAGCGGGTACTCGAACTTCGGGTACACGGCGTGTCCAACACCCCACCCGACCAGATCCTCGGCCTGCCCGCCGACCCGACCGGCACCGGCCCGCAACCCCGGCTCGTCTCCGGCGGCGACGTCACCGGCTTCTACCGCGCCAGCGACTCCGCCCCCGACGACCCCGTCGTCGTCGAGGCGTACAGCTGGGGGCAGTTGACCTCGGGGGCGCGGACCGCGCGGGACGTCGAACGCGCCCTGTGGACGCTGCTGCTGCCGTTCACCCTCGCCAACGTCGCCCTGTACGCCCGCCCCGGCATCCCGCCCGACCCGGACACCGAACGCTGGGGCAGCCGCTCCGGCATCACCGCCTGGCTGATCCGGCTGTTCTGCCTCAGCCTCACCGGCACCCTGGTACTCGCCGCCACCGGCATCGGCGTCGACCTGATCGCCTGGCAGTGCGTCGACCAGGAGTGCCTGCGGCAACTGCCCGGCCCGTGGGAGTTCCTCGGCCGGGGCTGGTGGCGCGCGGACGCCCACGCGCTCGCCGTCGGCCTCCTGGTGCCGCTGGCGACGCTGCTGGTGCTCGGCATCGTCTCCTGGCGCACCTACCAGTACGAGGCCGAGATGCCCGCCGAACCCCGACCCCCGGCGGGCGACGGGGAGCACCCGGCCGAGCCGACGCCCGACCTGGCCAACCCGTTGCAGGACCCCACCTTCTGGGGCGGGGAGGGACAGCTGCGCCGGGCCGCCGTGCTGCACCTGTGCGTCGGCGCGGCGCTCGCCGCGGCGGTGCCCGTCGGCGCGGTGCTGGTGCTGGACCCGGCCCGGGGCGTCCGGGCCGTGGTCGCCGTCCCGACCGTCGCCGCCCTGGTCACGGTCGTGGTGATCGCGGTGGTGGCGGTGGGCCGCCCCTGGCTGACCCGGCGCGGCGGGGCCAGCCCGCTCGGCCGGTGGAGCCTCACCGTCGGCCTGCTCACCGGCCTCGCGCTGACCGGCACCTTCACCCTCCTGCTGCTGCCGGACGGCCCCGCCGGCACCCCGCTGGCGCAGTTCCGCCCACCGGTCGGCTGCACCCGCGACCCCGGCCTCGCCGGCTGCCGCGCCGACCACTCGCTGCCCGGCTACGACGGGCTGGTCGCCTGGCTCGCCACCTACCAGGTGCTGCTGCTGTTCGCCATCGGCACGGTCGCCCGGTCCGGCCGACGGGCGCTGCCCGTCCCCGGCACGGCCGCCGTGCTGCTGCCCCTCGGCGTGGCCTGGCTCGACGGTCGGCTGCCCGGCGTCCCCGCCGCCCCCGACGGGCTACGGATCTGGATGCTCGCCGCACCCGCCATCGCGCTCGCCGCGATCGGACTGCTGCTGCCCCGCACCGGCAGCGACGCCGGCCAGCAACCGCTCGGCGTGCACACCGACGTCGCCTGGGGCGGACGCGGGGCCGCGGTGATCGCCGGCTTCGGCTGGATGATGGCCATCGCCTACTGCGCCGGCCTGCTCTACTGGGTCACCGACCGGCTCGACGGGGCCGCCTCACCCAGCGGGTTCTCCCCGATCGTGCTGCCCCTGCCGGTGATGTGGGCCGGGCTGGCCTTCACCCTCGCCACCGCCGCACTGCTCGGCACGCTGGTCCGCGCGGGGGTGCTCTTCCACCGGCTGCGCCGCGTCGAATACACCCGGCTCACCGCCGCCGGGCAGGCCCTCTCCGCGCACGACCTGCGCCGATGCCGGCACGTCAGCACCTTCCGCGCGCTGCACCGCCTGGTCGGCGAGCACGCGGTACGGCTGATCGGCTGCTACGCCACCATCGCGGCGGTGCTGGTGGCGCTGTCCTGCGTGGCGGCGCTAAGCCGTACCCGCCCGGCGCCGGTCGGCGCGGCGGGCTGGCCGGGGCTGGTGCACGCCGCCGCCGACCTCGGGGACACCCTGCTGGGCTGGCTGCCGCTGGTGGTCGCCGGCCTCGGCATGCTGGTCTACCGCAACGACACCGTCCGGCGCAGCGTCGGGGTGCTCTGGGACGTCGGCACCTTCTGGCCGCGCGCCGCACACCCGCTCGCCCCGCCCAGCTACGCCGAACGCGCCGTCCCCGAGTTGCAGACCCGGATCGCCGGCATCCTGGCGCTGGCCGAACGCGACCCGCGCCGGATGGACGGGGTGATCCTCTCCGGCCACAGCCAGGGCACGGTGATCTGCGCGGCGACGGTGCTCCAACTGCCGACCCGGTGGCGGCGACGGATCTGGTTCCTGTCGTACGGCTGCCAGCTCACCCGCCTCTACGGGCGGGTCTTCCCCGCCTACTTCGGCCCGGCCCGGCTCCGGGTGCTCGCCGACAGCCTGACCTGGCCCTCCGGCCACGTCGCGTGGACCAACTTCTGGCGGGACACCGACCCGCTCGGCTGGCAGGTCAACGCCGGGGAACGGGACGTGCCGGTGACCGACCCGGAGGCGCTGCACCCCAGCGGGGGCGAGGTCGCCGACCCGCCGATCCGCAACCACAGCGGCTACCCGGAGGCGTGGGAGTTCCACCGGGAACGGGCCCTGGTGGCCCGGCTGCTGCGACGTACCGTCCCGTCACCCCGGGTCGGTTGACCGGACCACCAGGTCGGCCCGGTCGGCGGTGCCCGCCACCACGGCGGCGTTCGCCTCGTCGCTGCCGTACGCCCAGGCCTGCGCCGCCTCCGGCGACCGCCCGTACGCCACGTGCCGCGCCACCAGCCGGCGCAGCCGTGCCCCGGCGTCCAGGTCGAGGAACCACGCCTCGTGCAGCAACGACCGCACCTCGTCCCACGGCGGCTCGGCGAGCAGCAGGTAGTTGCCCTCGGTCACCACCAGCCGGACCGAGGGCGGCACCTCCACGGCCCCGGCCACCGGCTCCTCCAGGTCGCGGCGGAACAGCGGCGCGTACACGGCGGTCGGCTCCAACCGGCGCAACCGGCGCAGCAGCGACACGTACCCGTTGGCGTCGAAGGTGTCGACCGCGCCCTTGCGGTCCGCCCGGCCCAACCGGACCAGCTCCGCCTGGGCGAGGTGGAAGCCGTCCATCGGCACCAGCCGGGCGCTCGGACCGACCGCCGCGACGATCCGCTCGGCCAGGGTGGACTTGCCCGCCCCGGGCGCACCGGCGATGCCCAGCAGCTGCCGGGGGCCGGCGTCGGCCAGCGACCGGGCCCGGGCCACCAGGTCGTCGAGGGAGAACGGACGCGCCCCGGGCATCAGCTCAGGACCGGCTCGCTGATGGTGAACCGGGCCCGCACCACCGCGTGCACCGACTGCGGACGGGGGTCCAGGTCCAGCTCCGGCGGGCCACCCTGGCGGGCCTGGCGGGCGAACATCGCCCCGCCCGCGCCGGAGCCCTCGTCGGTGTCGGCCAGCTCCCGCAGCGCGGTCACCCGCGCGCCGAGCGCCTCGGCGTACTCCCGGGCCCGGCGCAGCGCGTCGGCGATCGCCGCGTGCCGGGCCTCCCGGTGGGCCGGGCTGTCCGGGCGCAACGACCACCAGGGGCCGGCCACCTCGACGTGGTCCAGCTCGGCCAGCCGCAGCATCAGCTCGGCCAGGGAGCCGAAGTCGGTGACGGTGACCGTGGTGGAGACGCTGCCGAGGTAGCCGACGACCCGCTCGCCGGACCGGTTCGTCTCGGGGCGGACCCGCAGCTCACCGGCCTCCCGGCGGTCCACCGCCGGCTCGTGCTCGTCGAGCAGCACCCGGACGGCGGCGGCCCGCTCGGCGAGCCGGGCCAACGCGACCTGACGGTCCCGTTCCCGGGCCGTCGCGGTCACCTCGAAGCGGGCCAGTTCGGGCGGCACCTCCCGGTACGCCTCACCGCGCACCGCCACCACCGGTCCGTCCGCCACGCACCCACCCTAGCGGCGCGGTCGGCGCGCCGCCGGTTTCCGCGCGGTCAGGCCGGCCGCAGCCCGGTGTACGTCACCGTCGCCCGCGCCACCGCGCAGCCGGTCAGGTGTCCGCCGGACTCGCCGACCGACCGGACGAACGCCAACTCCCCGGCGGGGTCGGCGTCGAGGTCGAACGTCCGGCGGACGGGCAGTTCCCGGCCCGACCCGGCCGTCCGCACCGCGCCGGCCCGCTCGTAGTGGGCCACCAGCGTGGGCAGGTCGTCGTCGCGGACCGCCTCGGCGAGCGCGTCGAGCGCGGCCCGTACCTCGGCCAACTGCCGCAGCACCTGCTCCCGGTTGGCCAGCAGCATGGCGGCGGTACGCCGGGCCGGGGTGGTCGCCACCCGGGTTCCGTCACGGAAGCTGCCGGCGGCGAGCCGGACCACCGCGTCGCGCACCGTCGAGTCGGCGGCGGCCCCGGCCAGACCGCCGGCCAGCAGGTGCGGCACGTGCGAGGACAGCGCCACGACCCGGTCGTGCACCTGCGGCGACATCGGGACGACGTGCGCGCCGAAGACGTCGACCACCAGCCCGACCAGCGCCCGGAACGGCACCAGCCCGTCGACGCTCGGGCAGAGCACCCAGGCCGCGTCGGCGAACAGGCCGGCCCGGGCGGCGGTGAGCCCGGCCCGTTCGGTGCCGGCCATCGGGTGCCCGGGGACGAACCGGCCGGTCAACCCGTGCGCCCCGGCGAACCCGGCGACGGCTTCCTTGGTGCTGCCCACGTCGGTGACGATGCATCGGTCGCCGGTCAGCCCCGCCACCGTGAGCAGGGTCTGCGGCAGGCTGGGCAACGGGCCGCCGAGGAACACCACGTCCCGGTCGCGGACCGCGTCGGCGAGCTCGTCGGGGAAGTCGAGGCCCCGGCGGCGGCCCTCGGCCCGGGTCGCCGGGTCCGGGTCCCAGCCGGTCACCGGGACGCCCGCCTCGTGCAGGCGCAGCAGGATCGACCCGCCGATCAGGCCGGTGCCCACCACGGCGGCCCGGAGCCGGCCGACGTCGTCGCCCACCGCAGCCGTCCCTACGGCTGGGCGAGCCGGTGCGCGACCGCCCCGACGTGCGCGTCGGACCCGGTCAGCGCCACCCGGACGTGCCGCTGCCCCGCCGGGCCGTAGAAGGCCCCGGCGGCGACCAGGATGCCCCGGCGGGCCAGCCAGTCGACGGTGTCCCAGCAGTCCTCGTCGCGGGTGAGCCAGAGGTAGAGGCCCGCCTCGGAGTGTTCCAGCCGGAAACCCGCCCCGGTGAACGCGGCGAGCAGCGTCTCCCGCCGGGCCCGGTAGCGTTCCCGCTGCTCGTCGGCGTGCGCCTGGTCACCGAGCGCGGCCACCATGGCGGCCTGCACCGGTGCCGGGACGATCATGCCGGCGTGCTTGCGGATCTTCAGCAGCTCGGCGACGAGCGCCGGGTCACCGGCGACGAACCCGGCCCGGTAGCCGGCCAGGTTGGACCGCTTGGACAGCGAGTGCACCGCCAGCACCGAGTCGTACGAGCCGCCGCAGACCTCCGGCGCGAGCACCGACACCGGGGCCGCGTCGGCCGTCCAGCCCAGCGGGAGGTAGCACTCGTCGCTGGCCACCACGGCACCGCGCTCCCGGGCCCAGTCGACCACCTTGCGCAGGTGGGCGGCGGGCAGCACCCGGCCGGTCGGGTTGCCGGGCGAGTTGACCCAGACCAGGCGTACCCGCGAGGTGGGACCGACCGCGGTCAGCGCGTCGGACCGCACCACGGTGGCACCGGCCAGCCGGGCGCCGTCCTCGTATGTCGGATAGGCGATCGTCGGCACCACGACCACGTCGCCGGGGCCGATCCCGAGCAGGGTGGGCAGCCAGGCGACCAGCTCCTTGGAGCCGATCGTCGGCAGCACCCCGAGCCCGTCGACACCGGCGGCGCAGGCGCGCGCCACCCAGCCGGCGATGGCCTGCCGCAGCGCCGGGGTGCCCGCCGTCAGCGGATAGCCCGGCGTGTCGGACGCGTCGGCCAGGGCCTGCCGGATCACCGTGGGCACCGGGTCGACCGGCGTACCCATGGAGAGGTTGATCAGGCCGTCCGGGTGCGCCGCGGCCAGGGTGGCTGCGGCGTCCAGGGTGTCCCAGGTGAACTCGGGCAACCGGGCCGACACCGGCACGGGCCGGGCCGACGGTTCCGGCGCGGACCCGACCGGACCCCTACCGGGCCCGGTCGGCGACCCCGCTGCCACGGCGGCGGGCCGGTTCAGTGGCCCTCGCCGCGCGGCGGCTGGCCGGCGACGAACGTCGCGTCCTTCTCCACCTTGCCGATCTTCGACGCGCCCCCCGGCGAGCCCAGGTCCTCGAAGAACTCGTAGTTGGCCCCGGTGTAGTCCTTCCACTGCTCGGGGACGTCGTCCTCGTAGAAGATGGCCTCCACCGGGCAGACCGGCTCACAGGCACCACAGTCGACGCATTCGTCGGGGTGGATGTAGAGCATCCGGTTGCCCTCGTAAATGCAGTCGACCGGGCATTCCTCGATGCATGCCTTGTCGAGCACATCCACGCACGGCTCGGCGATGATGTAGGTCACCGGTCTTCTCCTCCGCAAGACTCGTCGCGATCACCCGCGACGCTAAGAGCCTAGTATCTCGCCGGGGAGGAGGTCGATCGTGCTCCGACAGCAGGATGTGGGACACCGGATCGTGGTTCGCCGCATTGTGGGGATTCGTGAGGGCCGGCCCCTCTTCTCGGACGCCCTCGGCGAACTGGTCGAGCTGAGCGAGACCCATCTCACCATCGCCACCGCGCAGGGCCGGGTCCGGGTGCCGGTGGCCGAGGTGCACCGGGCCAAACGGGTGCCGCCCACCCGCCGGCCCACCGCCTCCGCCGTGGTCGAGCTGGAACTCGCCGCGGACGAGGCGTGGCCCGCGCCGGTACGCGGCCGGCTCGGCGACTGGCTGCTGCGCTCCGCCGACGGCTGGACCGGACGCGCCAACTCGGCCCTGCCGGTGGGCGACCCGGACCGGCCGCTGCCGGCGGCGGTCGACGCCATCGAACGCTGGTACGCCGGACACGGCCAACCCGCCATGGTCAACACACCGTTGCCGCTGGCCGTGCCGGTCGGCGCGGAACTGGACGCCCGGGGCTGGACCGCCCGGCCGCTGACCCTGGTCCAGACCGTCCCCCTGGCCGCCCTGCTGCCCCCGGAGCCACTCCCCGCCGGGACGGATGGCACGTCCCCGGAGCCACTCCCCGCCGGGACGGGTGGCACGTCCCCGGGGCCCGGGGTGGGCCGCCACGGACCGGTCCCGCGCGACGCGGGTCGGGGCGTCGACGGCCCGCCCGTGGTGCTCGACGTCGCGCCGTCCGAGGAGTGGCTCGCGGTCGCCGCCGGGCGCAAGGGCGGCCTGCCGGACTCCGCCCGGCACATCCTCACCGCCGTGGCCCGGGTCCGCTTCGCCCAGGTGTACGCCGACGGCAGGCTGGTCGCGACGGGCCGGGGCACGGTCACCGGGCAGGGCCGCTGGCTGGGGCTCAGCCTGATCGAGGTGGCCCCGTCGGCGCGCCGGCAGGGGCTGGCGGCCCGGGTGATCCGGGCGCTGGCCGGGTGGGGCGCGGCCGAGGGGGCGACGCACGCCTTCCTCCAGGTGGAGCAGCGCAACACCGGGGCGGTGGCGCTCTACCGCAAGCTCGGCTTCACCACCCACCACACCTACCTGACCCGGGTCGCCCCACCCACCTGATCCGGCCCGGCCGCCTTGATCGACTCCTGTGGGCCGAGGTTGCGGCATCCCCTCGGTCCGGACACCGCTACCTGCGCCCCGTTGAGTTGATCAAGCCTGGGCCGGCAGCGGTCAGCGGCGGACCACCCGACGCGGCTTGCCGACGTTGCGCTCGGCGTACCGCCGCAGCTGCTGCGAACGGTGGTCACGGCCGAGCGCGACGAGCACCAGGTAGCCGATCGCCACACCGGCCCCGGCGGCGAGGAGGTAGAGCCAGATCTGGGCGAAGAACAGCCCCGCACCGCCACCGAACGGGTTGTTCCCCACCAGCAGCGGGCCGACGAGCACCGTCAGCAGCAGCGCCACGGCCACCGCGGCGGACACGTCGGCACCCCAGCGCGCCGCCGGAACGGCCCGGCCCCGGATGAACACCACCCCGGCCAGGATCAACCCGACCACGACGAACATGCCCAGCGAGACCCGGTCGGCGGCGGTGTCGTTCCCGTCGAAGCCGAGTTTGATGATCACCCGGGCCACCACGTTGACCGCGAACAGGGCCGCCGCGAGTGCGCCGACCACCCGCCACCGTTCCGTCATCACACGCCTCCCGCCGTACCACCCGCCCCGTCGGCGGGTCTCCTGGCAGGAATATCTACCACCGCCGGCTGTGTGTCGTCATCACCCGTCGTGGCGGCGCGGCTGCGGGCTGAGCATCTGCCGGAACGCCATCACCGCGAACGTCATCGCCCCGGTGGTGATCATCGCCAGCCCGACCCAGTTGTCCCCGGCGACCAGCAGGTCACCCTCGGCGGTACGGACCGCCGCCACCGCCATCAGCACGAACCACGGCAGCGCCGGCAACGCCACCGCCCACTTCCGGCCGACCGCCGCGTACGCGAACCAGCTCACCGCGACCGCGCCCAGGATGGTGACCACCACCGACACCCCGATCAGCTGCCCGCCGGCCCGGACGGTGGACAGCAGCAGCCCGATCAGGGCGGTGAGCACCCCACCGACCACGGCGACCAGCCCGCCGGCCACCCGCAGCACGACGTCGAGCAGGCGGGCCGTCCAGCCGGGCGGCGGCGGGACGGCGGCGGTCTCCTCCTCGACGACCGGCATCGGCGTGGCGGGCAGGGTCACCGGAGCCCGGCCGACGCCGTGGCCGCCGACGCGTCACCCGCCGGGGTCGCCTGCTCCGGCCGTCGCGCCGCCACCGGCCGGCCGCCCGGCAGGTCCGCCGGGTCCGGGTCGATCCCGGCGAAGAGGTCGCTCTCCCAGCCGTTCGGGCCGCCCCCCGGGCCGGGCTCCCCCACCGCCAGGGTGAAGTACTCCACGCCCATGAACTCCGCGCCGAAGTTGCCGGCGATCGCGTACAGCCAGGAGTTGGCCGGGATCTGGGTGGCGTGCGCCCGCATCGCCGCCTCCTTGGCGGCGTGCTGCTCGGTGGCGTCGATCCGGGCGGCGATCTGGTCGTCGGGGGTGCCGAACGGCAGGTCGTCGACGCTGTCGATGGCGGCGAAGGGGTTGTCCGACGACTCGGTGAAGTGGCTCATCCCGGCCTCCAGGACGCTGCGCGGCAGCGCCGTCCAGTAGACCTTGGCCGGGGCGATGCCCTCCGCGCCGGCCAGCTCGTGCGCCCGCATCGCCACCCGGTGCGCCTGGATGTGGTCCGGGTGCCCGTAGAAGCCGTTCGGGTCGTAGGTGACCAGGACCTGCGGGCGGATCTCCCGGATGACCTCCAGGAGCAGCCCGGCGGCCTCGTCGAGGTCGGCCCGCCAGAACGCCCGGGGGTGCCCGTTGGTGGGCATGCCCATCATGCCCGAGTCCCGGTAGCGGCCCGCGCCGCCGAGGAACCGGTGGTCGGTGACGCCGAGCGCGGCGCAGGCGGCGGCCAGCTCGCCGATCCGGAACCCGCCGAGCTGGTCTGCCTCGGCGGCGGCGAGCTGCGCCAGCGCCGGCACGTGGATCTCGCCCTCCTCGCCGAGGGTGCAGGTCACCAGCGTGACGTGGGCCCCGGCGGCGGCGTAGTGCGCCATCGTCGACCCGGTGCCGATGGACTCGTCGTCGGGGTGCGCGTGGACCAGCAGGAGGCGTCGGTCGGGCAGCGTCGTCACGACCGTCACTCTAACCGGCGGTCCGGCGGCACCGGGGCGTACGCGTCCAGGCAGGTCGGCCACATCACGCCCGGCACGGCTCTACGATCCGGGTTGTGGACTTTCCCGAGCTGGCCGCCCGTACCCGTCGGTTCAGCCACGGGGCGCCGCGCGCCGTTTCCGTGGCCGACGACGGTTCCCGGGTGGTCTTCCTCCGCTCGGGCGGCCCGCAGGACCCGGCCGACGCGCTCTGGGCGCTGGAGACCGCCTCCGCCGAGGAACGGCTGATCGCCGACCCGGCCGTGCTGCTCGGCGACGACGCCGACCCGGCGGCGCTGGCCCCGGGCGAGCGGACGTTACGCGAACGCCGCCGGCTCAGCGCCGCCGGCATCGGCTCGTACGCGCTGGACGGCGCGGGCCGGGTGGCGGTGTTCGCGCTGGCCGGCCGGTTGTTCCGGGCCGACCTGGTGCACGGCGACGTGATCGAGGTGACCACCGTCGGGCCGGTGATCGACCCCCGACCCGACCCCACCGGGCAGCGGGTGGCGTACGTGACCGACGCCGCCGACGGGGTACGCCGGGGCGAACTGCGGGTGGTCGCCCCGGACGGCACCGACTCCCTGCTGGCCGGCGAGGACGGCGGGGTGACCTGGGGGCTCGCCGAGCACGTCGCGGCGGAGGAGTTCGGCCGGTACCGGGGCTACTGGTGGGCCCCGGACGGGCGGATGGTGCTCGCCGCCCGGGTCGACGAGTCCCGGCTGCCCCGCTGGCACCTGCACGACCCGGCGGACCCGGCGACCCCGCCGACCACCGTCGCGTACCCCCGGGCGGGTGGGCCGAACGCCGAGGTCAGCCTGCACCTGCTCGACCTCGACGACGGCTGGGTCGACGTGCACTGGGACCGGGAAACCTACCCGTACCTGACCTCGGTCGACTGGGCCGACGGCAACCCGCTGATCACCGTGCTGCGCCGGTCGCAGCAGCACGGCCTGGTGCTGGCGGTGGACCCGCGTACCGGGGAGACGCAGGTGCACGCCGAGCTGGCCGACCCGCGCTGGGTGGAGCCGATCCCCGGCACCCCGGCGCACCTGCCCGACGGCCGGGTGCTGGTCGGCGGCGAACTGGCCCACGACGGGTACGACGCCCGCTGCCTGTTCGCCGACGGCACCCTGCTCACCCCGCCCTCGCTGTACGTACGGCGGGTGGTGGGCCGGCTGCCCACCGGCCCCGGCCCGGCCGACCTGCTGGTCGAGGCGAGTGAGGGCGAACCGAGCCAACGGCACCTCTACCGGGTCCGTACGGTGATCGGTGGCGGGGTGGACGCCCGCCGGATGAGCAGCACCCCCGGCTGGCACACGGCGGTGGTCGGCGGGGACACCCTGGTCGTCGGCACCGCCTCGTTGGACGACGCAGGGACGACCTGGTCGGTGTGGCGCGGCGACGGCGAGGTGGCCCGGCTGCGGTCGCTGGCCGCCACCCCGTCGTCGGCGCCCCGGCCGATGCTGGTCCGGGTGACCGACAGGCGGTTACCGACGGCGGTGCTCTACCCGTCCGAGCACGTCAAGGGCACCCGGTTGCCGGTGCTGCTGGACGTCTACGGCGGCCCCGGCCACCAGGAGGTGGTGGCCGCCCGGTCGGCCTGGCTGGAGCGGCAGTGGTGGGCGGACTCCGGGTTCGCCGTGGTCACCGTCGACAACCGGGGTACGCCGGGCGTGGCGCCGTCGTTCGAGAAGGCGATCCACCGGCGGGTGGCCGACGTGGTCCTGACCGACCAGGTGGACGCGTTGACCGCGCTGGCCGGCAAGCACCCCGACCTGGACCTGGACCGGGTGGCGATCCGGGGGTGGTCGTTCGGCGGCTGGCTGGCCGGGCTGGCGGTGCTGCGCCATCCGGAGCTGTTCCGGTGCGGCATCGCCGGCGCCCCGGTCAGCGACTGGGCGCTGTACGACACCGCGTACACCGAGCGCTACCTCGGCCTGCCCGACGACGGCATCGACGTGTACGGACACCACTCGCTGGTGGAGCTGGCGGCGGAGCCGCTGCATCCCGGCGAGCCGGCCCGCCCACTGCTGCTGGTGCACGGCATGGTCGACGACAACGTGGTGGCCGCGCACACGCTGCGGCTGTCGGCGGCGCTGCTGTCGACCGGTCGGCCGCACGCGGTGCTGCCGCTGACCGGGGCCACCCACATGGCGGCCGGTGGGCTGTCCGAACGCCTGCTCCGCCTGGAACTCGACTTCCTCCGTACCCACCTGGGCTGAGCCGGGCCGCCGGTCGGGCGGGTCAGCGGGCGGCGGAGCGGCGGGCCAGCAGGGCGAACGCGTTCGGCAGGCGACCCCGGAAGGCCGCCGCGTCGATGTCACCCATCCGCCAGAACGGCTCCGCGTACTCGGCGAGGTGCCGGACCTCCAGGCCGGCGGTGACCACGGCGGTGACGATCCGGCCGAGGGTCCACTGCCACATCACCGCCCCGTGGGCCGGGAAACTGTCGTCGGCGCAGACGAACGAGCGGCCGAAGTAGCTACGGTCGGGGCGGATGCGCGGTTCGTCCAGATCCCAGGTCCACAGGTCGGTGGCCGGATGACCGTCGTGGATGAACAGGTGGCCGCCGGGGCGCAGCAGCCGGGCCATCTCCACGGCCCAGGCATCGATGTCGGGCATCCAGATCAGCGCGCCCTTGCCGGTGTAGACGAGGTCGACGCACCCGTCGCGGACCGGCACCCCGGGGACCGTCCCGACCAGGTGGCGGCAGGCGGCTCCGAGGGTGTCGGCGCGGCCCCGCGCGGTACGGATCGCGTTCTCGCTGTAGTCGACCCCGATCACCACCCGGGCACCGGCCTGGGCCAGGGCGATGTCGTCCTGACCGTTGCCGCTCTGCGGGTGGACCACCAACGGGCGGGCCACCAGGATGTCCCGGAGCAGCGCGCGTTCGCTGGCGATCAGCGTGACACCGGCCGCCGCCTCGGCCAACATCTCGTCGTTGGCCCAGACCCGCTCCTGGTGGGCATGCTCCCAGGCGATCCGGTTGGCGCGCGAGGTCGGGTCCATGCCCTGAACTCTTCCGATCGACCATCCGACGGTCAATCGATGTTTGCATCCCCGTCTGACGACCGCCACCCGCGTCCGCGGCGGTGCCGACCCCGCCCCTGGTCCGCGCCACGTGACCCCCGGCGCAAGGGGTCCCGACGGCCGACCTTCCGCACTTTCTTCTCAGGGCCCTCTGAAATCGACCTGCCAGGCTGGCCGGTGACCGAGTCATGCCGGACAGGTAAGGAGTCGATGGTGAAGTTCTCCCGCACCGCCCGACGGATCACCACCACCGCACTGGCGGCGATGCTGCTCGCCCTCGTCGGCGGCACACCGGTCGCGGCAGCCCCGGCCACCACGGCCACGGGCACCACCTCGACCTGGACGCTCGTCAACCTGCCGCAGCGGATCTGCGCCACCCCCGACGACCCGCGCGCCCTGTACTACTTCGTCGTCCTCGACGGGACGTGGTCGTCGACGATCACCGCCAGCTACACCGGGATGCCCGCCGGGACCGAGGTGTACAGCCCGCAGACCACGCCGCCCGGGTCCGGAGACGGCCACATCGTGCAGATCCTGGCCGCGTTCCGGCTGCACGGTGCCCCGCTCGGCCACTACGTCCCCCAGCTTCGGGCCACGGACGGCACCGTCACGCAGAGCGTCCCGGTCACCCTCGACATCCAGTCGTCCTGCTGAGCCGAGAC
Source organism: Micromonospora sp. HM134 (assembly GCF_007833915.1). Classification (NCBI taxonomy): domain Bacteria; kingdom Bacillati; phylum Actinomycetota; class Actinomycetes; order Micromonosporales; family Micromonosporaceae; genus Micromonospora; species Micromonospora sp. HM134. The sequence goes on from NZ_CP041061.1 coordinate 6,453,881, forward strand.
GGCCAGCTCGATCGACACGGCCGGCTTGATCGACTCAATGTCACCGATGTTGCGGTGTCCCGTCGCCCGGACACCGCAACATCGGCCCCACAGAGTGGATCAAGCCGACCGGTTGACGCGCGAGCACCGGGAGAGGCGGGGGCGGACCCGACAATGGGGCTGCGGTGCCGGACGAACTCGATCACACTCCCCGGTGACCCCGCCGCCCCACCCCTCCGGAGACGACATGCAGCCGTTGCGTCCAGAGCCGACCGCACGGCGTCCCGGCTGGATGTGGGCCGGTGCTGCCGCTGGGCTCCTGCTCGCCGTCAGCATGTTCGTGAACAGCACCAAGGCCCGTACTCCCGCTGCGGCGAGTCGGCCGCCGACGGAGACGTTCGTGGTCTCCGGCACGGTGCTGCTCGGCGACGGCGCGTCCTTCGTCGCCGACGGCCAGGGTGGCTGCGCCGGTACGGGCGACCACGCCGACGTCAAGGAGGGCGCCCCGGTGGTCATCTTCGCCGGCCTCGGATTCGCCGGCGCACGGTTGACCGACCCCCGCGTACTCGCCGACGGCGGCTGCCAGTTCCGGTTCTCGGTGTCGGGGGTTCCGGCCCGGCAGGACAGCTACCTGCTCATGGTCGCCGACCGGGATTCCCGGAAGTACTTTGAACAGGAACTGAAAAGCCCCCTGCTGGCCCTGCGCGTCGACTGAACGCCGGCGAGCCAAGCACCCGCCCCGAGCCACCGGCCGCTTGACGATCAACGGCCCGGCCACACCCGCCGCCGACCACTTTCACCCGGCTACTGGCGGATGCCCTCGTCCAGGCAACCTGCTGTCCGTCGCTGTCCAAGCGGGAGACTCAGAGCAGCCCGAGGCTGACGGCGAGCGGGGTGATCGTGGTCGGGGCGTGCGGGTCGCGGGCGGGGCGGGCGACCGCCTCGCGTACCGCCAAGGTGCGTCGGACCTCGGCGGCGCACGCCCGTTCCGCCCGCACTGACGACGCCCCGGCTCACGCGGTGGGGTGGACGGCATTCATGGTCGTGTCGAGCAGCGCGCCGAGGTCCCGCTGCTCGTCGGCGGTCAGCCATTGCGCCTGTGCGACGTGCAGGCAGGTGATCGCGGCGGCGGAAAGGGCGTGCGCGCGAAGAGAGCCGTCGTCGGCCCCGCCGGCCGCCAGGCGGGGCAGCAGGGCGGTGGCGATCTCGGTTTGCCAGACGGCGTCCTTGCCCTGTTGCAGGGCGGGGCGTTCGAGGATGAGCCGCCCCAGGGCTTCGGCGTTCGGATCGGCGCCGGCCTGTTCGAGCAGCGGATCGAAGGAGCGGCGCAGCGCGGCCCAGGGCGGCTCGTCTGCGGGCCGTCGGCTGAGCGTCTCGGCGATCGTCCGGCCGATGGAGGCGAGGGCTGCCGCGAACGCCTCGTCCTTGCTGGCGAAGTAGCGGAAGTAGCTGCGGCGGGAGATGCCTGCCGCCCGGGCGATCTCCTCGATCGTCGTCGCCTCGAACCCCTGGCTCAGGAACAGGCTCATGGCCGCGTCGACGATCTCGGTCCGTACGGCCCGGCGGGTCCGCTCGCGCAGCGACATCTCCTGCTCAGCCATCCGACCATGCTACCCTGGCGAGACAGAAGTGGCACTCAAGTGCCAAGTTCAACACTGGCGTGACAGGTCAGAGACAGGGCGGATGTGGCGATGGCGGGACGGACGATCGTGATCACCGGTGGATCGGACGGGATCGGGGCCGAGGCGGCCCGGCAGGTCGCGCGTACGGGGCAGGACCGGCTCATCCTGGTCGGGCGTTCCGCCGAGAAGACGGCGTCCGTGGCCCGCGAGGTGGGCGCGGATCACGTCGTCGCCGACTTCACCAGGTTGGGCGACGTACGTCGGTTGGCCACGGACATCCGGCAGCGCACGGACCGCGTCGACGTGCTGGCCAACAACGCCGGTGGCGTGTTCGGGGAGCGCACGGTGACCGAGGACGGCAACGAGAAGACGTTCCAGGTCAACCTCCTTGCCCCCTTCCTGCTCACGCACCTGCTCCTGGACCTGTTGCGGGCCGGCACCGGCATCGTGGTCAACACGTCGAGCGCGTCGGCGAAGATCGTGGGGAAGGTCGACATCGACGACCTCAACCATGAGAAGACCTACACACCCATGCGCGCCTACGCCGACGCGAAGCTCGCCAACATCCTGTTCGCCCGGGGCCTGCACGCCCGCTACCACCCCCTGGGGATCAACGCCGTCGCGTTCGATCCCGGCAACGTCCGTACCGGTTTCGGGGCGGAGAACAACGACCTCCTCACCCGGCTGCTCTACCGGACCCCGCTGTCGCGGCTGGCGTTGATCCCGCCGGAGAAGGGCGGAGCGAACCTCGCGTACTTCCTCACCGGCACCCCCGGCGTGGACTGGGAGCCCGGACGCTTCTACGCCCAGCAGCGGCCGGCGACGCCGAGGCAGACCAACAGGCAGGTCAACGACGACATCCTCGTCGACCGGTTCTGGAACCGGGCCGCCCTACTCGCCGGGGCGAAGGACTGACCGCGCCGGGCGGGAGTGCCGGATGCCCGAGGGGGCAGGCGGCAGGAGGCAGGCGTCACCACCGGCCGTCGGTACGCCTCGGCACGGCGGTGGAGCAAAGGGCCGCGTTGGACGACGTTCCCCCTCCCGACAGCGGTACCGGGAGGGGGAACGTGTTCGCCGGCCGAGCGGGGCGTCAGTGTGACGTCACTGCTTGACGTGGGCGTTGACGAACGAGGGGTAGCCGAAGACGCTGGAGATGAAGATCCCGCCGACCTTCGAGCCGTGCACCGTGTAGGCCACGTCCACGAAGAGCGGCACCACCGGGGCGTACTCGGTCATGATCCGCCGGTCGAGCTTGCCCCACTCAGGGCCCTGGTCGGCCGGGGGCATGGCCTGGATGCGGTCGATCTCGGCGTTGACCGCCGGGTCGTTGAAGTACGCCTGGTTGCTGTTGCCCTCGGCCTTGATGGTGCGACCGTCGTAGAGCACCGGCAGGATCGACGCGCCGCTGGGCCAGTCGGCGGCCCAGTTGCCGATGTAGAGGTCCCACGGGTTGTTCTTCTTCTTGATCTCGTCAAGTTTCGCGTCGTCCGGGATGTTCCGCAGCGTGATCCTGAACCCGGCGCGTTCCAGGTTGGCCTTGAGCTGGGTGCCCATCTGCTGCTCGGTGGTGTTGTCGGCCACCCCGAGGACCAGCTCCGGGGTCTTGCCGGCGAGCAGTTCCTTGGCTTTGTCGACGTCGCCGTTGGCACCGGCCGGGTAGGCGTCGTACGCCTGGTAGCCGATGGTGGACGGCGGCATCAGGGTGGTCATCGGCTGGGCGACGGTCTGCCCGCCGAGCGCCTTGACCAGGCCGTCGCGGTCGATGGCGTAGTTGAGTGCCCGGCGGACGGCGAGGTCGGTGACCCGCTGGTTGTTGATGACGAGCTGGTTGGCGCTCGGCGTCGGCGACAGGACGCTGCGTGACTTGAGGCCCCGGTCCTGCGCGACCCGGGCGACCAGCGAGGCCGGCACGTAGTTCCAGGCCAACGCGCTCTGGTCGGCGCCGTTGTCGGCGATCACCCGGTTGACGGCCGCGTCGGCGGTCGGCCCGAAGGTCCAGACGAACTGGTCCGGGTACTGGTGGCGGACCGGGTCGGTGGCGGCGTCCCAGTGCGGGTTGCGGTCCAGGGTGAGCTGCACGCCGGCCTGGTTCTTGGCGATCTTGTACGGCCCGGAGGAGAACGGCCGCTGGTCCAGGTTGACGCCGGTGTCCTGGTCCGGCCGCAGCGGCGCGGTGGTCGGCAGCGAGACCGCGAACGGCAGGTCACAGCGGGGCTTGGCGAACTCGAAGCGCAGCGTCTTCGCGTCCGGGGTGGTCAGGCCCGGCGGCAGCGACGTCTTGTTCTTCTTGAAGTCCCACTTCGTGTCGTACTGCGGGGTGTCGGCGAGCCACTCCTGGAGGTAGGTGGGGCCGCCGGTCAGGTCGGGGTCGAAGGAGCGGGCGATGCCGTACGCGATCTCCTTCGCCGTGATCGGGCTGCCGTCCTCGAACTTCACCCCGTCCTTGATGGTGAACTCCCAGACCCGGCAGTCGCTGTTCACGTTGTTGCCCGGGTTCTGCGCCAGGTCACCGACCAGGACCAGGCCGCCCCTGCCGTCGTCCTTCCAGGTGGTCAGGTAGCGGGCGAACAGCGGGTTGGCCATCAGACCGGCGAACGAGTACGTCCGCTGCGGGTCCAGGTGCGAGATGGGCGTCTCCCGGATGATGGTGAAGGTGCCGCCCCGGGTCGCCCCGTCGATCTCGGCGGCCGGGCCCTGGGAGTCCTTCGGGTCGGTGGCGATCACCCCGGTCTGCTGCCGGTCGGTGTCCACGGTGGTGCCCTCACCCGTGTTCTCCGAGCAGGCTCCCAACGCCACCACCAGGGCGATCGCCCCGCCCACGGCGGCTGCTGCGCGTGGTCGCATCTCCTACCTCCTCCACCCGGTCACCGGCGGAGGTGACCGCCGACACCCGGGGATCGTCAAGAAGAAAAACTTCGGACTGTCTAGCAGATTTCGGTAACTTCCACCGCCCGACGGGCCGGTCAGCGCAACCGCACCCGGGGGTCGATCGCCGCGTACAGCAGGTCCACCAGCACGTTCGCCAGCACCACGAAGACCGCCGCGATCAGCACGGTCGCCATGATGGTGGGCAGGTCACCGGCGCGGACCGCGTCGACCGCCGTACGCCCCATGCCGTTGAGGCCGAAGGTCGTCTCGGTGATCACCGTGCCGCCGAGCGCGCCGCCGACGTCCAGACCGGCGATCGTCACCACCGGCGTGATCGCCGCGCGCAGCGCGTGCCGGCCGTACACCGTGGGTTTGGCCAGGCCCTTGGCCCGCGCGGTCCGGACGAAGTCCTCCGACAGCGTCTCCAGCATCTGCGCCCGGGACAGCCGGGCGTAGATCGCCGAGAACAGGAACCCCAGCGACAACCAGGCCAGCACCAGCCCGCCGGCCCACCGGAGCGGGTCGTCGGACAACGGTGTGTAGCTCGGCACCGGCAGCCAGCGCAGCGTGTAGACGAACACCAGCAGCAGCACCGCCCCCACGAAGTAGAGCTGCAACGACGCCCCGGCCAGCGAGAAGCCGATCGCCGCCCGGTCCAGCCAGGTGCCCCGGCGCAGCGCCGAGACCATGCCCAGGCCCACCCCGAGCAGCAGCCACAGCACCGCCGCCGGGACGACGATGCTCAACGTCACCGGCAGCACCCGGGCGATGGTGTCGCTGACCGCCTCGTTGGCGACGTACGACCAGCCCAGGCAGGGCGCGTCGCACCGGCCACCCTGGGCGCTGCCGAGGTCCCGCCCGGTGACGATGCCCTTCATGTAGCCGGCGTACTGGCTGATCAGCGGGTCGCGCAGGCCCAGCTCCTGACGGACCCGCTCCAGCCGTTCCGGGTTGCAGTTCTTGGGGCACATCCCGGTGACCGGGTCCCGGGGCAGGGCGAAGAACATCAGGAAGCTGAGCACGCTGACCGCGAAGAGCGTCAACGCCGCCGAGAAGAGCCGCTTGACCAGGAACCGCGCCATCGCCGGGCCCTCCTACCGGGACGACTTCGGGTCGAGCGCGTCCCGCAGCGCGTCGCCGAAGAGGTTGAAGGCGAACACGAGCGCGAAGATCGTGATGCCGGGGAAGAAGACGTACGCCGGGTCGGTCTGGAGGTAGTCCAGGCTGCGGTAGATCATCCGACCGAAGCTCGGGGTGGCGTCGGTCAGCCCGACGCCGATGAACGACAGCGCCGCCTCGCTGGTGATGTACGCCGGCACCGCCAGCGAGAACGACACCAGGATGGGCGCCCAGAGGTTCGGCAGCAGTTGCCGGAACAGCATGTGCCCCAGCCCCGCGCCGCTGGCCCGCGCCGCCTCCACGAACTCCCGCTCGCGCAACGCGATCACCTGTCCGCGTACCAGCCGGGCGGTGCTCGTCCAGCCGAACAGCGCGAAGATGGCGATCAGCACCCCGATCTGGAACGCGGCCGGCACCTCCTCCCGCTGGCCGTAGAAGCGCAGCGCGACGGTCGGCGTCAACGCCAGCGCGATGATCAGGAACGGCATCGCCAGGGTCAGGTCGGTGACCCAGTTGACCACCGCGTCCAGCCAGCCGCCCAGGTAGCCGGCGAGGGTGCCCAGCACGACACCGATCGCCGCCGTGGTCACCGCCGCCGCGAACGCGATGAACAGCGAGGTGCGCAGCCCGTGCACCATCCGGATGAAGATGTCCCGGCCCAGCCCCGGCTCCAGCCCGAACCAGTGTTCCCCGGTCACCCCGCCGGCGTACCCGAGCGGCATCCCGAAGCCGTCCAGCCGGGACTGGAACTGCTCCCGGGGGCCGATCCCGTACGCCCACTCGATCAGCGGCACGGCGAGCGCCACCAGCACGAAGAAGACCAGCATCCCGCCGCTGACCAGGCCGGTGCGGTCCCGCCGCAGCCGGGCCCAGGCGAGTTGGCCGGGCGAGCGTCCGACGAACCCGGACCCGGGCCGGTCGCCACCCGTCCCGGCCTCGGCCTCGGCCAGCGTCGCCGGGTCGACCGGGGACACACTCATGTCGCCACCTCCTCGGCGTTCCCGCCGACCCGATCCGCGCCGGCAGCCGCCACGGCACCGCCCGCCCCGGCCGGCGGCGGTCCGGTCTCCGGGAAGTGGCAGGCGGTGGCGTGCCGGCCCCCGGCGTCGACCACCAGCGCCGGCTCCTCGCGGGCGCAGACGTCCTGCGCCCTGGGGCACCGGGTGCGGAACCGGCAGCCCGACGGCGGGTCCAGCGGCGTGGGCACGTCCCCGGTCAGCCTGATCCGCCCCGCCCCACCCGTCGCGGTCACGTCCGGAACCGCCGACAGCAGCGCCCGGGTGTACGGGTGCCGGGGCCGCCGGTAGATGTCGTCCCGGTCGCCGATCTCGACGATCCGGCCCAGGTACATCACCGCGACCCGTTGGCAGAAGTGCCGCACCACGGCCAGGTCGTGCGCGATGAACACGAACGCCAGGCCGAGGTCGCGTTGCAGGTCACGCAGCAGGTTCACCACCTGCGCCTGGATCGAGACGTCGAGCGCGGAGACCGGCTCGTCGGCGACGATCAGCTTCGGCCGCAGGGCCAGCGCGCGGGCGATCCCGATCCGCTGCCGCTGCCCGCCGGAGAACTCGTGCGGGTAGCGGTTGTAGTGCTCCGGATTGAGCCCGACCAGTTCCAGCAGTTCCCGTACCCGCTGCCGCACCCCGCCGGGCGGGTCGATCCCGTTGACCTGCAACGGCATCGCCACGATCCGTCCGACGGTGTGCCGGGGGTTCAGCGAGGCGTACGGGTCCTGGAAGATGATCTGGAGGTCCTGGCGCAGTGGACGCAGCTCACGCCGACGGGCGTGGGTGATGTCCCGGCCGGCGAACTCGATTGTCCCGGCGGTCGGCTCCAGCAGCCGGACCAGCATCCGGCCGGTGGTGCTCTTGCCGCAGCCGGACTCCCCCACCAGGCCCAACGTCTCGCCGGGCCGCACGTCGAAGTCCAGCCCGTCCACCGCCCGCACCAGTCCCCGGGACCGCAGGCCGGTGCGGACCGGGAAGTGCTTGGTCAATCCCCGCACCCGCAACAACGGCTCACCAGCGTTCATGGACCCGCCTTCCGTCCGCGACCGTGGCACGTTCGTCGCGCTCATGGGGACACCCCGGCCCGGGACACGGCCTGGTGGGAGAGGGCGGCGCGGTCGTCGGCGGGGAGGTGGCAGGCGACCAGGTGGCCGTCCGTGCCGGCCGGGGCGAGGCGCGGCACCTCGGCGCGGGAACGGTCGCCGGCGTACCGGCAGCGGGGGTGGAACGCGCAGCCGGACGGCAGGTCGATCAGCGAGGGCGGGTTGCCCGGGATGGGCACCAGGTCCGCGTCCGGGTCGCCGTGCAGCGACGGCACGCTGGAGAGCAACCCCCAGGTGTACGGGTGCTGCGGCCGGCGGAGCACCTGCGTCACGCCGCCCTGCTCGACCACCCGCCCGGCGTACATGACCAGCACGTCGTCGGCGACCTGGGCGACCACCCCCAGATCGTGGGTGATCAGCACGATCGCGGTGCGGAACTCGGCCTGGAGGTCGGCGAGCAGGTCGAGGATCTGGGCCTGCACCGTCACGTCCAGCGCGGTGGTCGGCTCGTCGGCGACGACCAGCGCCGGGTCGTTGACCAGCGCCATCGCGATCATCGCCCGCTGCCGCATCCCGCCGGAGAACTCGTGCGGGTACTGGTCGTAGCGGCGGGCCGGCTGCGGGATGCCCACCCGGTCGAGCATGTCCACCGCACGGGTCCGCGCCGCCCGCCGCCCCGCCCGGGGATGGTGCACCCGGTACGCCTCGGCGATCTGCCGCCCCACGCTGTAGTAGGGGTGCAGCGCGGAGAGCGGGTCCTGGAAGATCATCGCCGCATCCCGGCCGCGCAGCCGGCGTACCCGGTCCTCGGGAAGGCCGACGAGTTGCCGCCCGCCGACGGTGATCCCGCCGGTGACGGTGCTGCGTCGGGGGTCGTGCAGGCCGAGCACGGCCAGCGCGGTGGCGCTCTTGCCGGAGCCCGACTCGCCGACGATGCCGAGCGTCCGGCCACGCGGCACGGTGAAGGACACCCCGTCGACCGCGCGTACCACGCCGTCGGCCGTGTCGAACCGCACCCGCAGGTCGTCCACCCGCAGGTACGGGTCGTCGCCTGCCTTCGGACTGTCCACGACCGCCTCCTCGGGTTGTAGGGAACCTACAACAAAGAGCCGAGGCTGAAAATAAGCTACGGAGCGGGGGCTGTCACCGGACCACAGCGTAGTCGCCGCACGGTGTCGTCGCCGTCCGGTCGCACCCGGGGTGCGACCATGGGCGGGGTGCCCGGTGGAGGATGCCCGGCGACACGAGGTGGAGGTGGCCGACCATGACCGCAGCGGTGTTCGGCCACGACGGACCGTGGACCGAAGAGGAGTACCTCTCCCTCGGCAAGACGTCCCAACGCGTCGAACTCTTCGACGGGAGCCTCCACGTGACCCCAGCCCCTACCCCCCGCCACCAGAACATCTCGGGTGAGCTCCGGGCCGCGCTACGGCAGCCGGCCCGCAGTGCGCACCTGCGGGTCCTGGAGGCGGTCAACGTCCGCCTCAAGCCGGGTCGGATCACCATTCCCGATCTCGTCGTCACCGGCGAGATCGACTTCGACGAGGTCCACGTCGAGGCGCACGACGTCCACCTGGTGTGCGAGATCATCTCGCCCGGCAACGCGGCGACCGACAAGGTCCTCAAGATGCACTACTACGCCACCGCCGGGATCGAGTGGTACCTGCTGGTCGAGCAGCAGAACGGCAACCTGCACCTCTACCGCCGACACGGCCGGCACTACCTGGAGCACGCGGTCGCCAAGGTCGGGGAGACGCTCGACCTCACGGAGCCGGTGCGGGCCACGATCCGACCCGAGGATCTGCTGCCCTGACGGATGTCGGTGGACTGGCCTAGGGTCGGTCCATGACCGAGTTCGACGCGGCGGCCGCAGCCGTACAGGCCGCTCTCGACGCGGGTGCCCGGTATGCGGACGCCCGGGTGATGCACCTGCGCTACGAGTCGATGTCCGCGCGCAACGGCGCGATCGAGGAGCTGACCCAGAACGAGAGCATCGGCCTGGGCGTACGCGCGCTGGTCGGGTCGGGGTGGGGCTTCCACGCCGTACCCGAACTGTCCGACGCGGCGGCCCGCGCGGCCGGCCGGCGGGCCGCGGAGGTGGCCGCCGCGAGCGCCCGGGTGGCCGGCCCACCGATCACGCTGACCCCGGCCGAGCCGGTGGTGGCGAGCTGGGCCTCCGACTGCGCGGTCGATCCGCTCGGCGTGCCGCTGTCCGACAAGGGTGACCTGCTGGTCCGGGCCACCGAGGCGGCACGCGGGCAGGGGGCCGACCTGGCCGAGGGGCTCTACCAGATCTGGGACACCCGCAAGTGGTTCGTCTCCAGCGAGGGGCACCGCATCGACCAGCACATCCGCGAGTGCGGCGGCGGCATCTCGGCCACCGCGATCGGCGAGCACGAGACCCAGCGCCGCTCCTGGCCGAGCTACCGGGGCCAGTACGGCACCACCGGGTGGGAGCTGGTCGAGTCGCTCGACCTGACCGCGCACGCCGCCCGGATCGCCGACGAGTCCCGGGCGCTGCTCACCGCGCCGGAGTGCCCGTCCGGCGAGACCGACCTGATCCTGGGCGACGAGCAGCTCGCGTTGCAGATCCACGAGTCGGTCGGGCACGCCATCGAGCTGGACCGCATCCTCGGCTGGGAGGCCGCCTTCGCCGGCACCTCGTGGCTCGACCTGGCCCAGCTCGGGTCGCTGCGCTACGGCTCCGAGCTGATGAACGTCACCATCGACCCGACGATCCCCGGCGCGCTGGGCAGCTTCGGCTTCGACGACGAGGGCTCCCCGGCGGTCAAGCGCGACGCGGTACGCGAGGGCCGCTGGGTCGGGGTGCTCGCCGGCCGGGACTCGGCCGCCGTCGCCGGCCTGGGTTACGGCGGCAGCGTACGGGCCGACGGCTGGGCCCGGCTGCCGATGGTGCGGATGACCAACGTGGGCCTGGAACCCGGGCCGCACACCCTCGACGAGATCATCGCGGCCACCGACGACGGGGTGCTGATGGACGTCAACCGGTCCTGGTCGATCGACGACCGGCGGCTGAACTTCCAGTTCGGCTGCGAGATCGCCTGGGAGGTGCGCAACGGCCGGCGCGGCCGGATGCTGCGCAACCCCACCTACACCGGCATCGGCCCGCTGTTCTGGCGGTCGATGGACATGCTCTCCTCCGAGATCGTCCCGTGGGGCACCCCGAACTGTGGCAAGGGCCAGCCCGGCCAGATCGGGCACACCGGGCATCCGGCGGCGCCGGCCCGGTTCCGGGGCGTCCGGGTGGGGGTGCGGGCATGACCGGCCTGCGGGACACCGGGGCGACCGAGTTGGACGTCGCCGCCCGGGTGGTGGAGCTGGTCCACGAGGTCGCCGGTCCGGCCGCCGAGGCCGAGGTCACCGTCGTCCGGCACGATCTGGCGCTGACCCGGTTCGCCAACTCGTTCATCCACCAGAACGTCGCCGAGTCGCAGCTGACGGTCCGGCTGCGGGTGCACGTCGACGGTCGGACGGCCGCCGGGAGCGGCAGCCTGGTCGGCCCGGACGGGCTGCGGGCCCTGGTCGGGCGGACCCTCGCCGCGGCCCGGCTCTGCCCGCCCGACCCGGCCTGGCCGGGGCTGACCCCACCGTCGGCGGTGCACTCCAACGGCCTGCTCGACGAGGCGACCGCCTACGCCGAGCCGGCGGCCCGGGCCGACCGGGTCCGGGCCTTCGTCGACGCGGTGGGTGGGCTGGAGGCGGCCGGGTACTGCCGGACCGCGTACCGGTCGGGGGCGTTCGCCAACTCGGCCGGCCAGGCGGCGCAGGGGCGCACCACCGAGGCGGCGATGGACGGCATCGCCCGGGCGGGCGGCGCGGACGGGGTGGCCCGGCTCTGCGCCGGTCGCCTCGACGAGGTGGACGGCGCGACCCTGGGGGCGCGGGCGGCGGCGAAGGCACGGGCCGCCGCCGATCCGGTCGAGCTGCCCCCGGGCCGGTACGAGGTGGTCCTCGAACCGGCCGCGGTGGCCGACCTGTTGCAGAATCTCGCCTGGTACGGCTTCAACGGCAAACGGCACGTCGAGGGCCAGTCGTTCGCCCGTCCCGGCGTCGCCCAGTTCGATCCGGCGGTGACCCTGGTCGACGACCCGACGTACGGCGGGGCGATGCCGTTCGACCTGGAGGGCACCCCGCGTACGGCGCTGACCCTGGTCGAGGCGGGCACCACCCGCGCGGTGGCCCACGACCGGCGCAGCGCCGCCGGTGCGGGCACGTCGTCGACCGGGCACGGGACGCCGGGCGGCGCCACCTTCGGCCCGATCCCCCGTAATCTCCGGATGCCCGGGACGGCCGACGGCCCGGTGGACCCGGCGGTCGGCGGCGGTCCGACCGGCGGCCCGGTCGCGGGGGCGGTGGCGGACGCGGACACCGCCGCGCTGGTCGCGCCGATGGCCAGGGGGCTGCTGGTCAGCGACTTCTGGTACACCCGGGTGCTCGACCCGAAGAGCCTGGTGATCACCGGGTTGACCCGTAACGGGGTGTGGCTGGTCGAGGACGGCGTGCCGGTGCGGGCGGTGCGGAACTTCCGGTTCACCCAGGCGTACCCCCGGGCGTTGGGGCCGGGGGCGGTGCTCGGCCTCGGCCGGCGGCCGGTCCGTCAGCCGGACCGGTTAGACGGCGGCTGGTGGGAGGGGCCGTCGCTGCGGCTGGCCTCGTGGAACTTCACCGGCGGCGCGTCGGGCTGACCGGTGCCGCAGCGCCCGTGCGGCCGGGCCCGCAGCCGCCTGACGCCGACGGTACATTGATCTTGGCTCGGGTCTTTCCAAGGTGCGGGACACACGGGACACTGCGTTGCGCGGCCCGGCCGTGATGATCGGCGTAACGTGTGTCACTTAGCTGCGCCGATGTCCCGGCGTGGCCGCCTGCTTGCGCACGACGCGGCAGTGGACACGGTCCGGCCGGTCCACTGACCGGCACGGAACGTGAACCGCCGCCCGCGAGGGCCCGTCCCGTCAGGAAGACGACTCGAATGACATCAACGGCAACGAAGCCGCGGGGGGCGCGGGCGCGCGCCGCCATCGCGGCGAAGACGTTGCGGACCGACCGCTGGTGGTTCGCCCCCCTGATCACCGTCGTCGGGCTCAGCGCCTGGGTGGCGTACGCGACCGTCCGGGTGTTCATGCACAAGTGGTACTGGGTGGACCAGTACCACTACCTGACGCCGTTCTACTCCCCCTGTGTGACCGACCGGTGCGTCGAGGGCTCCTCGCACTTCGGCAGTTTCCTGCCCGGCTGGTGGATCATCCCGGACGCGGCGCTGACCCTGCCGTTCCTGCTGCTGTTCCGGTTGACCTGCTACTACTACCGCAAGGCGTACTACCGGTCGTTCTGGTTGTCGCCGCCGGCCTGCGCGGTGCCGGACGGGCACAAGACCTACTCCGGGGAGACCCGGTTCCCGCTGCTCGGGCAGAACCTGCACCGCTACTTCTTCTACGCCGCCGCGATCATCTCGCTGATCAACACCTGGGACGCGGTCCTGGCCTTCCACTCGCCCGAGGGCTTCGGCTTCGGGCTGGGCAACATCATCCTGCTGGGCAACGTGGTGATGCTGTGGGCGTACACCATCTCCTGCCACTCCTGCCGGCACATCATCGGCGGGCGGCTCAAGCACTTCTCCGCGCACCCGGTGCGGTACCGGGCCTGGACGTTCGTGTCCAAGCTGAACACCCGGCACATGCAGCTCGCCTGGATCACCCTCGGCACGCTGGCCTTCACCGACTTCTACGTGATGGCCATCGCCGCCGGCTGGTTCACCGACCTGCGGTTCATCAACTAGAGGGCGCGGCGACATGACCACTACCACTCGCATCGAACGACACCACTACGACGTCGTCGTGATCGGGGCCGGCGGCGCCGGCCTGCGCGCGGCGATCGAGGCCCGGCTCGCCGGCAAGAAGACCGCGATCATCTCCAAGTCGCTCTTCGGCAAGGCGCACACCGTGATGGCCGAGGGCGGCGCGGCGGCCGCGATGGGGAACGTGAACAGCCGGGACAACTGGCAGGTGCACTTCCGCGACACCATGCGCGGCGGCAAGTTCCTCAACAACTTCCGGATGGCCGAGCTGCACGCGAAGGAGTCGCCGCAGCGGATCTGGGAGCTGGAGACGTACGGGGCGCTCTTCGACCGGACGAAGGACGGCAAGATCTCCCAGCGCAACTTCGGCGGGCACGAGTACCCCCGGCTGGCGCACGTCGGTGACCGCACCGGCCTGGAGCTGATCCGCACCCTCCAGCAGAAGATCGTCTCCCTCCAGCAGGAGGACAAGCGCGACCTCGGCGACTACGAGGCCCGGATCAGGGTCTTCTCCGAGACCACGATCACCGAGCTGCTGCTCGACGGCGACCGGGTGGCCGGCGCGTTCGGCTACTACCGGGAGTCCGGCGAGTTCATCCTGTTCGAGGCCCCGGCGGTGGTGCTGGCCACCGGCGGCGTCGGCCGGTCCTACAAGGTCACCTCGAACTCCTGGGAGTACACCGGGGACGGGCACGCGCTGGCGCTGCGCGCCGGGGCCACTCTGATCAACATGGAGTTCCTCCAGTTCCACCCGACCGGCATGGTCTGGCCGCCCTCGGTGAAGGGCATCCTGGTCACCGAGTCGGTCCGGGGCGACGGCGGGGTGCTGAAGAACTCCGAGGGCAAGCGGTTCATGTTCGACTACGTCCCCGACGTCTTCCGCAAGCAGTACGCGGAGACCGAGGAGGAGGCGGACCGCTGGTACACCGACCCGGACAACAACCGACGTCCGCCGGAGCTGCTGCCCCGCGACGAGGTCGCCCGCGCGATCAACAGCGAGGTCAAGGCCGGTCGGGGTACGCCGGCCGGCGGTGTCTACCTGGACATCGCCTCCCGGCGTTCGGCCGACGAGATCCGCCGGCGACTGCCGTCGATGTACCACCAGTTCAAGGAGCTGGCCGACGTCGACATCACGGCCGAGCCGATGGAGGTCGGGCCGACCTGCCACTACGTGATGGGCGGCGTCGAGGTGGACCCGGACTCGGGGGCCGCGTACGGCACCGTGCAGGGGCTGTTCGCCGCCGGTGAGGTCTCCGGCGGCATGCACGGCTCCAACCGGCTCGGCGGCAACTCCCTGTCCGACCTGCTGGTCTTCGGCAAGCGGGCGGGCGGGCACGCGGCGTCGTACACCGATCAGTTGACCTCGCGGCCGAAGGTGCCGGTGAGCGCGGTGGAAACCGCAGTGGAGACGGCGCTGGCGCCGTTGCAGCGGGACACCGGGGAGAGCCCGTACACCCTCCAGCAGGACCTCCAGGCGGTGATGGGAGATTTAGTAGGAATCATCCGCCGGGAGGGTGAGCTGGTCGACGCCCTGCGCCGGCTGGCCGAGCTGCGCGAGCGGGTGGCGAAGGTGAGCGCGGTCGGCGGCCGGCGCTACAACCCGGGCTGGCACCTGGCGCTCGACCTGCGCAACATGCTCGTCGTCTCGGAGTGCACCGCGAAGGCGGCGCTGGAGCGGCAGGAGTCGCGCGGCGGGCACACCCGGGAGGACTTCCCGACCATGGACCCCCGGTGGCGTCGGGTCAACCTGGTCTGCGCGCTCGACGACGACACCGTACGCCTGGAGCACAAGCCGCTGCCGAAGATGCGGGCCGAGCTGATCGGCCTCTTCGACCGTACCGAGCTGGCCAAGTACCTGACCGACGAGGAGCTGGCCGACTTCGACGCCGTCGGTGAGGAGGCGAGCAACTGATGGGAAGCAAGAGGGAGTTCCGCATCTGGCGGGGCGACGAGACCGGCGGTGACCTCCAGGACTACTCGGTCGAGGTGAACGAGGGCGAGGTCGTCCTCGACGTCATCCACCGGCTCCAGGCCACCGACGCGCCGGATCTGGCCTGCCGGTGGAACTGCAAGGCCGGCAAGTGCGGCTCCTGCTCGATGGAGATCAACGGCAAGCCCCGGCTGAGCTGCATGACCCGGATGTCGACGTTCGAGGAGTCGGAGACCGTCACGGTCACCCCGTTGCGCACCTTCCCGGTGATCCGGGACCTGGTCACGGACGTCTCGTTCAACTACGAGAAGGCCCGGGAGACGCCGGCCTTCGCCCCGCCGGCCGACCTGGCCCCGGGCGAGTACCGGATGCAGCAGGTCGACGTGGAACGCTCGCAGGAGTTCCGCAAGTGCATCGAGTGCTTCCTGTGCCAGAACGTGTGTCACGTGATCCGCGACCACGAGGAGAACAAGCCGGCCTTCTCCGGCCCCCGGTTCTTCATCCGGGCCGCCGAGCTGGACATGCACCCGCTGGACGCGAAGACCGACCGCAAGCAGTACGCGCAGCAGGAGCAGGGGCTCGGCTTCTGCAACATCACCAAGTGCTGCACCGAGGTCTGCCCCGAGCACATCAAGATCACCGACAACGGGATCATCCCCATGAAGGAACGGGTCGTCGACCGCAGGTACGATCCCCTGGTATGGCTCGGTAGCAAGATCTTCCGTCGGGGCGAGACGCCCCAGAGCACCGCGAACAGCGGGGGAAAGGGGTCCGTGGTGCACAGCGGCGCCCGTCAGGCTGGAGTCCACTCGCACGCCGGCGGCTCCGGCGACCCGGCCGCGGAGGCCCAGGCCCAGCAGGGCGTGAACTGGCACCGTGAGGTCCCGCACCCGACCATGCCGGCGGTCGACGACCGGGGCAAGCTCCCGCTGACGGAGTTGACCTTCGACCGTGCGGCGGCCCCGTCGCCGTTCGGTGACGACGTCACCTTCCCGCTGCCGCCGGAGCACCTCAACTTCGCCCACCCGAGCCAGGACGAGAAGCACTGAACCTGCTTGACGGGCGCTAGACCGGTCCGACGGGCACCGGACCGGGACGACCGGTACCGCTGCGGCGCGACGCGCGGCGGAGCGGGCACGACGAGGTCAACGGGGGTTGACGGCGTACGCCGTCGGCCCCCGTTGCCGTGCCGGCCGGGTCCGTGCCGCCGTCAGCCGGCGGCCAACAGCGGGCGGAGGGCGGCGACGATGGGCACGTCGGCGGGAAGCCAGGTGACGCTGTCCAGTTCGTCGGCGGTGAGCCAGCGCATCGCGGAGTGCTCCAGCGCGCTGGGCTGGTCACCGTGCAGCAGGCGGGCCGCGTACACCTTCAGCACCGACCGGCCGTGGGCCATCCGGACGTCCCGGCCGACCCGGTCGCCGACCGCCACCCGGACGGCCAGTTCCTCGGCGCACTCGCGGACCAGCGCCGCCGTCTCGCTCTCGCCCGGCTCGACCTTGCCGCCGGGGAACTCGAACATGCCGGCGACCTCGGGAGGCGCGGTACGCGCACAGGCGAGCACCCGCCCGGCGGAGATGATCGCCGCTCCCACGACCACCCTCGGCTCACGCCGGTCGGTCGGTCCGTTACCGCTACGCCGTTCGGTCTGCACGGGCGTCCAGCGTGCCAGATCAATCGTCGGTTTGGGTACCGTGGCCGACCGGTAGGCCAATAAGAGACGGAAGTGTGGGCGTGGACACACCGCCATCAGGCCGACAGACTGGTGACACCACGAGGACACGGGACGGCGACGATTTGGCCACAAGCCGGCAACGGCGCCTGGGAGGTGCGGTGATGCGCGCGCTGTTCACCAGTCGAAGCAAGCACGACTATCTCAGTGACGCCCTCACGCTCCTGCACGGGTGGACCCGCGACGGTGAGCAGATCCGCCGCACCCTGGTCATGGACGACACCCAGCACGCGGCGCTGACCGAACGGGTCAAGGTCGTCGCGGACGCGCTGCGGCTGCGACCGGACATCAGCCGGCTGGACACCGAGACCCGCATCCGGGTCGGGCACGGCGACGGGGAACCGCTCACCGAGGGTGAGGTGCTGCTCGCCGCCCGGATCGAGGACGCGTACCGCGCGGTGATGGCGGACTGACCGGCCGGCCGCAGCGGTCCCGCGTGACCGGCCGTTCCCGTCATCGTCGACCCCCGTCGTCACCGCCGGCCGTACCTTCGTCGCCAGCCTAGAGCCGTCCGGGGCCCGACCCGGTCGGCGGAACGTCCGACCCGCCCGCGCCGAGTGGTCGGAACATCACCCTCGGTCGGATCAGCGCATCGGCTCGCCCTGCGTCGTCGGCAACCCCAGCGCCTGGCGTACGGCCAGCTCGGTGGCCGGGTCCGGGTGCTGCCCGGCCTGCGCGACCACCTGGAGCAGCCGGCCCCGGTCGGGTTCGCCGTCGGCGTCCCGCCAGGCCGGCTCGTCCTGCTCCATCTCGGTGAGCAGCCGCTCCATCGCCGGGCGGACCGCCTCCGGCCAGGTTTCCCGGCGCAGCCGGAACCACATGTCGGTGTGGATCGTCTCGGCCCGGCGCACCGCGTCCCGCAGCCCGGCCGGGGTGCTGGTCGGCGCGCTGGCCACCAGGGCGGCCCGCGCCTGCGTCCAGTCCCGGCTGGCCAGCAGGTAGCCGAGCTGCGCCGGGTTGAGCACCGTGGTGTCCATCCGCAGCGACCGGGACAACCCCGTCGGCGAGGTCAGGTAGCAGGTGATGGTGGGGTCGGTGGACCAGTCGACCCGGGTCGGCAGGTACCAGCTCAGCCGCACCTCGGCCGGCAGGCCCAGCGGGTCCACCACGTAGCTGTGCTGCCGCTGCCGGCAGAGCGTCTCGGCCCGCTGGGAGAGCACCGCCGCGCCGGGGTACCGCTCGTCGGCGGAGCGCTCGTAGGCGGGGAAGTCGTCGACGTACTCGGCGTGGTGCGGGGTGTCGCAGGCCACCCGGGCGACCTCCTCGGGGGCGGTCCGGCTGGTGGTGGCACCGGAGGGCACCCGGAAGCAGTCCCCCACCCGCAGCCCGCGCAGCCCCGGGTCGGGGTCGGACCCGGTCATCGTGACGCCCAGCGCCACCAGACCGGCCAGCACCCAGCCACCGAGCAGCACCAGGCCGGCGATCACCAGGCCCCGGCCCCGCTCGCCGTCCCGCCTGATCCGGCGCAGCGCGAACCCGGCGGTGACCGGTGCCAGCACCCCGCCGAGCAGGCCCAGCACCAGCGTGACCACGGCCAGCCGGTTCAGCCGGCCCTGCACGGCGGGACGCTGCGGCCACGGCTCCCAGTCGGGCACGGCACGCGACGCCCGGCCCGCCTCCGCGTCCCCGGTGCCGCCCGGCAGGGCAGGGGTCTTGTCACCGCCCTTGTCGCCGCCACCGCCCGGGGCCGGATCGCCGCCACCGGCAGGAGACGGAGCCTTGCCACCGGCAGGAGACGGAGCTTTGGCGGCAGGTGCCAGGGCCGCCGTGGCGGGCGGAGTCGCGCCGGCACCGGCGGGGGCCGGCGGCACCGCAGGGGACGGGGTCGCGCCGGCACCGGCGGCGGCCGGGGTCGCCGCGTCTGGCGGGGCCGCGTCGGCGGCACCGGCTGCGGTCGTCGGCGGCTCCGGCCGCGACTCGTCGGCGGGCTGCGTCTCGGAACGTTCGCTGGTCACACCGCTTCCCTCCCCCGTCGCCCGCGTCCGGCCAGGCATGGGGAGACTAGTCGACCGGGCTGACGGGCGGGCAACGGCCGACGCTGGCGCCCACTTCCTACCGTGGAACCCATGGCAAATGTGACGTACGACCGCAAGGAGCAGTTCCAGCAGATCCGCAGCGGACTGCTCGACGGGGAACAGATCATCGCCGTCTACGACGCCATCGGCACCGGCACCGGGTTCATCGGCCTGACCGACCGGCGGGTGATCATCCAGGACCGCTCGTTCGTGGGCAAGAAGTTCGCGATCACCAGCATCCCGTACTCGAAGATCACCAGCGTGAGCGTGGTGAGCAACAAGTCGTGGGGCGGGGAGTTCTTCTCCACCGGCGCGATCGCCGTGCACGTCGGCACCCACACCTACGAGGTGGAGTTCCGGGGCGCGCAGAAGAGCCACCACGTGCACAACGTGATCCTGCACTACATCTCCTGACCACCGGCCCGCCCGCCGACGCCTCGGCCTCCCGGCGGCCAGCTCACGGCCGCCGGGCGGGACCACCCGTGGCGATCAGGGCGTCGAGGATGTCCCGGGCGGCGGCGAGCCGCTGGATGGACGCGGTGATCCGGGCCCGTTCCTCGGCCAGGCCGTCGAGCAGTTCGGGGCAGGTGGGGGCGAGCACCGTGGTGTCGTCCGGCACGCAGGGCAGGATCTCGGCGATCACGGCCGTACCGAGCCCGGCCGAGAGCAGCAGCCGGATGTGCCGCACGGTGGTCAGCGCCTGCTCGCCGTACTCGCGGTAACCGCTCGATCGCCGGTCGGGCCGCAGCAGGCCCTGCTCCTCGTAGTAGCGCAGGGCCCGGGTGCTCACCCCGGCCCGCCGGGCCAGTTCGCCGATCCGCATGCCGCACAGCAGACCGCGGACTTGACCTTCACGTCAACGTGAAGGTCTACCGTCCCCGGCATGAGCGATCGACAACTCACGCACCGTACGCCGGTGGCGGTGCTCGGCCTGGGGCCGATGGGCCGGGCGCTCGCCGCCGCCCTGGTCTCCGCCGGGACGCCGACGACCGTCTGGAACCGTACGCCGGACCGGGCCGGCCCCCTCGTGGCGCTCGGCGCGACGGCCGCGCCGACCGTCACCGGGGCGGTCCGGGCCGCCCCCGTCGTGATCACCTGCCTGCGGGACCCGGCGGCGGTCGGCACCGTGCTGGCCGCCCACGACGACTGGGCCGGGCGGACCGTCGTCGACGTCACCACCGGCCGACCGGACGAGGCGCGGGCGCTGGCGGACTGGGCCGACGGGCACCGGGTCGACCTGGTGAAGGGCGCCATCCTGACCCCGACGCCGACCATCGGCACACCCGCCGCCACGGCACTGTGGTGCGGCAGCCGGCCCGGCTTCGACGCCGTCCGGCCCGTCCTGGCGGCCTTCGGCGGCACCCCCGGCTACCTCGGCCCGGACCCGGGCGCGGCGGCGGCGTACGACATGGCGCTGCTCGACCTGTTCGGGACGGCGGTCAGCGGCCTGACCCACGCCTTCGCGCTGGCCTCGGCCGAGGGCATCGCCCCCCGGTCGTTCGCCCGCTACGCCGCCGGAATCGCCCCGATGCTCGCCGAGATGACGGCCCGCTTCGCCGATCAGCTCACCGAGGGGCGGTTTCCCGGCGACCGGTCCACCGTCGCCTCTGCCGGCGCGGGCCTCGGCCACGTCATCGCGACCACCGAGGCCCACGGCATCGACTCCGGGGTGCTGCGCGCCGCCCGGTCGGTCGTCGAGCAGGCGGTCGCCGCCGGTCACGGCGGGGACGGGCTCGCCCGGCTGGCCCGGTTCCTCGACCCGGCCCGCCCCGGCTGACCCCCGCCGCGGGTCGGCCTTTGGAATACTCGGGCGCATGCGGACGACTCTCCACAGTGGCCGGCCGGAGCGGGTGCGGCGTGTTCCTGCGTGACGTGCTGGCCACCGACGTCGAGGCGTACCAGCGGATGCGCTGCGACCCGGCGATGATGGCCGAACTCGGCGGGCCGCTGCCGGCCGCCCACGTGGCCCGGCAGGTCCGCCGGGACGCCCAGCTGGCCGCCGACGGCGTCGCGCTGATCAAGATGATCGTGGTGGACGACGCGGTCGCCGGGACCGTCACCCTGTGGCGCGGGCCGGGTGACGGGGCACTCACCGAGATCGGCTGGATGGTGCTGCCCGAGTTCCAGGGCCGGGGCCTGGCCAAGCAGGGCGTACGCGCGCTGCTCGACCAGGCCCGCACCGAGGGGCGGGGAGACACCGTGCACGCCTTCCCGGCGGTCGGCAACGGCCCGTCGAACGCGATCTGCCGGGCGCTCGGGTTCACCCTGCTCGGCGAGGAGGACGTCGAGTTCAACGACCAGGTCATCCGTACCCGGCACTGGACGCTCGACCTGACCTGACCTGACCTGACCTGACCTGCCCGGGTCGGGTCGGGTCGGGTGGCCTTGCCGCGGCC
The DNA here is from genome assembly GCF_007833915.1 of Micromonospora sp. HM134. Lineage (NCBI taxonomy): Bacteria > Bacillati > Actinomycetota > Actinomycetes > Micromonosporales > Micromonosporaceae > Micromonospora > Micromonospora sp. HM134. The sequence goes on from NZ_CP041061.1 coordinate 6,475,407, forward strand.
GGGGTCGGGGCACCCGCCCCGACCCCGGGGTGTGCCGGCGTACTACAGCCTTTTGATCATGCGGATGGCGGTGGCCTCGAAGCCCATCTGCTCGTAGAGCGCCCGCGCGCCGGTGTTGAAGCCGAAGACGTTCAGCCCGATGGCGACCACCCCCAACTCCCGGCACAGTCGCTCGGCGGCCTCGATGATCGCCCGGCCGTGGCCCTGGCGACGCAGTTCCTCGCGCACCTGGAAGTCGTAGCCGAAGGCGTGCAGGCCGTCGGACTTCTGCTCCAGGTGCAGCCAGAGCCGGCCGATCTCGGCGTCGCCGTCGTACGCCGTCCACAGCCGGTGCCCCTCGGTGCCCAGGCCGTCGGGCAGCAGACCCTGGAAGTCCTGCCGGGCCTTCTCCCGCGCCTCCGGCAGCGGCATCGCCCCGGAGGCGACGATGTTGCGCGCGTAGTCCTCCTCGGCGTGTTCCCGGTAGCGGAGGTACTGCTCGTCGGTCATCGGTTCCAGTCGCAACGCCACGCCGCCACGGTAGGGCAACACCGCCCCGCCCGCCGCCCCGTGGTCGCAGGTCGACCGGCGACCCGTGAGAGCGCCGGGTCCCGGCTGGCGTTCGGCGGGACCGGCTGTCAGCCTGGGTCCGTGCGGTACGACCCCCGACGGCACCTCTGGTCCGCGCTCTCGGTCGCCCAGGTGCGCGCGTTGTTCACCACCTGCCCGGCGCGCTGGTGGCTCTCCGGGGGATGGGCCATCGACCACTGGCACGGCAGCGGCAGCCCGAGCCGACCGCACGGCGACATCGACGTCAGCACCCTGCGGCCCGCGCTGCCCGCCCTGCGGCCCGCGCTACCGGCGGACCTGCGGCCGTTCGCGGCCCGGCGGGGGCATTTGTTTCCCCTGGGGAAGCGGCACGACGACCCCGAGGTGCACAACATCTGGGTGCACGACCCCGGTCGGGACCGCTTCGTCCTCCAGATCAACCTGGAGGACGGTGCCGAGACGGGCTGGCGCTACCGACGCGATCCACGGATCACGCTCCCGTGGGACTCGGCGGTGGCGTCCGTCGACTCCGTACCGACCGGGACGCCCGTCACCCAACTGCTGTGGAAGTCACCCGACCCGCGCCCCCGCGACGAGCACGACCTGGACGTCGCCCACCACCTGCTGGGCCCGGCCCAGCGGCGGTGGCTGCGCGACGCGGTCCGGCTGGCCCACCCGCACTCGCCGTGGGCGGACGACCCCCGGCTGGGGCACCCCTGACCCGCGCCCCTCGGCGGCGGCGAGGCAGCCGCGGACCGCGGCTGGGCGGGCTGGGATCAGGCGTTGAAGCGGAACTCCACCGCGTTCCATGGCGGAGCAGAGCCCGGGCGGGCGAGCGCAGGAGGCCGGGACCGCGACTACCGAATGCTACGGTGACGGCATGACTGCGGTGCCCGAGTGGATGCGGCCGCCCCGCCCGGAGGGGTGGTACGCAGACGACCTCGACACGCTCGCCGAGGCACCCCGTCACACCGAACTGATCGACGGAGCGCTCGTCTTCATGATGTCCCCCCAGCGGGTCTGGCACGCCCGGACGGTCACCGCGCTGGTGAACGCCCTGACCAACCAGGCGCCCCCAGGCGTCGAGGTCGACAGGGAGATCACGATCCGACTCGACAGATGGAACCGTCCCGAGCCCGACCTCCTGGCAGCGGCAGCACCTTACGACCCGTCGCGGACCTTCTACACACCTGAGGAGACCCTCCTGGTCGTGGAGGTGGTGTCGCCGGAGTCGGCCCACCGCGACCGTACGGTCAAGCTGCGCAAGTACGCGGAAGCCGGCATCGCCAACTACTGGCGCGTCGAGGAGGAGGACGGATCACCTGTGGTCCATGCCTACGAACTCGACGAGCCCACCCGGTCGTATGTGCCGGCCGCGATCCATCGACACGGCCTGCGCACCACGACGCCGTTCGAGATCACACTCGATCTGGACGGGCTGGTGCCGGGCCGCAAGGCCTGAGCGTGGCGACCACCACACGCTGGAGCGAACCTCACCGGATCCCGTCGCCGGTCACCGTGACGGTGGCTCGGGAGCGCCCAGATTCAGGAACATCACGTGCAGCCCCACCAGGCCGTGCTCGGGGTGGTCGAATGCCTCGGGGACAGTGGCGAGCACCTCGAAACCCAACGAACGCCACAGCCGGACCGCGACCTCGTTCGACTCGACGACCGCGTTGAACTGGATGCTTCGGTAGCCGGCGGCCCGTGCCCACCCGACGACGTGCTCGCCGAGTGCGCGACCGACGCCACGACCGGAGTGCCGTGGGTCGACCATGAAGCTGGCCGTTGCCACATGCGCGCCGCGACCGGGCCGGTTCGGACCCATCTTCGCGCTGCCGAGAACGGTCGGCCCGTCGATCGCGACGACGGTGCGGCCCGGAGGGGACTCCATCCACCACCCGCGAGCCTGTTCCAGGGACAGGTTCCCGGGGAACGCGTACGAGCGGCCCTGCGCCACGATCTCCCTGAAGAAGGGGTAGATCGCAGGCCAGTCGCCGTCCTCGGCGTCTCGGATCGTCACCGGATCACCGTAGGACCGGTCGATAGGCCCGACAACGCGATTCACCTACAGCGCTATGGTCCGCACCTGCCGCCCGCACAGCTTGACCATGTCGTCGACATCGGATGTCAGGAGCGCCACCGGTGCGGGTAGCCGTAGCGCCACCTCGGCGACCATGGCGTCGATGGCGTACTTGTGCCCATGTAGCCCTGCCGCCTTCAGTAGCGCAGCACTGCGACGGGCACTCTCCTTCGTCACCACCTCCACCCGGATCCGGGACAGCAGCCAGTTCAGCCGCGCGATGTCCACACCGGAGTGGGAGACCTCGATGATCGTGGCCGCCGACATAGCGAGATCGACCCCGTCACGCTCCGCCTGCTCCAGCAGGCGCATTACCTTTCGATCCTGGTCGATCCACCCTGAGAAGCCCTGCGAGTCGAGCACCAGCGACTCAAGGCTCACGCCGCACGCCCGATCTCCTCGGTCCCGTGCAGGAGCGCCCGAGCCTCGGCCATTTCCTCGTCAGTGAACGCCCCGAGGTCGCCTTGGTAGCGATCCAGCTCCTCCCGGAGAAGTCTGCGCCGCTCGGCCCGCTCGGCCAGCTCGGTGAGGTAGCCGGAGACGTTGTCGGTGTGCGTCTTCATGCTTTCCAGCAGCTCTGCCGGCAGCGTGATCGTGACCTTCTTCGTCCTCGCCATTCACCGACCATACCATGGTGTTACCGCCGCTGAGCGAACCGATCCGATGCGGCAGAGGTTGGACCGGGAATCAGACGTTGAACCTGAATTCCACGGCGTTCCGTAGGCGATCAACCTCTGTCGGATCTGTTTGTCCTGGCAGCCATGCCCACATGCTCAGTCGCGGAACTGCTCGAACATCACCTCGTAGCCGTCAGGGTCAAGGCCGTAAAAAATCTCGGCGAACCCCACGTCCTCCGGCTCCAACGTGACGGGAAGACCTTCGCGTCGCCAGATCTCACGCGCCGCCGCGATATCAGCAGTCGGCACCACGAGGACGAAACCGCTACCGAGCGGACCCGACCGGGCAGCTCGCTCGCGCTCCGCGTTGTGATACCCGTGCGAGTGACGGCTGGAGAGGATGAGCCAGGTGTGGCCGAACGTCAGGTACCTCAGCATCGGCTGATCTTGATTTGGGATCTGCCGAAACCCGATCTGGCGATAGAGCGCGATCGACCGCTCCAGATCGTCGACCCGAAGTCCGACCTTCAACTGCCGTGCGCCAGCAACCATGCCTTCAGGCTAGAGCTCACCTGTGCACCGCCCATCGCGATGGGGCGCAGGAGACGTTGGACCGGAATCCGACTACACGTTGAAGCGGAACTCGACCACGTCGCCGTCCTGCATGACGTACTCCTTGCCCTCGATCCGGACCTTGCCGGCGGCCTTCGCCGCCGCCATCGAGCCGGCCGCGACCAGGTCGTCGTAGGAGACCACCTCGGCCTTGATGAAGCCACGCTGGAAGTCGCTGTGGATCACCCCGGCGGCCTCCGGGGCGGTCGCGCCCACCGGCACGGTCCAGGCCCGTGCCTCCTTCGGCCCCGCCGTGAGGTACGTCTGGAGCCCGAGCGTGCGGAAGCCGACCCGGACGAGCTGGTCCAGCCCCGGCTCGGACTGCCCGATCGACTCCAGCAGCTCGCGGGCCTCCTCCTCGGGCAGGTCCACCAGCTCGGATTCGATCTTGGCGTCCATGAAGACGGCCTCGGCGGGGGCCACCAGGGCACGCAGCTCGTCGAGGAAGGCGGCGTTACCCAGCTCGGCCTCGTCGACGTTGAACACGTAGAGGAACGGCTTCGTGGTGAGCAGGTGCAGCTCCCGCAGGTGCTCCAGCTCGATCTTGGCGGCGGCGGCCCCGGCGTAGAGGGTGGTGCCGCCGTCGAGCACCTCGACGGCCTGCTTCGCGGCGGTCACGGCGGCGGCCCGGTCCTTGCGGAGCTTGGCCTCCTTCTCCAGCCGGGGCAGCGCCTTCTCCAGGGTCTGCAGGTCGGCCAGGATCAGCTCCGTGTTGATCGTCTCGATGTCGTCGGCGGGCGAGACCTTGCCGTCGACGTGCACCACGTTCGGGTCGGAGAAGGCCCGCACCACCTGGCAGATCGCCGAGGCGTCCCGGATGTTCGCCAGGAACGCGTTGCCCCGGCCCTGCCCCTTCGACGCCCCCCGGACCAGGCCGGCGATGTCGACGAACGACACCGGCGCGGGCAGCACCTTCTGCGACGAGAAGATCTCGGCGAGCTTGTCGAGCCGCGCGTCCGGCAGCCCCACCACCCCGACGTTGGGCTCGATCGTGGCGAACGGGTAGTTCGCCGCGAGCACGTCGTTCTTGGTCAACGCGTTGAACAGGGTGCTCTTGCCGACGTTGGGCAGGCCGACGATGCCGATGGTGAGACTCACGACGGGCCAGCTTACGCCGTCACCCGGCAGGCAGCCCCGTCGGCACCGCCGGGACGGCTCAGGCGGTGAGCAACCGGGGCTCGATCCGGGTCTCCCGCACCCCACCGGCACCGTCCGGCACCACCTCGTACGCGGCCACCCCGGCCCGGTCGGCGACCGCCTCGGCCAGCCTGGTGCCCCGGTAGACCAGCCCCACCCCGTCGTCGGTGCAGTGGCTGGCCGGCAGGGTGCCGTCGGCGACCAGCCGGTGCAGCAGCGGCCGGCGCTGCGCCTCGCTGTCGTAGTGCACCCCGTTGCCGTACGGCAGCCAGCCCAGGCCGTCGGTGTAGGCGCGCAGCCGCCGGCCGAAGCTGTCGGTGGTGCCGCCGACGTGCCAGCAGATCGAGCCGGCGGAGACCCCGCCGAGCACCACCCCGGCCTCCCAGCACTCCCGCAGGATCTCCGGCAGCCCGTGCACCCGCCACACCGCGCAGAGGTTGGCCACGCTGCCGCCACCGACCCAGATGATGTCCTGGCCCAGCAGGTGCGCCCGGACGTCCTCGACGTTGGGCATCGGGAACAGCGCCAGGTGCGAGGGGCGGTAGCGGGTGCCGGCGAACGCGCCGTGGAAGACCGTCAGCGAGGTGGGCTGGTCGCCGACGGCCTGGTTGAGGTAGCAGATCCTCGGTTCGTCGGCCTGCGCCAGCTCGGCCATCAGGTCGAAGACCGGCCCCGGGTCGGCATCCCACGGGCCCCGGTCACGGCTGGTGAAACCCATGCTGGTGGCGACGATCGTCGGTTCGGTGGCGGGCATGCTGGTCCTCTCTGCGGCTGGCTCCGCTGCCATCCTGCGCCACCGCCGTCCCCCGGCCCGCCGGCCGGGGTCACCCGGCGAGTCGCCAGCCCGCCCCGCCGTCGGCCACCCCGGGCAGTTCGCCGGCCGCCGCGAGCGGCAGGGTGAGCCGGTCCCCGGCGCTCGGGCCGGCCCGTTCGGACTCGCCGAGCATCCAGCGCACCTCGTCGACCGTCCAGCCCAGGCCCCGCCGGCCGGCGATCTCCCGGACCAGCCGTCGGCCGACCCGGGTGTCGTCGTCGTAGAACCGCATGCACCAGTGGTGCGCCCACATGCCCAGGGCCCGCAGGCCGGCCGCGTCGAGGGAACCGGCGAGCCGGCCGCAGGCGGTGTCGGCGAACGGCCGTGCCGGATCGTCGGCCCGGTCCCGCTCGATCGCCCCGAAGGCGGCCGGCGCGACCACCCGCATCCGGTCGTAGAGGCCCTGCGCGGCGGCGTCGTCCAGCTGCCCCCGCCCTGACCGAGGGTCGCCCCGCCCGGTCACGCTCGCCATCGCCGCACCCTTTCTGGAGTTGGTGCCGGGACGCTACCGACCACTACCGACACTTTCCGAACCGGAAACTGCCCCCGGCGACCGGGATAGGCGGGATGAGCTGGGGCGTCTGTATCGGTGACAGACAACGACGGGGAGGGTGGGTGGACGAGGACGATCGGGTCCGGCTGGCCGAGTTCGTGGCCAGCCGGGCACCGGCCCTGATGCGGGTCGCGTACCTGCTCACCGGGGACCGGCACGCCGCCGAGGACCTGTTCCAGTCGGCGTTGGCCAGGACGATTCCAAGGTGGCGTGACCTGCGCCACACCGACCCGGAGGGTTACCTGCGCACGGTCATGTACCGGGAGCAGGTCAGCTGGTGGCGGCGGCTGCGCCGGTACCGGGAGACGCTGCTCACCGGCGTCGACGACCGGGCCGGGCCGGACCTGTTCGGCGGCACCGACGTACGGCTGGCGATGCGGGCCGCGCTGCGCGCGCTGCCGGCGGCCCAGCGCACGGTCGTGGTCCTGCGCTACTACGAGGACCTGACCGAGACCCAGGTGGCCGCCGCGCTCGGCTGCTCGGTCGGCACCGTGCGCAGCCGCACCCACCGGGCCGTGGCCCGGCTGCGGCAACTCCTGCCGGACATCGAACTGCTGGAGGTACGGCGGTGACCACGCCCATCGAGAACCTCATCCGCGCCACCCTCTCCGACCTCGCCGAGGAGGCACCGACAGTGCACGACCAGTTGAACCGGGCGGAACGCCGGGCCCGGTCCCGCCGCCGCGCCACGATCACGATGAGCGCGGTCGGTGTCCTCGCCGCCGTGCTGATCGGCACCCCGCTCGCGATGGCCGCCAGCGGTGGCGGGGACGCCCCGCCCGCCGTACCGGCCACGACGCCGAGCGGGCCGCCCGCCGCGCCCGTCCCGGCAGCGGTGACCGACCCCCCCGTCGACCAGGACGCCCGGACCGGCCGCGGCGCGCCGGCACCGGCCCGGACCGCCATTCCCGCACCGCCGGGCAAGCCGGCCTCGACGGCCGTACCCGCGACGTCCACTCCGGCACCGCCCGCCATTCCCGCATCGCCCGCGACGACCGCCGTACCGGCATCGCCGGTTCCGGCGTTGACCGCGCCGCCCGTCGACGGGCCGCGCACCGGCCCGGTCACCGCACCGGCCCCCGCCCGCACCGCACCGCCCGTCGACCGGGCCCCCGCGACCGGCCGGACGGCCGCCCCGGTCCCGGCACCCGGGCGCTGACGCACGACCTCCCCACCCCGGACCGTCCCGGGGTGGGGAGGTTACCGCCGCCCGCACGCTCAGGTCCGATTCCCGCGAGCCACCGCCGGTGAGCTGCGGGCATGATCGGTGACGTGGAGTTGGACTTCGAACGGTGCTACCGGGCCGTGGACAGCCGTGACCAGCGGTTCGACGGCTGGTTCTACACGGGCGTCACGTCGACCGGGATCTACTGCCGGCCGTCCTGCCCGGCGATCACCCCGAAGCGGCGTAACGTCCGCTTCTTCCCGTCGGCGGCCGCCGCGCAGGGGGCCGGCCTGCGGGCCTGCCGCCGGTGCCGGCCGGACGCCGCGCCCGGCTCGCCGCAGTGGGACGTCCGCGCCGACGTGGTGGGTCGCGCCATGCGGCTCATCGCCGACGGGGTGGTCGACCGGGACGGCGTACCCGGGCTGGCCGCCCGGCTGGGCTACACGCAACGGCACCTGCACCGGATGCTCCGGGCGGAACTGGGGGCCGGCCCGCTGGCACTGGCGCGGGCCCAACGTGCCCAGACCGCCCGGACGCTGATCGAGACGACCGGGCTGGGACTGGCGGAGGTGGCGTTCGCGGCCGGGTTCGGCAGCGTACGGCAGTTCAACGACACCGTCCGCCAGGTGTACGGGACGGTGCCGTCGCAGTTGCGTACCGGGCGGGGCGGGCCGCCGACGCCGGGCGGGGCGGGCACGATCACGCTCCGGCTGGCGTACCGGCCGCCACTGCACGCCGCCGCCCTGCTGGAGTTCCTGGCCGCCCGGACGCTGCCCGGGCTGGACGAGGTGCACGACGGGACGTACCGCCGGGGGTTGCGGCTGCCGCACGGCCCGGCGGAGGTCGCGTTGACGCCGACGACCGGGTACGTCGTGGCGACGCTGCGCCTGGCCGACCTGCGGGACCTGGCCCCGGCGGTGGCCCGGTGCCGTCGCCTGTTCGACCTGGACGCCGACCCGGAGGCGGTCGACCAGACGCTGGCCGCCGATCCGGCCCTGGCCGGGGCCGTCGCCGCCGAACCGGGCGTGCGGGTGCCCCGGGCGGTGGACGGCTTCGAGATGGCGCTGCGGGCCGTCGTCGGCCAACAGGTTTCCCTCCCCGCCGCCCGCACCACCCTCATCCGTCTCCTCACCCACGCTTCCGCCCCCACCCGCCCCGACCTCGACTCCGGTGATCAAGAGGTTTGCGTCACGGAGAGCGCTTCCCTGCGACGTGAACCTCTTGATCACCGCGCCGAGGCGGGTGGGAGCGGCGGCGAGCCGGGTGGGGGCGGGTGGGGGGTGTGGGGGTTTCCGGGGGCGGAGGAGGTGCTGGGGTTGCCGGATGCGGCGTTCGGGATGCCGGCCGCCCGGCGGGAGACGATCCGGGCGCTGGCCCGTGCGGTCGCCGCCGGGGAGGTCGACCTGGAGCCGGGCAGCGACCGGGCGGAGACGGTACGACGGTTGACCGCGCTGCCCGGGATCGGCCCGTGGACCGCCGGCTACCTGGCCATGCGGGCCCTCGGCGACCCCGACGTCCTGCTCCCCACCGACCTCGCGGTACGCCGGGGCGCCGCCGCCCTCGGCCTGCCGGCCACCCCCACCACCCTGGACACGTACGCCGACCGCTGGCGGCCCTGGCGGTCGTACGCGGCGATCAGACTCTGGAGAGCGGCATGACGACCCTCGGCACCACCACCATGGACACCCCGACCGGCCCGCTCAGCGTGCTTGTCGACCCGGACGGCGCGGTCCGGGCCGCCGGTTTCACGGCCGACCCGGACAGCCTGCTGCCGCTGGTGCACCCGAGCCTGCGCGGCCCGCTGGAGCCGTACGCCGACCTCGGCCCGGTGACCGCCGCCGTCCGCGCCTACCTCGACGGGGACCTGACCGCGATCGACGGGGTGCCGGTGCGGCAGCACAGCGGCGGGGCGTTCCAGACCCACGCCTGGACCGTGCTGCGCGACGTCAAACCCGGTGAGCCGGTCACCTACACCGGGTACGCCGCACTGGCCGGCCGGCCCGCCGCGGCCCGGGCGGCCGCCGCCGCCTGCGCCCGCAACGCCGCCGCCCTCTTCGTCCCCTGCCACCGGGTGCTGCGCACCGACGGCACCCTCGGCGGCTACCGGTACGGGCTGCCGGTGAAGAAGTGGTTGCTCGGTCACGAGCGGCGGCTGACGGCAAGCTGACAGCGGCATCGACGCCGTTCGACGCTACCGTCGGGTAGTGCCTGCGCAGCGCGACGGCGACCCGGCCCCGAGGGCGGACGGTCGGGTCCGGTCGCTGCGCAACCTCTGGCGGCTGCGCCGCTACCTGCGCCCGTACGCCCCCGCGTACGTCCTGCTGCTGCTGGCGGCGCTGGCGGCCACCGGGGCGGGTCTGGCCGTACCCCTGGTGGTGCAGCGGGTGGTGGACGGGCCGATCGCCCGGCACGACCCGGCGGGGCTGCTCCGCCTCGGCGGGCTGACCCTGCTGCTCGGCCTGGCCGAGGCGGTGCTGATCTTCATCCGGCGGTGGAGCCAGTCCTCCTCCTCGGTCGGCATGGAGGCGACCATCCGCGCCGACCTGTACGCCCACCTGCAACGCCTGCCGGCCGGCTTCCACGACCGCTGGCAGTCCGGGCAGCTGCTCTCCCGGGCGATCAGCGACCTGTCGGTGCTGCGCCGGTTCCTCTCCTTCGGGCTGCTGTTCCTGGTGCTCAACGTGGTCACCTACGTCGCCGTGGTGATCCTGCTGATCCGCCTGCACGGGCCGCTGGGGCTGCTGGTGGCGGCCAGCGCGGTGCCGCTGTTCCTGATCAGCCGCCGGTTCGGCCGGCACTACCACACCTCGTCGCGGCGGATGCAGGACCAGCAGGGCGACGTGGCCACCCTGGTCGAGGAGACCGCGCAGGGGCTGCGCACCATGAAGGCGTACGGGCGGGGGCCGGAGCTGGCCGACCGGTTCGCCGGGCGGGCCCGCGCCCTGCACGACACGGGCGTGGCCAAGGGGGCGCTGCTGGCCGGCGCGTCGGCCCTGTTCGACCTGGTGCCCAACCTGACCCTGGGCGCGACACTGGTCGGCGGCGCGACGCTTGTCGCCCGGGACGCGTTGACCATCGGCGAGCTGGTCGCCTTCGTCAGTCTCCAGCTCATGCTGATCTGGCCGGTGCAGTCGCTCGGCTGGATCATCGCCAACGGGCAGGAGGCGGCCACCGCCGCCGACCGCATCCAGGAGGTGCTGGACACCCCGCCGTCGATCGTGGACGCCCCGGACGCCGTACCGCTGGCCCGCTCGGCGGTGCGGGGCCGGCTCCGCTTCGAGGGGGTGTCGTTCCGCTATCCGGGCAGCGCCGAACCGGTGCTGCGGGAGATCGAGCTGACCGTCGAGCCGGGCGAGACGCTGGCCCTGGTCGGGGCGACCGGCTGCGGCAAGAGCACCCTGCTGTCCCTGGTGCCCCGGCTGCACGACGTCACCGGCGGCCGGCTCACCCTGGACGGGCACGACCTGCGCGGGATACGGCTGGACGCGCTGCGCCGGCTGGTCGGGGTGGCCTTCGAGGAGCCGACGCTGTTCTCCATGTCGGTCTGGGAGAACCTCACCCTGGGCTGCCCGGACGCCACCGACGACGAGGTCCGGGCCGCGCTGGCGCTGGCCCAGGCCGACTTCGCGTACGACCTGCCGTGGGGGTTGGCGACCCGGGTGGGCGAGCAGGGCCTGTCGCTCTCCGGCGGGCAGCGGCAACGGCTGGCGCTGGCCCGCGCGGTGCTCGGCCGGCCGGCGCTGCTGGTCCTCGACGACCCGCTCTCCGCCCTGGACGTGCACACCGAGGCGCTGGTCGAGGCGGCGCTGCGCCGGGTGCTGCGGGACACCACCGCGCTGCTGGTGGTGCACCGGCCGTCGACCGTCGCGCTGGCCGACCGGGTGGCGCTGCTCGACGGGGGTCGGATCACCGCCGTCGGCCGGCACGGCGACCTGCTGGCCACGGTGCCGGCGTACCGGGCGGTGCTCGCCGCCGGGCCCGCGCCGGCACCGGGGCTGGTGCGCTCGTGAGTCCCCGGCCGCCCCGGCAGCGCCACGCGGCCGGGGACGACGGCCGGCCACCCCGACAGGACGGCACGACCGGGGGCGACGGCCGGTCGGCCGCGCTGGACCACTGGCGGGGCCGGGCCACCGACCCGGACGCCGACCGCAGCCGCGCCGAGGACGACTCCCCGGAGGCGGTGGCCCGGCTGCGGGGGCGCAGCCGGGCGCTGCTGCGTGACCTGCTCCGCCCGCACCGCAGGTCGCTCGGCGTGGCGGTGGGCCTGCTGCTGGCCCAGAACGCGGCCGCGATGGCCGGGCCGTACCTGGTCATGCTCGGCATCGACCGGGCGGTGCCGCCGCTGCGCGCCGGGGACCCGGGTCCGCTGGCCGCCGTCGCGGGGGCGTTCGCCGTCGCGGCCGTCACCGAGTACGCCGCCCGGCGCAGTTACCTCGCCCGCTCCGCCCGGATCGGCCAGGCCGTCCTGCTCGACCTGCGCCAGCGGGTGTACGGCCACCTGCTGACCCTCTCGGTCGGCTTCCACGAGCGCTACACGTCCGGTCGGGTGGTGTCCCGGCTCACCAGCGACGTCGACTCCATCGCCGAACTGGTCGACGGGGGGATCGACACCCTCGTCGCCGCCGCGCTGTCGGTGCTGTCGGTCGCCGCCATCCTGCTCTGGCTGGACCTGCCGCTGGCGGCGGTGACCCTGCTGGCGTTCCCGTTCCTGTTCTGGCTGTCCCGCTGGTTCGCCCGCGCCTCGGCCCAGGCCTACCGGCACAGCCGGGAGGCGGTGGCCCTGGTGATCGTCCATTTCGTGGAGTCGTTGCGGGGCATCCGGGCGGTGCAGGCGTTCCGCCGCGAGCCGCGCAACCAGCAGATCTTCGTGGCGGTCAACGACGAGTACCGGCGGGCCAGCCTGCACGGGTTCCGGTTGATCGCCACGTACTCGCCGGGGATCAAGGTGATCGGCAACCTCACCGTGGCCTCCGTGCTCGGGTACGGCGGCTGGCGGGTGCTGGGCGGCGACACCGAGGTGGGGGTGCTCGCCGCGTTCCTGCTCTATCTGCGCCGGTTCTTCGACCCGATGCAGGAGCTGAGCCAGTTCTACAACTCGCTCCAGTCGGCGACCGCCGCCCTGGAGAAGCTCGCCGGGGTGCTCGACGAACGACCGGGGGTGCCCGAACCGGCATCGCCGGTGCCGTTGCCGGCCGGGCCGGGTCGGGGCGCGGTGGCGTTCCGCGCGGTCTCGTTCGGTTACCGGCCGCAGACGCCGATCCTGGCCGGGCTGGACCTGGTCGTGCCGGCCGGGCAGACGGTGGCCCTGATCGGCCCGACCGGCGCCGGCAAGTCGACGGTGGCGAAGCTGCTCGCCCGCTTCCACGACCCGGACGCCGGCACGGTGGAGCTGGACGGCGTCGACCTGCGGGACCTGTCCGACGCCGAGCTGCGGCGGGCGGTTGTGCTGGTGACCCAGGAGAACCACCTGTTCGGCGGCACGGTGGCGGAGAACATCCGGTTCGGCCGGCCGGCCGCCTCCGACGCGGCGGTGCAGGCGGCGGCGCGGACGATCGGCGCGCACGACTTCATCGCCGCGCTGCCCGACGGGTACGCCACCGAGGTGCACCGGCGCGGCGGCCGGCTCTCCGCCGGGCAACGGCAACTCGTCGCGTTCGCCCGCGCGTTCCTGGCCGACCCCCGGGTGCTGATCCTGGACGAGGCGACGTCGTCGCTGGACGTGCCGACCGAGCGGCTGGTGCAGCGGGCGCTGGCCAGCGTGCTGCGGGACCGCACCGCGCTGGTGATCGCGCACCGGCTCTCCACGGTGGAGACCGCCGACCGGGTGCTGGTCGTCGACTCCGGACGGATCGTCGAGGACGGCCCGCCGGCCCGGCTCGCGGCGACCGGCGGCCGGTACGCCACGCTGCACCGGCAGTGGCGCGAATCGCTGAGCTGACCGGTCGTTGGGGACAGCCGGTGGCTCACCGGGCGGCTAGACTCGGCCCGCATCGATGGGCCTCGCCCCTGTTCCCACCGGTCCGACCGGTCGGGCGGGCGTGGCGGGGTCGATCGCGTCGCCGGCATACGGGGAGGTTGCGGCGTGCGGATCCGTGGACGAGTGGTGCTGGCGGCGGCGCTGGCGCTGAGCACGGTGGGGACGACCGGGGTGGCGTTGGCCGTGGACCGGGGCGCCGGTCCGGCCGGCGGACCGACAGGTGGCACCTGGGCGGCCGGGGCGGTCCCGGTCGCCGGGCAGGCCCACACGGCGACCCGCACCGACGCCGGTGGCCGGGCCGCGACGCCTGCCGCACCGCGCCCGGCGCCGGTGGCGAGCCGCCCGGCGGCCCAGGTCGCCCAGGCGGCCCCCGCCTCGGTGAGTTACCTCAGCGACCGTTACCGGGTCTCCCCCGACGAGGCCGCCCGCCGGCTGGCCCTCCAGGAACTGTCCGCGCCGCTGGCCGACACCCTGGCTGCCCGCTTCCCCGACGCGTACGCCGGGATGTGGCTGGACCAGGCCGGCGGCGGGGTGCTCACCATCGCCGCCACCGACCCGGCCCGGGTCACCGGGGCGGTCGCCGGGCTGCCGGACGCCCGGCACGTCACCGTCGTGCCGGCCCGGCACTCGCGGCGCGACCTGGACGCGGCGGCGATCCGGCTGGCCGGGACGCTGGGCGTCACCGCCGGGCGGGACGTGCTGGTCGACGAGCGGGCCAACGAGGTGCTGGTGCTGACCGGCGACGCGGTGCCGGCCGGTGACACCCGGCTGGCCGGCGCGCTCGACTCGGCCGGGGTGCCGGTGCGGACCCGGGCCCGGCTCGACGACGGCACGGTCCCCAAGGCGTGCGACCCGCGCTACTGCGCGCAGGCGCCGATGCGCGGCGGCATCCGGCTGGACGTGCCCCGCGACGACGGCACCGTCGGCGGCTGCACCACCGGCTTCAACGTCCGGGCGAAGTCGGGGCGGTACTACGTGCTGACCGCCGGGCACTGCGTGGTCGGCGGCCGGCACCAGCGCGTGGACGACACCTGGCACCAGTTCCTCGGGCCGAAGGTGCCGGTGGGCATCGAGTCGACCAACCCGGTGCTGGCCGAGAACGCGTTCCCCTACGACTACTCGGTCCTGCCCTACGCCGAGGGGGCCAGCACCCGCTGGGCGTACCCGAGGCGCGGTGTCGGCAGCACGCCGAGCCTGGTCAACTACTGGTGCGTGGCCGACAATCCGGCCTGCGCCAGCAGGGGCAGCCGCGACGTGCCGATCACCGGCGTCACCGCGTACTCCGCCGTGCAGGCCGGCTGGGTGGTCTGCGCCACCGGCTCGGCGTACACCCCGAAGGCCGGCGAGCAGTACGTCGACTCGGGCGCGGGGGCCGGCTACCTGCCGGGCACCCGCTGCGGCGAGGTCATCGGCAAGGCCAGTGGCGGCATCGACGTACGGGTGTGCGCCCGGCCGGGTGACAGCGGCGGCCCGCTGTTCACCGAGTCCGACGGGCGGGCCCTGGGCATCCTGAGCAACGGTGACGACGGCGAGGGGCCCTGCACCAACCCCAACGAGAAGAACACCTACGCGCCGGTCTCGGTGATCCTCGACCGGGTCAACGGCCGCACCGGGCTCGACTTCCAGATCGCCACCAAGGGGCCGCTGCTCGCCCCACCCACCGGCTCCTCGAACCGGTAGCCGGGGCGGGGCGCACGCCGGGCACCCGGTGCGGTACTGCCGGCGTGCACGGTAAAGCCGTGGGCGGAAGGTCGACGGCTGCCTACCATCGACCGATGACTGATACGGCGAGGACGGCCCGCGCCGGTGTTCCCGAACGTCCCACCCTGGACGGCATCGAGGAGCGCTGGGCGCGCCGCTGGCAGGAGGAGGGCACGTACGCGTTCGACCGGGAGAAGGCGACCGTAGCGGGTCGCGGGTCGACGGCGGGGACCCCGCGTCGGCACGGTCGCGGCGACGACGTGTACGCCATCGACACCCCGCCACCGACCGTATCCGGCGAGCTGCACATGGGGCACGTCTTCTCGTACACGCACACCGACACGGTGGCCCGGTTCCAGCGGATGCGCGGGCGCAACGTGTTCTACCCGATGGGCTGGGACGACAACGGCCTGCCCACCGAACGCCGGGTGCAGAACGTCTACGGGGTGAGCTGCGACCCCTCCCTGCCGTACGACCCGGCGTGGCAGCCGCCCGACGCCCCGGTCACCGAGGCCCGCCGCCGGGAGCCGACGCCGATCTCCCGCCGCAACTTCGTCGAGCTGTGCGCGCGGTTGACCGCCGACGACGAGCAGGTCTTCGAGGCGCTCTGGCGGCGGCTCGGGCTGTCGGTGGACTGGTCGTTGACGTACACCACGATCGGGCGGGCGGCGCGGGCCACCTCGCAGCGGATGTTCCTGCGCAACCTGGCCCGGGGTGAGGCGTACCAGGCGCAGGCGCCGACGCTCTGGGACGTCGGGTTCGGCACCGCCGTGGCCCAGGCGGAACTGGAGGACCGGGAGCGCCCCGGGGCGTACCACCGGCTGCGGTTCACCGGGCCGGACGGGCGGGAGGTGCTGATCGACACCACCCGGCCGGAGCTGCTGCCGGCCTGTGTGGCGGTGGTCTGCCACCCCGACGACGAGCGGTACGCCGACCTGGTGGGCGCGACCGTGCGTACCCCCGTGTTCGGGGTCGGGGTGCCGGTGCGCGCGCACCCGCTGGCGGACCCGGCGAAGGGCACCGGCGTCGCGATGGTCTGCACGTTCGGCGACCTGACCGACGTGACCTGGTGGCGGGACCTCGACCTGGCGACCCGGGTGGTGATCGGCCGGGACGGCCGGCTGCTGGCCGAGCCGCCGGCCGGCGTGCCGGCCGGACCCTACGCCGCGCTTTCCGGGCAGTCGGTCAACGCCGCCCGGCGGGCCGTGGTGGAGCTGCTGCGCGGGGCCGGTGACCTGGTGGGTGAGCCGCGCGAGATCACCCATCCGGTGAAGTTCTACGAGCGCGGCGACCGGCCGCTGGAGATCGTCTCGACCCGGCAGTGGTACCTGCGCAACGGCGGCCGGGACGCCGGACTGCGGGCGGAGCTGCTGGCCCGGGGCGACGAGCTGCGCTGGGTGCCGGAGCACATGGGGCACCGGTACGCGCACTGGGTGGGCGGGCTGACCGGGGACTGGCTGGTCAGCCGGCAACGCTTCTTCGGGGTGCCGGTGCCGGTGTGGTACCGGCTCGACGCCTTTGGCGAGCCGGACCATGCCAACCCTCTCACACCGGACGAGGCGTCGCTGCCGGTCGACCCGTCGGGTGAACCGCCGCCCGGCTACGACGAGTCGCAGCGCGGCGTGCCCGGCGGGTTCGTCGGTGACCCGGACGTGCTGGACACCTGGGCCACCTCCTCGTTGACCCCGCAGATCGTCGGCGGCTGGGAGACCGACCCGGAGTTGTTCGACCGGATCTTCCCGATGGACCTGCGCCCGCAGGGGCAGGAGATCATCCGGACCTGGCTCTTCGGCACCGTCGTGCGCGCCCACCTGGAGCACGGGGTGCTGCCCTGGCGGGACGCGGTGCTCTCCGGCTGGATCCTCGACCCGGACCGCAAGAAGATGTCCAAGTCCAAGGGGAACGTGGTCACCCCGATGGCGCTGCTGGAACAGCACGGCTCGGACGCGGTGCGCTACTGGGCGGCCAACGGCCGGCCCGGCATGGACCTGGCCTTCGACCCGGCGCAGATCAGGGTGGGGCGGCGGCTGGCCACCAAGCTGCTCAACGCGTCGAAGTTCGCGCTCGGGCTGGGTGCCGCCGACGCCCTGCGCACCCCGGCGACCACCCCGCTGGACACCGCCCTGCTCGCCGAACTGTCCACCGTGGTCGCCACCGCGACCACCGCCTTCGACGGGTACGACCACACGACCGCGTTGCAGGCCACCGAGGCGTTCTTCTGGCGGTTCTGCGACGACTACATCGAGTTGGTGAAGGAACGCGCCTACGGCACCGGGCCGGGTGCCGACTCGGCCCGGGCGGCGCTCGCCACCGCCCTGTCGGTGCAGTTGCGGCTGTTCGCCCCGGTGCTGCCGTACGTGACCGAGGAGGTCTGGTCGTGGTGGCGGTACGGCTCGGTGCACCGGGCCACCTGGCCCACCACGTACGAGGTGGGGCGGGCGATCACCGGCACCGGTGACCCGGCGTTGTTCCGGCTGGCCGGGGACGCCCTGGCCCAGGTGCGCCGGGCCAAGTCGGAACGCAAGCTGTCGATGCGGGCGGAGATCCCGCTGGCCGAGGCGCTGGGCCCGGCCGCCCTGCTCGACCAGCTCACCCTGGTCGCCGACGACGTGCGCGCCGCCGGCCGGATCACCACCCTGGACCTGCTCCCCGACCGCACCCCCGAACTCGTCATCGCCAGCGCCTTCTGACGCGGGTCGGCGGGTTGGCGCCAGATGGCCGATGTGGCGGTATCCAGGCGAGTGGATACCGCCACATCGGCGCAATCGTGTCGATCATCGGCCGGCCGGGCAGGACCGGCCGGGCCGGGTCAGCTGGTTTCGCCGGCGATGCTGAAGGAGCGGAGCCGGTCGATGGCCAGCACGGTGAAGCCGACGCTGACCAGGGCGGTCAGCACCGCCGCCACCGGCACCGACACGGTGGTCGACAGCAGGTCGGTGGGGGCGATCTTGTCGGCCAGGGCGATCACCCACTGCTGGATCGACAGCACCCGGGTGCCGCTGACGAAGTTGCCCAGCAACCCCTCCCAGATCAGCACGTAGACCAGGCCGAGCAGCACCGGCCGCCGGGTGACCAGGCTGAGCGCCAGGAACAGCGCCGAGTAGGCCAGCGCGCCGAGCGCCGAGGCGGCGACCAGGCCCAGGCCGAGGCGTACCGAATCGGCGAGCACGCCCGCGACGTAGAGCGGCACGGCGACGGTGACCGCGCTGACCCCGGCGGCCACCGCGAGTTTCGGCAGCACGATCTGCCAGCGGGGCAGCGGCTTGGTCAGGATGTGCACCACGGTGCCGTCGTCGATCTCCGCGCCCAGCACGCCGGTGCCGACGATGAGCGCGACCACCGGCAGCACCACGGCCAGCCCGAGGCCGACCAGCACCGGCGGGGCCCACTGGCCCGGGTCCACCCCGAGCGACCGGCACAGGACGGCGAGCAGCACCAGCACCGCCGGCAGCGGCAGCAGCATGAGGAACCGGCGACGGCCGAACAGCCCGCGCGCGGTGATCCAGGAAACGGTCGACATCAGGCCTCCACCAGGTAGGAGAAGACGCTCTCCAGGGATTCGTCCTCGGGGGTCAACTGCCGGACCCGGATCTGCCGGGCGAGCGCGATCTTGGGCAGCGCCCGGGTGAACGCGCCGTAGTCGCCGGCGCGTACGGTCAGGCCGGTCTTGTCCAGTTCGACGCCCGCGACCGACGGGTCGGCCATCAGCGCCACCGCCAACGCCCGGTCGTCGGTGGAGCGGACCGCGAAGACGTGCGGCCGGTTGGTCATCAGCCGGCGGATGGTCCGGAAGTCGCCGGAGGCGGCCAGCCGGCCGGCCACCATCACCTGCACCGTGCCGGAGACCTGCTCGACCTCCTCCAGGATGTGCGAGCTGAACAGGATCGTCCGCCCGGCGTCGCCGAGGGAGTGCAGCAGGCCCATCATGTGCAGCCGCTGGCGCGGGTCCATCCCGTTGAACGGCTCGTCGAGCAGCAGCACCTGCGGGTCGTGCACCAGTGCGGCGGCCACCCGGGTACGTTGCCGCATCCCCTTGGAGTACGTGCCGATCCGGCGGTCCTGCGCGTCGGTCATCTCGACCAGCTCGATCGCCCGGCGGGCGGCGGCCTCCGGGTCGGGCAGCCGGTGCAGCTTCGCGCTGGCCAGCACGAACTCGCGGGCGGTGAGGAACGAGTGCACCGCCTCCCGCTCGCTGACCAGCCCCAGCCGGCGGTAGACGGCCGGGTTGCGCCAGGTGGACTCCCCGTCGAGGGTGAGCGTGCCCCGGGACGGGGCGAGGAAGCCGGCCATCATGTGCAGCAGGGTGGTCTTGCCGGCGCCGTTCGGGCCGAGCAGGCCGGTCACCCCGGGGCCGAGCCGCATGGTGACGTCGTTGACCGCCACCACGTTGCCGTACCAGCGGGAGACCCCGGCGAGATCCAGGGTGCTGGTGGTGGCCACCGGCCGGGCGTCGGTGTCGAGTGTGGTCATCGGGCGGCCACCTTCCGGTATCGCAGCAGCAGCAGGGCGGTGCAGGCGGCGACCAGCAGCGCGGTGACGACCGCGTAGACCGGGCCGAAACCGCCGATCGGCGGGCCGGTGCCGGCACCCGGGTAGAGCAGGTCCTGCAACGCCCACGAGCCGACCCCCTGCACCAGCGTCGACGGGGAGGCCAGGAGGGCCAGCTCGTTGACGGCCTGCGAGGGCAGGATCGACAGCACCCCGACGATCGGGGTGGTCATCAGGAAGACCGCCACGATCCCACCGGCGGCGAAGGCCCGCTTGCCGGTGAGCGAGGCGACCAGCAGCCCGATCGCGGCGAAGACCACCGCCCACAGCCCGGCGTAGAGCAGGCCGGGCAGCAGGTCCAGCAGCTCGTTCCAGGTCCCGCGCAGGCCGTCGGGGGTGGTGAACGCCGCCCCCAGGAACATCACCAGTTGCGGCCCGCCCAGCAGCAGCCACAGCGCGCTGGTCAGGGACAGCAGCTTGGCCAGCGCGTAGTCGTCGCGCGGCAGCGGCCGGGAGAAGTACAGCGGGAGCACGCCGCTGCGCAGGTCCCGGGAGACCAGCTCGGGGGCGGCCACCGCGACGAAGAAGATGACCAGCCAGCTCATCGCGTCGGCGAACTGGGCGTACGTCATCACCACCTCGCCGATCTGGCTGCGGACGGCGGTGAGGCCGGCGGCCACCACGGTCACGATGCCGACCACCAGCCAGGGGAAGATCTTCGCCTTGGCGCTGCGGCCCAGCCCGAAGACCGTCCGCAGGCCGTGCAGGTAGAGCGCACCGAAGACGTGCCGGCGGCCCAGCCTCGGGCCGGTGTACCGCTGGTAGCCGATGTCGTGGATGACGCCGGTCGGCTCAGACATTGCTGGGCTCCCTCGGGGCGAAGAGTTCGGCCACCCGGTGCCGGCGCTGGTCCAGCCGGTGCAGCGGCAGGTCCAGCTCGGCGACCGCGCCGAGGATCAGGTCGTAGGTACGCTCGTCGGCCAGCGGGACGAGCAGCATCCGGCCGTCGCGGGTCACCGGCAGGTCGAGCGCGGCGAGCCGGCCGGCCAACTGGTCGGTGCCCTCGCTGACCTCGACGGCGAGCAGGTCGGTGGCCGAGGTCATCGCGTCGATCCGGTCGGCGCGCAGCAGCCGCCCGCCGTCGATGGCGACCAGGGTGTCGCAGATCCGCTCCACCTCGCCGAGCAGGTGCGAGCAGACCAGGACGGAGATGCCGAACTCGGTGCCGATCCGGTGGACCAGGGCGAGCATGGCGTCCCGGCCGGCCGGGTCGAGCCCGTTGGTGGGCTCGTCGAGCAGCAGCAGGTCCGGGTCGTGCACCAGGGCCTGGGCGAGCTTGACGCGCTGCTTCATACCGGTGGAGTAGCCGCCCACCGGGCGGTACCGCTCCTCGTAGAGGCCGACGTGGCGCAGCGTCTCGGAGGCTCGCTCGCGGGCCACCGTGCGGGGCAGGCCGCTCATCCGCCCGAGGTGGGTGACGAGTTCGGCGGCGGAGAGGTCGGGTGGAAGCGCCTCGTGTTCGGGCATGTAGCCGACCCGGGCGCGGACCGCCGCCGGATCGGTGGTGGGGTCGAGGTCGAGCACGGAGACCCGTCCGCTGGTCGGCGGGAGCAGGCCCAGCAGAATCTTGATCAGGGTCGACTTGCCGGCGCCGTTCGCGCCGACCAGACCGATGATCCCCGGCTCGACCGCGACGGTCAGGTCGGCCAGCGCGGTGACCCGGCCTCCGTACGTCTTGGTGAGCGACTCGGTCGCGATCAGTGTCACGTCCGCCAGCCTAGGGAGCGCCCACCCTGGCGGGTATCCGGAATCGCCCGGGGACTTCCCTGAGGTCGGGACGGGACGCGGGCCCGGTGCCGGCCCGCGTCCCGTCGGCTTCAGCTCCGGGCGATCACCTCGTGCTTGGCCAGGCTCTCGGTCCGCTGGCCGATGAGGGTACGCAGCCGGGCCGCGTCGGAGTCGACGGCGGCGGCGTCGACCCCCTCGACGCCCTTCAGCGTCGTGCTGATCGCGGTGAGCGACTCCGCCGCCTTCCCGCTGCCGTAGACCTGCTGGTACAGCTCCCGGTAGGCGTCCTCGTAGGTCTCCTTGAAGGCGTCGTCGGCGAGGAAGCGCTCCTTGAGCTTGTGGCCCGTCATCATCCCGCCGCGCGGACCACCCCCGTCGGCAGCACCCCGGGCGCCCGGTCCGGCCGGCTGTCCGGCCTGGCCGGCGGGCAGACCCGGTTGCCCGGGTTGCTGACCGGTCCCGCCCGGTGCGGCCTGGCCCGGGGCCGCGCCGTCGGCACCGGCCGCGCCGGGGCCGCCCCGGCCCATGCCCAACCCGCCGCTGTCGTGCGGGCCCTGGCTGGCGTTGCCGCTGAAGGTCAGGTTGTGGTCCCAGCTGATCACGCTGAACTTCTTCGTCCCCAGGTCGTACCAGAGGTAGTAGTTCTTCCCCGGGCCGGCCATGTCGTCGAAGTTGAGCAGCAGATTCTGCAACGCGACGTACCGGGCGAAGGACGCCACGTCGACCCTGTCGGCGAGGTGCGCGGCGAACTCCTCGTCGCTTGCCGAGTTCACCCACCGGATCAGGTTCATCACCGGTTGCAGGTCCTGGCTGCCCTTCATGGTGATCTGCTTGAAGTCGTCGGCGTACTCGGTCGGATCGTCACCCTGGTCGGTGAAGCTGCCGCTGGCCAACGACTTGTAGAGCACCCCCGTGCCGTCCATCTGATCGGCGAAGTGTTCGTCCGGGTGCTCGACCAGCAGCCGGGCGGTGGTGGGCCGGTCGTTGACGCTGAACGAGGAGTACGCGTACCGCTGCGCGGGCTCACCCGTGGCGTCGAGCAGCGACAGCGACAGGGCCTCGTTGAGCACCGTCGAACCGCCGCCCATGCCGCCCACCCGCACGGCCACCTCCCGGTGCCCCTGGTAGCGCCGGCCGTCGACGAACTCGTCGAAGCTGATCAGCCACGGCAGCGTCTCCGGCTCCTCGGCCTTCAACGCCATCCGGGTCATCCCACCGGGAAACTGGCCGCCACCGGGCTGCTGACCACCCTGCTGCTGACCACCGGGAAGACCACCGGGCTGCTGACCGCCACCGGGCTGCTGCTGGCCACCGGGGGCAGCACCGGCCGGCGGTCCCCCTTCGGGCAGCCCACCGGGGAACCCTTCGGGCGGACCCCCGGGGAACCCACCGTCCGGTCGCGGCCCGCCGCCGCCCTCCCTGCCGCCGAAGCCGCGTGTCTCGCCCTTCCAGCTGAGCTGGCCGAGCGTCGAGTTGCCCTTGAGTCGGATGCCCACGCTGGGGATCGTGGTCCCGTCGACGGTGAGGTCGGCCTCGACGTACCCCTTCTCACCCTCCTTCCAGTACCCGTCGAGCATCCGCTCGTAGTCCGCGTCCCGGAAGGTCAGCGAGATCTCGTGCGCCCGCCCGGGGTCGAAGAGATCGACGGTGCCGGCGACGTCCACGCTCACCACGTCGCCCCCGGAGTCCCCGGTGCTGGTCACGTAGGGGCGGATCCGTTCCGTGCCCAGCACCAGGGTCAGCACGGCGAGGAACGCCACGCAGGTGGTGAGCAGCTTCCAGTTCTGCCGCACCCGGACCGGCAGCCGGCGACGCAGCCGGCGCGGCAGAACCGACCGGGTACGCAGGGACTGCGCCATCACAGGTCCGTCTGGTCGTAGCCGGTCAGCACGGTCACCCGCTGGCCCGAGGTCCGCTCGCTGAGCGCGCTGATCAGGTCGCCCGGCTCGCCGCCCTTCTTCAACCGGACCGTGTACGTCATCTCGGTGAGCGCACCGGCCCGGATCGTCTCCATGCTGACCAGCTCGAACTCGGTGGTGTGCCGGACCAGCACGTCCTGGATGTCGGCGGTGTGGTTGCCACCGGCCGGGACCTGGACCTTGACCACCTGCCGCTGCACGTTCAGCGCGAACCAGTTGAACCGGTACATCACCACGATGATCAGGCTGATCGCCACGGCGGCGGCGACGGCCAGGCTGTAGAACCGGGTGCCGCAGGCCATCCCGACGCCCATCACCAGGAAGATGAAGCCGACGTCGCGGGTCTCCTTGATGGCGTTGCGGAACCGCACCACCGACAGCGCGCCGACCAGGGCGAACGCGCGGGCGATGTTGGAGCCCACCACCAGCATGATCAGCGAGATCAGCATGCCCAGGATGATCAGCGTCTGGACGTACGACTGGCTGTACGACACGTTGCGGTGGGTGGCCCGGTAGACCCAGCCGATCATCGCGCTGAGCAGGAAGGACAGGGACAGCGTGAGGGCGATGTCGCCCGCGCTGAAGGTGCCGGACAGGTCCTGGAACGTGATGTCCATCGGGGTTCAGGCCTCGTTTCTCGGGGTGGGGGCCGCCAACTCGGCGGCGGGGTCGGCGTCCTGGACGTGGAAGATCGAGCGCGGCACCCGGCCGAACGCCTCGACGCTCTGGCAGTACTTGGAGACCCGCACCACCGACAGCTCGGCCCGGCCGGCCAGGTCGGTGAGCCAGTACGGAACCCGTTCGTTCGCCTTGACCTCGACGATCGACTTCGAGGCCGGGATGATCAGGCGGTTCTCGGCGTCCGCGCCGAGGTGGAAGTCGCGGTCCCGGCCGCGTACCCGGTGGTCGAGGGTGACCCGCAGGCCCAGGTCGGCCTCCTGGCCGACGAACGCCTCACGCTGGTAGCCGGTCATCGCCACCGGGCGCAGGTCGAGGCCGGAGACGAGTTCCAGCACCTCCTCGACGAAGCCGCGTTGGGAGGGGTCGTGTTCGATCATGACCCGCTCGTCGCAGAGCCGGCGGGCCACCCGGTACGGCACCGCGATCCGGCGCTTCTGGGTGACCCGGTTGACCCGCTGCTTGATCTCGACGTGCACGGTCCCGTCGTCGGTCACGCCGGACCGGTCGCCGTAATGGCGTACCCGCAGCTTGCGACGGAACTTCAGCCCTTCGATCTTCTCCCAGTAGAACCGCAGGTCGGTGGTGTCGTAGTAGACGCTCCAGACGCCGTAACCACCGTCACCGCCGTGCGCGTCGGGCACCATCCGGGCGGCGAGTGCGGCCCGCAACGCCGGCACCCTCGTCGTCTCGACCAGGTACTTGATCTCGTACCGGTTGAACGCGTGCAGCTTGCTCGGCGCCCGTAGGGCGTGGCCGGTGTGGTCGGTGTCGCCGTGCCGGGTCGACGACTCGCGATGCCCTCCGGCGGAGGGTTCGGTGGCGGTGGACGGATCGGCTCTGGGGGTCCGGCGGGGGAACCGTGGTCGCATGCGGTGGGCGCTTTCTGGTCGCGAAAGGGTCGCAGGCAGCCAAGGTGACCGGACCGGAAAGTCGATATGAACGACCTATGAATGAGCTATGGATCGTGGATGTCCGGCGACGGTAAGGCTTTCGTAACGGCGTCGGGCGGTGACCGGCCGCCGTTGTCCGGCGAGACTGGGCGGCATGTCCCGTCGCCTGTTCCGTACCCCGCTGACCTGGGTCGCCGTCGCCGTCATCGGCATCGGGGCCGCCTTCGGGCTGTACTGGTTCCAGCCCTGGAAGGTGGTGACCGACCGCCAGGTCGACGAACGGCTCTCCGGAGTGGAGGATGCCGCCCCGACCGGGAGCGCGCCCGCCGCCCCGCCGGCCGTCCTGCCCCGGGCGACGCCCGCGACCAGTCCGACGGCCACCCGCCCGGTGCTGGTCAGCCGGGGTGAGTTCGTCAGTCACGAACACGACACCTCGGGCACCGCCCGGATCGTCCGCACCGCCGACGGTCGGCACCGGCTGGAACTGGTCGGGCTGGACACCTCCAACGGCCCGGACCTGCGGGTCTGGCTCTCCGACCAGCCGGTCCGCACCGGCCGGGCCGGTTGGCACGTCTTCGACGACGGCCGCCGGGCGGAGCTGGGCCGGCTCAAGGGCAACCGGGGTGACCAGGCGTACGCCGTCCCGGCCGGCACCGACCTCGCCGAGCTGACCAGTGTCACCATCTGGTGTCAGCGATTCGCCGTCTCGTTCGGTGCCGCGTCCCTGGTCCCGACCGGTTGACTCCCCCCAACGACCGGTCGGGACAGGCCGCCGATGATCCACTTCCGGGTCGGCAGTGGAGTGGCGCTCTCGACCGATCGCCGGCCGGCTGAGAAACTGTGAGCCGGCCAGCGAGTGAGGGGTACGGATGAGCAACGGTTCAGTGCTGCCCGAGGACGTGCTGCGGGACGCCCCCGCGTACGCGCCGCGCCCCGGTGAGCTGGCCGATCTGGAGTTGTTGCTGAGTGGGGCGTACACCCCGCTGGCCGGCTTCATGACCCGCGCCGACCTGGCCTCCCTGCAGCGTCGCGGTCGACTGGCCGACGGCACGTCCTGGCCGGTCCCGGTGACCCTCCAGGTGCCCACCGCCGTCGCCGACGGGCTGGACCCGGCCGACCCGGGCCGGCGGACGCTGGTGCTCACCGACGGCGAGGGCGCCCCGGTGGCCGGCCTGGAGGTGACCGACGTCTGGTCGGTCCGCGAGGGCGTGGCCGGGCTGGGCGGCCCGGTGCGCCGGCTCGGCGACGGCGGGCACGGCCCGTTCCAGCGGCTGCGCCGGGGCCCGGACGAGGTACGCCCGCTGCTGCCGCCGGGCCGGGTGCTCGGGGTGATCGCCGACCGGCCGCTGCACCGGCCGCAGCTGGCGCAGATCGCGCACGCGGCCCGTACCCTCGGCGCGCATCTGCTGGTGATGATCCCGGTCGGCGAGGACGGCGCGGGTGGGCTGCCCACCGAGGCCCTGGTCCGCAGCATCTTCGCCGCCCGCGACCGGATGCCCCCGGCGACGCTGGTCGCCGTCCCGCTGCCCCGCCGGGCCGACGAGATCAGCGACGCGCTGCTGCGGGCCCGGATCTCCGCCGCCTACGGGGTGACCCACCTGCTCTCCACCGGCGGCATGCTCTCCGGAGCGGGGCTGCGGGTGCTGGTCCCCCGCGAGCTGGCCTACGACAGCCGGGACGGCCAGTGGCGCTGGCGGGACGACATCCCGCCGCGCAACCGCAAGCTGGCGCTGAGCGAGGCGGAGATCGACGACCTGCTCGACCGGGGTTTCCCGTTGCCCGAGTGGCACACCCCGCCGGCGGTGGCCAAGGAGCTGAGCCGGGCCCGTCCGCCGCGCCGGCACCGGGGGCTGGTGGTCTTCCTCACCGGGCTCTCCGGCTCCGGCAAGTCGACCATCGCCCGGGGCCTGGCCGATCTGCTGCGGGAGCAGGGCGACCGGACGATCACCCTGCTCGACGGCGACGTGGTGCGCCGGGAGTTGTCGGCCGGGTTGACCTTCAGCCGGGCCGACCGGGACGCCAACGTCCGCCGGATCGGCTGGGTGGCGGCCGAGATCGCCCGGCACCGGGGGGTGGGGATCTGCTGCCCGATCGCCCCGTACGCGCAGGCGCGGGCCGCCGTGCGGGAGATGGCCCGGTCGGCCGGGGCGGGTTTCCTGCTGGTGCACGTGGCCACCCCGTTGGAGGTGTGCGAGCAGCGCGACCGCAAGGGCCTGTACGCCCGCGCCCGCGCCGGCCTGCTCACCGGGATGACCGGCATCGACGACCCGTACGAGACGCCGACCGATGCCGATCTGGTGGTCGACACCACCGACCAGAGCATCGACGAGGCGGTGCAGGCGGTGATGACCCATCTGACCGAGACCGGGTGGGTGGAGCCGCGGCTGCCGTCCGCCTGACCTCGGGGGTTCCACTTCCGCCGCTGCCTGCTGCGCGCTAGTGTTCAATCTTGTTGGAACACGTTCGAGCGCGTGCAGGTGCGGGGGCCCGGGAGGTACGGCGATGCTGGCGCGGCAGCGACAGGCGACCATCCTCGACCGGGTCCGCACCGCCGGTGGTGTCCGGGTCACCGAGCTGGCCGCCGAGTTCGGTGTCTCCGACATGACCATCCGGCGTGACCTGGACGCGCTGCACGACCGGGGCCTGCTGGCCAAGGTGCACGGCGGGGCCACCGTCACCGACCCGGGCTCGACCGACGAACCGGGCTTCCACGCCAAGTCCGTCCGGCAGTCCGCCGAGAAGGCCGCGATCGCCACCCGGGCCGCCGAACTGGTCCGCCCGGGTGCGGCGGTCGCCCTCTCCGCCGGCACCACCACCGCCGAGCTGGCCCGCCGCCTGGTCGACGTGCCGGGGCTGACCGTGGTGACCAACTCGCTGCCGGTGGCCGAGATCCTGCACACCGCCGGCCGCCCCGACCAGACCGTGGTGCTGACCGGCGGGGTACGCACCCCGTCCGACGCGCTGGTCGGCCCGCTGGCCGTGGAGGCCATCCGCTCGCTGCACCTGGACCTGCTCTTCCTCGGCGTGCACGGGATCACCGAGCGGGCCGGCTTCACCACCCCGAACCTGATGGAGGCGGAGACCGACCGGGCCCTGGTGGAGGCCGCCGACCGGCTGGTCGTCCTCGCCGACCACACCAAGTGGGGCACCGTCGGCATCTCCTCCATCGTCGGCCTGAGTGCCGCCGACGTGCTGGTCAGCGACGACCGGTTGGCCCCCGAGGCGCGCCGGGTGATCGACGAGAAGGTGGGCGAACTGGTGATCGTGACAGGCACGGGCCGGGCGACCGGGCGGGAGACGACGCGGTGAAGCGTACGGCGATCGAGTTGGCCGACGGCCGCGAGCTGATCTACTTCGACGAGCGCGACGACGCCGTCCGGGACCAGCCGGACCGGCGGGAGCTGCCGCCGCCCCCGCCCGCCTCCCAGCTGCGCTACGACCCGCTCACCGACGAGTGGGTGGCGGTGGCGGTGCACCGGCAGACCCGGACCTTCCTCCCACCGGCCGACCAGTGCCCGCTGTGCCCGTCGCGGGGGGACCGGCACAGCGAGATCCCCGCGCCCGACTACGACGTGGCGGTCTTCGAGAACCGGTTCCCCTCGCTGAGCCAACGGATCGCCGACGAGCCGGCCGAGATCACCGCGTTCACCCCGGTCCGTCCCGGCCAGGGGCGCTGCGAGGTGGTCTGCTTCACCGACGACCACGAGGCGTCCTTCGCCAGCCTCTCCCCCACCCGGGTCCGGCTGGTGCTGGACGCGTTGGCCGACCGGACCACGACCGTCGGCGCGCTGCCCGGGGTGGAGCAGGTGTTCTGCTTCGAGAACCGGGGCGTGGAGATCGGGGTGACCCTGCACCACCCGCACGGCCAGATCTACGCGTACCCGTTCGTCACGCCGCGTACCCGGTCGCTGCTGGCGGCGGCCCGCCGGCACGCGGAGCGCACCGGCGGCGGCAACCTCTACGCCGACGTGCTCGCCGCCGAACGCGCCGACGGTGACCGGGTGGTCGCCGCCAACGGGCACTGGACGGCGTACGTGCCGGCGGCGGCCCGCTGGCCGTTCGAGGTGCACGTCGCGCCGCACCGGCCGGTGCCGGACATCCCGGCGCTCGACGACGCCGAGCGGGACGCCTTCGGCCCGCTCTACCTGGACGTGCTGCGCCGGTTCGACGGGCTGTTCGACCTGCCCATGCCGTACATCGCCGCCTGGCACCAGGCGCCGGTGCGGATCGACCGGGAGTTGGGCCACCTGCACCTGCAACTGTTCAGCGTCCGGCGGGCGAGGGACAAGCTGAAGTACCTGGCCGGTTCCGAGTCGGGCATGGGGGTCTTCATCAACGACATCGCCCCCGAGCGGGCCGCCGAACTGCTACGCGCCGCCTGACCCCGGAGGCAGGGCGCGGGGGGCCCCGGAACAGGGCCCCCCGCGGGGAAGGGACGGCTGGCTGTGCTCGACAGCCGGGAAGGCTGGCCGGTCGGCACCGGTGCCGTGCGGCGACCGACGACAACCTCCCTGGACGCGACTGGCACCACGTCCACTCAGCTCAACGACCTGTTTCCGGGCCGGTGACGCGGCCGTCACCCGGACGGGTGGCGGCTGCGGGACACCGCGGTGCGCGGGCGTCGCACCGGAGACGACGGAACCCGCCGGCGGTCCGCCGGCGGGTTCCGTGGGTACGGGCGATGCTCAGGCGCCGAGCTTGCGCGCCAGGTTCTCGTCGAGGGTGTTCATGAACTCGTCGGTGGTCTGCCACGGGGCGTCCCGCGAGATCAGCAGCGCGAGATCCTTGGTCATCTGGCCGCTCTCGACGGTGTCGACGATGACCTGCTCCAGCGTGTCGGCGAACTCGGTGACCGCCGGGGTGCCGTCCAGCTTGCCCCGGTGGGCGAGGCCCCGGGTCCAGGCGTAGATCGAGGCGATCGGGTTGGTCGAGGTCTTCTCGCCCTTCTGGTACTGCCGGTAGTGCCGGGTGACGGTGCCGTGGGCGGCTTCCGCCTCGACGGTACGGCCGTCCGGGGAGAGCAGCACGGAGGTCATCAGGCCGAGCGAGCCGAAGCCCTGCGCGACGGTGTCGGACTGCACGTCACCGTCGTAGTTCTTGCAGGCCCAGACGTAGCCGCCCTCCCACTTGAGCGCGGCGGCGACCATGTCGTCGATGAGCCGGTGCTCGTAGGTGAGGCCGGCGGCGGCGAACTCGTCCTTGAACTCGTTCTCGAACACCTCGGCGAAGAGGTCCTTGAACCGGCCGTCGTACGCCTTGAGGATGGTGTTCTTGGTCGACATGTAGACCGGGTAGTTGCGGTCCAGGCCGTACCGGAACGAGGCGCGGGCGAAGTCCCGGATCGACTCGTCGTAGTTGTACATGCCCATGGCGATGCCGCCGCCGGGGAAGTTGGCGACCTCCATCTCCATCGGGGTGCCGCCGTCGGCCGGGGTGTAGGTGATGGTGACCGTGCCCGGACCGGGGACCACGAAGTCGGTGGCCTTGTACTGGTCGCCGTGCGCGTGCCGGCCGATGATGATCGGCTTGGTCCAGCCCGGGACGAGCCGCGGCACGTTCGACATGATGATCGGCTCGCGGAAGACCACGCCGCCGAGGATGTTACGGATGGTGCCGTTCGGCGACCGCCACATCTTCTTGAGGCCGAACTCCTCCACCCGGGCCTCGTCCGGGGTGATGGTGGCGCACTTGACGCCGACGCCGTGCTCCTTGATGGCGTTCGCGGCGTCGATGGTCACCTGGTCGTCGGTGGCGTCCCGGTGCTGGATCGACAGGTCGTAGTAGTGCAGGTCGACGTCGAGGTAGGGCAGGATCAGCTGCTCGCGGATCTGCTTCCAGATGATCCGGGTCATCTCGTCGCCGTCGAGCTCCACGACCGGGTTGTTTACCTTGATCTTCGCCATCGGCCGGCGCTCCTCTCGGGGGACACGTGCTCAAGCAGTACGAGCGTACTGGAAACCGGTCGGCGGCACCGAGCCGGCCTCCACCCGGCGGCCCCGGCCGGCGGAAAAACGCCGGGTGGGCCACGGCCGGCCCTGGCAGGATCACCGGATGCCGGCCAGCCGCACCCTCGGGTCTATCACGGTCAACGCCCTCACCGACCGTTCTTCCAGCCCTGCGCGAGGCATTCACCGGGGCGACCGGCCGTGGAGAGCATCAACCCGGGGCCGCCGGCCGGCCTGGTCGCGCCGTTGCGCACCGCCGGCCAGCTCCGGGTGGTCGACGGTGACGCCCCCCTCACCCCGGGGGTACGTCCGCTGCCCACCCGGGGCACACCCCCGGCCACCAGTCCGTCCTGGTCGACACCGGCGACGGCCGCGTCCTGCTCACCGGCGACCTGCTGGTGCACGTGACCCGGGCCCCGCCTGCGCCCACGGGGCTTACCCGGCAACCTCCCGCCGCTGGCGCACCACCCTGCTCTCGACCAACTCGCCGACACCCCCACCCTCTCTCCCCTCCCCCGCTCTCCCCGCCCGCCCCCACGCCGCCCCGGCCCACCCCGGTGATCAAGAGGTTTGGGTCACGTCAGGCCAGTCTCCTGACCGAAACCTCTTGATCACCGGGGCGGGCCGGGGCAGGGCGGGGCGGGGCGATCGGCGGAGAGGGCGGCCGGCGGGGCGGGACGGTGGGCGGGGACGGCGCAGGGGCGGGACGGCGGGAGCCGTCCCGCCCCTGCGGCGGATGGTTCAGTGGATCACATGTTGGCGACGTCGGCCTGCTTGGCGCGGACGGCCTCGGCGGCCTCCTTGAGGCTGGCCAGCTCGTCGGCGTCCAGGTCGGTCTCGACGACCCGCTTCACGCCCTCGGCGCCGATCTCGGCCTCGACGCCCAGGTAGACCCCGGCGATGCCGTACTCGCCGTCGACCCAGGCGCAGACCGGCATGACCGCGCCGGAGTCCTCGGCCACGGCCCGCGCCATCCGGGCGGCGGCGGCCGACGGCGCGTAGTACGCCGAACCGGTCTTGAGCAGCGCGACGACCTCGGCGCCACCGTTGCGGGTCTTGACGACCAGTTCCTCGATCTGCTCGGCGGGCATCGCGTCGCGCAGCGGCCGGCCGTCGACGGTGCTCTTCGAGGGCACCGGGACCATCGTGTCGCCGTGCGAGCCGAGGGTCAGCGTCTTCACCGACTTCACCGGTACGTCGAGGGCCTCGGCGACGAAGTTGGTGAACCGGGCGGTGTCGAGCATGCCGGCCTGGCCGAGCACCCGGTTCTTGGGGAACTGGGTGGCGAGCTGGGCCAGCGCGGTCATCTCGTCGAGCGGGTTGGACACCACGATGACGACGGCGTTCGGGGCGTACTTGGCGACGTTCTCGGCGACCTGCCGCACGATCTTGGCGTTGGTCTCCAGCAGGTCCATCCGGCTCATGCCCGGCTTACGGGGCAGACCGGCGGTGATCACGACGACGTCCGAGCCCTCGATGGCCTCGTAGCCCTCGCCGTTGGGGCCGGTGGTGACGCCGACGACCTTGGTCTCGAAGCCCTCGACCGCGCGGGACTGGTTGAGGTCCAGCGCGAGGCCCGCCGGCTTGCCCTCCACGATGTCGGTGATGACGACGGTGTCGAAGACGTCGTACTCGGCCAGGCGCTGTGCGGTGGTGGAGCCGTAGAAGCCGGCCCCGACGACAGTGACCTTCTTACCCATGGTCGTCCCACTCCCTGCTACCAGTCGGTTTTCCCGACCGTAACAGTCACCCCGGCACCGTTTCGGCCAGGGGCGGCGACCGTCCCCGGGATGGGGCCAACGTCACCACCGCCCGGTTCCCGGCGGGTGGCGCGCCGGGCGGTGGCCCGGCCACGAGGCACTGCCTCCGGGCGGGGAGGTCAGCGGCGGGGCACCGCCGCCGGGCGGGGAGGTCGGCTGCGGGGCACTGCCGCCGAGCAGGCGAGACGAGCGGGGGAGGTCAGCCGCGCTCGGCGCGTTCGACGACGTTGGTGAGCAGCATGGCCCGGGTCATCGGCCCGACACCGCCGGGCATCGGGGCCAGCCGACCGGCCACCTGCGCCACCTCTGGGTCCACGTCGCCGGTGTAGCGGCCCTTGCCGTCGTCGCCGATCACCCGGGTGATGCCGACGTCCACCACGGTGGCGCCCGGCGTGATCATGTCGGCGGTGAGCAGGCCGGGCACCCCGGCGGCGACGATGACGATGTCGGCGGCGCGGGTGTGCGCGGCGAGGTCGAGGGTGCCGGTGTGGCAGAGGGTGACTGTCGCGTTCTCGCTGCGCCGGTTGAGCAGCAGGCCGAGCGGGCGGCCGACGGTGTTGCCCCGGCCGACGAGGGCGACGTTGGCGCCGCGCAGCGGCACGTCGTACCGGCGGAGCAGCTCGACGATGCCGCGCGGGGTGCAGGGCAGCGGGCCGTCGTAGCCGAGCACCAGCCGGCCCAGGTTCACCGGGTGCAGGCCGTCGGCGTCCTTGTCCGGGTCGATCATCTCCAGGGCCCGCTGGGTGTCCAGGTGCGCCGGCAGCGGCAGCTGGACGATGTAGCCGTGGCAGCCCGGATCGGCGTTCAGCTCGGCGAGGACGTCGTCGAGCTGCTGCTGGGTGGCGTCGGCGGGCAGTTCGCGGCGGATCGAGGCGATGCCCACCTCGGCGCAGTCGCGGTGCTTGCCGTTGACGTACGCCTCCGAGCCGGGGTCCGTGCCGACCAGGACCGTGCCCAGGCCGGGGGTGACCCCGCGCTCGGCCAACGCCTTGACCCGTACCCGCAGCTCGTCCTTGATCTCGGCCGCGGTCGCCTTGCCGTCCAGGATGATCGCCGTCACGACCAGATCGTCTCATGGCCGGCGGACGGCGGACCGACGACGGGGAACCCGTGACTTTCCGTGAGGTGCCATTACTCACCCTGAGTGACCACATGCGGGTCGGCCCACCTGCCGTACCGGACGGGCGGGTCGCGTCGGGCCCGGACCGGACATCCGGCGACGCCGGCACCAGACGGCCCGACGGGACCCCGGAACCACCCTCGACACCCCCGCCTCACGCAGGATCTCGTCCGATCGCTATACCAGCGACGGTCGTCGCCGACAAGGCCGGTGGCGGCGATCCGTTATCCGTTCGCAACGCTGCCGTTGTCGACGCGCCGGGCCCGGCCTACCGTTGCCGGACGTTGCGCAGAGTCACCCAACGCCGGGTCCGGCTGCGCTACGTGATGAGATGAGGAGACCCCCATGCGTGTGCGCAGGCTTGCCGCCTGGACCGCTCTCCCGCTCGCGGTGACGCTGGGCCTGGCGGCCTGCGGCTCGGGCGGCGGCAGCGGAACCGGCCGGTCCGACCCCGACGCGGCCGTGCGGATCGAGATCGCCGAACCGCAGCACCTGGTGCCGACCAACACCAACGAGACCAGCGGCTCCCAGGTGCTCGCCGCCCTGTTCAGCCCGCTCGTCGACTACGACGAGGCCAACAAGCCCCACGAGGTGGCGGCCGAGTCGGTCACGTCGTCGGACAACCGGGTCTGGACGGTCAAGCTCAAGGACGGCTACACCTTCCACAACGGCGAGAAGGTCACCGCCGACAACTACCTCGACGCCTGGAACTACGGCGCGTACGCCCCCAACGGGCAGAACTCCGGCTACTTCTTCGAGAAGATCGCCGGGTACGCCGACCTCCAGGGCGACAAGCCGGCCGCCGAGCGGCTGTCCGGGCTGAAGAAGGTCGACGACCTGACCTTCACCGTCACGCTGACCGAGCCGTACAGCGAGTTCAAGTCGATGCTCGGGTACACCGCCTTCTACCCGCTGCCGAAGGCCGCATTCTCGGGCCCCGGCGTGCTCAAGGAGGGCTACGAGCAGGCCCCGGTCGGGCAGGGCCCGTTCCGGATGAAGGGCTCCTGGCAGCACGACGCCAAGGTCGAGGTGGAGCGCTACGACGCCTTCCCCGGCGAGCAGCCGAAGGTGGGCGGGGTCGAGTTCCGGATCTACCAGCAGCCGACCGCCGCGTACGCGGACGTGCTCTCGGACAACCTCGACGTGATCAAGACGATCCCGACCGAGAACCTGTCCACCGCCGCCACCGACCTGGGTGACCGGTTCCGGCAGAGCCCCGCGTCGTCGTTGCAGGTGCTGGCCTTCCCGACCTTCCAGAAGGAGTTCAGCAAGCCCGAGGTGCGCAAGGCGATCTCGATGGCGATCGACCGGGACGAGATCACCAAGTCGATCTTCAAGGACTCGCAGCAGCCGGCCCGCTCGTTCGTCTCGCCGGTGGTCGCGGGCTACCGGGAGAACACCATCGGCACGGCCGGCGAGTTCGACCCGGCCAAGGCGAAGGCGGCGTACGAGGCCGCCGGCGGCCCGAAGCGGATCGAGCTGTCGTACAACGGTGACGGCGGGCACAAGGACTGGATCGACGCGACCTGCAACCAGCTCAAGGCCAACCTGGGCGTGGAGTGCGTCGGCACCGCCGAGCCCAAGTTCGCCGACCTGCTGACCAAGGTCAAGGCGAAGCAGCCGGTGGGCCTGTTCCGGATGGGCTGGGTGATGGACTACCCGTCGATGGAGAACTACCTCGGCCCGCTGTACAGCACCAACGGTTCGTCGAACTACTACGGCTACAGCAACCCCGAGTTCGACAAGCTCCTCGCCGAGGGCGCCAAGGCGCCGAACGAGGAGGCCGCGATCGCGAAGTACCAGGCGGCGGAGGACCTGCTGGCGAAGGACATGCCGGTGATCCCGCTGCGCTACGGCCAGAACAACTTCGGCCACTCGACCAAGGTGAAGAACGTGCAGATGGACCTCTTCGACCGGGTCGACCTGCTGAAGATCGAGGCGGTCAGCTAGGTCGGAAGGGCGTCGGCGGCGAGCGGGCCGCCGGCACGTGAAGGCGCGTCGGCGGCAACGGGGCCGTCGGCGGGGAGCAACGGGTCGGGTCATCGGTGGACGGTGACCCGACCCGCCTCCGTCTCCGCCGCTTTTGGGCAAGACTGCACATTATGTTCCGCTTCGTTCTGCGGCGTCTGCTCCAGATGGTCCTCGCCTTCTTCGGGACCACCCTGATCGTGTACGCCCTGATGTTCGCCGGCCAGGGCGACCCGATCCAGGCCCTGGCCGGCGAACGGCCGGTCACCCCGGCCCAGCGGGCGTACCTGACGGAGAAGTTCCACCTCGACCGCACCGGGATCGGCGGCTTCCTCTACCGCTACCTCGACTACCTCAAGAACCTGCTCCAGGGCGACCTCGGGCAGTCGCTGACCGGCCGGTCGATCGGGGACATCCTCGCCGCCGCCTGGCCGGTCACCGTCAAGCTGGCGCTGATCGCGATGGCCGTGACGATCCTGTTCGGGGTCACCGCCGGGGTGCTCGCCGGCATCCGCCGGGCCAGCCTCTTCGACAACGCCACCCTGGTGCTGACCCTGCTGGTGCTGGGCATCCCCACCATCGTGCTGGCCCCGCTCGCCCAGTACCTGCTCGGCGTCCGGTGGCCCGTCTTCCCCCCGACCGCCGGCGCCGACCCCGACCTGTACGCCCTGCTGCTGCCCGGCATCGTGCTCGGCTCGCTGTCGCTGGCCACCGCGCTGCGGCTGACCCGTACCTCGGTGGCCGAGAACCTGCGCGCCGACTACGTGCGTACCGCCCGGTCGAAGGGGCTAGTCCGGCGGCGGATCATCGGCGTGCACGTGCTGCGCAACTCGCTCATCCCCGTGATCACCTTCCTCGGCGTCGAGCTGGGCAACCTGATGAGCGGCGCGATCATCACCGAGGGCGTGTTCAACATCCCGGGGGTCGGCTTCAACCTGTTCCGGGGCATCCGCACCGAGGACGGCCCGCTGGTGGTGGGCATCGTCAGCGTCCTCGTCGTGGTCTACCTCGTCGCCAACCTGGTGGTGGACGTCCTGTACGCCGTCCTCGACCCGAGGATCCGCTATGAGTGAACGCAGCGAGGTGCCGGCATGAGCGACTTCGAGACGGTGGCGGCGACGGAGGACCAGGCCGCCCGGCGCGGGGTCTCCGGCGAGCCCGGGACGCCCGACCGGGTCGGCGTACCGCACAAACCCCGCAGCCTGGCCGGGGACGCCTGGCGCGACCTGCGCCGCAAGCCGGTGTTCTGGATCAGCCTCGTGCTGGTCGTGCTGGTCGCCGCGATGGCCGCCGTGCCGTCGCTGTTCACCGCGAACGACCCGCGCGACTGCGTGCTGTCCCGCCAGCACGCCGGGGCCTCCGGCGGGGCCGTCTTCGGGTACGACTTCCAGGGCTGCGACACGTACGCCCGCGCCGTCTACGGGGCCCGCGCCTCGCTGCTGGTCGGCGCGCTGTCCGCCCTGCTCACCGGGGCGATCGCGCTGGTCGTCGGGATGGTGGCCGGGTACTTCGGCCGCTGGGTCGACGCGGTGCTATCCCGGGTGATCGACATCGTGCTCGGCATCCCGCTGCTGCTGGCCGCGATCGTGCTGCTCAAGCGGGTCAGCACCAGCAGCGACACGGTCCGGCTGTTCGCGGTGATCTTCGTGCTGGCGGTGCTCGGCTGGACCACCGCCGCCCGGGTCGTCCGCTCCTCGGTGATCACCGCCAAGGAGCAGGACTACGTCGCCGCCGCCCGGATGCTCGGCGCTGGCCACGGCCGGATCATGTGGCGGCACATCCTGCCCAACGCGCTCGCCCCGGCGATCGTGGTGCTGACCATCGCGCTCGGTTCGTTCATCGCCGCCGAGGCGACGCTGAGCTTCCTCGGCATCGGCCTCAAGGCCCCGACCATCTCCTGGGGCATCGAGATCGACGCCGGCCGGGTGCACATGCGCGAGTCGGCGACGCCGCTGGTCGTCCCGTCCGCCTTCCTCGCGCTGACCGTGCTCGCCTTCATCATGCTCGGCGACGCGATCCGCGACGCCTTCGACCCGAAGCTGCGGTGAACCCGATGAGCGAACCCGGGCGTGAGCGAGAGGCGGATCCGGTGACCGAGCCCGCACCCCGGCCCACGCCGGCCTCACCCACCCCGCCCGGCGGGCACCTGCTGGACGTACGCGACCTGCACGTCGAGTTCCGCACCGGCGAGGGGGTGGCCAAGGTGATCAACGGGGTCTCCTACCACCTGGACCCGGGCGAGACGCTGGCCGTGCTCGGCGAGTCCGGCTCCGGCAAGTCGGTCACCGCCCAGGCGGTCATGGGCATCCTGGACAGCCCGCCGGCGGTGATCCGTTCCGGTCAGATCCGCTACCGGGGCCGCGACCTGCTCACCCTGCCCGAGGAGCAGCGCCGGCAGGTACGCGGCAAGGAGATCGCGATGATCTTCCAGGACGCCCTGTCGGCGTTGAACCCGGTCTTCCCGGTCGGCTGGCAGATCGGCGAGACGCTGCGGCACCGCGACGGGATGTCCCGCGCCGACGCCCGACGGCGGACCGTCGAGCTGATGGACCTGGTGCGCATCCCCGGTGCGGCCGGGCGGCTCGGCGACCACCCGCACCAGTTCTCGGGCGGGATGCGGCAACGCGTCATGATCGCGATGGCGCTGGCGCTGGACCCGAAGGTGCTGATCGCCGACGAACCGACCACCGCCCTCGACGTCACCGTGCAGGCCCAGATCATGGACCTGCTGGCCGACCTGCGCCGCGACCTCGACATGGCGATGATCCTGATCACCCACGACCTGGGGGTGGTGGCCGGCGTCGCGGACCGGATCGCCGTCATGTACGCCGGCCGGATCGTCGAGCACGCCGACGTCCGCCCGCTGTACCGGGCGCCGGCCCACCCGTACACCAAGGGGTTGCTGGCCTCGATCCCCCGGCTGGACGTGCGCGGCCGGGAACTGTCCACCATCCGGGGCCTGCCGCCGAACCTGATGCGCATCCCCGGCGGCTGCCCGTTCCACCCCCGCTGCCCGTACGTGCAGCAGGTGTGTGTGGACGTGGTGCCCGACGACCTGGTCCTCGCCGACGGCCGGACCAGCGCGTGCCACTTCGCGCAGGAGGTCCACGATGACCGCGACCGCTGACCCGGCCAAGGTCCGGGGCGAGACCATCCTCAGCGTCGACGACCTGGTCAAACACTTCCCGATCACCCGGGGGGTGCTCTTCCGCCGGCAGGTCGGCGCGGTCCGGGCCGTCGACGGGGTCAGCTTCACCCTGCGCCGGGGCGAGACGCTCGGCATCGTCGGCGAGTCCGGCTGCGGCAAGTCGACCCTCGCCCGGGTGCTGATGCGGCTGGAGACACCGACCTCCGGCCGGGCCACCCTCCAGGGCCGGGACCTGCTCTCCGCCGCGGGGGGCGAGCTGCGCCGGCTGCGCCGCAACATGCAGATGGTGATGCAGGACCCGTACACCTCGTTGAACCCCCGGATGACGGTCGGCGACATCATCGGGGAGCCGTTCGACATCCACCCGGACGCGGCCCCGAAGGGCAGCAAGCGCGGCCGGGTACGGGAGCTGCTGGACGTGGTCGGCCTCAACCCGGAGCACATCAACCGCTATCCGCACCAGTTCTCCGGCGGCCAGCGGCAGCGCATCGGCATCGCCCGCGCGCTCGCCCTGCGCCCCGAGGTGATCGTCTGCGACGAGCCGGTCTCCGCCCTGGACGTCTCGATCCAGGCCCAGGTGATCAACCTGCTGGAGCAGCTCCAGGACGAGTTCGGACTGTCGTACGTGTTCATCGCGCACGACCTGTCGGTGGTGCGGCACATCTGCGACCGGGTCGCGGTGATGTACCTCGGTCGGATCGTGGAGATCGGCACCGAGGAGGAGATCTACGAACGGGCCACCCACCCGTACACCCAGGCGCTGCTGTCGGCGGTGCCGGTGCCCGACCCGGAGGCCCGGGGCGCGGCCGGCATCATCCGGCTCACCGGCGACGTGCCCAGCCCGGCCGATCCGCCGTCCGGCTGCCACTTCCGCACCCGCTGCTGGAAGGCCGAGGACATCTGCGCCCGGGAGGACCCGCCCACCGTCCCCCGGCCCGCCGACCCCCACCCCAGCGCCTGCCACTTCGCCGCCCTGCGCGACCCGCCGGGCGGGGGGTGACCACCGGTCGCCGCCGCCGGCGACCGCACCTGCGGCCGAGCACGGGATGCCGCTCGGCCGCAGGTGGTGCGCCGGGTCGGGCCCGGCCGGGTCGATCAGTGGAAGAAGTGCCGGGTGCCGGTCAGGTACATGGTGACGCCGGCCTGCTGGCAGGCGGCGACGGTGTCCTCGTCGCGGATCGAGCCACCGGGCTGGACGATCGCCTTCACCCCGGCGTCGATCAGGATCTGCGCGCCGTCGGCGAACGGGAAGAAGGCGTCGGAGGCGGCGACGGAACCCCGGGCCCGCTCCGCGCCGGCCCGGCTCACCGCCAGCCGGGCCGAGTCGACCCGGTTGACCTGGCCCATCCCCACCCCGACCGACGCGCCGTCCTTCGCCAGCAGGATCGCGTTGCTCTTCACCGCGCGGACCGCCCGCCAGGCCAGCGCCAGGTCCCGCAGGGTGGCCTCGTCGGCCGCCTCACCGGTGGCGAGCTTCCAGTTGGCCGGGTCGTCGCCCGGGGCGTCGATCCGGTCCCGCTGCTGGACGAGGACCCCGCCGGTCACCTGCCGCCACTCGGCCGGCAGCGGGGCGAAGGCCGGGGCCCGCAGCAACCGGATGTTCTTCTTGCCCTGGAGGATCTCCACCGCGCCGGGCTCGAACTCCGGCGCCACCAGCACCTCGGTGAAGATCTCCGCGACCTGGCCGGCCAGCTCCACCGAGACCGGCCGGTTGACGGCGATCACCCCGCCGAACGCGGAGACCGGGTCGCAGGCGTGCGCCTTGCGGTGCGCCTCGGCGACGTCCGCGCCGACGGCGATGCCGCACGGGTTGGCGTGCTTGATGACCGCCACCGCCGGCTGGTCGGGGAAGTCGTTCGCGGCCCGCCAGGCGGCGTCCGCGTCGACGTAGTTGTTGTAGGACATCTCCTTGCCGTGCAACTGCTCGGCCTGGGCCAGCCCCGGCGGGCTGCCCGGGTCGGCGTAGACGGCGGCGCCCTGGTGCGGGTTCTCGCCGTACCGCAGCGTCGCCTGCCGGCGCAGCGCCAGCCCGGCGAAGTGCGGCCAGCCGTCCTCGGCCGGGGCGGCGGTGCCGGCGAACCAGTCGGCGACCGCCACGTCGTACTCGGCGATGTCGGCGAACGCGCGGGCGGCCAGCGCCCGCCGCTGGGCCAGGGTGAACCCGCCCTCGGCCAGGGCGGCGACCAGCGCCGGGTACGCGGCCGGGTCGGTCACCACGGCGACCGAGGCGTGGTTCTTGGCGGCGGCCCGGACCATCGCCGGCCCGCCGATGTCGATCTGCTCGATGCACTCGTCCGGGGACGCGCCGGAGGCGACGGTGGCCTGGAACGGGTAGAGGTTGGAGACCAGGACATCGATGCCGGCGATGCCGTGCTCGTCG
Source organism: Micromonospora sp. HM134 (assembly GCF_007833915.1). Lineage (NCBI taxonomy): Bacteria > Bacillati > Actinomycetota > Actinomycetes > Micromonosporales > Micromonosporaceae > Micromonospora > Micromonospora sp. HM134. The sequence continues at coordinate 6,516,681 of NZ_CP041061.1, forward strand.
AGCTGGTCGGCGTGCGACTCCTTGCGCAGGTCGGCCAGGAGCCCGCCGTGGATCTTGGGGTGCAGGGTCTTGACCCGGCCGTCGAGGATCTCGGGGAAGCCGGTCACCTGCTCGACCGGGGTCACCGGCACACCCGCGCCGGAGATCGTCGACGCGGTGGAACCGGTCGAGACGATCTCGACCCCGGCCTCGTGCAGCGTACGGGCCAGCTCGACCAGACCGCTCTTGTCGTAGACGCTGACCAGCGCCCGCCTGATCGGGCGGCGGGTGTCCTGCGGGGCACTCACGGAACCGTGACCTTTCTTCCGGTGATCGTCCAACCTGCACGGACCAGGCGACCGACCTGCTCGACGAGCTGGCGGCGCTCGGCTTCCTTGATGCGCTCGGTGAGCGTCTCCTCGTCGTCGTCGTCGAGGACCGGCACCGCCACCTGCGCGACGATCGGGCCGGTGTCCATCCCGGCGTCGACGAAGAAGAGGGTGGCCCCGGTGACCTTGACGCCGTAGGCGAGCGCGTCCCGGGGGCCGTGGATGCCGGGGAACGCCGGCAGCAGCGTGTTGTGCGTGTTCAGGTAGCGGTCACCGAAGGCCGCCAGGAACTGCGGCCCGACCAGCTTCAGGAAACCCGCCGAGATCACCAGGTCGGGCCGGTGCTCGGCGACGTGCGCGGTGAGCGCCTTGTCCCAGTCGGCGCGGGTGGGGTGGTCCTTCACCCGGTCGACGAACGTCGGCACCCCGGCGGCGGCGGCCCGGTCCAGCCCGACGATGCCGTCCCGGTCGGCGCCGACGGCCACCACCCGGGCCCCGTAGCCGGGGTCGGCGGTGGCGTCCAGCAGCGCCTGGAGGTTGCTGCCGGAGCCGGAGACGAGGACGACGAGGCGGGCGACGGACGCGGGCTCGGTCACCCGGCCACCCTAGCGGGCAGGTCGGCACGCCCATCCTGCGGGCGGCGACGTTTCGGGTGATCACGCGTGTCGCCCCGACACGGTACGCTGCCGGTCGCCCGGTGGCCGGGCCGCGCCCGCCACCGCACCCCATAGCCAATGATCAGGTACGGACGCCGTACCGACGTGAACGAGGAGCACTCGCAGATGCAGCCCGGCTACCCCAACCCGCAGCAGCCGATCAACAACAACATGACCGCGTCGATCGTGGCCATCTTCTTCTTCTGGCCGTTGGCGATCCCGGCCATCATCAACGCCTCGAAGGTCAACCCGGCCCTCCAGCAGGGCGACTACGCGGGCGCCGAGGCCGCCGCCCGGGAGTCCAAGAAGTGGTCGAAGCTGGCCTTCATCATCGGTGCCGTCTGGCTCGTCATCGTGCTGCTCTGCTGCATCTTCGGTGGTCTGATGGGCGCGATCGGCGGCAGCAACAGCACGAGCAGCTACTGACGGACCACGACTGAGGAGCACCCGAGATGCAGCCCGGAAACCCCGGCCACGACCCGTACGGCCAGCAGCCCCCGCACGATCCGTACGGGCAGCCGCCCGTCTCGGGCCAGCCGCAGGACCCGTACGCCGCGCCGCAGGCACCGTACGGGCAGCAGCCGGCGGCACCGTACGGCGAGCAGCCGCAGTACGGGCAGCCCCCGCACGACCCGTACGGCCCCCAGCCCACCTCGGGCCAGCCGTACGGTCAGCCCTTCCAGCCGGACCCGTACGGCCAGCCCGTCCACAAGGACCCCTACGGGCAGCAGCCGTACGCGGCGGCGGCCAGCTCCTACCCGGGGGCCGGCTACCCGGCGCCGCAGGGGCAGCAGAACACCCTCGGCCTGGTGTCGCTGATCCTCGGCATCGCGTCCCTTCCGCTGCTCTGCTGCCTCTTCCTGGGCCTCCCGCTCGGCATCGGCGCGGTGATCACCGGCTGGTTGGGCATGCAGAAGGCGAACCAGGGCCTGGCCAGCAACGGCGGTCAGGCCAAGGCCGGCCTGATCTGCGGGGCGGTCGCGGTCGGCCTCGGCATCCTGCTGCTGCTCCTCAACCTCATCGGCAGTTTCACGCTGCCCACCTCGCCCTGACCCGGGCGACGCACGACCGAGGGGCGTTCCGGCACCGTCCGGGGCGCCCCTCGCCGTGTGCGCGACCGGACCAGGCACCCGGCGGCACGGACGACGCACCCGGTCGCGCCGCGCGGCGGGTCGAGCCCGGCTGGCCCCCGGGCCGCGCCCCGGGTGCGGGCCGGGTGGTCAGTCCGGCACCGGGCGGGCCGGCCGGTCCTCGGCCGGCCGGGGGTGCTCCCGGGCCGGCCGCTGCCGGTCCCCGGCCGGGTCGGGCCGCTCCGGAGCCCTCCGGGGGCGGCCGGCGGGCGGCCGGGGCCGGGTCGCCGGGCGGGCCGGCGCCGGCCGGTCGAGCACCTTGGCGGCGGCGGCCCCGAGCAGCGCGCCGACCGTGACCACCGCGGCCGCCACCGCAGCCACCTGCCACGGCACCGGGCCGATCTCGGCCAGCCGGCCGCCGCCGAGCGGGCCGCCGGAGGCCGCCGCGGCGAGCCCGACGACCAGGCCGACCACCGGACCGGCGAGCGCGGCCGGGCCGAGCAGCGCCGGCCAGGCCGGCGGGGTCCACTCGTCGGCGTCCGGGCGGAGCAGCCGGCGGGCGAGCAGCCAGCCCGCCGTCATGCCGGCCAGCACCGGCACCGCCAGCAGCGCCGCGCCGAACCCGTCGACCGGGCCGCTGGGCAGCCCGGCGAGCAGCGGTACGGCCGGTAGCGACCCGACGGAGACCTCGCTGAGCCGGACCGCCGTGCCGGTGCCGACGGCGAACCCGGGGCCGAGCAGGTAGGCCGTCGACCAGACGGTGGCGTTCGGCGCGTAGGCGAGGCTGACCAGGGTGATCCCGGCCTGCCCGGCGACCCCCGTCCGGTAGGCCCCGATCAGGTCGGCGGCGTCTCCCCCGCCGGTCGCCACCGCCAGGCCCGCCGCGCTCGCCCCGGCGGCGAGCAGCAGCAGGGCGGCGACCAGGCCGGTGCGGACGCCGTCGCGCAGCACCGGTGGGGCGCGGTCGGCGAGCAGGCGGGTGACGGCGGTGGTGCGGGCCGCCCCGACCAGGGCGGCCAGCGTGCCGAAGAGCAGCAGGGTCAGCCCGGACCGGACCGGGGACACCCGCAGGCCGCTGCTGTCGACGAGCAGCGCGGCCAGGACGCCGAACACGGCGTAGCCGATGCCGACCGCGAGGGCGACGGTGGCCGCCCGCCGGGGTGACCGGCCGCCGCGTGCGCCGACCGCGCGGCTGGTGTGCACCCCGGCCCGGCTCAGCCGCCAGAAGGCGAACGCGCAGAGCGTCAGCGGGACGAGGCCGAGCCGGCCGGCGGTGGTCTCCAGCGGCACCCCGTGGCCGAGCAGCCAGCCGGCGAGTCCGGCGCGCAGCGCACCGACCAGCGAGCCGGCGTCCTCGCTGAACTGGGCCAGCCCGAGCACCACCGCCACCGGCAGGTACGAGGTGACGGCGGCGCCGGCTGCGGCCACCCCGGCGGCGACGGGCAGCGGCGCCCGGGAGCGCCCGGACTGCTCCGGCCGGCGGGGTGCGGGCACCCGGGCGCCACCGGCACGGCCGGGCGGCCTGCCGCCGGTGCGGGCACCGCTGGGACGGCGGGGCTGATCAGGGGTGGTCGAGGACATCGGCTCTACTCTGGCATGCCGCGCCGGTGGTGGCTGCCCGTCGGGGCCGCCCGGGGCCGGCGAGTTCCGTGATCCACCGTCGTGGGGGCCCGATCCGGTTTAGCCTCGGCGCAGGGACGCGACCCAAGTCGCGGCACCGATCGCCCGGAGGAAGCCGTGAACGCTCCGTACCCACCGCCACCGGCCGCGGCCGGGCGGGACCGCACCACGCTCTGGGGGGTGCTCGGCATCGTCCTCGGCCTGATCTGCTGCGGCATCCTGGGCATCGTCTTCGGCTACCTGTCGATCCGCGACGCCAAGCGGTACGGCCAGTCGCCGGTCCTCGGCTACCTGGCCATCGCGTTCGGCGTGATCAACATCATCGGCACCGCGATCTGGCGGGCCAGCGGGACGTACCCGCTCTGGAACAACTGAGGGGGCCGACCGTCTCCGGTCGACCCCCTCGGTCGGTGCGTCGTTCGCTCGGGCGCTGCGGCCCACGGCTCAGCGGCCGGACATCAGCTCCCGCATCAGCTTGGCGGTCTCGGTCGGGGTCTTGCCGACCTTGACGCCGACCGCCTCCAGGGCCTGCTGCTTGGCCTCGGCGGTGCCGGCCGAACCGGAGATGATCGCGCCGGCGTGCCCCATGGTCTTGCCGGGGGGCGCGGTGAAGCCGGCGATGTAGCCGACCACCGGCTTGGTGACGTTGTCCTTGATGAACTCGGCGGCCCGCTCCTCGGCGTCGCCGCCGATCTCGCCGATCATCACGATGGCGTCGGTCTCCGGGTCGGCCTCGAACGCGGCGAGCGCGTCGATGTGGGTGGTCCCGATGATCGGGTCACCGCCGATGCCGACGCAGGTGGAGAAGCCGATGTCCCGCAGCTCGTACATCATCTGGTAGGTCAGCGTGCCGCTCTTGCTGACCAGGCCGATCCGGCCGGAGCCGGTGATGTCGGCCGGAATGATGCCGGCGTTGGACGCGCCCGGCGAGGCGATGCCGGGGCAGTTGGGCCCGATGATCCGGGTCTGCCCGCCCTTGGCCACGTTGTACGCCCAGAACGAGGCGGTGTCGTGCACCGGCACGCCCTCGGTGATCACCACGGCGAGCGGGATCTGCGCGTCGATCGCCTCGACCACCGCGCCCTTGGTGAACTGCGGCGGTACGAAGATCACCGTGACGTCCGCCCCGGTCTCCCGCATCGCGTCCGCCACGGAGGCGAAGACCGGCAGTTCGGTGCCGTCGAAGTCGACGGTGGTGCCGGCCTTGCGCGGGTTCACCCCGCCGACCACGGTGGTGCCGGCGGCGAGCATCCGCCGGGTGTGCTTGGAACCCTCGGAGCCGGTCATCCCCTGCACGATGACCTTGGACTCCTTGGTCAGCCAGATCGCCATCGTCAGACCCCCGCAGCAGCCAGCTCGGCGGCCCGCTCGGCCGCGCCGTCCATGGTGTCGACCCGCTGCACCAGCGGGTTCCCGGCGCCGTCGAGGATCGCCCGACCGGCCTCCGCGTTGTTGCCGTCGAGCCGGACCACGAGCGGCTTGGTGACCTTCTCGCCGCGCTCCTCCAGCAGGGCCAACGCCTGGATGATGCCGTTGGCGACCTCGTCGCAGGCGGTGATGCCGCCGAAGACGTTGACGAAGACGCTGCGCACCGACGGGTCGGAGAGCACGATCTCCAGGCCGTTGGCCATCACGGCCGCGCTCGCGCCGCCGCCGATGTCGAGGAAGTTGGCGGGCTTGACGTTGCCGTGCCGCTCGCCCGCGTAGGCCACCACGTCGAGGGTGGACATGACCAGACCCGCGCCGTTGCCGATGATGCCGACCTCGCCGTCGAGCTTGACGTAGTTGAGGTCCTTCTCCTTGGCGGCCTGCTCCAGCGGGTCCACCGCGGCCTGGTCGACCAGGGCCTCGTGGTCCGGGTGCCGGAAGCCGGCGTTCTCGTCCAGGGTGACCTTGGCGTCGAGCAGCAGCAGCGTGCCGTCGCCGGTCTTGGCCAGCGGGTTCACCTCGACCAGGGTGGCGTCCTCGGCGACGAACGCCTTCCACAGCCCCACCGCGACGGCGACGACCTGGTCGGCGACCTCGGCCGGGAAGCCGGCCGCGTCGACGATCTCCCGGGCCTTCGCCTCGTCCACGCCCTCGACCGCGTCGATCGGGGCCTTGACCACCTTGTCGGGGGTCTCGGCGGCGACCTGCTCGATGTCCATGCCACCGGCGACGCTGGCGATGCAGAGGAAGGTGCGGTTCGCCCGGTCGAGCAGGTAGGAGAAGTAGTACTCCTCGGCCACGTCCGCGGTCACCGTGATCATGACCTTGTGGACGGTGTGCCCCTTGATGTCCATGCCGAGGATGTCGGTGGCCCTGGCCACCGTCTCGTCGGTGCCCTCGGCCAGCTTGACGCCGCCGGCCTTGCCTCGGCCGCCGACCTTCACCTGCGCCTTGACGACCACCCGACCGCCGAGGCGTTCGGCGATCGCGCGGGCCTCCTCCGGGGTCGTGGCGACGCCGCCGGCGAGCACGGGCAAGCCGTGCCGCTCGAACAGGTCCCGCCCCTGGTACTCGTACAGGTCCACGATTGCGCGTCCCGTCCCGTCTCCGCGGCGCGCCGTCGCGCCGCCGCCAGCGTTGTGGAAACTCCGTTGACGCCTGTCATCAGTTGAAACAGGCCATTGGCCGCAGCCTAGCGAGGTGGGCACCGGCGGCAACCGAGCGGGTGCGCGGTGTGCGGTAATGCACAGCGCGCCGTCGGCGACTCGCCGGTGACACAAATCGGTCCACAGGTTGTCCCACGTAACGCGTAACCCCACCGTACGGGCGTCGTTGAGTCTGATGTCGGAGCGCTGATCAGCGCGAAGACGGGAGCGGCCGATGCCCTGTCGGTCGAGGGGTGGCGGCGGGGCATCGTGCATAGAAGGGCCGGGCGTGTGAGGGGTGCGTCCGGCCCTTCACCCTGCCCGGATCCGGAAGCCCTCCCCAACCGGCCGCCGCCGGGGTCACCACACGACGGGACGGCGGCGGCCCGGAAACCGGTCCACCACCGTCGGCGTACGGGCGGGTGCGGGGCACCCGGAGGTCGTCAGGCGACCGGCTGGGCCACGTTGGCGCGGACCCACTCGACGATCGACTGGGTGGTCGCGCCGGGCGTGAAGATCTTCTTGACGCCGATCTCCACCAGCTCGGGGATGTCGGCGTCGGGGATGATGCCGCCGCCGAAGACGACCACGTCCCGCGCGTCCCGCTCGGCGAGCAGCTCCAGCACCCGGCGGAAGAGCGTCATGTGCGCGCCGGAGAGCACCGACAGGCCGACCGCGTCGGCGTCCTCCTGGATGGCGGTCTCGACGATCTGCTCCGGGGTCTGGTGCAGGCCGGTGTAGATGACCTCCATGCCCGCGTCACGCAGGGCACGCGCCACCACCTTGGCGCCCCGGTCGTGGCCGTCGAGGCCTGGCTTCGCGACGACTACCCGGATACGAGAGTTCATCAGCGCACACCCTTCACGGCTCCGCGGCTACCAGCTGAACGAACGGTAACCCGGCCCACCGGGGGTGGAGAACCCGGGCCGGACCCCTACCGTCCCGGCCCGCCCCCAGGAAGCCGGACGCCTCCGCCGATCGGTCACTGTGCGCGACGAACGGGCAGGAAGGGGGACAGCCGTCCGGCGTCTGCAGCTATGACAATGAGGGACGGAAAGGGACAGAACGAATCGCCGATTCGGGGGTCACGCTTGTGACCGGAGCGGCGGAGGGCTAACGTGTCCACGGTTGTCATCAGGTCCACGGACGGGTGATGACGCGATCAACGATCGTCGGGGCGGCTGCACCGATCGGTCGGAGGTTGCATCGGATCCCCGACAACGGAGGGTGTGCGTGCGCCAGCGCCTGTCGTCTGAGCCCGATAGATATCGCGGCCGTCGCCGCGTACCCACCCCCCCGCGGAGCCGCTACGCGGCGGTCGTGACCACCGCGTTCGTCGGCGCCGGGATCGTCGCGCTCGGCGCGGGGGCGATGCCGGACGCCAAGAGCGTCAGCCCGTCGGTCCTCGACGAGCTGCGGCAGGCCTCGATCACCAGCCAGGACGCGGCCGCCCGTGCCGACGCCGCCGACCGGGCCACCCGCAGCGACGCCCGGGACAGCCAGCCGGGCGTCAGCGAGCAGGACCCGTGGCTGCTGCCCATGCAGGGCTACGACTTCAACTCCCCGTACGGCATGCGCTGGGGCAAGCTGCACACCGGCATCGACCTGGTCGCGCCGGAGGGCACCCCCTACGTGGCCATCCACTCCGGCACGGTCACCAAGGCCGGCTGGTTCGGCGGCTACGGCTACGCGGTGATCGTGCAGCACGCCGACGGCAGCGAGGCCATCTACGGCCACTCCTCGGCGGTGAGCGTGCACGAGGGCCAGCAGGTGAAGGCGGGCGACCAGCTCGGCCTGGTCGGCAACACCGGCCACTCCTACGGCGCGCACCTGCACCTGGAGGTCCATGTCAAGGGCCAGCCCCTCGACCCGGTGCCGTGGCTCCAGGAGCGCGGAGTGGACATCAAGCTACAGGTCGAGGCGTACTACACCGAGGCAGCCGCTTCCTGACGCTCGGTAACGCCTGTTCACCGCCCGGATCTACGGATCCGGGCGGTTTTTCGTGCGGCCAAGTCTGCTGCGTCACACTCCGCAGTGTGACCGAGGGCACGCCCGGGTCACGCCGCGCAACGGGTCAGACGCCACCCCGACGGGACATAGCCGGTCAGGCGGCCGGGCGGCGTCGGCTACCGGCCGGTACCCGTACCCGCCCCGGCGCACGTCGGCACCCAGGATGGTCCGGGTCCGAAACCCCCTGAGTAGTTGAAGGTCCACCGTGCAGGAAGACAACAACCGCCCGGACGACGGCAGCACCCGCGACCACAGCACCGCCCCCACCAGCCCCGGCGCACGCCTCTCGGCCGCCGTCGTCCGGCACCGGCGGCGTCACCCGCGTGGCGTACGCGTCCTGGCCGTCGGCACCGTCGCGCTGGTCGGCCTCGGCCTGGCCGGGGTCGCCACGGCCACCCTGAACCGGGACGACGCCCCCGAACCGGCGGCCGTCGCGCTCGACGCCCGGGAGCGGGCCGAGGCCGCCGCCCGCGCCGACCGGTCCGCCCGCGAGTCGGCCGCCCCGGCCAGCCCCACCGCCGTGCCGACCCCCACCAGCGCCAGCCCCACCCCGACGGCCACGGCGACCCGGAAGGCCGCCGCGAAGCCGAAGGTCACCGCGAAGCCGAAGGTCACCGCCAGGAAGACGACCACGCCGAAGCCGAAGCCGTCCTGGGTGATCCCGATGGCCGGGGCCACGATCACCTCCTGCTACGGCCCACGAGGGGGTGCCCTGCACGCCGGCATCGACTTCGCCCTGCCGGCCGGCACCCCGATCCACGCCGCCGCAGCCGGCACCGTGGTCAAGGCCGGCGACGTCGGCGACGGCTACGGCATCTCGGTCTTCATCGACCACGGCAACGGCTACCTGACCCACTACGCCCACCAGAGCAGCGTGAAGGTCGCCGTCGGGGACCGGGTCGGCGTCGGCGAGGTGATCGGCTACGAGGGCTCCACCGGCGACTCCACCGGCCCCCACCTGCACTTCGAGGTGCACCAGGGGCAGATGTGGAACCAGATCGACCCGGCGCCGTTCCTGCGCGCCCGGGGCATCGACGTGGCCTGCTGAGCCGTACCGTCGACGGGCCCGGCCCGGCAGCACGCCGGACCGGGCCCGTCGACGTCGGTCAGAGCTTGTCGAGCGGGGCGTGCCGCAGCACCAGCCACATGGTCTGGTCGCCGAAGTCGATCTGCGCGCGGGCGCTCGGCCCGTGGCCCTCGACCGCGAGCACCCGCCCCAGGCCGTAGCGCTGGTGGTTGACCCGGTCGCCGGCCGACACCTTCGGCCCCTGCGGCAGCTCGCTGGCGGTGGCCAGCCGGCTGGCGTCCACCCCGAGCCGTTTCGCCAGCTCCGCCGCCCTCGGGGTGCCCCCGGTGAAGCCGCCACGCCCGCCGGGCGCGCGGTCCGCGCGACCGCCGACGCCGCCGCCCCCACCGGCCCACGAGGTGTACGTCCCCTCGGTGCGCTCCCAGCGGACCAGCTCCGGCGGCAACTCCTCCAGGAACCGCGACGGCGGGTTGTACGACGGCTGCCCCCAGGCCGAACGGGTGACCGCCCGGGACAGGTAGAGCCGCTGCCGGGCCCGGGTGATGCCCACGTACGCCAGCCGCCGCTCCTCCTCCAGCTCCCGGGTGTCGCCCAGCGACCGCAGGTGGGGGAAGACGCCGTCCTCCAGACCGGTCAGGAACACCACCGGGAACTCCAGGCCCTTGGCGGTGTGCAGGGTCATGAGCGTCACGACACCCTGATGGTCGGGGTCGTCGGAGGGGATCTGGTCGGCGTCGGCGACCAGCGCCACCTGCTCCAGGAAACCGGCCAGGGTGGCCCGCTCGTCGTCGGCGCCCAGCGCCTCGATCCGCTCGGTGTACTCCCGGGCGACGCTGACCAGTTCCTGGAGGTTGTCGACCCGGCCGGCGTCCTGCGGGTCGAGACTCTCCTCCAGCTCGGTCAGGTAGCCCGACCGGGTCAGCAGCGCCTCCAGCACCTCCTCCGGGGTGCCCTCCTCGGCCAGCTCGCGCGCGCCGTCGAGCAGCGCGACGAACTCGCCGATCGCGTTGGCGGCCCGGGTGGAGATGCCCGGCGCGTCCCGGGCCCGGCGCAGCGCCGCTCCGAAGGAGATCCGCTCCCGGCTGGACAGCGCCTCGACGCACGCCTCGGCCCGGTCGCCGATGCCCCGGCGCGGGGTGTTCAGCACCCGACGGAGGCTGACCGTGTCGTCGTCGTTGACCACCGCGCGCAGGTAGGCCAGCGCGTCGCGGACCTCCTTGCGCTCGTAGAAGCGCACCCCGCCGACCACCTTGTAGGGCAGGCCGACCCGGATGAACACCTCCTCGAAGACCCGGGACTGGGCGTTGGTGCGGTAGAAGACGGCGACGTCGCCGGGGCGGGTCTCCCCCGCGTCGACCAGCCGGTCGACCTCCCGGCCCACCCAGTCGGCCTCGGCGTGCTCGGTGTCGGCGACGTACCCGACGATCTGCTCACCCGCCCCGGCGTCGCTCCACAGCCGCTTGGGCTTGCGGGAGGTGTTCCGGTCGATCACCGCGTTGGCGGCGTTGAGGATGGTCTGGGTGGAACGGTAGTTCTGCTCCAGCAGGATCGTCCGGGCGTCGGTGAAGTCCCGCTCGAACTCCAGGATGTTGCGGATCGTGGCGCCCCGGAACGCGTAGATCGACTGGTCGGCGTCGCCGACCACGCACAGCTCGGCCGGCGCGACCCCCTCGGTGCCGGCGACCAGCTCCTTGATCAGGGTGTACTGCGCGTGGTTGGTGTCCTGGTACTCGTCGACCAGGACGTGCCGGAACCGGCGACGGTAGCTCTCGGCGACGTGCGGGTGCGACTGGAGCAGGTGCACCGTCGTCATGATCAGGTCGTCGAAGTCCAGCGCGTGCGCCTCCCGCAGCCGCCGCTGGTAGAGCGTGTACGCCTCGGCCAGGGCCCGCTCGTTGGGCCCCTTGGCCCGGCCGGCGAACTCCTCCGGGTCGACCAGCTCGTTCTTCAGGTTGGACACCTGGGCGGCCAGCCCCCGGGCCGGGTAGCGCTTCGGGTCGAGATCCAGCTCCCGGGCGACCAACTGCATCAACCGGCGGGAGTCGTCGGCGTCGTAGATGGAGAAGGTCGACTTCAGGCCGGCGTGCTCGTGCTCGGCCCGCAGGATGCGCACGCAGGCGGAGTGGAACGTCGACACCCACATCAGCCGGGCGCGCGGGCCGACCAGGTGGGCGACCCGCTCCTTCATCTCACCGGCGGCCTTGTTGGTGAAGGTGATCGCGATGATCTCGCCGGGGTGGACGTCCCGCGCGGCGAGCAGGTAGGCGATCCGGTGGGTGAGCACCCGGGTCTTGCCGGACCCGGCCCCGGCCACGATCAGCAGTGGCGAGCCGGAATGGGTGACCGCGTCCCGTTGGGGGCCGTTCAGGCCCTCCACCAGGGCCTGCGGGTCGAGGCGGTGGGCGGGGCCGGGCCGGCGCGGCGGAACCGACGCGGGCTCGGGCGCGGGCGGGGACGCGGGGATGTCGAAGAGAGGATGCATCGCACGGCGAGTCTATGCCGTCGGGCCGACACTTCCCGCCCGCGCACGCCCGGAACGGACGTGCCCGCCATCGCCCGAACGACGGGGCCGGCGACCGGTCCGGACTGAGACGAACCTGTCACGGTGGCCCCACTGGCATCTTCCGCCCCGAGGCGCGACGATGACCCGGGAAATCCCCGCCTGCTCCCCCGTAGACGACTTGGGAGAACAACCATGAGTCAACCGCGCTCGCGCGGTCGGGCCGTGCTGCGTCACCTCGCCGCGCCGGCCCTCGCCCTGGCCGTCGTGGCCAGCCTGCCCATCACCGGCCGCGCCACCACGCCGCCGGCCGACGCCGCCCCCGGGGCCGGCCTCGCCCCGGTCGCCGTCTCGTACGCCACCGCGACGGGTGGCGAGGTCAAGGGCCAGTTCCTCAGCTACAACGACTTCCACGGCGCGATCGACCCGCCCGGCGGCAGCGGCGCCACCGTCAACGGCACCCCCGCCGGCGGGGTGGAGTACCTCGCCACCTGGCTGAAGAAGCTGCGGGCCGAGGCGAAGGCCGAGGGCCGGGTCACCACCACCGTCGGCGCCGGCGACCTGATCGGAGCCACCCCGCTGGTCAGCGCCGCGTTCCACGACGAGCCCACCATCGAGCTGATGGACCAGGTCGGCCTCGACGTCAGCTCGGTCGGCAACCACGAGTTCGACGAGGGCGTCAAGGAGCTGCTCCGGATCAACAAGGGCGGCTGCCACCCGGTCGACGGCTGCCAGGACGGCGACGGCTTCGCCGGGGCGAAGTTCACCTACCTCGCCGCCAACACCATCAACAAGAAGACCAAGCTGCCGATCCTGCCCCCGATCGACGTGAAGTTCGTCGGCGGCGTGCCGGTCGGCTTCGTCGGGGTCACCCTGGAGGGCACCCCGGGCATCGTCAACCCGGCCGGCATCAAGGACGTCACCTTCACCGACGAGGTGCAGACCGCCAACAAGTGGGGCGGTCTGCTCAAGCTGTTCGGCGTCAAGGCGATGGTGCTGCTGGTGCACGAGGGTGGCGCGCAGTCCGCGCCGCCGGCCACCCCGGGCGTCTCCGACTGCGCCAACTTCTCCGGCCCGATCGTCGACATCGTCAAGGGCCTGCGGCCGGAGTTCGGCGTGGTGGTCTCCGGGCACACCCACCGCTTCTACTCCTGCTCGCTGCCGAACTCCTCGGGCAAGCCGAGCGTGGTCACCAGCGCCGGCAACAACGGCCAGCTGGTCACCGACATCGACTACTCGCTGAACCGGCGTACCGGCCGGTTCAGCGCCATCACCGCGAAGAACGTGATCGTGGAGAACGGTGTCCGCAACGCCGACGGCAGCTGGCAGCAGACCGGCGGGGTGTTCGCCAAGAACCCGGCGCTGGTCGACGCGGGCGCGAAGGCGCTGGCCGACAAGTACCGCACGGCGGTCGCCCCGATCGCCAACCGGGTGGTCGGGAAGATCAGCGCCGACATCGTCCGGGACGCCCGGCCCAACGGGGAGAGCCCGCTGGGTGACGTCATCGCCGACGCGCAGCTGGCGTACACGAAGGGCGACGGGGCGCAGCTCGCGCTGATGAACCCGGGCGGCGTCCGGGCCTCCCTGTCGTACGGGGCGTCGGCCGGTGGCGAGGCGCCGGGCGAGGTGACCTACGGCGAGGCGTTCACCGTGCAGCCGTTCAACAACCTGGTGGTCACCCAGACGTTCACCGGCGCGCAGCTCAAGAACGTGCTGGAGCAGCAGTTCGTCGGTTTCAAGGGGCAGACCACCCAGCGCATCCTCCAGCCGTCGGCCGGGCTGACCTACTCGTACGACAGCACCGCGCCGGCCGGCTCGCGGGTCAGCGCGCTGGCCCTGAACGGCACCCCGGTCGACCCGGCGGCCAGCTTCCGGGTCACCACGAACGACTTCCTCGCCAACGGCGGGGACGGGTTCACCGAGCTGGCGGGCGGCACCGGCCGGACCACCGCCCCCGGCTTCGACGTGGACGCCCTGGTGGCCTACCTGGGTGCCGGCGCGCCGGTCGCCCCCACGGCGGCGGACCGCATCACCCGGCTGGGCTGACCGGCGGGAAGGGCCCCTCGTCGGCGCGTCCGCGCGGCGACGGGCGGGCCCTTCCCTCGGCCGTCCGGGTGCTTGCGCGGCCGGTCACCGGTCGGCATACTCGACGACGTGATCGAGCGGCGGTTCTTCTTTTACTACGGCACCGGGAGTCCGGCAGCCGTGGGTCGCGCCTGATCGACAGACCTACGAAAGCCCCGGGCTCGGAGAGCCCGGGGCTTTTTCGTCCCGGGATCCGAACACCGGGCCCGAGACCCGAGGGGTACGACGATGATGACTGACGTGGTGGAGTCCAGCGGTGGCCCCGCGCGGCACGACGATCCGGCCGGGGCGGACCCGACCGGGGCCGCGGCCGCCCGTACCGGCACCGGCGACACGGTGGCGGCCGAGCGGATCGTGGCGATCAGGGAACGGATCGACGAGATCGACCGTACGCTGATTGCCCTCTGGCAGGAGCGGGCGGCGCTGTCCCAGGAGGTCGGGGCGACCCGGATGGCCTCCGGGGGCACCCGGCTGGTGCTCTCCCGGGAGCGGGAGATCCTGGAGCGTTTCCGCAGCGAGCTGGGGGCCGACGGCACCCAGCTGGCGCTGCTGCTGCTGCGGGCCGGGCGCGGGCCGCTGTAACGGCGACCCGGCGGGCGTGGGGCGCCGTAGCGGCACCCGGGTGGACGCGGGCCGCTGTTAGGGGCGCCGGGGGCGTGGGCCGTGGTGGAACGACGAACCGCCTGCCGCCGTCGGGTGGACGGTGGCAGGCGGCCCGGGTGGTGTCACGCCTCGTGCGTGGCGACGATCTCCCGCTTCTCGGCGAAGTGGCAGGCGCTCGGGTGGTCCGAGCCCGACCGGATCTCCAGCAGCGGCGGCTGCTCGGCGCAGACGTCCTGCGCCTTCCAGCACCGGGTCCGGAACCGGCAGCCCGACGGCGGGCTGATCGGCGACGGCACGTCGCCGGTGAGCCGGATGATCGCCTTGTTCTCCCGCAGCGTCGGGTCCGGCACCGGCACCGCCGACAGCAGCGCCTGGGTGTACGGGTGGGTCGGCCGCTCGTAGATCTCGTCCTCGGTGCCGATCTCCACGATCTTGCCGAGGTACATCACCGCGACCCGGTCGGAGAGGTGCCGGACCACCGACAGGTCGTGCGCGATGAACACGTACGACAGGCCCAGCTCGTTCTGGAGCTTCTCCAGCAGGTTCATCACCTGGGCCTGGATCGAGACGTCCAGGGCGGAGACCGGCTCGTCGCAGACGATCACCTCGGGGCGCAGGGCGAGCGCGCGGGCGATGCCGATCCGCTGCCGCTGGCCGCCGGAGAACTGGTGCGGGTACCGGTTGATGTGCTCCGGGTTGAGGCCGACCAGGTCGAGCAGTTCCTTGACCTTGTCCCGGCGGCTGCCCCGCGGCGCGACCTCCGGGTGGATCTCGAACGGCTCGCCGATCAGGTCACCGACGGTCATCCGGGGGTTCAGCGAGGTGTACGGGTCCTGCATCACCAGCTGGATCTGCCGGCGCAGCCGCCGCAGCGCGCCACCGGAGAGCTTGGCGATGTCCTGGCCCTTGTAGTGCACCGTGCCGGCGGTCGGCTTCTCCAGGTTCATCAGCACCCGGCTCAGCGTCGACTTGCCGCAGCCCGACTCACCGACCACGCCCAGCGTCTCGCCCGCCTTCAGGTCGAACGAGACGCCGTCGACGGCCTTGACCTGGCCGATGGTCTTCTTGAACACGATGCCCCGGGTGACCGGGTAGTGCTTGACCAGGTCACGGACTTCGATGATGTTGTCAGTCACGGTTCACCAGCTCCTCGGCGAAGTGGCAGGCGCTGGCCCGACCGGTGCCGATCTGCAACAGCGGGGGGACGGTCTCCCGGCACACCGGCTGCGCCATCGGGCAGCGCGGGTTGAACGGGCAGCCCGGCGGGATGTTCATCAGGTTCGGCGGGAGGCCCTTGATGGTGCGGAGCTGCTGCCCCTTCTCGTCCAGCCGGGGGATCGAGTCGAGCAGGCCGAGGGTGTACGGGTGCGCCGGCTTGGCGTACAGGTCGTAGACGTCGGCTTCCTCGACGATCCGGCCGGCGTACATGACCGCGATCCGGTCCGCGACGTCGGCGACCACGCCGAGGTCGTGGGTGATCAGGATCATGCCCATCCGGCGTTCCCGCTGGAGTTCGCCGAGCAGGTCCATGATCTGGGCCTGCACGGTCACGTCCAGCGCGGTGGTCGGCTCGTCGGCGATCAGCACCTCGGGGTCGAGCGCCAGCGACATCGCGATCATCGCGCGCTGCCGCATGCCGCCGGAGAACTGGTGCGGGAAGTTGCTGAACCGGCCCTTGGCGTTCGGGATCTTGACCTGGTCGAGCATCTCGATCGCGCGCTTCTTGGCGTCGGAACGGCTCATCCCGCGTCGGATGCGGAACTGCTCGGCGATCTGGAACCCGACGGTGAAGACCGGGTTCAGCGCGGAGAGCGAGTCCTGGAAGATCATCGCGATGCCCTCGCCACGGATGCGGCGACGTTCCTCGGCGGACATGGTGAGCATGTCCTTGCCGTGGAAGCGGACCTGACCGCCGGTGACGAAGCCGGGCGGCATGTCCAGGATGCCCATGATGGTCTGCGCGGTGACGCTCTTACCGGAGCCGGACTCGCCGAGCACGGCGAGGGTCTCCCCCGCGTCGACGTGGTAAGTCACTCCGTTGATGACCTTGGCGACGCCGTCCCGGGTGCGGAACTCCACCCGCAGGTCGTCGACCTCGAGCAGCCGACCGGAGGGGCGGCCGGATCCGTCGGCACCGGGCGCGGACTGCTCGGACACGAGAATGTCGGACAACTCAGTCTCCCCTATCGGAGCTTCGGGTCGAGGGCCTCGCGGACCGCCTCGCCGAGCATGACGAAGCTCAGCACGGCGGTGACGAGGAACGCGGAGGGGAAGAAGAGCAGGAAGGGCGAGACCCGGAGATAGTTCTGCGCTTCATTGATCATGATGCCCCAGGAGACCACCGGGCTCTGCAGGCCGATGCCCAGGAAGGAGAGGGTGGCCTCGGCGCCGATGAAGGAGCCGATCATGATCGTCCCGTAGACCAGCAGCGGCGCCAGGCAGTTCGGCAGCAGGTGCTTGAAGATGATCCGACCGGTGCTGGCACCCATCGCCCGGGCGGCCACGATGTAGTCGGCCTCCTTCGTGGCGAGCACCGAGGACCGCATCAGCCGCATGACCACCGGCCAGCTCAGCAGCACCAACGAGCCGATCACCAGGAACTTGATCTCCCACTCGCTGTTGTTGGAGCCGGCACCGTTGAAGGTGGTCAGGATGACGATCGCGCCGAGCACGAACGGCAGGCCGAAGAAGATGTCGGTGACCCGGGAGAGCAGGCCGTCGATCCAGCCGCCCTTGTAACCGGCGATGACGCCGATCGTCCCACCGATCAGCAGGGTGCCGATCGTGGAGAGCAGCGAGACCACGATCGAGGCGTTGGCCCCGTAGATCACCCGGGCGTAGACGTCGCGGCCCTGCACGTCGTAGCCGAACCAGGCGTCGGACGACGGCTCGACCCGGCTGCGGGCCAGCACACCGTCGGTCGGGTTGCCGGAGGTGAACAGCGACGGGAAGGTCGACATCACCACGAAGAGCACGATGAAGACGGCGGAGATCCAGAACAGCGGCTTGCGACGCAGGTCGAGCCAGGCGTCGCCGAGCAGGCTACGCGGCTTCTCCTTCTTGTCCGCCGGGCCGGCGGGGGCCGGGGAGCTTGCCTCGGTCAACTGCTCGGGACGGGGCGTGCTCACGATCGAAGCGGCACTCGGGTCGCTCATGCCTGCACCTCGCTGCGCTCGGCGCCGGCCTGGTTGCCCGCGCACACTGCAATGACGGTTCGTTCGCTGCTGCGCTCACTCATAGCGGATCCTCGGGTCCAACGCGGCGTAGAGCAGGTCCACGAGCAGATTCATCACCAGGTAGACGAGCACCAGCACGACCACGATGGAGACAACGGTAGCGCTCTCCTTGGTGACGATCGCCCGCAGCACGGTGCGGCCGATGCCGTTGATGCCGAAGATGCCCTCGGTGATGATCGCGCCACCCATCAGGGCGCCGAGGTCGGTGCCGAGCAGGGTCACCACCGGGATCAGCGAGTTGCGCAGCAGGTGGATACCGACCACCCGGCGCATCGGCAGCCCCTTGGCGATCGCGGTACGCACGTAGTCGGCCCGGCGGTTCTCCGCGATGCTGGTACGCGACACCCGGGCGATGTACGCCATCGACGCGCTGCCCAGCACGAAGCCCGGTAGGAGCAGTTCGGAGATCCGCATCTCGTTGGAGACGGTCGGCTTGACGATGCCCAGCTTCACACCGAAGAACCACTGGAGCACGAAGCCGACCACGAAGACCGGCAGCGCGATCAGGAAGAGCGTGGAGACGAGGACCAGGTTGTCCAGGAAGCCGTTGCGGCGCAGGCCGGTGAGCACACCGGCGGTGAGGCCGATGACACCCTCGATGATCAGGGCCACCAGGGCCAGCTTGAGGGTGTTCGGGTAGGCGGTGGAGATGATCTCGCCGACGTCGCGCCCCGACCAGGTGGTCCCGAAGTCGCCTTGCAGGAGGTTCTTCATGTAGGTGGCGTACTGCACGAACCAGGGCTGATCCAGCTGGAACTTCTCGGTCATCATGGCCCGGTAGTTGTCCGGGCAGCCACGGTCACCGCACTTGCCGGCGAACGGGTCCCCGGGGACCTTCCACACCAGCAGGTAGATCATCAGCGTCGTCCCGATGAACACCGGGACGAGTTGGAGCAGCCGTCTCACCAGATAACGGCCCATGGGGTGGTCCTCCTGACAAGGGGTGTGCCGGGGGCGGGGGTGCGGCCGACACGGGTGGCGACAACGTGGCGAGGGATGGGGTGCACCCACTCGCGGAACGGCCCCGGGTCGGGCTCACCGGTAGGCGAGCCCGACCCGGGGTCAGACCGTTCGGATCAGAGCTCGACGGAGGTGATGTCGAGCTCGCCGACGTTGGTCAGCTCCATCTTCTTGATCTTCTCGGAGTGACCGGACTGCTGGCCACCGAAGTAGATCGGCATCGACGGAACGTCCTGGTCGATCTTCTCGACCGCCTTGGCGAACAGCTCGTGCGAGGCCTCCAGGCTCGGGGCGGAGCTGGCCTGCTTGGCCAGGGCGTCCACCTCGGGGTTGCTGTAGAGACCGTCGTTCGAGGAGCCACCGGTCACGTAGAGCGGGTTGACCCAGTTCTCGACGTCCGGGTAGTCCTGCTGCCAACCGGCGCGGTAGGCGCCGTCCATCTTGTGGGCGTTGATGTTCTGCCGGAAGACCGCGAAGGTCGGCACACCGACGGCGACCGCGTCGATACCCAGGTTGGTCTTGATCTGCTGGGCGACGGCCTCCATCCAGTCCTTGTGGCTGGCGTCGGCGTTGTAGTACATCTTCAGCTGCCCGGTGAAGCCACCGGCCTCGGTCAGCAGGGTCTTGGCCTGGGCCACGTCGAAGGCGCACGCGGTGCAGTTGCCCGGCTTGGCGCCCGGGGTCAGCGGGTTGGCCCAGCTGTCGGCCGGCTTGCGGTTACCGAAGAAGATCTTGTCGGTGATCTCCTGCCGGTTGATCGACAGCGAGATCGCCTTGCGCAGCTTGGCGTTCTGGAAGCGCTTGTCGTAGATCGGGAACGCGATGATGCCGGTGGACGGCGTGGTCGACGGGATCGCCCGGTCGGCCAGGTCGGCCTTCCACTTGTCGCCGGCCAGCGAGGAGACCGGAACCTGCTGCTGGAAGTCCAGGTTGTTGGAGACCAGGTCGTTGTAGGCCGCCGTGTCGTCCTGGTAGATCTTGACGGTGACGTCCTTGATCTTCATCTTGTCGCGCAGGTTGTAGTCGTCGAACCGCGTCAGCTTGATCGCGACGTTGTTCTCCCACGAGACGAAGCTGACCGGGCCGTTACCGATCGGCTTCTTGCCGAAGGCCTCGGCGCCCTGCGAGAAGAAGGCGTCCGGCAGCGGCATGAAGGTGCTGTAGCCGAGCTTGGTCGGGAACACGGCGGTCGGCGCGGCGAGCGTGACCTCGAAGTTCCAGTCGTCGACGACCTTGAGGCCGGACATCTCCTTGGCCTTGGGCTCGGGGGCCTTCTTCGGGCCGTCGCCGTCCGGGTCGGAGGTGTTGACGTCGGCGAAGCCGGCGATGTCGGCGAAGAAGCTGGCGTTCTGCGCGCCGTTCGGCGAGTACGCGCCCCAGTTCCAGGCGTCCACGAAGTTCTTGGCCTTGACGACGGTGCCGTCGTGGAACTTCGTGTTCTGCTTGATCTTGATCTTGTAGACCTTGGAGTCGCTGGTCTCGATCGACTCGGCCAGCGCGTTCTGCGGCGCGCCACCGTTGTTCGGGTACTCGACCAGGCCGGTCCAGAGCCAGTCGATGATCTTGCCGCCACCGGTCTCGGTGGTGTTCGCCGGAACCAGGGGGTTCTCCGGCTCGGTGCCGTCGACGACGATGGCACCGTCCGAGCTGCTGGCGCTGCCGCCTTCGTCGTCGTTGCCGCTGGAGCAGCCGGACGCGATGAGCGCGAACGCCGCACCCATCGCGATGGCGCCGCTCGCCCGCTTCGAGACTCTCATTCCGAGGGGCCTCCTCTTTCTAACCTGGTTCCGTCGTGGGTTTCACGCACGTTGGGGGGTGACACCGCACGGCGATCCTGTGTTGCGGATCACCGGTTACCGCAGAGAAATCGGGACACCCCAGGGGGACCGATCCGCCGGGCCACCGCACTCCCGCACTCGGCTCCCGGGCAGGCTCGACGACCACGATCCGCGCCATGGGCAGCGGTGACGTGGTCGGTCGGGACACACGGGTGCCTCACGTCAGGGGTGAGGTGCTGCCACTGTGACACCCACCGGCCCATTACGTGAAGGTGCCGTTATCAAGCCGTTAGTTGCCCGCCATGTTGCCGATACTTGAGAAAAGATCATGAGATGCCCTGGTCGTACCGCTCTGAGCAGGAAAGACAGCAAGTCTGCCCCACCAGGTGGTGACCGGCGGGTAGCAAGTGTGAGCTTTCCCGCCGTCCGGTCGAGGCGGTTCGACGTCCACCGAGAGTTGGCCGATTTCGACCATCCGGATGATGGTGCCTTCCGCCGGGCGGAGGCAAGTCCCGCCCGGCCGGCCGACGACACCGGCGCAGGTCCGCGCCGGCTCGTCCGGACGCCGCCACCACGTGCCGACGCCGCCCCACCGGGGCCGGACCGGCCCGGCCGAGACGGGCCGGCCCCGGCACCGTTGCGGTGCCGGGGCCGGAGGTACCCGTACCTCAGACGGTGAAGCGGATCCGGCGACGGCGGACCAGCAGCACGGCCACCGCGCCGAACGCGAGCAGGGCCATCCCGGCCAGGGCGGCCAGCGCGATCGGCGACCCGGTCAGCGGCAGCCCACCGCCGTTGCTGGCCGGCGAGGTCGACGGAGCAGGGCTGGCCGGCGGCGACGAGGACTCCGCCGGGGTCGACGGCGACGGGGACGCCGCCGAGGGCGACGGCGACGGGGACGCCGCCGAGGGCGACGGGGACGGCGTCGGCGACCCGGACGGCGAGGCCGACGGCGACGGCGAGGCCGGGGCGGCGGCGAAGGTCGCCGCCGCGTCGGCGGTGACCGAGGTGCCGGTGCTGCCACCCAGGATCAGCTTCTGCTTGGCGTTCTTGCCGCCGGAGAAGAGGAAGACCCGCCCGAACGAGACCGAGTCCGGGGCGGAGACGGTCACCGTGACCCGGCCGGCGGCGGTGGCGGTCAGCCAGAACCGGCCGCCGTTGGTGGTCGTGTCGACCGGACGCCCCTCGGCGTCGACGGCGCTGCCGCCCTCGACCTTCAGCGCGATCTCCCCGGCCGGTCCGTGCACGGTGAACGGCCCGGCCCGCCCGCCGGTGGTCGCGGTGGCCGAGGCCGGGTCCAGGCTCAGCTCGGCCTTCGGCTCCGGCTGGTCGGTGGCGTTGCGCACCAGGTAGTCGTGCACCCGCCGGATCACGTCGTACTCGGCGGCGGCGGTCAGCCCCCGCTCCCAGTCACCCAGGGTGATGCCGTCGCTGAAATGCCAGACGGCCGTCTGGGTGCCGAAGTAGAGCAGCGCGTCACGCCGCGAGTCGGGCAGCCCGGCGGGCAGGCTCGCCCCGGCCGCCGCGAGCAGCTTCGCCCGGTCGGCGTTCGGGTAGCCGTGGGTGAGCACCCACTGCACCCGGCCGAGGTTCTTCACCTCCGACTCGTCCCAGCTGCCCTCGGCGTACTCGCCGTTGCGGGCCACCGGGGTGTGGAAGTCGATGCAGAAGACCGGCACGGTGCCGTCCTTCAGCTCCAGGGCCAGCGCCGAGGTCTTCTGCGCCCGACCGTCCAGCTTCAGCGTGACGCTGGTGCCCGGCACCGCCCGCGCCACGCCCTTCGTCGCCGGCTCGGCGGCGGCCGGACCGGCTGCGGCGAGCACCAGCGCGCCACCGGTGACGAGCGCCGTGGCGATACCCGCCCAGCGTCGTCCTCGTTCTCCGAACATCAGTTCCGTGCACCTCTCCCCAGGGGTGGGCCCGCTACCGGCGGGCCTGCGTGCGTCGCCGTCCCGCGGGGTCGTGACACCACCCGCACGCGCGAAGGCGACGGGGCATTATGCGACACGAATTGATCTCTTGTCAGCCCTGGGGTGATGCTCCCGGAATGGGAGGTGTCAGACGAGTCGTCGGTCCGCCGCCCAGCGGGACAACTCGTACCGGTTGGACATCTGGAGCTTGCGCAGCACGTTCGACACGTGCGTCTCGACCGTCTTGATCGAGATGAACAGCTCCTTGGCGATCTCCTTGTACGCGTACCCCCGGGCGAGCAGGCGCAGCACCTCGCGCTCCCGGTTGGTGAGCTGGTCCAGCTCGGGGTCGGCCACCGGGGCGTCCGGCCGGGCCGCGAAGGCGTCCAGCACGAACCCGGCCAGCCGGGGGCTGAACACGGCGTCCCCGTCGGCCACCCGGCGGATCGCGTCGGTCAGCTCGTCCGGGGAGATGGTCTTGGTCACGTAGCCCCGGGCACCCGCCCGGATCAGCCCGATCACGTCCTCGGCGGCGTCGGACACGCTCAACGCGAGGAACTTCACCTGCGGGTGGCTGCGGCGCATCGCGTCCAGCACCGCCCGTCCCCCGCCGTCGGGCATGTGGACGTCGAGCAGCACCACGTCCGGCCCGGTGGCGGCGATCCGGACGACCGCCTCGGCCACCGTGCTCGCCTCCCCCACCACCTCGACGTGCGCCCCCAATTCGGCCCGGACCCCGGCCCGGAACATGGCGTGGTCGTCGACCAGGAAGACCTTCAACCGTTGCGCCCGGTCCGGCGTGCCCGTCCCCGGTTCCATCGACTGTTCCGCCATCTCAGCTGTCCCTTTCCGCCGTGGAGCCGGTGCCGGTGATCGGCAGCATCAACCGGACCTCCGTCCCCTCCCCGGGCTCGGAACGGATCTCCGCCCGGCCACCGTGCCGCTTCATCCGCCCGATGATCGACCCTCGGACCCCGTGCCGGTGATCCTCCACGGTATCCGGGTCGAAACCCTTGCCCCGGTCCCGGACGAAGACGCTCACCTGCTCCGGCTCGACCTCGGCATAGAGCGACACCGTCTGCACCCCGGCGTGCCGGGCCGCGTTGACCAGCGCCTCCCGGGCAGCCGCCACCAGCGCGCCCACCCGTTCGTCGGTCTGCCGGTCGCCCACCACCACCGCCTCGACGGTGATCGCGAAGGTGTCCTCCACCTCGGCGGCGGCCTGCTCCAGCGCCGCCGCGAGCCGCTCGGTCGGCGAGGCGGTCGGTTTGTAGAGCCAGTTGCGCAACGACCGCTCCTGGCCCCGGGCGAGGCGCTGCACCGTCTTGACGTCGCTGGCGTTGCGCTGGATCAGGGCGAGGGTGTGCAGCACCTGGTCGTGCACCATGGCGGCCAGCTCGGCACGCTCCTGCTCGCGGATGCGCCCCTCCCGCTCCGAGCGGAGCTGGTTCCACGTCCGCCACAGCACCGGCGCGGCGACCACCCCGACGCCGACCAGCCCGACCAGCGCGAAGATCACGCCGTTGACCACCGCGTCGAGGTTCTGCACCGGGGAGTAGACCGCCGCCACGCCGATGATGCCCACGGCGACCAGCACCGCGCCGCCGGCGAAGCGGAGCACGAGGGCCCGCCGGTCGGTCTCCTCCACCACCGCGCCGAGCCACGGCACCGGCATCGACCCGCTCCACTGCCGACGACGTTCCGGCGCGGACTGGTGCCAGATCACCCCGGCACCGACCGCGATGATCGCCACCAGCCAGCCGGCGGTGCCCGCCGCGCCGACCGAGTCGAAGAGCATCACCTGGACCAGCAGCACACCGAGGCCGATCGCCACGAACGGCAGTAACTGGCCGGGGTCGCGCCGGGGCGGCGTGGCGGTGTCGCCCGGTCGCAGCGGCACCACCGCCCAGAACGCCGCGTACAGCAGCAGGCCCAGGCCGCTGAGCCCGAGCAGCACCATGAACGCGACGCGGACCCGCAGCACCGAGATGCCGAGGTGGTCGGCGATGCCGGCGGCCACCCCGGCGGCCAACCGGTGCTCGGGCGCCCGGTAGAGGCGGGGTGGCGGCGGGGTCACGACGCTGATCGGAGGCTCCCTGGTCACGGTGGGTGGTGAACGGACACCGAAGCGGTACGGTGCCGCTCCGATCGTCACACGCCCGGGACGTCGCCGACCACGGGGACGCCCCCGACATCCGCCCGCCGGGATCTCAGGGTGGGGTCAGGGTCGGTTCCGGAGGCAACCCGGCCCGACGACGGCGCAGGATCGAGTCATGACCGAGGACCCCGCCCTGCCGCCGTACCCTCCGGTGGCCGCACCGGGTGGTACGCCGCCGCCCGGTCCCGCCGCCGGGCCGGACCCCACGGCGCCCGCGTCGCCCACGGGGGGCGACGACGCGCCGCCACCGCCCGGTGGCTATCCCCCGCCGTCCGGCGCGGCCAGCTTCACCTCCCGGTACGGCCTGGTCCGGCCCCGCGACGGCCGTTACCTCGCCGGGGTCTGCGCGGCGATCGGCCGGGCCACCAACACCGACCCGGTGCTGTGGCGGGTGCTGCTCGCCGTGCTCGGGTTCTTCGGCGGGGTGGGCATCCTGGTCTACGTGGCCGCCTGGTTGATCATCCCGGGTGAGGGCGACAGCGCCTCCCCGCTGGAGTCGATGCTCGGGCGGGGCCGGTCGAGCATGTCCCCGATCACCGTGATCGTGCTGACCATCCTGGTCGCGGTCAGCTTCGGCTACATCGTCACCGACGCGTTCCGGGCGGTGCTGCTGGGCGCGGCGATCCTGATCGGTGGCGCGCTGCTGCTCAACCGGGACGGCCGGTCCGGCCTCGCCGGTCCGGCACCCGCGCCGGCCGGGCCGCCCGGACCGGTGCCCCCGGTCGGTTACCCGGCGCCCGCGCCGTTCACCCCGCCCGCACCCGCCGTGCCGTTCCCGGCCGACGCCCCGGCGGCCCCCCGGGCGGGCGGCGCGGTGGGCTGGCCGGCACAGGGGCCGACCGCCGCGCTGCCGCCCTGGCCGGCGGCCCGGCCGGTGGAGATCACCGCGACCCGGGCGGAGGCGCCGGGCTGGCCGCCCCGCCCACCGGTGCCCGGTCGACCCGCCGCCGCACCGGCGGCCGTCCCGCCACCCGGTACGGGCTACCGGCCACCGTTCGCCCCGCACGGCCCGTACGCCGGGTCAGGCCCGCCCCCGCCCGCGCCCCGGGTCAAGCCGCCGAAGAAGCCGAAGGAACGCTCGGCACTGGGTGCCGCGACCTTCTCACTGATCTTCCTGGTCCTCGGCGTGGTGGCCATCCTGGACCTGCTGGACGTCTTCCCGATCGGCGCGGCCGGCTACTTCGCGGCGGTGCTCGCCACCATCGGGCTCGGCCTGCTGGTGGGCACCTGGTTCGGGCGGGCCCGCTGGCTGATCGCCCTCGGTCTGGTCGCCGCCGCCGCGCTCGCCGTCGCCACCGTCGCCGAGTCCTACGACCGGGTCCGGGGCGTCGACGGGGCGGTCACCTGGGCACCCACCAGTTACCGGGAGCTGGCCGACCGCTACGAGAACAGCTTCGGCGACACCACCCTGGACCTGCGCGCGGTGGACTTCGACAAGCGGGACACCGACCTCACCGTGGTGGTCAACTTCGGGGAGGCCACCATCGTGGTCCCGCCGAACGTGGACGTCACCGTGGTGACCAACGTCAAGGCCGGGGAGGCGACCGTGTTCGGGCGACGTAGCGCCGGATTCGAGGGACAGGCACGGCAGGTCACCGACCTGGGCCCGGACGGGGCCGGCGGCGGCACGCTGCGGCTCACCGTCCAGGTCAACGCCGGCAACCTGGAGGTGACCCGGTGAAGGCCCACCGCACCGACCTGGTGTCGTTCGTCTTCGGGCTGCTCTTCGTCGGCCTCGCCCTCTGGTGGCTGCTGGCCCAGATCCTCGGGTTGGCCCTGCCGGCGGTGGGCTGGTTCCTGGCCGGCGCGCTGGTGCTGATCGGGCTGCTCGGCCTGGTCGGCGCGGTCCGGTCGGCGCGGACCACCGACGCCGGGTCCCCGGCCGACGGCAGCGCCGCGACCCCCACCCCGGCCCCGGCCGACCCGGCGGGCCGGCCGGTGAGTGGGCAGGTCAGCGGCCCGACGGGCAGCCCCGTGGGCGGTTCTTCGGGTGGGTCCGACGAACGGGTCGGCTGGCGGGACACCGCCGAACTGCACCTCGGTGACCCGGCGGACGAGCCGGGACGGCCGGACGCGGTGGACCGCCTGCCCGGGCAGGACGAGCCGGCCCGGGTCGACGACGGGGACACCCGGCGGTGGCCGGCCGACGACCCGGTCACCGGTCCACCCGGCACCCCACCACTGCCGCCGAGCTGACCGCGCCGGTGCGGGCGGCCTCCGCCGGCTCGTATGCTGGCCGGGGAGATCCCGCCTCCGTCGGCCGAGCCCCGCCGGTGGCCGCGCGCCGGGCGGCCCGGCACCGGCCCGGGTGCGCCTCGTCCGGGCACCCGAGGCGGTCCCGCCGCGACGTCCGTCTACCCCGTCAGGAGCCCGCCCGACATGACCCAGTCCCCCGCCGTGCGCCCCTCCGGTCCGCCCGGTCCGGTCCGCATCGGCGAGCGTGCCGCCCGTACCCTCGTCGCCGAACTCGCCCGACGCAACGACCCGAAGGCCGCCCTGCTGGTGGGTGCGGCCCCGGGGACCGCGGTCCTCGCCGCGGCGATCGACGCGCTGCTGCCGGGCGACACGCTGACCGTCGTGCCGGGCCCGACGACCGACGCCGCCACGCTGCGCGACCACGTGACGGCCCAGGGCCGCTGGGTGGCCGACCGGGTACGGGTGGTCGACTCGCTGGCCGAGGCGGACGCCGCCGAGCTGGTCATCGCCGCCGAGCCGTTCACCGGCACCGGTGAGGAGGCCCGCGACGCCGTCGACGGCCTCACCAAGTACCTGACCGACGGCGCGGTGCTCAGCGTCGCCGCGCCGGTGTTCCGTACCGGGGGGGCCGCCGCCGAGCTGGACCGGCACGGCGTGCTGCACGGTGTGCGTTCCGACCTGGTGCTGCGCAACTCCCCGCCGGTACGGGTGCACCACCTGCGGTTCACCCCCGCCGGTGCCGCGTCGGCCGCCCGGCTCGCCCCGGCGTACCGGCCGTCGAGTGTGCCGCTGACCCGGGGCATGCACATCGACTCGAACGGGGTCGCCGCGGCCGGTATCGCGCTCGGCCTGGCCGCCGTCGCCCGGGTCGCCCGGCCGAAGTCGAAGCTGTGGCTGGTGCCGGCGCTCGCCGCCGCCCCGGTGGCCGCGTTCTTCCGGGACCCGCAGCGGGACGTGCCGGAGGACCCGTCCGCGGTGGTCGCCGCCGCCGACGGTCAGGTGCTGTCGGTGCAACGGCTGTACGACGAGCGGTTCGGCGACGGCGAGTGGCTGCGGATCGCGGTCTTCCTGTCGGTGCTGGACGTGCACGTCAACCGCTCGCCGGTGGCCGGCAAGGTGGTCGACTACTTCGTCGCCGACGGCGGCTTCGTCAACGCGATGAAGCCGGACGCGGAGCACAACGTCGCCGCGTACACGGTGCTGGACACCGAACACGGCACGGTGGTGGTGGCGCAGCGGACCGGGTTGATCGCCCGCCGGATCGTGCAGCGGGCTCCGGTGGGGGCGCTGCTGGCCCGGGGGGAGCGGTTCGGGCTGATCCGTTTCGGCTCCCGTACCGACGTCTACCTGCCGGCCGACGCCGCCACGCCGCTGGTCGGCCCCGGCGACAAGGTGGTCGGCGGTTCCTCGGTCATCGCCCGCTGGAGCTGAGCAGACCCGGTACCGATGCGAACAGGGGCGCCGCGGTCGCGGCGCCCCTGTCGTTGTCGCTGCGGACGGGTCAGGCGGTACGGCGCTGGTGCAGCCAGAGCAGCGGCCCGCTGACCAGGTAGCCCACCACCACGAGGGCGAAGGTGAGCCGGATGTCGACCAGCGCGCCGACGGCCGGGGCCAGCCACAGCCACGGCGGCAGCTTGACCAGCCGGGCCAGCTTCGCGTACGGGAAGCTGGAGACCATCGCGAAGGCGAGCAGCGCCACCCCGCCGATCTGCACGGTCGCCGGCAGCGGCAGCCCGATGGCCACGCCGAGCGCGAGCACCGCCGCCGCCATCGTGGTCGGTACGCCGCAGAAGAACCGGCCGTCCTTCGGCGAGACGTTGAACCGGGCGAGCCGGATCGCGGCGCACGACGCGACCAGGGCCGCGGCGACCGCTGCGGCGCCGGTGGGGGCCGATCCGGCCAGCGAGGCGTAGACCACCACCGGGGCGGCCAGGCCGAACGAGCACATGTCGGCAAGCGAGTCCATCTGGGCGCCGAACGGGCTGGCCACGCCGAACTTGCGGGCGAGCGCGCCGTCGAGGCCGTCGAACGCGACGCAGGCGATCAGCAGCAGGGCCGCGATCCGGGTCTGGCCGTTCATGGCGACGAAGATGGCGTTGATGCCGAGCACCAGGCTAGCCAGGGTGCAGGCGTTGACCAGCGCGAACTTCATCCGCCGGGCGGGGGTACGCGCGCCGGGGAGCAGCGGGATCGCCATCGCGGGCGACTCGTCGACTCCGGCGGTGGGGCCCAGGACCGGGCTGACCGGGGCGACCGCCTCGATCTCGGCGCGGTCGAGGGTGATACCGCGACGGTCGAAGCCGTACCGGCGGTGCTGGCGGTCGACGCGGTGCTCGGGAAGGACCAGATCGGTGCCGCTGAGCTGGTCACCGTCCCGGCGACCCACCCGGACCAGCAGTACCTGGCGGGCGAATGTGCTGCTGCGGCGCAACCGGCCCGCCCAGCGACGCCCTGCGGGGCGCGGACTGTCAGTCGTACGACGCCGGCGCCATGGGGCTCTCGGCACGTTTCCTCCATCACCGGATCGGCTGGCCGCCCGTGCGGGCGGGTGTCCGGCTGTCTCGTGCCGGACCGCTCTTGGCCCGGCAGCCGTTCAAGCGGAGTACACCATTGCACAGCGGCGTGGTGGTTGGCGATAGCTGCCGGCGGTACTTATAACCTCGTTAACCGCGCAAACCGCTGTCTTGTTCCCATCTCGGACTTCTGGGTCCGTTTTTCGGACTTCATCGCCCGTTTTCTTCGCCAACCGCACGGCCGACTTTACCGGAGCACCACCCGGTCGGCTCGTCGAGCGTCCGTCAGCCGACCGCCCACCGGGTGGCGATCACCGCGACGTCGGTCATATCCAAGGCGCTGAGCTGGGAATACGTGAACCAGGCAGCGTCAGCAGTCGATCCACCGGCCTGTTCGGTCACCACCGGCCCGGTCGGCTCGTCGACCAGCACCCGGTAGATCACCCGTACGCCGTGCCAGTCCAACGGCCGCCCCTCGGGACCCACCGCGCCCGGATTGTGCAGATTATCGGCCAGAATCAGCCGGTCGACCCGGCCCCGCTGACCCGATTCCTCCACCAGTTCCCGTAACAGACCGTCGACCGGCTGCTCACCGTGATCGGTCCCGCCGCCGGGCAGGTGCCAGAGGCCGGCACCCGGATAGCCGGGCGCGATCATCGTGAGCAGCACCCGCCCGTCGGGATCGGTGACCAGCCCGTACGCGGCGAACCGCTGCCGCCGGTCGGCCGACCCCACCGCCGCCGGCCCGACCGGCACACCGGGTGGCGGGCCGGCGGGAGGCGGCGGGACGGGCAGGCCGAGCAGGTCGGCGGTGAACGACGCCAGCGGCAGCGTCGCCGCCTCCTGCGGGGTGCACCAGGCCAGCTCACCGGGGCCGTCGCCACCGCCGACCCCCGGCGGTGGCGTTCCCCCGGCCACCGGCCGGTCGCCCGGGACCGTGACGTCGAACACCAACCGGTCGGTGTGCACCGGCCCGGCGGCGTCCGCCGGGTCCACGGCGGTCAGGTCGGCGACGGCGGCGCGTATCCCGGCGACCGCCACGGCCAGCCCGGTCTGCCCGGCGCACTCGCGGACCACGGTGTCGGCCGGATGCTCCGCGTGCCGCACGGCGCCCCCGGGCAGCCGCCAGAGCCCCGCCGCCGGATCGGACGCCGCCCCGCCGGTGCTGTCGCCGCCCCCGCGCCGTACGCGTACCAGCAGCACCCGGCCCGCTTCGTCCGCACACCAGCCGTACGCCGCGATCCGTCGTCGCTCCTGCACGTCACCCTCCCCCGCCCGCGCGATCCGCCGTCGATCATGAGGCTAGCGGTCGTCCGGGCGGGGCGGGTGCCGTCGTACCGGCCGCCGGTGGTCGCACCGACGGGCCGGCGGGCGGGACCGGTCAGGCGGTGAGCCGGGCGGCCTGGACGGCCTCGGCGGTGACCTCGGTGAGCCGGTCGGTGGGCAGGGCGCCCAGCTCGTCCCGGGCGAACCAGCGGGCCTCGCAGGTCGAGCCGCCCACGTCGGTGACGGTCGGCGGGGCGGGCTGGTCGACCATCACCCGGTAGAAGGCCCGCACGCCGTGCCAGTCGATCGGGTAGCCCTCCGGGCCGAGCGAGGCGGCGTCGCGGTGGCTGGCCACCCCGAGCAGCTCGACCAGCCGGCCGGTCTGCCCGGTCTCCTCGACCAGTTCCCGGATCAGCGCCGCACCCGGCTGCTCGCCGTAGTCGGTGCCGCCGCCGGGCAGGTGCCAGCAGCCCGCGCCCGGGTAGCCGTCGGAGACCCGGGTGAGCAGCACCCGGCCGTCCGGGTCGGTGGCCACCGCGTACGCGGCGAAGCGCTGCGCCCGGTGCAGCCCGTCCGGGCCGGGCACGGCGTAGAAGGAGGGGAACTCGGGTGCCTCGTCGGGAACCACGTCGGCCGAGGACGCCGGCAGCCCCAGCGCGCGGGCGGTGAAGGCCCGCAGCGGCAACTCCCGCGCCTCGTCGAGGGTGTACCAGCGGGCCAGGTCGGTGGAGCGGTCCACCCGGTCGGTGAGGGTGCCGCCGCGTACCGACACCTGGTAGATCAGGCGGTCGGTGTGGATGGTGATGCCCCGCTCGGGCAGGGCGCGCATGTCGGCCAGGACGTCGGCCAGGCCGGCGACGGCGACCGAGAGGCCCGTCTCGGCGGCGGTCTCCCGGACGACGGTGTGGTTCGGGTCCTCGCCGTGGTCGACCGCCCCACCGGGCAGGGACCATACGCCGGGGGTGCCGGAGCGCTCCGATGCGCGGACCAGCAACACTCGGCCGACTGAATCTGCACAGACTGCATATGCCGCGATCCTGCGGAGCGGCTCCAGCAAGGTGGTCACGGAGCCAAATTCTCCCCGGGTCGCGTTACCGACGCGGAAAAGAGTCGGATTCCTGACTCAGGGCTGGTCACTCAGGGATCGATCAGGGTAGGCATCCGGGCGGTCACCGAGGTCGACGGGGCGTCCGGCGCGGACCGTGGAGACATGACCTCGACGAGCACCCCCCACGCCCCGTACAAGCAACTCCGCAGGCCGACCACCGACCGGATGGTGGCCGGCGTCGCCAGCGGCCTCGGCCGCTACTTCGCCGTCGACCCCACCCTCGTCCGGGTGCTGTTCGCGGTGGCGACCCTGGTCACCGGCGGTGTCGCCGCGCTGGCGTACCCGGTCATGTGGTTCCTGATGCCCGAGGAGCCGGCCGGCGCGCCGGCCTGGCCGCACCCGGCGGCGCAGCCGCAGGCGGCCCCGACCGCCTGGCCGCAGCAGCCGGGCGGGCCGGTGACCGGGCCGCAGCCTCAGCCGCCGGCGACCCCGCCGACGGCCGGCTGAGCCCGGCTCACTCCCACTCGATGGTGCCCGGCGGCTTGCTGGTCACGTCCAGGACCACCCGGTTGACCTCGGCGACCTCGTTGGTGATCCGGGTGGAGATCCGGGCCACCACCTCGTAGGGCAGCCGGGACCAGTCGGCGGTCATCGCGTCCTCGCTGGAGACCGGGCGCAGCACCACGGGATGCCCGTAGCTGCGCCCGTCACCCTGCACCCCGACGCTGCGCACGTCGGCCAGGAGCACCACCGGGAACTGCCAGACGCCCCGGTCCAGGCCGGCGGCCGTCAGCTCCTCCCGGGCGATCAGGTCGGCCTGGCGCAGCAGCGCCAACCGCTCCCGGTCGACCGCGCCGATGATCCGGATGGCCAGCCCCGGCCCCGGGAACGGGTGCCGCCACACCATCGCCTCGGGCAGCCCCAACTGGAGCCCGAGCGCCCGGACCTCGTCCTTGAACAGCGTGCGCAGCGGCTCGACCAGGGCGAACTTCAGATCCTCCGGCAGACCGCCGACGTTGTGGTGGCTCTTGATGTTGGCGGTGCCGGTGCCGCCGCCGGACTCGACCACGTCCGGGTAGAGGGTGCCCTGCACCAGGAACTCGACGTCGCCGTGCGCGGCGACCTCCCGGGCGGCGGCCTCGAAGACCCGGATGAACTCCCGGCCGATGATCTTCCGCTTCTGCTCCGGGTCGGTCACCCCGGCCAGCGCGCCGAGGAACCGCTCGGCCGCGTCGACCACCTTGAGCTTGATGCCGGTGGCCGCCACGTAGTCCTTCTCCACCTGCTCGGCCTCGCCGGCCCGCAGCAGGCCGTGGTCGACGAAGACGCAGGTGAGCTGGTCACCCACCGCCCGGTGCACCAGCGCGGCGGCGACCGCCGAGTCGACCCCGCCGCTCAGGCCGCAGATGACCTCCTTGTCGCCGACCTGGGCCCGGATCCGGGCCACCTGCTCGTCAATGATGTTCTGCGGCGTCCAGGTGGGCTCGATGCCGGCGATGTCGTAGAGGAAGCGGCGGAGCATCTCCTGCCCCTGCGCGGTGTGCCCCACCTCGGGGTGGAACTGCACGCCGGCCCGGCGACCGGCCAGGTCCTCGAAGGCGGCGACCGGGGCGCCGGCCGACTCGGCGGTCACCGTGAAGCCGGCGGGGGCCTCGGTCACCGCGTCGCCGTGGCTCATCCAGACCGGCAGGTCCGCCGGCAGGTCCCGCAGCAGCACCCCCGGATCGAGCAGCCGGGGACGCAGCGGGGTGCCGCCGTACTCCCGGTTGCCGGTCCGGGCGACCGTGCCGCCGAGCGCCTGGGCCATCGCCTGGAAGCCGTAGCAGATGCCGAACACCGGCACGCCCGCGTCGAACAACCCGGCGTCGATCTGCGGGGCGTCCGGGGCGTAGACGCTGGACGGGCCGCCGGACAGGATGATCGCGGCCGGGTCCTTCGCCAGCATCTCGGCGACCGGCATGGAGTGCGGGACGATCTCCGAATAGACCTTCGCCTCGCGCACCCGGCGCGCGATGAGCTGGGCGTACTGGGCTCCGAAGTCCACCACGAGGACGGGGCGAGGCGTGCTCATGTGGGCAAAGCCTACCGACAGTCACACCCGCCCCGGGCACGGGCCGCCCCCGGGCGCGCCGCACCCGGTCAGCGCCGGTCAGCGGCGCAGCGCGCCGGGGGCGTCCGCCGGGACCGCCGGGTGCCGCGGGGGCACCGCCGCCACCCGGGTGTACGCCGACCCGAGCGGCGGCCGGGGGTCCGGTTCGCCCTTGTTCGGCCAGTACGACATCGCCCGCTCCGCCTGCGCGGTGATCGTCAGCGACGGGTTCACCCCGAGGTTCGCCGAGACCGCCGCCCCGTCGACCACGTGCAGCCCCGGGTGGCCGTACACCCGGTGCCAGGGGTCGATCACGCCGTCGGCCGGGGTGCCGCCGATCACCGCTCCGCCGAGGATGTGCGCGGTCATCGGGATGTCGAACGGTTCGGTCAACGCCCCGCCCGGGGTGCCGCCGATCTCCTCGGCGAGCAGCCGGACCGCCCGGTTGCCGGCCGGAATCCAGGTCGGGTGGGGCGCACCGTGCCCGGGGCCGGAGACCAGCCGCCGCCGGCCCAGCGGCCCCCGCTGCCAGCGGGTGGTCAGCGAGTTGTCCGCCGACTGCATCACCAGCGCGATCACCGTCCGCTCGGACCAGTGCCGCACCGAGAGCATCCGGGCGGCCAGCCGGGGCTGCCGCACGATCGCGCCCAGCCAGCGCCGCACCCGGTGCGGTCCGCCGTCGACCAGCAACGACTGGAGCAGCCCCATCGCGTTCGCGCCCCGGCCGTAGCGGACCGGCTCGACGTGGGTCTGCGGGTCGGGATGGAACGAGCTGGTGATCGCCACCCCGTCGGTGAAGTCCAGCCCCCGCTGCCGGGCCTGCCGGCGGCCGACCGACGCGCCGAGGATCGCCTCCGAGTTGGTCCGGGTCAACGCGCCGAGGCGGTCCGACAGGTGGGGCAGCGCGCCGGTCTGTTTCATCGCGTGCAGCAGCCGCTGGGTGCCGAGCGCACCGGCCGCGAAGACCACCTGGTCGGCGTGGAACACCTGGCGACGCCGCCGCAGCCAGGCGCCGGTACGCACGGCGTGCACCAGGTAGCCCCCACCGTCGGCCGGCCGCACGGCGGTGACCGTGGTCAGCGGGTGGACCCGCGCGCCGAGCCGTTCGGCCAGCCACAGGTAGTTCTTGACCAGGGTGTTCTTGGCGCCGTGCCGGCAGCCGGTCATGCACGACCCGCAGTGTGTGCAGCCGGTGCGTTCCGGCCCCGCCCCGCCGAAGTACGGGTCCGCCACCCGCTCGCCGGGGCGGCCGAGGTGCACCCCCACCGGGGTGGGCCCGAAGGTGTGCCCGACCCCCATCCGCTCGGCCACCGTCCGCATCGCCCGGTCCGCGCCCGTGCTCCGGGGGTACGGGGTGACCCCGAGCATCCGTCCGGCCTGGTCGTAGTGGGGGGCGAGTTCGGCCCGCCAGTCGGTGACGTCGCGCCACTGCGGATCGGCGTAGAAGGCGTCCGGTGGCTGGTAGAGGGTGTTCGCGTAGACCAGGGAGCCGCCGCCGACGCCGGCACCGGAGAGCACCAGCACCCCGCCGGCGGCACCCCGGGCGGCCGGGCGGAGCAGGCTGATCCGTTGCAGCCCGTAGCAGCCCAGGCGGGGGGCCCAGAGGAACCGGCGCAGCCGCCAGGAGGTCTGCGGGAACTCGTCGTCGGCGAACCGCCGGCCCGCCTCCAGCACGCCGACGGTGTAGCCCTTCTCGGCCAGCCGCAGCGCGGTGACGCTGCCGCCGAAGCCGGACCCGATGACGAGCACGTCGTACCGCATGACCGCATCATTACCGGCGGGTAGCCATCGCGCCAGTGCCGGATTTCGCGCGATCATGCTGACCGTCGCCGACCGCAACCCGGGGGGCCGGTCGAAGCGTTGTGCAGACGGGGGTGGCGAGCGATGAGTCAGGAAACCGGAACGGGACGACCACGCTGGGTGTGGGGACTGGCCGCCCTGGCCGTGGTCGTCCTGGTGGGGGTGGCCGCCCTGGTGGTGACCCGGGTGGTCCGCGACGACGAGCCACGGCGTACGGCCGGGCCGGCCGCCACGACCGCCGGCCCGACGCCGACGCCGAGCCCCACCCCCAGCCCGACCCCGCCCCCCGGGGCCTCGATCACCGGCCCGCTCAACCTGCTCCTGGTCGGGGTGGACACCCGGGTCAGCGTGCCCGGCTGGGAACCGCACGGCGACGCGGTGCTGATCCTGCACGTGCCGGCCGGGCTGGACCGGGCGTACCTCTTCTCGCTCCCCCGCGACCTGGTGGTCGACATCCCGGCGTTCCCGAAGTCGGGCTACCGGGGCGGCCGGACGAAGCTCACCCACGCGATGAGCTACGGCAGCCGGGTGCCGGGCAAACCCAGGAACCCCAGCGCCGCCCAGGGGTACGAGCTGCTGCGCAGCACGGTCAGCGGCTACACCGGGCTGCGTTTCGACGCCGGTGCGGTGGTCACCTTCAACGGCTTCGACCGGCTGGTCGACACCCTCGGCGGGGTGGACCTCTATGTCGACCAGCGGGTCCCCTCGCTGCACCGCCGGCCGGACGGCAAGTACCGCGACCCGGCCCCGGGCGGCGGCGGGTACACCGGCCCGCAGATGGTCTACGAGAAGGGCGAGCGGCACCTCAACGGCTGGCAGGCGCTGGACTACGCCCGGCAGCGCTACATCGCCGGCGGCGACTACGCCCGGCAGCGCCACCAGCAGCAGCTCCTCCGGGCGCTGGCCGCCAAGATCCTCAACGAGAACCTGGCCCGCGAGCCCGACCGGGTCGAGCAGGTGGTGTCGGCGCTCGGCGACACCCTGGTCTACGCGGGCGGCCCCCGGATCGTCGACCTGGCGTACGCCCTGGGCGGACTGAGCGCCGACCGGATCACCCTGGTCGGGCTGCCCGGCGACGGGGTGGGCAAGGGCAGCAGCTACCGGGGCGAGCAGCTGACCAGCGTCGGCAAGGGATTCCTGCCCGCGCTCAAGGCCGGCAAGGCCGAGAGCTACCTGGACGCCCACCCCGAGCTGCGGGTGAAGAACTGACCGTCGGGGGACGCGCTCAGCGGCGGGTGGGCGGGGCGGGACGCTCGGTGCCGTACAGCCAGGCGGCGAAGAGGTCGTCGAGCTGCTGCCCGCTGACCCGCTCGGCGGTCGCCACGAACTCGGCGGTGGTGGCGTTGCCGTTGCGCTTCTCGGCCGCCCAGGTCTTCAGCAGGCGGAAGAACGCGTCGTCGCCGACCGTCACCCGCAGCGCGTGCACCGCCATCCCGCCCCGCTGGTAGACCGACTCGCTGAACAGGTTCGCCACCCCGGGCGCGGCCGGCGGCACCCGCCAGACCTGGTCGTCGGACGCGGCGTACTGCTGCTCGAAGGCGGCCTGCGCGGTGTCCCGGCCCTCGTGTTCGGCCCAGAGCCACTCGGCGTACGTGGCCAGCCCTTCGTTGAGCCAGATGTCCGCCCAGCGGGCCACCGACACGCTGTCGCCGAACCACTGGTGGGCCAGCTCGTGCGCGACCACCCCGGTGTTCTCGCCGGCCCGGAAGAAGTTGGCCGAGTAGACCGGCCGGCTCTGCGTCTCCAACGCGTACCTGATCCGGGGCTCGTCGACCACCACCCCGCCGTACGCCGCGAACGGGTACGGCCCGAAGACGCTCTCCAGGTAGTCGGCGACCGCCACGGTGCGGGCGATCGACTCGTCGGCGGCCCCCCGGGGCAGGCTGTCGGCGACCGCGCTGAACACCGGCCGGCCCTGGTGCTCGCCGGTGCTGGTGCGGTACTTCCCGATCACCACCGTGCTCAGGTAACTGGCCATCGGGGCGGCCTCCGACCAGCGCCACGTGGTGAAGCCGCCGGCCGCCGGACGCTGTCCCTTCGGCACCCCGTTGGCGACCGCGACCAGCCCTTTCGGCACGGTGATCTCGAAGTCGTAGGCGGCCTTGTCGGAGGGGTGGTCGTTGACCGGGAACCAGGTGCTCGCCGACTCGGGTTGGCCGAGGGCGACCGCGCCGTCGGCGGTGTGCAGCCAGCCGCCCTCGCCGATCGTCTCGTTGCGCAACGGCTCCGGCCGGCCGTCGTAGCCGACCTGGACGGTGAAGGCCGTTCCGGCGCGGACCGGGGCGGCCGGGGTGACCACCAGCTCGGTCCCCTCCCGGGTGTGCCGGGCCGGGGCGCCGTCCACGGTCACCCGGCGCACCGTCAGCCCGGCCAGGTCGAGGTGGAACAGCGGCAGGTCGGCCCCGGCGGTGGCCCGGACGGTGGCGTCACCGCGCAGCTCGTCGCTGGCCGGGTCGTAGCGGACCTTGAGGGTGTACCGCTCGACGTCGTACCCGCTGTTGCCGGCGGTCGGGAAGTACGGGTCGCCGACGCCGGCCGGGCCGGGGGTCACACCCGGGGTCGCCCCCGGGGAAGGGGTCGACCGGGGCGCGTTGCGGGGCTCCGGGTCGGCGGTGCAGCCGGCCAGGGCGAGCGCCCCGGTGACGAGCAGCGCGAGGCCGCGCCGGTTCCGGCTCATGGCCACCTTCGTCCCCCGTTCGCCGCCCCGCCGTGCGCGCAGCCTACCGAGCGGGCCGACCCCGTGTGCGCCGAACGACGGACCGACGGCAGGGCGGGTCGGCGGCCCCACGGCAGGGCCGAACGGCAGACCCGGGCAGGACCGGCCGGCGGGGTCGAACGGCGGACCCGACGGCGAGACGGGCCGCGACGGCCGGCCGGCCCACACCGGGGCCGGCCGGCCGTCGTGCCTGGCGGGTCAGCGGTCGAGGACCAGGCCGACCCGCTGGAACTCCTTGAGGTCGCGGTAGCCGCACTTGGCCATCGCCCGACGCAGCCCACCGAACAGGTTGAGCTGGCCGTCCGGCTCGTCGGCGGGGCCGAACAGCAGCCGCTCCATCGAACCGAGCGGCTCACCGGCCACCTCGAACGCCCCGCGCGGCAGGGACGGGTGGCTGGCCGCCGAGTGCCACCAGGCGCCGCCGGCCGGGGCCTCCTCGCACAGCGACAGCGGTTCGCCGAGCATCACCGCGTCCGCGCCGCAGCCGAGCGCCTTGGCGATGTCGCCGGAGGTCTGGATGTCGCCGTCGGCGATGAGGTGCACGTAGCGTCCACCGGTCTCGTCGAGATAGTCGCGGCGGGCCGCGGCGGCGTCGGCGATCGCGGTGGCCATCGGCACCCGGATGCCGAGCACCGACTCGCTGGTCGACCAGTCGTCACCACCGATGCCGACGATCACCCCGGCGGCGCCGGTGCG
Source organism: Micromonospora sp. HM134 (assembly GCF_007833915.1). Lineage (NCBI taxonomy): Bacteria > Bacillati > Actinomycetota > Actinomycetes > Micromonosporales > Micromonosporaceae > Micromonospora > Micromonospora sp. HM134. The sequence continues at coordinate 6,555,499 of NZ_CP041061.1, forward strand.
CATCAGGTGCAGCGCCGTCTTGTAGTCGGTGCAGCCGCCGACGACCACCGGCAGGTCGAGGTCGGCGATGAACTCCTTGAGGTTCAACGGCTCGTCGGTGGTCGAGACGTGCTCGGCCGAGACGATGGTGCCCTGGATGACCAGGATGTCGACGCCCGCGTCCAGGATCACCGGGGCCAGCGCCAGGGTGTGCTGCGGGGACACCCGCACGGCCACCGTGCTGCCGCCGGCCCGCAGCTCGCGGACCCGCTCGGCGATCAGGTCGGGGCGGATCGGCTCGGCGTAGACCTCCTGGAGCCGCTTGGTGGCGCGGGCGTCCTCGCCCAGCCCGGCCAGCTCCTCCAGCACCTTGGTCGGGTTCTCGTAGCGGGTCCAGAGGCCCTCGACGTTGAGCACGCCCAGGCCGCCGAGCTGCCCGAGCCGGACGGCCGAGGCGGGGCTCATGGTGGCGTCCGACGGGTGACCGACGCAGGGGATGTCGAACTGGTAGGCGTCGAGCTGCCAGCCGGTGGAGACGTCGTCGACGTCCCTGGTCCGCCGGCTGGGCACGATGGCGATGTCGTCCAGGTGGTAGCCGCGCTGCGCGGTCTTGCCCAGCCCGATCTCGACCACGTCACGCATGAGGGACTCCAGGTGGTTTGGGGTGGTGGGTCAGCGGGTGTGGTAGTTGGGGGCCTCGACGGTCATCTGGATGTCGTGCGGGTGGCTCTCCTTGAGCCCGGCCGCCGTGATCCGGATGAGCTGGCCCCGGTGGTGCAGGTCGGGAATGTTCTCCGCGCCGGCGTACCCCATCGCCAGCCGCAGCCCGCCGACGAGCTGGTGGGCCACCCGGGACAGCGGCCCCCGGTAGGGCACCTGGCCCTCCACGCCCTCCGGCACCAGCTTGTCGTCGCTGAGCACGTCCTGCTGGAAGTAGCGGTCCTTGCTGTACGACTTGGCCTGGCCCCGGGACTGCATCGCGCCCAGCGACCCCATCCCCCGGTACGCCTTGAACTGCTTGCCGTTGACGAAGATCAACTCGCCGGGGCTCTCCTCGCAGCCGGCCAGCAGGCTGCCGAGCATCACCGTGTCGGCACCGGCCACCAGGGCCTTGGCGATGTCGCCGGAATACTGGATGCCGCCGTCGCCGATCACCGGGACGCCGGCCGGACGGGCCGCGCGGGCCGCCTCCATGATCGCGGTCACCTGCGGCACCCCGACCCCGGCGACGATCCGGGTGGTGCAGATGGCACCCGGGCCGACGCCCACCTTGACGCCGTCGGCACCGGCGTCGACCAGGGCCTTCGCCCCGGCGTAGGTGGCCACGTTGCCGCCCACGATGTCGATCGTGACGTCGGCCTTGAGCCGGCGGACCATGTCCAGCACGGCCCGCTGGTGGCCGTGCGCGGTGTCCACGATCAGCACGTCGACACCCGCGTCGACCAGGGTCCGGGCCCGCTTGTAGGCGTCCTCGCCGACCCCGATGGCGGCGGCGACCCGCAGCCGGCCGGCGTCGTCCTTGGTCGCGTCCGGGTACTGCTCGCTCTTGGTGAAGTCCTTGACGGTGATCAGCCCGCGCAGCCGCCCCGAGTCGTCCACGATCGGCAGCTTCTCGACCTTGTGCTGGCGCAGCAGCGTGAGCGCGTCGTCCTTGCTCACCCCGACCGGGGCGGTGACCAGCGGCGTCCGGGTCATGATCGCGTGGACCGGGGTGGCCGGGTCGGAGACGAACCGCATGTCCCGGTTGGTGACGATGCCCACGAGCTGACCCTCGCCGTCGACCACCGGTACGCCGGAGATGCGGTAGCGGCCACACAGCTCGTCGACCTCACGCAGGGTGTCCTCGGGGCTGGCCGTCACCGGGTTGGTGATCATGCCGGACTCGGAGCGCTTGACCAGGTCGACCTGGAGCGCCTGGTCCTCCAGGGACAGGTTGCGGTGCAGCACGCCGATGCCGCCCTGGCGGGCCATCGCGATCGCCATCCGGGCCTCGGTGACGGTGTCCATCGCGCTGGACAGCAGCGGGATGGACAGCTCCACGTTGCGGGTGAGCCGGGTGCGGGTGTTCACCCGACTGGGCACCACGTCCGACTCGCCGGGCTGGAGCAGCACGTCGTCGAAGGTCAGCCCGAGCGGCACCACCCGCGCCGACCCGGCCGGCAGCTCCGGCAGGTGGCCGCCCCACTCGCCGCTGTCGACGCCGGCCGGAAGATCGGTGCCGGCCGGAAGATCGGTGCTGGGCGAATTCTCCACGATTGCTCCCCTGAGCTGCTCGGACGGGATTCAGCGAGGCGGCGCGCGCGGCAACCGGCGCACGCCGGGGTGACGGCGAGTCGTCTCATCGTACCCACTGAGCAGGGCGGCCCTCGCCGGTGACCGGTCGGGGTCGGCGACGCCACAGCGACCGCCGGGGGGCGCGTGCGGCGAGGGTTGGGTCTACGGTGAGGGGGTGCACGACGAGCCCATCGACCCGTTCAACGGCGACCCGGCCGATCCGGCTGCGGGGCTGGACGATCCGGGCGACGACGCCCCGCTCGACCCGCTGACCGAGGTCGAGCGGCAGGACGTGCTGGAAGACCTCGCCGACCTGGAGATCTACCAGGCCCTGCTGTCCCCGATCGGGGTACGCGGGCTGGTCATCGAGTGCGAGGACTGTCGCGAGCCGCACTACTTCGACTGGGACCTGCTCCGGGGCAACCTGCGGCACCTGCTCAGCTCGGGCCGGCCCCGGGTGCACGAGCCGGCCTACGACCCCGACCCGGACCACTACGTCACCTGGGACTACGCCCGGGGCTACGCCGACGGGGTGCACGACACGCTGACCGAGTCCGCAGGCGACGACACCGACCCGGACGACTGACCCAGGGGCGTTCAGGCGACCAGGCCGGCGCGGAAGCCGGCGGCCACCGCGTGCGCCCGGTCCCGGGCGCCGAGCTTGCGGAACAGCCGCCGGGCGTGCGTCTTGACGGTGTCCTCCGAGACGAACAGTTCCCGCCCGATCTCCGCGTTGCTCTTGCCCTCGGCCATGCCCAGCAGCACCTGGAGTTCCCGTTCGGTCAGCCCGACCGAGGTCCGGCCGGCGCGTGCGCCGGAGGTCGGGCGGGGCAACCCGGCGGCCGGGGCCGGCTCGGCCGACGTGCCCTCCTGGTCCCCCTCGACCTCGTCGTCGCCGCGCTGCACGGGCACCACCGACGGCGCACCGGGCGTACCGTCGGCCGGCGTCGGCGACCAGCCCGGCGCGGGCGGACGACCGGGTCGCGGGGGTGCGCCGACCGCGGCGGTGTCCCGGGCGGGGTCGGCGACCCGGTGCCGGGCGGGCCGGCCGGGTGCTGCGAGCAGCAGCAACGCCTTCGCCACCGCGCTGGTCAGGTCGTGGTCGGCACCCTGGATCAGGCCCCGCGCCCCGGCGCTGATGGTGGCCGCCGCCGCCTCCGACTCCTCGGTGCCGAGCAGCAGCACCGCGGCCTGCGGGGCGCGGGCGAGCACCCGGCGCACGAAGCCGGCGCTGTCCGGCCGGGTGAGCGCCGTGTCGGCCAGCACCACGTCGACCGGGCGCTCGGCGAGCCGCAGCATCACCTCGGGATCGGAGACGGCTGTCCGGACGACCGCGGCCAGGCCGAGTCGCGCCGCCGCGTTGGTCAACTGCTGCGCGGCGATCGGTGTCCGAACGCATACGAGAACGGTACGCACGGTGGTCTCCTCTCCGGACACGAGCAGACCATGACGGGGTCCACCGGGGAGGAGGTTCCGGGCAATCCTCTGAACTTTTCCGACATTTGGGTCATATGCCGCAGGAGGCTTCGGGTTTTCGATCTCAACACGTGTGAGTCGGCGAGGGTTCGGGTACCGAGGCTCCACGCCGGAAACGGGGTACGCCAGCGCGGACCACAGCCCGGACGCCGGTTCAACGAGGATCTCCGCGGTGCCGCGCGGGAGGAGGGGTGCTGATGTCGAACGTACGTAGACTGCCCGGACCCATCGTCGACCTGTGGGACTGGCAGCGTCTCGGCGCCTGTCGGGGCCGGGACAGCGCACAGTTCTTCCACCCGGACGGCGAGCGCGGTTCGTCCCGGCTGCGCCGGGAGTCCGGTGCCAAGTCCGTCTGCCAGGCCTGCCCGGTGCGGGCCGAGTGCGCGGCGCACGCCCTGTCCGTGCGGGAGCCGTACGGCGTCTGGGGCGGCCTCAGCGAGTCCGAGCGGCAGCGGCTGCTCGCCCTCGGCTGGGAGGACCTGGCCGACCGCCGGCAGACCCGGGTGGACATCGCCCGGATGGAGGCCCGGCTCGGCGCTTCGCACAAGACCGCCGTACCGGCCCAGCGCAAGATCGCCTGACCGACCCCCACACCTCGACGAGGCCGCGCTCCGATGATCGGAGCGCGGCCTCGTCGTTTCCCGGCACGTGTTCCCGGCACGGACGAGAAGCGGGGCGGGCCCGGCATCGCCGGACCCGCCCCTTCATTCCACCCGATCCTGCTCCGAGCCGTCGAGCGGCTCATCCGGTACGGCGTACGCCGCCGGTCGCGGGAGTCAGGAACAGCGGGGTCGCGCCTGCGTCACGCCGTCAGCGCTGCAGGGTCAGCAGACCCGGCCGGTACGGCAGGAGGCCGTAGTCACCGCCCGAGTTCGTGGCGCGGCCCTGGTACAGCAGCTGCAGGTTGCACGGGTCGATCGTGTTCGTCTGATCCGCGCTGGTGCGCAGCAGCTCGCCGTGGCTGATGTCGTTGGTCCAGGTGGCACCGCTGTTGGCCTTGCCCGCGAACGGGTTGTTGTAGGTCGTCGCGTTCGGCGTCCAGGTGCCGCTCAGGCTGGTCGCCGTGAACGAGCGGAAGTAGCGCTCCCAGGAGCTGGTCCTGGCCTCGATGATCATCAGGTACTGGTTGCGGCCCGCGACCTTGTAGACCTGCGGCGCCTCGAAGATGTTCTCCGTGGTGTCGCTCATGATGGTCGTGTAGCTGGAGCCGAAGCTGCCCGGGAAGTTCCCGATCGGCATGATCTGGCGGTAGATCTTGCCGTTGTCGCCGGCGAAGAACAGGTACATGTTCTGGTCGTCGCCGATGATCGTCTGGTCGATCACGCCGGTGCCGGAGTCGGTGATCTTCGCGGTCGACAGGGTCTGCGCGGCCGACCAGCCGTTGGCGTTGGCCGGGTTGGTCGACGTGCGGTACGAGAACGACGTCGGGCCCCACTGGTGGGCGAGAACCCAGATGTTCTTCGGCGCGAAGTAGAACAACGACGGCGCGACGGTGCTCTGGCTCATGGTGTTCTGGGGGGCCGAGCCGAGCTGGTTGAGGTTGTCGACCAGGCCGAAGTTCATCGAACCCCAGCCGCCGGTGGCGCTGCTGCTGTGGGTGGTGGCGTACACCAACTGCTTGCCCTGGTAGGGGGCGATGGTGAAGTCCTTGAGTGACGCCCAGCCGGACTTCGGCTGTGCCAGCGGGCCGGTCGACGACCAGCGGTAGGTCGACGGCAGGGAGCAGTTACCCGTCGGCGGCGGGGTGGTCGGCGGAGGTGTCGTCGGCGGCGGGGTGGTGGGGGGCGGCGTGGTGGGGGGCGGGGTGGTCGGCGGCGGCGTGGTGGGCGGGTTGGTCGGCGTCGTGCCGCCGTTGCAGGCCACCCCGTTGAGCGCGAAGCTCGTCGGGACCGGGTTGCTCGACGTCCACGCCCCGTTGAAACCGAACGACACCGAGCCGTTGGTCGGGATCGCGCCGTTGTAGCTCACGTTCTTGGCGGTGACCGCCGAGCCGCTCTGCGTCACGGTCGCGTTCCACGCCTGGGTCACCGACTGCCCGGAGGCGAAGGACCAGGTCAGCGTCCAACTGCTCAGCGCGTCGCCCAGGTTGGTGATCGCGACGTTGGCCCCGAAGCCGCCGCCCCACTCCGAGGACACCGCGTAGTTCACCGAGCAACCCGCCGCCGCCGCACCTGCTGGCAGCGCGGTGACCACCGACGCCGACGCCAGCAACGCGACACCGGCCGAGATCAGGCCGACATTGGCCGATCTGGATCTGGACATAAAACACCCTCCTGACGGGATGGCGACCTGCACATTGGTGGTGGTCGTTGTTAGGTGAACGTTAACAGTCGCGTCAGGTATGTTACGGGAGCGCTCCCACAGCCTCAACCCTCGATACCACCGGGGAATTTTCGGCTATCCGTACATTGATCACTCTTGATGACTTAACGGTGATGGGGGATCAGCGGACGGTGACTGTGACGCTGTGCCAGCCGGTCGCCCCGTCCGGGGCCACCGGTGCGGTCAACGGGGTCTGCGTCTCGCCGTCCCGGTCGGTCGCCCGCACCTGGAGGGTGTGCTCGCCCGGGGTCGCCGGCCACCGCCACGACCACTGCACCCAGGTGTCCACCGACACCGCCGGGGCGAGGGTCGCCTCCTGCCAGGCCCCGCCGTCCACCCGTACCTCGACCCGGCTGATCCCCCGGTGCTGGGCCCAGGCCACCCCGGCCACCGTCACCTCACCGGCGGTGAGCCGGTTACGCGAGCGCGGGGTGTCGATTCTCGACTGGGTCTTCACCGGCCCCTGCGCCGACCAACCGCGCGGCACCCAGTACGCGTCGAAGTCGGCGAAGCTGGTCAACTCCAGCTCGGTCACCCACTTGCAGGCCGACACGTACCCGTAGAGGCCCGGCACCACCATCCGCACCGGGAACCCGTGCTCGACCGGCAGCGGCTCGCCGTTCATCCCGACCGCCAGCAGGGCGTCCCGGCCGTCGCGCAGCACCGCCGTCGGGGTGCCGCAGGTCCAACCGTCGACCGAGCGGCCGACCACCTGGTCGGCCCCCTCCTCCGGGTCCGCCTCGTCGAGCAGTTCCTTGAGCGGTACGCCCAGCCAGCGGGCGTTGCCGATGAGGTCCCCGCCCACCTCGTTGGAGACGCAGGCCAGGGTGACGTACCGCTCCACCATCGGGCGGGCGAGCAGCTCGGCGAAGGTCAGTTCGATCGGGTTGCGGACCCGGCCGTGGATGCGCAACCGCCACGTCTCCGGATCGACCTGCGGCACCACCAGCGCCGTGTCGATCCGGTAGAAGCCGCTGTTCGGGGTGGTGTAGGGGGCGAGCTGGGCCAACGACAGATCCGCGCCGGCCGGCACCGTCGGCGCCACCGCCGACGGGGTGGGCAACGCGACGGCATCCCGGGCCGCCGAGACGCCCCGTCGACCGGCGAGCCAGTGCCCGCCCAGCCCCACCACGGTCGCCGCGCCCGCGAGCAGGCCCGCACCGCGCAGGAACCGACGCCGGGACTCCGGGTCGGTCGACTCCAACGGCTCCCACCCGGCCGGCGGCGCGACCGGCGACCCGCCCCCCGGGGCCGGGCCGAGCGGAACGGCGGCTCGCTCGGCGGCGGGCATCGGGGACGACGGAGTCGGGGACGGCCCGACCGGCGGAGTCGGCGACAGCGGAGTCGGGGACGGCCCGGTCACCCCGGACGGCGGGGACGACTCGACCGACGGGGACGGGGACGGCTCGGGGGGTGCGGCCGGCGGGGTGGTGGGCAGCGGGGTGGGTGGCTGCCAGGGCCAGGGGTCGAGCTGCCAGGGACCGGCCACGAAGGCCCAGAGAACCAGCGCGCCCAGCCCCCCGCCGACCAGGGCGGGAAGGGCATCGGCGGCATCCGCACCGGACCGGGTGAGCGCGGCGGCGACACCGAGGCCGGTGAACGCCGCGATGCCCACCAGCCCGACCGCGAGCCGCCGCGCGGCCAGCATCCCGATCCCGGCGGCGAACGCCGCCAGCAGCACCGCCGTGCCGACCAGCAGGGCGATCTTGTCGTACCGGCCGAAGACGTCGATGGCGAACTGCTTGAGCGGCTCGGGGACCGTGTCGACGACCACCCCGCCGACCGCGATCAGCGGGGCGGAGCGGGGGCCGGTGAGGACGGCGACCGGCTCGGCGACACCGATGGCCACCACGGCGGCGGTGACCCCGGCCAGCGCGGCGAAGCCACGGGGGGTGGTGCTCATCCGGCCAGTGTCGTCGATCGACCGGGCCGGCCGCCAACCACGTCACCGTTCCGTAAGCAGCCGTCACCGTACGCGTCAGGGCGCACCGCCGACGTCGACGGTGCGCCCTGAGCTGGCGTACTACCGGGTCAGAAACCCGGGCCGTGCTGGTGACCGTGCCCGTGGCCGTGGCCGTGCCCACCGGCGGCGGCCGGCTCCGGCTGCTCCGGCTTCTCGACGACCAGGCTCTCGGTGGTGAGCAGCAGACCGGCGATCGACGCGGCGTTGGTGACCGCGTTGCGGGTCACCTTCACCGGGTCGATGATGCCGGACTTCACCAGGTCGACGTACTCGCCCTTGGCGGCGTCGAGGCCGTGGCCCCACTCCTGACCGGCGACCTTCTCCACCACCACGTAACCGTCGTGGCCGGCGTTCTGGGCGATCCAGCGCAGCGGCTCGACCAGCGACTTGCGCACGATCGAGACACCGACCTTCTCGTCACCGGTGAGGCCGAGGTCGTCGTCGAGCACCGCGCGGATCTGGGCCAGCGCGGCACCGCCGCCGGGGACCGTGCCCTCCTCGACCGCGGCCTTGGTCGCGGCGATCGCGTCCTCGATGCGGTGCTTGCGCTCCTTCATCTCGACCTCGGTCGCCGCGCCCGCCTTGATGACCGCGATGCCGCCGGAGAGCTTCGCCAGCCGCTCGGCCAGCTTCTCCCGGTCCCAGTCGGAGTCGGACGCCTCGATCTCCTTGCGGATCTGGGCGACCCGGTCGGCGACCTCGGCGGACTGGCCGCCGCCGTCGATGACCGTGGTGTTCTCCTTGTCGACCACGACGCGCCGGGCGGTGCCGAGCGCCTCCAGGCCGACCTGGTCGAGCTTGTAGCCCAGCTCCGGGGCGACCAGCTCGGCACCGGTCAGGATCGCCATGTCCTGGAGCATCGCCTTACGGCGGTCGCCGAAGCCGGGGGCCTTGACCGCGCAGACCTTGATGGTCTTGCGGATCGCGTTGACCACCAGGGTGGACAGCGCCTGGCCCTCGACGTCCTCGGCAACGATCAGCAGCGGCTTGTTGTTCTGGAGAACCTTCTCCAGCAGCGGCAGCAGCTCCTCGATCGCCGAGATCTTCTGCGTGGTGATGAGGATGTACGGGTCCTCCAGCACCGACTCCTGCGACTCCGAGTCGGTGACGAAGTTCGGCGAGATGAAGCCCTTGTCGAACTGGAGACCCTCGGTCACCTCCAGCTCGGTGGTGAGGGTGGAGCCCTCCTCGACGGTGATCACACCGTCGCGGCCGACCCGCTCCATCGCCTCGGCGATCAGCTCGCCGATGGTGGCGTCCTGCGCCGAGATCGTCGCGACGTGCGCGATCGACTCCTTGTCGGCCACCTCGACGGCCCGGCCGAGCAGCGCCTCGGAGACCTTGGTGGCCGCCGCGTCGACGCCCCGCTTGAGGCCGGTCGGGTTGGCCCCGGCGGCCACGTTGCGCAGGCCCTCGCGGACCATCGCCTGGGCCAGCACGGTCGCGGTGGTGGTCCCGTCGCCGGCGACGTCGTTGGTCTTGGTCGCCACCTCCTTGACCAGCTGCGCGCCGAGGTTCTCGTACGGGTTGGTGAGCTCGATCTCCTTGGCGATGGTCACACCATCGTTGGTGATCGTCGGCGCACCGAATTTCTTGTCCAGGACGACGTTGCGCCCACGCGGGCCGAGGGTGACCTTGACCGTGTCCGCGAGGGCGTTGACACCGTGCTCCAGCAGGTGCCGGGCGTCGTCCGAGAAGCTCAGGATCTTCGCCATGAATGTCCCTTCGAAGCGACGTCGCCCCGGCCCGGCGAGCCGGACCGGGGCGACGACACTGGAATCGGTTTGGTTACTTCTCGATGACCGCGAGAACGTCGCGGGCGGAGAGCACCAGGTACTCCTCGCCGGCGTACTTGATCTCGGTGCCGCCGTACTTCGAGTACAGGACGGTGTCGCCGACCTTGACGTCGAGCGGCACGCGGTTGCCCTTGTCGTCGATCCGGCCCGGGCCGACGGCGAGGACGGTGCCCTCCTGCGGCTTCTCCTTGGCGGTGTCGGGGATCACGATGCCCGACGCCGTGGTGGTCTCAGCCTCGTTCGCCTGGACCACGATCCGGTCCTCGAGCGGCTTGATCGCAACCTTGGTCGCGGTAGTCACGGGCATACCCTCCTGGGGTACTTGGTTTCGTTGCCGGCCGAGAGTCCGACCAGCGTCAATCTGCCACATGCCACCGGGCGGGGCCGTCGTCGCGGGTGCCGGTCCGCCTGGCGTTCAGCACCCGGACCGGATGATCCGGACGCTGGCACCCTCAGGGTGAGAGTGCTAATCGCAGGTTATTCCTCGGCTAGCACTCCGTCAAGGAGAGTGCCAATCTGCCGCCCCTCGTGTCGCCGTCCCGCCGATGATCAACTCGATGGTGGCGATGTTGCGGTGACGACACCGCCCGGACACCGCAACATCGGCCCACCCGAGTCGGTCTCCCGGGAGGACCGGACAATGGGCGGGTGGATCTCGACCAGTTCGCCGCGCTGCGTACCACCGAGGGGTCGGCCGTGCTCGCCGCGGCGGCCGGGGTGGCCGGCGGCGACCCGCTGGTCGCGGCGGCGGCGCTGCGCTCGCGCGGGGTGCCGGCCGGGCTGGCCGCCGCCGCGCTGACCCAGGCCGAGCTGCGCCGCCGGGCGGTCGGCAAGTTCGGCCCGGAGGCGGCCGGGATGTTCCTCACCCGCCCCGGCCTGGAGCAGGCCACCCGCCGGGTGGTCGCCGACCGGCGGGCCGCCCGGCTCGCCGCCGTCGGGGTGCGCACCCTCGCCGACCTGGGTTGCGGCCTCGGCGCCGACGCGCTCGCCGCCGCCCGCGCCGGCATCCGGGTGTACGGCGTGGAGGCCGACCCGGTCACCGCCGCGCTGGCCGCCGCGAACGCCGAGGCCGCCGGGCTCGCCGGGACGTTCACCGTGGAGTGCGGCGACGCGACGGCGTTCGACGTGACCCGGGTCGACGCGGTCTTCTGCGATCCGGCCCGGCGGCGGGCCGGCACCGGACGGCGGATCTTCGACCCGGACGCCTACTCGCCGCCGTGGGACTTCGTCACCGGGCTGGCCGCACGGGTGCCGCACACGGTGGTGAAGGTGGCCCCCGGCATCGACCACGCGCTGATCCCGGCCGACGCCGAGGCGGAGTGGGTCAGCGTCGACGGGGACCTGGTCGAGGCGGCCCTGTGGTGCGGCGCGCTCGCCGGGGTGCCCCGCCGGGCGACCGTCCTGCGGTCGGGGCCCGGTGACGCCACCCCCCGTGCCCACCGGTTGACCGGCACGGGCGGCGTCGAGGCCGGCGTCGGACCGGTACGGCGCTACCTGTACGACCCGGACCCGGCCGTGGTCCGGGCGCACCTGGTCGCCGAACTGGCCGACACCCTCGACGCGACGCTGGCCGACCCGAGCATCGCCTACCTCTACGCGGACACCCCGCGTCCCACCCCGTTCGGCAGGTGCCTGGAGATCGTCGACGTGCTGCCGTTCTCGCTTAAGCGGCTGCGCGCGCTGCTGCGGGAGCGCCGGGTCGGCCGGGTGGAGATCCTCAAGCGGGGCTCGGCGTTGTCGCCCGAGCAACTGCGCCGGGACCTGCGACTGGCCGGGGAGAACCCGGCCAGCCTGGTGCTGACCCGGGTGGCCGGCGCACCGACGGTGCTGATCGGGCGACCGGTCGCGGACGGGGGCCCGCCGGGCTAGCGTGACCGGCATGGCGGGACAGGCCACCGCGGCGACGGCGCTGCTGACCAAGCGCAGGATCGCGTACAGCACCCACCCGTACGACGTCGCGCCGGACGCGCCGAACTACGGCGCACTGGTCGCGGCGGCGCTCGGGGTGCCGCCGGAGCGGGTGTTCAAGACGCTTGTCGCCGAGGTCGACGGGGCGCTGGCGGTGGCGGTCGTCCCGGTCACCGGCGAGCTGAACCTCAAGGCGCTGGCCACGGCGCTGGGCGGCAAGCGGGCCGCGCTGGCCGACCGGGCCGCCGCCGAGCGGAGCACCGGCTACGTGCGGGGCGGGATCAGCCCGCTGGGCCAGCGCCGACGGTTACCGACGGTGGTCGACGTCTCCGCGTTTGACCACGACACCGTCTACGTGTCGGCCGGCCGGCGGGGGTTGCAGCTCCAGCTCGCCCCGGCGGACCTGGTCGCCCTCACCGACGCCGGCACCGCGCGGATCGCCGCCGGCTGACCCGAGCGTCAGGAGCCGGTGGCAGACCGGACACGGAGCGTGATTGCGGGGCGGGTGTCCCGGGGGTGACAACCGCGTTGCTGAATTGTTACCGCCGCCAACAAACTTCTGACCTCGGCAGTCTTGCGCCCGACTCACGGACGGGAATACGTTGCCGGACACAACAAAACACCGACCACTCCTCCCCCACCCTCGAAAGGACCCGTGCAGATGCGCAAGGGCTTCCTCACCTTCGCCGCCGTCGGCCTGCTGGCCACCGGCAGCATGGCCGCCTGCGGCGACGACTCCAGCAGCAACGACGCCGGCGGCAGCACCGCCAAGAAGCCGAAGATCGGTGTGATCCTGCCGGACAGCAAGTCCTCCGCCCGCTGGGAGACCGCCGACCGCCGGTTCCTCAAGGAGGCGTTCGACAAGGCCGGTGTCGAGTCGGACATCCAGAACGCGCAGAACGACAAGAACGCCTTCCAGACCATCGCCGACCAGATGATCACCAGCGGGGTCACCACCCTGATGATCGTCAACCTGGACTCCGGCACCGGCAAGGCCGTGCTGGACAAGGCGAAGTCGCAGGGCGTCGCGACGATCGACTACGACCGGCTCACCCTGGGCGGCTCCGCCCAGTACTACGTCAGCTTCGACAACGAGGCCGTCGGCAAGCTCCAGGGCGAGGGCCTGGCCAAGTGCCTGACCGAGAAGGGCGTCAAGAACCCGACGGTCGCCTACCTCAACGGCTCGCCCACCGACAACAACGCCACCCTGTTCAAGAACGGCTACGACTCGGTGCTCAAGCCGAAGTTCGAGTCGAAGGAATACACCAAGGGCCCGGACCAGTCGGTGCCGGACTGGGACCCGGCGCAGGCCGCCACGATCTTCGAGCAGATGCTCACCCAGAGCGGCGGCAAGATCGACGGTGTGCTCTCCGCCAACGACGGCCTCGGCAACGCGGCCATCTCGGTGCTGAAGAAGAACAAGCTCAACGGCAGGGTCCCGGTGACCGGCCAGGACGCCGACGTGACCGGCCTGCAGAACATCCTCGCCGGTGACCAGTGCATGACCGTCTACAAGGCCGTCAAGAAGGAGGCCGACGCGGCCGCCGAGCTGGCCATCGCCGTGGCCAAGGGCGAGCGCAAGGAGACCGGGCAGACGGTCAAGGACCCGGAGAGCGGCCGGGACGTCCCGTCCGTGCTGCTGGAGCCGAAGGCGATCGACAAGTCGACCGTCAAGGACGTGGTGGCCGACGGCTACGTCGACAAGGCGAAGCTCTGCACCGGCGCGTACGCCGCGCTCTGCGCCGCCAACGGCATCAGCTGACCGTACGACGAGCGTCGTACCCCGTCGACGCGACGCCGCCCGGCACGGAACCTCGTGCCGGGCGGCGCTCGCCGCCGGACGGGCTCCGAGATCTTCCCTCCGTCCGAAGGAGACCCCCGTGTCCGCGACCCCCCTGCTGGAACTGCGCGGGATCGACAAGAGCTTCGGTCCCGTCCAGGTCCTGCGCGACGTCGCCCTCGCCGCCCACGCCGGAGAGGTGACCGCACTGGTCGGCGACAACGGCGCCGGCAAGTCCACCCTGGTCAAGTGCATCAGCGGCATCTACCCGGCCGACGCCGGCGAGTTCCTCTTCGACGGCCGACCGGTGAGCATCAACAGCCCCCGGGACGCCGCCACGCTCGGCATCGAGGTCGTCTACCAGGACCTCGCGCTCTGCGACAACCTCGACATCGTGCAGAACATGTTCCTCGGCCGGGAGAAGCACAGCGGGCTGGTGCTCGACGAGCCGACCATGGAACAGATGGCGGCGGAAACCCTCGCCGGGCTCTCCGTACGGACGGTGAAGTCGCTGCGCCAGCACGTCTCCAGCCTCTCCGGCGGGCAGCGGCAGACCGTCGCCATCGCCAAGGCGGTGCTCTGGAACAGCAAGCTGGTCATCCTCGACGAGCCGACCGCCGCGCTGGGCGTGGCACAGACCGCCCAGGTCCTCGAGCTGGTCCGCCGGCTGGCCGACAACGGGCTGGCCGTGGTGCTGATCTCGCACAACATGAACGACGTCTTCGCCGTCTCCGACCGGATCGCCGCGCTCTACCTCGGCCAGATGGTCGCCCAGGTGAAGACCACCGACATCACCCACTCGCAGGTCGTCGAGTTGATCACCGCCGGCCGTTCCGGCAACCTCGGTCTCACCGGCGAGCCGGTCACCGCCGGAAACGGCACCGGCGCGGGACCCGCCGACACCACTCCAGGAGGCGTTCGATGACCACCACCGCCGTGCGCAAGGAAGGCCCGGCGGCGGTCACGCCGCCGCCGACCGTCGGCAGCCACCTGCGCGGCTACTGGGGCCGGGTACGCGGCGGCGACATCGGCGCGCTGCCCGCCGTGCTCGGGCTGATCGTGCTCTGCACGGTCTTCTCGATCATGCGGCCGTCGTTCCTCACCGCCGGCAACTTCGCCAACCTGTTCACCCAGGGCGCGGCGGTCACCCTGATCGCCATGGGACTGGTCTTCGTCCTGCTGCTCGGCGAGATCGACCTGTCCGCCGGCTTCGCCAGCGGGGTCTGCGCGGCCATCCTGGCCAACGTCGCCACCAAGGCCGGCTACCCCTGGTACGTGGCCGTGCTCGCCGCGATCCTCACCGGCGTGGTCATCGGCACCGTGCTCGGCTTCCTGGTCGCGAAGATCGGCATCCCGTCGTTCGTGGTCACCCTGGCCGGCTTCCTCGCCTTCCAGGGCATCGTGCTGATGCTGATCAGCGGCGGCGCCAACATCTCGGTCAACGACGAGGTGCTGGTGGCGATCGCCAACCGCAACCTGCCCCCGGCCGTCGGCTGGGCACTGGCCGCCCTCGCCATCGGCGGGTACGCGGCCGTGCAACTGCTGCGGCACCGCAAGCGGCTGTCCCGGGGCCTGACCACCGACCCGATGGCGGTGGTGCTCGCCCGCATCGGTGGCCTGACCCTGATCCTCGGCATCGCGGTCTACATCCTCAACCAGGAACGCAGCCGCAACGTCCTGATCAACTCGCTCAAGGGCGTGCCGATCGTGGTGCCGGTCATCGCGGTGCTGCTGATCGTCTGGACCTTCGTGCTCCAGCGCACCAGCTACGGCCGGCACGTCTACGCCGTCGGCGGCAACAAGGAGGCCGCCCGCCGGGCCGGCATCAACGTCGACAAGATCCGGATCTCGGTCTTCGTGATCTGCTCGTCCATGGCGGCGATCGGCGGCATCGTCGCGGCCAGCCGGGCCAACTCGGTCGACCCGAACACCGGCGGCAGCAACGTGCTGCTCTACGCCGTCGGCGCGGCGGTCATCGGCGGCACCAGCCTCTTCGGCGGCAAGGGCCGGGTCCTCGACGCCGTGCTCGGTGGCGCGGTGGTCGCCGTCATCGACAACGGCATGGGCCTGATGGGCTACAGCGCCGGGGTGAAGTACGTCGTCACCGGTGTGGTGCTGCTCCTCGCGGCCAGCGTGGACGCGCTGTCGCGCCGCCGCGCCTCCGCCTCCGGAACGCGCTGATCCGCGTACACCAGCGGCGGGACATGGGGTGCCACCAACGATGCGGGTAGGACCGAGCCAGGACGAGATCCGGCGGCAGAACCTCGGGGCGCTGCTCCGGCACGTCCACGTGCACGGCGCCACCTCCCGCGCGGAACTCACCACCGCCCTCGGGCTCAACCGCAGCACCATCGGCGCGCTCACCGCCGACCTGGCCGGCGCCGGGCTGGTCAGCGAGGGCACGCCGAAGGAGACCGGCCGGGCCGGGCGACCGTCGCTGGTCGTCCGGCCCGAGTCGGCCCGGGTCTACGCGTACGCGTACTCGATCGAGGTGGACCGGCTGCGGGCCGCGCGGGTCGGTCTCGGCGGCGAGGTGCTGGACCGCCGTGAGCTGGACCGGCCACGCGACCTGGACGCCGCGGAGACCGTCCCGATGCTGGCCGGGGCTCTCAAGCAGATGCGGGAGCGGGTGCCACCGGGTTCCATCTGCGTCGGTGCCGGCGTCGCGGTCTGCGGCATGGTCCGCAAGGCCGACGGGCTGGTCCGGCTCGGCCCCACCACCGGCTGGGTGGACGAGCCGATCGGGGCCGCCCTCGCCGTCGAACTGGGCGTGGAGCTGCCGGTCACGGTCGGCAACGTGGCCGACGTCGCCGCCTTCGCCGAACACGCCCGGGGCGTCGCCGCCGGCTGCGACAACGTCATCTACCTCTACGGGGACGTCGGCGTCGGTGCCGGCATCATCGCCGGGGGCCGGCGGCTCACCGGCCACGGCGGCTACGGCGGCGAGGTCGGCCACATGGTGGTGGTGCGCGACGGCACCGCCTGCGAGTGCGGCTCCCGGGGCTGCTGGGAGACCCAGATCGGCGAGTACGGGCTGCTGCGGGCCGCCGGCCGGTCCGACGCCCGGGGCCGGGAGGCGCTGCTGGCCGTCTTCGACGCCGCCGACCGGGGGGACGCCCGCGCCCAGACCGCCGTACGGCACGCCGGGGACTGGCTCGGGTTCGGGGTGGCGAACCTGGTCAACATCTTCAACCCGGAGATGGTCATCTTCGGCGGCACCATGCGGGACCTCTACCTGGCCGCCGCCGCCCAGGTCCGCAGCCGGCTCAACGAGACCGGGCTGCCCGCCTGCCTGGAACACGTCCGGCTGCGGACCCCGAAACTCGGCGACGACGCGGCCCTGATCGGCGCGGCCGAACTGGCCTTCGAACGGCTCCTCGCCGACCCGCTCGACGCCGCCTGAACGGATACCTCCCGACTCGTGCGCCGCCCGGTGAACTGATCGGCCCGACGGTCCGTACCAGTGGACGGACGGGCAGCCGGCGGGTCGCTGCCCGGCAGGACAGGTCGGCCCGGATCGAGGAGGCACCGCAGCATGGCACCGCTGGATTCCGTACGTCGTCGGCGAGGGCACCGGACCCACCGGGTGGCGGTGCTGCTCGTCACCTTCCTGGCCGGCCTGGTCGTGCTACCCGGCATGGCGGTCGCCGCACCCGGCGTGCAGCTGAACGCCGCCGACATGACGCTGCTCAACGGCGTCCGGTTGGCCGGCCTGTGGGAGATGCCGGCCGGCACGATGGCCGCCGAGAAGGGCCAGTCCGCGCGGGTGCGGGAGGTCGGCGCGGAGATCGCCCGCCAGCACGGCGTCCTCGACGAGTTGGTGGTGCAGGCCGCCAACAAGTTGGGCACGACGCTGCCGAGCGATCCCACCCCCGAGCAGAAGGGGTGGCTGACCGAGATGCAGAACGCCTCCGGTGCTCAGTTCGACCAGATCTTCGTGACCCGGCTCCGGGTGGCGCACGGCAAGATCTTCCCGGTGATCGGCGCGGTCCGGGCCAGCACCCGGGACAACACCGTGCGTAAGCTCGCCGACGAGGCCAACAAGTTCGTCAACGACCACATGGCCATGCTGGAGAGCACCGGGCTGGTCCGCTGGCAGCAGATGCCGCCGGCCGCCATCCCGGCCGCGCAGAACGACTCGCTGGTCGCCGCCGCCCAGGCCGGGGCCGCCTCCGGCCCGTCGGTCGGGGTCAGCACCACCGTGGTCTGGGCGGTCTTCCTGCTGGCGCTCGGCGCGGGCGGCTACGCCACCTGGCGGATCACGCGCCGCAGTTGACCCCGCGCAGCTGACCCGACGGCCCGCAGGCGGCACCACCGCCGGCGGGCCGTCGGGCTGTCCGGGCCCAGCGCCGGGGCCGGGCGACCGGTCAGCGGTCGACCTGGGTGAAGTCCCAGGAGTGCGGGGGGCGGGCGACCAGGGTGGCCGGCGGCTCGGGCAGCGACCGGGGGCTGCTGCGCCACTTCGAGACGACCACCACCCGGTGATCGGTGGAGGAGAAGACCTCGCTGGACAGGTGCAGCGGATCGTGCTCGAACTCCGGCAGCGCCGTCTCGCACACCCAGGTGATCAGGTCGGCGAAGCCGTACGACTCGGCCCGCGCCTCCCACATCCGTACGATCACGTCGGCCTCCCCTCACACGCTGACCGTGGTCAGTGGCAACGCCGAGTCGGCGGGGAGGTCCAGCCGGCTCGGGCGTACCCCGGCGGCCACCAGGTGCGCCCCGAGCGCGGCGACCATCGCGCCGTTGTCGGTGCACAGTCCCGGCCGGGGCGTCCGGACCCGGATGCCGTACCGCTGCGCCCGCTGCTCGGCCATCGCCCGCAGCCGCGAGTTCGCCGCCACTCCCCCGCCGATGACCAGGGTGTCGATCCCGTGTTCCCGGCAGGCGGCCAACGCCTTGCCGGTGAGCACGTCGCAGACCGCCTCCTGGAAGGCGGCCGCCACGTCGGCCACCGGCACCGGCTCGCCGGCCCGCCGCCGCCCCTCCACCCAGCGGGCCACCGCCGTCTTCAGCCCGGAGAAGGAGAAGTCGTAGCGGTGGGCGACGAGATCCTTGGCGGCGGTCAGGCCACGCGGGAAGGCGATCGACGCCGGATCACCGGCCCGCGCCTCCCGGTCGATGTACGGGCCACCCGGGAACGGCAGGCCGAGCAGCCGGGCCACCTTGTCGAACGCCTCACCGGCCGCGTCGTCGATGGTCGCGCCCAGCGGGGTCACCCCCCGGGCCAGGTCGTCGACGCGCAGCAACGAGGAGTGTCCACCGGAGACCAGCATGGCGATCGCCGGCGCGGGCAGCGGACCGTGTTCCAGGGTGTCCACCGCGACGTGGGCGGCCAGGTGGTTCACCCCGTACACCGGCTTCTCGGCGGCCAGTGCGTAACCCTTCGCGGCGGCGACCCCGACCAGCAGGGCCCCGGCCAGGCCGGGACCGGAGGTGACCGCGATCGCGTCGATGTCGGCGAGCGTCACCCCCGCCGCGCGCAGCGCCCGGTCCATGGTCGGCACGATGGCCTCCAGGTGCGCCCGGCTGGCCACCTCGGGCACCACCCCGCCGAACCGGGCGTGCTCGTCCACGCTGGAGGCCAGCGCGTCGGCGAGCAGGGTGTGCCCGCGCACGATGCCGACACCGGTCTCGTCGCAGGAGGTCTCGATCCCGAGGATCAGCGGTTCGTCAGCCATGGTCCGTCCCGTCCGCGCCCGGTTCCGCGTCGCGCCGCATGACCAGCGCGTCGGTGTTGCTCGGTTGGTAGTAGCCCCGCCGTACGCCGATCGGCTCGAAGCCGTACCCCGCGTAGAGCCGCTGGGCGGGGGCGTTGTCGACGGCAACCTCCAGCAGGACGCTGCCGACCCCGCGCCGGGCGGTCTCCGCGAGCAGGTCCTCCAGCAGCGCCCGGCCGATCCCGCGCCGCTGGGCGTCCCGGCGGACCGCGATGTTCTGCACCCACGACTCGCCGCCCGGATCGACCGCCAGGCCCGCGTAGCCCAGCAGCGACCCGTCGGTGTCCAGGGCGACCCGGTAGTGGTGCCCGCTGGCCAGCTCGTTCCAGAACATCGCCGGCGACCACTGTTCGGCACCGAACAGGTCCGCCTCGATCGGCAGCACCTCGGCGATGTGCCACCAGCGGAACCGCTCCACCCGTACGGTCACGGCAGCACCGGCTTGCGGCTGGTCGCCGCGACCGCGTCCGGCCGCCGCAGGTACAGCGGGGTGAGCGTCTCGCCGGGGGCGCCCGCCCGGACCCGGGCGGCGGCCAGGGCGACCAGTGTGGCGGCGTCCGGGTAGCGGGGTTCGGCGCGCAGCGGTAGGCCGAGCACGTCGGCGTACCGGTGGGCACCGTCCCCGACCGCCTCGGTGACGGCCAACTCCCGGGCGCGAGCGGCGGCGACCGCCGGGGCGTCCACCTCCGGCCCGACGATCCGCCGGCCACCGCCGTCGTAGACCGCCCAGTAGACCTCTTTGCGTCGGGCGTCGGCGGCGACCAGCACCCGCCGCTCCCCCGCCGTCGCGGTGCCGGCCGGGGCCGGGCCGGGGTGGCCGATGCCGTCGAGCGAGCAGACGCCGTACGTGGGAATGCCGAGCACCTGGCCCATGGTGGCGGCGGTGACCAGCCCGACCCGCAGCCCGGTGAAGGGGCCGGGGCCGAGCCCGGCGACGATCGCGCCGAGGTCGGCCGGCCGGGCGTCGACGTCGGCGAGTACCGCCTCGACCTGCGGGGCGAGCAGTTCACCGTGGGCCCGGGCGTCGACCGTGCACCGGTGCGCCCGCAGCGCGACGCCGTCCGTCGTGACCTCGGCCAGCGCCGCGGTGACCGCGGGGGTCGAGGAGTCCACCACCAGTACGAGCACGGTAAGCCAGCCTAGCCGTCGGCCCGCGCCACCCGGCCACACCCCGCCCGTCCTCTCGGCCCCTCGCCTTTCGCCCTCGCATCCCGGCCCTTCGCCCTCGCCCCCCGGGTTTCGGGTCCGGCCGTCGGTCATCGCCGCGGATCCTCGCCCTGACCCCGGTCCCGGCCCATCGGACAGCCGGGTGGGGAGCCGGCCGGGGTGGGGTGTGGTATCCCACGTAGAGCAGTATTCCTGTGGGTCATAAATATGACCGACAGGCATACCGCTCGCCGTCGGCACATCATCATGCGGGGATGTCGGAGAGTGGTCGACTCGCTACGGAGATCGCCGCGCTGCTGCGCCGGGAACGTGGTGCCCAGCGGCTCACCCAGCAGCAACTGGCGGATCGGGCGGGGACGAGTCAGAGCGCGGTGGCCCGCGTCGAGCGTGGTGGGCGGGTGCCGAGCCTCGACCTGGTCGAGCGCCTCTTCGCCGCCCTCGGCCGGCAACTCGCCGTCACCACCGAGCAGCTCGACAGCCACCTCGACGCCGAGATGGACAAGCTGGCCGGGCGGTCGACCGCCGACCGGATCGACGAGTTGGGGCTGGACCGGCTGCTCGACCGGTTGGGCGAGCTGCCCCACCTGCTGACCGGCGGCACCGCCGCGCTGCTCCAGGGTGCGCCCGTACCGCTCGACGCGGTCGAGATCGCCGTCCGGTGGCGCGACTCCGCCCGCCGTGGGGCTGACCGACCCGCGGGCCGCCGCGCTGCTGCGCCGGCACCGGCAACGCGCGGCCGACGGCCGTGCCCCGGACGTCGACCCGGCCGCTCGGACCGGGCGGTGAGCGCCCGCCCCACCACGCCGCGATGCGGCGCACCACCACGGACTGCCGCCGAACGCCACCACCGCGCGCCGCCGACGTCAGCCGGCGGCGCGCGGTGGTGGCGACGCCCGCACGGTGCAGAGGGTGCCCGCCGGGTCAGCCGGACGAGCGCTCCCAGTCGATCGGGGGCAGGCCGGCGTCGGCGAGGGCCTTGTTGGTGGCGCTGAACGGGCGGCTGCCGAGGAACCCACGCGGGTTCATCGGGCTCGGGTGGCCGGCCTCCAGCACCACGTGCCGGGGGTTGGTGACCAGGGCCGCCTTCTTGCGGGCGTAGCCGCCCCAGAGCAGGAAGACCACCGGCTCGTCCCGGGCGTCCAGGGCGCGGATGGTCGCGTCGGTGAACTCCTCCCACCCCTTGTTGCCGTGCGAACCGGGGCTGGCCTGCCGGACGGTGAGCACCGCGTTGAGCAGCAGCACGCCCTGCGCCGCCCAGCCGTCCAGGTTGCCGCTGCGCGGCTTGGGCACCCCGAGGTCCTCGCTCAACTCCTTGAAGACGTTGCGCAGCGAGGGCGGCACCGACACCCCCTCGCGCACGCTGAAGCTCAGCCCGTGCGCCTGCCCCGCCTTGTGGTACGGGTCCTGGCCGAGGATCAGCACCCGGCACTGCTCCGGGCCGCACAGCCGGTAGGCGGAGAAGAGGTCCTCCTGCGGCGGGAAGACGGTCTGGGTGGCGTACTCGCGGGCGACGAAATCGGCCAGCGCCGCCGTCCGGGCCGGGTCCAGGTGCGGGGTGAGCACGGCACGCCACGCCTCCGGCAGCAGCGCCAGCAGGTCGAGGGTGGGGGTGTCGTCGGGCATCGGCAACCTTTCACAAACGAAGTCCCCGGCACTCTAGGCAGCGGGTACGACAAGCCTCAGCGCAGGGCGGTCAGGCGTCGCGCCCAGTCCCCGCCCACCGGGTCCAACTCGACCAGCCGGGTGTCGTCGTCGCGCCGGTCGATGCGTACCCGCAGGTGGGCGTCGACGAGCTGCTCGACCAGCCCCTCGCCCCACTCGACCACGGTCACCGAGTCGTCCACCGAGGCGTCCAGGTCCAGGTCGTCGATCTCGGCGCGCGGGTCGGCGGCGTCACCCAGCCGGTAAGCGTCGGCGTGCACCAGGGCCACCGTGCCGCCGCGCGCCGGGTCGGGCCGGTGCACCCGGGCGATCACGAAGGTCGGCGAGGTGATGTCGCCGCGTACCCCCAGGCCGGCGCCGAGGCCCCGGGTGAGGGCGGTCTTGCCGGCCCCCAGCGGGCCGGTGAGCAGCAGCAGGTCACCGGCGCGCAGCACCCCGGCGAGCCGGCGGCCGAAGGCGTGCGTGTCCTCGACCGTGGGCAACGTGACGCGCACGGTCACAACGCCTCCAGGAAGCGTTCCAACGCGGCGTTGACCTCGTCGGCGTGTTCCAGCATCACCACGTGCCCACTGTCCTGGATCTTGAGGTATTCGGCGTGCGGCAGCCGACGGACGATCTCGTCCGAGTGGACCACCGGCGTGATCATGTCCTTGTCGCCCACCACCACCAGCACCGGTGTGCCGCTCAACGCGGCCAGCGCCGGGAACCGCGAGTGGGTGGCCAGGGTCCGCAGGTAGCGGGTCACCGTGTCGGCCGACGTCCGGGAGTTCATCCGTTCCACGTACGACACCAGGGCCGGGCTCGGTTTCGGGGTGCCGAAGCCGTACCGGCGGGTCAGCAGCCAGGCCACGTTGGACGTGGACCTGCGGGCCCGGTCGATCACGAGCCCGCCGTACCGGGTGGCGTTGCTCATCATGAACAGCACCGGCGAGCCGACCCGGCCGAGCAGGGCCGGCGCGACCAGCTTCGTCTCGGCCAGCAACCCGCCCGACGTGGCCATCAGCACCGTGCCGACCACCCGGTCACCGAACAACTCCGGGTACGCCTCGGCGAACGCCATGATGGTCATCCCGCCCATCGAGTGCCCGACCAGCACCAACGGCCCCTCCGGGGCGGTCGCGTCGATCACCCGGCGCAGGGTGTGCCCGAGCGCGGCGAGGTCGTACTCGCCGGTCTCCAGCCGTCCCGACCGGCCGTGCCCCGGCTGGTCGTAGGCGACGATCCGGTAGTCGCCGCGTTCGGCGAGCAGCTTGCGCTGGAAGTGGAACGTCCCCATGTCCAGGCAGAAGCCGTGCACCAGCACCACCGTCGGACGCCCCGGCACCGGCCGGGTCGGCTCGACCACCTCGACGTGGATGTCGGTGCCGTCCGGCAACTCCAGCCGGTACGCCTCGTCGTAACGCTGCTCGCCGAAGTCCTCCCCGGCGTACGGGTCGGCGGGGTCGGCCTTGAGCCGGCGGACCAGGGCCCGTTCGGTGGCCACCCCGGCGGCCAGCCCGGCGGCGGCCACCCCCACCGCGGCCCCGACCACACCGGCGACCCGCCCGGCGGCGGTCCTCGGCCGGGGCACCCGGAACCGGCTGACCGCGCTCACGGGCGCGCCCCGTCGTAGACCCGGGGCACCCGGACCCCGCCGAACCGGGTGACGATCTCGTAGTTGATCGTGCCGACCGCCTCGGCCCAGTCGTCGGCGGTGGGCATCCCGTCGTCGCCGCTGCCGAACAGGGTCGCCACGTCACCGGCGGCCACCTCGTCCTCGCCGCAGTCGAGCACGAACTGGTCCATGCAGACCCGGCCGGAGATGGTCCGCCGCTTCCCGCCCAGCTGCACCGGCCCCACGTTGGAGGCGTGCCGGGGCACCCCGTCGGCGTAGCCCAGCGGCACCACGGCCAGGTTCGCCGCCCCGGCGGTGGTGTAGGTGTGCCCGTACGACACTCCGGTGCCGGCGGGGACCCGCTTGGCGAGCATCACCCGGGCCCGCGCGGTCATCGCCCGGCGCAGCCCGAACTGCTGCCCGGCGATCGGCGACAGCCCGTAGACGGCGATCCCGGGCCGGACCAGGTCGAAATGGGTGTCGGGGCGGGTCAGGGTGGCCGCCGAGTTGGCCAGGTGCCGGTAACGCGGGCGCAGCCCGGCCCGTTCGACCATGGCCAGCCCCTCGTGGAAGACGGCCAACTGCCGGTCGGTGGTGGGGTGGCCGGGCGAGTCCGCGTACACGAAGTGGCTCCACACGCCGACCACCTCGACCAGGCCGTCGGCCTGGGCCTTCGCGGCGGCCTCCAGCAGGGTCGGCCAGTCGGCGACGGTCGCGCCGCCCCGGGACAACCCGGTGTCGATCTTGAGGTGCAGCCGGGCCGGCCGGTCGGCGGCCCGCCCCGCCGCGACCATCTCGTCGAGCTGGGACAGGCTCGCGGCGGCCAGGTCCACCCCGGCCGCCACCCCCTCGTGCAGGGGCAGCCCCGGGTCGAGCAGCCACGCCAGCACCGGCACGGTGATCCCGGCCCGGCGCAGCGTCAACGCCTCGTCGAGGGTGCACACCCCCAGCCAGTCCGCCCCCGCGTCGAGCGCGGCCCGCGCCGACGGGACCATGCCGTGGCCGTACCCGTCGGCCTTCACCACCGCCATCAACTCGGCGCTGGTGCCCGACCGGAGCCGGGCCACGTTCTGACGGATCGCGTCCAGATCGACACGTACCTCGGCCTGCCACATACGCCCAGCCTACTGGCGTCGGTGATCACCGGGTCGGTGGACGCCGACCCGGACGGCCCCGGTCAGAGCAACGGAGCCACCACCGGGCGTAACGCGGTCACCACGTCCGGCGCGGTCACCGGGCCGCCCCGGGCCGCCTCCCGCCCGGCCAGCCCGTGCAGGTACGCCGCGCCGGCCGCCGCCCGTTCCGGGGCCAGTCCGGCGGCGAGCAGCGAACCGAGCAGCCCGGCCAGCACGTCCCCGGTGCCCCCGGTGGCCAGCGCGGGACTGCCGGTCGGGTTGACGTACGCCCGGCCGTCCGGCGTGCCGACCACCGTGCGGTCCCCCTTGAGCAGCACCGTCGCGTTCATCCAGGCGGCCAGCCGCAGCGCGGCGGCGACCCGGTCGGCCCCCGGTTCCTCGCCGCACAGCCGGGTGAACTCCCGGTCGTGCGGGGTGACCACGATCGGGGCGTCCCGGTCCCGCAGCCGACCGGCGAGCGAGCCGTCCACCAGCAGGGTCAACGCGTCCGCGTCGAGCACCACCGGCACCGGCGCGGCCAGCACCGCCCGCAGTTCCGCGCCGGCCTGCTCGTCGGTGCCCAGGCCGGAGCCGCAGACCCAGGCCTGCACCCGGCCCGCCCCGGCGACCCGGTCGGTGGCGATCACCGACGGATGCTGCCGGACCACCTCGTCGCGGGCGCCACCGGCGTACCGGACCAGCCCGGTGGGGCCGGCCAGCGCGCCACCCACCGAGAGCACCGCCGCCCCCGGGTAGGTCCGCGACCCGGTGGCCACCCCGACCACGCCCCGGCGGTACTTCTCCGAGGACGCGCCGGTACGGGGCCACCAGTCGCACACGTCCGACCATTCGGTGACCCGCAGCACGGGGGTGCCGCGCAGCCACGGTCCGAGCCCGATGTCGACCAGTTCGACCTGCCCGGCCAGCGGGGCCGCCGGGCCGACCACCAGGGCCGGCTTGAGCGCGCCGAACGCCACCGTCACGTCGGCCCGCACGGCGCGGGGCCGGCCCGACCCGTCCGTCGGCACGTCCCCGGTGTCCACCGCCACCCCGCTGGGCACGTCCACCGCGACGACGGTGGCCCGGCCCCCGTCGCGGCCCCGCAGGGCGGGCAGGCCGGCGACCAGTTCGTCGGCGGCGTCCCGCAACCCGCCGGTGCCCCCGATCCCGACGATCCCGTCGAGCACCAGGTCGACCGTGGCGGGCGGAGCGTCGACCAGCCGTCCCCCGGCGGCCCGCAGCGCCGCCAGCCCGTCGGCGTGCGCCCGCCCGGGGGCGGTCGGCAGCACGGCGACCTGTGCGCCCCGGCGGGCCAGCCGCTCGCCCGCGTACAACGCGTCGCCGCCGTTGTCGCCGGTGCCGACCAGCAGCAGCACCCGTGCGCCGTACACCCCGCCCCGCTCGGCGAGCAGCAGGGCGCACCGCCGGGCCAGCCCGGCCGCCGCCCGCTGCATGAGCGTCCCGGGGGGCACGGTGGCCATCAGGCCGGCCTCCGCCGCGCGTACGTCCGACACCCGCCACACCGATCTCATGCCACCCCCGTCTTCGCCGCCGACCGGCCGTCCCGGTCGGGCGCGTCCGCCGTGGTCGAGATCACCCTACCGGCGGTGGGGGCGGCAGATTAGCCACCGGCGTCGCGGCCGGCAAGACCTGTGGACAACCCGGGGGTACGACCGCCGCCCGTCGTCCACAGGGCCCGCCGGAGCACCGCCCGGCCACCTAGCGTCGGCGGCACGGTCACGGCGGCGGGCCGGGCGAGGGGCGGGAGGCGGACATGACGGACGAGCCGGTGCGGGTCGACCTGCCGGTGCTGCGGGCGGCGGCCGGCGGGCTGGCCGACGAGGCGTACGCGCTGGCCCGGGGGCTGGCGGGTCACCCCGGGCTGGTGCTGTCCGCGCCGGGTTGGCGGGCCGGGGCCGCACTGGCCGGGCTGGAGTCGGCGGTGCACGCCTGGCACGGGGTGCTCGGCGTACGGGTCGCCGAGACCGGTACCGCGCTGCGGGCCGCCGCCGAGGCGTACGCGGCGGCCGACGACCGGGCCGCCGGGCGGCTGGCCGGTCGACCCCGATGATCGGGTACGCCCAGCTCTGGGCCGCCTCCCCCGGCGACTGGGCGGCGGCTGGGGTGGCCTGGCGGGGGCTGGACGCGCCGGTCACGCGCCGGCGGTCCGGGCTGGCCGAGCGGGCGACGACGCTGCAGGCGGGCTGGTCGGGCGGGGCGGCCACCAGGGCCGGTGGCCGGCTCGACGGGCTGCGCGCGGAGCTGGGCACCATCCTGCCGGCGCTGGTCGAGACCGATCAGGTGCTCGCCGAGTTCGCCGGTCGGCTGCGGGTGGCCAAGGCCCGGCTCGCCGAGGCGGTTGCGCTGGCCGACCGTACCGGTGTGGCGGTCGACCGGCACGGTGGGCTGCGGGCGGTCCCCCCGACCTGGCGCGGCCCCGAGTCGGGTGTGCTGCCGGCCGGGATGGGTGCCCGCCCCGCCCCGGCGGGCGGTGCCGACGCGGCCCACTCCCCCGGTCCCCGCGCCGGTGCCGGCGCGACCGGAGGTGGGCCCGGTGGTGGCGGGGCCGGGAACGGCGGCGGGGTGGGGTCGCCGGCGGCGGTGGCCCAGGTGGCGGCGGCGCTGCGGGAGGCGCTGGCGCTGGCCGACGGGGCCGACCGGGAGGCCGCCGGCCGGCTGGCCGAGTTGACCGGGGCGGCCCGCACCGGCTGGGTGGAACGGCCACCACCGGGCCGGCCGGCCGACGATGCCACCCCGGCGGCGGTCCGCGCCTGGTGGGACGGCCTCACCCCGGCCCAACGGCGCTGGCTGGTGCTGCACGAACCGGCCCGGACCGGCCCGCGTGACGGGGTGCCGGCGGCGGCCCGGGACCAGGCGAACCGGCTGCTGCTGGCCGGGCACCGGGAGGCCCTGCTGGCCGAACGCCGGGCGTTGTCGGCCAGCGGGTCGGGTGGGCGCTCCGGGCTGCGCCGGATCGACCGGGCGCTGGCCGCCCTGGACGGGCTCGCCGGGCGGCTCGCCGCGACGACGGGACCCCGGCCGTACCTGCTCGGGCTCGACCCGCGCGGCGACGGCCGGGCGATCGTCGCGCTGGGCAACCCGGACCGGGCCCGCCGGGTGCTGACCTACGTGCCGGGGATGACCAGCGACCTCGCCGACGTCCCCGGTGAGCTGGGCCGGGCCGCCCGGGTGCAGGACCGGTGCACCGCTCTCGCCCCCGGCGAGGAGACGGCGGCGGTGCTCTGGCTGGACTACGACGCCCCCGACTTCCTGCCCGAGGCGTCCTCACCCGCCCAGGCCCGGGACGCCGGGCCCGACCTGCACCGCTTCCAGGAGGGGCTGCGCGCCACCCACGACGGGCCGCCGGCCCGGCAGACCGTGCTGGGGCACAGCTACGGCTCGCTGGCGGTGGGCAGCGCCGCCCGCGACCACGGGTTGGCCGCCGACGCGTTGGCCTTCGTCGGGTCACCGGGGGTGGGGGTCGACCGGGCCGGAGCGCTCGGCCTGCCACCGGGGCAGGTCTGGTCGAGCACCGCCGGCGACGACGTGATCCGGCTGGTCGAGCCGCCCCGGGAGCTGGCCGGTCGGGCGGTGCTGGCCACCTCGCCGCTGGCCAGCGCCGCCTCGCTGTTCCGCCCGGACGACCACCGACTGTGGTTCGGGCACGACCCGAGCGATCCGGGTTTCGGCGGCCGGACCTTCCCCAGCGGGCGGGGCGGCCACACCGGCTACTGGGAGCCCGACAACCCCGCTCTGGACGGGATGGCCCGGATCGTGCTCGGCCGGTGAGCGATGTCCTACTCCACGGTGACCGACTTCGCCAGGTTGCGCGGCTGGTCCACGTCGTGCCCCCGGGCGGCGGCGATCTCGGCCGCGAACACCTGCAACGGCACGGTGGTGACCAGCGGCGCGAGCAGGGTCGGCGTACGCGGCACGTAGATCAGGTGGTCGGCGTAGCGGACCACCGCCTCGTCGCCCTCCTCGGCGATCACGATGGTCCGGGCGCCCCGGGCCCGGACCTCCTGGATGTTGGAGACGACCTTGTCGTGCAGCATCCCCCGGCCGACCGGCGACGGCACCACGCAGATCACCGGGGTGCCCTTGTCGATCAGGGCGATCGGCCCGTGCTTCAGCTCACCGGCGGCGAACCCCTCGGCGTGCATGTACGCCAACTCCTTGAGCTTGAGGGCACCCTCCAGGGCCACCGGGTAGCCGACGTGCCGGCCGATGAACAGCACCGTCGGCTCCGACTTCAGCTCCCGGGCCAGTTCCCGCACCGGCTCGATCCGGCCCAGCAGCTCCCGCAGCTTGCCCGGCATCTCCTGGAGCTGGGCCACCACCGCGCCGACCTCGTCGGCGAACTTGATCCCGCGTACCTGGGCCAGGTGCAGGCCGATCAGGTAGCAGGCGACCAGTTGGGTGAGGAACGCCTTGGTCGAGGCGACGGCGATCTCCGGGCCGCCGTGGGTGTAGAGCACCGCGTCGGACTCGCGCGGAATGGTGGAGCCGTTGGTGTTGCAGATGGCCAGCACCCGGGCCTTCTGCTCCCTGGCGTGCCGCAACGCCATCAGGGTGTCCATCGTCTCGCCGGACTGCGAGATCACCACGATCAGGGTGGACCGGTCGAGCACCGGGTCGCGGTAGCGGAACTCGCTGGCCAGTTCCACCTCGCAGGGGATGCGGGTCCAGTGCTCGATGGCGTACTTGGCGACCATGCCCGAGTGGTACGCGGTGCCGCAGGCCACGATGAAGATCTTGTCGACGTCGCGCAGGTCCTGGTCGCTGAGGCGGACCTCGTCGAGGGCGATCTCCCCGGTCTCGGTGAGCCGGCCCAGCAGGGTGTCCGCGATGGCCTGCGGCTGCTCCTCGATCTCCTTGAGCATGAACCAGTCGTAACCGCCCTTCTCGGCGGCCGAGGAGTCCCAGTCGATGTGGAAGTCCTTGCCGGTGGCCGGCTGGCCGTCGAAGTCGGTGATCTCGATGCTGTCGGCGGTGATCAGGACGATCTGGTCCTGCCCCAGCTCGACCGCCTCGCGGGTGTGCTCGATGAACGCCGCCACGTCACTGGCCAGGTAGTTCTCCCCGTCGCCCCGGCCGACCACCAGCGGCGAGTTACGCCGGGCGCCGACCACCGCACCCGGGATGGCCGCGTCGACGGCGAGCAGGGTGAACGCGCCCTCCAACCGGCGGCACACCACCCGCATCGCGGCGGCGAGCAGCTGCGGGCCGTCGGTGCCACCGGCCGCCCGCAGCTCGGCGAGCGCGTGGGAGAGCAGGTGGGCGGCGCACTCGGTGTCGGTGTCGCTGGTGAACTGGACGCCGTCGTCCTCCAGCTCGGCACGGAGCTTGGCGAAGTTCTCGATGATGCCGTTGTGGATCACGGCGACCCGGCCGTCGGGGGCCAGGTGCGGGTGGGCGTTGCGGTCGGTCGGGCCGCCGTGGGTGGCCCACCGGGTGTGGCCGATGCCGGTGGTGCCGTCACCGATGCCGACCGGGCTCGCGGCGCAGTCGTCGGGGTTGGTGGCGGCCCGCTCGGAGAGGACCTTCTCCAGGTTGGCCAGCTTGCCGGCCTTCTTCTCGGTGAGCAGCTCGTCGTCGCAGACGATCGCGACCCCGGCCGAGTCGTACCCCCGGTATTCCAGCCGCCGCAATCCGTCGAGCACGATGCCGAGCGCCGGGCGCGCGCCGGCGTAACCCACGATTCCACACATGGTTCGCAGCCTAACCCAGTTTCGCTCACCTCGTGTGCGCAGAAGCCGGGCAAACGATCACCGAATTTGAGCGATCGGGCGGTGACGGGCGGCAATCGGACGACCGTCACGCCCGTCCGGCCGTACGGGGTTGCGGCCGGCCCGCCGGTACGACAGTCTCTCGGCGACCCTGGAACGTCCCTGGGACGGCCCGCACGCCCCTTTCCTCCCTTTCCGTCCCCGGAGCAGCCATGTCCGACACGCCACCCCCCAGCGACCCCGCGCCCCCACCCGGCGACCCCGCTCCCGCGGCCAGCGATCCCACCCCTGCGGTCGGCGATCCGACGCCTCCGGCCTCCGGCAGCCCGGCCCCCTGGCCCACCGGCACCCCGGGCCCGTCCGCATGGGCCCCGCCGGACCCGCTCGCGGTCCCGCAGCCCTGGGCGGCCCCCGGCCCCTGGGCCCACGGATCGGCATCCGACCCCTCCGGTGCCGGCCACCCCGGCCCGACAGGCTCGACTTCTCCCTACCCGCACGGCTCGGCTTCCCCCGACCCGGTCGGCTCGAACTCCCCCGGCTCGGTCTCCCCCGGCACACCGGCCGATCCGCCGGCCAGCCCCGTCGATCCGTCCGGCACGCCCGGCGACTGGTCCGCCGGGAGCCCCGGGGGTCCGCCGCCCGCCGGCTGGCCCGGCACGGTCCCGGGAGGCTGGCCCGGCGCGGCACCCGGAGGCTGGGCCGGCGCACCCGGAGCACCGCCCGGCCACGGCTGGCCCGGTTACGACCGGCCCGGCCCGGCCCCCGGTACGCCCGGTGCCGTCTGGCCCGCCGGGCCGCCCGGAACCCCCGCCGGGCCGCCCGCCGCCGGCTGGCCCGGGGGACCACCCGGTCACGGCTGGCCGCCGCCGGGTTATCCGCCACCGTTCGCCCACCCCGGGTACCCGTCGCCGGGCGGACGGTCCTCCACCGGCGCCGGTGCGGTGGTGGGCATCGTGGTCGCCGTAGTCGTGGTGCTCGCCCTCGTCGGCTGCGCCTGCTTCTGCGGGGGCGGTGCCCTGCTGGGCGGGACCGGGCCGGACACGGCGACCGAGGACCCCTACGGCCGGGGCTACTACGACGACGAACCGGAGCCGAGCTGGAGCCCGCCGCAGCCGTTCCAACCGTCCGCGCCCGCCACCCGGCCGGCCGACGGCCCCGGCCGGTACCCGGTGACGTACGAGGTGACCGGCACCGGCCCGGTGGACCTCCAGTTCTACGACGGGGACGGCTACTTCATCCAGCAGGAGAAGGTACGGCTGCCCTGGCGGATGGAGCTGCGTACCGACGATCCGAACCGGGTGCTGGTCAGCGCCGCCCGCTCCGACGGCAACCCGGGCGGGTTCCGGTGCGCCACCACCGTCGGCAACCGGCCCCGGGTCACCGACGTGGCCGGTCCGGACGACTGGCGGGTGCAGTGCCACGCCCGCCCGATCCGCTGACGACGCCGGATTAGCGGCGGAAGCCGGATCAGGGGCAGACGCCGGCTCGGTGCGGCAAGCCCGAGCAGGGGCGGACGCCGGATCAGGGGCGGAAAGGCCGTGACGAGCCCTGGTGGCAGGAGCGGTCGCGGGCCGTAGGCTGACGGGCGTGACGACGCCTACCGATGTCGACCCGCTGGTGGCCCGGATGCGTCCGTTCGGGACGACCGTCTTCGCCGAGATGTCCGCGCTCGCCGTCCGGACCGGTGCGGTCAACCTGGGCCAGGGCTTCCCGGACACCGACGGGCCGCCGGAGATGCTGGCCGCCGCCGCCGAGGCGCTGCGCTCCGGGCACAACCAGTACCCGCCCGGCCCGGGGGTGCCCGTGCTGCGCCGGGCCGTCGCCGAGCACCAGCTCCGCTTCCACGGCCTGACGTACGACCCGGACGGCGAGGTGATCGTCACCGCCGGGGCCACCGAGGCGATCGCCGCCAGCATCCTCGCGCTCTGCGAGCCGGGCGACGAGGTGATCTGCTTCGAGCCGTACTACGACTCGTACGCGGCGTCGGTCGCCCTGGCCGGGGCGGTACGGCGGCCGGTGACGCTGCGCCCCGGCGACGACGGCCGGTACGCCTTCGACCCGGACGAGCTGCGGGCCGCGTTCGGGCCGCGTACCCGGCTGGTGCTGCTGAACTCGCCGCACAACCCGACCGGGAAGGTCTTCACCGCACCGGAGCTGACCCTGGTCGCCGACCTCTGCCGGGAACACGACGTGTACGCGGTCACCGACGAGGTGTACGAGCACCTCGTCTTCACCGACGCCGCCGCCACGCACCTGCCGCTGGCCACCCTGCCGGGGATGTGGGAACGCACCCTGCGCATCTCGTCGGCCGGCAAGACCTTCTCCTGCACCGGCTGGAAGGTGGGCTGGGTCAGTGGGCCCGCCCCGCTGGTCTCGGCGGTGCTGCGGGTCAAGCAGTTCCTCACCTACGTCAACGCCGCGCCGCTGCAACCGGCGGTGGCCGTGGCGCTGGCCCTGCCCGACGACTACTACACCGGCTTCCGCGACAGCCTCCAACGGCAGCGGGACCTGCTGATCGGTGGCCTGACCGACGCCGGGTTCGCGGTGCTCACCCCGGAGGGGACGTACTTCGTCACCGCCGACATCACCGGCCTCGGCGGTCGGGACGGGCTGGAGTTCTGCCGTTCCCTGCCGGAACGCTGCGGCGTGGTGGCGGTGCCCACCCAGGTCTTCTACGACGACGCCGAGGCGGGCCGCCGGCTGGTCCGGTTCGCCTTCTGCAAGCGCCCGGAGGTGCTGACCGAGGCGGCCGGCCGACTGCGCGCCCTGGCTGCCGCGCGCTGAAAACCGGCGGCGGCCGGCGGGCGGCGGACCGAGGTCGGTCAGCTGGCGGGGCTGGCGGTGCGGACCTGCTCGGCGATCCGCTCGGCCACCGACCGGGCGGCTTCCTCGGTGCCGGCCTCGACCATCACCCGGACCAGCGGTTCGGTGCCGGACGGGCGCAGCAGCACCCGACCGGTCTCCCCCAGCTCGGCCTCGGCCCGTTCGACCTCGGCCTTGACGGCGGGTGCGGCGGCACCGACGGTACGGTCGCCGACCGGCACGTTGATCAGCACCTGCGGCAGCTTGGTGACCACCGAGGCCAGCTCGGCCAGGGACCGGCCGGTGGCCGCCATCCGGGCCATCAGGTGCAGACCGGTGAGCACCCCGTCGCCGGTGGTGGCGTGCGCGGGCATGACGAGGTGGCCGCTCTGCTCGCCGCCGAGGGCGAGGCCGGAGGCGCGCAGCTCCTCCAGCACGTACCGGTCGCCGACCTTGGTCTCGACCAGCCGGATGCCCTGCGCGGACATGGCCAGCCGCAGGCCGAGGTTGCTCATCACGGTGGCGACCAGGGTGTCCCGGGTCAGCTCGCCGGCGTCGCGCAGGGCCAGCGCGAGGATCGCCATCAGCTCGTCGCCGTCGACCTCCTCGCCGTCGGCGTTGACCGCGACGCAGCGGTCGGCGTCGCCGTCGTGGGCGAGGCCCAGGTGCGCGCCGTGCTCGACCACGGCGGCCCGCAGGCCGTCGAGGTGGTTGGAGCCGCACTCGTCGTTGATGTTGAGGCCGTCCGGCTCGGCGTGGATCGCGATGACCTCGGCGCCCGCCTCCCGGTAGGCCACCGGGGCGACCTCGGCGGCGGCCCCGTTGGCGCAGTCGACCACCACCTTGATCCCGTCGAGGCGGTGCGGCACGGTGCCGACGAGGTGCTGCACGTAGTGGTCGGCGCCGTCGAGCAGGTCGTGCACCCGGCCGACGCCGGCACCCACGGGGCGGTTCCAGGCGGTGGTGGCGTTGGCCTCGACGGCCGCCTCGATCCGCAGCTCGATCTCGTCGGGCAGCTTGTGCCCACCGGCGGCGAAGAGCTTGATCCCGTTGTCCGGCATCGGGTTGTGCGAGGCGGAGAGCATCACGCCCAGGTCGGCCTTGGCCTCGGCGGTCAGGAACGCCACGGCGGGGGTGGGCAGCACGCCGACCCGGACGACGCTGGCCCCGGCGCTGGTGAGGCCGGCGACCACGGCGGCCTCCAGCATCTCGCCGCTGGCCCGGGTGTCCCGGCCGACGACGGCCAGTGGCGGGTGGCTGCGGTCCGACTCGGCCAGTGTGTGCGCGGCGGCCACGGCCACCGCGAGCGCCAGTTCCGGGGTGAGGTCGACGTTCGCCCGCCCGCGTACGCCGTCCGTGCCGAACAACCGACCCATACCCGCCAACCTCCGGTGCGACTGCGATGAGTGGAGAAAGCGGAACGGCCGGGCCACCTCCCGCGAGGGGAGGCGGACCCGGCCGTCCGTCAGAAGTACAACGCGCTGTCGGTGATCAGCGCTTCGAGTACTGAGGTGCCTTACGGGCCTTCTTGAGACCGTACTTCTTGCTCTCCTTGACCCGGGCGTCCCGGGTGAGGAAGCCGGCCTTCTTCAGGGCCGGGCGGTCGTCCGGCTCGCTGACGATCAGCGCGCGGGCGATGGCCAGCCGCAGCGCACCGGCCTGGCCGGTGGTGCCGCCGCCCCGCAGG
Source organism: Micromonospora sp. HM134 (assembly GCF_007833915.1). NCBI lineage: Bacteria > Bacillati > Actinomycetota > Actinomycetes > Micromonosporales > Micromonosporaceae > Micromonospora > Micromonospora sp. HM134. Next base: position 6,590,473 of record NZ_CP041061.1, read on the forward strand.
TTGGCGATGACGTCGAACGCCTCGGGCTTCTCGGCGGTGACCAGCGGGTCCTTGATGAGCTGCTGGTGCACCTTGCTCGGGAAGTAGGCCTCCAGGTCACGACCGTTACAGGTGATCTTGCCGCTGCCGGGGACGATGCGGACCCGGACGATGGCCTCCTTGCGGCGGCCGACGGTCTGGATCGGGCGGTCACCACGCGGCGCGCGGGCGACGGGCGCGGGGGCCTCGGTGGCCTCGGGGGCGACCTCGGTCTCGGTGATGTCGGTCATGCTGTTTCCTTCGCCCTCGCTCACTGCGCGATCTGCTTGATCTCGAACGGCACCGGCTGCTGCGCCAGGTGCGGGTGCTCGGCACCGGCGTAGACCTTCAGCTTCTTGATCAGCTGACGGCCCAGCTTGTTGTGCGGGAGCATGCCCTTCACGGCCAGCTCGATCGCCCGCTCGGGCCGCTTGGTCAGCAGCTCCTCGTAGCCGACCTGCTTGAGGCCGCCCGGGTAACCGGAGTGCCGGTAGGCGACCTTGGTCTGCCGCTTGTTGCCGGTCAGCGCCACCTTGCCCGCGTTCACGATGACGACGAAGTCGCCCGTGTCGACGTGCGGCGCGAAAGTCGGCTTGTGCTTGCCGCGCAGCAGCGTGGCGGCGTGGGTGGCCAGGCGGCCCAGCACGACATCAGAGGCGTCGATAACGTGCCACTGACGCTCGATCTCACCCGGCTTCGGGCTGTACGTACGCACAGGTCTACCTTGTCTCGTCGTCGGTCTGGGGTCGCGCGCCGAGGTGACCAGAGGCTTCCCGGCCGGACCAGCGCGCACGAACGACCAAGCGTACCTGAGCGGCACGCCTCTGGATGTCGTACAACAGCAGGCAACGATACCCGCCGCCCCGTCGGCTGGTCAAAACGGGGGGTCGACCGGTGTGGCCTGCGATTTTCTCGCATGACCAGGGTCACACCCCGGTCAGCCTACCCGGGCCGGGCCGCAGGTACACCGTCCAGGTCACCAGGAAGCAGAGCGCGTACCACCCGATGAAGGCCAGATAGGCGGCGTCGGCGTTGCCGGAGGCGAGGAAGGACTGCCGGAAGGCCACGTTCACCAGCACCCCGCCCGAGGCGCCGACCGCCCCGGCGATGCCGATCAGGGCCCCGGAGAGCCGCCGGGCCCGGCGCTGCGCGGCGGCGGGGTCGCCGGTCAGCTCCGCCTCGGCCGTCGCGCGGGCCCGGAAGATCGCCGGGATCATCTTGTACGTCGACCCGTTGCCGATGCCGGAGAAGACGAACAGCGACAGGAACCCGGCCAGGTAGAGCGGGAACGAGCGCTCCCGGGCGGCGAAGAGCACCAGGCTGGCGCCGACGGCCATGGCGACGAAGTTCCAGAAGGTCACCCGGGCCCCGCCGAGCCGGTCGGCGAGTTGCCCGCCGACCGGGCGGATCAGCGAACCGATCAGCGGTCCGAGGAAGGTCAGCCAGGCCGCGTCGACCGGGGTGGGGAACCGCTCGGCGAACTGGAGCTGGAGCACCTGGCCGAAGGCGAACCCGAAGCCGATGAACGAGCCGAAGGTGCCCACGTAGAGCAGGGACATCACCCAGGTGTGCCGGTCGCGGGCGGCCTCGCGCAGCGCGCCCGGCTCGTTGTGGGCGTCCGGGATGTTGTCCAGCCAGCGGGCGGCGGCGAGCGCGGCCAGCACGATCAGCGGCAGGTAGACCGCCGGCACCAGCCGGGGGTACGCGGCCCCGGCGGTGGCCAGCACCGCCAGCCCGACCAGTTGCACCGCCGGTACGCCGAGGTTGCCGCCGCCGGCGTTGAGCCCGAGCGCACGGCCCTTGAGCCGGTCGGGGAAGAACAGGTTGATGTTCGCCATCGACGAGGCGAAGTTGCCCCCGCCGACCCCGGTCAGGCAGGCCAGCACCATCAGCGTGGTGTAGGACACCCCCGGCTCCAGCAGCACCGTCATCGGCACCGCCGGCACGAGCAGCAGCAGCGCGCTGACGATCGTCCAGTTCCGCCCGCCGAAGCGGGCCACCGCCAGGGTGTACGGCAGCCGCAGCACCGCCCCCAGCGCGGCCGGTACGGCGGTGAGCAGGAACTTTCCGGCCGGGTCGATGCCGTACGCCGGGCCGAGGAAGAGCACGGTGACCGACCAGAGGCTCCACACCGAGAAGCCGACGTGCTCGGCGAAGATCGACACCCAGAGGTTACGGCGGGCGACGGGCGCTCCGGTCGTCCGCCAGAAGGTGGGGTCCTCGGGACGCCAGTCGTCGAGCCGGTGCCGGCGTCCGGCGCTCCGGCCGGCCGGCGGGTCGGCGGCGGTCGACGGGTCGGCCTCCGGCGGTGCGTCGGTGGTGCCCGGCGGGTCGACGGCGGAGTTGCTGCTGCTGGCGAGCGAGCTCACGACGATTCCTCCTCATCGATATGAGGAGGATGGTAGGCAGAGCCGGTTTCCCGGTGGTGGCCCGGTTGGGTCGTTCCGGAAACGGGAATCGCACGTCGCCCGGCGGCCTGCGGTGAGGTGGTCAGAGCTCCTGGAGGATGCGCAACGCGCGGTTCACCCGCTGCATGGTCTCGGTGTCGGCGACGTCCACGCACTCGGTGAACCACTTCTTCATCGGCGCGGACAGCCGGTCGGGCATGACCACGTTGTCGCCCATCGGCACGGCGAGCGGGGAGTCACGCAGCAGCGCGGTCTCGACCACCTCGGCGACGATCACGATCGGCACGTCGGTGGAGTTGTAGACGTCGGAGCTGATCACCAGGCCGAGCCGTTCCCGGGCGCCCTCGATGCGCCAGACCTCTCCCCTACGCAGCACGTGGGCGACGACCGAACAGCACGTCGGCGACCATCCCCACCTCGCGGGCCTCGGCGAGGGCCGCGGATTCCAGGTCGAGCCCGGCCCGGCCGACCGCCTCGGCGTGCGCGGTGAACACCTCCCGCAGGGCCTTCTCCCGGGCGGCCTGGTCCATCCAGGCGGAGAGGGACAGGCCTTCCCGCTTGGCGAACCGGCGGGCCTCCTCGATCGTCTCGTCCGAGAACGAGAGGGTCACCTTGGCAGTCATGCCGCTGATCCTACCCCTGGTATGACCGCTGGTCATCCCCATGCACCGGTGGACCGCCCACGGGACAGACCCCGCCGGGGTGGCCCGGGTCAGGCCGGGCGGTGCCCGCCGAAGACGGCGAACCGCCACGCCTTGTAGAAGCAGTCCACGTCGACCAGGCCGGCGTCGGCCAGCCACCGGCACTGGTCGGCGACCGACGCCGGTCGGTCGTGCCGCATCCGCTCCCGGGCGGCGGCGATCTCGTCGGCGTCCGAGCCACGCGCGGCGGTGTGCGCCAGCCAGACGTCGTCGTACCGGCGGTCCAGCGTCGGGGTGGGGCCGGCGACCTGCTCGGCGTTGACGAACACCCCGCCGGGGACGAGCGCGTCGGCCGCCCGCCGGTAGAGCGCCCGCTTGCCGTCGTCGTCGAGGTGGTGCACGGCCAGCGCGGAGACCACCGCGTCGTACCGGCCGGCGGGCAGCGGCTCGGCCAGGTCGGCCACGACGGTGCGGTGCGCCACCCCCGGGCGGTCAGCCCGTCGGCGGCCACCGCGAGCATCCGCGCGGCCCCGTCGACCAGGGTCACCCGCACCCCGGGCAGCGCCGCGGTGAGCAGCAGCGAGAGCAGCCCGGTGCCGGCGCCCAGGTCGAGCACCTCGGGGGTACGGCCGGCGGCGAGCGCGGCCCGCAGCGGTGGGGCGGCCACCTCGACGGCGGTGCCGTAGAAGTCGTCGAAACAGGGGACGAGCCGGCGGCGGGCCTGATCGTAGGAGCCCGCCACCGCATCGAAGGCCGCCGTCACGTCCACGATCCACCTCTCTCATATATTAGGAAACTTGTCTCAGATTGTAGACCCTACCGTCCGGTCCGGTACCCCCGTGCGGTGTGAACCGCTCTTGACAGGACCGAAACAGAAGGGACCCCAGTCGGAAACCGCCCGGCGGCACGCTTTGCGGACATGACAGACGGTGCACGCGCCGCGACACGAACGGGGCCCCCACCCCGGGAGGCGGAGACGCACTGCCCGTACTGCGCGCTCCAGTGCGGCATGGTCCTGCGGGACGCCGACGACGGCCGGATCGAGGTCCAGCCCCGACAGTTCCCCACCAACCGGGGCGGGCTGTGCCAGAAGGGCTGGACCGCCGCCGACCTGCTCGACCACCCCGACCGGTTGACCACCCCGCTGGTCCGCGACCCGGCGGGCACGCTGCGCCCGGCGAGCTGGGAGACCGCGCTGGAGCGGATCGTCGACGGGCTGCGCGCCGTCCAACGGACGCACGGCCGGGACGCGGTCGCCGTCTTCGGCGGCGGCGGGCTCACCAACGAGAAGGCGTACGCCCTCGGCAAGTTCGCCCGGGTGGCGCTGCGCACCCGGCACATCGACTACAACGGCCGGTGGTGCATGTCCTCGGCCGCGGCGGCCGGACTGCGCGCCTTCGGCGTCGACCGGGGGCTGCCGTTCCCGCTGACCGACCTGGGCCGCACCGACACCCTGCTGCTGGTCGGGGCGAACCCGGCCGAGACCATGCCGCCGCTGATGCGCCACCTGACCGACCAGCGGGCCCGGGGCGGCCGGCTGATCGTGGTCGACCCCCGGTTCACCGCCACCGCCCGGCAGGCCGACCTGCACCTGCAACCACTGCCCGGCACCGACCTCGCGGTCGCCAACGCGCTGCTGCACATCGCACTCACCGAGGGACTGATCGACCGGGAGTACGTCGCCACCCGCACCGAGGGCTTCGACGCGGTACGCCGTACCGTCGCCGAGTACTGGCCGGCCGAGGTGGAACGGCTCTCCGGGGTGCCGGTGGCCGACCTGGAGGCGACCGCCCGCGCGCTCGGCACCGCCGGTTCGGCGATCATCCTCACCGCCCGGGGCGCCGAACAGCACGCCAAGGGCGTCGACACGGTCAGCGCCTACGTCAACCTCGCCCTCGCCCTCGGCCTGCCCGGCCGCCCGCACTCCGGGTACGGCTGCCTCACCGGCCAGGGCAACGGCCAGGGTGGACGCGAGCACGGCCAGAAGGCCGACCAGCTCCCCGGCTACCGCAAGATCGACGATCCGGCCGCCCGCGCCCACGTCGCCGGGGTCTGGGGCGTCGACCCGGCCGACCTGCCCGGTCCCGGGGTGCCCGCCTACCAGCTGCTCGACGCGCTGGGCACCCCCGACGGCCCCCGCGCGCTGCTGGTCTTCGGCTCCAACCCGGTGGTCTCCGCCCCCCGCGCCGCCCGGGTCGAATCCCGGCTGCGCGGGCTGGACCTGCTGGTGGTGGCCGACTTCCTGCGCTCCGAGACGGCCGAACTGGCCGACGTCGTGCTCCCGGTGGCCCAGTGGGCCGAGGAGGACGGCACGATGACCAATCTGGAGGGTCGGGTGCTGCGCCGCCGCGCGCTGCGTCCACCGCCTCCCGGCGTCCGCACCGACCTGGCCGTCCTCGCCGACCTCGCGGCCCGCCTCGACACCCCCGACGACCCGGTGCCGGCCGGCCCGGCGAAACCGGCTGCGGACCGCTTCCCCACCGACCCGAGGGTCGTCTTCGCCGAGCTGCGCCGGGCCTCCGCCGGTGGCGTCGCCGACTACGCCGGGGTCAGCTGGGAACGGATCGAATCCGCCGACGGGGTCTTCTGGCCGTGCCCCGACCCGGACGGCCCGGACTCCCCCCGGCTCTTCGCCGACACGTTCCCCACCCCGACCGGCCGGGCCCGGTTCCACGCCGTCCGGCACCGGCCGGCGGCCGAGCCGGTCTGCGCCGACTATCCGCTGCACTTCACCACCGGGCGGGTGCTCGCCCAGTACCAGTCCGGCACCCAGACCCGACGGGTCGACGCGCTGCGCCGGGCCGCCCCGCACGGCTTCGTCGAACTGCACCCCGACCTGGCCGCCCGGCTCGGGGTCGGCGACGGCGACGAGGTACGGGTCGCCTCCCGCCGGGGTGAGCTGCGGGCGCCGGCCCGACTCAGCCCGACCATCCGGCCGGACACCGTCTTCGCCCCGTTCCACTGGCCCGGGGCGGCCCGCGCCAACTCGGTCACCAACGACGCCCTCGACCCGGTCTCCGGGATGCCCGAGTTCAAGATCTGCGCGGTCCGGGTGGAGCGGGCATGACCGGCCACATCGTGATCGTCGGGTACGGCATGGCCGGCGCCCGGCTCGCCACCGAACTGCACGCCCGCAACGGGGACCGCAAGGTCACCGTGCTCGGGGCGGAGCCGCACCGGGCGTACAACCGGATCATGCTGTCCACGCTGCTCGCCGGCAAGGTCGACGAGCCCGACGTGGAGCTGGCCGAGGTCGCCGGGCAGGGCACCGACGTGCGGACCGGCGCGGCGGTCACCGCGATCGACCGGGCGGCCCGCACGGTGCGCACCCCCGACGGCGACGTCGACTACGACCACCTGGTCCTCGCCACCGGCAGCCGGGCGGTGGTGCCCCCGCTGGCCGGCCTCGACCCGGCCGCCCTGCCGCCCCGGGTGGCCGTCTTCCGCACCCTGGCCGACTGCCGTCGCATCCTCGCCACCGCCCGGTCGGCGCGCACCGCGCTGGTGCTCGGCGGTGGGCTGCTCGGCCTGGAGGCGGCCCGTGGCCTCGCCGCCCGGGGGCTCGCGACGACCGTGGTCCACCCCCACCCGTACCTGATGGAACGGCAGCTCGACCCGGCCGCCGGCGCGGTGCTCGCCGGCACGCTGGCCGGGCTCGGCGTCGCCACCCGGCTGGGCGTCCCGGCGACCGGGCTGGCCGCCGACCCCGACGGGGTCCGGCTCGACCTGGCCGACGGCACCGCCCTGCACACCGATCTGCTGGTGCTCTCCTGCGGGGTCCGCCCCGACACCGGCCTGGCCGCCGCCGCCGGGCTGACCGTCGACCGGGGGGTGCTGGTCGACGACCGGCTGCGCACCGGCGACGAGGCGATCTCGGCGATCGGCGACTGCGCCCGCCCACCCGGCGAGGGCCCAGCCGGGCTGGTCGCACCCGCCTGGGCGCAGGCCCGGGTGGTGGCCCGGCTGCTCACCGGGGAGGACCCCGCCGCCCGCTACCGGCCCCGGCCGGTGGTGACCCGGCTCAAGGCCGCCGGGATCGACCTGGCCTCGATGGGCGACCCGGCCGGTGGCCCCGGCGAGGAGCTGACCTTCAGCGACCCGGCCCGGGGCACGTACGCCCGGCTGCGCATCCACCACGACCGGCTCACCGGGGCGATCCTGCTCGGTGACAACCCGTCGGTCGGCACGGTGGTGCAGCTCTTCGACCGGGGCGCCCCGGTCCCCACCGACCGGCGGGCACTGCTGCTCGGCCGGTCGCTCGGCGCTCCCGCCACCCCCGTCGCCTCCCCGGCGCTGATGCCGGACACGGCGACCGTCTGCCAGTGCAACGACGTCGACAAGGGCACCCTGGTCCGCTGCTGGCAGGCCGGCGCCCGGACGGTCGACGAGGTGACGACCGCGACCCGGGCCGGAACCGGCTGCGGTGGCTGCCGGCAGGCCGTCGGCGGCATCGTCGACTGGCTGTCCGAGGCGGACTCGGCGCGGACGCCCCGATGACCGTGATGACACCACGAGGAGGTGACCCGATGACCGGAGGACGTTTGGTCGTCGTCGGCAACGGCATGGTCGGGCAGCGGTTCGTCGAGGCGTTGCGCGCCCGCGACCACGACCGGCGCTGGCAGGTGACGGTGCTCGCCGAGGAATCCCGCCCGGCGTACGACCGGGTGCGGCTGTCCGCGTTCTTCGACGGGGTCAGCGCCGAGGAACTGAACCTGCACACCCCCGACGACGGGGTGGAGCTGCGTCTCGGCGAGCCGGTCACCGGTATCGACCGGGACCGGCGGGTGGTGACCACCGCCACCGGGGTGCACCCGTACGACGCGCTGGTGCTGGCCACCGGGTCGTACCCGTTCGTCCCGCCGGTGACCGGCACCGACCTGCCGGGTGTCTTCGTCTACCGCACCCTCGACGACCTGGCGGCGATCCGGGCGCACGCCCGGGGCCGGTCGACCGGCGCGGTGATCGGCGGTGGCCTGCTCGGGCTGGAGGCCGCCAACGCGCTACGGCTGCTGGGGCTGCGCACCCACGTGGTGGAGTTCGCGCCCCGGTTGATGCCGGTGCAGGTCGACGAGGCGGGCGGGGCGATGCTGCGCCGCTACGTCGAGGAGCTGGGCGTCACCACCCACCTCGGGGTGGGCACCACCGCGCTGCGGCCCGGCCCGGACGGCACGGTCGCCGCCCTGGACCTCTCCGACGGCGGCACGGTCGACGCCGACCTGGTCGTGGTGGCCGCCGGCATCCGCCCACGCGACGAGCTGGCCCGCGCCGCCGGTCTGCCGCTGGGCCCGCGCGGCGGGGTGCTGGTCGACGCGGCCTGCCGCAGCGACGACGAGCGGATCTGGGCGGTCGGCGAGTGCGCCGCCGTGGACGGCACCTGCCACGGCCTGGTCGCCCCCGGGTACGCGATGGCCGAGGTGGTGGCCGACCGGCTGCTCGGCGGCGCGGCCACCTTCCCCGGCGCGGACAGCGCCACCAAACTCAAGCTGCTCGGCGTCGACGTGGCCTCGTTCGGTGACGCCCACGGCACCACCCCGGGCTGCCTGGACGTCACGTTCACCGACCCGGCCACCCGCTCGTACGCGAAGCTGGTCCTCTCCGACGACGCGCGGACGCTGCTCGGCGGGGTGCTGGTCGGGGACGCGACCGCCTACCCGACGCTGCGGGCCAGCGTCGGCGGGCCGCTGCCCGCTCCCCCGCTGGCGCTGCTGGCCCCGGCCGGCGAGGGCGGCGGCGGGGTGACCGCGCTGCCCGGCGCGGCGCAGGTCTGCTCGTGCAACGCGGTGACCCGGGACGACATCGACGCGGCGATCGCCGGTGGGGCGTGCGACGTGCCGGCGTTGAAGGCGTGCACCCGGGCCGGGACGAGCTGCGGCTCCTGCGTGCCGATGCTCAAATCTCTGCTCGACGCTGCCGGGGTGCAGCAGTCGACCGCTCTCTGCGAGCACTTCGACGTCAGCCGCCAGGAGTTGTTCGACATCGTCCGGGTGCGCGGCATCCGGACGTTCTCGCAGCTCGTCGCGGAGCACGGCCGGGGCCGGGGGTGCGACGTCTGCAAGCCGGTGGTGGCCTCGATCCTCGCCTCGCTGGGCACCGGGCACGTGCTCGACGGCGAGCAGGCGTCGTTGCAGGACACCAACGACCACTTCCTGGCCAACCTGCAACGCGACGGCAGCTACTCGGTGGTGCCCCGGATCCCGGGCGGCGAGATCACCCCGGACAAGCTGATCGTGATCGGTGAGGTGGCCCGCGACTTCCAGCTCTACACCAAAATCACCGGTGGGCAGCGGATCGACCTGTTCGGCGCCCGGGTCGAGCAGCTACCGCAGATCTGGCGGCGGCTGGTCGACGCCGGCTTCGAGTCCGGCCACGCGTACGGCAAGGCGCTGCGGACGGTGAAGTCCTGCGTCGGCGAGACCTGGTGCCGGTACGGGGTGCAGGACTCGGTCGGCCTGGCCGTCGCGCTGGAACTGCGCTACCGGGGGCTGCGCGCCCCGCACAAGCTCAAGTCCGCCGTCTCCGGCTGCGCCCGGGAGTGCGCCGAGGCACGCAGCAAGGACTTCGGCATCATCGCCACCGACACCGGCTGGAACCTCTACCTCGGCGGCAACGGCGGCTTCCGGCCCCGGCACGCCGACCTGTTCGCCACCGACCTGACCACCGAGGAACTGATCACGCTGATCGACCGGTTCCTGATGTTCTACGTCCGCACCGCCGACCGGCTGCAACGCACCGCCGCCTGGATCGAGGCGATGGACGGCGGCCTGGAACACCTCCGCTCGGTGATCGTCGACGACTCGCTCGGGCTCTGCGCCGAACTCGACGCGGCGATGGCCCGGCACGTCACGTCCTACTCCGACGAGTGGCGGGACGTGCTCGACGACCCCGACCGGCTGCGCCGGTTCACCTCGTTCGTCAACGCCCCCGACGTGCCGGACCCGTCGATCACCTTCGCCGTGGAACGCGGCCAGCCGGTGCCGACCCGCGACACCCGTCCCGCCGGGACCGCGCCACCCGACGCCGGCACGCCACCCGACGGGGCAGCCGCCCGCCGCCGGCAGCCGGTCGTCCTGGGCCTGCCGGAGGTGCGGCGATGAGCGGCACCGTCACCGTCGACTGGACCCCGGTGTGCCCGCTGGACCGGCTGGAGGCCGACCGGGGCGTCGCCGCCCTCGTCGACGGCGTCCAGGTGGCGATCTTCCGGCTCGACGACGAGCTGTTCGCGGTGGACAACCTCGACCCGCTCAGCGGCGCGTACGTGATGTCGCGGGGCATCGTCGGCAGCCGGGGCGGGGCGCCCACCGTCGCCTCCCCCCTGCACAAGCAGGTGTACGACCTGCGAACCGGGCTCTGCCTAGACCTGCCCGGGGTGACCCTGCCCCGGTACGACGTCCGCTGCCGGGACGGCCTGGTCGAGGTGCGGCTGCGACAGGAGGAGTGATGCGGGACGAACTGGCCGGCTTCACCATCGGGGTGACCGCCGACCGGCGACGCGACGAACTGGCCGCGTTGCTGGAACGGCGCGGTGCCCGGGTGGTGCTCGCCCCGGCCCTGCGGATCGTGCCGCTGGCCGACGACACCGACCTGCGGGACGCCACCCGGGCCTGCCTGGACCGGCCACCGGACGTGCTGATGGCGAACACCGGCATCGGCATGCGCGGCTGGCTGGAGGCGGCCGAGGGCTGGGGGTTGGCCGAGCCGTTGAAGAACGTGCTGTCCCGGGCCTACGTGGTGGCCCGGGGACCCAAGGCGCGGGGCGCGATCCGCGCCGCCGGACTGCACGACCAGTGGTCGCCGGCCTCGGAGAGCTGCGAGGAGGTGGTGGAGCACCTGTGCCGGCGCGGGGTGGCCGGGCAGGTGATCGCCATGCAACTGCACGGCGACCGGCAGCCGGAGTGCACCGAGGCGCTGGAGGCCGCCGGTGCGACCGTGATCGAGGTGCCGGTCTACCGGTGGGCCCCGCCGACCGACCCGGCCCCGCTGCACCGGCTGATCGACCTCGTCGCCGGCCGGCTGGTCGACGCCGTCACCTTCACCTCCGCCCCGGCGGCGGAGGCGCTGCTGCGGGCCGCCGGGGACCGGACCGAGACGGTGCTCGCCGCGTTGCGCGGGGACGTCCTGGTCAGCTGCGTCGGCGCGGTGACCGCCGAACCCCTGGTCCGGCGGGGGGTGCCGGTCAGCGCGCCGAGCCGCGCCCGGCTCGGCGCGCTGGTCCGCACCATCGTGGACGAACTGCCCCGCCGTACCGTCACCGTGAAGGCGGCCGGGCACCTGCTGACCCTGCGCGGGCACGCCGCCGTCATCGACGGGGAACTGCGTCCGCTGGCCCCCGCCCCGATGGCGGTGCTGCGGGCGCTGGCCACCCGGCCCGGGCGGGTGCTGTCCCGGACCGAACTGCTGCGCACGCTGCCCCGGGGGGCCGACGAGCACGCGGTGGAGATGGCGGTGGCCCGGCTGCGGGTGGGGCTGCGGGCACCCCGGGTGGTGCAGACCGTGGTCAAGCGCGGCTACCGGCTCCGGGTGGAGTGACCCGGACGGCCCGCCCCACCGTCACGCGGCGGGGCGGGCCGGGTCGTCACCGGTCGGCTCAGCCCACCGGGGTGGGGAAACCCCGGCCGTGCTCGGCCTGGAGCCGGATCATGGCGTGCTCCACCACCGTCACCAGCACCTGCTTGACCGACTCGCGGTCCCGGGCGTCGCACATCACCAGCGGCACGTCCGCCGAGATGGCCAGCGCCTCGCGGACCTCCTCCGGCTCGTACAGGTCCGAGCCGTCGAACCGGTTCAGCGCGACCACGTACGGCAGTTTGCGGTTCTCGAAGTAGTCCAGCGGGGCGAAGGCGTCGGTGATCCGGCGGGTGTCCACCAGGACGGCGGCACCCACCGCCCCCCGGATGATCTCGTCCCACATGAACCAGAACCGGGTCTGGCCGGGGGTGCCGAACAGGTACAGGATCAGGTCCTGCGCCATGGTGATCCGGCCGAAGTCCATGGCGACCGTGGTGGTCTCCTTGCCGGGCACCTTCGACGGGTCGTCGATGCCGACACCGGCGGCGGTCATCAGCGCCTCGGTGGTCAGCGGAGTGATCTCGGAGATCGCCCCGACCAGGGTCGTCTTGCCCACGCCGAAGCCACCCGCGACCACGATCTTCGCGGAGACGATTCCCCGGCTCTGGCGCGACCCGGCGGGGTCATAGCCTGCGAAGTCCACTTAGCACCCTTCCAAGGATTTCCATTCGCTCCTCGAACCCCTCGGCGGGAGCGGCAGTGTGTAGCGTGAGCAGACCGTCGGCGACCAGGTCGGCGATCAGCACCCGGGCGACGCCCAGCGGCATCCGGGTGTACGCGGCGATCTCCGCCAGCGACTGCGCCCGTCCCTCGCAGACGGTGGCGATTCGGTACTTGTCGTGTCCGGCGAAGCGGGACTCGGCCACCTGGGTCGCGTTGGAGCTGAGCACCGCCTCCAGCGCGATGTCCCGGCTCGGTTCGGTGCGGCCCCGGGTGACCGCGTACGGACGTACCAGCGCTCCACGTGGGTCCCGCCGGGGGTCCATCCCTCGATCACCTCCTCCCGCCCGGGTCCGGGCCCGGATGCTTCGTCACTCGGACCGGACGCGGTCGCGCCCGGCCCACCCACCGCCCGTGGCTACGAGCGCACGGCGTCCCGGGGCAGCGGCACCAACGCCGCGCCCACCCGCTCGACCAACAGCGCCATCTCGTAGCCGACCTGACCCACGTCACAGCTGCGGGCGGCGAGCACCGCCATCGACGAGCCGTCGCTGATCGACATCAGGAACAGGTAGCCGCTGTCCATCTCGATCACTGTCTGCAGCACCCCGCCAGCGCTGAACATCCGGGCGGCACCCTCGGTCAGACTCACCACGCCGGAGGTGATCGCCGCGAGCTGGTCGGCCCGGTCGGCGGGCAGGTCCCGCGAGGAGGCGAGCAGCAGCCCGTCCGCGGACACCGCCACCACGTGGGCGATACCCGCCACGCTGTCGGCGAAGTTGGTGAGCAGCCAACCCATGTCCTGCATGGCAGCTGGCCTGTTCATCGGTTCGTCTCCTTGGTCGAGGTGCTGTTGAGGTCCGCGCCCGCCGTGCGTCCGCGCTGTACGCCGCGGTGGTAGGCCGAGAGCAGGCCGCGTACTTCGTCGGGGGTGCGGCGGCTACGGTCCCGGCCGCCCTTCGGTTCGATCCCGCCGGGCACGAGCTGTGCCTGGGGTACCCGCTTGGGCAGGCCGGACCGGGTGGTGCCGGCGTTGGCCGGCTCGGCCGCCTGGCTGGCCCGGGTCCAGCCCTCGTCGGCCGCCGTCCGCCACGCGTCGGGATCGGTGCCCGGCGGGGTCGCCGGGGGGCCTCGGGGGCGGCCGGCGGAGGTGTGCCGTACGTCGGCGACGCGGTGGCGGCCGGCGGTACGGGACCGGTGGCGGCGGGCGCTTCCGGGGTGGCGGGCGTGACCGTCGGCGTGCCGGCGGCGGTCGGTGCGGTCGGCACCCGGGTCGGCAGCGGCGGGCGCGACGGCGTGGTCGCGCCGTTCGGGCGGGCCGGCGCGGCCGGCGGCTCCTCGTCGAACCGGGGCCGGGTGAAGATCGCGGTGGCGTCGTCACCGTGGGACCGGAACCACACCGCCTCCATCTCCCGGAAGATCGGCGAGTCGGCCGGCCGGTCCGGGCGGGCCACCACCGGCGTCGACGGGGCCGGGGCCGGCGGGGCGTACGAGGTGGCCGGCGCGGTGTACGGCTGCGCGGCGGGGGCGGCGTACGCGGCCGGCGGGGCGGCCGGGGCGAACGACGCGGCGGCGGCCGGGGCGAACGGGGTCGCCGCCGGTGCCCCCGCGTACGGGGTGGTGGCCGGTGCGCCGGCGAACGGCATGCCCCCCGCGCCGTACGGATCCGTCGGGTGCGGGGCGGCACCGGCGACCGGGCCGGCCGGCAGCACCGGGGCGGGCTCGGCCGGCGCGGCCCGGCGGGGCAGCGGGTCGATGGTCGGGTTCGCCATCGTGGGGCTGCCTGCGGAGAAGGCGTTGAACCCGGAGTCGGCGGTCGCCGGGGTGGGGACCGGCGCGAACGGCGGGGCGGAGACCGGCCCGCCGAACTGCACGGCGGGGGCGGTGTCCCGGGCGTCCACCGGCGGCTGCCAGGGGGCCGGGGCGGGCGGCGTGTTGCGCCACTGGTCGGTCAGGGTCGCCGCCGCGCTGCGGGCCCCGTTGAGGGCCCCACCGATACCGGCCTGCGCGGGCGGCTGCTCGACCGCCAGCGGCTGCCGGGGCCGGCTGATCGCCTGGTCCCGGCCCCGGTGGGCGGGGAGCACCACGGTGGCGTTGGGCAGCGTCACCTGGGCGACGGTGCCGCCCTCGACGTTGCGGCGCAGCTCCACCCGGATGCCGTACCGGCTGGCGAGCCGGCTGACCACGGCGAGACCCATCAGCCGGAAGGCGGCCACGTCCACCGTCGGCGGGGCGGCGAGCCGGCGGTTGAGCGAGTCGAGCTGCTCGTCGGTGAGGCCGAGTCCCCGGTCCTCGATCTGGATCAGCACGTAGTCGCGGATGCGCCGGCCGTCGGCGACCACGGTGGTGGTGGGCGGCGAGAAGCGGGTGGCGTTGTCCAGCAGCTCGGCGACGAGCCGTACCACGTCGTTGACCGCGTGGGCGGCGACCGAGATGTCGGTGTCGACGGTGCCGAACTCGATCCGGTTGTAGAGCTCCACCTCGGACTGGGCGGCGCGCAGCACGTCGACCAGCAGGGCGTCGTCGCGGCGCGGCACGGCCGAGTCGGCACCGGCCAGGACCAGCAGGTTCTCGTCGTTGCGGCGCATCCGGGTGGCGAGGTGGTCCAGCTCGAAGAGCTGGGCGAGCCGCTTCGGGTCCTCCTCGCCGCGCTCGATCGCGTCCAGTTCGCCGATCATCCGGTCGACCAGGGTCTGACTGCGCCGGGCCAGGTTGAGGAACATCGCGGAGACGCTGGTGCGCAGGGCCGCCTGCTCGGCGGCGACCCGGACGGCCTCCCGGTGGACGACGTTGAACGCCAGGGCCACCTGGCCGACCTCGTCCCGGTTGGTCAACCGGATCGGGTCCCGCACCTGGCGGACGATCTCCTCGACGCCGCCGTCACCGACGCTGCCCATGTTCTGCAGCCGCTTGACCGCGTCCGGCAGGTCGTGGTTCGCCACCGACAGCGCGCCCTCCCGCAGCCGGCGCAGCGAGTGGTTGAGCGAGCGGGCCAGCACCACCGCGAGGGTGATCGCGACGATGAGGGTGAGCAGCACCAGCACCGACTCGATGACGGCCTGCTGGATGACGTCGCTGCGGGCCTGCTCGGAGCGGGCGAGCAGGGTGTCCTGGAGCTGGATCTCGGTCCACCGCATCAGGTCGTTGACCGCGCCGATCGCGGCGCTGGCGTCACCGGCGCTGACCGGGCTGCGCTGACCGACCGAGCGGGTGATGTCCGCGGCCACCCGGTCGGCGAGGCCGACGGCGTCACCGGAGACCGCGCTGTCGACCAGCGCGCGCTGGGTGGGGTCGGCGGCCAGGGAGAAGCCGAGCAGCGCCTCCTGCTGGCTGGTCAGGGTCGCCACGAAGGAGGAGAACTGCTCCTCGTCGAGGCGTCCGCCGACCAGCGCGGTGTAGGCGACCGCCTCCTCCTCGGCGACGGCCGACTTGGCCCGGCTGAACGCGGCCACCGCGCGGCGGGCGTCCGCGAGGCTCTCCTGGCCGGGCAACTGGGCCAGGGTGTCGCCGTACGAGACCAGGTCGGTGAGGATCACGCCGTACCGCAGGGTGGCCTCGGCGACCGGCATCTGCCGGCGGTCGAGCACCTCCTGCCGGGTCGCGTCGAGCGTCCGCAGGTGGTCGTCGATCACCTTGAGCCGGTCCCGCACGGAGGACGGGACCTCGCCGAGGTCGGCCCGCTCGGCCCGGTACGCGTTGATCCGCTCGCCGGTGGCCCGCACCCGCAGGTTGTAGTCGTCCGGACGCAGCTGCGGGTTCGCCAGGTAGGCGGCGGCCGCCATCCGCTCCTTGTGCAGATCCTGCGTCAGCGCCGAGACGTCGATGGACAGTGCGGTCAGCGACCGGATCTGGGTCGCGTCGACAGCACCCTCGGTAGTGGAGACGAGTCGGATTGTTGCCAACGCGATGACTGCGGCGACCGGTACGACCAGAATGAGGGCGAGCTTGGAACGAATCCGCGCATCCCGCAACCGGGGCAGTCGGCGCTCCCGGTCGGGTCCGGCATTTTCGCCTGGCTCGGGCAGGGTCGTCGGTCCGGTGCTCACGACATCGCCTCCGTCGTATCTTCCACACGCCTGACCCGCCGACCCGCGCCTGGTGCGACGGACAGCGCCATGCGCGGCACGGCCGCGATTTCATCAGAGAAGATCCTGTTTGGGAAGCCGCGTTCGGACAGGAATCGGTCGACCAGTGCGCTGGTCACCATTTTCCCTGCTGAGCAGGCCGCCCCTGAACAGGGCATGTCACTCCAGAGTGTTCGTTCGCCTCTGATGAGTGAGCATGGGTAAATATCTGATGTCCCCACAATGTGAGATTCGCGTCCCGAAACCGCCGTCAGCATCGCGCTTGACCGCACGCCCCCGCATTGGCAAGGTTTTGCAGGCTTTCGCGCACACCGTACGGCACACAATCCCGTTTCTCCACTGAGGACGGACTAGCGGCGGTGACCGGGCCTCGCCCGCGCCGCACCTGGAGGACTGAGTTGAGCCCCATCCGCTCCGCGACCATCGTGGCGCTCGCATCGGCCGTGCTGGCCGCCACGCTCACCGGCTGCTCGTTCGGCGCGGCAGAGAAGGACAGCAGCCCGATCACCATCGCCGCCGACCTCGAACTCTCCGGTGCCGCCGCACCGGTCGGCAAGGCCTACCAGCGCGCCCTGGAACTGAAGGTCGACCAGTTGAACTCGTCCGGCGCCCTGGGCGACCGGAAGATCAAGCTGGTGGTCAAGGACAACCGCTCCGACGCCGCCGAGTCGCTGCGCAACATCGGCGACTTCAGCAACGACGCCACGGTCAACGCCATCATCATGGGCGGCTGCAACCAGTGCGCCGTCGACGCCGTGCGCACCATCAACGAGCGGAAGATCCCGACCATCGCGCTCGCCCCGTCCGGCGCGGTCGCCAACCCGGTCCCCGAACGCCGGTACGTGTTCAAGCTCGCGCCGAACGCGGCCGACAGCGCCGCCGCGCTCACCGCCGAACTGCGGCGGCGCGGGATCACCGAGGTCGGCGTCCTGCACAGCGACGACGACTACGGGCGCGAGGGCCTGACCGCGCTGGACGCCGAGTTCGGCAAGACCACCATCAAGCGGGTACGCGCCGAGGCGGTCCGCACCACCGACACCGAACTGGCCGCGCCGGTGCGCCGGCTGACCAACCGCGACCCCGCCGCCCTGATCATCTGGACCCCGCCGGAGCAGGCCACCCTCGCCGCCACCGCCGCCGACCAGTCCGGCTACGGCGGATCGCTCTTCCTCGACGCCGCCGCGGCCGGCGACCTGTTCCTGGGCGGCTCCGGCCGGGCCACCGAACGGGCCACGTTGATCTTCACGCAGACCATGGTGATCGACGACGTCATCGCCACCACCCCGGCCAAGGCCGCCCGCCGGCAGTGGTTCCAGGACTACACCGCCCGGTTCGGCGGTTACAACGGGCTGTCGTCGTTCGCCGCCGACGCCGTGCAGTTGATCGCCGACTCGGCGCTGCGCTCCGGTGGCCCCGACGGCAAGGTCGACCGGGACGGCCTGCGCGACGTGCTGGAGACGTCCCAGCTCGACGGCCTGTCCGGGCCGATCCGGATGACCCCGGACAACCACTCCGGCCTGATGCCGCAGGCGCTGACCACGCTGGTCGCACGCGGTGGCCGGTGGCGGCTGGCGGGCTGACCGCCGCGCACTGACGGGCCGGTCCCCGGGTGGGGTCGGCCCGTCAGTGGCGTCGGGGGGTCGCCCCGGGACGGGTCAGCGGGCCGAGGTGGTGGCCCGGACCCAGGGCAGGGCCAGCCGCTCCACCAGCGACAACGCCGAGTAGAGCAGGATGCTCATGGCGGCGATCAGCACGATCGCCGCCCACGCGGTCGCCGTGTCGCCGACGCCGTTGTACTGGAGGATCTGGTAACCCAGGCCCGGTTTGTCGGAGTAGAACTCCCCGATCACCGCGCCGATCGCGGCCAGCGGCATCGCCACCTTCAACCCGACGAAGATCTGCGGCAGCGCGGCCGGGAACCGGACCTTGCGGAACGACTGCCACCAGGAGGCGTTCAGCGACCGGGCCAGCTCGGCCAGGTCCGCCGGGGTGGTGGTCAGGCCGGTGGCGGTGGAGAGCACGATCGGGAAGAAGCAGAGCAGGAACACCATGGTCAGGATCGGCTTGGTCCCCCAGCCGACCGAGACCACCAGCAGCGGCCCCAGCGCGATCTTCGGGACCGCGTTGATCGCCACCAGCAGCGGGGCGAACATCCGCTCGACCCGCCGGGAGGCGGCCAGCGCCATCCCGATCAGCACCCCGGCGACCGTCGACAGCAGGAAGCCGAGCAGGGTCATCAGGGTGGTCGTGCCCAGCGCCGGGAAGAGCACGTCCGCCGACGCGGTCAGTGACGACCCGACCGCCTGCGGCGGCGGCAGGGACGCCGGGTGCACCAGGTGCAGCCCGGAGGTGACCGCCCACCAGACGGCCACCGTGACCACCAGGCCGAGCAGCGGCAGGCCGACCGTCGCGGGGCGTATCCGGGACCAGGGTGACCGGCCGGGCGTCGGGGGGGCGGTCGGCACGGCACCCGGCGCGGTCGGCGGTCCGGCCGACCCGGGTACGGGACGGGTCATCGACTCCGTCACAGGGTCCTCCTCTCCTGCCGGCACGCTGGCCGGCACACGACGGGGGTGCGACCCACCGGTCGAACCGCTGGGTCGCACCCCCGTGGCACCGTCGGTGTCGGTCAGGCCTTCGG
Source organism: Micromonospora sp. HM134 (assembly GCF_007833915.1). Classification (NCBI taxonomy): domain Bacteria; kingdom Bacillati; phylum Actinomycetota; class Actinomycetes; order Micromonosporales; family Micromonosporaceae; genus Micromonospora; species Micromonospora sp. HM134. Next base: position 6,609,491 of record NZ_CP041061.1, read on the forward strand.
CACGAGGTCGAAGTTGATGATCTGGTCCGGGGTGATGTTCGACTTGAGCGCGCCCGCGCCCTGGAGGATGGCGATGCTCTTGGCGACCCGGTCGCTGTCCAGGGTGCCGATGGCGGTGCCGGAGTTGCTGGAGCGGACGTAGCCGGCCATCAGCTGCAACTCGGCCGCGGCGGCGGCCGGGTTGGTGGCGTCCACGTTCTTCTTCAGGATCGTGGCCGCCTCCTGCGGGTTGGCCAGGGCGTACTCCAGGCCCTTGAGCAGGGCGGCGGTGAACTTCTTCACCTTCTCCGGGTTCTCCTTGGCGATCTTGCTGGAGGTGATCAGCGCGTTGCCGTAGAGGTCCTGCATCACGTTGCTGTACGGCAGCACGACGGGCTTCTTCTTGGTGACCGCCTCGACCGTCGGCTGGCCGACGACGAACTGGCCGATGCCGTCCACCTGGCCGGAGGCCAGCGTGCCCATCAGGTTCTGCGCCTGGTCGTTGACCCAGGTGACCTTGGTGTAGTCCACCCCGGCCATCCGGGCGTAGGTCGGGAAGAGGTTGCGCACGACGGAGCCGGGGGTGTCCGCGAGCTTCTTGCCCTCCAGGTCCTTCGGCGTGGCGATGTTCTTGCCCTCGACCGAGACGATGGCGGCCATGGTGCGCTGCTGGATCGCGGCCACCGCCACGAAGTCCTTGGCCTGCCCGTTGCCGACCTGGAGCAGGCCACCGGTCAGGTCGATCGGGCCGAAGTCGGCCTGGCCGCCGACGATGGTCTGGATGACCGCGCCGGTGCCCTGACCGGGCTTGATCTCCACGTCGAAGCCGGCCTCCTTGAAGAAGCCCTTGTCCTTCGCCACCCAGGCGTAGGAGTCACGACCGAAGTTGCCGAACGAGGTGAGGTAGGTCACCTTCTCCAGCGACGAGCCGTCGCCGGTCTTTGCAGCGTCCGCCGAGTCGGACCCGCCACTGCAGGCGGAGACCAGGGCGAGGGCGGTGGCCAGGGTGGCCGCGGCGACCGTGCGGGTCAGCCTTGTCATCTGTGCACCATGTCCTTTCCGACCGGGCGGTGTACCCGGAGGGGGTTGTCGGTCGGCGGCACGGCGTGAGGGGGCACCGAGCCGCCGTCGTGAAGGGACTCTTCGCTGGCACAGAGTACGAGACACTTACCGTCACCACACCAGGCGGATCGGGTTGCGGAACGGAAACAACTCCGTTCCACCCCGGACAGTGAGCGGCCGACACGCTGGGGATATCCTTGTCGGATTCCTGACCGCCGAATCAGGGGAGACCGACGGCGATGATCCGACTGTCCGATGTGTCGCGTACGTTCGACGGCCGTTCCGGGCGGGTCGAGGCGTTGCGCGGGATCGACCTCGACGTGGCCGAGGGCGAGTTCGTCGCCGTGCTCGGCCGCTCCGGCTGCGGCAAGTCGACCCTGCTCCGGATGATCGCCGGGCTGCTGCCGGTCAGCGGCGGCGAGATCACCGTGGCCGGTAGCCGGATCACCCGGCCCCGCCGGGACGTCGCGATGCTCTTCCAGAAGCCGGCCCTGCTCCCCTGGCGCAGCGTGCTCGACAACGTGCTGCTGCCGGCCGAGATCTTCGGCTGGAGCCGCGCCAAACACCGCGACCGCGCCCGCCAACTGCTGGAACTCTCCGGCCTGGCCGGCTTCGAGAAGCGCCTGCCGCACGAACTCTCCGGCGGCATGCAGCAGCGGGTGTCGCTGTGCCGGTCGCTGATCGGCGAGCCCCGGGTGATGCTGATGGACGAACCCTTCTCCGCCCTGGACGCGCTGACCCGCGAGGAACTCTCCGGGGAACTGCAACGGGTGCACATGGAGACCGGCGCGACAGTCGTCTTCGTCACCCACTCCATCGACGAGGCGGTGCTGCTGGCCGACCGGGTGGTCGTGCTCAGCCCCCGCCCCGGCCGGATCCGCAAGATCGTCGACGTGGACATCCCCCGGCCCCGTACCCTCGGCCGCAACGCGCACCTGGCCGACGTCGCCCGGGTCAGCGCCGACCTGCACGAACTGTTGATGGAACGGGACCTGCCGGCGGCGGCCGGGGTGGAGGGACGATGACCGTGCGGGTGGCCGTGTTCACCGAACCGCACCGGGGCGCCAGCTACGACGACCAGCTCCGGTTCGCCCAGCTCTGCGAGGCCGGCGGGTTCGACGGGTTCCTCCGGGCCGACCACTACCGGGCGATGGGCGACGAACCCGGGCTACCCGGCCCCACCGACGCCTGGCTGACCCTGGCCGCGCTCGCCCGCGAGACCTCCCGCATCCGGCTCGGCACCCTGGTCACCTCGGCCACCTTCCGGCTGCCCGGCCCGCTGGCCGTGATGGTCGCCCAGGTCGACCAGATGAGCGGCGGACGGGTCGAGCTGGGCATCGGCGCCGGCTGGTACGAACGGGAACACACCGCCTACGGCATCCCCTTCCCGAAGGTCGGCGAACGCTTCGACCGGCTCGCCGAGCAGTTGGAGATCGTCACCGGGCTGTGGCGCACCCCGGTCGGCGAGACGTACAGCTGGGCCGGTGAGCACTACCGGCTCGTCGACGCCCCGGCCCTGCCCAAGCCGGTCCAGCAGCCCGGCCCGCCGGTCATCGTCGGCGGCCGGGGACCGAAGCGCACCCCCGACCTCGCCGCCCGGTACGCCGACGAGTTCAACATGCCGTTCAAGTCGGTCGAGGAGACCGCCGAGGCGTACGACCGGGTACGGGAAGCCTGCGACCGGGCCGGCCGGGCCGAGTCGGGGCGGGCGCCGCTGGTGCTCTCCGCCGGGATCGTGGTGGCGATCGGGCGTACCGACGCCGAGGCCCACCGTCGGGCCGCCCCGCTGCACGTCAAGAGCGCCCTACCGCCGGAGGACCCGGTGGTCGGCTCCCCCGCCCAACTCGTCGACCGGATCGGCGAGTTCGCCGCGATCGGCGCGACCCGGGTGCACCTGCGGCTGATCGAACTCGACGACCTCGACCACCTGGAACTCATCGCCGCCGAGGTGCTCCCCCAACTGGACGGAACCCGATGACCGACGTGACGCACGACCTCGAACTCGGCCCGGTCGGCCAGGAGATCGTCTTCGAGAACGACCGGGTGCGGGTCTGGCACATCCGGCTGGCCCCGGGCGAGCGCCAGCCGCTGCACCGGCACGACCACCCGTACCTGGTGGTGGCGATCGAGGGCGCCAAGAACGTGGTGCAGACGATCGACGGCACCCGGATCGACGCCGACGAACCCACCGGCGGCGTGGTCTACCGGGACCCGGGCGCCGTCCACATGCTCACCAACGTCGGGGACACGACCTATCTGGCCCGCCTGGTCGAGCTGAAGTAGTCGCTGGTAGAGCTTGGGTAACAGGTCGTCACGGCCGCGCCGCGCCGCAGTGGCGATCGGGGGCACCGGGCCGTAACGTGCGCCACATGGCCTTTCGGACGTGGGGCAAACTGCTGCTCACCGCACTCGGGGTGAGCATGTTGGCCGGGGCCGGCCAACTCGGCATCGCGTACGGCTTCGGCATCGTCCGACTCACCGGCGACTTCACCGACGTCAACCGCTGGCCGGCCCAGCTCGCCTGGGTCGGCTGGTTCGCGGTGACCGCCGCCGTGGTCGGCGCGGTCCTCACCGGCCGGCTCGCCCGGCGCGAAGGGCTGCCCGAGGGCACCCCCGTCCAGCTCGCGATCTCCGGCGTCGCCGCGCTCGGCGCGCTGGTCGTCGCCCCGCTCTGCATGCAGCCCGCGCGGGCCGCCGACCTGAACGCCGTCGACCCGGTATGGGCGGTCGGCATCTGCGCGGTCGCCGGGGCGGTGGTCGGCGCGGGCGCCGCCTCGGCCGTCCTGCTGCGCCCCCCGCTGGGCTGGAACGTCGCCCTGCTGGGCGGGACGATCTGGCTGGTCGCGCTCCTGTCGGTCGCACCGGCGGTGCTGTCCAGCGAGCCGCTGCGCACCGTACGTCTGGGGGTCTTGGAACCCTCGTGGCTCGGGGCGGACCGGGCACAGCGGCTGGCGATGCTGCTGCTGCCCGTGATCGCGCTGGTGGCCGGCACGGTGACCGGCGGGCTGGCCCGGCGACGGGGACACCCCCCGCTGATCGGCGGGGCGGCCGGGGTGGCCGGGCCGGTGCTGCTCGCCTTCGCCTACCTGACCGCCGGCCCGGGTGACCAGGTGGACCGGTACCAGCTCGCCCCGTACTACGGCGCGGTGATCGCGGTGGTCACCGGCGCGCTCGGCTCGGTCGCCGCCACCCTGCTGCGCTGGCCGCTCTTGCCCGCCCGCTCCGCCCGTCGCGACGGCGGGACGGCGATCGAGCCGACCGACATCCTCGCCCCGCTGCCGGCCGTACCCGATCCGGCCCGCAACGCCGCAGCCGGCTCCGGCCCGGACCGGACCGGCCTGACCGGCTCCGACCCGGCTGGCTCCGACCTGACCGGTACCGACCTGACCGGCTCCGGCGCGGACGAGCCGGTCACCGTGGACCTGAGTGCCGCCACCAGTTCCCTGCACCCCGACCAGCAGGATGTCGCCCGATCCCGGGCCGCCGACCAGCCGGAGGCCGGCACCGCCCGTTCCCGCGCAGCCGACCGGCCCACTGCCACCGCCTCCGGGATGGCCGCCGCCTCCGGGTCCTCGGCCGACGTCGCGCCGGGGGGCGGCGGAGTGCCGGCGGTGCCGGGCACCGGTCCGGGGTGGCCGGTGCCCGACGCGCCGGGCACCGGCCGCCATCCGGCCCACTGGGACTGGCCGGACCCCGCCGCCACGGTCGCCGACCGGCACGCCTCCCACACCACCCCGCCTCCCGCCAGGCCGACCCGGCCCGCATCGGGCCGGACCGACTCGGCCCCGCCCGGCTCGATCCCGTCGACCTCGACCGATCCCGCTCCGACGGATCCGACCTGGATCGGCTCGACCTCAACCGGTCGCTCGACCCCGACCTACCCGGCCCGGACCGGCTCGGCCCCGACCGGGGCGACCTGGACCGGCTCGGCCTCGATCGGTCCGGCTCCCAGCCCGAACCGGCCGGCCTCGACCAGGCCGGACCCGACGGCAGCAGCCCCGAGCGGGCCGGCCGGGGACGGGCCGGGTGCGACGTCCCCCACCGGCGACGGGCCAGGTCAGGCCGGGTCGTCGCGAAGCCGCTCAGGCCAGCGGAAGGCGGCACCGGCCGAACAGGTCGGCAGCGAGGTCGGCGGAGCGGGGCCGGCGGCGGGCATCGGTCCGGCCACCGGGGAGGAGCCCGTGGCCACCCCCAAGCCCCGGGCGAAGCGGGCCAGCCGCGCCCGGTCCACCGCGACCGGAGCTGCCGCCGTCCCCGCCGGGCAACCCGAACCGTCGCCCGCCCCAGGGGCAGGCGACACCGGGGACGACCGACCGGTCGGCTCCGGCCCGACCGGCAGCCCGGCACCGGATGCCGTCGACACCGCCCCGGTCGGCACGGCGGCACCGGGAACCACCGGCCGGGGCACCACTGCGGCCACGCCGATCACCAGGGACGTGCCGCCGGTGGCCGGCGTACGGCACGTCGCACCGGAAGGCGTCGAGGGCACCCCCCGCCCCCGCCACCACCTGCCGGATCTCGGCGGTACGGGCGGCCAGGCCGATGCCGACCGGTCCGCACCGGCCCGGGCCGCCCTGCCGTTTCCCGAACCGGCTGCCGCCGAGCAGACGGACGTCCCGAAGCCGGTCAGTCTCCGCTGGGAGCCGGAGGAGTCCCACGGCACCGCACCGGTGGACGGTCAGCCCGCCGACGCTGACCAGGCCGATCCCGCTCCCCACGACGGCAGCGCGCCGGAGCGGGCCGGGAAGGTCAAGGGTCGACGGGGCCTGTTCCGGCGCAACCGCCCCCCGCAGGACACCCCGGCGGACGAAGCCGACCCGAAGTCGGCGACGCCGGACGACGAGTACGTCGACTGGGTCACCGGCCTGGGCAGGCCCCTGGCCGACAACGAGCCGGAACGGGACAGCGGCCGACGCTCCCTGCGCACCAGCGGCCGCCACCACCGCGACTAACCCCACCCGCCCCTCCCCCACCCCCGTTCTACCTCGGTGATCAAGAGCTTTGCGTCAACCCACCCCCCGAAACCTGACGCAAACCTCTTGATCACCAAGCCACACCCAGGCGGGCCGACCGGCCACCCGCCCGGACGGGCGCTGGAGCGCGGTGATCAAGAGCTTTACGTCATCCCCCGCGCGGAAACTGACGCAAACCTCTTGATCACCGAAGCAAACCGGGGGCCGGCCGGCACAACGCGAAACCCGAGCCGGCAAGCACGACGCAGAGCAGCCCAAGCCGGCACTCCCGGACGGCCGCCAGAGGCGGGACGGCTCAGGCGAGGGGGAGGTAGACGCGGTTGCCGGTGGAGCGGAATTCGGCTGACTTGTTCTGCATGCCCTGGGCGGCGTACTCCTTCAACTCCTGGGTGATCTTCATGGAGCAGAACTTCGGGCCGCACATGGAGCAGAAGTGGGCGGTCTTCGCCGGCTCCGCCGGGAGGGTGGCGTCGTGGTACGAGCGGGCGGTCTCCGGGTCCAACGACAGGTTGAACTGGTCTTCCCAGCGGAACTCGAACCGTGCCTTAGACAGCGCGTCGTCCCACGCCTGCGCGCCGGGGTGCCCCTTGGCCAGGTCGGCCGCGTGTGCCGCGATCTTGTACGCGATCACGCCGGCCTTCACGTCGTCCCGGTCGGGCAGTCCGAGGTGTTCCTTCGGGGTGACGTAGCAGAGCATGGCGGTGCCGTACATGCCGATCATCGCGGCCCCGATCGCCGAGGTGATGTGGTCGTACGCGGGGGCGATGTCGGTGGTCAGCGGGCCGAGGGTGTAGAACGGTGCCTCGTGGCACCACTCCTGCTGGAGGTCCACGTTCTCCTTGATCTTGTGCATCGGCACGTGGCCGGGCCCCTCGATCATCACCTGCACGTCGTGTTCCCAGGCGACCTGCGTCAGCTCGCCGAGGGTGCGCAGCTCGGCGAACTGGGCCTCGTCGTTGGCGTCGGCGATCGAGCCGGGACGCAGCCCGTCACCGAGGGAGAACGTCACGTCGTAGCGGGCGAGGATCGCGCACAGCTCCCGGAAGTTGGTGTAGAGGAAGTTCTCCTCGTGGTGGGCCAGGCACCAGGCCGCCATGATCGAGCCGCCCCGGGAGACGATCCCGGTGACCCGGTCGACGGCCAGCGGCACGTACGGCAGCAGCACCCCCGCGTGCACCGTCATGTAGTCCACACCCTGCTCGGCCTGCTCGATCACCGTCTCCCGGAACACCTCCCAGCTCAGCTTGACCGGGTCGCCGCCGACCTTCTCCAGCGCCTGGTAGATCGGCACGGTGCCGATCGGCACCGGCGAGTTGCGGACGATCGCCTCGCGCGTCTCGTGGATGCGCTTGCCGGTGGACAGGTCCATCACGGTGTCCGCGCCCCACCGGGTGGCCCAGGTCAGCTTCTCCACCTCCTCGGCGACCGACGAGGTGACCGCCGAGGTGCCGATGTTGGCGTTGACCTTCACCAGGAACGCCTTGCCGATGATCGCCGGCTCGCACTCGGGGTGGTTGACGTTGAGCGGCAGCACCGCCCGGCCGGCGGCGATCTCGTCGCGGACCAGCTCCGGCGGCAGCCCCTCCCGGATCGCCACGAACTCCATCTCCGGGGTGATCATCCCGGCGCGGGCGTACCAGAGCTGGGTGGGTCGCCTGGCGTCGACGCCGGCCAGCGGGGTGCCCGCGCCCCGGACCGGTGCGACGTCGCCCCGCTCGGCGATCCACGGGCCGCGCAGCGGCGGCAGCCCCACCTCCGGGTCCGAGCCGGGGCCGGAGGTGTCGTAGAGGCGTAGCGGCGGGTTGTCCCCGGTCAGCTCCACCTCGGCGAACGGCACCCGGACGTCCGGCCGGGACCCCTCGACGTAGACCTTGCGACGTGCCTGCATGACAGCCTCCCTGTTGGTCATCGGGACCAGCCGAAGTGGTCCAGCGGGCCGCGGCCCGCGCCCAGTTCCCAGTCCCGCGCGCCGGTCAGCGCGCGGGTGACGTACTCCTTGGCGGTGGCGACCGCGACCGGCACCGGGTCGCCGGCGGCGAGCCGGACGGCGATCGCGGCCGAGAACGAGCAGCCGGTGCCGTGGCTGTGCCGGGTGTCCACCCGGGGCGCACGGAGCAGGGTGGTCGTCCCGCCGCCGGCCAGCACGTCGACCGACTCGCCGGCCGCGTCGAGGTCGCCGCCGGTGACCACCACGTACTCCGGGCCGCCGGCCGCCAGGGCCTGCGCCGCCGCGACCATCTCCCCGACCGTGGTCACCGGGCCGCCGGTGAGGGCGGCGGCCTCCGCGCAGTTCGGTGTCGCCACCCGGGCGTACGGCAGCAGCCGCTCGACCGCCGCCACCACACCGAGCCGGTGTCCGCTGGTGGCGACGAGCACCGGGTCGACGACGAGGTGCGGCAGCCGGCCCGCCTCCGCCGCCCCGGCCACGACGTCGGCGACCGCCGGCGTACCGAGCATCCCGGTCTTCACCGCCCGGACCGCGAAGTCGCCGAGCACACTGTCGAGCTGCTCGGCGACGGTCTGCGGGGGCAGCGGCAGCACGGCGTCCACCCCGCGGGTGTTCTGCGCGGTGACCGCGGTCAGCACGCTCGTCCCGTACGCGCCGAGGGCGGCGAACACCTTCAGGTCGGCCTGGATGCCGGCACCACCGCCGGAGTCGGACCCGGCGATGGTGAGCACGGTCGTCGGTGTCATGTCCCCTCCTGGGGGATCGGGGTGCGAGGGGTCGGACGGGGTGCCGCCAGCGCGGTGAGCTGGTCGAAGACGCCGGTGAGTGCTGCCGCGACGGCGGTCGGGTCGGCGGCGCGCATGATCGCGCCGAGTACCGCCACCCCGGCCGCGCCCGCCTCGACACACGCCGTCACCTGCTCCGGCGTCTCGATGCCGCCGAGGGCGAGCACGGGTACCGGGCTGAGCCGCACCAGCCGGCGCAGCCCGTCCGGGCACAGGGGTGGGCCGTAGCCGGGTTTGCTGCGGGTGGGCCAGACCGGCGAGAGCGTCACGTAGTCCTCGGTGCCGAGTCGGGCCAGCTCCGCCGCGTCGTGGCAGGACCGGCCGACGAGCCCGACGGCCGGCGGCGGGTACGGCCCGGCGGCGGGCAGGTGGACGGCGTCCCCGTCCAGCGGGTCGGGGCCGGCCACGATCAGGGTGCCGCCGGCTCCGGCCAGGGCCGCCCGCAGGTCGACGGCGAGCGCGGCCCGGTCGGCGCGGGGCAGGTCCTTCTCCCGCAGCACCACCCACCGCACGCCACCGCGTACCGCCCCCGCGACGACCTCGACGAGATCCGTCTGCGCCGCCCGCCGGTCGGTCAGCAGCACCACCCCGGCCGGGGCGGCGGGGCGGGTCACAGGTCGGGTCTTCCGTCGTCGGGGGTGGAGGCGAGGGCGTGGAAGCGCCGGGGGATGCGCCCGGCGGTGTACGCGAGCCGCCCGGCCCGTACGCCGTGCCGCATGGCGGTGGCCATCGCCGTCGGGTCGGCGGCCCGGGTGACGGCGCTGGCCAGCAGCACCCCGTCGCAGCCCAGTTCCATGGCGAGCGCCGCGTCGGAGGCGGTGCCGATCCCGGCGTCGAGGATCACCGGCACGTCGACGCTCTGCCGGATGAGCCGGATGTGGTGCGGGTTGGTGATCCCCAGTCCGGAACCGATCGGCGCACCGGCCGGCATCACCGCCGCGCAGCCGACGTCGGCCAGCCGGCGGGCCAGCACCGGGTCGTCGGAGGTGTACGGCAGCACGACGAACCCGTCGGCGACGAGTTCCTCGGCGGCCCGCAGCAGCTCCACCCCGTCCGGGAGCAGGGTGCGTTCGTCGCCGATCACCTCCAGTTTGACCCAGTCGGTGTCGAACGCCTCCCGGGCCAGCCGGGCCACCTTCACCGCCTCGGCAGCGGTGTAGCAGCCGGCGGTGTTGGGCAGCAGCCGCACCGCGCACCGGTCGAGCAGGTCGAGCAGGCCACCGGCGGTGCCGGGGGCGGTGTCGACGCGGCGCAGGGCGAGGGTGACCAGTCCGGTGCCGGAGGCCCGGATCGCCTGCTCCAGCACGTGCAGGTTGGCCGCGCCGCCGGTGCCGAGGACGAGCCGGGAGGTGAAGGTGTGACTGGCGATGGTGAGGGGCATCCGGGTCACCCGCCCTGGGCGGCGCTGAGCACCTCGACCCGGTCACCGTCGCGCAGCACGGTGGCCGGCCAGCCGCCCCGGGGGACCACCTCGCCGTTGACCGCGACGGCGAGCCCGCGCCGTTGCCCGGTGACCGTGGCGACCAGGTCGGCGACGGTCGTGCCGCCGGCCAGGTCGCGTCCGACGCCGTTGACGATCAGTCGCACGTCTTCCTCCTCAGTGGAACCGGTCGGCGGTGAAGGGGGTGAGCAGCGGGTCCGGCTGACCGGTGACGATCAGGTCGGTGATCAGGTCGGCGGTGACCGGGGTGAGCACGATGCCGTGCCGGTGGTGGCCGGTGGCGGCGAGCACGCCGGGCCGGTCGGGCAGCGGGCCGAGGATCGGCGCGTTGTCCGGGGTGCCGGGGCGCAGTCCGGCGGTCGCCTCGGTCAGCGCGTACTCGGCGAGTTCGGGGACGAGGTCGACGGCGGCGCGGAGCAGGCGCAGCACCGCCCCGGCGGTCACCTCGGTGTCGGCGCGCTCCTCGACTGTCGCCCCGAGCACCACCTCGCCGTCGTCGCGGGGGACGAGGTAGACCGGCTCGCCGTCGGCGTACCCCCGGATGACGTGCCGGAAGCCGGGCGGGCGGTGGTCGGGCGCGTGGAGCCGCAGCACCTGGCCCTTGACCGGGCGGACCGGCAGCCCGGTCAGCGCGGCGGCGCCGCAGCCGGCGGCGACCACGACGACCGGCGCGTCCACCTCGGCCAGTCGGGTCACCGCGCCGGGCAGCAGGGTCGCGCCGGCCCGTCCGGCGGCGACCCGCAGCGCGTCGACCAGCCGGCGCGGGTCGACCTGGTGGTCGCCGGGGGCGACCGCGCCGCCGCGCAACCGGGGGGTCAGCGCCGGTTCGCGCTCCCGTAGCTGCGACGGCCGCAGCGCGCTGATCGGCAGCCCCAGCCCCTGCTGGTACGACCAGAGCCGGCGCGCCTCGGCCAGGTCGTCCCCGGTCAGCCCGACGACGAGGGTGCCGTCGGTGCGGTACCCGAACTCCGTTCCGGTGGCTTCGGTCAGCTCGGCGGCGAAGCCCGGCCAGCGGGCGGCGGACTCGGTGAGCAGCCCGGTCAGTTCCCGTTCCCCGAAGTACGCCTCGGCGACCGGGGCGAGCATCCCGGCGGCGACCCGGGACGCGCCGGAGCCGGGGGCCGGGTCGTGCACGGCCACCCGCAGGCCCCGGGCGGCGCAGCGCCAGGCGATCGCCAATCCGACCGGCCCCGCGCCCACGACTGCGACGTCGGGCCGGTTCAGCACGTCAGCGCCGCGATCAGTTCGGCGGTGGCCCGGCCCGGGTCGGCGGCGGTGGACAGCGCCCCGACCACCGCCACCCCGTACGCCCCGGCGGCCCGCAGCGCCGGCACCGTGGCGACGGTGACCCCGCCGATGGCGATCACCGGCACGTCGACGGCATCGGCGACGGCGCGGATCCCGGCGGGGCCGATCGGGTCGGGCAGGCCGGTCTTGGTGGCGGTCGGGTGGCACGGGCCGACGCCCAGGTAGCTGGCCCCGGCGGCGACCGCCCGTGCGGCGGCACCCGGTTCCCGGGTGGTCGCCCCGAGCACGGCGTCGGGGCCGAGGACCCGGCGGGCCGCCGCGACGGGCAGGTCGTCCGCGCCGACGTGGCCGCCGTGGGCGTCCACCGCGAGGGCTACGTGCAGCCGGTCGTTGACCAGGCAGGTCGCCCCGTACGGCGCGCACTGCTCGCGCACCCGGCGGGCCAGGTCGTAGGCCTGCCGGTCGGTGGTGTCGTCGGTCACCCGGACCTGGACGACCAGCTCGTCGCGGGCCACCGGGAGGGCGGCCCGCAGGACGGCGAGCGGGTCGCACCCGGGGCGGGTGTCGGTGATCAGATGCAGTCGGCCGAGGGACGGCACGGCAACTCTCCTCCCTGCGCCGGCATTACCCGGATCAGGTTCGACGGTCGGGGGCTCTCAGCCCCCCTCTCAGCCCGGTGTACCGGGCTCCCGTGGGTCACGTGCCTGTGACCGTACGACAGATCCGCTGATCCGCCAAGGGGTGTTAGATTGATCCAGCAACGTCGATGGCTACTATTTTGGGCTTGTATCCACATAAGCCGGAAAAGCGAGTCGCCGATACCGAATCGTTACATGCTCATGCCTTGCCGGAAACCAATCCAGCGGCGCTAATTTGTTCAACCGATCGACATTATTCCGGTGCGAAGCCTCGGCGTGGCCCGCACCTGATCGCCACCGGTGCGGACCTCGGCGGGCCCACACCGATCCGACCGGGGACGGTCTGCGGCGAGTCGTCCCCATGCCCCCACCACTGTCCAACGCGGACAAAAGGAGCATGGAGTGTCTCCATCCCGCCATCGCCGCGCACGTCGCGGTCCACTGGGTGCCGGTCTACTGGCCCTCTCCCTACTCGCCAGCGGTCTGATCGGCGGCACCGCCGCCCAGGCCGCTCCCGTCGCGCAGGCCCGGCCCCAGGCCGCACCCGCGCCGGCGGCGGCAGCCGCCGCCGAACCGTTCTCGGTCCTGGTCTTCTCCAAGACCGCTGCGTTCCGGCACGACGCCATCCCGGCCGGCATCGCCGCGATCCAGAAGCTCGGCACCGAGAACGGCTTCACCGTCGACACCACCGAGGACGGGGCCGCCTTCAACGACACCAACCTGGCCAAGTACCAGGCGGTGATCTGGCTCTCCACCACCGGTGACGTCCTCGACGCCACCCAGCAGGCCGCGTTCGAGCGCTACATCAAGGCCGGCGGCGGCTACGCCGGCGTGCACGCCGCCTCCGACACCGAGTACGACTGGGCCTGGTACGGCAACCTGGTCGGCGCGTACTTCTCCGGCCACCCGGCCAACCAGCAGGCCACCGTCAAGGTCGAGGACCACGCGCACCCGTCGACCGCCGACCTGCCGGACCGCTGGTCCCGGTTCGACGAGTGGTACAACTTCCGCACCAACCCGCGTTCCAAGGTGCACGTGCTGGCCAGCCTGGACGAGAAGTCCTACAGCCCGGGCGCCGGCGCGATGGGTGCCGACCACCCCACCGCCTGGTGCCAGGACTACGACGGCGGTCGGTCCTGGTACACCGGCGGCGGCCACACCCAGGCGTCGTACACCGAGCCGGAGTTCCTCAGCCACCTGCTCGGCGGCATCCGCACCGCGGCCGGGGTCGAGAACGCCGACTGCGGCGCCACGAAGACCTCGAACTTCGAGAAGGTCACCCTCGACAGCAACACCAACAACCCGATGGAGCTGGACATCGCTCCGGACGGCCGGGTGTTCTACGCCGAGCGTGACGGCCGGGTGCAGATCGTGAAGCCGGACACCGGCAACACGGTCACCGCGACCCGGCTGGACGTCTTCACCGGCAACGAGGACGGCCTGCTCGGCCTGCGCCTCGACCCGGACTTCGCCACCAACAAGTGGATCTACCTGTACTACGCACCGGCCGGTGGCGCCCCGCGCAACTACCTGTCCCGGTTCACCGTCAACGGTGACACCATCGACAAGGCCACCGAGAAGGTCGTGCTCCAGGTCGACACCCAGCGCAACACCTGCTGCCACGCCGGCGGCAGCATGACCTTCGACTCGAAGGGCAACCTGTACCTCGCCACCGGCGACAACACCAACCCGTTCGAGTCGAGCGCCTTCACCCCGATCGACGAGCGGGCCGGCCGGCAGGACTACGACGCGCAGCGCAGCGCCGGCAACACCAACGACCTGCGCGGCAAGGTGATCCGGATCCACCCGGAGGACGACGGCACCTACACCGTCCCGACGGGGAACCTGTTCGCCCCGGGCACCGCGAAGACCCGTCCCGAGATCTTCGGCATGGGCTTCCGTAACCCGTTCCGGATCGGCGTCGACCAGAAGACCGACACCCTCTACGTCGCCGACTACGGGCCGGACGCCTCGGCGGCCAACCCGAACCGTGGCCCCGAGGGCCTGGTGGAGTGGAACATCGTCGCCACCGCCGGCAACTACGGCTGGCCGTACTGCACCGGCAACAACAAGGCGTACAACGACTACACCTTCCCGTCCGGGCCGAGCGGCGCGAAGTTCGACTGCGCCGCGCCGGTGAACGACTCGCCCAACAACACCGGCCTGACCAACCTGCCGCCGGCCATCCCGGCGACGGTGGACTACGGCTACGCGGGCGACCCGCGCTTCCCCGAGATCGGCGGCGGCGGCGCCCCGATGGGCGGCCCGGTCTACCGCTACGACGCCGACAGCACGTCGAGCCGCAAGTGGCCGGCGTACTACGACGGCAAGGCGCTGCTCGGCGAGTGGAACCAGTCGAAGATGTACACGATGCAGGTCAGCGCGGACGGCAAGTCGCTGATCGACATCAACCAGCTGCTCACCGGCATGTCCATGATCCGCCCGATGGACTTCGAGTTCGGGCCGGACGGCGCGCTCTACCTGATCGAGTGGGGCACCGGCTTCGGCGGCAACAACGACGACTCCGGGGTCTACCGGATCGACTACACCGCCGGTGACCGCGCCCCGATCGCCGAGGCCAGCGCCGACCCCACCTCCGGGGCCGCACCGCTGACCGTGAAGTTCTCCAGCGCCGGGTCCCGTGACCCGGACGGCGGCACGCTGACCTACGCGTGGAAGTTCGGTGACGGACAGACCTCCACCGAGGCGAACCCCACCCACACGTACGCCACGGCCGGCGACTACACCGCCCAGCTCACCGTCACCAACCCCAAGGGCCGTACCGCCGTGGCGAACGTGCCGGTGACGGTCGGCAACACCGCCCCGACCGTGACCATCGAGTTCCCGCCCAGCGGCGGGTTCTTCGACTGGGGCGACCAGGTCAAGTACACGATCAAGGTGACCGACCCGGAGGACGGCACCGTCGACTGTGACCGGGTGCAGCTGCAGGTGCTGCTCGGCCACGACGAGCACGCCCACCCGCTGGAGCAGCACACCGGCTGCACCGGCACCGTGCAGACCTCGCTGGCGTCCGGGCACGGCGCGGAGGCCAACGTCTTCGCGGTCTTCGAGGCCACCTACACCGACGACGGCGGCACCGGCGGCGCCGGCCCGCTGACCGGTCGGGCGATCGAGATCCTCCAGCCCAAGCGCAAGCAGGCCGAGTACTACACGGCCACCGGGCGGGCCCCGGGCAGCACCGGCGGCGGTGACCCGGGCGTGCAGAAGGAGACCACCAGCGACACCGCCGGTGGCGGCCAGAACATCGGCTTCATCGAGGACGGCGACTGGTGGTCGCTCGTCCCGGCCAACCTGACCGGGGTCGAGCAGATCCGGTTCCGGGTGGCCTCCGAGGTCCAGGGCGGCCGGATCGACGTGCACGCCGGTGCCGTCGACGGTCCGGTGGTGGCCACGGCCACCGTGCCCGGCACGGGCGGCTGGCAGCAGTTCGTCGACGTGACCGCGCCGGTGACGGCCGGTGCGGAGGGCGCGCTGTACTTCGTCGCCAAGGACCCGGCCGGTGGCGCCGGTTCGCTGTTCAACGTCAACTGGATGGACTTCATCGGACGGGGCGTGACCGACAACGCGCCGCCGCAGGTGACGGCCACCGCCACCCCGGCGACCGGCACCGCGCCGGTCACCGTGACCTTCACGGGCACGGCCACCGACACCGAGGGTGACACCCCGCTGACGTACGCCTGGGACTTCGGTGACGGCGGGACGGCGACGACCCTGAACGCCACCCACACCTACACCACCCCGGGCACCTTCACCGCCACCCTGACGGTGACGGACAGCCGGGGCGCGAAGTCCTACGCGACCGTCCCGGTCAAGGTGGACGCGCCGAACAACTCCTGCCTCGGGGCGCGTTCGGACGAGTTCACCGGCAACACCCTCGACAAGGACCGCTGGACGGTCGTCCGGGAGAACCAGCTCTACTCGGTCTCCGGCGGGTCGCTGCGGCTGCCCACCGCCTCCGGTGACCTGTACGGCACGACCAACGGCGCCACCAACCTGGTCCTCCAGCCCGCACCCAGCGGGGCCTGGCAGGCCACCACCAAGGTCACCCTGCCCGTCACCGCCAACTACCAGCAGGCCGGCCTGCTGATCTACGGCGACGACGACAACTACGCCAAGGTGGACCTGCTCTACAGCGGTTCCCGCCGGGTGGAGTTCATCCGGGAGACCGCCGGTTCGCCCCGCAACGAGGGGGCGGACGCCACCGCCGCACCGGCCGGTGACACCATCTGGCTGCGGCTGATCAGCGACGGCACCAACCTGACCGCGGCGTTCTCCGGCGACGGGGCGACGTTCACCCCGGTCGGTCGGTCCGCCGCGCTGGCCGGCATCACCAACCCGCGGATCGGTCTGTTCGCCCTCAACGGTGCCACCACCGCCCCGGTGGTGGACGCGCTGTTCGACTCGTTCCTGGTCTCGCCGGACGCCCCGGCCGGCCCGGTCGACCCGTCGGACGAGTTCACCGGCACCACGCTCGACAAGTGCCGGTGGAACGCGGTGCTCCGGGAGGACCCGGCCGCCTACCGGGTGGCCGACGGCGCACTGAAGATCGACGTGCCGAAGGGTGACATCTACGGCACCAGCAACACCGGGCCGACGAACTTCATCCTCCAGACCGCGCCGAGCGGCGACTGGACCCTGGAGACGAAGGTCGACGGCAGCGCGCTGGCCGAGCAGTACCAGCAGGCCGGTCTGATCGTCCACGCCGACGACGACAACTACGTCAAGTTCGACTTCATCGTGGACAACCAGGCCGGTCAGACCCCGTCGCGGCGGATCGAGTTCCGTGGCGAGGTCGCCGGGGTGACGCAGAACCCGCAGCCGCAGGTCTCCAACCTGACCTCGGCGGTGTGGTACCTGCGGCTGGCCCGGGCCGGTGACACCTTCACCGCGTCGTACTCGGCCGACGGGCAGGAGTGGACGACGTTCGAGACGCTGACGAACACCGCCGTCGGGGCCACCCCGAAGGTCGGTCTGTTCACCCTCGGCGCGAACGCGGCCACCTCGAAGACGGCCTCGTTCGACTACTTCCGGCTCTCCACCAAGGCGGCCGACACGACCGCCCCGGTGACCACGGCCACCGTCTCCGGCACCCCGACCGAGGGCTGGTACACCGGCCCGGTCACGGTGACGCTGGCGGCGGCCGACGAGGCCGGCGGTAGCGGGGTGGCGAGCACCGAGTACCAGCTCGACGACGCCACCACGTGGACGGCGTACACCGAGCCGGTGCAGGTCACCGGGGATGGCGCACACGAGCTGCGGTTCCGGTCGACGGACAAGGCCGGCAACGTGGAGGCGACGAAGAAGGTCGCTGTGAAGATCGACGCCACCGCGCCGGTCAGCTCGGCGGCGTTCGCCCCGGCCAACGCCGACGGCTGGCACAACGGCACCGTTCCGGTGGTGATCACCTCCACCGACGCCGGTTCCGGGGTGAAGAAGCTGGAGTGGTCGCTCGACGGTGGCGCCTGGACGGCGTACACCACGCCGGTGGAGGTGACCGGGGACGGCACGCACGAGCTGCTGTACCGGGCCACCGACGCCGCCGGCAACGTCGAGGCGCTGAAGTCGGCGGTCGTGAAGATCGACGGCACCAAGCCGACGCTGCTGGTCTCCGGCATCGCCGACGGCCAGCTCTACGGTGACAGCCAGGACGTCCGGATCTCGTGGCAGGCGGTCGACCCGACCTCCGGCATCAAGACGACCTCCGGCGTGCTGGACGGTCGGGCGTACGCCAGCGGCACCCTCCAGGCGCTGTACGAGCTGCCGCTCGGCCTGCACGAGCTGACGGTGACCGCGACCGACAAGGCGGGTAACTCCACCACCTCGACGGTCCGGTTCTTCGTCACCACCTCGTTCCGGGACATGCAGAACCTGCTGGACCGGTTCAAGGCGACCGGACGACTCACCACCAAGGCGCACCGTCAGCTGTCCAACAAGCTGGACGCGGTGCGGGCCTCCGAGGCGGCGGGCAACGACAAGCGGGCGGTGCAGCAGTTGACCGCCTTCAAGGCGTTGGCCACCGACCCGGCGGTGGTGACCGACACGGACGTGCGGGACGTGCTGGTCCGTGACGCCGACGCCATGATCGTCCGGCTCGGCGGCGCGGCCACCAAGGCCGGCGTCAAGGCGAACGACAACAAGTCGGTCGACGGGGCCGGCCGGCTCGGCGCCGACCCCACCCGGATCGCCAAGGGCGGTTCGCTGTAAGGAGCACCACGGGGCCGCTCCCACCGTCGACACCGACGGTGGGGGCGGCCCCTCCACA
This sequence comes from Micromonospora sp. HM134, assembly GCF_007833915.1. Taxonomy (NCBI): domain Bacteria; kingdom Bacillati; phylum Actinomycetota; class Actinomycetes; order Micromonosporales; family Micromonosporaceae; genus Micromonospora; species Micromonospora sp. HM134. The sequence goes on from NZ_CP041061.1 coordinate 6,627,848, forward strand.
TCGGAAGGGAGACGTCGATGCGTACCTTCAGAGCCCTCGCCGCCGCGCTGGTCGTGGCGGCCCTGGTGGTCCTGCCGGCGGGTCCGGCGGCGGCGCACGGCGGGAAGGTCAAGCTGACGGTGGCCGGTGACGGCGCCGGCGGGGTCACCGTGATGGCCGTGTACGCCGACGGGCACCGGCTGGACCAGCCGGTCCGGCTCACCCTGACCGCCGAGGGCGAGGGTGGCCGGACGGCCGGGCCGGTGCAGATCGAGCCGGCCGGGGAGGGGCAGGGCTTCTACAGCAGCGGCCCGCTGCTGTCCCCCGGCGACTGGCGGGTGACGGTCAGCGCCCCCGAGCCGTACCGGAGCACGGCGACCGCCCAGGTGCAGGCGCGGGCGGCCCAGTCGCCGTCGCCGGCCGCCGCCGCGCCGCCGCCCACCGGCGGGGACACCGACGACGGCTTCGGCGGCTGGCCGTGGCTGGCCGGTGCGCTGGCGGTGGTCGTCGCGGGGACGACGCTGCTGCTGTGGGGTCGCGGCCGTGCTCGGCCGGGCCCCGGGGAACCGGCCGGCCTGGACAGCTGACCACCCGGTTCCTGGTCGGGCCCGGACACCGCGACGGTGTCCGGGCCCGACCGCGTCGGGGCCGGCCGGTCAGAGCAGGGCGTCCAGTGCGTCGAGGTCGTCGTCGGTGGGCTGCCACCCGCCGGCGGCGGCGTTCGCCCGGACCTGCTCGGCGGTGGTGGCGCCGGCGATGACGGAGGCCACCGCCGGGCGGGCGGCCAGCCCGCCGATGGCCACCTGGAGCAGCGTCAGCCCCCGCTGCGCCGCGTACGCCTCCAGCGCCTCGATGGTGTCCCAGCGGGCGGCGGCGAGCCGCTCGGCGTACCGGCCGCCACCGGAGAGCCGGCTGCCGGCGGGTGGGGCGCTGTCCCGCCGGTACTTGCCGGTGAGCAGCCCATTGGCCAGCGGGAAGAACGGCAGCAGGCCCAGGCCGAACCGCTCGCAGGCCGGGATGATCTCGACCTCGGCGTCCCGGTGGAGCAGGTTGTAGTGGTTCTGCGCGCTGACGAACCGGGTCAGCCCGCGGGTCTTCGCCGTCCAGTCGGCGTCGGCGATCTGCCAGCCGGAGAAGTTGGAGTTGCCCAGGTAGCGCACCTTGCCGGCGCGGACCAGGTCGTCCAGTGCGGCGAGCGTCTCGTCGACCGGGGTGTCCGGGTCGGGCTCGTGCAGCTGGTACAGGTCGATGTGGTCGGTGCCGAGCCGACGCAGCGACGCCTCGACGGCCCGCACCACGTACCGCCGGGAGCCGCGTACCCCGAAGTCGCGGCCGTTGCGCCCGCCCATCGACATGCCGAACTTGGTGGCCAGCACCACGTCGTCGCGCCGCCCCTTGAGGGCCTGCCCGAGCAGTTCCTCGGACCCGCCCGGCGGCTCGCCGTAGATGTCGGCGGTGTCGAAGAAGGTGATCCCCGCGTCGAGCGCGGCGTCGACCACCGTCCGGGTGCCGTCGATGTCGAGCTTGCGGCCGAAGTTGTTGCAGCCGATGCCGACCACGGACACCACGAGCCCGGAGTCGCCCAGCCGGCGGTAGGTCATCTCTGTCACGAGATCCACCCTATGCCGCCCGGACCGGCCCCGACCGGCGACGACCACGCCCGGTGACCGGGCGTGGTCGGCACCTCACGGACGCACGGGTGGCTCAGCCCACGTCCCAGACCGGCTCCGGGGTCTCCACCACGTCACCGTCGCCCCGGAACAGCACGAACCTGTCGAACGAGCGGGTGAACCAGCGGTCGTGGGTGACCGCCACCACCGTCCCGGCGAACGCGGCCAGCCCCGCCTCCAACGCCTCCGCCGAGGCCAGGTCGAGGTTGTCGGTCGGCTCGTCGAGCAGCAGCAGGGTCGCCCCGGACAACTCCAGCAGCAGCACCAGGAACCGGGCCTGCTGGCCGCCGGAGAGGGTGCCGAACCGCTGGTCGCCCTGGCCGGCCAGCTCGTAGCGGCTCAGCGCCGCCATCGCCGCGTGCCGGTCCATCCCGTCGCGGTGCTCGTCGCCGCGCCACAGCACCTCGACCAGGGTATTCGCCATCAGCTCCGGCCGGTCGTGGGTCTGCGAGAAGTGCCCCGGCCGCACCCGGGCGCCCAGCCGGACCACCCCGCCGTGCGCCACCGGGGCCAGCGCGGCGGCCCCGTCCACCGGGCCGTTGGCCGGGTCGGGGTCGGTGCCGCCCCGGGCCAGCAGGCGCAGGAAGTGCGACTTGCCGGTGCCGTTGGCCCCGAGCACCGCCACCCGGTCGCCGTACCACAGCTCCAGGTCGAACGGGTAGGTCAGGCCGTCCAGTTCGAGCTGTTCGCAGATGACCGCGCGCTTGCCGGTCCGCCCGCCGGCCAGCTTCATCCGGATGTCCTGGTCCTTCGGCGGTACGGGCGGCGGCCCGGCCTCCTCGAACTTGCGCAGCCGGGTCTGCGCCGCCTGGTAGCGGGAGGCGAGCCCGTCGTTGTACGCGGCCTTCTGCTTGTACATCAGCATCAGCTCGCGCAGCTTCTGGTGCTCCTCGTCCCAGCGGCGGCGCAGCTCGTCGAGGCGGGCGTGCCGGGCCGTGCGGGCGTCGTGCCAGCTCGCGAAGCCTCCCGGGTGCACCCAGGCGCTGCCCCCTTCGACGGCGACCACCCGGTCGGCGGTGTGCGCGAGCAGTTCGCGGTCGTGCGAGACGTACAGCACCGACTTGGTGGACTCGCGCAGCCGCTGCTCCAGCCAGCGTTTGCCGGGCACGTCGAGGAAGTTGTCCGGCTCGTCGAGCAGCAGCACCTCGTCGGGGCCGCGCAGCAGCAGCTCCAGGGCGAAGCGCTTCTGCTGCCCGCCGGACAGGGTGCGTACCGGCCGGTCCCGGGAGGCGTCCCAGGGCAGGTCGAGCACGGTGGTGGTGACGGTGTCGAAGAGCACCTCGGCGTCGTACCCGCCGGCCTCGCCCCAGGCGGCCAGCGCGTCGGCGTACGCCAGTTGGGCCTTGCCGGCGGCGGTGCTGTACTTGCCGCGCAGCTCGGCCTCCCGCATGGCCTGTTCGGTGGCGGCGAGCCGGTGACCGGCCGCGCGCAACACCGGTGGGGCCAGCGACAGGGCCAGGTCGGCCAGCGTCGACTCGTCGCCGATCATGCCGATGAACTGCCGCATCACGCCGAGCCCACCGGAGCGGGCGATCGCCCCGGTACGCACCGGCAGGTCACCGGCGACCATCCGCAGCAGCGTCGTCTTGCCGGCGCCGTTCGGCCCGACCAGGGCGACCTTGGCGCCCTCACCGACCCGGAACGACACGTCGGCGAAGAGTTCCCGGCCGTCCGGGAGGATGTGCCCGACCGCTGCCACGTCCACGTATCCCACGCCGGCATCCTGCCCGAGGCGTGGGGCCGGGCGACACTCGATTACCGGGTGACCCGCAGCACCCGGTAGCCCTTCTGGCTGGCCTGCCGGGTCACCGCGAAGCCCTCGTCGCCCAGCCAGCGGTGCAGCGAGTCGCCGCCGAGGTGCCGGGCCACCACCAGCCAGCCGACGCCGTCCGGGGCGAGCCGGGGCAGCCAGCGGCGCAGCAGCCCGTGCAGTTCGGGTTTGCCGATGTGGATCGGCGGGTTGGACCAGATCTGGGTGAAGGTGACCTCGACCGGCACCTCGTCCGGGGCGACCGCGTGGACCCGGTCGGCGGCGTCGACGCGGGCGGCGTTCGTGGCGGTCAGCTCGCGGGCCCGCGCGTTGACGTCGACCGCCCACACGGTGGCGGTCGGTGCGAGGTCGGCCAGCACGCAGCTGATCGGCCCGAATCCGGAGCCGATGTCGAGCAGGTGACCGCCGGTGCCGGCGGTCGGCAGCTCGGCCTTGCGCAGCAGTACGGCGGTGCCGGGGTCGAGCCGGGCGGCGGAGAAGACCCCGCTGGCGGAGGCGAGCGTGTAGTCGCGCCCGGCGACGTGGAACTCGACCTCGCGGGGGTGGGCCGGGGCGCTGGGCTCCGGGGTGAAGTAGTGGTCGCCGGTCACCGGGGCATTGTTCCACCGGCCCGTACCGGTCCCGTCGTCGGCGGTCGGTGTGCCCGGCGGGCCGCCGGGGTGGACGGTCCGGTGGACCCGACGCGCCACGCGCGGTATTTCCCGATATTATCCCCTAAAGGGGCAATGGACCCTACTCTGGGCGACATGGTATATCGGTACGAGTCCGCTGAGGACGCGTTTGAGGAGAACCTGCGGCCCGGGGCGGACCTGCCGCTGTTCCAACCCGGCCCGACCGCACCGGCCGGGCCCTCCCCGTCCCGCTTCCCGGCCCCCTCCCTGCCCCGGACCAGCCGGCCGACGCCGCCGGAGGCCGATCCCGTCCCGATCCGCTCCGCCGTCCAGGTGCCCGCCCCGACGTCCACGCCGGAGCGCTCCCGGTCCCGCCGCTCCGCCGACGCCCGGGGCGGCCGGCTCTGGCAGATCGCCGTCGGCGGGGCGGCGGTGCTGATGCTGCTCGGCCTCTGCGGCATCGGCGGGGCCCTGCTGCTCATCGACCGCTCCGCCACCGACGATCCGGGGCAGACCGGGGCCGCGCCGACGGCGTCGGCGAGCACCGCCCCGGCCGACCAGACCGCTACCGGCCCCCTGGACTCCCGGGACTCCGACCGGCAGCCGTTGACCGCCAAGGAGGTCTTCCCCGGCAAGACCCTGGTCGTCGGCGTCGACCGGCACGAATACCAGGTGCTCAAGACCCAGTCCGGCGCGAACTGCGCCGTGGCCGCCACCGGTGAGATCGCCGACCTGCTGGTCACCCTCGGGTGCAGCCAGGTGGTCCGGGCCACCCTGCGCTCCCCCGACGGCGACCACCTGCTCACCGCCGGTCTGTTCAACCTGACCGACCTGGCCACCGCGCAACGCGTCCGGGAGCGGATCAGGCCGCTGCTCGACGACCGGCGCGGCCGGTTCCGGGGCATGCCCGCCGGGGACGACACCGAGTCGGTCGCCACCGCCGCCGCCCGCGTCGCCTGGCAGGTACGCGGCCACTACGTCGCCTACTGCCTGGTCACCCGGGACGACGCCGGTGCCGTCCCGGCCGGTGACCGTACCGTCCGCGAGATCATCTACGACCTGATCGAGCTGCACCTCGACAAGGGGGTGCTGGACCGCCGCGCGGCCGGCGTCAGCGTGGACCAGCCCACCGCGAAGGCCACCGGCGCCTCGGCCACCCCGTCCGCCGGGACCCGCCGGACGCCCACCGCCTCCCCGCGCGGCGACGACCCGGACACCGACGAACTGCCCGGCGACTGACCGCCGGCGACGCAGGCCCGGCCGGAGCGGCCGGGCCTGCGTCTGAGGAGCCGGCCCGGGACTGGCCGGCGGCGGGCCCGGTCGCTACGCCGGTTCGACGGGCAACCAGAGTTCGCGGGTCGGACTGCCGAGGTCGTCCGTCGGGCCGGGCACCGCGACGATCTCCGGGCCCGGCCGCAGCCGCCACGGGTTGAACGGAAACCACCCCGTTGCGGCAGTGGCCCAGGTCCTCTGCAGGATCTGCGGATGCGGCCCCGCCACCCGGATGACCACCCAACGGCCCGCCGGGACCTCGATGACGTCCAGGTCGGCCGGGACCGGCGTGCTGCGGGACACGGCGACCCCGTGCAGGTACGTCAGCTCGCTCCCCTCGTCGTAGTCCGCGTCGAGGTCGTCGCAGACCGCGAGCAGGCCACCCGGCTCGGCATCGCCGAGCGCCTTCAGGCGCAGGTGCTCCCCCGCCGGCAGCGCCGCGACGTGCCGCTGGATGTACGGGTTGACGCCCCGGTGGATCAAGGGAACCCGGGCGGCGTGCCCCACGAGCCGGAATGCGGGACGGCCGACGATGCGGGTTTCCATGCCTTCGTTCCCTTCGGCGGTGGGCGGAACCTGAGCCGTGCTACCGGATGACCCGGCCTTTCGTATCGTGGGCCGGCGCGCAGGCGGCACACCCGACAGAAGTGGAGCGGAAAGTGTCGGGCGACCGGGCCCGGTGCCGCCCCACGATGGGCGCATGGACGACACGACACTGGTATCCCGGTTCCTCCACGACGGCTTCGTGAAGGTGGCGGGCGCCGTCGCGCCGCGTGTGGCCGCGCTTTGCGCACGGCTGCTGTGGCGGGAGACGGGCTGCGACCCAGACGACCCGGCCACCTGGACGCAGCCCGTGCACTGGGTGCCCGGCATGGCGCAGGGGCCGTTCGCCGCCGCGCCCAACTCCCCGTACCTCCATCACGCGTACGACCTGCTCGTCGGCGCGGGACGCTGGGAGCCGCGCTACTCGCTGGGCACCTTCCCGTTGCGGTTCCCGCACCGGGACGAGCCGGACGACGCGGGCTGGCACATCGAGGGCAGCTACCTGCCGGAGGGCGCGGACTGGTACTTCACGAACGTCCGCTCCCGGGGTCGGGCCCTGCTGATGCTGTTCCTGTTCAGCGAGGTCGGTGACGAGGACGCGCCGACCCGGATCAGGGTCGGCTCCCACCTCGACGTACCGAAGGTGCTCCAGCGGTACGGGGAGGACGGGGCGAGCGGGCTCGACCTCGCGCCCGAACTGGTGGCGGCGTCGGACCACCGGCCGGTCGCCCTGGCCACCGGGTCCCCGGGCGACGTCTTCCTCTGCCATCCGTTCCTGGTGCACGCGGCGCAGCCGCACCACGGTACGCGGCCGCGCTTCATGGCCCAGCCGCCGCTGATGCCGGCGGCACCGTACGAGCTGGAACGGCCCGACGGCGCGTACTCGCCCGTGGAGATCGCGATCCGCCGGGGGCTCGGGCACGACACCCCCGATCCGGAGGTACCGGGGAGGCGGGAACACCGGTGAGGGGGCGGGTGAGTGGCCGCAACGCGCGATTCCAGCAGTGGGAGGCGCTGCTCCGCAACCGGACCAAGCGGCAGCGTCGCGGCGAGTTCCTCGTGCAGGGCGTACGCCCGATCGCCATGGCCGTCGAACACGGCTGGCACGTCCGGGAGTTGCTGTACGACGCCGACGTCCGGTTGTCCGGCTGGGCCCGCGACACCCTGGACACCGTCCGGGCCGAGAGGTACGCCGTCTCCCCCGAACTGATGCACGAGCTGGGCGGCAAGGCGGACACGGTGCCGGAGCTGCTGGCCGTGGTCGCCCTGCCGGCGGACGACCTGTGCCGCATCCCGGCCGGACCGACCATGCTCACCGTCGTGTTCGACAGGCCCACCAGCCCCGGCAACATCGGGACACTCATCCGGTCCGCGGACGCCTTCGGCGCGTCCGGCGTCATCGTCACCGGCCATGCCGCCGACGTGTACGACCCGAAGGCGGTGCGGGCGAGCACCGGTTCACTGTTCGCGCTGCCCGTGGTCCGGGTGCCCGCCCACCAGACGGTGCTGTCCTGGGTCGCCGACCTGCGCGCCGGCGGTGTCCGCATCGGCATCGCGGGTGCCGACGAGCACGCCGTCCTGGATGTCACCGGGTACGACTTCACGCAACCCACGCTGACCCTGATCGGCAACGAGACCACCGGTCTCAGCGTCGGCTGGCGGGACGCCTGCGACCAGCTCGTCCGGGTCCCGATGTCCGGGGCCGCCAGCTCCCTGAACGCGGCGGCCGCCGCGACCGTCGTGCTCTACGAGTCGGCCCGCCAGCGCGGCGCCGCCGCCCGCCGACAGCACGGGCCGACCGGCTAGGACTCCACCGGGAGCCGCAACCGGCGGGTCCGGTCGGCACGGTCGGCGTAGTCGGCCGGGTCGTCCGGATAGCCGACGGCCACCAGGGTCAACCCGTGCGCCGGCGCGACCGTCACCTCGCTGGACCGTTCCCGGCGGACGAGCAGCCCGGCCGGCCAGCCGACCGGACGTCGACCGTCCCCGGCGGTCAGCATCGCCCCCACCAGGCTGCGCACCATCGCCTGGCAGAACGCGTCGGCCTGCACGGTGGCGACCAGGATGCCGTCGGGGTCCCGTCGCCAGTCCAGCCGGGTCACCTCGCGCACCGTCGTGGCGTTCTCCTTGCGCCGGCAGTACGCGGCGAAGTCGTGTTCCCCGACCAGGCCGGCCGCCGCGACGTTCAGGGCGGCCGGGTCCAACGTCCGGGGCCAGGCGAGGGTGTCGCGCCGCCGCAGCGGCTCGGCACCCCACGGGGCGTCGGTCACCCGGTACTCGTAGCGGCGGAAGGTCGCCGAGAAGCGGGCGTCGAAGTCGGCGGGCACCTCGGTCATCGCCCGTACCCGGACGTCACCGGGGAGCAGTCGGGCCAACCGGCGCAGCAGCCGCTCCCGGTGCTCCGCCCAGACGGCGGCGGGCAGGTCGAGGTGGCAGACCTGCCCGGTGGCGTGCACCCCGGCGTCGGTCCGACCGGCCACCGTCAGGCCGGTCACGGTGCCCGCCCCGAGCACCAGGTCCAGCGCCTCGACCAGCACCCCGGCCACGGTGCGCCGGGTCGGCTGGGCGGCCCAGCCGGAGAAGTCGGTGCCGTCGTACGCGACGTCCAGCCGTAGCCGGGTCCGCTCGTCCACCTCGTACCTCCCGTTCACGACGTCGGGCCCGGCACCCCAGGAAGGGATGCCGGGCCCGACGGTGCTGCCGTTGCTCAGGCCTTGTTCTCGGTGGCCTCGGTGGCCTCGTCGCTGTCCTCGCGGGCGGCGGCGGTGTCACCGGACGCCGAGACCGGCGCCTCGGAGTCCTGGTCGGCCGGGGCCGCCGGGGTCTCCTCGGCCGGGGCCAGGGCCTCGACCTTGTCCTGCTGGGCGCTCTTGCGGGCGGCGGTCTTCTTGTTCGCCTTCGGCTCGGCGACCTGAAGCTCCTCCACCAGCTCGATGATCGCCATCGGAGCGGCGTCGCCCTTGCGCGGGCCGGTCTTCACGATCCGGGTGTAGCCACCGTTGCGGTTGGCGTACCGGGGCGCGATCTGGTCGAACAGGGAGTAGACCACGTCCTTGTCCTTGACGACGCCCAGCACCCGCCGCCGCGAGGCGAGGTCGCCGCGCTTGGCCTTGGTGATGAGCTGCTCGGCCAGCGGACGCAGCCGCCGGGCCTTCGTCTCGGTGGTCTGGATCTTGCCGTGCTGGAACAGCGCGGTGGCCAGGTTGGCCAGCATCAGCCGCTCGTGCGCGGGGCTGCCGCCGAGGCGGGGGCCCTTGGTGGGCGTGGGCATGCTTGGTGCTCCTCAGGTGTGGCGGCAGCGCGGACTAGAGCTGCTCGGTCTCGCGATAGTCGTCGGTGTCGTAGTCGGCCTCGCCGAAGGCGTCCACGACGTGTGCCGGGTCGAAGTTCGGGGCCGAGTCCTTCAGCCCCAGACCCATCCCGGCGAGCTTCATCTTGACCTCGTCGATCGACTTCTGACCGAAGTTGCGGATGTCGAGGAGGTCGGCCTCGGTACGCCCGATCAGCTCACCAACGGAGTTGATGCCCTCGCGCTTGAGGCAGTTGTAAGAGCGGACGGTGAGGTCCAGTTCCTCGATCGGCAGGGCGAGGTCGGCCGCCAGCTGGGCGTCCTGCGGGGACGGCCCGATGTCGATGCCCTCGGCGGTCTCGTCCAGCTCCCGGGCCAGCCCGAACAGCTCGACCAGCGTCGAACCGGCGGAGGCCAGCGCGGTACGCGGGCCCATCGACGGCTTGGTCTCGACGTCGATGATCAGCCGGTCGAAGTCGGTCCGCTGCTCGACACGGGTCGCCTCGACGCGGTACGTCACCTTCAGCACCGGCGAGTAGATCGAGTCGACCGGGATCCGGCCGATCTCGGCGCCGGCCTGCTTGTTCTGCGCCGCCGTCACGTAGCCGCGACCCCGCTCGACGGTCAGCTCCATGTCGAGCCGGCCCTTGCCGTTGAGGGTGGCGAGCTTGAGGTCGGGGTTGTGCACCGAGACACCGGCCGGGGGCTGGATGTCACCGGCGGTCACGTCGCCCGGCCCCTGCTTACGCAGGTACATGCTGACCGGCTCGTCGTGCTCGGAGCTGACGCAGAGCTCCTTGATGTTCATGACGAGCTCGACCACGTCCTCCTTGACCCCGGGGATCGTGGTGAACTCGTGCAGCACACCGTCGATCTTGATCGAGGTGACCGCGGCACCCGGGATGGACGACAGCAGCGTACGCCGCAGCGAGTTGCCCAGGGTGTAGCCGAAGCCGGGCTCCAGCGGCTCGATGGTGAACCGGGAGCGGGTCTCGTTGATCGACTCTTCGGAGAGAGACGGTCGCTGGCTGATGAGCATTTCTTCTCTTCTCTTCCGGGACGCCCGCTATATGACGCCCACGACACAAACTGTTCCGGTGGCCCGCCCCGCAGGACGGGCCACCGCAACGAGCCCTTACTTGGAGTAGAGCTCGACGATCAGCTGCTCCTGGACCTGGGTGTCGATCACCTGGCGGGCCGGGAGCGAGTGCACCAGGACCTTCATCTGGCTCGGGATCGCCTCCAGCCACGCCGGGACGGTCTTCGAGCCGGCTTGGGCCTGCGCCACGATGAACGGGGTGAGCTCCTTGCTCTTGCCCCGGACCTCGATGATGTCGTGCTCCTTGACGCGGTACGACGGGATGTCGACCTTCTTGCCGTTCACGGTGAAGTGACCGTGCTTGACAAGCTGGCGAGCCATGTCCCGGGAGTGCGCGTACCCGGCCCGGTAGACCACGTTGTCGAGCCGCGACTCCAGGATCTGCAGGAGGACCTCACCGGTCTTGGCCTGCTTGGCCACGGCCTCCTCGTAGTACCCGCGGAACTGCTTCTCCAGCACGCCGTACACGCGGCGGGCCTTCTGCTTCTCGCGGAGCTGGAGCAGGTACTCCGTCTCCTTCGTGCGGCCACGGCCGTGCTGCCCGGGCGGGAACGGCCGGGACTCGAACGGGCACTTCGGGCCATCGCACTTGCTGCCCTTGAGGAACAGCTTCATCTTCTCCCGCCGGCAACGGCGGCAGTCAGCACCGGTGTAACGAGCCATCTCTCTCTAACCTCTCAGACCCGGCGACGCTTCGGCGGACGGCACCCGTTGTGCGGCTGCGGGGTGACGTCGGCGATCTGGCCGACCTCCAGCCCGACGGCCTGCAGCGAACGGATGGCGGTCTCCCGGCCGGAGCCGGGACCCTTGACGAACACGTCGACCTTGCGCATGCCGTGCTCCATCGCCCGGCGCGCGGCGGCCTCGGCGGCCAGCTGCGCGGCGAACGGGGTCGACTTGCGGGAGCCCTTGAAGCCCACCTGGCCGGCGGAGGCCCAGGAGATGACCGCACCGGTCGGGTCCGTGATGGACACGATGGTGTTGTTGAACGTGCTCTTGATGTGCGCCTGCCCGTGGGCGACGTTCTTGCGTTCCTTGCGCCGGACCTTCTTGACTGCGGCTCCGGCACGAGCCTTCGGTGGCATAAGTCTTCTGCGCTCCTGTATGGGTTCTCGATCGGCTGCTGGCTCTTGGCCTGGGCGCCGGCGTGGGAATTACTTCTTGCCGGGCTTCTTCTTGCCGGCCACGGTCCGCTTCGGGCCCTTACGGGTCCGCGCGTTGGTGCGGGTCCGCTGGCCGCGCACGGGCAGGCCCCGGCGGTGCCGGATGCCGGCGTAGCAGCCGATCTCGACCTTGCGGCGGATGTCGGCGGCGACCTCGCGGCGCAGGTCGCCTTCAACCTTGTAGTTCGCCTCGATGTGGTCGCGGAGCTGAACGAGCTCCTCGTCCGTGAGGTCCCGAGCGCGCTTGTCCGGCGAGATGCCGGTAGCGGCGAGCGTCTCCTGGGCGCGGGTGCGACCGACCCCGAAGATGTAGGTGAGCGCGATCTCCATCCGCTTCTCGCGGGGGAGATCCACGCCGACTAGACGTGCCATGTGCGGGCGTACTCCTCGTGATGTGTGGCGGAGGTGTGGACCCGTCCCACCCCGCTACCGACCTGTTCCGGCTCCGGCGCGTCGTGCGCCGGCGACCGGACGGCCGCTGCCCGAGCGGGCCCCGGCCTCCGACCGGGGGTTGGCCACGAGAAGGTACGCGTGCGTACGTTCCGCGGCTGGGACGAGCTGGTGACGTGTTGTCGTCGGATCTGCGCGACCCGGATTGGTCCGCCGCCCTCCGTCACACGGAGAGCGGGCTCGGATCAGCCCTGGCGCTGCTTGTGGCGCGGGTCGGTGCAGATCACCATGACCCGGCCGTGCCGGCGGATAACCCGGCACTTGTTGCAGATCCTCTTGACGCTCGGCTTGACCTTCACGGTTGCCTTACTTCCCATCCGGCCCGGCGACGCGGTGACCACGACTCCGGACGTCGAAGACGGACACGGGGACTTCCCGGCCGCCGTCAGGCTTTACTTGTAGCGGTAGACGATGCGCCCGCGGGTCAGGTCGTACGGCGAGAGTTCGACGACGACCCGGTCCTCCGGCAGGATGCGGATGTAGTGCTGCCGCATCTTGCCGCTGATGTGAGCCAGCACCTTGTGGCCGTTCGCGAGTTCCACCCGGAACATGGCGTTCGGCAGAGGCTCGATGACCCGACCCTCGATCTCGATGGCTCCGTCTTTTTTCGGCATGTACTCCGCTGTCCTGACGTCGGTTTTTCCGGACGACCCACAACGTCTTACACGGGCCTTCCGACGGTCGTCGGGGACCCGCGCCAGCCGCGGCTCCGGGCTCCCACCGAAGCGCGTGGTGGGCATGCCGGAGTGGACGCTGTGCGCCGATCTGAAAGTGTACGCCCGCCCACTGGTGGTCGCCAAACCGGCCACCGGTGGTGTCACCCACCCGGACAAAACCGGGCACCACCCGCGCAACACCCAGCTGTCAGCGGTAGTGCCGGCGCTTCCGCCGCCGGATGTCGCGGGCCGTCCGCCGGCGGTCCCGCGCGGGAGCGGCACCGGCCATCCCGCCCGCAGTGCGGAGGAGCAGCAGGACACCCCATGGGCCGAGCGCCCAGACCGGCCAGTAGAACAGCAGTTCCCGGCTGCCGACCGAGGAGATCGCCCAGATCGCGGTGAGCAGGGCCGCCACCCGCAGCCAGGGCACCCACACCTCGACCGGCCACCGGCCGGAGCCGGCACCCGCGGGCACCGGCTTCCCGACCACGGTGTCCCCGGTCACCGGCGGCCCCGGCGGCACCTCCCGGTCGGGCACCGACGCCCCGGGTCCGGGCACCGGCGGGGCCTGTGGGCCGAGCGGGGTCAGCGCGGAGCGCTCCGCAGACGCCGGCCCCGGCAGATCAGCCAGTACCGTGTCCAGCTCCGCATACGTCTTCGCCCCGTACGTCTGTTGCAGGCGCTCGTCGTACTCGTGCAGGTCGAGCCGACCCTCTTCCAGGGCGACCCGGAGCCGTTCCGCCGTCGCCTCCCGGTCGGCGTCCGCCGCCCGCATCCGGTCCCGACCCTCCATGCCGACGCGCCCCTCCATGCCGGCAAGCATGACACCACGGGTCCACCGCCGCCGAACCCGTAACCGCCCACCGGGCCACAGGGCGACTGCCGGACCGGGGGTCACACCGCCACCGCCACCGCTGGCCGACGCTGACCCGGCTGGCGCACCGGCCCCGACCAGCCCGGCCGGCGGCTAGCGGGCGGTTCCTCCCGGTAACGGCCCTCAGGGGGTCAACGGGCCGCCCCGACCCTTTCCCACGAGGCCCGTCTCCTCTCACCGGTGACCGCCTCTCCCCCACCGCATCCGTCCCCGGGTCCTTTCGACCTGATGACATCAGCGATTCACGTCCCTCTTCCGTCCCCCGGGTGGGCTTCACGCCCGTACTCCGCCGACGCCTCCCCTCCGCCGACGGTCGGGAGCACGTCCGCTCCCCGGCCGGCGGCCGAGATCGACGTCGCCTCCCCGACCACCGGGATGCCGGTTCCCTTCCTGCCCGACCACGGGCCCCCGGCCGACACCCGGGAGCCGGTTCTCTCCCTCGACCGACACCCGGGACCCCGGTTCCCGCCCCCGGCCGAGAGCCAGAATGCTGATTGCCGGTGCGGACCGATAGCTAGGTTGCCGGTTTCCTCCCCCGGCCGACGGTTGAGTCGTCAACGTCATCAGCTCGAAAGGACCCGGGGTGGTCAACTGGCACGGCCCGCCGGCAACGGGCCACGGCGGCGTGAACCACCGAGACCGGCACGCCTCGACACCACACCACCCGGACACCGCCAGCCCGAGAACCATCCCGCGTGCGGGTGGCCGAGGTGACGGGTCAGGTGGCCGGGGAGTCGGCCGGCTGCCGGGCGGTCACCAGATCGCCGAGCCGCGCCCGCCCGCCGTCGAACGCGGTCAGCACCCAGACCCCGTCCTCCAGCAGCGCCATCGAGTGCTCGACGTGCACCGCCATCGACCGGTCCCGGGTGACCACGGTCCACCCGTCGGACAACTCGACGGTACGCGGGGAACCCATCGTGATCATCGGCTCGATCGCCAGCGCCATGCCCGGCACCAGGCGTGGCCCCTTGCCGGGCCGGCCGTGGTTGAGCACGTGCGGGTCCTGGTGCATCTCGGTGCCGATGCCGTGGCCGCCGTAGCCGTCGACGATGCCGTACCGGCCACCCCGACGGACGGCGGTCTCGACGGCGTGCGAGATGTCGGTGAGCCGGCCACGGCCGTTCGCGGCCCCCCGCGCGGCGGCGGCGATCCCGGCCCACATGGCGTCCTCGGCGACCGAGGCCATCTTCAGCAGCGCCGGGTCGACCTCGCCCACCCCGACGGTGACCGCCGCGTCGCCGTGCCAGCCGTCCAGCACCGCGCCGCAGTCGATCGAGATCAGGTCGCCCTCCCTGAGCACCTGGTCGGCGGCGGGGATCGCGTGCACCACCTGCTCGTTGACCGACGAGCAGATCGAGGCGGGGAAGCCGTGGTAGCCCTTGAAGGACGGGATCGCGCCCGCCTCGCGGATGGTCGCCTCGGCGATGGCGTCGAGGTCGGCCGTACTCACCCCGGGGGCGACCGCCGCGCTCATCCGGCGCAGGGCCTCGGCGACCACCAGGCCGGCGGCCCGCATCTTCTGGATCTGGTCAGGGGTCTTCAGCTGGATGTCCAGCTGGGCACGGCGCATGGAGCGGTCACCTTTCGTTGCTTTGCACAGCGAAACAGCGGGGCACGTCGCGTACCCCGCTGTTCGCACTCTATCCGCCGGGCCCCGGCGGGAGGTCAGCCGCCGTACGAGCGCAGCGCGTCGATCGCGCGGACGGTGACGTCCTCCACCGGGCCGGTGGCGTCGATCCCGACCAGCTTGTTCTGCGCGCCGTAGTAGTCGACAAGCGGCGCGGTCTTGTCGGCGTATTCGCGGAGCCGGGCCGCGATGGTCTCCGGCTTGTCGTCGTCGCGCTGGAACAGCTCGGCGCCGCACCGGTCGCAGACACCCTCCCGGCTGGGGGCGTCGAACTCGACGTGCCAGATCTTGCCGCAGCCCCGGCAGGTACGCCGGCCGGAGAGCCGCCGGATCACCTCGTCGTCGTCGACGACCAGTTCCAGCACCAGATCCAGCGCGGTGCCCAGGTCGGCGAGGAGCTTGTCCAGCGCGGCGGCCTGCGGGGTGGTGCGCGGGAAGCCGTCGAGCAGGAAGCCCTCGGAGGCGTCCGGCTCGGCGAGCCGGTCCCGGACCATGTTGATGGTCACCTCGTCCGGGACCAGCTTGCCCGCGTCCATGTACCGCTTCGCCTCGACTCCCAGGGGCGTCCCCTGGGAGACGTTGGCCCGGAAGATGTCACCGGTCGAGATCTTCGGCACCGAGAGGTGTGCGGCGATGAACTCCGCCTGTGTGCCCTTGCCCGCGCCCGGCGGGCCAACCAGAACGAGTCGCATCTACCGCAGGAACCCTTCGTAGTTCCGCTGCATGAGTTGGCTCTCGATCTGCTTCACGGTCTCCAGACCGACGCCGACCATGATGAGCACAGCGGTGCCGCCGAACGGGAAGTTCTGGAACTGCTGGCTGTTCAGCCAGATGAAGAAGAAGTTCGGCAGGACCGCCACGATACCCAGGTAGAGCGCGCCCGGCAGGGTGATCCGGCTGAGGATGAAGTCGAGGTAGTCGGCGGTCGGCTTGCCGGGGCGGATGCCCGGCACGAAGCCGCCGTACTTCTTCATGTTGTCCGCGACCTCGGTCGGGTTGAACGTGATCGACACGTAGAAGTACGTGAAGAAGATGATCAACAGGAAGTAGATCACGATGTGCAGCGGCGCGTCGGCCTGCACGATGTTGTTCTGGATCCAGGCTTGGGTCTTGCCCGGGTCGTTCTGGTCGAAGAACTGGAGCGCCAGCTGCGGCAGGTAGAGCAGCGACGAGGCGAAGATGACCGGGATGACACCGGCCTGGTTCACCTTCAGCGGGATGTAGGTGGAGGTGCCGCCGTACATCCGCCGGCCGATCATCCGCTTGGCGTACTGCACCGGGATGCGGCGCTGCGCCTGCTCGATGAAGCAGACCGCGGTGATGACCACCAGGACCAGGGCGAGCACGAGGGCGAACTTGCCCCAGCCCTCGTTGGTCTTGATCTTCCAGCCTTCGCTGGGGAGCCGGGCCGCGATCGAGGTGAAGATCAGGACGGACATGCCGTTGCCGACGCCCCGGTCGGTGATCAGCTCACCGAGCCACATCACCATGCCGGTGCCGGCGGTCATCGTCATGACCAGGATGCCGAGGGTCAGCCAGTCCGGGATGCCGGTGCCCTCGGGCACGATCGGGAACTGGTCGCAGCGGTTCTGGAACAGCTGGCCGGAACGGGCCAGCGCCACGAACGCCGACGACTGGAGGATGCCCAGGCCGAGGGTCAGGTAGCGGGTGTACTGGGTGATCTTCGCCTGGCCGGCCTGGCCCTCCTTGCGGAGCTGCTCCAGCCGGGGGATGACCACCGTCAGCAGTTGCAGGATGATCGACGCGGTGATGTAGGGCATGATGCCCAGCGCGAAGACCGAGAGCTGCAACAGCGCGCCGCCGGAGAACAGGTCGAGCAGGTTGAGCACGCCCGTGTTCTGGCCCTGCAGACTGTCGAGACACTTCTGCACGTTGCCGTACGAGACGCCGGGGCTGGGCAGAGTGGCGCCGAGCCGGTAGACCGCGATGATGCCTACTGTGAACAGCAGCTTCTTGCGCAGGTCAGGCGTACGGAACGCACTGAGAAAGGCGGACAGCAACTTCTTCCTCCTGCGCGCGGGCCGCCCGGTGGTGGTCCCTGGCGGGTGGGGTGGGTGCCGGGCGAGTGCCCGATATCCATGGCTGGGAAGGGACTCTAACAGCCCGATCCCGCTCCGGGCAGGTGTGCCCGGCTACATAAACCGAATCCGATGTTACCCGGCGCACACGCTCCGGGTAGACCAGGGCGCCCGCCCAGTCACGAAGAACTGAGCGGGCGCCATGGTCTGCCTGACCTACAGCTCGGTGACCGAGCCGCCGGCAGCGGTGATCTTCTCCTTGGCCGACGCGCTGAACGCCTGCGCCGACACCTGGAGGGTCACGCCGCCGAGGTCGCCGGTGCCGAGGATCTTGACCGGGTGGCCCTTGCGGACCGCGCCGGCCTCGACCAGCTCCAGCGGGCCGACCTGGCCGCCGTTGGGGAACAGTTCGGCGAGCCGGTCCAGGTTGACCACCTGGAAGACGACCTTGAACTTGTTCTTGAAGCCCTTCATCTTCGGCAGGCGCATGTGGATGGGCATCTGCCCACCCTCGAACGCCGCCGAGATGTTCTTGCGGGCCTTGGAGCCCTTGGTGCCGCGACCGGCGGTCTTGCCCTTGGAGCCCTCACCGCGACCCACCCGGGTCTTCGCGGTCTTGGCGCCCGGGGCCGGACGGAGATGGTGAACCTTGATCGTCATTACTCGACCTCCTCGACCTTCACGAGGTGGCTGACCGTGAAGATCATGCCCCGAATCTCGGGACGGTCCTCCTTGACCACCACGTCATTGATCCGCTTCAGGCCGAGCGAACGCAGCGAGTGCCGCTGGTTCTGCTTCCGCCCGATCTCGGACCGGATCTGGGTGACCTTCAGGCGTGCCATCAGGACGCCACCCCCGCCCGCGACGCCAGCATGGCGGCCGGCGCGACGTCCTCCACCGGCAGGCCACGACGGGCCGCGACGGCCTCCGGGGACTCGAGCCCCTTCAGCGCCGCCACCGTGGCGTGCACGATGTTGATCGGGTTGGACGAGCCGAGGCTCTTGGAGAGCACGTCGTGGATGCCCGCGCACTCCAGCACGGCACGCACCGGACCACCGGCGATGACGCCCGTACCGGCGGACGCCGGCTTGAGCAGCACCACACCGGCCGCGGCCTCACCCTGGATCGGGTGCGGGATCGACTGGCCGATCCGCGGCACCTTGAAGAAGTGCTTCTTGGCCTCCTCGACGCCCTTGGCGATCGCCGCGGGCACCTCCTTGGCCTTTCCGTAGCCCACGCCGACCGTGCCGTCGCCGTCGCCCACGATCACCAGGGCGGTGAAGCTGAAGCGACGACCACCCTTCACGACCTTGGCGACGCGGTTGATCGCGACGACCCGCTCGAGGTGCGGGGTCTTCTCGACGGGCGCGTTTCCGCGGCCGCCCTCACGGCGGTTGTCGCGGCGACCACCCTCGTTGCCACCGGACCCGCCGCCACGGCGCTGTTGACCTGGCATCAGCAGCCTTCCTTATCTCTCGTGACGGGGTTTCTAGAACTCGAGCCCGGCTTCGCGGGCGGCGTCGGCAAGCGCGGCGACCCGCCCCGCGTACCGGTTGCCACCACGGTCGAAGACGACCTTGGAGACGCCGGCGGCCTTGGCCCGCTCGGCGAGCAGGCTGCCGACCTTGCCGGCCAGGGCGCTCTTGTCGCCCTCCGCACCGCGCAGCGACGCGTCCAGGGTCGAGGCCGACGCCAGGGTGTGACCCTTGGTGTCGTCGACGATCTGGGCGACGATGTGCCGCAGCGAGCGGGTGACCACCAGGCGGGGACGCTCGGCGGTGCCGCTGACGTTCTTGCGGACCCGGAAGTGTCGACGCGCACGGCCGACGGCGCGCTTGGCGGCGACGCCGCGGCGGCGCTTGAGCAGCGTGGCGCTCACTTCTTACCTGCCTTTCCGGCCTTGCGGCGGATGACCTCGCCCTGGTACTTGACGCCCTTGCCCTTGTAGGGCTCCGGCGGGCGGATCTTCCGGATGTTGGCGGCGACCTCACCGACCTGCTGCTTGTCGATGCCGGCCACGTGGAACAGCGTCGGCCGCTCCACCGTGAAGGTGATGCCGTCCGGCGCCTGCACCAGGACCGGGTGCGAGAACCCGAGCGCGAACTCCAGGTCCTTGCCCTTGGCGGTGACCCGGTAACCGGTGCCGGCGATCTCCAGGCTCTTGCGGTAGCCCTCGGTCACCCCGACGATCATGTTGGCGACCAGGGTACGGCTCAGGCCGTGCAGCTCCTTGGCCTTGCGCTCGTCGTTCGGCCGGTTGACGTGCAGCTGCCCGTCCTCGCCCCGCTCCGCGGAGATCGGCTCGGCGAGCGTGTGGCTCAGCTCGCCCTTCGGGCCCTTGACCTTGACGGTCTGGCCCTCGATCGTGATGTCGACGCCGGAGGGCACCGAGATCGACTTACGTCCAATACGCGACATTTCTACCTGTCTCCCGTTACCAGACGAAGGCGAGGACTTCCCCGCCAACGCTCCGCTTGCGGGCCTGCCGGTCGGTGAGCAGCCCCTGGGACGTCGAAATGATCGCCACGCCCAGCCCGCCGAGCACCCGCGGGAGCCCGTCCGACTTGGCGTACACCCGGAGACCGGGCTTGGACACGCGCTTGATGCCGGCCAGGCTCCGCTCCCGGTTCTGGCCGTACTTCAGCTCGACGACCAGTCGCTTGCCGACGGCGCCCTCCTCGGGCTCCTCGACCAACCAGGTGGCGATGTAACCCTCGGCCTTGAGGACCTCGGCGATGTTCGCCTTGATCTTCGAGTAGGGCATCGTCACCCGGTCGTGGTACGCCTGGTTGGCGTTCCGCAGACGCGTGAGCATGTCTGCGATCGGGTCGGTCATCGTCATGAAATTCGTCAACCTTTCTCGCCGGGGTTCCCCGGGCACGGCCCGGGGCCTACGGCGAAGAGACAGTTCAGCTGACGCGCGGAGCGCGCCGGGCTATTACCAGGAAGCCTTGGACACGCCGGGCAGCTCACCGCGGTGGGCCATCTCCCGGATGCACACCCGGCAGAGGCCGAACTTGCGGTAGACCGCCTTCGGACGCCCGCACCGCTGGCAGCGGGTGTACGCGCGAACCGAGAACTTCGGCTTCGCGGCGGCCTTGAGGATCAGCGCCTTCTTGGCCATCTCAGTTCTCCTTGAACGGGAAGCCCAGGAGCTTGAGCAGCGCCCGGCCCTCGTCGTCGGTCGTGGCGGTCGTGACCACCGTGATGTCCATGCCCCGCTGGCGATCGATCCGGTCCTGGTCGATCTCGTGGAACACCGACTGCTCGGTCAGGCCGAACGTGTAGTTGCCGTGCCCGTCCAGCTTGCGACCGTCCAGGCCGCGGAAGTCACGGATACGCGGCAGCGCGATCGACAGCAGCCGGTCCAGGAACTCCCACATCCGGTCGCCGCGCAGGGTCACCTTCGCGCCGATCGGCATGCCCTCACGCAGCTTGAACTGCGCGATCGACTTGGTGGCCCGCCGCACCTGCGGCTTCTGCCCGGTGATCGTGGCCAGGTCGCGGACGGCGCCGTCGATCAGCTTGGCGTCGCGGGCGGCCTCGCCCACGCCCATGTTGACGACGATCTTGACCAGCCGCGGCACCTGCATGGGGTTGCCGTAGCTGTGCTGCTCCTGCAGCTTGGCCACGATCTCGTTGCGGTACCGCTCCTTGAGGCGCGGCAGGGTCTTGGTTTCGGTAGCCGTGGTCATCACAGGTCCTTACCGGTGCTACGCGCGATGCGGACCTTCTGGCCGTTGTCGTCGAACCGGTAACCGACCCGGGTCGGGTTCCCGTCGGAGTCCAGGACCTGCACGTTCGAGACGTGGATCGGGGCCTCCTGGGTGACGATGCCACCGGTCTTGGCGCCGCGCTGGGTGGTGCTGACACGGGTGTGCTTCTTGACCCGGTTCACGCCTTCGACGAGGACCTTGTCCTGCCGCGGGTAGGCCGCGATGACCTTGCCCTTGGCGCCCTTGTCCTTGCCGGCGATGACGATGACCGTGTCGCCCTTCTTGACCTTCACGGTCACAACACCTCCGGCGCGAGGGAAATGATCTTCATGAACCGCTTGTCCCGCAGCTCGCGGCCCACCGGGCCGAAGATACGGGTGCCGCGCGGGTCCCCGCCGTCCTTGATGATGACGGCGGCGTTCTCGTCGAAACGGATGTACGAGCCGTCCGGCCGCCGCTTCTCCTTGGCGGTGCGGACGACGACGGCCTTGACGACGTCGCCCTTCTTGACACCGGCGCCCGGGATCGCGTCCTTGACGGTGGCCACGATGACGTCGCCGATGCTCGCGTAGCGCCGACCGGAGCCACCGAGAACCCGGATGCACAGGATCTCCCGGGCACCCGTGTTGTCGGCGACGCGCAGTCGCGACTCCTGCTGAATCACGTCTATCTCCTATGTCTGCCGGTTCTCCGGCCGCCCTCGCGGACGGCCGGAGCCTGGCGGAACCTGCGCCCGACCGAAACCGGCCGAGCTCGAGCCTTCGCTACTTGGCCTTCTCGAGGATCTCCACGATCCGCCAACGCTTGGTGGCGGACAGCGGCCGGGTCTCCATGATCAGGACCCGGTCACCGATGCCGGCAGCGTTCTGCTCGTCGTGGACCTTCAGCTTGCTGGTACGGCGCATGATCTTGCCGTACAGCGCGTGCTTGACCCGGTCCTCGACCTCGACCACGACGGTCTTGTCCATCTTGTCGCTGACCACCAGGCCCTCACGGACCTTACGGCGGGCCCGCACGGTGGTGGCGGTGTTCTCGGTCTCACTCATGATGCAGTCACCTCAGTCGGCGCGGCCGAGAGACCCAGCTCGCGCTCACGCATGATCGTGTAGATCCGGGCGATCTCCCGACGGATGACCTGCAGCCGCCGGTTGTTGTCCAGCTGACCGGTCGCGGCCTGCACGCGGAGGTTGAACAGCTCCGCCTTGGCCTCGCGCAGCTTCGTGACCAGCTCCTCCTCGGAGAGTTCACGCAGCTCGGAGGGCTTGACGCCCGCTGCCATCAGGATTCACCCACTTCGCGCGTAACAATGCGGCACTTCATCGGGAGCTTGTGGATCGCGCGACGCATCGCCTCTCGCGCGATCTGCTCGTTGGGGAAGGACATCTCGAAGAGAACCCGCCCCGGCTTGACGTTCGCGACCCACCACTCGGGCGAGCCCTTGCCGGAACCCATCCGGGTCTCGGCCGGCTTCTTGGTGAGGGCCTGGTCCGGGAAGACCGTGATCCACACCTTGCCGCCACGCTTGATGTGCCGGGTCATGGCGATACGTGCCGACTCGATCTGCCGGTTGGT
This sequence comes from Micromonospora sp. HM134, assembly GCF_007833915.1. Taxonomy (NCBI): domain Bacteria; kingdom Bacillati; phylum Actinomycetota; class Actinomycetes; order Micromonosporales; family Micromonosporaceae; genus Micromonospora; species Micromonospora sp. HM134. Next base: position 6,650,179 of record NZ_CP041061.1, read on the forward strand.
CACGTACGCCGGCTCGAGAGCCTGGATTCCGAACTCGCCGAACACCACCCGGTTACCGCCCTTGGACGCGCCGTGGCGGTCCGGGTGGTGCGGCTTGCGGAAGCCCTTCGGGGGCTTGCGCGGCATCAGCATCTGTCAGCCCTCCTGCTGCGTTTCTGCCGGCTGGGTGGCGGCTGCGGCGACAGCGGAGCTGTCGACCGGCTCGCCACTCGGCGTCTCGGCCTGCTGCGCGATGGTGGTCGCGGCAGCCCGGCCGGCCTCGGTACCGCCGGCGGTCGTACCCGACGAACCCGACCGGCCACGACGCGGCCGCTCGGGCCGGTCGCCACGCTCACCACGACGCGGGCGGGACGGACCGGCCTCGGCCGGAGCCTCCCGGCCCGGCACGGCGTCGCCCTTGTAGATCCAGACCTTCACGCCGATCCGGCCGAAGGTGGTACGGGCCTCGAAGAAGCCGTACTCGATGTTGGCCCGCAGCGTGTGCAGCGGAACCCGACCCTCGCGGTAGAACTCCGTCCGGCTCATCTCGGCGCCGCCGAGACGGCCCGAGACCTGCACCCGGATGCCCTTGCAGACGGGGTTCTTCATCGCCGACTGCATCGACTTGCGCATGGCCCGACGGAAGCTGACCCGGCTGGAGAGCTGCTCGGCGACACCCTGGGCGACCAGCTGCGCGTCCGACTCGGGGTTCTTGACCTCGATGATGTTCAGCTGCACCTGCTTGCCGGTGAGCTTCTCCAGCTCGCCGCGGATCCGGTCGGCCTCCGCACCCTTACGGCCGATGACGATGCCCGGCCGGGCGGTGTGGATGTCGACCCGGACCCGGTCCCGGGTCCGCTCGATGTCGACCTTGGAGATGCCGGCCCGCTCGAGGCCCTTGGACATCATCCGGCGGATCTTGACGTCCTCGCCGATGTAGTCCTTGTAGAGCTTGTCGGCGAACCAGCGGGACTTCCAGTCGGTCGAGATGCCGAGCCGGAACCCAGTGGGGTGAACCTTCTGACCCATTACTCGGCACCCTCCGTCTTGCTCTCGGTCGCCGCGGGCTCGGCCTGCTGCGCCGGCGCCGCCTTCTTCGCCGCGGACTTCTTCGGCGCGGCCGGCGCGACCGCCTCGACCGCCACGGTGATGTGGCAGGTGCGCTTGCGGATCCGGTAAGCCCGGCCCTGCGCCCGCGGCCGGAACCGCTTCATGGTCGGGCCCTCGTCGACGAACGCCTCGCTGACGAGCAGCGCATCGGGGTCCAGCCGCTCGTTGTTCTCCGCGTTGGCGATCGCGCTCGCGAGCACCTTGTACACCTGCTCGCTCGCCGCCTGCGGCGCGAACTGCAGCACCGTGAGCGCCTCCTTCGCGGGCAGGCCGCGGACGAGGTTGACCACCCGGCGCGCCTTCATCGGCGAGATGCGCACGTGTCGCGCAACCGCCCGCGCGCCCGGAAGCACCGGAGCGTCGCCCTTTCCTGGCATCGCTGTAACCCCTTGTTCCTCTATCCGTATGCCCGCGGCGTCAGCGCCGGCGGCTCTTCCGGTCGTCCTTCTCGTGACCCTTGAACGTACGGGTCAGCGCGAACTCGCCGAGCTTGTGCCCGACCATGGCCTCGGTCACGAACACCGGGACGTGCTTGCGTCCGTCGTGCACGGCGATCGTGTGCCCGAGCATCTCGGGGATGATCGTCGAGCGGCGCGACCAGGTCTTGATGACGTTCTTCGAGCCCTTGTCGTTCTGCGTCTCCACCTTCTTGAGCAGGTGGTCGTCGACGAACGGGCCCTTCTTCAGGCTGCGAGGCATGCTCTATCTCCCTCAGCCGCGCTTACGCGTGGCGTAGCGGCGGCGGACGATCAGCCGGTCGCTCGGCTGGCCCTTACGACGGGTGCGGCCCTCGGGCTTACCCTGCGGGTTCACCGGGTGGCGACCACCGGAGGTCTTACCCTCACCACCACCGTGCGGGTGGTCGACCGGGTTCATCGCGACACCACGGACGGTCGGGCGCTTGCCCTTCCACCGCATCCGGCCGGCCTTGCCCCAGTTGATGTTCGACTGGTCGGCGTTGCCGATCTCGCCGACGCTGGCGCGGCAGCGCACGTCGACCCGCCGGATCTCGCCGGACGGCATACGCAGGGTCGCGTAGACGCCCTCCCGGCCGAGCAGCTGGATGCCGACGCCGGCCGAACGGGCCAGCTTGGCGCCGCCGCCCGGACGCAGCTCCACGTTGTGGATGGTGGTACCGACCGGGATGTTGCGCAGCGGCAGGTTGTTGCCCGGCTTGATGTCGGCGCCCGGCCCGGACTCGACCCGGTCGCCCTGCTTCAGGTCCTTCGGCGCGAGGATGTAGCGCTTCTCGCCGTCGGCGTAGTGCAGCAGCGCGATGCGCGCGGTGCGGTTCGGGTCGTACTCGATGTGCGCGACCTTGGCCGGCACGCCGTCCTTGTCGACCCGCTTGAAGTCGATCAGCCGGTACTGCCGCTTGTGGCCGCCGCCGTGGTGCCGGGCGGTGATCCGGCCGTGGGCGTTGCGTCCGCCCTTCTTCGGCAGCGGAGCCAGCAGGGACTTCTCCGGCGTGGACCGGGTGATCTCGGCGAAGTCGGCGACGCTGGAGCCGCGTCGGCCCGGCGTCGTCGGCTTGTACTTACGGATAGCCATTGTCTACACCCCTCAGCTGACCGGGCCGCCGAAGGCCTCGATACGGTCACCGTCAGCCAGCTTCACGATCGCCCGCTTGGTCGCCTTGCGCTGACCGAAGCCGGTCTTGGTGCGCTTGCGCTTGCCCTGGCGGTTGAGCGTGTTGACCGTCAGGACGCGGACGTTGAAGATCTGCTGGATAGCGATCTTGATCTCGGTCTTGTTCGCGTCCGGGTGCACCAGGAAGGTGTACCAGTTCCGGTTCAGCTCGCTGTAGCTCTTCTCCGAGACGACCGGCGCGACGATGACGTCCCGCGGGTCGGCGATCGTGCTCACTTGCCACCCTCCTCGGTGGTCTCGGCGGGCACGCCCAGGAACTCGTCCAGGGCGCCCTTGGTGAAGACCACGTCGTCGGCCACCAGCACGTCGTACGTGTTGAGCTGGCCGGACTCGATCAGGTGCACCCGCGGCTCGTTGCGCAGCGACACCCAGTTCAGCTCGTCGGTGCTGCTCAGCACGACCAGCACCCGCCGGGCCCCGGTCAGCTTGGCCAGGGTGGCCAGGGCCGCCTTGGTCGACGGCTTCTCGCCCGAGACGAAGGTCTCGACGACGTGCACCTGGCCGGCGCGGGCCCGGTCGGAGAGGGCGCCACGCAGGGCGGCGGCCTTCATCTTCTTCGGGGTCCGCTGGCTGTAGTCGCGCGGCACCGGGCCGTGGACCACGCCACCGCCGGCGAACTGCGGCGCGCGGATCGAGCCCTGCCGGGCGCGACCGGTGCCCTTCTGCTTGTACGGCTTCTTGCCGCCGCCGGAGACCTCGCCACGGGTCTTGGCCTTGTGGGTGCCCTGCCGGGCCGCCGCGAGCTGAGCCACCACGACCTGGTGCATCAGCGCGATGTTGGCCTGGACGTCGAAGATGTCGGCCGGCAGCTCGACGGAGCCGCTCTTGGCGCCTTCGACGTTGAGGACGTCAACGGTGGTCACTTGGCCACACCGCCCTTCTTCGCCTTCGTCTTGGCCGCGGTGCGGACCAGGACCAGCGCGCCCTTGGGGCCGGGGATGGCACCACGGACGAGCAGGAGGTTGTTCTCGGTGTCGACCGCCTGGACGGTCAGGTTCTGGACGGTGTAGCGCACGCCACCCATCCGACCCGCCATCCGGGTGCCCTTGAAGACGCGACCCGGGGTCGCGCAGGCGCCGATGGAGCCCGGCGAGCGGTGCTTGCGCTCGACACCGTGGCTGGCGCGCAGACCGTGGAAGCCGTGCCGCTTCATCGGGCCGGCGTAGCCCTTGCCCTTGGTCTTGCCGGTGACGTCGATGACCACGCCGACCGGGAACTCCTCGACCGTGACCTCCTGGCCGAGCGAGTAGTCCGCGGCGTCGGTGGTGCGCAGCTCGACGATGTGCCGGCGCGGCGCCACGTCCGCCTTGGCGTAGTGCCCGGCGAGCGGCTTCTTGGCCTTGCGCGGGTCGATCGTGCCGTAGGCGAGCTGGACCGCGGAGTAACCGTCCTTCTCGGCGCTACGAACCTGGCTGACGACGCAGGGGCCGGCCTGAACCACGGTCACGGGGACAACCTTGTTGTTGTCCCAGACCTGGGTCATGCCGAGCTTTGCGCCCAGGATCCCCTTGACTTGCCTGTCCATTTGTCCGGTCCCTACAGCTTGATCTCGATGTCGACGCCAGCCGGCAGGTCGAGGCGCATGAGCGAGTCGACCGTCTTCGGGGTCGGGTCGATGATGTCGATCAGCCGCTTGTGCGTACGCATCTCGAAGTGCTCGCGCGAGTCCTTGTACTTGTGCGGCGAGCGGATGACGCAGAAACGGTTGATCTCCGTGGGCAGCGGCACCGGGCCCGCGACCTGCGCCCCGGTGCGCGTCACCGTCTCGACGATCTTCCGCGCCGAGGAGTCGACGACCTCGTGGTCATAGGCCTTGAGCCGGATGCGGATCTTCTGTCCCGCCATGGTGGCTTCTGTTCCTTCTCTCGATGCCGCTGTGTTGCGGGCACCTGTACCGGCTGGCACAGGCCCACTTCGCCGACCCCCGCGGTCGGGCGTGTCGCGCCCTCGGACCAGGCTCCGCCCCGGGACTCCGGAGCGACTCTCTGACCACGCGGTGGGTCAAGGCGCCGATCGCATCACAGCGATCTGGACGCCGTGCGAGGGTGGTTGACCGCCAGGGGCGATCAACCACCCTACGCGCGACTGTTGGTCTTCCCGGAGGTCCAGCTTTCGCCGGACACGGGCGACTAACCGTCGTTACGCAACCTGACTAGTATGCCGCACGACCGGCGGCGACGCTAATCGGGGTTACCTGGGTCACTTGATGATCTTGGTGACGCGACCCGCGCCGACCGTACGACCACCCTCGCGGATCGCGAACTTGAGGTTGTCCTCCATCGCGATGGGCTGGATGAGCTTGACGGCCATCGTGGTGTTGTCGCCCGGCATGACCATCTCGGTGCCCTCGGGGAGGGTGACGACACCGGTGACGTCGGTGGTGCGGAAGTAGAACTGCGGGCGGTAGTTCTGGAAGAACGGGGTGTGCCGGCCGCCCTCCTCCTTGGAGAGGATGTAGACCGTCGCCTCGAACTCCGTGTGCGGGGTGCTGGTGCCCGGCTTGACGACCACCATGCCGCGCTCGACGTCCTCGCGCTTGATGCCACGCAGCAGCAGACCGACGTTCTCGCCCGCGCGGGCCTCGTCGAGCAGCTTGCGGAACATCTCGATGCCGGTGCAGACCGTCTTCTGCGACTTCTCGCGGATACCGACGATCTCCACCTCCTCGTTCGGCTTGAGCACGCCACGCTCGGCGCGACCGGTGACGACCGTGCCACGACCGGTGATCGTGAAGACGTCCTCGATCGGCATGAGGAACGGCTTCTCGGTCTCCCGCTCGGGCTGCGGGATCGCGGTGTCGACCGCGTTCATCAGCTCCAGCAGGCGGCCGGTCCACTCGGGGTCGCCCTCAAGGGCCTTCAGCGCCGACACCCGGACGACCGGCAGGTCGTCACCCGGGTACTCCTGCGCCGACAGCAGCTCGCGGACCTCGAGCTCGACGAGCTCCAGGAGCTCCTCGTCGTCGACCATGTCGCTCTTGTTGAGCGCCACGACGATGTACGGCACACCGACCTGACGGGCCAGCAGCACGTGCTCGCGGGTCTGCGGCATCGGGCCGTCGGTCGCCGCGACCACCAGGATCGCGCCGTCCATCTGGGCGGCACCGGTGATCATGTTCTTGATGTAGTCGGCGTGCCCGGGGCAGTCGACGTGCGCGTAGTGCCGCGCCTCGGTCTGGTACTCGACGTGCGCGATCGAGATCGTGATACCGCGGGCCTTCTCCTCCGGCGCCTTGTCGATCTCGTCGAACGGCGTGTACGGGTTGAGGTCCGGGTACTGGTCGTGCAGGACCTTCGTGATGGCCGCCGTCAGCGTCGTCTTACCGTGGTCGATGTGACCAATGGTGCCGATGTTGACGTGCGGCTTAGTCCGCTCGAACTTCGCCTTCGCCACTGGTGTCCTCCTGTGGACTTCTTGGTTCTTCTCGCCCCGGCGCGCCGGACGGCGCTTAGGACTCTGTCGACAGCCTTTCCGGCCAACGGCCGGAGAGCTTGGTGGGTTCTGCGGCGATGAAGCCTACAGGCCCGGATTCACACAACCCGACCGAGGTGGTCGCGGGCGGGACTCCCGTCCGCGACCGGCCCCGGCTCACCGGATCAGCAGCAGGTGAGCGTCACTCACCCGTCGCCTTGGCGATGATCTCCTTCGCCACGCTCTGCGGCACCTCGGCGTAGGAGTCGAACTGCATGCTGTAGCTTGCCCGGCCCTGGGTCTTCGACCGCAGGTCGCCGACGTAGCCGAACATCTCCGACAACGGCACCAGGGCCCTCACGATGCGGGCGCCGCTGCGCTCCTCCATCGCCTGGATGATGCCACGGCGGGAGTTGAGGTCGCCGATGACGTCACCCATGTTCTCCTCGGGAGTGGTGACCTCAACGGCCATCATCGGTTCGAGGAGCGCGGGGTCGGCCTTGCGGGCCGCCTCCTTCATCACCATCGAGCCGGCGATCTTGAATGCCATTTCGGACGAGTCGACCTCGTGGTACTGGCCGTCCAGCAGGGTCAGCTTGACACCGACCAGCGGGAAGCCCGCCAGGATGCCGTACTGCATGGCGTCCTGCGCACCGGCGTCCACCGACGGGATGAACTCCCGGGGGATACGGCCACCGGTGACGGCGTTGGCGAACTCGTAGGTCGGCGACTCGTTGTCCAGCGGCAGCGGCTCGATGCTCACGATGACGCGGGCGTACTGGCCGGAGCCACCGGTCTGCTTCTTGTGGGTGTACTCGATCTTCTCCACCTTGCGGCGGATCGTCTCGCGGTACGCCACCTGCGGCTTGCCGATGTTGGCCTCGACGTTGAACTCGCGGCGCATCCGGTCGACCAGGATGTCCAGGTGCAGCTCGCCCATGCCGGCGATGACCGTCTGACCGGTCTCCTCGTCCAGCTTGACGCGGAAGGTCGGGTCCTCCTCGGCCAGCCGCTGGATGGCGGTGCTGAGCTTCTCCTGGTCGGCCTTGGTCTTCGGCTCGATCGCGACCTCGATGACCGGCTCGGGGAAGGTCATCGACTCCAGGATGACCGGGTTCGCCGGGTCGCAGAGGGTGTCACCGGTGGTGGTCTGCTTGAGACCCTGCACCGCGATGATGTCGCCAGCCTGGGCCGAGCCGCGCTCTTCCCGCTTGTTGGCGTGCATCTGGTAGATCTTGCCGATCCGCTCCTTGCGGTCCTTGGTGGAGTTGACCACCTGGTTGCCGGTCTCGACCACGCCCGAGTACACCCGGACGTACGTGAGCTTGCCGAGGTGCTTGTCGGTCTGGATCTTGAAGGCCAGGCCGGAGAAGGGCTCGGCCTTCGACGGCTTACGCTGCAACGGCGTCTCGCCGTCGGTCGCGGTGCCCTCGATCGCCGGCACGTCCAGCGGCGACGGCAGGAAGTCGACCACGGCGTCGAGCATGGGCTGCACGCCCTTGTTCTTGAACGCCGAGCCGCACAGCACCGGGTTGGCCTTGCTGGCGATGGTGGCCCGCCGGATGGCGGCCTTGATCTCCTCGACGGAGATCTCCTCGCCCTCCAGGTACTTCTCCATCACCGCGTCGTCGACGTCGGCCAGGGTCTCCATCAGCTTCTCGCGCCACTCCGCCGCGGAGTCGGCCAGGTCGGCCGGGATCTCCTCGATGGCGTAGTCCTCACCCTTCTGGGTCTCCCCGCGCCAGGTGAGGGCGCGCATGCCGATCAGGTCGACGACACCGATGTGGTCGCCCTCGAGCCCGATCGGGATCTGGAGCACCAGCGGGGTGGCGTTGAGCCGGTCGATCATCATCTGCACGCAGCGGAAGAAGTCCGCGCCCGTACGGTCGAGCTTGTTGACGAAGCACATCCGCGGGACGTGGTACTTGTCGGCCTGCCGCCAGACGTTCTCCGTCTGCGGCTCCACGCCGGCAACGCCGTCGTAGACCGCGACCGCACCATCCAGCACCCGCAGCGACCGCTCGACCTCGACCGTGAAGTCGACGTGACCGGGCGTGTCGATGATCTGGATCGTGTGGCCCTTCCACTCACACTTGGTGGCAGCAGAGGTGATGGTGATACCACGCTCCTGCTCCTGCTCCATCCAGTCCATGACGGCAGCGCCCTCGTGGACCTCACCGATCTTGTAGGTGATACCGGTGTAGAACAGGATCCGCTCGGTGGTCGTGGTCTTACCGGCATCGATGTGCGCCATGATGCCGATGTTGCGTACGTTGGCGAGCGCGTCTGCGGCGGCCACTTCAATCCCTACTTATCGTCGTCTCGACTCGACCGGTGGCGGTTCCGGCGCCGGTCCGGCGCCGGAACCAGGCTGTTACCAGCGGTAGTGCGCGAAGGCCTTGTTGGACTCCGCCATCTTGTGGGTGTCCTCGCGCCGCTTGACGGCGGCACCCAGACCGTTGCTCGCGTCGAGCAGCTCGTTCATCAGCCGCTCGACCATGGTCTTCTCGCGACGGGCCTTGGAGTACGTGACCAGCCAACGCAGACCGAGGGTGGTCGCCCGGGCCGGACGGACCTCGACCGGCACCTGGTAGGTGGCGCCACCGACCCGGCGGCTGCGCACCTCCAGGGTCGGCTTGACGTTGTCCATCGCGCGCTTGAGGGTGACGACCGGGTCGGTGCCGCTCTTCTCGCGGCACCCCTCCAGGGCGGCGTACACGATGCGCTCGGCGAGCTGACGCTTGCCGCGCATCAGGATCTTGTTGACCAGCTGGGTGACCAGCGGCGAGTTGTACACCGGGTCAGCGACCAGCGGCTTCCGCGGAGCGGGTCCCTTGCGCGGCATGTCAGCTCTTCTCCTTCTTCGCGCCGTACCGGCTGCGCGCCTGCTTGCGGTTGCGGACACCCTGGGTGTCCAGCGAGCCGCGGACGATCTTGTAACGCACGCCGGGGAGGTCCTTCACCCGGCCGCCGCGAACGAGCACGATCGAGTGCTCCTGAAGGTTGTGACCCACGCCCGGGATGTAGGCGGTCACCTCGATCTGGCTGCTGAGCTTGACACGAGCGACCTTGCGGAGCGCCGAGTTCGGCTTCTTGGGGGTGGTGGTGTACACGCGGGTGCACACACCGCGCCGCTGAGGGGATCCCTTCAGCGCCGGGGTCTTGGTCTTGGTCGTCTTGGCCTGGCGGCCCTTTCGGACCAGCTGCTGAATGGTGGGCACCGGGTTTCTCCGCTCCCTTCGGCCGCGTCACGCGACCGCGCCGTCTGCTCGTTAGCCGACCTGATGGCCGGCTCTCCTACATTCCGACCGGGTCCACCTCGCGGCGGTCCCGGTACCCGCGGTCGGGTGTGTCGCCCGGTTCGCGGTCCCGGTGCCGTCGCTCGCGCGGGTGGCACCGGTTTCTGTCACCGGCGCGTGGTCGTCCGCCCGCCGGGTCCTGTGGACTGTGTCGTACGGCCGCTCGATCTCCGGATCAATCCGGATCCCGCGCACGCACGAGTCGCCCGGGCATGCCCGGGCGCAAGGGGAAAGAGTACCTACCACAGCCTCGCAGGTCAAAACGGGCTGGTCCGCCGGGTCTCAGAACTCCGTCGGTCGCGCCGTGCGCCCTGCCTGCTCGCCCGTGACGGGCCCCTAGGCTGTCCAGTGTACCGGCTGCCGTACGTCGCAGCCCGTCACCCCCGGGCGACGGGGGTCACGCCAACTGCACCAGCAACGCCAGCCCCAGGCCCAGCAGGCTGAGCACCAGCCCCACCCCGCCGCAGCTGATCCCGGCCGTCGCCAGGCCCCGGCCGGTGAACCGCACCGCCGGCGGTGGCGCGGCCCGGCGGATCTGCCGGCGGGCCAGCAGCCCGGCGACGATCGCCGCCGTACCGGCCAGCACCCCCGGCACGGTGAACGCGCCGGCCGCCCAGGCACCGCCGAGCTGCGCTCCCCCGACGCCGAAGCAGATCACCAGGAACGACACCAGGATCGACCCGATCCCCGCGATCAACGAGCCCACCGCCGGACCGGAGGTGACCGCCGGCACGTCCAGGTGCACCACCCCGAAGGGGGTGCCGGGCACGGCGTCGACCCGCTTGGGAGCGCGCGGGGCCTCCGGCGGCGGTGGGGGCAGCGGCCCCGGCCCGTGCCCCGACGACGCCGGCCAGCCCGTCCCGGCCGCCGGCTGTCCCGGGTACGACCCGGCCGCCACCGTCCCGGGATACGCCCCGCCCGGGCCGGGGTACGGCGACGACCCCGGATACGACGGCGGCCCGGCGGGCGGTCCCCCGGGGAACGGCCCACCACTGGACGGCGGCCCACCACCGAACGGTGCAGCGCTGGCCGGCCCGCCACCCGACGGCGCGCCGCCGACGCCGGGCGTCGGCGGCGGGGCGTACCCGAGGGGGGCGGCCTCCGGCGGGATGCCGGCGCCGTGCACCGGGCCGGGCCCGGACGGCGCGCCCCACGGGCTGACGGCCCACGGGTCGGGCGGGCGGGTCGTCCCGGCGTCGGTGCCGGGCGCGGCCGGCTCCGGGGAGCCGACGGGCGGTCCGCCCGGGTCGCCTCCCGACGGCGACGCCGGTTCCGTCACGGGGTCCTCCTGTCGCGATGTGGGTCCACCGTCACGCGACGGACACCGGCCAGGCTACCGCCGCCACGCACCGTGGGTGCCCCCTGCCGGATCATCACCCCGACGGGTCAGTCGACGTTCGGGGCGAAGTCCTGCCCGTACGGGGAACCGGCCAGCCGGACCACGCCGATCACCACAAGCGTCACCACCGCGACCGCGACCAGTACCAGGCCAGCCCAGGCAAGCCGCTCCCCCCGCCGCAGCCAGGCCGCGCCGGTGAGGAACCCACCCGAGGCGTACGCCTCCCGGCGGGCCTGCCGCGCCAACTGGAGGGCGATCGTGGCGGGCACCACCCCGCCGACGAAGAGCCCGGTCAACGCCCCGATCAACCCGAGCGCGAAGACGGCCCGTGCCTTGGTGGCGCGTACCGGGTCGGGGTCGAGCGGATGACGTGGTGGCTGGTGCGCCAACGGCAGCGGCCCCGCAGCGGTCGTCATGCCCACCATCATGCCCGGCGTCCGGCCGTACCGGACACTTCCCGGCGGGCACGCCTCCGGAACGAGGAAGGCCCCCGGCGCGACGCCGGGGGCCTTCCTCGTCAGCTGGTGCTCAGCGGTACGACCCGAAGTCGAAGTCGTCCAGCGGAACCGCCTGCCCGCTGGCCGGCCCGAAGCCGTAGTCGGTCTCCGGGTAGCCGGTCATCGAGTAGACCTTGGCCTTCGCCTCCTCGGTCGGCTCGACCCGGACGTTGCGGTACTTGCTGATGCCGGTACCGGCCGGGATGAGCTTACCGATGATCACGTTCTCCTTGAGGCCGACCAGCGAGTCGCTGCGCGAGTTGATCGCCGCGTCGGTCAGCACCCGGGTGGTCTCCTGGAAGGAGGCCGCCGAGAGCCAGGAGTCGGTGGCCAGCGAGGCCTTGGTGATACCCATCAGCACCGGACGACCGGCAGCGGGCTCGCCACCCTCGCCGACGAGCCGGCGGTTCTCCGACTCGAACAGCGCCCGGTCGACAAGCACACCCGGCAGGAACTCGGTCGAGCCGGAGTCGATGACCGTCACCCGCTTGAGCATCTGGCGGATGATGATCTCGATGTGCTTGTCGTGGATGAGCACACCCTGCGAGCGGTAGACCTCCTGGACCTCCTGGGTCAGGTGGACCTGGACCGCGCGCGGGCCGAGGATGCGCAGCAGCTCGTGCGGGTCGATGGTGCCCTCGGTGAGCTTCTCGCCGACCTCGACGTGGTCCCCGTCGTGGGTCCGCAGCCGGACCCGCTTGGAGATCTTGTCGTAGACGATCTCGTCGCTGCCATCGTCCGGCACCACGATGATCTTCCGGGACCGCTCGCCGTCCTCGATCCGGATCCGGCCCGGGGTGTCGGCGATGGGCGCCTTGCCCTTCGGGATACGGGCCTCGAAGATCTCCTGGACACGCGGCAGACCCTGGGTGATGTCCTCACCCGCGACACCACCGGTGTGGAAGGTACGCATCGTCAGCTGGGTGCCCGGCTCACCGATCGACTGGGCGGCGATGATGCCGACCGCCTCGCCGACGTCCACGGTCTTGCCGGTCGGCAGCGAACGGCCGTAGCACGCACCGCAGACGCCCAGCTTCGACTCGCAGGTGAGCACGCTGCGCACCCGGACCGTCTCCACCCCGGCGGCGACGATCTTGTCGACCCCGATGGAGTTGATGTCCTGACCCCGGTGGGCCACCACGGTGCCGTCCGGCCCCTTGATGTCGTCGGCCAGGGTACGGGCGTGCACGCTGGTCTCGGCGTGCTCGTGGACGACCAGCCGGCCACCCTCCAGACGCTCGCCGATCTGCATCGGGATCGCCCGGTCGGTGCCGCAGTCCTCCTCGCGGATGATGACGTCCTGCGAGACGTCCACCAGACGACGGGTGAGGTAACCCGAGTCGGCGGTACGCAGCGCGGTGTCGGCCAGACCCTTACGGGCACCGTGCGTGGAGATGAAGTACTCCAGCACGGACAGACCCTCCCGGTACGACGCCTTGATGGGTCGCGGGATGATCTCGCCCTTCGGGTTGGCCACCAGACCACGGATCGCCGCGATCTGCCGGAGCTGGAGCAGGTTACCGCGGGCGCCCGAGTTGATCATCTTCCACAGCGGGTTCTCCTGCGGCAGCGCGGTGTCCATCTCCTTGGCGACCTCGTTGGTCGCCTTGGTCCAGATCTCGATGAGTTCGCCGCGACGCTCCTCGGCGGTCATCAGACCACGCTGGTACTGCTTGTCGATCCGGTCGGCTTCCTTCTCGTACCGCTCCAGGATCTCCCGCTTGCGCGGCGGAGCGATGACGTCCTCCATACCGATGGTGACGCCGGACCAGGTGGCCCAGTGGAAGCCGGCCTCCTTGAGCCCGTCCAGGGTGGCGGCCAGCGCCACCTTGGGGAAGCGCTCGGCGAGGTCGTTGACGATCGCGGAGAGCTGGCCCTTGCGGATCTCGTAGTTCACGAAGCGGTAGCCCTGCGGCAGCGTCTCGTTGAACAGGACCCGGCCGAGCGTGGTCTCCACGGTCAGCGGCTCACCCTCGACCCAGCCCTCCGGGGCGACCCAGGGCTCCGCGCCGTTGCCGTTGTCGACACCGATCACGTCCCGCAGCCGGATCTTGACCGGGGTCTGCAGGTGCAGCTCGCCCGCGTCGAACGCCATCCGCGCCTCAGCGTCCGAGCTGAACGCCCGGCCCTCGCCGACCCCGCCCGGGGTCAGGTGGGTGAGGTGGTAGAGGCCGATGACCATGTCCTGGGTGGGCATGGTGACCGGCTTGCCGTCGGCCGGCTTGAGGATGTTGTTCGACGACAGCATCAGGATCCGCGCCTCGGCCTGGGCCTCGGCCGACAGCGGCACGTGCACCGCCATCTGGTCACCGTCGAAGTCGGCGTTGAACGCGGTGCAGACCAGCGGGTGGATCTGGATCGCCTTGCCCTCGACCAGCTGCGGCTCGAAGGCCTGGATGCCCAGGCGGTGCAGCGTCGGCGCGCGGTTGAGCAGCACCGGGTGCTCGCCGATGACCTCTTCCAGCACGTCCCACACGACCGGGCGCTGCCGCTCGACCATCCGCTTGGCGGACTTGATGTTCTGCGCGTGGTTGAGGTCGACCAGCCGCTTCATCACGAACGGCTTGAACAGCTCCAGCGCCATCTGCTTGGGCAGGCCGCACTGGTGCAGCTTCAGCTTCGGGCCGACCACGATGACCGAACGGCCCGAGTAGTCGACGCGCTTGCCGAGCAGGTTCTGCCGGAACCGGCCCTGCTTGCCCTTGAGCATGTCGGACAGCGACTTGAGCGGGCGGTTACCCGGGCCGGTGACCGGCCGGCCGCGACGGCCGTTGTCGAACAGCGCGTCGACGGCCTCCTGGAGCATCCGCTTCTCGTTGTTGACGATGATCTCGGGCGCGCCGAGGTCGATCAGCCGCTTGAGCCGGTTGTTCCGGTTGATCACACGGCGGTACAGGTCGTTCAGGTCGGAGGTCGCGAAGCGGCCACCGTCGAGCTGCACCATCGGGCGCAGGTCCGGCGGGATGACCGGGACGCAGTCCAACACCATGCCCAGCGGCGAGTTGCGGGTGTTCAGGAACGCCGCGACGACCTTCAGCCGCTTGAGCGCACGGATCTTGCGCTGGCCCTTGCCGGAGCGGATGGTCTCGCGCAGGCTCTCGGCCTCGGCGTCGAGGTCCATGTTCTGGACCAGCGCCTTGATCGCCTCGGCGCCCATGCCACCGGTGAAGTACTCGCCGAACCGGTCACGCAGCTCGCGGTAGAGCAGCTCGTCGGTGACCAGCTGCTTGGAGTCGAGCTTGCGGAAGGTGTCGAGGACCTCGTCGAGGCGGTCGATCTCGCGCTGGGCCCGGTCGCGGATCTGGCGCATCTCGCGCTCTCCGCCCTCCTTGACCTTGCGCCGGACGTCCGCCTTGGCGCCCTCGGCCTCCAGCTCGGCCAGGTCGGCCTCCAGCTTGGCGGCCCGCTTCTCGATCTCCGAGTCGCGGCTGTTCTCGGACTGCCGCTTCTCGGCGAGGATCTCGTTCTCGATCGTCGAGAGGTCACGGTGACGCGCCTCGGCGTCAACGCTCGTCACGACGTACGAGGCGAAGTAGATGATCTTTTCGAGGTCCTTGGGGGCGAGGTCCAGCAGGTAGCCCAGCCGGCTCGGCACGCCCTTGAAGTACCAGATGTGGGTCACCGGAGCGGCCAGCTCGATGTGCCCCATCCGCTCACGACGGACCTTGGAGCGGGTCACCTCGACGCCGCAACGCTCACAGATGATGCCCTTGAACCGGACCCGCTTGTACTTGCCGCAGTAGCACTCCCAGTCCCGCTGAGGGCCGAAGATCTTCTCGCAGAAGAGCCCGTCCTTCTCCGGCTTGAGGGTGCGGTAGTTGATCGTCTCGGGCTTCTTGACCTCACCGTGCGACCACTGACGGATGTCGTCCGCGGTCGCGAGGCCGATGCGCAGCTCGTCGAAGAAGTTGACGTCGAGCACTATGTCCCCTATGTCGTCGTCTTTACAGCTAGATCACGGGCGGGGTCGGGAGCCGGACAGCCGGCCCCCGACCCGCACCACTTACACCTCTTCGACCGAGCTCGGCTCGCGCCGGGACAGGTCGATGCCCAGCTCCTCCGCGGCCCGGAACACCTCGTCGTCGGTCTCGCGCATCTCCAGGGCCACCCCGTCGCTGCTGAGCACCTCGACGTTCAGGCACAGCGACTGGAGCTCCTTGAGCAACACCTTGAACGACTCCGGGATGCCCGGCTCCGGGATGTTCTCGCCCTTGACGATCGCCTCGTAGACCTTGACCCGGCCCAGGACGTCGTCGGACTTGATGGTCAGCAGTTCCTGCAGGGCGTAGGCGGCGCCGTACGCCTGCATGGCCCAGCACTCCATCTCACCGAAGCGCTGGCCACCGAACTGCGCCTTACCACCCAGCGGCTGCTGCGTGATCATCGAGTACGGCCCGGTCGACCGGGCGTGGATCTTGTCGTCGACCAGGTGGTTGAGCTTCAGGATGTAGATGTAGCCGACCGCGATCGGGTCGGGCAGCGGCTCGCCGGAACGACCGTCGAACAGCTGCGCCTTACCGGAGGACCCGATCAGCTGCTTGCCGTCCCGGTTGGGCAGGGTCGACGCGAGCAGACCGGAGATCTCCTCCTCGCGGGCACCGTCGAAGACCGGGGTGGCCACGTTGGTGTCCGGCTCGGACTCGTGCGCCTCGATCGAGCGGAGCTGACGCTTCCACTCGGTGTCGTCGCCGTCCACGCTCCAGCCGGTCTTGGCCACCCACCCGAGGTGGGTCTCCAGGACCTGGCCGATGTTCATCCGGGACGGCACACCCAGCGGGTTCAGCACGATGTCGACCGGGGTGCCGTCCTCCAGGAACGGCATGTCCTCGATCGGCAGGATCTTCGAGATGACACCCTTGTTGCCGTGCCGGCCGGCGAGCTTGTCGCCGTCCTGGATCTTGCGCTTCTGGGCGACGTACACCCGGACCAGCTCGTTGACGCCCGGCGGCAGCTCGTCGCCGTCCTCGCGGGAGAAGGTACGCACCCCGATGACCGTGCCGGTCTCGCCGTGCGGCACCTTCAGCGAGGTGTCCCGGACCTCCCGGGCCTTCTCGCCGAAGATCGCGCGCAGCAGCCGCTCCTCCGGGGTCAGCTCGGTCTCGCCCTTCGGCGTGACCTTGCCGACCAGGATGTCGCCGGGGACGACCTCCGCGCCGATCCGGATGATGCCGCGCTCGTCGAGGTCGGCGAGCATCTCCTCGCTGACGTTCGGGATGTCCCGGGTGATCTCCTCCGGGCCGAGCTTGGTGTCCCGGGCGTCGACCTCGTGCTCCTCGATGTGGATCGAGGTGAGCACGTCCTGCTGCACGAGGCGCTGCGACAGGATGATCGCGTCCTCGTAGTTGTGACCCTCCCAGCACATGAACGCCACCAGCAGGTTGCGTCCGAGCGCCATCTCGCCCTCGTCGGTGCACGGACCGTCGGCGATGACCTGGCCGGCCTCGACGCGGTCGCCCTCGAAGACGACCGGCTTCTGGTTGACGCAGGAGCCGGCGTTGGAGCGGCGGAACTTGTGCAGAAGGTACGTCCGGCGGTGGCCGTCGTCCTGGTGGATGGTGATGTAGTCGGCGCAGAGATCCTCGATCACGCCGCCGACCTCGGCCACCACCACGTCACCGGCGTCGACCGCGGCACGGTACTCCATGCCGGTGCCGACCAGCGGCGACTCCGCCTTGACCAGCGGCACCGCCTGACGCTGCATGTTCGCGCCCATCAGCGCGCGGTTGGCGTCGTCGTGCTCCAGGAACGGGATCATCGCGGTCGCGACCGAGGTCATCTGCCGCGGCGACACGTCCATGTAGTCGACGGCACCGGGGACCACGTCCTCGGTCTCACCGCCCTTACGGCGACACAGCACCCGGTCCTCGGCGAACGTGCCGTCGGCCTTGAGCGGCGCGTTGGCCTGGGCCTTGACGAACCGGTCCTCCTCGTCCGCGGTCAGGTAGTCGATCTGGTCGGTGACCCGACCCTCGACGACCTTCCGGTACGGCGTCTCGATGAAGCCGAACGGGTTGACCCGGGCGAAGGTGGACAGCGCGCCGATCAGGCCGATGTTCGGGCCTTCCGGCGTCTCGATCGGGCACATCCGGCCGTAGTGGGACGGGTGCACGTCACGGACCTCGAAGCCGGCCCGCTCCCGGGACAGACCACCCGGGCCGAGCGCGCTCAGCCGCCGCCGGTGGGTCAGGCCCGCCAGCGGGTTGGTCTGGTCCATGAACTGGGACAGCTGCGACGTACCGAAGAACTCCTTGATCGCCGCCACCACCGGGCGGATGTTGATCAGGGTCTGCGGCGTGATCGCCTCGACGTCCTGGGTGGTCATCCGCTCGCGGACGACCCGCTCCATCCGGGAGAGACCGACCCGGACCTGGTTCTGGATCAGCTCGCCCACGGTACGCAGGCGACGGTTGCCGAAGTGGTCGATGTCGTCGGCCTCGTAGCCCTCCTCACCGGCGTGCAGCCGGCAGAGGTACTCCACGGTGGCGACGACGTCGTCCTCGGTGAGCGTGCCGGTGGTGATCGGCACGTCGAGTTCGAGCTTCTTGTTGAACTTGTACCGACCGACCTTGGCGACGTCGTACCGCTTCGGGTTGAAGAAGAGGTTGTCGAGCAGGGTCTGGGCGTTCTCGCGGGTCGGCGGCTCGCCAGGGCGGAGCTTGCGGTAGATGTCGAGCAGAGCCTCGTCCTGGCCGGCGATGTGGTCCTTCTCGAGCGTGGTCATCATCAGCTCGGACCAGCCGAACTTCTCGCGGATCTGCTCGGCGGACCAACCGATGGCCTTGAGCAGGACCGTGACGGCCTGCCGACGCTTGCGGTCGATGCGGACGCCGACCGTGTCGCGCTTGTCGATGTCGAACTCCAGCCAGGCACCCCGGCTGGGGATGACCTTGACGCTGGAGAGGTCGCGGTCGGAGGTCTTGTCCGGCTGCTTGTCGAAGTAGACGCCCGGGGACCGGACGAGCTGGCTGACCACGACGCGCTCGGTGCCGTTGATGATGAAGGTGCCCTTGGGCGTCATCATCGGGAAGTCACCCATGAACACCGTCTGGCTCTTGATCTCGCCGGTGGTGTTGTTGGTGAACTCCGCCGTCACGAACAGCGGGGCGCAGTAGGTCAGGTCCTTCTCCTTGCACTCCTCGATCGAGGCCTTGACCTCGTCGAAGCGCGGTGCCGAGAAGGACAGCGACATGGTGCCGGAAAAGTCCTCAATGGGACTGATCTCGTCGAGGATTTCCGCGAGACCCGAGCGTGCGTGCGGGTCGTCCGCCGACCGGCCCTGCCAAGCCTCGTTGCCGACGAGCCAGTCGAAGGACTCGTTCTGGATGGCGAGGAGGTTGGGGACCTCGAGGTGTTCGGTGATCCTGCCGAAAGAAACTCGGCGGGGCGCGAAAGCGCTCGACGTACGACTGGTCTTCGCAGGGCGGGAAGCTGCCAAGATGCGTCCTTCCGAGGACCGGTGCTGCAGAACGGCTGGTACGCGTGCACTCCAATGACCCCACCAGAAATATCCGTAACCGGACATTTCCGAGCAGGGGTCAAGTCGGAAGGCAGCGCAAACTAGCAGTGTAGCCGAGAGGCTAACCGCTGTCCAGCCCATCCCGCAGGTCGTCGCGGAACGCGCCACGGGACCCCGGAGAACGGGGTCGTACCGGGCCGCTCGGAACACGACGTTCCTGTCGGACCGCTCGGGTGGAACGGCTGCTGGTGCTGCCGCAGCCATTACCCAAGAGGGGGCCGTCGCAAGCGCGGAAGGTCTTGCTGGTGTCAGCGTGCCTGGCAGGCCGGGGCCGCGTCAAGAGGCTCCAAGCGCCTGCTCGCCGGGTTTCCCACGGACGGGCTACCCACGGCGTCACCGCCATGTCGCACCACGAGTGCGAACACCCTGCTCACACCACTGATACCCGGAGTCACCAAGCATGACGGGCGGTGATCCGTCTGTCGGATCACCGCCCGTTCAGTTTGCGGTGTGCCGCGGCTCACCCGAGCCGGACACGCGCCACGGTCGACCGCAGGGGTCGACCCCAGGTCACTTGAGGGTGACCTTGGCGCCCTCACCCTCGAGCTTGGCCTTGGCCTTCTCGGCGGTCTCCTTGTTGACCTTCTCCAGGATCGCCTTCGGCGCGGACTCGACCGCGTCCTTGGCCTCCTTGAGGCCCAGGCCGGTCAGCTCACGCACGACCTTGATGACCTGGATCTTCTTGCCACCGTCGGCCTCCAGGACGACGTCGAACTCGTCCTTCTCCTCCTCGACCGGCGCGGCGGCGGCGCCACCGGCACCACCCGCAGCGGCGACCGCGACCGGCGCGGCGGCGGTGACCTCGAAGGTCTCCTCGAACTGCTTCACGAACTCGGAGAGCTCGATCAGCGTCATCTCCTTGAACGCGTCGAGCAGCTCGTCGGTGCTGAGCTTCGCCATGTCTGGCGTCCTTTCTCGCAATGAAAATTAAGAACGTGGTGCGCCGGGAGGCCTCAGGCCGCCTCGGCGCCCTCCTGCTCGCGCTTCTTGTCCGCCAGGGCGGCCGCCGCGCGGGCGGCCTTGGAGAGCGGCGCCTGGAACAGGGCCGCGGCCTTGCTCAGGTTGCCCTTCATCGCGCCGGCCAGCTTGGCCAGCAGCACCTCACGGGACTCCAGGTCGGCGAGCTTCGTGACCTCGGCCGCGGAAATGGCCTTGCCCTCGAACACACCGCCCTTGATGACGAGCTTCGGGTTGGCCTTCGCGAAGTCGCGAAGACCCTTCGCCGCCTCGACGACGTCGCCCGAAACGAAAGTCAGCGCGGTAGGACCGGTGAACAGCTCGTCGAGGCCGGAGATGCCCGCCTCGGTCGCGGCACGCTTGGCCAGCGTGTTCTTCGCGACCGTGTAGGTGGTCTCCTTGCCGAGCGAGCGCCGCAGCTGGGTGAGCTGGGAAACCGTCAGACCACGGTACTCGGTGAGCACCGCGGCGCCCGAGGTACGGAAGCTCTCGGTCAGCTCAGCGACGGCCGTGGCCTTGTCGGCCCGGATCGGCTTGTCCGCCATGTCCCTCCTCTCTCGTTACTCGGAGCTGGTCGCCGTCGGGGAGCACGGGGCTCGGTGACGGCGCCGGAGGCGTCACGACAACGAAAAAGCCCCGGCGCAGGGCGCGCGGGGCGAGGGCGGGGCCGATCACCATGGTCGGCGGACCACGGGGAGGAACCGAACTACGCTTACCGCCCTGCGCGGGTCGCCCGTCATCGCGGAACCTTCGACCGTGCCGGGGCACGGTGACCAGCGGTCTCTGGGTGGAACTACCGGACCAGGTTACGCGACGGCCCGGCCATCACCAAATCGCCCGCCGGCAACGCTCACGGGCGGACCCGTCGCCACCGGGCGTAGCCGGCCAGCGCCACCCCGGCCCAGGCCGACGCCCACACCGACAGGAGCAGCGCGGTGCCGGCCGGCACACCGCCGGCGAGCGCCCGCGCGGTGGCCAGCACCGGCGGCACCAGCCAGGGCGCCACCGAGCCGCGCAGGCCCAGCGCGAGGGTGCCCACCGCGCCCACGGCGAGCACGGCGACGCCGTACCCGGCGCTGCGGGTGAGCGCCCGGCTGGCCAGGGCGCCCAGGGCCACCGCGGGCAGCAGGGCGAGCAGGTGCGCCCACAGGCCGAGGGCCAGCGCCGCCACCACCGGCGGGTCACCCGGACCAGGCGCGGCCACCCCGCCGAACGGCCACGGAAAGACCAGCGCCACCAGCACCGTGCCCACCCCGGCGAGCGCGGCCGCGAGCAACCCGGCGAGCCGTTCCCGGACCGGGCCGACCAGCACCTGCGCCAGCCGGCGCTGCACGTCCGGCTCGACGTCCAGCAGGATCTTGGTCTGCCAGGCCAGCACCGGGAAGAGCACCACGGCGCTGACGCCGTACGCCTCCGCCGGGCGGGCCCGGCCGCCGCCGTACAGGATGCCGAGGGCCAGCAGGCCGGCCAGCAGCGGCGCCAGCGCCCGTCCGGTACGCAGGAAGCCGGCCAGCCGCATCCGGACCAGTGCGCTCACCGGGCCACCTCCCCCGACCGGCCGTCCCGCGCCGGGTCACCCGTCGACCCGGCCCCGGCGGGCGGGACGGGTGCCGGCGGCGCAGCCGCCCGCCGGGGCGTGCCGGCGGGTTCGCGTACCCGCAGGATCTGGTGGCCGTCGGCGCGCAACCGGGCGACGGTGCCGGCCACCCGCGCGGCCGGCACCGCGACCTCGACCACGGCGACGGCCGCGTCACCGGTGGCCGGCTCGTCGGTGAGCAGGCCGTCGGCGACCGTCCAGTGCCGGGCCCCGGGGAGCCGGACCGTCTCGCCCCGGTGGTCGCTGACCAGGACCGCTCCCCCGGCCGCCAGCACCTCGTCGACCAGTTCCGGGACCAGGCCCCGGGCGGCGGAGTCCAGCCCCTCCCAGGGCTCGTCGAGGACCAGCAGGCCGGGGGTCCGCAGCATCGCCTGGGCCAGCCCGACCTTCTGCGCGGTGCCCTTGGACAGGTCGGGCAGGCGGACCGAACGGAACGGGGCCAGGCCCAGCCGGTCGGTCCACCTGTCGACGGCCCGGTCGGCCCCGGCCCGGCCCAGGCCGGCGGCCCGGCCCATGGCGGTCAGGTAGCGGGTCACGGTGAACGGCTGGTCGGCGGGGAACCGCTCGGGCACCCAGCCGACCCGGTGGGGACGGTCGACCACCCGGCCCCGGACCGGACGCAGCACCCCGGCGCAGAGTTGCAGCAGGGTCGACTTGCCGGCCCCGTTGCGGCCGAGCACCACCGCCACCTCGCCCGGATCGAGACGGGCCGTGACGCCGCGCAGCACCCAGGGGCCGCCCCGGCGGTACCGGAGCCGGATGTCCTCCAGTCGCATGGGGTGAGCCTGCCACAGCCCGACACACGGCAGGGGCCCCGCCACGGACCGTGGCGGGGCCCCTACGCGGGAGCGGTCGGGATCAGCCCTCGACGGCGGTCTCCTGGAGGTTCTTCACCACGTTCGGGTCGACCGGGACGCCCGGGCCCATCGTGGTGGCCAGGGTGACCTTCTTGAGGTACTTGCCCTTGGCCGCGGACGGCTTGGCGCGGAGCACCTCGTCCAGCACCGCGGCGTAGTTGTCGATCAGCTGGGTCTCGGAGAACGAGGCCTTGCCGATGATCAGGTGGAGGTTGGAGTGCTTGTCCACCCGGAAGGTGATCTTGCCGCCCTTGATGTCCGAGACGGCCTTGGTGACGTCCATGGTCACCGTGCCGGTCTTCGGGTTCGGCATCAGGCCGCGCGGGCCCAGGATCCGCGCGATCCGGCCGATCTTGGCCATCTGGTCCGGCGTGGCGATCGCCGCGTCGAAGTCCAGCCAGCCGCCCTGGATCCGGGCGACCAGCTCGTCCGTGCCCACCTCGTCGGCACCGGCGGCGACGGCCTCCTCGGCCTTCGCGCCGGCGGCGAAGACGATCACGCGGGCGGTCTTACCGGTGCCGTGCGGCAGGTTGACCACGCCACGGACCATCTGGTCCGCCTTGCGGGGGTCGACGCCGAGGCGCATGGCGACCTCGACCGTGGCGTCGAACTTGGCGTTGGTGGTGTCCTTGGCGAGCTTGACCGCCTCGGCCGGGGTGTAGAGCTTCGACTTGTCGATGGCCTCGGCGGCCTTGCGGTACGTCTTGCTGCGCTGCATCTCGGGTTACTCCTGTGGTCTCTGGCGGGCCGCGGTCGACGCGCGCCCTCCCACGAACTGGTCTGGGGGACTGACGGACGTCAGTCGTTGACGACGATGCCCATCGACCGGGCGGTACCGGCGATGATCTTCGCAGCCTGGTCGATGTCGTTGGCGTTGAGGTCGACCATCTTCTTCTCGGCGATCTCGCGCACCTGGGCCTGGCTCACCGAGCCGACCTTCTGGCTCTGCGGCACGCCGGAGCCCTTGTCCACGCCGGCGGCCTTGAGCAGCAGCCGGGCGGCGGGCGGGGTCTTCAGGACGAAGGTGAAGGAGCGGTCCTCGTAGACGCTGATCTCGGCGGGGACGATGTCGCCCCGCTGGGACTCGGTCTGCGCGTTGTAGGACTTGCAGAACTCCATGATGTTCACGCCGTGCTGACCGAGCGCGGGGCCCACCGGCGGAGCCGGGGTCGCCTGGCCCGCCTTCAGCTGAAGCGTGAACGTCTTGACGAGCTTCTTCTTCGGAGGCATGTCACTTCCTGGGGCTTGGAACTGGGAAAGGTGCCGGCCACGGGCGCGCACGGTCAGCGCGGTGCCACAGCGACGACATTCAAGGGTAGCGCAGCGCCCGGCGACCCTCTGCGCCGAGGTCCGCGCCGGGGCGGAACGACGTCGCCGGCGGCAGGCCGTGGCCCACCGCCGGCGACGGGAACGACGTCAGATCTTGGCGACCTGGTTGAAGTTCAGCTCGACCGGGGTCTCCCGGCCGAAGATCGACACCAGCACCTTGAGCTTCTGCTGGTCGGCGTTGATCTCGCTGATCGTCGCCGGCAGCGAGGCGAACGCCCCGTCGGTGACGGTGACCGAGTCGCCCACCTCGAAGTCGAGGACCTTGATCTCGGGCTTGGCCTTCTTCTGCTCGGTCTCCACCGCCGGGGCCAGCCACTTGAGCACCTCGTCGAGGCTCAACGGCGCCGGCCGGTCGGCCCGGTCGGTGGCCCCCACGAACCCGGTGACCCCCGGCGTGTTGCGCACGCAGGAGTAGGACTCGGCGGTCAGCTCCATCCGGACCAGGATGTAGCCGGGGAAGACCTTGGCCTGGATCTGGGAACGCTTGCCGTTCTTGACCTCGACCTCTTCCCGGGTCGGCACCTCGACCTGGTAGATGAACTCCTCCATGTCGAGGGAGGTGATCCGGGTCTCGAGGTTGGTCTTGACCTTGTTCTCGTAACCGGCGTACGAGTGCACCACGTACCAGTCGCCGGGCGCGTAGCGCAGCTTCTGGCGCAGCTCGGCGACCGGGTCGTAGTCCTCGTCCGGCTCCGGCTCCGTGGTCGGGAATTCCGGCTCGCTGGCGGCCTCGACCGACTCGTCACTCGCCGCCGTCGCGACCGTGGACTGGTCGTCCGTGGTCTCGGCGGTCTCGTCGTACTCAGGCACGCTTGCTCACTTCCGTCACTATCGGCTCAGTCGGCCGGTCAGCTGGGGCTGCCGAAGACCCACAGCACGCCCTTCGCGAAGGCGAAGTCGAGCAGGCCCACGATGGTCAGCATCACCGCGACGAAGGTGACCACCACGGCCGTGTAGGTCAGCAGCTCCTTGCGGGTCGGCCAGATGACCTTACGCAGTTCGGCGACGACCTCGCGGAAGAAACGCGCGATGCGGGCGAACGGCCCCACCCGGTCGGTCTCGGAGCGGGTCTTCGACTTGCTGTCGGCGGCACCCGCGCGGGTCCGCGACCGGGTCGCGGTACCGCCCCGGGATACCGGCTCGTCCGCGTCGGTGGCGTCGTCGTCGGTGGCGTCGCTGTCGGCGGTCACCTCGTCGACGACCTCGTCACGCTCGTCGCGCAGACCGTCGTCGCCGGCGTCCTCGCCGCGCCGCTTGCTCTCGGCCACTTCGCCCTCCGTCGCGGGATGTCGGTTCGTACGCCGGGAGGCGTACGCGGCGCTGGTCACGCCGGCCGGACCAACCGTCCCGCGACGGGCCGCGGCCGGCGGACCGGACGAAGGGCCCCGAGTCGCCTCGAAGCCACCCCGCCGATGCCACCACCACGGGCCGGACGCCGCCTTGCGGCGGCGCGACCCACGGGAACGGTCAGGCCTGAGGCGCAGGGGTGACAGGACTTGAACCTGCAGCCTGCGGTTTTGGAGACCGCTGCTCTGCCAATTGAGCTACACCCCTGTGCGGCAACGCTCGCCCCACCCGGCCTGCACGGCCGAGCAGGGGTCACTTGCCCCACGGCGGACCAGTGTACGGGTAGCGCCCCGACTTTCCCAACCGGTCCCGCCCGGTCCGTTCCGACGACCTGTCAGCCGGCCGTCCGCACGATCGCCCGCGCCTGCGACAGGACCTTCTCGCCGCCGCACCGCGCGGTCACATCGAGCCTGGTCAGACCGGCTTCGGTGACCTCCTTGACCACCGCGTCGACGGTGATCTCGGTGCCCTCGTCGTCGTCCGGAACGACCACCGGCCGGGTGAACCGCACCCCGAACTCGACCACCGCGTCGGGCGCGCCGGCCCACTCGGTGACCGCCCGACCGACCAACGCCATGGTGAACATGCCGTGGGCGATCACCCCGGGCAGCCCCACCTTCGTGGCGGTCCGGTCGCTCCAGTGGATCGGGTTGAAGTCCCCCGAGGCGCCCGCGTAGCGGACCAGGTCCGCCCGGGTCACCCGGAACGTACGGGTCGACAGTTCCACGTCAGGACTCCCCACGGACGACGAGCTTGGACCAGACGGCGACCACCGGCTCACCGGCCACGGTGGTCACGTCGGTGCGGGTGGTGAGGAAGCCGTGCCCGCTGCGGGAGCTGATCTCCTCGATGGTGTTCACACAGACCAACTCGTCCCCGGCCACCACCGGCCGGGTGTAGGCGAACCGCTGGTCGCCGTGCACCACCCGGCTGTAGTCGACCCCGAGCGCCGGATCGTCGACGATCTGCTGGCTGGCGGCCATGGTGATCAGGACCGGGAAGGTGGGCGGGGCGACCACGTCCGGGTGGCCGAGCGCACGGGCCGCCGCCGGATCGTGGTGGGCCGGGTCGGTGGCGCCGATGGCGGTGGCGAACTCGCGGATCTTTTCTCGGCCCACCTGGTAGGGGGCGGTCGGCGGGTACGTCCGGCCGACGAAGGACGGGTCCAGGGACATGCCGCCGAACCTACACGGGACGCACGAACGCCGACCCGTACGGGCGGGCGACCGTGAAAGGCCGCGCCAGCCCTTCGGATCGGCGTCCGGGGTGAAGCGCTACGGACCGGGCCGGCCTACTGCCGGCCGCAGGTCAGCGGGTCTCGCGGTGGATCGTGTGCTTGCCGTCCCGGGGGCAGAACTTCTTCAGCTCGATGCGGTCCGGGTCGTTGCGGCGGTTCTTGCGCGTGATGTAGTTGCGCTCCTTGCACTCCACACACGCCAAAGTGATCTTCGGCCGGACATCGGTCGCCTTCGCCACGGCGGAGTGCCTTCCTCGCTACGGATATCAACTACAGCGCATCAGCCTACGCGGACAACGCCTGGACATGCAAAGCGGGCGCCAGTGGCGCCCGTCCCACCGACCACCGGGGATGAGCCCGGAGGACGAGAGTAGCGGTGGCCGGACTTGAACCGGCGACACAGCGATTATGAGCCGCTTGCTCTGCCATCTGAGCTACACCGCCGCAGGCGGGTCCAGCCGGACCCTCTGAGCCCCCTTACGGAATCGAACCGTAGACCTTCTCCTTACCATGGAGACGCTCTGCCGACTGAGCTAAGGGGGCCTACCCGATCACCCCGGAGGGCGTCGCGCAGGGGATACATTACACGGCACCGCGCCGGGGGTGAAATGGGATCCCTCTGTCCCGCGTCGCCGCAGCTCAGGGCACGACGCGGAGCCTCGGCAGCGCGTCCGGGTCGATCGCCTCCTGGTCGGTCTGGGCACCGAACCAGGCCTCCAGCCGCTCGTACGGCAGCGGACGGCTGAACAGGAAACCCTGCCCGATCTCGCAGCCGATGTCCTGGAGCAGTTCGAGGGTCAGCTCGCTCTCCACCCCCTCGGCCACCACCGCCAGGCCGAACTGCTGGGAGAGCGACACCACCGCGTTCACGATCGCCAGGTCCCCCGGGTCGGTCGCCATCCCCTGCACGAACGACCGGTCCACCTTCACCTCGTGCACCGGCAACCGGCGTAGCTGGGCCAGCGACGAGTTGCCCGTGCCGAAGTCGTCCACCGCCAGCCGGACGCCGAGGTCCCGCAGCCGGCGCAGGGTGGGGATCGGCCGCTCGGTGCCGTCCAGGACCGCCGCCTCCGGGATCTCGACGGTCAGCAGCTGCGGCGGGACGTCGTACTCGGCCAGCAGCTCACCGACCCGGTCCGGGAAGTGCCGGTCGGTCAACGAACGGGCGGCGATGTTGACCGCCACCGCCAGCGGCTGCCCGGTGCG
This sequence comes from Micromonospora sp. HM134, assembly GCF_007833915.1. NCBI lineage: Bacteria > Bacillati > Actinomycetota > Actinomycetes > Micromonosporales > Micromonosporaceae > Micromonospora > Micromonospora sp. HM134. Next base: position 6,677,510 of record NZ_CP041061.1, read on the forward strand.
GCTCCAGTCCCGGCTGCGGCGCAGCCCCTCACGGAGGACGAACTCGGTGAGCCGCCCCAGCTGCCCGGTGTGCTCGGCGACCGCGACGAAGTCCTCCGGGGAAACCGTGCCGTGCGCCGGGTGCTCCCAGCGGGCCAGGCACTCCACCCCGAGCAGACGGCGGTCCCGCAGGGTCACCTTCGGCTGGAAGTAGACCTCCAGCTCCCCCTCGTCGAGAGCACGGCGCAGGTCACCGGCGAGCCCGAGGCGGCGCAGCGACCGCGACTCCAGCGCCGGGTTGAACAACTGCACGCTGCCCGGCACCGCCTTGGCCGCGGTGGCAGCCAGGTCGACCCGTTGCAACAACACGGCGGCGTCGCTGCCATGGTCGGGATGCACCGCCACCCCGACCGCGGTGTCCACGTCGAGGGTGAGCGCGTCGAAGACCATCTCGTCGCGGATCTGCTCACGGAGCTGGGCGGCCAGTTCGAGGGCCGCCTCGGCGTTCTCCAGCCGCAGCGTCACCAGGAACTCGTCCCCGCCGGCCCGACCCACCAGCGCCGACGAGGGGGCGCAGGCGCGCAGCCGCTCGGCCACCTCGACGAGGACCTTGTCCCCCGCCGCGTGCCCCAGCGACTCGTTGACCTGGCGCAGGCCGTCGACGTCGAAGAGGAGCACGGCGACCACCTCGCCGGGCGCCCGGATCTTGACCGCCTCGGCCAGCGCGGCGGTGATCCGCCGCCGGTTGGGCAGCGTGGTCAGCGCGTCGTGGTAGGCGTCGTGGCGCAGCCGGTCGACCAGCCGGGAGTTCTCCAGGGCGACCGCGGCGTGCGCGGCCACGGTCTCGAAGACGGGGATGTCGCTCGTGGTGAAGTGGCCGATGTCGCTGAGCCGGTTGGTGACCTCCAGGGTGCCGATCACCGCCTGACCGGACCGCAGCGGCACCACGATGGCGTCCTTGACCTGCTGCGCGCCGACCTCCCGGCGCAACGCCGTGTCGTCGCCGAGCAGCCGCCCGATGGACAGCGTCTTGCCCAGCTCGCGGGCCTGTTCCCGGAAGACCGTCGGGGTGGGCGCGAAGTCCAGCAGGCCCGGGGTGTCGACCCGGGCGGTCAGCAGCACCTCGGGGTGCCGGCGCTGGGCGGGCAGCCACAGGGTGGCGTACTCGGCCTGCATCAGGGCCCGCACCCGGTCGAGGAGGATGTCGGCGAGCGCCCCCTCGGCGCTGTTGGTGAGCAACCGGGTGAGGTCGTACATGCCGGTCAGGGTGCGGTGCTGCCGGAAGAACTGCGAGTAGGAGCGGTAGACCTGGAACAACGCCGCGAACAACGCGGCCAGCAGCAGCACCGACCACCAGGTGGTCTTCAACGCGATCAGGACGAGCAGGCCGACCGAGGCGTTGATCGAGGTGGTGAGGAAGACCGAGGGCGCGGTACGCAGCGCCTCCCGGCCGGCCTGCCAGCCCTGGAGCAGCACGTGCACCCCGGCCACCGAAAGCAGGCTGACCAGGGTGATGGTGTTGACCGCCAGGAACAGGATGCCCCAGGTGCCCGGCCCCACCCCCTCCAGCGGGGGCAGGGCCAGCAGCAGCAGCCCGGCCAACGAGGTGGCCGCCGCCGCCTTCGCGACGTTGAACCACAGCTTGGCCGGGGCGAACCGGTGTGACGCGCTCCAGATCAGCACGGAGAGCGTGTAGATCAGCACCACCGTCAGCGGAGGCAGGAAGAAGAGCGCGACGACGAGGGGCACCTCGGTCAACGTCACCCCGACCGACTGCCGCCGGACTATCACGTTGAGGACCGGGATGCTGATCCCCGTCATCGCCACGAAGAGGACGAACGCCAGGCCCCACTTCCCGAACTCGGGCCGCAGGACACCGATCGCGGTGCTGAAGACGATGGCCAGCAGGGCCAGGGGGGCGGTGATGAACCAGGCGCGTTCGGTGGACTTACGCCGCTGATCTCGGCTGGCCATGCGCCACCCTCTCCCTGAGAGACGTCACCCCCAGGACACCGGGAGCGGGGACGACGCGGGGGCTTAGCGCGCGCCGCCCATCGTCCAGACGACGTCCGCCATTTGCGCGCCGCCGTCGATGGACTGGACGCCGGTGACGGCGAGTCCACCCAGGATGGTGGCGAGCACGAGGAGCGAGCCAAACAGCCGGCCCAGCCTTCGACCAGACATGATTGCTCCTGTCGAGAGAGTGTTCACGGGGGATGGTGGAGGTTCCACGATCGTGCCACACCTCGGGTACCCAGAAAAGCGGGGAGAGCGGCGCTGGTCCGAGCAGCGGAGAGGTTCCGCCGTTCGGCCCACCACCGTCACCTCCCCGTGCCAGATCAGCGGCACCAGGACGGGTAACTGCCTCCACGAATCGCCCAATGTCACTATCGACGCAAACCCGATCTTAACGGCGCAGGGCCGCTCTCCGGGCGGCAGGGTGACCGTCGCATTCGAAGGTCGCGACGACTGCTCCCGGAACCGTCACATCGATCACCATAGCTCATTTCGTCAGGTACGGAAGCGGCCTGTCGGGAGTCGACGGACTCCGCACCAGATCAACGACAAAACGCGCGTACGGTGGCGAGCCGGCGCGAGCAGGCGAAACACCCGCCAGAGGCGGTCGGACCCCGCGATGTCGTACCCCGATGCTGTCGTGAATCCATGACATCGCAGACACCGGTGATCGAGCAGCGGGCGGCCCAGCCGTACCTGGGGATCAGACGTACGGTGACCATGGCGACCATCGGCGACGCCGCAGCCGCCCTGTCCGACCTGGCCGACTGGCTGACCGCGCGGGGGATCACCCCGGCCGGCCCGGACTTCCTGCGCTACCACGTGATCGACATGGCGCGGGAACTGGAGGTCGAGGCGGGCGTGCCGCTGCCGGCCGGCGCGCAGCTCGCGGTCGAGGCGCCCATGGGCACCGGCGTGCTGCCGGCCGGCCGCTACCTCACCACCACCCACGTCGGTGACCCCGACGAACTGGTGGAGGTGACCGGGGCGTTCCTGGAGTGGGCCCAGCGCCACGGGTTGCGCTGGGACGCCGGCGACACCGACGCGGGTGAGCGCTGGGGCTGCCGACTGGAGATCTACCACCTCGGCCCGGACGACGACCCGGACCGGAACACGTGGAAGACACAGCTGGCGTTCCGCCTGGCGGACTGAGCAGGACCGGGATAGCTGGGGCGATTTGGGGGTATGTCGGGGGTTATGGCAGGTCAGCATGGTGCGGTCGACGAGGAGCACGCGCGGCCGACGGGAGTCGACGACGCGACGGTCGAGGCGTTGGGCAAGCTGAGTGAGGCGTTGGAGACGATCCACCGGGTGCGCGGGCACCTCTACTCCGCGCACCAGCTCGTCGGCGGCGCGGACCTCACCCTGGACCAGGTGGTGGAGTTGCTGCGCGGGGCCGGGCACGACGAGGTGGCCGACCGGGTCGAGCACGAGCTGTTGGGGCGCAACCTGCTGCCCGGCCGGTGGACGTTCCAGATCGTGGAGGAGTTCGACGACGGCTACTACGCCACGTTCCAGGAGATCGAACGGTACGCCCGGGAGAAGCTGGCCGACGGCCGACGGCACCTTTACGAGGCGGAGATGAAGCAGCGGCGGCGTACCCACGGCATGCCCGGCCACGAGGCCACGCCGGAGTCGGCACGACCCGGCCGCGACGGCCGCTGACCGAACCGACGTCGCCGAGGCATGTGACCAGCCCGACCTGAGCCCGACGTGGGGCGCGGAGCGGGCGGGCGCATGATCGACTCAAGGGAGGCGATGTAGCGGTATCCGGCCAGCCTGGATACCGCTACATCGGCCCACGGGCGAGACGCGTGGGGGTCACCACTGGCGGCGTACCGTCGCTTTGGGGCCGGTGACCAGGGTGGCGGGCGGGATGTCGTCGGCGACCACCGCGCCGGCCGCCACCACGGCGTCGCGGCCGATGCGGACGCCGGGGAGGATCGTCGCGCCGGCCCCGATCCAGACGTTCTCCGCCACGTCGATGGGCGCTCCGGTCAGCCACTCCCGCCGCTGCCCGGGGTCGACCGGGTGACCGAGGGTGATGAAGGTGGCCTTCGGGCCGATCATGACGCCTTCGCCGAGCCGGATGCCGGCATAGTCGAGGAACGTGCAGTTCTGGTTGATGAACACCCGCTCCGCGATCTCCAGATTGAGGCCGTGATCGGTGTAGAACGGCGGATAGATCGTCACCCGCGCCGGCAGTGGCCGGCCGAGAAGTTGCGCCAACAGCTCCGCCCGGCCGGCCTCGTCGTCGAAGGGCAGCACGTTCAGCCGGGAGGTCAACTCGGTGGCCCGCAGCACCCTCGCCGCCATCGCCTGGAACTCGGGGCTGTGGATACGCATGAAGCGGTCGTCGGACATCCCGCGATCCTCGCCGACGCCCACGGGGAGCGCCGACTGCGGGCCGCCGCCCCTCACCGCTCCTCCCCCGGCCGGCCCACCGGTGCCCGAATCGGCCGACCGCCCGGGTCGAACTCCCGTCGACCTGCTCAAGACCGGCCGCTGTTCCTCTGCGAGCGCCATCCGATGACGCGGAAACCGGCGGACCACCTGTACGCCACCGCCGAGAACGCGGCTCCTGCGCTTCCCACCGGCGTTCCGATCAGGTAAGCCATCCACGTGACCCACGCCGATGCGAACAACCTGCATGACTGGATTCCCGTTGAGGACTGACCGCCAGCGCGTCACCCGGGCGGGTATCGCCCGGGTGGCCGGTCTCGCGCTGCTGTGGGGTTCCGGCTTTCTCTGGATCAAGCTCGCGTTGCGGGGCTTCAACCCGGTGCAGATCGTGTTCACCCGGCTCCTGCTCGGCTTCCTGGTCCTGACCCCGATCGCGCTGTCCCGGGGACTCCGCTTTCCGAGGCAAGGGAGGCTGTGGGGTCACCTGTTCGTGGCCGCCCTGGTCGCCAACACCGTGCCGTACCTGTTGTTCAGCGTCGCCGAGGAGACGATCGGGTCCAACGTGGCGGGGGTGCTGAACGCGACCACGCCGCTGTGGACGCTGCTGCTGGCCTTCCTCGTCGGCGTCGACCGGACCGTCACCGTGCGGAAGGCCGCCGGGTTCGCCCTCGGGTTCCTGGGCGTCGTGGTCATCTTCTCGCCGTGGGAGTCCGCGAGCGAGATCGCCAGTTGGGGTGGCCTCGCCTGCCTCGCCGCAGCCGCCAGCTACGGGCTCGGCTACGTCTACATGGGCCGGTACCTGTCCGGACGCGGAATCCCGCCGCTCGTGCTGTCGGCGGCCCAGCTCGGCGCGGCCACCGTTCTGCTGGTCCCGGTGCTGCCGTTCGCCGGCCTGGAGTCGCCGGTGTGGCGGCCCGACGCGGTGGCGAGCCTGCTCGTCCTCGGGGTGCTCGGCACCGGAGCCGCCTACGTCCTGAACTACCGCATCATCGACGACGAGGGGCCGACCGCCGCGTCGGTGGTCACCTACCTGCTGCCCGTCGTCGCCGTGCTCCTCGGTTGGGTGATCCTCCGCGAGGCCGTCACGACCGCGATCGTGGCCGGGATCGCCCTGGTGCTCGCCGGAGTCACCCTGACCCGGCGACGGTCCACCGAAATCGGATAACCCCCACGTCACATCGACCGGCGATCCTTGTACCCGGATGGGCCTGCCCAGCCTCACGGGTCACCGACTCGAAGCCGGTCACCGACGCCACGGTTCATCGGCTCCCGAACGGCATGGAGGACGCTGATGCAGGTCACCATGGCAACCAGCGCGGCCAAACCCGACCAGCCCAACGAGGACTTCGCCGGGACCGTACCGAATGCCGTCGTCCTGCTCGACGGTGCCGGCCTGTCCGGCACCACCTCGACCTGCCTGCACGGTGTCGCCTGGTACACCCGCCGGCTCGGTGGGGCGCTGCTCGGCCAACTGGCGGCCGGCGACGGTCAGGACCTCACCGCCATCCTCGGTCAGGCGATCGTGCAGGTTGCCGACGCGCACCGGGACACCTGCGACATCAGTGACCCGAGCAGTCCGTCAGCAACCGTCACCATCCTTCGGATCGACGACGATCGCGCTGACTACCTCGCGCTCGCCGACTCCGTGCTGGTCCTCGACCATGCTGGGGACGTTCCCGAGGTGATCACCGATGGGCGGGTGGACGCCGTCGGCAGCCGCTACCGCGCCGCGATGGACGCCGCCCCGAACGGAACGGTCGAACACGACCGGGCGCTCCGCGACTACATCGAAGCCCTCCGCGCCCACCGCAATCGGCCCGGCGGCTTCTGGGTCGCCGCCGACGACCCGGGGGCGGCGACGGAAGCGCTGACCGGGAGCCGGCCTGTCTCGGAACTCAGGGGTGCCGTCCTGCTCAGTGACGGGGCCAGCCGCATCGTGGACCAGTTCGCCCTGGCGGACTGGCCGGCAGTGCTCGCGCTCCTCGCTGCGGAAGGGCCGGGCGAGGTGATCCGGCGGGTCCGGGCGGCGGAGGCCAGCGATCCGCAGGGCAGAAGGTGGCCGCGCGCCAAGGCGTACGACGACGCCACACTGGCCTGGTGCACCCGGTTCCCCGCCCGACAGACACCCGCCGGACCGGGCCTCACTCCTGCGACGAACATGATCGAACGGCGACACGTATGCGACGCAGGTGGCCGGGTCGACCGCTCGGAGTGGGACGGAAGCGAGACTGACAAAGAAAGCCCCTGACCGGCGATCGTGCTGGTCAGGGGCCGCTTTGTGCACCTGGTGGCGGGTAGAGGATTCGAACCTCTGTAGCTTTCGCGACGGATTTACAGTCCGCTCCCATTGGCCGCTCGGGCAACCCGCCAGGGCACACCGCCGCGTCGCAACGCGGCAGCGGAGCAAGGATAGCGGTCGCCCCCGGGGGCGTGGCAACCGGGTACCGTCAGAGAGTCGTGGGGCTGGTCAGCACCGCGACGACCCTGACAGACCGCCGGACAAGCAGGAGCATCAGCATGGCAGCGAACCCGTCGTTCGACATCGTGAGCAAGGTCGACCGGCAGGAGGTCGACAACGCCCTCCGCCAGACGGAGAAGGAGCTTGCCCAGCGGTTCGACTTCCGTGGCACCGGCGCCGAGATCTCCTGGTCGGGTGAGGAGGCGATCAGCCTCCAGGCCGAGACCGAGGAGCGGGTCAGCGCCGCGCTCGACGTGTTCAAGGAGAAGCTGGTCAAGCGGAACATCTCGCTGAAGTCCCTGGACGCCGGTGACCCCCGTGCCTCGGGCAAGGTCTACAAGATCGACGCCAAGGTGATCCAGGGCATCGAGTCGGACAAGGCCAAGGCGATCAGCAAGAAGATCCGCGACGAGGGCCCGAAGGGCGTCCAGGCGCAGATCCAGGGCGACCAGCTCCGGGTCACCGGCAAGAAGAGGGACGACCTCCAGGCCGTCATCTCGCTGCTCAAGGGCGAGGACTTCGGGGTGGCCCTCCAGTTCACCAACTACCGCTGACCCGGTAGGCAGACACCACCCACCCGGGCGGTCGTCCCCCGACGGGGACGACCGCCCGACGCACGCACCCGGACCGACGGCCGCGCACGCACCCCGGAAGAGGGCAGGCGGACACCCCGGAAGACCGCGACGCCGCGTACCCCGAGGGGGTGCGGTCAGACCGTGACGGGGTGTTCGGCGCGGGTGGCGGTGGCCTCGGCGCGGGCGATCGGGCCACCGGGCAGCGCCGCGACCCCGGCCCCGACGCCGACCGCACCGGCGGCGAACAGGAACGCCCAGGGCACTCCGCCGGCGTGGTCGACGATCAGGCCGGCGACCGCGCCGCCGGCCGCGCTCGCCGCCACCGACATGGTCACCACCCAGGTGTACGCCTCGTTGAGCATGCCCGTCGGGGTGATCCGCCCGACCAGGGTGTTCTCCAGGGTCAGCGCGGGGGCGATGGTGGCCCCGCCGATCACCAGGGCGATGCCGAGGGACACCGGGCCGGGCATCACCGCGAAGATCGCCAGGGTGCCGGCCACCGCCGCGAGCAGCCAGGCGAACTGGCGGGTCATGTTGGCCGCCGGGCGGCGTACCCCGAACCAGAAACCGCCCATGGCGCTGCCCACCCCCCAGACGGCGAGCAGCAGGCCGGCCAGGCTCTCCGGGTCGCCGGTGGGCTGGTTGCCGGCGAACGCCGGCACGATCACCCCGGCTGCGCCGAACGCGATGCCGAGGCTCGCCACGCAGATCAGCAGCGCCGGGAAGCCGCCCACCCGCAGCGGGCCGAGCCCCCGGGCGTGGTGCTCCCGGGCGTGGGGCCGCCAGCCGCGCATCACCCGCCCCAGCGCCACCCCGGCGGTGCCGACCAGGGTCACCACGGCCGCGCCGACCAGTGCGGCGGCGGCGTCGGCGAGCAGGACGAAGCCGGCCACCAGCAGCGGGCCGAGCACGAAGACCACCTCGAAGAGCGACGTCTCGGCGGCCAGCGCGGTGTTGCGCAGCGGGTAGCGGCCGGTGGTCGGGCCGGTCAGTTCGTTCCACGCGCCCCGGATGGCGGCGGTCAGCGGCGGGTAGGTGGCCCCGGCCACCCCGGCGGCCAGGTAGATCAGGCGCAGGTCGGCGTTCTCGGCGCGGCTGGCCCCGAGCAGCGCGAACAGGGCCAGCGGGTGCGCCACGGCGGTGGTCAGCAGCACCGGGGTGGGTCCGACCCGGTCGGCGATCCGGCCGGCGACCGGGCTGAGCGCGGCACCGGACAGCGCGTAGATGCCGCCGGCCACGGCGGCGAGGGAGTACCGGCCGGTGACCTGCTCCACGACCAGCAGCAACGCCAACGGTGTCATGCCGATGCCGAGCCGGCCGACGACACCGAGGAGCAGCAGCAGCGGGGCGCCGGGAATCCGCCAGACGCCCAGGTACTGGCGCAGTGCGGACACGGCAGACCTCCCAGGAGACGATCAGGTAACGACTCAGAACCCTGTAGACCCTAACGCCGCAGGTCGCTCCGGGAATGGTCGATTCACTCACACCCGGGGCCGCTGACCCGGTGGCGGCGAGAGGGTAGCTTGCTGATCGACCCAGATACATACACCGCTGGATCGCCCCCGATGTCGTAGGAGGTCCAATGGTCGGCACGACGACCGAACGCCGCCGGCCCGGCCCGGCGTCCCGGGGCAGCCGCCGCCGGGCAGCTTCCCCCGTGCTCCAGCAGAGCACCCGTCACCAGCAGAACGGGGTCGAGGAAGCGAACCCGACGACCTGATGACCGACGCCGACGAGCGGCTCTCACCGCCCCCCGGTTACCTGGCCCTGTTCCGGCATCCGGTCGCCTCCCGCCTGGTCACCGCCCGGGGGATCTCCGAGTTGGGCGACTTCGTGGGGCTGGCCGCGCTGCTGCTGCTCGCGTACGACCAGACGCAGTCGGTCCTCGGGCCGGCCGCCGTGTACGCCGCCCGCGCCCTGCCCGCCCTGCTGGTCGCCACGGTGTTCAGCGGCTGGTTGGACGTGCCGGCCCGCCGTACCCTGCTGGTCTGGCTCTCGGTGGCCGGCGCGGTGCTGATCGCGGTCCCCCTCGCGGTGCCCCGGCCGGTGCCGGCGATCGTCGCGGCCGGCCTGCTCGGCGCGGTCCGGGCCGCCTACTCCAGCGTCAACGTGGCGGTCGCCGCCGAGTCGGTGGACGCCCCGCTGCGGCTGCCGCTGTTCGGCCTGTCCGCCTTCGCCAACCAGGTCGGCCAGGTGGTGGGGTTGCTGGCGGGGGCGAGCATCACCGTGGCGCTCGGCCCCCGGGTGGCGCTCCTGATCGACCTGGTCTCGTTCCTCGTCGCGGCGGTGGTGCTGGCCGGCCTGCCGACCGGGCAGCAGCGGCGGCGCGGGCCGCGCCCGCCGGCCACCGCCGGCCTGCGGACCATCGCCGGGCACCCGGTGCTGCGGGGTGTGGCCCTGCTCACCCTCGCCACGGTGCTCTCCGGCGCGCTGCCGGAGACCCTCGCCCCGAACCTCGCCGCCGGGGCCTGGCGGCCGGTGGTGCTGGCCTCGTCGGCGCTGGGCGGCGCGGTCTTCGTGCTGGTGCTGGGGCGGGGCACCTGGCTGGGCCGGTTGGCCGGGCAGGTCACCGTGGCCGCCGCTCTGGCCGGTGCGCTGCTGCTGGCCGCCCTGCTGGTCGCCACGCACGCCCCGGTGTGGGCTCTGGCCTGCGCCAACGCGCTGATCGGCGCGGGCGGCGGGTGGCTGATCGGCGCGCAGGCCACCTTTGCCCGGCTGGCCCCGGTGGAACGGATGGGGCAGGTGGAGGCGACCATCGTGGCCGCCAACATCGTCGTCGCCGGCTGCGGGATCTTCCTGCTCGGGTCGGCCGCCGCGCTGTTCGGGCCGGCCCTGGCCTACCTGCTGGCCGGGGTGCTGCTGCTGGTCGTGGTGCTGCTGACCCGCCCCGACCGGTTGCCCGCCGACGTGGGCCCGCAGCCGACCGGCCCGACCCCCTGACCCGACCGCGCCCGCGTCCGGGTGGATGCGGGCGCGGTCGGTGTCGCCGTCAGCGCTGGAACTGCACCGGGCCGGTGTTGCGGGCCATCTGCTCCAGCCGGGCCACCCGCTCCTCCATCCGGGGGTGGGTGGAGAAGAGCGCGGCGATGCCGCCACCCCGCTTGAACGGGTTGTCGATCATCAGGTGGGCGGTGCTGGTGAGCTGGCCCTGGGCCGGCAGCGGCCGGGCCTGGGTCCCCAGGTGGATCTTGCGGAGGGCGCTGGCCAGGGCCAACGGGTCCCGGGTGAGCTGCGCGCCCGAGGCGTCGGCCTGGAACTCCCGGCTCCGGCTGATCGCCAACTGGATCACGGTGGCCGCGATCGGGCCGAGGATGATGGTGAGCAGCAGCACGGCCGGGTTCGGGCCGTCCTCGTCGTTGCTGCCGCCCAGCGGGATGAAGAACGCCAGGTTCGCCAGCATGGTGATGATGCCGGCCAGGCCGGCCGCCACGCTGGAGATCAGGATGTCCCGGTTGTAGACGTGGGACAGCTCGTGGCCGATCACCCCGCGCAGCTCGCGGTAGTCGAGGATCTCGGTGATCCCCTGGGTGACGCAGACCGCCGCGTTGGCCGGGTTACGACCGGTCGCGAACGCGTTGGGCTGCGAAGTGGGGCTCACGTACAGCCGGGGCATCGGCTGCCGGGCCTCGGTGGCCAGCTCACGGACCATCCGGTACAGCTCGGGGAACTGGGCCTCACTGACCGGTTGCGCCCGCATCGAGCGCAACGCGAGCTTGTCGGAGAAGAAGTAGGTCACGCCGTTCATCAGCAACGAGACGACGACGGCGACGACGAGGCCGCCGCTCCCACCGAACCAGTAGCCGACCGCGAGGATCAGCGAGGTCAGCAGGCCCAGCAGCGCTGCGGTCTTCAGGCGGTTGTGATGCACGATCGCTCCTTCGGTGCGCGGGTCGCGCGGGACCCGCTGACCGGTACAACGTCACCGGTACCCGTCAACCATCCAGCTCATGACTGGCAGTTGACTGAAGGAAGCTGTGAACCCGCTGAACGGACCGGACACCGGGGACGGCCCGGGACACCAGGTCAGGGGGCGTCCGACCCGCCGGGCGGGGGCTGCGGCGGGCCGGTCAGCGGGCCGCGAGGTCCAGCACCAGTTGGGGGGCGAAGCCGATCACCACGGCCAGCGTGGTCGCCCCGGCCAGCGCCACGGAGACCGGCCAGGCCATCCTGGCCGGCACGGCCCCGGCCGGCACGGCCGGCTCCCCGGCGGGGGCGGGGGCGGTCGGCAGCGGGGGCGGGTCGGCGTACAGGGTGGCGGCCAGGCGCAGGTAGTAGGCCAACCCGATCACCGCGTTCAGGGCCACCACCAAGGCCAGCCAGCCGGCCCCACCGTCCAGCACCGCCCGCACCACGGTCACCTTGGCGAACAGCCCCGCCAGCCCCGGTGGCAGGCCGGCCAGCCCGACCAGGGCCAGGGCCAACGCCGCCCCGGCCCAGGGCCGCCGCCGGGCCATCCCCCGCAGGTCCGCCACCGCGCCGCCGTCCGCACCGGCCGGGCGCAGCGCCACCAGCGCCGCGAACGCCGCCAGTTCCACCACCACGAAGAAGACCGCGTACGCCACCGCGGCGGCGTACGCCCCGGCCCGGACGTCGTCGGCCCGCCCGGCGGTCGTCGCCAGCACCCCCAGCGGGGCCAGGATGTAACCCGCCTGGGCCACCGACGACCAGGCGAGCAGCCGGACGGTACGCCGCTGGCGCAGCGCCACCAGGTTGCCCACGGTCATGGTGAGCACCGCCAGCAGGGCCAGCACCGGGCCGGTCGCCTCGGCCGGCAACGCCCGCTGCACCACCGCCAGCAGGGCCACCACCCCGCCCAGCTTCGACGCGGTGGACAGGTAGGCCGCCACCGGCAACGGCGCCCCGTCGTAGGTAGCCGGGGCCCAGGCGTGGAACGGCACCGCCGCGACCTTGAAGGCCAGCCCGAGCACCACCAGCGCCACGGCCGCCGGCACCAGCGGCACGTCGGGCGCGTCGGCCAGCAGCCCGCCGAGCCGGTCCAGGTGCAGGCCGCCGGTCGCCGCGTAGAGCAGGGCCGCGCCGAGCAGGGTGACCGTGGTCGCCACCACGCTCACCACGAAGAAGGTGACCGCCGCCTCGGCGCTGGCCAGGCTGCCCCGACGCAGGCCGACCAGCACGTACAGCGGCAGGGTCAGGGTCTCCAGGGCGACGATCAGGGTGATCAGGTCACCGGCCGCGCCGAGCACCACGCCACCGGTCATCGAGCAGGCCAGCAGGAAGCAGTACTCGCCGACGGGCGTCGGGCCACCCCGCAGCAGCGGCCCGGAGAGCCCGAGCACACCCAGGGTGAGCAGGGCGAAGACGCCCGCGACCAGGGCCGCCCGGCCGTCGAACACCCACGAGCAGTCGGCTCCCACACAGAACGTCCGCCGGGTGCCGGCCGCGCCCACCGCCACCGCGCCGACGCCGGTGGCGACGACGCCCGCGCAGGCCACCGCCACCGTCGCGCCGGCCCGGCCGACCAGCAGATCCGCCAGCAGCACGAGTACGGCGGTGCCGGCCGCCAGGTACGCCGGCAGCAACGCCACGTTGTCGACGCTCTGCACCACACTCACGAGTCGGACCTTTCGTTCGCGACTGCGGGGCTCCGCTGCGCTGCACTCCTCGCGCTCACCCAGCCACCTTCGTTCGCGACTGCGGGGCTCCGCTGCGCTGCACTCCTCGCGCTCACCGGGCCACCTTTACGTTCGCGACTGCGGGGCTCCGCTGCGCTGCACTCCTCGCGCTCACCGGACCGACCCGTTCACCGGACGATCCCCACCAGGGCGTCCACCGGGCCGGTGGCGTAGCCGAGCACCAGGGCGGGCGCCAGGCCGACGGCGAGGGCGAGCAGGACCAGCGGGACCCAGGCGGTCAGCTCCACCCCGGCCAGGGCGGGGGTGAACCGGCCGACCGCCGGGCTCGGCCGGCCGTGGGTGACCCGGCGCAGCAACCGCAGGAAGTACGCGGCGGTGAGCGCCCCGCCGACCGCCGCCAGCACCGCCAGCGTGGTCCACAGCGGCCCGCCCCGCTCGACGGCCGCGACCACCGCGAACGCCTCACCCCAGAACCCGGCCAGGCCGGGCAGGCCGAGCGAGGCGACCGCCGCGAAACCGAGCAGACCGGCCAGCCGGGGCGCGGTCTCCCGCAGCCCGGACAACTCGGCCAGCGCCCCGGTGTGGGCCCGGTCCTTGACCGCCCCGGCGAGGAAGAACAGCAGCCCGGTGATCACCCCGTGCGCCACGTTGCCGATCAGCGCCGCCTGGATGCCGGTGACGGTCAGCGTCGCCACCCCGAGCAGCACGAACCCCATGTGCCCGACGCTGGAGTAGGCGATCAGCCGCTTCAGGTCGTCCTGCGCCAGGCAGACCAGGGAGCCGACCAGGATCGCCGCGACGGCCAGCACCCCGAGGACCGGCGCGGCCCAGCGGGCACCCTCCGGGGCCACCCCGACGGCGACCCGGATCAGGCCGTACGTGCCCATCTTGAGCAGGACCCCGGCGAGGATGACGCTGCCGACGGTGGGCGCCTGGGTGTGCGCGTCGGGCAGCCAGGAGTGCAGCGGCCAGAGCGGGGCCTTCACCGCGAACGCCAACCCGAGCAGGGTGAACGCGGCCAACTGGGTGCCCCGGGACAACCCCGCCCCACCGGTAAGCGCGACGATGTCGGCGGTGCCGGCGGCGGCCACCACCACGAACACGCCGACCAGCAGCAGCACCGAGCCGAAGAGCGTGTAGAGGGCGAACTTGCGGGCCGCCGCGCGGGCCGCGTCGCGCGCCGGCAGGTCCGCGCCGGTGCCGCCCCAGCCGGCGATGATCGCGTACATCGGCAGCAGGACGACCTCGAAGAAGACGAAGAAGAGCACCAGGTCGAGGGCGAGGAAGGTACCCAGGATGCCCACCTCGACCACCAGCAGCAACGCCACCAGCGCCCGGCCGCTCCCCCGACCCTCGGGCACCCGGCGCACGGTGTAGCCGCAGCAGAGCAGGGTGAGCAGGGCGGTGAGCACCACCAGCGGCCAGGAGATGCCGTCCACCCCGAGGTGGAAGCGCAGGTCGAGGCCGGGCACCCAGGGCAGGTCGACTTCGTGCCAGGGCTGCACGGCGGGGGCCGGGCCGTAGCCGAACCAGCCGTGGTCGCCGAGCACCAGCAGCGCCGCCCCGACCAGGGTCAGCCCGGCGACCGCCGTACCGGACAGCCGGGCCGTCCGCTCCCCGGGGAGCACGGCCACCAGCGCCGCCCCCACCGCCGGCAACGCCAGCACCGCCACCAGCAACACCTGCCCCACCGTCATGAGGATGCTCCGATCAGGGCGGCGGCGAGGCCGATCAGCAGGGCGCCGGCCAGCACCGCCGCCGTCGCGCGGGGCAGCGCCGCCCGGTGCAGCGCGGCCAGCCCGGCACCGAGCGCCGAGGTGCCCCGGCCGACCCCCTCCACCAGGCCGTCCACCCCGACCTCGTCGCCGGTACGCGCCACCCGGGCGAGCGCCGTCGTGGGGCGTACGACGAGGGTGTGTTGGACGTCGTCGAGGCGGAAGGCGCGGGCGAAGACCGGCCGCAGCGGACCCAGGGCGCGGGCCGGGTCGACGGCCGGGTCCCGCCGCCAGCCGGCCCAGGCCAGCCCCGCCCCGACCAGCACCAGGAGCAGGGGCAGCAGCAGCGCCGGACCGACGTGGACCAGCACCATGTCCCCGGGCGGGAGGGTGGGCACCGTCGGGAAGAAGAGGCGGTGCCGGAACCACTGGCTGAAGCCCGCCAGCCCGAGCAACGCCGCCGGGACGGCCAGCAGCAGCACCGGCCAGCGCATCAGGGCCGGCGGGTCGTGCGGGTGCAGCAGCGGCAGCCGGGGCTCGCCGAAGAAGGCGCGCAGCAGCAGCCGGGTGGCGTATGCGGCGGTGAGCAGCACCCCGAGCAGCCCGGCCAGCCAGACCAGCCAGCCGACCCAGGCCGGGGCGGGACCGGTGCCGTCGAGCGCGGCGGCCTCGGCGGCGGCGAGCACGCCGTCCTTGCTCCAGAAACCGGACAGCGGCGGCACCCCGGCCAGCGCGCCGAGACCGATCAGGGTGCACCAGAAGGTGACCGGCATGCTGCGCCGCAGCCCGCCCATCCGGGACAGCAGGGTGGTGCCGACGGCGTGGATCACCGCACCGGCGGCGAGGAACAGCAGCGCCTTGAACGCGGCGTGGGTGAGCAGGTGGAACAGTGCGGCGGCCGGGGCACCGACGGCGAGCGCGCCGGTCATGTAGCCGATCTGGGAGACCGTCGACCAGGCGAGCACCCGCTTCAGGTCGTCCTGGGCGGTGGCCGCGAGCGCGCCGAGCAGCAGGGTGATCGAGGCAAGCACGCCGAGCACCGCCAGCGCCACCGGGGCCTGGGTGAACAGCGGGTAGAGCCTCGTCACCGCGTACACCCCGGCGGCGACCATGGTCGCGGCGTGGATCAGCGCGGAGATCGGCGTCGGGCCGGCCATCGCGTCCGGCAGCCAGGTGTGCAGCGGGAACTGGGCGCTCTTGCCGGCCACCCCGGCGAGCAGCAGCAGGCAGGCGGCGGTCAGCGTGCCGGTGGCGTGGTCGTGGGCGAGCACGTCGGCGATCCGGAAACTGCCCGCCGAGACGCCGAGCAGCGCGATGCCGAGCAGGAACCCGACGTCACCCACCCGGGTGACCAGGAACGCCTTCATCGCGGCGGCGGGCGCCTCGGGCAGCCGGCGGTCGTGGGCGATCAGCAGGTACGAGCAGAGGCCCATCACCTCCCAACCGACCAGCAGCAGGATCAGGTCACCACTGACCACCACCAGCAGCATCGCGGCGGTGAACAGGCTGATCTGCGCGGCGTAGGGCGGATAGCGGTGGTCCACCTCGACGTCGTCGTGCGGGCCGCGCCGCAGGTAGGCCACCGAGTAGACCTGCACCGCCAGCGCCACCGCCGCCACCGCGACCGCGACCAGCGCGGCGACGCCGTCCAGCCGTACCCCCAGGGTGACCCGCAGACCGCCCAGGTCGATCCAGGTCGTGCTGGTCTCCACCGGGTCGCCGACCCGGACCAGCAGCAGCACCGCGACCAGCAGCGCGCCGGCCGCGCCGGCCACCCCGAGGCCGATCGCCGCCCGCCGGGCCGCGCCCTCCCCGGTGGTCGCGTCCCGCGGCGCAGGCGGCAGCAGCAACCCCAGCAACCCGGCGCCCAGGGGTACGACCGGCAGTGCCGCCCCGAACAGCCCGGTCAACGGCCGACCTCCGCCCGTCCGCCGGCCGACCCGGCCGCGACGTCACCGGCCAGGCCGGACCGGTCGCCGGCCGGCTCGGCCAGCGGCACGTCGTCGACGGTGACGCTGGCCCGCAGCCGGTAGAGCTGAAGCACGATGGCCAGCCCCACGCCGATCTCGGCGGCGGCCAACACGATCACGAACAGCGCGAAGACCTGCCCGGAGTGCGGCAGCACCGCCCGCACGGTGGTGTCGGCGGTGACCAGGATCAGGTTGACCGCGTTGAGCATCAGCTCCACCGCCATCAGCACCAGCACCGCGTTGCGTCGCCGCAGCACGCCGTAGACGCCCAGGCCGAACAGCAGCGCGGCGGTGACGTAGGGGATGACCGGCCTCACCGGACCACCTCTGTTCGCGACTGCGGGGCTCGCAAAACCGGCTCACTCCTCGCGCTCACCGGACCACCCCAGTTCGCGACTGCGGAGCTCGCAGACCCGGCTCACTCCTCGCGCTCACCGGACCACCGGCTCCGATGTCCGGGCGGGACAGGATGACCGCGCCGACCAGGGCGGCGAGCAGCAGCACCGACAGCACCTCGAACGGCAGCACCCAGGAGCGGAACACCTGCTCGCCGATGCCCTCGGCGGTGCCCGCCGCCGGCAGTTCCACCGTCGACCAGCGGAACGCGTCGACCAGCAGCGCCGTCAGGCCCAGCCCGGTGCCCGCACCGATCAGCGCGGCCGGCCAGCCCGGCCGGTCCAGGTCGTCGGAGGCCCCGATCGGGGCCCGGGTCAGCATCACCGCGAACAGCAGCAGCACCACCACCGCACCCACGTAGATCAGCACCTGCACCCAGGCCACCAGTTCGGCGGTGAGCACCAGGTAGTCGCCGGCCAGCGCGCCCAGGCAGAGCACCAGGTAGAGGCCGGCCCGGACCAGGTGCTTCGTGGCGACCACCAGCACCCCCGATCCGACCGCCACCGCGCCCAGGGCGAGCAGCAGCACGTCCGCACCGGTCACCGGGAGGCACCTCCGTCGTCGGCGGGGCCGGTCTCGGGGCGTACCACGGTGGGACGGGCGGCGGAGCTGGTCGGGGCGGCGGCCTTGCGCGCGGCGGTGGTCTCCTCCTTGGCCGGTTCGCCGTGCGGGTCGTGCGCGGGCGGCGGCGGCACCGTGGCCATCCACTGGCCGAGGTGGTCCTTGTCGTGCAGCAGGTCCTTGATGTCGTACTCGGCGTACTCGAACTCGGGCGACCAGTAGAGGGCGTCGAACGGGCAGACCTCGATGCAGATGCCGCAGTACATGCAGAGCGAGAAGTCGATGTCGAACTTGTCGAGGACGTTGCGCTGGCGGGGACGGGCCGCGCCGGCCACCGCCACCTCCTCCTTGTGCGAGTCGATGTAGATGCACCAGTCGGGGCACTCCCGGGCGCAGAGCATGCAGACCGTGCAGTTCTCGGTCAGCAGCGCGATCACGCCCCGGGAGCGGGGCGGCAACTCGGGGGCGACGTCCGGGTACTGCTGGGTGTGCGACCGGCGGGTCATCGTCTTCAACGTGACCGCCAGCCCCTTCACCAGTCCTCCGCCGGTGCCCCCGCCGTGCTCGCTCACCGTGTCGCCCCGACTCGCTCGCTCATGGGGTCATCCTGCCCTGTGGCCACGGCGTGCGCGACCACCACCCGGCGTTTGCCGGCGTTACCCTGACGGGCGGGGAGAACGACGCACCGGGAAGGACCGACCGATGACCGCCGCGCTGCGGCACGACCATCCGCCGGAGGGCGGCTGGACGACTGACGATCTGGACGCGCTGCCCGAGGACGGCCACCGCCGCGAACTTCTCGATGGAGTGCTGATCGTGCCCCCCTCCCCCACCCGTGTCCACCAGACCATCGCCGGCCGCCTGATGGTCGCGCTCGAAGAGGACTGCCCCGACGACTACGACGTGACCCAGGCCGTGGAGGTGCGGATCAACCGGACCCGCTCGTTCATCCCCGACGTGCTGGTGACCACGTCCACCGCCGCCGCCCGCGAGCCGTCCCGGTACGAGCCGCACGAGGTGGTACTGGCCGTCGAGATCGTCTCCCCCAGCACCCGCTCCATCGACCGGGTGCTCAAGCCGACCCTCTACGCGCAGGCCGGCATCCCGTTCTACTGGCGGATCGAGGTGGAGGACGACGGCCTGGTCGTGCACACCTACAAGATCGACGCGGTGAACGAGGTCTACGTGGAGACCGGGCGGTGGACGAAGTTCGTCGACACCGGGGAGCCGTTCCCGGTGAACCTGTCGGTCGCCCGGATCACGCCCCGGCGTCGGTGAGCGGCGGCAGCATCTCCACACCCAACTGTTGCAGCAGCTGGAACAGCTCGTTGACGCTCCACGCGTCGACGATCCGCCCGACGGCGTCGAAGCGCAGGAACGTCGCCCCGGAGTAGCTGACCACCTGCCCGGTCGGCGGCACCGGGCCGAACTGTCCCGCCTGGGTGCCGGCGGCCCGCCAGCGCAGCGCCACCCGGTCACCCGCCGCCACCACGTCCACCAGCTTGTAGCGCAGGTCGGGGAAGGCTGCCCGGCGCTCCCGGTGCCAGGCCAGCACCGCCGCCGGGCCGGTGCCGCCGAGCCCCGGGCACTCCTCGGCGACCAGCTCGTACGCCGACTCCTCGCGGCCGGCGTTCCACACGTCGGTGACGAACCGGCGGGCCACCGCCTCCACGTCGATCATGGGGGCAGCCTAGGCCCGCCGGTCCGGGGCCAGCCGGTCGAGGTGGATGTCGATCTCGGCGCGGGCCTCGGCCGGGCCGAGCACGCCGGACAGCAGCCGGAGGGTCACCCCGTCCAGTACGGTCGCCAGTTCGCCGGCCGCCCGGGAGGCGTCGACGTCGGCGGCGACGCTGCCGTCCTGCCGGGCCAGCTCGACCAGGCGGGTGAGGTTGGCCCGCAGCTCGTCGGCGTTGGTCCGCATGATGGCCGCGATCTGCTCGTCGATCAGCGCTTCGGCGGTGAGCATCAACCAGACCCGGGACTCGAAGATCCGCTCGTCGTCCAGCGGGACGACCTGGGCCACGGCCAGGCGCAGGGTGTCCAGGGCGGTGGCCCCGGGGCGCAGTGCCCCGGCCCGGGTGACCACCCGGTCGACCAGGTGCGACATGGCGGCCCGGACCATCAGCTCCCGGGTCGGCAGGTAGTGCTGCGCGGTCGCCAGGGGCATCCCGGCCTCGCCCGCGACGGCCCGGACGGTGGTGCCGGCCGCCCCGACCCGGCTCAGCACGGCACAGGCGGCGGCACCGAGTCGCCTGCGACGTTCCTCGTGGTCCACGACCTTCGGCATGGGTCGATCATAGGTTATCGGTCGGTTGACCGATATAGGTCAAGCAACTAATCTTGGTCGGCATGAGCACCGACCTCGCCGTGGCCCGGCCCACCGACCCGCCCACCACCACGCGGTTCACCTGGGGTGACCTCGCGATCGTGCTCGTCGTCGGGGTCGGCCTGGCCAACGCCCCGGTCGCGGACTTCCTCGCCCTGGGCCCGGCGCTGCTCGGCGCGTCCGAACTGCTCGCCACCAGCCTCGCCTGGCTACTGATCAACGGGATCCAGTTGCTGGTCGGCCTCGGCGTGACCTACCGCCGGTTCGGCGTCGTCGCCGCCCCGCTGCTGCTCACCCGCCCCCGGGGCGGGCAACTCCGGGCCGCCGTCGGGTGGGGGCTGGCGAAGGCCGCGCTCACCCTCGGCCTACTCCTGGCGCTGCCCGTCGCGCTGACCGCCGACGGTGGCGGCGAGGGCGGCTACCCGCCGGGCAGCCTGCTCGCCCAGTTCACCTTCGCCTTCTTCTTCGGCGCGATCGCCTCACCCGTCTACGAGGAGGTGCTGTACCGGGGGGTCTTCTTCCAGGGCCTGGCCGCCCGGCTGCCCACCCTCGCCGCGATCACCGTCTCGGCCGGCTTCTTCGCGGTGATGCACCTGCCCCGGGTCTTCAACACCATCAGCGCCCTGGTAGCCGGCCTGCTCTTCGCCTGGCTGCTGCACCGCCACCGCAACCTCTGGGTGCCGATCCTCGCCCACACGGTCAGCAACGGGGTCCTCGTCGTACTCGCCTTCGCCGCCCAGGCCGGCTGAGCGCGGACCGGCTCTCCCCCGCCCGGGCCGCGTTACCGTGCCACCGGACGCCGGACCCGCCATGATGGGAGCCGAAGCGGACGAAAGGCGACACGATGGCGGAGAGCAACGGCACCACGACGACCGGCGGCAAGTACGTCGAGCCGGGCGGTGAGTTCACCCGGGACCAGCGCTACATCGCCACCCGGATCACCGTCGACGGGCGGGACGGCTACCCGGTCGAGCCGGGCCGCTACCGCCTGGTGGTCAGTCGGGCCTGCCCGTGGGCCAACCGCATGATCATCGTACGGCGGCTGCTCGGGCTGGAGGAGGCGCTGCCGATGGCGGTGGCCGGGCCCACCCACGACGCCCGGAGCTGGACGTTCGACCTGGACCCCGGCGGGCGGGACCCGGTGCTCGGCATCGAACGGCTGGCTGAGGCGTTCTTCGCCCGCTACCCCGACTACGAGCGGGGGATCACCGTGCCGGCGATCGTCGACGTGCCGACCGGTCAGGTGGTCACCAACGACTACGCGCAGATGACCCTGGACCTGTCCACCCAGTGGACGGCGTACCACCGCGAGGGCGCCCCGCAGCTCTACCCCGAGGCGTTGCGCGCCGAGATCGACGAGGTGAACGCGGTGGTGTTCGCCGACGTCAACAACGGGGTGTACCGGTGCGGCTTCGCCGGCTCGCAGGAGGCGTACGAGAAGGCGTACCGGCGGTTGTTCGACCGGCTGGACTGGCTCAGCGACCGGCTCGCCAACCAGCGTTACCTGGTCGGTGACACCATCACCGAGGCCGACGTGCGACTGTTCACCACGCTGGCCCGGTTCGACCCGGTCTACCACGGCCACTTCAAGTGCAACCGGCAGAAGCTGAGCGAGATGCCGGTGCTGTGGGCGTACGCGCGGGACCTGTTCGCCACCCCCGGGTTCGGCGACACCATCGACTTCGACCACATCAAGCGGCACTACTACGAGGTGCACCGGGACATCAACCCGACCGGGGTGGTGCCGCTCGGCCCGGACCTGGTCAACTGGCTCAGCCCGCACGGGCGGGAGGCGCTCGGCGGCCGGCCGTTCGGCGACGGCACGCCCCCACCGCCCCCACCGCCCGGCGAGCAGGTGCCGCCGGAGCACACCCCGATCGGCTGAACCACCCGCGCCACGCGCCCCCGCCCGACCAGTCGGGTGGGGGCGCGCTGCTGCGCACCGGGCGCACCGGACCCTCCGTCGACTACGGACACTGAGAGCTGTCGCACATTCACCTTCAGTGCCCAAGAGTTAACACGATGGTCAATATGACCTGTTCGACTAGGGGGCGTCCGTCGCCGCGAATCCCGTCGGCGGGCTGCCAGTCCACTACGGACTCCCCTTCGAGGAGGATCGAGCCTTGCGCAAGCTGGGTAGCAGGACCGCACGCCTGGGCGTACTCGCCGGTGTTCTCGCCGGCGCACTCGTCACCACCACCAACGCCGCCGTCGCGGCACCGGGCACCCCCGGCCCTGGCCGGGCCGCGCCCGCGCCGCTGCTGGCCGGCAGCGCGGAAGCCGCGCCGGACCGGTACATCGTCGTCCTCTCCGACAAGCCGGTCAGCGGCGAGCGCACCGCCCGCCTCGCCCGCACCGCCCAGTCGGCCTCCGCCGCCGAGCGGGCCGGCGGCACCGTGCTGAACCGCTACACCCAGGTCCTCGACGGGTACGCCGCCGTGCTGCCGCCGGCCGCCCTCGCCGCCGTCCGTAGCGACCCGACCGTGCAGTACGTCGAGCGGGACACCCGGATCGAGGGCGGGCTGACCAGCACCACCCCGGACCGGACCGGACCGACGACGGCCCGCGCCGAGCGGGCCCAGGCCGGCGGCGTGTCCGTCCAGGCCGTGCAGAGCAACCCGCCGTCGTGGGGGCTGGACCGCATCGACCAGCGCAACCTGCCGCTGAGCAACAGCTTCGGCTACACCTCGACCGGTTCCGGGGTGACCGCGTACATCGTCGACTCCGGCATCCGGGCCACCCACGTCGACTTCGGCACCCGCGCCGCCGGGGTCTACGACGCGGTCGGCGACGGCAACGGCACCAACGACTGCCACGGCCACGGCACGCACGTCGCCGGCACCATCGGCGGGACCACCTACGGGGTCGCCAAGTCGGTGACGCTGCGCGCGGTCCGGGTCCTCCAGTGCGACAACTCCGGGTGGAGCACCGACCTGATCGAGGGCGTCGACTGGCTGGCCACCAACCACGCGACCGTCTCGGTGGCGAACTTCAGCCTCCAGGGCTACGGCACCTCGGCGAACACCTCGATCGAGAACCTGATCGACCACGGCGTGTACCCGGTCTTCATCGCCAACAACTTCAACACCGACGCCTGCACCAACGGCCCCCGCTCCAGCCGGGGCATCACCGTCGCGGCGACCGACATCAACGACAACCGGGCCTCGTTCTCCAGCTACGGGACCTGCGTCGACATCTTCGCCCCGGGGGTGGACATCACCTCCGCCGGCATCGCCTCGAACACCGCCGTGGCCAGCGGCTGGTCCGGCACCTCGATGGCGGCCCCGCACGTCACCGGCTGGCTGGCCCGCTACCGGCAGACCAACCCGACGGCGACCCTCGCCACCGCCAAGAGCGCGCTGATCACCGCCGCCACCACCGGCAAGGTGGTCAACCCGGGGACCGGCTCCCCGAACCGCCTGCTCTACGCCGCGCCGTGAGCGTGCCGGAGGGGCCCCGGGGAGTGTCCCGGGGCCCCTCCGGGCCGGCGCTCAGTTCAGGGTGAGGCGTACGGCGGTGGTGAGGACGAGCTGGGCGAGCGCGGCCGGAACCAGGACCAGCCAGCACAGCCGCTGGAGCTGGTCCTCCCGCAGCCGGGGGAACGACACCCGCAGCCAGATGATCACGAACGAGACGGCGAAGACCTTCAGCAGGGTCCACAGCCACCCGAGCTGGGCGTCGGCGAACGGGCCCTGCCAGCCGCCGAGGAACAGCACGGTGGTCAGCGCGGCGATCACCACGATCCCGACGTACTCGGCGAGCAGGAAGAACGCGAACCGCAGCCCGGTGTACTCGGTCATGTAGCCGAACACCAGCTCCGAGTCGGCGACCGGCATGTCGAACGGGGGCCGCCGGATCTCGGCCAGCCCCGCCACGAAGAACACGATCATGGCGGGGGCCTGCCAGAGCAGCCACCACGGCTGCCACGCCTCGACGATCCCGCCGAGGCTCAACGTTCCGGCCGCCACCGCCACCGAGGCGGCGGCCAGCACCAGCGGCAGCTCGTACCCGAGCAGTTGGGCCGCCCCGCGCAACCCGCCGAGCAGGCTGTACTTGTTGGCCGAGGCCCACGCCGACATCAGCACCGCCACCACGCCGACCCCGACCACCGCCAGGACGAAGAACAGGCCGATGTCCAACGGCTGCCCGACCAGGTCGTCCGGGCCGAGCGGGATCACCAGCAGCACCAGCAGGTAGGGCACCAGGGCCACCACCGGCGCCAACCGGAACACCGCCCGGTCCGCCTCACGCGGGGTGATGTCCTCCTTCTGGACGAACTTGATCCCGTCGGCGACGAGCTGCGCCCACCCGTGGAAGCCACCGGCGTACATCGGGCCGAGCCGGCCCTGCATGTGCGCCATCACCTTGTGCTCGGCCTGGCCGACGATCAGCGGCAGGGTCAGGAACGCGACCAGCACCCCACCGATCCGGATCACCAGCTCCAACCAGGTCGGCATCAGGCCGTACCCCCCTCGTCGCCAGCCTGGTCGCCGCGTGCCGGGCCGTCGGCGACCGCCGGGCCGTCGCCGGCCGCGCCGGAGCGGGGGGTACGCGGCGGACGGGCCGGCCGCTCCCGGGGCGCGCGGGCCGGGGCCCCGTCACCCACCGTCACCGGACCGGCCGGGGCCGGCACCACGCCCCACTCCCCCGGCGCGGGCACCCCGGGCGGGCGGACCGCCCGGCGACCGCCACCGGCCTCGGACTCGCCCGGCTCCTTCGCCCCCGGCCACGGTTTCGCCGCCCGGGAGGCCAGCACGAACTCCTTGCGCAGCGGATGCCCCTCGAACTCGGGCGGCAGCAGCAGCGGGGCCAGCCCCCGGTGGCCGGTGAAGTCGACACCGAACATCTCGTGGGTCTCCCGCTCGTGCCAGGCCGCACCCGGGAAGATGTCGACCACCGACGCGACCGTCGGTGTCGCCCTCGGCACCCGGGTCCGCAGCAGCACGCCGTGCCGGTGCCGGGTCGACCACAGGTGGACCACGACGTCGAAACCGTCGGCCAACTCGTCGACGGCGGACAGCCAGTCGAAGAAGTCACAGTCCAGCTCGGCGTCGTCGCGCACCGCGCGGAGGGTGTCCGCCCAGGCCGCCGGGGGTACGTCGACGGTGGCCCGGGCGTGGGCCTGCCCGCCGGACACCGACGCGGTCGCCTCGACCGGCGTGAGCAGCGCGACCACCCGCCGACCGACCTCTTCCGGAGTCATGCGGTTGATCCTATGGCCGCCGCCCCGACGCCGGGCCCGCCCGCCCGGTCGTACGCGCCCGGCGGACACCTGGATGAGATGAACGGACGGCCCCGCGCCGCGTCGTACCACGGTTCCGGC
This sequence comes from Micromonospora sp. HM134, assembly GCF_007833915.1. Taxonomy (NCBI): domain Bacteria; kingdom Bacillati; phylum Actinomycetota; class Actinomycetes; order Micromonosporales; family Micromonosporaceae; genus Micromonospora; species Micromonospora sp. HM134. Next base: position 6,702,826 of record NZ_CP041061.1, read on the forward strand.
AGCGTCGTCCGGGCGCGTGGCCGGGCAGGGCGGAGCGGGCATCTGGCGCTTTACCGGGCGGGGCGTGGTGGGGCGGGGAAAGATGGGGCCGTGCGCGCTGTGACGGTGACTCCCGGGGTCCGCGACTCGCTGCGGCTGGTGCAGGACTGGCCGGAGCCGCCGGCCGAGGAGGGCGCCATCCTGGTCGAGGCGCTCGCCGTCGGCATCTGCGGCACCGACCAGGAGATCATCGCCGGGGACTACGGGGAGGCCCCGCCCGGCCAGCGGGAACTGGTGCTCGGCCACGAGTCCCTCGGCCGGGTGCTGGAGGACCCGTCCGGCACCCTGCAACCCGGCGACCTGGTGGCCGGCATCGTCCGCCACCCCGACCCGGTGCCCTGCCCGAACTGCGCCGTCGACGAGTGGGACATGTGCCGCAACGGCCGGTACACCGAGCACGGGATCAAGGGGCTGCCCGGCTTCGCCCGGGAACGGTGGCGGGTGCAGCCGAAGTTCGCCGTCGGGCTGGACCCCGTCCTCGCCCCGGTCGGCATGCTGCTGGAGCCGGCGAGCGTGGTGGCGAAGGCGTGGGACCACATCGCGCAGATCGGCACCCGGGCCGAGTGGAAGCCGCAGACCGTCCTGGTCACCGGGGCCGGGCCGATCGGGCTGCTGGCGGCCCTGCTGGCCGTCCAGCGTGGCCTGTCGGTGCACGTGCTGGACCGCAACACCACCGGCCCCAAACCGGACCTGGTCCGGGCGCTCGGGGCGACGTACCACACGGTGCCGGTCGACGAGCTGGACTTCGAGCCGGACGTGGTGGTCGAGTGCACCGGCGCGCCGACCGTGGTGCTGGACACCATGTGCAAGGTCGGCCCGGCCGGGATCGTCTGCCTGACCGGGGTGTCCAGCGGGGGCCGGACCATCGACTTCGACGCCGGGGCGCTCAACCGGGCGCTGGTGCTGGAGAACAACGTCGTGTTCGGCTCCGTCAACGCCAACCGGCGGCACTGGGACCTGGCCGCCCGGGCGCTCGCCCAGGCCGACCAGTCGTGGCTGAACGCGCTGATCACCCGCCGGGTGCCGGTGTCGGCGTACGCGCAGGCGTACGCCCACACCGGCGAGGACATCAAGGTGGTGCTGGAGTTCGGGGCGTGACGCCCGACGGGCCGGCTCAGATGCCGGGGAGCCGGCCGTTGCGGAACAGGTCGACGAAGAGCTGGTGGTCGGTGCGGGCCCGGACGCCGTACGCGTGGGCGAACTCGACCAGGTGCCCGACGAAGCCCTCGGTGTCGTCGCCGATCGCGGCGACGATCGCCTCCTCGGTCGAATAGTCGACCAGGTCGTGGCTGGACTCGTCGTCGGCGACCGAGTGCATCCGGGCCACCGCCCGCCCCAGGTCGGCGAGCACCCCGGCCAGCTCGTCCGGCTCGTTGACGTCCGACCAGTCCAGGTCGGCGGCGTACGGGGAGACCTCGGCGACGAGCTGACCGGCCCCGTCCAGCTCGGTGAAGCCCAGCCACGGGTCGGCGTGCGCCTGCAACGCCCGCTGCGACTCGGCCGTGCGGTGCCCCTGGTGCCGGAAGTAGCCCCGGACCCGCTCGTCGTCGATGTGCCGGGCCACCGCCGGCACCTGTGCCTGCTTCATGTAGATGACGACGTCGTTCTCCAACGCCTCGGTGTGCCCCTCCAGCAGCAGGTTGTACGACGGCAGCCCGGCCGAGCCGATGCCCACCCCCTTGCGCAGCACCACGTCCTTGATCTGGGTGGCGACCGGTCGCAGCCGGGCCGTCGAGGGGGGCAGGGTGTCCAGGTACCCGGTGAACGCGGCGCAGACCTTCTTACGGGTCTCCCCGTCGATCTCGAACACCCCGTCGCCGAGGGAGAACCGCCGCTCGTAGTTGTCGACGGTGGTCTGCGCGGCCAGCAGGTCGACCCGGGTGTTCAGCCGGGCCTCCTGGAGCACCCGGCGCAGCACCCCGTCGGCGTTGTCCAGGGTGATCGAGCCGATCGCGTCGTCCCCACCGGCGGCGATGGCCCGCAACTCGGTCAGGTACGACCGGGCGAAGCCGGTGACCAGCTCGCCGATCGCCCGGTCGGACAGGGCCTTGGCGTAGCCGATCAGGGCCACGCTGGCGGCGAGCCGCTTCAGGTCCCAGGAGAACGGCCCGACGTACGCCTCGTCGAAGTCGTTGACGTTGAACACCAGGTGCCCGGAGGCGTTCATGTAGGTGCCGAAGTTCTCGGCGTGCAGGTCACCGTGGATCCACACCCGGCTGGTCTGCTCGTCGAGGAACGCGTCGTCGGCGAAGTCGCCGCGCTGGTCGGCGTAGAACAACGAGGCGCTGCCCCGGTAGAAGGCGAACGGGGAGGCGGCCATCTTGCGGAACTTGCGACGGAACGCCGCCGGGTCGAGCGCCATCGACGCGCCGAACTCCTCGGTCAACACGTCGACGATGAAAGCGGACCGTCGGTCCACGGAGTCGGTCATGCCCCGCACGCTAACCCCCACCCGCCACCTCTCCCCCCGGGCCTCCTGCCCACCCCGCGCCCTACCCCGCCCCGCGTCGCACGGCCCGCCCCGCCTCACCCCCGCCCCGCCTCGCCCGGTGATCAAGAGGTTTGCGTCAGTTGATCAAGAGGTTTGCGTCAGATCCACGCGGAATGTTGACGTAAACCTCTTGATCACCGGCCCGGATCCGCCCCGCCCTGCGGCACCGCCCCGACCTGACCGGCCTCCGACTTCCGGCCCTACCAGGGGCGGTGATCAAGAGGTTTCGGACAGTGTCGGGCGCAGATTTGACGCGAACCTCTTGATCACCGGGGCACAGCGGGATCACCGGGGCACAGCGGGGCAGGCGGGCGCAAGACGGGGCGCAGCGGGGGCACGCGAGGCAGAGCGGGGCGCAGCGAGGGTGCGGCCGGGAAGGCCCCCGGGGGTGGGTCAGAAGGGGGTGGGAGGGCGGACCGGGGGGCGGTCAGGGACTCGACCGGGCGCGGGGCGGTGTCGGTGGGCGAAGCCAGGGGGTCGGTGCGGTCGACGCCGCCGATGCCGGACTGTTCGGCGGCGATCTTTTCCTGAAGGCGGAGGATGCCGTGCAGGAGCGCCTCCGGCCGGGGCGGGCAGCCGGGCACGTAGACGTCGACCGGGATGAGCTGGTCGACGCCCTTGGTCACCGAGTACGAGTCCCAGTACGGGCCGCCGCAGTTGGCGCAGGACCCGAAGGAGATGACGTACTTCGGCTCGGGCATCTGGTCGTAGAGCCGCTTGATCGCCGGGGCCATCTTGTCGGTCACCGTGCCCGAGACCACCATCAGGTCGGCCTGCCGGGGCCCGTGGGCGAACGGGATGACGCCGAGCCGGATGAAGTCGTGCCGGCCCATGCTGGTGGCGATGAACTCGATCGCACAGCAGGCCAGGCCGAAGTTGAACACCCAGAGCGAGTAGCGGCGACCCCAGTTGAGGACGAACCGGATCGGCTCGCCGAGCACTCCCGGCAACTGCACGACCGCCTCCCGTCCCCGCCTAACCGCTGTCCGCCCAGGGACAGTCAACCACAGTCGCCCGGCGTGACCCCCGGACCGGCCGGGCCCGTCCCGCGTCCCGACGGACCCGCCCCGCCGGGCCCGTCGCGCGTCCCGGCGGTGCGGCCGAGGCCGAGGCCGACCAGCGTGGCCTCCCGGCGACGCCGCCACGCTCCTGCGGCCACCCGCCGCGACGGATGGGACGTGGGGGTCACCAGGTGGGGCGTTGCAGGAGGCCGACGAACTCCACCAGGAGCCGTTCCCGCAGCGCGGCGGGGGCGGCGTCGAGCAGGGTGTTCACCACCGCCATCCGGTCCGGCGGCCCGGCGCCGAGCCCCAGGCCGGCGGCGAGTCCACCGATCAGCTCGGGGGTGAGCGCCTCAGGGCTCAACGATCCGGCCAGGGCGACCAGGTCGGCCGGCAGCTCGACCGGCCCGGCCCGGCGGGCGGCGGCCACCGCGGCGGCCAGGTCCGGGCCGAACTCGGCCACCCGGGGGGCCACCGAGGCGGTCACCGTGAGGTGCACGCTGGCGGGCAGGTCGGCGTACCGGAGCTGGGGTTGGGTGTGCCAGCCCCGGGCGGTCAGTTCGTCGACCAGGACGAACAGGTCGAGCGCCGGGTCGGTGCTGGTGAAGCAGACCACTGTGGCTTCCGGTTCGGCCATCAGCCGCAGCCCGTCGACGTCCCGGACGGCGGCGGCCAGGCAACCGACGGCGTCCCGGGTGGTGGCGGCCAACCGCAGGTAGCCGTCGTCGCCGAGGTGCCGCAGGGTGGCGTACGCGGCGGCGATCGGGCCACCGGAACGGGTGGAGGCGAGCACCGGGTTGATCATGGTGTAGCCGGGCCAGTCGGCGTACGCGAAGTACTGCGGGGAGCGCAGCGTCGCGTCCCGGTGCAGCAGCACCGACACCCCCTTCGGGGCGTACGCGTACTTGTGTAGATCGACGGAGATCGAGGTGACCCCGTCGACGGTGAAGTCGAACGGGGGCACCGGCACGCCGAGGCGACGCAGGTAGGGCAGGGTCCAGCCGCCGAAGCAGGCGTCCACGTGGCAGCGCACCCCGGCCGCCGCCGCGACCTGCGCGATCCCGGCCACCGGGTCGACCACCCCGTGCGCGTACGACGGGGCGGAGCAGGCCACCAGCACCGTCTGCGGGCCGATCGCGGCGGCCATGTCCGCCACTGACGGGCGCAGGGTGACCGGGTCGACGGGAACCGTGTCGAGGGTGACCCGTAGCAGGTGGGCGGCCTTGGCGAAGGCGGCGTGCCCGCTGGCCGGCACCACGATCCGGGGTGCGGTCAGCTCCGGGCGGGCGTCCCGGGCGGCCTTGACGGCCAGGATCAGCGACTCGGTCCCACCGCTGGTGACGCTGCCCACCACGTCCGGCGCGGAGCTGCCCGGCCCGCCGCCGAGCAGCCCGCCGGCCGCCCCGACGAGCCAGTTCTCCATCGCCAGCAGGGACGGGAAGGCGGTCGGATCCAGCCCGTTCACATGCGCGCTCTCCGCGTGGGCCGCCGCCCCCAGCGCGTCGAGCCCCGCCACCCCCGGGTCGTACACGTAGGCGAACAACCGCCCCCCGTGCACCGGCCGATCCCCTACCCGCAGCTGCCGAATCTCGTCCAGCACCCGCTCGGCAGGCACCCCGTTCTCGTCGATCATGGACTTGTGGTGGCCTTTCCGTGGGTTTTCGCGGCTTTCGTCCCCACCACAACTCCATGATCGACGGGGTGGGTGGGGGGTGGGGGGTGGTAGGGGTGGGGGCGGAGGAGGAGGGTGGCGGGGGCGATCAGGAGGGCCGGGACGACCGTGAAGCCGAGGAGGACGCCTAGGCGGGCGGTGTCGGACTGGGGGGCGGCGGTGCCGGTGGCCGAGGAGACGTAGCCGGACACGGCCAGGACCAGGCCGTAGATGCCGGGGCCGAGGGCCAGGCCGAAGGTTTCGCCGGCGGTCCACAGGCCGGTGAAGACGCCGGCCTGGCGGCGGCCGGTGCGCGCGGTCGAGGTGGCCACGCAGTCGGGCAGCAGGGCGAGGGCGAAGACCTGCTGGCCGGCGTACCCGACCCCGAGCAGCGCGACCACCGCGTAGACAACGGCGGCGGGCAGCACCGGCGCGGCCACCAGCGCCGCCGCACCGGCGGCCAGCAGCAGCGAGGCGACGACCAGCGCGGTCTTCTTGCCCAGTCGCGCGCCGAGCCGGGTCCACAGCGGCATCACCAGCAGCGCCGGCCCGACGAAGCAGGCGAACAGCACGGTGGGCCCGGTGGTCGGGTCGCGCAGGATCTGGGCGGCGAAGTAGCTGACCCCGGCCAGGATGGTCGCCACCCCGGCGGACTGGACGACGAAGCAGAGCAGCAGCGCCCGGAACGGCCGGTCGGCGGCGACCACCGCGAGCTGGGCGCGCAGCGTCGGCTCGGTGGCGGTCACCGTGCCGGTCGCCGCCGACCTGGTGCCGAGGAACGCGCCGAGCGCGCCGAGCGCGATCAGCACCGCGACGAACACTCCCATCCAGCGGTGCCCGGCCACCCCCTCGCCGCCGGCGGTCACCACCACCGGGGCCACCGCGCCGGAGATCAGGATGGCCAGCGCCAGCACCGCAACCCGCCAGCCCATCAGCCGGGTACGCTCCGCCGCGTCGTCGGTCAGTTCGGCGGGCATCGCCACGTACGGGACCTGGAAGAAGGCGAACGCGGTGGCGGTGGCGAGGAACGCGACGGCCACGTACGCCCCGGCGGCCGGCCCGACGCCGAAGGGCGCGGCGAAGATGGCGGCGAAGAGCGCCGCCAGGGCGAGCCCGGCACCGAGCAGCCACGGCCGGCGCGGCCCCCACCGGGAGCGGGTCCGGTCGGAGATCCGCCCGGCGACGGGGTTGACCAGCACGTCCCACGCCTTGGGCAGCAGCACCAGCAGGGCGGCCAGCCCGGCGGCCACCCCGAGCGTGTCGGTCAGGTAGGGCAGCAGCAGCAACCCGGGCACGGTGCCGAACGCCCCGGTGGCCAGCGAACCGAGCGCGTAACCGGCGTGCACCCGACGCGGTAGTCCAACCCCCTCAGCGCCGGTCGACCGGGCCGGACCGCCGCCCGACGCGGGCGGGCCAACGTCCGACGCGGGCGGGCCAACGTCCGACGCCGACGGGCCGGCAGCCGGCGCGGACCGGTCGGCAGCCGGCGCGGGCGGGCCGGCGGGTGGGGAGCCGGGCCCGGCCGGCGGCGCGTCCATGCGGCCGAATGTTACTCACGTTACCGCCGGGTCACCGCCCCTCATCCGGCCACCATTTGGCGGCATCCAGATCCACCCCGGCACCGCGCAGCGGGCAGCCCTCGGCCCGCAGCAGGGCCCGCGCCCGCGCCTCGTGCCCGGGTGGCAGCCGGCCGGCCGCGTTCACCACCCGGTGCCAGGGCACCCCGCCACCGTGCCGGGCCATGATCGAGCCGACCAGCCGGGCCGAGGCCCGCCCGGACCGCTCGGCCAGCGCGTCGGCGATCGCCCCGTAGGACATCACCCGGCCCGGCGGTATCCGCTCGACCAGCGCGAGCACCGCCTCCACGTACTCCTCAGGCGTCACGACCGGCCAGGATATGGGAACGCGGCGGGGTCCGCCGGGACCGACCGCGCAGAATGGGCGGGTGCGTGAAGCAGTCACCCAGGCCCGACGGATCGTCGTCAAGATCGGTTCGTCCTCGCTGACCACCGCGACCGGCGGCCTGGACGACGCCCGGGTCGACACCCTGGTCGACGCCCTCGCCGCGCTCGCCGCCGCCGGCCGCGAGGTGGTGCTGGTCTCCTCCGGGGCGATCGCCGCCGGGCTCGCCCCGCTCGGGCTCCCCCGCCGCCCGCGCGACCTGGCCACCCAGCAGGCCGCCGCCAGCGTCGGCCAGGGCCTGCTGATCGGCCGGTACGCGGCCGGTTTCGCCCGGCACCGGCTCACCGTCGGGCAGGTCCTGCTCACCGTCGACGACGTGACCCGGCGGGCGCACTACCGCAACGCGTACCGGACCCTGCGCAAGCTGCTCGACCTGCGGGCGGTGCCGATCGTCAACGAGAACGACACGGTCGCCACCGAGGAGATCCGGTTCGGCGACAACGACCGGCTGGCCGCCCTGGTCGCCGCCCTGGTCGACGCCGACCTGCTGGTGCTGCTCTCCGACGTCGACGCGCTGTGGACGGGCAACCCGGCCCGCCCCGGCAGCACCCGGATCACCGAGGTACGCGGCGAGGCCGATCTGGCCGGCGTGGACATCGGCGGGGCCGGCCGGGCCGGGGTCGGCACCGGCGGCATGATCACCAAGGTCGAGGCGGCCCGGATCGCCACCGGCTTCGGCATCCCGGTGGTGCTGACCGCCGCCCCGCTGGCCGGCGCCGCCCTGGCCGGGGAACCGGTGGGCACGTTCTTCCACCCGGCCCGGCGACGCCCGGCGGCCCGGCTGTTCTGGCTGGCGCACGCCACCGCGCCCCGGGGCCGGCTGCACCTCGACCCGGGCGCGGTGCAGGCCGTGGTGGGCCGGCGCAAGTCGCTGCTGCCGGCCGGCATCACCGCCGTGGACGGCACGTTCACCGCCGGCGACCCGGTCGACCTGGTCGACGTCGACGGGGCGTCGGTGGCCCGGGGCCTGGTCAACTACGACGCGGTGGAGCTGCCCGGCCTGCTCGGCCGCTCCACCTCCGAACTCGCCGCAGCGCTCGGTCCGGCGTACGAACGTGAGGTCGTCCACCGCGACGACCTGGTGCTGCTGTGACGTCAGGCGTCCCGCGCGGGCGCTTCCGAGAGATCCGAAGGAGTACGCAATGAGCGTCGTCGAGCAGGCCCGGCGGGCCCGGGACGCGGCGGAGGCCCTCGCCGTGGCCACCCGTACGGTCAAGGATGCCGCGCTGCACGCGATGGCCGACGCGCTGGTGACGCGTACGCCGGAGATCCTCACCGCGAACGCGGCGGACCTGGCGGCCGGGCGGGAGGCCGGGCTGAGCGCGGCCGTGCTGGACCGGCTCGCCCTCGACGCGGGCCGGGTGGCCGGCATCGCCGACGCGCTGCGCGAGATGGCCGCGCTGCCCGACCCGGTGGGCGAGGTGGTCCGGGGTTCGACCCTGCCCAACGGGCTGGAGCTGCGGCAGGTCCGGGTGCCGTTCGGGGTGGTCGGCATCATCTACGAGGCGCGGCCCAACGTGACAGTGGACGCCGCCGGCATCTGCCTGAAGTCCGGCAACGCGGCGCTGCTGCGCGGGTCGTCCTCGGCGGCGCACTCCAACGCGGCGCTGGTGGCGGTGCTGCGCGACGCGGTCGCCGGGGCGGGCCTGCCGGCCGACGCGGTGCAGTTGCTCGACGCCGGTTCCCGCGACTCGGTCAAGGAGCTGATGCGGGCCCGGGGCCTGGTCGACGTGCTGATCCCGCGCGGCGGCGCGTCGCTGATCCGCACCGTGGTCGAGGAGTCGACGGTGCCGGTGATCGAGACCGGGGTGGGCAACTGCCACGTCTACGTCGACGCCGCCGCCGACCAGGCCATGGCGGTGGCGATCGCCCTGAACGCCAAGACCCAGCGCCTGAGCACCTGCAACACCGCCGAGTCGCTGCTGGTGCACGCCGACGTCGCCGACACCTTCCTGCCGGTCGTGCTGGCCGCGTTCGCCGAGGCCGGGGTGACCGTGCACGGCTCACCCGAGGTCGCCGCGTACTCCCCCGCCGTGGTGGCCGCCACCGACGAGGACTTCGCCACCGAGTACCTCTCGGCCGACATCTCCGTCGCCGTGGTCGACTCGCTCGACGCGGCGGTCGCGCACATCCGTCGCTACGGCACCGGCCACACCGAGGCGATCGTCACCGACTCGCAGGCCGCCGCCCGGGAGTTCGTGGCCCGGGTGGACGCGGCGGCGGTGATGGTCAACGCCTCCACCCGGTTCACCGACGGCGGCGAGTTCGGCTTCGGCGCGGAGATCGGCATCTCCACCCAGAAGCTGCACGCCCGGGGGCCGATGGGGTTGCCCGAGCTGACCTCCACCAAGTACGTGGTGACCGGCGACGGTCACCTGCGCTGAGCGGTCCGCTCCGGCCGGTGGGTGCCGGGCCGGCCGTCCGCCGGTCGGGTCGTCCCGCCCACGGCCCGCCGCCGGCCGGACCGGGGACCGGGGTCACCAGGTGCCGGGCTCGTCGTCGGTCGGGGGGACCGGGCGGACCCGCCGGACCGCCGGTGACCCCGGTGGGGCGATCGGCGACCCCGGTGGGAAGACCGGCCCGATCGGCCGGCAGGCGCGGATCGCGGTGAGCGTGGTGTGCACGTCGAACTGGTGGCCGTCGTCGCTGTCCCAGCCGCCGTCGCTGCGCTGGGTCGCGGCGAGCCGCTTGCGGGCCGACACCAGCACCCACTGCTCCTCGCCCACCTCGACCCGGCGCAGCGTGGCGGCCAGCGCGGCCACGTCGGCCGGGGAGAGCTTCGGCATCCGCTCGGCCAGCACCGCCTGGATCCGGGCCGACTCGTAGTAGAGCTGCTGGCGGTGCAGCACGGCCGCGCTCAACCAGCCGGCGGCCAGGAACGACGGCCAGCTGCCGTCCGGGGCGAGCTGCCCGGCCAGGGACTGCGCCGCCGCCTGCACCACCCCGGCGTACGCGCCGCCGACGCGGTGGTCCAGCGGGCCGGCGGCGCGGGCGTCCCGACCGGCGACGCTGAGCCAGAACGCGGCGTTGGCGGAGAGGTAGAGCCGGGCCTCCGGGTCGCCCGGGGTGGCCCATTCGGGGGCGCTGCCGGCCAGCCTCGGATCCTCGTCCCAGCCGCCGTCGGGCAGTTGCCGGGCGGCCAGCCAGTCCAGGGCGTGCCGGGCCGCCGGCCGGCCGAGCGCGCCGAGGTCGTCCAGCTCGGCGAGGCGGAAGCAGGTGGCGTCGATGGACGGCACGTCACCGCCGAGCAGGGCCGGCCAGCCGCCGTCGGGGGTCTGCCCGACCTCGGCCGCGTCGAGCAGGTCGGGGGGTACGGGCGCACCGGTGCGCAACCAGGACAGCCGGGCGCGATCCACCGCGTCGCCGTGCGCCACGACGAAGCCGATCGCGGCATCCAAGTCCACCACGGCGCTGACGCTACCGGCGCGAACGCGATCCCGCCTCGGGGAATCGGTCGGGGCCGGGGGCGGTTCGGCACCGCCCCCGGACCCGGGCCCGGGTCAGTACGCGGGCAGCGAGGGATCGATCTGCTTGATCCAGGAGAGCACCCCGCCCTGGACGTGCACCGCGTCGCGGAACCCGGCCGCCTTGAGCGCGGCGAGCGCCTCGGCGGAGCGGACCCCGGACTTGCAGTGCAGCACGACCTGCTTGTCCTGCGGGAGCTTGGCCAGCGCCTCGCCCGAGATGATCTCGCCCTTGGGGATCAGGGTGGAGCCGGGGATCCGGACGATCTCGTACTCGGCGGGCTCCCGGACGTCGACCAGGAAGATGTCCTTGCCGGCGTCCTGCCACTCCTTGAGTTCGGTGGCGGTGATGGTCGCGTCGACGATCGCCTCCTGGGCCGCCTCGGAGACCGCGCCGCAGAAGTCCTCGTAGTCCTCCAGCAGGTCGGTGACCGTGGGGTTCTCCCCGCAGAGCACGCAGTTCGGGTCCTTCCGGACCTTGATCTTGCGGTAGCTCATCTCCAGGGCGTCGTAGACCATCAGCCGGCCGACCAGCGGCTCGCCGATCCCGGCGAGCAGCTTGATCGCCTCGTTGACCTGGATCGAGCCGATCGACGCGCAGAGCACGCCGAGCACGCCGCCCTCGGCGCAGGACGGCACCATGCCGGGCGGCGGGGGCTCCGGGTAGAGGCAGCGGTAGCAGGGGCCGTGCTCGGCCCAGAAGACCGACGCCTGGCCGTCGAACCGGTAGATCGACCCCCAGACGTACGGCTTGCCGAGCAGCACCGCCGCGTCGTTGACCATGTAGCGGGTGGCGAAGTTGTCGGTGCCGTCGACGATCAGGTCGTACCGGGCGAAGATGTCCCGGACGTTCTCCCGGTCCAGCGCGGTGTTGTGGATCTCCACCTGGACCAGCGGGTTGATCTCGCGGATCGACGCCGCGGCGGACTCGGCCTTGGACCGGCCGATGTCGGAGACGCCGTGGATGATCTGGCGCTGGAGGTTGGACTCGTCGACGGTGTCGAAGTCGATGATGCCGAGCGTCCCGACCCCGGCGGCGGCCAGGTACATCAGGGCCGGCGAACCGAGGCCACCGGCACCCACACAGAGCACCCGGGCGTTCTTCAACCGCTTCTGCCCCTCGACCCCCACATCGGGGATGATCAGGTGACGGGAGTAGCGACGGATCTCGTCAACGGTCAGCTCGGCGGCGGGTTCGACGAGCGGGGGCAACGACACGGTGGACTCCCCGGTGATCGGCTGATGGCGAACCGAGCCATTGTTGCTCGGACGACCACCCCTCGGCCATGAGCAGTGACACCCCGTCCGACATGCGGGAGCGGGAATATCTCAACTGCCGGGCACGAGATCGCCGGAGTAGAGCGAGCCGTCGACGTACGGCCAGGCGTTCGCCACGCAGCCGTCCAGCCCGTACGTCTGCTGCTGCATGACCGGGGCCGGCTCGCCGGGGCCGGGGCAGGCCTGGTGTTCCTCGCCGAGTTCGTGCCCCACCTCGTGGTTGACCACGTACGTCCGGTAGACCGACAGGGGCGCCCCGTAGTCCGGCACCGCCTCCATCCAGCGGGCCAGGTTGATGACCACCCGGCCGGGCAGCCGGCAGGAGGTGTAGCCCTCGGTGTCCAGCCCACCCTCGGCGCACATCCGCTCGGAGGTGGCCGGGGTGGCGAGATAGATGGTGAAGTCGGCGGCGGCGATCTCCGGCACCCGCTGCAACCGCAGCTCGCCGGAGCGGATCCAGCTGTTCGGGTCGCCCAGCGTCTCGTCGACGGCGGCGGCGAACGCGTCCACGTCCTGCCCGGTGTCCTGTTCCACCTCGATCCGGTAGCGGTGCAGCGGGCCGTCGAAGCCGTACACCTCGGAGCGGCCGTCGGCGGCGGTGAAGCGGCCGGGTCCGCTGCGCGGGTAGGCGACGGCGGTCCGCTCCGCGCGTACCGCGTCGGGCAGCCGGCCACCACCGGCCCCGTCGGCCACCCGCCCGGCGACCTGTTCGGGGCGGCTCGGGCCGTGCCCGGGGTGGAGGGTGACGAACCCGCCCGCGCCCGCGCCGAGCAGGGCCAGGCCGAGCAGGACGGCCCGGCGACGACGACGGCGCATCCGGCGGCTGCGGCGCGGCCCGACACCCGGCTCGCCGTGCCACCACGCGGAGCGCGGGCCGGCCCGGTAGGGGTCGGCGGCGTACGGGTCGGTGTGGCGCGGGTCGGGCCGGCCGGCGTCCGGCGGCTCCGGGCGCTCGGCGGACTCGGTGCTCACCCGGCCAGCATGGCAGACTAATCGGACATAAACCCGCTATTGCCGCAAATTACAAGAACATGTTTCACTTCTCCGGTAACCGCCCGGCAACCGGCACCGGGACCGGACACCCCACGGGCGGCAACGGGGGTTCAGAGCGCCGGGCCGGCGTACCGGCGACCGTCCAGGTACGGCCACGGGTTCGCCGTGCAGCCCCGCAGGAACAGCGACTGCTGCTGCATCACCGGCGCCGGCCGGCCCACCCCCGGACACCCCTCGTGACGGTGCCCCAACTGGTGGCCCACCTCGTGGTTCACCACATACGTCCGGTAGACCGGCAGCGGCACCCCGGCCCGGACGAAGTGCGGCACCGACGTCCGCCACCGGTCCAGGTTGATGATCACCTTTCCCGGCGCACGGCACGACGTGTACGGCACGCCACCGACCCGGATGTCCACACCCCCGGCCCGGCACAGCCGCCCCGCCGTGCTGCGGGTCGCCAACTGCACGGTGAAGTCGGCAGGCGCGTTCCCCGGCACCCGGCGCAGCCGCAGCCGGCCGCCGTCCACCCAACTCCCCGGCCCGGCCAGGGCCGCCTGCACCTGGTCGGAGAAGTCGCGGACGTCCTCGCCGGAGCCGACCTCCACGGCCACCCGGTAGCGCCGCACGCCGCCGGACCGGCCGAGCGTCGCCCCGGCCCGGTCGTCGTAGCGGAAGGTGCCCCGGCCCGTCGCCGGCACCGGGCCGGACAGCGCCGACGGCGGCACGGTCGCCGCCGGGACCGCGGCACCGGCCGGCTCCGGCGCCATCGCGGGCACCGGCGGGACCGACCCGACCCCGCCGGCCACGTCGACCCCCGACGACCCGCCGAACGAAGCGGTGGCACCGGCGGACGTCACCACGCCGGGCGGACCGGCCGGACCCGGCGGGTGCCCGGCGGTTCCCGACCGGACCGCGGCGGCCGGCGTCGCCGGGCCGGCGACCAGCCGGCCGGCAACCGGCGGCGGGGTGGCGACGGCCAGCCCGCCGGAGGTCACCACCAGCAGCAGGGCCACCAGCGCCGTCGGACGCCACCGGCCGGTGCCGGACGCGGGCCGCAGGAGCCGGATCGGACGTGGGCCACGGGAGGGGAGCGCAGACATCCGGGTCAGGATGCCATGCCGGACTGCGACCTTCCGTCACCACCGAACCCCGGCGCGTCATCACCCGGCAGGGCCACGGGACGCCGCGGCGACGGGCCCGACGTCGACTCAGCGAGCAGGTGCAACACGGCGCGGGCCACCGTACGCGGCACCTCCAACTGGGCCACGTGCCCGACGTCGGCCAGCATCATCAGCCGGCTGTCCGGGATGACCCGGGCCGTCTGCGGGGCCACCCGCACGTCCACCAGCCGGTCCTTCATCCCCCCGACCACCAGCGTGGGCGCCCCGATGCCGGCGGCGATCCGCCACAGGGACTCCGGCCCCGGCAGGTACGACCGCAGGAAACTGGCGACCAGCCCCCGGAACGTACGCACGTACGCGGCGGCGTAGTGGGGCGCCTCGTAGCGGACCCGGATCTCCTCCAACGCCTCCTGCCGGCGCTGCTCGCTGATCCGGCTCAGGTCGGCCACGCACGCCTCCATCGCCTGCCGGGCCATCACCTCCGGGGCGAGCTGGGCGAGCCGCCAGGCGGCCAGCCGCTCCCCGCGCGGAATGGCCAGCAGCGGCAGCATCCGTCCCTGCAACGAGCGGCCGAAGTTCAGGAACGGCAGCGCCGGGGAGATCAGCGTCAGGGTACGCACCAGATCCGGCCGGCGACCGGCGACGTACACCGAGACGGCGCCGCCCAGCGAGTTGCCGAACAGGTGCACCGGGCCCCGGCCGGAGTGCTCGATCCAGCGCACCACCCGGTCGGCGAAGGCCGGGATCGTGTACCGCAGCCCCGGCTCGCTACGCCCGAAACCGGGCAGGTCGATCGCCTGCCCGTCGAGCCGGTCGGCGAGCAGGCCGGCGAGGTCCGTCCAGTTCTGCGACGAACCACCCAGCCCGTGCACGTACAGCGCCGGTTCCGCGTCCGGGCCGGTGGCCGGGGTGTCCCGGACGTAGGTGACCGTGCCGTCGAGGCGTACCGGCCGGCCGGGCCAGGGCGGGGGCAGCCGGTGCGGGGGCAGGTGCTCCTCGGGCCAGAGGGCGGCGCGCTTCATACCGGCAAGTGTTCCCGTTCCGGCCCCGTGCCGACAATGTGGCCGGTCAGGCGAGCAGCGCTTCGAGGCGACGGTTGACCGCCGCCAGGGTCGCCCGCACCACCGCCTGGCGCGGGTCCCCGGAGACCAGCGCCGACCCGGCCAACTGCTCCACCCAGCCGTCGCAGACCAGCAGCACGACCACGGTCGCCACCTCGCAGTTGCCGAACGGCACCACGGCGGCGTGCTCGACGAAACACCGCCCCCGTTCGGCGGTGCGCTCGGCGTGCCGCAGCAACTCGTCGACCGCCGCGGCGGCGGCCACCGCGCACAGCCGCAGGACGTACCCGTCCACGGCCGGCCCGGTGGCGTGCCCGGCGGCCGGCTCACCGGCGGTGAGCAGGCGTACCTCCACGTTGGCGTCCAGGCCGAAGGTGCTCACCTGGACGTGGTCGATGACCACCCGGGGCCCCGGCACGCCGCCGGTGTCCAGCGGTCGCGAGGGCGCGGTCTCCGTCGTGGTCATCTGCCCGCCCGAGTACGACGCGTTGAGCGTCGCCGGGCTGCCGGTGGGCGGCAGCGCACCCGGGAGGGTCTCCTCCACGCTGGCCCGACCCCGGTGCGGGGTCGACTGCCGGCGTCGCCGGGGCACCCCGGACGCCGTCGGTGACTGCTCGGCCGGCGGGTCCTCGGCGTCGCGCGCCGGGCCACCGGTCGCCGCGTCGGCGCGCACCCCGGTGGCCGGTCGCTCCGCACCCGGCCGGACGGTCGGTGGCTCCGCCGACCGGGCCGGGTCACCGGCCGGCCGCTCCCCCGCCGGGGTCGGCACCCCGGCGGACGGCTCGACGACGCGGGGTTCACCGGTACGGCGGCGCATCGGCGGTGGCACCGCGGCGCTCGGCTCACCGGACAGGCTCTGCGGTGCGGCGGCGAGACCCATCCGCTCCTGGAGCAGGCGGGCCACCAGCCGGCTCACCTCCGCCGGGTCGGCCCCGTCGGACAGGTCGAGCCGCAGGCTGTGCGCCCCGGCCGGGGTACGCCGCAGCGCCGCGTCGCGAACCCCGGCCACCTCACGTACGGCGTCCAGGATCGCGTTGACGTCGAAGCCCTCGGGGCGTTCGCGCAGCGGCGCGGGCTCGTCGTCGCGTCGCAGGTGGGTGGCGATCCGGGCGAGTTCCGGGGTCTCGGCGGGGGGCTCCACGGCTGGCGGCTCCGGCACGACGGGCACGTCCGGTTCGGCGGGGACGCGCTGCGGCAGCACCGCCGTGCCCCGGTCCGGTCTCCGTCCGTCCACCACCTGCTCGGTCGTGGTCAGCGGGTCGGGCGCGGATCGGCGGGCCGCGTAGGGGGGTGCGCTCGTCGGGGCGGGCGCGGAGGGGATCTGGTCCAGGCGGCGTGGCCCGCTCGTGGCGGGGGCACCGGCGGTGGGAAGGGGCTCCGGCGGGTGGCCGGGCAGGTCGGTGGGGGCGGCCGGCTCGGTCGGCACCGACCGGAGTCGGAACGGCTGGTCGGCGCGGCCGGGCGGGGAGGTCGCCGGGCGGGGCGACGGTTCGTCGCGCGGGAGCCGGAACGGCTGGTCGGCACGGACGGCGGCCGGCAGCGTGGCGGCCCGCTCGTCCCGCAGGACGGTGGACTCGTCGCGGGTCGGGGGCGGCACGACGCCCGGCTCGTCCCGGACGGCGGGCTCGTCCCGGGGCAGGGGCGGCGGGCCGGCCGGCACCTCCCGGGGGGCCGGGGGCACCTCGGCGGGTCTCCCCGTCGACCAGTCGGGCCGGTCGGCCGGGTGCAGCCGTGGCGGCTCGACCGGCTCGACCGGGTGCAGCCTTGGCGGCTCGGCGGGCGACCGGTCCCGCTCGCCGGGACCGGACCAGTTCCGCCCGGCCGGGTCGGACCAGTCCCGCTCGGACCGGTCGGCCCAGTCCCGCCCGGCGGGGTCGGACCAGTCCCGCTCCGGGCGGGCGCTCCGCTCGGACCAGCCCGGACCGGGCCGGTCCCGCTCGGAGCGGTCGGTGGGCTCGTGCCGCTCCGGCCGGTCGGCGCGCTCGTCCCAGTCCGGTACGGGGTGTTCCCCGGTGCGCCCGGACCAGGCGCGTTCGGGGTGATCGACGCCGGGGCGACCCGGGGCGACCCGCTCGGCGGCCGGCCGTTCCCGCCCGGACCGCTCGACGGTGGGCTCCGGCAGGGCCGGTGGGGTGGCCGGTTCGGTCCGGGTCAGCTCGTACGGGCGGGGCACCTCCGAGCGCACCGGCTCGTACGGGCGGGCGGGCTCGGCACGCACCGGCTGGTACGGCCGGGCCGGCTCGGCACGCACCGGCTCGTACGGGCGGGCGGCCTCGGCCGACCACTCCGCCGCGCGTTCGGCACGGGCCCGTCGGCCGACGGGTGGTTCCTCGTCCCGTGACCAGGAGGGTGCCCAGGTCCCGCCCCAGCTCGGGCGGTTCCAGCTCGGTCCGGACCAGTCCGGCTCGTCCGGCCCGGCGGTCGCCCGGCGGTCGCCGGGCGACGGCTCGCCGGCGCCGCGCGCACCGACGCCCCGGGGGTCCGTCCCGGGCGGCCCGGTGTCGGTGGTGGGCTCGGGGCGGTCGGTCCCGTGTGACCCGTCCGGCCCGGAGAAGCGGTCGCGGGGGTCGTCCGGGGAGGAACCGGCCCCGCCCCGCTCGGGGGCGTGGAAGCCGGGGGGAACCTCGAAGCCGGAGGCGGCGGTGCCCACCGGGGGGACCTGCACCGCGGGTGGGGCCGAGGTGGGCAGGTCGCCCGTGGGCCAGTGGGCCGACCGGGGCGTGGCGGGGTCGTCCGAGGAATGCCGGGCGGCCTCCGGGTCGTGCTGCGGCCCGGCCGGGGACGCCGGCCGGGGGGCCGGCACGACCAGTCGGTCACCGTCGGTGACCCGGGGGTCGGCGACGGGGTGGCCCGGCCCGCCGGGCGGGGCGCTCACCGGGCGACGCAGCGGGGCCGGGAAATCCGGTGCCGAGTCGTGACCATTGCGGTGGGCCCGACCGTTGCGGGGGGTTTCCTCGTCGGCCGACGGGGTGGCGAACGGCGCAGGTAGATCACCGTGCCGTGACGGCTGGCCGCCCCAGCCGCCGGCGGGGTCGGGCCGGTTCCACGGCGACCCGGCCTCCCGGTAACCCGGGGCGTCGACGCCGCCGGACCACCCGGTCGCTGGTGCCCACCCACTGGCGGAGCGGGCCAGGTCGTCCTGCTGACCCGTCCCGTCGCCGTGCTCTCCCGGGGTGGCGGCACCGGGTTGCCCTGATTCACTCACCGCGCGCTCCTTGGTCGCCCCCGCTGAGGCTACCGTGTGGTGACAGTGGCGATAAGTTACAGCGGCGGGCCAATTCCGGGGCCGGGGTGAGTGCCCTGACCGGTACGGGGTAAAAGTGCCGGCTGGAATGACGAAACTCGGAGGTTCCCATGACCGCTGTGGGGAACGGTGCGCAGACTGCCGGCCGGCCCACCCGGCTGCCCCGTTCAGCACGCCGTAAGCAGCTACTCGCGGCGGCTCAGGAGGTGTTCGTGGCGCAGGGGTACCACGCCGCCGCCATGGACGACATCGCCGAGCGGGCCGGGGTTTCCAAGCCGGTGCTGTACCAGCACTTCCCGGGAAAGATGGATCTGTACCTGGCGCTGCTCGACACGCACTGTGACGCCATCGTCGCCAAGGTGCACGACGCGATGCGCGGCACCAACGACAACAAGGAGCGGGTGGGCGCGTCGGTGCGCGCGTACTTCGACTTCGTCGACCACGAGAGCGAGGCGTTCCGGCTCGTCTTCGAATCCGACCTGCGCAACGACCCGGCCGTCCGGCAGCGGGTCGAGCGGGTGGAACAGGGCTGCATCGCGGCGATAACCGACACCATCATCTCGGACACCGGGGTCAGCCGGGCGCACGCCGAGCTGCTCGCCTCCGGCCTGGTCGGCGCGGCCGAGACGGCCGCCCAGTTCTGGCTGGCCGGCGGTCGGCAGGTGCCGAAGGCCGAGGCGGAGGCGCTGGTCGCGGCGCTGTCCTGGCGGGGCATCGCGAGCTTCCCGCTCCAGGGTGAGTCGGCCTGAACATCCGGCCCCGAGATCGGATAGCCTTCCGATCGGCGGCTATCTCGCCCACCTGAGGAGGCACAGTGGAGGTCAAGATCGGCGTGCAGTACGCGCCGCGCGAGCTGGTTCTGGAGAGCGCGCAGTCGCCGGCCGAGATCGAGCAGATCGTGACCGACGCCTTCGCCAAGGCGGAGGGGACGCTCTCCCTGACCGACGAGAAGGGTCGACGGGTCATCGTGCCGGTCACCAAGGTCGCCTACGTCGAGATCGCCGAGGCGTCCGCCCGCGCGGTCGGTTTCACCGTTCGCTGAACCGGTCCGACCCTGCGGCGGGCAGCACCCGCCGCAGGGCGACCCGGTGACGCGGGTCACATTTTTCACCCCTGCCGAAAAGCCGGCCATCCAGGTCAGGGGCGTGTACCCACCCGCTCGGGTAGGATGAGGTAGTTGCCGTGGGCGCCGATCTGATCGAAGTCCTGCCCACGGCGCGCGTGCGGCCCGGTCTGACACGGCGATTCTCCGCCGTCGATCGCGTGGCCCACGCCATACCGACCGCGCCCTGAGGACACCACGGGGCGCACCACGAGAGGGCACCCCCAGATCCAGATGAGCGAACAGATTCTCGACCAACTGGAGGGCCAGGAACTGGCCCCCACCGCCCCGGTCCGCCCGGAGGCCCCCACGTTCGCCGCGCTCGGCGCGCGGCCCGAGACCGTCGAGGCCCTGGCCGCGGCGGGCATCACCCGCGCCTTCGCGATCCAGGAGTACGCGCTGCCGATCGCCCTGCGCGGCACCGACCTGATCGGCCAGGCCCCCACCGGCACCGGCAAGACCCTCGGCTTCGGCGTCCCGCTGCTGGAGCGGGTCTTCGCCCCGGCCGAGGGCAGCGACGGCGTGCCGCAGGCGCTGGTCGTCGTACCCACCCGTGAGCTGGGCATCCAGGTCGCCAAGGACCTCGCCGCCGCCGGCCGTACCCGGGGCGTCCGGGTGCTGCCGATCTACGGCGGCGTGGCGTACGAGCCGCAGATCGACGCGCTGCGCAAGGGCGTGGAGATCCTGGTCGGCACCCCGGGTCGGCTGATGGACCTGCAGAAGCAGAAGCACCTGCGGCTGGACCGGGTCCGCGCGCTGGTGCTCGACGAGGCCGACCGGATGCTCGACCTGGGCTTCCTCGACGACGTCGAGAAGATCCTGGCGATGCTGCCGGAGGACCGGCAGACCATGCTCTTCTCGGCGACCATGCCGGACCCGATCGTCACCCTCTCCCGGCGGTTCCTGCGCCGGCCGGTGACGATCCACGCCGGGCACACCGCCGAGACCGGGCCGTCCCCGCAGACCCAGCAGCTGGCGTACCGCACCCACTCGATGAACAAGATCGAGATCGTGGCGCGGATCCTCCAGGCCGAGGGGCGCGGGCTGACCATGATCTTCACCCGTACCAAGCGGGCCGCCGACCGGGTCGCCGAGGACCTCGACTTCCGGGGCTTCGCGGTGGCCGCCGTGCACGGCGACCTGGGCCAGGGTGCGCGGGAACGGGCGCTGCGGGCGTTCCGGGCCGGCAAGATCGACACCCTGGTCGCCACCGACGTGGCCGCCCGGGGCATCGACGTCAGCGGCGTCACCCACGTCATCAACTACGACTGCCCCGAGGACCAGGACACCTACACCCACCGGATCGGTCGTACCGGCCGGGCCGGGGCGACCGGGGTCGCGGTCACCTTCGTCGACTGGGACGACATGCCCCGGTGGCGGATCATCGACAAGACGCTGGGCCTCGACATGCCCGAGCCGCTGGAGACCTACCACACCTCCCCGCACCTCTACACCGACCTGGACATCTCACCCGAGATGACCGGCACCCTGCCGACCGCCGAGCGGACCCGCGCCGGGCTCTCCGCCGAGGTCGAGGAGGACCTCGGCGGGCGGTCCCGCCGGGGCGAGAGCGGTGGCCGGGGCGGCCGGCGCGGCGAGGGCCGGGGACGCGGCGAGAGCAGCGGTCGGGGCAGCGGACGCGGTGAGCGGCGTCGGGGTCGCCCCGACTCCGACGCGCCGGACGCCACCGGCGCACCCGTCACGGCCGCCGAGGAAGGCACCCGTACCCCCCGCAGCCGGCGTCGTCGCCGGGCCGGCGAGGTGGTCGGGGGCGAACCGGGCACGGTGACCACCGGCGGGTCCACCGACACCGCCGCAGGCACGACCGGCGAGCCCGTCGCCGCCGCCGGGCCGACCGCCGAGGGCGAGCCGGGCCGGCCGCGTCGCCGGCGTCGGCGGCGCGGTGGTGGCGGCTCCGGCGCGGACGCGCCGGCCGAGGCCACCGCCGACTGACCCGACAGCACCGACGACATCCCCCGGCCGTCCGACGGTCCGGGGGATGTCCCGTCTGCGCCGGTGGACGCGTCGCCCTGCCGGGACCCGCCGGCCCCACGCCCTACCGGCGTGGCGTGGGGCCGCCCGGCCCTGCGCCCCCGCCGGAGCGCGCCTGGAGGCCCATACACCGGTGGCCGAAGTCCCCGCCGGGGCGGGCCGGGAGCGGCAACCGCCGGGGTGGAAAGGATGATGGAACGATGCCGGAACCGTTGGACGCCGCCCTGACCGAGGTCCGGGCGTTGCTGCTCGACCCCGCCCTGACCCGTGCCGTCGCCGCCGGCCGACGCCGGGGCCGGCGCCCCTCGGTGGTACGCGCCGAACTCCGCCCGGTCGCCCTCAAGGCCGGCCCCCGGTTGCAGATCTCCACGTCCGACGGCGCGCGGCCGTACACCCGGAACGTGTCGCCGGGCGCGGAGGCCGGCGCGGCGGTCGACGCGCTGCTCGCCGAGCCCTTCGGCAACTGGCACGTGGAGACCGCCGGGGCGACCCTCCAGCTGCGGGTGACCAAGTCCGGCGAGGCGCAGGTGCACCGGGCGGCGGCCAGCCGGCCGGCCGCCCCGGCGGACGGCCACGACCGGGCCAAGGAGTACCTGCTCGACCCGGGGGACCCGATCTTCGCGGAGATCGGCGGCAACGCCGCCAAACGCCGGCAGGTGGACGCCTTCCTGCGGGCGCTGGCCGCCACCCTGCCCGACGATCTCAACGGGCGGCTGCGGGTGGTCGACCTGGGCTGCGGCAACGCCTACCTGACCTTCGCCGCCCACCGCTACCTGACCGCACGCGGGCTCGACGTGGAACTGGTCGGGGTGGACGTGCGGGAGGACCAACGGCAGCGCAACAGCGAACTGGCCGAACGCCTCGGCTGGGCCGACCGGGTCACCTTCGTGGCCGGCACCATCGCCGACGCGGTGGTGGAACCCGCCCCCGACCTGGTGCTCGCCCTGCACGCCTGCGACACCGCCACCGACGAGGCGCTGGCCCGCGCGGTGCGTTGGAACGCGCGGTGGATCCTCGCCGCGCCGTGCTGCCACCACGACCTGGCGGCGCAGCTCCGTGCCCGGCCGGCCCCGACGCCGTACGAGCTGCTGACCCGGCAGGGCATCCTGCGGGAACGCTTCGCCGACGTGCTCACCGACGCGCTGCGGGCCGGGCTGCTGCGGTCGCACGGCTACCGGGCCGAGGTGGTCGAGTTCGTCGACTCCCGGCACACCCCACGGAATCTGCTGATCCGGGCCCGCCGGACCGGCACCGGCGGCGGCGACCCGCAGGCGGCCGAGTACCGGCAACTGGTCGACCAGTGGCAGGTGACCCCCCGCCTGGCCACGCTGCTGGCCGACCCGACCGGGGACGCCGTGCGGGACGACGGGCCGGCCACCGCGCCGCGCTGAGCCGGGCTCAGCGCCGCCGGTCACCGCTGCGACCGCCGGGTCGCTCCCCCGGCCCCCGGTCGACGATCGAGGAGATCCGCTCACGCCGCCCCCGCTCGTCGTCACCGGGCGCGGTGGGGAACGGCACCACGGTGCCGGACAGCTCGGCGTTGCCGGCGGCGGCGAACGCGTTCCAGGAGATGTCGACCAGGAGCCGTTTGAGTTCGGCGTGCCGGACGGCGGCGTTGCGTTGCAGGGCCAGCCGGACGCCGAGCAGCACCCCCACCAGGGTGGTGGTGACGGCACCGGCGGCGGCCAGCACGTGCGCCCCGGTCGCCTCGTCACCGGTGAACACCAGCACCAGCAGCCAGCTCCAGAAAGCGAGGGCGAACACGGCCGCCTTGACGACGAAGAAGAGGCTGACCGCACCCGGACGGTGCGGCACCGGACGGTCGGACTCGGCCATGCTGCTCCTCACCGGTTGCGCGGCGGGTGGACGGACCCGCCGAGTTCAATTGACCCACGGCAACTGACGCTGTGTCACGACCGGCACCGGAACGGGCCACGACCTGCGCCGTCGCTTCGCGTGGACGCCGTACGGGGACTCGGACGACCGGTACGGGGAATTGCACCGTACCGTCGTCGTACTACCCTCGGAGGGCGCACCGGACACCCCGGCTCCCACCCGAAGAGGACGATCTCACAGGCATGGGTTCGACAGAGGTTTCACCCCAGATGGCGTTCGCCCGCTTCGTGCGGCGGGCCATCGACGACGCCCGTGACGAGCGGGGTTGGACGGTGAGCGACCTCGCTGCCCACACCGGTGTCGGTCGGTCCACCGTCTTCCGCTGGCTCGCCGGTGACTGGCAGGACTATCCCGAGCTGGCCAAGGTACGCGGCTTCTGCGCCGCCCTCGACCTGCCGGTCGCGGCGGCCTTCCGGGCGCTCGGCCTGCCCGACTCGGGGCCCACCCCCCGCCGCCGCGCCGACGACGGCCCGGTGGAGGCGGACGTCCGGGTGATCCTCGACCGGCTGGCCGATCCGACGGTGCCCGCCGAGGAGAAGCACCACATCCGCGACCTGCTGCGCTACCTGGCCCGCCGCCCGGTCCGCCGCGCCGGCTGACACCCCGGCCGGTCGATCCGGCCGGCTCCGGGCCGCTGCTCTCAGCGCACGGTCAGGGTGAACTCGGCGGTGCGCACCACGCCCGCCACCTGGAAGTCCAGGTACATCCGGTAGTTGCCGGGGCCGGGCGCGGTCAGCCAGAACGTCACCGTGTCGGCGGCCGGCCCGGGGCCCGGATGCACGTGCAGGTAGCCCAGGTCCCCCTCGCGGAGGGCGACCAGGTGCCCGTACGCGCCGAGGTAGCGCTCCAGGGCGGCGGGTCGTCCCGCCGGGTCCCGGACCGTGAACCGCAGCGGTACCGCTGCGCCCACCTGCGGGGTGCCCTCGTAGTCGACGGTGAACCCGTCGACCGTGGCCCGGGTGGCCGGGGCGGGCAGCGGGCGGGGCGCGTACTCCCCCGGGGCGGCCAGGTCCACGCCCAGCGTCGCCGGGGTCTGTTGGCCGTCGTCGGCAACCGCCGTGAAATCCGTGTACGCCCGCCAGACGCCCGGCTGCGGCAGGGTCAGCGGGATCGACCAGGTGCCGTCGGCGGCCATCGTCGGGTGCAGGTGCTGGAATCCGGTGAGGTCACGGCGTACCACCACCAGGTGCATCGGCTTGTCGTGCACGACCGCGAACCGGGTGACCGGGCGACGCTGCGCGTCCCGGATCTGGAACCGCAGTTCACCCGCCCGCCCGGCGACGAACTCCCCACCCGACGGGACGAGCGTGTAACCGCCGGAGCTGACGGACAGGCCGGTGGCCGCGTCGCCGGAGGAGTCCGTGCCGGTGCCGTCGTGCTGGTGCGCGCCGGTGCCCGGAGCGTGGGTGTGGTCACCGGCGGCGGTCACGGCGGTCGCCGCCGTACGCTCGGTCGGCCGCCCGTTGGCCCGGCCGAGCCCGAAGCCGAGCAGGACGGCCAGCACCAGGCCGCCCACCACCAGCGCCAGCCGCAGCGTGGCCCGGTCCGGCCCCGTCGACGCCCCGCCCCCGGCCGCAGTCCCGCCTGCGGACAGCGTCCATCCGCCGGGTTCCGCGCCGGCCGATTCCTGCCGGTCCGCCGGGCGCGCGATGCCCGCGTCGGCACCCCGGTCCTGCCGGTCCGCCGGCTCCGGGGTGTCCTGGTCGGTGGCCGGTCCGCCGCCGCCTGCCGGGCCGGCGGGCCGGGTGACGGATCGCTGGTCGGCCATCCGCCCACCGTACCGTCGACCCCGGCGGCACCGGAGCGACGGCCGGACACCGTGGCGGCGGTCGCATCACGGCCGGCCGGGGAACTTTTCCGCCCGGCCCGTCGACCACCGCGGTAGGCCTGCGGATCGACCCACCGGCTGTCGGGTGCGTGCGGCGTCCGCCCGCCGCCACGGGCGACCCGGCGAGGTCAGCCGGTGGCCGACCGCCCGCCGGAGCCGCATCCGGGTCAGCCGGTGGTCGCGCCGGCCGGGGGCGCTCACCGCCACCGTCGAACCGCACCAGGGTCGGCCGGCGATCGACCGCCGCCGAGCCCGCTCACCGCCCCGGTCGACCCGGGCCGGGTCAGCCGGCGACGGCGAGGGCGAGCGGGAGGACGTCGGGGGCACCGGTCCGGCGCAGCAGGCGGGCCACCATCGTCATCGTCCAGCCGGAGTCGACCAGGTCGTCGACGAGCAGCACCGGGCCGTCCAGCCCGGCCAGTGCCCCGGCCACCTCGTCGCCGACGGTGAAGGCGTCGTGCAGGGCGCGTACCCGCTGGGCGCTGTTGCCGCGCGGCCCGCCGGCCCCGGCCGGACCGGTCGGGGTGACCGGGCCGAGCAGCGGCAGCCGGCCGACCGTGGCGATCCGCTCGGCGAGCGACGCGACCAGGGTCGGGTGGCTGCGGGAGCCGACCGCGACCACGCCGGCCGGACGGCGCGGCCACGGATCGTCGCCGTGGGCCCAGGCTTTCAGCACCTCCACCACGGCGGTCACGACGTCGTCGGGCACCGGGCCGTCGGCCGTGCCGGGCCCGACCAGGGCGCGCAGCCGGCCGCCCCAGCCCAGGTCGGACAGCCGCCCCACGGCCCGGCCGGGCAGTGCCTGCTCCGTCGGGGGAATCCGCCCCTTCAGCGGTACGCCGACCACGTCGAGGCCGGTCGGCCAGAGCTTCTTGGGGGCGATCTGCACCCCGGGGCGGCCGAGGAAGGTCTGCGCGGCGGTCAACGCGGGGCCGGACACTTCGGCGGTGAACAGGGGCGCGGCACAGCGGTCGCACCGGCCGCAGTCACCCGCCCCGCTGTCGTCCAGGCAGTTCCGCAGGTACCGCATGCGGCAGCCGGGCGTCGTGGCGTACTCGCGCATGGCCTGCTGTTCGGCGGTGCGGGCCTCGGCGACGCGGCGCAACCGGGCCTCGTCGTAGGTCCAGGGTTCGCCGGTGGCGAGCCAGCCCCCGCGTACCCGGCGGACCGCGCCGTCGACGTCGAGCACCTTGAGCATCAGTTCGAGGCGGGTCCGGCGCAGGTCGACGAGGGGTTCGAGGGCCTGGGTGGAGAGCGGCCGGTCGGTGTGCAGGGCGGCCAGCACGGCGCGCACCTGCTCCTCCGGAGGGAAGGCGAGCGAGGCGAAGTAGCGCCAGATCGCCGCGTCCTCGACCCCGGGCAGCAGCAGCACCTCGGCGTGTTCGACGGCCCGACCGGCACGGCCGACCTGCTGGTAGTAGGCGATCGGCGAGGGCGGCGCACCCAGGTGCACCACGAAGCCGAGGTCGGGCTTGTCGAACCCCATCCCGAGCGCGCTGGTCGCCACCAACGCCTTGATCTTGTTGTCGAGCAGGTCCTGTTCGGCGGCGCGGCGGTCGGCGTCCTCGGCCTGGCCGGTGTACGAGGCCACCGACCAGCCGCGCCCGCGCAGGAACTCGGCGGTCTCGGTGGCCGCCGCCACGGTGAGCGTGTAGATGATCCCCGAGCCGGGCAGCGCGTCCAGGTGATCGGCGAGCCAGGCCAACCGGTGCGCCGGGCTGGGCAGATCGAGCACGCCGAGGCGCAGCGACTCCCGGTCCAGGGTGCCCCGCAGCACCAGCACGTCGGCCCGCCGTCCACCGGCGTCGGCGGGCGACGCGGCAGGATCGGCGGTCGGCGTTGCGTCACGGTCCGACGCCGGGGCGGCGCGGTCGGCCCGTGGGGCCGGTTCGGTGCCGAGTTGCTCGGCGACGTCCCGGGTCACCCGCTCGTTGGCGGTGGCGGTGGTGGCCAGCACCGGGGTCCGCTCCGGCAGGTTGCCCAGGAAGGTCCGCAGCCGGCGGTAGTCGGGCCGGAAGTCGTGCCCCCAGTCGGAGACGCAGTGCGCCTCGTCCACCACCAGCAGCCCGGTGGTGGCGGCCAGCCTCGGCAGGACGGTGTCCCGGAAGTCGGGGTTGTTGAGCCGCTCGGGGCTGATCAGCAGCACGTCCACCGTGCCGGCGTGGATCTCGGCGGTGATCTCGTCCCACTCGTCGAGGTTGGCGGAGTTGATGGTGCGGGCCCGGATGCCGGCGCGGGCCGCCGCCTCCACCTGGTTGCGCATCAACGCCAGCAGCGGCGAGACGATGACCGTCGGCCCGTGCTCACCGCGTTCGCGTAGCAGGGCGGTGGCCACGAAGTAGACCGCCGACTTGCCCCACCCGGTGCGCTGCACGCAGAGCACCCGACGCCGGTCCACCACCAGCGCCTCGATGGCCCGCCACTGGTCCTCCCGCAGCCGGGCGTGCGCGCCGGCCAGCCGCCGCAGCACCTCCTCGGCCCGCTCCCGTACCGCCGCCCGATCCTGCTCCCCCGCCGGCCCCTGATCCACCCGCCATTCCTACCACCCCGGCCGGACACCCCGACCTCCCACGCAGTTGATCAAGAGGTTTACGTCATGATCCGCGCTCAGGGTGACGCAAACTTCTTGATCACCGGGGCGACCGGGCGGGGGGTGATCAGCGGTCAGACCCGCTGACCTGCCCCACGGCAACCCTGCGTGCACGCATGGCCGGCCGCCGGACCGGCGCACCCGACAAGCGTGAGGACCCCCGCCCCTCGTCGGTGGTCCTTGACCGGGGGTTCCACCCTGGGTGGCAGAGTCCTCACCCTCCGGAGGCAGGAATGCGTTGGCTCATCATCCTCATCGTCGTACTCGTGGCCCTCGCAGCCGTGGCATGGTGGCGCCGTGGCCACCGGCCGGTGACCGACGGGGACCGGCAGGTACGTGACCTGGCGGCATCGGAGCAGGCCCGCCGCCGCTTGGACGATCACCGGAACCCGACGGACGGTAGCAACCTCCGCAGCACCGGGGGAGGGAGTCTGTGACCGGACTCCCGGCGGTACGCCGTCGCGCCGATGGCGACTGATCCACCTCCCGACCCCCGGTGGCACCCGATCCCCCACTCACCTCGGATCGACGCATCCCACCCACCCGGCCCGACGCCGACCCCTGCGGCCGTGCCCTCGCCCGCCCCAGGATCCGGGGTCACGCCACTCCCCTGAGCCGATGTAGCGGTGTCCGGCCGGCAAGACACCGCCACATGGGCGACACGGCGTGGATCAGGCACCTGCCGCACCACCCACGGACGCGCCGGCAGCAGTCAGGGAGGCGCACCGGCCCACCGCCTGCGTCATTTCCCGACCAGCGCGCACCGGGCGGGCTCCACCAGCCGGGCCGTTGGATTGTGGAGAGTTGTTGTCGCCTGGGCCGCAACAACTCTCCACAATCTGACGGGGTTGACCACCGCTATCCCGGTCGCGGCAGCGACTTCCCCAGCGTGCGTACTGCGGTCGACGACATCGCCGCCAGTTCGGGCTGGGCGGGCAGGAAGACCGTGGGGATACCCAGTGACTCGTTCATCGCGGCGAGCCGGCACTCGGCCTGGAGGTCGGTGGTGTTCCGGACGCCCCGGACGATCACTCCCGCCGCGTGGCGCAGGCAGTACTCGGCGGTCAGCCCGCGCCAGGCGGCGACGGTGACGGAGGTCCAGCCGGCCGGCAGGACAGCCCGGACGGCGGTGGCCCGCTGCTCCTCGTCGACGCCCGGATGCTTGCTGCCGTTGACCGCGACGAGCACGACCACCTCGTCGAAGAGGGCGCGCGCCCGGTCCACCACGTCCAGGTGCCCGGGGGTGAAGGGGTCGAAGCTGCCGGGGTAGACGGCACGAACCCGACCGGAGCTTCCTGCCGGTGGCAACCCGTCGACACCCATGCCCCGACTGTAGGTGCCGGCCGCCGTCTCGATCGACTCACGTGGGCCGATGTAGCGGTGTCCGGGCGAGGGGACACCGCTACATCGGCGACACAGGCCGGATCAAGCGCGCGGATCAGCGGGTGGACAGGCCGGCGCGGGCGGCGACGGCGGTGTCCGGCTGATCGGCGAAGACACCGTCCAGGCCGAGGCCGAGGAAGAGTTCGTACTCGGCGGTGATGTCGCCCCGGGCGTTCGGGTCGGCGCCGATCCGGAAGTCGACCGGGAGGAACTGGTTCTCGGCGCGGAACGTCCACGCGTGCACCACCAGCTGGTGCCGGTGCGCGTCGCGGACCACCGTGGTCGGGGCGAGCAGCCTGCCGGCGGCGTCCCGGGGGACGATCAGGTTCTTGTTCAGCCCGACCCCGTCGGCGTACCGGGCGATGCCGCGCAGGCCGGCGGCGGAGGCCAGGTCGAGGTAGGTGCGGGGGTCACCGGCGGCGGTGAAGTCGTACGGCCGGCCGGTGGCGTCGAGGAGCTGGACCAGCGGCACGTCGATCATCCGGTCGAGCGCGCGCAGGTTGGCGGTCTCGAAGGACTGGATGAACACCGGGTCGTCGCGGTGGGTCAGCTTGTTCCGGCGCAGCACCGCGACCAGCGGCTCCTCCAGCGGCAGCCCGATCGAGGCGAAGTAGGTGGGGTGCTTCGTCTCCGGGTAGACGCCGATGGTGCGGCCCCGGGCCTTCGACTCGGCGCGGGCCAGGTCCAGCACCTCCTGGAAGGTGGGCACCTCGAACCGGCCGTCGAACGCGGTGTTCGCCACCCGCACC
Source organism: Micromonospora sp. HM134 (assembly GCF_007833915.1). Classification (NCBI taxonomy): domain Bacteria; kingdom Bacillati; phylum Actinomycetota; class Actinomycetes; order Micromonosporales; family Micromonosporaceae; genus Micromonospora; species Micromonospora sp. HM134. The sequence goes on from NZ_CP041061.1 coordinate 6,732,671, forward strand.
TGGGGCAGCCGTTCCTTGGCCCGCAGCGTCTTCAGCTCGGCGAGGGTGAAGTCCTCGGTGAACCAGCCGGTGACCGGCACCCCGTCGATGGTCTTCGTGGCCTTGCGGCCGGCGAACTCCGGGCGGGCCGCCACGTCGGTCGTACCGGAGATCTCGTTCTCGTGCCGGGCGACCAGCACCCGGTCCCGGGTGGAGACCAGGTCGGGCTCGATGTAGTCGGCGCCCATCCGGATCGCCAGCCGGTACGCCTCCAGGGTGTGTTCCGGGCGGTAGCCGCTGGCCCCCCGGTGGGCGATCACCAGGGGCCGGTGGGTGGCCCGGTCGGCGCGGTCCACGTCGTCCTCGCGGGCCGAGGCGGCGCCGGGAACGGCCACCGGGACGGCGACGGCCACGGCGAGCAGCGCGCCGGCCACACCGAGAGCGGAAAGGGTACGTCGCAACGCGATCTCCTTGGTCGATGGGCACCCGGCCGAACGCCGGTACGCCCCAACGGGCGCTCACAGCAGACCGGGCGCGGCTGACGGCCAGTTGGTCGCCGCCTGGCCGCCAGGTGAACCCTGCGGGGAAACCGGGACCGGCCCGGGATACGCGATTCACCGGCCCGACCCCGCCGGAATCGACAGGATTGTCTGGTGCGCCGGTTCCTTCGTCACCCCGTCCGGCTGGTGCCGTTCGGTTTCCTGGTGGCGATCGTGATCGGCACCGGCCTGCTGATGCTGCCCTGGGCCACCAGCGCGCACCGGTACACCCCGCTGGTCACCGCGCTGTTCACCGCCACCTCGGCGGTCTCGGTCACCGGCATGGCGGTCACCGACACCCCGAACTACTGGAACGGGTTCGGGCTGGTGATGATCACCGTGCTCACCCAGGTCGGCGGGCTGGGCATCCTCACCGGCGCGGCCCTGGTCAGCCTGGCGGTCACCCGGCAGCTCGGGCTGCGTAACCGGCTGCTGGTGCAGGCCGAGACCGCCGAGTACGGCTTCGCCGACCTGCGCCGCCTGCTGCTACGCATCGCCGGCACGGTGTTCGGGTGCGAACTGGTGATGACCGCGGTGCTCACCGGCCGGCTCTGGTTCACCTACCACTACCCGCCCGGCCGGGCCCTGTGGTCGGCGGCGTTCCACTCGATCCAGGCGTTCAACAACGGCGGCTTCACCCTCTACACCGACGGGCTGGTCGGCTTCTCCCGCGATCCGTGGGTGTCGCTGCCGCTGGCCCTGGGCGCGATCGTCGGCGGGCTGGGCTTCCCCGCGCTGTTCGAGGCGTTCCGCCAGCGCCGCCGGCCGGGCCGCTGGGCGGTGGCCACCAAGCTGACCATCTGGGGCAGCGTGGTGCTGGTGGCGGTGGGCTTCGTCGGGCTACTCACCACCGAATGGGACAATCCGTTCACCATCGGCACCTACGACACCCCGGACAAGCTGCTCGCCACGTTCACCCAGATCGCGCTCAGCCGTACCGGTGGATTCGACGTGATCGGCGTGGCGGCGCTACGCGAGGAGAGCTACCCGCTGCTCATCGCCCTGATGTTCATCGGCGGTGGCAGCGCCAGCACCGCCGGTGGGATCAAGGTCTCCACGTTCTTCCTGCTCGGCTTCGTCATCTGGGCGGAGCTGCGCGGCGAGCCCGACGTCACCGTGGGCCGCCGCCGGATCGCGGAGGCCAGCCAACGCCAGGCGTTGACGGTGGCGCTGCTCAGCGTCGCGCTGGTGACCGCCGGCACGCTCGGCCTGACCGTGCTCACCACCGACGTCCGGTTCAACGAGACGATGTTCGAGGTGACCTCGGCGTTCAGCACCGCCGGCCTCACCGTCGGGCTCACCCCGCACCTGCCCGCGTCGGGGCAACTGGTGCTGACCGTGCTGATGTACATCGGGCGGATCGGCCCACTCACCCTCGGCTCGGCGATCGCGTTGAACACCCGACGCCGGCTGTACCGCTACCCGAAGGAGCAACCCGTTGTCGGCTAGGGACGAGGGCGACGGCGACATCGCCGTGATCGGGCTGGGCCGGTTCGGCTGTCACCTGGCCGGGGCGTTGACCCGGCTCGGCCACCAGGTGCTCGCCGTGGACCGCAACCCCGAACGGGTGCAGCGCTGGTCGGCGTCGCTGGACCGGGTGGTGCAGGCCGACGCCACCGAGGAACAGGCGCTGCGGCAGCTCGGCATCGGCGACTTCTCCCGGGTGGTGGTCGCCATCGGCGCCTCGGTGGAGGCCAGCGTGCTCACCGTGCTGGCGCTGACCGAGGTGGGCGTACCGCAGGTCTGGGCGCGGGCGACGTCCCGCAAGCACGCCAAGATCCTGGCCTCGGTCGGCGCCCACCACGTGGTCTTCCCCGAGGCGGAGACCGGGGAACGGGTGGCCCACCTGATCGTCAGCCGGATGCTCGACTTCATGGAGTTCGGCGACGACTTCGCCATCGCCAAGGTGCCGGTGCCCCCGCCACTGGTCGGTCACCGGCTGCGGGACCTGGCCGTGCAGGAGCGCTACGGGGTGATGGTGGTCGGCGCGAAACCGGCGGGGGAACGCTTCCGGTACGCCGACCCGGACACGGTGCTCGGGCCGGGCAGCATCCTGATCGTGGAGGGCGGGATCGCCCAGGTGCAGCAGTTCGCGACCCTGCACTGACCGCGTTGTCCGCCCGCCGCGACCGGCGACAGCCACCGGATCGAAGCCCCGGGCCTCAGCCCCGGGGCCCCTTGCCGGGACCGCCACCCGGACCCCCGACGGGGCCACCGCCAGCTGCGCCCCGGCCTCCCTTCCCCGTCACTTTCCCGCTTTTCCCGATGCCGCACCCGGCCCCTTGCCCGCCGCCGGGCCGGGCCCCTTGCCGGGCTTCTCAGCCTTCGGCTTGGGCTTCGCCGGGCCGGCCGCGCCGGACCCGCCCTTGCCCGACGTCTTACCGGACGTCTTCGCCGGTTTCTTGGCCGCCGGCTTCTTCGCCGCCGGTGGCTTCACCACGGGGGCGCTGCCGGCCACCCCGGAGACCCGCACCCCGCAGCTCGACTCGCCGACGGTGAACTCCAGCGGCAGCGGGTTGCCCCCGGTGTACCGGCCGGTCAGCGCGACCTTCTCCGACGCGCCGGGGGCCAGCGCGGCGCGGCCGGCCGCCGGGGTGACCCGCACCAGGCGCCCCTCCTGGCGTACCCCGGGGGTGGTCGTGGTGACGGTCTGCTGGCCGGGGAAGGCGAAGCTCATCGTCCAGTCCCGCAGTTCCCGGGGGCCGGTGTTGGTCAACGTGAGCTGCGCGGCGAAGTCCTTGCCGGAGTCGCTGCGCAGCGCGTACTCGACCTCGCACGGAATGGTCTCGGGCAAGCCCATCCGGGCCTCGGTGGGCCGGTCGACGCCGCCGCTGGCGGGGCTGCGCGAGGTGAACCCCCAGATCGCCGCGGTGACGGCGACCAGGCTGGCGGCGGCCACCCCGGCCTCGATCCGTCGGCGGCGGGCAGCGGCCCGGCGGTTGCGGGTCCGGCCCGAGAAGGGCAACGCGTCGGTGTCGGCCGACCAGGGCAGGATCGTGGTGCCGGCGTTGGCGAGCAGGGCCGGGTCGCCCCGCCCGGGGGCCGGCGACACGGGCACGGCCGCGACCATCCCGGCCGCCGAGGCGAGGGTACGCGCCACCTCGGCCGTCGCCGGGCGGTCCTCGGGACGCTTGGCCAGGCAGCGGCCGACCAGCTCGACCACCTCCTCGGGGAGCCCGCGTACCGGGGGCATCGGCTCCGGGTCGTGGTACATGTGCGCCCGCAGCATCTGCGTGGTGGTGCTGGCCTGCCAGGGCAGCCGTCCGGTGAGCATCCGGTAGAGCAGCAGCCCGACGGCGTACACGTCGGTGGCCGGGGAGACCTGGCCGTTGTCGAGACGCTCCGGGGCGAGGTAGGCGGGGGTGCCGAGCAGGGTGCCGTCCGGCCCCTTCTCGCTCTCCCCGACCAGCGCCGAGATGCCGAAGTCGACCACCTTCACCCCGGTGGCGGTCAGCATGACGTTGCCCGGGGTGACGTCCCGGTGCACCACCCCCCGGGCGTGCGCGGTGGCCAACGCCGAGGTCACCTCGGCGCCGATGGTCACCGCCTCCCGCCAGGGCAGCTGCCCGTCGCGGCCGAGCCGCGCGGTGAGCGGGCCGCCGTCCACCAGCTCCATCACCACGTACGGCACGGTCAGCCCGACCTGCTCGGACTCGCCGTAGTCGTACACGTTGGTGATGTTGGGGTGGCAGAGCCGGGCGGCGGCCTGCGCCTCGATCCTGATCCGGTGCCGGAAGGCCCGGTCGCTGGCCAGCCGCGAGGCGAGCACCTTCACCGCGACCTGACGGCCGAGCACCTGGTCGTAGCCGCGCCACACCACGGACATGCCGCCCGCGCCGAGCTGCTCGATCAGCCGGTACCGCTCACCGAGGAGCTGGGCGGCGTTCCGGACTCCTGCACCCATGGTCGACCGAGTTGCCCGGGACGGCGCGGCCTACACCTCGATGGTCGTAATCGGTCAGGAAAGTCACCCGATCAGGCGGTCGCGAGCAGTTGGTCCACCGGGGCGTAGTCGTCGGTCAACACCAGCGCGCCGTCGACGAACCGGGTCACCTCGCTGCCGGCGAGCATGTCGGGGATCTTCGCCACCGTGCCCAGCCGGGTGCGCAGCGCCTCCAGCGGCAGCGGGGCGTCCGAGGCGACGATGAGGAAGTTGCTGCCCTGCTGCCCGGCGATCGCCTCCGGCGGCGCGACCAGCGCCACGTGCCCGAACTCGGCGGCCACCGTGGCCAGCTCCGACCGGATGAACCGGCCCGGCGGGTAGTCGATGACGTTCTGCACGTAGATGCCGCCGGGACGGAGCACCCGGTCGACCTCCGCCGCCATCTCCCGGGTGGCCAGGTGCCACGGCACCACCAGGTGTCCGAAGGCGTCCCCGACGACGAGGTCCCGGCTGTCCGCCGGCTCGCCGCCGACCAGCATCCGGGCGTCGCCAACCTCCGCCCGCAGCCCCGGCCCCGTCCGGACGCCCAGCTCCCGCCGGTCCAGGTCGACCAGCTCACCGTCGATCTCGAAGACCACGTTGTCGGTGCCCGGCCGGGTGGCGCTCAGGTAGCGGGGCATGGTGAACCCGCCCCCGCCCAGGTGCAGCGCGTCCAGCCGCTGCCCCTTCGGGGCGAGCACGTCGGCGACCGCGCCGATCCACTGGGTGTACTCGTACTCCAGGTGCGTCGGGTCGTTCAGGTCGACGTACGAGTGCTGGGCCGAATTGAGGTAGAGGGTGCGCCCGCCGGCCCGGTCCGGATCACGTTCCACCCGGGCGCAGTGGTAGGCGGTCTCCACGTCGCACGGGTTCGGCGCGACCGCGCTCAGCCCCGCCGCGAACAGCCCGAGCACCGCCAGGGCGGCCTTCGCCCGGGTCGGGCCGGGCAGCCCGGCGCCCTCCTGCCGGCGCAGGTAGATCCCGAGCGCCAGCCCGGCCACGCCGAGCGCCGCCGCCAACCCGACCAGGATGACGGTGCTGGGCAGCGCCGCCACCAGCACGAACCCGGTGACCAGGGTGGCGGTGATGCCGCCGAGGGTGCCGATGCCGGAGAGCCGGCCGACGACCTGCCCGGTACGCCGCAGGTCGGACAGTTGCAGCTTCACCACCAGCGGGGTGACCGCCGACAGCAGCGCCGCCGGCACGAACACGGCCAACGCGGTGAGCAGCAGGATGCCACTGACCGCACCGCCGCGCAGCAGCTCACCGGCGTACCGGACCACCGGCAGGGTGACCGCGGCGGTGATGCCGGCCAGGATCAGCGCCGGGGCGAGCAGCCCGCGCGGGTCCCGCCGGTCGGCCAGCCAGCCGCCCGTCCACGCCCCGTACGCGATGGCGGCCAGCGCGATACCGATCACCGAACTGGTCACCTGGAGGGTCACCCCGACGTACGGGCCGACCAGGCGCAACGAGACCGTCTCCAGCACCAGCACCGCGCCGCTCGAAAAGAAGACCAGGAACGCGGCGAGCCCGTTGGGCAGGGCCCGGGAGGAGGTCGGCGCGGGGGGCGTCGGAACGGTCACGACGTCGGACGATGAGCTGCTCACCGTCGCGATGCTACGTCCCGTTCCTGGGCCGGACGGTCAGTACATCGAAAGATGAACATGGTTTGTGTGGTCGGCGGCCGGGCTGCCCGACCCGCTGTACGCCCGCCAGCCGGTGTTCGGCATCCAGATCTGCCGGTACCAGATCACGTACAGCACACCGAGCCGGTTGGCGTTGTTCTTGAAGTAGTTGGCCAGGCTGTCGCCGTACGCCTTGTCCCCGCCGGTGGCCGTCTCGTCCTTGAAGCCGCTGGTGGCGGCCGAGAAGTCGCAGGCCCGGCCCTTGGGGTGCTCGCCGCCCCCGCCGCTGCGGTGGCAGGAGACGTACCGCTTGTAGCCGGCGGCCTTGGCCTGCTGCATGGCGTGCAGGGTGCGCGGGGTGATGCAGCCGGAGGTGGTCGGGTCGTTCACCGAACACGACTCGCCCGGCCACGACCCGTCGGAGTTGCGCGGGGCCGGCTTCGCCGAACTCGACCCGCCGCTGAAACCGGCGCTGCTGCCCGAGCTGACCGTGGCCAGGGCGCGCTCGGCGTCCCGCTTCTTCTTGGCCAGCGTGGCGAGCTGCTTCTGCTGCTCACGGACCTCGGCGTCGATCGCGATGGTGGCCTCGGCGGCGGTCTGCCGGGCCTCGGCCAGGGCGCGGAGCTGCTTGCCGTCCCGCTGGGCCATCATGTCCAGGTCGGCGGCCCGCTTGAGGAACGCCTCCGGGCTGGCCGTGTTGAGCAGCATCGACGTCGGCGTCAACCGGCCCACCCGGTACGACTGCGCGGCCACCTCGCCCACCTGGGTGGTCAGCTCACCCAGCCGCCCCTCGACCTCCTTGAGCTGGGCGGCCAGCGCGCTCTGCCGCCGCTTGGAGGTGTCCAGCTTGGCCTTGGCCTCGATGTGCCCCTTGGCCGCCGCCGTCAACGCGTCCCGCAGCTCCTTGGTGCCACCCTCGCCGGGTTCCGCAGCGGCGGGCACCGCTCCGACGCCGAGCAGCAGCGCCACCGCGGCGAGCAGCACGGTCAACGGCCGACGCAGACGCGGCCGGGTCAGGCTGGTCGTGGGCACGGAGGTGTCCTTCCCTCTGCCGTCGACGCCCGGCCGCGGGCCGGTGCGGCGGCGGTCCCGCCGGCCCCGGTTGGCGGCCTGGGGGCGGAGACCGCCGGTCACATTACCGCAATCACGCCCGGTCACCAGGCCCGTGACGGGACCGGACGGCGACCCTCGACCGGGAGTGTCGAGCCGGTAGCCGAGGGTCCACCACCGTCGATCCCTCCGGCGGTAGAGCCGGCAGCCGGGCCGGTGGCGCGGTCCGCCGGAGCCGCGGAGCCGGACCGGCGGTTCAGTCGCCGAGCAGCGCGGCCCGGACCTCGTGCCAGGTCTGCTCGTCGGAGGCGACCAGCAGGCCCGGACCGTCGTCGGCCGGGTGGTACTCGGTGCCGTCGAAGCGGCGGGCCACCCCACCCGCCTCGCGCACCAGCAGCGCGCCCGGGGCATGGTCCCAGGGCAGGGTCCGCCAGAACAGGACGAACTGCTGGTCACCGGTGAGCAGGTCGAGGTACTCCCGCCCGGCGCAGTGCTGGCCGGGCAGCAGCTCCCCGATCCGGCTGCGGCCGGCCGCCACCCGGTCCCGGGTGGCCCGGGGCAGGTACTGGACCATCGCGGTGCCGCGCAGCCGTTCCGGCGGCAGGACGGGGGTCTCGCGCACCGGCCGGCCGTCCAGCCGGGTGCCGACCCCGGCGCGGGCCACGGCCATCGTCCCGGCCAGCGGGTCGAACACCCAGGACGCGGCCGGCTCACCGGCGGAGAGCAGGGCCACCATCAGCGCGAACGGTCGTCGTCCGGCGGCGAAGTTCCCCGTCCCGTCGACCGGGTCGACCACCCACACGTCGCCGTCGCCGCGCAGGTGACGCAGCAGCGACCCGTCCTCGGCCACCGCCTCCTCGCCGACGACCAGGGAACCCGGCAGCAACCGGCGCAGTTCCGCCGAGATCCGCTCCTCGGCCCGCTGGTCGGCGACGGTGACCAGGTCACCCGGCGCCTTCTCGGTGACGTCGGCGTCGTCCAGCTTGCGGAACAGCGGCAACACCACGCTCGCCGCGGTCTCCCGCAGCAGCGCGTCGACGTCGTCGAGCAGCTGGTCAGCCACGCGGCGGCAGCTTGACCACGCTGACGAAGAACTCGTCGATCTGGCGGACCACCGAGATGAAACGCTCGAAGTCCACCGGCTTGGTCACGTAGGCGTTGGCGTGCAGCTGGTAGCTGCGCAGGATGTCCTCGTCGGCCTGGGAGGTGGTCAGCACCACGACCGGGATACGGCGCAGCTCCTCGTCGTTCTTGATCTCCTCCAGCACCTCCCGGCCGTCGCGGCGGGGCAGGTTCAGGTCGAGCAGGATCAGGTCGGGGGTCACCGCGTCCGCGTACCGGCCCTCGCGCCGCAGGTAGGCCAGCGCCTCGGCACCGTCGGAGACGACCGTCAACCGGTTGCGGAGCTTGTGCTCCTCGAACGCCTCCTGGGTCATCAGCACGTCGCCCGGGTCGTCCTCGACCAGCAGGACCTCGATCGGGCTCTTGCCGTCCGCCGGCGCGGTCATCCCACCCTCTCCTTCGTGCCACCCGTTGTGCCGTGCCCCGGCGGCCCGCCGGGTGGGTCCTCGTGCTGCGTGCCGTCCGGTTGCCGGCCGACAGGCGTCGGCCGGGCCACCGGATCGGCCTCGTCGGCGGTCTCCCCGACCGGCTCGGGGGTGGCGTCGTCGGCGGTCGCCGCCGGGCTCTCCCCGTCGACCGGCGCGTCGGTGTCGCCGTCGGTCGCCGCCGCGTCCGCCTCGGCCGCCGCCTTCGCCGCCTCGACGTCCTCCGGCCGGGCCGGCAGGGTGAACCGGATCGCCGTCCCCTCGGCCTGGTCGGTGTCGACCCAGACCCGACCGCCGTGGTACTCGACGATCTTCTTGACGATGGCCAGACCGATGCCGGTGCCAGGGTAGGCGTCCTTGGCGTGCAGCCGCTGGAAGATCACGAAGATCTTGTCGGCGAACTCGGCCTCGATGCCGATGCCGTTGTCCTGGCAGGTGATCTCCCACTCGTCACCGACCAGCCGGGCCGAGACCCGCACCTTCGGCGCGACGTCCGGGCGGCGGAACTTCACCGAGTTGCTGACCAGGTTGACCAGGAGGTTGGTGAGCAGCGGTTCCTCGCCCCGGATCACCGGCAGCTCGCCCCAGGTCAGCTCCGCGTCCGCGTACTGCCGGCCCGGCTCGGTCTGGCTGGCCACGTCGCCCATCACCTTGTTCAGGTCGACGTCGACGAAGCCGGTGGTGAGCCGGCCGATCCGGGAGAACGCCAGCAGGTCGTTGATCAGGCGCTGCATCCGCTGCGCGCCGTCGACCGCGAACGCGATGTACTGGTCGGCCCGCTCGTCGAGCTGCCCCGCGTACCGGCGTTGCAGCAGCTGGCAGAAGCTGGCCACCTTGCGCAGCGGCTCCTGCAGGTCGTGCGAGGCGACGTAGGCGAACTGTTCCAGGTCACGGTTGGACCGGGTCAGCTCCTCGGCCTGCTTCTGCAACTGGCTGTTGACCCACTCGATGTTCTCCCGGGCGGCCCGGACCTCGGCCAGGTCCTTGGCGATCTTCTGCCGCATCACGTCGACGTCGTCGGCGAGCCGGCGGAACTCCGGCGGCCCCGACCCGGCGATGTGGTGCTGGTAGTCGCCCGCGGCGACCTCCCGCACCTGCTGCGCCAGGCCGGTCAGCGGCCGGATCACCATCCGTTCCAGGGAGAGCAGCATCAGGGTGCCGGCGAGCACGACCACCACCGCCGCGACGATCAGCAGCATCACCAGCATGTTGCCGCTGCGCTCGATGTCCCGGGCACCCCGCTCCCGCTCGGCCAGGATCGCCGCCTGGAGGTCACCCACCGACGCCCGGATCTCGTCGAACTGCTGCCGCGCCTGCGCGGTGATCAACGCCTGGCCGGCGGCCGTGCCGCTGCGTTCCGTGGTGGTGATCACCGGCTCGGCCACCGTCTGCCGCCAGTCCGCCGCCTGCTGCTGCGCCGTGCGCAGCGCACCCGCGATCGCCGGGTAGTCGCGGCTCAGGTCGGCGATCGTGGCGGCCACGTCGCGCTCCTGCTGCACCCCCTGCTCGTACGGGGCCAGGTCGGCACGGTTGCCGCTGACCGCGTACCCCCGGATGCCGGTCTCCTGGTCGAGCAGCGCGTTGAGCATCTCCTGACCCTGCACGCGCAGCGGGCCGGTGCGGGTGAGCAGCGCGTCGGTGTAGGCGCGGTTCTTCGCCGCCACCACCGCCTCGGCCACGGCCAGCCCGACCAGCAGCACGCCGACCACGGTGAGCAGCGCCAGCACCCGGCGACGCAGGGTCCACCCCCGGCGGTACGTGTTCACCGGCCACCGCCCCGGGTGACCAGCAGCATGGCGACGTCGTCGGCGAGCGGCCCCCCGTTGATCTGCTCGGCCCGACCGACCAGCCAGGCGGGCAGCTCGGACAGCGGCACGGCGTGGTTGGCGCGTTCCTGGAGCAGGCCGGTCAGCCCGTCGACGTCCAACCGGTCGTCGCCGTCACCCACCCGCCCCTCGATCAGGCCGTCGGTGTACATCAGCAGGGACCAGTCATCGGTGTCGAACTCCAGATCGAACGCGACGGGACGGCGGGGTCGTACGCCGAGCAGCAGGCCGCCACGGGCCGGGACCGGCGCGACCTTGCCGCCGGACAGCAGCAGCGGCGGCGGGTGGCCGGCCAGCCGGACGACGGCCCGGTTGGCGGCCAGGTCGAGCCGGGCGGTGGCGACGGTGGCGAAGATCTCCTGGAGCCGGCGCTCGCTCATCAGCACCTGTTCCAGGGCGGGCAGCACCTCGTCGTCGGGCACCCCGGCCAGGATCAACGCCCGCCAGGCCACCCGCAGTTCGACGCCGAGCGCGGCCTCGTCCACCCCGTGCCCGCAGACGTCGCCGACGATCAGGTCGACCCGGTCCGGCCGGGTCTGCACCACGTCGAAGAAGTCCCCACCGATCAGCGCCGCGTGCCGGCCCGGCCGGTAGAAGGTGTGCACCGCCACCTCGTCGGTGGTCATCAGCGGCTGGGGCAGCAGGCCCCGTTCCAGTCGGGCCGATTCGGCCTGGCGCAGCTCGATCTCGCGCAGCCGGCGGGCATTCTCGTCGGCCCGCTTGCGTTCCACCGCGTAGCGCAGGGCGCGGGTCAACAGCACCCCGTCGACCTGGCCCTTGACCAGGTAGTCCTGGGCGCCCTCGGCGACCGCGACGATGCCCAGGTGCTCGTCGGAGCGGCCGGTCAGCACGCAGACGGCCGCGCCGCTGGACATCTCCAGCACCCGACGCAGCCCGTCGAGGCCCTGCGCGTCGGGCAGGCCCAGGTCGAGCAGGACGCAGTCGACCCCGGCGATGCGCTGCCGGGCCTCGCTGAGGCTGGTGGCGACCAGCAGGTCGATCATCGAGTTGGTCTCGGCGAGCAGCTCACCGACCAGGAAGGCGTCGCCCTCGTCGTCCTCGACCAGCAGCACCCGCAGCCGTTCGCCCGGCGGCAGGTTGGGGTGGGGCCCGAGCCCGCCGTGCGGGTACGGCGCGACGGAGGGCCCGGCTGTGCCCGGCCCCCGGTGCGACCGGGTCACCGCCGCGAGACGCGGGAGTTCGCTGGTGATGTCGGGCTCCTTCCGAGTGCCCTGCTGATCCTGTATTAGACAACGGTCGCACACAACACGGTCCGCCCGGTCCGGGCGTTCCCGGGCAAGGCCGTCACCAGGTGAGCGTCCGGTCAGCGCCGCGCGTCACGGTTCGGTTCCGGTACGCCCCGGCCGCGCCCCGCCGGGGGCAGGATGGTGCACCACCTTCGCACCACCTCCGAGGAGTTCCCGTGGGCGCACCCCCCGCCTCCGCAGCCGACCGGGCGCTGACCCGCCCCCGGCGTCGTCCGCTTGCCGCCCTGGCCGCCCTGTCGGCGCTGGTCGCGGTGGGCGCGGTCGTGCTGGTCACCCTGGCCACCCCGACGCCCCGACCGGCCGACGCCCCGGCCGACGAGTTCAGCGCCGGGCGGGCGTACCGGACGGTGCAGACGGTGGCCGCCCGCCCGCATCCCGCCGGCAGCGCCGCCAACGACCAGGTCCGTGAGCACCTGGTCGGGGCGCTGCGCGGCCTGGGCCTGGAGACCGAGGTGCAGGACACCGTCGCCCCGGAGGCGGGGCAGCTCAGCGGGGCGGCCGGCGGGGCCACCTTCGCCCGGGTACGCAACGTGGTGGCCCGGCTGCCCGGCACCGCCTCCACCGGCCGGGTCTTCCTGGTGGCGCACTACGACTCGGTGCAGACCGGCCCGGGTGGCAACGACGACGCGGCCGGCACCTCCACCGTCCTGGAGGTGGCCCGTGCGCTGGCCGCCGGCCCCCGGCCCCGCAACGACGTCGTGTTCGTGCTGACCGACGCCGAGGAGGCGTGCCTGTGCGGGGCTGCGGCGTTCGCGGCGAGCCACCCGCTGGCCGCCGACGGCGGGGTGGTGCTCAACCTGGAGGCCCGGGGTTCCACCGGCCCGGTGATCATGTTTGAGACGTCCCGGAACAACGCCGAGCTGGTGGCCGCGTTCGGCCGGGGCGCCCCGCACCCGGTGGGCACCTCGTTCGCGGTGGAGATCTACCGGGCGCTGCCCAACGACACCGACTTCACCGCCTTCCTCGACCACGGCTTCGTCGGGTTGAACTCGGCGTACATCGACGGGGGCGCGATCTACCACACCCCGCTGGACACCCCGGCGGCGATGGACCGGGGCAGCCTCCAGATGCACGGCGACAACGCTCTCGGGCTGGCCCGGGAGTTCGGCCGCGCCGACCTGACGGCGCTGCGCGCCGGCCACGACGCCACCTACTTCCCGGTGCCGGGCGGGCTGGTCCGCTACCCCGGCTGGTTGACCTGGCCGCTGGCCGCCCTGGCGGTGCTGGGCGTGCTGGCGCTGGGCTGGCTGGTCCGGCGTACCGGCCGGGCCGGCACCGGTCGCCTGTTCGCCGGGTTCGGGCTGGCGCTGGTGCCGATCGTGGTCGCCCCGGTCGCCGCCCAACTGCTGTGGGCGGGGATCACCGCGCTGCGCCCCGGTTACGCCGAACTGCTCGACCCGTACCGGCCGGTCTGGTACCGGCTGGCGGTGGTGGCGCTCGCCGCCGCGATCCTGCTCACCTGGTACGCGCTGGCCCGCCGCTGGGCCGGCCCGGCGGCGCTGGCCGTCGGCGGGCTGGGCTGGCTGGCCCTGCTGGGGGTGGTGCTGGCCGCGCTGGTGCCCGGCGGGGCGTACCTGGCGACCCTGCCGGCGCTGGCCGGCGCGCTCGCCGGCCTGGTGGCGCTGCGCACCCGGATCGACGGCCCGTGGCCGGTGGTCGCGGTGACCCTGGCCGGCGCGGTCGCCGTGGTGATCCTGCTACCGACGGTGGTGCTGCTCTTCCCCGCGCTGGGGATGGCGATGGGTGGGGTGGCGGCGCTGTTCGCGGTGCTGCTCGGCCTGGCCGCGCTGCCGGTGCTCGACCTGCTGCACCCGGCGGCCGGCGGCCAGCGCGGCCTGGTCGCCGCCCGCGCCCGCCGGCTCGGCGCGCTGCCGGCCGTCGCCGCCGCGCTCGCCGCCACGGTGTTCGCCGGGGTCGGCCTGGCGGTCGACCGGTTCGACGCCGCCCACCCCGTGCCCACCCACCTGATGTACGCCTTGGACGCCGACACCAACGAGGCGCAGTGGCTCACCCGGGAGGAGGATCCTCAGCCGTGGACCGCCGGATACGTCGACGGCCCCGCCACCGTCGACGGCTTCCCCGGCCTGGGCGATCCGGACCTGCGCGGCGGCCCGGCCCCGGCGGCGAGCCTGCCCGCGCCGACGGTGCAGGTGCTGGCGGACACCACCGCCGGTGGGCTGCGCACCCTGCGGCTGCGGCTGCTCCCCCAGCGCACCGTCCGGCTGGCCACCCTGCACGTGGACGCGACCACGGCCGAGGTGACCCGGGCCGAGGTGGCCGGGCGTGAGGTGCCGGTCGGGCGGCAGCCAGGCGTCGAGGAGGCGAAGGCCGACCGGTGGGGCTTCGGGATCGTCTTCCACGCCCCGCCAGCGGAGGGGGTCGAGGTCACCCTGACCGTGCGGCCCCGGGCGGGGCAGGTGGCGCTGCGGGCGATGGACGCCAGCGACGGGCTGGAGGGGCTGCCGGGGTTCCGTCCCCGGCCTGCGGGGGTGGGGGTGGTGGGTTCGCACACCTCGGAGATATTGGCGGTCGCCCGCACGTATCTGTTCTGACGTCGCGGCTGAAGCGTTGGCCGATAGCACTGCCGGTAGTACCATCGAGCGTGTGTCTTCGGTAAGTCGAATCATGGAAGCGATGCGAACCAACCCTCAGGGCGTCGCCTACAACGACCTGAAGCGGGTGTGCGAGCACTACTTCGGGAAGCCTCGGCAGGACGGCACCTCGCACGCGGTGTTCAAGATGCCGTGGGCCGGAGACCCACGCGTGAACATTCAGAACGACAAGGGCAAAGCCAAGGCGTACCAGGTACGGCAGGTTCTCAAGGCGATCGAGAAGAAGGAGGCCTTGTGATGCAGGACGTTCGCCCCGAGGTGAGTCACTACTCCTATCGCGTCACGTGGTCGGCCCAGGACAACGAGTTCGTCGCCACCTGCGCCGAGTTTCCCTCGCTGTCCTGGCTGGCCCCCTCTCAGATCGAAGCCCTGCAAGGGCTTCAGGACCTGCTGAGCGAGGTGGTCGCGGACCTGGAGCAGCAGGGCGAGGAAGTACCCGAGCCGTTTGCCGATCGGAGCTACTCGGGCAAGTTCAACGTGCGCGTCGGCGAAAGCCTGCACCGCGAGTTGGCCATCCATGCCGCAGAAGACGGGATGAGCCTCAACCAGTACGTCGTACGGAAACTGTCGGCAGCCTGAACAGGGTGGGGCGCCCCGGATGGCCCGGATAACCGGTCGCCCGGACCGGCGGGGCGGACTACGGTCCGCAGGATGCGGCTGGAGAAGGTCACCCCGGAGAACTACGAGGCGGCGCTCACGTTGTCGGTGCGCCCCGACCAGGAGGATCTGGTCGGGCCGGTGGTCAAGTCACTGGCCGAGGCGTACGTCTTCCCGGACATCGCCTGGCCGAGGCTGATCTTCGACGGCGACCGGCTGGTCGGCTTCCTGATGGCCTTCCTCGACTACGCGTGGGGCGACAACCCCGATGATGTCCGGTCCGGCCTCTGGCGGCTCAACATCGCGGCCGACGCCCAGGGGAAGGGGTACGGCCGGTTCGCCGTCGAGGCGGTGTGCGCGGAGATCCGCGCCCGGGGCGGCGACCGGGCGTACGTCACGTGGGTGCCCCGGGAGGGCGGGCCGGAGGACTTCTATCTCAAGCTGGGCTTCCGGCCGACCGGCGAGCAGAGCGAAGGGGAGACGGTCGCCGTCCTGGACCTCTGACCGGGCGTCAGGACGTCCGCATCACTTCCAGCGGAAGTGGACGAAGAGGCGGCCGAAGTTCTTGGAGTCCTTCTCGACCCGGTGGTAGAGCTGCTTGACGTCCTTCTGGTCGAGGAAGCGCAGCACCTTCTTCTTGAGCTGGCCGGACCCCTTACCAGGGATGATCTCGACCAGGGTGGCCTTCTTCGCCACCGCCTCGTCCATGATCCCGCGCAGGGCACGGTCGATGTCGTGACCCTTGTTGAAGATGTCGTGCAGGTCCAGCTTGAGCTTCATCCCGCCTCCCCCACCTGCGCAGCGCCATGGCAGGCCCATCGTAGGCCGGCAGACGTCGGAGCGATGCTCAGGCTTCGTCGGGCAGGTTCGGCCGGTGCTCGCGGATCCAGGCCTCGATGTCCTCGGTACGCCAGATCCGGCCGGTGGCGAGCGACTCGTAGGGCTTCGGCCAGTCGGGGCGCTTCATCAACTGCTCGACGCGTTGCCTGCTCACGCCCAGCCTCATCCGGATCTCGTACGCGCCCATGAGATTCCGGCCCATGAACGGGAGGCTAGACACGTCCCCACTGGGCTAGACCCTAGTTGGGTGACACCCTACTAGGGCCTTGACTAGGGGGTAGCGTATTGGCCACCCTGAGACGGTGAAACCGCTGAACGTTTCCCGGGTGCATGCCCGCCCAGGTGGGGCTGTCCGGCCACACGTACCGATGCGGCCGCTCTGGTTGTGCCGGGTGTGCGACGCGCCCTGGCCGTGTCAGCCCGCCCGGCTGCTGCTGATCCTCGAATACCGGCGGGACCGGGTCGGCCTGTCCGTCCACATGGCCGGGCGGCTGTTCGACGCCACCGGCGACCTGGTCACCCTCAACCCGAACGCCGTACCGACCCCGGCGGAGCTGTTCGACAGGTTCCTGGCCTGGACCAGACGCGGAACCGGGCCGGAGGAAGGGTAGGAACCCCTCCCCCGGCCCGGCGCGGTCTCCGAATCAGCGACCGTTGCCGACCCGGCTCTCCACCCGGCGCAGCGCGGTCACGTAGTCGTCGTTGGTCGAGTGCATCGCCGCCGCGATGCGCAGGTGCCGCAGCGCGTCCGGGTAGCGGTTCAGCCGCTCCAGCGTCCGGCCCAGCACGTGGTGGGCGTAGTGGTCGCTGGGGTCCCGGTCGACCAGCTCCCGCAGCTGCTCCTCGGCGCGGCCGAGCTGCGCGGTCTGGAAGTACGCCCGGGCCAGCAGCTGACGTACGGAGGAGTTGCCGGGCTCGGCCGCCACGATCGGCTCCAGCAGCCGGACCGCTCCGCTCGGGTCACCCATCTCGAAGTACATGGTCGCCCGTCGGTACTCCGCCAGAAGATCCATCCCGACCCACCCCCTCGCGTCACGTCGCCATTGCTCCGACGCTGGCACAACACCGGCCGTACCGCGAGTGTTCCTGGGGGTGGACTTGTGGCTCAGGAGGTCGGCTCGTCCCGTTCGCCGGTCAACTGCCAGGCCCGGACGCCGCCGACGATTCCGGCCGTGTTGGGCACGATCACCACGTCGTCGCCCATCCGGGCCACCTGCTCGGGGCGGATCAGCCGCGCGTTGCCCCCGCCGAGATAGAGCCGGTCCCAGCGGAACACCGGGCGCAGCCCGTCCACCACCTGCCGGATGCGGCGGGACCAGAAGGCGTCGCCGAGCCGCCGCCGCTCCGGCTCCCCGACGTACGTGTCGTAGGTGGTGCCCCAGCGGACCGGGGCGTGCGACAGCTCCAGGTGCGGGGCGAGCCGCCCGCCGTCGAAGAGCGCGCTGCCCAGCCCGGTGCCGAGGGTCAGCACCAGCTCGCAGCCGGTGCCGGCGACCACCCCGGCCGCGTGCACCTCGGCGTCGTTGAGCACCAGCGCCGGCATCCCGAACGCCTCGGTGACCGCCCGCCGCGCGTCGTACCCGGACCACTCGGCGAGCAGGTCCGGGTCGACCCGGCTGCGCGGCCCGGAGCGGGTCACGTAGTGCGGCGTGGCCACCACGACCCCGTGCCGGATCATGCCCGGCATCCCCACCGTGACCCGGTCCGCCGGGGGCAGCCGGCCGGCCAGCTCCAGCAGCGTCTTGACGAACAGCTCCGGCGGCAACGGGTACGGGGTGTCCACCCGGATCACCGGCGCCCGCAGGGTGCCGTCCCCGTCCAGCACCGAGCCCTTGATGCCGCCGCCCCCGCAGTCGATCGCCAACGTCAGTCCCACACCCCCACCTTGCCCCACCCGCCCCCGCTCCTCCCGCCCCTCCCCCACCTTCCGCCGACCGGGGCCGGCAGTGGGCCAGCCACCGAGGCCGGCAGCCGGGCCCGCCGTGGGCCGGGCCGCGCGGCGCCCCCGCCCGGATCGGCGGGCGCTAGGCTCGGGGCCTCATGAGCGCCACGATGATCGCCAAGGGACTCGCCGCCGGGCACGGGGAGCGGATGCTCTTCAGTGACCTCGACCTGGTCGTCGCCCCCGGCGACGTGGTGGGGCTGGTGGGGGTCAACGGGGCCGGCAAGTCGACGCTGCTGCGCACGCTGGCCCGGGTGCAGCCGGTGGAGGAGGGCAGCGTTACGCTGAGCCCGCCCGGGGCCTCGGTGGGCTACCTGCCGCAGGAGACGGAGCGCCGGGCGGGCGAGACGGTCCGCGACTTCCTGGCCCGACGGACCGGGGTCACCGGGGCGCAGGCCGCCCTGGACGCGGCCACCGAAGCGCTCACCGCGGGCACGGCCGGGGCCGACGACGCGTACGCCGGGGCGTTGGAGCGGTGGCTCGATCTCGGCGGGGCGGACCTGGAGGAACGTGCCGAGCAGGTCGCCGCCGAGTTGGGGCTCACCGTCGACCTGGACCATCCGATGACCGGCCTCTCCGGCGGCCAGGCGGCCCGCGCCGGCCTGGCCTCCCTGCTGCTCAGCCGTTACGACGTCTTCCTGCTCGACGAACCCACCAACGACCTGGACCTGGCCGGCCTGGACCGGCTGGAACGGTTCGTCACCGGCTTGCGCGCCGGCACGGTGCTGGTCAGCCACGACCGGGAGTTCCTGACCCGGACGGTGACCCGGGTGCTCGAACTCGACCTGGCGCAGCAGCAGGTCCGGCACTACGGCGGCGGCTACGGTGCCTACCTGGAGGAGCGGGAGGTGGCCCGCCGGCATGCCCGCGCCGACTTCGAGGAGTACGCCGACACCCGGGCCGCGTTGGAGGCCCGTGCCCGCACCCAGCGGGCCTGGATGGAGAAGGGCGTGAAGAACGCCCGTCGCAAGGCCACCGACAACGACAAGATCGGCCGGAAGTTCCGGGCCGAGGCGACGGAGAAGCAGGCGGCGAAGGCGAAGCAGACCGAGCGGCTGATCGAACGGCTCGACGTGGTCGAGGAGCCCCGCAAGGAGTGGGAGCTGCGGATGGAGATCGCCGCCGCGCCCCGGGCCGGTGCGGTGGTGGCCTCGCTGCGCGACGCGGTGGTCCGCCGGGGCGACTTCACCCTCGGGCCGGTGAACCTCCAGGTCGACTGGGCCGACCGGGTGGCGATCACCGGGGCGAACGGCTCCGGCAAGACCACGCTGCTCGGCGCGCTGCTGGGCCGGTTGCCGCTCGACGCCGGGCACGCCGCGCTCGGTCCGGGGGTGGTGGTCGGCGAGGTGGACCAGGCCCGGGGGCTGTTCCTCGGCGACCAGCCGCTGCTGGAGGCGTTCGGGGCCGCCGTACCGGAGATGACGCCGGCGGACGCGCGGACGCTGCTGGCCAAGTTCGGCCTGCGGGCCGCGCACGTGCTGCGGCCGGCGGCGACGCTGTCGCCGGGCGAGCGGACCCGGGCGGCACTGGCGCTGCTCCAGGGCCGGGGGGTCAACCTGCTGGTGCTGGACGAACCGACCAACCACCTCGACCTGCCGGCCATCGAGCAGTTGGAGTCGGCGCTGGCCGGCTACCCGGGGACGCTGCTGCTGGTCACCCACGACCGGCGGATGCTGGAGGCGGTCAGCGTCGACCGCCGGTTGCGGGTCGCCGACGGGCGGATCGCCGAGGACTGATCAGCGTCGCCCGCCGCCCGCCGGGTGACAATGGGTCATGCTCAGATGGGAGTACGCGCTGCTGGTGCGCCGTCGCCAGCCGACCGCCTCCGACCTCAGCTGGGAGGTCGTCTTCGTCTGGTACGGCCCGGACGGCTCGATG
Organism: Micromonospora sp. HM134; assembly: GCF_007833915.1. Lineage (NCBI taxonomy): Bacteria > Bacillati > Actinomycetota > Actinomycetes > Micromonosporales > Micromonosporaceae > Micromonospora > Micromonospora sp. HM134. Next base: position 6,752,296 of record NZ_CP041061.1, read on the forward strand.
ACCGACGTCACCGCCTACGGCGACACCGCGCTGGCGCACCTGAACCGGGCCGGTGACCAGGGCTGGGAACTCGTCGGGATGAGCGAGGACCCGTCCCTGGCGGGCCACAACGAGCTGCACCGCTACCACCTCAAGCGGCCGAAGGCGGCAGGTGCGCCCCGGCAGCGCATCCGGGCCGTCGGCCGGCCCACCCGCCGTGCCGGCGGCTGACCCGGTCGGCGCTGGCGAAACAGATCGGGTGGTGTGCCGGGCCGGGAAGCGGGTAACGGCCGGCGGGAGGTGGCCATGGTCGCGTTGGCGCAGGCACCGCCCTCGGCCGAACGGCTGCGGGCGCTCGACGGGTTCCTCGATGCGGCCTGGGCCGAGCAGGCCCGTCACGACGAGCGGTTACGTGGGCTCGCCGTGGCGGTGCGGTTCGACCGGGGCGTCGCCCACCTGAGCGGGGAGGTGCCCGGACCGGAGCAGTTGCGGCTGGTCCGCGAGCTGGTCGGCCGGCTGGCCGGGGTGTACGGCGTGTGGGGGCGGGTGCGGGTCGACGGCCGGGACCCGGTGGTGGTGGACCTGGGCTGCGGCGGTCAGAAGCAGTACCCGACGAACCTGGGGCTGGACATCTTCCCGGCCGCCGGGGTGGACGCGGTGGCCGACCTGTCCGGGTCGCTGCCGCTGGCCGACGACTCCGTCGACGTGATCTTCACGGTGCACATCCTGGAGCACCTGATCGACTTCCTGCCGCTGGTGGACGAGTGCCACCGGGTACTCCGCCCGGGTGGCGTGCTGCACGTGATGAGCCCCTGGTGGGGGCATGTGAACGCGGTGGCCGACCCGACCCACGTCCGGCTGCTGGACGTACAGACGATCAAGGGGGTGTGCGGTCAGCGCCCGCCGGGCGCCCCGCGCTGGTATCCGCTGCACGCCGGCTGTGACGGCGCGTCGATCTTCGCCGATCTGACCCCGCTGCCCGCCGACGCGCCACCGGTGTCCCCGGCCCACCTGGCCCGCTTCTTCGACTGACCAGGGGCGACGCCACCCGACCAGGGCCGCCCGGCCGGGTCAGGTGGTGCTCTCCCGTGGGGTCAGGCGGTGCGGGGCGGTGACCTCCCGGGCGGGTGCGTCCCGGTCGCCGGCCAGCCGCCCGGCGAGCAGGTCGACGGCGAGCCGGGCGATCCGTTCCTTGTCCGGGCTGACCGTGGTCAGGGTGGGGACGCTGAACCGGCCGTCCTCGATGTCGTCGAAGCCGGCGACGGCGACGTCGGCGGGGACCCGTAGGCCGGCCTCGTGCAGGGCGCGCAGCGCGCCGAGGGCGAGGGTGTCGCTGAAGCAGAAGACCGCGTCCGGGCGGGCACCGGAGGCGAGCAGGTGACGCATGGCGGCGGCCCCGTCGGCGCGGTGCCAGGCCGGCGTGGCGGCGACGAGGCGCTCGTCGTACCCGATGCCGGCGTCGGCCAGGGCGGCGGTGTAGCCGGCCAGCCGGAGGCGGGCGCCGGCCCCCTCGGGGGTGTGTTGCGCGCCGACGGCGGCGATCCGGCGGCGGCCGGGACCGATCAGGTGGGCGGTCATCTCCCGGGCGGCGGTCACGTTGTCGATCACCACGTGGTCGGCCGGGCCGTGGTCCGTCCGTTCGCCGAGCAGCACCATCGGCAGTTCCAGGCCGACGAGGTCGTCGGCGGGCAGCGACAGCGGGCTGAAGATCAACCCGTCGATCATGTGGTCGCCGACGCCGGCCGCAGCGACCCGTTCCCGTTCCCGGCCACCGCCGGTCTGGTCGATGAGCACGGTCCAGCCGTGGTCGGCGGCGGCGGCGACCACGTGCCGTGCCAGCTCGGCGAAGTACGGCACGTCCAGCTCCGGCACGGCGAGGGCGATCACGCCGGTACGCCCCTTGCGCAGGTTGCGGGCGGACAGGTTGGGCCGGTAGTGGAGTTCGGCGATGGCGGCCTCGACCCGGGCCCGGGTCGCCGGCCGGACGTGCTGGTAACCGTTGACCACGTTCGACACCGTCTTGACCGACACCCCGGCCCGCTCGGCGACGTCCTTGAGGCGGTGGCGCACGTCCCCGCTCCCTCCCGCGTCCGCCGTGGACGGTGGCGCGCGACAGATCCTTTACAACGTTGGTGACAACGGTATACAAACGCGGGGCAGCGCATTGACCGTAGTCGTTCCGAGCAGCTCAGGGAAGAGGTGGGCCCGTGCGTGCAGCGCGGATGACGATCGACCCGGCCTTCACGATCGGCCCGGTGGACCGACGGCTCTTCGGTTCCTTCGTGGAACACCTGGGCCGCTGCGTGTACGGCGGCATCCACGAGCCGGGGCACCCCGCGGCCGATCCGCTCGGCCTGCGCCGCGACGTGCTGGAGCTGACCCGGGACCTGGGTGTCGCCGTGGTCCGCTACCCCGGCGGCAACTTCGTCTCCGGCTACCGCTGGGAGGACGGCGTCGGCCCGGTCGACGACCGCCCCCGCCGACTGGACCTCGCCTGGAAGACGATCGAGACCAACGCGTTCGGCCTCGACGAGTTCATGGCCTGGGCCACCGCTGCGCAGGTCGAGCCGATGATGGCGGTCAACCTGGGCACCCGGGGCGTACAGGAGGCGTGCGACCTGCTGGAGTACGCCAACCACCCGGGCGGCACCCGGCTGTCCGACCTGCGCCGCGCACACGGCGCGCAGCAGCCGTACGGGGTGCGGCTGTGGTGCCTCGGCAACGAACTGGACGGCCCCTGGCAGGTCGGCCACAAGACCGCCGAGGAGTACGGCCGGCTCGCCGCCGAGACCGCGCGGGCGATGAAGCTGATCGACCCCTCGATCAGCCTGGTCGCCTGCGGCAGTTCCGGCCGGGGCATGCCCACCTTCGCCTCCTGGGAGGCGACCGTGCTGGAACACACCTACGAGCAGGTCGACTACGTCTCGGCGCACACCTACTACGACCCGACCGACGGCGACCGGGCCAGCCTGCTCGCCTCGGCCGTCGACATGGACCAGTTCATCAACGAGGTCGTCGCCACCGCCGACCACGTGGCCGCCCGGCTGCGGCAGAGCCGCAAGCTGAAGATCTCCTTCGACGAGTGGAACGTCTGGTACCAGTCCCGCGTCCAGGGCGACCTGGACCGGCGCGGCTGGGTCGAGGCGCCGGAGCTGCTCGAAGACGACTACACGGCCGTCGACGCGGTGGTGGTCGGGGACCTGCTGATCACCCTGCTCCGGCACGCCGACCGGGTCGGCGTGGCCTGCCAGGCGCAGCTGGTCAACGTGATCGCCCCGATCCGTACCCGCACCGGCGGGCCGGCCTGGCGGCAGAGCATCTTCCACCCGTTCGCCTTGACCGCCCGGTACGCCACCGGCACCGTGCTGCGCACCGAGCCGGTCTCGCCGCACTACGCCACGAAGCGGTACGGCGACGTGCCGGTGCTGGACACCGTCGCGCTGCACGACGAGGAGTCCGGCGCGTTGACCGTGTTCGCGGTCAACCGGGGCACCGACGACCTCCCCCTGGATCTCGACCTGCGGGGGCTGTCGGGGCTGCACCCGGTGCAGCACCTCGCCGTCGTCGCCGGGGACGACCCGGACGCGGTCAACACCGAGGCCGAGCCGGACCGGGTGACCCCCCGGGAGCTGCCCACCGGCACCGTCGACGGCGACCGCTGCGCCGTACGCCTGCCGGGAATCTCCTGGAACCTGCTGCGCTTCGCGCCGCGCCCCTGACCCCGACCGTTCCCCGGCGGTGGGCCGGCCCGCCATGCCGGCCCCCGCAGTGCGCCGCCCCTGCCCGCCGGAGCGGGCCGGGCGCCGGGCCCGGTCGCAGGCCGGCCGGCCCCGGGCGGCCGACGGGTTGGGTGCCGGCCGGTGGCTCCGGCCGGCACCCTCCGGGCGGTCAGGCCGAGGCGGGTTCCTTGGCGCGCTCCTCGGCCTCCCGGACGGCGAGGCGGTTGCGCCGGTAGCCGTAGCAGAAGTAGACGACGCCGCCGAGCGCCATCCAGACCAGGAACCTGATCCAGGTCTCGACCGACAGGTTGAGTGTCAGGTAGAGGCAGGCCAGCGCCGTGAAGATCGGCAGCACCGGGGAGAACGGGACCCGGAACGGCCGCTCCAGGTCGGGGCGCTTGCGGCGCAGGATCGGCACCGCGATCGAGACGATCATGAAGGCGCAGAGCGCGCCGATGCTGACCAGATCGGCCAGGGCCGACAGCGGCAGGAACCCGGCGAGCACCGCCACCACGACCGTCATCACCGCCGAGATCCGGTACGGGGTCCCCCAGCGCGGGTGGATCTTCGCCACGGCGGGCGGGAGCAGGCCGTCCCGGGAGATGGCGAAGCCGATCCGCCCCATGGCCACCAGGTCGACCAGGATCACGCTGGTCAGGCCGGCGACGGCCGCGATGGAGACGAGCACCCCGGCCCAGCCCGCGCCGACCGCGTTGAAGGCCGCCGCGATCGGGGCACCCCGGTCGATCTCGGCGTACGGCACCATGCCGACCACGACCAGCGAGACGGCGATGTAGAGCGTGGTGGAGATCAGCAGGGTGCCGAACAGACCCAGGGTCAGGTCCCGCTTGGGCCGCCGGGTCTCCTCGCCCAGGTTCGCCACCGCCTCGAAACCGGTGTACGCGAAGAAGACCACGGCGGCGGCGGTGAGCACCCCGACGAACCCGAAGACGGAGGGTTCCAGCCCGAACAGCGCCTGGGTGACCGGCTGCTTGATGCCGTCGTCGCCGGCACCGGCCGGCTCGGCCGGCGGGATGAACGGGGTGAGGTTGGCCGCCTTGACGAAGAACAGCCCGGCGACCACGACGAAGACGCAGATGCCGACCTTCACCAGGACCAGCAGGTTGGTGATCCGGGCCGACTCGCGGATGCCGACGATGGCGACCACGCCGAGCAGCAGCACGATGCCGATCGCCCCGAGGTTGACCACGCTGCCCTCCTCGGCGAACCAGGTGCTCGGCAGGCCGAACAGTTCGGCGAGGTAACCGGACCAGCCCCGGGCCACCACCGCCGCGCCGAGCGCGAACTCCAGCAGCAGGTCCCACCCGATGATCCACGCGACGATCTCGCCCATCGTGGCGTACGCGTAGGTGTAGGCGCTGCCGGCGGTCGGCACGCTGGACGCCAGTTCGGCGTAGCAGAGGGCGGCGAGCAGGGCGACCGCCCCGGCGATGGCGAACGAGATCACCACACCCGGGCCGGCGCTGTCGCGCGCCTCGATGCCGGTGAGGGTGAAGATGCCGGTGCCGATCACGATGCCGATGCCGAAGCCGGTGAGGTCGCGGGCCCCGAGTCGTCGTTTCAGACCGGGGGTGCCGTCACTGCCGTCGGCGTTGCCCTGGGCAACCACGTCCTTGATCGGTTTGGTTCGCAGCACGGACACTGCGCTCACCCCTCCCACCACCGCGACCGCCCTGCTGACGGCCGGTGCCGGGCGTTGCTACCCACCCCGACCCCACCCCAATCACCCCACCCCATCCACGCCCCGTGCCCCGATAACCACTTTCGGTCACCCCCCACCCGCATCCCCTCACCCACCCCTTGCACCGACACCCCCGAGTATGAAAATTTCCTCCCATCCCCCCACCCACCCCGCCACTTCCCGCCACCCTTTCCTCCACCCCTCCCTCCCTCCCCCACCCACCCACCCGTCCTTGGTGATCAAGAGCTTTGCGTCAATCCCGGCGCGTCCGCTGACGCAAACCTCTTGATCGACTGACGCAAAGCTCTTGATCACCGGGCGGGGCGGGGGCGGGCGGGGGGGAGGCGGAAGGGCGAGCGGCCGGGGGTGTCGGAGGCGGTAGGGCGAGCGGCGAGGGAGGCGGGCGGGTGAGGCGGGACCGGAGGAGGGAGAGCGTGGTGAGCAGGCTCGGGATCGGTGTGGTCGGGTTGATGCTGGTGGTGGTCGGTGGGCTCGCAGGGAGCGGGCCGGCGGCGGCCACCGGCGGGGCGACCGGGACGGCGGCGGCTACCGACGGGGGCGGCGGTGCCGCGACGGTCGGGCCGGCCGCCGGCAGCGCCACGGCGGGCGACGCCTGCGTGGTCGATCCGGCGTTGCCGAAACGGCAGTTCCGGGCCATGTGGATCTCGTCGGTGGTGAACATCGACTGGCCGAGCGCGGGCTCCCGCACCGCCCCCGACCGGGTCGCCGCCCAGCAGGCGGAGTACCGGGGCTGGCTCGACCTGGCACAGCGGCTGCACCACAACGCGGTGGTGGTCCAGGTCCGCCCGACCGCCGACGCGTTCTGGCCGTCGCCGTACGAGCCGTGGTCGGAGTACCTGACCGGGGTGCGGGGGCAGGACCCGGGCTGGGACCCGCTGGCCTTCCTGGTCGCCGAGTCGCACCGGCGGAACCTGGAGTTCCACGCCTGGTTCAACCCGTACCGGATCTCCATGCCGGCACCCGGGGGCGCGGGCCCGGACCTGGGGCAGCTCGCCCCGGACCACCCGGCCCGGCAGCACCCGGAGTGGACCTTCGCCTACCCGCCGGCCGGCGTCGCGGGCAGCCGGCTCTACTACGACCCCGGGGTCCCGCAGGTCCGCGAGTTCGTCCAGACCGCGATGCTCGACGCGGTACGCCGGTACGACCTCGACGGCGTGCACTTCGACGACTACTTCTACCCGTACCCGAGCGGCACCTGGCCGGTGCCCGACGACGCCACGTTCGCCGCGTACCACCGGGGGTTCACCGACCGGGCCGCCTGGCGGCGGGACAACATCGACCTGCTGATCCAGGAGATGGGCGGCCGGATCAAGGCGGTCAAGCCGTGGGTGAAGTTCGGGGTGAGCCCGTTCGGCATCTGGCGCAACGCCAGTGTCGACCCGGCCGGCTCGGACACCACCGGCAGCCAGTCGTACGACATCATCTCCGCCGACACCCGCACCTGGGTCAAGCGGGAGTGGATCGACTACATCGTGCCGCAGCTCTACTGGTACATCGGCCAGTACCCGGCCGCCGACTACGCCCGGCTGGTGCCGTGGTGGGCGCAGACGGTACGCGGCACCCGGGTGCAGCTCTACATCGGCCAGGCGGACTACAAGAGCGGCGACCCGGCCTACGGCACGTACTGGATGAACCCGCAGGAACTGTCCGACCACCTGACGCTGAACCGGTCCTACCCGGAGGTGCTCGGCAACGTGCACTTCTCCGCCGTGCAGGTGCGGGCCGACCGGCTGGGCGCGACGAGCCGCTACGCCGCCGCGCACTACTCCCGTCCGGCGCTGGTGCCGACCATGGCGCACCTGCCGGCGAAGCCGCTGCTGCGCCCGGCGCTCACCCGCGCCGAGCGCACCGCCGACGGGGTGCGGCTGCGCTGGCGGCAGCCGGCGGACGGGAAGGGCCCGCTCGGTGCCGCCACCTCGTACGCGGTCTACCGCTTCGACGGGTCCGGGCCGGTCGACGGGTGCGACCGGGCCGACGCCGCGCACCTGGTCGGCACGGTCCGGGCCGCCCCGGGGCAGCCGCAGTCCTGGGTGGACGGCTCCGCCGAGCCCGGCCGGACGTACACCTACCAGGTGACCGCGCTGGACCGGTCGTGGAACGAGAGCGCCGCCTCGCCGGCCCGGGTGGTGCGCTGATCGACCGCGGACGCCCCGGGTGCCCGCGCACCCGGGGCATTCGTCTGTTTCGACGCATGTCACCAATACGTCGCCTCCGCCACGCCCCACCGACGAGAGATTGATCGAGACTGATCGAATTCCGGTTACCAGCCGGTGACGCACCGTACCGCCCATCCCGCGGAGGAACCCGTGTCCCGTCGTCTCGCCACCGCCCTCGCCGCCGGCACGTTCGCCCTGCTCAGCGTGCTCGGCGTCGGCTCGCCCGCGTCCGCCGCGGTGAGCACCTCGCAGAAGCTCAGCGTGCTCGGCAGCTGGACCCAGACCAGCGCCAGCAGCTACAACGCCTGGAACGCCGGCCGCCTCAACCAGGCCGCCTGGGCCGACTACGGCTTCGACTGGTCCACCGACTACTGCTCGTCGAGCCCGGACAACCCGCTCGGCTTCACCTTCAACCTCGCCTGCTACCGGCACGACTTCGGCTACCGCAACCACAAGGCGATGGGGATCTTCTCGGCCAACAAGGCCCGCCTGGACAGCGCCTTCTACGAGGACCTGAAGCGGGTCTGCGCCACCTACAACTCCGTCGTCCGGCCGGCCTGCACCAGCCTGGCCTGGACGTACTACCAGGCGGTCAGCATCTTCGGTTCGGTCGCCGCCGTCTCGCCGGCCGACCTCGACCGGGCCGCCCGGATGAAGGCCGACGCCGAGCGGGCCGCCGCCCGGCGCGGCTGACCGCCGCCCGCCGCCCAGCCGCCGTGCCGTCCGGGCGACCCCGGACGGCACGGCGGGTCAGGCCCACTCCTCCCGGCGGTCCGCCTCACGACGGCGGACCGGCCGGGGCGTCACCGGGCCGGTCGCCCGGAACCGGATCGAGTCGGCCGCCAGGTCCGGGTGCTCCACCGCGAACGCCAACGCCGCCGCCTCCTCCAGGCCCAGCTCACCGCCCTCGCCGTACGCGGCGTCGAAGGCCGCGTCGCCGAGGACGCGCCGCAGCTCGGCCTGCTGCTGGAGCCAGTACGTGCCGTAGATGCCGGGGGTGCCGCGCAGCCGGGCCCGGGTGGCCTGGGCCGCACCGAACAGCCGGGCCGCCGTCAACGGCTCCCCACCCAACGCGCAGCGCACCGCCACCGCGTTCACCGTGTCGCAGGCCCGCCCGTGGTAGCCGTGCCCCATCCGGGCCCGCAATGCCACCAGCAGGTGCTCGTGCGCGGCCACCAGGTCACGCCGGGCCAGCGCCACCATGCCCAGCAGCATGTCCACCGAACGGCACCCCCGCTCCACCGGGCGGCCCGCCTCCACCGGCCGGGCCCGCCCGAGCAGCTCCGCCGCCTCGACCAGCGCGCCCCGCCGCCACAGCAGCTCGGCCAGGTGGTAGACGGCGAGCAACGCGTCCCCACCGACCTCCTGCTCGTTCGCCCAGTCGATGACCTCCCGGCAGACCCGCTCCGCCTCGGTGAACTGCCCCATGTCGACAAGCGGCACGGCCCGCCCGGCGAGCACCCGGGCCAGCAGCCCCGCGTCGCCGGCCTGCCGGGCCGCCGCCTCCGCGCGCTGCGAGAACCGCAGTTCCTCGGCGAACTCGCCGTCCGCTCCGGCGTGCAGCGAGTGCAGGTGGTACGCCGCCGCCAGCTCCGCCTCGGGGATCGCCTCGCCGGTCTCGGCGATCCGCCCGTACAGCCGGAACAGCCACAGCCGGGCCTCCCGGGACAGCCCGCGCTCCCGCCACCACTGGTCCAGCCCACCGGCCAGCCGCAGCCCGGCCCGGGCACTACCCCTGGTGGCCGACCAGCGCAGCGCCGAACGCAGCTCACCGGCGAGCGGGTCGACCGCGTACAGCGACAGGGTGACCGGGCGGCCGTCCGCCCCCAGGTGTGCCCGGTGCAGCGCGTGCTGGGCCCAGGCCACGTGCCGGTCCCGGGCGGCCTGCTCCTCACCGGTCTCGACCAGCCGACGCGCCGCGTACGCCCGGATCGGGTCGAGCATCCGGTAGGTGCTGCCCGAGGCGTGCGGCTCGGCCAGCACCATCGACTTGTCCACCAGCACCGACAGCGGGTCGAGCGGGTCGTCACCGATCAGCCACTCCACCGTGGCCAGGTCCACCGGCCCGGTGAAGACCGCCAACCAGTGCAGCAGCCGGGCCGCACGCGGCCCCAACGTCCGGTACGACCAGGTGACCGTGGCCTGCATGGTGAGGTGCCGCTCGGTCGCCGACCGCTGCACCGCCCGGTGCGCGGGGCTCGGCGGCGTCTGGCCCGAGGCTGCGGCGACCAGGTCCACGGTGTCCTGCTGGTTGCCCGCCCAGCCCCGCTCGGGGGGCCGCTCCGGCACGCCCCGGCCGGCGTCGAGGGTGCCCAGCATGTCGTCCAGCCGGGCCGCCAACTGGCCTGCGGAGAGCACCCGCAACCGGGCCGCGGCCAGCTCGATCGCCAACGGCAACCCGTCCAGCCGCTGCACCACCCGGCGCAGGTCGGCGGCCTCCGTCCACTCCGGCGGCCGGCCGCCCCGGGCCGCCGCCGTACGGTCCAGCAGCAGCGCCACCGCGTCGCTCTCCGTACGCCCCGGCTGCGGGTCGACCGCCAGCGGCGGAATCCGCCACACCACCTCGCCGGGCAGGCCGAACGCCTCCCGGCTGGTGGCCAGCACCCGCAGCCCGCTGCCCCCGGCGAGCAGCCGCGAGATCACCTCGGCGCAGGCCGCCGGCTGGGCGTCGCAGGTGTCGAGCACCACCAGCATCCGCCGGACGGCCGCGTACTCGACCAGGGTGTCCAGGATCGGGCGGCCCGGTTCCGGCCGGGCCCCGAGCACGGCGGCGATCGCGAACGCCACCAGCCCCGGGTCGGTGACCGTGGCGATGTCGACGAACCACACCCCGTCCGGGTACGCCTCCACCTGGCCGCCCGCCACCTCGACAGCGAGCCGGGTCTTGCCGGCGCCACCCGCGCCGACCACCGTGACCAGCCGCTGGCGGCGGATCAGCAGATCCAGCTCCACCCGCTCGGTCTCCCGGCCGACGAACGAACTGACCTGGGTGGGCAGGTTGTGCGCCAGCGCCTCGGCGGTGTTCGGGCGGGGGAACTGCCGTTCCAGCCCCGGCGCGACGAGCTGGAACAGCCGTTCCCGGTCGTCGAAGCCCCGCAGCCGGTGCAGGCCCAGGTCGATCAGGGTGGCCCCGGCGGGCAGCGGGTCGGCCAGCCGCGCGGTCGACGCCGAGCAGAGCACCTGCCCGCCGTGCGCGGCGGCGGCCACCCGGGCGGCCCGGTGCACCTCGGGGCTGGCGTACTCGCCGTCGCGGGGTTCGGCGAAGCCGGTGTGCAGTCCCATCCGTACCCTCGGCGCGGCCTCCGGGTTGGGCCAGTCGTGGGTGGACAGCGCCCGCTGCGCGGTCAGGCAGGCGGTCAGCGCCGCCGACGCGTCCGGGAAGGCGAGGAAGAAGGAGTCCCCCTCGGTCAGCAGTTCCGCACCGTCGGTCTCGGCCAGGGTGTCGCGCAGCAGCCGGCGGTGCTCCCAGAGCACCGGGCGGTAGTCGGACCCGAGCAGTTGGGCCAGCCGGGTGGAACCTTCGATGTCGGTGAAGACGAAGGTCACCCAACCGCTCGGGAGGTGCATCCGTGGCGACATGCGTGGACCTCCGCCCCTGACGTCGGGTTCATGCTGCCCTATGGTCGACCGGTCACGCATCGTAAGAACGGTCGGGCGATATCGGACCCAAGGGGTCACTGGTCCCGGCGCACCGGTGCGCCGAACCGTTACATCGGGCCACCTCCGGCGCGGTCGGCAGCCGGCCCGGTCAGATCAACAGCCGCAACCGCCGCCGCAACAACCACCGCCGGAGGCGGGACCCGCCGGGGCGCCACCGGCGGCGGAGCCGCCCCCACGGCCGGTGACCGCCACGGTGGACAGCAGCTTGACCGTGTCGGCGTGACCCTGGGGGCAGTCGGCCGGGGCACCGGCGTCGGCCATCGGTCGGTTGACCTCGAAGGTGTCGCCGCAGGCGCGGCAGCGGAACTCGTACCGGGGCATGGGCCCACCCTACGGCCGGACCTGACTCCCTGGCCGACATGGGTGATACTCAAACGGTGGTGAGCGGCGAAGATTCGACGGAACGGCCCCTGCGCGCAGCGACCCCGCCCGAGGACGTGCCCCCCGCTCCGCGTCGCGGCTGGCTCCCCCGCCCCCGCCGGCCCCACCACGACGCCCTCACCCCGCCGGCCGCCCCGACCGCCGACGGCCCCGCCGCAGATCCTCCCCCGTCCGCCGAGCCCGCCGAGCAGGCAGCCCCGGGCGGAGGGACCGGCCCCGCCACGGAGGCCGACGGGACCGGGAACACCGGCACGGGTGACACGGCCGGGTCCGGGGCGAAGATCGGTCGGCGGCGGCGGGTGCCGTTCGCGCACGCCGTCCGGCTGCCGCCGCCCCGGCAGGCGGTGGGGGCCGCGACCCGGGCCACCCGGGCCTGGTCGCGCCGCCCCAGCGGCCGGTTGACCCTTCCCGGCCTGTTCCTGTTCGCGCTGGTCGCGGCGACCGCCGCGGTGGGCGCGGTGGTGGTGCCGAGCGCGGTCCGGGCACCCCGACCGGTGGCCGTGGACGACAGCGCCTCCGCCGGTCCCGAGGTCCCGTCGGCCGGGCCGACCACCGGGGTGCCGGTGTTCCCGGGCGCCACCCCCACCCTGCCGCTGGGCAGCTTCCCGTCGGCCGGGGCCGTGCCGAGCGGGCCGGTCGTACCGCCCGCCGCCGGCCGGCCCGCCGACGCGCTGGGCGACTGGGCCCGGGTCACCGGCAGCAAGGTGGGCGTCTCCCCGACCGCCATGCAGGCGTACGGCTACGCCGAGCTGGTGCTCGCCCAGACGAACCGGAGCTGCCAGCTGAGCTGGACCACGCTCGCCGCGATCGGCTACGTGGAGTCCCGGCACGGGCAGGCCAACGGCGCGACCCTCGGGGCGGACGGCCGGGCCGTACCGGAGATCATCGGTGATCCGCTCGACGGCAAGGGCGGGCGGTCCCTGATCCGGGACACCGACGGCGGGCTGTTCGACCGGGACACCGTCTACGACCGGGCGATCGGGCCGATGCAGTTCATCCCGACCACCTGGGAGCAGGTCGGCGCGGACGCCGACAACGACGGTCGCAAGGACCCGCACGACCTGGACGACGCGGCCCTCGCCGCCGGGAACTACCTGTGCCAGGGCGGCCGGAACATGACCATCCCCGGCGACTGGTGGGGCGCCATCCTCTCCTACAACGACGTGCGCCGCTACGCGCAGGACGTCTTCGACAAGGCCCAGGAGTACGGGCGCGCAAGCCGTACGTGAGGTGATCGTTCGCATACATTGGCGGACCGGACACTTCCCCCGAAGAGCCGTTGACGGCAAGCTAGACGCGTGATGGTGCGCGAATGGGACCCCCGAACCGCGTCGTCCGCCGAGATCGGCTCCGTGCTGGACACGCTGAACGCGGTTCTCGCGGCCGACCTCCCGCAGGACCCGCCGTGGCGGGAGGATTCGCTGCGGGAGTACCTCTCCGAGGTGATGCCCGGCGAACGACGCATCTCCTGGGTGGCCCACGCCGACCCGCCGGCCGACGGGGGTCCCGCCCCGATCCTCGGGCACGTGCACGTGCTGCTGCTCGGTGACATCGGCGTACTGGAGGTGCTGGTGCACCCGGCGGTACGCCGCAGCGGGCTGGGCCGTGAGCTGGTACTGACCGCCGCCCGCCGGGTCTACCAGGAGGGCTTCCGGTCGATCGGCGTCGAGGTGGTCGGCGACACCCCGGCGATCGGTTTCTACTCGTCGCTGGGCTTTACCCGGGAGTACGTCGAGACCCGCAGCGTGCTCGACCTCGGCACGGTCGACTGGACGGCGCTGACCGAGATGGCCGTCGCCGTCGACCCGGGCTACCACCTGGAGTTCTACCCGGGCGGGCCGTCCGACGACCTGATCGAGGCGTACGCGCGGGCGAAGGCCGAGGTCCGCGACGTCGAGGACGGCGAACTGCGCCCCAGTTCGTACGATCCGCAGCGGCTGCGGGACAGCCTCGACACGCTGCACCGGCGGGGCATGAAGCCGTACATCGTGCTCGCCCTGCACGAGCGCACCGGCGCGGTGGCCGGCCTGACCGAGGTGGTGGTGCCGGTCCAGCACCCCACCCGCGCCGACCAGTACGACACCATCGTGGTGCGTGACCACCAGGGCTACGGCATCGACCGGGCGATCAAGGCGCGGATGCTGCTGGAGCTGCGGTCCGCCGAGCCGGAGCTGACCGAGGTGCAGACCTGGAACGCGCAGGCCAACGAGACGATGCTCAAGGTCAACGCCGAGCTGGGCTACCAGCCCGACCGGGACTGGTGCGAGTACAGCGTGGACGTCGCCGAACTGGTGCACCGCCTCGACGCCCACCGCTGAGCAGGGCCTTGCGGCGGCACCCGCTCGGGGGCGTTGGGCAGCACTGTCGCGAATTCACCACATCGCCGCCCGGGGGATGGACGGCGGACAGCGACGCACCTTAACGTGCGTTGGTTCCCGTCCACCCATCGTGGAGGCCCCATGCGCCTGCGCCGCAGATTCGCCGCGCTCGCCACCGTCGCCGTCGTCGCCGTACCGGTGCTCGGCGTCGCTCCCACCGCGGCCACCGCCGCGCCCACCGACCTGTTCATCTCCGAGTACGTCGAAGGCTCGTCCAACAACAAGGCGATCGAGCTGTTCAACGGCACCGGCGCACCGGTCGACCTGACCGCCGGCGGCTACCAGCTCCAGCTCTATTTCAACGGGTCCACCACGGCCACCACGATCGCCCTCACCGGCACCGTCGCCACCGGGGACGTCTTCGTCTTCGCCGCCGCGTCGGCCGGCCCGGCGATCCTCGCCCAGGCCGACCAGACCACCGGCGCCAGCCTGTTCAACGGCGACGACGCGATCGTGCTGCGTCGGGGTGCCGTCGTGCTCGACGCGATCGGGCAGGTCGGCGTCGACCCGGGCACCGAGTGGGGCAGCGGGCTGACCAGCACCGCAGACAACACGCTACGCCGGCTGCCGTCGGTGTCCAGCGGGGACACCGACCCGTCCGACGCGTTCGACCCGGCCACCCAGTGGGCCGGCTACCCCACCGACACCTTCGACGGGCTGGGCGCGCACACCCTCGACGGCGGCGGCCCGGTCGACCAGCCGGCCGTGCTGACCTGCGGCGGCACGTTGACCGTCGAGGCCGGCGGGACCGGCACCCGCGACGTCACCGGCACCGACCCGGACGACACGATCGTCGACCTGGCGGTCACCTCGGTCAGCCCGGTCCCGGCGGGCGGCACGATCAGCCGTACCGCGTTCACCCCGGCGACCGCGCCGGGTGGCACGGCGACCGCGACGGTCACCGCCACCGGCCTGCCCGCCGGCACCTACACGGTCACCGTGACCGCGACGGACGCCGACGGCGGCACCGCCACCTGCCCGCTCACCGTGCAGGCCAACGGGGTGCTGTCGGTGGGCCAGGTGCAGGGCCCGACCCGGGACGACGAGAACCCGCGCACCGACCGGTCGCCGCTCGCCCCGCCCTCCGGCACCGGCACCAGCCCGCTGCTGTACGACGTCCGGGGCGTGATCACCCAGAAGTCGCTGACCCGCACCTCGGCCGGTGCCGACCAGTACGGCTTCTACCTGCAGAGCCGCACCGGCACCGAGGACGGCGACCCGCTCAGCTCGGACGGCATCTTCGTCTTCATGGGCGCGTTCACCACGCTGATCGGCGGCTACGCGCCGACCGTCGGCGACGAGGTGGTGCTGCGCGGCCGGGTGTCGGAGTATTTCGACCAGACCCAGCTCTCCGGTGCCTCGCTGGTCCGCCGGCTCGACACCGGGCTCGACGTGAACACGGCCGTGACCGTGGACGACGCGGTCCCGCCGGCCGACGCGACGGCGGCCGACCGGTTCTGGGAGCGGCACGAGGGGGCCCGGCTGCGGGTCCGCAGCGGGTCCGGCGTCACCGGCCCCCGGGACGTGTTCGGCTCCACCGCCGACTCCGAGGTGTGGGTGGTGGACCGGGCGGACCCGCTGCTGAAGCGCGCCGACCCGTACGCCCGCCGGGTGTTCCGGGACACCCACCCGCTGGACGACGTGCCGGGGCAACTGTTCGACAACGGCAACGGGCAGCGCATCCTGCTCGGCGGCGGCGGCGTGAAGGCCACCGCCGGTGACTCGACGGCGC
The DNA here is from genome assembly GCF_007833915.1 of Micromonospora sp. HM134. Lineage (NCBI taxonomy): Bacteria > Bacillati > Actinomycetota > Actinomycetes > Micromonosporales > Micromonosporaceae > Micromonospora > Micromonospora sp. HM134. Next base: position 6,768,024 of record NZ_CP041061.1, read on the forward strand.
TGCTCCCGCCGGCGCGCACCTTCGACACCCTCACCGCCGACGCGTTCGGCGCGGTGTCGTACGGCTTCAGCAAGTTCAGCGTGCAGCCGGAGTCGCTGGCCCTGACCGCCGGGGCGGACCCGGCGGCGAACAACCCGCCGCGCCCGGCGGACCGGGCCCGGGAGGTCGCCGTGGCGACCTACAACGTGGAGAACCTGTACGACTTCCGCGACGACCCGTTCGACGGCTGCGACTTCACCGGCAACGCGGGCTGCCCGGGGGTGTCCCCGCCGTTCGACTACGTGCCGGCGGGCGAGGCCGACTACCGGGAGCACCTGACCGAGCTGGCCGCCCAGATCCGCACCGACCTGCACGCGCCGGATCTGATCCTGGTGCAGGAGGCCGAGGACCAGGACATCTGCTCGGTCTCCGGCGGCAGCCTGGTCTGCGGCACCACCGACAACGCCGACGGTGCCCCGGACACCCTCCAGGACCTGGCGCTGGCGATCCGGGCCGCCGGTGGTCCCGCCTACGCGGCGACGTACGACCGGACCGGCGCGGACGCCCGGGGGATCACCTCGGCGTTCCTCTACCGCACCGACCGGTTGTCGCTGGCTCCGGCGACCGCCACCGATCCGCTGCTCGGTTCCGCGCCCACCGTGCAGTACCGGTCGGCGGGGCTGGCGTCCAACGCGGACGTGCAGAACCCGAAGGCGCTCAACGCGGTGCTGCCGGCCGACACCGACACCTCGACCGGCAAGGACGGCAACAACGTCTTCACCCGGGCCCCGCAGCTCGGCAAGTTCGTGGTGAAGGCGACGCCCGGCGGGTCGGAGTCCTACCTGCTGTACGCGCTGAGCAACCACTACTCGTCGGGGCCGGACACCCGGGTCGGGCAGCGCACCGAGCAGGCCGCGTACGGTGCCGCGATCGTCACCGCGATCGAGGCGGCCGACCCGGACGCCCGGGTGGTGTACGGCGGGGACCTGAACGTCTTCCCCCGCCCGGACGACCCGATCGCGACCGGGGCGAACCCGACCCCGTCGGACCAGCTCGGCCCGCTCTACCGGGCCGGCCTGCGTAACCTCTGGGACGACCTGGTGGCCGACGTGCCGTCGGCGGCGTACTCGTACAGCTTCCAGGGGTCGGCGCAGACGCTGGACAACCTGTTCGTCAACGACACGCTGCACGCCGACCTGGTGCAGATCCGGGCGGCGCACGTCAACGCGGACTGGCCGGCGGAGTTCACCGGCGACGGCACCCGGGGGGCCAGCGACCACGACCCGCAGGTGGCCCGGTTCCGCAGCCAGCCGTCGCTGCGGGTGGCCGACGCCAGCGTGGTGGAGGGCGACCGGGGCACCAGCACGATGACGTTCCAGGTCACCGTGTCCCGTCCGCTGTCCCAGCCGACCACGCTCTGCGCCGCCACAGTGGGGCTGACCGCGACGGTCGTGCTGGACTTCGAGCCGTACGTCGGCTGCCGGACCCTGCCCGCCGGGCAGACCTCGCTGGCGTTCCCGGTGACCGTCCGTGGTGACCGCAAGCGGGAGGCGGACGAGAAGATCGCGTTCGCGGTGGCCGGTCCGCTGAACCTGCGGTTCGCCGACCTGCTGGCGACCGGCACCATCACCGACGACGACTGAGCGTCGCGCACCTCCGACGGCCCGTCGGTCCGGCTTCCCGCCGGATCGGCGGGCCGTCACCGTTGCGGGCGCACCACCCGGGGCGGCGGTGGCACGTTGCGGTACTTCGCCACCCGCACCTCCCACTGGCTGCGGCGGCGCATCGCGTCCCGGACGGCCCGGTTGCGGTGGAACGTCTCCGGCGGTCGGGCCAGCCCGTAGACGTCCGCCCACCACTCACCCGGTTCCGGGTCGAGAATCGTGTCCAGGTGCGACGGGTAGCGGCGGTCCGCACCGTCCCGGGCGTCGTCGCGGTCCCGCATCGGTGTGAGCACCCGGCCGAACTCGTCGACCACGGCCAGCCGGAAGCCGGCCGCCGCGATGATCCGACGCAGCAGCGCGATGCTCGGGGTGAGCGCGCCCGCCTCGATCCGCCCCACCGTGCCGTGGTGCACCCCCGCCCAGCGCGCCAGTTCCCGCTGACTCGCGTCGGCGCGCCGCCGGACCGCCCGCACGATGCCGGCCGCCGGCCAGGGCAGGTCGTACGGCTTGCTGAGGAAGGTCGGCGGCTCGTCCTCCCGTCGCCCCGCCGACCGCCCCTCTTCCCCCGCACGACCCGGCACGTCCCCGGACGCATCAGGCCCAGCGGCCGGACCGCAGGCCGACCCCGGAATGGCCCCGGAAGCCGGAACAGAACCGACGCCCGGGGCGACATGGGCAGCCGGGGTGGCATAGGCGGCTGGGGGCGCATGAGCGGCAGGGGTGGGATGGGCGGCGGGTCCGAGCGGCGGGACGGAGTCGGTCATGTCGCCACCGTCACGCCCGGCCGGGCCCCGCTGCAACCCCGCCCTCGTCACCTGTGGACAACACCGCCACCTGTGGAAAACCCTCACCCAACGACCGACCATCTCGACTACAGGAAGTGACTCTGTCGCCCGGACCGCCTCAGTCACTAGGAGTAACCCGGTGGTCGACCTCGCCGCCGCCGCCAAGATCCGCGAAATCCGCCTCACCTGCGGCAATAGGACTTCATCGGCGACCAGACCCCACCCCCATACCGACACTTTGCTCTGCTGCCCCATCCGCGACGGACACCCAGAGCAAGCGTCGCGTGGAAGGCAGCAGAGCAAAGTGTGCGAGGGAGGGTAGGGATGGTCGGGCGATAAAGTGCGGAGAGTAACCGGAGCCGTGTCGAAACCGGGCGGACGACGCCGACGAGGGCCAGCCACCCCGTGCCGGAACGGGGCAGGCGGGCGAGGCGTGGAGGGCAGCCATCCCGTGCCGGAACCGGACAGGCGGCGAAGGGCCAGCCCACCCTGTGCCGGAAACCGGGCGGCGGACGACACGGTCGAGGGTCAGCCCAACCAGCAGCCCGGCCGGTGGCAGCCGGCCGCCAGCGGCGGCGGACGCCCGTGACGGATGACGGTGGCGACCCCCGGGGCGGGTGGCGCGAACCAGGGCCGGTGACAGCGCTCAGGACGGGCTGCGGGCCCGAGGGCGGGCAGCGCATCCGGGTCAGTAGCGCTGGCGCAGCAGAGCGGCGGCCTCGACCGCCCAGTAGGTGAGGATGACCTGTGCGCCGGCCCGGCGGATCGAGGTGAGCGTCTCCAGCATCACCCGCTCGCGGTCGATCCAGCCGTTCGCGGCAGCCGCCTCGACAGTCGCGTACTCGCCGGAGACCTGGTAGGCGGCGACCGGGACGTCCACGGCGGCCCGGACCGCCGCCACCACGTCGAGGTAGGGCAGGGCCGGCTTCACCATCACCAGGTCGGCGCCCTCGGCCACGTCCAGCTCGACCTCGCGCAGCGACTCCCGCAGGTTCGCCGGGTCCTGCTGGTAGGTGCGCCGGTCGCCGTCGAGCGCCGATTCGACGGCGTCGCGGAACGGGCCGTAGAAGGCGGAGGCGTACTTCGCCGCGTACGCCAGCACCGCCACGTCGGCGTGCCCGGCGGCGTCGAGGGCCCGGCGGACGACGCCCACCTGGCCGTCCATCATCCCGGACGGGCCGACCATGCCGACCCCGGCGTCCGCCTGGGCCACCGCCATCTCGGCGTACGCGGCAAGGGTCGCGTCGTTGTCCACCCCGCCGTCGGGGGTGAGCAGCCCGCAGTGCCCGTGCGAGGTGAACTCGTCGAGACACAGGTCACTCATGACCACGGTGGCGTCGCCGACCTCGGCCACCACGTCGCGGATGGCGACGTTGAGGATGCCGGCCGGGTCGGTGCCGCCGGAGCCGGTCGGGTCCCGCCGCTCGGGCACCCCGAACAGCATGATCCCGCCGACCCCGGCCTGGACCGCCTCCACGGCCGCCTTGCGCAGCGAGTCCCGGGAGTGCTGGAGCACCCCCGGGAGCGACGCGATGGCCCGTGGCTCGGTCAGCCCCTCCTTGACGAACATCGGCACGACCAGCTCGGCCGGGTCGACGCGGGTCTCGGAGACCAGCCGCCGCACGGCCGCGTTGCGACGCAGCCGGCGGGGCCGGATCTCGGGGTACGGCATGAGGGGCCTCCCAGTACGGCTAGCGGAACCTGAGCGCGGTCGGCCCCTGCACCTTCGAACCCCGACGCTGCTTCGCCGGCATGGCGGCGAGCTTCTCCCGCAGTTCGACGGCGTAGGCGGCGAGCGCCTCGACCAGGTCGGGCACCGAGGCGTGCGGCGGCTGCACGTCGACCCGCAGGCCGAACTCCGTCGCGGTCTCCGCCGTCTTGGGCCCGATGACGGCAACCACGGTACGCGCGTGCGGCTTCCCGGCGATACCGACGAGGTTGCGCACCGTCGAGGAGGACGTGAAGAGCACCGCGTCGAACCCGCCCGACTTGATCGCGTCGCGGATCTCGGCGGGCGGCGGGGCGGCCCGGACCGTCCGGTACGCGGTCACGTCGTCGACCTCCCAGCCGCGCTCGGTGAGCCCGGCGGCGAGCGTCTCGGTGGCGATGTCGGCGCGGGGCAGCAGCACCCGGCCGACCGGGTCGAGGATCTCGTCGTGCGGAGAGAACTCGGCCAGCAGCCCCTCGGAGGACTGCTCCCCGGCGGGCACCAGCTCCGGCTGGATGCCGAAGGCGCGCACCGCGTCGGCGGTGGCCTCACCGATACAGGCGATCTTGACGCCGCCGAAGTGCCGGGCGTCCAGGCCGTGCTCGGCGAACTTCTCCCAGACCGCCCGGACCGCGTTGACCGAGGTGAAGATCACCCAGGCGTACCGGCCGTCGACCAGCCCCTTGACCGCCCGCTCCATCTGGGCCGGGGTGCGCGGCGGCTCGACCGCGATGGTCGGCACCTCGCACGGGATCGCCCCGTACGCGCGCAGCCGGGCGCTCATCGCGCCGGCCTGCTCCTTGGTCCGGGGGACGAGCACCTTCCAGCCGTACAGCGGGCGGTTCTCCCACCAGCTCAGCCTGTCCCGCTGGCCGACACCCTCGCCGACGGTGAGCACCACCCGGCCGGTGAAGCCGAGCGCCGCCGCGACGAACGAGTCCACGCTCGACGTGGTGGTGTACTGCGTCTCGCCGGTGCCGTCGCCGGTCACCCCGACCCCGGTCGCGCCGTCCACCCCGGCTGCCAGCAGGCCGTCCCGCACGGCGGCCAGGTCACCGGCGTCGACCGCCAGGGCCAGCGACCCCCGGGCGACGGCGGCGGCGAGCGCGTCGAAGTCCAGCGTGCCGACGTCCTCGACGTCGGCGGCGGTGCGTACCCCGGGCAGCGGCACCCCGGCGTAGGTGGCGACGCCCTCGGCCTGGCCGACGCCCGGCACCACCTCGAAGTGCGCGGCGGTACGCGCGACCGCCTGCACCTCCTTGACCACGGAGTCGTGGCCGAACGGGTCACCGGCGACCAGGTGCACCGCGTTGAGCCCGGAGCGGGCCGCGCTGATGAGCATCTTCGCCACGTCGCCCGGCACGCCCTCGGCGGGGCTGAACTGGGCGTCGGACCGGGCCTGGGCCCGGACCACGTCGAGCAGCGTCTCGGGGACTCCCCGGTCGTACACCACCTGGTCGGCGTCGACCAGGGCGTCGTGGGCCCGGCGGGTCAGCAGGCCCGGGTCACCGGGTCCGGCACCGACGAACGCGATGCGGCCGACGGGCTTACGGGTGCGGGTCATTCTGTGCTCCCAAATTGCTGGGTCCCCGGGCCGGTGCTTCCTTCGTGGCCGAGGATCGAGTCGGCGCCGAGTTCGAGGAGTTCGGCGGCGAGTGCCTTGCCGATCTCCGCCGCGTCGGCGGGCGTTCCGGTGCGGGACAGCCGGAGGTCTCGGGAACCGTCCGGGCTGATCACCGCCCCGCGCAGGTAGATCTCATCACCGGCGTCGCCTTCGGCGAGTTCGGCGTAGGCGGCGACCGGGGCGGAGCACCCGGCCTCCAGGGTGGCCAGCAACGCCCGTTCCGCGACGACCGCGGCCCGCGACGGTGCGTGGTCGAGCACGGCGAGCAGCTCGACCAGGTCGGAGTCGTCGGCCCGGCACTCCACGGCCAGCGCACCCTGGGCGGGCGCGGGCAGCATCAGCATCGGGTCGAGCGTTTCGGTGATCACGTCGGTGCGGCCGAGCCGGGCCAGCCCGGCCCGCGCCACGACGACGGCGTCGAGGTCGGCGTCCGGGCCGAGCACCCGGGCGAGCCGGCTGTCGACGTTGCCCCGGATCGGGGTGACCTCCAGGTGCAGGCCGAGGGCGTGCAACTGGGCGATACGGCGCAGCGCGCCGGTGCCCACCACGGCCCCCGGCGGCAGCTCGGCGAGGGTACGGCCACCGGTGGCGACCAGCGCGTCGCGCGGGTCCTGCCGGGGTGGCACGGCCGCGACGTGCAGCCCGCTCGCCCCGGCGGTGGGCAGGTCCTTGTAGGAGTGCACGGCCAGGTCGATGGTGCCGGCGGTCAACGCGTCGCGCAGCGCCGAGACGAAGACGCCGACGCCGAGGCGCTGCACCGGCGCGGACGACCGGTCCCCGGCGGTGACCACCTCGACCAGCTCGACGGCGCGGCCGGTCGCCGCGGTGATCGCCTCGGCGACGTGCCCGGACTGGGCCATCGCCAGGGCGCTGCCCCGGGTGCCGAGGCGCAGGGGGGTACTCATCGCTCACCTCCGGTGGGCGGCTGGTCGGTGTCGGTCACCGGCACGTCGGCGACCCCGAAGGAACCACGGCCGTCGACGGTCTCGACCACGTCGGGCACCGCGTCGACCCCGGCGGTCTGCGGCACCTCCAGGTCGAACAGTTCCCGCAGCAGCGCGGCGTACTGGTCGCCGCCCGGTTCGGCGGCGAGCTGGCGGACCTTGACGGTGGGCTGGTGCAGCAGCCGTTGCACCACCCGGTGCACCGTCCGGGCCACCTCGGCGCGCTGGTCGTCGCTGAAGTCGGGGCGACGCTGGGCGAGCCGGCGCAGTTCGGCGGTGACCACGTCGTCGGCGCGGCCGCGCAGGGCGGCCACGGTGGGCGCCACGTCGGCCCCGCGCAGCCAGCTCAGGAACGCCTCGACCTCGGCGGTCACGATCCGGCCGACCTCGGCGGCGTCGGCGGCGGCCGGGCCGTCGGCGAGCAGGGTGGCCATCCGGTCGATGTCGATCACCTCGACGCCGGGCAACCCGGCCACCTCGGGGTCGACGTCGCGGGGCACGGCGAGGTCGAGCAGGACCAGCGGCCCGCGGGCGGGGTCGCGGCGGTCGAGCGCCCGGGTCACCACGTCGACGGTGAGGACCGGTTCGGTGGCCGCGGTGGCGGCCACTACGATGTCCACTGTGGAGAGCGCGGGGACGAGTCCGGCGATCGGGACGGCGTTCGCCCCGTACGACTCGGCCAGCCGGACGGCCCGGTCGGCACCCCGGTTCGTGACGGTGAGCGGCCCGGCGGCCCGGCGGGACAGCGTCGCCACGCTCAGCGCGCCCATCGCGCCCGCCCCGACCACCAGGGCCGGCCGGCCGGCGAGGTCGCCGTCGAGCAGTTCGGCGGTGAGGTCCAGGGCGGCGGTGACGACGCTCTGGCCGGCCCGGTCGATGCCGGTCTCGGCGTGGGCCCGCTTGCCGACCCGCAGTGCCTGCTGCATCAGCTCGTGCAGCAGCCGCCCGGCGGTGTCCGCGCCGGAGGCCCAGTGGTAGGCGTCGCGGAGCTGGCCGAGGATCTGCGCCTCGCCGACCACCATGGAGTCCAGCCCGGCGGCGACCCGGAACACGTGGTCGACGGCGGCCGAGTCGTAGTGCACGTAGAGGTGGCTGGCGAAGGCGGCGGGCGGCGCGCCGGCCTGCTCGGCGAGGACGGCGCAGACGTCGCCGAGGCCGCCGTGGAAACCGGACACGGCGGCGTACACCTCCACCCGGTTGCAGGTGGAGACGAGCACCGCCTCGGCGACGTACGGCTGGGCGACCAGGCGGTCCAGGGTGCGGGTGAGGTCGGCGGGGGCGACCGCCAACCGCTCCAGCGTGGCCACGGGAGCGGTGCGGTAGGACGCGCCGACGACGAGCAGCTTCACGTGCCGATCGCCTCCTGGGTGTCGGGGGTCGCGAGCCCGCCGGGCAGGGCGGTGAGGGCGGAGCCGCCGGCGGCGGGCAGCGCGGTCAACGATGCCTTGCGGTGCTCGTGGAAGGACAGGATCTGAAGCTCGATGGCGAGATCGACCTTGCGCACGTCGACCCCGTCCGGCACCGAGAGTACGCACGGCGCGAAGTTGAGGATGCTCGTGACGCCGACGGCGACCAACTGCTCGGCCACCGCCTGGGCGGCCGGCGCGGGGGTGGCGATCACGCCGATCGAGATCGCCTCCTCGGCGGCGACCCGGGGCAGTTCGTCGACGTGCCGGACGACCAACCCGTTGATCATCTCGCCGACCCGGGACGCGTCCGCGTCGAACAGGGCCGCGATCCGGAAACCCCGGCTGGCGAAGCCGTCGTATCCGGCCAGGGCGTGACCGAGATTACCCACCCCGACCAGGGCGACCGCCCGGCGCTGGGTGAGCCCGAGCACGAACTCGATCTGGTCGATCAGCAGGGCGACGTCGTAGCCGACCCCCCGGGTGCCGTACGAGCCGAGGTGGGAGAGGTCCTTGCGGAGCTTGGCCGAGTTGACCCCGGCCGCCCCGGCCAGCCCCTCGCTGGAGACCGTCTCGTGGCCGGCGTCGGCGAGGTTGTGCAGGGCGCGGAGATACTCGGGGAGCCGCGCGACGGTCGCCTCCGGGAGGTCCGGGAGCGCCGGTACGGCACCGGCGCGGCCGGGCGCGCCAGGGTGACGGTGCTGACTCATGAGACTCCGTGCGGTGCGATCCTCGGCCGGCTCCGGTGCCCGCCCGTTGGGGGACCCCCGCCGGTGGCCGGGCGAGCCGGCCGTGCTAGCAGGGCGCGTCGAAACTACAGAGTAGGCGCTTGTGAAGACGTGCACAAATCGCGATCTTGCTGAATCGCGGCCCCCCTGCACCTGCTCCCCCATCCCACAAGATCGATCGGGCACGCCAGCGGTGCCGCCGCGCGATTATTGCGCAATCCCGACTTCTCTCACCAATCGCGCTCGCTCGATGACCCAGGGTGATCCGCGCCACCCTAGAGTTGAGGAGTGGTCAGGTCACGCAGCAACCGCTCCTCCTCCACCCGCCAGTAGCCGTGCTCCTTGCCGTCGAGCAGCACCACCGGCAGCCGGTCGCCGTACTCGCGCTCCAGCTCCACGTCGCCGGTGACGTCCTTCTCCACCCACCGGTCCCCGGTGACCGCCACCACCCGGTCCAGCGCGGCCTTGGCGTCCTCGCACAGGTGGCAACCGGGCCGGGTGATCAGGGCGAGCCGGGCGGCAGTGGACATCGGGACCTCCGGGTGAGGGCGGCCGGGCTCGGCCGCGACGGGGATGCGCGCGCTGGACGGACCGCTGCGCACCGGTGCCGGATGCCCGGCGGCGGGCCGGGCCCGTCCGCCCAGTCTCGCCCGTCCCCGGGTGCGGCACACCCGGGACGCCCGAGCCGGTCGCGCGGTGGCTGAGTCTGACACGCCGTCGGCCGCCCGGCCAGGCCCACACACCGAACGGTCACGCAGCGTCGACCGGACCACCCGAACGGGGCCGGCGCGACCGCCCGCGGGGGCGCGCCGGGCGGACCTGCGGACACCGGTCGCCGGGGCGGCCACGCGGGGTGCCGGCGACCACCCAGAACCCCCCTGGGCTGCAATTTCCATCAGGGAACAAGTCGCGACGTGAAAGTCAACCGACCACGACGGACAACCGGTCCGCCAGGGGTCGGCGGGCCGGGCAAATACTTTGGCCCTGTGTAACGGACTTGGCACACGCGGGTGACGTTGGCCCTATCATCACTCGGGTCGGCTCACCCCATTTGCCGTGAGTCGACACCCCTCAGCCCGAGGAGGCCCCCGTGCCTGTGCGCGCATTGGACCAGCACCTCAAGGGGATCTGCCGCGCGTCGGCACCCCCCCACACGGCCCTGCCCGTCCGGGGTAGACCCGGCACGGCGGCCGCCCGCCGCCGTCCGGTCACCGTCGTGACCCGCTGCGGGGAGGCCCGGTGACCGCCTTCGGCTACCCGGATCGTTCCACCGGACTGACCGGGCCGACGCCCCGGGCGACGGTCAACGAACGGCTCGACCCGGCCCGCCCGGAGGCGACGCCCCGCCGGGTGCACCAGCGTCCGCACCCCAACGAGGCGGCGCCCCGGCCCGCCGCCCCCGGCGGCAACGCCACGCCGGCCGGCCGGGTGACCTCCCACTCCCGGCCCCCCATGCCGACGCAGACCCGACGGGTCGGTGAGCCACCCGCCGTCACCGACCCGGCCGGCGGGGAAACCGCCGTGATCCCGGTGGTGCCGGCCGACGACACCGCCGTCATCCCGGCCGTACCCGCCGACGACACCGCCCTGATCCCGGCCGTACCGGGCGGGCCGCCGACGGCTCCGGCCGCCGAACCGCCCGGCACCGCGGCGACGCCCGCCGGCACCCCCCCACCGGCTTCCCGAGCCGGCCCGACCCGTCCGACCCGGCCACCGAGGTCTGGACGCTGGTGGAGCGGGCCCAGGCCGGCGAGGCCGAGGCGTTCGGCCTGATCTACGACCGGTACGTCGACACCGTCTTCCGGTTCGTCTACTTCCGGGTCGGCAACCGGCAACTGGCCGAGGACCTCACCTCGGACACCTTCCTGCGCGCCCTCAAGCGGATCGGCAGCTTCACCTGGCAGGGCCGCGACCTCGGCGCCTGGCTGGTCACCATCGCCCGCAACCTGGTCGCCGACCACTTCAAGTCCGGCCGCTACCGGCTGGAGGTGACCACCGGCGACGTGCTCGACGCCGACCGGGAGGACCGGGGGCCGGAGGGCAGCCCCGAGGCGGCGGTGGTCGAACACATCACCAACGTCGCGCTGCTCACCGCCGTCACCCGGCTCAACCCGGAGCAGCAGGAGTGCATCGTGCTCCGCTTCCTCCAGGGCCTCTCGGTGGCCGAGACCGCCCGCGCGATGGGCAAGAACGAGGGAGCGATCAAGGCGTTGCAGTACCGCGCGGTCCGCGCGCTGGCCCGTCTACTTCCGGACGGTTTCCAGCCCTGACCCGCCGCGACGATCACTCTTCGTGATTTCGCTCCCGACCGCCCCGTAACCGGGGCCCGGCACGGAGCGTTTCTCCGGGTGCGGCCGGTGGTTGTCCGGCGCCCCCGGACCCGTCCCGGTCCGGAGCAGCGCCGCCGACCACGACCCTGGTACGACGGTGCACGCCGCCGCCGGTCGCGTGGAACCACCGCGGCCGACCGGCCGTGACCAGCGAGAGGGGGTGCCTGCGGTGGACAGCGACCTTTTCTCCCGTCGTCGGGCCGTACGCTTCGCCCAGCTTCTCGACGAGGCCAACGGCGGCCGACGCCACCACGTCCGGTCCCGCGCCGACGACCAGCTCACCAGGCTCGTGGCGGTCGGGCAGCGAATCGTCGCCGAACGACCCGACATCCAGGTGGACGTCGAGTTCCGCGCCGGCCTGCGGGCCATGCTGGTGGCCGCCGCCGAACGTGGGCACGCCGCCGAGCCGGTGACCGACGGCACGTCGCAGGCCACCGGCCGGGGCTCCCTGCTGGGCGGGGCGACCGCCCGACGGGCCCGGGCCCGGGGCGCCATCCTGGTCGGCATCGCGGCCGGGGCGGTCGCCGTCTCCGGCATCTCGGCCGCCAGCGAGAACGCGGTGCCGGGTGACGCCCTGTACGGCATGAAGCGCTCCACCGAACGCGCCCAGCTCGCCCTGGCCAGCTCGGACGTCAGCCGGGGGCAGCTCTTCCTCGACTTCGCCCGGACCCGGCTCGACGAGGCGGCCACGCTCCGCGACGACGCGACCGGCTTCGGCGCGGTCCTCGACGACATGGACGCCGACACCCGCCAGGGCGTACGACTGCTCACCGGCGGTGCGGTGCAGCACGGCGATCCGACGGCGCTGGACGCGGTGAACACCTTCGTCAGCGGGCAGCGCCGGGCGGTCGGCGGCCTGCTCGACGGGGCCGGCTCCGCCGAGCGGGACCGCACCCGGCAGTCCCTCGCCCTGCTCGACGCCATCCGCCGGCGCTCCGACGCGCTGCGCACCGCGCTCGCCTGCGCGCTGCCCACCCCGGTCGGCAGCGACGCCCTCGGCCCGGTGCCCGGCACCTGCCCGACCGACCGCTGACGGCGACGGAGCCGCACGCCACAGTTCCCGCGCCGGCCGGTCGGCCACGGTCCGCACCGGACTAGGCTCGATCATGCAGGGCCCGCTCGTCGGAGGGAGGCGCCATGGCCGGCACCCGCAGGGTCACGGTCAGCACCGACGCCCACGGACACACCACCGGCTGGGCCGAGGCGACGGCCACCGGGACCACGCCGACCCACTCCCGTGCCGCCGCGTTCTTCGACGTCGACAACACGATGATGCGCGGCGCGTCGATCTACTGGTTCGCCCGGGGGCTCGCCGCCCGCCGCTACTTCACCACCGGCGACCTGGCCCGGTTCGCCTGGCGGCAGGCCCGGTACCGGGTGCTGGCCACCGAGCACGCCGGTGACATGTCGCAGGCCCGGCAGGCCGCCCTCGCCTTCGTCGAGGGCTGGCGGGTCGGTGACGTCGAACGGCTCGCCGAGGAGATCTTCGACGAGTTGATGGCGCCCCGGATCTGGGCCGGCACGCGTCGGCTCGCCCAACGGCACCTCGACGCCGGGCAGCGGGTCTGGCTGGTCAGCGCCGCGCCCGTGGAGATCGGCCGGGTGATCGCCGCCCGGCTCGGCCTGACCGGCGCGATCGGCACCGTCGCCGAGGTGGTCGACGGGGCCTACACCGGGCGGCTGGTGGGCGAGCTGATGCACGGGCCGGCCAAGGCCGAGGCGGTCACCCAGCTCGCCACCGTCGAGGGGCTCGACCTTCCCCGCTGCACCGCCTACAGCGACTCCCGCAACGACCTGCCGATGCTCACCACGGTGGGACGGGCGGTGGCGGTCAACCCGGACGGCGCGTTGCTGCGGGTGGCCCGGGAACGGGGCTGGGAGGTGCGGGACTTCCGCACCGGTCGTCGGGCCGCGCGGATCGCCGTACCGTCGACCGCCGCGCTCGGGTTGCTGGCCGGCGCGGTCTCCGCCGGTCGGGCGCTGCACCGACGCCGCCGCCCGGCCTGACCCGGACCGTCGCCCCGCAGGGCCGGGCGTCCGCAGCCGTGGGTTCAGGGGCCGAACGGGTCGGGTCGGCGTTCCAGCAGCTGGTGCAGGGTCTGCTGGATGGTTTCCCGGACCTGGTCGGCGAGGTTGAACACGACAAGCGGGTCGTCGGCCGAGTCGGTCAGGTGGGCGGTCGGGATCGGCGGGCAGAACTCGATCAACCACTTGCTCGGCAGCGGCACCATGCCCAGCGGCCCCAGCCACGGGAACGTCGGGGTGACCGGGAAGTAGGGCAGCTTGAGCAGCCGGGCCAGCGGCTTGATGTCGGCCAGCATCGGATAGATCTCCTCGCCGCCGACGATGGCGACCGGGACGATCGGGGTGCCGGTACGCAGCGCCGCCGAGACGAAGCCGCCCCGGCCGAAGCGTTGCAGCTTGTAGCGGTCGGAGTAGAGCTTGCCGACGCCCTTGAACCCCTCGGGGAAGACGCCCACCAGCTCTCCGTTGCCGAGCAGCCGCTCGGCGTCCGGGTTGCAGGCGACCGTACCGCCGGTCTTGCGGGCCAGCTCGGAGACCACCGGCATCCGGAAGACCAGGTCCGCGCCGAGCAAACGCAGGTAGCGGTGGGCGGGATGCCGGTCGTGCAGGGCCGCGGAGAGGATCAACGCGTCCAGGGCCACCGTGCCGGAGTGGTTGCCGACCACCAGGCCGGCACCGTCGGCGGGCACGTGCTCCAGGCCGGTGACCTCGGTACGGAACCAGTCACGGTAGAGCAGCCGCAGCAGCGGGTGGAAGACCGCCCCGGTCAGCTCCGGGTCGAAACCGAACTCGTCCACCTCGTACTGGCCGGACAGGCGGCGGCGCAGGAACGCCAGCCCGGAGGCGACCCGACGGTCCCACTGGTCACCGGGCCGCTCCACCCCCGGGGCGTCCGCACCGGCCGGACCGGCGGCGGCCGGGGTGGACCGTGCCGGGGCGGCGACGGCCGGGTCGGGGCCCGACCCGTTGCGCGAGGCGGGGGCGGGTGACGTGGTGAGCCGACGGTGGCCGTTCTGCGCTGTCACGTACGTTCCCGGACGGCGGAGCGGACCTGCCGGATGCTCTCCAGCACCACCTGCTCGGCGGCGGCGAGCCGGTCGGGGGTGACCACGACACCGCCGTGGTGGGCCCGGATGAAGTCGTCGAACGCCGCCGCCGTGGTGCGCGGGGTGAAGCCGTACTCCCGGGTCAGCCGACGGGTGTCGACCACCCGGCCGTGCACGATCAGGTCGACCTGGTCGAGGCCGTAGCGGCCGAAGCCGAGGTTCCGGGCGATCGCGGCGGCCCCGGACAGCCCCGGCTCCCACACCGGTACGGCCACCCGGCCGGCCCGGCGGATCGCCTGGGACAGCGAGAGCACCCCCGGCCCGGCCACGTTGTACGTGCCCGGATGGTCCTCGGCGACGGACCGGTGCAGCACTTCGAGGGCGTCGTCGAAGTGCACGAACTGGAGCCGGGGGTCACGGCCGAAGACGGTGGGCACCACCGGCTGGGAGAGGTAGCGGGTGAGCGTGGTGTCGGCGGTGGAGCCGATGAACGGGGCGAACCGCAGCACCGTCGCGGTCACGTCGGGCCGGCGGCGGCGGAAGCCGCGCACGTACCCCTCGATGTCGAGGATGTCGCGGCCGAAACCGCCGCGCGGCACCTCACGGGGCTCGGTCTCCTCGGTGAAGACCGCCGGGTCACGGAAGGACGCGCCGTAGGCGGCGGTCGACGACCGGACCACCAGCTTGCGCAGCCGGGGCGCCCGCTGGCAGGCGGCGAGCAGTTGCATGGTGCCGATGACGTTCTGTTCCTTCATCGCCGCCCGGCCGCCGTGCTGCGGGTCGGGGGCGGTGACCAGGGCGAGGTGGACCACGGCGGCGACGTCGAGGTCGGCCAGCAGCCCGCCGAGCGAGTCGAGGTCCAACCGGATGCGTTCCACCCGGTCGAGCAGGCCGGCGAACTCGGGGCCGGGGGTGGCCGGGTCGATGCCGATCACCCGTTCGATCCGGGGGTCGGCGGCGAGCCGGGCGGCGACGTGCGCGCCGAGGTAGCGACCGACCCCGGTCACGACGACGACCCCCGGAGCACCTGGGGTGCCACCGGGGGTCATCGCGCACGCCCTGACCGGCAGGCGAGATCGAGCCGGGATGTCCGCGGCCTGATCACCTGAGCCTCCGGGGGTCGACAGATGGCAAGTGGAGCCGGACGCCGGGGGTGACCCGGCGTCGGTCACTTGCCGAGACGGCGACGCTGGACGCGGGTCTTGCGCAGCAGCTTGCGGTGCTTCTTCTTAGCCATGCGCTTGCGGCGCTTCTTGACCACCGAGCCCATACGACAGCCTTTCAATGCAACGTTCGGGACGGACCCTCGGCGTCGAGATGGTGACGCCGGTGGCCGCTTACGGACAACGGACCTGGACCAGCCTGGTGGCGTCGGGGCGCACCGGCGCACGGTCAGATCGGGCTCCAGGGTAGCCGGAGAGCGTCAGCAGGACCAACGCGCCCCCGTCGATGCCCGTTACGTCGCGATCGGCGGGGTCAGGCGGTCTCCTGGAAAGCTCCCCGCAGATAGTCGTGCACCGCGTGCTCGGGCACCCGGAACGACCGGCCCACCCGTACGGCGGTGAGTTCACCGCTGTGCACCAGGCGGTAGACCGTCATCTTGGAGACCCGCATCACCGAGGCGACCTCGGCGACCGTGAGGAACCTGACGTCCGACAGCCGACCGTCGGAGGACTGCGACCCGGCCATGGCTCACCCGACCCATCCCATGCCCGGCGCGCGCCACCCGACGGAGCTCCCGAACGGGCCGGCAACGCGCGTGTTACCAGTACGGTAGCGGGACGGCTGTGACCTGCGCGATCCCTTCCCACAACTGATCGCGCCGGAGGCGGCGTTCACCCGGTCGTGACCTGGTGTTCCCCGGGTCGACTCCGGTGGCCTACTTCTTCGAGGCCAGGGCCCGACCGAAGAAGACCAGGTTCGCGGGACGCTCGGCGAGCCGGCGCATCAGGTAGCCGTACCAGTCCTCCCCGTACGGCAGGTAGGTGCGCACCGTGTAACCCTCGCCGGCCAACCGGGCCTGCTCCTCGGGGCGGATGCCGTACAGCATCTGGAACTCGAACTCGCCGGGCCCCCGGTCGAACCAGCGGGCCCGGTCCTCGCCGATGGCGATCAGGCGCGGGTCGTGGGTGGCGAGCATCGGGTAGCCCGCCCCGGACATCAGCACGTTGAGGCAGCGCACGTACGACTTGTCCACCTCGCGGGCCGACTGGTACGCCACCGACTCCGGCTCGGCGTACGCGCCCTTGCACAACCGGACCCGCGACCCGGCGCCGGCCAGCTCCCGGCAGTCGGACTCGGTGCGCCGCAGGTACGCCTGGAGCACCGCCCCGGTCGACGGGTGGTCCTTACGCAGCTTGAGCAGCACGTCGAGGGTCGAGTCGGTGGTGGTGTGGTCCTCCATGTCCAGGGTGACGGTGGTGCCCGCCTGGTCGGCCGCCACGCAGATCGCCCGCACGTTGTCGTAGGCCAACTGCTCGTCGAAGCGCTGGCCGAGGGCGGAGAGCTTCACGCTCACCTCGGCGGCCGGGGTGAGCCCGGCGGCGTCGAGCGCCCGCAGCAGGGTGAGGTACTCGTCCCGGGTGGCGGTGGCCTGCTCTGCGGTGACGGTGTCCTCGCCGAGATTGTCGAGAGTGACCCGGAGGCCGTCGGCGACGAGTTCGCGGGTGGCGCGCAACGCGTCGTCGGTGCCGGTGCCGGCGACGAACCGGCGGACGACGTCCCGGGTGAACGGGGCCGTCGCGACGAGCCGCTCGACCTGGGATGACCGGGAGGCGGCGAGGATGACGGAACGGAGCATGAGCCGAGCGTAACGCCCGACCGTACGGCCGCGCCCGGCGGCGGGGCGGACCGGTTCCGGCCACGGCGGAGGGCCGGTCAGGGGACGCGCCGCTGGCGTGGATCAGTTACAACCATGAACGTGGAACGACACCCCCGCCGCCGGCTGCGGTCGGCCTCCGTGCAGCTCGGCGCGCTCACCGCGCTGGCACTCGCCCTCTCCGGCTGCAACCTCACCTCCGACGACGACGATGACGACTGCGCCCTCGGGCCGGTCGGTGGCGGGGACACCGTGGCACTGGCCATGCAGGTGCCGACCGTCGGCATCGACCCCCGGGCCGCCGCGCCCGACCCGGTGGCCGGCGCGCTGCCGGAGCGCGGCGGTTTCGGCACCCATCTCGCCTCCTGCGGCGGCTGACGGTGCGCCGGGAGCGGGTCACCCCCCGCCCGGACTCCGACGCGGTGATCCGCACCCAGGGCCTGGTCTACGTCGACACCGAGCTGCCCGACGGCGAGATCATGTCGTACTGGGACGAGTCCGCCGCGTACGCCTTCGACCTCGACGAGGTGCTGCGGCTGGAGGAGGCGACCGAGGAGCTGCACCGGATGTCGGTGGCCGCCGCCGAGCACGCGGTGGCCCGCAACCGGTACGCCGAGTTCGGCATCCCCGCCTGGGCGGCGCAGGCGGTCGCCCGGTCGCTGCACGAGCGCCCACCCACCCTGTACGGCCGGTTCGACCTCGCCTACGACGGCTCGTGGCCGCCGAAGCTGCTGGAGTACAACGCCGACACCCCGACCGCCCTGGTCGAGGCGAGCATCGTGCAGTGGTACTGGCTGGAGGACACCCGGCCCGACGCCGACCAGTGGAACAGCCTGCACGAACGGCTGGTCGGGGCGTGGGCCAAGATCGGGGCCGGGCTGCACGACCGGCGGGTGCACGTGTGCTGGTCCAACGAGGAGGAGTCCGGCGAGGACCAGATCACCGCCGGCTACCTGGCCGAGACGGCCCGGCAGGCCGGGCTGGACGTGACCCTGCTGCCGATCCAGCACCTCGGCTGGGACGGCCGGCGTTTCGTCGACGCCGCCGACCGGCCGGTCACCACCTGTTTCAAGCTCTACCCGTGGGAGTGGATGCTGGCCGAGCCGTACGGCCGGCCGGCGCTGGAGCCGGGCACCCCGACCACCTGGATCGAACCGGCCTGGAAGCTGCTGCTGTCGAACAAGGCGCTGCTGGCCGTGCTCTGGGAGCTGTTCCCCGGGCACGAGTTGCTGCTGCCGGCGTACCTGGACTCGCCGCGCGGGATGCCGGAGTACGTGGCGAAGCCGCTGCTCGGCCGGGAGGGCGGTTCGGTACGCATCGTGACCGGCGACACGGAGATCAGCAATCCCGGGATCTACGGCGACGAGGGTTTCTGCTATCAGGAGTTCCGGCCGTTGCCGCAGTTCGACGGGGGTCGGATGGTGCTGGGCAGCTGGATCGTCGACGGCGAGTCCGCCGGCGTCGGCATCCGGGAGAGCGAAAGTCTGATCACCGACGGTTACGCGCGCTTCCTGCCGCACTACATCGACGCGCCGCGTGCCGCGTGAGTCGTCTACCGTTGGTCGGGTGAACTTCGACGCGTACGCCAGGACCGGGGTTGACCTCGTCAACGCCCACCTGGACGACCTCGACGACCTGCGGGCCCTCATTCCGGACGAGAACGCGTGGATGCGCGACGAGGTGGCCGACCGGGACCTGGCGGTCTTCCGACGGGCGCAGAAGCGGTTGCGCGACGTCTTCGAGTACGGCACCTCGGGGCGCGACGCCCAGGCGGTGGCCGAGCTGAACGCCCTGCTGGAGGCGTTCCCGGTGCAGCCGCGCATCTCCGGTCACGACTCCAGCGACTGGCACATGCACGTGACCAGCCGGGGCGCGTCGGTCAGCGCCGAATACCTGGCCGGCGCGGCGTGGGGCCTGTCGGTGTGGCTCTGCGAGTACGGCAGCGCCCGGTTCGGGGTGTGCGCCGACGAGCGTTGCGGCAACGTCTACCTGGACACCTCGTCGAATTGCTGCCGTCGGTTCTGCTCGGAGCGCTGCGCCACCCGCTCGCACGTGGCCGCCCACCGCGCCCGCAAACGCGCCGCCGAACAACCCACCCTCACCCCGGTCCCCTGACCTCTCCCACCCCGCCGCCTCGGTGATCAAGAGGTTTACGTCAGTTGATCAAGAGGTTTGCGTCAGATTCACGCCCGGACATGACGCAAACCTTTGATCACCGGGGCGAGGCGGCGTGGCCGGGCGCGCGGGGAGGGGAGGCGTGGGGTGGGGGTTAGGCGTTGAGGGGGGTGGGGGCGGTTAGGTGGGCTCGGGCGAAGGCGAGGGATTCGCGGAGGTCGGCCTCGCGGACGGCGCGGCTCTTGGCGCCCCGGGTGGTGACCTCGACGGCGACGGAACCGGTGAAGCCGCGTCCGGCCAGGGAACGCAGCAGTTCGGCGCAGGGTTGGGTGCCCCGGCCGGGCACCAGGTGCTCGTCGCGGCCCTCGCCGGTGCCGTCGCCGAGGTGGACGTGGGCCAGGCCGGCGCCCATCCGGTCGGCCATCGCCAGCGGGTCGCTGTGCGACGCGGCGCAGTGCGACAGGTCGAGGGTGTACGCGGGATAGCCGACCTCGGTCGGGTCCCAGCCGGGCACGTACGGCACGAACTGCCGGCCGGCCATCCGCACCGGGTACATGTTCTCCACCGCGAAGTGCAGCCCGGTGAACCGGTCGGCGACGGTGCGCAGCCCGTCGGCGAAGTTGCGGGCGTAGTCGCGCTGCCAGGTGAACGGCGGGTGCACCACCACCGTGGGCGCCTCCAGCGTGTCGGCCAGCTCGGCGGCCCGCCGCAGCCGCTCCCACGGGTCGGGGCTCCACACCCGCTGGGTGACCAGCAGGCAGGGGGCGTGCACCGACAGCACCGGGACGCCGTAGTGCTTGGCGAGGCCGCGCAGCGCCCCGGCGTCCTGGCTGACGGCGTCGGTCCAGACCATCACCTCGACCCCGTCGTAGCCGAGTGCCGCGGCGAGCTGGAACGCCGCCGCGGTCCGCTCAGGAAAGACCGAGGAACTGGACAGGAGCACCGGGACGCGGGAAGTCACATCCCCGAGGGTAACCGGGTCCGCCACCGCAGTTCCGGACGAGCAGCGGCAAAAGCCGCGCAACGACCGGCGTACGTCACATCGGTTCGAGCTGATCCAACCGTCTGAGGATGACGCCCTCACGCAGTGCCCACGGGCAGATGTCCACCGCCGGCACGTCGAGCCGGCGCAGCACCGCCTCGGCCACCACCGCCCCGGCCAGCAGCTGGTGCGCCCGGCCGGCGCTCACCCCCTCCAGCTCGGGCAGCTGGGCCGGCGGGATGTGCCGGACGAACCCCAGCACCTGCCGCAGCCCCGTACGGGTCAGGCTGCGCCGCGCCCACAGGCCCGCCGAGGAGGGGGCCGCCCCGGTCAGCCGGGCCAGCGTCCGGAAGGTCTTCGAGGTGGCGACCGGCCGCTCCCAGCCCACCCCGGCCAGTTTCTCCACCACCGGGTCGAGCTGCGCGTCGACGTACTCCCGCAGTTCCTCCACCGCCTCGGCGGTCGGCGGGGTCGACCCGGCCGGGTCGACGTGCAGCCGTTCCCGGCTCAACCGGCCGGCACCCAACGGCAGCGACACCGCCACCTCCGGGTCCTCGTCGATGCCGGCGGCCAGCTCCAGCGAGCCGCCGCCGATGTCCATCGCCAGCAGCCGCCCCGCCGACCAGCCGAACCAGCGCCGGACCGCGAGGAACGTGGCCCGTGCCTCGTCCGCGCCGGAGAGCACCTCCAGCCGTACCCCGGTCTCCTCGCGGACCCGGGTCAGCACCTCGGCCGCGTTGGTGGCGTCGCGTACCGCGCTGGTCGCGAAGGCGAGCAGGTCATCGGCGGCCAGCGCGGTGGCCGCCGCGCGGGCCGCCCCGACCGCCTCGACCAGCCCGTCGGCGCCGGCCCGGGTGAGCGCACCGTCGGGGCCGATCTGCTCGGCCAGCCGCAGCACCACCTTCTCGGAGTGCGCCGCCCACGGGTGCGCGCCGTGGTGGGCGTCGACCAGAAGCAGATGCACCGTGTTGGAACCGACGTCGAGCACACCCAGCCGCATGGGAAGACCCTAGGGCCACCACGTTTCGACGGCACGCCGGCCGGCCGGTTCACTCACGCGTACGCTGGGCCGGGTGACGAGCCAGGTGGAGCTGCACGTGCTGGTGGACGGCCCCGACGACCCGCGCAGCCGGGAGGTCGGGCTGGACTTCCCCCGGGAGTGGATCGAGTTCGTCGACCCAGCCGACGAGCGGCACCTGGTGCGCGCCGACCTCACCTGGCTGCTGTCCCGCTGGACGTGCGTCTTCGGCCGGGGCTGCCACGGGATCGTCGCCGGGCGGGCCGCCGACGGGTGCTGCTCGCACGGCGCGTTCTTCACCGACACCGACGACGAGAAGCGGGTCCGGGCGGCCGTCAAGCGGCTCACCCCGCAGACCTGGCAGCACTTCCGCAAGGGTACGAAGAACTGGACCGCGACCGACACGATCGACGGCAAGAACCCGGCCCGGCGGACGGCCACCCGGGGCGAGGACGCCCCGTGCGTGTTCCTCAACGACGCCGACTTCCCCGGCGGGGGCGGCTGCGCGCTGCACGGCCAGGCACTGCGCGACGGCGTGCACCCGCTGGAGTACAAGCCGGACGTCTGCTGGCAGTTGCCGATCCGCCGGGACCAGGAGTGGACCAC
This sequence comes from Micromonospora sp. HM134, assembly GCF_007833915.1. Classification (NCBI taxonomy): domain Bacteria; kingdom Bacillati; phylum Actinomycetota; class Actinomycetes; order Micromonosporales; family Micromonosporaceae; genus Micromonospora; species Micromonospora sp. HM134. The sequence goes on from NZ_CP041061.1 coordinate 6,789,802, forward strand.
CCGCCCCGACGACACGAAGGTGCTGGTGTCGACGCTCGCCGAGTTCGACAGGCGGGGCTGGGGCTCCGGCGGGCACGACCTGGACTGGTGGTGCACCTCGTCGACCGACGCGCACGTCGGCACCGAGCCGATGTACCTGTCGTACGGCCCGGAGCTGACCGCGCTGGTCGGTGCGCCCGCGTACGCGCGGCTGGCCGAGCTGTGCGCGGCCCGGCTGGGCCAGGGTCAGATCGCCCCGCACCCGGCCAGCCCGCAGGGGTGAACGGTTGCCGGCCTACGGCTCGAACTTGTAGCCCAGCCCACGCACGGTGACGATGAACCGGGGCGCGGACGGCTCCGGTTCGATCTTGGAACGCAGCCGCTTGACGTGCACGTCGAGGGTCTTGGTGTCACCGACGTAGTCGGCACCCCAGACCCGGTCGATGAGCTGCCCCCGGGTGAGCACCCGGCCGGCGTTGCGCAGCAGCAGCTCCAGCAGCTCGAACTCCTTGAGCGGGAGCTGCACGGCGGCCCCGTCGACGGTCACCACGTGCCGTTCGATGTCCATCCGGACCGGGCCGGCGGCCAGCGTCGGCGCGCCCGACTCGGTCACCTCGGGGCTCTGCCGGCGCAGCACCGCCCGGATCCGGGCCACCAGCTCCCGGGGCGAGTACGGCTTGGTGACGTAGTCGTCGGCGCCGATCTCCAGCCCGACCACCTTGTCGATCTCGCTGTCCCGGGCGGTCACCATGATGATCGGCACGTGCGAGCGCTGCCGCAGCTGCCGGCAGACCTCCGTCCCGGACATCTCCGGGAGCATCAGGTCGAGCAGCACGATGTCCGCGCCGGTCCGGTCGAACTCGGTGAGGGCGGAGGTGCCCGTCGCGGCGACGGAGACCTCGAAACCCTCCTTGCGGAGCATGTACGACAGGGCGTCGGAGAACGACTCCTCGTCCTCGACCACCAGTACGCGGCTCAACGGGGTGTTTCCTTTCCTACGGTCAGGCCCGGCGCAGGGTCGGTCGGGCCGGGCTCGATACCAGCGGACGGCAGTAGCGACTCCAGGGCGTCCGGTGGGCTGGCGGGTAGCCGGAGGGTGAATGTCGACCCCCCACCCAGGGTGCTCGCCACCTCCACCCGGCCGCCATGGTTGCTGGCGATGTGTTTGACGATGGCCAGGCCGAGGCCGGTGCCACCGGTGGCGCGGGACCGGGCCTGGTCGGCCCGGTAGAACCGTTCGAAGATCCGGTCGACGTCGGTGGGGGCGATGCCGATGCCCTGGTCGGTGACGGAGACCGTGACGTGGTCGTCGTCGGCCCGGGTGACGACCCGCACGGTGGTGTCCTCGCCGGAGTAGGTGATGGCGTTCTCCACCAGGTTGGACACGGCGGTGGCGAGCTGGCTGTCGCTGCCGTACGCGGTCAGGCCCCGCTGCCCTTCGGTGACCACCTGGACCCGGCGGGCGGTGGCCGAGGTGCGGGTGCGGTCGAGCACCTCGGCGATCACCCAGTCGACCGCGACGGGCTCCGGCGCGGGTTGCGGCTCGGCGCCCTGGAGCCGGGTCAGTTCCAGCAGTTCCTGCACCAGCCGCCCGAGCCGGGTCGACTCGTGCTGGATGCGTTCGGCGAACCGGCGGGCGGCCAGCATGTCCTCGGAGAGGTCCGGTGCCCCGTCGGCCGGCTCGGTGGCGTCGACGAGCGCCTCGGCGAGCAGTTGCAGCGCACCGATCGGGGTCTTCAGCTCGTGGCTGACGTTGGCCACGAAGTCCCGCCGGACCCGGGCCAGCCGGTGCGACTCGGTGACGTCGGCGGCTTCGACGGCGATGTACCCGCCGCCGATGCCCATCGCCCGTAGGTGCACGCCGAGCGGGTTCTCCCCGGCGTTGTCGCGGCCACGGGGCAGGTCGAGCTCGATCTCGCGCCGCACCCCGGTCCGCCGGACCTGCCCGGCGAGGGTACGGATCAGCGGGTGGGCCGCGATGGAGCCGGGGGTGGCGCCGGTACGGAGCAGTCCCATCGCCCGTGCGGCCGGGTTCACCAGCACCGGAACGTCGTCCGGGCCGAGCACCACGACACCGGCGCGCAGCGAGTCGATGGTCTTGCGGCCGAGCCCGGTCAGCCCGCCGGACTGGTCGTCGGGAATCGCACGCCTCCCCAGGTCCCCGTGGGGGCCCTCGCCCCCGGACGACGCCGCGCGGCGTCGCCAGTCACGGACGGGGCGCGCCAGCAGCAGCCCGGCGACCAGTCCGGTCACCAGGGCCACCACGATCGCCACCGCCCATTCCACCCGGCGATCGTAGGGTCATTGTTAACCTGGCTATCGCCCATAACAGGACGAACCACACTCGCTTTGGCAGAAATTCACTCCCGGGCCCCGCGTCGTTCATCCGGGTTCATCTCGGGTCCGTCGCCCCCGCCTACGGTGGGTCCCGCACCTGCTCGACCCGTACGCCGGCGGTCCCTCCGACCACCGGCGGCACCGACCCCAGGAAGTGACGATGCGCGACGAGTTCCGGGCCGACCTGCAGATCGTCAGCCAACTGCTGGTGGACATGGCCGACGGCGTACGCGCCGCGATGCGCCAGGCCACCCGCGGCCTGCTGACCGCCGACCGCGAGGCGTCCGAGGCCGTGATCGCGCGGGACGCCGAGATCGACGACCTCTACCAGCACGTCGAGGAGCGGGTCTGCGACCTGCTCGCCCGGCAGGCGCCGGTCGCCTCCGACCTGCGCGCGATGATCACCGCACTGCACGTCGCGGCCGACCTGGAGCGGATGGGCGACCTGGCCGACCATGTGGCGAAGACCGCGCTGCGCCGGCACCCGTCCCCGGCGGTGCCGGCCGAGCTGCGCCCGGTCTTCACCGACATGGCCTCGGTCGCCGACCGGATGGCCGAGAAGATCGGCAAGGTGCTGGCCACCCCCGACGCCGACATCGCCGCCGAGTTGGACCGCGACGACGACGTCATGGACGACCTGCACAAGAGCCTGTTCGGCATGCTGCTCGGCGACGAGTGGCCGTACGGGGTGGAGACGGCCATCGACGCCACCCTGCTCGGCCGGTTCTACGAGCGGTTCGCCGACCACGCGGTCAACGCCGGCGAGCGGGTGGTCTACCTGATCACCGGGGAGACCGCCCCCACCACGAGCTGATCCCGGGCGGGGGCTCCCGGGGCCGGCGGAGGTCGCCGGCCCGGGAGCCCTCCGTCAGCTCAGCGGCCCTGGTTGGCGACCGCGGCGGCGGCCTCCTTGGCGGCGGCCGGGTCGAGGTACGTCCCGCCCAGGGCGAGCGGACGCAGCTGCGGGTCGAGGTCGTAGCGCAGCGGGATGCCGGTCGGGATGTTCAGCTTGGCGATCGCCTCGTCGGAGATCTGATCGAGGTGCTTGACCAGGGCGCGCAGCGAGTTGCCGTGCGCCGCCACCAGGACCGTGCGGCCGGCGAGGATGTCCGGCACGATCGAGTCGTACCAGTACGGCAGCATCCGGTGCACCACGTCCTTGAGGCACTCGGTACGCGGCATCAGCTCGGTCGGCAGCAGCGCGTAGCGCGGGTCACCGACCTGGGAGAACTCGTCGTCGTCGGCGATCGGCGGCGGTGGCGTGTCGTACGAGCGACGCCAGAGCATGAACTGCTCCTCGCCGTACTCGTCCAGGGTCTGCTTCTTGTTCTTGCCCTGTAGGGCGCCGTAGTGCCGCTCGTTGAGCCGCCACGACCGGCGCACCGCGATCCAGTGCCGGTCGGCGGCGTTCAGCGCCAGCTCGGCGGTGCGGATCGCCCGGCGCATCACGCTGGTGTGCACCACGTCCGGCAGCAGGCCGTGCTCACGCAGCAGCTCGCCGCCACGGCGCGCCTCCGCCTCACCCTTGGCCGTCAGGTCGACGTCGACCCAGCCGGTGAAGAGGTTCTTCGCGTTCCAATCGCTCTCGCCGTGCCGCAGCAGGACCAGCGTCCCGACGGTGGGCCCCTCGCTCGCAGTCATGCCGATCATCCTGCCGCACGGCGCGCGGGGACACGCGGGCAGTGGTGGTGACGACCACCACGTGGAAAAACGGGTGACCGGTGTTCACCCCCGGAACTAGGTTGTAAGGCGCTTCAAGGACAGCGGTCATTACCTGAGCGGGGGCGCGGGCGTGCGGACGGTACGGGGTTGGTTCCGGGAGACCACCGGTGGGTTACCGAGGACGTTCTGGTACCTCTGGACGGGCACCCTGGTCAACCGGCTCGGCTCGTTCGTACTGATCTTCCTCGCCATCTACCTGACCCAGGCCCGCCACTTCTCCGCCGCCCAGGCCGGCCTGGTGATGGGCCTGTGGGGGGTCGGCGGCGCGGTCGGCACCACCGTGGGCGGCACCCTGGTCGACCGGTGGGGGCGACGGCCCACCCTGCTCACCGCCCACCTGGGCGCGGCCACCATGATGCTGACGCTCGGCTTCGCCCGGCCGCTCTGGGCGGTGGCGGTGGGCGCGCTGCTGCTCGGCATGTTCGCCGAGGCCGCCCGGCCGGCCTTCGGGGCCATGATGATCGACGTGGTGCCGGAGCGGGACCGGTTGCGGGCGTTCTCGCTCAACTACTGGGCGATCAACCTGGGCTTCGCCTGCGCCGCCGTGCTCGCCGGCCTCGCCGCCGAGGCCGGCTACCTGCTGCTGTTCGTGGTCGACGCGGCCACCACCCTGGTCACCGCGCTGATCATCTTCGTCAAGGTCGGCGAGACCCGCCGCCCGACGGCCGTCGTCGCCAAGGGCGCACCCGGCCGGGCCGGTAAGCCGCCCCGGGCCGGCGCGCTGCGCACCATCGCCGCCGACCGGGTGTTCCTGACCTTCGTCGTGCTCAACCTGTTCGGCGCGCTGGTCTTCCTCCAGCACATCTCGATGCTGCCGATCGCGATGGGCGACGCCGGCCTCTCCCCCGCCACCTACGGCTCGGTGATCGCGCTCAACGGGGTGCTGATCGTGGCGGGGCAGCTCTTCGTCCCCCGACTGATCCGGGGACGGAGCCGGTCGCACGTGCTCGCCCTCGCCTCGGTGGTGATGGGGGTCGGCTTCGGGCTGACCGCGTTCGCCGACGCCGCCTGGTTCTTCGGGCTCACCGTGCTGATCTGGACGCTCGGTGAGATGCTCAACTCGCCGTCCAACGCCACCCTGATCGCCGAACTCTCCCCGGCCGAGCTGCGCGGCCGGTATCAGGGGGTGTTCTCGCTGTCCTGGCAGGTGGCCGGGGCGGTCGCCCCGGTCCTCGGTGGGCTGGTGCGCGAACACGCCGGCAACGGCGCGCTCTGGCTGGGCTGCGCCGCGATCGGCGCGGCGACCGCGCTGGCCCACCTGCTCTCCGGGCCGGCCCGGGAACGCCGGGCGGCCCACCTGCGCCGTCCCGAGGTCCCCGTCGTGCCGGTCACGGCCGTCCAGCTGCCGGCCCCGCAGTCGGCCGAGGCCGCCACGACCGCACCCGCCGAGCCGGTCACGGCCCGTACCCCCGCCTGAGTACGCCCACCGCCCGCACCGCCCGACCCACGTCCCACGCCCCTGGGCCGCCCCACCGACCCCTCCACCCGCCCGGCCGGACCCCGCCCGACCACCACCCGGCCGAAGCCCGCCCGACGGCTGCCCCGGCCGAAGCCCGCCCGACCACTGCCCCGGCCCGGCCGCACCACTGCCCGGCCGACCCCCGCCGCCGGGCACCCGATTCACCGGAACCCGGCGACCTGAAAGCGCCGTGGGTCATCGCGCAGTTGGGGAGCGGGCATACACCTGGCGCGTCCTTTAGACCTGATGACGTGAACGACTCCACTCGGCGTCGGCCTCGGCGCAGGTGCCGCCCGGCCTACCGACCGCCGCCTGCCACCTGCGGTGCCGACCCGGCGCAACAGCCCCTCGGCGAGAGCCTTGGCGCTGTCGCCGGTCGCATGTTGCCGGTCGCCTGAATCGTTGACGACATCAGCTCGAAAGGACGCGCACGGGCCACCCGACCTCCGGGCCGGGGTTGCTTCCACCACGTGCCGCGACACCGTGACGTTCGGGGCGAGCCTTCCGGATCGGCCGAACAGGGCCGAAAAGTCCGCAAGAAGCCGGGGAACGGCAGAGCGCCCACCGACGACCGATGGTCGCGGTGGGCGCTCGTACCGCCTGCCCGGCGGCGGCGGGCGACCCTCACCCCCGTAAGCGTCGCCCGCTCGCGCCGCCGGTTCCCGGGTGGCGCCGTCCCCCAACGGCGTGCTCCACCCGATGTGCGTCTCGCTCGGTGCACGGATCTGATCGATCCGCCGCTCCCCCGAACGTTTCCGAGCGTGACGCGGTGCAATAAAGTTAGTTCGCCCGGATTCCGGATTCAACCTTCGAGCACTGTCTCGCCGGTCACAACACCGACCGTCCCCGCTCGGTGCCGCTGTTTCCGGGCTCCGTGACTGCCAACACGCGGCTACCCGGCAGCCATTCCGCCAAACGTCTCAGCCGTCTTCCCGATCGGGTGACTCGGTGCGGAAGAAGTTGCTCGGTCGGCCGTCCCGCAACTGCTCCTGGAAGATCAGGTTCAGCTTGCGGGAGTCGAACGTCCGGAACCAGTCGTCCCAGCTCACCACGCGCAGCCGACGGCTCTCCCGGTAACCCGGGATGTCGAAGGTGAGCACCCCCGGCCGGCCGTTGCGCTCGGTGCCGGCGATGGTCGCCGGCTTGGCCCCCCGGGCCGCGGCCCAGTTCCGGATCACCTGGTGGTTGGTGGTCACCAGGCTGCGCCCGGGACGTTCCGGACGGTCCGCCGGAGACGTGATGAGCTGCGCGGAGCGCACCGAACGGGAGGTGGACCGCCCCGTGCGCACGCCCGTCGCGCGGGTGGCCCTCGCCGGCGTCACCTTCGCCCGCGTACGCGACGGGGTGGCCTTCGCCTTCGCGGCCCCGGCCGTGCTCCTGCGGGCCGGCGCCCGGCCCGACGGGCCGGTGCTGCGACGGGCGGCACCGCCGGCCCGGCCCTCCGCGCGCAACGTCCGTGCGAGCGCCTTCACCAGTTCCGGCTTGCGCAACGCGGAGATCCCGGAGACCCCCCGCCGGCGCAGTTGACCCCGGATGTCGTCGACCCTCATCCGGGAGATCTCCGACTCGGAGATGCCCGGCGTGTTCGGGGTCCGGTTGCCGGCCTGACGCGTGGTCCTGGTCGCCGTCGCGCCGCGACCTGAGCTGTTCCGCTGAGCCATGACACGCTCCTCGACAGTCCGTCCTCGGCCTGCGGCGGGTCCCACACTGCCGCGCCGCAGCGCTGCGGCATACCCGTCAGGACCGGTCCGAACCTCCGGCGGACGGAGTGAACAGATGGGCGAAGGCGGCGAGGTTCGCGGTCGACTCGCCCCGCTTGACCCGCCACTCCCACTCCCGGCGGATGGAACTGCCGAACCCGATCTCCAGCATCGTGTCGAAGGACTCGTCGGCGTAGCTGAGCACCGCGCCGAGCAACCGGTCCAGCTCGTCGGCGTCGACGGCCGACGGATTGACCCGCCCGGTGAGGTAGACGTCGCCGACCGCGTCGATCGAGAACGCGACACCGTACATCCGGGCGTTGCGTTGCAGCAGCCACGCCCACAGTTCCTCGCGCCGCTCGTCGGGCTGGCGCATCACGAACGCCTCGACCCGCAGCGCGTGCTCGCCGACTATCAGGTTGCAGATCGTCTTGAGCTTGTGGGTGCCGGGCAGGGTGACCGCGTACGAGCCCTCGCCGGTGGCTTCCCAGTCCAGCTCCCGTTCGGTGCAGACCGCCTCGATCAGGGCCGCCAGCTCGCTCTTCGCGCTCATCGGACCCACTCTACGGCCGCCGTGGCCGCCCCACCCGACGACGCCGGGCGGGGCGCCCGGTCACCAGGAGCCGGTGAGCGCCGGACCGTCGGCCAGCCGGGCCGCCAACCGCTCCCGGTGCCCGGTGACCGCCTCGCCGTAGACGGCGAGCAGCCCGGAGACGGTGCGTTCCCAGGAGAAGCTCCGGGCGTGCCGGGCGGCCCCCCGACCCAGCGCCTCCCGACCGGCCCGGTCGGGCAGCAGCCGGGCCAGCGTACGGGCCCAGTCGGTCGGGTCGTGGCCGTGCACGAGCACGCCGCTGGCCTGGTCCCGGACGGCGGTCACCAGGCCACCCACGGCGGCGGCGACCACCGGCGTGCCGCAGGCCTGCGCCTCCAGGGCCACCAGCCCGAACGACTCGTTGTGCGAGGGCACCGCCACCAGGTCGGCCGCCCGGTAGAGGGCGGGCAGGTCGTCACCGGTGCGCGGCGGCAGGAAACGCACCCGGTCGGCGACCCCCAACGAACCGGCCAGCTCGATCAGCGAGGTGGGCCGGTCCAGGCCGCTGCCGCTCGGGCCGCCGCAGATCACCACGGTCACCTGGTCGGCGAGGGCCGGGTCGCGTTCCCGCAACGCGGCGACCGCGCGGACCAGCACGTCGGGGGCCTTCAACGGCTGGATCCGGCCGACGAACGCGACGACGTACCCGTCGGTGGGCAGGCCCAGCCGGCGACGGGCGGCGCGGGTGGCGACCTCCCGGTCCCCGACGGCGGGCCGGAACCGCGCCAGATCCACCCCCGGCTCGACGACCACCACCCGGGCCGGGTCGGCGGCGTACCTGTCGACCAGGTCGGTGGCCTCCGCCCGGGTGTTCGCGACCAGCCGGTCGGATTCGGCGACCACCTGTTCCTCGCCGATCACCCGGGCCTTCGGCTCCGGCCGGTCACCGGCGGCGAGCTGGGCGTTCTTCACCTTCGCCAGGGTGTGCGCGGTGTGCACCAGCGGCACCCCCCAGCGCTCCTTGGCCAGCCAGCCGACCTGACCGGAGAGCCAGTAGTGCGAGTGGATCAGGTCGTAGTGGCCGGGCGGGCGGGCCGCCTCGGCGCGCAGCACCCCGGCGGTGAAGGCACAGAGCTGGCCGGGCAGCTCCTCCTTGGTCAGCCCCTCCAGCGGGCCGGAGGTGACGTGCCGGACGTGCACCCCGGGGGCCATCTCCACCACCGGGGGCAGGTCACCGGAGGTGGCCCGGGTGAAGATCTCCACCTCGACGTTCGCCTCGGCGAGCCGACGGGCGACCTCCAGGATGTAGACGTTCATGCCGCCCGCGTCGCCGGTGCCCGGCTGGTGCAACGGTGAGGTGTGCACCGACAGGGTGGCGATCCGGCGGGGCCGGGGCCACGGCAGGGCACCTCGCTGACGACCGACACCGGTGTGCTGATCCGCCACGTCCGCTCCCTCTGTCACGGTTGATGCCGTCCCGCACGACCGGCGCTCCTCGGTCAACCTTCACGCCGGATGCAATCTTCCCCATCGGGCTTCGGAAATGCCTCGCCCCGGGCCGTGGGCGTGACGGACCTCATCACGGGGCCCGGGGCGGCCGGCCACGCCGCCAGGGTGAGAATGGCCGGATGACCTCTGTCGCGATCGTCACCGGGGCGTCCAGCGGGATCGGCGCGGCCACCGCCCGCCGGCTCGCCGCCGAGGGTTTCCACGTGCTCGCCGCCGCGCGCCGCACCGACCGGCTCGCCGGTCTGGTCGCCGAGATCGCGGCGGCCGGCGGCAGCGCCACCGCCGTGGCCTGCGACGTCACCTCGGACGAGTCGGTGGCCGGGCTGGCCCGCGCCGCCGCCGACGCCCCCGGCCCGGTCACCGTCCTGGTCAACAACGCCGGCGGGGCGCGTGGGCTGGACCCGGTGGAGACCGGCTCGGTCGCCGACTGGCAGTGGATGTACGACGTGAACGTGCTCGGCACGCTGCGGGTCACCCAGGCCCTGCTGCCGGCCCTGGAGCGCTCCGGCGCGGGGACGATCGTGGTGCTCTCGTCCACCGCCGGCTTCACCGTGTACGAGGGCGGCGGCGGGTACAGCGCGGCCAAGCACGCGCAGACCGCCGTGGCGGGCACCATGCGGTTGGAGCTGTGCGGCCGGCCCGTCCGGGTGGTCGAGATCGACCCCGGGATGGTCCGGACGGAGGAGTTCAGCCTGAACCGCTTCGGCGGGGACACGGCGAAGGCCGACGCCACCTACGCCGGGGTGGCGCAGCCCCTGGTGGCCGCCGACGTCGCCGAGTGCGTCGCCTGGTGCGCCACCCTCCCGCACCACGTCAACGTGGACCGGCTGGTGGTCCGCCCGCTGGCCCAGGCCGCCCAGCACAAGGTGCACCGGGTCGGGCAGTGACCCCGGATGGCTGACCGGGGCCGGCAGCGGCCGCTGGGGGTGGTGACCCGGGGGACGACCAACCCGAACCGGCTCCGCCGGGTCGACAACTGGATCGTCGGTACCTGCGGCGACCGGTTACGTGCCGCCGTCGACCCCCTGGTGGTGGACCTGGGTTACGGCGCCACCCCGGTCACCGCCGTCGAGCTGCGGGACCGGCTGGCCACCCGGGTCCGCACCGACGTCCGGGTGGTCGGGCTGGAGATCGATCCGGTACGGGTGGCCGCCGCCGCGCCGGCCGCCGACCCGCCGGGGTTGACGTTCGCCCGGGGCGGCTTCGAACTGGCCGGGTTGCGGCCCACCCTGGTCCGGGCGTTCAACGTGCTCCGCCAGTACGACGAGAACGAGGTCGCCGACGCCTGGCGGACGGTCACCGACCGGCTCGCCCCGGGCGGGGTGCTGGTCGAGGGCACCTGCGACGAACTGGGCCGGCTGGCCGGCTGGCTGCTGATCGACTCCACCGGCCCCCGGACGCTGACCCTGGCCGCCAAACTGACCACGCTGGAGAGCCCGGCCCGGTTGGCCGAGCGCCTGCCGAAGGCGCTGATCCACCGCAACGTGCCCGGCGAACGCATCCACGCCCTGCTCAGCGCCCTGGACGACGCCTGGCACGCCGCCGCGGGGCTGGCCCCGTTCGGTCCCCGCCAACGGTGGCTGACCGCCGTCGGCACCCTCCGGTCCACCGGCTGGCCCGTCCTCGACCGCCCCCACCGCTGGCGTCACGGCGAACTCACCGTCCCCTGGCCCACCATCTCCCCCACCTGACCCCAACACGGACGGGGCGGCGGGCGGGGTCGGGGTGGGTTAGAGGGTGCAGTTGATGAGGACGGGTTCGGGGTGGAGGGGGACGGCGAAGCGGGTGTGGACGCCGTCGCGGATCTCCCGGGCGAGGGCGATCAGGTCGGCGGTACGGGCGGTGCCGCTGCGGTTGGTCAGGGCCAGGGTGTGCTTGCCGGAGATGGCGGTGCCGCCCGGCCCGGGGTGCCCCTTGGCGAAGCCCGCCTTGTCGATCAGCCAGGCGGCGCTGACCTTCACCAGGTCACCCGGGCAGGGCCAGGAGGGGGGTTCGCCGATGTCGGCGGCGCGCTCGCGGAGCAGGTCGTACGCCGCCCGGTCGAGCACCGGGTTGGTGAAGAACGAACCGACCGACCAGGTGTCCGGGTCGGCGGGGTCGAGCACCATGCCCTTGCCGGCGCGCAGGGTCAGCACCGTGCCCCGGGCGGCGGCCAGCGGCACCCGGTCGCCGACCTCGACGCCGAGCGAGCGGGCCAGTTCGGCGTAGCGGACCGGCCCGGACAGCGGCGAGCGGTCCAGCCGGAAGTCGACCGAGAGCACCACCCAGCGGTCGCTGTACTTGAAGATGCTCCCCCGGTAGGCGAAGCCGCAGTCGGCGGCGGCGACGGTGGTGAGCCGGTCCTCGGCGCGGTCGTACACCTGGACGCCGGTGATCCGTTCGGCGACCTCCTGGCCGTACGCGCCGACGTTCTGGATGGGGGTGGCGCCGGCCGAGCCGGGGATGCCGGAGAGGCATTCCAGGCCGGACCAGCCGTTGCCGACGGTGGCGGCGACGAGGTCGTCCCAGGGTTCGCCGGCTTCGACCCGTACGGTGACGGTGTCCTGGTCCTCGGCGACCACGGCGAAGCCCCGCGACCGGATCAGCACGACGGTGCCGGGGAAGCCGGCGTCCCCGACGACCACGTTGCTGCCGCCGGCCAGGACCAGCACCGGTTCGTCGCGCCGGTGCGCCTCGCGGACCCGGTGGACGATCTCGTCGGCGCTGGTGGCGGCCACGCAGCGGGCAGCGGGGCCACCGAGCCGCAGGGTGGTGTATTCCGCCAGGGCGGCCGGATCGGCGGGTTCGGCGTCCGTTGTCGGTTTGGCGTAGACGTCTGACACGCCTTTCACCCTAGGCTGAGGGGTAGCCGCGGCACCCACTGGTCGCCGGGTCACCCCGGGGAGGATTTGCGATGAGCAGACTGCACGCCACGAAGGACTTCTGGTTGGGAGCGCTCCGGGTCGACGGCCCGGCGTTCGCCGCGGCCGTCGCCGAGGCCCCGCCGGAGACACCCGTGCTGTCCTGCCCGGGGTGGACGGTGTCCGACCTCACCGTGCACCTGGCCGGCCTCTACCACTGGGTGCACTCCGTCGCCGGCGCCGGGGACACCGCGCAGCCGGCGAGCCGCGACGACACCATCGACCTGCCCGCCGGGTTGACGCCGCTCCAGCTCTGGCAGCACGAGTACGACCGGCTGATGACCCTCTTCGACGCGCTCGACCCGGAGGCCCCGGCGTGGAACTGGGCGCCGCAGCCGAAGAAGGCCGGGTTCTGGCCGCGGCGGATGGCGCACGAGACGGCGGTGCACCGGTGGGACGCCCAGCTCGCCATCGCCGCCGGTGACCCGATCGAGGCGAAGCTCGCCGCCGACGGGGTCGGCGAGGTGCTGGACACCTGGCTGCCGGCGGGCCGGCGCAGCGGTTCGGGGCAGTGGCAGGGGGTGGTGCACCTGACCGCCAGCGACGCCGCACAGGACTGGTACCTGCGGATGCGTGGTGAGGGGGTGGCGCTGCTGGACACCGCGACGGTGTTCGGGCACGACGACCACCACGCCCGGGTGCAGGTCACCGGTTCGGCGAGCGACCTGCTGCTGGCGCTGTGGGGCCGGGTCAGCTTCGACACCCTCGGCGTGGCCGGGGACCGTTCCCTGTTGGCGGGTCTGCGGGTGGGCTGACCTCCCGCGCGCCGCCGCGACCGCGTTCCACGAGCGGCCGTCCCCAGCCGGGGGCGGCCGCTCGCGCGTGTCCGGGCTCGCCGCGATCCTTGAGAGAGCGCTCTCTTGACAGGAGTCGATCGACCCACCACCCTGTCGTGAGAGCGCTCTCTCGCTGAGATCGAGTCCGGGCCGCCGCCTCCGCGGCCCGCGCATACGCCGTACCACCCCACCACCGACCTGAGAGGGGTCCGACCCAGATGGGTGTCTTTTCCCGCCGCCGCCTCACGGCGATCGCCCTGGTCACCGTCACCGCATTGCTCGGCACCACCGCCTGCGGCGGCGACGACGAGGCCGCCGACGGCGGCCCGGTCACGCTGACCGTCGACGTGTTCGGCCAGTTCGGCTACGAGAAGCTCTACCGGGAGTACGAGTCCAGCCACCCCGGCATCAAGATCGTGGAGCGGGGCACCGGCGGCAACCTCGACGAGTACTCCCCCAAGCTCACCCAGTGGCTCGCCGCCGGCAAGGGTGCCGGTGACGTGGTCGCCATCGAGGAGGGGCTGCTGGTCGAGTACAAGGCCAACCCGCAGAACTTCGTCAACCTGCTCGACCACGGCGCCGCCGAACTCAAGGGCAACTTCCTGGAGTGGAAGTGGAACGGCGGGCTGACCGCCGACGGCAAGCAGCTCATCGGCCTCGGCACCGACGTCGGCGGGATGGCGATCTGCTACCGCAAGGACCTCTTCGCCGCCGCCGGCCTGCCCACCGACCGGGACGCCGTGTCCAAGCTCTGGCCCACCTGGCAGGACTACGTGCGGGTCGGCGAGCAGTTCAAGGCGAAGAACACCGGCGCGGCCTTCCTGGACGCCGCCACCAACACCTTCAACACCATCCTGTTGCAGACCGCCGGCAACACCACCGGCTACAGCTACTACGACACCGCCGACAAACTGGTGGTCGACAGCAACCCGGCGGTACGCCAGGCGTACGACACCACCGTCGACATCATCGACTCCGGCCTCTCCGGCCGGTACGGGGCCTGGTCCGAGGAGTGGGTCTCCGCGTTCAAGCAGGCCAAGTTCGCGACCATCGCCTGCCCGGCCTGGATGACCGGGGTGATCGAGGGCAACGCCGGCCCGGATGCCAAGGGCAAGTGGGACATCGCCCAGGTGCCCGGCAGCGGCGGCAACTGGGGCGGCTCCTACCTGGCGGTGCCCAGGCAGAGCCGGCACCAGGCCGAGGCGATCGAGCTGGCCAAGTTCCTGACCAGCGCCAAGGGCCAGATCGGCGCGTTCCAGGAGAAGGGGCCGCTGCCGTCGTCCCCGCAGGCGCTGGACGACCCGGCGATCGTCAACTCGACCAACGCGTACTTCTCCGACGCCCCGGTCGGCAAGATCTTCGCCGCCGGCGCGAAGAGCCTCAAGCCGGTCTACATGGGCCCCAAGAACCAGGCCGTCCGCACCGAGGTGGAGAACGCCGTGCGCACCGTCGAGCTGGGCCAGCGCAATCCCGCCCAGGGCTGGACCGACGCCACCACCAACGCCCGCAAGGCCGCCGCCAAGTAACCCGTCCGGGGTGGGGTCGCGGGCCCACGCCGCGACCCCGCCCCCGACGGGCGGGCAGGTGCAGGCAGGGACAGAGAGGAAGCGCACGGGAGATGGTTGTTCAGGTCGACGGTCCGCCGCCGGTGGCGGTACGGACCCGGAGCAGACGGCCGGAGCGGGAGCACCGGTGGGCCCGGCTCGACGTCAGGTACTCGCCCTACCTGTACGTGACGCCGTTCTTCCTGCTGTTCGCGGTCTTCGGGCTCTATCCGCTGGCGTACACGTTCTGGGTGTCGCTGCACGACTGGGACCTGCTGGGAGTGGACCCGGCCTTCGTCGGCGCGCAGAACTACACCCAGCTGATGGCCGACGCCGACTTCTGGAACTCGGTGGTGAACACCCTCGGCATCTTCGTCCTCTCCACGGTGCCGCAACTGCTCGCCGCCCTCTGGCTGGCCAACCTGCTCAACCGCCGGCTGCGGGCGCGGACCACCTGGCGGATGGCGGTGCTGGTGCCCAACGTCACCTCGACGGCGGCGGTGGCGATCGTCTTCGCGGTGCTGTTCGGTCGCGAGTTCGGCATGATCAACTGGCTGCTCGACCTGGTCGGCGTCGACGCGATCGACTGGAAGGCGAACCGGTTCGCCGCCTGGACCGCCATCTCCGCCATGGTCGACTGGCGGTGGACCGGCTACAACGCGCTGATCTTCCTGGCCGCGATGCAGGCCATCCCCCGCGACCTGTACGAGTCCGCCTCGATCGACGGGGCCGGCCGGGCCCGCCAGTTCTGGTCGATCACCGTGCCGCTGCTCAAACCCACGATCATCTTCGCGGTGATCATCTCCACCATCGGTGGGCTGCAACTGTTCACCGAGCCCCGGCTGTTCAACTCCGGCACCAACGCGATCCGGGGCGGGCCGCTGCGCGAATCCCAGACGATGACCATGTACATGTTCGAGAACGCCTTCGCCCCGCACTACAACTTCGGCTACGGCTCGGCCGTCGCCTGGCTGCTCTTCGCCCTGATCGCGGTGGTCGCGGCGATCAACGTACTGATCCTGCGCCGGCTCGGCGGCGGCGCCCGCAAGGGGGACCGATGACCCGCATCTGGTCGGCCGGCCGGCTCACCTACCCGGCGCTGACGCTCACCGCCCTGCTGTCGATCTTCCCGATCTACTGGATGTTCGTGGTCGCCAGCCGCAGCAGCGACGCGATGGGCCAGGTGCCGCCACCGCTCACCCCCGGCGGCAACCTCGGCGCGAACATCACCCGGCTGTTCGCCAACCCCGACGCGCACTTCCTCACCGGCCTGGTCAACTCGACGATCGTCGCGGTCAGCGTCACCTTCTCGGTGGTGCTCTTCTCCACCCTCGCCGGGTTCGCGTTCGCCAAGCTGCGGTTCCGGGGCCGCAACGCCCTGCTCATGGTCATCGTCGCCACCATGATGGTGCCCACCCAGCTCGGGGTCATCCCGCTGTACCTGCTGATGACCAAGCTGAACTGGAACGACCGGCTGCCGGCGGTGATCGTCCCCGCCCTGGTCACCGGATTCGGCGTGTTCATGATGCGCCAGTACGCGGCCCAGGCGGTCAGCACCGAGCTGATCGAGGCGGCCCGGGTCGACGGCTGCCACACGCTGCGGATCTACTGGAACGTGGTGCTGCCCGCGCTGCGCCCGGCCGCCGCCGTCCTCGGCCTGCTCACGTTCATGACGACCTGGAACGACTTCCTGTGGCCGTACGCTGTGCTCAACGACCCGGAGAACCCGACCGTGCAGCTGTCGTTGCGGGCCCTCTCCGACGGTTACTACCAGGACATGTCGCAGGTGTTCACCGGCACGGCGATCGCGACGCTGCCGCTGCTGCTGGTGTTCGTCGTGTTCGGCCGCCAGATCATCGGCGGCATCATGGAAGGTGCGGTCAAGGCGTGAGCGCGAGGAGTGAGCCGGGTTTGCGAGCCCCGCAGCCGCGAACGAAGGAGAGCCCCGCGTGAGCGCGAGGAGTGAGCCGGGTTTGCGAGCCCCGCAGCCGCGAACGAAGGAGAAAACCGCGTGAGCGAGCTTCGATTTCCCGAGAACTTCGTGTGGGGCGCGGCGACCGCCGCGTACCAGATCGAGGGCGCGGCCCGCGACGACGGTCGCGGCGAGTCCATCTGGGACACCTTCAGCCGTACGCCGGGCAGGGTGTTCGCCGGCCACACCGGTGACGTCGCCTGCGACCACTACCACCGGTACGCCGGCGACGTGGCGCTGATGGCCGAGCTGGGGCTGGCCGCGTACCGGTTCTCGGTGGCCTGGCCCCGGATCAGGCCGGACGGCACCGGCCCGGTCAACCCGCGCGGCCTGGACTTCTACGACCGGTTGACCGACGCGCTGCTCGGCCGGGGCATCGACCCGATCGTCACGCTCTACCACTGGGACCTGCCGCAGACGTTGCAGGACCGGGGCGGCTGGGCCAGCCGGGAGACCGCCGAGCACTTCGCCGACTACGCCCTGGCGGTGCACGCCCGGCTCGGTGACCGTATCCGCACCTGGACGACGCTCAACGAGCCGTGGTGCTCGGCGTACCTCGGGTACGGCAACGGGGTGCACGCCCCCGGCGAGCGGGACGCCGGGGCGGCGTTCCGGGCCGTACACCATCTGCTGCTGGGGCACGGCCTGGCGGCGCGGGCGCTGCGGGCGGCCGGCGCGCGGACGGTCGGGATCACCCTCAACCCGGCGGACGTCGCGCCGGCCGACCCGGCCAGCGCCGCCGACGCCGCCGCGGTACGTCTCGTCGACGGCCTCCAGAACCGGATCTTCCTGGACCCGCTGACCGGGGCCGGCTACCCGGCCGACGTGCTCGAACACGTGGCCCGGATGGTGCAGCCCACGTTCGTCCGGGACGGCGACGAGAAGATCATCGCCGCGCCGCTGGACCTGCTCGGGATCAACTACTACTCACCCACCTACGTCGCGGGCCGCCCGGACGGGGCTGGCAGCAGCGCCTACCCGGGCACCGAGGGGGCGGTGGAGTTCCTGCCCGCCACCGGCCCGGTGTCCGACATGGGCTGGCAGATCGAGCCGGCCGGGTTGACCCGGCTGCTGGTGCGGATCGCCACCGACTACCCGGGGCTGCCGCTGATGATCACCGAGAACGGTGGCGCGTTCCCGGACGACAGCGGCACCGCCGACGGGGGCGCGGCGGGCCGGATCGACGACGCCGACCGGATCGCCTACCTGGACGGGCACCTGCGGGCCGCGCACGAGGCCATCTCCCGCGGAGTCGACCTGCGCGGCTATCTCGTATGGTCGTTGCTGGACAACTTCGAGTGGGCCGAGGGCTATCGGAAGCGGTTCGGGATCGTCCACGTCGACTATCTGAACCAGCGGCGCACCCCGAAGTCGAGCGCCCGGTGGTACCAGGAGGTGATCTCCCGGAACGGGCTGTGACGAAGTGGTGGGAGCGGGTATGACGGCGGCACAACGGCCCACCCTGGAGGCGGTCGCCCGGCAGGCCGGGGTGTCCCGGGCGACGGTCTCCCGGGTGGTGAACGGCTCCACCACGGTCGCCGAACCGATCCAGGAGGCGGTCCGCCGGGCGGTGGCCGAGCTGGGGTACGTGCCGAACCTGGCCGCCCGCAGCCTGGTCACCCAGCGGACCGACTCGGTCGCCCTGGTGCTGCCGGAGGCGGCCACCCGGGTCTTCTCCGACGACCAGGTCTTCCCCGGGCTCATCCGGGGCGCGGCCCAGGAGTTGGAGGCGGCCGACAAGCAGCTGGTGCTGATGCTGGCCGGTTCGCCCGCCGGGCACGACCGGGTCACCCGCTACACCACCGGCCGGCACGTCGACGGGGTGCTGTTCGCCTCGCTGCACGGGGAGGACCCGCTGCCCGGCCGGCTCGCCCGGCTGGGCATCCCGGTGGTGTGCAGCGGCCGGCCACTGGACGCCGCCGACGTCCCCTACATCGACGTGGACCACGTCGGTGGGGTCGCCACGGCGACCCGCTACCTGATCGACAACGGTCGCCGCCGGATCGCCACCATCGCCGGCCCGCAGGACATGGTCGCCGGCATCGAACGGCTCGCCGGCTACCGGGACACCGTGGTCGCCGCCGGCCTGCCCGAGCTGATCGAGTACGGCGACTTCACCCGCGAGTCGGGCACCATCGCGATGCGTCGGCTGCTCGCCGCGTACCCCGATCTGGACGCGGTCTTCGCCGCCTCCGACCTGATGGCGCACGCCGCCCTGCGGGCGCTGCACGAGGCGGGCCGGCGGGTGCCGGACGACGTCGCGGTGATCGGCTTCGACGACATCGAGACGGCCGCCTACACCGAGCCGCCGCTGACCACCGTGCGCCAGCCGATCGTCGAGCTGGGCCGGAAGATGACCCGCCTGCTGCTGGCCCTGGCCGACGGCGCGGAGGTGGAGCGGGCGGTGGTGCTGCCGACGGAGCTGGTGATCAGGCAGTCCGCCTGATCCGCCCCGTCCCCGTCCCCGTCCGCCGCGCTCCCTGCCCGCCGCGCTGCCACCCCGCCGTTCCGAGCACCGCACCCGACGCTGACCATCGACAACCCCGTCACTCTCAGCGATTTTGCGTCGACCCCATACTTCTCCTGTTCAGCCGCTTTGCTCTGCTGCCATCCGCGCGACAGGCACCTAGCGTGACCAGGCTGACGCGACGGCCGTCGAACGCAAGTTACAGAACAGCAGCTCAGGCTCCTGTCGCCTCCATGGCAGCAGAGCAAAGGAAGCGAGGGTGACATGGTGGGGGTGGACCCGAGAACACGGAGAGTGAAAACGGTCACGCCAGGGCAGTGTCACTCAGAGCGACGGGCAGGGCAGATCCGAAAAGCCGTGGCCGGCGACACCGGCCCGTGCCTACGCTCGCGGGCATGCCTGACGCTGCCGCACCACCACCCGCGCCGACCGGCACCACCGAGCCGACCGGCACCACCCAGCAGCGCCGGCCCCCTGTCCCGCCCGCCCACGATTACTCCGCCGGGCCACTCAGCGGACCGGCGGCGGGGTGGCACATCCGCACCGCCCGGCCGGACGACGCGCCAGGGGTGGTGGCGCTGCGGTCGCTGGTCCATCCGTACCTGGTGCGGGGCGTCGCGTCGACCCGGCAGATGATCGCCCAACCGCCGCCCGAGGAGGACTGGACGGCCTGGGTGGCCGAGGCGGACGGCCGGATCGTCGGCTGGGCCTCGGCCCACCGGAACGCGCACACCTCCGTGCCGGACTTCGGGGACGTCTCCACCCTGCACGTGCACCCGGAGCACCGGGGCCGGGGCGTCGGCACCGCGCTACTCACCGCCGCGCTGGACCACCTGGCCGCGCTGCGGGTCCGCCGGGTACGCACCTGGGTGCAGACCGACTCGCTGTCGTACGCCCGCGGGCACGGGTTCACCCCCAGCCGGGAGCTGCGCTACTCGGCGCTCGACCTGCGCCCGGCCCCGCCGATGCCCGAGCCGCCCGCCGGGGTACGGCTGCTCCCGCTCGCCGGGCTCGACCCGTACCGGGTCCACCTCCTCGACGCCGCCGCCGCGACGGGCGAGCCGGGCGACGTGCCGGTGGACGCGACCAGCTACTCGCTGTGGCGGTCGGAGTGCTGGGACAACCCGGGACTGGACCGGGACGCCGGCACGGTCGCCGAGATCGACGGCAGGCTGGTCGCGCTGAGCCTGGTCAAGCGGGACGGCGACCGGATGTGGTCCGACTTCACCGCGACCCGGCCGGAGTACCGGGGTCGGGGGCTGGCCCGGCTGACCAAGCAGGCCGCGCTGCACCGGGCCGCCGGTCGCGGGGTACGCACGGCCTACACCTCCAACGACGAGGCCAACGCGCCGATGCTGGCGGTCAACACCCGCCTCGGCTACCGGCCGGTGGCCTCCGCCTGGTCCTGCCTGCGCGACCTGCCCTGACAGCAGGCCCGGCCGGGCCGTCGGGCCACCGGACAGCGGCGGGTCAGTTCTCCTCGATGTGCTGGCCCAGCGACCGGCGGGCGAGCAGCGCCGCCCCGGCGACGGCGGCCGGCATCACCAGCACCGCACCGAGCGGGATCAGGAAGCACAGGAAGACCGCCACCCCGAAGCCGAGCGAGGTGGCCCGGTCCGCCTTCAGCCGGACCCGCCGGTCCGGCAGCCGCAGCCCTCGCCGGGAGAACGGCGCGCCGACCAGCTCCACGGCGAGCAGCCAGCCGCCCACCGCCGCCCCGACCACCGGCACCACGGTCTGCCCGACCACCGGGATGAAACCGGCCAGGAACAGCGGGATGCCGAACAGCACCGAGAGCCCGACCAGTCGCAACGAGTCGACGACGCTGCGCCGCAGCGACGCCCCGAACGGCACCTCAACCGCGCCCGGGGTGCCGCCCAGGCGATCCTCCACCCGCTCGGAGATCTTCTCGTAGAACGGGTCGCCGATGACCAGGGTGACCGCGGTGAACCCGACCACGGTGAGCAACCCGCCCAGCCCGAGGAAGGCCAGCCCGGCGATCACCCGGACCAGGCTGCGTGGGGTGTCCGACCAGTCGTCGGCGAACGGGGTCACCCACGCCGCCAGCTCGTCCACGAAGTAGACCAGGGTGGCGAACGCGGCGACGAAGAGCACGGCGGACAGCAACGCCGGCACCACGCCCAGCAGCATCAACCCCGGGCTGCGGACGTACAGGCCGAGGCCACGCAGGAGCAGGCCCACGCCGCCGAAGAAGCGACGGGCGGCACCGGTCACGGGCGCGGCGATCGTACGGGGTCCGTTCACGACCGCAGAGCCTATCGGCCGGGGGCCACCGCCACCGGACACCCGGTGGTGCCGGCCGACGGGTCGGGCCGGCAGGATGCAGGGGTGCGGGCGTCCCGGTTGATCTCCCTGGTGCTGCTGTTGCAGTCGCGGGAGACGATGACCGCCGCCGAACTCTCCCGGGAGCTGGAGGTGTCCGAGCGGACCGTCTACCGGGACGTGCTGGCGCTCTCCGCCGCCGGGGTGCCGGTCTACGCCGACCGGGGGCGGGCCGGCGGGTACCGGTTGCTCGGCGGCTACCGGACCCGGCTGACCGGGTTGACCCGCGACGAGGCGGAGGCGCTCTTCCTCGCCGGGCTGCCCGGCCCCGCCGGGGACCTGGGGCTGGCCGACGCGGTGGCGTCCGCCGAGCTGAAGGTGCTCGCCGCGTTGCCGCCGAGCCTGCGCGACGCCCCCGCCCGCACCGGGCGACGGTTCCATCTGGACGTGCCCGGCTGGTTCCGGGAGTCCACCCCGCCCCGCTGGCTGACCGAGCTGGCCCGCGCGGTGTGGCGGGACGGGGTGGTGGTGCTGCGGTACCGGCGCGGCGAACGGGAGGTGACCCGCCGGATCGAGCCGTACGGGCTGGTGCTCAAGAGCGGCACCTGGTATCTCGTCGGCCGGGTCGGTGACGCGATGCGTACCTACCGGGTGGACCGGGTGGTCGACGTCGTGCCCGACCCGGCGACGTTCGTCCGGGACGACGGTTTCGACCTGGGCGGCTACTGGCGGGAGCAGGCCGAGGCGTTCCTGCGGGGCATGCTCGCCGAGCGGGTCACCGTCCGGGTCAGCCCCGTCGGCCTGCGCCGGCTGCGGTTCCTCGCCGACACCCCCTTCGCGTACGAGGAGGCGCTGGCCTCGGTCGGCGCACCCGACGGGCAGGGCTGGGTGGTGACCCGGCTGCCCGTCGAGTCCGTCGAGGTGGCGTACCCGCAACTGCTCGGCCTCGGCCCGGAGGTGGAGGTGCTCGACCCACCGGAACTGCGCGCCCGCCTGGTCGACGCGGCGGCCCGCTCAGCCGCCCTCTACGGCGTCACCTCCGTACCCCCTGATCAGCGGTAGCCGGTGGGGTCGGCGGGCTTGTCCGCCTCGACCACCTCGCTGAGGTAGCGGAACGCGTCCGGTCGGCTGCCGTCGACGTCGGTGAAGCCGTACACCTGGGCCAGTTCGCCGGCCGAGACGGACGCCTGGTTCCAGCGGGCCCGGTCGTCGTCGGCGGCCAGGGCGGCGACCGCCCGCCCGACGAAGGCCGGCGTCTCCGAGATGAGGAAGTGCGGGTCCTTCGCCGCGCCGTCGCGCCACGTCTCCTCGGTCACCCCGAAGTGCTCCAGCATCGCCTCGGACCGGATCCAGCCGGGGGTGAGTGCCACCGCCGTGCACCCGTGCGGCGTCAGCTCGTGCCCCCAGCTGTACGCGAGCCGGGTCACCGACACCTTCGCCAGGTCGTAGAAGACCGACAGCCGGTAGTGCGTGTCGTTGTACGCCCGGGTGCCGTCGCCGATCTCGACGACCAGCCCGCCGGGGCGGCGGATCAGCAGCGGCAGCGCGAAGTGGCTGGTGACGATGTGGGTGTCCACCGCCAGCCGCAGGGTGTGGAACCCGGCTTCCAGCGGCTGCTCCCAGACCGGCTTCTCCCAGGTGATCAGGGGGTCGGCACCCCAGATGTCGTTGACCAGCACGTCGAGCCGGCCCTGTTCGGCGTCGATCCGGGCCACCAGGTCGCGGACCTGGTCGGGCACCAGGTGGTCGACCCGTACCGCGATGCCGGTGCCACCGGCGGCGGTGACCAGCTCGGCGGTCTCCTCGATGGTCTCGGGACGGTCCAGCTCGGAGCGGCCGGCCCGGCTGCTGCGGCCGGTGGCGTAGACCGTCGCCCCGGCCGCGCCGAGCTGGATCGCGATCTGCCGGCCCGCGCCCCGCGTCGCGCCGGCCACCAGCGCGACCTTTCCGTCCAACGGTGTCGTCGTCATACCGTCGAGGGTGGCAGTGATACCTGACAACCGAAGTCCGGTTTCGGATGCCGGTTCGGTCCGGCATGCTCCCGGCATGCACCTGCTGCTCTCCGGGATCGTCGGCTCGGTCGCCTACGGGCTGGCCGGCCCTGGCTCCGACGGCTGCTACGAGACCCGCACCGAAACCGGTGACCGCCTGATCGCCATCCGGTCGGCTAGCGCACCGCGCGTCCGCGACGCCTACCTCGGGTACGCGAGCCAGCAGTTCCGCAAGCTGACCACCCGCGACGCGACGGTGGGCGGCCGACGCTGCTCGGCGAAGCACGCCCGGCACCTGGCCCGGCTGCTGCACCAGGGACGCACCCTCTACGCCACCGGCCGTCTGGAGATCCGGCTGGCGGACCCGCAGTGGTTCCGGGCGTTCGGCGAGCGGGTCGTGGGCGGCGCGCTGGCCGAGGCGCAGGCACTGGTCGCCGAGGCGGAGCGGGACTTCGACCGGCTCCGCACCCCGCTGCCCGACCGGCCCGACGAGGCCACCGTGGAACGCTGGCTGCGCGACGTCCGCGCCGCCCACCTGCCGGCGGCGGACGCCGACGCTAGTCGTTGAGGAAGGTGGAGATCCGGTCCCGCAGGTCGGCGCGGTCGGTCCAGGCGAACCCGGGACGGTCGTAGACGTGCAGGGTCGCCTGCGGCAGCGCGTCGGCCAGCTCGGCGGCGATGTGGGTGGGGTGCAGGTCGTCGCCGACGCAGCCGATCACCAGGGCCGGCGCGGTCACCGCGGCGAGGGCGGCGAGGGCGGCCAGCGGGGACTGCTCCGGCAGGTCGGCCAGGCCGGTGGCGAGCCCGTCGCGGAGCAACTGGTCGAGCCGCTGCCGCAGGTAGGCCCAGCCGGCCGGGGTGTTGCGGACCGACGGCGGCAGCTCCAGGGCGACCACGTCCGCCACGGCCGAGGCGTCGCCGCCGGACACCGCCTCCAGCAGGTCGGCCAGCCGCTGCTGGGCGATCGGGCCACGCGGCCGGTCGAGGACGGCCGGGAGCAGGAAGACCAGCTTCTCGAACCGGTCCGGGCTCTCGGCGAGCAGCCGGCACAGCGCGCCCGCGCCGAGGCTGGCCCCGAACGCCCGGGTGGCACCGCTGAGATCCGCCACCGCCCGCAGGTCGCGGGCCAGGTCGAGGTAGCTCCACGGGCCGGGCGGCGCGTCGGAGCGGCCGTGCCCCCGGAACTGGAAGAAGACCCGGCGACCGGCGACCGCGCTGCCGAACGGGCGGGTGGTGGCGATGCCGTTGCCGAACCCGTGCGCGAACACGGTGACCGGGTCACCGACGCCGGTGACCAGCCGTTCCAGCTGCACGTCGTGCGGGGTGGCGACCAGCTCGGTCTCCGGCTCCGGCAGGGCGGGTCGCCCGGTACGCGGCGCCCCCGGCCCCGGGCCCCAGGTGCGGGGTCCGCCGTCCGGTGGTGGCGGCCAGCGGAAACCCCTCACCAGAACCCTTTGCCGTCGTGCAGGTCGCGCAGCCCCACCCGGACGTCGAGCAGGTAGATCAGGCCGGCCGCGATGCCGATCAGCCCGAAGATGCTCAGCGCGCCGAAACCGAGCAGGGTGAGCAGCATGCAGACGGCCAGGATGGCGATCCAGCCACCCTTGGGGAGGGTCCCGATCGCCGGGAAGGCGTCCGAGCGCTGGGTGAACGCGTGCACCAGCGAGATGCCCTGCACCGCCAGTGCGAACACGAGCAGGACCAGGTCGATCACGTAGACGAGGTGGAACACGAAGATCGGCGCGGCGATGGCCATGTCGGCCAGCATATGCCGACGGCCCCGGAAACGTCCGTCAGGACGCCCCCGGGGCCGGTGCCGGTGACGGTCACTCGGCGGCCGGGCGGGTCCGCTTCGTGGTCTTCGGCTTCGCCGTCGTACCGGTCGCGGTCGACCCGGTCGCCGCCGGCTTGGTGGCCTTGGCGGCCTTGGTCACCCGGGTCCGGGTGGCCTTGGCGGCGGCCGGCTTGGCCTCGACGACCTCGGCCACGTCCGCCGGGGTCGGCGTCTGGTCGGCGGCCACGCCCGCCGGGCGGGTGGTCACGGTGTCCGCCGGGCCGGTCGTGGTGTCCGGCGTGGTCCCGGTCCGCACGGTGGCGTCGGTGGCCTCGATGTCGGCGTTGACGGTGTCGGCGGCCTCCAGCACCCCGGCACCGACCACCCGCTCGCCCCGGGCGATCAGCGCGCCGTAGGCGGCCAGCGCGCGCTCCTGGGCCGCCTGAGCCCCGGCGACCACGACGGCGGCGTTGCGGGTGGCGGCACCGCGCAGCCGGTCCAGGTCCAGTTCGGCCCGGAGCTTGTCCAGGTCGAGTTCGGCGCGGAGCTTGTCCAGGTTCAGCTCGGTCGGGGCGACCCGCTCACGCAGACCGGTGGCGGTCAGGTTGGCGGTACGGAAGGTCTCGGTGGCCTTCTGCCGCAGCTCGACCGAGGTGACGACGGCCCGGCCGCCCAGTTCGGCGACGACCCTGGTGCCGTCGGCGACGACCCGGTTGCCCAGCTCGGTCGCCACGGTGGGCAGCTTGCGCAGTTGCTGGTAGGCCAGCTCGCCGGCGCCGGCGGCGGCGTAGAGCGGGGCAGGGATGCGGTTGGTCTTCGGCTGGGTCATGACAACTCCTCCTCGGCCGCTCCGGCGGCCCTGCTGGTGCTGGTCGTGGGTGCGGCATCCGCCCTGCCGGCGCGGGTGCCGGTGGCGGGCGCGGGGTCCGTCCCGCCGGCCGGGGACGCTGGCGCCGTCGCGGCGTCGGCGGCGCTGCCCGGGGCGGGGGCGGTGCCCGCCTCGGTGCGGGCGACCGATTCGAGGACGGCCTCGGTCGGGGTGCCCTCCGGGGTGACCGGGCCGGTGGCCGCCGGGGTGATCCCGGCTGCCGCCCCGGTCGGCACGGCCGGCGCGGACGGGCCGCCCGCCGGGGCCGGGGTGGCCGGCCGGTCCGCCACGGCGGCGGTCCGGTCCGTGACGACCGGCTGATCCGTGGCGGCGGCCCCGTCGGTGACGGCCGCCGTGACGGTCTCGTCGGTGACGGCGGTCCGGTCGGTGACGGCGGTCCCGCCGGTGACGGTCCGGCCCGTAGCGGACGGGTCCGGTGCGGTGGCGGTGGCCGGTGCGCCGGTGGCCCCGGCCGTGGCCACCGGCTCGTCCTCGGCGGACGGGTTGGCGGCGGCTTCGGCCTCGGCCAGGCGGGCGTTCTCCCGGCGGAAGGTCTCGTAGATCTGGCTGAGGGACTGTTTCTGGGCCATCGTGAGGTCGGGGTCGACCGCGATGGCGGCGAGCACGCCCTGGCCCTCCTTGTCGTCGAGCAGCCCGGCCCGCAGGTACATCGCCGGGGTGGAGACCCGCAACGCGCTGGCCAGCTGCTGGAGCACCTCGGCGCTGGGCTTGCGCAGGCCCCGCTCGATCTGGCTGAGGTAGGGGTTGCTCACCCCCGCCTGCTCGGCGAGTTGGCGGAGCGAGATCTTGGCGTTCCGCCGCAGGTCACGGATGAATCCGCCGACGTCGGGTAGATCCTTGGGTGCGGCCATACCCCAACCGTAGTCCGCGCTGCTAGCTCCAGCAAGCGAAACGCTAGCCAGAGTTAGCGAGGTAACAAAACCGCGTTGCGGGACCGGATGTCCGGTCCGTACCTTGCACGGCGTGACCACGAACATCGCCGTCAACGGCACCACCCTGGGGTACGACGAAGCGGGCAGCGGCAGCCCGGTGCTCCTGCTGCACGCCGGGATCGCCGACCGACGGATGTGGCACGGCGTACGGGACGCCCTCGCCGACCGGCACCGGGTGATCTGCCTGGACCTACGCGGCTACGGGGATTCCGCGCTGCCCCCCGAGTCCTTCGCCCACCACGACGACGTACGGGCGGTGCTGGACGCGCTCGGCATCGAACAGGCCGCCCTGGCCGGGTGCTCGTTCGGCGGGGCGGTGGCGATCGACACCGCGCTGGCGTACCCGCAACGGGTGTCGGCGCTGGCGCTGTTCGGCACCGCCGTGTCCGGGCACGAGTGGTCGGAGCAGACCGAGGAGCTGTGGGACACCCTGGTCGGCGAGGTCGACGAGGAGGATCTCGCGGCGAACGCGGCAGGTGAGGTGCGGTTCTGGGTGGTCGGCCCGTACCGCCGCCCGGAGGACCTGGACCCGGCGTTCATCGCCGCCGCCGAGGAGTCGGACCGCCGTGCCCTCGCCGCCGAGCAGGCGCTGAGCGCGGTGGACGTCGTCGAACTCGACCCACCCGCCATCGGCCGGCTCGGCGAGCTGCGGATGCCGGTGCTGGTCACCGCCGGTGCCGTCGACATCCCGGACATCATCGGACTGGCCGACCGGATCGCCGCCGAGGCCCCGGACGCCCACCGCCTCCCCGACGTGCCCGACGCGGCCCACCTGGTCCCGCTGGAACGCCCGACCCCGGTCGCCGACGCCCTCCGCGCCTTCCTGCCCTGACCACGCGGCCGGCCCGCCCCGCCCGCACGCCACCGGGAAGGCGCCGGGCAGGGGCCGGGGGCGTCACCAGACGGGGCGGACCGCGCCGACGGGGAGGCCCCCACCCAGCAGGGGAAGTTCGGCGTACTCGGTCAGGACGGGGGCCTGCACGCCGAGCCGGCGCAGCCCGGAGACCAGCACCGGCATCCGGGCCCGGGTAGCCCCGTCGTCGATCTTGAGGGCGACCGCGCCGACGCCGGGCAGCGCGGCGGCGATCACGCCTTCCGCGCCGATCTTCGCCAGCATCCCCGGCACGCCCCGCATCAGCCGGGTGTCGTCCGCCCCGGTGCCGCCGACCAGTTCCGGGTACGCCCGCATCGCGTCCGCGACGGTGCGCTCCGGGGAGCCGGGCTCGGCGGCCACCAGCCGCAGGAACGCCCGCGCCAGCCCGGTCAGCGAAACCGCCAGCACCGGCGCGCCGCAGCCGTCCACCCCGACCGCCGCAGCCGGCCCACCGGTGCACTCCTCGACGGTGGCGGTCAGCCGCCGCTGCAACGGGTGCTCCGGCCGCCAGTACCCGTCCAGCGGCCAGTCGGCGGCCAGGCAGGTCAGCAGCATCCCGGCGTGTTTGCCGGAGCAGTTCATCGCCAGCCGGCTCGGACCGCCGCCGGCCCGGAGCACGGCCTCCCGGGCGGCCTCGCCGAACGGCAGGTCGGGCGGGCAGTGCAGGGCCTCCGGGTCCAGTCCGGCGGAGCGCAGCAGCGCCGCCACCCGGGCCAGGTGGAACTCCTCACCGGCGTGGCTCGCCGAGACGAGCGCGACGTCGGCCGGGTCGGTCGTCGCCAGTCCGGCCCGGAGCATGCCGAGCGTCTGCAACGGCTTGCTGGCCGACCGGGGGAAGATCGGTGAGGTGCCGTCCCCGGCACCGGCCACCGGGCCGCCGGCGGCGTCGAGCACCACCACCGAACCCCGGTGCACACCCTCCACGAACCCCGACCGGACCACCTCGGCGAGCGGCTCGCCACCCTCGTACGTCTTGGTCACCCTGGGAAGGTACCGACGGGGGCCGGCACGGCCGGCACCCGGGTGACCTGCGACGTCAGCCGCGCGGGTAGGGAGCGCCGGGCCGGGTGTGGCTTACCGACGGGCAGGCCGACTCCGACCGGTCGCCGGCACGCCACCACACGCCGGGCCGGCGCGCAGGCCACCAGCCGGCGGGCAGGCCACACGGCCGGCGGGCAGGCGGCGGGCTACCGGCCGAGCAGGCGACGGGCCTCGGTGGTGGTCAGCGGCGGGCGCTGGGCGAGCTGCGCGAACCCGACCGCGCGGGCGACGAGCTGCATGTTGGACTCCACCGGGCGGCCCTTGGCGTACGTCACGGTGTCCTCCATGCCGACCCGCAGGTGACCGCCGGTGGAGAGCGAAGCCAGCATCACCGCAATGGTGCTGCGCCCGATGCCGGTGGCCGAGAAGGTGGTGCCCGCCGGCAGGTCACGCAGCATCTGCTGGGCGGCGACCAGGGTGGCCGTGGTGCCCGGCATCCCGCCCGGCACGCCCATCACGAAGTCGACGTGCACGTGCCCGCCGTGCGGCAGGCCGTACCGGTCGAGCAGGCGGGGCAGGGCGGCGAGCTGGCCGAGGTCGAAGATCTCGTACTCGGGGAGGATGCCGCGCTCCTGCATCCGGGTGTGCAGGTCGACGATGAACTCCCACCGGTTGAGGAAGACGTCGTCGCCAAAGTTGACCGTGCCCATGGTGCAGGAGGCCATGTCCGGGGCGGCGTCCAGCACGGCCAGCCGGTCGGCCTCCGGGTCGGTCACCGCGCCGCCGGAGGAGAGCTGCACGATCAGGTCGGTGCCCTCGCGCAGCGCCGCCACCGTCTCCCGCAGCCGCCCCTGGTCGAGGGTGGGACGGGCCGCGTCGTCCCGGATGTGGACGTGGATCACGGAAGCGCCGAGCGCCTCGCACTCCTTGGCGGTGAGCAGCAACTCGTCGAGGGTCACCGGCAGCGCCGGCACCTCCGCCTTGGCCGACTCCGCGCCGGTCGGGGCAACCGTGATCAACGTCCCTGTCGTCATGCCGGCGATGGTAACCGTCCCGACCGCCCGAGGTCGATGGCGCAGCCGAGGCAGGGCAGGAAGAACCGCACGCTCGAAGAGGAATACGCGAAGAAATTCCCGTCCCTATAGCGGTGGATGGGCATCCTTACCGTCGGGCGGGTCGGCTACCCCGGGTCGACGGCGGCGGCGGCGTCGCCCACCGACAGCCGGGCGTCGTCGGCGAGGTTGCGCTTCACCACGGCCAGCGCGACCTGACCCAGCTCGTAGTGGTGCACGGCGGTGCCGACGAAGCCGACCGTCCGGCCGTCCAGGGTGACCGGGGTGCCCGCCGCCGGAAGCTGGTCGGTGGTCACCCCGTCCAGGTGCAGCAGGACGAGCCGACGAGGCGGCTTGCCCAGGTTGTGCACCCGGGCGACCGTCTCCTGCCCCCGGTAGCAGCCCTTGTCCAGGTGCACCGCCGGGGCGATCAGGCCCACCTCGGCGGGGATCGTCCGGTGGTCGGTGTCCACCCCGACCCGGGGCAGTCGGGCGGCCACCCGCACCGCCTCGTACGCCCACAGCCCGGCCGCCGGCACCCCGCCGGCACGCAACTCGGCGACGACCCCGTCCAGGGCGGGCCGGGGCACCAGCAGGTCCACCCCGAGCGGGACCCGGCGGGCCCACCCGCCACCGGTCAGCGGCTGCACGTCGTACCGGATGGTGGGGCGGAGGGGCAGCTCGCCGGAGCGGAACTTCGGACCCGGCACCGTGAGCACCTCGGGTGCGGCCAGGCCGGTCACGCCGAGCGTGGCGACGGCGTCGGTGGCCTGCGGCCCGACCAGCGACAGCAGCGCGTGGTCAGCGGTGGCGTCGCGCGGCTCGACCTGGCTGAAGAACCGCATCTTCTCCAGGTACGTCAGCAGGCCGGCCGTCATCCCCGGCTCGGTGTCCAGCCAGGTGGTCTCGCCGTCCTCGGTGACCATGGCGTGCTGCTCGACGTGCCCGTGCGGGCTGAGCACCAGCAGTTCGGTGCCCTGCCACGGGCCGAGCGCGGCGAGGTGCTGGCTGGTCAGGGTGTGCAGCCAGCCGATCCGCTCCGGGCCGGAGACGGCGACGACCCCCCGGTGCGAGCGGTCCACCAGGCCGACCCCGGTGGCCAGGGTGCGCTGCTCGCGCAGCGGGTCGCCGTAGTGCGCGGCGACGCCCCGTACCCCGGCCGCCCGGTGCTCGGCGTCCGGCTGGTCCCGGCTGGCCTCGTCGATCGCCTCGACGGCGACCGCCCCCCCGATGTTGATCATGTCGGTTCCCCGTCCTCGCAGTTGTCGCAGACGCCGAAGAGCGCCACGTGCCCGATGTCCACCCGGAAGCCCCGCTCGGTGGCGAGCTGGTCGGCCAGCGGGCGCATCAGCTCCGGGTCGATCTCGTCGACCGCGCCGCACTCGCGGCAGACCAGGTGGATGTGCTGGTGCTCACCCGCCGCGTGGTAGGTCGGCGAACCGTGCGACAGGTGGGTGTGGGTCACCAGGCCGAGCCGTTCCAGCAGCTCCAGCGTCCGGTAGATGGTGGTGATGTTGACCCCGGCGGCCACCTCCCGGACCGCGGTGTGCACCTGCTCCGGTGTGGCGTGCCCCAGGTCGAGCACGGCTTGGAGGACCAGTTGCCGCTGCGCCGTCAGCCGCAACCCACGGGAGCGGAGCATTTCCGCCAGCGAGGATTCGGACACCGTCCGATCATAGTTCGGCCGCCGGCCCGCGCCCGGCCGCGTCGGGCCGCCGCTAGGCTCGGCGGTCGTGGTGGCATCGAGGATCGCCGTGCTCGGCCGGGGTGTCGTCCCCGCGACGGAGCCGGTGCTGCGCGGGAACGACCTGGGCGTGCTGCGCGGCGACGGGCTGTTCGAGACCATGCACCTGCGCGACGGACGCCCCTGGCTGCGGACCGCCCACCTGGCCCGGCTGCGCGTCGGCGCCGCCGCCCTGGAACTCCCGCTGCCGCCCGACGCGGTCCTGGTGGATCTGCTGGACGCCCTCGTCGACGGCTGGCCCGCCGGGGTCGAGGGCGCATTGCGCCTGGTCTGCACCCGGGGGCCGGAGGGCGGCGGGCTGCCCACCGTCTACGCCACCCTGGCCGAGGTGCCGGCCGCCGCGAAACGGCTGCGCCACGCCGGGGTCACCGTCGCCACCCTGCCCCTCGGGGTGCCGGCCACAACCCGCCCCGGACTGTCCTGGCTGCCCACGGGCATCAAATCCATCTCGTACGCGACCAGCAGCGCCGCCCGCCGCTGGGCCGACCGGACCGGCGTGGACGACGTGCTCTGGGTCTCGACCGACGGCTACGTGCTGGAGGCCCCGGGCGCGAACGTCGTCTGGCTGGACGGCGACACCCTGTGCACCGTCCCGGCCGCCCGTACCGGCATCCTGCCCGGCACCACCTGCGGCTGGCTGCTCGACCACGCCACCGAGCTGGGCCTGACCCCGGCCGAACGGATGGTCACCCCGGCCGGGCTGCACGCCGCCGCCGGAGTCTGGCTGACCTCGTCGGTACGCGGCCTGGTCGAGGTCAGGACCCTCGACGCCACGCCCCGCCCGGCCTCCCCGCACACGCCCCGCCTTCGGGGGCTGTTGGGGTTTTCGTGAGTGGGGCTGTGGGGCCGATGTTGCGGTATCTCCGCTCACGGACACCGCGACATCGGCCCACCTGAGTCGATCAACTCCCGGCCGGCGGGTCAGCCGGCCACCCGGATCAGCCGGGCGGACAGGTGCGGGGAGAGACTGTGGCCCATGCCCGCCATCTCCTGCGCGTAGAGCAGCGCCCCCTCCACGATGCCGAAGAGCCGGGCACCCGCCGTCACCTCCTTGGCGGTGGCCGTACGCACCACCGCGTCGGTGGCGAACTCGATCTGCGTACCGGTACGCCGGCCGATGTGCAGCTCCATGATCCCCGTCGGGGTGGTCATCAGGGCCTCCAACTCGTCGGTGACCCGCTCACCGTCCAGCACCGGACGCCACCAGCCCACCTCACGCCCGGCCGGACGGACCGGACGGCTCTCCTCGTCGAGCAGCCAGGCCCGGGACTCGTAGAACAGGAACGGCCGGCCGTCGTGGCTGATCCGGATCTCCTGGGCGTAGTCGAAGTCCTCGATGGTGGGGAAACCGCCCCGCCCCCGCCCGCGCCACACCCCGACGTACGGCAACAGCCCATCCAGCGACGGGTGCAGCTTCGGGCCGACCCGCAGGTCGTGGCTCTCCTGGTACGGGTACTCCTCGACCGGCGGCGCGTTCAACCACGGCGGCTGAAGGGGATTCTCGCTCACCGGATCTCCTTCGTTCGCGACTGCGGGGCTCGCAAACCCGGCTCACTCCTCGCGCTCACCGGCCCACCCTCGTTCGCGACTGCGGGGCTCGCAAACCCGGCTCACTCCTCGCGCTCACCATTTACCTCTCGACAGGCGTACGGCCAGGTAGACCAGGCCACCGGCGAGCGCGCCCAGGGCTGCGACCAGCAGGCTGACGAACCCGATCTCGGTAACCATCATGGTCATCCTATGCTGGGCCCCATGGGCCGCACTCTCGTCGTCAAGGCCACCGCCGGAGCGGACGCCCCGGAGCGGTGCGCGCAGGCGTTCACGGTGGCCGCCACGGCCGCCGCCGCCGGGGTGACCGTGTCGCTCTGGCTGACCGGTGAGTCCACCTGGTTCGCCGTGCCCGGTCGGGCCGGGCAGTTCACCCTGCCGCACTCGGCGCCGCTGACCGACCTGCTGGACGTCATCCTCGCCACCGGCCAGGTCACCGCCTGCACGCAGTGTGCCGCCCGCCGGGACATCGGCCCGGACGACGTGCTGCCCGGCGTCCGGATCGCCGGCGCGGCCGTCTTCGTCGAGGAGGCGATGGCCGAGGGCGCGCAGGCGCTCGTCTACTGACCCGGCCGCCCACTACCGACCCCACCGGGCGGTGCCGATAATGCCCCTGTCTGTAGGCATTTTGCCTACCATGCGGAGGTGAGTCGGGCGACGGAGGAGTTCTTCGCGGCAGTGCCGGCACGTGCCCCGGCGGTGCTGCGTGCCCCCGTCACCGGGACACTCCAGATCGACCTGGTCACCGACGACCACACCGACCACTGGCTGGTGCGGATCAGCCCCGGCCGGGCGGTGGTGGAACGGGCCAGCGGCCCGGCGGACGCGGTCTGGAGCAGCAGCGCGGACCTCTTCGAACGGCTGGTCACCGGGCGCGCCCAGGGCGTCTCGGCGGTGCTGCGCAACGAGTCCACGTTCAGCGGCAACGTGATGCTGTTCCTGGTCTTCCGGCAGTTCTTCCCCGCCCCGCCCGGGGTACGCGACCCCCGGGAGACCGCGCGTGAGCAGACCGGGCGGGCGTGATGCAGCAGCGGGTCAGCATCCTCGACGGCAACACGTTCCTGGTCTGCGACGGGCGCGGGGACGTCGAACCGTCGTTCGACTTCCCGACCGGGTTGTTCTCGTTCGACACCCGGTTCCTGTCCACCTGGCTGCTCACCCTCGACGGCGAGCGGCTGCACGCCCTCTCGGTCGACGACGCGCACTCCTACCAGACCCGGTTCTTCCTCGTCCCGGGCGAGCCGACGCACTACCTCGACGCGAAGGTGTCGATGATCCGCACCCGGTCGATCGGTGGCAACTTCACCGAGGAACTCACCGTGCTCAACCACTCCGGCCGGGAGATGCGCTTCGACCTGCGGCTGGAGATGGGCTCCGACTTCGCCGACCTCTTCGAGATCAAACACCAGCGGCCGAAGAAGGGCCGCACCACCGCCGTCGCCGGGGACAACGCGCTGCGGCTGACCTACCGACGCGAGGCGTTCCACCGCGAGGCGACGATCACCAGCAGCGCCGACGCCCGCGTCGACCAGGCCGGGATGACCTGGTCGATCACCGTCGCGCCGCACTCCGAGTGGAGCACCCGGCTGACCG
The DNA here is from genome assembly GCF_007833915.1 of Micromonospora sp. HM134. Lineage (NCBI taxonomy): Bacteria > Bacillati > Actinomycetota > Actinomycetes > Micromonosporales > Micromonosporaceae > Micromonospora > Micromonospora sp. HM134. The sequence continues at coordinate 6,824,360 of NZ_CP041061.1, forward strand.
TGACGCCGATCATCCACGGCGCGCGGGGCGAGGACGTCCGGGCGATCACCGCGCTCGGGGCGGTACGCGGACCGTCGGTCATCCGCGACGAGCAGGAGGAGCTGGTCGGCCGGGCACCGCAGCTCGGCTGCGACTGCGAGCCGCTCGCCGGGGCGTACCGGCAGAGCCTGCACGACCTGGCCGCCCTCCGGTACGAGTCGATCACGCTGGGCGTACGGCTGCTCGCGGCCGGTCTGCCCTGGTTCATGACCCTGTTCGGGCGGGACAGCATGCTCACCTCGTTGCAGGTGCTGCCGTTCCTGCCGGAGCTGGTGCCGCCGACGATCCTGATGCTGGCCGGGCTCCAGGGCTACCGGCTCGACGACTTCCGCGACGAGGAACCCGGCAAGATCCTGCACGAGCTGCGGTACGGCGAGACCGCCGGCTTCGAGGAACAACCGCACTCCCCCTACTACGGTGCCGCCGACTCGACCCCGCTCTTCATCATCCTGCTCGACGAGTACGAGCGGTGGACCGGGGACGCGGCGCTGGTCAAACGGCTGGAGTTCGCCGCCCGCGCCGCGCTGCACTGGATCGACAGCTACGGCGACCTGCTCGGCACCGGGTACGTCTGGTACCGCAGCCGCAACCCGGAGACCGGCCTGGAGAACCAGTGCTGGAAGGACTCCTGGGACGCCATCTCCTACGCCGACGGCCGGCTGCCCGGCTTCCCCCGGGCCACCTGCGAGATCCAGGGGTACGCCTACGACGCCAAGCGGCGCGGCGCCCGGATGGCCCGGCTGTTCTGGAACGACCCCGAGTACGCCGACCGGCTGGAACGGGAGGCGGCGGCGCTCAAGGAACGCTTCAACCGGGACTTCTGGATTCCGGAGAAGGAGTACTTCGCCGTCGCCCTGGACCCGGACGGCCGGCACGTCGACTCGCTCACCTCCAACATCGGCCACCTGCTGTGGAGCGGCATCGTCGACGAACCCCGGGCGGCCCGGATCGCCGAACACCTGCTCGGCCCCCGGCTCTACTCCGGCTGGGGGGTACGCACCCTGGCCACCGGCGAGGGCCGCTACAACCCGATCGGCTACCACGTCGGCACGGTGTGGCCGTTCGACAACGCGTTCATCGCCTGGGGCCTGAGCCGGTACGGCTTCCGGGAGGAGGCCGGGCGGATCTGCGAGGCGATGCTGGACGCCTCCCGGTTCTTCGGCGGCCGGCTACCGGAGGCGTTCGCCGGCTACGAACGCACCCTCACCGACTACCCGGTGCAGTATCCGACGGCGTGCAGCCCGCAGGCCTGGTCGGCGGGCACCCCGCTGCTGCTGTTGCGGGTGATCCTCGGTCTGGAACCGCAGGGCGAGCACCTGATCATCGATCCGCTGGTGCCGGAGGGGATGGGCCGGGTCGAACTGCTGGACATCCCGGGCCGATGGGGTCGGGTCGACGCCCTCGGCCGCAGCCGTACCCCCCGCGACCACGGACCCCGCCACTGACCGGGCGGGCGGGTCAGCCGGGGCAGCCGGTGGAGGCGGCGACCCGTACCTGCGCGCCGGTGCCGTCGGCCAGCACGGTGGCCGGGCCGCTGCGGTAGGCGTACACCTCGGGGAGGTCGGCCACCGGGGAGCCGGCGGCCAGCGGACGCAGCCCGGTCAGCGCGACCGGCGCGTCGCCGGCCGAGACGGCGACGGTACGCGCGGTGCCGCCGCCCGGGCACGGTGCGGTGACCTGTTCCGGGGCGGAGCGCGCCGGGCGGCCCAGCGCCCGCAGCGCGGCGTCCAGCGTCGGATCGGCGGGGGCCGCCGACGGCTGCGGATAGCCGGCGCCGACCGGGCGGCACCCGGTGTCGGCGGTGAACCGGACCCGGCCACCGCTGGTCACCCGGCCCTGCACGGCGACGAACTCCCCGGCGTCGGCGCGCAGCCGGGGACCCGACGCGCCGGCCCGCACCCCGGCCCGCCAGTCGGCCGGCAGCCGGTCGGCGACCCGGTCCAGCAGGGCCCGCTCGCCACCCTCGGCGACCAGCACGTCCAGCCCCCGGCTCAGGGTCGCGCCGTCGGCCATCGGGGTGATCCGGCAGCCGCGCTCGACCCGCGGGCCGGTCAGCGCCCAGGCGCCGTCGCCGACCGCCGCGACCAGTTCACCGAGCGCCCGGTCGACCACCGGGCCGGCCTCGGCGAGGGTGCGCTGTTCCTTGACGGTCGGCGGGTCGTGCCGGGCCGACCACCAGGTGAGCCCGCCCACCACCACCGCCCAGGCCACCGTCACGGCCAGCAGCCAGGCCAGCCGGCGGCGCGGCGCGGACGGACCGGTCGGTGGGGCGTACCCCTGCTGGACGGCACCGTTCACCGGGCCATCGTGTCACGCCCCCGCCGCCGGCCCACCCGCCGGTGGTCCGGCGTCAGGCGCGCGGTACGGCGAGCCGGTAGCCGACGCCGCGTACGGTCTGCACCTGCGGGCCGCCGGGCACCTCGCGCAGCTTGCGGCGCAACCGCTTGACCGCCGAGTGCAGGATGGCCGCGTCGCCCAGCCAGGCGCCGCCCCAGACCGAGCCGAAGATCCGTTCGTAGCTCCAGACCGCCCCCGGGTCGCCGGCCAGCCGGGCCAGCAGTTCCCGTTCCAGCCGGGTCAGCGCCAGCGGCTCCCCCTGCCAGGTGACCAGGTGGCGGGCCGGGTCGACGACGAGGTAGCCGCAGCGCACCGGGAGCTGCTCCGGCGGGGACGCGGGAGCCGGCACCGGCGGGGTGGGGAAGAGCATGGCGCGCAGCTCGGCCAGGTCGGCGCAGATCACCACCGGGCCGAGGTCGTCGAGCCGGCGGACCACCCGCTCCCGGACCGAGACGTCAGCGCTGACACAGACCACGAAAGGGATGTCGACACCGGTCACCCGTCCTCCCCAGGACCACACCCGCCGCCCGCTGCCGGCGGCCCCGTCTGCCCACGACGGGGGCCGGCGCGGCCTGCCGTCAGCCTAGCGGTCAGCGTGGCGCCCGGTTACTGACCGAATACTGACCAACCCTATCCATTGATCAGCTTGGTTCTCCGGCTGAGCATGATGCACAGCGGCCGTGGGGGGGCCACGCAGCACCCACCACCGGCCACCTCCTCAGCCGCTGCGCGTGGCCGCGACCCCGGCACACGCGGCCGGGCCCGAACCGATCGGGCCCGACGACGTGGGGAGGAACAGCGTGCTCAGACGACCGACCGGACGACCGTCCCGGTGGCGATTGGTGGCCGCGCTCGCGGCCGGACTCCTGGGCCTCACCGCCCAGCCCGCACTACCCGCCGGGGCCGCGCCGGCCGCGCCCCGGGCCACCGTGGACCGGCAGGTCCTCGACGGGCTCGCCGACGGCACCGAGACCTTCCTGGTCTACCTGCGCGAACAGGCCCCGCTCGCGCAGGCGGCCCGGCTGCGCAGCCCGGACGCCCGCGCCGACGAGGTACACCGGCTGCTCACCACCACCGCCGAACGGACCCAGCGTGACCTGCGGGCCGTGCTCGACGACCGCAAGGCCACCTACACCGCCTACTGGATCGCCAACGCGCTGCGGGTGACCGGGGACCGGGCGCTGCTGGACACCATCGCCGCCCGGCCCGAGGTCGAGCGGATCGCACCGACCCGCAGCTACCCGCTGATCCGTCCGGTGCGCGGCACCGCCGCCCGCGCCGGCACCGACGCCGTCGAGTGGGGGCTGACCAACATCGGCGCGCCCCGGGTCTGGGACGAGTTCGGCGACCGGGGTGAGGGGCTGGTCGTCGCCAACATCGACAGCGGCGTGCAGTTCGACCACCCCGCGCTCGTCGGCTCCTACCGGGGCAACCTCGGTGGCGGCACGTTCGACCACAACTACGACTGGTACGACCCGGCCGGCATCTGCCCGCAGGACGCGCCCTGCGACAACAACGACCACGGCACGCACACCATGGGCACCATGGTCGGCACCGACGGCTCCGCCAACCAGGTGGGGGTCGCCCCCGGCGCGAAGTGGATCGCCGCCAAGGGCTGCGAGTCCAACAACTGCTCGGACGCCTCGCTGCTGGCCGCCGGCCAGTGGGTGCTCGCCCCGACCGACCTCAACGGGCAGAACCCCCGCCCCGACCTGCGCCCCGACATCGTCAACAACTCCTGGGGCGGTGACGGCGGCGACCCGTGGTACCAGCAGACCGTGGCCGCCTGGCGGGCCGCCGGGATGTTCCCGGTCTTCTCCGCCGGCAACGACGGCCCGGCCTGCGGCAGCGCCGGCTCCCCCGGCGACAACCCCAACGCGTACGCGGTCGGCTCGTACGACGTGAACAACGCCATCTCCAGCTTCTCCGGGCGGGGGAACGCCACCGACCCGGCCGGGTTGAAGCCGAACATCGCCGCACCGGGGAGCAACGTGCGTTCCAGTGTCCCCGGCAACGGGTACGCGTCGTTCAGCGGCACCTCGATGGCCGCCCCGCACGTGGCCGGCACGGTCGCCCTGATCTGGTCGGCCGCGCCCAGCCTGCGCGGGGACATCGCCGGCACCGAGGCGCTGCTCGACCGCACCGCGACCGACGTCGACGCGACCACCTGCGGGGGCACCGCCGCCGACAACAACGTCTTCGGTGAGGGTCGGCTCAACGCGTACGAGGCGGTCCGGCAGGCCCCGCGCGGGCCGGTGGGCCAGGTCAGCGGCCGGGTCACCGACGCGGCCGGCGGCGACCCGGTGGCGGGTGCCACCGTCGCCACGGGCGCGCGCAGCGTCACCACCGGCACCGACGGCAGGTACTCGCTGACCGTCCCGGCCGGCGAGACCACGCTGACCGTGTCCGCGTACGGCTTCCGCACCGCGACGGGCACCGTGACCGTCCCGGAGGACGGCACGGTCACCCGGGACTTCGCCCTGACGGCCACCCCGACGGTCACCGTCTCCGGCCGGGTCACCGACGGCTCCGGGCACGGCTGGCCGCTGTACGCCAAGATCGAGGTCGCCGGCCGTCCCGGCGCGCCCGTCTTCACCGACCCGGTGACCGGCCGGTACTCGTTCACCGTGGCCGGCAACACCGACTACAAGCTCACCGTCACCGCGAAGTACCCGGGCTACCGGACGGTGACGAAGGACCTGACCGTCGGCGCGACGGGCACCACGGCCGACATCCCGGTCCCCGTCGAGGCGGCCTGTGTCGCCGCCGGCTACACCGGCAGCCTCAGCGCGCCGCTGCTGTCGCAGAGCTTCGACGGCACCACCGCGCCGGAGGGCTGGACGGTGCGCAACCGCACCGACAAGGGCGGCTGGGTCTTCAACGACCCGGGCGCGCGGGGCAACCTGACCGGCGGCACCGGCGGGTTCGCGATCATCGACAGCGACAAGCTCGGCACCGGCAACACCCAGGACACCGACCTGGTCGCCCCGCCGGTCGACCTGTCCGCCTCGGCCGCGCCGCTGCTGCGGTTCCGCAGTGACTGGCGGGCCGTCGGGATCAGCGACACCGCCGACGTGGACGTCTCCACCGACGCCGGGGCGAGCTGGACGAACGTCTGGCACCAGACCGCCAGCCGGCGCGGCCCCCGGGTCGAGGAGGTGCCGCTGACCCCGGCGGCCGGCGCGGCCGGCGCGCTGGTGCGCTTCCGGTTCAAGGGCACCTTCGCCTGGTGGTGGCAGGTGGACGACGTCCAGCTGGTGAACCGGGACTGCACCCCCGTCCCGGGTGGCCTGGTGGTCGGTAACACCACCGACCGCAACACCGGCGCCGCCGTCAACGGGGTGACGGTGACCAGCGTCGACCGGCCCACCGACACGGCCGTCTCGGCGGCCACCCCGGACGACCCGAACCTGCCGGACGGCTTCTACCACCTCTTCTCGGGGCTGACCGGCACCCACCCGTTCACCGCCTCCCGGCCGCCGTACACGGCGGTCACCCAGCAGGTGACCGTGGTGGCCGACAGCACCCGCCGGGCCGACCTGGCCCTGACCGCGGGGCGGCTCACCGTCAGCACCACCACGATCGAGGCCCACCAGCCGTACGGCAGCACCCGCACCGCCAAGGTCACGGTCCGCAACACGGGCTCCGCCCCGGCGACCGTGGAGCTGCTGGAACGCGGTGGCGGGTTCGAGGTGCTGTCCACCGCCGGCGCGCCGCTGCGGGAGCAGGTGGTCAAGGGGATCAGCACCGGGCGTACCGGTGCCCGTTACGGCGGCGGGTCCGTCGACGCCGCGCCGCAGGCCGACGACGCCTGGGCCCGGATCACCAACCTGCCCGCCGCGATCTACGACAACGCGGCGGCCAACCTGGACGGCAAGGTCTACTCGGTCGGCGGCGGTGGCGACACCGGCAACGAGCGCAAGGCCTGGGTGTTCGAGCCGGCCACCGGCGTCTGGACGGCGCTGCCCGACCTGCCGCACGCCCGCTCCAAGCCGTCCGCCGTGGGGATCGGCGGCAAGCTGTACGTGATCGGCGGTTGGGGCGACGGCGAGGGTCCGGAGCCGTCGGTGGACGTCTTCGACCCGGCCACCGGCGCGTGGAGCACCCTGGCCGGGGCGGTCAACCCGGCACCCGCCGCCGCGGCCGGCACCGCCGTGGCCGGTGGCAAGGTGTACCTGGTCGGCGGCTGCGTCGACAGCACCTGCACGGAGACCGACAAGCTGGTGGTGTTCGACCCGCGTACCGGGACGTTCCGCACCGGCGCGGCCTACCCGCACCCGGTCTCCTGGGTGTCCTGCGGCGGGATCGGCAGCCAGGTGTACTGCGCGGGCGGGGTCGCCGCCGACGAGTACACCGACACCTGGCGGTACGAGCCGGCGTCGGACACCTGGAGCCCGCTGCCGAACCTCCCGGTCGACCTGTGGGGCTCCCAGTACGCGTCGGCCGGCGGCATGCTGGTGCTGGCCGGCGGGGTGACGGGCGGCTCGACGTCGGTCACCAACCGGACGCTCGGCTTCGACCCGGTCGCCGGGGCCTGGAAGAACCTGCCGAACGCCCAGTTCAACAGGTACCGGGGTGCCGCCGCCTGCGGGGCGTACAAGATCGGCGGGTCGCCCAGCTCGTTCGTCGGCTCGGCCGACAGCGAACGGCTCGGCGGGCTGGAGGGCTGCGCGGACGCCAGTGACCTGCCGTGGCTGTCCACCGCACCGACCAGCTTCACGCTCGCCCCGGGGGCGTCCCAGACGGTCACCGTCACGCTGACCGCCACGGCGGCGGCCGGGGTGCTCCAGCCCGGGGCGTACTCGGGTGAGCTGGGGATCACCTCGGACACGCCGTACCCGGTGTCGGCGGTCGGCGTCGAGATGAACGTCTCGCCGCCGAACAACTGGGGCAAGATCCAGGGCACGGTGACCGGGGTGACCTGCGGCGGCCAGACCGTCGGCGTCCCGGCGACGATCCGGCTGAACCTGGTCAACTCGACCACCGGCGTCACGCTCACCGCCGACGCCCAGGGTCGCTACGCCTGGTGGCTGCCGAAGGGCAAGTACGAGGCCATCGTGGCCAAGGACGGTTGGGTGCCCCAGGTCCAGCGCACCGTCGTGGAAGCGGGCATCGTCGGGACGCTCAACTTCGGGCTGACCCCGACGTCGACCTGCGCGGGCGTCCGGGCATCCGGCCTCTGACCGGCTGACCGGCCCCACCCGGTGGCCGCCGACCCCGCCCGGGGTCGGCGGCCACCGCCATCTCCCGGCCGCCTCGCCCCGCGTCCGCCCCGCCCCGTGGGGCGGCGTCCGTCGTGATCCAGCGCTGTTGGGCCGTTGTAGCGGTATCAGTGCGTACTGATACCGCTACATCGCTGACTACGTGTTGACGGTGGTGCCCCGACGAGCTTCGGTCGCCGGGGACCGACCTCTCCGTCGGCTCGGGGGAGCCACACCATGTTCTGGACCGGGGAGAGCGTCCCCCATCGGGATCAGTAGGGCAGCAGAGCAGCAGGACAGCGGTGCACAGGCGGCGGCACGTGAGCAACGTCGGCGCAGCCCCGAAAACGCCCTCAGGTTCAGATCAGGGCTTGCGCAACCAGGTCGCCGGATCGGTGATGTAGATGCCCTTGCCCTGGTGACGGCTGATCACCCCGAGCGCCTCCAGCCGCACGTTGACCAGGTTGATCGTCGACGGACTGACGTTGAACCGGCTGCACTGCTCGCTGATCGAGGGCAGCTTGTCCCCCGGCTTGTACTTACCCGACCTGACGTCGGCGACGATCTCGTCGGAGATCCGGATGTAGTCCGGGGTCGCAGGCATGGCACTCCTCGCGTGGCACCCGCGATTCGATCACGCTCTCATCACGGCATGCAACTACGCACTGCAACCGGTCGTTGACTCTTTCAAGTTCCTCAAATAAGTTGGTCGGCGAGCGCTCCTCGCGTGGCAACGAGCAGGGCTCTCCCCCCGGCCGGGGCGGGTGCGGTGGAAGGGAAACCGCCCGCCCCGGCCACCTTCCACGGCAGCACGGTCCCCCGCTGCCCCCTGCGGAGAGGTGGTCCCATCGTGTGCAGGTTCCTCCGGCTGTTCCGCCGGAACCGTTCGACGACAACCGACCGACCCCCGACCAACCAGGTCCCGACCAGCCATGCCGCGAGCAGCCGGACCGGCAGCCGTCCCGTCAGGCGGTCCGGACCGCCGGGGCGGCCGAATACCGGGCACCACCACAGGCCGGCGGCATACCACCACCAACCGGCGAACCACCACCGACCGGTGGCGTACCGGCTGCTGTGCACGAGTCAGGTGCGGCAGCAGCGGTTCCGGCGGTCCCGGCACGGGCTGGACCCGGCCGAGGTGGACGGGTTCCTGCACCGGATCGCCGACGAGTTGGCGGTGCTGCACGCCGAGCTGGCCCGTACCCGGGAGGAGAACGCACGGATCAAGGGTGCGCTGCGCGACTGGCAGTCCCGGTTCGCGCCCCGGGTGGTGCGGGCGTGACCGCCGCGACCGGGCGCGAGCGGTACGTCGTACACCTGACTGTCGCCGCCGACGACCTGCCGGCGGCGCGGCTGCTGGCCCGCGCGATCGGCCGGTCGCTGGCGTTCCTGCCGGAGCTGGTGCTCGGTGAGACGACCGTCTCCGAGGAGGGCGGGTCGGAACCGCAGCATCACGTCTTCTGCGACCGGCGGCTCGGTGGGCGTCGCCGCTGCGTCCGGCGGGTCGGTCACCAGGGCGGCTGCACCTCGTGACGCCGCCGGAGGGGGGCGACGGCGCGGGGCCGGTCACCCCGGGTGGGGTGACCGGCCCCGGGCCGATCGAGAGCGTGGGTCAGGCCACCGTGACGGAGACCTCGTTGACGCCCCGGTTGGCGGTCACGGCGGTGTCGCCGTTGCCGTGCCGGGACAGCGCCCGCAGGGTCCAGTTGCCCGGCGCGGCGAAGAACCGGAACTGACCGGCCGGGGAGGTGACGACCTCGGCGGTGAACTCACCCGTCGAGTCGAGCAGCCGGACGTACGCGCCGGGCACGACATCGCCCGACTCGGCCAGCACCTGGCCGGTGATGACGGTTTCCTTCTCCAGGTCCAGGCTGGCCGGCAGGGGCGCGGACTGGTCCGGTGCGGCGCAGCCGGCGGCGGTGGGAGCAGTCATGGCTCAGGCCTCCCCGGGCTCGTCGCCGAGGGCCACCGGCACGCCGACCAGCGAGCCGTACTCGGTCCAGGAACCGTCGTAGTTCTTGACGTTGGTGTGGCCGAGCAGCTCCTGGAGGACGAACCAGGTGTGCGAGGAGCGCTCGCCGATCCGGCAGTAGGCGATGGTCTCCTTGCCGTCGTCCAGCCCGGCGTCGGCGTAGATCTTGCGCAGCTCGTCGTCGGACTTGAAGGTGCCGTCCTCGTTGGCCGCCTTGGACCACGGCACGCTGATCGCGGTGGGGATGTGCCCGGCCCGCTGCGCCTGCTCCTGCGGCAGGTGGGCGGGGGCCAGCAGCCGGCCGGCGAACTCGTCGGGGCTGCGCACGTCGACCAGGTTCTTGGTGCCGATCGCGTCGACGACCTCGTCGCGGAAGGCCCGGATCGAGGTGTCCGGCTCGCTCGCGACGTACTGGGTGGCCGGACGGGTGACCGCGTCGGTGACCAGCGGGCGGGCGTCCAGCTCCCACTTCTTGCGACCGCCGTCGAGCAGCTTGACGTCGCGGTGGCCGTAGAGCTTGAAGTACCAGTACGCGTACGCGGCGAACCAGTTGTTGTTGCCGCCGTAGAGGACCACGACGTCGTCGTTGCCGATGCCCCGCTCGGAGAGCAGCGCCTCGAACTGGGCCTTGTTGACGAAGTCCCGGCGGATCGGGTCCTGGAGGTCGGTCTTCCAGTCGAGCTTGATGGCACCGGCGATGTGGCCGGTGTCGTAGGCCGAGGTGTCCTCGTCGACCTCGACGAAGACGACGCCCGGGGCGTCGAGGTTCTTCTCGGCCCATTCGGCCGAAACGAGTGCGGTGTCGCGACTCATCAGATCACTCCCTGGTGAGGATGGGTGGTGAGCCAGCGCGGGTGGTGGAGATCGGTGATGTCGCACCCTGCGCGGGACCCATAGAGGAACGGATCACGGGTTCGTGCGACGGCGCCGCTGCCGGGCGTTTCGGAGGGTTGGCACCCGAAGGTCAGGGACCCTGGGTGCGGTGGCCGCTGGGCGGCCGGAGACAGCCCCGCCGTCAGATGACGGAGCGACACAGGCAGGTGGCCACGCGGCACAGGTCGACCGCGCGCCGTTTGGTGAGGTGCGTCCCCATGGGCTCGGAGCCTACCAGCCGTCCCGGAGAGTGCCAGCTCACGACCAGCATGCGGGACGCGGGCCCACCAGGCGGGCAGCGCCGGGTGGGTGCCGCGTCCAGAACTGAGCGCTGACTCAGCTCGGCGAGTTGATCGGGACGTCCTTCGCGTCGGCGGTCACCGTGAGCCCCTCCGGGCGCGGCTCGACCTTGCGCACGTTGAGCTGGAACGGCAGCGACGGCAGGGGCACGTCCACCGAGATGCCCCGGGCGTAGTTGTTCAGCAGGGTCCGGGCCAGCGGCACCGCCGGCAGCCCCTGGGCGTTCAGGTCGCTGAACTTCAGCGACACCTTGCCGTCGTCGGCCACGGTGACGTCGGCGGTGCCGGTGACGGTGAGCTTCTGGCCGAGGATGTCGACAGGCGCGGTGACGGCGAGCTTGCCGTTCTGCTCACCGAGCTTGAGCCCCGGCCGGTCCAGCAGCTTGGCCAGGCTGTCGTAGGTGACCGTGCCGGTGCCGGCCACCGTCTCGGCCACCACCTCGCCCTGCCCGGAGCGGATGGTGTCCAGCGGGGCGCGCACGTTACGGGCGTCCACGTCGAGCCGGGGCAGGCTGACCGCGTTGCCCTCCACCGACCCCTGCACGTCGGTCAGCACGATGGAGATCCGCTCGTACCGGCCGTCGACGACCTGGGTGAGGAACGGGAACCCGCCCACGTCGACCTGGGGCGGCGCGGAGCTGGCGTCCTGCTCGGTGATCGCCTGCTGCACCTGGTCGGCGATGGCGCGTTCGGCCAGCCCGGCCGCCACCCGGTCGGCCACCACCAGCAACCCGCCCAGGATCAGCACCAGGACGACAAGTACGACGAGCCACCTGCGCCCGCGCCGCCGGGGCCGCTCCTCGTACGTCTGCGCCACGCCCGTCTCCGTCCGTCGTCGCCGTCGCGGTCGCGCGACGTGCCCGTCATCGATGCCGCCGCCCGCGGCGCACCGCTACTACCCGGGCGCCGCCGCGCCCAACCGCGCCGCGCGCCCCACCGCCGTCAGCCGGCGTCAGAGAAAGAGCACACACATGGCGTACGCCGCCGGAGCGGCCAGCGCGAACCCGCCCAGCGGACCCTGCATGTGCCGGGCGATCCACATGGTGGGCGGCTCGCCGGCCATCAACCGGCCCGCCTCGGCGTAGCCGACGGCGAGGTCGGCCAGCACGGCGGTGGCCGCGGTGACCAGCCCGATGACCGCGGCGCTGGTCGGGGTGAAGCCGACCAGGTAGCTGCCGAGCAGGGCGCTGGTGAGGGTGCCGATCATCGCGCCGACGACCACCCCGGCGGCCCCCCGGGGCACCTGCGGCGCGAGCCGGGGCCAGGCGAGCACGGCGTCGGTGAGCCGGGCCACGGTGAGGGCGACGCCGGTGGCGGCCAGGCAGACGGTGATCGCCTGGGTGCCGGCGGGAATCCGGCTGAGCGTGATCAGGGTGGCGAACGCCACCACGCCGACCACGATGAGCAGGGTGGTGCCGAGCGAGTCGGTCACCCGGACCCGGTCCACCCGGCGGACGAGCTGGCCCAGCACCCCGACCAGGAACCCGCCCAGCGCCACGTACCCGAGCGGGGCCAGCCCGGCCACGTCGGTCTGCACGGCGGCGACGTCGGCCGCGGCGGCGACCACGCCGCTGGTCAGCGCGACCAGCAGCAGCGCGGGCGGGCGCATGGCCATCGTCCAGGCCAGCACGAAGAGCAGTTGCACGCCGAACACGATGATCGCGAACGGCAGCCGGTGCCCGGGGCCGGCGGTCTGCGCGCCGAGCACCAGGCCGACGCCGAGCAGCGCGGCGAACCCGGCGACGGTCAGCGAGAGCGGGCGGCGTACCTCGACCGGCTCGATCGGCTCCTCGTCCGGCTCGACCTCGTCGTCCTCGGTGCGGCGCGGCTGGCCGCCCTTGCGGAACCGGCGTGGGCCGCGCTCGCGTCGGCTCCCGGCGTCGTCGTCGGGGCGGGGCGGGGGCCGGGCGCGGGCCCTCCGGCCGGGCCGGCGGGCCCGTCGGGGGCGTCGTCGGCCCACGGGTCACGGCCGGTCTCGGGCGAGGTGGAGGGAAACACGCCCCGATCGTGCCAGACCGACGGGGATCGGCGGGGATCACGGGGCGCCGGACGGGGATCACGGTTTCGGCGACGTTAAAACCTGACCGGTGATCACGGGCAGATCCGACAAACAGGAAAGGACGCCGGGGTGACAGCGGAGCAATCGGTTACGCTCAGGCTGTTACCCGCCCGTCAGCGACGCCGGGACCCACGCAAGTTCTCAGCGCCCTGCCCACCCGCGGGGCAGCTGGTCGCGTGCGGCCGAAGGGCCGCCGGGACGGAGGTGATCGTGTGGAGCTCCTGCTGCTGGTGACCGCGCGCGCAGGTGAGCCCTCGGCGGTGCTGCCGGCACTCGACCTGTTGCCGCATTCGGTCCGTACCGCACCGCGTGACGTCCGCACCCTAGTTTCCGGGCCCAGCCCGGACGCGGTGCTGGTCGACGCCCGGTCGGAGTTGAGCGAGGCCCGTGCCACCTGTCGCATGCTGCACGCCACCGGCCTGGGCGTGCCGCTGGTCGCGGTGGTGACCGAGGCCGGACTGATCGCCCTGAACGCCGACTGGGGCGTCGACGACGTGATCCTGGCCGGGGCGGGTCCGGCCGAGGTGGAGGCCCGGCTGCGGCTCGCGGTGGGCCGACTGAGCAACGCCACGTCCGGGGCCGGTGGGTCGATCCGGGCCGGCGAGCTGAACATCGACCCGGACACCTACGCGGCGAAGCTGAAGGGCCGGCCGCTCGACCTCACCTACAAGGAGTTCGAGCTGCTCAAGTTCCTCGCCCAGCACCCGGGCCGGGTGTTCACCCGGGACCAGTTGCTGCGCGAGGTCTGGGGCTACGACTACTTCGGCGGCACCCGTACGGTGGACGTGCACGTCCGGCGGCTGCGGGCCAAGCTCGGCTCGGAGTACGAGTCGATGATCGGCACGGTCCGCCAGGTGGGCTACAAGTTCGTGGTCCCGCCGTCGTCCCGGTCGCTGCCCGAGTCCGAGCCCGCACCGCTGCCGGTCTGATCGGGGGCGGTGGCACCGCACCCCGATAGGACTATTTCCGATACGCCCCTTTTGCTCCTGTTGTCGGTTCTATTCTTGGTGCCGTAATCAGCAGGGGCGAGAGGGGCTACGGTGCGTGCACTGACCACGGGGGCGACGCGAGGGCCGTCCCGCGATCCGGACCGGCGGTGGCGCTGATGCGTACCCGGTCGACCGGCGGGACCATCGGCGTCGTCACGCTGGTGCTGGCCGCCCTGCTCGGGTCCGCGTACGCGCTCGGCCGCAGCATGACCCCCGACCCGCCCCGCCAGCCCCTCGGCGCGGCGGCGCAGGTCGACGGCGCCCAGTACGGCGAGCAACCCGCCGACCCGGCCGCCCCGCCCGCCACCACGGACGGCACCCGCCCCGACGCGTCCACCCCGGCCGACACTCCCACCGCCGGGGCCGACCCGGACGCGCCGCAGCCCGCCAGCGGCGGTGACGGCCCGTTCGGCAGTCACGCCAGCACCGGCACCGGCGAGGTCGCGCTGACCTTCGACGACGGCCCCGACCCGACGTACACGCCGCAGGTGCTGGAGGTGCTGCGAACGTACGGCGTCAAGGCGACGTTCTGCGTGGTCGGCGAGAACGCCCAGGACCACCCGGACCTGATCCGGGCGATCGTGGCCGACGGGCACACCCTGTGCAACCACTCGTGGCACCACGACGTGCTGCTCGGCAAACGCTCCCCCGCCCTGATCCGGGCCGACCTGGTCCGGACCAACGACGCCATCCACGCCGCCGTGCCGGACGCCCCGGTCAGCTACTTCCGGCAGCCCGGCGGGGCCTGGACGTACCCCGTGGTGTCGGTCGCCGAGGGGCTGGGGATGACCCCGCTGCACTGGACCGTCGATCCCAACGACTGGCAGGTCCCCGGGGCCGCGAAGATCACCGCGACGGTCTCCGGGGACACCGGGCCGGGCGCGATCGTGCTCATGCACGACGCCGGTGGCGACCGGCAGGGCACGGTGGACGCGCTGCGTCGGCTGCTGCCCGACCTGACCGGCCGGTTCCGGCTGGAGGCGCTACCGCCCGGCGGGGCCAACTGAACCGGCGACGCCGACTACCGTGTCGGGATGAGCAGCGTCGAACCGACCGTCGACCGGGTGGCCCGCACCGACCGCCTCACCCCGGACGAGGTGACCGAGGTGCTGGCCCTGGCCCGGCTCGGCGGCGACGCCGACGGGGCCGACCCGTTCGACGAGCACACCCTGCTGCGGCTGCGTGACCCGCACGCGGCGGCCGGGCACCTGACCGCCCGCGCCCCCGACGGCACCCTGACCGGGTACGCCCACCTGGACACCACCGAGCCGGCGTCCGGGGTCGGGGTGGAGTTGGTGGTGCACCCGGCCTTCCGGCGGCGGGGCACCGGGCGGGCGCTGGTCCGGGGCGTCCTCGCGGCGGCGTCCGGCCCGCTGCGGGCCTGGGCGCACGGCGACCACCCGTCCGCCGCCGCGCTCGCCGTGGATCTCGGCTTCACCCGGGCCCGGGTGCTCTGGCAGTTGCGCCGGCCGCTGACCGGTGCGGTGCCACCGCCCCGTCTGCCGGACGGGGTGACGCTGCGTTCCTTCCGCCCCGGCGCGGACGACGACGCCTGGCTCGCGCTCAACGCCCGCGCCTTCGCCACGCACCCCGAGCAGGGCCGGTGGACCACCGACGACCTGCGGGCCCGGCTGGCCGAGCCGTGGTTCGACCCGGACGGTTTCCTGCTCGCCGTCGACGCCACCGGGCGGCTGCTCGGCTTCCACTGGACCAAGGTGCACGAGCGGCCCGGCTCGGCCCGTACCGGTGAGGTCTACGTGGTGGGGGTGGACCCGGACGCCCACGGCGGCGGCCTGGGCCGGGCGCTCACCACGGCCGGTCTGGCCTACCTGCGGGACCGGCGCGGGCTGGACCGGGTGATGCTCTACGTCGACGAGTCGAACACCGCCGCCGTCTCGCTCTACGAACGGCTCGGGTTCGCCCGCTGGTGCGGGCACGTCAACTACCACCTGGGCTGACGCTGCCCCGTTCACGCCACCCCCGGCCGGTGACCGGCCGGGGCCATGATCGGCGTGTCTCCGCGCGGTAACGGCAGGGCCACGCGCGGATAACGGCTGCCCGGATATATCGCATCAATGCGGATACCGGGACGGCAGTTCACCTAACGGACAACCCTCCCTCAGGCAGCGGTCACCTTCCCGGCCGGGGCTGTTCATGCCCCGTTCACTTCCGACCGGCGAACCGTCTACCTGGCACTTCTAGCTTTCGTGTCAGCCGGTCAGCGCCGGCACTCGGGCCCCATCCGGGCGACCTGACCAAAGACGTGAAGGGAAACCCCTCAGGTGAAGCTCCAGCGGCACGGCGCCATTGCCTGCCTCGCTCTTACCGCGGTCCTCGGCCTCAGCGCCTGCGGCTCGGACAACAACGAGCCGGCCAGCGCCTCCGCCTCCGGCTCGGCCAGCGCGGCCGACTGCGGCAAGGGCACCCTGAACGCGCAGGGCTCCTCCGCGCAGAAGAACGCCATGGCTGAGTGGATCAAGGCGTACCAGCAGAAGTGCAGCGGCACCACGATCAACTACGAGTCGACCGGCTCGGGCGCGGGCATCCAGGCGTTCATCGCCGGCACCGCCGACTTCGCCGGTTCCGACTCCGCCCTCAAGCCGGAGGAGCAGCCGCAGGCCGACGCCAAGTGCAGCGGCGGCGCGGCGCTCAACCTGCCGATGGTGATCGGCCCGGTCGCGGTCGTCTACAACGTCGGCGGCGTGGACAACCTCCAGCTCAAGCCGACCACCCTGGCGCAGATCTTCGCCGGCAAGGTCACCAAGTGGGACGACCCGGCGATCAAGGCCGACAACCCGAACGCCACCCTCCCGGCCGCCCCGATCCAGACGGTGCACCGCTCCGACGAGTCGGGCACCACCGACAACTTCACCAAGTACCTGTCGAAGACCGCGCCGACGGACTGGACCTTCGGCAACAACAAGGCGTGGAAGGCCCCCGGCGGCCTCGGCGCCCCCAAGTCCGACGGTGTCGCCTCCAAGGTCAAGAGCACCGAGGGCACGATCAGCTACGTCGAGTGGTCGTACGCCGAGAACTCCGGCCTGAAGAAGGCCAAGGTGCAGAACGGGGCCGGCGAGTACACCGAACTGACCGCCGAGTCGGCCGGCAAGACCATCGCCGGGGCCAAGATCGAGGGCCAGGGCGACGACCTCAAGATGTCGATCGACTACGCCACCAAGGAGGCCGGGGCCTACCCGATCGTCCTGGTGACCTACGAGATCGTGTGCAGCAAGGGCATCGCCGCCGACAAGCTGCCGCTGGTCAAGGGTCTGCTGGGGCACGCCGCCAGCACCGAGGGCCAGGCCGAGCTGGTCGAGCTGGGCTACGCCCCGCTGCCCGACTCGGTCCGGACCAAGGTCGAGGCCGCGGTCAAGAACCTGGCCTGAGCATCCCGAGCGACATCACCTCAAGTCGAAGCGAGCGAGCAGATGGGTGAAACCCCTCACCGCTCGGCACACGCCGGCACCGGCGGACACCCCGTGACCCTGGGTCACGAGCGGTCCGCCGGTGCCTCGGCGCGTGTGGCCGAGGCACCAGTCAGCCCCCGTACCCCCGATGACGACCGTGGCCTCGGCGGAGGCGGCGGGCTGCCCCGGGCCCGCGCGTTCGGCGCGGAACGGGCGTTCCGTGGCGTGACCCTGGCCGCCGGCGTCGCCGTGCTGGTCATCATCGCGGCCATCGCGGTCTTCCTGATCGCCAAGGCCGTGCCGGCGCTGCGGGCCAACAGTGCGAACTTCTGGACCTTCGAGGGCTGGTTCCCCAACGACGATCCACCCACGTTCGGCATCGGCGCGCTCGCCTTCGGCACCCTGCTCACCGCCCTGCTGGCGCTGCTGGTCGCGGTGCCGGTGGCGCTGGGCATCGCCCTCTACCTGTCGCACTACGCGCCCCGGCGGCTCGGCACCGCGCTGGGCTTCGTGATCGACCTGCTGGCCGCCGTGCCGAGCGTGGTGTTCGGCCTGTGGGGGCGGGACTACCTGGTCGGGCCGGTCGCCGACCTGTCGGCCTGGCTGAACCGGTACTTCGGCTGGATTCCGATCTTCGGCGACGGTCCGTACGGCAACTCGATCCTGCTCGGCTCCCTGGTCCTGGCGATCATGGTGTTGCCGATCATCACCTCGCTCTCCCGCGAGGTGTTCCTCCAGACCCCGACCGCCAACGAGGAGGCCGCCCTCGCGCTGGGCGCCACCCGCTGGGAGATGCTGCGCACGGCGGTGCTGCCGTACGGCCGGCCGGGCATCATCGCCGCCGTCATGCTCGGCCTCGGCCGGGCGCTCGGCGAGACCATCGCGCTCGCGCTCACCCTCGGCTCGACGTACGCCATCTCGTTCAACATCCTCGCCAACGGCGGCAACAGCATCGCCGCGAACATCGCCAACCGGTTCGCGGAGGCCAACGAGACCGGCCGCGGCGCGCTCATCGCCTCCGGCCTGGTGCTCTTCGCGATCACGCTGGTCGTCAACATCACCGCGCGCGCGATCATCTACCGCCGCCGCGAGTTCACGGAGTCGGCCGCATGACCACCACCCTCACCCCCCGCCGTTCCCGCCCGCCGGCCCAGCCGGACAGCCTGCGGGCCCGCCGCCTGCCCGGGTACGCCGCCCCCGCCCTGGCGGCGCTGGCCCTGCTGGTCGCCGCCGGCATCGTCTACGGCGTCGACCTCGGCGGCCCGGTCCTGGTCGTGGTGCTCGGCGCGGTGCTCTACCTGGCCGGTCTCTTCGTCGCGGCGAACGCGGTGGAGGGGCGGCGCTCGGCCCGCAACCGGTTCTGGAGCGCCCTGATCCACTCCGCCCTGGTGCTGGCCGTGCTGCCGCTGGCCTCGGTGGTGTGGACGCTGGTCAGCAAGGGCACCGCCCGGCTCGACGGTGACTTCTTCGGCAGCTCGATGAACAACATCGGGGCCCGGGACGCCAACGGCGGCGCGTACCACGCCATCGTCGGCACGCTGGAGCAGGTCGGCATCGCCACCGCGATCACCGTCCCGCTCGGCGTGCTCTGCGCGATCTACATCGTCGAGTACGGCCGGGGCCGGTTCGCCTTCACCATCCGGTTCTTCGTCGACGTGATGACGGGCATCCCGTCCATCGTCACCGGCCTGTTCGTGCTGGCCTTCTGGGTGCTGATCGTGTCGCCGTGGTTCAACGACGGCCAGCCCGGCTTCTCCGGCTTCGCCGCCGCGCTCGCGTTGAGCGTGCTGATGCTGCCCACGGTGGTGCGTTCCACGGAGGAGATGCTGCGGCTGGTCCCCGCGCCGCTGCGGGAGGGCGCGTACGCCCTCGGCGTGCCGAAGTGGAAGACCATCCTGCGGGTGGTGCTGCCGACCGCGCTGCCCGGCATCGTCACCGGCATCATGCTCTCCATCGCGCGGGCCGCCGGGGAGACCGCCCCGGTGCTGCTCGTCGCCGGTGGTGGCGCGGCGATCAACTTCAACCCGTTCGAGAACAACCAGTCGTCGCTGGCCCTCTTCGTCTACCAGCAGGCCGGCGAGGCGTCGAAGTACTCCCCGGCACGGGCCTGGACCGCGGCGTTGACCCTGGTCGTCCTCGTGCTCGTCCTGACCGTCGCCGCGAAGCTGCTGGCCCGCCGCAACCGGCTCGGCCGATGAACCCCGGAGGTACCACCATGGCCAAGCGCATCGACGCCACCGACGTGACCGCCTACTACGGCGGTTTCAAGGCGATCGAGAACATCAACCTGACGGTCGAGCCGAAGACGGTCACCGCCCTGATCGGGCCGTCCGGCTGCGGCAAGTCGACCTTCCTGCGGTCGATCAACCGGATGCACGAGGTGCTGCCGGGTGCCCGGGTCGAGGGCAGCCTGACCATCGACGGCCAGGACGTCTACCACCGCGACGTCGACGTGACCGCCGTCCGCCGCATGATCGGCATGGTGTTCCAGCGCCCGAACCCGTTCCCCACCATGAGCATCTTCGAGAACGTGGTGGCCGGGCTGCGGCTCAACGGGGTCCGCCGGAAGTCCATCCTGGACGAGGCCGCCGAGAAGGCGCTGCGCGCGGCGAACCTGTGGGACGAGGTCAAGGACCGCCTCGGCAAGCCCGGCGCGGGCCTGTCCGGCGGTCAGCAGCAGCGGCTCTGCATCGCCCGGACCATCGCGGTCGAGCCGCAGGTGGTGCTGATGGACGAGCCCTGCTCGGCGCTGGACCCGATCTCGACGCTGGCCATCGAGGACCTGATGTTCCAGCTCAAGGACAAGTTCACCATCATCATCGTCACCCACAACATGCAGCAGGCGGCCCGGGTCTCCGACCGCACCGCCTTCTTCTCGATCGAGAAGACCGGCGACCCCGGCCGGCTGATCGAGTACGACAACACCCAGAAGATCTTCAGCAACCCCGGCCAGAAGAAGACCGAGGACTACATCACCGGCCGCTTCGGCTGACCCCCGCCCGACTCCCGTCCGCCCGCATCGCCGCGCCGGGTCGTGCGGGGCGGGTCGTCCTGCGGGGGCGACCGCCGGAGCGGGGGGCGGGGTCTCGGAACTCTCCTTCGGGCCCTTTCGACCTGATGACGTCGACGATTCACCCGCCCTGCGACGTCACCGGTCCCGGCCGCCCCGGCACGTGACGAGTTCCTCGCCCGGTGCGACGGTGAGCTGCCCCCACCGGCGACGACCCGCCGGCCGGACCGCAGGGAGACGTCCCGCTGGTGAGTCGCCCGCCCGGTGGGCCGTTGAGCCGCTGGCGTCATCAGTTCGAAAGGGTCCGAGGTGGACCTACACGGGCGGGGGCGCAGCGGAACCGGGTGCGACGGGCGGCGGCAGCCGTTGGACCCGCCTGGCCGACGCGGACCCGGCGGCAGTCAGGCGAGGGTGAAGTGCGGGGTGCCGTCCTCGGGGACGTGGAGGCGGGGGGTCACCGGGGTGGCCGCGTCCCGGGCCACCGAGGCACGCGCCACCGCAGCCACGCCACCGCCAGCGGCGGCGGCGGCCACCTCGGCGAGGGTGACCAGGGTGGGCGGGAGCATGGTCAGCTCACCGGCCCGCGCACGGGCCAGGGCGTCCGCCGGGCGGACCCACATGGTGTGGTCGGCCTCGCCGGAGACGTCCCGGGTCCGCTGCCCCTCGGGCAGCAGAGCGACGAAGAAGTACGTGTCGAAGCGGCGCGGCTCGAACTCCGGGGTGATCCACCGGCTCCACGGCAGCAGCAGGTCGGACCGCAGGGTGAGCTTCCGCCCGGCGAGCAGCCCGGCGAAGCCCCGACGACGTGCCTCCAGATCCTGTCGCGCGGCCTCCCAGTCGTCACCGCTGACGTCACCCACCACGGTGTCCGGGTCGGGGCCGGCCAGCAGCACCCCGGCCTCCTCGAACACCTCCCGCGCGGCGGCGCACACCACCGCCTGGGCGGCGTCCGGCGTGACGCCCAGCCGCCCCGCCCAGGCTGCCGGGTCGGGCCCGGCCCAGTCCAGGTGCGCCTCGGAGTCCGACGGGTCGACACCGCCGCCGGGGAAGGCGTACACCCCGCCGAAGGCCATCGCGGCGACCCGGCGGATGACGTACACCTCGAAGTCGGTGCCGGCCGGGCGGAGCAGCAGCACGGTGGCCGCGACCCGGGGCGGTGCCGGGATGCCGCCCTCGGCGTGGAACCGACGGGCGTGCTCGACCAGGGCCGGCGGGGCGGGGAAACCGGTGCCGTCGATCGTCATGCGCCGAGCCTAGCCCCGCCGCCCGGACCACCCCCGGGCCGACGACCCCGGTCGGTGGGCACCGACGGGCGGGACGACCACCACGGGCCACCGGTGGGCGACGGGCGGCGGGTTAGCGTGGGCGCATGACACGTTGGGGGATTCTGTCCACCGGCCACATCGCCGGCCGGTTCGCCGAGGACCTCCGGCTGGTGCCGGGGGCCGAACTGGTCGCGGTCGGCTCGCGGGCCATCGGGAGTGCCGAGGAGTTCGCCGGCCGGTACGGGGCCGACCGGGCGTACGGTTCGTGGGCGGAGTTGGCGGCCGACGACGGGCTGGACGCGATCTACGTGGCCACGCCGCACGCCGCCCACCACGAGGCGGCCCGGATCTGCCTGGAGGCCGGCCGGGCGGTGCTGCTGGAGAAGCCGTTCACCCTCGACCTGGCCACCAGCACCGAGTTGGTCGAGCTGGCGCGGGCCCGGGGGGTCTTCCTGATGGAGGCCATGTGGATGCGCTGCAACCCGCTGATCCTGCGCCTGGTCGAGCTGGTCCGGGCCGGGGCGATCGGCGAGGTTACCAGTGTGCGGGCCGACTTCGGGGTGGCCGGGCCGTTCCCGCCGGAGCACCGGATGCGCAACCCGGCGCTGGGCGGCGGCGCCCTGCTGGACCTGGGCGTCTACCCGGTGAGCCTGGCCCACCTGCTACTCGGCCTGCCGCAGCACGTGCAGGCCTGGGCGAAGCTCAGCCCGGAGGGGGTGGACGAGAACACCGGCATCGTCTTCGGGTACGACTCGGGGGCGGTCGCCACGCTGGGCTGCGGCATGGTGGGGGCGACCCCGTTGACCGCCGCGATCACCGGCACCACCGGCCGGATCGAGCTGCCCGAGCCGTTCTTCCGGCCCGGCTCGGCGGTGCTGCACCGGGCCGGTGCCGAGCCGGAGACACTCACCGACGACCCGGCCGGCGGCGGCTACCAGTACGAGGCCGCCGAGGTGCAGCGGTGCCTGGCGGCCGGGCTGACCGAGAGCACGCTGGTGCCGCACGCGGTCACGCTGGAGGTGATGGGCCTGCTGGACGACATCCGGGCCCGGATCGGCGTCGACTACGCCTGAGCACGACGTCGGGAGGGGCACCCCGGTCGCGGGGTGCCCCTCCCGAGGTGGCTCAGAACAGCGGACGGACCAGCAGGTAGGTGAGGCAGGCGATCAGCGCGGCGGCCGGGAACGTGATGATCCAGGCGAGCACGATGTTGCCGGCCACGTTCCAGCGGACGGCGGAGAGCCGCTTGGTGGCGCCCACCCCCATGATCGCCGAGGTGATCGTGTGGGTGGTGGAGATCGGGGCCTTGAGCACCAGGGCGTTGAAGTAGAGCACCGCGCTGGCCACCGTCTCGGCGGCGAAACCCTCCGGCGGGCCCAGATCGATGATCTTGCGGCCGAGGGTCCGGATGATCCGCCAACCACCGGCGTACGTGCCGAGCGCCAGCATGGTCGCCGAGGTCCAGAAGACCCAGCCCGGGATGTGCGTCTTGTCGTCCTGGAAACCGCCGGTGTAGAGGGCCAGCACCACGATGCCCATGGTCTTGGCCGCGTCCTGCATGCCGTGGCCGACCGACATGGCCGCCGCCGAGGCGGTCTGCGCCCAGCGGAAGCCCCGGTTGAGCTTGCCCGGCTGCCCCTTGCGGAACGCCCACAGGATGGCCAGCATCAGCAGGTAACCTAGGGTGAGCCCGATGATCGGGGAGAGCACCATCGGCAGGATGACCTTCTCGCCGATGGTGATCCACTGCACGACGCCGCCGGTGGAGAGCAGGGTCGCCCCGACCAGCCCGCCGAACAGCGCGTGCGAGGACGACGACGGCAGGCCGAAGTACCAGGTGATCAGGTTCCAGGCGATGGCGCCGAGCACCCCGGCGAAGACCACCCCGAGACTGCCCACCCCGGTGGGGAGGGTGACCAGGCCGTCGCCGACGGTCTTGGCGACCCCCGCGCCGAAGTGCGCGCCGACGAAGTTGCCGACCGCCGCCAGCAGCAGGGCGATCCGGGGGGTCAGCGCCCGGGTGGAGACGCTGGTGGCGATCGCGTTGGCAGCGTCGTGGAAGCCGTTGGTGTAGTCGAACGCCAGGGCCACCGCGATCACCGCCAGCACGGCGATGAGTTCGGGACTCACAGGATCAGGACTCCTTGACCGCGATGGTCTCGACTGTGTTCGCCACGTGCTCGAAGGCGTCGCAGGCGGCCTCCAGCTCGTCGGCGACCTCCTTCATCTTCAGGACGGTCAGCGCGTCGTACTCGCCGGAGAAGAGCCGGACCAGCAGCATCCGGTACGCCTGGTCGCCGTCGTTCTCCAGCCGGTTGCACTCGATCCAGTAGTCCTCGAGATCCTTCATCGACTTCAGCCGGGGCATCGCCTCGGCGGTCAGCTTGGCCTGGAGGTCGAGCACGTTGACCAGCTCGTGCAGCTCGCGCGGCAGCGACGGGAGCTTGGTGAGCCCGTAGAGGTAGAGCAGGTTGCCGACCGCCTCCAGGTGGTCCATCACGTCGTCGAGCAGCGAGCCCAGCCGGTAGATGTCCTCCCGGTCGAACGGGGTGATGAAGGTGGAGTTGATCTTCTTGTAGAGATCGTGGGTGATCTGGTCACTGTCGTGCTCGACCTCGGTCAACCGCTCGCTGACCGACTGCACGTCGACGCCGGGCAGGGCCAGCTCGTTGAGCAGCTCGGTGCCCTTCACCAGGTTCTGCGCGGCCCTGGTGAAGAGCTCGTAGAAAGCGCCCTCGGTGGGACGGAAGGAAAACTTCACAGCACGGACCTCGTCGTGTCGGTGGAAGGGTGGCCGCCGCCCCAGGGGGCGTCCGCTGATGCATGCTAGGTACCCCACCGGAGCGGGTCTCCGCCGGCCTACCCCTGGTCAGACCCGATTCACCGCTCGTTCATCTGCTGTTCACCTCGGCCGTCACCACCGCCACTCGCCAACCGCTGGCGCTCCCGTTCCACGTCGAAACCGGCAGCCGGATACCCCAGATCAAGACCCTCGAACGTCTCCCGCAGCAGGTGCGCCACCGCCCAGTCCCGGTACCACTTACGGTCCGCCGGGACCACGAACCAGGGCGCGGCGTCCGTGTCGCACCGCCCCAGCGCCTCCGCGTACGCGGCCCGGTAGTCGTCCCAGCGGGCCCGGGAGTCGAGGTCGCTCGGCTGGTACTTCCAGTACTTCGTCGGATCGGTCAGCCGCTGCGCCAACCGCTGCGCCTGCTCGTCGGCGGAGATGTGCAGCATCACCTTGACCAGGGTCACCCCGCCGTCGGTCAGCTCCCGCTCGAAGGCGTTGATCTGGTCGTAGCGGGCCCGCCAGGTCTGCTCCGGCACCAGGGCGTCGACCCGGGCCACCAGCACGTCCTCGTAGTGCGAGCGGTTGAACACCCCGACGTACCCGGGCGGGGGCAGCGCCCGGCGGACCCGCCACAGGAAGTCGTGCCGCAACTCCTGCCGGGTCGGCGGGCCGAACGAGCGGATGTGCAGGCCGAGCGGGTTCATCGCACCGGCCACCCGCTTCACCGTGCCGTCCTTGCCACCGCAGTCCATCGCCTGGAGCACGAGCAGCAGCCGACCCGGCCGGCCCCGGCCCAGCCGCGCCCCGTCCCTGGCCGGAGCCGACACCGACGGGCCCGGCTCGCCGGCCGCCCGGGCGGTGGCGAAGAGCATCTCCTGCTGCCGGGCCAGCCCCGCGCCGACCAGCTCCACCTGCCGGCGGGCCCACGGCTTACGGTCCCTGCCCCGGCCCGCCACCGCGGGCAGACCCGGGGTGGCCCGGGGATCGACCGCCCCCAGGTCGACCGGGCCACCACCGCCGGGCACCCGCAACAACTGCCGCATCGTCGCCCCCTCGGGTACGACGACCTCCGTCTCCTCGTCTGCGCGCATCCCCCGATCCTCGCCCACCGCCGCACCCGCCGCCTCCCGGGCGTCGGCGGCACCGACGGCGGGTGCGGTGTCACGTTCTCCCACGCCGGCCCGTCCGGTGGGTGGGAGAGAATCCGCTCGGACCCGGGAGGTAGTGGTGACGGTGGACCTGGTGACGGAGTTCGAGGCCGAACGCGGGCGGCTCGTCGCGGTGGCGTACCGGATGCTCGGCAGCCGCAGCGAGGCGGAGGACGCCGTCCAGGAGACCTGGCTGCGGTACGCCGGGGCGCTCGCCGACCCGGCCCGCCGGGCCGAGATCCGGCACCTGGGCGGCTGGCTCACCACCACCTGTGCCCGGATCTGCCTCGACGTGCTGCGCTCCGCCCGGGTCCGCCGCGAGACGTACCCGGGACAGTGGTTGCCGGAGCCGGTCGTCACCCCGACGGCCGGCGGACCGGCCGGGCCGGACGGTTTCGCCCCCGACCCGGCCGACCGGGCGGTCCGGCGCGACAAGCTCGGCACCGCCCTGCTGGTCGTCCTGGAACGGCTCAGCCCCGAACAGCGGGTCGCCTTCGTCCTGCACGACGTCTTCGCGGTGCCGTTCGCCCGGATCGCCGAGGTGCTGGCGAGCACCCCCGAGGCGGCCCGCCAGCACGCCTCCCGGGCCCGCCGCGCGGTCACCGCCACCGACGTGCCCCGGCACACCGCCGACCCCGCCGAGCAGCGTCGGGTGCTCGCCGCGTTCGCCGCCGCGACCGAATCCGGCGACCTCGACACGCTGGTCCGGGTCCTCGCCCCGGACGTGGTGCTGATCGGCGACAGCGGGGGACACTTCCCGACGGCCCGCCGCCCGGTCGTCGGCGTCGAACCGGTGGCCCGCTTCCTGCTCGGCCTCTTCGCCCGGGCCGGCCGGTACGGCCAGCGCCTACGGGCCACGCCGGTGCTGGTGGACGGGGTACTCGGCCTGCACCTGGAGACGGTCCAGCCCGACGGCCGGCTGCTGCGGATGGTCACCGCGTTCACCGTGCACGACGGCCGGATCACCGGCCTGTTCCACCAACTCAACCCGGACAAGCTGCACCGGCTGCCGCCGCTTCGCCCGGACGCCACCTGGCCGCCCCGCTGGTGACCCCCGCCGCGCCGGCCGGGCCACGCCCCGTCAGACCACCAGGGCCAACCACTTCCGGTACGCCGAGGCGAACGGCTCGGTGCCGTCGCCGAGGGCGGTGAGCAGCTTCGCCGCCGCCGCCTGCGCCTGCGCCACCACCTCGTCCGGGTAGCCGAACCGGGCCCGGTGCTCGGCGAACTCGTCCTCGTCGCGCAGCTCCACCAGGCCGGTGGTCCGGCGGCGCACCACGTCCAGGTCGAGGTCGACCAGGTGGACGGTGTCGTCGCCCTCCCAGCGGGCCGGGGTGGCGATGTCGCAGTAGACCTCGCTGGTCCGGGGCGGCGGGTTGAACATGCCCGTCCACCAGGCGTGGTGCGGCACCAGCAGGACGAAGGGGATCTGCTCCACCGAGGGCCGGCCGTGGTAGACCGACACGGTGCCCTCGGTCACCCCCAGCCACACCCCGAGGTCGTCCTCGGCCAGCCGGCGGGCCGGGTAGTCGCGGTGGGCGCTGCCGTCGTACTTGCGGTAGATCACGCGGACCACGTCGCTCGGCATGAATCGCACCCTAGCCGATTCCGACCCCTCCCCGCCGCAGCGAGTTGACCCGTCCGAGGTCACGACAATCCGGACGGTGACCGCGCCACGCGGGGAGGCGGGGGCGCGTCCACTGTCGGCGGCGGCGGGTACCGTCGCACGGTGACTCCGCCCCGTACCGCCGCCGGCCCCAGCACCCCCTCGGCCCGCTCCGGTCGACGGCGTGGTGGCCGGCCGAGCGGCACCGAGCTGCTGGCGGCGGCGGTCGGCGCGGTCCCCGGCGGCGCGACCCGGCCGGGCCAGCAGCAGATGACCGAGGCGATCGAACGCAGCGTCGCCGCCCGCGAGCACCTGCTGGTGCAGGCGGGCACCGGCACCGGCAAGTCGCTCGCCTACCTCGCCCCCGCGCTGACCGTGGACGGGCCGGTGGTGGTCTCCACCGCCACCCTGGCGTTGCAGTCCCAACTGGTCGAGCACGACCTGCCCCGGCTCGCCGACGCGGTCGAGCCGCTGCTCGGCCGTCGCCCGACCTTCGCCGTGCTCAAGGGCCGGCACCACTACCTCTGCCTGGCCCGGCTGGACAACTCCACCGAGGACGAGCCGGAGGACACCCTCTTCGACGCCCCCGCCGACCGGCCCGGCGGCGGGACGAAGTGGCTCGGCGAGGCCGGCCGGATGGGCAAGCAGATCCAACGGCTGCGCGACTGGGCCGAGAAGACCGACACCGGCGACCGGGACGAGCTGGACCCGGGCGTCGACGACCAGGCGTGGCGGCTGGTCTCGATGCCGGCCCGCGAGTGCGTGGGGGCGTCGCGCTGCCCGTTCGGCCAGGAGTGTTTCGCCGAGGCGTCCCGGGCCCGCGCCCGCGAGGCCGACGTGGTGGTCACCAACCACAGCCTGCTCGCGGTGGACATGCTAGCCGGCCGGCACATCGTGCCGCCGCACAAGCTGCTGATCGTCGACGAGGCGCACGAGCTGGCCGACCGGGTCTCCTCGGCCGCCCAGGCCGAGCTGGTGCCGGAGCAGATCGACAGGTCCGCCCGACGGGCCCGCCCGCTGCTGCGGCCCGACGTCGCCGACCGGCTCACCGAGGCCGGCGACGCGCTCGCCGTCGGGCTGGCCGAGGCCCCGGCCGGTCGGCTCACCGGCGGCCTGCCCGGCCCGCTGCGGGAGGCGTGCACGCTGCTGGACGCGGCCACCCGGGCCGCCCTCGACGCGATCGGCGACATCAAGGCCGACGATCCGGACCCGGTCCGCAAGCAGCAGGCCAAGGCGGTGCTCGACGAACTGTCGACCACCGCGCAGCGGCTGCTGGAGGAGGCCGACCACGACGTCGCCTGGGTGGAGAAGCCGGACAACGGCAGCCGCCGGGCGCTGGTGGTGGCGCCGCTGTCCGTCGCCGGCACCCTCGCCACCCACCTGTACGACGAGCGCACGGTGGTCGCCACCTCGGCGACCCTGGCGCTGGGCGGCCGGTTCGACACGGTGGCGCGGGCGCTCGGCCTGGAGGCGCCGCCGCCCGCCCCGCCGTCCCCGGCCGCCGCCGCGCTGGCCACCGCCACCGCCGGCCGGTCGACCGGTGTCGTCGGCGGCGGTACGGCGGTCGGGGCCGCCGGCCCGGATGCCGGCGGGGTGGCGAGCGCCCCGGGCAGCCGGGCCGCCACCGGCGTCGTGCCGGCCACGTCGGGGCCGGGCTGGTCGTCGCTCGACGTCGGCTCACCGTTCGACTACGCCCGGCAGGGCATCCTGTACGTCGCCGCGCACCTGCCCCGGCCCAGCGTCTCCGGGCTGCCCGAGGCGGCCGGCGAGGAGTTGCTGCGGCTGGTCGGCGCGCTCGGTGGCCGTACCCTCGGGTTGTTCTCCTCCCGGCGGGCCGCGCAGCAGGCGGCGGAGCTGCTGCGGGCGCGCACCGACCTGCCGGTGCTGCTCCAGGGCGAGGAGGCGCTGCCGCTGCTGGTGCGGCGGTTCCGCGACGACCGGTCGAGCTGCCTGTTCGGGGTGATGTCGCTCTGGCAGGGGGTGGACGTGCCGGGCGACTCGTGCCAGCTCGTGGTGATCGACCGGCTGCCCTTCCCGCGCCCCGACGAGCCGTTGGCGGCGGCCCGCGCGGCGGCGGTGGACGCGGGCGGCGGGTCCGGTTTCTCGGCGGTCAGTGTGCCGATCGCGGCGGTCCGGCTGGCGCAGGGGGTGGGCCGGTTGATCCGGGCCACCGGTGACCGGGGGGTGGTCGCGGTCCTCGATTCGCGGCTGGAGACGGCGCGCGGCTACGGGCCGTTCCTGCGCCGTTCGCTGCCCCCGTTCTGGTACACCACCCGGCCGGAGGTGGCCCGGGGCGCGCTGGAGCGCCTGGCCAAGGTCTGACCCCCACAGACGGCACGCCGCCCGCTCCCCGGCGGGGAACGGGCGGCGTGCCGGTTTGGTCAGGGGGCCTGGGAGGCGACCACCACGGCGTCCGGTGGGGTGTCGGGCACGCTGCGGGCGGCGAGCCGGCGTACGGCGGTGTTGAACACCGCGATCAGCGGCACCGCGACCAGCGCGCCGGTGATGCCGGCGAGCACCACCCCGGCGGCGATCCCGATGATCACCGCGAGCGGGTGGATGGCCACCGCCCGACCCATGATCAACGGCTGGAGCAGGTGGCCCTCGACCTGCTGCACGCCGATCACCACGCCCAGGATGATCAGCGCGGTCACCGGGCCGCTGTCGACCAGCGCCACCAGCACCGCCACCACCCCGGAGAGGAACGCGCCGACGATCGGGATGAACGCCCCCAGGAAGACCAGCGCGGCCAGTGGGAAGGCGAACGGGACGTCGAAGACGACCAGGAAGATGCCGATGCCCACCGCGTCGATGAACGCCACCAGCACGGTGGCCCGCACGTACGCGCCGAGCGTCGCCCAGGACGCCCGTCCGGCGTCGTCGACCTTCCACCGGGCGGCGACCGGCAGCAGGCGGACCAGGAACCGCCAGATCCGGCTGCCGTCGCGCAGGAAGAAGAAGGTGGCGAAGAGCACCAGCACCGCACCGGTGAGCACCTCGGCCAGCGTGGTGGCGGTGGCGAGCGCACCGCTGGTGAACTTCTCGGTGTTGCCGTTGATCCAGCCCTGTGCCTCTTCGATGTAGCGGTTGAGCTGGCTGTCCGACAGGTGCAGCGGGCCGGTCTTGAGCCAGTCCTGGATCTGCCGTACGCCCTGCGACGACTTCTCGCTCAGCTCCGGCACGCCCTGGATGAACTCGTTGACCACCAGGGTCAGCGTGCCGAACACCGCGACCAGGCCGCCGACCATCACCACGCCCGTCGCCAGCGAGCGGGGGAACCGGGCCCGCAGCAGCCAGCCCACCGCCGGGGCGAGCAGCGCGGAGAGCAGCAGCGCCACCGCCAGCGGGATGATCACGATGCTGATCGTCCCGACGATCCTCAGCAGCGCCCAGGTGACCACGCCGATCACGATCAGTCGCCACGACCACGCGGCGGCGATCCGCAGCGCGTGCGGCACGTCGGCGTCGTCGCGGCTGGAGGTGGAGTTGTGCATGGCCGCCGGCGGCTCGGCCCCGACCACCGTCGCCGACGGGGCCGCCGCCGGGCCGGGGGAAGCGGGTGTGGCCACTCCGGCCCCCTCCGGCGCGTCGGCCGGATCGGCGCGCCCCGCGCGGACCGACTCCCGTCCGGACTCGTAGGCGCGGCGGAGTCGGCCGCGTACCCGCTCGAAGCGGCTCAAGCGCACCTCCTGAGAAACGACACCGGGACGCCCACGGCGACGGCCCGGACAGGGTACGTCCGTACGCCCGCCACCGTAGGGCAGTTCCGCCACTCATTGCCCCGTGCCGCATCGGCTCAACCACCGGATCGACGCCACCGGGCCACACGGTAGCGTCTTGGCGTGACCGCCGACCCGAACCTCGACACCGGCCTGCCGATCCGCCTGCTGCACGACCGGGTGCTGGTCAGGCAGGACGGCAGCGAGGGCGAACGCCGCTCCACCGCAGGCATCGTCATCCCGGCCACCGCCGCCGTCGGCAAGCGGCTGGCCTGGGCCACCGCCGTGGGGGTGGGTCCGCACGTACGCGCCGTGGTGGCCGGCGACCGGGTGCTGTTCGACCCGGACGACCGCTCCGAGGTCGAACTGCACGGCCGGGGGTACGTGCTGCTGCGCGAGCGGGACGTGCACGCCGTCGCCGCCGAACGGGTGGAGAGCGAGTCCACCGGCAGCACCGGCCTCTACCTGTAGGTCCGGTCCCTCCCGGGGCCCTCGGGAGCCGTCCCGGGCGGCCTACCGGTTTGTCCCGCTTCCCGGCGGGAAGCCAGGCCCGTCACAGGTGCCCTGGGGAGGGACGATGCCGGTTCTCGTGAAGAAGGTGCTGCTCTGGGGCAGCGTCGCCTTCCTGATCTACTTCATGGCGTTCCGCCCGGACGGGGCGGCCCAGATGTTCAAGGGGATCGGGGCCGCCCTGATGGCGATGGCCCAGGGCCTCGGCGACTTCCTCACCAGCCTGATGACCTGACCGGCCACGGCCGGGCGGGAAGCGACCGCCGACGCCGACGCGGCGGCGACCCACCCGCAGGTCACAGGTTCAGCACTCCGCCGTTGCGCAGGGTGTCGTCCTTGATCGCGATGAGGTTCGCCGAGACGTACGGGATGTTGTGCGCCTGGTGCCATTCGCTGGGGAAGTACGTGACCAACCGCGACGCCTGGAACCGGCACCGGATCTCCGGCACGAAACGGGAGTAGTTAGCGTCCGTGAAATACCAGAACGAGTTCTCGTTGTAGAACGCCACATGCGTCGGGTCCTGATAGGCGCCCCGACCGTCGGTGCTGGGGGTCAGCGACAACAGCATCCCGTTCGGGGCGAGCAACCGGTACAACTCGTTGAAGAGTGCGATCTTGTCCGGAATGTGTTCCAGGAAGTCCACGGCCCGGATGACCCCGACGCTACCGTCCGGCAGATCGACTCCCTTCGTCACATCGCAGACCAGGTCGACGCCCGGCCCGTCGTGGTGGTCCAGCCCGAGATAGCCCTCCGGCTTGTTGTGGGCCGCACCCAGGTCGAGCGCCAGGAGTCCCTGACGCCGCGACCAGGCCAGGGCGTTCTGTTGGATGTTCCGGTCGTAGATCTCCACGGTGCGCTGCTGGATGCGGGCGTTGAACTCCGGCATACGCTGCGTGTTCTTGGCGTGCATCCGCTGGAGGTAGAGGCATTTCCGGATGTGGTGGAACTCGCTCACCTGGTAGATCCGAGCCATGAGATCGGCGTCATCCGCGACGTCGAGCGACTCGTCGTATCCGCCGACCTTCTCGTAGATGTCCCGGCGGAAGGCCCGCACATGGTTCGGCGCGTACCAGATGTAGCTCACGTTGTGCGGCGTCGGCGGCAACGCCCGGCAGACCAGCACCTCGCGGCCGTCGACCTTCTCGTCGTAGTGCCGCCAGCCGAACGAACTCGCGAAGCGGTCCTCACAGCGGCCACCGTCCTCCTGGATCTGGGCGGTGTCGCTGTAGACGAACCCCACCTCCGGGTGGGCGTCGAAGGCGTCGACGATCTCCTGCAGGCAGTCGCTGCTGAGCAGATCGTCGTCGTCGAGCTCGACCAGGATGTCCCCGGCGGCCTCGGCGCAGGCGAACCCCTTCACGGCACCCACGCCGTTGAGGTCGTCCTGGACGATGAGCCGGATGCGATCGTCGTGGGTCTCGGGCCGCCACCGGGACCCCTGGTTGAGGATGACCACCCATTCCCAGTCGGTGAAGGTCTGCGCCACCAGCGAGCGGAAGCACTCGTCGATGAACCGGGTGCGGTTGCTTCCGGTGAAGACCGTTACGCGCGGTGTGTGCATGGGCCGGTCACCTGCCCGCCGAGGCGGAGGACCGGGCGGTCGGCGTCGGGCGGTACTTCGCCGGAACGGAAGAGGTGAGCCCCTTGTCCAGCCGGATGGCCGCCTTGAAGGCGTCCCGCGCCGCCTCCTCGTCACCGGACTTGGACAGCAACATGCCCAGTCGGAGATAGGCGGTCGACGACTTGTCGTCGATCGACACGACCTTGCGGTAGATCTCCATCGACGTCGTCGGCTCCCTGCCCTCCAGGGCGATGGCCTTGTTGTAGAGGGCCGGCTTGTAGTCGGCGTCGGCCGCCAACGCCTTGTCGTAGTTGCTGATGGCCTCGTCGGCCTGATTGCGCGACTGGGCGATGAAGCCCAGGTTGAACCAGGCGAACTTGTTGTCGGCCTCGGCGGCCAGCACCTTCTCGAAGCTGGCCTTCGCCGCGTCGTAGTCACCGGCCTGCCCCTGCTCGACACCGAGCTTCAGCAGATCCGCCGCAGTGCTTCCGGTGCTGGAACCGCCGTTCGTACTGTCGCTGCTACCGGAACTGCTGGGCTGCGGCTTGTCGGCGGGTTTCGCACTGCATGCCGGCACTCCGGCGAGCAGGACCGCACCACAGGCGAGTGAACCCAGTATCTGACGCGTGCTCATTTCTCCTCCTTGACGGTTCCGGGGCGGTCCGATTTGCGGTTCGGCCGGCTGGCACGGCTACCGTTCGCCGTCGCCCGATCCGACTTGCCGCCGACCGCCGGGGCGTTCAATGCCACCGGCGTGCTGGGCGAGATGCAGGAAACCCAGATGTCGGCACCCCCGCCGGTGAAGGTGAACTGGTAGCCACTGATCGAGAGCGGCTGGATCAGCACCGGATTCACGCCCGCACCCGAGAGCTGGTAGCCGGTTCCGACCGCGATGTCCCCGGGTACGCAGCCGAAATCAACGGGTGTGTCCGCGATGACGGTCAACGGGCCCTGAATGTAGGCCGCCTGGATTCCGTTGCCCGCCGTTCCCTGCGCGCCCTGGGCACCCTGCACGCCCGCGCCGCCCTGCGGCCCCTGCGCACCCTGAGGGCCCTGCGGACCGATGTCGCCCTGGGCACCCTGGACGCCCTGGGCACCCTGGATGCCCTGTGGACCGATATCGCCCTGGGCACCCTGTGCGCCCTGCGGGCCCTGAACACCTGCCGCACCCTGCGCGCCGACGTCGCCCTGGGCACCCTGGAAACCCTGCGCACCCTGAACACCCGCCGCACCCGCCACGCCCTGCGGACCCTGCGCGCCCTGAGTACCCTGCGCGCCTGTGTCGCCCTGCGGTCCCTGCGCACCTTGCGCGCCCTGGGCACCCGTCTCGCCCGCGACACCCTGCGCGCCCTGCGCACCTGCCGCACCCTGCGGACCCTGCGGACCCTGCGCACCCTGCGCACCCTGCGCACCTGCGTCGCCCTGCGGTCCCTGCGCACCTTGCGCGCCCTGAGTGCCCTGCGCGCCCGCGTCACCCTGAGCACCCTGGAAACCCTGCGCACCCTGAACACCCGCCGCACCCGGCACGCCCTGCGGACCCTGAGCACCCTGAGCACCCGCGTCGCCCTGAGCGCCCTGAGCGCCTGTCTCACCCGGGACGCCTTGTGCGCCCTGGGGGCCCTGGACGCCCTGAGTGCCGGTCTCACCCTGCGCACCCTGGAAGCCCTGAGCGCCCTGCGCACCGGTCTCACCCTGCGGCCCCTGAGCACCGGTAGCACCCTGAGCGCCCACGTCACCCTGCGCTCCTTGCACACCCTGAGGCCCCTGGACACCCGGCGCACCGGTTGCGCCCTGCGCACCCTGGAAGCCCTGAGCGCCCTGCACACCGGTCTCACCCTGCGGCCCCTGAGCACCGGTAGCACCCTGAGCTCCTTGGGCGCCCTGAGCACCCTGCGCGCCAGCGTCACCCTGCGGGCCCTGAGGGCCCTGGGCACCGGTCGCACCCTGCGCGCCCTGAGCGCCCGTGTCCCCCTGCGCACCTTGGAAGCCCTGAGCGCCCGTCTGGCCCTGCGCGCCCTGCGCCCCCTGCACACCCTGCGTGCCTTGAGCGCCCTGCGCACCGGTGTCACCCTGGGCTCCCTGAGGCCCCTGAGCACCAGTCTCCCCTTGGGCACCCTGAGCACCTTGAGCACCCTGAGCACCGATGTCACCCTGCGCGCCCTGTACGCCCTGGAAACCCTGCGCCCCGGTCGCGCCCTGGGCACCCTGCGCCCCGGTCGCGCCCTGCGCACCCTGCGCCCCGGTCGCGCCCTGCGCACCCTGCGCCCCGGTCGCGCCCTGCGCACCCTGCGCCCCGGTCGCGCCCTGCGCACCCTGGGCACCCGTATCGCCCTGGGGGCCCTGGGCACCCTGTGGGCCCTGGGCACCCTGTGGGCCCTGGGGGCCCTTCTTCTTGGGGCCATGCGGGTAATGGCCCTTGCCGTCGTCGTGCCCGCCCCACGGCCCCTGCCAGCCCTGCGGGCCGCAGTCCGACGGCTCGTCGGGGTAGCTGTCCCACGAATCGTCCGGGCCGCCACCATCCTGGCGGACCGTCGACCAGGACGCCGGCCACCCGCCGTACTGGTGCAGCGGAACGGAGGTGCCGGTACGCACGTCCTGCGCGGACGGCGCGGTTTCCAGGGGTTGCGCTGCGACTGCGGGCCCACCCGTCATCCCGACCACCATCAGGGCGGAACTCAGCCCTGAAGCGGCGCGACCACGCTTCAGTCCTCGCCGCAGCCGTCGGCTGTTACTCATGAACCCCTCCAGAGAGCCACCCAGATATACCCAGAGCTGCCCGTCTGCGACCTAAAGCCATTTACGGGCTATCCATAGCCTATTCGACCGATTCGTCCGAATATGCGGGTTTCTGCTACAGCGAAGAGGTAAACAAGGAGAGGCGGAATCTCTTCATGAATCCGCCACCGGGGCGACGCGCCCCATACGGGGGTCGGGGACGGTGCACGCGCCGACGCCCGCCGCCCGCTTCGGCGGGCGGCGGGAGGTCCCGGCAGGAGTTCGGCGGTCAGTACCGGCCGGGCGGCCACGGGGCGGCCGGCCGGGGACCGTACCAGCCGGGCGGGCCGTAGCCGGCCGGGTAGGCCGGGGGCGGCGGCGGGGCCAGTACCACCGGGATCGGCACCACCGGCGAGTCCGGGGCGTCGACGACCCGCTGCGTGCCGTCGGGGAACCGCAGGTGGTAGCGCTGCCCGTCCCAGACCCCCACCGGCGTCTGCGGGTCCCGGCCGACGAAGAACGACCGGTACGCGGCGATCGTCTCCAGCAACTGCCGTTCCTCCCGCAGGGTGTTCTCCCGCTCCGCCGGCTTGCGGTCCAGGCCGCGCCGCATCCCGTCGCGCAGCAGCGCCAGCCGGGTCGCGGCGAACTGGTACCCGCGCATCGCGCGCAGCCCGGCGTCCCCGCCGACCCGCCGGGCCCAGGTCCGGGCGGCGTGCCGGCGGCCCAGGCTGCCCAGGGCGGCCACCTCGGGCGGGCTCAACCAGCCGGCCCGCACGTAGTCGGGCAGGGTCCGCTCGGTGAGCCGCCCCTCCCAGGCGCGCAGCCAGACCGCGAAGCCGACCATGCCGAAGAAGATCGGCACCATCACCGCGACCATCCCGTAGAAGAAGATCACCGCCTGGCCGGTGGCCTGGACCAGCGTCGGGATCAGATTCCAGGTGCCGTGCAACATCATCGCCAGCAGCAGGCCGGCGACCGGGGCGAGCACCCGGACCCGCCGGTCGGCGGTGCGGGCGGCGATGCCCAGCCCCACCCCGGTCATCGAGGTGAACAGCGGGTGGGCGAAGCCGAAGAAGAGGATCCGCGAGATGAAGATGACGATGACGTTGCGTACGCCGGTGGCCGGCCCCCACTGGTCGACGCCCGAGGCGTACCCGAGGCCGCCCAGGTAGAGGATGTTCTCCACCATGGCGAACCCGACGGCGGACAGCCCGCAGTAGACCAGGCCGTCGGTGATCCCGGACCACTCCTTGCGCCGGAAGATCAGCAGCAGGATCGGGCCGAGCGCCTTGGTCAGCTCCTCGATGAACGGGGCCACCAGCACGCCGGTCAGCGACGACGACACCCCCCAGTCCTTGAACAGGGCGGCGAAGGTGTTGTTGACGGTCAGCGACGCGGCGGTCGAGACGAACGCGCCCCAGGCGAAGCAGAAGATCAGGTACTTCAGCGGTTCGGGTTCGTACCGGTCGAGCCAGAGGAAGCAGGCCACCAGGACGGGCACCGGCAGGATCGCCGCGGTCACCCCGACCAGCAGCGCGTCCAGACCCAGGTTGGAGCCGAGCGTGTAGAGCATGTAGACCGCGCAGGCCGCGATCAGCAGCACCACCCCGGCCAGCACCAGGACCCGCCGCCAGCCGAGCCGGCGCAGCGGCATCCGGGGCGCGGCGGCGTCCGGCGACGGGACGGCGGGCGCGGGCGGCGGCGGGTGCCCGCCGGGCGGGGTGTCGGCCATGTGGATCAGCGTAGTCATCCCCGGCCCGTTCGGCCGGGCTCTCCCGGTGCGGGACGGCACGGTCCACGGGCGGAGCGACCCGGGGCGGCGCGGCCGGGGTCAGCCCAGGGGCGGGGCGGTCGGGGGTTTCGGGGCGGCGTGCTGCTCCGCCGGACCGCCGCCCGGTTTGTCCTTGTCGCCGAACGCCTGCCGGATCAGCCGGTTGGCCTCCTCCTGCTCGATGCCCGAGGCGACCAGCAGGTCACTGGCGGTGGTACGCACCTGGGCGATCACCACGCTGCCGGAGAACCCGACCCCCTGGTCGTACGCCCGACCGGCCTCGCTGACCGCGCGCAGCGACCGTTCCCGGGCCCGTTCCGGCTCGTCCCCGACGGCGAACTCGTGCCGCAGCAGGCGGACCGACTCGGCCAGGTGGACCACCGCGTCCGGCATCGGCTCCGGCACCGGCTCGTCGTCCTCGATCATGGTTACCGACCGGCGGATCAGGGTGCCGCTGTTGCGCATCGCCCGGTCGATCGGGTCGGCCGCCTCGGCGTAGTGGGTCAGTTCGTTGCGCCGGTGCCAGCGGGCCGGGGAGAGCGTGCTGGTCTCCTTCGCCCCCTCGATGGCCTCGGTGAAGGTGGCGAGTTCCTCCTTGTTCTCGCGGAGCCGGTCCAGCGCCCGCTGGGCGGCGCCCCGGTCCCGGTCGCGCAGCGCCTGGGCGCAGACGTCGAGCTGGTCGGCGAGCAGGTCCAGCGCCGGCCGGGCCGCCCGGTTGATCACCCGGAGCGGGTTGAGCGGCAGCAGGATCGCGGTGACCAGCAGGGCGATGCCGCCGCCGACGAACGCGTCGACGAACCGGGGCAGCTCCAGATCCTCGGTGGACGGGCTCAGCGTGACGATCAGCACGGCGGTCGCGGCGGCCTGGATCACCACCGCGACGCTGGCCCCGAAGAAGGTGGTGAGCAGGATGGCCGCGGTCACCACCAACCCGAGCTGCCAGCCCCCGGTGCCCAGGAAGTAGATCAGCACGTCGCCGAGGAACACCCCGACCGCCACCCCGACGATCAACTCCACGGTCCGGCGCAGCCGCTGGCCGACCGAGGCGGCCAGGGTGCCGACCGCCGAGATCGGCGCGAAGACCGGTTGCGGGTTGCCCAGCAGGTGGTGCGACACGATCCAGGCCAGCGCGGCGGCCAGCCCGGCCTGCACGGCCAGGCCCGTCGCCAGGTGCACCTGGTGCAGCCGGTCGCGCAGGGTGGCCCGGCCCCGGTGGCGCAGGTAGGCCACCGCCTCGGCGATCCGCGCGGTGTCGACGTCGTCGCCGGCGTCACGCAGCCCGGCCCGATGCAGCAGCGACGGTCGTCGGTCCCGGGCCAGCGCCATGGCGGGGACTACCCACGCCACACCGGTTCATCCCTGCGGCACAATCGTCCGGGTGACCGAGCTGATCGACCGGTGGGTGGCGGCGGCGCTCACCGCCGGGGCCGTTGACGGGCCGGCGCTCACCGCCGCCGGGTCCGACCTGCTGGCCCGCTGGCGCGAGCCGCACCGGCGCTACCACACGGCGCACCACCTGCGGGCGGTGCTGGACCTGGTCGACCGGCACGCCGACCTGGCCGACCGGCCGGAACGGGTCGCGCTCGCCGCTTGGACGCACGACGCCGTCTACGACCCGCGCGCCGCCGCCGACGCCAACGAACGGGCCAGCGCCGAGCTGGCCGGCACGCTGCTCACCGGGCTGGGGGTGCCGGCCGCCACGGTGGCCGAGGTCCGCCGGCTGGTGCTGCTCACCGCCGGGCACCGCACCGCGCCCGGCGACCGCGACGGCGCGCTGCTCTGCGACGCCGACCTGGCCGTCCTGGCCACACCCCCCGAGGTGTACGACGGGTACGCCGCCGCGATCCGCGCCGAGTACGCGCACGTGCCCGAGGCGGACTTCCGTACCGGCCGGGCGCGGGTCCTCGACGGGCTGCTCGCCCTGCCGGCCCTGTTCCGGCTGCCCCCGCTGGCCGCCCGGTGGGAGGCACCGGCCCGCGCCAACCTCGGCCGCGAGCTGGCGTCCCTGCGCTGATCCGCCGCCCGGCCGTCGCCGGCGTCCCGGGGTGCGGGCCGGCCGGTGTCAGCGGTGGGTGAGGTCCCCGGGCAGGCTGAGGCGTCCGGGGCCGGCGGGTCCGACGTGCGCTGTGGGGCCGGCCGGGCGGTTGAGGTGTTTGGGGCGACGCAGGCCGGACGCGTGGAGCAGGCGGACGATCTCCCGGCTGGGCACCACCCGGGCACCGAGCCACACCGCCACGGCGAACCGGTCGGCGGGGATGTCGTAGTGGTCCCGGTCGAACCCGCGCCGGGGCACCCCCAGCGTCTCGGCGAACACGTGCAGCTCGGCCGGGGAGACGTCGCTGATCAGGTGCGACCAGAGCCGACCGCGCCACGGCCAGGCGGGCCGGTCCAGGTACAGCATGGCGGCCAATCTAGCCGCCGGTTAGCCTCGGCCGCATGGCTGGCTCCCCCCTCCTCGACGACCTGCGGGCGGCCCTCGGTGACGAGGCCGTCCTCACCGATCCGGACCTGCTCCGGCTGCACCGGCGCGACGAGGCGGACCTCTGCGCCGCCGGCACGCCGCTGGTGGTCGTCCGCCCCCGGGACACCGCCGGGGTGGTGGCGGCGGTCCGGGCGGCGGCCCGGCACGGCGTACCGGTGGTGCCGCAGGGGGCGCGGACCGGGCTGGCCGGCGCGGCGAACGCGGTGGACGGCGCGGTGGTGTTGAGCACCGTCGCGATGACCACGGTCCGGGAGATCGACCCGGTGGCCCGGATCGCCGTGGTGCAGCCGGGCGTGGTGAACGCCACACTGGCCGGGGCGGTCCGGGCGCACGGCCTGTACTACCCGCCCGACCCGGGTTCCTGGGAGTCCTCCACCATCGGCGGCAACGTCTCCACCAACGCCGGCGGCATGTGCTGCGTCAAGTACGGGGTGACCACCGAGTACGTCCTCGGGCTGGAGGTGGTGCTCGCCTCCGGCGAGGTGCTGCGCACCGGCCGGCGTACCGCCAAGGGCGTGGCCGGGTACGACCTGACCCGGCTCTTCGTCGGCGCGGAGGGCACCCTCGGTGTGATCACCGAGGTCACCGTGGCGCTGCGGCCCGCGCCGGAGGATTCGCTGACCATGGTGGCGGTCTTCGGCTCGACCGCCGAGGCGGGTACGGCGGTGGCCGGGATCGCCGCGCAGGGGCTCACCCCGAGCCTGCTGGAGCTGCTGGACCGCACGCACCTGCGGGCGATCGAGACGTACCGGCCGATGGGGTTGCGGACCGACGCCCAGGCGCTGCTGCTCGCCGCCGCCGACACCGGCCCCCGGGCGGCGGACGACCTGGCCCGGATCGCCGAGGTCTGCACGGCGGCGGGCGCGCAGGAGGTCTACGCGGCGACCGACGCGGTGGAGGCGGCGGCGCTGCTCCAGGCCCGCCGGCTGGCCCACCCGGCGATGGAACGGTTCGCCGCCGACACCTACCCGGACGGCAACGGTGGCCTGATCATCGACGACGTGGCGGTGCCCCGGGGGGTGCTCGCCACGCTGCTGGACGGGGTGGCCCGGATCGCCACCGAGTGCGGGGTGCCGATCGGGGTGGTCGGGCACGCCGGTGACGGCAACCTGCACCCGAACATCGTGGTGGACCGGGCCGACCCGGCGAGCCTGGAGCGGGGCCGGCGGGCCTTCGACGAGATCATCCGGCTCGGGCTGGAACTCGGGGGCACCTGCACCGGCGAGCACGGCGTCGGGCTGCTCAAGCGGGACTGGCTGGCCCGGGAGATCGGCCCGGTCGGCGTCCGGGTGCACCAGGCGATCAAGGCGGCGCTCGACCCGGCCGGGCTGTTCAACCCGGGCAAGGTGTTCTGAGCGGCCCCGGTCGGCTCAGCGGGTCGGTTCGGCCGGGGTGGCCTGGGTGAGCAGGAGCAGGATCTCGCCGGCCACCGCCGGTCGTTCCTCACCGGGGCAGTCCTGCGAGGTGATCAGGCCGGCCGTGGTGAGCAGGCTGGACGTCAACGCGTCGATGCAGCTCGCCCGGTACTGGCGGGCCTGGTCGGTCTCCTGGGCCAGCCGAGGGTCGGCCAGCAGCCGGTGCAACCGCTGCACCTGCTCGGGGTCCAGGGAACCGGTCGAGGTGACCCCGTCGCCGGCACAGTCGTCGCACTCCCACCGGCCGTCCGGCTCGACGGTCAGCGAGCGCAGTGGACCGTCCTCGCCGAGCTTCTGCATCAGGCTGACCCGGGTCGCCCCCGGGGCCGTCGGTCCGCCCCGGCCCTCCGCTGTGGACCTGCCCTCCCGGTCGACCATCGCGCAGCCGGTCAGGGTGACCGTCATGACGGCGGGGACGAGGAGCGCGCGTGACCACTGAGGGGGAACCACGCGCCGGAACCTATCCCACCCCGCTGCCGTCCGGAACCGGCCGACCGGCCCCGCACCGCCTGGTGGAACCGGCCCCGGGGGCCGGTCAGCGGGAGGACGTCGGCAGGTGCAGCGGGTCGTCCTCGACGCCGTCGACGCCCCGGTCGGCGGCGAACCCCCGGACGTCGGGGGCACCGAGGCGGGCCGCGTCGGCGGTCGCGTCGTCCGGCATGAGCTGCGACTCCCGCTCGGCCTCGACCCGGGCCCGGTAGTGCGCGATCTCCCGTTCCCGGGTGGCCGCGTCCCAGCCGAGCACCGCCCCCATCAGCTCCGCCGTGTGCCCGGCCGAGTCGAGGCCCCGGTGGGTCGTCTCGAAGGAGATCCGGGTACGCCGGGTCAGCACGTCCTCCAGGTGCAGCGCCCCCTCGGAGCGGGTGGCGTAGGTCACCTCGGCAGCCAGGTACTCGGGTGCGCCGGCCAGCGGTGAGGCGAGCAGCGGGTCGGCGGCGATCAGCGCCAGCACCTCCAGGGTGAGCGTGCCGTACCGCTCCAGCAGGTGTTCGACCACCCCGACGGGCACCCCGTGCCGGCGGGCCAGGTCGGCCCGGTCCCGCCACATCGAGGCGTACCCGTCGGCGCCGAGCAGCGGCAGGTCGGCGGTGCGCGAGGGGCGTACGCCGCCGAGCCGGTGGGCGGCCCGGTCGACGACGTCGGCGGCCATCACCCGGTAGGTCGTGTACTTGCCGCCGGCCACCAGCAGCAGCCCGAGCATCGGCTCGAAGACGGCGTGTTCCCGGGAGAGCTTGGAGGTGGAGTCGGCCTCGCCGGCGAGCAGCGGGCGCAGCCCGGCGTAGACGCCCTCGATGTCGGCGCTGGACAGCGGCCGGTCCAGCACCAGGTTGACCTGGTCGAGCAGGTACTGGATGTCGCGGGCGGAGGCGGCCGGGTGGGAGCGGTCGAGCC
The DNA here is from genome assembly GCF_007833915.1 of Micromonospora sp. HM134. NCBI lineage: Bacteria > Bacillati > Actinomycetota > Actinomycetes > Micromonosporales > Micromonosporaceae > Micromonospora > Micromonospora sp. HM134. The sequence goes on from NZ_CP041061.1 coordinate 6,866,925, forward strand.
GCCAGTCGGTGTCGGTGGTGCCGATGATCCAGTGCCCGCCCCAGGGGATGACGAAGAGCACACTGGTCGCGGTGCGCACGATCAGCCCGGTCTCGCCGGTGATCGCCGAGCGGGGCACCACCAGGTGCACCCCCTTGGAGGCCCGGACCCGCACCCCGGGGCGCAGCCCGACGTCGTTGAGCATCCGGGACATGTCGTCGCTCCACACGCCGGTGGCGGCGATGACGGTACGGGCGCGTACCTCGAACTCGGCGTCGGGGGAGCCGGCGGGGGCCTCCAGGTCGCGGACCCGGACCCCGGTGACCTCCCGGGCCTGCCGCACCAGCCCGACGGCGCGGGCGCTGCTCACCACGGTCGCGCCGAGGCTGGCGGCGGTGCGGGCCAGGGTCACCACCAGCCGGGCGTCGTCGACCTGCCCGTCGTAGTAGCGGATGGCCCCGGCCAGCGCGTCGGCGCGCAGGCTGGGGAAGACCCGGCGGGCGCCCTCACGGGTGAGGTGCCGGTGCAGCGGCATCCCGCGGCCGGTGCCGAACAGCCCGGCGAAGGCGTCGTAGGCGGCGACCCCGGCCCCGTAGTAGGAGCGGCGGAACAGCCGGGCCGGCAGGTCGCGCAGCCCCCGCCCGGCAGGGAGCGGGATCAGGAACGGGACCGGCCGGACCAGGTGCGGGGCGAGCCGGGTGGCGAGCAGACCCCGCTCGGTCAGCGCCTCGTGGACCAGGTGGAACTCCAGCTGTTCCAGGTAGCGCAGGCCGCCGTGGATCAGCTTGCTGGACCGGCTGGAGGTGCCGGCGGCGAAGTCACGGGCCTCGACCAGGGCGACCTTGAGCCCCCGCGAGGCGGCGTCGAGCGCGGCACCGGCCCCGGTCGCCCCACCTCCGATGACCAGCACGTCGAACCGCTCGGCCCGGAGCCGGCGCAGATCCGCGGCGCGGCGCTGCGGGGAGAGTTGACCGGCGGCGGATCGGGTCACATTGGGGTCACGCACCCGTCCACCGTAACCCGCCCGGTCCCGCCCGCAGCAGGCCCGGAACCGGCCAGATTCCCCACGGCCCGGCCGGTCACCATGCGTGAGCATGACCGCCGAGGCGATGACTACTTAACGTCACCAAGCTCGTGGCTGCCTCATTGCCCACCACACCCCTCCCGCCGGCAGCAGCACGACTGGAGCAGCCATTCCTCCTCGACCCCAACCGACCCCCCTCTCCCACCTCCGGACCCTTTGCTCTGCTGCTCTGCACGCGACAGTCACCCTTGGTGTGCGGTGCCGCGAGAGCAGCAGAGCAAAGGATCCGCGAGAGGAGGTAGACACCTTCCGCAAGGACTACTCTCCGTGAGCATGATCGGGCGATCGGAACAGCGGGACACGCTGCCTGGCGACGCGCCGCGCGGCAGTGGCTCCCGGGCCAGGTCGTAGCAGCACGGACGCGTCGTACTGTTTCCGGATGCTGGCCGACACACCCCCTCCACCGGGCTACGGCTTCCCGCCGAGCGCCGCCGCCCGTCCGTCGAGCCCGTGGCCGGTGGTGGCCGCCGCCCTCGCCGGTGGCTGGACGGTCACCCTCGCCGTGCTGCTCCAGGCGGTCGGCTGGTCGGTCGAGCAGTTGCAGGTGGCCGCGGGCTGGGACCGGCAGGTATGGCTCTGGCCGGCGCTCAGCCTGGCCACCGCCCTGCTGGTCGGCCTGCCCGCGCTGCTGCTGGCCCTGCTCCCCCGCTCGCCCCGGGTACGGGTCACCGGCCGTGCCTGGCTCGCCGCCGCGCTCGCCCTGGTCGCCCTCGGGTCGCTGCGGGCGCTGCCGCAGGTCCATCACGAGGCGTACCTGGCCGCGCTGGCCGCGACGGCGACGCTGCTCGCGCTGCTGGCCGCCCGCCTGCCCGCCCCGGCCCAGCCGGCCGCCGCCACGCCCGCCCCGGCCACCGCGCCCGGAAGCGGCACCGACCCCACGTACGGGGCCGCCACGTCCGGTTCCACCGACCGGGGCCGGCAGAGCAACCAGCAGACCGACCACGGTCGCGGACCGGGCGCCGGGGCCGGCCGGCCGCAGGCGGTCACCCTGCTGGCGATCGCCGCCGGCCTGGCGCTGCTGCTGCCGTGGGTCCGGTTCGGCGCGCTGGGCGGGCTGCTGGAGACGGTGCTCGCCGCGTTCGCCGCGGCGGCGGTCGGCCTGCTGGCCGGGGCGCTGCTCGACGACCGGTTCTGGGCGCCCTTCACCGGTGACGGGCCACCCCGGTCGGCCCGCACCGTGCTGGTCGGCGGTCTGGTCGCCGGGGTGGTCCTGCTGCTGGTCGCGGCGGGCGTCGGCCACTCGGGCGTCCAGCTTCCCGCGCTGCTCTTCGTCCCGCCTGTCGGCTTCGCGCTGGGCGCGTGCCAGGTGGCGGCCCGGCGGGCCGGCCGGCCTGCCGGTGCCGCGCCGGTGCGCTGGCTGGTCGGCCTCGCGGTGTTCGGCCCGCTGGCGCTCACCGATCCGGAGGAGATCTCGATCCTGCTGGCCACCACCCGCGACGTCCCGTACTGGGTCGCGGTCGCCTCGGGCGTCGGGTTCGCCGTCGCGGTCCTGCTGGCCGTCGGGTACGGGGTGCTGCTCGCCCGGCCACGCGGGCACGCGCCGCGCCGGCTGGTCGCCGCGTCGGGCGCGGCCGTCCTGCTGCTCACCGTCGGGGTGGTCGACGTGGCCGCCGGCCAGCCCGGCCTGTACGGCGAGCGGCTGCTGGTGGTGCTCCGCGAGCAGGCCGACCTGTCCGGCATCCCCGCCGGTACGCCCGGTCGGGCCGGCCGGGACGCGCGGACCGCCGAGGTCTACCGCAGGCTCGTCGCCACTGCCGAACGCACCCAGGGCGGGCTGCGCCGGGACCTGAGCCGGCTGGGCCTCGACCCGACGCCGTACTACCTGGTCAACGCGATCGAGACCGACGGCGGGCCGGCGGTGCGGGCCTGGCTCTCCGGCCGCCCCGAGGTGGCCCGGGTGCTGGTCAGCCAGCGGCTCCGCCCGTTGCCCGCACCGGCCCCGGTCAGCCGGGGCGACCAGCCCGCACCGACCGGGCCGGAGTGGAACCTGCGGATGATCGGGGCGGACCGGGTCTGGTCGGAGCTGTCCGTCACCGGCTCCGGGGTGGTGGTCGGCAGCTCGGACTCCGGGGTCGACGGCACCCACCCGGCGCTGGCCGCCGGCTTCCGGGGCGGCGACGACTCCTGGTACGACCCGTGGAACCACACCCGATCCCCCGCCGACTCCGGCGGCCACGGCACCCACACCGCGGGTAGCGCCGTGGGGCGGGACGGCATCGGGGTGGCTCCCGGCGCGCAGTGGGTGGGCTGCGTCAACCTCGATCGCAACCTGGGCAGTCCGGCGCACTACCTGGACTGTCTCCAGTTCATGCTGGCCCCGTTCCCGGCCGGCGGTGACCCGTTCACCGACGGACGCCCGGCGCGGGCCCCGGACGTGCTGACCAACTCGTGGGGGTGCCCACCGGTGGAGGGCTGTGATCCGGGGGCGTTGCGTCCGGCGACCGCCGCCCTGGAGGCGGCGGGCATCCTGGTGGTGGCCGCCGCCGGGAACACCGGCCCGGACTGCGGGTCGATCGTCGACCCGCCGGCCCCGTACGCGGACGTGCTCACGGTCGGGGCGGTGAACCGGGACCGGGTGGTCGCCGAGTTCTCCAGCCGGGGTCCCGTCGCGGGCGGGGTGGTCAAGCCGGATCTGGTCGCCCCGGGGGAGGGGATCAGGTCCGCGATGCCCGGCGGCGGTTACGCCACGCTGGACGGCACCTCGATGGCCACCCCGCAGGTGGCGGGCGTGGTGGCGCTGATGTGGTCGGCGAATCCGGCGCTGGTCGGCGACCTGGCGCGGACCCGGAGCATCCTGCGGGACACCGCGCAACCGGCCGGCCCCGCCGACCTCAGTTGCGGCCCGGTGACGGCGTCGAGCGGGGCCGGGCTGGTCGACGCGTACGCGGCGGTGCGGGCCGCCCGCCGCTGACCGGCCCCTGCCGCCGGGATGGGCCGGCCGGTCCCGGCTGGGTACGGGCTACGGACACGGAACGGGGCGGACCGCTCGCGCGGCCCGCCCCGTTCGGCGTTGGAGCTGGACTCAGAAGTCCATGTCCCCGCCACCCGGGCCAGCCGGGGCGGCCGGGGTCTTCTCCGGCTTGTCCGCCACGACGGCCTCGGTGGTGAGGAAGAGCGCCGCGATCGACGAGGCGTTCTGCAGCGCCGACCGGGTCACCTTGGCCGGGTCGATGATGCCCGCGGCCAGCAGGTCGACGTACTCACCGCTGGCGGCGTTGAGGCCGTGCCCGGCGTCCAGGTTGCGGACGCGCTCGACGACCACGCCACCCTCCAGGCCGGCGTTGACGGCGATCTGCCGCAGCGGGGCGTCCAGCGCGATCTTGACGATCTGCGCGCCGGTCGCCTCGTCTCCGGTGAGGTCCAGCTTGTCGAAGGCGGTCTTGCCGGCCTGCACCAGCGCGACGCCACCACCCGGGACGATGCCCTCCTCGACGGCGGCCTTCGCGTTGCGGACGGCGTCCTCGATGCGGTGCTTGCGCTCCTTCAGCTCGACCTCGGTGGCCGCGCCGACCTTGATCACCGCGACGCCACCGGCCAGCTTGGCCAGCCGCTCCTGCAGCTTCTCGCGGTCGTAGTCGGAGTCGCTCTTGTCGATCTCGGCCCGGATCTGGTTGACCCGGCCCTGGATCTGGTCGGCGTCGCCGGCACCGTCGACGATGGTGGTCTCGTCCTTGGTCACCACGACCTTGCGGGCGCGGCCCAGCATGTCGAGGCCGACGGCGTCGAGCTTGAGGCCGACCTCCTCGCTGATGACCTGACCACCGGTGAGGATGGCGATGTCGGCGAGCATGGCCTTGCGGCGGTCACCGAAGCCCGGCGCCTTGACGGCGACCGACTTGAAGGTGCCCCGGACCTTGTTGACGACCAGGGTCGCCAGGGCCTCGCCCTCGATGTCCTCGGCGATGATCAGCAGCGGCTTGCCCGACTGCATGACCTTCTCCAGGATCGGGAGCAGGTCCTTCACCGAGGAGATCTTGCTGTTGACGATCAGGAGGTACGGGTCGTCGAAGACGGCCTCCATACGCTCCGGGTCGGTCATGAAGTACGCGGAGATGTAGCCCTTGTCGAAGCGCATACCCTCGGTGAGCTCCAGCTCCAGCCCGAAGGTGTTGCTCTCCTCGACGGTGATGACGCCTTCCTTGCCGACCTTGTCCATCGCCTCGGCGATGATCTCGCCGACGGTGCTGTCACCGGCGGAGATGGAGGCGGTGGAGGCGATCTGCTCCTTGGTCTCGACGTCCTTGGCGAGCTTGGACAGCTCCTCCGAGACGCTGGCCACGGCGGCCTCGATGCCCCGCTTCAGGGCCATCGGGTTGGCACCGGCGGCCACGTTGCGCAGACCCTCGCGCACCAGGGCCTGGGCCAGGACGGTCGCCGTCGTCGTGCCGTCACCGGCGACGTCGTCGGTCTTCTTGGCGACCTCCTTGACCAGCTCGGCGCCGATCTTCTCGTACGGGTCCTCGAGCTCGATCTCCTTGGCGATGCTCACACCATCGTTGGTGATGGTGGGGGCACCCCACTTCTTCTCGAGCACCACGTTGCGGCCCTTGGGGCCGAGGGTCACCTTCACGGCGTCGGCGAGCTGGTTCATGCCCCGCTCGAGGCCGCGGCGAGCCTCTTCGTCGAACGCGATCATCTTGGCCATACGGCGTTGTCCTCCTGGACACTCACGGGCCACCCGGGTGTTGTGCCCCGGACGGGCCGCCTGGTGTACGCACCTTGGGGACGTCGCCACCTGGCGACGACGACGTCCTCCTCGGTCGGGCCGGACAGCCCGCGACGACCGGCCATGTGCCACCCCGACGCCATCGAGACGCCGGTGTGACCGTGGCCCTACCGCCCCGACCATTGGCACTCATCGTATGCGAGTGCCAATGACTTGTTTAGCACTCTCCCCTGCCGAGTGCAAGCACGATGGGGCCGGTCAGCCGAGTTCCGCCACCAGTCGTGTGACGTTCACCGGCCCCTCCTGCGCCCGCTGCTCGGCGTACGTCACGACGAGTCCGACCAACTGCATGAGGTAGGCGGGGAGCACGAGCACCGCGCTGACCAGGATCACCGCCACCGCGCCCACGGCGGTGCCCGGCGCGGTGAACGGGTCGGTGCCGAACGGCAGGGTGCCGACCGACTCCACCACCCCGCCGAGCACGCTGCCGAGGAGCACCGCCAGGGCGACCAGCGCCACCCGACCGAGCACCATGCCCAGCCGGTCGTGGAACATCCGGAACGAGCGGCCGATCGGGTTCTGCCCCTCGAACAGGTAGACCGGGCCGGCCAGGGCGAGGGCGAAGGCCAGGTAGATGCCGGGCAGCAGGCAGAGGCAGAACCCGACGCCGACGAGCACGCCCAGCACCAGCATCCAGCCCCACAGGCCGAGGCAGCGGCGCGCGCCGTAGCGCAGCGCGCCGGGCAGGTCGGCCGGTTGGCCGGCGGCCTGCCGGGTGACCACCCAGGTCCCACCGGCCCAGCCGATGCCCTGCACCACCCCGAACGCCAGCGCGACCAGGAACACCGAGACGCCGTAGATCACCAGGTCGCTGAGGTAGCCCTCGGGCAGCGATCCGTCGGCGGGCAGCACGGTGGCGTCGGGCCCCATGCCGAGCGAGAGCAGGGACACCGCCACCGCCGGCACGACCTGGGTGAGCAGCAGCAACGGCAGCAGGGGCCGCCAGCTACGCCGTACCGCGCCGGTGCACCGGCCGAACCACCCCTCCAGGCCGGCGTACGGGGGGTTGACCAGCGGGTCCTCGGGACCCCACGGGCCGGCGTACGGGCCGACCCCGGGCGGGAGGCTGCCGGCGGTCGGGTGGCCCCAGCCCGGCGGCCAGGCCCCGGGCTGACCCCAGCCGGGTTGCCCGGCCGGCGTGCCCCAGCCGGGTTGCCCGGAGGGCGTGCCCCACGGCTGCTGGCCGGACGGCGTGCCCCAGGGCGGTTGCCCCCACGGGCCGCCCGGGGACCCGGCAGTGGGGTCGGGCGGACCCGAAGGCGACTGGTCGGACATGAACCCTCCTCAGCGGGGACGCCTGGACGGTTCACGATCTTTCCCGGCACCGGTCTCCGCCGCCAGCCGTCACGCGGACGCACCCGACGGGTGGGAACCCGCCCCGGCCACCGGGGCGGCCCGGGGTGGGGACCCGGCGCGCCCCGTCACCGGGGACGGGACGGGACCGGCGAGGAGGTCAGGCGATGACGCGGACCCGTTCGGCCTGCGGGCCCTTCTGGCCCTGGGCGATCTCGAACTCCACCCGCTGACCGTCGTCGAGCGCCTTGTAGCCGTCCATTTCGATGGCGGAGAAGTGGACGAAGACGTCCTGCCCGCCGTCGACGGCGATGAAGCCGTAGCCTTTTTCGGAGTTGAACCACTTGACGGTGCCCTGTGCCACGGTGCACTTCCTCACTCTGCGCGGCGTTCCCCAACTCCGGATTGCCGGCGGGCCGACAGCGGAGAGCCACCGTTCCGGCGGTCGGTGAGGGCCGCTGAATCGGTGACCGAAATCGCACGCTACACGAGGAGTGACGACAGTGCACGACCACAAATAGGGTCAAATCAGACGGGTATCGACCCGGTCACCCATCGGTGAACGTCGCTGCGGTATGCATGCCCCCATGACCTCTGCCCCGGCCCCACCGGCGACCCGCACGGCCCCCGTGCACCGGGTGCGTCCGCAGGACGCGGCCCGGATGCGGGCGCTGCGGCTGGAGATGCTCGCGGACGCGCCGCTGGCCTTCCTGGAGACCGTCGCCGAGGCCGCCGCCCGGCCGCACGCCGACTACGCGGCCCGGATCGCGTACGTGTCCCAGGGCTGCCACACCGCCCAGTTCGTGGCCGACCCCGGCGGCCGGCTGGTCGGGCACGCGGGCGGCACCGTCTCCCCCGACGAGCCGGACCTGACCGTGGTCTACGCGGTCTACGTGACCCCCTCGTGGCGGGGCAGCGGCCTGCTCGGCGCGCTGATCGACGCGGTCGCCGCCTGGTCGCGCGCCTGCGGCCGGCCGCAGCTCATGCTGGAGGTGGTGGTCGGCAACGACCGGGCCTGCCGGGCCTACCACCGACTGGGCTTCACCGACACCGGGGTACGCGTCCCGCACCCCAAGATCCCCGCCCTCAACGAACTCCAGATGCGCCGCCCCGCCTGACCCCCTCCTCCCACCGCCCCTCCCCGCCCACACCCCGCCGCCCACCCGGTGCCCGCCCCGCCGCCCCGCCGCCCGCCCAGCCCCGGTGATCAAGAGGTTCAGGTCACCCCGGGGGTCCGGATCTGACGCAAACCTCTTGATCACCGGGGCGAGAGACGGGCGGGGGGAGGGCGGGGGGCGAGAGCCGGGGGCGGGGAGGGGTTAGGCGGGGCGGCGGGACTGGACGATGCGGAAGCGGTTGGCCACGTAGGCGCCGTCGGTCAGGGCGGCGTTGGCGGCCGGGTTCGCGCCGCTGCCGTGGAAGTCCGAGAAGGCGGCGGACTGGTTCACGAAGACCCCGCCGGTCAGGTTGGCCGACAGGTGCACCCCGGCGTCGATCGCGGCGGCCTCGGCGGCGTCCAGCACCGCCTCGTCGGTGGAGTAGACGGCGGCGGTCAGCGCGCCGCACTCCCCCACGGTGGACCGGAGGATCTCCAGGCCGTGCGCGGTCGAGTCGGTGGCGATGACGAACGAGATCGGCCCGAACCACTCCCGGCCGTAGACCTCGGTGTCGGTGGCGGCGAGCTTGACGATGGTCGGCGTCCGGACCACCGCGTCGGGCAGCGCCGGGTGCGTGACGGTACGCGACTCCAGCACCGCCTCACCGACCTTGGTGACCTCGTCGAGGCGTTCCAGCACCCCGTCGTTGACGATCGCCCCGGTCAACTCGACGCCCCGGGCCGGGTCGGCGGTGAGCTTGCCGACGGCGGCGGCGATGCCGGCGGCCACCTCGTCGAAGCTCTTGTGCCCCTGGTCGGTGTCGATGCCGGCGGCGGGGATCAGGATGTTCTGCGAGGTGGTGCACATCTGCCCGCTGTAGAGGGTCAGCGTGAAGCCGAGGTTGCGGCACATCCCGGCGAAGTCGTCGGTGGAGTCGATCACGACGGTGTTCAGGCCGGCCTTCTCGGTGTAGACCGTGGCCTGCCGGGCGTTGGCCTCCAACCAGTCGCCGTACCCGGTGGAGCCGGTGAAGTCGACGATCTTCACGGCAGGGTGCAGGGCCAGGGTCGAGGCCAGCTTCTCGCCGGGGGCCTCGGGGGCGAGCAGCACCAGGTCGGGGGCGAAGCCGGCCTCGGCGAGCACCTCCCGGGCGTACTTCACGGTGATCGCCAGCGGCAGCACCGCGCGGGGGTGCGGCTTGACCACCACCGGGTTGCCGGTGACCAGCGAGGCGAACAGCCCGGGGTACGAGTTCCAGGTCGGGAAGGTGTTGCAGCCGATGACCAGGGCCACCCCGCGCGGCACCACGTGGAACGTCTTGGTCATCCGCAGCGGGTCGCCCTTGCCGGCGGCCTTCTCCCAGCCGGCGGTCCCGGGGTGGCGGGTCATCTCCGCGTACGCGTAGGCGACCGCCTCCAGGGCCCGGTCCAGCGCGTGCGCGCCACCGGCCTGGAACGCCATCACGAACGCCTGCCCGCTGGTGAACTGCACCGCGTTGGCCAGCTCGAAGATGTGCTTGTGCAGCCGGGCGAGGATCTCCAGGCACACCCCCGCCCGGGTCTGCGGGCCGGCGTCGCGCCAGGCCGGCAGGGCGGCGGAGGCGGCGGCGACCACCTCGTCCGCGCCCGGGTGCGGGTAGCGCACGTCCAGGGCCACCCCGAACGGGCTCGTCTCGGTGGCGACCCGGTCGCCCGCGCCGGGCTGGTCGAGCGGGAAGTCACCACCGAGGTACGCCTCGAAGGCGGCCTTGCCGTCGGCGGCGGCGGTCTCGCCGTACACCCGGGGGCTGGGCGATTCGGGATACGCGGACCAGTACCCCCGCTCGGTGATCGCGGTCAGCGCCCGGTGGAGGGTGTCGGCGTGCCTGTCGTACAGCGGGTGCGGGGTCTCCGTCATGCCCGCCATCATGCAACAGATGGCGGCCAGATCAGTAGGGGCGTGTCACAGATCAGATGGTCGACTGCCACTCCGTGGACCCGGCCACCGGCCGGAACCCGAGCTGCTCGTTGATCGCGATCATGTGGCTGTTCGCCGCCGCGTTGTAGGTGTCGACCGCGCTCAGCTCCGGCTCGTACGCCAGGGTGTGTTCGAGGTTCTCGGCCTTGCAGAGCAGGCCGAGCCGGTGCCCCCGGTGGGCCGGGTCGACGATGGTGATCTGCTGCCAGGCGTGCCGGGTGGTGTTCGCGGCCAGGCTGAGCACGCTCCACCCGACCAGCCGGCCGGACGCCCCGTGCACGGCGGCGACGCTGTACCGGCGGACGCCCCGCGCGTCCAGCGCCCGCTCCATACCCTGGAGACGCTCGGCGTCCATCCGCTCGGGTTCCCACTCCAGGTCACCCAGGGGCGCGTCGGCCAGCAGCCGACCCTCCAGGTAGGCGAGGTCGGCGAGGTGTTCCGGCGGCGGGTGGCCGTGCCAGCGGACCGTGCGGTAGCCGGCGGCGGCCGACCGCGCCCCGGCCCGCAGCGCCGCCAGCCGGTCCCGGTCGAGCGCGGTGACGTCGAGCCGGCGACGGACGTCGACGAGCGCCGGCCGCGCGCCGAGCGCCGCCGCGAAGGCGGCCCCGGGAAACTCCCGCCCCACCCCCACCGGTGTCGCCCCGGCCGGCTCGTCCGGCAGCGGGGTCACGGCGGAGCCGACCACCCGCTTGCAGCCGGCCTCCCGGAGCAGCCGCCGGGCGTGGGCGAACAACGCCCGTCCCACCCCGCGCCGCCGGTACGCCGGGTCCACCGCCAGCTCGATGCTGGCGTTCTCGGTGTTGTCCAGCAGGTGCAGGTTGACCCGGACCCAACCGACGGGCACCCCGTCGAGCCGGGCCACCGACCACCGGGTGTCGATGCCGGGCATCGGGTGCCACAGCGGTGCCTCGAACCGTCGCCGGCACAGCGGCGGCAGGTCGGGGGATTCCGTCGCCTCGACCGCGGCGGCGATCCGGTAGGCCGCGTCGAGGGTGGGCTGATCGGTCCGGTCGATCGTCGCGATGTCCAGGGCCACGCCGCGAGTCTTTCCCGTGTACGACATCGGGGGCCAGCGGATTTCCGCTGGCCCCCGATTCACGTTGGTCGGGAGGGACGTTCGCACAACGCCTCCGGCGTTGGGTCGTAAGAACTTGAAAAGTCTCCGGCGAAAGCCCTCCCGCACGGAGCATCTTCCGCCGCCCGGTTCCTGCCGTCAAGTCCTTCCCGGTGGGTTTTCACCACTCACCGCGAAAACCCGGTCACCCAGAGATCCACTCGGACCGCCCTGCGCCACGATCGACACAACGGGGCCGAAGAGGCGGTGTCCCGACGCGCAGACACCGCAACGCGCGCCCCGGTGAGTCGATCATCGGGGCGGTGGCGGGGAACGACGCGCGGCGGGCAGCGGGTGGCGCGCAGGAGGGGTCAGGAGAGGAGGCCGGCGTCGCGGGCGGCGCGCAGGGACGGCTTGATCCGGTGGGTGGGGCCGACCTGGCCGGCGACCGCGTCGATGGTCTTCAGGCCCTCGCCGGTGTTGAAGACGACCGTCTCGGCGGTCGGGTCGAGCCGGCCGGACTCGACCAGCTTGCGCAGCACCGCCACGGTCACCCCGCCGGCCGTCTCGGCGAAGACGCCGGTGGTACGGGCCAGCAGCCGGATGCCGGCGCGGATCTCGTCGTCGTCGACGTACTCCATCCAGCCGCCGGTACGCCGCACGGCCTCCAGGGCGTACAGGCCGGCGGCGGGGTCGCCGATGTTGAGGGACTTGGCGATGCCGGTCGGCCGGACCGGGGTGATGGTGTCGGTGTCGGCGTGCAGGGCGGCGGCGATCGGGTTGCAACCGGCCGACTGGGCGCCGAACACCGTCCAGCCGCCGGCCGGGGCCTCGACCAGGCCGATCTCGACCAGCTCGGTGAACGCCTTGTCGATCTTGGTGAGCAGTTCGCCGGAGGCCATCGGGATGACCACCTGGGCCGGGATCCGCCAGCCGAGCTGCTCGGCCACCTCGTACCCGAGGGTCTTGGAGCCCTCGGCGTAGTAGGGCCGGACGTTGACGTTGACGAAGGCGGTGTCCTCGAACTCGTCGGTCTCCACCAGCTCGCCGCAGAGCCGGTTCACGTCGTCGTACGAGCCGTCGATGGCGACCAGGTCGCCGCCGTAGACGGCGGTGGTGATCACCTTGCCCTGCTCCAGGTCGCCCGGGATGAAGACCACCGAGGGCGCGCCGGCACGGGCCGCGTGGGCGGCCACCGAGTTGGCCAGGTTGCCGGTCGAGGCGCAGGCGAACCGCTGGAAGCCGAGCGCCTTCGCGGCGGTGAGCGCCACCGAGACCACCCGGTCCTTGAACGAGTGGGTCGGGTTGGCGCTGTCGTCCTTGACCCACAGCGGCGCGCTGATGCCCAGCTCGGCGGCGAGGTTGGGCGCCGCCACCAGCGGGGTCAGCCCCGGGTCGAGGGTGACCCGGGTGGCCGGGTCCTGGCCGGCGGGCAGGAGGGCGGCGTACCGCCAGATGTTCTGCGGGCCGGCCTCGATCTGCTCCCGGGTGACGCGCGCCAGCACGGCGGCGTCGTAGTCGACCTCCAGAGGGCCGAAACACTCGTAACAGGCGTGCTGCGCGGCGAGCGGGTAGCGCGCGGAGCAGGCGCGGCAGACCAGGGCGCGGGCGGGGCTGGCGGCGGTGTCGATACCGGGGGCGGCGAGCGTCGACGTCATGTCGATTCCTCTCATCTTTCCCCGCATCGCACCCTGCGGCGGGGACGGAATTGGCACCTGCCCCGCCGGAAGCTCAGCGATGAGCGCGGGGTGGTTGCCGGGGCGTCGTCGGGCCGTATCCCTCAGCCCCTCTGGATGAGGTATGCAGTTGTGAGGCCGAGTCTAGGCAGCTTCGCGGCCATCGCCCAGCCGGCTTCCCACGGTGTGAGCCATCCCGCTGCCGGGCACCGGCCGGGCACCCCGGCCGGCACCGATGTTTCGGGGAAGTTACCAGCTCAACACGCCCGTACGCACCGGGCGGAGAAAGCCGTACGCCGGCCCCCCGGTCGGCCCCTGACCGCGCTCCGACAGGCCGGCCCGGGCCGGCCATGGAGCCGATGACCGGTATTGCCATCGATCAGTACGGTGCGGGTCACCTGATGTCGAGAGAGGACCCCCCGGCCATGCGACGGATCCCGTTGAGCCTCACCAGCCTCGCCCTGGTCTGCCTGCTCACCGCGTGCGGGGGTGAGCAGGGCACGACGGACGGGGCGGCGCCCACGGTCGGCCCGTCCACCGGGCCCTCCACCGCGTCGGTGCTGAACGCGGCCACGCCCGAGCCGACGCCCACCAGCGCCGAGCCGACCCCGCAGAAGAAGATCGCCCCCAGCACCGCCCCGGCGGCCACCACCACCGCCCCGGCACCGGTGGTCAAGGCCCCGCTGACCTGTGCCCATCTGGCGGGCGCGAAGCTCGGCAGCAGCAAGACGCCCTACAACGGCTACCCGGACTACCTGCCACTGACCGAGGGGCAGTGGTCGGGCGAGGACGGCGCGACCGTGACGCTCCAGAAGCCCTGCGGCATCGGCGACCTCGACGGCGACGGCGCGGACGACGCGGTCGGCGTGGTCTCGCTCAACTCCGGGGGCAGTGGCACCTTCTACACCGTCGCGGTGTGGCGCAACAACGGCGGTATGCCGGTGTTCCGGGCGCTGTCCGACCTCGGCGACCGGACCCCGGTCGTGTCGGTCAGCGTGGCCGGGCGGCGGGCCACCGTGGTCTGGTTGACCCGCAGCCCCAGCCGGGGCATGGCCGAGCTGGACATCAAGCGCACGTCGGTCTACAAGCTCTCCGGCAGCACGCTCACCGAGGTGAGCCACACCGACGCCCCCTACAACCCCTGACCGGGCGCGTCGCCGGGGCCGCCTCGTCGAGGCTCCGGCGACGCGGGTCAGTGCGTCAGACCGGCACCGAGCTGGGCTCGGACACCGGGGCCGCCGGGGCGTCGGAACGCCGGCGGGTGAGCAGCGTGTCGAGCGCCCAGGAACCCGGGCCGAGCACCGCGATCAGCAGGAACGACCAGCAGAACAGCGCGGACAGCTCCCCGCCGTTGCGCAGCGGCAGCAGGCCCTCCGGCTGGTGCACCACGAAGTAGGCGTACGCCATCGAGCCGGACGCGAGCAGCGCCGCGGGCCGGGTGAAGAGGCCGGCCAGCACCAGCGCGCCGCAGACCAGCTGGATCAGCGCGGCCCACCAGCCCGGCCAGGTGCCGACCGGGACAGCCTTGCCGGTCATCGGGTTGCCGCCGAACAACCCGAAGACCGACGACAGGCCGTGCAGCGTGAACAGCAGGCCGATGACGATGCGGTACAGGGACAGGGTCGGCCCGCCGAGCCGAGAGACGTTCATGGGAACCTCCATGGAAGGGATTACGTCCCACCATGATGAGGCATCGAAGAAGTTAAATCGATAAATTCTTTGTTACTGGGAAGATCCCGTTGCGAGACAATACCCCACCCCTCGCGGCCCGGGTCGCCCGCCCGTCGCGCCGACGCCGATCCGGCCGGCGACATCCGACGCGCGCCCGGCATCCACCCGCCGCCGCACCCGCACCGACCGACCCCCGGCCGGCCGGCACGGCAACGGAACGTAATGATTGTTAACTATGAATGAACTGTCATCAAATTCATACGCCATGTTTATGGTAAATGAATATGCGCACAATTCGCGTAGCCTCCGGCGGTTGCGTCGCCGCACCGCAGTCCGGCCCGACCGCCACACCCCCGGCGACGCGGACGGCGCAACTCCCCGACCCCCGCACCGAGCGGCACCGCCACACCACTGCCGCCCGACGTGCACGTCCGCTGATCGCGCCGGCAGGCGTGGAGCCCTGCCAACCGCCCCGGCGGCAGCCGACGCCCACGACCGTCCGCCCCGGTCCGCGCGCCGGCTTCGGACGACAGCAACCGGTTGGCGCGGTATTTCCGGGAAACCCCGAAAGCCGGACCCATCAGCAATGTTCGCGGCACCCGCGCCGCGCGCCCGGCGTCCCGTCCGGGCAGCCGCCCACCGCCCCGATCCACCCACCGGGCAGTTCAAGAATCCTTAACAACCCGCATCGCAGTAATGACCGCCGTAATACGTTAATCTCGTCACCACGTTACGCCCGGAACTGCTGAACCACCCCCGGACTCATCAGCAACCGCACCGCACCCCGACCGGCCCGTGATTCTCGTGCCGGCAATTTTCCATTCCCACCGGACGATGCAACACGGTCGGCCGGCGCGGCAATTCCGTGCGTCACGTCGATTATCCATCCCCCCTGGTCGAGAGCGGTCCGGCCGCTCCCCGTCCCCGCTGACGCCACCTCGACCGGTATTCACGGAAAGGACCACCGTGCGACGTCGACCACCCCTGCCGTCACGACTGCTACCCGCATTCGGCATCCTGATTCTGCTACCCCTTCTCGCCACCCCGGCCAGCGCCGACACCCGGCCCGAATCGGTACGGCTGCTCGCCAAGGCCGCCGCCGACGAGTGTTTCGCCGGGGTCGGCGTCGACTATCCCCCCGGACCGCCCTGCGCCGAGGGACGACCCAAGGTCAACCAGTCGTACGTCTGGGGGCTCGCCCAGGCCGGCCGGCGGCTCTGGTTCGGCACCGGGGCCAACGTGCTCTGCCTCAAGCCCGAGGGCTACCAGGTCCGCGAGCCGATCCTCAACGACGACTACGTCTGCGAGTTCGGCCAGAGCCAGCCGGCCCGGGGCAACCCCAGCCTGCCGGCCACCCTCGGTGACCACCGCACCCCCGAGGTCTTCACCTACGACCTGGCCGCCGAACGGCTCACCGAACGCACCGCCGACATCACGTCCGCCTCCCCGACCGACGCGAACCTGCTCAGGACGACCGCCGGGCTGCGCAGCGCCGCCGCCCACCAGGGAGTCGTGCTGCTCGGCGGGCCGAGCGTGGTCGGCGGGGTGAACGTGTTCGCCTTCGACACCGTCACCGGCCGGTACCTCGGATCGACCAACCTCTCCGTGTACGAGAACATCCGGCACTGGGTGGTGGCCGGCGGCGTGCTCTACGCCGGGGTCGGACTGGGCGCCAACGGCGGCGAGGCGGGCAAGGTGCTGCGCTGGACCGGCGACCGCACCACCCCGTTCGCGTTCACCGAGGTCGCCGACCTGCCCACCCAGGTCGCCGACCTCACCGAACACCAGGGCCGGCTCTACGTCTCCACCTGGCCCAAGGCGATCGTCGACGGCTCGGCGGCCGGGCGCGCCGCAGCCGGCGGCCTCCCGGCGGCGTACCCGGCCGGCCCGTCGTACGCCGACGTCGGCGAGCAGGCACCCCGCGCCGGCGGCGTCCCGGCGGCGCGCGCCGACGCCGGTGATGGCACCGACCCGGCCGACCTGGCCGGGATCTGGATGAGCCCGCCGCTGGCGGCCGGCGCGCCCGGACTGAACCCGGAGGACGCCGGCAGTTGGGCGCAGGTCTGGTCGGCCGCCGACTACGAGCCGGACCCGGTGGTCCGCCGGGCGTACGCCCTCGGTGGGCTCGCCTCCTTCGGCGGCCGGCTCTACTGGGGCACCATGCACGTGCCGTTGCAGGCGACCGCCCTGCACGTGTCGGTGTACCCGCCGCGCAGCCCGGCACAGCTCCAGGCCACCGTGCAGAACACCCAGCGGGCGTTCGCCGTCTTCCGAGGCCAGGACCTCGGCGGTACGCGCGAACGGGTCGAGACCCTCTACGGCGAGTCGACGTTGCCGGCGTACGACCCGGCCGCGAACAACGGCGGCGGGGCGTGGGCCCCGGCACCCACCGGGTCGACCCCGGTCTACGGCGGTTCCGGCTTCGGCGACCCGTTCAACCTGTACGCCTGGAAGATGGCGGTGGCCGGCGGCCGGCTCTACGTCGGCACCATGGACTTCGCCTACATCTCGCTGGACGGTGAGCTGCCCACGCCCCCGGCCGGCACGGCGACCAGCCCGCCGACCTTCGGGGCGGACCTGTGGTCGTTCGACGCGCCCGGCCGGCCGGCCCGCGCGGTCGACACCGGCGGCTTCGGCAACCCGCTCAACCAGGGCGTCCGCACCATGGTGGTGGACGGTTCCACGCTCTACCTCGGGATGGCGAACCCGATGAA
Organism: Micromonospora sp. HM134; assembly: GCF_007833915.1. Taxonomy (NCBI): domain Bacteria; kingdom Bacillati; phylum Actinomycetota; class Actinomycetes; order Micromonosporales; family Micromonosporaceae; genus Micromonospora; species Micromonospora sp. HM134. The sequence goes on from NZ_CP041061.1 coordinate 6,884,175, forward strand.
CCTGCGTACCGACCCGACGCCCGGCGTGCCGAAGGGCGGCTGGGAGCTGATCCGGGTGAGCCGACGCTGACCCGGGCCGGCTGATCGTGGCCCGGCGGACGGTACGGTCCCCACCGTCCGCCGGGCCACCCGACGCGGCCCGACCCGCCCGTCCGGGGCGTCCGGCGGGCGGGTCGGGGCGGTCACGGGGTGGCGAGGGCCTCGGTGGGGGCGAGCCGGCTGGCCCGGATCGCCGGGTAGAGCCCGGCCAGCGCGCCGATGCCGATGGTCGCCCCGATGCCGCCGGCCACCACCCAGAGCGGCACCACCGTCGGCCAGCTCTGTGAGCTGGCGTAGCCGGCGGTGACCAGGCCGCCGAGCAGCACCCCACCCAGCCCGCCCAGGGCGGACAGCAGCAGCGACTCGGCGAGGAACTGGGTGCGGATCTGCCCCCGGGTGGCGCCCAACGACCGCCGCAGCCCGATCTCGGCCCGCCGCTCGATCACCGAGATGACCATGGTGTTGGCCACCCCGACCCCGCCGACCAGCAACGCCACCGCGCCCAGGCCGAGCAGCAGGCCGGTGAACGCCTCGTCGGTGGCCTGCCGGGCGGCGAGCGCGTCCGACGGCCGGGACACCTGGATCTCGTTGGACTGTTCCGGGTTGGCCGTCGCCGCCAGCACCGCCCGGACGGCCTCGACGTGCTGCTCGGCCGAGCGGGTGTAGATCCGGGTCGGGTGCCCGTCCAGGCCCAGGTAGGTGGTCGCCGCCGACCAGCCGACCAGCGCCGACGAGTCGAGTTCCGGCGCGAGCGGGACCGGTTGCAGGATGCCGATCACGGTGAACCACCGCCCGTCCAGGTAGACCTGGATGTCCGGCCCGGCCGCGCCGAGCCCGAGCCGCTCGGCGGCCACCGACCCGAGGACCGTGGCCGGATACCGCGCGGTGGCCTCGTTGAGCCACGTCCCGCTGGCCAGCGCACCGCCGACGGTGTCGAGCAGGTCCAGCTCCACCGCCTGGGTGCCGAGGCCACCGGTCTGCGCCGCCGGAATCCGGTCCGACCGGTAGACCGGCATGTCGGCGAGCTGGGCGGTGGCCGACACCTGGCGTACCGGGCCGATCCGGCTGATCATGCCGACCGCCTCGACCGGCAGTTGGGCGTCCGCGCCGAACAGGGTGCTGCCCGGCGCGACGGTGAGCAGGTTGGTGCCGAGGGCGGCCAGCGTCCGGTCCAGGTCGGCCCGGGACGACGAGGAGATGCCGACCACGCTGATCATCGCCGCGATGCCGATGGCGATGCCCAGGGCGGACAGGAACGCCCGCAACGGCCGGGTCCGCAGCCCCACTCCGCCGACCCGCAGCACGTCCCGTGGGCTCAGCCGGGCCGGCCGCAGCCGCTCCGGCCGCCCGGCACCGGTCCGCGGCGTCCCGGTGGTCGGCCGTACCGGTGTCGTGGTCATCGTGGTACCCCCTCGGTCGGCGCGGCGGAGTCCGCCACGATCAGCCCGTCGCGCATCTGCACCTGCCGGGGCAGGCTCGCCGCGATCTCGCGGTCGTGGGTGATCACCACGATGGTGGTGCCGGCCGCGTGCAGCTCGTGCAGCAGCTCCATCACCCCGGCGCCGGAGCTGGAGTCGAGGTTGCCGGTCGGCTCGTCGGCCAGCAGCAGCGGCGGTTCGCCGACCACCGCCCGGGCGATCGCCGCCCGCTGCCGCTCGCCGCCGGAGAGCTGGTGCGGCCGGTGGTCCAGCCGGTGCCCCAGGCCGACCCGTCGCAGCGCCGCCTCCGCCCGCCGCCGCCGCTCCCGCCGGGGCACCCCGGCATAGAGCAGGCCGTCCGCCACGTTCTCCACCAGGGGTACGCCGGCAGCCAGGTGGAACTGCTGGAACACGAAGCCGATCCGGCTGGCCCGCAACGCGGACAGCTCCCGGTCGGACAACCGGGCGGCGTCGTACCCGTCGATGTGGACCGCGCCCGACGTGGGCCGGTCCAGCGTGCCGATCACGTTGAGCATGGTGGACTTCCCCGATCCGGACGGGCCGACGATGGCCACCAGGGCACCCCGGTCGACGGTCATCGAGACCCCGCCGAGGGCGGCGACCGTGTCGCCGTAGCGTTTCGTCACGTCGCGCAGCTCGACCACGGGGTGGGCGACCCCTGCCGGTTCAGTCACCGGGCATCCCCACGGTCAGCCCCTCGGTGACCGCCCCGCCGGAGACCTCCACCCGGCCGTCGGCGAACAGGCCGGTACGCACCGCCACGATCCGGGTGCCGCCCTCCTCGACCACCTCCAGCCCGTAGCCGCCCTCGGCGAGGGTGAGCAGCGCCGCCACCGGGACGGTGAGCACGTCGGCGCGTTCCGAGGCGACGAGGCCGACGTCGACCGCCGCCTTGTCGTAGCCGGCCAGGGCCTTGGCGTCGTTCCCGGTGATGGTCACCTCGATCTTGGTGTCGGTCTCCGCGTCCTTGCCGGTGGTCGCCGCCGAGGTCTGCACCACCGTCTCGACCGTGTCGACCCGGCCGGTGCTGCGGGTGCCGTCGGGCAGCGTGATGGTCACCTCCGCGCCCTTGCGGGCCAGCCGCTGGTCCTCGACGTCGAGGGTGCAGGTGACCAGCCGGGCCGTGCCGGTGGTCGAGAGGACCACCTTGCCCGCGCCGACGGTGTCGCCCACCTCCACGCCATGGCTCTCCACCCGGACCTCGCCGGGGGCGTAGACGATCCGGGCCGGCTCGACCTGGCCGGTCTCGGGCAGGCCAAGGTCCTCCTGCCAGTCCCGGACCGCGTCGGCGGTCGCCGAGGTGAAGTCCTCGTCGACGGTGAAGCCGGTGTGCCCGAGCGCGGCGAGGTTCTGCTCGAACTGCTTGACGTCGGTGCCGCTGACCCCGGAGCGCAGCATCCGGTACGCCGGCAGGCCGCCGTAGAGCAGCACCACCGGTTCGTCGTCGATCCGGTAGAGCGCCTTGCCCCGCTTGACCGTCGCGCCGCCCTCGGCGAGCCAGGTGACCGTCCCGCCCAGTCGGCTGTCCCGGGCGCGCGGGGTGCCGTACCCCAGTTCGCCGTTCTTGGTCTCCCGGTCGACCAGGTTCTGCCGGGTGACGGTGGTGGTCGCCGGTGGCCGGCGGTCGAGCGAGGCCGACCGGTCGGCGTGGCCGCCGCTGGCGAAGGTGACCGCCGTGCCCGCCACCGCCACCACGAGCAGCCCCGCCGCGCCGAGCAGGAACCCCGGTCGCGGGCGTCGCCGCCGGGCCGGTGACGGCTGCGCCCCGACGGCGGACGATCCGACGGCGGCCGGTGCGTCGGTGGGCGGCTCGGTGGGCCGGGGTGTGCCGGTCATGACGTCCCCCGGCGTTCACCCAGGTTGGGCACGGTCTCCCGGCACTTGTCGAACGCGGTCCGCACCGCCGGGTCCTTGAGGTCGATGTTGGCCCGGCCGGGCTGGATGCGCCCGTCGGCGGACGGGTCGGGGAAGTTCGGCACGCCGTTCTCCCGCATACACCGGGCCAGCTTGCGCACCTGCTCGACCTGGCCGGCGTCGAGCTGCCGGGGCTGCCCGCCGTTGGGGGCGTACTCGCGGCACTGCTGGAGCGCCGCCTGCACCTTCGCCGGGTCGACGTCGCCGCCGAAGTCGAACCGTGGCCCGTTCTGCCCCGGCTGCGGGTCCGGCACGTCGAGCCCCTGCTCGCGCAGGCACGCGGTGAACTTGAGCTGGCGTTCCTCGTCGCTCATCCCGGCGGCGGCGGACAGCGAGGGCGTCGTGTCGCCCCCACCACCGGCGCTGGCCACCCCGGGATCGTCGTCGCCACCGGACTGGCAGCCGCTCACGGCCAGGGCCGCCACCACGGGCAGGGCCAGGAGCAGGCGTAGCGGATGTCGTCGCATCGTTGGTCTCCCTTCCGGCCGGCAGAGAGCCGGCATTAGGGATAACTCAACTCCTGAGGCGGTATCCAGGGCGTAAGCGGCGACGTTAACGCGGTGGTTATCCCCGCATGGGTGAGGATGGAACGGTGCGCGTACTGGTGTGCGAGGACGAGAAACTGCTCGCGGACGCGATCGCCGAATGGCTGCGCCGGGAGGCGTTCGCGGTCGACGTGGCGTACGACGGCGACGCGGCCCTGGAACGCATCGGTGTCAACGGGTACGACGTGGTCGTGCTCGACCGGGACCTGCCCGTCGTGCACGGCGACGACGTGTGCCGGGCACTGGTCCGCGCCGAGCGGGACACCCGGGTGCTGATGCTGACCGCTGCCGCCGCCGTCCGGGAACGGGTCGCCGGCCTGGCCATCGGGGCCGACGACTACCTCACCAAGCCGTTCGCGTTCGTCGAGTTGAGCGCCCGGGTGCACGCGCTGACCCGGCGCACCCGGCCGGCCGCCCCGCCGAAGCTGACCCGGGCCGGGATCGTCCTGGACCCGTCCCGGCTGGAGGTCACCCGGGACGGGCACTTCGTACCGTTGTCCCGTAAGGAGTTCGGCGTGCTGGCCGAGCTGCTGCGCGCCGACGGCGCGGTGGTCTCCGCCGAGGAGCTGCTGGAACGGGCCTGGGACGAGCACATCGACCCGATGACCAACGTGCTGCGGGTCACCGTGATGAAGTTGCGCCGCAAGCTCGGCGACCCGCCGGTCATCGAGACGGTGCCCGGGGTGGGATACCAGATCCGATGAGGAAACCGACCATCCGGGCCAGGCTGACCCTCATCTACGGCGGCCTGTTCCTGCTCGCCGGCACGGTGCTGCTCGCCGTGACGTACGTGCTGGTCGACCAGCGGCTCGCCCACGGTCTCGGGTTCAACCTGCGCGGCACCGGCGGCAAGGAGTCGATCTCGCTGCCGCAGGGCACGCAGATCAACGCCAACCAGGCCGAACACCTGCGCGACATCGTCCGGCAGGTGCAGGACGACGCCCGCCGCGACGCCCTCGACTCGCTGCTCACCCAGGGCGGGGTGGCCCTGGCCGTGGTGACCATCGCCGCGGTCGCGTTCGGCTGGCTGGTCGCCGGCCGGGCGTTGCAGCCGTTGCAGCAGATCACCGGCACCGCCCGCCGGATCGCCGGTGCCGACGGCGCCGGCCGGGGGCTGCACGAGCGGATCGCCCTGGTCGGGCCGACCGACGAGGTGAAGGAGCTGGCCGACACGTTCGACCTGATGCTCGAACGCCTCGACCGGTCCTTCGACGGGCAGCGGCGCTTCGTCGCCAACGCCTCGCACGAACTGCGTACCCCGCTGGCGATCAACCGGTCCCTGGTGGAGCTGGCGATCACCAGGCCGGACGCCCCGCCCGAACTGCGGCAGCTCGGGGAGACCCTGCTGGCCGTCAACGAACGCCACGAACGGCTGATCGACGGGTTGCTCACCCTCGCCGACTCGGAGAACGCCCTGGCCGAACACGCCGAGGTGGACCTCGCCGAGATCGCCGGGCACGTCGCCGAGCAGACCGCCCGGTCCACCACGCTCGCCGTCACCCGCGACCTGGCCCCGGCGCGTACGGCCGGCGACCCGGTCCTGCTGGAACGGCTCACCCAGAACCTGGTGGAGAACGCCGTCCGGCACAACGTCGACACCGACGGCTGGCTCTCGGTCGCCACGGCGGTGGTCGACGGTCGGGCCACCCTGACCGTCAGCAACAGCGGGCCGGTGGTGCCCGGCTACGAGGTCGAGACGATGTTCCTGCCGTTCCGCCGGCTCAACCGGGAGCGGGTCGCCGGTCAGCGGGGCTTCGGCCTGGGGCTTTCCATCGTCCGGGCGGTGGCGCGGGCACACGGCGGGACGGTGCGGGCCGTCCCCCGCCCCGACGGCGGCCTGGTGGTAACCGTCTCCCTCCCCAGCCCCTCCTGACCCGGCTCCGCGCCCGACCACTGGCGAGGGCCCAGCGGGGCCTTTCACCAGCGGCAGTTCGTGGCTCGACACGAACGCCGCATCTGCACCCGTCGCAGCCGTCTCCGATAGTGTCCGACCCGACACAGAGCGAGGCGGTCTCACGTCGTCACCTCTGGAGGGACGGGTCCCACAGCCTCACGATCAACTCGATGGGGCCGATGATGCGGTGTCCGGTGATCGGCGATACCGCAACATCGGCCCCATTGCGAAGCACTTCGCCGCGTCGGCCTAGCTGGTGACGTCCTTGCGGGTGAAACGCCAGAAGGCCAGGCCCCAGAACAGGGTGGCGTAGCTGACCGCCGAGATCGCGCCCCGGACCACGTCGTCGGTCTGCATCGGGGTGGACAGCAGGCCCAGCCAGGCGCTGCTGTAGTGGGTCGGCAGGAAGTCACGCAGCACCCCCAGCGCGGTGATCTGGTCCAGGATGCTGGACAGGATCCACAGCAGCACCGCGCCACCGACCGCACCCAGCGCGGCATCCGTGACCACCGACAGCAGGAACGCCAGCCCGGCCACCACCAGCAGCACCACCGCCAGGTAGCCGAGCACCGCCAGCAGCCGGACCAGCCCCTCGGTCGGGGTCAGCTCGGCGGCGACCTGGCTGGTCAACGGCGACCAGCCGTAGCGCAGGGTGCCGGCGAGCAGGGCCGTGCCGGCCAGCAACAGCAGGGCCAGCCCCGAGTACGCCAGCGCCACCGACAGCTTCACCGTCAGCAGCCGGGCCCGGGGCACCGGCACCGCCAACAGGTAGCGCAGGCTGCCCCAGCTCGCCTCGCTGGCGACCGTGTCACCACAGAACAGCGCCACCACCACGACCAGCAGGAACGACGCCGACACCAGGATCGAGAAGAGGGTGAAGTTGAGCCCGCCCGAGGTGGCCAGGTCGGCGAGGCTGGCGAACTCGCCCCGGCCCCCGCCGTCGTCGTCCCCGGACTCGAACTGGAACGCCACCAGGATGATCAACGGCAGCAGCACCATGAACCCGAGCGCCAACTGGGTACGTCGCCGCGACGCCTGCCTGCGGAACTCCGCCCCGAACGGCAGGGTCACCCCCGGCCGGTACCCGGCCGCCGCCCCACCCGGCCCGAACGATCCCACCGAAGAACCTGCCATCACCGGTCACCGCTTCCCCGAGAGTTCTCGCCCACCAGGGCGAGGAACGCGTCCTCCAGGCGACGCCGGGGCACCACCCGGTCCACCCCGATCCCGGCCCGGACCAGCTCGGCCACCACCTCGCTGCGGGCGGTGCCGTTGGTGTCCACCACCAGCCCACCGGCGTCGTCGGCGGTCAGCACCTGCACCGCGTCGAGGCGGCTCAGCACCTCCCGCGCGGCGGCCTGGTCGGTCACCTCGAACAGGGTGCTCGGCGACTCGCCGACGATCTCCTCCACCGGGCCGGACGCGACGATCCGGCCCTTGTTCACCACCACCGCGTGCGTGCAGGTCTGCTCCACCTCGGCCAACAGGTGACTGGAGACCAGCACCGCCCGGCCGTCGGTGGCGTACCGCTGGAGCACCCGGCGCATCTCGGCGATCTGCGGCGGGTCCAACCCGTCGGTCGGTTCGTCGAGCACCAGCAGCTCCGGCAGGCCCAGCATGGCCTGCGCGATGGCCAGCCGCTGCCGCATCCCGTGGCTGTAGTTCTTGGTCCGCCGGTGCACCGAGTCACCCAGGCCGGCGATCTCCAACGCCTCGTCGAAGTGCGCGTCGGCCCACGGCCGGCCGGTCGCCCGCCAGTACGCCTTCAGGTTGTCCAGGCCGGACAGGTGCGGCAGGAAACCGGGCCCCTCCACCAGCGCGCCGATCCGCGACAGCACCGGCGAGCCGGGCACCAGCCGGTGCCCGAAGACGTAGATCTCCCCGGCGGTCGGCTGGGTCAGCCCCATCAGCACCCGCAGGGTGGTGGTCTTGCCCGCCCCGTTCGGGCCGAGCAGCCCCATCACCTGGCCGGGGTGCACCTCGAAGTCCACCCGGGACACCGCCACGAACCCGTCCGCGTACTCCTTGCGCAGGTCACGGACGGCGAGCGGGATGCCCGCGTACTCGGGATGGACGGAGTCGTCCTGGCGGCGGTGCCGGCGGCGGACCACGGCGACGACCACGACGAGCCCGACCAGGATCGTTGCCAGCAGGCCGACCAGCACCCAGCGCCACACCGTCGCGGTGGTCGGGATCGGCGTGGCGGTGACCGTCGGCAGGCTCACCGCCCCGTCGACCGCCACCGTGTAGACGGCCGGCGCGGCCGGCGTGGTGTACGCCTGGTCGGCGGTGGCCAGCACCACCCGCAGCCGGTGCCCGGCCTCGACCCGGCGGACGATCGCCGGCAGGGTGACCTGGACCGGCTGCGCGGCGTCGATCGTGGCCGGCAGCCCGGTCAACCGGATCGGGGCGACCAGCCCGTCGGGCAGCGTCGCCGCGCCGGCCGGGTCGACGTCGTAGAGCTTGGCGAACAGGACCGCCTCGCCGGTCGCCGACGCGGCCCGGACGGTGACGGTGGGTGCGCCCACCACGTCCACCGCCTCGGTCAGCGGCGTCGACTCGAACCGGGCGTGCTGGCCGGGCACGTCGCCGGCCACCCCGTCGAGCAGGGAGCCGAGCGACCCGGCGAACGGGATCGCGGAGATCGCCGCCGGGTTGCCGTTGGGCGGGTTGGCGACCGGTTGGGCCGGCCCGGCGACCGGCACCTCCCGCCGGGCGTCCCCGGTCACCCCGGGATAGTCGGCGGTGCGGTAGCCGGTGGCGACCAGTCCCCGGTCGAGGGCGTCGAAGCCGGCGATCCGGGAGAACGTGAAGTCGTCGCCGGGGGCCGCGCCGGTGCCCTTGACGTAGTGGTCGAGCCACTGCACGGTCAGGTACTTCACCCGGTCGGAGTCGCTGGTCGGCCCGGTGCCGCCGTCGTGGCCGCCGGTGAACCAGGCCACCCGCACGGGGGTGCCGGCGGCGGCGATGCCACGCGCGTTGGCGTCCGCCTCGGTGAGCGGGAAGAGGGTGTCCGCCTCGCCCTGCACCAGCAGGGCTGGGGCCTTGATCCGGCCCAGCACGTCGGCCGGGGACGAGCGCCGCAGCAGGTCCACCGCCGCCTGGTCGGCCCGCCCGGTGGTGGCGATCCGCAGGTACGCGGCGCAGACGTCGGCGGCGAACCGGCCGCACGACGGGTCGGCGGCGGCCCCCGGCACACGCGGCGACCGGCTGCCCGGCCCGTTGCCCGGCTGCGGGCTGGGCGCGCCGGCCGACGCGGGTGCCCCCTCCGGCTGGGCGGCGGCGGTGTTGCCGGAGAGCCCGGCCGGCCCGGAACCGGCGCTGCCGCCGCCCCCGAAGAAGATGCCGGCCCACCCCTTCTTGAACACACCCTCGGTGGCCGGCTTACCGGTGCCCTCCGGCAGGAAGGCGCGGGACAGGTCGTTCCAGGTGATCATGGGGACGATCGCGTCGACCCGGGGGTCCTGGGCGGCCAGCAGCAGGGCCAGGCCGCCGCCGTACGAGCCGCCGACCACCCCGACCCGGGGGTCACCGGCGGCGTCGGTACGCACGTCGGGGCGGCCCGCCAGCCAGTCCAGCAGCCGCTGGGCGTCGCGCACCTCGTAGTCGGGGCTGTCCAGGTGGATCTGGCCGCCGCTGCGGCCGAAGCCCCGCGCCGTCCAGGTCAGCACCGCGTAGCCCTGCCCCACCAGGTCCTCGGCGTCGGCGCGGACCGAGTCCTTCGTACCGCCGAAGCCGTGTGCCAGCAGCACGGCCGGGACCTTCCGGCCGGCCGACGCGCCCTTCGGCAGGTAGAAGGTGGTGTCCAGGTCGACGGGCTCGTCGCCGGCCGGCCCGGAACGCACGGTGAGCATGGTCGACTCGGTGCGGAAGTCCGGCCGGTCCGGCCAGACCGCCCAGCCGACGACCGCCGCCAGCAGGACGACGACCACCGACGCGGCGACCGCGCGACGGCCGGTGGGCAGGGCACGGCGGACCCGCGCGGCCGACAACGGCGATTTCATTCGGCTCACGGTACGGCCCGAAACCTGAGCGTTGGCTGAGATCCGCCGTACGTCCGTCCTGACCAGCCGATCGGCGGTCGGACAGGGCAAACCGCACAAGGTCACCCGGCGTTCACGCAGAACGAATTCGGATTACGTGAATTCACGCGTAAGGCGCGATACCGCTATGGAAACGAGCATGTCACCGTGACAACAGTACGCAGCGTGTCCAGAACGTCAGTCTTGCGTCACATCACTCGAAGTGACGCAAAACTGACCCGCGTAGACCTCCGGCCAGGGATCGCCCGTCGATTAGGTTCTCGGTCCGACGCACGGGACCGAAGTGTCACGCCATCCCGAACCCCTGCGCCGCCGCCGGAGGAGACAACCATGACCGTTCCCGCCTCGCGGGTCCGTCGACGGCCCAGGACACCGGGCCGCCTGTTGCCGCTGCTACTCGCCACCGCGCTGCTGCTGCCGGTGGCGTTCCTCGTCGTACAGGGCCACCGGCTCGTGGACGCCGACCGTGAGCTGGCCGAACGGGAACGGCTCGGCGTCGAGTACCTGCGCGCCCTCGGCCCGGTCACCGGCGCCCTGGTCGACGCGCAGACCGCCGCCGTCGCCGGCCGGCCGGTGCCCCGCGACGCCCTGGACCGGGCGGTTGAGGAGGCCGCCGCGGTCGACGCCCGGGTCGGCGGCGAACTGCGCAGCACCGAACGGTGGGCCGGCCTGCGGGCGAAACTGGAGGGCCTGCCCAGCCGGTCGCTCACCGACCCGGAAACCGCCTTCACCGCCTACGGCGAGGTCACCGACCTGCTGCTCGCCCTGCACGGCAAGATCCGCGAAACCTCCGGCCTGATCCGGGACCCCGGCTCCGACTCGTACTTCCTCCAGGACGGCGTCGGCGAGGAGATGCCGGAGGCGACGGTCGCCGCCGGACGCCTCGTCGACCTGGCCGTGCTGGCGCAGCGACGCCCCGCCGCCGACCAGGCCCGCACCGTTGGTGAACTGGCCACCCTCCGGTTCGCCGCCCTGCAACCGGCCGGTGACCTGGTCAACGACCTGCAGACGGTGGTCGACACCTCGGAGAGCGCCGACATCGGCGCCGGGGTGCTCACCCCGTTCGACAACTACCAGCGGGCGGTCGAGGCGCTGGGGGCGCTGTCCCAGCCCCGGGGTCGGACCCAGGATCTGGACCTGACCAAACTCGCCGCCGCCCGGACCCAGGCGCAGACCGCCGCCCGGGAACTCCAGCCGGTCATCCTCGACGAACTCGACCGGCTGCTGCGGCAGCGCATCGACCAGCTCGACCGCGACGCCCTGCTGATCCTCGCCGCCGGTGGGGTGGCCGGGCTGCTGCTGGTGGCGCTCGGCGCGAGCGGTTGGCTGCCGACGCGCCACAGCGAACGCCCGACGGGCCGGGACACCCCGCCGGGTGGTGAGCCGGCCGACGCCACCGCGCCCACACAGTGGGAACCGCCGACGCCGCCCGGTCGCCTGCCCACCGGGCCGGTGCTCCAGCCGGCCGGCCGGGGCACCGAACCCGACCGGTGGAGGCCCTTCGATGCTGCTCGGTAGGCTGCGAATCCGGGGCAAGCTGGCCCTGCTGGTGGTCGTCCCCCTGCTCTGCATGGCCGGGCTCACGGTGCCGGTGGTCTGGGAACGGGCCAGCGAGGCCCAGCGGGCCGGCGACATCGCCGACCGGGTCCGGGTCGCCAGCCGGGTCGGCACGATCCTGCAACACCTCCAGCAGGAACGCCTGCTCGCCGTCGGCCTGCTGCTCGGGCAGGTCCAACGCACCGACCTCGTGCAGAAGATCGCCGAGGTGGACGACCGGGTCACCGATCTGCGCTCCGACCTCGGCGACGACCTGCCCGCCGAGGTCGACACCGCCCTCGACGGGGTACGCCAGCTCGCCGCCCTGCGGACGGCGGCGGTCGCCGGGCAGACCGGCCCCGACCAGCTCATGGCCGGGTACGGGCCGGTGAACACCGCCCTGATCGACTCGCTGCGGCTGCGGCTCAACGCGGACACCCGCACCCCGGCCGGACGACAGGTGCTGGCCCTGGACGGCGTGCTGCGCACCGGCGAGAGCCTCAGCGCCGGTGCCACCCTGATCGTGCTGGTCGCCGCCCGGCCCAACGCCCAGACCGTCTCCGCCTACGTGGCGAACTTCGCCGTCCTCGAAGACGAGAGCGCCCGGCTCCAGGCCCTGGTCACCCCCGAGCAGCTCGACCTGCTCACCCTGGAAGAGGTCGCGGTCGCCAACCGCACCGGGCCGAACTTCATCGACCAGAGCGCGGCGGACCCGGCCACGGCGATCGGCGCGCTGGACGTGGCGACCCTCTTCCCCACCGTCTCCTCGATGATCACCCTGGGCCAGTTCGTCGAGAAGAAGCTGGCCGCCGACGTCACCGCCGAGGTGCGCGCCGACCGGCAGGTGGCGCTCGCCGGGGCGTACTGGGTGACCCTGCTGACCGTGAGCATCCTGATCGCGGTCATCCTGCTCACCATGGCGGTCGGCCGGGCGGTCGCCCGACCGCTCACCCGGCTCACCCGCTCCGCCGACCGGGTCGCCCGGGTCGCCGAGTCCGAACTGGTCCGGGTCGCCGACGACGAATCCGAAACCACCCCACCGGTACGCCTCGACCCGGTCGACGTGGGCGCCCGGGACGAGATCGGCGACCTGGCCCGCGCCTTCGAACGGGTGCAGAACACCGCCGCCCGGCTGGTGGAACGGCAGGTGGCGAGCCGACGCAACGTGGCCCAGATGTTCGGCCACGTCGGGCGGCGCACCCAGAACCTGGTCGGCCGGCAGATCGCCCTGATCGACCGGCTGGAGCAGCAGGAGACCGAGCCGGGGCGGCTGGAGCACCTGTACCGGCTCGACCACATCTCCAGCCGGTTGCGCCGAAACGCGGGCAGCCTGGTCGTGCTCTCCGGCGCGACCGGCGACGACGCGCACGTCGCACCGGTCCCGGTCGCCGACGTGGTCCGGTTGGCCCTCGGTGAGATCGAGGACTACACCCGGGTGGACGTGCAGGTCCCCCCGGAGGTGGTCGCCGCACCCGCGATCGTCGGTGACCTGGTGCTGACACTCGCCGAGCTGATGGAGAACGCCACCGTGTTCTCCCCGCCGCACACCCGGGTCGTGGTCACCGCCGAGACGACCGACGACGGCGCCCGGCTGGCCGTCATCGACCAGGGCATCGGGATGAGCGAGCAACGGCTCGCCGAGGAGAACGCCCGGTTCACCCGCCGGGAGCGGCTGGACCTGGCCCCGTCCGAGGTGCTGGGGCTCTTCGTGGTGGGTCGGCTCGCCCGCCGGCACGGCTGGACGGTGGAACTCGCCGCGACCCCGGGCGGCGGGGTGACCGCCAGCCTGGTGCTCCCCGGCTCCGCCCTGGCGCGCCCCGTGGCCGGGCGTACCGGGGAACCCGTCAGCCGGGTCGCGCTGCCGTCGGGAGTCCGGCCCGCGACGACCCCGCCGGCCGGACTCCCGACGCGGGAGCGACCCGGGTCGACCGGCCCGGCCACCGGGTCCGCCCCCGGCGGCCCCCTGCGGACCGGCCGCACGCCGGTCGTGCTCGACGCCGGCCCCGCCCGGCCCACGGTCGACGTGGCGTCGGCCCGGCCGGTGGTCGACGCCACGGCGCTGCCCGGGTTCGACCCGACGCTGCTCAGCAAGGCCACCAGGAGCATGGCGGCCACCGGCCCCTGGGACGCGTTCGGCACCGTGCCGGCCGACCCGGAGCCGGCCCGCGCCCCCGGCGTCGACCCGGAACCGGGCCACCCCGCCGGCGGCGACCCGGCCGGGGCCACGACGGTGCTGCCGGCCCGGGGCAGCGCCGCGGTGACCCCGGTGGCCGACGCGCCCCGCCCGGCGGTCCCGCAGGCCGTCCTGCTCCCCACGGTGGGACAGACCACCGCGCCCACGACGGACCGGCCGGCCCCGCTGCCCGGCGTCCGGCAGCGGGTCCCCGGGGCCAGCCTGCCCCGTACCGCACCGGTCGTCGGGCCGGTGGACGGCAGCCGGGCCGACCCGGACGCCGCGCGGGCCCTGGTCGAACAGTTCCAGTCCGGGGTACACCGGGCCGAACAGGCCGTGCCGGCCGCCGCGCCCGCTGCCGCCCAGCCCCCCGCCGTACCGGCGGTGCCCCGGCTGACCCGGCGGATCCCGGGCGCCAACCTGACCGTCTCACCGCCCCGGCAGGCACCGAGCCAGAATCCGGGAGATCCGGGCGAGGTCCGCGATCTCATCAACGCGTTCGAGACGGGCGTCGCCCGGGCTCTGCGCGAAGTCCGCACCGACCACCGCACTGAAGAAGGAACGACACGGTGACCAGCCCGCACGTACACGAGAACGTCGACTACCAGAACCATCCCGCCGGGGACCTCAGCCCGGAGGCGCGCACGTTCAACTGGCTGTTGGACTCGTTCACCTCCAGCACCGCCGGCGTCCTGGAGGCCATCGCGGTCTCCTCCGACGGGCTGCTGATGGCCATGTCGTCGATCAAGGACCGGTCCAACGCGGAACGCCTCGCCGCCGTCGTCTCCGGCATGACCAGCCTGGCCGGGGGCGCCGCCAGCTGGTACGCCCTCGGCGGGCTCAACCGGGTGATCGTCGACATGGCCGACGGCTACCTGCTGATCACGGCGATCAGCAGCGGCTCCGTGCTGGGCGTGATCGCCGACCGGTCGGCCAACCTGGGCACCGTCGCGTACGAGATGACGCTCTTCGCCGGCCGGGCCGGCGGCGCGCTGACACCGAGACTCATCGCCGAGCTGAAGAACGCCGTTCAGCAATGACCCGGGACGCCGCTGGCGAGGAACCGGAACCCGAACCCATGGTCCGGGTCCGCCCCTACCTGCGGACCCCGATGGGCGACGCGACACCGACGCCCGCGCCCGTCCCCGAGCCGGAGGCCGACCGCCCGGCCAGCCCCCGCCCGTTCGTGCTGACCGCCGGGCGGGTGGCCGGCGCGGACCCGGCGATCGGCCTGGAAACCCAGGTCACCGCCCGGTCCGGGCCGGGTCGGGCCGCCGCCGTGGCGGCCCTGCTGGCCCCCGAGCTACAGGCGATCGTCGCCCTGTGCGGTGAGCCCATCTCGGTCGCGGAGATCTCCGCCCGGATGCGGCTGCACCTCGGCGTGACCCGGGTGCTGGTCGGTGACCTGCGGGCCGCCGGCCATCTCGACGTGCACGTCGGCGCCGTCGACGACGCATTTGACCCCGACCTCATCCTGCGAGTGATTGATGGACTCCGTGCGATCTCCTGAATGGCCGGTCGCCCCGCTCGGCGGGCTCGCCGCGAACAGTGCCTCCGCCCGCTACGGACAGCCCGTGGGTGGCCCTCCGACGGCGCCGCAGCACCCGAGCGCGCCGCCGCCGTACCGACCGCCGGCGGCGTCGGCGACACCGACGGCGGACACCCGCACCGGCCCGCCGGCCGCCCCGCCGATCCCGGTCAAGCTGCTCATCGCCGGGGGTTTCGGGGTCGGCAAGACGACCACGGTCGGCGCGATCTCCGAGATCGCCCCGCTGACCACCGAGGCCGAGATGACCAGCGCCGGGATCGGGGTGGACGACCCGGGGGCCCGCAGCGGGAAGACCACCACCACGGTGGCGATGGACTTCGGCTGCGTCACCATCGACCGGAGCCTGAAGCTCTACCTGTTCGGCACGCCCGGCCAGGACCGGTTCGGTTTCATGTGGGACGACCTGGCGCGGGGCGCGCTCGGCGCGTTGGTGGTGGTGGACAGCTCCCGGCTGGACGACTGCTACCCGGCGATCGACTTCTTCGAGCGGGCCGGCCTGCCCTTCGTGGTCGGGGTGAACACCTTCGACGGCCGGCTGACCCACGAGCTGGGGGCGATCCGGTGGGCGCTGGCCATCGGTGACCACGTGCCGCTGGTGCAGTTCGACGCCCGGGAACGGCTGTCGGTGCGGGACGCCCTGCTGGTCGTCCTGGACCGGGCGCTGGACCGGGCGGTGCGGGAGAAGGGCGCCTGACCGAACGGACGCCCGGTCGTTTCCATCGGAGAGGGGGACGTGATGAGGGGTGGTCTGGACGAGACACTGGCCCGGCTGGCCCGCCGTGAGGAGGCCCGTCGCCGCCGGTCGGCCGATCCGGAGACCGACGACGGCGGGTCGACCCTGGCCTTCGAGGCCACCGGCCGCGCGACCACCGCCCCGGCCCACCCCGGGCCGGCCGCCGCTGAACTGGCCCACCCCGGGCCGGGGGCCGCCGCGACGGCGGCTGCCGAACTGGCCCGGACCGGGCCTGCGCCGGCCCCGCCGGCGACCCGGTGGAGGAGGTGGCCGAGGCGGTCCGCCGGGTGGTGGCCGCCCGTCCCGGGCTGACCGTGGTGCTACGCGTCGAGTACGCGGGGCGCACGTACCCGCTGCGGATCGAGCAGGCGCAGCCCGCCGCCCGCAACGAACGGCCGGGTGCCGGGGCCCGCACCGAACGACCGGAGAACGGGGTACGCAACGAGCGGCCGGAGGTGGGGGCGCGGGCGGGCGTCGACCCGCCGACCTCCCCGCCGCCGGCCTGGCCGCTGGCCGACCGGACGCCACCGGCGTGGACCCCGGCCCGGGAGATGCCGGGTGTCGATCCGGCGGCCCGGCTCGCCGAGTTGATCCGGCGGGACCCGACGCTGCTCGACAACGACACCTGACGGTACGACCGGGGCGCGGCACCCCGCGTCCGGGCCGACCGGGCGGCTGGCCTGGGCGGTCGTACCGGACGACCACGGGCGTCGGCGGCGGCGGGCGGCTACTGTCGGGCGATGCCCGCACCGGATCTGACCCTGACCGCCAGCCTGCGCCCGGCCGCGCTGGACGCCCGACGTGGCATCGTCCGGCTGCACCCGGAGGTGCTCACCGCCCTGGCGCTGCGCCCCGGGGACCCGGTGCGGCTGGCCGGCAGGCGGGTCACCGCCGGGATCGTCGCGCCCGCCGAGCCGACCGCCAGCGCCGCCCTGCTCTATGCCGACGACCTGACGCTGGGAAACCTGGGGCTGCGCGACGGCGGTCAGGTGACCGTCGGTCCCGCCCCGGTGACCCCGGCCCGTCGGGTGACCCTTTCCGGCCCGGTGTCGGTGCTCGCCGCGGTGTCCCCGGAGATGCTCCGGCTCGCCCTGCTCGGCAAGGTCGTCAGCGAGGGTGACAACGTCTCGCTGCTCCCCCAGGACGTGCTCCCCGACGCCTCGGTACGCGGTCTGGTCGAGGCCGCCCGCCGCAGCCTCGCCAACACCGTCGGGTACGCCTGGACGAGCACCCTGCTGACCGTGGTCGCCGCCGACCCGCAGACCGGTGGCCTGGTCACCATGGACACCGTGGTCGGTTGGGAACACGGCCAGGTCACCCACGGCTCCTCCGGCCCGGCCGGGTCCGGGCGGGGGTCGACCGGCCGGACCGGGGCGGCTCCGGCCGACGGCGCGACGGGTCCGGCCGGGGAGGCCGGCGGGACCGGGCACGACGACGACGTGCCGCACGTGGACGAGCTGCCCGGCCTGCGGGCCCAGGCCGAGGAGCTGACCGAACTGTTGGACCTCGGCTTCCACCACCGGGAGGTGCTGGGGCGGTTGGGTACCAAGGTCTCGCTCGGTGTGCTGCTCGGCGGGCCGGCCGGCTCGGGCAAGTCGGCGCTGGTGCGGGCGGTGGCGAAGGCGGTCGGCGCCCGGGTACGCCCGCTGTGGGCACCGGAACTCGCCGCGCTGACCAACGACGCGGCGGCCCGACGGCTGCGCGAAACCGCCGCCGAGCTGGCCTCGGGCGGGCCGGCCGTGCTGCTGGTCACCGACGTGGAGGCGCTGGCCCCGGCCGAGGACGCCGGACCGCTGGCCACCGTGTTCCGGCAGGTGGTCGCCGGGGCCGTCCGGTCGGGCACGGCGGTGGTGTGCACCACCTCGCGGCCGGAGTCGGTCGATCCGGGGTTGCGCGCGCCGGACCTGCTGTCACTGCGGATCTCGGTGCCGCTGCCCGATCCGGCGTTGCGCCGGGAACAGCTGACCGTGCTGACCCGGCAGGTGCCGCTGGCCGAGGACGTCCGGCTCGACGAGGTGGCCGGGCGTACCCCCGGGTTCGTCGCCGCCGACCTGGCCGCGCTGGTCCGCGAGGCCGGGGTACGGGCGGCGCTGCGGCAGAAGACGGCGCAGACGCCGACGGTGGCGATGGCCGACTTCACGGCGGCGCTGGAGGTGGTCCGGCCCACCACCATGGCGGCGTCCACGCTGGAGCTGGCGACGGTCACCCTGGACGACGTCGGCGGTCTCGGCGAGGTGAAGCAGACCCTCACCGAGTCGGTGCTCTGGCCGCTGACCTACCCGGACACCTTCGCCCGGCTGGGGGTGCAGCCGCCCCGGGGGGTGCTGCTCTACGGGCCGCCCGGGTGCGGCAAGACCTACCTGGTGACCGCCCTGGCCGGGACGGGACGGGCGAACGTGCTGTCGGTGAAGGGTGCCGAGCTGTTGTCCAAGTGGGTCGGCGAGAGCGAGCGGGCGGTGCGGGAGCTGTTCCGCCGGGCCCGCGAGGCCGCGCCGACGCTGGTCTTCCTCGACGAGATGGACGCGCTGGCCCCGGTGCGCGGTCAGGCCACCGACGGCGGTACGACCGACCGGGTGGTGGCCGCCCTGCTGACCGAGCTGGACGGGGTGGAGGCGCTGCGCAACGTGGTGGTGATCGGGGCGACCAACCGCCCGGACCTGGTCGACCCGGCCCTGCTGCGCCCCGGCCGGCTGGAACGGCTGGTGTACGTGCCGCCGCCGGACGGACCGGCCCGCGCGGAGATCCTGCGGGCCGCGTCCCGCGCCGTGCCGCTCGCCGAGGACGTCGACCTGGCGGCGCTCGGCGAGGAGTTGGCCGGCTTCTCGGCGGCGGACTGTACGGCGCTGGTGCGGGAGGCGGCGCTGGCCGCGATGCGGGAGTCGCTGTCGGCCGCCACGGTCACCGCCGCGCACGTCGCCACCGCCCGGGACCGTGTCCGTCCCTCCCTGGACCCGGCGCAGGTCGCCTGGCTGGCCGCCTACGCCGACAAGCACGCGGGCTGAGCCTGCCGTCGTCGGCCGATTCGACGAGGAGCCGGTGGCCGGCGGCGTTGTCAGCCGGCGGCGGGGGGTGTCGCGTCGAGCGAGATCTCCGCGTACACCTTGTGGTCGTCCTCGCGGAGCTTGGCGCCGCAGGTACGCAGCACCGCGACGGCCCCCAGGTTGTCGGGGGTGGTCTCGGCGACGACGGAGTGCATGCCGGCCGCCGCGGCAGCGTTGAGCAACTCCCGCAGGGCCGCCGCGCCGAGGCCCTGGCCCCGGGCCGACCGGCCGAGCCACATCCCGGTCTCCACCACCCCCGGGGCGTCGCAGCGGGTCATCCTGATCATGCCGACCACCTCGCCGCCGGCACACACGGCGAACATCAGGGTGCGGGTCGGACCGTTCAGCCCACCGAAGCTGGCCCGGTGGAAATCCCGGAACGCCTCCCGGCGGGCGAGCGACCAGCCGGCCGGGGCGTCTACCGGGGGCATGACGTCACTCGGCTCCGCCTCGGCCGCCGCTACGGAGAGCAACGATTCGAGGTTCGCCTCGTCCACCGGTTCCAGCCGTACCGTGCCTGCCACGTGCCGCAGTCTGCCGCCCACACCGGCCATCGTCCACCCCTTCGGCCGGTGACTGGCGGTCTGGTCGGAGGTATCGGCCGGTCGTCCCATCGGAGCCGGGAACCTCACGCTCCGCTGTCAGCGCGGGCGGGGCTCAGCGGCGGCGGTTGCGGGCGCGGGAGGCGCGCAGCCGGCGGAGCCGGCCGATCAACAGCGGTTCGGCGACCAGCGCGGCGGGGCGGTCCAGCAGGGCGTTGAGCAACTGGTAGTAGCGGGTCGCGGACAGCCCGAAGGTGTCCCGGATGGCCTGCTCCTTGGCCCCGGCGTGCCGCCACCACTGCTGTTCGAAGGCGAGGATCGACCGCTCCCGCTCGGTCAGCTCGTCGCCACCAGCCGCCGCCCGCGCAGCGGCCGGCCCGGCCTCCGGCCCGGATCGGGGCGACGGCACGTCGGCGTCCGGTGCCGGCCGGGGTGAGGGCACCGGCGGCGCGGACCGGGCGTCGGTGGGCGGTGTGGGGTCGGCGGGCGGCATGGCGTCGGTGGGCGGCGGCACGGCGCTCCTCGGCAGGGTGGACGACCGGGCGTGCCGGCCGGGGAAACCCAGCTTAACCAGGGTGGGCGACGCTTCCGGACGACGGACGGGCCCGGGTCGACAGGTGGTCGACCCGGGCCCGTCCCGGTCGGGTACCGCCCGCGCCGGGCGGCACCCCGGATCAGGTGACGTCCCGCCGGCGCATCATCCAGAACGCGGCGACCATCACCACGACGGTGCCGATGCCGAACACCAGTGCCGAGTCCTGCCAGGTCACCAGCATCTCCTTGGGCGTGCACTCGCCCTGGACGAAGTCGCAGGAGCGGTAGTCGACGAGCGTCCACTGCTTCTGGAACCAGGCCAGCGCGTAGGTGGACAGCACCCACCGGTCACCGAACCGGACCTCGGCGATCGTCGTGGCGATCCGGATGCCGATCTCGCTGACCACCCCGGCCCCCACGGCCACCCCGAGCGCCATCGCCGTGTGCCGGCCCAGGGACGCCAGGGCGAAGGCCACCGCACCGGCGGCGAGGATCATCGCCAGCGCCCGCAGGCCGCTGATCCCGGCGGACTGCCACACCCCGGAGGTGACCTTCTCGGTGGTCCCCCGGAACGTGGCGATCAGCCAGAAGGCCAGTGTCCACAGCGCCCCGAGCACCACGGTCACCCCGGTCAGCGTGGTGAGGACGGCGGCCAGTTTGGTGCCGAGCACGGTGAGCCGTTTCGGCCGCCACAGCAGCAGGTTCATCATCCCGCCGGTGCTCCACTCGGCGCCCACGAACGAGGCGCCGATCAGGAAGCCGAACAGCGCCACCGCCCCGGCGAAGATGGCGACGAAGTTGCCGAACTCGGTCCGGAAGTCGAACTGGTAGGGCAGGTTCCACTTCGGGTCGAACATGTCGGCGGTGGGCTTCCAGTCCCGGCCGCAGTTCGGGCCGTACCGCTCGTCGGTCTGCTCGCCACGCGCCTTGGCCGCGTCGCACTCGACGATCGAACGCTCCCACTCCCGGACGGCGTCCCGGAAGTTCGCGTCCGACTCCGCCTGCGCCTGGGCGATCACGGCCGGGGAGAGCTTGTGGCTGGAGAAGGCGAAGGCGGTGACGATGCCGGCCAGGCCGAGGACGAGCAGGACCAGCATGACCCGGGTGAGCCGGCGCTTGGCCAGCCGACGCAGTTCGGTGACGTACAGGCTCATGCGCCCCACCCTCCCGTGGTGCCGGCGGTGCGGCCCGGCTCGCCGATCGTGGCGGACTCGTCGACCTGGCGGTGCTGACCGGGGACCGGAGCGGTGGCGGTGATCTCCAGGAAGACGCTCTCCAGGTCCACCGACACCGGGGCCAGTTCGCTGACGTACAGGTGTTGTTCGGCCAGCAGCCGGCTGACCGTGGCCGGCTTGTCCACGCCGGCCAGCATCAGGTGGTCCGGGTGGCGGGTGACCGCGACGCCGGCCCGGCCGAGCAGGTCGGCGGCGGCGGCGAGGTCCTCGGCGGCGTCCAGCCGCACCCGTACGCCGCCGTGCGAGTGCTGGGCCAGCACCTGCTCCACCGGACCGGCGGCGACCCGGCGGCCCAGCGAGATGATGGTGACCTCGTCGCAGATGAGCTGGATCTCGCCGAGGATGTGGCTGGAGAGCACCACGGTCATCCCGGATTCGGCGAGGTTGCGCATCAGGGTGCGCATCTCCCGGATGCCGCCCGGGTCGAGGCCGTTGGCCGGCTCGTCGAGGATCAGCAGTTTGGGGTTCTTGAGCAGGGCGGAGGCGACGGCGAGCCGCTGCTTCATGCCGAGCGAGTACGTCTTGACCCGCTCGCCGGCCCGGTCGCGCAGCCCGACGAGTTCGAGCACCTCGTCGACCCGTACGGCGGGGACGTCGCCGGCCCCGGCCAGCAGGGACAGGGTGTCCCGGGCGGAGAAGTGCGGGAAGAACTGCGGGCTCTCCACGATCGCGCCGACCTGCCCGGCGACGGTGGGCAGCGCGCCGGGCACCTCGTGGCCGAGGATGGACATCCGCCCGCCGTCGGGCTGGATCAGCCCGAGCAGGGTACGCAGGGTGGTGGTCTTGCCCGATCCGTTGGGGCCGAGGAAGCCGTGCACCTGGCCGGCCTCCACCCGCATGTCGAAGCCGTCCAATGCGTTGCGGACCCCGCGTCGGCGGCTCTTGTACGTCTTACGTAGACCTTCGATCTCCAGGACAGCCGACAAGCTGCGCCTCCCCCGATGGTGGCTGATGACAGCGGTCACCATACTCGGTATACCCGCCAGGGCAATACCCGGTATGCATCGGCGCGCGAACCACTACCGACGGTGTATCAACGAGTCACTCAGGCGCAGACGACGGTCACCCCGGCGGCGCGGAACGCATCGACGAGTTCCGGGGCCGCCCCGGAATCGGTCACCAGGGTCTCCACCCGTTCGACCGGGCAGATCCGGGCGAACGCGTGCCCGCCCAGCTTGGACGAGTCCGCGATGATCACGACCCGCTTGGCCCGCGCCACCATCAGGTTGTTCATCGCCGCCTCACCCTCGTGGTGGGCGGCGGCACCCAGCTGGGGATCGAGCGCGTCCACGCCCAACAGGGCGACGTCCAGGGTGACCTCGCGCAGCAGCGCCCCACCCAGCGGGCCGACCAGCTCGAACGACTTCGGCCGCACCACACCCCCGGCGACCACCACCTTCATCCGGGAGCGGACCAGCAGTTCGTTGGCGATGTTCAGGGCGTTGGTGACCACGGTGAGCTGGGCACCCTCGGCGCTCGTGTTCAGATCCGGCCGGACGGCCAGGGCACGGGCCACCTCGGTGCTGGTGGTGCCGCCGTTGAGGCCGACCACGGTGCCGGGGGAGACGAGCGCGGCGGCGGCGGCCCCGATCCGCTGCTTCTCCGCCGAGTGCTTGGCCGTCTTGTACCGCAGCGGCAGGTCGTACGAGACGCCGTTGGCGACCGCGCCGCCCCGGGTCCGGGTGATCATCTGCTGCTGGGCGAGCTGGTCGAAGTCGCGCCGGATGGTGGCCTGGGAGACGTCCAGCCGCTCGGCGGCCTCCTCGACGCTGACCCGACCACTGTCGGTGAGCATTTCGAGCAGAGCGTTCCACCTGGCGTACCGGTCCACGGGGGGCCTCCGACTCTGCACGAAGGGTGATCGAATGCGTGCACAGTAGTGCGCGAAACTCCCGGTACGCAAAACCCCCGACTGCGCGATCCGGGGGCAGGTTGCCACGCGCACCTCGTTTCGCGCAGAATAACGCGCGAAAGACGGTGGTAATGAGCCGTATTGCGCACCTCCCACCCCTGTGCGAGGAGTTCCCCATGGCGTACGTCGACGCGGAGATCGCCAGCCAGCCCGACTGCTGGCGGGAGGCGGCCCGACTGGCCGGCACCGTCGCCGGCGTCCTCCCCCGCCCCGGCGAGCGGGTCGCCGTCGTCGGTTGCGGCACGTCCTGGTTCATGGCCATGGCGTACGCCGGGCTGCGTGAACGGGCCGGCCACGGCGAGACCGACGCATTCCAGGCCAGCGAGTTCCCCGCCGACCGCCGCTACGACCGGCTGATCGCGGTCACCCGCTCCGGCACCACCACCGAGGTGCTCGACCTGCTCGCCGCGCTGCGCGGCCGGACCCCCACCACCGTCCTGGTCGGCGACCCCGGCTCGCCCGCCGTCACGCTGGCCGACGCGGCCGTGCCGATGCCCTTCGCCGACGAGCGTTCGGTGGTGCAGACCCGGTTCGCCACCACCGCCCTGGCCCTGCTCCGCGCCCACCTCGGCGACAACGTCGAGGCGCTGGCCGCCGACGCCGAGGTCGCCGTCCGCGCCCCGCTGCCGCTCGACCCGGCCCGCATCGACCAGGCCACCTTCCTCGGTCGCGGCTGGACGGTCGGGCTGGCCCAGGAGGCCGCGCTGAAGTGCCGCGAGGCGGCCACCTTCTGGGCCGAGGCGTACCCGGCGATGGACTACCGGCACGGCCCCATCTCGATCGCCGGCCCCGGCCGGCTGGTCTGGGCGTTCGGGGAGCTGCCCGAGGGCCTGCCGGAGGACGTGGCGGCCACCGGGGCGGCGTTCGTGCACAGCCGGCACCACGGCTGCCACACCGTGCTCGGCAGCTGGGCGGCCGGCCGGACCCCGGTCGACCCGATGGCCGACCTGATCCTGGCCCAGCGCTTCGCGGTGGCCCTGGCGACCAGCCGGGGGCTGGACCCGGACGCACCCCGGCACCTGACCCGCTCCGTGGTGCTGGCATGACCGACGGGCCGTCGGGCGACGACCGGGTGGTCGTCGCGCTGGACGTCGGCGGCACCGGCATGAAGTGCGCCCTGGTCCGGCCGGACGGCAGCGTGCTGCACGCCGAACGGCACCCGACCGACGCCGGGCGCGGCCCGGACGCCGTGGTGCAGACCGTCCTCGCCGTCGCCGAAGGGCTGGCCGAACGGGCCCGCGCCGCCGGGTCGACCCCGGTGGCCTGCGGCGTCGCCGTGCCCGGGGTGGTCGACGAGGCCGCCGGGGTGGCGGTCTGGTCGGCCAACGTCGGCTTCCGGGACGTACCGCTGCGCAGGCTGGTGGGGGCGCGGCTCGGGCTGCCGGCGGCGCTCGGCCACGACGTGCGGGTCGGCGGGATCGCCGAGGCCCGGCTCGGTGCCGGCCGGGACGCCCGGCACGTGCTCTTCGTCGCGATCGGCACCGGCATCGCCGCCGCCCACGTGGTCGCCGGCTCGGCCGCCGTCGGCGCGCACGGTGCCGCCGGGGAGATCGGCCACATCCTGGTACGCCCCGACGGCCCGCGCTGCGGGTGCGGCCGGCCCGGCTGCCTGGAGGCCCTCTCGTCCGCCTCGGCCGTCGCCCGCCGCTACGCCGAACTGGCCGGGGCGACGGCGAGCGCGGCCGACGTGGCCGGGCGGGCGGCGGCCGGTGAGGAACTGGCCGGGCGGGTGTGGCGGGAGGCCGTCGAGGCCCTCGCCGACGGGCTCGCCACCGGGCAGGCGCTCTACGACGTCGACACCATGGTCATCGGTGGCGGTCTGGCCCGGGCCGGCGGGCAGCTGCTCGACCCGCTCCGCGCGGCCCTGCGCGAACGGATGACCTTCCATCGGGAGCCGCGCCTGGTCGCGGCGGCCCTCGGCGACGAGGCCGGCTGCCTCGGTGCCGCCCTGCTCGCCCTCGACAGTCTGGAGAGACGATGACCCAGCGGGTGACCGGCAAGGTGGTGACCCCGACCGGCGTGATCCGGCAGGGGTGCGTGGAGCTGGACGGCGAGCGGATCACCGCCGTCGCCGAGTACCCGGCCAAGCGCGACGGGCACTGGATCGTGCCGGGGTTCGTGGACATGCACACCCACGGCGGGGGCGGGCACACCTTCACCACCGGTGACGCCGACGCCGCCCGCGAGGCCGCCGCGTTCCACCTGCGGCACGGCACCACCACCCTGCTGGCCAGCCTGGTCAGCTCCCCGTTCGAGCTGATGCGCACGGCGACCGCCGCGTTCGCGCCGCTGGTCGCCGAGGGGGTGCTGGCCGGCGTCCACTTCGAGGGGCCGTACCTGTCGGCGGCCCGGTGCGGCGCGCAGAACCCGGAGTTCCTCCGCGACCCGTCCACCGACGAGCTGGGCCGGCTCATCGCGGACGGCGGCGGGGCGGTCCGCATGGTCACCCTGGCCCCCGAGCGCCCCGGCGCGCTGGACGCCATCAAGCTGCTCACCTCGCACGGGGTGGTCGCCGCCGTCGGCCACACCGACGCCACCTGGGAGCAGACCCGGGCCGCCGTCTCGGCCGGGGCGAGCGTCGGCACCCACCTGTTCAACGGGATGCGCCCGCTGCACCACCGCGAGCCGGGCCCGGTGGTGGCCCTGCTGGAAGCCCCGAACGTGGTCTGCGAGCTGGTCGCCGACGGGGTGCACCTGCACGACGGGATGCTCACCTTCGCCACCACCGTGGCCGGTCCGGAGCGGGTCGCGTTGATCACCGACGCGATGGCCGCCGCCGGCATGCCCGACGGCGAGTACGAGCTGGGCGGCCAGCGGGTCGCCGTGTCCGACGGGGTGGCCCGGCTGGCCCGGGACGGGGCGATCGCCGGCAGCACCCTCACCATGGACGCGGCGCTGCGGCACGCCGTCACCGCCGGCATCCCGATCACCGACGCGGTACGCATGGTCGCCACCACCCCGGCCCGCGCCATCGGCCTCGGCGACCGGGTCGGCGCGCTCCAGACGGGCCGCCGGGCGGACCTGGTGGTGCTCGACGACGAGCTGAACGTCGTCCGGGTGATGCGCGCCGGCACCTGGCTCGACTGACCCGGGCCGCCGCCCCCAGCCTCCTCGGTGACCTGCTCGACGGTGTGCACCGGCGAGCACCGAGGATGCCGTGCGCGTCCTTTCGAGCTGATGACGTCAACGGCTCACGGGGCACCCGACGGTGCCGGTGCCCGACGAGGACGGGCGGGTCAGGCGGTGGGAACCTCGACGCCCAGGACGGCCTGCTCGTCGGGGCGGTGCACCAGCACGTCGGCCAGGTAGGACTGCACCGCCGGCCCCATCCCCACGTCCCGGCCGGCCCGCTCGGAGAGCAGCCACTTGTGCTCGATGATCTGCGCGAAGATCTCCTGCGGTTCCAGCTTGTGCCGCAGGTGCGCCGGGACCGCCCGGACGACCGGCTCGAAGACCTCGGTCAGCCAGCGGTGGGCCGCCTGCTGCTCGTCGGTCAGGTCGCTCTCCACCCGGTAGGCGTCCAGGTCGTTGAGCAGTCGCCGGGCCTGGTTCTCCTCGGCGTCCAGGCCGGTGAGCCGGATCAGCCGCCGGGTGTGGTAGCCGGCGTCGACGACCTTCGGGCGGACCAGGTACCGCCCGTCGTCGACCGTCGACAGGGCCACCTCGGCCACGTCGAAGCCGAGATCGTTGAGGCGGCGGATGCGGCGCTCGATGTCGTGCCGGGCCTCCCGCTCGACCTGCTGCTCGTAGGTGATCTCGTGCCAGAGCCGTTCGTAGCGCTGCACGACCTCCTCGCAGACCACCTCCGGGTCGATCGACTCGTGCAGCAGCCCCGCCGCCTGGAGGTCCAGCGCCTCACCGAAGATGTTGACCCGGGCGATCTCCAGGTCCTCTCCGCGCTGGCCGGATGAGAGCGAACGGTGCAGCGCGCCGGTCTCGGCGTCGACCAGGTAGGCGGCGAACGCCCCGGCGTCCCGCCGGAACAGGGTGTTCGACAGCGAGCAGTCGCCCCAGAAGAAGCCGGTCAGGTGCATCCGGACCAGCAGCACGGCGAGGGCGTCGAGCAGCCGGCCCATCGTCTCCGGGCGCAGCGTGCGGGAGAACAGCGCCCGGTAGGGCAGCGAGAACTGGAGGTGCCGGGTGATCAGCACCGGGTCCAGCGGGGTGCCGTCGTCGGCCTGCCGGTCGGCCACGATAGCGATCGCCTCCACCGACGGGAAGTCGATCCGTTCCAGCGCCCGCAGCAGGTCGTACTCGCGTTCGGCGACCCGTTCCCCGGTTTCCTTGACCGCGTACACGTAGTCGCCGAGGCGGACGAACCGGACGATGTGCCGGGAGATGCCCTGCGGCAGCGCCACCAGGTGCCGGGCGGGCCACTGTTCCAGCGGAGTCGACCAGGGAAGGTCGAGCAGCGCCGGGTCGACGAGGGCCGAGGTGATCCGCACGGGGACAAGTGTGCCGGGTGTCCCCCGTCCGACGCCTCCCTTCGTGGTTCGGCACACATCGACCCCGGGCCGTGCCGTCCCGACCACCGCGTCGGCCGGTAGCGTGATCGCGTGCGGGAGCGAACCACGACGGTACGCGGCGGAGTGCGGCTCAGACCGGTCCGTCCGGCCGGCTGGTGGTACGACCTGCTGCTGCTCACCGCCCTGGTCGCGCTGACCGGGGCGCTCGCCACCGACCACCTGTTCGGCATCGACCGGGCGGTCGCCGACTGGGCCGACGGGCACCGGCCGACCGCCGCCTACTGGATCGCCCGGATGCTCAACCTGCTCGGCCAGGGCACCCCGTTGACGCTGCTCGCCGCCGCCCTGGGGGTGCTGCTGGCCGTCCGGCTCCGCTCGGTCCGCCCGCTGCTGCCCCCGGTGGTCGCCTTCGCGCTCACCTACCTGACCATCGGCCCGCTCAAGGTGTGGACGGCCCGCCCGGCCCCGAGCGCCAGCGTGAAGGAACCGTTCCTGTCGCCGGAGCGGACCCTGCCGCTGTTCCAGCACGACCTGCCGGTCCGCTACGCCCAGTCGTACCCGTCGGGGCACGTGGCCAACGCGATCGTCTGGTACGGCGTGCTCGCCCTGCTGCTCGTCCCGCTGCTGCGGACCGTCGGCCGGCGGATGCCACCCCGGCTGGCCACCGCCGTGCGGGTGGTGCCGCCGCTGGTGGTCCTGTGCACCACCACCTACCTGGGCTGGCACTGGCTGACCGACTCGGTGGCCGGGCTGCTGCTGGGGCTGCTGCTCGACCGGCTGCTGCGCCGGGTCCCCTGGGACGAGCTGCCGTTACCGTCCCGGCTGCGCGGCCGGGACCGCCCGTTCACCGCCGACCCGGGCCGGTCGCCCGATGGGGGCCGCCCGTTCACCTCCGCCCCTTAACCTGCCGGGGTGGATCGGCTGAGCCGGCGGTTGGGCGTACCCGATGCGGTGGTGGTCGGGTTGGGGGCGATGCTCGGCGCGGGCGTGTTCGTGGTCTTCGCCCCCGCGGCAGCGGCGGCCGGCGGCACCGGGCTGCTGGTGGCGCTGGCGCTGGCCGGGTTCGTCGCCTACTGCAACGCGACCAGCTCTGCCCGGCTGGCCGCCCGCTACCCGGAGTCCGGCGGCACGTACGTCTACGGCCGGGAACGCCTCGGCCCGTTCGCCGGGTTCCTCGCCGGCTGGGGTTTCGTGGTCGGCAAGACGGCGAGCTGCGCGGCGATGGCGTTGACCATCGGGGCGTACCTGTGGCCGGGGCAGGCCCGGCTGGTCGCGGTCGGCGCGGTGCTCGCGGTGACCGGGGTGAACCTGCGCGGCGTCACCCGCACGGTCGCCGCCACGAAGGTGCTGGTGGTCGTGGTGCTGGCGGTGCTGGCCCTGGTCGCGGTGACCGGCCTGGCCGCCGGGGAGGTCCGGTTCGACCGGCTCGCCGAGGGCGGCGGTACGGCCCGGGGCGTGCTGACCGCCGCCGGCCTGCTCTTCTTCGCCTTCGCCGGGTACGCCCGGATCGCCACCCTCGGTGAGGAGGTCCGCGACCCGGCCCGCACGATCCCCCGGGCGGTGCCGCTGGCCCTCGGGGTGGTGCTGGCGGTCTACCTGCTCCTCGCGGTGGTCGCGGTCGGCGTGCTCGGCCCCGACCGGCTGGCCGTCTCCGTCGCGCCCCTGGCCGACGTGGTGACCGTCGCCGGGCTGCCCGGCCTGGCCTGGGTGGTCCGGGCCGGGGCGACGGTGGCGGTGACGGGGGTGTTGCTGTCCCTGCTCGCCGGGGTGGGCCGCACCCTGCTGGCGATGGCCCGCCGCCGGGACGTG
Source organism: Micromonospora sp. HM134 (assembly GCF_007833915.1). Classification (NCBI taxonomy): domain Bacteria; kingdom Bacillati; phylum Actinomycetota; class Actinomycetes; order Micromonosporales; family Micromonosporaceae; genus Micromonospora; species Micromonospora sp. HM134. Next base: position 6,913,579 of record NZ_CP041061.1, read on the forward strand.
CCGGGGGCGCTGGCCGCCGTGCACCCGGTGCACCGGGTGCCGCACCGCGCGGAGCTGACCGTGGCCGCCGTGGTGGTCGCGGTGGTGGCGCTCGGCGACGTCCGGGGCGCGATCGGCTTCTCCAGCTGCACGGTGCTGGTCTACTACGCGATCACCAACGCCGCCGCGTGGACCCTGGGCCGGGACCCGGCCCGACGGCTGCCCACCCGGGCGCTCGCCGGGGCGGGGCTGGTCGGCTGCCTGCTGCTCGCGGTCAGCCTGCCGACGGCAGGCGTCCTCGCCGGTTTCGGTGTGCTCGCCCTCGGCGCGCTCTGGTACGCCGTCCGCCCCCGCTAGTCACTCCTGCGGATCGCGCGACGCCGGGATGTCGGCGGTCGGCGGGACGGCCGGCGGGGGCGGGGTGGTCTCGCGGAGCAGGGCGCTCAGCCCCGCCCGCCGGGCCACCACGGTCAACCGGTCCCCCGCCGAGATCACCATCCGGGGGTCGGCCCGCCAGTCGGTCCTGTGGCCGGGCCGGGAGTGGGCCAGCAGGCGCACCTCGCCGGGGCGGGCCACCGCGCCGAGCGGGCGACCGTCCAGGGCCGCACCGGCCGCCACCGGCACCTCCACCACCAGCAGGGCGTGCCGGTCGACCGGGATGGTGGCGATCACCGCCCGGTCCAGCAGGGCGGCGGCGAAGGACGGCGCCGCCAGGTAGGACACGCTGCGCGAGATGCCGATGCCGAACGCCCGCTGGATGCGTTCGGCGAAGTCGCCGTCGAAGAGCCGCAGCACCACCCGCAGTTCCGGGTTGAGCGCCCGGCCGTTCAGCGCGGCCCGCAGGTTGACCCCGTCGTCGGTGGAGACCACCACCAGCGCCTGGCAGTGTTCCACCGACGCCGAGCGGAGCGTCTCCTCGCGGGCGGCGTCCCCGACGATCAGGGGTACGCCCAGCCGCCGGGCCAGCGCCGCGCCGCGCGCCTCCGCGCTGCGGTCGATCGCCACCACCTCGACGCCGAAGTCGTGCAGTTGGGCCATCACCCGGGTGCCGATGTTGCCCAGTCCGACGACCACCACGTGCCCGGTGCGTTCCGGCTGGATGCGCCCGGCGTGCAGGGCCAGCCGGGCGTTGACGATGCCGTCGACCACCACGGCGGTGATCAGCGGGATCAGCGCCAGCCCGGCCAGGTTGAGCACCACCTGCATGATCTGGGCGGCGGCCGGCTTGGTGACGTCCGGGTCCTGGCCGCTGAGCGTGGTGACCAGGGTCAGGTAGAGCGCCTCCGTCCAGCTCACCGCGACCGCACGGGCGTTGAGCCAGCCGAGCAGGGCGATCACCCCGAGCAGGGTCAGCACCGCGATGCCGATCTTGCGGGTGGCGAAGCTGCGCACCGCCCGCAGGAGCACCGCCAGGGGTCGTCGGCGACGCCGGGCCCGGACCAGCCGGCGGGCCGCCAACTCGGTGCCGGCGGGCTGCCCGGTCGCCTCGGCGAGCACCACGTCGGCGGCCTGCTCGTCGGCGGGCAGCACCCGGACCAGTTCCGGATCGGTGGTGACGGCCAGCCCGCACACCACGTCGGCGGGGCGGACGTCGGCGCGGCGGGCCACGTAGAGGGTGCGACCGCCGTGCCGGAAGTGGGTCGGGGCCACCTCGCCGAGGGCGGCGGCGACGAACGCCGGGGCGGCCATCGAGGCGTCGGAGAGGACCGCCGAGTCGGGGAAGAGCTGTCGCAGGCCGTTGGCGAGGCTGGTGTTGAACATCCGGACGACCAGGCGCAGCCGGGGTTCGACGTCCTGCGCGCAGAGCGCGGCCTGCATGTTGCCCACGTCGTCCTGGTGCAGCAGGGCCAGGCCGTCCGCCCCGGCCAGGCCGGCCCGGCGGAAGGTGGCCTCGTCGAGCCGGTCGGCCCGGACCACCTGGACACCCTCGATGTCCCGCCCGTCGGGGCCCTCGGAGCGGCGGCGCTCCGGCACCACCAGGGTGATCCGGACCCGGCCGTGCGCCAGGTCGGTGCCGAGCAGCGCCCGCACCACCCAGTACGCCAGCGGGTCGCCGCCGCAGACCACGTAGTGCGGACGGGTGTCGCCGTTCATCCGTAACCGCCAGCCGGTCGCGCGCCGGGCCCGGTCCCGCAGGGGTTCGGCCATGCCCGGATGGTAGCCAGCCGGTCGCCGGACACGCAGCCCTGGTGAGCGCACCGGACGGCGTGGGAACGACGCCGGTGGGCGGGCAGGCATGGTGGGCGTGGCGGCGGGTAGAGCAGCGGGCGTGCAGACGTTCCTGCCGTACCCGGACTTCCTGGCCAGCGCGCGCTCCCTCGACCAGCGGCGGCTGGGCAAGCAGCGGGTGGAGGCGCTCCAGGTGCTGCGCGGGCTGACCCGGCCGGGGTACGGCTGGCGCAACCACCCGGCGGTGAAGATGTGGGCCGGCTACGAGGAGGCGTTGACCCGGTACGGGCTGGACGTGTGCGCGGTCTGGTCGGCGGCGGGCCGGGCGGACACCTGCGCGTCGACCCTGGTCACCGACCTGACCACCGCCCGGGGCCACGGCCGGGTACGCAGCCAGGCCGAGCTGGCCGCCGCCGGTGAGCTGCCACCCTGGCTGGGCCGGGACGACCTGCACCGCAGCCACCGGTCGGCGCTGCTGCGCAAGGACCCGGAGCACTACCGCCCGCAGTTCGGCGACGTACCGTCCGATCTGGAGTATGTCTGGCCGCCGTCCGACCGTCCCCCGCTCGCCGCCGCCAGCCGACCCGCCGATGCCCCCGGTGGCGGTGCCGCACCGTCCTGACCGGGCCGGATCGGGCCTGGTCGGGCAGACTGGGGGTCCCTCGGGTCGGAAGGTGCACATGGCGCTGTCGCAGAAGCTGGGCCGGCTCATCGGCGTACGCGAGCACGTGGTGGACCCGGGCGGGGGTGGCGCCCCCCGGGTGGCCCGGCCGACCACGGCCGTGGTGGTGGGCGGCGGGATCGCCGGCATGTCGGCGGCGGTGGTGCTCGCCGAACGCGGGGTGGACGTGACGGTGCTGGAGGCCGCGCCGACGCTGGGCGGCCGGCTCGGCGCGTGGCCGGAGGCGCTCGCCGACGGCAGCCAGCTCAACGAGCACGGCTTCCACGCGTTCTTCCGGCAGTACTACAACTGGCGGTCGATCCTGCGGCGGGTCGATCCGACGCTCGGCTTCCTCAAGCCGATCCCCGGCTATCCGATCCTGTCCGCGCAGTGGCCCACCGAGGAGTTCGGCAGGCTGCCCCCGGCCCCGCCGGCCAACCTGCTCGCGTTACTGCTGCGCAGCCCCAGCCTGCGCCTGGCCGACCTGCGCACGATGGACCGGGACGCCGCGTTGCCGCTGCTCAGCTACGACCCGGTGGGCACCTACGCCGAGTTCGACGACACCACCGCCGACGCGCTGCTCGCCTCGTTGAAGCTGCCGGACCGGGCGCGGGCGATGCTGTTCGAGGTCTTCTCGCACTCGTTCTTCAACCACGAGACCGAGATGTCGGCCGCCGAGATGATCGCCCAGTTCCACTTCTACCTGCTGGGCAACCCGGAGGGGTTGGCGTTCGACTGCCCCGACGAGGACTACGCCACGGCGATCTGGCAGCCGCTGACCCGGCACGTGGAGCAGCACGGCGGCCGGGTGCGCACCGCTTCGGCCGTCGCCCGGCTGGACCGGGAGCCGGACGGCTGGCGGGTGACCACCGCCGACGGCACCGTCCACTCCGCCGGGCAGGTGGTGCTGGCCGTCGACCCGCCCGCGCTGGCGGCCCTGGTCGCCGCCTCCCCGGGCCTGGTCGCGGTGGCGCCCGAGCTGGTGGCGCGGATGCCCGCGTTCGGTCGGCCCGGCCCGCCGTACGCGGTGGCGCGGTACTGGCTCGACGGGGACGTCCGGGCCGACCGGGCGGTGTTCAGCGGGGTGTCCCGCCAGCCCACCCTGGACTCGGTGACCCTCTACCACCGGCTGGAGAACGAGTCCCGGCGGTGGGCGCAGCGCACCGGCGGCGCGGTGGTGGAGCTGCACGCGTACGCCTGCGACGAGGGGGTGCCGGCCGGGGAGCTGGCCGAACGGATGCGGGTCGAGTTGACGGCGCTCTGGCCGGAGGTCGCCGGGCTGGGCGTGCGGGAGCTGCGCGCCCGGGTCGAGGCGCAGGCCCCGGCGTTCACCCCGGGCAGCCACGCCGGCCGGCCGGGGGTACGCACCGACGCCGAGGGCCTCTACCTGGCCGGGGACGGCATCGGCACCGACTTCCCCAGCGCGTTGATGGAGCGGTCGGCGGCGACCGGGATCATCGCCGCCAACCACATCCTGCGGGCCGCGGGGGCGGCCACCGAACCGGTCCGCTCGATCCGCCCCCGGGGACTGCTCGCCGGGAAGTGAACCGTCCGGGGCGCCCGCCCGGCCCGTCGGGTCGGGCGGGCCGGCCGGTCAGCGCGCGGTGCCGTGGTAGGCGTCCCGCATGAGCCGCTGCATGTCGTCGAGCATCGGCATCCGGGGGTTCGCCGGGGCGCACTGGTCCTCGTAGGCGTTGAGGGCCTGCTGCGGCAGCGCCGCCTCGAACGCCGCCCGGTCGACGCCGATCGCGGCGAACGACGGTTCGATGCCGACCGCGTCGCGCAGCCGTTCCACCGCGTCGGCCAGCGACGCCACCCCTTCCGCCGGGGTGCCCGCCGGCAGGCCGAGCAGCTTGGCGATGTCGGCGAACCGTTCCGGCGCGCGGTAGCTCTCGTAGCGCGGCCAGCCCGACAGCTTCGCCGGGACGGTGCCGTTGTAGCGGATCACGTGCGGCAGCAGCACCGCGTTGGTCCGGCCGTGGGCGATGTGGAACGTCGCGCCGAGGGTGTGCGACATGGCGTGCACGATGCCGAGGAAGGCGCTGCCGAACGCCATCCCGGCGATGGTGCCCGCGTTGTGCATCCGTTCCCGCGCCTCGGGGTCGGCGTCGGCCACCGCCCGTTCCAGGTTGCCGAAGATCAGTCGGATGGCGTGCAGGGCGAGCCCGTCGGTGAAGTCGTTCGCGTACACCGACACGTACGCCTCGATGGCGTGGGTGAGCGCGTCGAAGCCGCTGTCGGCGGCGATGGCCTTCGGCATGCTGGCGGTGAGCACCGGGTCGACGATCGCCACGGTCGGGGTGAGCGCGTAGTCGGCCAGCGGGTACTTCTTGCCGGTCCGGTGGTCAGTGATCACCGCGAACGGGGTCACCTCCGCGCCCGTGCCCGACGTGGTCGGCACGCATACCAGCCGGGCCAGCGCGCCGAGGGTGGGGAAGGTGAAGGCGCGCTTGCGGATGTCGAAGAACTTCTCCCGCATGTCGTCGAAGACCACGTCCGGGTGCTCGTAGCGCAGCCACATCACCTTGGCGGCGTCCATCGCGGAGCCGCCGCCGAGGGCGACGATGGTGTCCGGCCGGAAGGCCCGCATCAGCGCGGCGCCCCGATCGACGGTGTCGACGCTCGGCTCGGGTTCCACGTCGTCGATGATCTGGAGGGCGATCCGCTCGGGGCGGCGTTGCAGCACCCGGTTGATCCGGTCGACGAAGCCGAGCCGGGTCATGGTGGCGTCGGTGACCACGGTGACCCGGTGCACGTCGGGCATCTCGGCGAGGTAGCGGATCGCGTTCGCCTCGAAGAAGATCTTCGACGGGACCTTGAACCACTGCATGTTGTTGTTCCGCCGTCCGATGCGCTTGATGTTGAGCAGGTTCACCGCCGAGACGTTGTCGGACACCGAGGTACGGCCGTAGCTGCCGCAGCCCAGCGTCAGCGACGGCAGGAACGCGTTGTACATGTCGCCGATGCCGCCCTGCGAGGCCGGCGAGTTCCAGATGATCCGGACCGCCTTGACCCGGCGGCCGAACTCCTCCACCAGTTCCTCATCGGCGGTGTGGATGACGGCGCTGTGCCCGAGGCCGTGGAACTCGACCATCTGCTCGGCGTACCGCAGGCCCTGCTCGCGGCTGTCGGCGCGCAGCACGGCCAGCACCGGGCAGAGTTTCTCCCGGGTCAGCGGCTCGTCGGGGCCGACCCGGTCGACCTCGACCAGGATGATCGAGGTGTCCGGCGCGACGCTGATCCCGGCGGCGTCGGCGATCCAGGCGGCGGTCCGGCCGACCACGTCGGGGTTGAGCTTGCCGGCGGGGAAAAGCAGCGTCTCCAGCTTCTCCTTCTCGGCGGCGGTGGCCAGGTGGGCGTGCAGGGTGCGGAACTCCTCGATCGCGGCGTCGTGGATCGCCGCGTCGAGGATGACGGCCTGCTCGGAGGCGCAGATCATGCCGTTGTCGAACGACTTGGACAGCACGATGTCGTTGACCGCGCGCTTGAGCTTGGCGGTCGCCTCGATCCAGGCCGGCACGTTGCCCGCGCCCACGCCCAGCGCCGGCTTCCCCGCCGAGTACGCGGCCCGCACCATGGCGTTGCCCCCGGTGGCGAGGATGGTGGCGACCCCGGGGTGGTGCATCAGCGCGGTGGTCGCCTCGACCGACGGCTCCTCGATCCACTGTATGCAGTGCTCCGGCGCACCGGCGGCGACCGCCGCGTCGCGTACCGTCCGGGCGGCCTCGACGCTGCACCGCTGCGCCGCCGGGTGGAAGGCGAAGATGACCGGGTTGCGGGTCTTGAGCGCGAGCAGTGCCTTGAAGATGGTGGTCGAGGTGGGGTTGGTGACCGGGGTGATCCCGGCGACCACGCCCACCGGATCGGCGATCTCGACGATGCCGCTGATCTCGTCCCGGCTGATCACCCCGACGGTACGGGTCTTCGCCATGCTGTGCGTGACGTGCTCGCAGGCGAAGATGTTCTTCACCGCCTTGTCCTCGAACACCCCCCGACCGGTCTCGGCGACGGCGAGCTGGGCCAGCGCGGCGTGCCGGTCCAGCGCGGCCACCGACGCCTTGCGGACGATGTGGTCGATCTGCTCCTGGTCGTAGCGGTCGTAGTCGGCCAGGGCCTTGAGGCCGTCGGCGACCAGGGCGTCGATCGTGGTGGCGAGTGCGGTCGACATGCTTTCACCTCGGCGGTTGGCGGCGTCTCGGACACCCTCAGCATCCATCGACGGCCGCCTCGGCGGTGGGGCGCAAGGACCCGTCCGCCGGTGGCCAAAGGTCCCGTCGTCGCGCCGTCCCGGGTGGGTCCGGTCGGCCGAAGGTCCCGATGTCGGGCGGGGGCCACGCAGCGTCGCCTATCCGACACCGTGCCCCGCCGCCCCCGTCCACCATGATTCGCATGACGGGACCGCGAAAGGCCTACACGTTGCTCACCGTGGCCGCCATCGGGGTGGCGGTGCTGGCCTGGCGGATAGGGGTCGACAAGGCCAACGCCCTGGTGGGCCTGGCCGGCGTCTTCGCCGCGAGCGCGCTCGGGCTGCTGTCCCTGTTCAGCGCGATCGACCCACGGCTGTCCCGGGCGGCGACGGACGCCGCCGCCCTGCCGCCGGGGGCGACCCCGGCCGCGCCCGACGCGCCGGCCGGGGCCACCGCCCCGCCGGCCGGCCCGGGTTCGCGCCGCGGCTGGCGACGCTGGGGGCTGCCGGCGGGGATCGCCGTACTGCTGCTGGTGATCGTCGGTACGGTGGCCGTGCTCTCCTGGCCGACGGACCGTACGCCGGACGCGCGGGGTGCCTCCCCGACGACCTCCGTCGACGCCGCGTCGGGCGGCCCCACCGGCACGTCGGCCCCGGTCGGGTCCACGCCCACCGTCGGTCCGTCCGGGGCGACGCCCACCACCACCCCGGCGACCCCGGACCCGGGTCCGGACGGGCCGACGGCCGGCCCCGCGCCCACCCCCACGCCGACCAGGGGGCCGGTGGGGCCGGACTGGGTGCCGCCGGCGGGCGCACCGCACTGGACCCTGCTCGCCGAGGACTCGGTCTATTTCCTGCCGAGGCCCCGGGTAGCGCGGGGCACCGGCGCGGGCACCCTGATCTTCCAGGCGCAGCACCACCAGCTCGCCCTCTACAACTGGACCGACGACCCGACCGACCTCAGCTACGAGGGCTGCCGGAATCCGAAGGCGCAGCGGTATCCGAGCATCGACCTCGAACAGCTCGAACCCACCCCGGTCACCTACTGCCAGCCCGACCCGGGCGACCCGACGGTGGTCAACTACGTCCGGATCGACCGCAACCGCTACCAGGCGACGCCGGCCTCGGTCGACGTCACCGTCTGGTCGGTCCGCTCCTGACCGACCACCGCCTCCCGGTCCCGTGGGTCGTGGCGGGGAGCGGCCCGCCTCCCGTCACGGTCGTGCAGGGGTACGGGCGGTGGCGGGTGGCATCGAAATGCGTTGCCCGCTCGCACCGCCGCGCATAGCGTGATCCGCGCAAGGTCAACCAGTCGAACCGGGAGCACGCCATGACGTCGCCGCACCTCACCAGCGCGTGGCCGACGCTACCCGTCGACGGTGATCGAGCCGAACATCCCCGGGACGGGAATCCCGACTGACGCGTGCCCGTACGCGCCGGCCGCCCCGTCCCACCCGAGGACCGGGCGGCCTTCGTCGTCCGGGCCGACCTCCGGCGGCGGACTCGTCCGGGCCGGCCGCACTCCGGACGGGTGACTCCGCCCGCCGGCCCGATCGACCCACCGACCGCGAAGGGAGAGCCCGGTGGACGCCGTCCTCGTCATCAACGCCGACCTCGGCCCGCTGCACCGGGTCACCGTCCAACACGCGATCCGGATGCTGTGCCGTCGGGTCGCCGAGATCCACGAGGCCGAGCCGGACCGGGTGATCGGGATCTTCCCCGTCCCCCGGGTGGTCCGCCTCGTCCGGTACGTCGTCACCCGCTGGCGGTTCAGCGCCGGCCCGGCCTGGTCCCGGGCGGGGGTGCTGCGCCGCGACGGTGGGCGGTGCGGGTACTGCGGCGCTCCGGCCAGCACCGTCGACCACGTGCTGCCCCGTTCACGCGGCGGCGGCAACACCTGGCGGAACACCACCGCCGCCTGTTACCCGTGCAACCAGCGCAAGGGTGACCGGACCCCGGCCGAGGCGGACATGCCGCTGCGGCGGGAACCGGCGACGCCGAGTTGGGCGAGCCTCGCCGGGCGGTGACCGGACCGGCCGGCGGGCACAGGGGGTCGCGTCGGGTACGCCCGGTGCGACGCCCGCCGGCCCCACCGCCCTCATGATCGACTCACTGTCGCCGAGGTAGCGGTATCCGCTGGCTCGGATACCGCTACGTCACCGCCGGTGCGGCCGGGTCACTGACCACCGGACGGGGACCAGGGAAAGTCGGGCGGACGCCGTTCGTGGTGGGCGGCGACCCCCTCGCGGGCCTCGCCGCTGTCCTGCACCTTCCGGTGCCACCAGGCGATCCGGGCCGGCCCGGCCCGGTCGTCGATGATCTCCTTGGCGGCGGCGATGCTGAGCTGGGAGCGGGCGGCGATGGCGGCGGTGATCGCGGAGACCCGGCCGGGCAGGTCGTCGACCACCTCGTCGGCCAGGCCGACCCGCAGCGCCCGTTCGGCGTCGATCAGTTCGGCGGTGAAGATCAGGAACTTGGCCGTGGACGGGCCGACGAGCCGGGTCAGCCGCCGGGTGGCCGGTGCCGGGTAGACCAGCCCGAGCCGGGCCGGCGGCACCCCGAACCGGGCGTCCGGGGCGGTGATCCGCAGGTCGCAGGCGACCGCGAGCAGGCAGCCACCGCCGACGCAGGGGCCCTGCACCGCCGCGACGGTGGGCTTGGCGAACGCGGCCAACCGTTCCTCGGCGGCGACCGCGATGCCCGCGTCCCCGTTCGCGTCCAGCAGTTCGTCGAGGTCACCGAGATCGGCACCGGCGCAGAACGCCCCGTCGGCGCCGGTGAGCACCAGGGCGCGCACGGCCGGGTCGGCCTCCAGCCCGTCCAGCAGCACGGGCAGCCGCCGCCACATGGCCGGCGTCATCGCGTTGCGCCGGCCGGGGTTACGGATCGTCACCGTCGCCACCGCGCCGGTCACCCCGACGGTCAACTCCGCGTCCGACACCGTCGCACCCCTCTCGTCGTGTCACCGGTGCGGCGACCATAACGGCGCGGGCCCGACGACCACCCGGGAGGGGTGGCCGCCGGGCCCACCGACGCAGGGGTCAGGTCAGGACACGTCGAGCGCGGTGTCGTCGACCACGAAGGACGTCCGCAGCGAGGCGTCCTCGGTGCCGGTGAACTTCAGGGTCACGCTCTGGCCGGCGTACGCGGCCAGCGAGAACGAACGCTGGGTGTACCCGGTGGCCTTGTTCAGGTTCGAGTAGGTCGCCAGGGTCGCCAGCACGGTGCCGGAGGAGTTCAGCACCTGCACGGTCAGCTTGTCGTACGCGGTGGTCGTGGTGACCTCCCGCGAGTCGATGTGCAGCCAGAAGCTGAAGTTGTACGTCGCGCAGCCGGCCGGCAGGCTCACCGACTGGGAGAGCGTCTCGGTCAGGGTGCCACCGGTGCCGCCCAGCCAGGCGTTCCAGGTGCCCCCGTGGGTGGGCTGGCTGGCGCCGTTCTGCCCGATGACGCCCGTGCTGGCCGACCAGACCGTGTTGCCGGACTCGAAGCCGGGGTTGCCCAGCAGCTGGCCGGCGGTGCAGCTGCCACCGACGCTGCTCACGGTCAGCGCGTAGCTGGCCGAGTGGGCCACCGCGCCGGTGCCGGTGACCGTCACCGTGTAGCTGCCGGCCGGGGTGCCGGCCGAGGTGGCGATGGTCAGGGTCGACGCGGCGCCCGAGGTCACCGAGGCGGGGCTGAACGTCGCGGTCGCGCCGGTCGGCAGGCCGGACGCGGAGAACGTCACGGTCTGCGCGGTGCCGCTGGTGGTCGCGGTGGAGACGGTGGTGGCGACCGAACCGCCCGCGGTCACCGAGCCGGAGGTCGGGGAGAGCGTGACGGAGAAGTCGTTACCGGTCGAGGAGCAGGGGGCGTCGCTGCCGGAGACGGCCACCGCGGTCCACGCCGCCTGGACGGCCTTGTACTCGGTGGAGCAGCTGCCGTACAGGTCGGTCGCCGCCTTGAGGCTGTACGCGCGGGCGGTGTTGGCCGGGGTGCTGGTGTTGACGTACGACGTGTTGGAGGTGAAGTACACGTCCAGGGCGCGGAACCAGATCTTCTCGGCCTTCTCCCGGCCGATGCCGGTGACCGCCGGGGCGGAGCCGCAGACCGGCGAGGTGCCGTACGACGTCGCGCCGGTGCCCTCGGCGAGGTTGAAGAAGAAGTGGTTGCCGACGCCGGAGGAGTAGTGCACGTCCTTGTTCTTGGTGCTGGTGGTCCAGCAGGAGTCGGACGAGCCGTCCAGCGACGGGTTGTACATGTAGCGCAGCGGGGTGCCGTTGCCGTTGATGTTGATCTTCTCGCCGACCTGGTAGTCGCCCGGGTCGCTCGGCGCGGCGGCGTAGAACTCGACCATGTTGCCGAAGATGTCGCTGGTGGACTCGTTGAGGCCGCCCGACTCGCCGGAGTAGACCAGGCCGGAGACGGCCTCGGTGACGCCGTGGCTCATCTCGTGGCCGGCCACGTCGAGGGAGACCAGCGGCCGGGAGTTGCTGGCGCCGTCGCCGTAGGTCATCTGGGCGCCGTCCCAGAAGGCATTGATGTAGTTGCGGCCGTAGTGCACCCGGCTCGGCACGCCCGCGCCGTTGCCGAAGATGCCGTTGCGGCCGTGCACGTTCTTGAAGTAGTCGAACGTCTTGGCCGCGCCGAAGTGGGCGTCGACGCCGGCGGACTGCCGGTTGGCGTTGGTGCCGTCGCCCCAGGCGTTGTCGGCGTCGGTGAACGTGGTGCAGGTGGTGGTGCCGTTGTTCATGTCGCAGGTGCGGCCGTTGCCGTGCGACGGGTCGATCATCTGGTAGGTGCTGCCGGAGAGCGTGGTGTCGATGCTGACCGAGCCGGTGTAGATGCCCTGCCCGCTGCCGACCACCGACTCGATCTCGTCGTGCGCGCCGATGACCCGGCCGGTGACGGCGTCGGTGATCACGTGCAGCTTCGACGGGGTCTGCTGGTCGGCCTTCCAGCCGGACAGCACGGTCTCCCAGGCGAGCCGACCCTTGCCGGAGGTGGCGTCGACGAAGAGTTCCGGCGTACCCACCTCGGTGATCGTGCCGGAGAACGCCTTGCGGGCCGTCGCGCCGGCCGCCGCCGGGCTGATCTTGGCGGTGGTGCCGAGGGTCAGCGGGGCGGCCAGGCCGACCGAGGTGCCGGCGAGGGTGCCGTTGGGCGCGGTGTGGATGACGAAGTCACCGCCGTACACCCGCAGCCCCTGGTAGGTACGGGTGTAGCGGGTGTGCGCGGCGCCGTTGGCATCGACCTTGGTGCGGACCGCCTGGTACGCCTCCGCGCTGGTGCCCTGGACCGCGCCCGGGTTGCTGCGCAGCAGGCTCTCGGCGCGGGCGGCGGGGGCGGCATCGGGGGCGGGGGCGGGGGGAGCCGCGTGCGCTGCGGTGGCGACGCAGGTCAGCATTCCGCTGGTGAGCAGAGCTGCGCTGACGGCGGCGAGGGGTCTTTTCACGTGCCCTCCTGGCAAGGGAAAGATGTGACGGGGGTAGTCACGCATGTAGATATAGCGATACATCCGGGAAAAGAGAAGGGGTGGCGCGGTTCCATGACACGACACTGGCCGAACGGAGGACGGTTCTCACCGGGGGAACCGATTGACGTCGATGCGCGTCCGATCGGCATGAGATCATCCGCCCTGGTCCTGGCGGCCGTCACGGCCGCCGCCGCGCTACTGACCGGCTGCTCAGCGGCCGAGCCGGGAACCCCCACGCCACCAGCGGCCACGACCGCGCCCACCCCCACCGGCAGCACCCCGACCGGGGCCGGGGCCAGCCCGGACGACCCCGACGCCCCGGACGCCGGGTCCACCGGCGTCGACCGGGTCACCCTGACCCGCTTCGGCGGCTTCGCCGGCAACCGGGACACGGTGACCGTCGAGCCCGACGGCCGGTGGACGACGACCGACCGGGCGGGCGCACGGCGGACCGGGCGGCTCGACGCGACGGCGCTCGACCGGCTGCGGACGCTCACCGGCCCGGCCACCCGCGCGGACGCCGGCGGCCCAGCCGACGACGGCTGCGCCGACACCTACCTCTACCAGCTCACCGTCGGGGCACGCCGGGTCGACTGGACCGACTGCCCGACCGGCCCGCAACCACCGGCCGCCGCGCAGGAACTCGCCGCCCTGCTGCTGAAGACCACCACGACCGGCTGACCGTGATCCGCGCCCGACCAGCGGTCGCGTCGACCGGTGGCGTGGCTCACCCGGCCTGCCCGGCCGGACGCGATCCGGGGTGACACCTGTCGGATAACCTACCCGCTGGAGAATCCCGCGAGGAGCGTTGTGCCCAAGAGACGACCCGCCGGTCCCGGCCACCCGCACGACCCGCGCCCGGCCGGCCCGCGCCGCCGGCCCGGACCGGTCGCGGTGCTGCCGGCGGTCGTCGCCACCGTCCTGGCCACGGGGTGCGCGGTCGCCGACGTCGAACGACCGACGCCGCCCACCCCGACACCGGTGGCGCGGACGTTGCGGACCCCGGACACCCTGCTGGGGCTGCCCCGCTCGGGCACGCCGCTGCCCGCCGGACTGCCCCGGTTCCGGCTCAACGAGCTGACCCGCGAGGCCACCCCGGCCACCAGCACCGTCGAGGGGGTCTACGGGCGGGGTCGACCCACCCCGGAGACGATCGTGGTGAGCGCCGTCTCGGGCACCGTCGCCGACCCGCAGGCCACGCTGGCCCGGCTGCTCAAGCCGTACCGGATTCCGAAGCCCCGGTCGGTGGAGTTCGGCAGATACGGCGGCGAGGCCCGGTGCGGGCGCGGACGGACCGCCGACGAGGGCCACCTCACCGCCTGCGCCTGGGCCGATCCGGAGGTCGCCGGGGTGGTGGTCTTCCTGACCGCCACCAAACAGCCGGACCGCAAGGAGGACTTCCTCACCATCCGCGACGAGCTGGAACAGCCCACCGGCTGACCGGCCCGCCACCCCGGGTCAGCCGGTGACGCCCGGCACCACCCGGAAGCGTTCGGCGACGGCGAGGGTGTCGTCGTCCACCCGGAACCCGGGATCACCCAGCCAGCCCAGGTAGTCCGACCCGTGCCAGTAGTCCTCGTGGCCGGCCCGCCAGGCCGCCACCGAGTCGTACCCCTCCCCCTCGTCGCGGGCGTGGTCGAGGTCGACGTCCCCGAGCCGGACCACCCGCACCCCGGTCACCTCGATCACCGCGACCGGGCGGTCGGCGGAGTCGACCACCACCGCCCGGTCACCCACCGCCGGCAACGGCTCGCCGTCACGCTCGTAGTCCTGGAGCAGGCCCGTGGTGGTGGTCTTCGCCCCGCCGAGCACGGCGGCGACCAGTTGGTCACGCAACGGACCGGGAAAGGCGAACTCGCACTTCGGCAGGTCGGGAAAACTCGGCGTGGTCACCGGGCGACGGTAGCCCGGCGACCACGCCGCCCACACCCGCAATACCGACGTCGCCGGGTCAGGCCCGGGGGAACATCTGGCCGATCCGGATCCGGTTGCCGAACGGGTCACGGATGCCGAAGTCGATGCCGTACGGCCGCTCGGTCGGCTCGTCGGTGATGTCGACGCCCTTGGCGACCAGATCCTCGTACGTCTTGTGCGCGTCGTCGGTGGTGATGCTCAGCCACCCGCCGATCGCGCCCTTGGTCAGCAGCTCCCGGACCTGCTCGGCGGTCGCCGGGTCCAGCGCGGGCGGGCCGGGCTTCTCCAGCAGCACCTCGCGCTGCGGGTCGCCGGGCACGTTGACGGTCAGCCACCGCATGAAGCCCAGATCCTGGTCGGTGTTGACCTCGAAGCCCAGCTTGCCGACGTAGAAGTCGAGCGCCTCGTCCTGGTCGAGGACGTAGATCTGGGAGCGGGTGATCGCGTTCATCGTCATGCCCGGAACGCTATGCCAGGCCCCTGACCTGCTGCTTATCCAAAACTGCTGGGCCTGGTCCAGGCTTTGGTGAAGCAGCTCGGCACCGTCGTGTCGCCGGCCGACCGGCGGCTGCGGTACCCGCTCGGTGACTCGCCGACGATCTGCCGGAAGGTGCGGCTGAACGAGCCGAGACTGCTGAACCCGACGGCGAAACAGATGTCGGTGACGTCCCGGCCGGTCTCCACCAGCATCGACATCGCCCGTTCCACCCGACGTCGTTGCAGGTAGCGGTGCGGTGTCTCGCCGAAGGTGGCCCGGAAGGTACGGATGAAGTGCGCCTCGGACACCAGCGCGATCCGGGCCAGCGCCGGGATGTCCAGCGGTTCGGCGTACGCCCGGTCCATCGCGTCCCGGGCCCGCAGCATGGCCCGGTTCGACTGCTCCACCGCACGACTCATCGGCCCCCGCCCGTCGTCCTAGCTCCGCGCCGACCAGGCTACCCAGCCGGACCGACCGGCGGGGTCCCGCCGCGACCGGCGACCGGTGGGCCCTGCGGGGATCCGGAAGGCTCAGCAACCGCTCCACCGGAGACCTGCGGGCCGGCGGCCCTGCCGACGACCAGACCGTTGTCGGCGATCGCCTCGGGGACGACGCGGGTCACCGGGCCCGAGACGGCACTGCGCAGCGGAACCCGGCGATCAAGGTGATCGACCACCGAGTCGGAGAGCAGGCCACCGGCGGCTTTGACGCCCGTCATGGCGGTCAGTCCCGGCCTGACCGGGGTCGCTACCCCGGTGCGCAGGTCCCACCGCACCATCTGCCTGTACTCGCCGTCCGCCGTGTCGGCCACCTGGCCGATCGCCCAGTTCCCCCGGGCCGCCCGCACCGTCGACTTCACGGCCCCGGGCGCGGTGAGCCGGTCGATCCGCCCGTCGGGACGACGCACCCAGGCGACGGGCGGCGGGGTGACCCCGCGCCCGGCGGCACCACGCGCCCCGGCACCGTGCGACGAGCGGTCCTCCTCGGCGGGGACCTCACCGACGATGGTGCCGTCGTCGAGGACCGCCACCGGTATGCCGCCGGGCTCAAGAACCTCGACGGTGTCCGGCCGGTCGACCGGCCAGCGCAGGGTCACCGGTTCCTCCAGGTAACCGCCGTAGCCGACGATGTCCCCTCGGCTGTTGACGGCCGTGACATAGCCGACGATCCCGTTCGGCGGCAGGGACGGCCACTCCACCCGGCCGTCCCGGTAGCGCCACGGTCGGTTGCCGGTGCTGGTGGAACCGTCGCCGACCGGGACGCCGTCCCGGTTGACGGCCACGAGCAGACCGGGTGATCTCGTCAACACGGTGACGCGCGGGCCGTCCCACCGCAGCAGCAGCGACTCCTGCCCCTGATCGGTGGCCCGCCGGCCGGTGCCGACGCTGGGTCCTCCCACTCAACCAGCTCGATCCGCATACCGGAAGTGACCGGTCGGTCACGCAAGCGGCGGCGGGAGCGTACGCCCGGCCGCTGTCGACGGATCGACAAGCGGCAACGCCAGTGGCGGCCGTGCTGTGGAATTGGAGCCCCCGGCCGGGATCGAACCGGCGACATCTCGCTTACAAGGCGAGTGCTCTGGCCAGCTGAGCTACAGGGGCGCGTGGTGCGAGGTCAGCATAGCGACTGACGTCGGGAAATCCCGGCCGGCAGGGTCCCCGAGCATGGAAAACGTCAATCTCACGCCCGCACCGCCGACGAATTGACGCGCCGGACCCCCGTCAGGCGAGGGGATTGATGCCCGGCCGTGCCCGCCTGACCGAAATGCGTATGCCGTCCGTCCCACTCGGTGTATCCCGTCTTGGCAGGGATGGAAATCCCGTTTACCGTGCAGTGACACGGATGACACCCGGGGTCGGCCACGGCTGCCCTCCGGATGTGGTCCGCGGGGTCGGCACCGTGGGTGCCGACAGCTCCTTCACTCGGATCGTCCGGCACGTTCCTGCCGGTGAAAGGAAGCGCACCACCATGGCTACGGTCACCTACGCGAAGGCGTCCCGGATCTACCCGGGCACCGAACGCCCCGCCGTCAACCAGCTCGACCTCCAGATCGGCGACGGGGAGTTCCTCGTCCTGGTCGGCCCGTCGGGTTGCGGCAAGTCCACCAGCCTGCGGATGCTCGCCGGCCTGGAGGACGTCGACGACGGCGCGATCTACATCGACGACCGGGACGTCACCCACCTCCCGCCGAAGGCCCGCGACATCGCGATGGTCTTCCAGAACTACGCCCTCTACCCGCACATGTCGGTGTACGAGAACATGGCGTTCGCCCTCAAGCTGCGCAAGACCCCGAAGGCCGAGATCGACCGGCGGGTCAAGGAGGCGGCCGGCCTGCTCCAACTGGAGGAGTACCTCAGCCGCAAGCCGAAGGCGCTCTCCGGTGGTCAGCGCCAGCGGGTCGCGATGGGCCGGGCGATCGTCCGCGAGCCGCAGGTCTTCCTCATGGACGAGCCGCTGTCGAACCTCGACGCCAAGCTCCGCGTGCAGACCCGTACCCAGATCGCCTCGCTCCAGGCGAAGCTGGGCATCACCACGGTCTACGTCACCCACGACCAGGTCGAGGCCATGACCATGGGCCACCGGGTGGCGGTCATGCTCGACGGCGTCCTCCAGCAGGTGGACACCCCGCGGGCGCTCTACGACACCCCGGCCAACGTGTTCGTCGCCGGCTTCATGGGCTCCCCCGCCATGAACATCAAGACCGTGCCGCTCAACGAGCGGGGTGCGGCCTTCGCCGAGATGCACATCCCGCTGACCCGCGAGCAGGTCGAGGCGGCCCGCAGCGAGGGTGGCGACAACCGGGTCACCGTCGGTTTCCGCCCGGAGGACTGCGACCTGGTCAGCCCGACCGAGGGCGGCATGCCGGTCGTGGTCGAGCTGGTCGAGGACCTCGGCTCGGACGCCAACGTCTACGGCCACGCCGCGCTGGAGGGCCACGAGGAGCGTTTCGTGGTCCGCACCGACCGGCGGAACATGCCGAACATGGGTGACACCGTGTTCGTCAAGCCGCGCGCCGGCCGCAGCCACGTCTTCAACGCGGCCACCGGCCACCGCATCTGATCCACCTGCGAAAGGGGCGGTCCGCTTCGGCGGGCCGCCCCTTTCGTCGTACGTCGTTCCCGGCACCTGCCGACGCCGGCAGCCGGTCAGCCCTCCACGGCGCGGCGGCGGGCCACCTCGGCGAGGGTGACGGCGGCGGCGACGCTGGCGTTCAACGACTCCACGTCCGAGATCATCGGGATGCTGACGGTCAGGTCACAGGTCTCCCCGACCAGCCGGGACAGCCCGCGCCCCTCGGAGCCGACCACCACGACCAGCGGACCGACGGCGGCCTCCAGGTCGTACAGGTCGGTGTCGCCGTCGGCATCCAGGCCGACCACCATGAAACCGGCGTCCTGACACGCCTTCAACGACCGGGTCAGGTTGGTGACCTGGGCGACCGGCACCCGCGCCGCCGCGCCGGCACTGGTCCGCCAGGCGGTCGCGGTGATCCCGGCGGCCCGCCGCTCCGGTACGAACACACCCTGCGCGCCGAACGCGGCGGCCGACCGGATCACCGCACCCAGGTTGCGCGGGTCGGTCACCCCGTCCAGCGCGACCAGCAGCGGGGCGGGCTGCTCCAGGGAGGCCGCCAGCAGGTCCTCGAACAGTTCGTAGGCGAACGGCGGCACCTGGAGACCGACACCCTGGTGCAGCACACCGCCGGTCATCCGGTCCAGCTCGGCCCGGCTGATCTCCAGGATGGCGATGCCCCGGTCGGCGGCCGTCCGGGTGATCTCGTTGACCCGGTCGTCGGCGTCGATGCCCTGCGCGGTGTAGAGGGCGGTCGCCGGCACCTGGGCACGCAGCGACTCCAGCACCGGGTTGCGGCCCACCAGCAGCTCCGGGCTGTCCCGCGACGGGTTCGACTTGCGCCCCGGCGCGACCCGGGGGCCACCGCGGCCCGCGCCCGCGCCACCCCGGCCGGCCGCGCCGCCTCGGCCACCACCGCCGGCCCGGACGGGGGCGACGCCCCGGGTGCCCCTGCCCCAGGTGGTGTCCTTGGTGCCCGGCTGGCCGATCTTGGGAGCGCGGCCCTCCTCGGCCGCCGCCCGGCGCTCCTTGTCCTGCTTCCAGGCGGTGCGCTGGGGCAGCTTCTCGGTCCCCGAGTACGCCTTGTGCCAGGGACGCTCGTCGGCGGGCAGGGTCTTGCCCCGGCCCGCGAGGGAATCCTTGTTCTTGCCGCCGGAGCCCTTGGGGGCACCCGCCTTCGACGTCAGTCGCCGGCCACGGCGCTGCGAGTTGCCGGCCATCAGTCCTGCTCTCCAATAGTCCAACGGGGGCCCTGCGGGGTGTCCTCGACCACCACGCCGGCCTGTTTGAGCTGGTCGCGTACGGCGTCCGCAGCGGTCCAGTCCTTGCGGCTGCGGGCCTGCGCGCGCTGCTCCAGGGCCAGCGCGACCAGGGAGTCCACCACGCCCCGCAGGTCGTCGACGCGCCCGCCGCCGGTCCAGGCCGGGTCGAGGGGGTCGACGCCGAGGATATCCAGCATCGCCCGGGTGGCGGCGAGGGTGGTGCGGACCGTCACATCGTCGCCGTCGGCCAGCGCGGTGTTGCCGTCACGCAGCGTGGCCTGGAGGACGGCGAGCGCGGCGGAGGTGTTCAGGTCGTCGTCCATCGCGGCCACGAACCCGGCGGGCAGCTCCCCGAGCTGCCCCGCGCCGACCCGCTCCACGGCCCGCTGGACGAACCCCTCGATCCGCCGGTACGCCACCGCGGCCTCGCGCAGCGCGTCCTCCGAGTAGTCGATCCGGGACCGGTAGTGCGCCGCCGCGTAGTAGTAGCGCAGTTCCACCGGTCGCACCCCGAGCGAGTCGACGTAGTCGAGGTCGAGGGCGTTGCCGAGCGACTTGCCCATCTTGGCGCCGCCGATGCTGAGCAGCCCGTGGTGCACCCACCAGCGGGCGAAGGGCAGCCCGGCGGCCTGCGACTGGGCGATCTCGTTCTCGTGGTGCGGGAAGGTCAGGTCGAGCCCACCACCGTGGATGTCGAACTCCGCGCCGAGGTAACGCAGGCACATCGCCGAGCACTCGATGTGCCAGCCGGGACGGCCCCGGCCCCACGGGGAGGGCCAGTAGGCGTCGGCCGGCTCGTCCGGCTTGACGCCCTTCCACAGCGCGAAGTCCCGGGGGTCCCGCTTGCCGCGCTCCGGGGCGTCCCCGGCGGACTGCATGTCGTCCGGCGACTGGCCGGACAGCGACCCGTACGCCGGCCAGGAGGCCACGTCGAAGTAGACGTCACCGGACCCGTCGGTGGCCGGGTAGGCGTGACCGGTTTCGATCAGCCGGGCGATCAGCTCGTGCATCTCCGGGATGTGCCCGGTCGCCCTCGGCTCGTACGTCGGCGGCAGCACGTTCAACGCCCGGTAGGACCGGGCCAGGACCAGCTCGTTGGCGTACGCGATGGACCAGAACGGGCGGCCCTGCTCCTGCGCCTTGACGAGGATCTTGTCGTCGATGTCGGTCACGTTGCGGATGAAGGTGACCTCGAAGCCGGCGGCCGACAGCCAACGCCGCAACACGTCGTAGTTGACGCCGGAGCGAAGGTGACCGATGTGCGGCGGCGCCTGGAGGGTGAGACCACACAGGTAGACCCCCACCTTGCCGGTTTCCCGCGGAACGAAGTCCCGCACCGATCGGGCGGCGGTGTCATACAGGCGTAGCGTCACCGTACCAGGGTAGCTGTCCGTGCTTTCCCGGGTCGGCCCGAGCCGGGTCGTACGCTGCCTGCTGTGGAGACGACGGCGGCCCCCGGCGAGCCGGGCAACCAGGTGCCTGCGGGTGGCGAGACGGCGCAGACCCTGGACCGGGGCCTGCGCCTGCTGCACCTGGTGGCCGACGCGTCGGCCGGATTGACCATCACCGAGGCCGCCCACCGGCTCGGCATCGGCCGGGCCGCCGTCTACCGGCTGGTGAGCGCGCTGACCGGACACGGGATGCTGCGTCGGGGCGGCGACGGCCGGCTGCGCCTCGGCGTCGGCGTGCTGCACCTGGCCCGACGCGCCCAGCCGCTGCTGGCCGAGGGGGCCCTGCCCGCCCTGCGCCGGCTCGCCGAACAGACCGGGGCGACCGCGCACCTGACCGTGGTGGAGGGCGGCGAGGGGGTCGCCCTGGCCGTGGTCGAGCCGAGCTGGACGTCGTTCCACGTGGCGTACCGGCCGGGGGCCCGGCACCCGCTGGAACGCGGGGCCGCCGGGCGGGCCGTCCTCGCCGGGCGGGCCGGCCACGCGGGCCCGGTGAGCACCGCCGGGGAACTCCAGGCCGGGGCGTACGGGGTGGCCGCGCCGGTGCTCGGGGTGCCCGGCCTGGAGGCGAGCGTCGGGGTGATCTCGCTGGCCCCGCTGCCGGTCGACACGGTCGGCCCGCAGGTCACCGCCGCCGCCCGGACCATCGCCACCGCCCTGTCCTGACCCTCCCGGCCCCGGGGATGATCGACTCACGTGGGCCTTGGTAGCGGTCTCCCGCCGAGTCGCACCCCGCAACTTCGGCCCAGGTGAGTCGATCAAGACGCGCCATCGCCGGCCGCCCACCTGTCCGCGCGACGGAAGGGGGCGGCTGGATCGTGGGCGGCGGATCGGTTGCGCCGCCTTACCACATGGCACGGTGTGAGGGGGCTTGTCCACAGGGGCGGGGGGCGCGGGCGGGCGCGGTTGTCCACAGGGGTGTCGCCGGACGGCCAGGCGGCCCGAGGCTGGTGTCATGCCACCTCAACCGCATCGGCCGGAGGCCCTCGCCTGGCAGGTGTTCCGCGGCTCGGACGCGATCCGGCGCGGCCTGCTCACCCGACACCAACTACGCGGGGCAGCCTGGCTCCGCCTCGGTCACGACGTGTACGCCGACGCCCGCCTCGACCGGGACCACGCCCTGATCTGCCGCGCCGCCATCCTGCGGATGCCCGCCGGATCGGTCATCGCCGGCCCGTCGGCGGCGTACCTGCACGGGGTGGAGCACGCCGCCGGCTTCGGTGACGAGGTGCACGTGCTCGTGCCCCGGGCGGCGCGGGTCGGCTCCCAGGGAGCCACCACGGCCACCTCCCCCGGTGGCGTCCGGCTCCGCTCCGCCGGTGGGGTCCGGCTCGGCTCCCCGGGTGGTATCCGGGTGCACTCGGTAGCCGACCCCGGCGGACCGGCCGGGTCCCGGCGGCCGCCCCCGTCCGACCATCACCCTGAAGCCACCCCACTCGACCTCCCCGGAACCGCCAGGTTGGACCTACCCGGAACCGCCCGGCCCGACCTCCAGGCGACCACCCGACCCGACCTACCCGGAACCGCCCGGCCCGACCTCCATGCGACCACCCGGCACGACCTCCCCGGGACCGCCGGGCACGACCCCCCTCAGACCACCAGGCTCGACCTCCCTGGGACCACCAGGCCCGATCTCCCTCGGACCACCCGACCCGACTTCCCCGGGACCACCAGGCACGACCCCCCTCAGACCACCCGACCCGACCTCCCTCGGACCACCAGGCTCGACCTCCCTGGGACCACCAGGCTCGACCGCTCTGCAGCCGTCCCACCCGGGCTGCCTGCGGCCACCACGCTCGGCCCGCCTCTGATGCCGCTCAGCCCGCCCCGGTCGTCTCCTGCGCTCGCCGCCTGGGAGACAGCGGCGTGGCTGGAGCCGGTCCGCGCGGTGGGGATCGTCGACGCACTGCTCGGTGGCGGCCTGACCAGCCCGGCCGCGCTCGCCGAGATCGCGCAGCGGTTCGCCGACCGGCGGGGCGGTCGACGGGCCAGCCGGGTCTTCGCCCTGGCCGACCCGGCCGCACAGTCGCCACCCGAGTCGCACCTGCGGGTCCGGCTCGTACTGGCCGGCCTGCCCCGGCCCGTCGCGCAGCATCCCGTACGGCTGCCGTCCGGTCTGGTGTTGCATCCCGATCTGGCGTGGCCGGAGTTCGGGGTGGCGGTGGAGTACGACGGCCACTGGCACACCGACCCGGACCAGATGCACCGGGACCGCCGCCGGCTCAACCAGTTGGTCGCTGCCGGCTGGGTCGTGCTGCATGTGACCAGCCGTCGCCTGCGGGACGACTTCCCCGCCGTGCTCCGCGACGTCCTCGCCCAACGGGGTTGGCGCCGATGATCCACTCCCTTGGGCCGATGTTGCGGTATCCCGCCCACCCCGACACCGCAATATCGCCCCCCTTGAGTCGATCATCGACGGACCACGACCGGCCAGGGCGGGACGCGGAGGGGCCCGGACGACCTCCGTCGTCCGGGCCCCTCCTGGGAACGTCGAGCGTCAGCCCAGGTGTCGGGCGTCAGCCGGGGTGCCGCGCGTCAGGGGGTGACGTTCGGCTTGAGCGGGCTGCGGACCGCCGCGTTGGCGTCCACGATGCCGTACCCGTAGAAGCCGTTGAAGTTCAGCGACCCGGCGCAGTACGCGTCGAACTCGGTCGACCGGCCCTCGTTGGCGTAGCTCTGCAGGCGCGGCTCCGGGCAGGCGTGCTCGGTGGCGGTCCGGTAGAGGTGCTGCTCCACCTTGGCCGGTGCCAGGCCGTAGCCGTCCTTACCCTCCTTCTTGCCCCACTTGCTGACGATCAGCGCGGCGACCCCGCTGACGTGCGGCGACGCCATCGAGGTGCCCTGGAGGTAGGTGTAGTAGCCACACTCACCGGCGGTGGTGCACTGCTTGAACACCGAGTTCTCGAAGCCCGGCACGACGTTGCCGTTCTCGTCGACCGACCCCTCCTCCTGGAGCACCTTCTTCGGGTACGTCGAGAGGATCATGTTGGCGTCGGTGCGGTAGGTGTCGGTGCCGAAGCCGTCGCGGAACCAGCCACCCGGCGCGGCGACCGAGATCTGCTCGGTGCCGTAGTTGGAGTAGTCGGCCTTCTTGCCGGACGGGCCGATGGCGGACACGCCGATCACGTGCGGGCCCTCCACCGGGAAGTCCCAGCAGCTCTCGTTGTCGATCGGGCGCGGGTACGGGTCGGCGCCGTAGTCCGGGCTGGACACGTCGGTGCGCGGCGCGCCGAGGTCCTCGTGGTTGTTGCCGAGCGAGCCGACCAGGGTGACGCCCTTGTTGTGGGCGAAGTTCAGGGCCCGCTTCATCGCCTTGATGACGGCGCGCTGCTCGGCCTGCGACTCGGGCGAGTCGGCCGGGTTGGCGGTGCAGTTGTAGAGCCACGGGTCGACGTAGAACGACATGTTCACCACGTCGAGGCCGGACTTGCCGGCGTGCACCAGGGCGTTGACGACCGGGTTGAGGAAGAAGTACCCGGAGTCCTGGCCGCCCTTGAGCTCCACCAGCGAGACGTTCGGGGCCACGCCGGACAGGCCGAAGCCGTTGGCCGCCGCGCCGATGGTGCCGGCGACGTGGGTGCCGTGCCCGCCGTCGTCGGTGCCGACCGGGTCGAGGCAGCTCGGCACCTCGCACGGGCCGTCGACCTCGGCGATGTCCGGGGCGAAGTTGCGCGACAGCGCCCAGTTGAAGTTGGGCGCGAGGTCGGGCTGGCTGGCGTCGACGCCGGTGTCCAGGATGCCGACGGTGACCCGCTTGTCGCCCGGCATGACCTTGCGGGCCTTGTCGGCCCCGATCATGGTGAGGCCCCAGAGCTTGTCGTCGAGCGGGTCCAGCTTCTTGCCCTTGGCGTTGGCCGCCGCCTTGGCCGCCTTCCTGGTCTCGGTCAGCAGGTTCTCCTGCGCGACCCGGTCCAGCTTGGGCTTGCGGCCGATGGCCCGCTGCTCGGCCGCGCCGACCAGCGCGGAAGCGGCGGTGACCCGGCCGGCGAAGTCGGCCCGGTCGCTGGTGACCTGGTAGAGACCGACGTCGTCCGTACGGGACACGACGGTGCCACCGGCGGCACGGATCGCGGCGATCGCCGCGTCCGCCGAAACGCCGTCCTCGGCCACCACGGTGAACGTCCGGCTGGTGGTCGGCCCGGCGTTCGCCGGGACGGTCAGGCCGGTCACCGTAAGTGCCAGGGCCGCCGCGGTCGCGACGGCTCCGGCGGTGAAGCGCTTGCTCACCACATCAGATCCTCTCGTTGAGGGACGTGGCAGCCATCCCATAGCACCGGCGACGATTCCGCCAGATACAAATCCGAATTGGTCCCGCATCAGGCATTCGTCGGTTGCAGGCTGCGCAGCGCCGCCGGCAGGTCGGTGAGCGTGCCCACCTCCGCGTCGGGGCGTACCCCGGCGGGGAGGGGGAGCCCGGGCCGGTTGAGCCAGATGCCGAGCATCCCGGCCTGCTGGGGGCCGAGCACGTCGTGGGCGATCGAGTCGCCGACGTACGCGATCCGCTCCGCCGGCACCCCGGCGGCGGCGACGATCGCCGCGTAGAACGCCGGGTCGGGCTTCTTGGGCAGGCCGCCCTCGTGGGCGTACAACTCGAAGGCGAACTCCCCGGGCAGGCCGCAGCGTTCGGCCCGGCTGTTGCCGTTGGTGGCGTAGCCGAGGGTGAAGTCGGCCCGCAGCGCGGCCAACGCCGGCAGGGCGTCGGGGTAGGGGTGGCTGAGCGCGTAGCGCCTGGTGAAGAAGAGTTCGGCGAACTCGTCGAGCTGACCGGCCAGCCCGGCCCGGTCGAGCGACCGGGCGAGCGCGGCCCGGCGGATCTCCATCACCGGCGCGGCGGTCATCGACCCGAACACCGCCTGCCAGTCGGACTCCACCTCGGCGAAGGTCACCCCGGCCGCCACCGGCGTCCGGCGACGCATCTCCTCCAGTACGGCCACCAGGGCCCCGGTGACCGCCGGGCGCAGGTCGATCAGGGTCTCGTCGGCGTCGAACACCACCACGCTGAGCATGCCCGACACCCTCTCACGTTCGCCCCACCCGGCCACGCGGGCCGGGCCGGCACCCGCCCGCGCCGGCCGGGCCACCGTCACGTCGGCTCAGGTCAGTGCCGGCTCGTCCGTCCGGACCGTCGTCTGTTCGGTGCGGCCCGCGCGCAGCTCGTCGAGGCGGACCAGGGCCACCCCGGCGACGATCAGCGCGCCCCCGGCGAGTTGCACGGGCACCGGCAGCTCGCCGAGCACCAGCCAGGCGATGAGCACCGCGAACATCACCTCGGTCAGCCCGACGAACGACGACAGCCGGGCACCGAGGATGCGCGTCGCGGCGATCCCGGTCAGGTAGGCCACCACGGCGGCGACCAGCGACAACCCGACGATCGGGACGAGCCAGCTGGTGCGCTGCCCGGCGAAGTCGACCGCGCCGAAGGTGGCCCGCAGCGGCAGCACCCCGACCAGGCCGAGCAGGGCCAGCACCGCCGCCCCGACGGCCATCCCACCGCTGGCCATGGTGACCGAGGGCAGGTCGGCGTCGACCCGGGCGGCCAGGACGAAGTAGCCGGCCAGCCCGACGGCCGCGCCGAGCCCCCAGAGCACGCCGACCGGGTCGAGTCGGCCGGTGCCGGTCAGGTCGAGCACCAGCACGAGCCCGACCAGGGCGGCCAGCGAACCGACCACGGTGAGCCGGCGGGGGCGCTGCCCGTGCACCAGCCACAGCCAGCCGACCACGAGGATGATGCCGAGGTACTCCAGCAGCAGGGCCACCCCGACCGGCAGGTAGCGGACGGCGTTGAAGAAGCACGCCTGGGCGGTGGCGACGCCGAGCAGGCCGAAGACGGTGACCGGGCCGAGGTTGCGGCGCAGCACCCCGGCCCGGCCACGCAGCGCGAGCACGGCGGGGACGGCCAGCACCAGGGCGGCCAGGCCGACCCGGGCCACCACGACGGCCTCGGCCGACCAGCCGGCCTCGATCAACGACCGGGCGAAGGTGCCGGAGGTGGCGAACGTGACGGCGGAGAGCAGGGCGAGTGCCAGGCCGGTGCCGGCGGTGGATCGGTGCGGCATCGGGTTCCTCCGGCGTGACATCAGCAAAGTAGCATTACGCCGGTGACGCTAGCGGCCGAGGATGACAGGGGTCAAGTTGCTTTTCGCCCATGACACGGAGTGCGGGCTGACCGCCGCCGCCGCACTGGTCAACACCGAAGGCCGGGACGGCGAGGGGCTGGCCGACATCGCCGCGCTGGACCGCTTCGTCGCCGCGAACCGGTGGACCGGCCGGCACGAACGCACCGAGGCCGAGCTGCGCGCCGTCCGGGCCCTGCGCCCCCGGCTGCGCCGGCTCTGGGACGACGACCCCGACACCGTCGTCACCGTGGTCAACGACCTGCTCCGGGAGGGCCGGGCGCTGCCGCAGCTCATCCGGCACGACGACGAGCCGTACCACGTGCACGCGGTGCCCCGGGACGCCCCGCTGGCCACCCGGATGGCCGTCGAGGCGGCGATGGCCGTCGCCGACCTGGTCCGGGGCGACGAGTTGGGGCGGCTGCGGCACTGCGCCCACCCGGAGTGCGACAACGTGCTGGTGGACCTGTCCAGGAACCGGTCCCGCCGGTTCTGCGACGCCGGCTGCGGCAACCGGGTCGCGGTCAACGCCTACCGGGCCCGGAAGGCGGCCGGTAGTCGCCCCTGAGCAGCTCGTACTCCACCTCGCCGTGCTCCGATCCGGCGATCGGATCGGCCCAGTCGAGGTGGAAGGTACGGACGTACCGCAGGCCGGCCTTCGCCAGCACCGCCCGGGAACGCACGTTCACCGCCATCGTCTGCGCCCACACCCGGCGTACCCCCGCCAGGGTGAAGGCGTGCCCGACCAGCGCGCGGGCGCCCTCGGTGGCCAGGCCCCGCCCCCAGGCCGCCCGGCGCAGCCGGTAACCCAGCTCCGGCCCGGCACCGTCGTCCGACGGATCGAGCGCGAACCACCCCAGGAAGGTGCCGTCGACGGCGTCCTCGGCCGCCCACCGGCCCAGCCCCGGGTAGCGGTCGTAGCCGGCGAGAATCCGGGGCAGCTGCTCGTCCCGCACGGTGGCCGGCGGGGTCGGCCGCCCGCCGGTGAGAAACCGCATCACCTCCGGGTCACCGTCCAACTCGACCAGTCGCGGCACGTCGTCGCCGGTGAAGCGGCGCAGCCGCAGCCGGGCCGTCGTCAGCAGCACCTCGTCCGAGCCGGTCACGCCCCGGATCATGCCGGGCCGCCGACCGTCCGGTCGACCGGTTATCCCGCCGCCGGCCGGTCCCGTCAGCGCGGCGGCGCGGCCAGGAAGACCCGCCAGGAGTACGCCGGAAAGGTGAGCACCGGGCCCGCCGGGTCCTTGCTGTCCCGCACCCCGACCACCCCGCCCAGATTCGCCACCTCGACACAGTCGTGGTTCTGGCTGCTGCGGGTGCTCGTGCGCCAGACCGGGCCGGTCGGCCCGGGAACCGCGCGACCTGCCGCACCGGTCAGTTCCACGACTCCGCCACCTCCCGCATCAACTCGATGGACTCCGCCGGGGGCAACGCCTCACCGAGGGTCGACTCCCAGACCTCCCGCATCCGGGTCAGCACGTCGGGCTCGGTGAACTCCTGGGTGCGGACCTGCCCGCCGACACACCCCAGCTCCGTGCCGTCGGGCAGGGTCGCCAGCACGAAACCCCCGGCGAGCCCCGGGTACTCCCCGGCCGTGCACGGCACCAGGTGCAGCCGGACCCGGGGGTGCTCCGTCGCCACCCGCGCGAGGTGCGCGGCCTGCTCACCCATCACCTTCCGGTTGCCGACCTGACGGCGGAGGGCGGCCTCGTCGAGGATCGCGACCACCTGCGGCGGCTGGTCGCGGTACAGCACCGCGTGGGTCTCCAGCCGGTCGGTCAGCCGCCGCTCCACCTCGGGCCCGTCGAGCAGCGCGCCGGCTTCGAAGACGGCTCGGGCATACGCCTCCGTCTGGAAGAGACCGGGCACGTACAGCGGCTCGTACCAGCGGACCGCGCGCGCCTGCTCGATCAGTGCCCGCCAGCCGAGTTGCCACACCCGGGCCCGGTCGAGCGCGACCAGGTCGGTGAGCATCCGGCTGAAGATGCCGCCGGTGTCGAGGGCCTTGTCGACCAGTTCGAGGTACTTCGCGGTGGGCGGCTGCTGGCCCAGCTCGATCGCGCTGACCATCGACGCCGAGTAGTTGACCGTCTTGGCGAGATCGTCCTGGCTCCAGCCCCGCCGGGTCCGCGCCCGCCGTAGCTCGGCGACGAGGAAGGCCGCCGCCGTCATCCGCCCGTCCGTCATCTCCAGTCGCCCTCCACCGCGCCGACGATCGACTCCGACACCACGCCGACCAGGGACGCCGCAAACACAGGACAAGACCGGAAGCCGACAACAACCCTTCACACGGTAGTGGTTTCATCAGCAGACTGTGAAGTGCGACATCGACCGCCCTCCCTCCGGGCGTGCCGGTGTCGCGGTGGGACAGCCCGCTCCCCGGCCGGCGGTCCCACCGCCGGGGGAGACGACCAGCCGACCCACCATGGAGGCGACGCGATGCCCCGGCTCACCTGGCGACACCGGCTTGCCCGCAGATTCCGACCGGCCCGGCTCCCCGCAGCGGCCGAACCCGCCCAGCCCGTTCCCCCGTCCACCGGAAAGACCGCCCACCCGGCCACGGGAGCGGCGGCGTCCCCGGCCGGCGGGCCGGGTACCGGACCGACGCCGCCCGGGTGGGAGGACACCACCGTGTCGTTTCCCCGGGTGGGGCGGGTCGGTTGGCTCACGTTGGCCCAGGAGTGGCGCGCCAACCGGGGACGCCGGTGAGCGCGGCGGCCGGTCCGGACGGGCCGCGCCGCACCGGTGGGCCACCCGACCCGGTCGGCCGCGACGGGCCGGGCCCGACGTATCCGCGCCCGCACCTGCCGCTGCGCCCGCTCTGGCTGTGCCGGGTGTGCGCCGCGCCGTGGCCCTGCGGGGCCGCCCGACTCACCCTCGTCTCCGAGTACGCCCACGATCGGGTCGCGCTCAACATCTACCTCTGTACGGTGCTGCACGACGCCGCCGCCGACCTGTACCGGCTCCATCCCGACACCGGCCCCGACCCGGCGGCCCTCTTCGCCCGCTTCCTCGCCTGGGTCCCCCGCACCCGCCCACCCGAATGATCCACTCCCGTGGGCCGATGTAGCGGTATCGACTCAGGTCCGACACCGCTACATCGGCCCACAGGAGTCGATCGAGCCGGGCGGGCCGGGGCGGCGGGTCAGGGGTGGGTCATCCGGAGCAGGTCGAGGGCCTCGTCGAGCTGGGTCTCGGTGAGCTTGCCGGAGTCGACGTGCCCCCGGGAGATCACCACCTCACGGATGCTGACCTGCTTCGCCAGCGCCTCCTTGGCGATCGAGGCGGCCTCGTCGTACCCGAGGTGGCGGTTGAGCGGGGTGACGATCGACGGCGACCCTTCCGCGTACGCCAGGCAGACCTCGGCGTCCGCGACCAGGCCGGCCACCAGGCGGTCGGCGAAGAGCCGGCTGGACGCGGAGAGCAGCTTGATCGATTCGAGCAGGTTGCGGCCCATCACCGGGAGCATCACGTTCAGCTCGAAGTCGCCCTGGCTGCCGGCGAAGGCGACCGCCGCGTCGTTGCCGATCACCTGCGCGCAGACCTGCCGCACCGCCTCGGCGACCACCGGGTTCACCTTGCCCGGCATGATCGACGAGCCGGGCTGGAGGTCGGGGATGCGCAGCTCCCGCAGGCCCGCCCGAGGGCCGGACCCCATCCAGCGTACGTCGTTGGCGATCTTGTAGAGCCCGACCGCGACGGTACGCAGCTGGCCGGACGTCTCGACCAACGCGTCCCGCGCCCCCTGCGCCTCGAAGTGGTTGCGGGCCTCGGTCAACGGCAGCCCGGTCGAGGCGCGCAGCTTCTCGATCACCTTGCCGGCGAAGCCCAGCGGCGTGTTGATGCCGGTGCCCACGGCGGTGCCGCCCAACGGCAGCTCGGCCAGCCGGGGCAGCGCCGACTCCAACCGCTCGACGCCGTAGCGGACCTGCGCGGCGTACCCGCCGAACTCCTGCCCCAGGGTGACCGGCGTGGCGTCCATCAGGTGGGTACGGCCCGCCTTGACCACCGTCTCGAACTCGGCCGCCTTCGCCTCCAACGCCTCCGCCAGGTGGCGCAGCGACGGCAGCAGGTCCTCCACCACGAACTGGGTGGCGGCCAGGTGGATCGAGGACGGGAAGACGTCGTTGCTGGACTGCGAGGCGTTCACGTCGTCGTTCGGGTGCACGTCCCGGCCCAGCTCCCGGGTGGCCAGGGTGGCGATCACCTCGTTGGTGTTCATGTTCGACGAGGTGCCCGAGCCGGTCTGGAACACGTCGATCGGGAACTGGTCGTCGTACCCGCCGTCGGCCACGTGCGCGGCGGCGGTGGCGATCGCCTCCGCGACGTCCGCGCCGATCACCCCCAGCTCGCCGTTGACCAGCGCGGCGGCCCCCTTGATCTGGGCCAGCGCCTTGATCTGGGCCGGTTCGATGCCCCGGCCCGAGATCGGGAAGTTCTGCACCGCGCGCTGGGTCTGCGCCCGCCACAACGCCTCGGCGGGCACCTCCACCTCGCCCATCGAGTCGCGTTCGATCCGGTAGCCCGCTGCCTCTGGAGTCGTCACCCGTCCCATCCTGCCCCGCTCACCGCCGGCCCGCAGATGATCGTCGGCTCAGGTGGGACAGATCGCTCAGGCGTGAGGACTCCCCGGTCACCGGCCGGGACGTGCCAGCCCACGCCGGGCACCACGCGGTGGTCCCATGGTGGGCGTGAGCGCGAGATCACGATCGGCCGGCTCGGGGGCGAGGGGTGGCACCGTCCGGCTGGTCATGAAGGCTGGATGCCGTGGTAGCCCATTCGCGGGCCAGGATGGCGAAGACGAGTTGGTCGGCCCACTCTCCCCTGAACAGATAGCTTTCGACGTGGCGCGCCTCCTGACGCATGCCGAGTCGGGCCATCAGGCGGGCAGACGCAGCATTGCGACCGTGACACCGGGCGTAGATCCGGTGCAGACCGAACTCGGTGAACCCCCAGTCCATCAGCGCCGTGGCGGCTTCCGTAGCCAACCCGCGCCCGCCATGGCCGGGATGGAAGACGTACCCGAGTTCAGCTGTGCGGTCGGTCTGGCTGCGCCAGACCAGCTCCACCGTCCCGATGACCTCGGCGTCGGTGGCTACAGCCAAAGTCAAGCAGTCTCCCTCAGCGCGTAGCGCGTCCTCACCCGCCATGGCGATCACCGACGTTCGCGACTCCTCGCGAGTACGCGGCTCGCTGAGCGTCCAGCGGAAGACGTCCGGTCGGCGCTGCCATGAGCACACATGATCGAGGTCATCCAGCGTGACCGGGCGCAAGGTGAGCCGTGCAGTGCGAATCGGGTACGTCGGTCGAAACATCCAGCGATGTTAAGGCGTGTGCGTGGCGAACTGGCTGTTCAGCGGCGGCCCACGGTCAGCACCGGCTTGGTGACCTCGGCGAAGAAGTCGTTGCCCTTGTCGTCGACGACGATGAAGGCCGGGAAGTCCTCCACCTCGATCTTCCAGACCGCCTCCATGCCCAACTCCGGGTACTCCAGGACCTCGACGTGCTTGATGCAGTCCTGGGCGAGCCGGGCCGCCGGGCCGCCGATCGAGCCGAGGTAGAACCCGCCGTGCTGCTGGCAGGAGCGGGTCACCTGGCCGGACCGGTTCCCCTTGGCCAGCATCACCTGGGAGCCGCCGGCCGCCTGGAACTTCGCCACGTACGCGTCCATCCGGCCGGCGGTGGTCGGGCCGAACGAGCCGGAGGCGTACCCCTCGGGGGTCTTGGCCGGGCCGGCGTAGTAGACGGCGTGGTCGCGCAGGTACTGCGGCATCGGCTCACCGGCGTCGAGCCGCTCGGCGATCTTGGCGTGGGCGATGTCCCGGGCGACGACCAGCGGGCCGGTCAGCGACAGCCGGGTCTTCACCGGGTACTTCGACAGCTCGGCCCGGATCTCGTCCATCGGCCGGTTGAGGTCGACGCGCACGACCTCCTCGGCGTCGAGCGTCTCGTCGGTGACGTCGGGCAGGTAGCGCGCCGGGTCGGTCTCCAGGCGCTCCAGCCACACCCCCGACGGGGTGATCTTGGCGACCGCCTGCCGGTCGGCCGAGCAGGAGACGGCGATAGCCACCGGGCAGGACGCCCCGTGCCGGGGCAGCCGGACCACCCGTACGTCGTGGCAGAAGTAGCGTCCGCCGAACTGCGCGCCGATGCCGAAGTTGCGGGTCAGCTCCAGCACCTCGGCCTCCAGCTCCAGGTCACGGAAGCCGTGCGCGGTCATCGAGCCGGCGGTGGGCAGCGCGTCGAGGTACTTCGCGGAGGCGTACTTGGCGGTCTTGAGGGCGTACTCGGCGGAGGTGCCGCCGATGACGATCGCCAGGTGGTACGGCGGGCAGGCCGACGTGCCGATCAGCCGCAGCTTCTCCTCCAGGAACTGCATCATCCGGGTCGGGTTCAGCAGCGCCTTGGTCTCCTGGTAGAGGTACGACTTGTTGGCCGAGCCGCCGCCCTTGGCCATGAACAGGAACTTGTACGCGTCCGGGTGGCCGTCCGGGTCCTCGGCGTACAGCTCCACCTGGGCGGGCAGGTTGCTGCCGGTGTTCCGCTCGTCCCACATGGTCAGCGGGGCGAGCTGCGAGTACCGCAGGTTCAGTTTCGTGTACGCCTGGTAGACCCCGCGCGAGATCGCCTCGGCGTCGGAGCCGTCGGTGAGCACGTGCCGGCCGCGCTTGCCCATCACGATGGCGGTGCCGGTGTCCTGGCACATCGGCAGCACGCCACCGGCGGCGATGTTGGCGTTGCGCAGCAGGTCCAGCGCGACGAACCGGTCGTTCGGCGAGGCCGCCGGATCGTCGATGATCGACCGGAGCTGGGCCAGGTGCGCCGGGCGCAGGAAGTGGGCGATGTCGTGCATCGCCTCGGCGGTCAGCGCGGTCAGCGCGGCCGGCTCCACGGTCAGGAAACGGCGGCCCCCCGGGCCGTGGACGACGTCGACGCCCTCGTCGGTGACCAGGCGGTATTCGGTCTGATCCGGACCGGTCGGCAGCAAGGGGGCGTACGAGAACGCGGCGGCACTGCTCATGACCGAAAAGCCTAGGGCAGACCGGGCGATCGGTGACACCCGCCGGGTGGGTCGTGGGACGCCGCTCTCACCCGTTGCCGTTGGCGCAGAGTTCCCGTTTCGGCCCGCAGCTGTTCTCGGGCTCCGGCGCGCCGCCGGTCCGCCCCGGGCCGGGGCCGGCGTCGTCGTCCGACCCGGCCGGGGGCGCGGCGGGCGGGGGCGCACCGGCACCCGCGCCGAACCGGACGTACCCGATCTCCCGCCCCTCGCCGACGACCATCCCGTTGGGCCCGACGGCGAGCGCGTTGGCGCTGGTCCGCAACACCACCAGTTCCCGACCGGTACGCGGGTCGACGGCGACCAGCCGGTTCGGCTTGTCCCCGGTCAGCACCGCCGCGTACGGGGTGAGCGCCGCGCCCGCCTTCGCACCGGCCGGCCGGTTCCAGCGGGCCTTGCCGGTGCCCAGGTCCCGGGCGATCACCGAATCCCGGTCGGCGCTGCGGACCAGGGCGTACCTGTCGTCGACGGCGAGCAGCTTCTCGCCCTCGGCGTCCACCAGGAGCAGCCGGCCGTCGTAGCCGTCGAGGACGGCCTCCCGCCCGTCGGGGGCCACGCCGATCAGCACGCTGCGCGCCCCCTGCGGGTCCTCCCGCTGCGCGCATCCGGCGCTGTCGGCGGTCCGCAGGTTGAACCCGCTGCGCCGCCACACCTCCTGCCCGGTGGCCGGGTCGCGGGCCGAGACGGCGTACTGGCAGCTGCCGTCGACCGACACCGCGCGGATCTTGAGCATCCGGCCGCCGACCACCGACAACCGCTCGTCCTGCCCCGGTTCGACGTCCTGCACCACCCGGCCGGTGGCGGTGTCCACCACGTGCACCCGGCCGTCGACGGGGAAGCCGAGCAGCGGCGGCACCGCCTCCGGCCCGGCCACCCCCTCGTCGATCCGCTGCGCGGTGAGCCGCCGGGTGCCGAGCAGTCCCGGGTTGTCGGCGAACAGCCCGCTGCTGACGCCGGGCAGGAAGGCCGTCCACAGTGGGCTGGTGCCGCGCGGGTCCCAGGCGCTCAGCGTGCAGTCGGTGGCGGCCACGCACCGGGCGTCCAGCAGCATGTTCCGGTACGTCCAGACGGCCACCGCGTCGCCGTCGCGTCGACGTACCGCCCCGGTGGTGGGGTCGAGCACCTCGTACCCCTTGACCAGGAGCTTGCCCACGGCGACGACGGCGTCGCGGTCGCCGCCGGCCACCGCCGACCAGTCCGCCTTGCGTTCCCACAGCGGCGCGCCGGTGGCGAGGCTGCGCACCTCCGTGCGGGTACGCTGCTCGACCACGACGGTGTCGCCGACGATCGTGACGCTCTTCGGGGTGCCGCCGACCCGCTGCTGCCACAGCACGTCCGGTTCGGAGATCGGCTCGCTGCGGTCGACCCAGTCCCACACCCCGGGGAAGGGGTTCCACACGCCGGTGACGGCGAGCGCGATCACGATGACGAGCCCGAGCAGCAGCCCTCCCCGCACCCCGCCAAGGCCCTTCACACCGGACACCGTAGCGACGATCACCTCCCCGCCCAGCCCCCGCGCCGGAGTGTCGCCCCGCTTTCTCCCTGGCGGGCGGCGCATCCGTCGGGCAGATCGGACGTGCCGCGACATCGCCGGTATAGCGCCAACAGAGCCTTCGGATGCCGCTATATCAGCCCAATTGGATTGATCACGACCCGGCGGCGGACCGCAGCAACGGCAGCGTGCGGTACGGGATCTGCTCGGCGAGCGCGATGATCGTCGAGGCCCGGCGGATCGCCTCCGACGAGACGATCTGGTCGATCACCCGTTGCAGGTCGGTGTTGGAACGGGCCACGATCCGGCAGAGCAGGTCACTCGCCCCGGTGATGGTGTGCGCCTCCAGCACCTCGGGGATCGCCGCCAGGTGGGCGGTGACCGTGTCGTGGCCGTGCCGCTGGCTGATCTCCAGGGTGACGAAGCTGGTCACCGCGAACCCGATCGCCGCCGGGCGGATCTCCGGCCCGAACCCGCCGATCACCCCCCGGTCGACCAGCTTGTCCAGCCGGGCCTGCACGGTGCCCCGGGCCACCCCGAGCCGGCGGGAGCATTCCAGCACCCCGATCCGGGGTTCGTCGGCGAGGAGTTGGACCAGCCTGCCGTCCAGCTCGTCGAGCTGTACACCCTGTCCAGCGTTCATGGCTGCACACCCTACCGATTGCGCAACCTGACCAGGGGAAAACGTGAGTGTTGCCCAGTGACGGGCCCACCGCGATGCTGCCTGCAAGAGCTGACGGACCACCGGCCCACGACGCCGGCCGCACCCGAGGGAGGCCACCGTGACCCAGGCGATCGACCGACCCCAGTCGACCGAGGACATCGACGTCGACACGCTCGTCGGCGCAGTCGACCACGACATCACCCGTGACCCGTTCCCGGTCAAGGGCCTCGACCACGTGCACTTTCTGGTCGGCAACGCCAAGCAGGCCGCGCACTACTACTCCACCGCGTTCGGCATGACCTGCGTGGCCTACCGGGGGCCCGAGCAGGGCTACCGGGACCACGCCGAGTACGTGCTGACCAGCGGTTCGGCCCGGTTCGTGCTGACCGGCGCGGTCCGCCCCGACGCGGCCGGCACCGACCACGTCGCGAAGCACTCCGACGGGGTCAGTGACATCGCGCTGGAGGTGCCGGACGTCGACGCCGCGTACGCGCACGCCGTGGCCCAGGGCGCGACCGGCCTGGTCGAGCCGCACGACGTGACCGACGCGTACGGCACCGTCCGGCTGGCCACCATCGCCGCGTACGGCGACACCCGGCACAGCCTGGTCGACCGGTCCCGCTACAGCGGCCCGTTCCTGCCCGGCTTCGTGGCCCGGGGCCCGATCGTCGACCGGCAGCCGATGATCGCCGCCGGCCTCCAGCCGAAGCGCTTCTTCCAGGCCGTCGACCACGTGGTCGGCAACGTGGAACTGGGCCGGATGGACGAGTGGGTGGAGTTCTACAAGCGGGTGATGGGCTTCTCCAACATGGCGGAGTTCATCGGCGACGACATCGCCACCGACTACTCGGCACTGATGAGCAAGGTCGTCGCCAGCGGCACCCGGAAGGTGAAGTTCCCGCTCAACGAGCCGGCGGTGGCCCGCAAGAAGTCGCAGATCGACGAGTACCTGGAGTTCTACCAGGGCCCCGGCGCGCAGCACATCGCGGTCGCCACCAACGACATCCTGGCCAGCGTCGACGCGATGCGGGCGGCCGGCGTCGAGTTCCTCGACACGCCCGACTCGTACTACGACGACCCGGAGCTGCGGGCCCGGATCGGCAACGTGCGGGTGCCGATCGAGGAGCTGAAGTCCCGCAAGATCCTGGTCGACCGGGACGAGGACGGCTACCTGCTCCAGATCTTCACCAAGCCCGTGCAGGACCGGCCGACGGTCTTCTTCGAGCTGATCGAGCGGCACGGCTCGCTCGGTTTCGGCAAGGGCAACTTCAAGGCGCTGTTCGAAGCCATCGAGCGTGAGCAGGAAGCGCGCGGCAATTTGTAACACTGTCTCGCGTGACGCAACCTCCGAGCTACCCGACACCGCCGGCGGGTGGGCCCAGGCCCGCCGCCGGCGGCTTCGCCCCGCCCGCCGGCCCACACCCGCAGGGGTACGCCGTGCCGCCGCAACCCGGCCCCTACGCCGCCCCGCCCGGCGGGTACCGGCAGCCCGGCCCGTACGCCGGGCTGCCCGGGTACCCGCCGCCGGCCCCCGGCATGCCGCCGCCCGGGATGTCGCCGCGTGGGCTGCCGTTGGCCAGCTTCGGTGACCGGCTGCTCGCCCTGCTCATCGACGGGGCGGTGCTCACCGCGGCCAGCATGGTCTTCATCGTGCCGGCCTTCATCGTCTTCTTCCAGATGGTCCTGCCGGACCTGACCACCGGCGCGAACGGCCGGCCCACCTCCGACCCGTTCACCAACTTCCTGATTCCGATGCTGGTGTTGCAGGGCGTGATCTTCGTGGTGGCGTTCGCCCTCAGCTACGTCTACCAGGTCGAGATGATGTTCAAGACCGGGCAGACCATCGGCAAGCGGGCGATGAAGATCCAGGTGGTGCCGCTCGACCCGGCCACCACGCTGACCCGCACGGCGGCGGCCAAGCGGTGGGCCGCCTACCAGATCGGCGGGGCGGTGATTCCCCTCTTCAGCTACCTCGACGGGCTGTGGCAGCTCTGGGACAAGCCGTGGCAGCAGTGCCTCCACGACAAGTTCGCCGGCACCATCGTCGTTAAGGTTGCCGGGTGAGCCAGCAGAGCGACCGCACCGGACAGCGCAGGGCGAGACCGTGAGCGTGCAACCAGGTTGGTACGTCGACCCGGCCGAGCCGACCACCCGACGGTGGTGGGACGGCGAGGGCTGGATCGGTGCCCCGATCCCCGTCGACGCCACCCCACCCGACGGCCCGCCCCCGCCCGAGCCGGAGCCCGCCGCCGAGCCGCCCGCCCCGACCTCCCCCGCCGGGGCCACCACGGCGTCCGCCCCGCACCCGCCGGCCACTCCCGGTACGCCGGACGCGTCCGGCCCACCCTGGGCCGGCCAGCCGTGGGCCGGGCAACCCGGGGCAGGCCAGCCGGGCGCAGGACAGCCCGGGGCGGCAGGGCAGCCCTGGGCCGGTCAGCCGGGGGTGGGCCAGCCCGGCGGGCCGCCGCCCGGGTGGCCCTACCCGACCTGGCCGGGGCGTCCGCCGGAACCCCGGCCGCACGGCGTGCCGCTGGCCGGCTACGGTGCCCGGCTGCTCGCCCGGCTGATCGACTTCGGGGTCGTCTTCGCGCTCAACGCGGTGGTCAACGGCTGGTTCGTCTGGCGGTACTTCGAGGAGACCGCACCCTACCTGCGCGAGGCGGTCCGTCGGGCGATGGCCGGCGACTCCTCCCAGGAGGGTCTGCCGACCATCGGTGAGCAGGCCAGCGGCCTCCAGATCGCCATCCTGGTCATCGCGACCGCGCTCTGGTTCGCCTACGAGGTGCCGACGAT
Source organism: Micromonospora sp. HM134 (assembly GCF_007833915.1). NCBI lineage: Bacteria > Bacillati > Actinomycetota > Actinomycetes > Micromonosporales > Micromonosporaceae > Micromonospora > Micromonospora sp. HM134. The sequence continues at coordinate 6,952,322 of NZ_CP041061.1, forward strand.
GGCCTCCGGCGGGCAGACCCTCGGCAAGCGGCTGCTGCGCATCCGGGCGGTGCCCGTCGACGCCGACCAGCCGCTCGGCTTCGGCCGGGCCACCCGGCGGTGGAGCACCATGGGCATGCCCACCCTGCTCTGGTTCTGCTGCGGCTTCGGCCTGCTGCTCCAGTTCGTCGACGCGGTCTCCGCGCTGTTCGACCACCCGCTGCGGCAGGCGCTGCACGACAAGCGGGCCCAGACGGTCGTGGTGCAGGTGCCACGCACCGACCGCCCCGACACCCCCACCGACGACCCCGGCACCGCCACCGACCGCACCGACCCCGAGCCCCCGGGAGACACCCCATGACCGACACCGGACGGCACCAGCCCCCGCTGCGACTGACCCGCGCCGACCTGGACGCCCTGCCGAACTACGTCCCCGGACGCAGCCCGGCCGACCTGGCCCGCGAACTGGGCCTGGCCGAGGCGATCAAGCTGGCCAGCAACGAGGTGCCGTACGGGCCGCTGCCCGGGGTGGTCGAGGCGGTCACCGAGGCGGTCGCCGGTTCGCACCGCTACCCGGACATGGGCGTGGTGGCGCTGCGCGCCGCGCTCGCCGAGCGGTACGGCGTGGACCCGGACCGGATCGCCACCGGCTGCGGGTCGGTGGCGCTGGCCGAGCACCTGGTCCGGGCCACCTGCCTGCCCGGCGACGAGCTGCTCTACTCGTGGCGCTCGTTCGAGGCGTACCCGATCATCGCGGCGACCAGCGGGGCGAGCAGCGTGCGGGTGCCCAACGACGCCGGGCACGGGCACGACCTGGCGGCGATGGCCGCGGCGGTGACCGACCGGACCCGGATGGTGCTGGTCTGCAACCCCAACAACCCCACCGGCACGGCCGTGCACAAGCCGGAACTGGACCGCTTCCTCGACGCCGTCGGCGACGACGTGCTGGTCGTCATCGACGAGGCGTACCGGGAGTTCGTCACCGACCCGCAGGTGCCCGACGGCCTGACCTACCTCGACCGGCCCAACGTGGTGGTGCTGCGCACCCTGTCCAAGGCGTGGGGCCTGGCCGGGCTGCGGATCGGCTGGCTGGTCGGCGCCCCGGAGGTGGCCGCCGCAGTGCGCAAGGTGGTCACCCCGTTCTCCACCAGCATGGCGGCGCAGGCGGGGGCGCTGGCCGCGCTCGCCCAGGCCGACGAGGTCGAACGCCGCTGCGCGCTGGTCGTGGCGGAACGGGAGCGGGTCACCTCGGCGCTGCGCAAGTTCGTCCCCGACGTGCCGTCCAGCCAGGCCAACTTCGTCTGGCTGCCGCTGGGCGAGCGGTCCGTGGAGTTCGGCCGGGCCTGCGAGGCGCGCGGCGTGATCGTCCGCCCGTTCCCCGGCGACGGCGTGCGGGTCACCATCGGCACCCCGGCCGAGAACGACGCCTTCCTGGCCGTGGCGGAGGCTGCCCTGTCCTGAACCACCGGCCGGGGCGGCCGGACGCCCGGTCAGGTGGCGGCGAGCACCACCGGCTCGGCCATCAGGAAGTACGCCTGGTCGTCGTCGTCCGGGTCGGCGCGCTCCCGCAGCCGCTCCACCGCGACATAGCCGCCGGCCGCGTACGCCCGGCCGGGTTTCCAGCCGATGCCGTCCCGGCCGGGGGTCATCGGGAAACGGGACCGCTGCGCGCCGGTGACCGGGTCGAGGGTGACCAGTTCCCGGCGTTCGGTCAGCACGTAGAGCCGGCCGGCCTCGGTGGCGAGGACTGTCACCGGCCCCAGGTCACCGCGCTGCCAGCGGTCCTTGCCGCTGCGCGCCTCCCGGCCCTTGAGCACCCCGCCGTCGTCGCCGACGGCCAGCTCGCCGACCAGGGTGGTGTCGGCGGCGTCCAGGGCGGGGGCGGCCATCGGCGCACCCGGGCCGACCTGCCAGCCCCGGCCACCGGAACCGCCGTCGGTACGCAGCCCCCGGCACTGCGAGCGGGGGGTGAGGCAGCCGACCGGGGTGACGGTGAACCGCTCGGGTGCGTCCGGGGGCCGCCAGCGGGTGTCCACCGAGCCGGTGGCGACGGCGCGGAACTCGACCGTCGTCGGGCCGGCGCAGGAGTCGACGGAGAAGACCTGCCCGGCGGCGGTGGTGCCCAGGTCGGTACGGCAGTCCCCACCGCCGTCGACCCGCCACAGCTCCCGCCCGTCGGCGAGGTCGTAGCCGCGCAGACCGTCCCGGCCGGAGACGACCAGCACCGTCCGGCTCCCGGGGGCGGGGGCGACGGAGATGCCGCGCGGGTCCCAGACGGTGACCGCCCCGGTGCGTCGGGCCGCGGCCACGGCGTACGGCGTCGGCCCGTCGGCCCGCCAGGCGACCGTGCCGGTGAGCGCGTCCAGGGCCACCAGCTTCCCGTCCGACCAGCGGCTGAGCACCGTCGTACCGGCCGCCAGCACCCCGTCGAGGGTGGCCGGCCAGCGCCGGTACGACCAGAACGGGGTGACCCGGTTGCGGCCGTCGGCGGGCTGGTCGGCGTAGAGCTGACGCTCGGCGGCGTAGACCCGCAGCCGCCCCGCCACCACCAGCGGCGCGACCGGCAGCCGACCCACCACCCCGATCGCCGGGGTGCCGACGGGCGGCGGTGCGGCGCGGGCGGGCGTGACGACCTCGGCGGGGGCGAGCACCCGGTAGCCGATGCCGGCGACCGCCGCGAGGGTGAGCAGCGTGGTGACCGCGACCACGAGTCGTCGCCGTCCCTTCGGGAATCCCATGCCCACCTCCGACCGGCACCCTACCCAGGCGTCCCCCCTCGGGACCGGTCAGGTCGTGTCGCGTCGCGCGAAGGAAGTTGGGCGGCGGGTCGCCGGTGCCCGGACGCGGATCAGGCGGCGGTGGCCCGGCCGGTGCTGCGCACGGTGGCGGCCAGCGCGGTCAGGTCGTGCCGGATCGCACCCTCGACCGTCCGGGCGGCCAGGCCGCCGAAGAGCAGCGCCATCACCCGCCCGTACGGGGCGGTCGGCAGGGCCCGGTGTTCGACCGTGACGGCGGTGCAGGCGCGACGACGCCGGTGCACGGCGCGCAGGGTCCAGGTGATCCGGTAGTCCACCCCGATGCCCGGGGAGGCGAGCACCAGCCGGTGCGGTGGCTCGGCGGCCAGCACGAGGAACTCTTCCGCCTGGTCGCCGCCGTCCGGACGGGTACGGGTCTCCCGCCACGCGGTGCCCGGACCGAACGGCCCGGGGGTGAGCAGCTCGGCGGCGCTGACCGTGCAGAGCCAGTCGACCCGGACGGGCAGGTCGGTCAGGAGTTCCCACACGTCGACGGCCGACGCCTCGATGACATCGGTGACCGCAACCGTCGACATGGCACCTCCCGTGTCGTCCACCGTACGGCGGGTGAGCGACCGACGGGGGGCCGTACGGTGAAATTTCCGTCACCGGCGTCCCGGGGTGGGACGCCGGTGACGGGGGGGGTCAGGGGCGGAAGGCCCCCTGCCGGACGGCGCCGACGAACGCCGTCCAACCCGGTGGGCCGATGACCAGGGCCGGGCCCGACGGGTCCTTGGAGTCGCGTACCCCGACCACGGCCCGGGTACGGACGAGGTTGTCCGCCACCTCCACACAGAGCCCCTGGTCGTTCGAGCGGCTACTGGTGCGCCACACCGCGCCGACGAGATCGTTCATGCTCGTACCTCCCTCTCCACTGGGACGTGCCACGCCGACGCGCCCCGCGCCGCCGACGGGAGACGGCGGCGCGGGGCGTACGGCGGAATCCGGTGGGAGAAACGCGGCAGGAGCGTCGCGCGGTCGGACAGCGGGTGCGACCGTCCGACGTCGGGCTCAGCGGGCGGGCAGGATGCGCCCGGTGACCTCGCCAAGGGCGACGGTGGAGCCGTCCGGGCCGGGCGCGGTGGCCCGCAGGGTGACGGTGTCGCCGTCGGCGAGGAACGTGCGGGTGTCCCCGCCGACGGTGACGGGTTCGGCCCCGCCCCAGGTCAGTTCCAGGAACGAGCCCACCTGGTCGCGTTCGGGGCCGGAGACCGTGCCCGAGGCGTACAGGTCGCCGGTACGCAGGGACGCGCCGTTGACGGTGAGGTGGGCCAACTGTTGGGCGGGGGTCCAGTACATGCCGGCGAACGGCGGCTCGGTGACCCGCTCACCGTTCCACTCGACCGCAAGCCGCAGGTCGAGGCCCAGGTGCGGGGTCTGGCGCAGGTAGTCCTGCACCGGCGGGTCCTGCTGCGGGGCCGGCACGAACGCGTCGGCCAGGGCGTCCAGCGGGGTCACCCAGGCGGAGACGGAGGTGGCGAAGGACTTGCCGAGGAACGGCCCCAGCGGCTGGTACTCCCACGCCTGGATGTCCCGGGCCGACCAGTCGTTGACCAGCACCACCCCGAAGACGTGGTCGGCGAAGTCGGCGGTGGGCACCCGGTCGCCGAGCGCGCTCGGCACGCCGACCACGAAGCCCACCTCGGCCTCGATGTCGAGGCGTACCGACGGGCCGACGGTGGGGCCCTGGCCGGTGGCGCGCTGCCCGCTCGGGCGGACGACCGGGGTGCCGGAGACCACCACCGTGCCGGCCCGGCCGTGGTAGCCGATCGGCAGGTGCTTCCAGTTCGGCAGCAGCGGCGGCTGGCCGGGGCGGAAGATCTGCCCGACGTTGCCGGCGTGGTGTTCGGAGGAGTAGAAGTCGACGTAGTCGGCCACCTCGAACGGCAGCAGCAGCTCGACCGCGGCCAGCGGCAGCAGCAGCGGCTCGACGGTCCCCCGGTGCGCCGGGTCGGTGAGCAGTTCGACGATGCGCTGCCGGACCGAGGTCCACTGCGGGCGGCCGAGCGCCATGAAGTCGTTGAGGGTGGGCCGGCGCAACGCCCCGGCGGCGAGGACCAGCCCGGCCTCCTCCGCCGCCGCCAGGTCGAACACCAGGTCGGCGACGCGTACGCCGATCCGGGGTGGCCGCCCGTCGTGCCGGAACACCCCGTACGGCAGGTTGGTCACCCCGTACGGCGAGCCGTCCGCGCCCGTCACCCAGCTCATCGGTCGAATCCCCCGTTCACCAGCCCCAGCCGGATCAGATCGGTAAGTGGTTCCCGCACGCTGCACGAGCCGAACCCGATCCACAGCGGACGGTCGTCGTCCCGGGCCGCCCGGGCCGGCTCGACCACCCGCAGCGGATCGGTGTCGGCGAGCAGCGCGGCGACGGCGTCCACCTCGGCGCCGCCTGCGGCGGCGAGGGTGGCGGCCAGCACGTTGCCGAAGCCGTGGTGGGTGAAGCCGGTCTCCGGGTCGATCTGGCGCAGCGCGTGGTGCAGCCCGGCGGTCAGCTTGAACGGCAACGCCCTGTCCCGGCAGGCGCAGATCACCGCGGCCAGTTCGACGGGGGTGGGGAAGAGTTCGGCGGCCAGCCCGCCGGTGCGGAACTTCGCGGCGACCGGTTCGCCGGCCGCGCGGGCCTCGGCGAGGGTGTCCAGCGCGGCGGTCAGCCCGAAGGTCAGCGGCAGTTCGGCGTACCAGTCGAGGTCGCGGTGCCGGGTGAGCACGCCGCGCAGCGCGGCCAGGCCGGGTTGAGGGTCCTCGCCGCGTCGGGCGACGGCGACCTCGACCTGCCGGACGGTGATGCCGGCGGTGGCGAGCCGGGCCAGCGCGGTGGGCAGCCCGGCGACGCCGGTGTCGCCGATCAGCCCGGTCACCGTGCCGTCGGGCAGGCCGTCCAGCTCGCCGACGGCGGAGGCGGGCACCAGCAGCGGGCCGACCAGGTCGGCGTACCAGGAGGTGCGGTGTTCGCGGTGTGCCGCGATCGCGTCGGGCAGCGACGCGCTGCCGGGCGGGAAGACGGCGGCGTCGTCGACGAGTCCGGCGAGGAGGCGGGGGACCTGCGTTGACACGAGACAAGAATCTACGGGACGCTGTCAAGGAACGGACAGCGACGTCCGGTTATCGGACGCCGCCGGCCGGATATCGGGACAATACGGGAGGCGACATGCCGTACTACCGCAGCGTCGGCGAGGTGCCCCGCAAGCGGCACACCCAGTTCCGCCAGCCCGACGGCAGCCTCTACACCGAGGAGCTGATGGGCCAGGAGGGGTTCTCCGCCGACTCGTCCCTGCTCTACCACCGGCACCCGCCGACCGCGATCGTCGCCGCCGAGGAGTTCACCCCGCCCGGGTACACCCGGCTGCCGAACCACCCGCTCAAGCCGCGCCACCTGCAGACCCACAAGCTCGACGGCGCGGGGGCCGACCCGGTGCTCGGCCGGCGTCAGCTGCTCGCCAACGACGACGTCCGGATCGGGTACGTGCTGGCCGACCGGCCGTCCCCGCTTTACCGCAACGCCACCGGCGACGAGTGCCTCTACGTCGAGGCGGGCACGCTGCGGCTGGAGTCCACCTTCGGCGCGCTCGACCTGGTCGCCGGCGACTACGCGGTGATCCCCACCTCGACGGTCCACCGGCTGGTCCCCACCGGCGACACCCCGGTCCGGCTGCTGACCATCGAGGCCACCGGGCACATCGGCCCACCCAAGCGCTACCTGTCCGTACGCGGCCAGTTCCTGGAGCACTCCCCCTACTGCGAGCGGGACGTCCGGGGGCCGGACGCGCCCCTGCTCGTCGACGGCACCGACATCGAGGTGCTGGTCCGCCACCGGTCCCGGGCCACCGGCACCGCCTGGACCCGGCACGTCTACGCCCACCACCCGTTCGACGTGGTCGGCTGGGACGGGCACCAGTACCCGTGGGCGTTCTCCATCCACGACTTCGAGCCGATCACCGGCCGCCTGCACCAGCCGCCACCGGTGCACCAGACCTTCCAGGGCCCCAACTTCGTGATCTGCTCGTTCGTGCCCCGCAAGGTCGACTACCACCCGGACGCCATCCCGGTGCCGTACCACCACCACAACGTCGACTCCGACGAGATGCTCTTCTACACCGGCGGCAACTACGAGGCCCGGCGCGGCTCCGGCATCGGGCAGGGCTCGATCTCGCTGCACCCGTCCGGCTTCACCCACGGCCCGCAGCCCGGCGCGGCGGAACGCTCGATCGGCGTCGACTTCTTCGACGAGTTGGCCGTCATGGTCGACACCTTCCGCCCCCTCGACCTCTGCGACGCCGCCGTCGAGTGCGAGGACCCGGGCTACGCCTGGACCTGGTCCCGCCACCCCTGACGCACCCGGCCACCGGCCCGGAGGCTAGGAGACGCCCGCGCGGGTGGCGGCGATCAGGGTCGACGGCACCGCGACGGCGATCGCGAGCACCAGCGGCCACGGGCTGCCCACCAGGGCGAACAGCAGCAGCAGGGCCGGGCCGGCCGGGACGGCGTACACGGCGAACGCCAACGCCCGGTCCTCCCGGCGCAGCGCCGGCAGGACCACCCGGCCCAGCTCGGGCACCTGCCGGGACAGCCGCCAGGCCAGCAGCGCGCCACCGGCCGCCGCCAGCACCGCCACCACCCGGCCCGCCCCCGCCCCACCCGCCGCCAGGAACGCGAGCAGCAGGCTGGCGACCAGCGACCAGCCGCTGCCGATCAGGACGAGCCGGCGCAGTCCGGCCCAGAGCGGCAGTTTCTCGGCCCGGGCCGGCTGCACCGGCGCCAACGCGGCCACCTGTTCCAGCGCCAGCACCCAGCGCCGCCGCTCCAGCCGCAGCACCCCCGGGTCGTGCCGCGCCTCGGCCAGCTCCGGGTCGAGCCGCAGCGCCTCCCGGTAGGCCCGCTCGGCCAGGTCGAACAGCTCCAGCCGGCCGGCGACCAGGGCCAGCACCAGGTGCGCCTGCGGCTCCTCGGGGGCCAACTCCACCCCGCGCCAGGCCGCGTTCAGCGCCGGCTGGCCGTTGCGCGCCTCGGCCAGGATCGCCGCGGCGCTCCGCTGTGCGTACGCGTCACCCGGCCCGGCCGCCAGGATCCGATCGGCGGTACGCGCCGACTCGGCGTACTCCCCCAGGTCGGCGAGGGCGATCGCCCGGACGACCAGCGCGGCGGTCGGCACCCTCGCCCCGGCCGTGCCAGCTGCACCGGCTCCCCCGGCCGGGCCGGAGGGGTCGGAGGGGTCGGACGCACCGGGCACGCCGGCCGGGCCGGAGAAGGCGGGCGTCCCCGGCCGGCCGGGGTCGACCGGCGGTGCGGGCCACTCCGGCGGCGATCCGGGCGGGCCGGGCGGCGTCGGCAGGCCCGCCTGTTCCGGCGCTGCCCATGGTCCCGGAGGGCCGGCCGGTGCCGGCGCACCCGACGGGTCGGCCGGGTACGGCACAGCCGGTGATCCGGGTGCCGCCGACGCCCCCGGGGGTGCCGGCGGTCCGGCGACGTCCGGGGACGTCGAGGGCGACCGCGCCGCGCCCGGGGTCGCCCCGCCGACCGCCGCTCCCGGCGGCACCGGCGACCCTGGAGGCACAGTCGATCCCGGGGGCACAGTCGATCCCGGGGGCGTGGGCGGCTCCGGGGGCACAGCCGGGTGCGGCGGGGCGGGGAGCGGCGGGGCGCCGGGGCGGGGTGGGGTGATCGCCGCGTCGGCGGCGGCGAGCGCCTCGCCGGGGCGGCCGGCGGCGAGGTGCAGCCGGGCCAGCAGCGTCAGCGCGGCCGGGTCGGTGGGGGCCAGGGCCAGCGCGAAGCCCAGTTCCTCGGTGGCCTCGTCGTGGCGGCCCAACTCGGCCAGCAGCTGGGCCCGCTGCCGGTAGCCGTCCAGGGGCGACTCGTCGTCGGTCATCGCGGCCCTACCCGGCCGACGCGTCGTAGACCAGGGCCACCGCGATGCCGGCGAGGCCCTCGCCCCGCCCGGTGAAACCGAGGCCGTCGCTGGTGGCGGCGGTGACGGTGACCGGTGCGCCGACCGCCGCGGAGAGCACCTGCTGCGCCTCGTCGCGACGCGGCCCGATCCGGGGCCGGTTGCCGACGACCTGCACCGAGACGTTGCCGATCGCGTACCCGGCCGCGCGGACCCGGCGGGCGGACTCGGTGAGCAGCGTGACCCCGGAGGCGGCGGCCCACTCCGGCTGGTCCACCCCGAAGTTCGCCCCGAGATCACCGAGCCCGGCGGCGGAGAGCAGCGCGTTGCAGGCGGCGTGGGCGACCACGTCGGCGTCGGAGTGTCCGGCCAGGCCGTCCTCGCCCGGCCAGTGCAGGCCGGCCAGCCAGCACGGCCGGCCGGCCGCGAAGGCGTGGATGTCGGTGCCGACGGCGACCCTGGGAACGATCATGGATCGAGGGTACGCGTCAGTGCCCGGCGGCCAGCAGGTGCTCGGCCAGGGTCAGGTCGAACGGGCGGGTGACCTTCAGCGCGTACTCCGAGCCGGGGACGCAGAACACCGGCACCCCCTGCTGCTCGACCAGGCCGGCGTCGTCGGTGAGCGGGTCACCGGCGGCGGCGTGCGCGGCGGCGAGCACCTCCCGGCGGAAACCCTGCGGGGTCTGCACGGCCCGCAGGGCGGACCGGTCGACGGTGGCGAGGACGACGCCGGCAGCGTCCACCCGCTTGATCGTGTCGCTGACGGGGAGCACCGGGACCACCGCGTCGTGGCCGGCCCGGACGGCCGCCGCCACCGCCTCGACGAGTGCGGGCGGGGTGAGCGCCCGGGCGGCGTCGTGCACCAGCACGATGCCGGGGCCGGGTGGCACCGCCGCCAGCGCGTTCGCCACCGACGCCTGGCGTTCGGCACCGCCCGCCACCACCAGGACCGGGGCGACCGGGGTCAGCAGCTGCCGGACGGCGTCGACCCCGGCGGCCGGGGCGGCGACGACGACGGTGTGCACCGACGGGGCGGCGGCGATCCGGCGTACCACGTGCACCAGCAGGGGCTCGCCGCCGAGGAGCCGGAGCGCCTTGGGACCGCCCGGTCCGAGACGTACGCCGGCACCGGCCGCAGGAACGAGGACCGCGACGTCACCGCGCGGATTGAGCTGCGCGGTCACGTCGCGGTCCTCGGGAATTCTTCGCTGCGGGGTGGGTACGACGATGCGGTGGGATCAGGCCTCGGTGAGGACCTTGTCGAGCAGCGTCTCCGCCTCGTCCTTGGTGCTCTTCTCAGCCAGCGCGACCTCGCCGACGAGAATGTCGCGGGCCTTGGCGAGCATGCGCTTCTCACCCGCGGACAGGCCCCGCTCCCGCTCCCGACGCCACAGGTCGCGGACGACCTCGGCGACCTTCAGCGGGTTGCCGGAGGCCAGCTTCTCCAGATTCGCCTTGTAACGCCGCGACCAGTTGGTCGGCTCTTCGGTGTGCGGTGCACGGAGCACGTCGAAGACCTTTCCCAGGCCCTCTTCGCCGACCACCTCACGCACACCCACGATCTCGGCGTTCTCGGCCGGCACCCGGACCGTCAGGTCACCCTGCGCGACCCTCAGGACGAGGTACTGCTTGGGTTCGCCCTTGATGACCCGAGTCTCGATTGCCTCGATGAGTGCGGCCCCGTGGTGGGGGTAAACAACGGTCTCGCCGACGCTGAAAACCATAGGTTCGAAACCCCTTTCGCTGTGTCTAGGGTAACACGCTCAGGCACCAATGTCCCGCTGCCGTCCTGACCGTTGGCGCAGCTCAGGGGCCCTGTGAGAGGCGTTGCTTCGGCTTGACAGGCGGCCAAACCAGTGGTTCAAACACGCTCCGTGAGCAGCGGATGACAACCCGGTACGGGTGATCGGAGCGCGGATTTCTCCAGCTGTGCGCTTCTCCCATGGTAGCCCGGCGGCGTCCCGGCCGCCCAGGTCTAGCGGCAGGAGGGTCCGTGCGGGACGCTGGAGGGGTACCACACACCGCTCGCCGCACCGCTTACCGGGGGGTCCGATGGGCATGCCCGACGCCGAGGGACACGGTCCGACCGACGGACTGCCCGACCTGCCACCGGAGTGGGGGCGGGTGGTGGTGCCGGACGACGCGTCCGCACTCGCCGACGAGGCCGCCCAGCTCCGCCGTGAGCTGCGCCGGCAGGCCCGGTCCGGCCGGTGGCGACGCCGGTGGGGGTTGACCGCCCGCCCCGACGGGCGGCCACCGCTCGGCCTGCCCCTGCTGATGCTCCTGGTGGCGGTGCTCGCCACCACCGTCGGGTTGGTGACCGTCACCTGGCCCCGGTCGTCCCGGGGCACCGAACGACCCACCGTCCTGCCGCAGACGGGCACGCCGGTGCCGCTGGTCGGGCGGTCGCTGCCCGCGCTGGACCTGGTCGACGTCGACCAGCGGCCGGTCCCGCTGCGCGGCCTGCTGCCCGCGATGATCATCCTGGTCGACGGCTGCGCCTGCGCCGAGCAGGTGGCCGCCGCCGCCAGCGCCGCCCCCGACGGGGTGCAGGTGGTCAGCGTCGCCGCCGGACGGGAGGTCACCCCCGCGCCACCGGTCGGCGGACCGGTCCGCGCCCTCGCCGACCCCGCCGGTGAACTACGCGCCGCGGTGCACCTGCCCGCCCAGGCCGGTGCCGCCCCGGCACTGCTGGTGGACCGGGCCGGCACGGTCGTCCGGGTGCTGCCCGAGCTGGGTGCCGCCGCCGACTACCGGGGCGACCTGATCCGGCTCGCCGGCTGACCCCGGCCGGGGTGTCGCTGCCGCCGGCCCGTCCGACCGGTCCGGGTCGCGGACCCGGCTGACCGACCGGGTCGCTCAGGGCACCGCGACGACCTGCGCCTCCAGCTCGACCGAGCCCGGCCCCACCACCGAGAACTCCAACCGGGTGCCACCGTCCGGGCCGCGCAACTCCCAGGCGACCAGTTCGCCGTCGCAGGCCGTCCGCCGGTGCTGCGGCGGATCGTCGTGCAGCACCGAGATCAGCAGCGTCCCGTCGCCCGAGCAGCGGTACTGGAACAGGTGGCGTGCGCCGTCCGGGGCCGACTCCCGGCGCACCGGCGGCCGGCCGGACACCAGCGTCATCCGCTCCCGCCAGGTGGTGTCGGTGAACGTCGGCAGCCCCACGTCCGGGTCACCGGAGGTCCCGGGCAGCTCGGTCGCGCTCAGCAGCCGCCCGGTACGGGCGTCGATCACCACCACCCGCCGGGTCGCCTCCGTGCCGACCGACGGCTGCGGTGACACCGTCGCCGCCGAGCCGACCGGGTCGACCGCCGGGGCGGTGGCCGACCACCACCAGCCGCCCCCGACCAGGGCGAGCAGGGCCGCGCCGGCCAGCACCGCACCGCGCAGCCGATCACCGCCGCCCCTCTCGATCCCCACCCGGCGAGGGTAACCAGCAGCCGACGGCTGCGCTCGGCGCAGCGCCGACCCCACCCACCCTGACCAGGTCGTCTACCTCACTCCGAGCGCTCCCGACCGGCCGGCGACGGGTCCGGGCCGGCCGGATTCCGGGCCGGACCCGGTTTCGGGCCGGGGTGCGGTGGCGGGTGGACCGGCGGGCGGCTCAGGAGCGGCGTTCGAGGAGCGCGGCGTAGAGGGTCAGTCCCGGGCCGAAGGCGAGCAGCACGATCCGGCGGGGCGGTGCCACCGCCCGCAGCAGCCGCTCCAGGATCAGCAGCACCGTGGGCGACGAACAGTTGCCGTGCGCGTCCAGCACCGCCCGGGAGGCCGCCAGCGCGTCGGCGGGCAGGGCCAGTTCCCGCTCCACCACGTTGAGGATGCGCGGCCCGCCCGGGTGCACCGCCCAGCCGTCCACCTCGGCGACCGTCGTGCCGTGCCGGGCCAGCAGGTCGTCCACCAGCCCCCGGACGTGCGCCGAGAGCACCTGCGGCACCTTCGGCGACAGGCCCATCCGGAAACCGGTGTCGGTGACGTCCCAGGTCATGTGGTCGGCGGTGGAGGTGTCGGTCACCGAGGCGACCTCACGCAGCGCGTACCCCCGGCCGGTGGTGCCGGTCCCGGGGACCAGCACGGTGGCGACCGCGGCATCGGAGAAGAGGGCGTGCGAGATGATCTGCTGGGTGTCCATCCGGGCCGAGGACGGCTGGATGTGCAGGCTGGTCAGCTCGGCGCAGAGCAGCAGCGCCGGCCGGCCCCGCGCGGTCACGAAGTCACCCGCCGCGCCCAACCCCGGCAGGGCCGCGTAACAGCCCATGTGCCCGACGAACATCCGCTGGCAGTCCGGGGCCATGCCCAGGTCGCGGGCGAGGAGGATGTCCAGCCCGGGGGTGGCGTAACCGGTGCAGGAGCAGACCACGAACAGCCCGAGGTCACCGGCGTCCAGGCCGGCGGCGGTCAACGCCCGGCCGATCGCCTCCTTGCCCAGCGGCAGCGCCTCCACCTGGTAGCGCCGCATCCGCCGGTCGGTCGGCCAGTCGGAGACGTCCTCCAGCAGCGGGTTGACCGCCGCCTGCCGGTGGGACACCCCCGAGTTGGCGAAGATCCGCTCGGCGAGCGCCCGGGTGGCCCCCGAGAAGTGCTTCGCGAAGTAGCCCGTCCAGAGTTCGTCCTGGGCGGCGCCGGGCGGGTGTGCCGCCCCCAGACCCGCGATCAACGGCACGGCCATCTGTCCCACCTCTCGTCCGCACTGCCCGTCCGGCGGTCGCCCCGACCCCCGTCACCCTCACCAACGAGGGGCCGTTCCGTCGCGGTCCGGGTCACCCCCGAGCACCGCCACCCCGAGCCAGTCGGCGCACACGTCCGAGGTCGCCGGATGCAGCGAGCCGCAGCGGGCGTCCCGGTAGAGCCGTTCCAGCGGATGCCCCCGGCGGGTCGCCGACGTCCCGGCCGCCTCCAGCATGGACGCCGCCACCTCCGCCGCCGTGGTGCCGGCGAGCAGCTTGGCCCGCCACACCCACCGGTTCGTCCCGGCGTCGCCGGGGGCGTCGTCGACCCGGCGGGCCGCCTCGGCCACCACCAGCTCCGCCGCCGCCACCGCCGCGTCCGCCCGGCCGAGCCGGGCCCGCACCGCCGGCAGGCCGCCGAGGTCCCGCGCGGTGAGGTGCTCGGCGGCGGCGTCCACCGCCGCCCGGGCGACCCCCACGTAGACGGCGGCGTAGCTGGCCACCAGCCAGTGCGGCATCAGCTGGGCGACCACCAGGGCCAGCCCCTCCACGCCACCGAGCAGCCGGTCCGCCGGCACCGTCACGTCCAGGTGCAGGTCGTGCGACGAGGTGGCCCGCATGCCCAGGGCGTCCCAGGTCGGCTCCACGGTCACCCCCGCACCGGCGGGCACCAGGAACTGGGAGACCAGCGAGGGGTCGGCGGCGCTGCGGGCGGCCACCAGGTAGCCGTCGGCGTGCCCGGCCCCGGAGCAGAAGGTCTTGCTCCCCTTGATCCGCCAGCCGCCGTCGACCGGTTCGTAGACCGTGCTGAGCCGGGACAACCGGGCCCCGGCGCCGCGTTCGCTCATCGCCACCGCGTACCAGGCGCCCTCGGCCGCCGCGCGCAGCAGCCGGTCCCGGGCGGCCAGCGCCTCGTCCGGTACGCCCAGCGCCTCGGCCAACTCCTCGGTGACCGCGCCGAGCGCGCCGGTGACCGAGGCGTGCATGTTGAACACCAGCGCGGTCGCGCCGTTGCCCCGGGCCAGTTCGGTGGCGACCGCCGCGTACCGGGCGAAGGAGGCTTCCGCGCCGCCCAGCACGGCCGGGACCATCAGCCCGAACAGCCCGGACTCCCGCAGGTCGGCGAAGTCGTCGACCGGGAACGTGCCGTCCCGGTCGTGCCCGGCGGCCCGTGCGGCGAACCTCGGTGCCAACCGGCGGGCCACCGCCGGTGCGTCCACAGTCATAGGTCCCCTTCCTGGGTGTTCCTGGTACCCTGAACCGGGGCGGCTACCCGTGTCGGACCCCCCGGCCCTGGTAGAGCACCGCCGTCGACCAGGTCGGACGGATCGCGGGCCCGCCGTCGGGCGCGTCGCGGGCGACACCCCCACGGGTACGGCGCACCAGCCAGCCCAGCGTCGCCCGCAGCCCCGGCCGGACACCCCGTACCCGCAGGGCGACGCCGTGCCGGGCGCACTCGACGACCAGGGCCCGGTCGTCCACGAACAACCGTGGGTCGTGGATGCCCCGGGGCACGGTGGGCAGCCGTTCGCCCAACTCCACCGCGATCAGCCGGGCGAGCACCGTGTCGTTGAGGGTGTCCAGCACGAGCAGCCCGCCGGGGCGCAGCAGCCGGCACGCCTCGGCGACCGCCGCCCGCCAGTCGGGCACGTGCTCCAGCACCTCGCCGGCCGCCACCACGTCGGCGCACCCGTCGGCGAGCGGCACCGCCGTGGCGTCACCGGCCAGCGCGGTGACGCCGTGCGCCGCCGCCTGCTCCAGCGCCGACCGGGTGAGGTCCACCCCCACGTGCCGGTAACCCTTGCCGGCCAGGTGGGGGGCCATCAGCCCGGCGCCGCAGCCGAGGTCGACCAGGACCGCGTCGGGCCGGGACGCCGGTGGCACCAGGGCGGCGCGGGCCCGGGCCAGCCAGTGCAGCATCGCGAACGCGCCGTCGGGCCGCCACCACTCGCCGGCCAGGTCGTCGTACTGGCGGGGGTCGTTGGGGGGCAGCACCCGTACACCGTTGGACACCGGACCGTCACCCATGGCATCGAGCGTGGCACGACCGGCCGGTAACGACCAGACTTCCCTTATGTCGCGGACGGTGTTAGGGCTGGTCAAAGCGAGTCATCCGGAACCGGGCCTGGCCGTGACCACGGTGGCCGGGCTGCTCGCCGTCGCCGTCGGTCACCGTCCGGCCGGGACGGTCGCCGTGGTGCTCACCGTGCTGTCCAGCCAGCTCGCCGTCGGCTGGACCAACGACGCGGTGGACGCCGGGCGGGACGCCACGGTGGGACGTACCGACAAGCCGGTCGCCGCCGGGGCGGTGGGCCGCCGGACGGTGGTGGTGGCCGCCATGCTGGCCGCGGTCGCCACCCCGCTGCTGGCGCTGACCACCAACCCGGTCGCCGCGCTCTGCTACACCGTCGGCCTGGTCTCGGCGCTGCTCTACGACTGGCCGCTGAAGTCCACCCCGGTCTCGGTGCTGCCGTACGCGGTCTCCTTCGGCTCGCTGCCCGCCTTCGTGGTGCTCGCCCTGCCGGGGGCGCCCGCGCCGCCGGTCTGGCTGGTCGTCGCGGCGGCCTGCCTGGGCGCGGGGGCGCACTTCGCCAACGTGCTGCCCGACCTGGCCGACGACGCCCGGACGGGGGTACGCGGGCTGCCGCACCGGCTCGGTGCCACCGGCAGCCGGCTGGCCGCCGCCGGGCTGCTGCTCGCCGCGACCGTCGCCCTCGTCCTCGGGCCACCCGGGCCACCGTCGTGGGTCGGCTGGTCGGCGGTGGCGGCGGCCGTCGCGGTGCCCACCGCCGGCTGGTACGCGGGCCGCCGCGTCACCGCCCGGGGCGACGGCCGTTCGGTGGCCGCCTTCCGGGCGGTGCTGGTGGTGGCCCTGATCGATGTGCTGCTGCTGGTGGCGAGCGGTCGGGTGGTCTGACCGGCACCCGCCCGGGTGGCGGCACCGGGTCCGCGTGCGGCCCTCGATCAGCCCCAACTACCCTGGAGCGCGGTCTGCGCGGGTATGACCACCCCGCGCCCGGGGCACGCACCGGGTGGGGATCGTGACGAGGAGGACCGACGTGACGCGCTCGATCAGGGGTTCCCGGCGGGCCACCCTGCTGCTGTCCGGCCTGGCGGGGGCGACCGCCCTGCTGGCGACGGGCTGCGGGGCGGGCCAGGTTTCCGAGACCGCCAACAAGCAGCCGTCGGTCCAGGGGGTCAACGTCCAGACGCCGGACAACGCGTACAAGGTGCGTGGCCTCTACGTCGACTACCCGGGCGCGGACGGTCTCACCGCCGGGGCGAACGCCGCGCTCAACGCCGTGATCTACAACGACACCCGGGACCCGGTCACCGTCACCGTCACCACCGACAGCGCCCGGCAGATCGTGCTCACCGGGGCCGCCGGCTCGGCCAGCCCCTCCGGCTCCGCCTCCCCGTCGGAGAGCGCGTCGCCGTCCGAGAGCGCGTCGCCCTCGGGCAGTGCCTCCCCGGCCGAGGGGGCATCCCCCTCCGAGGGCACTTCGCCGTCGGAGGGCGCCTCCCCGTCCGAGGGGGCGTCGCCGTCGGCCAGCCCGTCCGCGCCGGCCGGTCAGCCGGCCCGGATCGAGATCCCGGCCCTCGGTTACGTGCAGCTCAACGTGCAGAACGGCCAGCACCTCCAGCTCGTCGGGCTGAACGAGGCGCTGCGCACCGGTCAGCAGGTCAACCTGACCTTCGACTTCGGCGACGGCCGTACCGTCAGCACCCCGGTCCCGGTCGGCGTGCCGCTGAGCCCGGCCGCCCGGCCCTCCCCGATCGTGCACCGCGAGGGTGGCGAGGAGAGCGGCCAGGAGGGCACCTCCGGCCACGGCGGCTGACCGGCCGGACCAGAAGACACCGACGACACCGTCGGCGTGGTGACCACCACGCCGGCGGTGTTTTCGTCACCGGTGGGGGTTAGCGTCCTGGGGTGACCACCTCCCGATCGACCCCCGCCCGGAGCGGCTCCGGCGCGTCCCGGGGCCGGGCCGCCCGTGAGCCCCGCCCCGCCTACGAGTGCGACGCCTGCGGCCACCAGCCGCCCAAGTGGGTGGGGCGCTGCCCGGAGTGCGGCGAGTGGGGTTCGGTGGTCGAGTGCACGGTCACCGGGCCGGTGGTCTCCGGCCGGGTGGTCAGTTCCCGGATGCCGGCTGAGCCGGCCCGGCCGATCGCCACGATCAGCGCCGCACCGGCCCGGGCCCGGCCCACCGGGGTCAGCGAACTCGACCGGGTCCTCGGCGGCGGCCTGGTCCCCGGCGCGGTGGTCCTGCTCGCCGGGGAGCCGGGCGTGGGCAAGTCCACCCTGCTGCTCGACGTGGCGCAGCAGTGGGCGGCCACCGCCGGCAGCCCGTCGCTGGTGGTCAGCGGCGAGGAGTCGGTCAGCCAGGTGCGGTTGCGCGCCGAGCGGATGGGCGCCCTGCACGAGCAGCTCTGGCTGGCCGCCGAGAGCGACCTGAGCGCCGTGCTCGGGCACCTCGACGCGGTCAAGCCGGGCCTGCTCGTCCTCGACTCGGTGCAGACCATCTCCACCACCGGCACCGAGGGCGTGCAGGGCGGGGTCACCCAGGTACGGGCCGTCACCGCCGCCCTGGTCGCGGTCGCCAAGGAGCGCGGCATCGCCACCGTGCTGGTCGGTCACGTCACCAAGGACGGTCAGGTCGCCGGCCCCCGGGTGCTGGAACACCTGGTCGACGTGGTGCTGCACTTCGAGGGGGACAAGCACTCCTCGCTGCGGATGGTCCGGGGGGTCAAGAACCGGTTCGGCGCGGCCGACGAGGTCGGCTGCTTCGAAATGCACGAGGGGGGCATCAGCAGCCTGGCCGACCCGTCCGGGCTCTTCCTCACCCGATACTCCGAGCCGGTCCCGGGCACCTGCGTCACCGTGGCGATGGAGGGGCGGCGGGCGCTGTTGACCGAGGTGCAGGCGCTGATCGGCGCGACGGTGGCCGGGTCGCCCCGGCGTACCGTCTCGGGGCTCGACGGGGCCCGGCTGGCCATGGTGCTGGCGGTGCTGCAACGCCGTACCGAACGGCTGACCCTGCACGACCGGGAGGTCTTCGCGGCCACCGTCGGCGGCATCCGGGTGGTCGAGCCGGCCGCCGACCTCGCGGTAGCGCTGGCGGTCGCCTCCGGCGGGCTCAACCTGGCCATCGCGCCGCACCTGGTGGCGATCGGCGAGGTCGGGCTGACCGGGGAGGTACGCCGGGTCGGCGCGGTCCCCCGCCGGCTCGCCGAGGCGGCCCGGCTCGGCTTCCGGATGGCCCTGGTGCCGCCCGGGTGCGGCCCCGAGAGCACCGGCGCCGGCCCGGAGAACATGCGGGTGACCGAGGTCACGGACGTCCGGTCGGCGCTCCAGGCGGTCGCCCGCGCATCCGCGGAGTGACCGAGGGTGGCGACGGCGGGGTACCGGTCGGGCCATACCGGTCGACGTCCGGCAGGTCCGGCGGGTGGTAAGAATCCGACGCCGTGACACATCACAGTAACCACGAGAGCACCCACCGCAGGGCAGTCCGTAGACTGTGCGCGTGCCGACCGACCGCGACGCCGCCAAGCCTGCCGGCGCGACGCCCCACACCCGCGCCGCCGCCGTGGGCTCGCCCACCCGTCCGATCAGCGTGAGCGTGGCCGGGACCACCGGCAGCGCCGGTGATCCGCTGCGGGCCAACCTCGCCCTGATGGCGCCCGGCACCGCGTTGCGCGACGGGCTCGAACGCATCCTGCGCGGTCGGACGGGCGCGCTTATCGTCCTCGGCTACGACAAGGTCGTCGACGGGATCTGCACCGGCGGCTTCCCGATGGACGTCGAGTTCTCCGCGACCCGGGTCCGTGAACTGTGCAAGATGGACGGCGCGGTGGTGCTCTCCAGCGACGGCACCCGGATCGTCCAGGCAGGTGTGCACCTGATGCCCGACCCGTCCATCCCGACGGAGGAGTCCGGCACCCGGCACCGCACCGCCGAGCGGGTGGCCCGGCAGACCGGCTACCCGGTCATCTCGGTCAGCCAGTCGATGCGGATCATCAGCCTCTACGTCAACGGGCAGCGGCACGTGCTCGACGACTCGGCCGCGATCCTCTCCCGGGCCAACCAGGCCCTGGCCACCCTGGAGCGGTACAAGCTGCGCCTCGACGAGGTCTCCGGCACCCTGTCCGCGCTGGAGATCGAGGATCTGGTCACCGTCCGCGACGCGGTCGCCGTGGTGCAGCGGCTGGAGATGGTCCGCCGGATCGCCGACGAGATCGCCGGGTACGTGGTCGAGCTGGGCACCGACGGCCGCCTGCTCGCCCTGCAACTCGACGAGCTGATGGCCGGTGTCGACGCCGACCGTACCCTGGTCATCCGGGACTACCTGCCCGCCGGCCGCAAGTCACGCACCCTCGACGAGGCCCTGGTCGAGTTGGACCTGCTCGGCGCGACCGAGCTGATCGACCTGGTCGCGGTCGCCAAGGCGATCGGCTACCCGGCCGCCTCCGACGCGCTCGACGCGGCGGTCAGCCCGCGCGGGTTCCGGCTGCTGGCCAAGGTGCCCCGGCTGCCGGTGGCCATCGTCGACCGGCTGGTGCTGCACTTCGGCAGCCTCCAGCGGCTGCTCGGGGCGACCGTGGAGGACCTCCAGGCCGTCGAGGGCGTCGGCGACGCACGGGCCCGGGGCGTCCGCGAGGGGCTGTCCCGGCTGGCCGAGGCGTCCATCCTGGAACGTTACGTCTGACCGGGGGCCGGTCAGCCGGTGACGACCAGCTTGACCGGCTCGCTCAGCTTGGTGCCCACCCGGGCGAAGACCTGGTAGTTGCCGGCCGGCGGGTTGGGGCCCGCAGCCACCCCCTGCTTGCACCGGCTGGCGTCCATGCCGTTCCAGGTGAGCTGGTAGGAGCGCTCGAAGCCGGGGGTGAACGTCTGCACGTCGGACCCCCTGCCGGTGCCGCAGGTGTCCGACGACCAGACCTTCTCCGCCCCGGACTTGATGAACAGCTCCTGGGCGTCCGCGCCGACGTCCCGGTTGCAGGTCCGCTGTGACTTGTTCCTGATCTTGAGGCTGAGGTCGACCGGGGCACCGCTGCCCACCTCGGCGGGGAGCGCCACCGGAGTCACCACGATCTCGCTGTCGGTGCAGGTGCCGTCGTCGACCCGGGCCTGGTTGGTCGGCGGGGCGGGCGGATCGGCGGCCGGGACGTTGCTCGCACCCGGATCGGCGGTCGGCCCGGCCGGCGGGCCCGCCGCGTCGGACCCGCCCGACGGGGACGCGGACCCGGCAGGCGGCGAGGCGGCCGTCGGTGTGGTCGCGCCCGGCGCGGGGGCCGACGACGAGGCCCCGGCACCCGGTGTGGTGCCGGTGTCCCCCGATCGGGCACACGAGTAGAGCAGAACAACCAGGAGCAGAAGCCCCGCTCCGAGTACGACGGCGCGACGCCGCCAGTACACGGCGGAAGGCAGGGGACCGACCGTCAGACGCATGATGCCCCCACCGTAGCGGCGCGGCGCACGTGGACCGGCCACGACTCGCCGGGCATCGGCCACCGGGCGGCGAACGACGTTCCACTGACGACAGTCGGCCGGACCGATCCGGCGGGAATCCGCGTCGCCGACGTTCCGACCGGCCCGGTCACAGGTAGACCTTGCGTTGGTAGACCGCGTGCGCGCCGGCCACCCGGTCCAGGAACAGCAGCCCGGCACAGTGGTCGATCTCGTGTTGCAGGGCCCGCGCCTCGAACCCGTCGGTGACCAGCCGGACCGGCGTACCGCTGCCGGGCAGCACCCCCTCCACCACCAACCGGCTGGCCCGCTTCACGTCGCCGGTCAGGTCGGGCACCGACATGCAACCCTCCCGACCCGGCTTCCACCGGCTCGCCTCCACCACCCGGGCGTTGCAGAGCACGAAGGTGCCGTGCACCGTCACCGCCTTCGGATGCCCGGTCACGTCCACCGCGAACACCTGCGCACCGACCCCGACCTGCGGCGCCGCCAACCCCACACAGCCGGGCGACACCCGCATCGTGGCGACCAGGTCGGCGGCGAGCCGGACGGTCTCCTCGGCGGTCGGGTCCACCTCCGGCCCCGGCCGGCTCAGCACCGCCTCGGGGGCACAGACCACCCGGCGCACCTCCCCCGGTACGCCCAGGTCCGCCGGGGTCCAGCCACCGAGCCCGACGTACGGTTCCGCGCTCACGGGCCTACCTCGGTTCGCGACTGCGGGGCTCGCAGACCCGGCTCACTCCTCGCGCTCACAGACCCCACCCCGGCTCGCGACTGCGGGGCTCGCAAACCCGGCTCACTCCTCGCGCTCACAGACCCCACCCCGGCTCGCGACTGCGGGGCTCGCAAACCCGGCTCACTCCTCGCGCTCACAGGAGGTCCGGGTCGGCGGGGCGCAGGGAGACCCCGACCCCCAGGTCGGCGGCCGTTCGGGAGAGCCGGCCGGCCAACTCGTCGGCGCGGCCCGCAGGTAGGTCCACCTCGGCCACCACCACGTAGAGCGTGCCGGCCAACCGGGTGCTCAGATCCGTCACGTTGCCACCCATCTCGGCGATCACCCGGGTCATCGCCGCCACGATGCCCATCCGGTCCGCCCCGTGCACCGCCAGCACGTACGGCTCACCGGCCGGCGTCGCCGTACCGTCCGGGGTGACCGCGCGTACGGTGGCCAGGAGTTGTCCGTCGGCGGCCAGCGGCGTCAGGGCGGCCTCGACCTCGGCGGCGGCGGGGCCGACACAGATCAGGGTCATGGCGAAGTGACCACGCAGCCGGGTCATCGTGGAGTCGGTGAGGTTCGCGCCGAGCCCGGCGAGCACCTCGGCGACGTCGGCCACGATGCCGGGCCGGTCCCGACCGATGACGGTGATCGCGAGCTCGCTCATCCGGGCATTCTGCCCGATCCGCCCGGCGACCCGGCGACGCCCCGCCCGGCCCGCCCAACCAGCGGGAAGGCATCGCGTGACATCATCGTCGGCGCGATGACTGAACCCACCTTCACCACCCTGGTCAGCCGGTGGTACGAGCAGAACGCCCGCGACCTGCCCTGGCGGGTGCCCGGCATCGGGGCCTGGCCGATCCTGGTCAGCGAGGTCATGCTCCAGCAGACCCCGGTGGTACGCGTCCTGCCCGCCTGGCACGCCTGGCTCGCCCGCTGGCCCGATCCCGCCGCCCTCGCCGCCGATACCCCGGCCGAGGCGATCCGGATGTGGGGACGGCTCGGCTATCCCCGCCGCGCGGTACGGCTGCGCGAGTGCGCGGTGGCGATCGTGGAACGGCACGGCGGCCGGGTGCCCGACCAGCTGGACCAGTTGCTGGCGCTGCCCGGCATCGGGACGTACACGGCGCGGGCCGTCGCCGCGTTCGCCTACGGCCAGCGGCACCCGGTGGTCGACACGAACGTCCGGCGGGTCGTCTCCCGGGCCGTCGCCGGTGCACCGGATGCGGGCCCGGCCACCACCCCCGCCGATCTGGTCGCCTGCGCGGAGCTGCTGCCGGTGGAGCCGGCCGCCGCCGCGCTGGCCAGCGCCGCCTTCATGGAACTCGGGGCGATCGTCTGCACCGCCCGCTCGCCGCGCTGCACGAGTTGTCCGGTCGAGTCGATCTGCGCCTGGCGTGCCTCCGGCCAGGTGGCACCCGCCGGCCCGACCCGCAAGATCCAGCGGTACGCCGGCACCGACCGTCAGGTACGCGGGCTGCTGCTCGGGGTGCTCCGGGACGCCACCGGCCCGGTGCCGCACCAGCGGCTCGACCAGGTGTGGCACGACGACGTTCAGCGGGCCCGGGCACTCGCCGCGCTGGTCAAGGACGGCATGGTGGAGCCGGTCGGCGAGGGTCACTTCCGGCTCATCGGGGACGGCCCCGCCACCCAGCCCCTTCCCGGCTGACGGGGGCCGCATCCGGCCGGCCCGGCCGCGCCCGACTCGACAGACAGGGCGGCGGCCCGGTGGCTCACGCCACCGGGCCGCCGCCCTCGTGCTCGATGTCCTACCGACCCGTCGGGGCCTACTCGCCCGTGGTGGCGGCGCCACCCAGGTCGGCCGGGACGGCGTCCGGCACTGCGGCCGGACGGTCGGAGCCGTGGAAGACCAGCTTCGACTTGTCGATGTCCTCCGGGTCCCCCTCGCAGTCCACCACCACGATCTGACCGGGGGTCAGCTCGTTGAACAGGATCCGCTCGGAGAGGTTGTCCTCGATGTCGCGCTGGATCGTCCGACGCAGCGGACGGGCGCCCAGCACCGGGTCGAAGCCCTTCTTGGACAGGTACTTCTTGGCGTTGTCGGTCAGCTCCAGACCCATGTCCTTGTTGCGGAGCTGGCCCTCGATCCGCTGGATCATGATGTCCACGATCGAGAGGATCTCGTTCTGCCGCAGCTGGTGGAAGACGATGGTGTCGTCGATCCGGTTGAGGAACTCGGGCCGGAAGTGCTGCTTCAGCTCGTCGTTGACCTTCTGCTTCATCCGGTCGTAGGTGGACTCGGAGTCCTCCGACTGCTGGAAGCCCAACGACACCGCCTTGGCGACGTCCCGGGTGCCCAGGTTGGTGGTCAGGATGATGACCGTGTTCTTGAAGTCCACGATCCGACCCTGACCGTCGGTCAACCGGCCGTCCTCCAGGATCTGGAGCAGCGTGTTGAACACGTCCGGGTGGGCCTTCTCGATCTCGTCGAAGAGCACCACCGAGAACGGGCGACGACGGACCTTCTCGGTCAGCTGGCCACCCTCGTCGTAACCGACGTAACCGGGCGGGGCACCGACCAGGCGGGACACCGTGTAGCGGTCGTGGAACTCGGACATGTCCAACTGGATGAGCGCGTCCTCGCTGCCGAACAGGAACTCGGCGAGCGCCTTGGACAGCTCGGTCTTACCGACACCGGACGGGCCGGCGAAGATGAACGAGCCGGACGGCCGCTTCGGGTCCTTCAGGCCGGCCCGGGTACGCCGGATCGCCTTCGACACCGCCTTGACCGCGTCCTCCTGGCCGATGACGCGCTTGTGCAGCTCGTCCTCCATCCGCAGCAGCCGGGAGGTCTCCTCCTCGGTCAGCTTGTAGACGGGGATGCCGGTCCAGTTGCCGAGCACCTCGGCGATCTGCTCGTCGTCGACCTCGCTGACGACGTCCAGGTCACCGGCCTTCCACTCCTTCTCCCGCTGGGCCTTCTGACCCAGCAGCTGCTTCTCCTTGTCCCGCAGCTGGGCGGCCCGCTCGAAGTCCTGCGCGTCGATCGCGGACTCCTTGTCGCGGCGCACCTGGGCGATCCGCTCGTCGAAGTCACGCAGGTCCGGCGGTGCGGTCATCCGGCGGATGCGCATCCGGGCCCCGGCCTCGTCGATCAGGTCGATCGCCTTGTCGGGCAGGAAGCGGTCGGAGATGTACCGGTCGGCAAGCGTCGCGGCGGCCACGAGGGCGGCGTCGGTGATGCTCACCCGGTGGTGCGCCTCGTAGCGGTCCCGCAGGCCCTTGAGGATCTCGATGGTGTGGGCCAGCGACGGCTCACCCACCTGGATCGGCTGGAAACGACGCTCCAGCGCGGCGTCCTTCTCCAGGTGCTTGCGGTACTCGTCGAGGGTGGTCGCACCGATGGTCTGCAACTCGCCCCGGGCCAGCATCGGCTTGAGGATGCTCGCCGCGTCGATCGCGCCCTCGGCGGCACCCGCACCGACCAGGGTGTGGATCTCGTCGATGAACAGGATGATGTCGCCCCGGGTGCGGATCTCCTTGAGCACCTTCTTGAGGCGCTCCTCGAAGTCACCCCGGTAGCGGGAGCCGGCGACCAGGGCACCGAGGTCGAGGGTGTAGAGCTGCTTGTCCTTCAGCGTCTCGGGCACCTCGCCCTTGATGATCTTCTGGGACAGGCCCTCCACCACGGCGGTCTTGCCGACACCGGGCTCACCGATCAGGACCGGGTTGTTCTTGGTGCGGCGGGACAGCACCTGCATGACCCGCTCGATCTCCTTCTCGCGCCCGATCACCGGGTCGAGCTTGCCCTCGCGGGCGGCCTGAGTCAGGTTGCGACCGAACTGGTCCAGCACGAGGCTGGTCGACGGGGCGGCCTCACCCGGCGCGGTGCCGGCGGCGGCCGGCTCCTTGCCCTGGTAGCCGGAGAGGAGCTGGATCACCTGCTGGCGGACCCGGTTGAGGTCGGCGCCCAGCTTCACCAGCACCTGGGCGGCGACGCCCTCGCCCTCTCGGATCAGCCCGAGCAGGATGTGCTCGGTGCCGATGTAGTTGTGGCCGAGCTGTAGCGCCTCGCGCAGGGACAGCTCCAGCACCTTCTTGGCCCGGGGCGTGAACGGGATGTGCCCGCTCGGCGCCTGCTGGCCCTGGCCGATGATCTCCTCGACCTGCTGGCGGACGCCCTCCAGGGAGATGCCGAGGCTCTCCAGGGCCTTGGCCGCCACACCCTCACCCTCGTGGATCAGGCCCAGCAGGATGTGCTCCGTACCGATGTAGTTGTGGTTGAGCATCCGGGCCTCTTCTTGGGCCAGGACGACAACCCGTCGCGCTCGGTCGGTGAACCGCTCGAACATGCCCTCGTGCTCCTCACGTGCCGTGCGCCTCGACTGCGAGATCTTGGCGGGGCCGGTGCTCGGACGTCCGGGACGGGCGTCCGTGCCTCCTTACTCTATCGCCGCTGACCGACTCCGCTGAGGTCGTGTCTCCTCGTACCGAGCCGTTCCGACGTCGTTTTGACCAACCATCCGCGCTCAGGAGGTGTTCCGGCACCCCAGCCTGTACGCGCAGAGCGAAATTCGCCCGGGGTGCAGAACGCCCTCCCGGGGCCCCGTGGGTCATCCACAGGCTGTGGACGAACTCTCCACCGCCTGTGGACAACGCCTCCGGAGCCGGAGAGCTTCCCTCCGGCCGGGCGATGCCGCCGACCCCGCAGACGGCGACGCCGGCCCGGAGGCGTGCTCCGGCCCGGCGTCGGTTCGCCGCTGACGCTCAGCGGGTCGCGTGGTACTCGTCGACGATCTCCTGCGGGATGCGGCCCCGGTCGGAGATGTCCTTGCCGTTCTTCTTGGCCCAGGACCGGATCGCCTTGTTCTGCTCGCGGTCGGCGGTCGCCCCGCCCCGGCCCCGGGCGGCCCGGCCACCCACGACCACACCGCCCCGACCGACCCGGGTACCGGCGGCCACGTACGGCGCGAAAACATCCCGCAATTTGTCGGCGTTGGAGTTCGACAGGTCGATCTCGTACTGAACACCGTCGAGGGCGAACTTGACGGTCTCGTCCGCGTCCCCGCCGTCCAGGTCATCGACCAGCTTGTGAATGATCTGCTTGGCCACGTCCCACATTCCTTTCGAGCAGGGTGCTCCTGCAATAGGAGCACGATAACCCGCCCGATGCTTGCCGCGTCAATAGGTCGCCGTAACGACCCGGCAAAGGTCCCACCGGGGAGCTACTCGGCGCGGACCAACGGGAAGAGGATGGTTTCCCGAATTCCCAGGCCGGTCAGCGCCATCAAGAGCCGGTCGATTCCCATTCCCATACCCCCGGCCGGCGGCATTCCGTACTCCATGGCCCGGAGAAAGTCCTCGTCCAGCCGCATGGCCTCGTCGTCGCCCCGGGCGGCCAGCTGCGCCTGCGCGACCAGGCGTTCCCGCTGCACCACCGGGTCGACCAGCTCCGAGTACGCGGTGCCCAGCTCGAAGCCGAGCACGTAGAGGTCCCACTTCTCGGCCAGCCCCGGCTCGCTGCGGTGGGCCCGGGTCAGCGGGCTGGTCTCCTCCGGGTAATCCCGCACGAAGGTCGGCGACTGGAGGCTCGGCACCACCAGTTCCTCGAACAGCTCCTCGGCCAGCTTGCCCGGACCCCACTTCGGGTCGACCGCCAGCCCCACCTTGTCGGCGTACTCCACCAGGCGGGCCCGGTCGGTGCGGACCGTGACCTCCTCGCCGAGGGCCTCGGAAAGCACCCCGAAGAGGGTCACCGAGCGCCACTGCCCGCCCAGGTCGAACTCGCGCCCGTCGGCGTGGGTCACCGTCGTCGAGCCGCTGACCGCCACCGCCGCCTGCTGCACGAGATTACGGGTCAACTCGGCCATCGTGTCGTAGTCGCCGTACGCCTGGTAGGTCTCCAGCATCGCGAACTCCGGCGAGTGCGACGAGTCGACTCCCTCATTGCGGAAGTTGCGGTTGATCTCGAACACCCGGTCGACCCCGCCGACCACGGCGCGCTTGAGAAACAGTTCCGGCGCGATTCGCAGATACAGATCCGTACCGAGTGCATTGCTGTGGGTCACGAATGGGCGGGCCGCCGCACCCCCGTGCAGCAACTGGAGCATCGGCGTCTCGACCTCGATGAATCCCTGACCGTGCAACGAGTCGCGCAGGCTACGCACCGCAGCCGCCCGGGTCCGGACCATCTGGCGGGCCTGCGGGCGGACGATCAGGTCCACGTAGCGCTGCCGGACCCGGGCCTCCTCGCTCAGCGGCTTGTGTGCCACCGGCAGCGGACGCAACGCCTTGGCGGTCACCGCCCACTCGTCGGCGAGCACCGACAGCTCACCGCGCCGGCTGGTGATCACCTCGCCGGTGACACCGACGTGGTCACCCAGGTCGACCAGGCGCTTCCAGTCCTCCAGCCGCTCCGCACCGACCCGGTCCAGGGAGAGCATCGCCTGCAACTCGGTGCCGTCGCCGTCGCGCAGGGTGGCGAAACAGAGCTTGCCGGTGTTCCGTACGAAGATCACCCGGCCGGTGACCGAGACCCGGTCCCCGGTCGCGGTGTCGGTGGGCAGCTCGGCGTACCGCTCGCGCACCTCGGCCAGGGTGCTGGTCCGGGGAAAACCGACGGGGTACGGCTCGACGCCCTCGGCGAGCATCCGGTCCCGCTTCTCCCGGCGGACCTTCATCTGCTCGGGAAGGTCGTCGGCGGGGTCCACTGGCACGGCGTTCTGCTCGGTCACGGCACGCTTCCTCGGCTAAGGGAGTTTCGGCGGGGTCAGCCCATGAGCGTACTCATGCCCCCGGTCGGCCGTTACGGGATAACCTGCCCCTCATGGTCGAGGACACCCGAGCACGCTCCTTCGGAGCGGTCGCCGCCGACTACGACCGGTTTCGACCCGGCTATCCGGCCGAGGCGCTGCGCTGGGCGCTGGCCGGCGCGGGCGACGTCGCAAGCGTGGTCGACCTGGGTGCCGGCACCGGCATCCTCACCCGTGACCTGCGGGCCCTCGGCCACCGGGTGACCCCGGTGGAACCCGACCCGGGGATGCGGGCCCGGCTCGACGCGGCCACCCCCGGGACCACCGCGCTGGCCGGGTCCGCCGAGTCGGTCCCGCTGCCCGACGGCAGCGCGGACGCGGTGCTGGTCGGGCAGGCGTACCACTGGTTCGACCGGGCACGCGCGCACGTCGAGATCGCCCGGGTGCTCCGGCCGGACGGCATCTTCGCCCCGATCTGGAACATCCGGGACGACACCGTCGGCTGGGTGGCCGAGCTGGGACGAATTGCCCAGATGGGCGAGAACACCAACGACCTGACCGAGAAGGTGACCACCTTCGGTGCGGCCTTCGGCCCGGTCGAACTGGGCCGGTTCACCCACCGGACGACCGTCACCGGGGACGAGGTGGTCGGGCTGATGCGTACCCGCTCGCACTGGTTGACCGGCGCTCCCGGGCAGCGGCAGCGGATGGACGCGGAACTGCGCGAGTTGTTCGCCACCCACCCCGACCTGGCCGGCCGGGAGACCGTCGAGCTGCCGTATTGGACCCTGGTCTTCCGGGCCCGGCGACGCTGACCCGCCGCGACCGGGCCGACCGCCGCGATCAGGTGTTGCGCTCGTAGACCATGCGCAGGCCGATCAGGGTGATCATCGGCTCGTGGTGGGTGATGGTCCGGCACTCGCCGATCACCACCGAGGCCAGCCCACCGGTGGCGATCACCGCCCGGACCTCGCCCAGCTCCTCGGTCATCCGCTCGACGATCCGGTCGACCTGCCCGGCGAAGCCGAAGTAGAGGCCGGACTGGAGGCACTCCACGGTGTTCTTGCCGATCACCGAGCGGGGCTTGTTCGCCTCCACCTTGCGCAGCTGGGCGGCACGGGCCGCGAGCGCGTCGAAGGAGATCTCGATGCCGGGGGCGAACGCCCCGCCGAGGAACTCCCCCCGGCCGCTGATCACGTCGAAGTTGGTGGTGGTGCCGAAGTCCACCACGATCGACGGGCCACCGTAGAGGGTGTACGCGGCCAGCGTGTTGACCACCCGGTCCGCGCCGACCTCCTTCGGGTTGTCGATGGCCAACTGCACGCCGGTGCGTACCCCCGGCTCGACGACCACGCTCGGCAGGTCGGCGTAGTAGCGGGCCAGCATGGTCCGCAGCGAGCGCAGCGCCGCCGGCACCGTCGAGCAGGCGGCCACCCCGGTGATCTCCACGGCGTCACCGGCCAGCAGCCCCCGGAACATCAACCCCAGCTCGTCCGCCGTCGAACGGGCGTCGGTCTTGATCCGCCACGAGTGCACCAGGCGGTCGCCGTCGAAGGTCGCCAGCACGGTGTTGGTGTTTCCGATGTCGATGCAGAGCAGCACGCACGCAGCCTAGACGCCGGCCGGGCCGGCGGGCGCGAGGAGTGGGCCGGGGCCGGCGTCCGCGCCGGCCCCGGCCGGCTCACCGCTCGCGCAGGTCCAGAGCGATGTCCAGGATCGGCGACGAGTGCGTCAACGCGCCCACCGAGAGGTAGTCCACCCCGGTCGCCCCGTACTCGGCGGCCACCTCCAGGGTCAGCCCGCCGGTCGCCTCCAGCTCCGCCCGGTCGCCGACCGCCGCGACCACCTCGCGCAGGGTCGCCGGGGACATGTTGTCCAGCAGCAGGAAGTCCGCGCCGGCCTCGACCGCCTCCACCGCCTCGGCCGGGGTGTCCACCTCCACCTGCACCGGCACGTCGGGGAAGGTCTGCCGGACCCGCCGGAAGGCCGCCCCGACACCGCCGGCGGCCAGCTTGTGGTTGTCCTTGATCATGGCGACGTCGTACAGGCCCATCCGCTTGTTGGTGCCGCCACCGGCGCGGACCGCGTACTTCTCCAGCATCCGCAGGCCGGGCGTGGTCTTGCGGGTGTCCAGCACGGTCGCCTTGGTGCCGGCCAGGGCGTCCGCCCAGGCCCGGGTGTGGGTGGCCACCCCGGACATCCGGGAGAGCAGGTTCAGCGCGGTGCGCTCGGCGGTGAGCAGCAGCCGGGTCGGGCCGGTCACCGTCGCCAGCACGTCGCCCCGGGCCACCCGCGCGCCGTCGTGGGCCACCACGACCACCTCGACGGTACGCTCCGCAGCGGTCACCTCCCCGACCAGCTCGAAGACCGCAGCGGCCACCGCCAGCCCGGCCACCACCCCGTCTTCCCGGGCCACCAGGTCGGCGGTGTCGGTCTGCCCGGCCGCGATGGTGGCGACGCTGGTGACGTCGAGGAAGCCCGTCCCCAGGTCCTCGGTGAGCGCGTCGACGATCACCCGCCGCACCCGCTCCGGGTCCAGCCCACCGGCGGTCAGCGCCTGCCGCGTCGATTCCCGCACGTGGATTCCTCCGTTCGTCGGCGCTGCCCGCGCCACCGCTCCTTCGCCGCCCCTGGTCAGGGCAGGCCCTCCCAGCGTCCGGTCAGCCCACCCCGGGCGTCGATCGCCGCGACCAGGTGGCCACGCCACCGCTCGTCGGCCGTCGGGAAGTCCTCCCGCCAGTGGCAGCCCCGGGTCTCCTGCCGGGCGTACGCGGCGGCGACCAGGGTCGCCGCCACGGTGACCAGGTTCGTCGCCTCCCAACCGGCGGTGCCCGCCCGGCCGGCGTCACCGGCCAGCCCGGTCAGGGTGGCGGCGGTCCCGGCGAGGCTGGCTGCCGACCGCAGCACCCCGGCACCCCGGGTCATCGCCCGTTGCAGCTCCGGCACGCCCCCGGCGGACAGCACCCCGCCCCCGCCGCCCACCCACGCGCCGGTCGACGCCGGCTGCGCCTGCTCGGGCAGCCCGGTGGCGATGTCCTCGGCGATCCGGCGGGAGAAGACCAGCCCCTCCAGCAGCGAGTTGCTGGCCAGCCGGTTCGCCCCGTGCACACCCGTGCAGGCGACCTCGCCGCAGGCGTACAGGCCGGGGATGGAGGTCCGGCCGCGCAGATCGGTGCGGACGCCACCGGACGCGTAGTGGGCGGCCGGGGCGACCGGGATCAGGTCGGTCGCCGGGTCGACCCCGATGGCCAGGCAGGACGCGACGATGGTCGGGAACCGCCCGGCGAGGAAGTCCCCGCCGAGGTGCCGGGCGTCGAGATGGACGTGGTCGGCACCGGTGGCCAGCAGCACCCGGTGGATGCCCTTGGCCACCACGTCGCGGGGGGCCAGTTCGGCCAGTTCGTGCTGGCCGAGCATGAACCGCTTGCCGTCGGCGTCGACCAGGTGCGCGCCCTCGCCGCGCAGCGCCTCGGAGACCAGCGGCTGCTGGGCCAGGCCGGCCCCGGGCACCCGGGCCTGCTCGGGCACGATCAGCGCGGTCGGGTGGAACTGCACGAACTCGACGTCGGTGACCGCCGCGCCGGCCCGCAGCGCCAACGCCACCCCGTCACCGGTGGAGACCGCCGGATTGGTGGTGGCCGAGAAGACCTGGCCCATCCCGCCGGTGGCCAGCACCACCGCGCGGGCCAGCAGCGCGCCGACGCCGTCCTCGCTGCCCTCGCCGAGGACGTGCAGAGTGATCCCGCAGGCCGGGCCGGGGGCGTCCGGGGCGTCGCCGGGGGCGCGTAGCAGGTCCAGCACCAGGGCGTGTTCGACCAGCCTGATCCACGGGTCGCGGCGGACTGCCGCGTGCAGGGCCCGCTGCACCTCCGCCCCGGTCGCGTCGCCACCGGCGTGCACGATCCGGTCGGCCCGGTGCCCGCCCTCCCGGGTGAGCATCAGCGAGCCGTCCGGGTTGCGGTCGAACTCCGCGCCGATGCGCATCAGCTCCCGCAGCCGCAGCGGCCCCTCCTCCACCAGCACCCGGACCGCCGCCGGGTCGCAGATGCCGACCCCGGCGACCTCGGTGTCCCGGGCGTGCGCGGCGGGCGAGTCCGCCGGATCGAGTACGGCGGCGATGCCGCCCTGCGCCCAGCGGGTCGACCCGTCGTCGATATTGACCTTGGTGACCACGGTGACGTGCAGCCCCGCCTCGCGCAGGTGCAGCGCGGCGGTGAGCCCGGCCACCCCGGAGCCGACCACGATCACGTCGGTGGTCTCCACCCAGCCGGGCGCGGGAGCAGCCAGCAGACTGGGCAGGGCCGGCAGGTCGACGGTCGGGCGCAGTTCCATGCCCACAGTCAACCCGAACGATCCTCGCGACGGGGGACGGGGGGCGGGACGAGTGGTTTCGGCTACCCCGTCCGCTACTTCGTCCGCACCGGCAGGGCGGCCGGACCGCCGCCCTTCAGCGAGGCCGTCACCGTCCGGTCGCTCAACCACAGGTAGCAGCGGACTCCCCGGTCACCGACCCGCCACCGGCCCGGACCGGGCGGACGCACCACCACCCCGCTGCGGAAGGGCAGGCTGGTGTCGTTCGGCACCCCCACGTACCGGCCCAGCGTGCCGCGGCAGCCGGCGTACAACGGCAGCCAGTCGACGTCTTTGGTCGGATACGGCCGGTCGGGGGCCTTCCAGACGCCCACGAACTCCGCCTCGTGGACGGCCGAGCACTCCACCGGGACCAGCACCTGCACCCCGGCGCCCCGGCCACTCTTGGCCCGCTGGCAGCCCAGCCGCAGCGGGGAGGGACCCTTCAACGCGTCCCGCAGGCTGCCCGTCCGGGTGACCACGGTGGCCGCCGCCTCGACGGTGTTCAGCTCGCTCAGGTCGCACCGGAACCAACGGGCCCCCGCCGCCCAACCCGGCGCGGTCGGCAGCGCCACCGCCAGCCGCAGCCGGCCGGCCCGCCAGTCGTCGCCCACGTAGCCGGCGGCCCGGGTGTCGCACTCGGCGAACGCGCCCCGCAGCTCCGTCGAGCCGGTGGCCGGCGCGGTGGCCCGCGAACCCGGCAACGCGCCCACGTGCACCGTCTCCACCCGGTGCGGCACCGCGCAGTCCACCGGCGCGTACGCCGCCAGGGAGACCGTGTCGGTGAAGTCGGCGACCTGGCACACGCCCGCCGCAGGGGTGAACGGCCCGGCCGGCGGCAGGGCCGCCCAGTCGTCGGTGAGATCACCGTCAAGGCCGCCCGGGGCACCGCAGGCCGCCAGGACCGCTCCCACCGCCACGGCGGCGACCACGAGCGTCACCGCTCGGCGGACCCTCATCGCACGGCGCAACGCGGCCTCCCCCAGCCGACGACCGTCAATCCGACGGTCAGCCCAGGGTAACCAAAAATGACCTTCCGGTAACAGACCGGAATTCTGGTCAGCCGACGACGGCGAGCGGGCTCGGCACCGGGTCGCCGGCCGTCCCGACGGCCGCCGCAGCCGGGTCGCCGCCCAGCTCAACCACCCTGTTCTCGGCGTCCACGTGGACCACCCGGGGGCGGTACGTGCGGGCCTCGGCGTCGTCCATCTGACCGTACGAGATCAGGATCACCAGGTCCTGCGGGTGCACCAGGTGCGCCGCCGCGCCGTTGATGCCGATCACGCCGCTGCCCCGCTCACCGGGGATCACGTACGTCTCCAGCCGGGCCCCGTTGGTCACGTCCACGATCGCCACCTGCTCGCCCGGGAGCAGGTCGGCGGCGTCGAGCAGATCCTGGTCCACCGTCACCGAACCGACGTAGTGCAGGTCGGCCTGGGTCACCGTCGCCCGGTGGATCTTCGACTTGAGCATGGTCCGGAGCATCGTGGTGCCTTTCAGAGAGGTACAGGGTCAGCTGCGGGGGGCGAGCCGGATGGCCAGGTTGTCGATCAGCCGGGTGCCGCCCACCCAGGCCGCGATCAGCAGCCGGGCCGGCCCGGCGACCGGCCCCGGCTCCAACTCCGGGTCGGTGAGCACCAGGTAGTCCAGCCGCGCGCCCGGCGTCCCGCCCAGCGCCCGGTGGGCGGCGGCCAGCACCTCACCGGCGTCGGCACCCCGCTCGGCGGCGACCGCACCGGCCCGCAGCGCGGCGGACAGCCCCAGCGCCACCTGTCGCCCGTCCGCCGACAGGTAGCGGTTACGGCTGGACAGGGCCAGCCCGTCCGGCTCCCGGACGGTCGGCACGCCGACCACCTCGACCGGCACGTCCAGGTCCCGGGCCATCCGGCGGACCAGGGTCAACTGCTGGTAGTCCTTCTCCCCGAAGAAGGTGAGATCGGGCCGGGTCAGCTGGAGCAGCTTCAACACCACGGTCAGCACCCCGTGGAAGAAGCCGGGTCGGCTCTGCCCCTCCAACTCCTCACCGAGCTGGCCGGGGTTCACCCGGACCGTGGGCTGCCCGTCCGGGTACATGTCCGCCTCGGACGGGGCGAACACCAGGTCCGCACCGGCCCGCCGGCACACCTCCAGGTCGGTGTCGAGGGTGCGCGGGTACCTGTCGAAGTCCTCGTTCGGGCCGAACTGCAACGGGTTCACGAAGATCGTCACCAGCACGTGGTCGGCCCGCTCCCGGGCGGCCCGGATCAGCGTCTCGTGCCCCGGGTGCAACGCACCCATCGTCATCACCACGCCGACCGTGCCGGCCAGCCCCGACCGGGCCTTCGCCAGCTCCGCCCGGGTGTGCACCAACTCCGTCACCGAATCGCCCTTCGTCCGCGCTGCGGGGCTCGCAAAACCGGCTCACTGCTCGCACCCGCCGGATCGCCCTCCGCTCGCGACGGCGGGGCCCCCGGCACCCGGCTCATGCCGCCACCTCGCGGTGGACGCCCGCCAGCACGTCGAGCAGGGACTCGGCGTCGACCGGACGCAGCCGGCCCGCCGCGATCGCCCGGTCGGCGCTCCGTCGGGCCAACGCCAGGTAGGGGGCGACGGACTCCGGCGCGGTCCGCGCCAGCCGGTCCAGGTGCCGCCGTACGGTGCCCGCGTCGCCGCGCGACACCGGGCCGGTGAGCGCGTCGTCACCGAGCCGCAGGGCGTTCTCCAACGCCGCCCGCAGCAGCGGGGCCAGCACCTTCTCCGGCTGGGCCACCCCCGCGTCCCGCAGCCGGTCGGCCGCCTCGTTGACCAGGGTCACCAGGTGGTTCGCGCCGTGCGCCAGCGCCGCGTGGTAGAGCACCCGGTCGGTCTCCCCCACCCACTCCGGCACCCCGCCCAGGTCGGCGACGAGCCGGGCCGCCGCCGCCCGCAGCTTCGCCGGGGCGGTCACCCCGAAGGAGATACCGGCCAGTCGGGACAGGTCGTCCGGCGTACCGGTGAAGGTCATCGCGGGGTGCAGGGCCAGCGGCCGGGCGCCCACGGCGGCGGCCGGGGCCAGCACGGCCAGCCCGTGCGCGCCGGAGGTATGCGCGACCACCTGGCCGGGGTGCAACGCCCCCGTGTCGGCCAGCCCGGCGACCACACCGGCCAGCGCGTCGTCGGGAACGGCGAGCAGCAGCAGGTCGGTGGCCTCCCGGGCGACCGAGGTCGCCGACCGGTTCACCGTGTCCGGCAGGAGCAGCGCGATCCGGGCCCGGGTCGCCCCGGAGACGCCGGACGCGGCGACCACCCGGTGCCCGGCGGCGACCAGCGCTGCCCCGAGCACGGCACCTACCCGGCCGGCACCCACCACGCCCACGGTGAGGTGGGCGGGAAGGACGAACGGGACACCGGGTACGGCGGGGCCCTGCGGTACGGCGACGCCGGGTACGGCGGCCGGGCGCGGGCGCAGCGGTGCGCTCATGGCAACGATCCAGTCCTCGAAGGGGGTACCGGTCGATGGCAAGTATGCGCCGGGGGCAGGGAACCCGAACAAGGATGTGTGAAAACGTTCACCGACCGCCGGCGCCGGGCGCCCCGGTGGCGGCCGGCGGCCCGGTGTGGCAGTTCACCCGGTGTGGCGGTTCACCGCCGTCCGGCCAGGAACCCGGCGTCGACGAACTTGACGTTGGTGTCCGGGCGCGTCCCGTCGTCCCCGTCCGGCGTCGTCGGGGTGTTCCGGCCGTCCTGCACCACCAGCAGCCCGCCGGGGAAGCCCGGCAGCGGCGTGGCCGTCACCGCCGCCCCGTCGCACTCCTGCGCGCCGTCGACCCGGCCGTCGACCACCGCGAACCGCCCGGTCGGCCGGTTGCTGACCCGGTCGTAGGTGAAGAACGTGTCGTCGCCCTGGCTGGACACGACGAGGGTGCCCGTGTACCGGCCGGTACGCATGATCGTCAGGCCCTCCACGTCGTGGGCGATCCGCCCGCCGAAGCCCGGGTCGGCGGTGTGGTCGGTGACGCAGTCGTCGGCCGCCGGGTCGAAGCCCGCCGGGACGCCGTACTCGCGGACCCGCTCCACCGACCGGGGTACGTCCACGAACCGGCCACCGGCCAGTCGGGTCCGCCACAGGCCGACCTTCTCCTGTGCCAGGTACACCACGCCGGTGGCCGGGTCCACCACCGTCCCCTCCACCTGCGGGCCGTCCCCCGGGTCGGTGCACGGCGACCAGCCGGAGCCGTCCGGCAGGGTGAACGTCGACGGCAGCACCAACCGGTCCACCGGCCGGTAGCTGACCCGCCCGGCCCGTTCCACCAGCCGGAACACCCCCACCTCCGGGGTGCTGCGCCGGCTCACCACCGCGTACGCGGCCCCGTCCCGGTCGGTGAACGTGCCCAACCCGTACGCGGTGCGCTGGGTGTTCACCTCCGCCTGGTCCCGGCTGAACGCGAACGGCGGCTGCGGCGCGGTCACGTCCACCAGCCGCCGCGACGCCGGGTCGATCCGGTAGAACCGGAGCTGGTCGCGCCACCGGTCGGTGACCACCGCCAGGTCGACCGGCCGGCCCGCCAACCGGAAGCCGCCGACCAGGTCGACGTTGTTGAACCGGCCCGCCTCGTCGTCCGGGCAGGGTGCCGGCGGGGTGCCGATCGCCTGCCGCTCCCGGGCCCGCAGGTCGTACACCCGCAGGCCGCCGTTCTTGGCGGTGACGATCACCAGGCTGCCGGCCCGGTCGGTGGGGTGCACCCAGATCGCCGGGTCGTCGGCGTCGGCGTCGCCCCCGGCGGCGGCGTCGAACAGGGCGGGTGTCTCGGCCACCGCCCGGACGGCACGCGGCATGTCGTCCCGGGCGGGCGCGGCGGCGGCACCGGTGGTCGTCACCAGCAGCGGTACGACCGCCAGCGCGGGGATCACGATTCGTCTCATGCCCGCAGACCGTAGGGTCGGCACGGTGACGGACCCTGAACACGGGATGAACGCGATGCGCTGGCGGGACGCCATGGACGCCGCCCTCTACGGGCCACACGGCTTCTTCGTCTCCGGGTCCGGCCCCGCCGACCACTTCCGGACCAGCGTGCACGCCTCCCCGGCGTTCGCGGCGGCGGTGTTCCGGCTCGTGTCCCGCCTCGACGCCGCCCTCGGTTTCCCCACCCCGTTCGACGTGGTGGACGTGGGCGCCGGCCGGGGTGAGCTGCTGCGCGCCCTGGCCGCCCTGGCCCACGGGTCGGCGACGCCCGACGCGGCTCCGACGCCGCTGGCTGACCGCCTGCGCCTCACGGCCGTGGAACTGGCCCCCCGCCCGGCGGACCTGCCGCCCGTCATCGCCTGGGCGACCGAGCCCCCGGAGGGGATCACCGGCCTGTTGACCGCTACCGAATGGCTGGACAACGTCCCCCTGGACGTGGCCGTCCCCACCGACACCGGCTGGCGCTACCACCTGGTGGACCCGAGCACCGGCGAGGAAACCCCCGGCCCCCCACTGACCCCGGAAGACCTGACCTGGCTAACCACCTGGCACCCCACCCCCACCACCCCGCCGCCCTCGGTGATCAAGAGGTTTGCGTCAACGGAGGGGCCCGAACCTGACGCAAACCTCTTGATCACCGAGCGCGGGGAGCGGGTGGAGGTGGGGCGGGGCGGGACCTGGCCTGGGGCGGGGTCGTCCGGCGGCTGCGGCGGGGGGTGGCGTTGGCCGTCGACTACGGGCACCTGCGGGAGCGGCGGCCGGTGGGCGGCACGTTGACCGGGTACCGGAACGGGCGACAGGTGCCGCCGGTGCCGGACGGCTCGTGTGACATCACCGCGCACGTCGCCGTGGACTCCGTCGCCGCCGCCGGTGCCCGGGTCGCCGGGTGTGCGTACACGTTGCTGTCGCAGCGGGAGGCGCTGCGGGCGCTCGGGGCCGACGGCGGCCGACCGGCGCTGAGCCTGGCCGGCACCGACCCGGCCGGCTACGTGCGGGCCCTCGCCGCCGCCTCGGCGGTGGCCGAGCTGACCGACCCGGCCGGGCTCGGCGGACACCACTGGCTGCTCCAGCCGGTCGGCGTCACCGTCGATACGCTCATGGCACGATGACCGACATGACCACGGACACCGGTGAACTGCGCGAGCTGACCGTCGGCACCGGGGCCGGCGGGGAACAGCTCGGCACCGACATGGTGCTCAACATCGGCCCGCAACACCCCTCGACGCACGGCGTGCTCCGGCTGAAACTGGTGCTCGACGGGGAACGGGTGGTCGCCGCCGAACCCATCGTCGGGTACATGCACCGGGGCGCGGAGAAACTGTTCGAGGTCCGCGACTACCGGCAGATCATCGTGCTGGCCAACCGGCACGACTGGCTGTCGGCGTTCTCCAACGAGCTGGGCGTGGTGCTCGCCGTGGAACGGCTGATGGGCATGGAGGTGCCCGAGCGGGCCACCTGGCTGCGGATGGCGCTGGCCGAGCTGAACCGGGTGCTCAACCACCTGATGTTCCTCGGCTCCTACCCGCTGGAGATCGGCGCGATCACCCCGGTCTTCTACGCGTTCCGGGAACGGGAGACCATCCAGGCGGTGATGGAGGAGGTCTCCGGCGGCCGCATCCACTACATGTTCAACCGGGTCGGCGGGCTCAAGGAGGAGGTCCCCGCCGGCTGGACCGGCCGGGCCCGCGCCGCCATCGACGAGGTCCGCCGCCGGATGCCCGACCTCGACAACCTGATCCGGCGCAACGAGATCTTCCTGGCCCGCACCGTCGGGGTGGGGGTGCTGTCGGCCGCCGACGCCGCCGCGTTCGGGGCGTCCGGGCCGGTCGCCCGCGCCTCCGGGCTCGACCTCGACCTGCGCCGCGACGAGCCCTACCTGGCGTACGACCAGCTCGACGTGCCGGTGGTCACCCGCACCGCCGGGGACTGCCACGCCCGCTTCGAGGTGCTGCTCGACCAGGTGTACGCCTCCCTCGACCTCGCCGAACAGTGCCTCGACCGGGTCGACCGGCTCACCGGACCGGTGAACACCCGACTGCCCAAGGTGGTCAAGGCCCCCGAGGGACACACCTACGCGTGGACGGAGAACCCGCTCGGGATCAACGGCTACTACCTGGTGTCGCGGGGCGAGAAGACGCCGTGGCGGCTCAAGCTGCGCACCGCGTCGTACGCCAACGTGCAGGCGTTGGCCACCCTGCTCCCCGGCTGCCTGGTGCCCGACCTGATCGCCATCCTCGGCTCGATGTTCTTCGTGGTCGGCGACATCGACAAGTGAACCGCCCCTGACCCTGCCGGCGACGGTCCGCCCCCGGCGGTCAGCGCCAGTGCCCGCCCGCACGCGGAGCGTCGTCCTGCGGCGGGTAGCCGTACCGCTGCCCGCCCGCCCACTGCTGGTGGTCGCGCGGCTCGGGCTCGGGGTCACGCCACGACACCACCGGCTCCCGGTCCCGCCACTGCTCGGCCCGCTGCCCCTCCCACCGCCGGTCGTCGGCGCGCGCCGGCCACTCCTGGGCGGGCTGCGGCTCGGCGCGGGCCGGCCACTGCCCGTCCGGCCGGTCCTGCGCCGGTGGGGTCGCGTGGGCCGGCCACTGTTCGGCCGGCCGGTGGCTGCGTGCCGGCTCCCGCCACTGCTGCGGCACCGGCACCCCGCCGGCCGGCAGCGCGGGACGGTCGGACTGCTCCGGTCGACCGCCACCCCACCGGTCGCCGGTGGGGTCCGCCCCGTCCCGGTACGGCTCCTCCTGCCGCACCGACGCCCACCGGTCCGAGTACTGGTAGCCGCCGTCGGCGCGCGCCTCCGCCCGGCGCTCCCCGACCCGTACCTCCCGGGCCCGTCCCTCGTCGCGCACCTCGGCCCAGCGGTCACCGGCCTGCGCCTCACGGGCCGGCGCATCGGCCCGGTCCTGCGCCCAGCGGTCACCGGTGCGCGGCTCGGGCGGCTCGGCACGGCCCCCCGCCCAACCGGACCGGCCGCCCGCCGACCAGGCACCGGCCTCCCCGCCACCCGCCGACCACTCCGGCCGGCCCGGCTCGGGCCGGTCGTCGCCCGGCGTCGACCACCCGGGGCCGGCAGCGGCCGGCCAGGCCCGCTCGTCCCGGGACGCCGGACGGGACGCCCGGGAACGGTCCTCCGGCGGGGCCGACCAGCCGCGGCCGGTCGGCTCGGCCTGCGCCGGCCAGGAACGCTCCGGCTCCCCGCCGGCCCAGGACGACTCGTCCCCGCCGGAGGCCCACCGGCCGGCGTACCCACCGCCGTAGCCGCCGGCCGGATCGGGGCCGTCGACGACGGTGTGCCGGGTGGTCACGTGCACGGTCTCGGTGTGCCGCACCACCCCGAGCGGGCGGGACGGCGACTCGGCGGCGGGCGCCCCGCCGCGTGGCTCCCGGCTGGCCGCCCCGTACACCCCGGCCTGCCCGGTGGTCGGGCGCTCCGGGGCGTAGCGGCGGCCGGTCGGTTCGGCGGCCTCCCGGTCGGCCGGAACCCGGCCCCGGCCCGTCGCGACCGGCTCGGAAACCTCCGGGTGGCTCCAGTCCGACGGGGGCTCCTCGACCACGGCCCGTCGCCGGCCCACCGGGGCCTCCGGTGCCGGCTCGGCGGCCGGGACCCGGGCCCGGCCCGCACCGGCGACGGAATCCTCGGCGGGCGGGGCGGCGACGGCGGCAGCCAGCTCGGCCGCCGCGTCCAACCGGCGACGCAACGCGGTGACCTGCTCCTCGGCCCGCTGCGACTGGTCCAGCGCCTGGTTGCCGCGCTGGGCGGCGGCCACGATCTCGCTGCGCAGCTCGCGGCGGAGCTGCTCCAACTCGTCGAGCACCGTCTCGTCGGACGCCTGGACGCCCCCGTCGGCGCGCAGCGCGATGGACAGGCCGATCAGCACCACGGCGGTGATGGCCAGCACCGCGGCGAAGCGCAGCGGACCGTTGCCGTCGGCGAACAGCAGGATCAGCGCGGCGATCGGCGCGAACGCCACCCCGATCCAGAACAGGACGGTCAGCAGTTGCGGTCTGCGCTTCTCGGAGACGACCGGGGAGGGCATGGCTGTGCAGCCTACCGAGATGTACGCGGGCTGGGAACGGTCCCAGGGCAGAATTGCCCCGATCTCGGCCGGTACGGTCGGCGCGACCGGATCGCACCTGACCGACATCCGCCCTGGTCAGCGGGGCACCATCACCCCGTTGCGGGGCGGGCCCGGTCGCGGTCGGGGGGAGCCGACCGCGACCGGGATCACGCTCAACTGGTGGCGAGCGCGCCGTCGGACGAGAAGACCAGACCGACGCTGGCGGTGCCGGTCTTCAGGGCGGTCTTGGTCTGCGGGCCACCGGCGTCCAGCGAGCTGAACGAACCGGCCTTGAAGTCGTACACCTCGACCAGGCCGGCCTGGCACTTCGGCCGCTGCGGGCACTCCGGCGGGCCGGCCAGCACGGTGTCCTTGCCGGAGCACTTGGCCGCCAGGTCGGAGAGGGTCTTCAGGGCGTACTTGTCGGCGAACGCCTTGGTCACCGCGAAGGCGTTCTGGTCCTGCGCCGAGGACGGGGTGCCGAACGTGATGCCCGCCTTGTCACCCTCGGACTTCAACGCGCTGACCGTCTTGTCCAGCTCCGGCGAGGAGACCGGGGTGGCGTCCTTGCCGTTGGCCTTGGTGTTGAGGAACTCGGCCATGGTCGCCGCGTACTCGGGGACGACCTGGATCTCGCCCTTCTCCAGGCTCGGCTCGTACAGCTCGCGGTTGCCGATCTGCTGCACCTTGACCTGGTAGCCGGCGGCGGTCAGGGCGATGTTGTACAGCTCGGCCAGGGTCTGGCTCTCGGAGAAGTTGCCCGCCCCGACGACGATCTGCCCACCCGGGCCCTTGGCGATGCCGGTGGTCAGCCCGTTGGCCGAGGCGAACTCCTCGGCGGCCGCCTTCGGCGTCTTGCGGTCCACGTCGACCGCCTTGTTGAGGGCGATCAGCTTCGGCGTGTCCAGCGCGGCCGAGACCTTGTCCAGCGCGGCGAGCAGCTGCGGGTTGGCCACCTTGGCGTTGACCGCCGGGATGATGTTGTCGGTGTTCTGGAGCTTCTTGTCGTCGTCGAGGACGACGAGCTGGTCACCGGCGACCGGGGCGCAGCCCGCACCGCTCGCGCCCTGCTGCGGAGCGTCGGTGCCGGACGAGCCGGCGTCCCCACACCCGGTCAACAGACCCGCCAGGGTCAGGGCGCCCACCGCGCCCGCCGCCAGCCGTGTCCGTACGCGCATCGTGCCCGCCTTCCGTGTCCCGGCGCGACCCCGGGCAGGGCCGGCCGCGTGTCCGACGGGCGACGGTCGCCGCCCGCGGGTTCAGCCAATATCCTTCCGGACCGACCGACAAACTCTGAACCACTTTCGTCACGTGATCGTCACGGAAAGGGATCAGTTCCCCGCCGTGGCGTCCGCCGCCCGCCGGTTCGCCGCCCGCCGGGTACGCCGCAGCGGTCGCGGGGTGACCGCCCGCTCGACCAGTGCCAGCACCCCCTCCACCGCCAACGCCAGCCCCGCCACCAGCACCCCACCGGCGATGATCTGCCCGCCACCGGCCGCGATGTCCAGCCCGAAACCGGCCCGGATGATCTGGCCCAGCCCTCCGCCGTTGACGAACGACGCCAGTGCCGCCGTCGCCACCACCTGCACAGCGGCCGTACGGAACCCGGCGGCCAGGTACGGCACCGCCAGCGGCAACTCCACCCGGCGCAGCACCTGCCACCCGGACAGCCCCATCCCACGCGCCGCGTCCCGGGCCTCCGGGTCGGCCTGCCGCACCCCGGTGTACGCGTTGGCCAGCAGCGGCGGCACCGCGAACACGGCCAACGCGACCACCACCGCCGGCCGCCCGAAGCCGAGGAAGGTCAGCGGGAGGATCGTCAGCAGCGCCAGGGTGGGGATGGACAGGGTCAGGTTGGAGATCAGCACGACCGCGCCGCCGCCACGCCCCGAGTGCCCCAGCCAGAGGCCGACCGGCCAGGCCACCAGGCAGCCCA
Source organism: Micromonospora sp. HM134 (assembly GCF_007833915.1). NCBI lineage: Bacteria > Bacillati > Actinomycetota > Actinomycetes > Micromonosporales > Micromonosporaceae > Micromonospora > Micromonospora sp. HM134. The sequence goes on from NZ_CP041061.1 coordinate 6,995,808, forward strand.
GCAGCACCGCCGCGGCGGACATGCTCAGGTGCTCCCCGACCCGGTCCAGCACCCCACCGGGGTTGGTCCAGTTGAGCGGGTCGTTGAGCCAGACCACCGCCTGCTGCACCGGATTCACCGGGTCTGCCTTTCGCTCGTGACTGCGGGGCTCCGCTGCGCTGCACTCCTCGCACTCACCGGGTCTGCCTTTCGCTCGTGACTGCGGGGCTCCGCTGCGCTGCACTCCTCGCACTCACCGGGTCTGCCCTTCGCTCGTGACTGCGGGGCTCCGCCGCGCCGCGCTCATCGGGGGCGGCTCCGGAGCCAGGGGGTGAGCAGGCGGCCCACGCCGGCCAGGATCAGGTCCAGCACCAGCGCGAGCAGGACGCAGAGCAGCGTGCCGGTCATGATCTGGGCCTTGTAGAAGTTGTTCTGGAACCCGGCGAAGATCAGCTGCCCCAGGCCACCCCGGCCGATCACCACCCCGACGGTTACCAGCGCGACGGTGGAGACCGTGGCGAGGCGTACCCCGGTGAGGATGCCGGGCAGGGCCAACGGCAGGTCGATCCGGAACAGCCGGGCCCACCTGCCGTACCCCATGCCCTCGGCGGCGTCACGCACCTCGGGAGGCACCTGGTTCAGCCCGGCCACCGCGTTGCGCACGATCACCAGCAGCGCGTACAGCACCACCACGGTGAGCACGGTCACCGCCCCGATGCCCAGGTAGGGGGCGATGAACGCGAACAGGGCCAGGGAGGGGATCGTGTAGAGCACGCCGGTCAATGCGAGAATCGGCCCGGCGAGACGCCGGTACCAGTAGGCCAGCACCGCCAGCGGCAGGGCCACCAGCGCGGCGAGCAGCACGGCCCGGCCGGTCAACGAGGCGTGCTCGCGCAGCGCGGCGAGAATGGTGTCAGAGTTGTCCCGCACGTACTGCCAGGAGAACCACGGATTACCCGGCTCGGCCCGGTAACTCAGGTGGAAGGACACACGTGGACGTTACCCCCGGGGGCACCGGCGACGCAGGGCACAGCGCCGCCTCGATCACGCTCGACGGCATCCGCAAGCGGTACCCGGACGGCACCGACGCCGTCCGGGAGCTGAGCCTGGAGGTGCCGGCCGGCGAGCTGGTGGTGCTGATCGGCCCGTCCGGCTGCGGCAAGTCGACGGTGCTGCGGATGGTCAACCGGCTGATCGAGCCGACCGGCGGCCGGATCATGCTCGGCGACGAGGACATCACCCGGGTCGACCCGGTGAAACTGCGCCGACGGATCGGCTACGTCATCCAGAACGTCGGCCTGTTCCCGCACCAGACGGTCGCCACCAACGTCGGCACCGTACCCCGGCTGCTCGGCTGGCCGAAGGAGCGGATCCGGAAGCGCAGCGGCGAGTTGCTGGAGCTGGTCGGGTTGGACCCGGCCCAGTTCGGACGCCGCTACCCGCACGAGCTTTCCGGCGGGCAGCGGCAGCGGGTCGGGGTGGCCCGCGCGTTGGCCGCCGACCCGGTGGTGCTGCTGATGGACGAGCCGTTCTCCGCCGTCGACCCGATCGTGCGGACCCGGTTGCAGGAGGAGTTCCTCCGGCTCCAGGCCGAGGTCCGCAAGACCATCGTGCTGGTCACCCACGACCTCGACGAGGCCGTCCGGCTGGGCGACCGGATCGCGGTGCTCTCCGAGGGCGGCCGGCTGGAGCAGTACGACACCCCGGCGGCGCTGCTCGGCACGCCCGCCTCGCCGTTCGTGCGCGAGTTCGTCGGCGCGGACCGGGGCATCCGCCGGCTGGCGGTCACCCCGGTCACCCGGGAGGTGCTCGACGGCGCGGCCACCGACGCGACCCTGCCGGAACTGCCGCTGGGCCGCTCGGCGTACGACGCGCTGGCCGCGATGCTGACCGCCGGCACCGACGCGGTCGTGGTCACCGCCGACGGCCGGCCGGCCGGCACGCTCAGCCGCACCCGGGTGCTCGACCTCGGGCAGCCCGGCAGCTAGCCCGTGCCCGGTGGGTCAGGCCCGGCCGCCGAGGCTGGCCAGCCGATGATCCAGCCGGCGAAGAAGCCGTAGCCGGCCCCGGTGCCGGTGGTCTCGAAGGCCGCCAGCAGCGGGCCGTCCGCGGTGAGCAGCGCCGCCAGCAGGGTCGCCGCCGCCGCGGCCAGGGTGTACGCGGCCCAGCCGGAGAAGAACTGGCTGGCCGACCCGGGCACCCGGGCCACCTGACCGGCCGGCAGCAGGTAGAGCAGGCCCGCGGCGAACAACAGCAGCAGGATGGCCCGCAGGTCGGTGGCGAGCACCCCGTGCTCCGGGTCCGTCGACTCGACCCGCCAGGCGGGCCAGGCGAGCAGCCGCAGGTACCAGCCCCCGGCGGAGTTCGGATCGGTGTGGGCCTCGGCCCAGCCGACGTACCAGGGGCTGCCGCAGACGCCGACGAGGATCAGCGCGGCGAGGGTGCCGGTGCCGGCGGCGGTGCCGTACCCCTGCACGGTGCGGGGGCGTCGGGTGAGGGCCATGCGGCGGGAAGTTCCCGACCCGCCACGGCCGGCAAACCTCTCCCGCCAGCCGGCGGGTCGGCCGCTCAGTGCTTCATCAGGTAGTCGATGAACGCCGCCCGCAGCAGCGGCGCGGACTCCTCGTAGCCGTGCCCGGTCAGCTCCCGCCACAGCGCCGCCGCCTCGTCGATGGTCGGCCCCACCGAGTTGGGCGCCCCGTCGAGCGCGGCGGCCTCGTCGGCGTTCGGCAGGTGCCGCAGCACCGACCAGAAGAACCCGACGTCCCGCCGTTCCCGGGCCCGCGCGAAGGCCCGCTCCCGCAACTCCTCGGTGGAGAGGGCGTCGAGCTGGTCGAAGGTGTGGCCGGTGCCGGCGGAAGGAGTCTCGGTCATGCCCGCGAGCCTAACCGGCGAGATCGTCGCCGGCCCGTCGTCCACGCCCGCCCGCGGCGACCCCACCGGACCGGGCCGGGGCGCTCACCGCCCGTCGGCGTCCCAGCGGGGTGGGGCGCTCTGCCAGCGGGGGGCCTCCCAGGGGTCGGGCGGGGTGTCGTCGGTCGTCCGCTCCGGCAGGGCCGGGGTCCAGTTGCGCGCCTCCCCGCCCGGGGGCATCGACCAACCGGAGCTGATCGCCCCGTCCCGCACCGGCGGCAGCTCGACCGGTTCACCCCGGACGGTGCGGGGCCGGCCGTACGTCTCGACCAGCCGGGTGACCAGCAGCCCACCGGCCAGGGCCGCCCCGCCGACGGCCCACCGGTCGGTCGGCGCGCCGACGCCGTCCGCCCAGGCCAGGTACGTAACCACCAGGCCGACCGCGAGGAGGGCGCCGAAGATTCCACCCCGCCGGCCGTACGCGCTGGTGCCACCGAACATGGACACGCCGACCGCGAGCACCGTCCAGTCCAGTCCCGACGTCGGCGTCACCGGCCCGTCCGCGTTGGCGGCGACGAGCACCCCGGCGAGCATCGCCAGCACCGTGGAGGCGATCAGCGCGGCCGAGGTGACCAGGGCAGCGGCCATGCCGCGGCGACGGGCCGGGTCGGCCACCGGCCGGAACCGGCCGACCAGCCGGCGTACGGTCCGGATCGCGCCGAACGCGCCGAGCAGGACGGCCACCGCGGCGAACCCGGCGAACAGGTAGTAGGCGTTGCGCCGGGGGTCGTAGTCGGCCTGCACCGCCACCGGCAGGTCCCGCCGCTCGATCCAGACGATCATCCCGGCGGCGGCGGCGAGGCTGGCCGCCCAACCGGGCACGTGCAGCACCACCACCGCCCAGGCCAGGGCCAGCCCGCCCAGCGCGGCGGCGACCAGGGCCGGGACGATCGCCGTGGACACCCCCCGGTCGCCCTGCTCGGCGAAGTGCAGCGCGGCGGCCAGCGCGACCGGGCCGATCGCCAGGTTCACCGCGGCGGTCCGCAGGCTCAGCCCGGCGGCGAGGACGAGCAGGCCGAGCGCGACCGCGTCGACGAGCAGCCGCCGCAGGCCGGCACCGCGCAGCGCGTCGGGGTCCTCCCGCCACAGCAGGTAGGCCAGCGCGGCGAGGGCGAGCAGCAGCACCAGTTCCCAGACCACGTGCACGCCGAGCCGGTCCCGGCCGGGTTCCCCCTGCGTCGGGTCGTCGAGGACGTTCTCGGGCACGGTCGCGGGCACCTCTGCCGACGCGGTCCGGCCCGGTTCGTCGTACACCATGCGGTGCGCCTCCCAGGTGACCGGCCGTCACCGGTGACGGCTGACTGTGTTCCGGTCGCCAGGCACCGTACCCGCGCGCCGGGGGCGGACGTAACCCCTGTCAGCGCTGCCCGGGTCGGTCCGCCCGGTCGTCGTCGTCGGACTCGGGGACCCGGCAGGAGCGTTCGAGCCAGAGCGCGGCGGCCACCAGGGCCAGCGCGGCGAGGGTGCCCGCCCCGGCGGCGGGCCGGTCCTCGATGGCGGCGTTGGTCGGCTCGACGAAGAGCCAGCCGGTCAGCCCGGCGTAGAAGCCGAGGAAGATCGCCCCGGCCAGCGCGGACGCCTTGGCCAGCACCACGAACCGGGCGACCAGCAGCGGGTTGACCGGCTCCCGGCCGGGCTTGCGTTCGATCCGGCCACGGGTGTTGACCGCCGCGTACGCCTCCAGCACGGCCAGCGCGGCCAGGGTGACCACCGGCAGCCAGGGCAGCCGGGGGATGCCGCTGTAGTAGAAGCCGCTGATCAGCAACCAGGCCACGGCGGCGGCGGCGAGCGCGGCGACCAGCAGCGTCGAGAACCGGGTGGGGCCCATCCTCGACCCGTCGGGCTCCCGGTCACGGGGCGGTCGGGACGGCGTCATACCGGCCGGCTCCACTGGTTCATGTGTCCGACTCTAACGAAAGATCGGGGCGGGGGGTCAGTTCGAGGGTGTCCCCGGCGACCGGCTCGGCGTTGAGCAGGTCGGTGAGCCAGCCGTGCCCCGCCAGCCGCCCGTGCGGGTCGATGTCGATCCACGGCCGGAGCACGAAGGCGCGCTGGTGGGCGCGGGGGTGCGGCAGGGTCAGCCCGGGGTCGTCGCTGAGCACCGGCCGTCCGGCGTCGTCCCAGACGGCGACGACGTCGACGTCGAGGGTGCGCGGCCCGTACCGGCGGGCGGGGTCGCGGACCCGGCCGGCGGCGGCCTCGGCGGCGTGCGCCCGCGCCAGCCAGTCGTCCGGGGTCGCCGCCGGGTCGGCGACCATGACCGCCGCGTTCAGGTACGCCGGCTGGTCGGCGTCGCCCCACGGGGGTGTCTCGTAGACGCCGGAGACCACCAGCACCGCGTCGCCCAGGCCCGCGACCGCGGCCCGCAGGTGGCCGAGCCGGTCGCCCAGGTTGCTGCCGATCGACAGCACCGCCCGGGTCACCGGGTACGCCGCATCGTGACGGCCACGTCGGTGAAGGTGTGCGGGATCGGGGCCTCGGGCTTGTGGACGGTGACGGTGGCGGCGGTGACCAGCGGCTCGGCCAGGCAGACCGCGAGCAGCCGGTCGGCCAGCGTCTCGATCAGGTTGACCGGCTCGCCGGTGACCACCGCGACCAGCCGCTGCGCCAGCTCGCCGTAGTGCACGGTGTCGGTCACCTCGTCGGAGCGGGCGGCCGGGGCGAGGTCGAGTTCGAGTTCGGCGTCCACCACGAAGTCCTGGCCCTCGGCGCGTTCGAAGTCGTAGACGCCGTGCCGGCCCCGGACCCGCAGTCCGGTCAGGACGATCCGGTCGGTCACGATCCTCCCTCCGTCCGGCCGGTGGGGGCCGGGTCGTTGCTGGTGGTGGCGAGCCGGGGGCGGCCGGTGGCCGACCAGACGGCGAGCGCGTCGGTGGTGCCCCGGACGTCGTGCACGCGGACCCCCCAGGCACCGGCGGCGACGGCGAGCACGCTGGTGGCGATGGTGGCGGCGGCCCGGCCGTCGGTGTCGCGGGGGGTGCCGTCGGGGGTGGCGAGCAGGTGGCCCAGGTAGGACTTGCGGCTGGCGCCGAAGAGCAGCGGCAGGCCGAGGTCGAGCAGTTCGGGCAGGCGGGCGCTGAGTTCCCAGTTGTGCGCGGCGGTCTTGGCGAAGCCGAGGCCGGGGTCGATCACCAGCCGGTCGGCGGCCACCCCGGCGGCCAGCGCGTCGTCGACCCGCTGGGCCAGTTCGGCCCGGACGTCGGTGACCACGTCGGTGTAGCTGGCCAGCTCGCGCATCCCCCGGGAGTGTCCCCGCCAGTGCATCAGCACCCAGGGGCAGCCGGCGTCGCGGACCACCCGGGCCATGTCGGGGTCGGCCAGCCCGCCCGAGACGTCGTTGACCACGGCGGCCCCGGCGACGACGGCCGCCTCGGCGACCGGGGCGCGGGTGGTGTCGATGCTGACCGGCACCCCGGCGGCGGCGAGTTCGCGGATCACCGGCAGCACCCGGGACGCCTCGGTGCGGGGGTCGACCCGGTCGGCACCCGGGCGGGTGGACTCGCCCCCGACGTCGACCAGGTGCGCGCCCTCGTCACGCAGTCGCACACCGTGTGCGACGGCGGCGTCGAGGTCGGCGTACCGGCCGCCGTCGGAGAAGGAGTCGGGGGTGACGTTGAGGACGCCCATCACCACCGGGGCCTGCGCCCGTACCAGATCGGTCACGACTAGACGGTACCGGTCGCGTCGGGCCGCTCCGAGGACCCCCACCAGCCCTTCCACGGCCACCCTGACGTGCCTGTTGGAACAGGTGTACGATCGGTCTTCCGGGTCGAATCGGGCCGACTCTTCGCGGCTTGTCGCAAAGGGGGGCGGCCCGTACGCTGTGGAATTGCCCAGCATCAAGAGATGGCGAAGCCTGGAGGGAGGGCCGAAGCGGGAAAATCCCCCCAAATCTCGCCACTCTCCGTGGTGAGAAACCCGCGCCGCGTCATCGACGCTGTGCACAGTGAGCACATTCCCGCCAGGCTTGCCTACTGCACCACCGCGGCACCGCCGGCCGCGTTATGGGGAGGTTCCAGTGATCGCCTTCGAGCTGATGGAGACGACGTCTTCCGGCGTCGCACAGGTGCTGCACACCCTGGCGACGACGCCACTCGCCGAGCCGGCCCCCAAGGGCATCGACACCAACGGTGTCGTCACCTTCTTCGCCAGCAAGATCGCACCCATCCTGCTCGCCGTGCTCGGGGTCATCTTCATCGGCCGGGCCAGCCGGGGCGAGATCTCCAAGGTGCTGACCAGCTCGGCCATCGCGATCGTCGGGCTGGCCTTCATCGCCGGTGCGGCCACACTCTTCTTCATCGGTGACTACCTGATCGATCTGATCTTCGAATAGGCGCGGGCGAGACATGCGGCTGCGCACCGACGACGACATCTACCGAGCCCGCCTGGTCTACCTCGGGCCGCCCGGCTACACCCTTCCGGTCCACCTGCCGTACGCCCAGTACGGACTGTTCATGCTGCTCGTGCCCCTCTACATGTTCATCCACTGGCTGTTCACGTTGCAGGTCGAGCTCTTTCCCGCCTGGGAGATCGCGCTCGCCATCGTGAGCACCTCGTTCATCTTCCGGTACGTCGACCCGGACCGGCCGGCGCGGATGGTCATCCGCACCGCGCTCACCGACTGGCGACGCACCCGGGAACCGGCCGCCGAACTGCGGGACCCCCGCCTGGTCGGCAGCCGGATCAGGATCCGGGAGGAACTGGCATGACGGGGCGTACCCGAATCGGGCAGTCGGACCACACGGGTGAGGCGGTCGAATGAGTCGCTCTTCCACGCCGGGTTTCCCGGCCGGACGACACAGCGCCCCACACGGTAACCGTGCGCGGTCGTTCGACTACCCCCAGGAGGAGCTGCGGGACGACGAGCCGTACGACCCGTCCCTGCTCACCGGCCCGGGTCAGGGCGGCGTTGGGGTGTTCCAGGCCCCCCGGCCCAGCCCCGGCCGGGGCACCCCCGAGGCCGAGCCGGCACCCGCCGCGCCGATGCTGGTGGGTGACGGCACCGACATCGACTCCCCCTTCCTCGACCTCTTCGGTGGCGGCCCCCGCCCCGGCACCGCCCCGTCGCCCGGTGCCCCGGCCCGTCGGGGTCCCGGCCGGGAGCAGCGACCCGTACCGCACCAGCCGGCCCCCGCGCCGCCGGCCATCGAGGCGCAGGCACCTCCGGCGGCCATCGAGGCGGCCCCACCGGCCGAGCGGGCCGCGCGTACCCGCGTCCCGCACCAGCAGGGCGACCGGTCGGCGGCGACCCCGACCGGCGACCGCCCGGCCGAGGCACCGCAGCGGCCACCGCGCCGGATCCCCACCGACCTGTTCCCCCGGGACACCGGCGAGCCGCTCACCGCGCGGGAGGCGGCCGAACGGGCCCGCCGGGAAGCCACCGAACGGGCCCGGGAGGCGACCGACCGGGCCCGGCGCGAGGCCGCCGAGCGCGCCCGCCGGGAAGCCGCCGAACAGGCCGCGGCGGACGCCGCCCGCCGCGAGGCCGCCGAGGCGGCACACCGCGAGGCGGTCGCGCAGGCCGAACGCGAGGCCGCCGAACAGGCCCGCCGGGAGGCGGCGGAACAGTCCCGGCGCGAGGCCGCCGAACAGGCCCGGCGGGACGCCGACGAGCAGATCCGGCGGGACGCCGCTGAGCAGGCCCGGCGGGACGCCGCCGAGGCGGCCCGGCGGGAGGCGGCGGAGCGGAGCCGGCGCGAGGCCGCCGAGAGGGCGCGCCGGGAGAACGCCGGGTCGGCCCGGCGCGACGGGACGCTGACCCCCCGGCCCCGGCCCACCCCGGTGGAGCCCACCACCCCCGCCTGGCCGGAGGACGTCGCCCCCGCCTGGCCGGAAACGGCCGAACCGATCCGGGCCGAGGCCGTGGTCGCCCCGACCGGCGCGCTGGCCGCCGAACCGGCCCGGCCCGCGCCCGTCGACGCCGACCGGGTCGCACCGGCGGACCCCGGCTCGCGGGAACTGGCCACGCCCCGGGAACGCGCGGCGAGCCGCCGTACCGCGGCGACCAAGCCGGTCCGGGTACGCCCACCGAAGATCAAGTTCGGGGACCGGGACCCGTCGATCGAGCTGGCCATCACCGAGATCGCCGGGCACCTGACGTTCACCCCCAACACGGTCACCGCCTGGTACTGGCTCCCCGAGGTGCGGTGGGCGTTCCGCCCGGACGCCGAACGCGAGGCGCTGCTCTCCGCCATCTCGGAGCAGTACGCCGGCCTGGCCGGCTTCCGGCTGCACCTGCGCCGCACCACCCGGCCGTTCCCCGCCGACGAGTGGGCCCGCACCATCGACGCGCACACCGCGTCACCGCTGCCCGACGTCCCCGGCACACCCGGCTGGGCCGACCACCTGGTCGCCGCCCAGCAGCACCTGATGTCGGTCAACCACGCCGAGGGGCAGACCTACCTGGGGGTCACCTTCGCCCGCCGTTCCCTCGGCGACTCCCTCACCGAACGCCTGCTGCGCGCCTTCGGCAAAGGCACCGCCGACGGTGAACGCCGCAAGCTGGGCCGTACCGTCGAACAGTTCGACGAGGTGCTGGGCAGCTTCGGCATGCGGGGCCGGCGGGTCACCGCGCAGGAGCTGGAATGGCTGCTCTACCGCTCGGTGGCGCTGTGCATGGCCCCGCCCGGTGCGCTCTCCCCGGTGACCAACGGCCGGTGGGAACGCGGCGACCTGCTCGCCCTCACCGAACAGGTCGAGCGTTACCGCACCCCGTACGGCACCACGGTCAAGCTGGTCAACCGGATGACCGGCGAGGAACGGCACGTGGCCGTGCTCGCGGTCGGCCGGATGGAGCCGCTGGAGATCCCCGAACGGCACGAGCCGTGGCTGCACTTCCACGAGCGGCTGCCCTGGCCGATGGAGATCTCCACCCGGGTCGACATCCTCGGCTCCGGCGACTCCTTCCGTAACCTCGAACACCGGCTGCGGATGATCCGCTCGCAGCAGCTCGACTACGCCGAGCACGGCATCGACGCCCCGCCCGAGCTGGAACGGCTCGCCAAGCGGGCGCTGGTGATCGGCGACGAGATGACCACCGGCCTGCCGGTGGACTCCGCCCGGGCGCACGGCTGGCACCGGATCGCCGTGGGCGGCCGGACCCGCGAGGAGTGCATGGAACGGGCCCGCCGGCTCATCCAGCTCTACTCCCGGGAACTGCGCATCTCGCTGCAACACCCGAAGAACCAGGACTGGCTGGCCCGGGAGTTCATCCCCGGCGAACCGATCGCCAACACCGGCTACGTCCGCCGGATGCCGGTGCCGCTGCTGGCCGCCGCGCTCCCCCAGGCGGCGTCGACAGTCGGCGACCGCCGGGGCGACCTGATCGGGCGTACCGCCGGGACCTGCCGCCGGCCGGTCTTCCTCGACCTGCACTTCCCGATGGAGGTACGCGAGCGTTCCGGGCTCGCCGTCTTCGTCGCCGAACCCGGTGGCGGCAAGTCGACCCTGCTCGGCGCGCTCGGCTACCTGGCCGCCCGGCGGGGCGTGCAGGTCACCCTGCTCGACCCGTCCGGTCCGCTGGCCCGGCTGTGCGCCATGCCGGAACTCAAGCCGTACGCCCGGGTGCTCAACCTGACCGGCTCGGAGCCGGGGACGCTGGCCCCGTACGCGCTCATCCCCACCCCGCTGCGCAGCGAGTTCACCACCGGCGCGGCGGGCGACCGGGAGTTCGAGATCGCCGTCTCCAACGCCCGGGCCGAGCGGCGCATGCTGGTGCAGGACATCTGCATGATGCTGGTGCCGCCGCAGGTGGCCCGGGAGGCGTCCACCGCCACCCTGTTCCGGCACGCGGTACGCCAGGTGCCGGCCGAGGAGACGTCCACCCTGGACGACGTGGTCACCTGCCTCCAGGGGCTCGACGACGACGCCGGCCGGGAACTGGCCCACCTGCTGCTCGACACCGCCGAGATGCCCCTGGCCATGCTCTTCTTCGGCCGTCCGCCGGAGGGGCTGCTCGGCGCGGGCGCGGCGCTCACCGTGATCACCATGGCCGGCCTCCGGCTGCCCGACCTCAAGATCGAACGCGAGTACTGGTCGGCCGAGGAGGCGCTGGCCCTGCCGATGCTGCACACCGCGCACCGGCTCGCCGTCCGTCGCTGCTACGGCGGGTCGATGTCCTCGCGCAAGCTCGTCGGCCTGGACGAGGCGCACTTCATGGAGGGCTGGCGCTCCGGCCGCTCCTTCCTGGTCCGCCTCGCCCGCGACTCCCGCAAGTGGAACCTCGCCGCCCTGGTCGCCTCGCAGAACCCGAAGGACATCCTCGGCCTCGACGTCCAGAACCTCGTCTCCACCGTCTTCGTCGGCCGCATCGCCGAGGACTCCGAGATCGCCTCCGAGGCGCTCCGGCTGCTCCGGGTGCCGGTCGACGACGGCTACGAGGCCACCCTGGCCTCCCTGTCCGCCGTCGACACCACCTCCGCCACCCGGCTCGGCTTCCGCGAGTTCGTCATGCGGGACGTGGACGGCCGGGTGCAGAAGGTCCGGGTCGACGTGTCGTACGTCGAGGGGCTGCTGGACCACCTCGACACCACCCCCGCCGCGGTCGCCCAGGCCGCCGGGATACTGCCGACCGTCCTGGCTGATCTGGAGGCGTGACAATGGCGAGGGCCCGGGCACGGATCACGGCGCTCCTCCTCGCACTCGGCGTACTCGCCGGTGCCACGATCGCCTGGCCGGTGGTCGGGGCCACACCGGCGTACGCCCGTACCCCGGTCACGGCACAGGCGGCTGCCGATCTCTGCACCACCAAGGAGTGGCAGGCCGACTTCCGCGCCTGCGTCGCCAAGCTCAAGCAGGTCAGCGAGACCGAGGTGGACTGCCGCAAGCCACCGGTGCCGTCAGCCCCGGACTCCGGCCTGGCCGGTTGGTTCGCCTCCCGCCCCGACGCATCGAAGCTTCCCGGGCCGAAGGGCCTCTACAGCGACTACGGCTACGGCGGCTACAGCTTCAACACGTACGACGTGGAGGGAGGATGTGCCTCCACCGTCCTCCATCCGGACTACAAGTTCACTACCACCGTCGCCAACGGCGAACTGATGATGGCCACCGCCGTGGTGGGTGCCTCGAACGCGCTCCGGGAACGCGCCTGGGACCCCCGGTCGATGTGGAACTGGGCCGACCCGCTGGTGGAGAAGGCGACCAAGGCCGTCTACCAGAAGGTGTTCAGCGTGTTCGGCATCGTGACGCTCTGTGTGGTGGGCCTCTACCTGCTCTGGCGTTCCCGCCAGTCGGACATGAGCAACGCGATGACCACCGCGGGCTGGGCCCTGCTGGTGATGGTCGCGGTGACCGCGCTGGCCGCCTGGCCGGTGAAGTCCGCCAACATTGCCGACGGCACCCTCATCACCTCACTGGGCGTCGTCCATGACGCAATCGGTCCGGCAGCACGCGACACCCCGGCGGACCAGTGCGACGATCCAAATCCTGATGCGTGCAAGGACAGTCGCCCCCCGGCCGTCCGCGCCAGTGACACCGCCACCGAATCGATGTTGTACCGCAACTGGCTGCGCGGGGTGTTGGGCTCGGCGGACAGCGAGACGGCCAAGAAGTACGGGTCGGCCCTCTACGATGCCAAGTCGCTCTCGTGGGAAGAGGCCGAGAAGCTCCGGGAGAATCCGGCCACCCGCGACGCCACCATCAAGGCCAAGCAGCAGCAGTGGATGACGGTCGCCGAGCAGATCAAGACCGAGGATCCTGAGGCATACGAGTATCTCCAGGGCAGCCGGGACATGGACCGGATCGGTTCCGGGTTCATCGCGGTCCTGGCCTCGTTGCTCTTCGCCATGTTCGACCTCACCGCCTCGTTGCTGGTGCTGCTCGGATTCATGATCTTCCGGTGGGCGGTGATCGCCGCACCGATCCTGGGCACGATCGGCCTGCTCCGCCCGGCCAGCGCCGGGCTGCGGCGGCTGGCGAACGCCGTGGTCGCTGCCGTGTTCAACATCGCCATCTTCGGCACCGGAGCGGCGATCTACCTGTTCGCCGTCGACCTGATCATGAGCACTCCGACCCTGCCGGGCTGGCTCCAGGTGGTGCTGGTCTGGCTCTGTGGTGTGGTCGGTTGGCTGCTGCTCCGGCCCTACCGGAGGATCACCCAGCTCGGCGGCAAGGACAGTAGCGAGGCGGTCGGCTCGGCCGGGTCGTGGCACCGCCGGTTCTTCCGGGACATGCGCGTCGCCGCCCGACTCGACGTGGCCGAGCCCGGGGGTACGGCCGAGCCGAAGCTCACCCGGGGGCGCGGGGTCGCGCTGGAACCGGCCACCCTGCGCCCTGAGGCCAGGCGGGAGGACCCGAGCCACTCGACGGTCAGCACGCCGGCGCAGCGGGAGCGCCCGGATGGACGCGAACGCGTCGACGAGACCGAGGTGAAGCCACCGGCGCGGGAGGGCAGTCGGCCCACGGCCGCACCCCGCCCACGGCGTCGTCCAGCGAGCTGGACCGAGCCGGACGTGCCGGAGGAGGCCCCGTCCTTCGTGGTCTACCGACCCGACTCCGCACCGGCACCGACGCCCGTGAAGCCCAGCCCCCGTATCCGCTCCGAGGCCAGGTGACACGATGCGGAGAGCGGTCGAACTTCTCTTCACGCGGCTCATCCGGTCGCGGCTCGGCATCGCGCTCGTGATCGCCGTGCTGGTGCTCGGGGTGATCAGCACGGCCCGCCTGGTGTCCGGTCCCGACGACCTCACGGCGGGACTCAGCAGCCGCCCTCGGGAACCGATCACCACCGTCGATCCGGAGGAGGGTGACGACGGGGTCATCGCCACCCCGCTCCCGGAGTCGCCCCGTACCCGGCCCGGGGAGTTGACCCCCGAACAGACGGCGACCCGGTTCACCACCGCCTGGCTGGGGGGATCCACCACCCCCGCGGAGCAGTGGCAGGCGGCTCTGCGGCCGATGTCGACGCCGGAGCTCACCGAGAAGTTGACCGGTGCCGATCCGGCCGGAGTGCCTGCCGTCAAGATCGCCGGCGCCCCGACGCTGCGTCCTCGGACGGCGGTCTTCACGGAGGTTCTGGTTCCGTTGGAGGGCGGACGGCTGCGGCTGGAACTGGTTGCCCCCGACGGCCGCTGGTTGGTGGATGCCGTGGACTGGGAGCGGGAATGACTGCCGAACTGTCACCGACCGGAGCCCCACGCCGCCGGGTCCGGGTGGGTGCCGTCGCCGCCGCGCTGACCGGCGCTCTCGCGTTGCTCTGCTGCGGTGGCGGCAGTGCCGCGTTCTTCTTGACCAATCTCGGCGGCGACCAGGAAACCCTGGTGTCGAATGAGCAGCAGTGCGATGACGAGCATCGGGTCAACGTCACCGGCAAGATGCCCCGGATGTCCGCGTACGGGGCCAGCCAGATGCGTAATGCGGCGGTCATCATCAAGGTCGGTCAGGACATGAAGGTGCCACCCCGGGGCTGGGTGATCGCGGTGGCCACGGCGATGCAGGAGTCGGCGCTGCGCAACCTGTCCAACAGCACCGTCGCCGGTTCCCGCGGCATCCCGAACGAGGGTGTCGGCTCTGACCACGACTCCCTCGGTCTCTTCCAGCAGCGGGCCGGCTGGGGCAGCGTCACCCAGCGGATGAGCCCCGACTATGCGGCCCGCAAGTTCTACGAGAAGCTGTTGAAGATCGACGGTTGGGAGCACATGCCCCTGACCCGGGCCGCGCAGAAGGTGCAGATCAGCGCCTACCCCGATGCGTACGCGAAGCACGAGGACGTCGCCAGTCAGATCGTCAACGCGCTCGCCGGTGGGGCTGCCCGCACGGTCCAGATCGCCGAGCGGGCGGTCTGCGACCGGGCCTCCGCCCGGACCATCGCCGCTTCCGGCTGGACCGCGCCGATCGACGGCGGGGTCGGTTCCGGCTTCCGTACAGCGAGCCGACCGCGACACAACGGCGTGGACATCGGCGCCCGCAAGCGAACCGAGATCCACGCCGCCGCCACCGGCCGGGTACTGGTGGCCCGCTGCGATCCGGACCACCGTGGCAACCGCAACTGTGACGTCGACGGTTTCCCCGGCAAGGGAGGGTGCGGGTGGTTCGTGGACATCCTGCACGCCGGCGGCTTCATCACCCGGTACTGCCACATGATCGAAAAGCCCCGGGTGGTCCCCGGGCAACTCGTCAAGGCCGGCGAGGTGATCGGGCTGGTCGGAAGCAGTGGCAACTCCTCCGGCCCGCACCTGCACTTCGAGGTGCACATCGACAGCAACCGCAGCTTCTCCGGCGGGATCAACCCGGTGCCGTTCATGCGGCAGCGCGGTGCACCGCTGAACGGTTCGGCATGAGGCCGTCGCCCCGATGAGCGGACCGCTGCCGGACCCGTTCGCCGGTCAGCCCGACTGGGCACCACTTCCACCACGGCCGGTCGAGATCGTTCCCGCCACGGGTCGGGTCGAACTGCGCGGCCGGCGGGTCCTCGTCGGGCTCCCCGGACTCGGTTGGCGGGGAGACCTCCGCGCCGACGAGCGGGTGGTGCAGGGCAGCCGCACCTACGTGCCGGTCATCCCCGAGCACGAGTGGTACCGGGCCGAAGCCGACCAGGTGGAGGTCTTCGCCCCGCTCGTCCCCGTGGAGCGGGTCTGGGTGGAGACCCTGGGCGACCGGCCTGCCCCCACCGGGCCGGTCCGCGAGCAGGGGATCCAACTCGTCTCGCTGGACGGGCCGACGCACCGGGCCCCCACCCCGGTCTTCGAGACCGACGCGGTCAGCGGACGACGGGTGGTCCACGTCGAGGACGGCGTCGAACACCGCGATCTACGTGCAGTGACCGAGTCCTACTCCGGTGCCGACGGCGACATCTGCGTCCGGGTCACACCGGAACTGGAGTGGTATCGCTGGGCCTGGCGCGGACAACCGCCCACCACGATGGAAATCCCCGTCCACCTGCTGTGGATCGAATAGCTGTCAGACAGCCTTCCGCGCACCGCAGACACGCCAGCCGTCACGAATGTCGACGACATCGAAGGTCCAGTCCTCCCGACGGCTGCTTCGCTGCTGGCCGTTGGACGAACCCGAGATGGTCAACGTAGTCGTCACGGACTCACCCTGAGGCGTTTCCACTCTGGTCAACGGCCCCCAGCCAACTCTTACTACAACATTGAATTTGCTTTCTCTTTGCCGCAACTCGTCACGGAGAGCCGCAACCGCACCAAGATCCCCATCTTGGCAAACGAGAAGCCCGGCGCGGGTGTCGTTCTCGTTGACCAGGAACTCACGCAGATAGTTGTCGACGACGACGTCCGGGGCGCTGCGGTCCGGGGTGGCGGCCCGCTCGTACAGCACGTACCCGGTGATCCCGCCGCCGACGCATAGCAACGCCAGCACCCCGGCGACGACGGTGAGGACGGTCCGGAGCCGGCGGGGTGGACGCTGCGGTGGTGCCGGCAGCGGCGCAGGGGGTGCCGAGTGCTCCGGCGGGGTCCGCTGCGCCGGAACTCGGGACACCTGGGAACCGGCGGGGGGCTGCACTGATTCCACCCCCTGAGGCTATCGGCTGGACGCTCCGTACCCAATGCCCCGGAAGCTGCGGATCGTGACAGGCCGACCCCGGGAGGTGAGAGTTCGCCGCGATTTGCGACAAGCCCGGCGCACCGCCGCCGCGCTTCCCGGAGGAGCGGCCGGGGCTGGGATACGGTCTGCAGTCGGGGAGGCTTCCCGTCGCGAACAGCGGGGTGGACGCACCTCGGAAAGAGGGGTGGACGCGGTGGCCGGTCCGAAGGCTCGCACGAACCGCGCCGCAGCCCTGCACCGCCGGGCCGCCGCGACCGTCGCCGCTGCCGCCACGGTCCTCGACGAGATCCGTCCGGCCCCCGCCGACCAGCGCCGCCAGTACGAGCTGGCGGACCGGCTGCGGCACGCGGCCGTACTGCTCGCCCCGGGCTGGGCCGGGGACGCCCTGGAGGACCTGTCCGCGGACACCCCGTGCGGTGAGGAGCATCCGCCCTTCGTCCGGATCGGTACGGGGGCCCCGCTGGAGGATGCACGCTTCCCGGCGCTGGTGCCGCTGCTCGGCTCGGCGCATCTGACTCTCGACGTGGACGTGCGTGACAATCGGGTGGTGGGCCTCGTCCGGGCCGTGTTGCTGCGGCTGCTGGCGGCCACTCCGGCGGGTTGCCTGCTGGTCCGTGGGGTCGACGGCACCGTCCCACCGGGCACCGCAGGCACCGGCACCCGACCGAACACCGGCACCGCCGACACCATCACCCGCCCGGTCACCGCCAGCCCCGGCCCGAGCACCGGCACCGGCACCGGCACCGGCAGAGCCGACGCTGGACAAGCCGGCACCGGCACCGGCACCGGCACCACAGGAGCCGCCCCCCGGAACGCCACCGCCGCGAATGCACCGCGTAACAGCGAGACCGGAGAGGCCCGGGACGGCGCCGTCTTCGCCCCGTTCACCGCGCTGGCCGACGCCGGCCTCTTCCCGCCTCCGGCGACGGACGTGGTCGGTCTGCGGGCGGTGCTCGCCGAGGCCGAGCAGTGGGTCTCCCCGGGGGCCGGACGGCCCCGCCGGCACGACCGGACGTTGCTGCTGGTGATCGCCGGGCTGCCCGGGTCGACCGGGCCGAGTGACCTGGACCGGATCGTGGCGCTCGCCGAACGGGGCCGGGGTGCCGGTCTGTACCTGGTGGTCGCCGGCTGGCCGACGGCCCGGCCACCGTTGCCGCAGGCCACCCCGGTACGGCTGCGTACCTCGTACGCGCTGTTGGGTGATCCGCCGGGCAGCCCGTTCAGCGGTCCGGGCACCGACGCGCCGGGTGGCCTGAACTGTCCCGTCCTCGTCGACGAGGACCCGGGCGCGGAGCTGATCGGGGCGGTCTGCCGTCGGCTGGCCGACCAGGTGGAGGCGGGCTCCCGGCTGGGTCTCGCCGAGCTGCTGCCGCCCGGGGACGCGCCGCTCTGGGCGTCCTCGTCGGTCGACGGCCTGTCCACCACGGTGGGCGATGCCGGCGGCCGGCCGGTCACCGTGGGTTTCACCGAGTTGACCCCGCACTGGCTGGTCAGCGGCCGGTCGGATGCGGACCGGTCGGCCTTCCTGACCAACACCCTGCTCGGCCTGGCCGCCCGGTACGGCCCGGACGAGCTGGCCCTGTACCTGGTGGACCTGGGTGCCGGGGAGTCGTTCGTGGAGTTCCTCCAGACCCAGCGGGACAGGTCGTGGGTGCCGCAGGTCCGCGCGGCGGGGATGGCCGCCGACCCGGAGTACGTGCGGGACCTCTTCGACCAGTTGGCGGCGGAGATCCATCGCCGGGAGGAGGCGGCGGCGCGGGCCGGCGGTCAGCGTTTCGCCGAGCTGCGTGACCATCAGCCGCTGCCGCGCGTCGTCTGCGTCATCGACAACTTTCCGCTGCTGCTGGCGGATCGGGATCCGGTGGCCGCCGAGGTGCTGGCCCGGTTGGACGGGCTGGCCCGGTCGGGGCGCGCATACGGTGTGCACCTGGTGCTGGCCGGCGCGGGTGACCTGGGTGTCGGCGCGGGACCGGCCCCCCGGGACTCGGTGCTGGGGCAGTTCCCGGTGCGGGTGGCGCTCGCCGGTGGCAGTGCGGTGCTGATGCCGACCAACGACGCCGCCGCAGGTCTGGCGGTGGGCAGTGCCGTGGTCAACACCGCAGGTGGCCTGGGTGGCCCTCGGGGCGCGACGCGCGGGCACGAGCGGCTGGTCCGGTTCCCCGACCCGCACGACGCGCCGGAGGTGGTGCAGGAGCTGCGGCACCGGCTGTTCGCCGCACGGCCGGAGAGTGCCGTACCACCGGTGGTGTTCGCGGGGTGGGCCCGGCCGTTGCTCGGCAACGATCCCCGGATGCGTGCGGCGGTGGCCGGCCGGTGCGGGGCGCCGGCGGCGCTGCTGGGCCGGGCGGTCGACGTGGCCCGGACGACCGTCGCGGTGCCGCTGGGCCCGGTGGCCGGCCGTAACCTGGCTGTCCTCGGGCCGGGTCCGGCGGCGGCGACGCTGCTGGCGACGGCCGCGCGCAGCACCGCCGCGCACCATCCGCCGGGTAGCGCGGAGTTCGTGCTCGCGCCGCTGGCCGAGGGGTCCGCGCCGCTGGCCGCCGCCCTCGCCGCCGAGCTGGGCGGGCGTCACCGGGTGTCGACGGTGGACGGGCCGGGGTTGCTGACCGCTGCCCCGGGCACCGGCCCGACCTACCTGGTGGTGTTCGGGGTGGACGTGCCCTCGGCGGAGGAACTGCCGCCGGACCGGCTGCGTGCGCTACTGCGGGAGGGCCCGCCGGCGGGTCGGCACCTGCTGGGCTGGTGGCGGACGGTGCCACCGCTGGCCGGGTTGGTGGAGCCGGACGGCGAGGTCGGGAAGCTGGCCGCGGTCGCGGCGGTCGACGTGCCGGGTGCGCAGCTCGCCCCGCTCTTCGGGCACCCGGTGCAGTGGCGTCCCCGGCCGGCCCGGGTGGTCCTCTGGGACACCACCGACGACCGGGGCACGGTCCTGGTGCCGTTCGCCGACGAGGCGGACCCCACGTGACCAGCCACGACGAGGCCCCCGCCGGGGCCACCAACGATGCGGCCGGCATGTGGCGACCGGGCGTGGCCGGCCACGGAGCGCGGCGTACGGGACCGACCGCCAGGAGGACCGCAGGTGACCGACCGCGAGGGGGACCGGGCGTGACCGGCCGCGAGGAGCGTCGGGCGTGAGCATCGACGACGCCGTGACGGTGGCTCCGGTCCGACAGCGGACCGGCGGCGGGCCGGCCCCGTCGGTGGCCGCCGCCTGGACCGACTACCTGGCCGCCGCCCGTCAGCTCGACGGGGTACGCCGGGGCGCGGCGACGGCCGCTGCCGCCCAGGCCCGTGCGGTGGAGGCGGCCCGCGCCGAGCTGACCGAGGTGCGCGACCGGTTGACGCCGCAGCAGGCCCGGCTGCGCGAGCTGGGCGTGCCGGCGATCTCGCTGGCCCCGACGCCACCGGAGCTGGCCGAGGCGACCCGGGCGATGGCGGGTGGTCCGGCGGCGGTGTTGGCCGGCCTGAGGACGGCCCAGGGGTGGGCGGAGGGTGCCGACGCGGCGCTGGCGGCGCGCGGTTCGCTGCGGCCGGCGGCCTGGCCACCCCGGTTGCGCAACCTGCTGGTGTACGGCCCGCTGGCGCTGGTCGTGCCGCTGGTGCAGCTGGTGCTCCTGGTGACCCTCGGCACCGGGCCGGTGGTCGTGGCGGCGCTGCTGGTGGGTCTGCCGATGCCGGCGGCGGCGTTCGCGGCCGGCTGGGTGGGGGTGGGCCGGTTGTTCCCGCCGGGGCCGGACGGCCGGTGGGACCGTACGCCCCGGCTGGGGCTGTTGACCTGCCTGATCCCGGCGGTGGTGACCGCCGCCGGGATCATGCTGGCGCTACTGGCCGGCTGACCCGCGCCGCCCCACGCCCCGAGGCTCAGCAGCTCAGCGGGGAATGATCAGCGACATCGCCTCGGCGCGGGACTTCGCGTCGTGCTGGAGCACGCCCCGCACCGCCGAGGTTATGGTCTTGGCCCCGCTCTTCTGGATGCCGCGCATGGCCATGCACATGTGCTCGCAGTCCAGTATCACGATGACGCCGCGCGGTTGCAGCTTGCTCATCAGCAGGTCGGCGATCTGCGAGGTGAGCCGCTCCTGCACCTGCGGGCGGCGGGCGAAGACCTCGACCAGCCGGGCCAGTTTCGACAGGCCGGTGATCCGACCGTCGGGGCCGGGGATGTAGCCGATGTGCGCGCTGCCCCGGAACGGCAGCAGGTGGTGTTCGCAGAGGCTCATCACGTCGATGTCCCGGACGAGCACCAACTCCTCGTGGTTGGCCTCGAAGGTGGTGCTGAGCACCTGGGACGGGTCGACCCGCAGGCCGGCGAAGAGTTCGGCGTACGCGCGGGCGACCCGGGCAGGGGTCTGCTGGAGGCCGTCCCGGTCGGGGTCCTCGCCGACCGCGATGAGGATCTCGCGGACCGCCTTCTCGATCCGGCCGAGGTCCATGGTGTCCTCGATCGGGCGACCGTTGAGCTTGCCGCTGATCAGCCGGGCGGCGACGTAGTCCAACATCTCGTCACCGGGCTCGGTGGACGAGGCGGCCAGCCCCGGGTTGTCGGGGCTGGCCGCGGCGTCGGTGTTCAGTGCAGACCGTCCGAGTTGTTCGTGGCCCCGCCGACGGAGATGCCGTCGGCCGTGGCCTGCGCCTTGAGCTTCTCCTTCTCGGCCGGGGTGAGCACCGGCGGCTCGGTGGAGGGCAGCCGCTTGCCGAACCCGTTGTACGGGGCCATCGGCGGGCGCTTGACCACCCGGGAGCAGATCCGGGCCATGTCGGCGGTGGAGAGGGTCTCCTTCTCCATCAGCTCCAGGACCATGTTGTCCAGCACGTCCCGGTACTCCACCAGGATCTCCCAGGCCTCGTCGTGGGCCAGTTCGATCAGGGCCCGCATCTCGCCGTCGATCTCGGCGGCGACCGAGTCGGAGTAGTCCCGCTCGTGGCCCATGTTGCGGCCGAGGAACGGTTCGTCCCCGCTGGTGCCGTACTTGATCGCGCCGAGCTTCGAGCTCATGCCGTACTGCGTGATCATCGCGCGGGCCAACTGGGTGGCCTTCTCGATGTCGTTGCCGGCCCCGGTGGTGGGCTCGTGGAAGACGAGTTCCTCGGCGGCCCGGCCACCCAGCGCGTACGCCAGGGTGTCGATCATCTCGGCCCGGGTCTGGGTGTACTTGTCCTCGGTCGGCAGGACCAGGGTGTGCCCCAGCGAGCGACCCCGGGACAGGATCGTCACCTTGTGCACCGGCGCGGCGTGCGGCAGCGCCCAGGCGACCAGCGCGTGCCCACCCTCGTGGTACGCGGTGATCTTCTTCTCCTGGTCGCTCATCACCCGGGTCCGGCGCTGCGGCCCGGCGATCACCCGGTCGATCGACTCCTCAAGCGAGTCGTTGGTGATCGCCCGCTGTTCCTTACGGGCGGTGAGCAGCGCCGACTCGTTGATCACGTTGGCCAGGTCGGCACCGGAGAAGCCGGGGGTACGCCGGGCGACCGCGTCGAGGTCGACGTCGGGCGTGAACGGCTTGCCCTTGGCGTGCACCCGCAGGATCGCCTTGCGGCCCTCCATGTCGGGGGCGTCGACCGGGATCTGCCGGTCGAACCGGCCCGGACGCAGCAGCGCCGGGTCGAGGATGTCCGGCCGGTTGGTGGCGGCGATCAGGATGACCCCGCCCTTGGTGTCGAAGCCGTCCATCTCGACGAGCAGCTGGTTGAGGGTCTGCTCCCGCTCGTCGTGGCCGCCGCCCATGCCGGCGCCACGGTGCCGGCCGACGGCGTCGATCTCGTCGACGAAGACGATCGCCGGGGCGTTCGCCTTGGCCTGCTCGAAGAGGTCCCGGACCCGGCTCGCGCCGACACCGACGAACATCTCGACGAAGTCGGAACCGGAGATCGAGTAGAACGGCACCCCGGCCTCGCCGGCGACGGCGCGGGCCAGCAGCGTCTTACCGGTACCGGGCGGACCGAAGAGCAGCACGCCCTTCGGGATCTTGGCACCCAGGGCCTGGTATTTCGCGGGGTTCTGGAGGAAGTCCTTGATCTCGTGGAGTTCCTCGACCGCCTCCTCGGCCCCGGCGACGTCCGCGAAGGTCGTCTTCGGGGTGTCCTTGGTGATCATCTTCGCCTTGGACTTGCCGAAGTTGAGCACCCGGGAGCCGCCGCCCTGCATCTGCGACATGAAGAACAGCAGCAGGAGCACGAGCAGCGCGATGGGCAGCAGGTTGACCAGCAGGCTCACCCAGATGCTGTCGGACGACACCTTGGCGTCGGCCGGGCCGGTGACCCGGTTGGCCGCCTTGGCCTCCAGCACCTCGTTCCAGACCTGCTCGCCGGCCTGGTAGGGGAACTGGGCCTCGATCCGGTCGGTCGTGGTGTCGCCGAACTTGGTCTTCTCGGCCAGGTTGAGCTGGAGCGTCTGCTCCTTGTCCTGGAAGACGACTTTGTTGATCTTGGCGGTGTGCAGTTGGTCGAGCGCAACGGAAGTGTCCACGCGGTGGTAGCTGGGACCAGCGGTGAACAGCTGACTGAGCACAACGGCGCCGAGGATGACCAGGATGATCCAGACCACCGGTCGGCGGAAGAAACGCGTACGTTCCATGCTGTTGTCGAGCGCCGAGGCGCCCGCATCCTCCTGATCGACGTCCTGACCGTCTGAATGGTGTCGCCGCCGGGGGCGGCGTCGAGCCGCCGTGCGGGCCGGCCTCGACCCCGAGGCGCGCGAACTGCCGCACCGCGGTCTCTCGACGGTACACCGTTAGTGCCAGGTGCGAGCTTGCGAGCCCGGCACTTACGCGGACGGCGAACCGGGGTTTCAGCCGGCGTGGCGGGAGACTGCGCACCGACCCCACCGACCGCCCGGTCACGCGCGTCGGGGTGCCGGGCACGGAGATGCCCCCGCGCCACCGACACCCACCGTAGTGGGATTTGCTGGGAGCCCGCTGAACGTCCGCTCGATGGACACCGATACGAGCGGGAAGTCAGGCCCGGGCGTAGACCTCGGGCTTGAGCACCCCGACGTACGGCAGCTCGCGGTAGCGCTCGCCGAAGTCGAGGCCGTAGCCCACCACGAACTCGGTGGGGATGTCGAAGCCGACGTACTTCACCGGGACCGGGACCTTCACCGCGTCGGGCTTGCGGAACAGGGCCACCACCTCGACGCTGGCGGCCGACCGGGACTCCAGGTACCGCAGCAGCCAGGACAGGGTCAGGCCGGAGTCGACGATGTCCTCGACCACCACCACGTGCCGGCCGGCGATGTCCCGGTCGAGGTCCTTGAGGATGCGCACCACGCCGGAGGAGGTGGTGCCCTGGCCGTACGAGGAGATGGCCATGAAGTCCAGCTCGACGGGCGGACCCTGCCGGCCCAGCGCGCGGGCGAAGTCGGCCATGAACATGACCGCGCCCTTGAGGACGCAGACGAGCAGCAGTCCGTCGGTGACCCCGGCGTAGTCCGCCGAGACCTGCTTGGCCAGCTCCGCCGTCTTCTCGCGGATCTGCGCCTCGGAGATGATCACGTGATCGATGTCGGCGTCGTACCAGGAGCCGTCAGCCATGCTCCTAGCCTGCCGTACGCCTGAGGACCCGCGTCGGCGGGGCCGCCCCTTTTGGCGCGGTCCCGCCCCGAATTTTCCGGCACAACGGAATCAACCACCTCAGCAGGTACGGGATCGCCAGCGGCGGCCCTCCTCGGTGGGCTTCCAGTCGGCCGAGTCGCGGGTGTCGGCGGTCAGGCCGAACGCCGAGGCGGCGGTCAGCGCGGCGAGGAAGAGCAGGAACAACACGAACTGCATGGCGGCGCTCGCTTTCTCGCGATCTGAGTGGTTTTCGCCGCCGGTGCGCACCGGACTCATTCCAGTTTCCGCCAGTGGTCCGGGCCGGGACAGTGGCAGTCATGCCAGGTGCCCTCGATTTCCTGCCATGCTTCCGGTTACCCTCGTCACATGATTCGATCGGTGGCGGTCATCGCCTTGGACGAGGTGGCCGTCTTCGAGCTGGGCGTGCTCACCGAGGTCTTCGGCACCGACCGCACCGACGACGCCTTCCCCGGCTACCGGTTCACCGTCTGCACCGCCGACGGCGACCCGGTCCGTACCGCCTCCGGGTTCGGCCTCACCCCGCACGCCGACCTCGCCCCGGTCGACGACGCCGACCTGGTCGCCGTGCCCGCGTACACCCAGGGGGGTGAGGTGCCCGAGGCGGTGCTGGCCGCGCTGCGCCGCGCCGCCGACCGGGGGGCGTACGTGTTCAGCGTCTGCTCGGCGGCGTTCGTGCTCGGCGCGGCCGGCCTGCTCGACGGCCGGGAGTGCACCACCCACTGGAAGTACGCCGACGAGCTGCAACGCCGCCACCCGTCGGCCCGGGTCCGGTGCAACAGCCTCTACGTGGCCGACGGGCCGGTGCTGACCAGCGCCGGCACCGCCGCCGGCATCGACGCCTGCCTGCACCTGGTACGCCAGGAACACGGCTCGGTCACCGCCACCCGGCTGGCCCGGCGCATGGTGGTCCCCCCGCACCGCGACGGCGGCCAGTCCCAGTACGTCGAGGCGCCGATCCCGGCCACCCCCGACGCGCCCACCCTCGAACCGGTGCTGAGCTGGCTGGTGGGGCACCTGGACCGGCCGACCACGGTGGACGAGCTGGCCGCCCGCGCCGGCATGTCACCACGTACCTTCGCCCGCCGGTTCCGGGCCGAGACCGGCACCACCCCGCACGACTGGCTGACCAACCAGCGGGTGCTGCTGGCCCGCCGGCTGCTGGAGGAGACCCGGCTGAGCGTGGAGAGCGTCGCCGGCCGCTCGGGTTTCCCCGACGCCGCCGCCCTGCGTCACCACTTCGCCCGCCGGGTCGGCACCACCCCGCAGGGCTACCGCACCACCTTCCGCGACCGCGTCCCCACCGCCTGAGCCCGCCACCGGCCCGGGGCGGACCGGCCACGGCCGCACGTCGCCGGCCGGACGCGCCGGGATCAGTAGCCCAGCGCCGCGCCGTCGACCCGGGGCTCCGCGCCGACCACCCAGCCGCCGGCCGGGGCCCGCCACAGCGCCTGGCCGTACCCGAAGACGGACGGCTCGTCGGCGACGGTGACCTCGTGGCCCCGGGCGCGCAACCCCGCGACCAGGCCGGGCTCGGCCGCCAGGGCCGGCTCGACCAGCAGGGTCCGGCCGGCGTGCCAGTACCAGCGGGGGGCGTCGAGGGCGGCCTGCGGGTCACGGCCGTCGTCGACGGTCGCGGCGACCAGTTGGACGTGTCCCTGCGGCTGCATGTGCCCGCCCATCACCCCGAACGGCCCGACCGGTGCGCCGTCGCGGGTCAGGAAACCCGGGATGATCGTGTGGAAGGGCCGCTTGGCGGGCCCCACCAGGTTGGGGTGGCCCGGGTCGAGGCGGAAACCGGTGCCCCGGTTCTGTAGGGCGAAGCCGTGGCCGGGCAGCACCACCCGGGAGCCGAACCCCAGGTAGGTGGACTGGATCAGGCTGACCATCAGGCCGTCCGCGTCGGCCGTGCAGAGGTAGACGGTGCCGCCCCGCTCCGGGTCGCCGGACACCGGGTCGCCGGCCCGGTCGGTGAGCAGCGCCCGCCGCGCCGCCAGGTAGCCCGGGTCGAGCAGGCCGGCGGTCGGCACGTCGGCGCGTTCCGGATCGGCCACGTGGGCGTGCGCGTCGGCGAAGCCGAGCTTGACCGCCTCCACCTGCCGGTGCACCCGGACCACCGGATCGGCGGCGGGGTCGAGGCCGTCGAGGACGCCCAGCGCCTGGAGCGCGGCCAGCCCCTGCCCCGGCGGCGGCAGCTCCCACACCTCGTGCCCCCGGTAGCGGACGCAGACCGGGTCGACCCAGGTCGAGGTGTGGGCGGCCAGGTCGGCGGCGGTGAGGAAGCCGCCGGTACGGGCGGCGTGCCGGTCCAGCGCCGCCGCGATCGCGCCCCGGTAGAAGTCCTCCGCGCCGGTGTCGGCGATCAGCCGTAGCGTCCGGGCCGCCGCCGGGTTGCGCCAGCGTTCGCCGGCCCGGGGCGCGCGACCCGCCACCGTGAAGACCCGGTCGAACTCGGTGTACTCGGCGCCCGTCGGCACCGGCTGCGCCAGCGCCCGCGCCCAGGTGGCGGCGGTGCCGGTGGAGACAGGGTGACCGTGCTCGGCGTACCCGACGGCGTCGGTGAAGAGGTCGGCGAAGGGCAGCACGCCGAACCGGTCGTGCAGGTCCCGCCAGCCGGCCGGCGCACCGGGCACCGTCACCGGCAGCCAGCCCCGGGCGGGCATCGCCGGCCCGGACGCCTGCGCGCCACCGAGCGCCGCCACCGGCTCCGTCGCCACCCCGCCGGTGGCGGCCAGCACCACCTCCCGGGTCAGCCCGGCCGGTGACCGCCCGGCGGCGGCGAGACCGTGCAGCCGGTCGCCGTCCCAGACGATGGCGAACAGGTCACCACCGATGTCGTTGGACGGCGGCTGCACCACGGTCAACGTGATCGCGGTGGCCAGCGCCGCGTCGACGGCGTTGCCGCCGCGTCGCAGCACGGCCAGGCCCGCCGCCGCCGCGAGCGGATGGCTGGTCGAGACGGCACCGTGCGGGGCGAACAGGGCACTGCGGGGGTACGCCATCAGCCCTGTCTACCGCACCGGCGCGGGCCCGCCCAGGTCCACGGGGAGCAGCCGGCCGTCCCGACGGCCGACGCGTACGCCACCCGGCAGGGCGGTCGGGCCCTGTCCACGCCAGGCGGTGACCAGGGCGTCCAGCGCGTCGACGTGCCGGTGGGACAGCGCACCGGGTGGTGCCCCCAGCTCCCGCGCCCAGGCGTGCAGCACCCGGCCACGTACCGCCCCGGAAAGCCCGGCCAGCGCCGGCACGGACAGCCCGCCGCCGTCGCGTACCCCCGGGGTGCCGTCGGGCCGGGGCTGCGGGGTGCCGAGGGCGGCGGCGGCCAGGTCGTCCAGCGCGGCGGTGTCGGCGGCGAGCAGTCGGGCGGTACGCGCCAGGTTGTCCACCACCCCGTCGCCGAGCGCCGCGACCAGCGCCGGCAGCGCGTCGGCGCGGACCCGGGCCCGCGCGTACGACGGGTCGGTGTTGTGCGGGTCCTGCCAGGGGGTCAGGTCGAGCGCCGTGCACGCGTCGCGGGTCTGCGCCCGGGTGACGTCGAGCAGCGGGCGCAGCAGCGGCACCCCGGCCAGGTCCCGCCGGGCGGGCATCCCGGCCAGCCCGCGCGGGCCGGCCCCCCGGGCCAGCGCCAGCAGCACCGTCTCGGCCTGGTCGTCGCGGGTGTGCCCGAGCAGGACGGCGACCGCACCGTGCCGCCGGGCAGCCGCCGTCAACGCCTGGTAGCGGGCCTGCCGGGCGGCCGCCTCGGGGCCACCGGGACGGCCGGCCACCGTCACCGGCACCGCCTCGACCGGATCGAATCCGACCCGCCCGGCCCACCCGGCGACGGCGGCGGCCCGCCCGTCCGACCCGGCCTGCAACCCGTGGTCGACGGTCACCAGTCCGGCCGGTCGGCCGAGCCGGGACGCCACGAAGGCGGTGGCGGCGGCGAGGGCCAGCGAGTCCGCCCCACCCGAGCAGGCCACCAGCACCGGCCCGGCCGGGGGCAGCCCGGCCAACGCCCGACGTACCGCGACCCGGATGGCGGCCACCGCCGGATCGGGGGACGACCCGCGAGCGGCACCGGCACCGTGCCGCCCGACGACGGCCGGCTCCTCGGTGCGCAGCCCGGTCGGCAGGTCGGCGACACGGGGCCCGGTCGGGTCCTTCATGACGGGCCCGGTCGGCGGGGCGGCAGGGGGCCGCCCGGTCACCGGTTCGGCGGGGGTGGGCCGGCCGGCCACCGGGTCAGCCGGCGGTCGGGGTGGCGCCGGCCGGCCCGTGCACCCGGGCCACCCAGGCGGCCGGGTCGCCCAGCTCGTCGAGCCGGGGCAGGGTCAGCGGCGAACCGAAGATCTTGTTGAAGCCGGGCATGCCGACCTGCTCGACCACGCCGTGCACGAACTTGCGGCCCTCGGCGTACTGGCGCATCTTGACGTCCACGCCGAGCAGCCGGCGGATCGCCTTCTCCAGCGGGTTGCCCGCCTCGCGGCGGCGGTTGAACCCCGCCCTGATCCGCTCCACGCTGGGGATGACCTGCGGGCCGACGCCGTCCATCACGAACTCGGCGTGCCCCTCCAGCAGGGTCATCAGCGCGGTGAGCCGGTCCAGCACGGCCCGCTGCGCCGGGGTCTGCACGATGTCCAGCACGCTGGTGCGGCTGTCCGGGTCGCGGACCGCGTCCGACAGGGTGGACACCCCCCGGCGCAGCCGCTCGACCAGGTGCTCGGTGCCCTGCGAGGCGTCCACGAACGCCTGCACCTCACCGAGGAAGTAGGCCCGCATCCACGGCACGGCGGTGAACTGGGTGCGGTGGGTGACCTCGTGCAGGCAGACCCAGAGCCGGAAGTCACGCGGGTCGGCGCCGAGCTTGCGTTCCACCTCGACGATGTTCGGCGCGACCAGCAGCAGCTGCCCCGGATCGGCCGAGAAGACCTCGTACTGGCCGAGCACCCGGCCGGAGAGGTACGCCAGCACGGTGCCGGCCTGCACCCCGGTGAGCCGGGAGCCGACCGCCTCGGTGAGCGCGCCGGGCGGCTTGTCGCCGGAGAGCCGGCTGACCAGTGGCGTGATCACCTCACGCAGGCCGGCGATGTTGGTGGCCGCCCAGTCCCGCCGGTCCACCACCCGCACCGGCGGATGGCTGACCTGCGGGCGCAGCCCCGTGTAGTCGGCGACGTGCCCGGCCGCCTCGTCGGTGAGCCGGCGCAGATCGCCGACCACCCCGGTCGCCTCCGCGTACGACACGCGGGGGCCCGACTTGCTCAGCGCCCCAGCGGTGGCGGCGGCCAGATCCCAGTCCACGAACTGCGCCATGCCACCCACCGTACCCGCGCCGCGACACCCCGGCCGGAGTGCGCGCGACGGGCCGCCCGGCAGCCGACCCGGACGGCCTGCCCAGGGCCGGCGGGTCGACCGGGCAGCCGGGGTCAGCGGCAGCCGCAGCCGGCCAGCGCGCCGGCGATCCGGTCCAGCGCCGCCCGGGTCACCTCCGGGTCGCCCGCCGGGGCCCGGTCGGTGAGCACGGCGAAGGTGAGCAGCCGGCCGTCGCGGGTGGTGACCAGGCCGGCGATGGCGTGCACCCCGGTCAGGGTGCCGGTCTTGGCCCGGACCACGCCGGCCCCGGCGGCGGTCTCCGTCGACTCGTAGCGGCCGCCGAGGGTGCCCGACCAGGCGGCCACCGGGAGGCCGCCGAAGATCGCGGTCAGCTCCGGGTGGGTGCCGTTACCGGCCACCGCGATCAGGTCGGTGAGCAGCGAGGGGCTGATCCGGTTGCTCCGGGACAGTCCGCTGCCGTCGGCGAGGCTGATCTCGTCGGCCGGCAGTCCCAGTTCGCCGATCACCTCGTCCATCGCCGCCGCGCCACCGGCGAAGGACGCCTGCTGGTTGCGGGCCAGGGCCACCTGGCGGGCCAGGGCCTCGGCGATCACGTTGTCGCTGTCGGTGATCATGATGTCGACCAGCCGGACCATCGGCAGCGACTCGACCTTGCCCAGCTCGGTGCCGGGGGCGGGGGCGCCGGTCGCCGTCGCGCCGCCGTCCGCCGGGGCGGTGCCCCGGACCACCCCGCCCTCGGGCAGGCCGAGCAGCCGGGCGAACGAGCGGCCGGCGGCCAGGTCGGGCTCGGCGTACCGCTCGGCTGCGCCGTGGCTGTCGACGAAGGCCTTCTTCGCCCCTACCGGGTCCCGGCGTGCCCCGTCGGTCATCAGCGCGGTGATCGACGCGCCGAACCCGCCGGTCGGGATGTCCGCGTCCCAGCCGGGACCGTGCACCGGGCCGGGGAAGAGCGTGGAGTCGACCACCACCCGGGTCGGCGCGGTGCCACCGAGGGCCTGCTTGACCTGCGTGGCGAGCGCGTCGAGGCGGGCCGCGCCGGGGTAGAAGCCGGATCTGTCCACCGCCAGCGTCGGGTCGCCACCGCCGACCAGCACCACCTCGCCCGGGTTCGCCCCGGCCACCGCCCGGGTGGCGATCCGGTGGCCGGGCCCCCGCGCCTTCAGGACGGTCACCCCGGTGGCGAGCTTGGTGACCGAGGCGGGCACGGTGGCGTCGTCGCCGCCCTTGGCGTACAGCGATTCGCCGGTGACCACGTCGGCCACCGACAGGTTGACCCGGCTGCCCAGGGCGGCGGCAGTGGTCAGCGGCTCGACCGCGGC
Organism: Micromonospora sp. HM134; assembly: GCF_007833915.1. Lineage (NCBI taxonomy): Bacteria > Bacillati > Actinomycetota > Actinomycetes > Micromonosporales > Micromonosporaceae > Micromonospora > Micromonospora sp. HM134. The sequence goes on from NZ_CP041061.1 coordinate 7,026,400, forward strand.
GCGTACCCCGGCGGCGGTCGGTTCCGGTGCGGTGGTGTCGGGGCCGGCGAGCACGGGGGGCGGGTCGGGCTCGGGGGGCCGCGCGGCGGCCGACGGGGTGCTGTCCGCCCCGCCCAGCCAGCCGGCGACCGGGCCCGGACGGAGCACCGCCGCCGCTCCGGCGAGACCCGCCAGCAGCACGACGACCAGCAGCACCGGCACCCACCGCCGACGCCGACGCGGTGCGCCGGCGGACGGCGGCGGACCACCGTCCGGCGGCGCGGAACCGGGACGGGCCGACGGCTCCGGAGGGGCCGGCGGCGACGCCACGCCCGGCTGGGGGGCGACCGGGGCCGCGCCCCGGTGCGGGGGGACCGACGCGGAGCCGGCGGCCGGGGCGGCACCGGACGGCGGGAACGGGGGTGACACCGGGGCGGACCCGACGGCCGGCCGGTCGCCGGTCACGGACGGCGGACGCCAGGCCGGCGGTGGCGGGTGCTCGCCGGTCCGACCGGTGACCGGCGGTTCGGGCGTCGACTCGGGGCGACGGGGGACGTTCGCGTCGGGCACCGAGACCCGACCGGTGGCACCGCCGGTCACGGACCGGCCCGATCCCCGGCCGTCAACCCCCTCCGGGCGGTAGTGTGAATCTTCCCTCCCCACGACCCCCTCCTCCCGCCGCCGAACTCGCCTGGGTGACACTACTTCGGTCCGAAGACTATGCGGCGTCCGGAGCCGACGGGTGGCCATTCATCCGCACCGGGGCGTCAGTGGTTCCGTTCAGCCAGCGTGGGCAGACGAGGGAGCGTGGGAGATGGATTTCGACGTCACGGTTGAGATCCCGAAGGGTCACCGAAACAAGTACGAGGTGGACCACGCGACGGGCCGGATCCGGCTGGACCGCACCCTGTTCACGTCGACCCAGTACCCGGCCGACTACGGCTTCATCGAGGGCACCCTCGGCGAGGACGGCGACCCGCTGGACGCGCTGGTGCTGGTCCCCGAGCCGACCTTCCCGGGGTGCCTGATCCGCTGCCGCACCATCGGCATGTTCCGGATGACCGACGAGAAGGGCGGCGACGACAAGGTCCTCTGCGTGCCCTACGAGGACCCCCGCCAGGAGCACCTGCGCGACATCCACCACCTGGGCGAGTTCGACCGGCTGGAGATCCAGCACTTCTTCGAGGTCTACAAGGACCTCGAACCGGGCAAGTCGGTCGAGGGCGCGACCTGGGTCGGCCGGGTCGAGGCCGAGGCCGAGGTGCTGGCGTCCTACCAGCGGGCCCGCGAGGCCGAGGCGCAGGGCGGCGGGCACTGACCCACCGGCCACCGGCTTTCCGCGACAGGCCCGGACCGGTCGGTCCGGGCCTCCGTCGTGCCCGCCCGACGCCGGTCGGGGCGGGCGGCGGTCACCCCAGCAGGCCCCGGGCCGCGTCGTAGAGGTCCAGCACCGCGCAGGCCACCGGGACCACCGCCACCACCAGCGCGGTGTCGGTCAGGTCGGCCACCCGACCGAGGTACGGCGAGACCGGCCGCCGGGCGTACGTCGTGCCGGCGGCTACGGCGAGCAGGGCGACGAGCAGCCCACCCCCGCTCAACGCCAGCAGCCCGGGGGCACCGGGCCGGCCGGCGAGCACCGCCCCGAGCACCGCGAACCCGGCCAGCCCGGCCGTGACCGGAGGCACCCGGTGCCGGACGGCCACGAACAGCCGGGACCGCAACAGCAGCACCGCCGCGCCGACGGCCACCAGCACCCGCCCGGCGAGCCCACCGGCGGCGGCGAGCACCAGCACGGCGGCCACCACCGCGACCGCGTGCCCGAGCAGCATCCCGGTCAGCATCTCCTCGCTGCGGGCCACCGCCGCGTGCACCCGGGCCCGGTCCGGCAGGTCCCGTACGCCGTCCGGGTCACCCGTGGGGCCGTCCGGCAGGGTGATCGGCGGCAGCGGCACCTTGCCCAGCCGGATCGCCAGCAGCGGCAGCGCCCCGAGGACGAAGACCAGCACGCAGAGCAGCACGGCGGCGGTGCCGGCCGGGTCGAGCAGCAGCCCGCCCAGACCGGCGAGTGCGCCCACCGCGCCGGCCGTCGCGCCGGCCACGAAGACCCGCAGTCGGGTGGCGACGCCGAGCAGGCCCAGCACGGCGGCCAGGAGCAGCGCCACCGCACCGGCGAGCAGTTCGGGCGCGCCGAGCCAGGGCAGCGGCCGTAACGCCCCCACCGGGTCGCCCGAGCTGACCGCGAGGGCGCCGGCCGTTGCGGCGTACGGCAGGGCGTAGCCGCCGAGGGTGGCCCCGGTCGGACCGTCGCCGTACGCCCGGGAGGCGGTGGTGCCGGCGAGGGTGAGCAGCAGCGCCACCGCGCCCGCGGCGGGCCAGGCGGCGGGCTGTCCCGGCCCGGCGGCCAGCACGGCGAGCAGCCCCACGGCGAGCGGGACGGCCGCGCCGGCCAGCACGGCCACCCGGGTCGTCGCCGGCGACCAGGCCGCGCCCCGGCGGCGCGCGCCGTCGGCGATGGCCTCGACCACGTCGTCGTACTCCAGCTCGGGCCACTGGTCGTGGGCGGGCACCAGGTGCAGCACCTCGCCGTCGCGCACCCCCTGCGGGAGCAGCGGCTGCGCGGTCACCAGCACCGCCCCGTCGGTACGTCGCAGCACCCAGCCGCCGTGCCGCTCGCCGTCGTCGGCCAGCCCCTCCCCGGCGTGCCGGAGCACCTCGGGCAGCAGCTCGGCCAGGGGGACCTGTTCCGGCAGGGCCACGTCGACACGTCGCCCCGGCGCGCTGATGGTGACCCTGGCCAGCCCGATGGTCATCGACTGGACTCCATATCGATCGGGAGCGGTGGCTGACGGACGACGCGCACTTTACCTACGATGAGCCAGGTTCGGGTTACCGAGCGCCACAGGGAGATGGATTTGTCCACTGTCGTCATCAAGCGGCCACCGCGCCGGCCCGCCCCGGAGATCCCGGTCGGCGAACTGCCCGTGCAGGGTCCGCCCGAGATCCCGGTGGTCACCGGCGGGCGCTGGCAGCAGGCGCTGATGGTGCTGCCGATGCTGGGCGGCACGGTGGCGATGGCGATGATGTTCGGTCGGGGCGGCGGCGCCTACTCGTACGTGGTGGGCGGAATGTTCGGGCTCTCCTCGGTGGCGATGCTGATGACCTCCTGGGGCAGCGCCACCGGCAGCCCGAGGAAGTCGGAGATGATGGCCGCCCGTCGGGAGTACCTGCGGCACCTGGGCACCCTGCGGCGACGGGTCCGGCAGACCGCCCGGCAGCAGCGGGCCGGGCTGTACTACCGGCATCCCGACCCGGGCCGGCTCTGGTCGACGGTGGACAGCCACCGGGTCTGGGAACGCCGCCCCGGCGACCCCGACTTCGGCGTGGTGCGGGTCGCCGTCGGGCCGCAGACGCTGGCCACCCCCCTGGTGCCGCCGGTCACCCGGCCGCTTGAGGAACTGGAGCCGATGACCGCGGGGGCGCTGCGGCGGTTCCTCGACGCGTACTCGGTGGTGCCGGACCTGCCGGTGGCGCTGTCGCTGCGCAGCTTCGCCCGGGTCTTCGTCCGGGGCGGGCAGCCGGCCGGGCCGGGCGGGGGCACGACGGAGGGCGGCCCCGGCACCGGCTCACCCGACGCGCAGGCGCTGGCCCGCGCGATGCTCCTCCAGCTCGCCGTCTTCCACGCCCCCGACGAACTGCTCGTCGCCGTCTGCGCCGGCCCGGAACGGCGTCGGCACTGGGAGTGGGTGAAGTGGCTGCCGCACGCCCACCACCCGACCCGGGTCGACGCGCTCGGCCCCGTCCGGCTGGTCACCAGCTCCGCCGTCGACCTGGAACGGCTCCTCGGCGACGTGCTGGCCAGCCGGTCCCGGTTCAGCCCCGCCGGGCCGGCCACCGACGGCCCGCACGTGGTGGTGCTCCTCGACGGCGGTGACCTGACCGACGCCACCGAACTGACCGGCGACGGCGGCATCGACGCGGTCACCGTGCTCGACCTCGACACCCCGCCACCGCGCCTGCTGGACCGCTTCGCCCTGCTGCTGGAGGTCCGCGCCGGCCGGCTGCACTCCTGGTCGGCCGAGGGACACGCCGAGGTGGGCACCGCCGACCGGCTGGACGTCGTCGACGCGGAGGCCGTCGCCCGGCGGCTCGCCCCGCTGCGGCTCGCCGCCGTCGCCCGGGGCACCGAGGCCGCCCCCGGGGCCGAACCCGGCCTCCCCGAACTGCTCGGGCTGGGCGACCCGGAGGGGTTCACCGCCGACCAGGGCTGGCTGCCCCGCCCGCCCCGGGACCGGCTGCGGGTGCCGATCGGGGTCGGCCCGGACGGCGGCGCGGTCGAGCTGGACCTCAAGGAGTCGGCGCAGGACGGGATGGGCCCGCACGGGCTGCTGATCGGGGCGACCGGTTCCGGCAAGTCGGAGCTGCTGCGCACCCTGGTCCTGGCGTTGGCCGCCACGCACAGCTCGGAACAGCTCAACTTCGTCCTGGTCGACTTCAAGGGCGGGGCCACCTTCGCCTCCTTCGACCGGCTGCCGCACACCGCCGCGGTGATCACCAACCTGGTCGACGCGCTGCCGCTGGTCGACCGGATGGTGGACGCCATCAACGGTGAGCTGATGCGCCGCCAGGAGCTGCTGCGCCGGGCCGGCAACTTCGCCAGCCTGCGCGACTACGAGCGGGCCCGGACGGCCGGCGCGCCGCTCGCCCCGCTGCCGTCGCTGCTGCTGGTCTGCGACGAGTTCTCCGAACTGCTCTCGGCCAAGCCCGACTTCATCGACCTGTTCGTGCAGATCGGCCGGCTGGGCCGGTCACTCGGGGTCCACCTGCTGCTGGCCAGCCAGCGGCTGGAGGAGGGGCGGCTGCGCGGGCTGGATACCCACCTGTCGTACCGGATCGGGTTGCGGACCTTCTCGGCGCTGGAGTCCCGCACGGTGCTCGGGGTGCCGGACGCGCACGAGCTGCCCCGCTCCCCCGGGCACGGCTACCTGCGCGCCGGCACCGACCCGCTGGTCCGGTTCCGGGCCGCGTACGTCTCCGGCCCGCTGCGGCGGCACGGCGGCCCGGCCGGGGGCGGCGGCACCGGCGCGGCCCGGCTGCTCGCCTTCACCACCCATGTCGTGCCGGTGCCCGAACCGGCCGCCCCGGTGGCCCCGCCGGTCGTCGAGGAGGCGCCGGAGAGCCTGCTCGACGCGCTGGTCGGCCGGCTGGCCGGGCAGGGGCCGCCGGCCCACCAGGTGTGGCTGCCGCCGCTGGACCGGGCGCCCGCCCTGGACGAGCTGCTCGGCCCGCCCGGCGTCGACCCCGAACGGGGGCTGACCTTCGCCAACCCGGAGCTGCACGGCGGCCTCCAGGTGCCGGTGGCGGTGGTCGACAAGCCGTACGAGCAGCGACGGGACCTGCTGTGGCTGGCGCTGGGCGGGGCCGCCGGGCACGTGGCGGTGGTCGGCGCGCCGCAGAGCGGCAAGTCGCACGCGTTGCGGACGCTGGTCTGCGCGCTGGCGCTCACCCACACGCCGGCCGAGGCGCAGGTCTACTGCCTGGACTTCGGCGGCGGCGGGTTGACCGCGCTGCGGGAGCTGCCGCACGTGGGCGGGGTCGCCGGCCGGGCCGACCCGACGGTGGTCCGGCGTACGGTCGGGGAGATCGCCACGCTGCTCGCCGAGCGGGAACGCCGCTTCACCGAGCTGGGCGTGGAGTCCATGGCGGCGTGGCGCAAGCGGCGGCGGGCGCTCGCCGCCGCCGGTCAGCCCGCCGTCGACCCGTTCGGTGACGTGTTCCTCGTCGTCGACGGCTGGGCCACCCTGCGCGGCGAGTACGACGACCTGGAACCCCTGATCACCGACCTGGCCACCCGGGGCCTGTCGTACGGGGTGCACGTGGTGGCGAGCGCGGTGCGCTGGCTGGACTTCCGCCCCGGCATCCGGGACCTGTTCGGGTCCCGGATGGAGCTGCGGCTGGGTGACCCGTCCGACTCGGTGGTGAAGCGGGTGGCGGCGGCCGGCGTGCCGGAGCAGGCGGGGCGGGGCATCACCGCGCAGAGCCTGCACTTCCTCACCGCCCTGCCGCAGCTCACCGGCGGGGACACGGCGGATCTGGTGAAGGCGGTGGCGGGTGCCTGGTCGGGGCCGGCCGCGCCCCGGGTGCGGCTGCTCCCCCCGGTGCTGCCGTACGCCGACCTGGACACCACCGCCGGCACCGGGCTGGCGTTCCCGATCGGGGTCGCCGAGGCGGACCTGCGTCCGGTGCTGCTCGACTTCGCCACCGAGCCGCACTTCGTGGTCTTCGGCGACGCCGAGTGCGGCAAGTCGTCGTTCCTGCGGGCGCTGGCCACCTCGATCGTCGCGCGGTTCACCCCGGAGCAGGCCCGGGTGATCCTGGTCGACTACCGGCGCAGCCTGCTCGGCACCGTCGAGACCGACCACCTGATCGGGTACGGCACAGCAGCGGCGCACACCACCGAGCTGATCGAGTCGGTCGCCGGCTACATGCGGGGCCGGCTGCCCGGCCCGGAGGTCACCCCGGCCCAGTTGCGGGACCGTTCCTGGTGGTCCGGCCCGGAGTTGTTCATCCTGGTAGACGACTACGACCTGGTGTCCAGCGGCCCGGCGAACCCGCTGCGTGGGCTGGAGGAACACCTGCCCCAGGCCCGGGACGTCGGCCTGCACCTGGTGCTGGCCCGCCGCTGCGGTGGCGCCGGCCGCTCCCAGTACGAGCCGGTCGTGCAGCGCCTGCGGGAGTTGTCCACCGCCGGCCTGGTGATGAGCGGCAGCCCGGACGAGGGTCAGCTCGTCGGCGCGGTCCGGCCGGGGCCGTTGCCGGCGGGGCGTGGTCGGCTGGTCACCCGGCGCGAGGGGGTCCGCCTCGTTCAGCTGGCACATCTGCCGCCACCGTGATCCGGGTGTGCCGGAACGTGCCGTGTCGGCAGCCGGAACCGGTAATCTCCGAGCAGCATGTGTCCCGCGTGATGAATGGCTGACGATGTGACCAGGGTTCGGCAGGGCTCTCCGACGGCGCTGCACCGGTTCGCCGGGCGGGCGCTGCTCGGTGTCGCGGCGACCACCGTCACCGTGCTCGGCACGGCCCCGCCGCCCGCGTCCGCCGTGGCCCCGTCCTCGTCCACCCTGGTCGGGACGCGGGCCGGCAGTCCGCTGGCCGAGCCCGACTTCGCCCCGGTGCAGGCGCGTGCCGACCGGGTCCGCGACGACCAGTTCCAGCTCGACGAGTTGAACGCGGCCACCGCCTGGCGTACCTCGACCGGGCGTGGCGTCACGGTGGCGGTGATCGACTCCGGGGTGGACGGCAACCACCCCGACCTGGTCGGCCAGGTGCTGCCCGGCATGGATCTGGTCTCCCCCGGCGGCGGTGACGAGCCGGACCCGGTGGGGCACGGCACCACGGTGGCCAGCCTGATCGCCGGGCGGGGCGACGACCGGCGGGGCGTGGTCGGGCTCGCGCCGGACGCCCGTATCCTGCCCGTGCGGGTGCTCGACAACGAGAACCGGTACGACGACGCGATGATCGTCGCCCGGGGGGTGCGCTGGGCGGTCGACAACGGCGCCCGGGTGATCAACCTGTCGCTGGGCGGCAGCGGCGACAGCCCGGCCCTGGCCGCCGCGCTGGACTACGCGTTCGCCCGGGACGTGGTGGTGGTGGCCTGCACCGGCAACGTCGCCACGTCCACCACCTCGAAGGTCTGGTATCCGGCGCGGGAGCCGGGGGTGATCGCGGTGGCCGGTCTGGAACGCGACAGCGAGAACCTCTGGTCCGGTTCGATCACCGGTCACGCCACCACGTTGACCGCACCGGCGACCGGCCTGGTCGGGGCCCGCCCGCCGAGCAACTACTGGGGCGTGCAGGGCACCAGCTTCGCCGCGCCGCTGGTGACGGCGACGGCCGCCCTGGTCCGCGCCCGCTACCCGGACATGTCCGCCGGGGACGTGGTGAACCGGCTGCTGAGCACCGCGAAGGACATCGGCCCCGTCGGCCGGGACGACCGTTTCGGGTACGGCCTGGTCGACCCGGTGGCCGCGCTCACCGCCGACGTGCCGCTGATCGGCTACAACCCGTTGGACGACAACGACTCCCCCGGGGTGGTCGGGTTCGGGCCGGCCCCCGGTTCCGCCGAGGACGCCCGCGCCGGTGGCACCGGCAGCGACCCGCTCGGGTTCACCGCGCCCCGCCAGCAGACCCGGTGGACGGCGCAGCCGGCCGGCGGCGCCGACGAGGACGCCCCGCGTCGGCTGTGGACGGGTGTCGCCGTCGCGGCGGCCCTGGTCACCGGGGTCGCGTTGATGGTCCGCCGGTTCCGGCTACGGGGCCGCTGAACCGGGCCTGATTGCGGGTTCGGGTGGGTAGAGCAGGTCGCATGAGTTCCTCCGGTCCGCGTACCTCCGTGTCCCCGTCGGGCCGGTCCTGGCGGGACCGCCGCCTGGACCGGGACCACTCGCTCGGGTTGCGGCTGACGCTGGCGTCGACGGCGGCGTTCCTGGTGCTGGTGCCGTTCGCGCTGCTGGCGGTGCTGGTGGTCGGGGCCTGGCCGCCGCTGCACGACCTGGACGCGGCGGTCACCGACGCCCTGCACCGGTTCGCCGCCGACCATCCGGTGTGGGTGCGGGTGATGAAGGCGTGGACACATCTGGCCTCGCCGGGGCCGCTGCGGGTGGCCGCGTTGGTCGTGGTGGTGTGGCTGTGGCGTCGCGGGGCCCGCCGGCTGGCGCTCTGGGTGGTCACCACGATGGTCGTCGGCGGGACGTTGGGGGCGGTGCTGAAGCTGCTCGTCGGCCGGGACCGCCCGGAGCTGCTCGATCCGGTGGCGCGGGCCGCCGGGTACTCCTTCCCGTCCGGGCACGCGCTGAACGCGACCCTCGCGGCGGGGGTGCTGCTGCTGGTGTTCCTGCCGTTCACCCGGGGTCGTCCGGCGGCCCGGGTGGCGCTGTGGACGGTGGCCGTGCTGCTCGTCGGGGTGACCTGCCTGAGCCGGGTGGCGCTGGGCGTGCACTGGGCCAGCGACGTGCTCGGCGGTTGCCTGCTGGGGGTGGCGGTGGTGGCGGCCACCGCGGCGGCGTTCCGTACCTGGCGGGAGCAGGTCGGGCTGCCGGGCGGCCGGGCCACGGTCGACGGGGTGGCGCCGGAGCTGACCGACCCGCACGCGTAGCGGGCCTCCGGTCCGGGTACTGGGCGGCCATGTCAGCCATCGCTGCACAGGTCGCCAGGCGGGTGCTTCTTCCGGTGGCCCTGCTGCTCTCGTTCATGGTCCTGCTCGGGCTGCTGGTGACCCGGGTCCTCGACGACGTCTGGCCGTTCACCGTGGAGGACGCGGTCAACCGCGAGCTGGCGGCCGACCGTACCGGGGGGTGGAACGACGTCTCGTTGGTGTTCAGCACGCTGGCCAGCACCCAACTGATCGTCGTGGTCACCGTGCTGGTGGCGCTGGCGCTCCGGCTGGTGCTGCACCGTTGGCGGGAGCCGCTGTTCCTGTGCGCGGCGGTGTCCGCCCAGGCGCTGGTCTTCCTGCTCACCACGATGGCGATCGACCGTCGGCGGCCGGCGGTGGAGCACATGGACGTCTCCCCGCCGACGTCGAGTTTCCCGTCCGGCCACACCTCGGCGGCGGTCGCCCTCTATGTCGGCATCGCGCTGCTGCTGGCGCTGCGGGCCCGCAGCACCGCCGGCAAGGTCACCTGGTGGACGCTGCTGGTGCTGGTCCCGGTCGGGGTGGCGCTGACCCGGATGTACCGGGGCATGCACCATCCGAGCGACGTGGTGGCGTCCTTCGTCAACGGCGGCACCTGCGTGGCGATCATGGCGCGGGCGGTGCTCGACAGGTCACTGACCTGGGGTCGGGCCAAGCTGCCCGGCCTCACCCCGGCCGGCGGTGACGCCCCGGCCACCGCGCCGGCCGGCGGCTGACCACCCCCGGCCCCGGCCGGTCGGGCCGCGTCCGGGGGCTCAGGTGCAGTCGCCGGTGCCCACTCCCCGGGTACGCTCCGCGCCGGCCAGCGCCACCGGCCGGGCCTCCTCGGCGGTCACCGCGAAGCCGGTGTTCGGGTCGTCCGCCGCCGCCGCGAAGATCACCCCGAGCACCAGCCCGTTGGAGGAGACCAGCGGCCCGCCGGAGTTCCCGCTGCGCACCAGCGCCCGGATCGTGTAGATCTCCCGGTTGACCTTGCTGGCGTTGTAGATGTCCGGGCCCTCGATCCGGTCGACGTCGCGGATGCGGGCCGGGCGGGCGTCGTACGGGCCGTCGAGCGGGAAGCCCAGCACGATCGCGTCCGCGCCGCTGCCGGCCTGCCCGGCGGCGAAGCGCAGGGACGGACCGGGCAGCCCCGGCACGTGCAGCACGGCGAGGTCGCGGTCCGGGTCGTAGACGACGACCACGCCGTCGTACCGTTCGCCGCGCAGTTCGACCGCGACGGAGCGGGTGCCGGCGACGACGTGCGCGTTGGTCATCACCCGGTCGTCGGCGTAGACGAAGCCGGAACCCTCGATGCGGCGCGAGCAGCTCGGCGCGGACCCGAGCACCTTCACCACCGCCCGCTGGCTGTTCGCCACCACCTGCGAGCCGGCCAGCGCCGGGTCCGGCGGGGCGACCTGCCGGGCCGAGGTGCGCCCCAGCCCGTTGAAGACGTCGGGGAAACCGTTGGTGTCGACGGTGTCGCGCAGCGCCGTGGACAGCTCCTGGGCCTGGTCGGGCAGGACCCGGTCCACCACGGTCAGCAACGCGCTGTTCTTGACCGAGGCGGCCAGCCAGGGCAGCGACGAGGAACCCAGCGGCACGGCGACCAGCCAGGCCACCAGCATCACCGCGAGGATCGAGACGAACGCGCCGCCGATGTCGTCGGCCCGCTTGGCGACGTCGTTGGTGATCGTGCGCCGCAGGTGGGAGCCGAGCCAGCCGGCCAGCGCCTGACCGAGGACGGCGAGCCCGAAGACGGCGACCAGGGAGACCAGCACCCGCGTCCCGCTGTCGATGAACTGGCGGGCCAGCATCGGCCCGAGCTGGAGGCCGATGAGCGCGCCCAGGAAGAACCCCGAGAACGACAGCGCCCCGATGACGAAGCCCTGACGGTATCCGCTGATCGCGAACACGAGCATGAGCAGGAGCAGAACGAGATCCACGGCCGACACCGGTCAAGGGTACGTGCACCGGACACCGGTACGGCGCTGCGGCTGCGGAACGTGATGGTCAGGTCAGCGGACCGGCCAACTCGTCGGCCCTGTCGGTGCCGGCGGAGGGGGCCGGGGTGGCACCGGTCGGCGGCAGCTCGACCACCCGCGAGCGGGGCCAGGGGCGGGCCCACCCGGCCATCTCCAGCAGCGCGGCGAGCACCCCGGCGGTGAAGCCCCAGACCAGCATCCCCCGGACGGAGAACGCCGGGCCGGTCCAGCCGCTGGGGTGGCGGACCCGCATCCGGTTGGCCGGGTCGACCAGTTCGGCGACGGGCAGCCGGGCCACGTGCGCCACCTCGGCCGGTTCCCGGGGGTGCACCGGGTGCGGGCTGTGCCACCAGGCCAGCACCGGGGTAACCACGAACTCGCTTACCGGAATCCAGAGCCTCGGCAGTTCGGCGAGGACGGTCACGCTGGCCGGGTCGAGGTCGACCTCCTCGTTGGCCTCACGTAGCGCGGTGGCCCGCGCGTCGGCGTCCCCCGGGTCGGCCGCGCCGCCGGGGAAGGCCGGCTGGCCGGCGTGGTTGCGCAGGGTGGCGGCCCGCTGGAGGATCAGCACGTCGGGGCCGACGCCGGGTTCCTCGCCGAGCAGCACCAGCACCGCGCTCTCCCGGCCGCCCTGCTCGGGGGTGGTCAGCCGGGTGAAGTCCTCGGCCCGGGCGGTGCCGAGCCGGCCCAGCAGCGGATCGAACCAGGACGGCGGACGGCGGTTCATCGGGTCGACCCGGCACCGGCGGTCGGTCTCACGCGGGCACCACCAGGCCGAGGTGCCGGCGGACCAGGTCGGCGAGGCGGGCGTCGTCCAGCGCGCCGGAGGTGTCGGTGTGCGCGATCCGCCCCTGCGCGTCCACCAGCAGGGTCAGCGGCACCGCCGTGCGGCGCAGCTCCCGTTGCAGGGCCTCGCCCTGGTCGAACAGGACCGGGAAGCGGATGCCGAAGTCCTCGCCGATGGCCTGTGCGCCGTCCCGGCTGTCCCGGCTGTTCACCCCGATCACCTGGAGCTGGCCGGCGGCGCGGACGCTGAGCCGTTGGAAGGCCGGCAGTTCCTGGCGGCAGGGCGGGCACCAGGAGGCCCACACGTTGATCACGGCCGGGCCGTGGATGTCGCGCAGCGCCACCGGGGCCCCACCGGTGAAGCAGGAGAGCACCAGTTCGGGCAGCGGGCTGCCGGTGTCGGCGACGGCGGACCCGGTCGGCGTGGGGGTCGGGCCGGGCGCGGTGGTGAGGGTGGCGCAGTCGGCGAACGGCGAGGGGCGCGCGGCGCGGGTGGGGCCGGTGGCGGAGCCCTCCCCGCCGCCGGTGGCGGTGCAGCCGGCGAGCACCAGCAGCACCGGGACGAGCAGCGCGGCGAGCCGGGGCTTCACGGCGCCTCCGCGACGACGGCCTGCGCCGGCACCAGCTCCGGGTCGACCCCGGCGGCGACCGCGAGGTCCCGGGCGCGGGGGCCCTTGAGCAGCTTGGCGGCGGCGGCCGGCTCGGTCGGCCCGAGCCCGTACGACGGGCAGAGCCGGGTGAGGGTGCACGCCCCGCAGGCGGGCTTGCGGGCGTGGCAGACCCGCCGGCCGTGGAAGATGATCCGGTGGGAGAGCATGGTCCACTCCCGCTTCGGGAACATCGCCCCGATCTCGTGTTCGATCTTGACCGGATCGGTCTGGATGGTCAGCCCCCACCGCTGCACCAGCCGCTGGAAGTGGGTGTCGACGGTGATCCCCGGGACGTCGAAGGCGTTGCCGAGGATCACGTTGGCCGTCTTGCGGCCGATCCCGGGCAGCGTCACCAGGTCGGCCAGCCGGCCGGGGACCCGGCCGTCGTACCGCTCGGTCAGGGCCTGCCCCAGCTTGATCAGCGAGTCGGTCTTGTTGCGGTAGAACCCGGTCGGCCGGATCAGCTCCTCCAGCTCGGCCCGGTCGGCCCCGGCGTAGTCGGCGGCCGTCGGGTAGCGGGCGAACAGCTTCGGGGTGACCTCGTTGACCTTCTTGTCGGTGCACTGCGCGGAGAGGATCGTGGCGACGGCCAGCTCCAACGCGGTGGTGTGGTCCAGTTCGCAGTGGGCGTCGGGGTGCGCCTCGGTCAGCGCCCGGCCGATCCGCCGGGCGCGCCGGGTGCGGCCGAGATCCGTCTCGACCCGGCCGGGAGAGCTGATGGTCACGCCGGCCAGCCTACGTCGCCGCCCCGACAGGCCGCCGGACCACGCCCCCGGTCAGCCGGCGTCGGGCGGGCTGATCTTCCCCTTGCCGTCGAACCGGGCGGCGGTACGCGGGAAGTCGTTGGTGCTGAGCTGCTTGACCAGGCCGAGCCCCTGCCCGGCGGGGTCCATCCCCGGCTTGCCCACCGAACTCATCCGGGTGGAGGTGAACGAGCCACCGGCGAAGCTGCCGTCGGGCTTGAGCGAGACCTTCAGCACCCCGCCCCAGCCGAGCCGGCCGGTCGGGTTTAGCGACCGGGCGCCCCCGGCGAAGTTGCCCAGGCTGTAGGCGATCAGCCGGCCCTGGTAGAACTCCATCCCGCGCAGCACGTGCGGGCCGTGCCCGACGATCAGGTCGGCCCCGGCGTCGATCATGGCGTGGGAGAACTTCACCGGGTCGCCCCGGTTCTCGCCGAGGAACATCTCGGTGCCGGGGCGGACCCGGGTCTTGTCCGACCCCTCGCCACCCATGTGCACCTGCACCACGACCAGGTCGGCCATCGTCGTGGCCTTCTCGACGACCCCCTTGGCGGCGTCGATGTCGACCAGGCTGTTGGACCACGGGTACGACGAGAAGCCGGCCACCGCGACCTTCACCCCCTCGACCTCGACCACGGTGATCTGGTCGGGTGCGCCGGTGTGCTTGAGGCCGTGCTTCTCCAGCGCCTGCTGGGTGTTCTCGTAGCCCTGCGGGCCGAAGTCGTAGCCGTGGTTGTTGGCCTGGTTGAGCAACTGGAAACCGGCGTCCTTGAGGTGGCCCGCGTACTCCGGCGGGACCCGGAACTGGTAGCAGTTGCTGGAGTTCGCGCCGCACTTGCCGGTGCCGGTGTCGGTGGTGAGCGGCTCCTCCAGGTTGCCCATCACCAGGTCGGCCTTGAGCGCGCCCTTGACCTCGTCGAAGAAGCCCTTGCCGCCGTTTGCGGGCAGCCGGGACGGGGCCATCCCCATGACGATGTCCCCGGTCGCCGACAGGGTGATCGCCTCGGTCTTGCCGGCCGCCCCGGTGGTCGGCACCGGGGAGCCGGTGGCGCCACCGCCGCCGCCCGGCCGCCAGACCGGGTCCGGGCTGTCGGACGACTGGCCGCAGCCGGCGAGGAGCACGGCGAGCAGCGCGCCGCAGGCGAGCGCGGTGCGGCGGCGGGGACGGGGCTGGAGGAAGGCGGCAGAGTACATCGCCCGCGACGCTACCGGGTGGCCAATCGACCGACGACGGGCCGATCGGACGGAAGTTCAGCCCGTCCGCCGCTGCGACCACGGGACGCAGGGCACCGCGCCGCCGTCCCGGACGGCCGCGTGGACGGCGCGGGCGAGCGGCGCGCCCCAGGTCGACCGGGGTCCGCCGTACGGCTCCGCCGGGTCGCCCGCCGGGCAGAGCACGGTGACCGCGTCGGTGGGGGTGCCGGTGCCGGGCAGGCCCAGTTCCCCGATCGCCTGGCACTTGGCCTCGGTGGCGGTGGCGACGGCGTTCACCAGCGCCGCGTCGCCGAGCGCCGCCGGCACGTACACCACGATGTTGACCGTTCCCACCCGCTGCGCCGGGGCGTGGGCGGGGTCCGGGGCGGCGGCCCACAGGGGGGTGCCGAGGCCGACGGTGGCCCAGGCCCGGACCCCGGTGTCGGTCCGGGTCACCACCTCGGCGACGTCCACGCCGGTGAGCAGGCCGACCCCGGGCCCGTCGAGGTCGAACCGGTCGGCGAGCGCGGCCAGGTGGGCCGCCGGGTCGTCCCGGTGGTACGACATCGGCACGGTCGCGTTGACCACCCAGTTGCGCGGGCCGACGCCGCCACCGAGCGGGCCGGAGCTGACCGACCGCAGCGGGGCGCGGGCCCGCCACACGAGCACCGGAATGTCCCACCCGTCCTCGGGGCGGTGGGTCAGCACCGGGTCGCTCAGCACCCGGACACCCTACGACCGGCGGCGGCGAACCCCGGTGACCAGGTGGTTCGGGCGGACGATCATAGTGCCCGATCGGGTCGGTGAGGTTACGCCCAACGATCAAGATTCCAGGGGTGCAGCTCTGATTCGTCCTCACGTGCGCCTAGACTTGGCGGCGCGCGAGGGATCAGCGGACGGCGGACCCGGCCGAGGGACGGCAACGCGCAACCGGAGGTGCGCGATGGACGAGGTACTGGCCCGCAGCGGGATCTTCCAGGGTGTCGACCCGGAGGCTGCCGAGGCGCTCGCCAAGGAGATGGAGACGATCGACGTCCGCAAGGGCGAGATCGTCTTCAACGAGGGCGAGCCCGGCGACAGTCTCTACATCCTCCTGTCAGGCAAGATCAAGGTCGGGCGTCGGGCAGCCGACGGCCGGCAGAACCTGATCGCGGTGATGGGCCCGTCGGACATGGTCGGTGAGCTGTCGCTCTTCGACCCCGGCCCGCGTACGGCCACCGCCACCGCGGTCACCGACACCCGCTTGGTCCGGCTGCGCAAGCAGGCGCTGCGGCCCTGGCTGAACAACCGGCCCGAGATCGCCGAGCAGCTGCTGCGGGTGCTCGCCCGCAGGCTGCGCCGGACGAACGACTCGCTGGCCGATCTGATCTTCACCGACGTGCCGGGCCGGGTCGCCAAGAACCTGCTCCAGATGGCCGGCCGGTTCGGCACCCGTGACGGCGGCGTGCTGCGGGTGACCCACGACCTGACCCAGGAGGAGATCGCCCAGCTCGTCGGCGCCTCCCGGGAGACGGTCAACAAGGCGCTCGCCGACTTCGCCTCGCGGGGCTGGCTGCGGCTGGACGGCAAGAGCATCATCATCCTCGACCCGGAGCGCCTCGCCCGCCGCGCCCGGGTCTGACCGGACGTACGCACCCCGAGCCGGGGCCGCCCCGACCGGCGGCCCTGGCTCGTCGGCATTCCGGCCCGGTGACTGTTCCGCCTGCCCCTACGGCGGGCCCGGTCGATCGGGTCAGCGACGGCGCGCTCTGCCCGCCGCAGAATCTCTCGACAACCCGCTCCGCCGGACGCGACCCTGGACCGGTGCTGGAACGGGTCGCAGTGCTCTCCGACGTCCACGGCGCGCTACCCGCGCTGGAGGCGGTGCTGGCCGAGCCGGAGGTGGCCGCCGCCGACCTGATCGTGGTCACCGGTGACGTGGCGGCCGGCCCGCAGCCGGTCGAGGTGCTGGACCTGCTGGCCGGGCTGGGTGACCGGGTCCGCTGGGTGCGCGGCAACGCCGACCGGGAGCTGGTGCAGGCCCGCGCCGGCCGGCCGTCGGAGCACGACGTCTCGAACTGGGCGGCCGGCCAGCTCCGGGCCGACCAGGTGGACCTGCTGGGCGCGCTGCCGCTGACGCTCACCCTCCCGGTCGCCGGCCTCGGCCCGGTGCTCTTCTGCCACGCCACGCCCCGCGACGACGAGGAGGTGGTGCTGGTCGACTCCCGGCCGGCCCGCTGGGCCGAGGTGTTCGCCGGGCTGCCCGCGCAGGTGCGCACCGTGGTCTGCGGGCACACCCACATGCCGTTCACCCGGCTGGTCGACCGCCGTCTGGTGGTCAATCCGGGCAGCGTGGGCATGCCGTACGGCGGGCCGGGGGCGTACTGGGCGCTGCTCGGCCCGGGGGTGCAGCTCCGCCGTACGGCGTTTGACGTCGACGCGGCCTGCGCCCGGGTCGCCGCCGGGTCGGGCTATCCGGACGCCGCCGCCTGGGCGGACGAGTACCTGCGCTCCCGGCACAGCGACCTCGACGCGCTCACCGCCTTCGCCCCGCGCGACGGCCGCTGACCGGCCACCGGGACCGGGGGCGGCGCGGTGGGCCCCGACGGGTCACCCGGAGCCGAAAAAGTCAGGCTTGACTGTTTGTTTCGACGGCGGCACGCTGTTCCCGTGTCCACCCCGGCGACCCGCGTCCCCCAGCAGGAACGCAGCCGCGCCACCCAGGCCCGGCTGCTGGAGGCGACTGTCGACTGCCTCGTGCGGTACGGCTGGTCGGGCACCACCACGACCGTGGTCGCCGCCCACGCCGGCGTCTCCCGGGGCGCCCAACTACACCACTACCCCACCAAGGCGGCCCTGGTCACCGCCGCCGTCGCCCACCTCGCCGAGCGACGCGCCGAGGAGCTACGCGTCGAGGCCGAGGCGCTGCCGGTCGGGTCGCAACGCCTCGACCGGGTGGTCGACCTGCTCGGCGTCGCCTTCACCGGGCCGCTCTTCGTCGCCGCGCTGGAGCTGTGGGTGGCCGCCCGCACCGACCCGGAACTGCGCGACGCGCTGGTGCCGCTGGAGGCGCGGGTAGGCCGGGAGATGCACCGGCTCACCGTGGCGCTGCTCGACGTGGACGAGCGCCGCCCCGGCGTCCGCGAGGCCGTGCAGGCCACCCTCGACCTGCTGCGCGGGCTCGGCGTGGCCAACCTGCTCAACGACGACTCGGTCCGGCGTACCGCCCTGCTGCGCACCTGGAAACGCCAGCTCGCCACCCTGCTCGCCCCCACAGCGGCAGCACCCGGCCACGACGACCCGACCTGACCCGTACTCACCGGCCCACCCGACCGGAGGCACCATGGTCGACCCGACCGCACTGCTCGTCGACCTGACCGACGAGTCCGACCAGCTCGACGCGCTCGTCGCCGCACTGCCCGCCGGGGCGTGGACGCGACCGACCCCCGCCCCCGGCTGGACCGTCGCCCACCAGATCGCCCACCTCGCCTGGACCGACCACGTGGCCCGGCTGGCCGCCACCGACCCGACGGCGTTCCACGCCTCGGTCACCTCGGCCCCCGATCCGGGGCGGCTGGTCGACGACGGCGCGACGGCGTTCCTGGCCCCGCCCGACGTGCTGCTCGACCGCTGGCGCAGCGGCCGGGCCGCGCTCGCCACCGCCCTCGCCGCCGTCCCCGCCGGGGAGAAGCTGCCCTGGTACGGCACCCGGATGTCGGCCGCCTCGATGGCCACCGCCCGGATCATGGAGACCTGGGCCCACGGCGAGGACGTCGCCGAGGCGCTCGACGTCACCCGTACCCCGACGGTGCGGCTGCGGCACGTCGCGCACCTCGGGTTCCGTACCCTCGGGCACGGCTTCGCCGTCCACGGCCGCCCGGTGCCAACGACGCCGGTGCGGGTCGAACTCGGCGCACCCGACGGGTCGCGCTGGGCCTTCGGGCCGGCCGACGCGACGGACCGGGTCGTCGGCCCGGCGCTCGACTTCTGCCTGCTGGTGACCCAGCGCCGGCACCGCGCCGACCTCGCGCTGGTCGCCACCGGCCCGACCGCCGACGCCTGGCTCGACGTGGCCCAGTCCTTCGCCGGCCCGCCGGGGGCCGGCCGCGCACCCCGCGCGAGCGCAGCCGGGACGGCCGTCCGGTGACCGGGGTGCTGCGGGTCGGCAACGCCTCCGGCTTCTACGGCGACCGGTTCACCGCCTGGCGGGAGATGCTCGACGGTGGTGAGCTGGACGTGCTGACCGGCGACTACCTGGCCGAGCTGACCATGCTGATCCTCGGCCGGGACCGGCTACGCGATCCCGGCCTCGGCTATGCGAAGACCTTCCTCCGCCAGCTCGAAGGGTGTCTCGGCACCGCCCTCGACCGGGGGGTACGGATCGTCACCAACGCGGGCGGGTTGAACCCGGCCGGGCTGGCCGCCGCGATCGGCGCGCTCGCCGACCGGCTCGGCCTCGCCGTCCGGGTCGCCCACGTCGAGGGTGACGCCCTGGCCCGACCCGACGCGCTCACCGCCAACGCCTACCTCGGCGCGTTCGGCATCGCCGCCTGCCTCGACGCCGGGGCGGACGTGGTGGTCACCGGCCGGGTCACCGACGCCTCGCTGGCGGTCGGGCCGGCCATCGCCCGGTTCGGCTGGGGGCGGGACGACCTGGACGCGCTGGCCGGGGCGACCGTCGCCGGGCACCTGATCGAGTGCGGGGCGCAGGTCACCGGGGGCAACTTCAGCTTCTTCACCGAGCTGCCCGACGGCGGGCACCGGCCCGGCTTCCCGATCGCCGAGATCCACCCGGACGGCTCGTCGGTGCTCACCAAGCACCCCGGCACCGGCGGCGCGGTCACCGTCGAGACGGTCACCGCCCAACTGTTGTACGAGGTGGGCGGCCCCGACTACCTCGGCCCGGACGTGGTGACCCGGCTGGACACGGTACGGCTGCACCCCGACGGGCCGGACCGGGTCCGGGTGGACGGGGTCCGGGGCACCCCGCCGCCGGCCACCCTCAAGGTGGGCGTCAACAACCTGGGCGGTTTCCGCAACGCGATGACGTTCGTGCTCTGCGGGTTGGACGTACCGGCCAAGGCCGCCCTGGTCCGGGGGCAGATCGAGGCGGCGGTCGGCGCGGACGGGCTGGAGTTCACGCTGGCCCGTACCGACCACGTCGACGCGGTCGACACCGAGACGGCGAGCGCGCTGCTGCACGTACACCTGCGCGACGGTGACCGGGCGCGGGCCGGGCGGGCGTTCTCGGCGGCGGCGGTGGAACTGGCCCTCGCCTCCTATCCCGGGTGCACGCTGACCACCCTGCCCGGCGACGCCACCCCGTACGGGGTCTTCACCGCCGACGCGGTGCCGCAGGCCGACGTGCCGCACGTGGCCGTCCTGCCGGACGGCACCCGGCTGCCGGTCCCCCCGCCCCGGACCGTGACCCCGGCCGGGACGCCGCCCGGGGCCGGGCCGGCGGGCCCGGCTCCGGCCGCCGGGCCGACCCGGCGGGGGCCGCTGGGTGAGCTGGTCGGGGCGCGGTCGGGCGACAAGGGTGGCGACGCCAACCTCGGTGTCTGGGCCCGCACCGACCCGTCCTGGGAGTGGCTGCGGGAGTGGTTGACCGTCGAGCGGCTGGCCGAACTGCTGCCCGAGACCGCCCCGTTGACCGTCGAGCGGTACGAGCTGCCGAACCTGCGGGCGGTCAACTTCGTGATCCGGGGCCTGCTCGGGGCCGGGGTGGCCGCCTCCACCCGGTTCGACCCGCAGGCCAAGGCGCTCGGCGAGCTGCTCCGCTCCCGCATCGTCGACCTGCCCGCCGCCCTCGCCCCCGGACCACCCGCAGCCGGGCCGGGCGGACCGGCCGGGGAGGGGGACCGGTGACGATCGTGGACACGCCGGAGCGGCGGCAGCTGCGGGAGTTGACCCGGGCCTTCGTGACCCGCGAGGTGCTGCCGCACCTGGCCGACTGGGAACGGGCCGGCGAGGTCCCCCGCACGCTGCACGTCACCGCCGCGAAGCTCGGCCTGCTCGGCATCGGCTTCCCCGAGTCGGTCGGGGGCAGCGGCGGCGACCTGCTCGACTCGATCGTGGTCACCGAAGAGATCATCCGCTCCGGCGGCTCGTCCGGGCTGGTCGCGGCGCTGTTCACACACGGCATCGCGCTGCCGCACATCGTCGCGGCGGCCGGTGGGCGAACCGGCGGCACGCTCGGTGGCCGGCTCGCCGCCCGACCCTCGGCCGCCGACGACCCGCTGGTCACCCGGTACGTCCGGCCGACGCTGGCGGGCGAGCTGATCGGCGCGCTAGCGATCACCGAACCGGACGGCGGCTCCGACGTCGCCTCGATCCGCACCACCGCCCGCCGCGACGGCGACCACTACCTGGTCAACGGGTCGAAGACGTACGTCACCAGCGGGGTACGCGCCGACTTCGTCACCACGGCGGTCTGCGGCGACTTCCCCGGCAGCGGGTCGCTGCACCTGCTGGTGATCGACAAGGGCACCCCCGGGTTCACCGTCGGCAGGAAGCTGGACAAGCTCGGCTGGCACTGCTCGGACACGGCCGAGCTGTCCTTCGTCGACGTGCGGGTGCCGGTGGCCAACCGGATCGGTGAGGAGGACACCGGCTTCCTGGCGGTCATGCAGAACTTCGCCACCGAGCGGCTCTCCCTGGCCACCCAGGCGTACGCGACCGCGCAGCGCTGCGTGGAGCTGGCGACCCGCTGGTGCCGGGACCGGTCCACGTTCGGCCGTCCGTTGGCCAGCCGGCAACTGGTCCGGCACCGGCTGGCCGAGATGCACACCCGCGCCGAGGCGGCCCGCGCGTACGTGCACCAGGTGGCCGCCCGGGTGGCGGCGGGCGAGCCGGTGGTGACCGAGGTGGCGATGGCGAAGAACGTCGCGGTGGCCGCCTGCGACCAGGTGGTCGACGCGGCGCTGCAACTGCACGGCGGCTTCGGCTACCTGCGCGACGCCGAGGTGGAGCGGCACTACCGGGACGCCCGCATCCTCGGCATCGGCGGCGGCACCACCGAGATCATGAACGAGATCATCGCCAAGGGCCTGGGCCTGTGAGCGCGAGCAGCGGGCCGGGCCGGCGAGTCCTGCCGCCGCGACCGACAGCGGGCCCTGGGTGCCGGGTCGGCGAGCCACCGGAAGGGGCACAGTGACCACACTGGAGAGTGCGATCGACCCGGCCGCGCCGGCCTTCGTGGCCAACCGGGAGGCGCTGCGGGAGCGGCTCGCCGAGTTGGACGCCGCGCTCGACCGGGCGCGGGCCGGCGGTGGCGAGAAGTACGTGGCCCGGCACCACGGGCGCGGCAAGCTGCTGCCCCGGGAGCGGATCGAGCTGCTGCTCGACCGGGACAGCCCGTTCCTGGAGTTGTCGCCGGTCGCCGGGTTCGGCACCGACTTCCCGGTCGGGGCGAGCGTGGTCACCGGCATCGGCGTGGTCGAGGGCGTGGAGTGCCTGGTCGTCGCCAACGATCCGACGGTACGCGGCGGCGCGGTGAACCCGTGGTCGCTGGCGAAGACCCGGCGGGCCGGTGAGATCGCCCTGGCGAACCGGCTGCCGATGGTGAACCTGGTGGAGAGCGCAGGGGCGGACCTGCCCACCCAGGCGGAGATCTTCATTCCGGGCGGTCGGGTGTTCCGCGACCTGACCCGGCTCTCCGCCGCCGGTATCCCCACGGTCAGCGTGGTCTTCGGTAACGCCACCGCCGGGGGCGCGTACGTGCCGGGGATGTCCGACCACGTGATCATGATCCGGGACCGGTCGCAGGTGTACCTGGCCGGGCCGCCGCTGGTGCGGATGGCCACCGGCGAGGTCACCGACGACGAGTCGCTCGGTGGCGCGGCGATGCACGCCGGCACGTCCGGCCTCGCCGACCAGCTCGCCGAGGACGAGCGGGACGGCATCCGGCTGGCCCGACGGTGCGTACGCCGGTTCAACTGGCGCAAGCAGGGGCCACCGCCGCGCGACCCGGCCCCCCGCCCACCGAGGTACGACCCGGAGGAGCTGCTGGGCATCGTCAGCGCCGACCTGAAGGTGCCGTTCGACCCGCGTGAGGTGCTGGCCCGGGTGCTCGACGGCAGCGAGTTCGACGAGTTCAAGCCGGCGTACGGCACCGCGCTGGTCACCGGCTGGGGCGAGCTGCACGGCTACCCGGTGGGGGTGCTGGCGAACGCGCGGGGGGTGCTGTTCAGCGCGGAGGCGCAGAAGGCGGCCCAGTTCATCCAGCTCGCCAACGCCGCCGACACCCCGCTGGTCTTCCTTCAGAACACCACCGGCTACATGGTCGGCACCGAGTACGAACAGCGCGGCATCATCAAGCACGGCGCGCTGATGATCAACGCGGTGGCGAACTCGACGGTGCCGCACCTGACGGTCAACCTGGGTGCCTCGTACGGTGCCGGCAACTACGGCATGTGTGGCCGGGCGTACGAGCCGAGGTTCCTGTTCACCTGGCCGAACGCGAAGTCGGCGGTGATGGGGCCGGCGCAGTTGGCCGGGGTGCTGTCGATCGTGGCCCGGCAGGCCGCCGCCGCCCGGGGCCGGGACTACGACGAGGACTCCGACGCGGCGATGCGGATGATGGTCGAGCAGCAGATCGAGTCGCAGTCGGGGGCGCTGTTCCTGTCCGGCCGGCTCTACGACGACGGGGTGATCGATCCCCGGGACACCCGTACCGTCCTCGGGCTCTGCCTGTCGGCGATCCACAACGCACCGGTGAAGGGCGCCGACGGCTTCGGCGTCTTCCGGATGTAGCCACCGACGAAAGGCAGGGGCTCGTGATTCGGAAACTGCTGGTGGCCAACCGGGGGGAGATCGCCCGGCGGGTCTTCGCCACCTGTCGGGCGCTCGGTGTGGCGACGGTCGCCGTGCACTCCGACGCGGACGCCGACGCGCCGTACGTGGCCGAGGCCGACGAGGCGGTCCGGCTGCCGGGGAACTCGCCCGTCGAGACGTACCTGCGGATGGAGCTGATCCTGGACGCGGCGCGGCGGACCGGCGCGGACGCCGTCCACCCGGGTTACGGCTTCCTCGCCGAGCACGCCGGGTTCGCGGCGGCGGTGACCGACGCGGGTCTGACCTGGGTCGGCCCGCCGGCCGGGGCGATCGCGGCGATGGGCGACAAGATCGCGGCGAAGGAGTTGCTCGCCGGGGCGGGCGTGCCGATGCTGCCGACCTGGACCGACCGCGACGAGGTCACCGACTTCCCGGTGCTGGTCAAGGCGTCCGCCGGGGGCGGCGGCCGGGGGATGCGCATCGTCCGCGACCCGGCGGACCTGCCGGCGGCCGTCGACTCGGCGCGCCGCGAGGCCGCCGCCGCGTTCGGCGACGGCACGGTCTTCGTCGAGCGGTACGTCGAGCGTGGCCGGCACGTCGAGGTGCAGATCTTCGGCGACACCCACGGTACGGTCGTGGCCCTCGGTGAGCGGGACTGCTCGATCCAGCGGCGGCACCAGAAGATCGTCGAGGAGGCCCCGGCGGTGCTGCCCGACGGGGTGCGGGAGCGGCTGCACGCGGCGGCGGTCGCCGCTGGACGGGCGGTCGACTACGTGGGGGCGGGGACGGTGGAGTTCCTGCTCGCCCCGACGGGCGAGTTCTTCTTCCTGGAGATGAACACCCGGCTCCAGGTGGAGCACCCGGTCACCGAGGCGGTCACCGGGCTGGACCTGGTCCGGCTGCAACTGCTGGTCGCCGAGGGTGGTGCGCTGCCGGTGCCGGCGACCCCGCCGGTAGACGGCCACGCCATCGAGGTACGGCTGTGCGCGGAGGACCCGACGCAGGGGTTCCGGCCGGCGACCGGCACGCTGCACCGGTTCGCGGTGCCCGGGGTGGTCGGCGGGTTCACCCCGACCCGGGGCCTGCGGCTCGACTCGGGGGTGGGCACCGGGTCGACGGTGGGCGTGCACTACGACTCGATGCTGGCCAAGCTGGTCGCCTGGGCACCGACCCGGGCCGAGGCGGCCCGGCTGCTCGCCGGAGCGCTGGCCCGCGCCGAGTTGCACGGGGTGGCCACCAACCGGGACCTGCTGGTCCGGGTGCTGCGTAGCGCGGAGTTCGGCGCGGCGCGGGTGGACACCGGCTTCCTGGACGTGCACCCCGAGGTCTTCGCGCCGCTGCTGCCGGCCGCCCGGCTCCCGCAGGTGGCGCTGGCCGCCGCGCTCGCCGGGGCCGCCGCGCGCCGGGCCGCCGCCCCGGTGCTCGCCGGCCTCCCGTCGGGTTGGCGCAACGTGCCGGCCCTCCCCCAGGTCGTCCGGTACGCCGGTCCCGGCGGCGAGGAGATCGAGGTGCGCTACCGGCTGGACCGGTCCGGCGCACTCGCCGACTGGTCCACCGATCCACCCGCCCCGGCGACCGGGGCAGCGGCGACGGGCGGTCCACCCGCCGACGGCCGGGCCACGCCCGACCCGCCCGCTGCGGACGTACCGCCGGCCGTGGCGTTGGTGACGGCGGCACCGGACCGGGTGCTGCTCGACGTGGCGGGGGTGCGGCAGGTGTTCCGCGTACACCGGGCGGGGTCGGTGGTCTTCGTGGACGGCCCGGACGGGGCGGCGGAGCTGACCGAGCTGCCCCGCTTCCCGCTGCCCCGCGCGGCGACGGCGGCCGGGTCGCTGCTCGCGCCGCTGCCCGGCACGGTGTCCCGGGTGCACGTCGAGGCCGGTCAGCGGGTCGCCGCCGGGGATCTGCTGCTGACCCTGGAGGCGATGAAACTGGAACATCCCGTGCTCGCCCCGACCGACGGCGTGGTCGCCGACCTGCCGGTGTCCGCCGGTGGGCAGGTCGAGACGGGTGCGGTGCTGGCCGTGGTCAACCCCGAGGAGGCACCCCGATGAACTTCGACCTCACCCCGGAGCAGGACCAGCTCCGTGACGCCGTCCGCGCGCTGGGCCGCCGGTACGGCCACTCCTACTTCGTCGAGAAGGCGAAATCCGGCGGGCACACGACCGAGCTGTGGGACGAGGCCGGCCGGCTCGGCTACCTGGGCGTGAACGTCCCCACCGAGTACGGCGGCGGCGGTGGCGGCCTCACCGAGCTGGCCATCGTCTGCGAGGAGCTGGCCGCTGCCGGCTGCCCGTTGCTGCTGCTGGTGGTGTCGCCGGCCATCGCCGCCACGGTGATCAACCGGCACGGCACCGAGGAGCAGCGCAAGCGCTTCCTGCCCGGGTTCGCCGACGGTTCGCTGAAGGTGGTCTTCGCGATCACCGAGCCGGAGGCCGGGTCGAACTTCCACCGGCTCGGCACGGTGGCCCGCCGTGACGGCGACGACTGGTTGCTCTCCGGCCGCAAGTGCTACATCTCCGGCGTGGACGAGGCGCAGTACGTGCTGGTGGTGGCCCGTACCGAGGACGCGACGACCGGGAAGCTGAAGCCCGCGCTGTTCGTGGTGCCGACCGACGCGGCCGGGTTGACCCGGTCCAGGCTGGACATGGAGATCGTCTCCCCGGAGAACCAGTTCCTGCTCTACCTGGACGACGTCCGGCTGCCCGCCGACGCGCTGGTCGGCGGGTCGTTGGACGCCGGCCTGCCGGCGTTGTTCGCCGGGCTGAACCCGGAGCGGATCACGGTCGCCGCGATGGGCGTCGGCACCGGCCGGTACGCCATCGAGCGGGCCACCGACTACACCGCCACCCGTAGGGTCTGGGGTGGTCGCAGCATCGGCGCGCACCAGGGTGTGGCGCACCCGTTGGCGCACGCGGCGGTGCAGGTGGAACTCGCCCGACTGATGATCCACAAGGCGGCCACCCTGTACGACGCGGGCCGCGACCTGGAGGCCGGCGTCTCCGGCAACATGGCCAAGTACGCGGCCGGGGAGGCCGCCGCGCTGGCCGTGGACACCGCCGTGCAGGCCCTCGGCGGGGCCGGCATGACCACCGAGTACGGGGTGGCGACGCTGCTCGGCGCGGTCCGGGCCGGCCGGATCGCCCCGGTCAGCCGGGAGATGATCCTCAACTTCGTCGCCCAGCACGTGCTGGGCCAGGAGAAGTCCTACTGATCCGTCGGTCAGCGCAGGGTGCGGCAGGCCGCGTCGGTACGGTGCACCGGGCGCACCCGCCGGCCCAGCCCCTCCAGCAGCGAGTCCTCCACGTGGTAGTCCCGGATGCGCAGCCGGTGCCGGGGCAGTTCCTCCTCGCTGGGGCAGAGCACCTGGGCGCGGACGTCGTCCACCGGCACGTACCGGACGCCGCCGCGTTCCTGGAGCAGGACCATGTTGACGTCGTCCACGGTGACCACGTGCCCCCGGACGTCCTCGGTGACGCCGGGGGTGGTCTCCACGGTGGTCACGGTGAGCGGCAGCACCGGAGTGGTGATCACCGGCAGCGCCGCCCAGACCAGCATGGCCAGCACCGCCGCCTCGGTGACCGAGGCGAGCGGCCGGATCACCGCCCCGGGCAGCGGACCGGTGACCGCGAGGGCGAGCAGCGGCGGGGCGACGAGCAGCGCCAGGGCGAGCAGTTCCCGTTGCTGCCAGGCGTCGACCAGGGTGGGGGCGAGCAGCCAGCCGTACCCGCCGAGCAGCGCCACCACGAGCAGCGTCCGGGGCACGACGTGCTCGTGCAGGCGGGCCGGGGTGAGCTGGAAGGCGGCCACGAACGCCGGCAGCAGCAGCGGCAGGTAGAGCAGTTGCCAGGTGACCAGGGCGGTGAGGAAGCTGGCCAGCACGAACCAGGCCGGGGTGAGGTCCGCCCAGCGGACGAAGAGCGGGCGGCGGACGGTGGGCGGCATCCGTTCGACGCTGACCCGCAGCACCGCGCCGAGCGCGAAGACCGCGACCAGGCCGGTGGAGAGCAGCCGGGCGGCGGTGGTGAGGAAGCCGGCGAGCAGGTTCACCGGCCCGACGTTCGCCACCAGCAGCAGCGTGGTCTGGAGTTCACCGCCCGCCTCGACGCCGAGACGCAGCACGGAGAAGACGGCGGGCACCCCCACCACGGCCGTCCAGAACGACTGGCTGGCCCGCGCCCGCCGCTCCACCGCCGGGTCCCAGCCGTCGCGCACCGGGACGGTGGTGGCGCCCAGATCCTGCGGTACGGCCGGGGCGGTCACCGGGTCGGCGCCTTGTCGTCGAAGTCGACCAGTTCCGGCACGTTCAGCGGTTGTGGCTGTGCCTTCTCGGCCTTGAGCCACGGCCCGAGGGTCCGGTTGTAGGCGGTGAGCCACGGGCTGCTGATCCCGCTGCGGCCCTGAAGGTAGCTCTTCTGGAGAGCGAAGGCGACCAGGTCGCGCAGGGCGGGGTCACCGATCGGCACCCCGATGCCGAGCAGTTCGCTGGTACCGAAGGGCATGTCGACGATCTCGAACTCGGTCGGGTAGAGGGAGAGGAACCCGGCGAGGATCGTCTCGTCGGAGCTGACCGCGTCGTAGCGGCCCTCCCGGATGCCCCGGACGCAGTCCCCGACCTCCTTGACCACCAGCGCCTTGACGTCGTGCTTGGCCAGCTCGGCCTCGGTGGTGGAGCCGCCGCTGGTGCACACCTTGTACGCCGGTTCGCGGAGGTCCTCGATGGTGCGGATCTTGTCCTTGAGCCGGGTCGGCACCATCACCTCCTGGGTGGTGACGAAGTACGGGCCGGCGAAGCTGACCAGCTTCTCCCGCTCCTCGGTGATCGAGAAGCTGGAGACCACCAGGTCGACCACGCCACCCTGGAGGGCGGGGATACGGTCCTCGGTGGTCACCGACACCCACTCGATCCGCTGGTCGCCCTCGTAGCCGAGGTAGGAGGCGACGTAGCGGGCGATCTCCACGTCGAAGCCGACGTGTGCGCCGTTGCGCAGCTCGCCCATGAGCGGCTCGGTGGTGGCCACCCCGATCTTGATCTTCGGTTGGCCGTCGATGTGCGACTCGCGCAGCTTGTCGCGGACCGAGGGCAGCGAGGGTTCGCGCCGGTTGTCGCAGCCTGCCGCGGCGGCCAGGGTGAGGGTCAGGGCCACCGCCAGGGTGGTGGCGACCGATCGGACCCGGTGGCGGGCGGAGATGTGATTCATCGGCGCACCTCGCTGACGGACAGCCTGGGGGACACCGAGGGTAGCGGCTACGGTCCATCTCCGTCGCGCCGCCCGGCCGACAGCCCCGGCGGGGACGGGCCGGGACGACACCTCGACGCCCGTCACTCTAGGCAGAACGGTCAACCGCATCGGCCGTACGGTTTGACAGCACGCCCGAACAGGTCATGCTTGTCGGGTGAGGCGATTCCTGAGGCCGGACGCGCGGACCGTGGCGGTGGCCGCGGCGCTGGCGACCGGCGCGGTGGTGGTGGTGCTGGTCTTCCGGCATCCCGCCGGCATCATGACGGTGGGGTTGGCGCTGCTCGGTGTCCTCTTCGCGACGGTGACCGGCACCGCGCTGGCCGCCCTGCGCGAACGCGACGACCGGGAGCCCCCGGTCGGGGCGACCGCCCCGGGCCTGCCGGAGGCCGGCTCGTTCCTCGACGCCGACACGCTGGACGCGCTGGACAGCGCGGCGGTGTTGAGCCGGAGGCACCGGATGCGCGAGGTCAGCGACCAGTGAGGGTGGGGGCGACCAGGGCGTTCACGCCCCGCCCGGCGAGGCAGCGGTAGGTGCGGTCGAAATCCTTCTCGCCGGGCGGCAGCACTTCGAGCCGCCAGCCGTTGGTGTAGTCGATCCCGCTGGTCAGCCGGAACGTCCGCGCGTTGCACACCGACCGGACGGTCGGGTCGGCGCTGATCGTGGCGTGCCCGGCGGCGGCCAGTTCGGCCGGCAACTGTCCCTCCACGTACGTCTCCCAGGTGTGCCGTCCCTCGCAGGAGACCTGGGCGGCTTCGGCCCGGTCGGCGCGCAGCCGGACGGGGCCGAAGCACTCCAGCACGGGGGCGCACCGGGCACCGGGCGGCAGGACCACGGCGGTGCCGTCGGCGGCGCAGCCGGGCAGGGCGCCCCAGCGGGCGGCCGGGCTGGACGAGCCGACGGTCGACGGGGCGGCGGTCGGGCCGGCCAGCGGCGGCGCGCCACCGGCGACCCACGCTCCGGCGCTCGCCGAGGCGGCCAGGGCGAGCACCCCGGCCCCGCCGAAGAACCAGCGCCGCCGCCGACGTGCGCCGTGCGGCACGGTCGGGTGGTCGTCCTGGGCCGGGGGGCGGGGGGCGGGCCGCCCGGTGGTCCGTCCGGGTTGGCCGGTGGTCCACCCGAGGGTGTACGGCCCACCGCCGCCGGTGCCACCGGAGGGCCCGCCGGAGACCGGGGCGCCGCTGACCGGGGCGGGGGCCGGGTCGACGGGCAGCGCGGTGAGCAGGTCGCGCAGTTCGAGGGCGGAGGGGCGGGCGTCGGGGTCGTTGGACATCCCGGCGCGCAGCACGTCGACCAGTTCGGTCGGCACCCCGGGCAGGTCGGGGATCGGCTGGTGGAACAGTTCCAGGACGGTGACCAGGCTCGGGTTGCGCTCGGACTGCCAGCGCGGGGGGCGTCCGGTCATCACCGCGTAGAGGGTGGCGCAGAGGGCGTACACGTCGACGGCCGGTGACGGCGGGCTGTGGTTGAACATCTCCGGCGGGGCGTAGGCCGGGGTGAGCACCTCCAGGGTGACCGAGGCGTCCCGCGCCTCGGCCAGCACGGCCAGCCCGAAGTCGGCAAGCACCGCCGAGTTGAAGTGCGAGTGCAGGATGTTGGCGGGCTTGACGTCGCGGTGCAGCACCCCGGCCGCGTGCGAGTGGGCCAGCGCGTCGGCGATCTTGATGCCGAGGTCGCGGGTCTCGGACGCGTCGAGCGGCGAGGTCCGCATCCGTTCGGCGTACGACCCGTCGCACAACTCCATGATCAGGTAGGGGTGCTGGTCGACGGTCACCCCGACGTCGAAGAGGTCCACCACGTGCGGGTGCGAGGACATCCGCCCGGCCGCCCGCGCCTCCCGTAGGAACCGGGCCTGGTCGCGTTCGTTGTCCAGGGTGCGGTTCTCCACCTTGACGGCGACCTCCCGACCGACGGAGATCTGGGTGGCCCGGTAGACGGTGGCGTAGCCGCCCCGGGCAAAGACCTGCAAGTCGGTCAGACCGGGCACATTGGGCAGCCGGAGGGCGCCGGGCGGGGTCTCGGTCACGGCTCGAAAATACCCGTTCCGCCGGGACGCTCAGCGGTCCGTACCGGCGGCGGCGGCCGGACCGGCAGCGGCCGACCCGCTCGTCGCACCCCCGGAGACGCCGCTGACCTGGGCCGCTGTCGAGATGGGAGCGCTACCGCCCGCACCTGTGGATCGACGGGCGTCCCAGCGCAGGCCGAGCGCCGTCGCCACCGCGCCGGCACCCTCCCACAGCGCCACCCCGATGAACCGGTCCGGTGCCACGTCGGCCAGCACGGTCAGCGTGAAGACGGTGAAGGTGACCAGCCGGAAGACCACCGTGAACCGGTAGAACGCCCGCCACTCGGTCGCCACCGCCAACAGGTAGTAGACGCCCATGTTGAACGAGGCCATCGAGGACGCGGTGAGGAACGTGCCGGTGTAGTCGCCGGGCGCCCGGGTCGCCGGCACCTCGAAGCCGAGCATCCGCAGCTGCGCCTCCGGCCACACCAGCCCGAGCGCGCCGAGCAGCACCGCCAGCACCCCGAAGACCGCGATCGTCCAACCAGCGCCCGAACGCGGCAACCTCATCTTGCCCCCCACCCGACGGCGCGACCGGCACCGAGGGGCGGTCGCGTGAAGTGACACGCTAACCGTCCCGGCCGACAGGCGCACATCCCCGGAACCGACAGACCTACCGTCCGCCGACGACCGGGGCCCGGCGGACCACCACCGGCACCCGCCGACCGCCCCGGTCAGACCCCGTCGGCCAGCCGGGCCGCCAGGGCGTCGGCGCTGGCCCGTTCGCTGCGCTGCTCGGTGGCGTAGGCCAGCCGCACCGCCTCCTGCGCGCTGGCCAGCGCCTCGGCCGGGAGACCGCAGGCCGCCAACGCCTCGGCCAGCACCCCGGCGCCGATCACCTGGCTGCGGACGTCCTCCGCCGGGGCGGCGACCGCCCGCCGGGCCCAGTCCAACGCCTGCTCCGTCTGGCCGTGGGCGAGCAGCGCGGAAGCGTACCGGGCGAGGGTCTGCCGGCGGGAGAACAGCAGGGTCGGCGTCTTCGCGGCGGTCGTCGCCACCGGGGCGAGCAACCCGACGGCGGTGGCCGGGTCACCGGCGGCGAGCCGGGCGGTGGCGAGCAGCACCCGGGGGGCGGCCTGCGCCGGGGCCTGCGGGTTGTGCGGTTCCACGGCGGTCAGCACCGCCCGGGCGTCCCGCTCGGCGGTCTCGCAGTCGCCCATGTCCAGCGCCACGAAGCCGCGCAGCGTGCCGGCCATCCCGGTCAGCAGCGGGTGCGAGGTCCGCCCGGCGTACGCGAGGGCGTCGGTGAACAGGTCGGCGGCGTGCTCCGGCTCGCCCAGCCCCCGCGCCACCACCCCCCGTACCACCAGGGCGAACCCGCGCCCCCAGTCGTCGGAGACGGCGGCGAAGTCCCGGTACGCCCGGCGGGCCGACCGGTCGGCCTCGGCCACCTCGCCCAGCTCCGCCCCGGCGAACGCCTCGACCGCGCGCAGCGTGCCCACCGCCCACGCCTCGCCGACCCGCTCCCCGAACGGCAGGAAGATCCCGGCCAGCCGGCAGGCCTCCCCCAG
Organism: Micromonospora sp. HM134; assembly: GCF_007833915.1. Classification (NCBI taxonomy): domain Bacteria; kingdom Bacillati; phylum Actinomycetota; class Actinomycetes; order Micromonosporales; family Micromonosporaceae; genus Micromonospora; species Micromonospora sp. HM134. The sequence goes on from NZ_CP041061.1 coordinate 7,058,474, forward strand.
CCGGCCGGCCAGCAGCCGGGCGAAGGCGGTGGTGCCGCGCAACCAGGCCCGCCCGTACGGGTCCTTCAGCTCGGCGAAGAGCCGGGCGGCCCGGCCGAGCACCGCGTCGGTGCCGGCGAAGTCCCCCCGGGTGGTGGTGACCCAGGCCAGGTTCTGCAACGCCCACGCCTGCCCGCGCGGGTCCTTCGCGGCGAGGCTGATCTGGTAGGAGGCGGCGAGCCGGCTGCTCGCCTGGCCGAGCCGACCGGCGACGAAGTCGGCCATCCCGAGCCGGCGCATCGCCGAGGCCCGCAGGTTGGTCACCTCCCCGGCCGTGGCCACCTGCAACGCCTCCTGCCAGCAGGCCACCGCACGCGCCTGGTCGCCCTGCGTCTGGTGGGCCTGGCCGGCGAGCAGCAGGGCGCTGGCCCGGGTGCCGGCGTCGTCACCGGCGTTGGCGGCGATCTTCTCGGCGAAGGCGAGCGCGTCACCGACCCGGCCGACCTGGAGCAGCGCCCGCGCGTGCACCACCCGGTCGGCCGGGGGCAGCCCCTCGCGGGCCAGTTCGGCGGCGCGTTCGGCGTGTTCGACGGCCAGCGCCGGCTCACCGGCCTGCAACGCCCGACGGGCGGCCCGGCCCAGCGCGGCCACCCCGAGCCCGGTGACCGTCCGGGCCGGCGAGTCCGGGCGGAGCTTCACCGCGTCGGCGAGGACGGCGGCCCGCTCGACCTGCTCGGCCACGAAGTCGTCCCGGGCCGCGTCGGTGAACCCGCCCGGCGGGGCGACCGACGCGCCGGGGACCCCGGTCGCCCAGCGGGCCAGCGCGGCGTGCCGTTCGGCGAGTTCGGCCTTGCTCACCCCGGCGTAGGCGGCCTCCCGCATCAGCGGGGTGGCGAACGCGAAGCCGCTGCGGGTGCGGTGCAGCATCCGGCGTTGCAGCAACTCCTCCACGGCCCGCTCCAGCTCGACGGCGGCCACCGCGCCGGGCCGGCCGGCCGGCCCGGACCGCTGCTCGCGCAGCGCCTCCAACGCGCCGGTGGGCACCACGTCGCCGACCACGGCGGCGTCCCGCAGCACCGACCGGGCCTCCGGCGGAAGCGCGTCGATGCGGGCGGCGAGCACGGCGGCGAGGTCCCGGGAGAGCAGCCGGCTGCCCAGCGATCCGGGCACCAGCCGCCAGCCGCCGTCGGGGCCGGCGGTCAGCGCTCCCCGCTCGCGCAGCAGGGTGACCAGTTCGGCCAGGTAGAAGGCGTTGCCCTGGGCGGTGGCGAGCAGCCGGTCGGCGTCGGCCTGGGGCAGCCTGCCGCCGTTGAGATAGCTGGTGAGCAGGCGGGAGGCGTCCGCGCCGCGCAGCGGCGGCAGCGGTTGCACCTCGGCGTCGGCGATCCAGGTCAACGCCCCGGCGGTCCGGACCAGCTCCGGGCGGCCCAGCAGCATCACCAGGACCGGGCCGGTGAGCCGGGACAGCGTCGCGCCGAGGGCGGCGATCGTCTCGCCGGTGGCGTCGTGCAGGTCGTCGACCACGATCACCAGCGGCGCCTCGGCGGCCAGGGCGCTGAGCAGCCCGGCCACCGCGACCGGCACCGCCTCGGCGTCGGCGGCCGGCGGGGTGGCCCCCCAGCCGCCCTGGTCACCGGGGCTGCCGGCGGGCAGTTCGGCGTACCCGAGCAGGGCCAGGAGCTGGTCACCGGCGAGCGGTGGCGCGTCGGCGCGCAGCCGGCCGAGCCGTTGGGCGAGCCGGCGCAGCCGTTCCTCCACGGCCGGCCGGGTGAGCGCGGTGGAGGTGTCGCTGGGCAGGCCGACGGCGGCCCGGACCAGGTCGGCCAACGGGGCCAGCCGTCGCCGCTCACCGAAGGCGGCGCAGCGTACCGAGAGCACCCGGGCCCCGCTGTGCGCGGCGTACCGGCCCGCGCCGACGTCGTAGCCGGCGGCGAGGCGTTCCACCTCGGCGGCGAACCGGGACTTGCCGATCCCCGCCTCGGCGGTCATCAGCAGCACCCGGGGCTCGCCCCGGTCGATCACCTCGGCGAGCCGGCCGGCGACCCGGCCGATCTCGGTCTCCCGCCCCACGAAGGGCGCCTCGTCGCCGAGCCCCGACCGGGTGCCCGGGGCGTCGAGCAGGCCCAGCAGCTCGTACGCCTCGACCGGCTCGCGCTTGCCCTTGAGCCGCAGCGGGCGCAGCACCCGCCAGGAGGCGACGTGCCGGGTGGCCGACGCGGTACGGGCACCGGCGTAGATCGCGCCGACGGCGGCGGCGTCGGCGAGCCGGGCGGCGGTGTTCACCGTGTCCCCGATGACCGTGTACTCGATGGCGGCCTGGATGCCGGCGATCACGTCGCCGGTGTTCAGGCCGACCCGCAGGCCGAGCGGTGCGCCGCCGCCGCGTTCGTCGTCGAGCACCCGGCGCACGGCCCGCTGCATCGACAGGGCGGCCCGGACGGCCCGCTCGGCGTCGTCCTCGTGGGCCACGGGCGCGCCGAAGACCGCCATGATGCCGTCGCCGGTGAGCTTGTCGACGTGCCCGCCGAACGTCTTCACCGCGCCGGCGAGCGCGGCGAGCACCCGGTCGGTGACCGCGCCGACGCGTTCCGGGTCGAGGTCCTCCGACCACGAGGTGAACTCGGACAGGTCGCCGAAGAGCACGGTGACGACCCGTCGTTCGGCAGTGGGCAGGCCGGCGGCGGCCGGCAGCGCCGCCCCGCAGTTGTGACAGAACCGCGCGCCCGGGACGGCGAGCGTGCCGCACACCGGGCAGGTCACGGCTGCTCCACTCCCAGGTACTCCAGTTGGGCGCGGACGGACCACTCGGCGGCCCACCACAGCGACCGGTCCACGTCGGCGTAGACGGTCGCCACCACCTCGGGTGCGGTGCGCGCGCCCGCGTCGACGGCGGCCCGGACCTGGTCGAGCCGGGCCCGGCGGTGGGCGAGGTAGAAGTCGGCCGCCGCGCCGCAGTCGGCGAGCGCCGGGCCGTGGCCGGGCAGCGCCGGGATCCCCTGGTACGCCGACAGCCGCTCCAGGCTGGCCAGATAGTCGCCGAGGTGGCCGTCGGGGTGGGCGACGACGGTGGTGCCCCGGCCGAGGATGGTGTCCCCGGTCAGCACCACCCGCTCGGTGCCGTACGACACCTGCAGGCAGACGGAGTCGGCGGTGTGGCCGGGGGTGGCGATCAGGTCGATGCCCAGCCCGTACCCGTCGAGCTGCCCGGCCGCCCCGGTCAGCGGGTCCCCGCCGACGGTGTGCGCCGGGTCGACGGCGAGCACGGGGACCCCGCCGAGCAGGTCGCTCAGCCGGGGGGCGCCCTCGGTGTGGTCGGGGTGCCCGTGGGTGATCAGCACGAGCCCGACCGGCCCGGACGCGGCCACGGCGGCGAGGTGCCCCTCGTCGGCCGGGCCGGGGTCGACGACGACCGCCTTTGCCGCGTCGGGGGCGCGCAGCAGCCAGGTGTTGGTGCCCTCCAGGGTCATCGGCCCCGGGTTGGGGGCACGCAACAACGTCACCCACTGCGGCAGCCGGTCGGCCGGCGCGGCCGGCGGTGCCGTCACATGCCCGGTCATGGCTGCGATCGTACGACCCTGTGCGCCACTCCCCGCGATCTTGCCGAACCGGCCCACTGGTTTGTGGTCCTTCACGGCTTTCGACCGACCGGCCGGGTCACCTCGCGGGGAGTGGCGGTGCGGTCAGGCCACCTCGACGATCAACTCGATCTCGACCGGGGCGTCCAGCGGCAGCTCGGCCACCCCGACGGCCGAGCGGGCGTGCCGGCCGGCCTCCCCGAAGACCGCGCCGAGCAGGTCCGAGGCCCCGTTGATCACGGCCGGCTGGCCGTGGAAGCCCGGCGCCGACGCCACGAAGCCGGTCAGCTTCACGATCTTGACGATGTTCTCCAGGCCGACCAGCGAGTCGACGGCGGCGAGGGCGTTCAGCGCGCACCGCTCGGCGAGGTCCTTGGCCTGCTCGGGCGAGACACCCGCGCCGACCTGGCCGGTGGCGAGCAGCTTCCCCTCGGCCACCGGCAGTTGACCGGAGACGTAGACGTGCTGACCGGACTGCACGGCCGGCACGTAGCTGGCCACCGGCGGCACCACGTCGGGCAGGGCCAGGCCGAGTTCGGCCAGCTTGGCGTGGGGTCCGTTGCTCATCGTCGGACCCCTTCAGCCCTTGGGACGCTTGAGGTACGCGACCAACTGGTCCGGGTTCGGGCCGGGGATCACGGCGACGAGTTCCCAACCGTCCTCGCCCCAGTTGTCGAGGATCTGCTTGGTCGCGTGGACCAGCAGCGGGACCGTGGCGTATTCCCACTTCTGCATCGGTGGAAGGCTCCCTTGCCTGGCGTGGACTGTGTCGTCGACAGCCTACGGTCCGGGTGACGGCCGGGGCGCGGGACGCTGCTCGGGGGCGGTCGGCAGCTCCCCGCACTGCCCGGCGTGGTCGTACGGCTGGGGGCAGCGGGACCGGTCGGGCAGCAGCAGGTCGCAGAAGACCCGGTGCCTGTTGTTCTGGTCGTCGGCGGTGGAGACGGTGGTCTCGCCGGCGTCGAGTTCGACGAGGAAGCCCAGCGAGGTGGCCACGGTGCCGGCCAGCGCGGTCGCCGCCGCCAGGTCGGCCACCCGGATCGGCAGGTGGATGACGTAGCCGGGTTCCTCGTCGTCCCGGCTGCGGTCGCCGGGGCGGCCGAGCATCCGCAGCACCTCGGTGGGTTCGGCGCAGCGCCGGTAGGACCGCTCGTTCATCGGCAGCCCCGTGCCCGGGGCGTCCGCGTCGCCGCCCGAACCTCCCCGCCTCCCCCGGTCTCCTGGTGCTGAGAAGTGGGCTCGGGCGATGTTCTCCGCGTCGCGCATGTACCTTCCTCCGGCCTCGTACCATGAATGACCGCCGTCCGGACCGGGTGCCGACCCGATCCGCTCCCCCACACCCGGACGAACGTAGGACCCGGCCGGGGCGACGGACAACGGGACGCGCACGGTTGATCACACAAAGTCACATATGCGACACTCGCTTGGTCCGAAAGGTGATCGCGACCCACCGCAGGTCGTGAGCGGTCCGCCACGCGCCGCCCATCGACCGTTACCCTTGCGCCTCGGACGGGCGATCAGGGGTCGCCCGCCGCGCCCGTACCCGCGTCGTCGCCAGGGGCGGCGACGGCGCCCCATCCCCCGGGGGACCACATGACCCATCCACCGTTCGGTGGCGCGAGCGGATCGCCAGGCGGGCCACCGCCACGGCAGGACCCACCAGACCAAGGCGGCACGACCGCTCCCGGCGTCTCCCCGTCCGGTGTCGGCGCGCCGCCGTCGACGGGTTACCCCGCGTACCGGGCGGCGACCCCGGCGCGGCGGCGCGGCCCGCTGGTCGCCTGGCTCGCGCTGGCGGCGGCCGTCGTGCTCTGCGGCGGCGGTGGGACGCTCGCCTTTCTGACCCTGCGCGACACCGAGGGCGGCGAGGGGGCCAAGGAGCCGACGGTGGCGGTGGACGGCTTCCTCACCGCCGTCTACCAGGAACGCGACGCCGGCAAGGCGACCACCTTCGTCTGCGCGGAGTCGCGCGACCCGCAGAAGATCAACGCCAAGGTGGCCGAGGTGCAGCGGTACGCCACCACCTACATCAACCCGCGGTTCCGCTGGTCCAGCCCGACCGTCGACAGCCAGAACGGTGACCGGGCCACCGTCTCCACCACGCTGACCATGACCACCGCCGACGAGAAGATCGCCGAGCAGCCGTTGCGGTTCACCGTCGTACGGAAGGCGGGTTGGTGGGTCTGCGAGGTCGGCTGACCGCGCGGGGTGGATAGGCTCGACCGGTGCGAGCAGCTGAGCGGCCGGCCGACCCGGCCGGTACCGGGTGGCCGTCCCGCCTGCACGTGGTGACCGGCAAGGGTGGCACGGGCAAGACGAGCGTGGCGGCGGCGCTGGCGCTCGCCCTGGCCGCCGGGGGCCGCCGCACCCTGCTGGTCGAGGTGGAGGGCCGGCAGGGCATCGCCCAGCTCTTCGGGGTCGACCCCCTCCCCTACGCCGAGCGGCACCTCGTCGACGCCCCCGGCGGCGGCGAGGTGCGCGCCCTCGCGGTGGACGCCGAGGAGGCGTTGCTGGAGTACCTCGACATGTTCTACAAGCTCGGCGCGGCCGGTCGGGCGCTGCGCAAGCTCGGCGCGATCGACTTCGCCACCACCATCGCCCCGGGCCTGCGCGACGTGCTGCTCACCGGCAAGGTCAAGGAGGCCACCACCCGCACCGCCGGCCAGCGCCGGGTGTACGACGCGGTGGTGCTGGACGCCCCGCCGACCGGCCGGATCGGTCGCTTCCTCAACGTCACCGCCGAGACCGCCCGGCTGGCGAAGGTCGGCCCGATCAAGACCCAGAGCGACGGGGTCTCGGCGCTGCTGCGCTCCCCGATGACCGCGGTGCACGTGGTGACGCTGCTGGAGGAGATGCCGGTCCAGGAGACGGTGGACGCGATCGCCGAGCTGACCCAGCTCGGTTTCCCGGTGGGCCGGGTGATCGTCAACGCGGCCCGCCCGCCGTCGACCACCGGCCGGGAGGTGACCCGGGCGGAGTTGAGACGCGGGCTGGCCGCCGCCGGCCTGCCGACCGACCCGGCGACCGTGGCCGGGCTGGCCGGCGAGGCGCGGGACCAGCAGGTACGGCGGGAGCTGGAGGATTCGCTGCGGACCGACCTGGTGGAGCTGGGGCGGCCGGTGACCGAGCTGCCGTTGCTGCCCGACGGGGTGGATTCCGCCGGGCTGGCGGCGTTCGCCGAGATCCTCCGTCGGGCGGATTGACGCACACCTCACGTCGGCCCGGACGCACGGACCCCACCGGCCCGATACGCTCGATTGGTGCCTTCCGAAGACGCGGCGCCCGTGCTGGACGTCGACCAGATCCTCGCCGACCCCGGCGTGCGCATCGTGGTCTGCTGTGGCGCCGGCGGGGTGGGCAAGACGACCACCGCGGCGGCGCTGGCGCTGCGGGCGGCCGAGCGGCACGGCCGGCGCACGGTGGTGCTCACCATCGACCCGGCCCGCCGGCTGGCCCAGTCGCTCGGCCTGACCGAGCTGGACAACACCCCCCGCCGGGTCAAGGGGATCGACGTCGAGGCCGGCGGCGGTGAGCTGCACGCCATGATGCTGGACATGAAGCGCACCTTCGACGACGTGGTGCTCCAGCACACCGACCCGGCGAAGGCGGCGGAGATCTTCGCCAACCCGTTCTACCAGGCCATGAGTTCCACCTTCGCCGGCACCCAGGAGTACATGGCGATGGAGAAGCTCGGCCAGTTGCACGCCCGGGGCGAGTGGGACCTGATCGTGGTGGACACCCCGCCGTCCCGGTCGGCGCTGGACTTCCTCGACGCCCCGGCCCGGCTCTCCCGTTTCCTGGACGGCCGGATGTTGCGGCTGCTGCTCGCCCCGGCCCGCAGCGGGGGGCGGAGCATGTTCAGTTTCGTCACCGCCAGCTTCGGGATGTTCTCCAAGGTGGTGCAGAAGGTGCTGGGGGCGCAGCTGCTGACCGACCTCTCCGGCTTCGTCGCGGCCCTCGACTCGATGTTCGGCGGTTTCCGGCAGCGGGCCGAGCAGACGTACCGCATCCTCCAGGCCAGCGAGACGGCGTTCCTGCTGGTGGCGACGCCGGAGCCGGACGCGGTGCGGGAGGCGGCCTACTTCGCCGGGCGGTTGGGCGCGGAGCGGATGCCACTGGCCGGGCTGGTGCTCAACCGGGTGCACAGGCCGGCGGTGGGCCTGGACGCGGCGGCCAGCCGGGCGGCGGCCGACCGGCTGGCCGGGCTGGGCGGGCACGACGCCACGGTCGACGTGCTGCGGGCGCACGCCGCGCTGGCGCAGCAGGCGGTCCGCGAACAGCAGGTGGCCCAGCGGTTCACCGAGGCGTTCCCGGCGGTGCCGACGGTGTCGGTGACGGCGCAGCCCGCCGACGTGCACGACGTCGACGGGCTGCGGACGATCGGCGCGGCGATCAGCCGTTCCTGACCGGTGAACGGCCCACCGGGGGCGGTCACCCGCCGGGTCGGGCCTCAGCCGGCGGTGGTGACCAGGATCTTGTCCTTGCCGCTGCGGTCCTTGGCGTTCTTCTTCATCGCCGCCTCGAACATCTTGCGCCAGCTCGCCACCTGCGGATGCCGGCGCAGCAGCGCCCGGCGTTCCCGTTCGGTCATGCCACCCCACACGCCGAACTCGATGCGGTTGTCGAGCGCGTCGGCCAGGCACTCGTACCGCACCGGGCAGCTGCGGCAGATCCGCTTCGCGACGTTCTGCTCGGCGCCCTGTACGAACAACGCGTCCGGGTCCCCGTTCTGACACGCCGCCAGCGACGGCCAGTCAGTGATCATCCCCATCTGTACACGTCCCCCCTTGCAGTACCAACCGACTCGTGCGACCAGCCGTCGTTCCCCCCGGTCGTCCGGCCCGTTCCTTCCCCAAGGAGGCACGGACGACGTGTGGCTCGGGTCGCCGCCACCATCATGCTCTGTAGTCGCATGATTACGCAACGTTGTCGGCGAAATCCAACATTACGGACAGTCCCGGCTTCCCGGGCCTTCGATCGCCGCTTACCCCGTCGGAGTACGTGAAAACGCTGCGCGGGCTCCACCGATCGGTGGAGACTCGGCGCGGTCACCCGCAACCTCGCACCGGGGGTCGTGCGTTTAGCACAACGAGGTCGGCGCGCGCAGGAAATGGGGAAAGAACGCCCCGGCGCCCCTCGTTCCCTACTCGCGTACCCTGTCGAGGTGACCTGGATGCGGAAACGTGACCACAATGTCTTCACCAACGCCGCATCGCTACTGATCTGCGGCCTGCTGGCCGGTGTGGTGGTGGCGGCGGCGGCCTTCCCCGCGGTGGCGATGTCCGGCCTGGCGGCAAAGGCCGGCGCCGAGACCTTCGGAGCCCTGCCCAAGGAGCTGACCGTGGCCCGCGCGCCACAGATCAGCTACCTGCTCGCCAACGACGGCAAGACCCCGCTGGCGACGATGTACGACGAGAACCGGCGCGACGTGAAGCTCGCGGACATCTCCCCGTACATGCAGAAGGCGATCATCGCCGCCGAGGACCACGACTTCTACAAGCACAACGGCGTGGACATCAACGGCGTGGCGCGGGCCTTCGTCAACAACCAGTCCGGCACCAACTCCCAGCAGGGTGCCTCCACGCTGACCATGCAGTACGTCCGGCTGGCCATCGCCTACTCGGCCACCCACCCGGCCGACGTGGTCGCCGCGACCGAGGACACCAGCGCCCGCAAGCTCCGCGAGATGCGGCTGGCCCTCCAGGTCGACAAGGAGTTCTCGAAGGACGAGATCCTCACCCGCTACCTGAACCTCGCCTCCTTCGGCAACGGCGCGTACGGCATCTTCGCCGCCAGCCAGGTGTACTTCGGCAAGTCCCCCAAGAACCTCAAGATCGAGGAGGCGGCGCTGCTGGCCGGCATGGTCAAGGCGCCCACCACCAACGATCCGACCACCCGCAGCGGCTACCCGCTCGCGCTCGACCGGCGTAACTACGTCATCGACAACATGGTCAAGACGAAGGCCATCACCCAGCAGGAGGCGGACGTCGCCAAGGCGACCAAGCTGGTGGTGAAGGACAAGCGCACCCCGAACGGCTGCGTCGCCACCAACCAGAAGGACTGGGGCTTCTTCTGCGACTACTTCTACCGCTGGTGGCTCGGGCAGGAGACCTTCGGCTCCACCACGTACGACCGGGAGCGGCGGCTCAAGAGCGGCGGCTACACCATCACCACCACGCTCGACGTACAGGCGCAGAACGGTGCCGACCGGGCCGTCCGCAAGAACCTCGGGGTGAACAGCAAGGCCGCCCGGATGGTCGCCGCGATCGAGCCGGGCACCGGTCGGGTGCGCGCGCTGTCGGTCAACCGGAACTTCAAGATCGATGACCCGAAGAAGCCGCAGAACAAGTACTCCAGCGACCCCAGGAAGGCCAAGAAGAAGATCCGGGGCAACTACCCCAACACGGTGAACCCGCTGCTCAGCGGCGGCCAGGGCATCACCGGCTACCAGGCCGGGTCGACGTTCAAGATGTTCACCATGGTGGCCGCGCTGGAGAAGGGCATTCCGCTCGCCTACCAGATCAACTCGCCGCCGGTGTTCAAGTCGGAGTACATCGTCGAGCAGAACTCGCCGGCCGCCTGCCCGGGGACGCACTTCTACTGCCCCAAGAACGCCTCGGCGAGCATGGCCGGCGTGCACAACATGTGGACCGCCTTCGGCAGCTCGGTCAACACCTACTTCGTCCCGCTGGAGCAGCAGGTCGGCGCGGAGAACGTGATCAAGGCGGCGCAGAAGCTCGGCATCACCTTCCGCAGCAGCGACGATGCCCGCCGGGCCACCAAGGAGGGCGGCGCCAACCAGTGGGGCGCGTTCACCCTGGGTGTCTCCCAGACCACCCCGCTGGAGCTGGCGAACGCCTACGCCACCCTGGCGGCCGACGGGAAGTACTGCGAGCCGATCCCGGTGCAGCAGATCAAGGACCCGGAGGGCAACAAGCTCGACGTCGCCAACCCGCGCTGCGAGCAGCGGATCTCCACCGAGGTGGCCCGGGCCGCCGTGGACGCCGCCCGCTGCCCGGTCGGTGACCGGTCGTCGGTCTCCAAGTGCTCCGGGGCGACCGCCCGTAACGTCCGCGGCATCGTCGGCAAGCCGGTGGCCGGCAAGTCCGGCACCACCGACAGCGAGAAGACCTCCTCGCTGGTGGTGATGACCAAGCAGTTCGCGGTGGCCGGCATCATGGCCGACCCGGACTGGGCGCAGACCAACCAGCAGATGGGCCACGACACGCCGACCGGCATCAACCCGGCGGTCTACCAGACGCTGCGGGACGCCATGAAGGGCAAGCCCGGCATCGAGTTCACCCCACCCAACGGCAAGATCATCAATGGTGACCAGCGTTCCATCCCGAACGTGAAGTGCCAGTCGGTGGACGGCGCCCGGGGCAAGCTCAAGGAGGCCGGCTTCTCCGTCGTCGTTTCCGACAACAAGGTCGCCTCGGACTGTCCGGCCGGCTCCGTCGCCGGCACCAGCCCCAACGGCCGCACCATCAAGGGCGGCGTGGTCACCATCGAGGTGAGCAGCGGCGGCGGCAGCACCCCGAACCAGGGCGGCAACACGCCGGGTAACACCGGCAACCCACCGGGCCGTCCACCAGGCAACAACTGACCCGTACCGACGCCGACGGGCGGGCACCCCACACGGGGTGCCCGCCCGTCGGCTGTCCGACGTACCGGTGCGCGGACCGACCGGCGCGACGGTGGGTCAGAGGCCGAGCTGTCGGCGTACCTCGGCGGCGACGCGACCACCCTCGGCCCGACCGGCCACCGCGGCCTGGGCCGCCTTCATCGCCGGGCCCATCTGGGACTTCTCGGTGAAGCCGCCCGCGGCCAGCGCCCCCGACACCAGCTCCGTCAGCTCCTGCTCGGAGAGCTGCTTGGGCAGGTAGCGGTCCAGCACCGCCCCCTCGGCGGTCTCCTTGTCGGCCTGCTCGGCGCGGCCGGCGTCGGCGAACGCGGCAGCCGCCTCCCGGCGCTTCTTCGCCTCCTTGGTCAGCACCGCGAGCACCTCGTCGTCGGAGAGCTCGCGCTTGGCCTTGCCGGCGACCTCGGCGTTACCGACGGCGGCCAGCGCCATCCGCAACGTGGAGGTGGTCAGCTCGTCGCGCGCCTTGAGGGCGGCGCGCATGTCTGCGGTCAGGCGGTCCTTCAGCGTGCTCATGGACGGTCAAACTACCCTGGTCGGCATGCGAAAGCGCACACTATTCGGCCTCGCCGCCGGGACCGTCGCCGCCGGAGCGGCCACCCTGGCGTACGCGTCCCTCGTCGAACGCAACATGTTCACCCTGCGCCGGTACGACGTGCCGGTGCTGCCGGCCGACGCCGAGCCGCTGCGCGTGCTGCACCTGTCGGACCTGCACATGATGCCCGACCAGCGGCGCAAGCAGCAGTGGGTGGCCTCGCTGGCCGCCCTCGACCCGGACCTGGTGGTGGTCACCGGAGACAACATGGCCCACCCCGACGCGGTGCCCGGGGTGCTGCGCGCCCTGCAACCCCTGCTCGACTACCCCGGCGCGTTCGTCTTCGGCTCCAACGACTACACCGGGCCGGTCTGGAAGAACCCGTTCACCTACTTCCTGCCCGGCCGGGAGTACACCGAGGGCGCGGCCCTGCCGTTCGAGGAACTGCGGGACGTCCTCACCGGGGCCGGCTGGGCGGACCTCAACAACGCGCGTACCTCGATCAAGGCGGGGGGCCGCCTCGTCGAGCTGGTCGGCGTGGACGACCCGCACATCGGGCAGGACGACTACCCGGCCGTCGCCGGCCCGGTCGCCCCCGCCGCCGACCTGTCCATCGCGCTCGCCCACGCCCCGGAACCCGCCCTGCTCGACCAGATGGCCGCCGACGGCTTCGGCCTGCTGCTGGCCGGGCACACCCACGGCGGTCAGGTCTGCGTGCCCGGCTACGGCGCGCTGGTCACCAACTGCGGGCTGCCCCGGTCGATGGCGAAGGGCCTGCACCGCTGGCCCGCCTCCGACTCCTGGCTGCACGTCTCGGCGGGCCTCGGCACCCACCCCACCGCCCCGGTCCGCTTCGCCTGCCCGCCCGAGGCCAGCATCCTCACCCTCACCGCCCGCTGACCCCCGCTCTGCTGCCCCCATGATCAGGTTGCCGTTCCGCACAGTCCTGACGGCGTGTCGTCACCGTTCCGGCAATCTGATCATGGGGACAGGCAGGCCAGAGCCGGGTGCCGGGCTCCCCGTCGCCGGTGCCGGGGGTACCGAGTTTGATCGGCGGAGCGGGTGGGCTACTATTTCACCGCACGCCTCGGGGTGTGGCGCAGCTTGGTAGCGCGCTTCGTTCGGGACGAAGAGGTCGTCGGTTCGAATCCGGCCACCCCGACAGAGGTCAGAGGGCACATCCGATCCATGGATGTGCCCTCTAGTGCTTTGTACAGCAGCGGACAGCGCAGGCTCTCGCCGAGGCGCTTGAGCCCGTGGCGAGTGGCGTCCGAGGCCTGCGAGTAAATCTCCATCGTCACCGACGCCTCGTTGAGCTGGGTTCCTGGATCATGGGTGATGCCGGGACGGGCGGGGTGCCTGGTTGTCGGCTTCCGGCCGGTTGCCGCAGGCGATCCCCACCCGTCGAGGTGCGCGAATCGAGGGCCATCGTGGACGGCAGGGAAGGCCGCGTCGTGCCACTCAGCGGATTCCGGGCGGATGCAACGGCTGGTGCGATCGAGGGCCGGCGTGACGCGGCCCGCGTCAGCGTCAGGAAGGCTGCTGGGCAACTCCGAAGTCGAGGTCAGCGATCCGGAGGGAAGGCCGCGCTGACGTGCTCGACGAGGTCCCCGGTAGCACCGAGCATCGACGCGTCAACCCACCGTGCCCCGGACCGGAGGCGATCCGGCCGCTGCCGGCCATGTCGGGTCTCAGGACGTGCGTGACACGTCCGGCTAGACGATCTTGTCTGCCTCGGGCATCTCGTGGCGACGGAGTTGCGGAAGGTACGTGTAAGCGAACGCGGTAGCGCCACCTCCCTGCGGTGGGCCTTTCTGTGCTGAACTCGATCCTTGAACTGGATCGACAGCGAGAGGTGCTGATGGACGAGCACGCCGGTAAGCAGGAGGGGCCGTCCGCGGAAGAACTCGCACGCCGCAACAGGTGGTTCGAGCAGTACGTCGAGGCGTTGAACCAGCGATCTGTAGTGGCTGAAGCGGGTGACGAACCGTACGCGTGTCCCTGCTGTCGGCACCCGACGCTTGAGGGGCGAGGTCAGTTCGAGATCTGCTTCGCCTGCGGCTGGGAGGACGACGGCCAGGATGACGAAGACGCTGACACGGTACGAGGCGGCCCCAACGGCTCGCTGAGTCTGACGGATGCCCGGCGTGCCTACGCCGAACGGCCGGTCAGCCTGTCAGATGCGCGGCGCGCCTATGCCAGACGACAAGCCCGCTGGGAAGAGCGCAGACGCCGATCGGCGGCCCGCGACGACTTGACGTGATTCGATCCGCAAGCCGATCGCTTCGGCGCTCTCGCGGAGTGTCACCCCAGGTCCTGATACCAATCTGTCACGTAGGTCCTGGGACCGGACAGCCGGCTGCCGGCCGGTGTGGGAGGACTTTCTGTACATCTATCAAGGCGGCCCTGAACGGGCCGCACGCGCCAGCCGCCGGGCGCGCGCCCGGCGGCTGGCGCGGAAGGCGGGTGGCCCGGTGGGCCGCCGGATGACGGCAGGCCGTTTGCCGGTGGGGTGGTGGGGCCGGCAGCCGGCCGGGCCGCGCGGCGTAGGGGAGGGCACGCCGGGTCCGTTGGCGGCTGCCAGGCCGATGGCGGGGTTGGGGTTACTGCGCCTCCGGCGGGGGCGCTCCGGCTCCAGGATGGCCGGGGGTCCGTCGGCGGCCTGCGGTCCGTGGGTGGTGGCGGTGGGGAGCCATCCCGCCCGCCGTCGACCCGGGCGAGCCGAGCAGACCACCGCCCGACCCGCCAGCGTCCGACCGGGCGTCAAGGCCGTCTTGACGTGGCGGGCCGGGCAGCGGCCTGCTCCACAGGAGTGCGGGTCGACGGCAGACAGGGATGGCAGGCGGTAACCCTGTGGAGTTCTCACTCCTCGGGTGGCAATCTCACGTCATGCCCGACACCACCCCTGACGCAGAGCTTACGGAAAGTCTCTATCGAGCAATTGGCCGAGTCGTCTCGGAAAGTGCAAAGGTAGAAGACCGACTGCGTAGCATCCTATCCGACTTTGACCCGACCGATAATCTCGCCATCCTGTTTGAAGGTCAGTCATGGGAGTGGCTAGTGCAGAGCGTCAAGGTCGTTCTTGCTAAATACGGTGCGTATGGTTGGAGGGGTGAGCGCGACGAAATGATTAGCCTGTTGGGCGAGATGGCCGAGTTGCGCGATTTGCGGAACTGGGTTGCCCACTCGACATGGCGAAAACATTGCAGCTTCGGCGACGATGACGAATTATGCGCACCATCCGTGCGAGGAAAATCGGAACCCGAAAAGGTACTTCACTTCAATCGAAGTAGGCAGCGCAGAAAGCGAGCGGAGAAAAGATTCACGGTTGAAGATGTCGAGGAGATTGCCGACAGGATAGAAGATCTTTGTGTGCGCTTGCATGACTGCGGCACCAGAATGGCTAAGCGCAGATACATGCTTGGCAGATATCCCGCCTATAAGGGTCTTGGGTAAGATCCTTATAGGGCGGCGAGCCATATCAACCTCTCGTGGGTGACTTACTGAGTGACGATCGGAGCGAATAGGCCCGCACGCCGGTGGACGATGATGGACCGAGGGTCCAGGGTCCGATGAGAGAAGGGCCAGGTTGGCACAGCTTGATCGCTGCCTGGGGGTCAAGGAGTCGCCGGGTTGACATCCATAGGAGCATCGGGATGGCAACACCGCTCTCGGTTGCTGCCGCGGCTCACAGCAGGGTGGTTCGGGGCGTCGAGCGTCGAACTGTTCTTGTGGATGTTGCAGGGACCGCGCCAGTGGCCTTACCGCAGCGCTGGCCGCAGTCATGGTCGGTGCGGCCGTGGCGGCCTGCGACCCCACGAGCGGGGCGGCGTGGGCGTTTGGCGTAGCAATGTTCTTCGCCGTCACGGCGGCAAGACCGGTCGAGCGCGATCGTTGCCGGATGCCCCAGCGGCCGATTGACCGCCCAGGGGACAACGAAAGTGAGGACCGCCGCCAGTAATCGGCCGCTAGTGCGCGCCGTCAAGACTCGTGACGGAATCCCGTCGACAGTAGTTCATGCCCGGCTGGACCGCTACGCCACCACCATACCTGCGGCGGTGTACCGAGTTCTATCCGCGCCTTTCTTCCACCCTTGTAGCGATGCCGCATTACTTCTAGCCAACGCGCTTCGTCGGCTCGCTCTAATCGTCGGGATGCATTAGCCATCCCCCGATAATGGCAATCGAAGTCGCGCTCAAACGCATAGTAAGTCACTTGAGCGTCAAAGTGGGCGCGCCACAAGTGATCAAGCATGTTGGCCAGAATAACGACACGGAACAGGGTGATGGACCGTAGCCTAACGCTCCGATCGGAGTTGATTCCATCCGCAGCTTTGGTTAGAGCGGTATTCCACTCACCGTGTGCGAGCGAGTTTCGAATATCGATTAGAGGATTGAGGTGGTCGCGATTGAAGCGATTGATTTCGTTATACCGCCTACGCTCTACCTTGTTGAGTGCAGCCGGAATGTCGTGGGGTTTGCAGGGCCTGCCGCCCTGGGTACTCTTTCTCATCGCCAGCGACGTACGAAGTAGCTCCTCCCACTTGGCAGCGAGGCCCCTCGTCTTTCGTATGGCGCTGATATCGGAGGGCGACAGACGGGAATCGGGATGGTTCAGCAGCCAGTGCAGCCGACCTTCATACTGCGCTGCCAGCAAGAGTGCTGCCAGGCGTTCAGTTACGGCTACTTCGGCCGGCCGGTTGATGGCCACTTGTCGCTTGGCTAATCGCACGGTATGCACGAATGCCGAGGTGCCCTGCCGTACATTGGCGTCAATTGCTATGAATAGTGGTGTCGGTGTCGGCATCTTTACTCTCGTGTCGGCGCAGGATACGGGTAGTGGCCGTCTCCTCCGCCGGCACGAGAGTCGAACTCGTAAACTCCCGCCTCAACGGCTCGATGCGCAACGCGCGACGCGAACATCGAGCCTCCTCGGGTGTGTTTGCCCATTACACCATCCGGCCTTGCAGCGCTGAAGCGCCGCCAAGAAGGCTAGCAGGTACAGTCCCCTAGGCGTCCTCAGAGGAACCGGAGGCTGAGCAGCCTCGTTCGTCGGGGTGCGGAGGAGCATGATGCCGTTCATCAGAGGGCGGCATGCCAGGCACGGCGTCAGCCGAACGTCGCAGACGAGCAATTCGCTGACAGCAACCGGCCCGGACGAGGACAACGGTCGGGCGCCGGCTGCGAACAGTCACCCGAGGTCACGGACGCGGGCGGCCGACGGCAGACGAGCTGCACAGAGCTAACAAGCGAGGGGTCGGACGGCCGGGTGCGGCCAGCAGGTGCCGCCTGTCGTGCATGGTAAGGGGGCCGGCGCGGATACTGGCGGGGTGGTGGAGGAGCAGGCGACGGAGTTGACCCGGTGGACCATCCACGGCGAGCGGGTCGTGGACGACACCCGCCGGGCACGCCTGAGCATCGCCGAGGTGGAGTTGCCTGACGGCGTGCGCTTCGAGCAGTACGTGATCAGGGTTCCCCGGTCGGCCATGGTCGCCGTGCTCGACGATCAGGAGCGTCTGCTGTTGATGCGGCGGCACCGGTTCGTGTTCGACCGGTGGGTGTGGGAACTGCCCGGCGGCTACATCGACCCCGACGAGCAGCCGGCGCAGTGCGCGGTACGGGAGGTCGAGGAAGAAACCGGCTGGCGGCCCCAGGCGGTAGAGCCGCTGCTGTCCTTCCAACCGTGGGTCGGCACTGCCGATGCCGAGAACCTTCTCTTCCTGGCCCTGCACGCCGAGCACATCGGCACACCCACGGATGTGAACGAAGCAGAGCAGGTCGCCTGGATTCCGCTCGACGAGGCGTACGGCCTGGTATCGCGGGGTGAGATCGTCGGTGCCGGCACGGTGATCGCGGTGCTGGAGCTGGTGGCGCGCAAGGCCCGGGGAGAGCTGTGACGGTCAGCGTCGAGGGCCGAGGGTGGCATCGATGCGACCGGTGAAGTGCCGGACGGCGGGTAGCCGCCGGTGTGGGGCGAGCTGCGCTTGCAGGTCGCGGACATAGCGAACGGCCCTGGCCGAGCGGAGCTGGTTGGTCAGGGTCAGGGCTTCCGCCCCGACGGTGCAGGCCCGGTCGGGTTCGCCCTGCTGGGCGTGGACGCTGGCGAGCAGCGCCAGGTTGAAGGCTCTGCCGCGTACGTACCGGTTGTCGATCCGTAGGGATCGGGCAGCGAAGCGTTCGGCGTGGGTGTTGCGGCCGAGGGCGAGGAAGTGGTGGCCGAACTTGGCCGACAGGTACGCCTCGTCGAAGTAGCTGAGCCATTGCGGATCGGCGCTGCGGTCGGCCCGGTCGAAGGCCTGTTCCGCCTGGTGCAAGGCGGCGGCGCAGGCCCGTTCGTCGTTGGCCTTGGCCAGGGCGTGGGCTTCCATGACGTGGGCTTCGGCGGTCAGCACGGGGACCCCGGCGCAGCGAGCGGTCTGGCCGGCGGCGCGGGCGAGGTCGAGGCCGGTCGCGGTGTGACCGAGGTAGGTGGCTTGATGGCTCATCGCGGCGAGGATCTCCGCGCCGAGGCCGTCGTCTCCGGCAGCGTGGGCAAAGTCCAGGGCAAGGGTCAAGTACCGCTGGGCGATGCCGTGCTCAGCCGTGTCGTACGCCTGCCAGCCAGCGAGTTGGGCCAGCTCGGCAGCGGCACTGAGCAGCCGTTGACCGGAGGCGTGGCCGTACCGGCCGTTGTTCGCGAATATGAGTTGATGACGCTTGGTGTCTGCTCGTAACCCTGAGTCACCGCCAGTGGCAGCGGGCGACAGCTTGAGACCGCATCCCCCAGCGGGGGTCAGGCTGGCTTGCGTGCTGCTCTCTCCACTTCTTGCAGCACCAGTCCGAGAGTTTGTGAGCGGCGGTCTGCCGGCAGCATCGACCAGGCCCGTCGGGCATACGCAAGTCCCCCGGACCGATCCCCGGACTTGGCCATCATGAGGGCCCGGTGTAGCTCGATGTGGGTGGCGAACCGGGTCAGCGCCGGCGGCCGGAGCCGGTCGGCGTCGGTCTGGGCCTGCTCGCCGGGGCCGACCATGCCGAGTCGGGCGTAGAGCATCGACCGGAAGGTGGCCATGCGCCAGGCGGGTACGGCGGCGTCGGAGATTTCACCGTCCGGAGAGGCGGTCTGGTCGAAGATCCGTCGTGCGTCCTCGTCGGCCGTGATGGCTCCGCCGATGTCGCCTCGCCCGGCGGCGACGTGTGCGCGGGCCATCAGCGCCTGGAGACGTCCGAGCGACGGACGGTCGGACAGGGCGATGGCCTCGTCGGCGTACCGCTTGGCGACGGGTAGAGCCGCGCCTTCGTAGGCCAGGGCGATGGCGGCCCTGCCACGTACCCAGACCCGGACAGCGAGGTCGCCGGAGCGGTCGGCGGCGATCCGGGCGGTGTCGTACCAGCCGATCGCCTCGGTCGGGTCCTTGGTGGTCTTGCCGTAGGTGGTGAGTGCGCGGGCGGCGGTCGCCCACATCGTCGGCGAGTCGAGCTGCTGTTGCAGGACGACGAGGTCACTGGCAAGCCTGCTCTGAAGGCTGTCCGCGCCGATCTCCATGTAGTCGCGGCCGTACTGCTCGACCCGGTCGCGCCAGCGGTCTTCGCTGTCCCGTCGGCCGGCGAGGGCTGCGGTGAAGCCGGATCGGATCAGCTCGTTGGCGGCGATCGGGCCAATGGTGGCGGCTTGGAGAAGGTGCCTACGTCTCACGTCCGGGTCTCCCAACGCTCGCGCGTAGGCGAGCACGATGTCCGGCGTCGCGGTCCGGCGTCCCGACTCGACGTTGCTCAGGTGCGAAGCCGAATAGCTGGTGCGGGCCGCGATGGAGGCCAGCGTCACGCCTGCCTCGGTACGAGCCTGCCTCAGTTGTGCGCCGAGGTCATCCATCGGAGCCCCCGTGAAAGGTCCTGAAAGCATCGAGCCACTTCCGAGCGTAGTCGTGGGATCACAAGAGTAGACACCAGACGTGGTCAGCGCGGCCGGTGCGACGACCGGGCTTGGTCACGTCGCCAGCCGGGCGCGGCGGCGTCGATCCCCCCGAGAGCAGTGTCGCCGCGCCCCCTCTAACGGTGGAGGCGGGAATGAGCGGCGACGTTCCGGACCAGTCCAGGGGCGAGCAGATCCAGCAGGCGGAACGGGAGGCGGCTCGGCAGCGGATCCTCGCGCAGGCCGAGGCGGACCGGATACCGGCCGAGGAGACGGATCGGGCGGTGCCGGATCGACGGTGGCGTCGTGGACAGCGTTGACCTGTTGCCGGTCGGTCGTCGGGTGGCGTACTGGCGGGGGCGGCGGAAGCTCTCCCAGCAGGTGTTGGCCGATCGGCTGGGTAAGTCGAAGAGTTGGGTGGACAAGGTCGAGCGGGGTGTCCGGTCGCTGGACAAGGTGTCGACGCTCCAGGACATCGCCGCCGTCCTGCGGATCGAGCCGGGGGTGTTGCTCGGCCGGCACGTCGAGCCGGCCGGGGTGACCGAGCGTGCCGAGGGTGTGGAACGGATCCGCGCGGCCCTGACGACGTACGAGATCGCCTTGGCGCGTCCGAACACCCGCCGACCTGTACTGACAGCGGAGAGGCTGACGCGGGAGACCGCGCACGTGTGGACGGCCTTCCAGCTTGCCCGCTACCCGCAGGTGATTGATCTGGTGCCGGATTTGGTGGCCGACGCGCAGCGCACCCACGCCCACGATCCCCGTGCGGGGCGGGTGCCGCTGGTGGAGGCGTACCGGGTGACGGCGTCGCTGCTGGTGAAGCTCGGTGCCTTCGAGGTGGCGTGGTTGGCGGTCGACCGGGCGATGACCGCCGCTACTGGTAACCGGGTGTTGGTGGCGGCCACTGCGGTGCAGCTCGGTCAGGTGTTGCGCGGCTCGGGGCGGGCGCGGGTGGCGAAGTCGGTGATGCTGACCGCCGCGTACCGGATCGCCCCACCCGTGATCGAGTACGGCCCTCCTGCCGAGCTGTCTCTGTGCGGGACCCTGCTGGTGCAGGCCGCCCTGGCCGCCGCCTGCGCCGGGGACGACCGCACCGCCGCCGAGCTGGTCGACGAGGCTGCGGAGATGGCGGCGCAGGTAGGAGACGGTCACGACCATCACCGGACCGGGTTCGGGGCAACGGCGGTGGAGTTGGCCCGGATCACCGTGGCGGTGGAGTTGGGCGACGCGGAGACGGCCGTGGCCTGGCACGAGAAGGTGACCGTACGGGATGGCTGGCGGTGGCTGCCCGCCGAACACCGCGCCGCGTACCTGATCGACATTGCCCGCGCCCACCTCCAGGCCAACGACCCGGTCAATGCCGGCCGGGTCCTGCTGCAGGCCCACCGGACCGCACCGGCCGAGATCCACCATCGACCAGCCGGCCGGGACATCCTCGCCCAAGTCGCCCGCGACCCCGACGCCCCGGCAACGATCACCCAACTCGCCGACATGCTCGGAACGGGTTGAACGGTGACCGGTCCTCACCTGTCCCTGGCACAGATCCGCAACCGGCTGATCCTCACCGCCCGTGCCGTCCTCCGCGATCACCGGCCCGGACCCGACGGCCGCTGTCCGGTCTGCCGGACCGCAGGCTGCCCGGTGGCGACCGCAGCCCGCAACGTCCTGCGCTCGGCGGAAGAAGTACAGCAGCGGAGTACAGCAACCGAGCCGACCACACCCGACCCGGACGAGCCCCAGCAGGCTCCATGACCTCGGACAACACCCGACCCAACCGGCGTGCCGCTACTTTCATTAGGCGGTAACCGCCGCGCGGACGAAGGCGGCGACCTCGCGCGACGTGCTGGTCTGGGACCAGGCGAGGACCAGGGTGGCCGGGTCGGCGTCCAGGACGGGGCGGCTGATCAGGCCCGGGGGCAGGTACTCGCCTACCGATTCCGGGACGACCGCGATCAGGCGGCCGAGCTGGATCAGGTGCAGCAGCTGGTTGCTGTCGGCGACCGGGTGACCGGTGACGCCGGGGCGGGCTTCGGGCCAGCGGGGCATCGGCTCGCCGTGCAGGTCGGCCATCGACACGGTGGCGCGTTCGGCGAGCCGGTGACCCTCGGGCAGCAGCACGACCTGGCCCTCGGTGTGCAGGTCGTCGCTGTCCAGGCCGGTCAGGTCGTTCTGCGGCCGGTGCAGCAG
Source organism: Micromonospora sp. HM134 (assembly GCF_007833915.1). Taxonomy (NCBI): domain Bacteria; kingdom Bacillati; phylum Actinomycetota; class Actinomycetes; order Micromonosporales; family Micromonosporaceae; genus Micromonospora; species Micromonospora sp. HM134. The sequence continues at coordinate 7,080,282 of NZ_CP041061.1, forward strand.
GGCGAGGTCGGCCCGGCCGTCGCGGACCATGGCGGCGCGTTCGCCGACCCGGAAGGCGAGGTCGACCGGGACGGCGCCGGGAGATGCCGCGTAACGGTCAAGGATGGTGCGCAGCAGTCCGGCGTCGCCGCCGGGTTTGAGGGCCAGGGTCAGGTGCGGGGTGGTCTGGGCGGCTTTTCGGGTACGCCGGATCGCCGCCTCGACCGCGTTGAGCGCGCCGCGGGCCTCGGTGAGCAGCACCTCGCCGGGCGGGGTGAGGTGGACCGCGCGGCTGGTGCGTTCCAGCAGCGTGACACCCATCCGGCGTTCGAGCAGGCGGATCGCCCGGGACAGGGGTGGCTGGGCGATGCCGAGGCGCTGTGCGGCGCGGCCGAAGTGGAGCTCCTCGGCGACCGCGACGAAGTAACGCAGTTCGCGCGTCTCGACGTCATCCATACCGCCAAGGTATCGCCACGGACCGGTTCGGTCCTGGTCCGCAGGCGCTGCCGGTGATGGGCTCGGGGCATGAGTGGAGCACGCATCGCGATGGTGACCGGGGCGAACAAGGGGATCGGGCGGGCCGTCGCCGAAGGCCTCGCCGAGTTGGGGATCACGGTGCTGGTCGGTGCCCGGGACCCGGAGCGGGGAGCGGAGACGGCGGCGAAGATCGAGGGCGCGTCGGCGATCCGACTGGACGTGACCGATCCGGCCGGGGTCGCCGCTGCCGCCGAGGAGATCGGGGCCCGGTTCGGCCGGTTGGACATCCTGGTCAACAACGCGGGGATCGGCGGTGACCGGACGGCGCAGGCACCGGGGGCGGCCCGGCTGGACGGCATCCGGGAGGTGTTCGAGACGAACCTGTTCGGGGTGGTGACGGTGACCGAGGCGATGCTGCCGCTGCTGCGCCGCTCGGCCGGGGCACGGATCGTGAACGTGTCCAGTGGCACGTCGTCGATGGCGTGGACGACCGACGCGACCCACTATCTGAGCCGGATGCCGGCGTCGCTGGGTTATCCGGTGTCCAAGGCGGCGTTGAACATGCTGACCGTGCAGTATGCGAAGGCGCTGGCCGGCGACGGGATCCTGGTGAACGCGGTCGCGCCGGGCGCGTGTGACACGGATTTCGCCAAGGGGCTGCCCTTCGAGCTGTCCCGGACGCCGGCCGAGGGCGCGGCGGTGGTGGTGCGGCTGGCCACGCTGGGGCGGGAGTGCCCCAGCGGCGGGTTCTTCGACGACGGCGGGAAGGTGCCGTGGTGAGACGGCTCAGCCCGAGGTCAGGGGCCACTCCCGTCAACAGGGAGTGGCCCCTGGCGCAGTCGGGGGCGACGGCGACCGGTCACCCGTGCCCGCCGAACCCCGTTGGTCAGGTCAGGACGGGTTCAGTTTGATGGAGAAGCCGTTGAAGATCGTCCACACGTCGACCCAGCCCAGTCCGGTGGTGCAGCCGGACGCGCCGCAGCCGTAGCCGACGCTGACGATGCCGTTGAGTTGGCGGGAGTTGGGGTCGTTGAGGTAGATGACCGGCCCGCCGCTGTCGCCACCGCGACCGACGATGCCGCCGGCGTTCGGTACGCCGTAGCTGCCCCAGACGGTGGTGCCGTTCACGACCCAACTGGCATTGCCCGCGTAAACCGTCCTGATGTTGCAGACGACCTTCGAGTTGTATCCGAGCTGGCAGGTGAAATCGCCTACCGCCACATTGCGTACGCCGTTGAGATAGCGGGCGTAGCCGGTCGCGTCGACGCCGTCCCACGTGTATCGGTACGTCGGCGCCTCGATGAATACCGAGTCGAGATCGGCCCGCTTGTACTTGACCTGGCCGATGTAATTGCCGCCGGCCGCCGAGACGTTGTCACCGACGTTGTAACAGTGGCCGGCGGTGACCAGCCATTGCCGGCCGTCCCAGGTGCTGACGGCGGGGATGCCGCTGGTGCAGTACGACTCGCTTCCGTAGGCCGGCCCGAGGGCTGCTCCCGCGTAGAACGGGGAGGTGTCGTTCCAGCGGCTCAGCGGCTTCGACGGGGGTGCCTGCCGGACGCGGATCTCGGTGGCGTCGGCGGCGGCGCGCCGCTGCGCGACGGCCGGCGAGGCGAGGTAGGTGTGCGCGGCCTGGGCGTCGTCCACGGCGAGTTCGATGACGCTGCCGTCGACGGAGCTGCCCGCCAGGCCGACCGTGAAGGGCAGGTCGGTGCGTTCGGTGAGGGCGGTGATCTCCTGCCGGAGCTGCTGCCGCGACTTCCTGCTCTGCACCACGTTGATCAGTCGGGTGTTCACCTTGGGGTTGACCCGGCGGACTGCGGCGATGAAGGCGCGCCCCTGCCGCACGTCGGTCAGGTAGACGTTGACCGACCGATAGTCGGCGGCCATCTCGACCTGCGTGTAGATGTCCGCCCGGGTGCCCAGCCCGACCTGGGCCACGGCGTCGGCCGCCAGCCGCAGGGGTTCGAGCACCGTGGCCTGTCGTTCCGGCGTCATGGCCGCCACCGCCGCGACGCTCAGCGGTCCCGGTGATGCCGCGTTGGCCGGCACGGCCATGAACGGCAGTACGACACCCACCCCGACCAGGGCGAGGGTTCTTCGGAGCGAATTGTTCATCTGCGTCCTCCCGACAATTGGAGAATGTTTCTCCATCGAGAGCATCATCTATTAATTTAAGTTCGGCAATAAGCATGCCTGTCGGGTGATGGACTGAACGCCATCGCGCCGGCCCGACTATTCGGAACGCGCGTACTGTTTTTGCCGGGAGAATTGTCCGGCCGATGTGGAACGTCACGACCGGGCCGGATTCGCCCCCGGGATGCCGGTGGCCGTGGCGTCGTACCGTGGGCGTCCCACCCGTGGAGGAGCCCGATGTCGATCCCCGATCCGGTCGTGCTCGCCCTGCCGTTCCGGGGCACCTGGCTGGTCCGCAACAGCCCCGCCCGGCGGGTGCCCAGCCACGGCACCGACCTCTTCGCCACCACGTACGCGATGGATTTCGTGGCGGTGCGGGGGCGACGGACGGCGACCGTCCGGGACTGGCGGACGCTGCTGGCGACCGAGCCGCCGCAGCGGTTCCTGGCCTTCGGGCGGCCGATCCTCGCCCCCGCCGCCGGCCGGGTGGTGGCGGTGCACGACGGGGAGGCCGACCACGAGGCCCGCCGGTCGCCGACGACGCTGCTGTCCTACGCGCTGACCCAGGCGGCCCGGGTCCGCCGGGGCGCGGGCGCCGTCGCCGGCAACCACGTGATCGTCGAGCTGGCCGGGCACCGGGGGTACGTCCTGCTCGCCCACCTGCGCGCCGGGTCGGTCCGGGTGGCGGTGGGCGACCCGGTCGACGTCGGGCAGGAGCTGGCCGACTGCGGCAACTCGGGGAACTCCACCCAGCCGCACCTGCACCTGCAGGTGATGGATGCCGCCGACCCGTATGCCGCGCGGGGCCTGCCGGTGGCCTTCCGGCACTACCTGTCGTGGCGGCGGACGGGCGACCCGCCGGTCGAGGTCGACCGGGGCGTCCCGGGCGAGGCGGAGGTGATCGAGCCGGGGCGGTGACCCCGCGCGGTGGCGTCCGCCCGGCGCGGCGCGACGACCCGGTTTTCCTGGCAAGGTGTACGGCATGCCCGCGCTGCCCCGCCCCCGGATGTCCGACTGGACGATCGTGGTACCCGTCCTCGCGGTGCTGCTGCTGCTCGTCACCTGGAACCGCGAGCTGCCGGGTCTGCTGGTGGCGGTGGTCGCCCTCCTGCTGGCCGGCGCGGTGCTGGCGGCCGTGCACCACGCCGAGGTGGTCGCCCACAAGGTCGGTGAGCCGTACGGCTCGCTGGTGCTCGCGGTGGCGGTCACCGTCATCGAGGTCGCCCTGATCGTCACCCTGATGATCAGTGGTGGGGACAAGACCCAGGCGTTGGCCCGGGACACCGTCTTCGCCGCCGTGATGATCACCTGTAACGGCATCCTCGGGCTCTCGCTGCTGCTCGGCGCGCTCCGGCGCCGGGTGGCCGTGTTCAACCCGGAGGGCACCGGTGGGGCGCTGGCCACCGTGGCGACCCTCGCCACCCTGAGCCTGGTGGTGCCGACGTTCACCACCAGCAAGACCGGCCCCGAGTTCTCCCCCGCCCAGCTCGCCTTCGCGGCCGTGGCGTCGCTCGCGCTGTACGGGCTGTTCGTGATGGTGCAGACCGGCCGGCACCGGGACTACTTCCTGCCGGTCACCAGCGACGGCAGCGTGCCCGACTCCGACGGCGACGGGCACGCCGACCCGCCGTCGACGCGGACCGCGGTGACGAGCCTGGTGCTGCTCGTCGTCGCCCTGGTCGCCGTGGTCGGCGACGCGAAGACCGTCTCGCCGACCATCGAGGCCGGGGTCGCGGCGGCGAACCTGCCGCAGTCCTTCGTCGGGGTGATCATCGCGCTGCTCGTGCTGCTGCCGGAGACCCTGGCCGCCGCCCGCGCGGCCCGCCGGGACCGGGTGCAGATCAGCCTCAACCTGGCGCTCGGCTCGGCGATGGCGAGCATCGGCCTGACCATCCCGGCGATCGCGCTCGCCTCGATCTGGTTGGACGGGCCGCTGCTGCTCGGCCTCGGCGGCACCCAACTGACCCTGCTGGCGTTGACCGCCGTCACCGGGGTGCTGACCGTGGTGCCGGGCCGGGCCACCGTCCTGCAGGGTGGGGTGCACCTGGTGCTGCTCGCCGCGTTCGTCTTCCTCGCCGCCAGCCCCTGACCCGCCGCGCCGGCGGGACGTCGTCAGTCGTCGTGGCGTTCGGTGCGGGCGACCTCGGCGAACGCCGCCTCCAGGCAGCCGGCGAACGGGACCCCGGTCACCGCGAGCAGGTCGGCCACCAGCAGCGGCGCGTGGGCGGCGACGGCGACCGGGTCGGGCGGGGTGTCGTCGTCACCCGGGTCGTAGACGCCGAGCGCCCCGGCCAGCAGCACCAGCACCACGTGCGGGTCGACGTCGGGTCGCCAGGTCGCGGCTGCGCGGACGCAGCGTTCCAGCACCTGCCGCACGTCGTCGCTGTCGAGCCCGTCGGGGTGCGCCTGTTCCAGCAGGAGCCGGACCACGCCGCCGAGGACCAGCCCGGCGCGGTCGGCACCGGCGAGCCGGGGCACCGCGCCGTCGTACGCCGCGCCGTCGCGGGCGCGGGCGGCCTCGACCGCCGCGGTGGCGGCCACCGCGATCTCGCGGGCCGGGGCGGGCAGGTGTCGCCAGGTCACCGTCACCGGCCCAGCATGGCAGAGCCGACCGACACGGACCCGGCCGGACGCCGGGGTCGGGTCGGCGCGGGCGCAAACGGGTCGACCGCCCCGGGACCGGCCGCGACTCCCGGTGCGAGGAGTCGCCGGCCGCCCTTCCCGGGACGGTCGAACGATGGCCGGAGTACGCCCCTCAACGTTCCGGTCACCGCGGGTCCGAGCGGTGGTCAGCAGTACGTGTAGCTGCCCTTGCTTCCCCACGTGCAGGAGTCGATCCCGGTGCCGGCGGAGTTGCGCAGGTAGGCGGTGTCCCCGGTGTTGTTCCAGATGTAGTTCCCGGAGCCCCAGTACCGGTGGGTGGAGGTGTTCTTGCCCTTGCCGGTGTGGATGTAGACGCTGGCGCCCTTGGCGAGGCGGACGTCGCCGGAGAACGTGTAGACGTGCTTGGACTTGTCGCGCAGCGTCCAGGACTTCAGGTTGAGCGTCGAGCTGCGCCGGTTGGTCAGCTTGACGTACTCGGCGTTGAGGCTGGTGTTGGAGCGGGTGTCGGTGCCCGGGGAGTTGTAGTAGACCTTCGTGATCTCGACGGCCGGGGTGGCGGCCTGGGCCGGGCCGGCGACGGTGAGCGAGCCGCCGACGGCGACGGCGAGCGCCACGGCGAATCCGACGAGTCTGGTGTGCTGCACGCGTACCCCCACAGGTTCACGGGCCGGCGTCCACGGGGACCGGCCACGGAAAGTGGGCCGAGGTTATCGACGCGGACCGGCGACTGTGGACCGGAAATGCGCCGCGTCGCCAATCCGGTCCGCCAGTCCCGGCAGCGGGACCCTAATGGTGATCATGGATGACGCGATCGTCCGGCGACGGCGTCCCTTCCACCGATCCGCACTCGTCCGGCGGGCGGATCAGGGCAACCAGTCGGGGCCGGGTCCAGTGCCCGGCCACCCCGGGCCGGTCGGCCAGGTAGTCGACCGTCTCGGCCGGCGACCAGCCGTGCGCCTCCCGCAGCCCGGCGGCGATCATCCGCAGGTAGACCGGGGCGGGCGGGGTCCACGCCACGTCGGCGGCCCGCCACGGCGCGGTGAAGGTGAGCATCGGCAGGCCGTCGCGGGTGCCGACCCGCAGCAGGGTCTCGTAGCGTCCCGGGCCGAGGGTGGCCCGCCCGTCGGCCACCGCCACGTCGAGCGCGGGCAGGTCGTCGCCGGGGGGCCGGTACATCTCCTGGGCGGCGAGGTCGGCGAACTGCGCCCGGGTGAGCAGGTAGCCCCGGGCCGCCGCGACGCCGGGCAGCGCCGGGTCGTAGAAGGCCATCCCGCCCGTCCAGGCCCGGGACTCGCCGGCGAAGTAGATGCCGCCGGGGATCAGCACCGGCAGCGTCCGGCGCGGCGGTCGGCAGTCCCGGCAGCCGGGGTACGAGCGCAGCCCGCCGGGCGGCCGGCCGCCGGAGAGGTACCAGCCGAGCCGGGCGGCGTGCAGGTTCGACCCGTAGGCGACGTACCAGAGCAGTTCCATCCCGCCCCCTCCCCGCGCCGGGGTCCCCACGCTATCGCCCACAGGCCCTGTCCACACCCTGTGGATGAAACATGTGTACGAACAAACTGATCTTGATGCGACCGACTACGCACCGCTGAGTACGCTTGATCGCAGCCCCGGCACCCGCCGGGCCCTCTCCCACCTGGAAGAACGTGGATCACGAGCGAGTCGTCCGGGACGTCACGGTCCGCCTGTCGATGGCGTCGACCGCCGCCGAGGCCTGCCGGTGGACGGTGACCGCGCTCGCCCGGTACGCCCCCGCCACGATCTCCGTCCTGCTCCAGGTGCACGACCGGCTGCGCTGCATCGCCGCCACCGGGGCCTGGCAGGTCTTCTCCGCCGTCCCGCCGAAGTCGGGCATCGTCGGCCGGGTGTACGCCTCCGGCGTGGGGGCCACCGTCGGTGACGTCACCGCCGATCCGGACTACCTGCCGCTGCGCCCCGACGTCACGGCCGAGATCTGCGTACCGGTGCGGGACCCGCAGGGCCGGCCGATCGGCGTGCTCGACCTCCAGTGGAGCGGGCCGGTGGACCTCACGCCGTGGCGGGAGACCGCCGACCGGCTCGCCGAGCGGCTCGGTGCCCGGATCGCGGCGCTGGGCGGTCCGCCCGCCGAGAGCCGCAGCGAGAAACTGCTCCGGCACGCCACCGCGATGACCGCCGCGCCCACCGACTGGGACCTGCTGACCGCCGCGCTCACCGCCGCCCGGGAGGTCTCCACCCTCTCCACCGCCGTGCTGGTGCTCGCCGGTCGGCACGGCCCCCGCGTCGGCGCACCCACCACCGTCCCCACCGAGTGGGAGGCGCGGGTCCGGGCCGCGCTGGCCGACGCCTCGACCGCGCAGCTCGACCGGCTCGTCGCGCGGGCCCACCGGTACGGCGCGGCGTACACCCTGGGCGAGCCGGGCTGCCCGCCCACCGAGGAACACCTCGCGCTGGCCCGCGCCGGGGTACGCACCCTGGTGTCGGTGCCGGTCGGCCCACCGGACGACGGCGGGGTGCTGCTGGTCGCCGACGAACGGCTGCTGCGCCCCGACCCGACCACTGTCAACCTGATGGAACTGCTCGCCGGGCAGGCGTGGGCCGCCCTGGAGCGGCTGCGCACCCTGGCGCAACTGCGCGAACAGGCCAGCCTCGACCCGCTCACCGGGCTGCGGCACACCGGCACGTTCGGGCGGCGGATCGCGGCGGCCACCCCCGGGCGTACCGCGCTGCTCGCCATCGACGTGGACGGCTTCAAGAGCGTCAACGACACGTACGGCCACCAGGCCGGGGACCGGCTGCTGGTGGGGCTGGCCCGCGCCCTGGAGGCGGCGCTACGGCACGGCGACGAGCTGTACCGCACCGGCGGCGACGAGTTCGTCGCGGTGATCGAGGTGGCCCACGCCGACGAGGCGGTCCGCATCGCCGAGCGGCTGACCGAGGCCGCCCGGCGCACCGGCCGCACGATCAGCGTGGGCGTGGCCCTACCGCTCCCCGGCGAACCGGCCGACCGCACCCTGCACCGCGCCGACCAGGCCCTCTACGCGGCGAAGCACCGGGGTCGGGACCGGGTCCAGCTCTCCGCCCCCTGACGACCCCGGCCGGCCGGTGACCGACCGCGACGGCCGGCCCGGTCAGGAGCGGGTACGGGGCTTGACGACGAGTTCCGCGATCTGGGCGGTGTTGAGGGCGGCCCCCTTGCGCAGGTTGTCGCCGGTGACGAAGAGGTCGAGGGCGCGCGGGTCGTCGACGGCCCGGCGGATGCGGCCGACCCAGGACGGATCGGTGCCGACCGCGTCGATGGGCATCGGGAACTCCCCGGCGGCCGGGTCGTCGACGAGGATCACGCCGGGGGCGTTACGCAGCGCCTCCCGGGCCCCTTCGGCGTCGACCTCGGTGGCGAAGACGGCGTGCACCGCGACCGAGTGGCCGGTCACCACCGGCACCCGTACGCAGGTGGCGGAGACCTTCAGGTCGGGCAGGCCGAGGATCTTGCGGGACTCGTTGCGGACCGTCATCTCCTCGGACGACCAGCCCTGCTCGGCCGGTGACCCCGCCCACGGCACCACGTTCAACGCCAGCGGCGCGGGGAACGGGCCCAGCTCGTCGCCGACCGCCTGCCGGACGTCGCCGGGGCGGGAGCCGAGCACCCGGTCCCCGGCGATCTTGCCGAGTTGCAGGTGCAGCGCGTCCACCCCGGCCTGCCCCGCCCCCGACACCGCCTGGTATGACGCGAGCACCAGTTCCCGAAGGCCGTACTCGCGGTGCAGCGGGGCGATCGCCACGATCATGGTCAGCGTGGTGCAGTTGGCGTTGGCGATGATCCCCCGGGGCCGGTGGTGCACCTGCTCGGGGTTGATCTCGGGCACCACCAGCGGGACGTCGCGGTCCATCCGGAACGCGGCCGAGTTGTCGACGACCACCGCACCCCGCTCGACGGCGATCGGCGCCCAGTGCGCCGACACCTCGTCGGGCACGTCGAAGACCGCCACGTCGACCCCGTCGAACGCCTCGGGGGTGAGCGCGCCGACGGTCAGCTCCTCGCCCCGGCAACGCACCCGCCGCCCGACGGAGCGGGCCGAGGCGAGCAGCCTGATCTCCCCCCAGACGTTGCGCCGGGAGGAGAGCAGGTCACACAGCACGGTGCCGACAGCCCCCGTCGCCCCGACCACGGCCAGGGTGGGCTGCGGTCCCATCGGGGCTACCGCCCGGTTCCCGCGTACACCACGGCTTCGGAGTCGCCGCCCAACTCGAACTGGTCGTGGATGGCGCGTACCGCCCGGTCGAGGTCGGTGTCCCGGCAGACCACGGAGACCCGGATCTCGGAGGTGGAGATCATCTCGATGTTGACGCCGGCCGCGCCGAGGGCGGCGAAGAAGCCGGCCGCGACGCCCGGGTGCGAGCGCATGCCGGCACCGATCAGCGACACCTTGCCGACGTGGTCGTCGTAGAGCAGGCCCTTGAACTTGACCGGCTCCTGGATCTTGCTGAGCGCGGCCATCGCGGTCGGCCCGTCGGCCTTGGGCAGGGTGAACGAGATGTCGGTGCGCCCGGTGCCCTCGGTGGAGACGTTCTGCACGATCATGTCGATGTTGATCTCGGCACCGGCCACGGTGTCGAAGATGCTGGCGGCGGCGCCCGGCTCGTCGGGCACCCCCACGATCGTGATCTTCGCCTCGCTGCGGTCGTGGGCAACCCCGGTGATCAGTGCCTGTTCCACGGGAAGGTCCTCCATCGATCCGGTGACCATGGTGCCGGTGTTGGTCGAGTATGACGAACGGACGTGGATCGGCAACCCCGCCCGGCGCGCGTACTCCACGCTGCGCAGGTGCAGCACCTTGGCGCCGCAGGCGGCCAGCTCCAGCATCTCCTCGTAGGTGATGTGCCGGATGTGCCGGGCGTTGGGCACGATCCGGGGATCGGCGGTGAAGATGCCGTCGACGTCGGTGTAGATCTCGCAGACGTCGGCGTGCAACGCGGCGGCGAGCGCCACGGCGGTCGTGTCCGAGCCGCCCCGGCCCAGTGTGGTGACGTCCTTGGTGTCCTGCGAGACGCCCTGGAAGCCGGCCACGATCACCACCGCGCCCTCGTCGAGCGCGCCCTTGAGCCGCCCCGGGGTGACGTCGATGATCCGCGCCCGGCCGTGCGCCGAGGTGGTGATCACGCCGGCCTGCGAGCCGGTGAACGAGCGTGCCTCGTACCCCAGGTTGTGGATCGCCATGGCCAGCAGCGCCATCGAGATCCGCTCCCCGGCGGTGAGCAGCATGTCCAGCTCACGGCCTGGCGGCAGGGGGCTGACCTGGTTGGCCAGGTCGAGCAGCTCGTCGGTGGTGTCGCCCATCGCGGAGACCACCACCACCACGTCGTCGCCGGCCTTGCGGGCGGCGACGATGCGCTCGGCCACCCGCTTGATCCGCTCGGCGTTGGCGACGGAGGACCCGCCGTACTTCTGCACCACGAGTGCCACGACGGCGCACTCCCTCCCAGCGACGACCCTGAGCGTGCCGACGCCGCCGGCTGAAGTCCGGCGGCGCGTGTCAGACCACCCCAGGGTATCGGGCGGTACGCGAGTGCGGGTCGGGTGATCCCACCATCCGGCGCAGGCCACCGCCGCGCAGCGCGGTTCGCGCGGGGGACGGGGCCCCGACACGCCCGGCCGTCACCGGTCCGTGCGGGGTCGTCCGGGGCGGTCGCCGGGCGCAGAATGACCCGGTGCATGCCCACCCCCGCCCGATCCCCCCCGTCCCGGAGCCGCCGACCCGACCGGCGCACCCGGACCGTCGGATGCCGCCGGCCCACCTGGTCGATCCGGCCCGGCCGCAACCGCCGGGCGGATCGGGGTCGCCGGGCCGCCGGGGGCGGCCGGTCCGGTCGGTGCTCCCGGTGCTGGTGCTGCCGGTGCTGCTGGCCGGTTGCGCCTCCGACGGGCCGGACGCCCCGCCGACCGGGTCGCCGTCCGATCCGGCGCCCGCCGCGGTCGACAGCGCCCGCGACGGGCTGGCCGCGCTGGCCGCCGCCGCCCGGGACCGGCACCTGACCGCCCGGTACACCCTGACCGGCACCGGCGGCCCGACCCGCGAGATCACCGTGACCAGCGCGAACGACGGCAGTTGGCGGGTGGACGTGCCGGGGGGCGCCCTCGGCGGGACGGCCGACGTCGCGCTCACCGCCACCCGGGACGGGCTGTTCCAGTGCGGCCTGCCGTCGGCCGGCCGGCCGGAGCCGGCGAGCTGCGTACGGCTGGGTGACCGGGACGACACGGTGCCGCACCGGCTGGACCCCCGGGTGCAGCACCCGTTCACCGACTGGCTGGAGGTGCTCACCGACCGGCGTACCGCGCTGTCGGTCTCCACGGCGACCACGCCGCCCGGGGTCCCGGGGACCTGCTACGCGGTGGAGAGCACCTCCGCCTCGCTGAACCCGCCGTTGGACGTGGGCATCTACTGCTACCAGCCGGACGGGACGCCCACCTTCGTCCGGGCGGCGCTGGGCACGTTGACCCTGGCCGGCCCGCCCGGCCCGGCGCCCGACACGGTGCCGCTCGCCGGACCGGTGGTGCCCGGTGAGCCGCTCGGGCGGGAGTCGGTGTCGTCAGCGGAGCCGAGCCCCGGAACGTCCTGACCCGTTCGGGCGTTACGGGTGGCCTTGACCACATTTGCCATAGCGGGCTAATCCACCAAATAACCCATACGGGATTCTCTTCGCATGGCTCACCTCACCCCGTTGCTCGCCTTCCGTTGGAGCCCCCGGGCGTTCCACCCGACCGCCGAACTGACCGGCGACGAGGCGGCGTCCCTGCTGGAGGCGGCCCGCTGGGCCCCGTCGGCCGGCAACGCCCAGCCGTGGCGGTTCGCCCTCGGCCGCCGCGACGACGAAACCTGGAAACGCATCCTGGTCAGCCTCACCGGGGCCGACCAGCGCTGGGCCCGGCACGCCGCCGCGCTGGTGGTCGGCGCGCACGTCGCCGGCGACCCGGAGCGGTGCGCGTACGACCTGGGCCAGTCGATCGCCCACCTGAGCGTCCAGGCCACCGCGCTCGGCCTGTACGTGCGCCAGATCCGCGACTTCGACCGGGCCGCACTCGCCGCCGACCTGGACCTGTCCACCGGGGTACGCCCCCTGGTGGTGACCGCCGTGGGCCCGCTCGGCGACCCGTCCGCCCTGCCCGGGGACCTGCTGCGCCGGGAGACCGCGCTACGCCGCCGGCACCCGGTCCACGCCCTGCTGCTCGGCTGACACCCCGCTCCAGACGGTGGCTGCGGGACCCCGGCCGGAGGCCCGGCGACGGCAGGCGGCGGGTGCGATTCCGATCTCAGAGTCCGGACCCACCTTTGCACCCCCCGACTCATCACGTAGGGTCACTCTGTCATGTGGCGGGCGTACCTTCTCCTTGGTCGCCGCGACGGGGCCTGACCGGCCGGCACCCCGTCGCGGAGTCGAACCGCGCCGTCCAGCAGATCCGAACCTCATCTCGGCAACCGTCCGGGCATCGCCGCCCGGCACCCGCCGACACCTTCGCAATGCTGACGCCACCTGACCCACGGGAGCACTCCGTCATGGCTCAACCTGTCACCACCGACGCCGAAGCCGATCAGATCGCCCGGCAGCGTCCCAGCCGGATGCCGTACCAGCGTTACCAGCCGTACCACCAGCAGTTCCGGATCGACCTGCCGGACCGCACCTGGCCGACCCGGCACGTCGAGGCCGCCCCCCGCTGGTGCGCGGTCGACCTGCGCGACGGCAACCAGGCCCTGATCGACCCGATGTCGCCGGAACGCAAGCGGCGGATGTTCCAGCTGCTGGTGCAGATGGGCTACAAGGAGATCGAGGTCGGCTTCCCCTCGGCCAGCCAGACCGACTTCGACTTCGTCCGGCAGCTCATCGAGCAGGACCTGATCCCCGACGACGTCACCATCCAGGTGCTCACCCAGTGCCGGGAGCACCTGATCGAGCGGACCTTCTCCTCGCTGCGCGGCGCGCACCGGGCCATCGTGCACTTCTACAACTCCACCTCCACGCTCCAGCGTCGGGTGGTCTTCGGTCTGGACCGCGACGGCATCACCGACATCGCCACCCAGGGCGCGCGGCTGTGCCGCAAGTACGCCGAGATCCACACCCCGGACACCGACATCTACTACGAGTACTCGCCCGAGTCGTACACCGGCACTGAGCTGGAGTACGCGGTGGAGGTGTGCGGCAAGGTCATCGAGGTGATCGACCCCACCCCGGACCGCAAGCTGATCATCAACCTGCCGGCCACCGTCGAGATGGCCACCCCCAACGTGTACGCCGACTCGATCGAGTGGATGCACCGGCACCTGCCCCGCCGGGACAGCCTGGTGCTGAGCCTGCACCCGCACAACGACCGGGGCACCGGGGTCGCCGCCGCCGAGCTGGGCCTGCTGGCCGGCGCGGACCGGATCGAGGGCTGCCTGTTCGGCAACGGCGAGCGCACCGGCAACGTCGACCTGGTGACGCTGGGGCTGAACCTGTTCTCCCAGGGCATCGACCCGATGATCGACTTCTCGAACATCGACGAGGTCAAGCGGGCCGTCGAGTACTGCAACCAGCTGCCCGTGCACGAGCGCCACCCGTACGCCGGCGACCTGGTCTACACCGCCTTCTCCGGCTCCCACCAGGACGCCATCAAGAAGGGCTTCGACGCGCTGGCCCGCGACGCCGAGGCGGCCGGGGTGCCGATCGACGAGTTCACCTGGGCGGTGCCCTACCTGCCGATCGACCCGAAGGACCTGGGCCGCACCTACGAGGCGGTCATCCGGGTCAACTCGCAGTCCGGCAAGGGCGGCGTCGCGTACATCATGAAGACCGAGCACCAGCTGGACCTGCCGCGCCGGCTCCAGATCGAGTTCTCGGGCGTCGTACAGCAGGTCACCGACCACGACGGTGGCGAGGTCGAGCCGGGCACCATGTGGCAGATCTTCGCCCGCAACTACCTGCTCGACCACCAGGTCGACCCGGCCGTCAACCTGACCGGCTACACGATCGGCACCGTCGACGGCAAGGTCGAGATCGAGGCCCAGGTGGTCGTCGACGGCGCGGCGCGCACCCTCACCGCCGTCGGCAACGGGCCCATCGACGCGTACGTCAACGCGCTCCAGTCGGTGGGTGTCGCCGTACGCGTGCTGGACTACCACGAGCACGCCCTCTCCTCGGGTGGCGACGCCCAGGCCGCCGCCTACGTGGAGTGCGACATCAACGGCCAGACCGTGTGGGGCGTCGGCACCGACCCCAACATCGTCACCGCCTCCATCAAGGCCGTCACCAGCGCCACCAACCGCACCCGGCACTGATCCCGGGGTTCTCCCGCCGGCCCGGGGCCGGTGGTCGCAGGCCGGACGATCCCGGATCACGACCACCGGCCCCGGGCCGGCTGCCGTCCCGGCGGGGGCCGTCCGGCCCGGGACGGGCAGTCGGCCCGACGCGGGACGGCCGGCCACCCCGACGCGTCCCGCCCGCTACCCGCCCGTGGCCGGTCGCCCGGCCGGCTCCGGCGCGCGGTCCGGGGACGGGGGGCGGTGGACCAGCAGGCCGGCCAGCAGCGCGCCGCCGAGCAGCAGGCCGGCGCACCAGGTCATCGCGCCCCGGAACGCGTCGGTCAGGGCGGCGGTCTGCTCGTAGCCGGTGCCGGACAGGCCGACCAGCAGCGGCAGCGCGGCCACCGCGAGCAGGCCGCCGGTACGCGACGCGGCGTTGTTGAAGCCGCTGGCCACCCCGGCGAACCGGTCCGCGACGGCAGCCAGCACCGACGCGGTCAACGGCGCCACCACCAGGGTCAGCCCGATCCCGAACAGCAGCACCCCGGGCAGCACGTCGAACCAGTACGACGCACCCGGCCCGACCCGGCGCAGCAGCAGCAGGCCGGCGGCGGCGGCGACCGGGCCGACGGTCAGCAGCGGTCGGGGGCCGATCCGCGCCGACAGCGCCCCGGCCCGTGCCGAGCCGAGCAGCAACAGCACGGTCATCGGCACGGTGGCCAGCCCGGTCCGCAGCGCCGACCAGCCGACGGCGTTCTGGAGGTAGACGGAGAGGAAGAAGGTGAACCCGCTCAGCGCGGCGTAGACCAGCACGGTGAACACGTTCAGCACCGAGAAGAGCCGACTGCCGAACAGCGTGGTGGGCAGCATCGCCCCCTCGCCCCGGTGCCGTTCGAGCAGCACGAAGCAGACCGCGGCGAGGACGCCCACCGCGGCGGCGAGCAGCACCGACCAGGAGCGGGGGCCGCGTACCGGGGCGTCGATCAGGGCGTAGGTGAGCCCGCCCAGGGCCAGCGCGCCGAGCAGCGCCCCGGCGATGTCGAACCGCCGGCCGGCGCTGCGGGAGGCGTTCTCGTCCCGGCTCTCCGGCACCCAGCGCACCGCCGCCAGCAGCACGCCGAACGCGAGCGGCAGGTTGATGAAGAAGATCCACCGCCAGGAGAGCGCGTCGACCAGCCACCCGCCGACGAACGGTCCGAGCGCGGTGGACACCCCGGACAGCCCGGACCAGGTGCCGATGGCGCGGCCCCGGTCGTCCGGGTGGAAGCTCGCCTGGAGCACCGACAGCGAACCGGGGGTGAGCAGCGCGCCGCCCGCGCCCTGGAGGAACCGGGCGGCGATCAGCTGGTTGGTGTCCTGGGCGAGCCCGCACAGGGCGGAGGCGACCGCGAACCAGACCACCCCGATCAGGAAGATCCGCCGCCGGCCGAACCGGTCCCCCAGCGACCCACCGAGCAGGACGAACGCGGCCAGCATCAGCGCGTACCCGTTGACCGTCCATTGCAGACCGGCGACGGTCGCGTCGAGGTCCGCGCCCAGCCGGGGAAGTGCCACGTTGACCACGGTGCTGTCCAGGAACACCATGCCCGAGGCGAGGATCGCGGCGAGCAGCGTCCCCCGCCCGGCCGTGGTACGGATACGGAGCGCGTGAGCGGGTGCCGTCATGGGTACCAATCTGCACGCCCTCGACCGGAGACGCCACGAAACGCGGAAACCGTGCCTTGGGTACTGTGCGGGATCGCCGTAAGCCCGCAAGCTGGAGAGGTGTCGTCTGTGCGTACCAGATCAGGAGGCCGCGCGGCGGTGGCGGCGGCCCTTGCCGCGCTGCTCGCCCTCGGCGCGGGTGGTTGTGACGTCTCGGTGGAGGAGCCGGAGGCGCCACCCGGCAGCTCCGGCAACGTCGGTGAGCAGCTCTCGGAGCTGACCGTCGCCGAGGCCGGCTCGATGAAGGGCTACAGCCGCAACCGGTTCCCGCACTGGCGGGACACCGGCAAGAACTGCGACGTGCGGGACAGCGTGCTCCAGCGCGACGGCAAGGACATCCGCCTCTCCGGCTGCAACGTGGTCGGCGGGCGGTGGGAGAGCGTCTACGACGGTCGGACCTTCACCGACCCCTCCGACGTGGACATCGACCACATGGTGCCGCTGGCCAACGCGTGGCGTTCCGGTGCCGACGAGTGGGACGACGCCAAGCGCGGCGACTTCGCCAACGACCTGACCCGACCGCAGCTCTTCGCGGTCTCCGCCAGCTCCAACCGGTCCAAGGGTGACCAGGACCCGTCGCAGTGGAAACCGCCGAACCGCGCCTACTGGTGCACGTACGCGGAACACTGGGTAGAGGTCAAGCATCACTGGAAGTTGACGGTGACCAGCGCCGAGAAGGCCGCCATCACCGACATGTTGGGGGGCTGCACATGGGCGAGCAAGCGCTGACACCCGCCGGTGCCGACGCCGGGACCGACCCGGCCGGGACACCGGCGACGGCAGCCGACGCGGCGCCGGAGGGTACGGGGGCGGCCACCGCCGGGATGACCGCCGACGGGCAGCCCGCCGCCCCGGCCGGGGTGCCCGGCGCGGGGATGACCGCCGACGCGGGCGGCACCGGCGGGCCCCGCGAGCTGACCGCCGACCTGGTCGCCGGCCCCGGCGGGGTGATGACCGACGAGGTCGGCGTGGTGACCGGCGAGCTGACCCTGAAATCCCGGTACGCCGACGGCCAGGCCACCCTCACCGTGCAGTACAAGGACGCCGACGAGTGGTACGCGGTGACCGGCGGGACGGCCAAGCTCGCCGACCCGGCCGACCTCGACGCCGTGCACACCGTCGCGCTCGCCCTGCTGCACCGCCCCGAGGGCTGACCCGCCCGCCGCCGCACCCACGGACAGGGCCCCCTTCCCGTTCACCGGGGAGGGGGCCCTGTCCGTCTGCTCACGGGGTGGGGATCAGCTCACCGGGATCGCCCGGCGCCCCACCCTCGTCCGGCCGGACCAGTTCGGGTTCCACCTCGTGCGGGCGCAGCCGCCCGGCGGCGATGTCCTCGGCGAAGTGGCAGGCGACCCGGTGGCCGCCGACGACCTCGCGCAGCGCCGGCCGCTCGTCGGCGCACCGGGTCGGCTGCGCCCACGGGCACCGGGTGTGGAACCGGCAGCCGGCCGGCGGGTTGGTGGGCGACGGCAGGTCACCGGCGAGCAGGATGCGCTCCCGCCGGTCCTCGACCAGCGGGTCCGGCACCGGCACCGCCGACATCAACGCCTTCGTGTAGGGGTGCATCGGCTCCCGGTAGAGGTCGTCGCTGGACGCCTCCTCCACCAGCCCGCCCAGGTACATCACCCCGACGGTGTCGGCGATGTGCCGGACCACCGCCAGGTCGTGCGCGATGATCAGGTACGTCAGCCCGCGCTCGTTCTGGAGGTCCTCCAGCAGGTTGAGCACCTGGGCCTGGATCGACACGTCCAGGGCGGAGACCGGTTCGTCGGCGACGATCAGGTCCGGGTCGAGCACCAGCGCGCGGGCGATGCCGATGCGCTGCCGCTGCCCGCCGGAGAACTCGTGCGGGTACCTGCTCAACGCCGAGGCGGGCAGGCCGACCGCCTTCAGGGTGTCCCGCAGCCGCCGGCTCGTCGCCTCCTTGTCGTCGGCCAGCCCGTGCGCCTTGAGCCCCTCCACCAGCAGCGACTCGACCGACTGCCGGGGGTCCAGGCTGGAGAGCGGGTCCTGGAAGATCATCTGCATCCGGCGGCGGGCCTTGCGCATCGACTCGCCTTTGAGCGCGCGCACGTCGGTGCCGTCGAAGACGATCTCACCGTCGGTCGGTTCGACCAGCCGCAGCAGGCCCCGGCCGAGCGTCGACTTGCCGCACCCCGACTCGCCCACCAGCCCGTACGTCTCACCCGCGTTGATCGACAGGGAGACGCCGTCGACCGCGTAGACGTAGCCGACGGTACGGTCGAACAGCAGCCCGCTCTTGATCGGGAAGTGCACCTTGACGTCGCGCAGCTCGATCAGGGGCCGCCCCTGCTCCGCCGTGTCCCCCGCCCCGGCCTGCCCGGTCGCGGCACCCTCCGTGTTTCCGGTCCGTTCGGTCACGGCACCGCCACCTCCTCCGAAACGGGGTTGTTGCACCGCAGGTCGCCGCCGGTGGCGGTGGGCTCCAACGGTGGCGGGCCGTCCAGGCAGGCGTCCACCACGTTGTCGCAGCGGGGCGCGAAGGCGCAGCCCTCGACCCACGGGATGTTGTCGGCCACCGAGCCACGGATCGCGTGCAGCCGCTCGCCGCGCACCGAGTCGAGCCGGGGCACCGAGTTGAGCAGCCCGTGCGTGTACGGGTGCCGGGGCCGGGCGAACAGCTCGTGCCGGGCGGCCCGCTCCACCACCTTGCCGCCGTAGAGCACGTTGACCGTGTCGCAGAGACCCGCCACCACCCCGAGATCGTGAGTGATCATGATGAGCGCGGTGCCGGTCTCGTCGACCAGTTGCTTGAGCAGGGTGAGGATCTGCGCCTGGATGGTGACGTCCAGCGCGGTGGTCGGCTCGTCCGCAATCAACAACCGGGGCTTGCAGGCCAGCGCGATGGCGATCAGGGCCCGCTGCCGCATCCCGCCGGAGATCTGGTGCGGGAACTCCGTCAGCCGGCGGTCCGGGTCGGGGATGCCGACCGCGTCGAGCAGTTCCCGCGCCTCCCGCAGGGCCTTGCGGCGGTCCATCCCCCGGTGCCGCTCCAGCACCTCGGCGACCTGCACCCCGATCGGGACGACCGGGTTCAGCGACGACAGCGGGTCCTGGAAGATCATGCCGATGTCCCGGCCCCGCCGGTCCCGCAGGTCGTCCGGGCGGAGCCTGAGCAGGTCGGTGCCCTCGAAGAGCACCTCACCGGTGACCCGGTTGCCCCGCTTCGGCAGCAGGCCCATGACCGCCAGGCTGGTCACGCTCTTGCCGCAGCCGGACTCGCCGACCAGGCCGACCGTCTGCCCCGGCTCCACCGTGAAGCTGACCTGGTCGACCGCCGTGAACGGCCGCTCGCCCCGGCGCTGGAACACCACGCTCAGATCACGTACGTCGAGCAGGCTCATCGGGTCACATCCTCACTGTGCTGGTCGTTCGCTCCCGGCTGCGGTCGCCGGCCCACCGGGTGCCCGCCCGGCCCGGGAC
Organism: Micromonospora sp. HM134; assembly: GCF_007833915.1. NCBI lineage: Bacteria > Bacillati > Actinomycetota > Actinomycetes > Micromonosporales > Micromonosporaceae > Micromonospora > Micromonospora sp. HM134. The sequence continues at coordinate 7,099,874 of NZ_CP041061.1, forward strand.
CGGTCGCGCCGGCCCGCCGCACCGCCGTCACCGCCGGTTCTTCGGGTCGATCGCCTCGCGCATGGCCTCACCGAGCAGGGTGAAGCCGAGCGCGACCACGATGATCGCGAGCGCCGGATAGTAGGCCAGCTCGGGGCGGACCTCGAAGTAGCGCTGGCCGTCGACGCCGAGCATCAGGCCCCACTCGGCCCGGTTGATGTCCGGATCGCCGAGGCCGAGGAAGGACAGCGCCGCCGCGTCCAGGATCGCCACCGCGAAGGTCAGCGTGGCCTGCACGATCACCGCGGTCAGCGAGTTGGGCAGCATGTGCCGCAGGACGATGTTGCGTTCCTTGACGCCCAACGCCCGCGCGGCGAAGACGTGGTCGCTCTCCCGCTGGGCCAGCATCGAGCCGCGCAGCAGCCGGGCGAAGATCGGCACGCTGACGATCGCCACCGCGAAGATCACCGTCCACTGGCTCGACCGGCTGGCCATCGCGACCAGGGTGATCGCCAGCAGCAGGCTGGGCAGCGCCAGCATCACGTCGGTGAGGCGCATCAGCACCACGTCGATCCAGCCGCCGAAGGCCCCGGCGATCGCGCCGAGCAGCACACCCAGGGTGAGCCCGATCAGGGTGGCCAGCACGCCCACGAAGAGGGTCTGCCGGCTCCCGTGGATCATGCGGGAGAAAAAGTCTCGGCCGAGCGGGTCCGAGCCGAACGGGTGCCCGGCGGTGGCGCCGGGGATGCTGTCCACGGTCAGGTCCCGGGTCAGCTCGTCGAAGCGCTGCACCGGATCGTGCGGGGCGATCAACGGGGCGAAGATCGCCACCAGCACGAACAGCCCGACGATGACGGCGCCGACGATGGCCACCGGGTTACGGCGCAGCCGGCGCAGCGCGTCCCGGTAGAGGCTGACCCCGCCCGGGTCGGCGGTGGCCCGCGCCAACTCGTCGAGCCGGGCCCGCTTGCGGTCGCCGAGCCGACCGAGGCTGCGCTCCCGGCGTTGCGCCGGGCTCTCGCCGGCCTGCCCGACCGGCGGCTCGGCGGGCTGGTCGGTGGGGCTGTCGCCGGTGCGGGGCTTACCCACGCCGGGGCGGGTGGTCGGGTCGGTCATCGCACACGCACCCTCGGGTCGATGAAGGCGTAGGAGAGGTCGACCAGCAGGTTGACCAGCACGAAGACCAGCGCGGCGAGCAGGATGATCGCCTGGAGCACCGGGTAGTCCCGGCCGCCGCTGATCGAGTCGGTGATCAGGGTGCCGAGCCCGCCCCAGTTGTAGACCTTCTCGGTGAGCACCGCGCCGGAGAGCAGCGCGCCCGTCTGCAGGCCGATCGTGGTGACCACCGGCAGCAGGGCGTTGCGCAGGATGTGCCGGCCCCGGATGGTGCGGTGCCGCAGGCCCTTCGCCTCGGCGGTCCGTACGTAGTCCTCGTTGAGCACGTCGAGCACGCTGGCGCGGGTGATCCGGACGATCACCGCCAGCGGGATCGTGGCCAGCGTGATCGCCGGCAGGATCAGGTGCCAGAGCGCGTCGGCGCTGGCGTCGAACTCCCGGGTGAGCAGTCCGTCCAGGACGTAGAACCCGGTCACCGTGGTGTTGTCCATCCCGGTGCTGATCCGCCCGGACGGCGGGAACCAGTGGATGTCCTGGGTGAGCACGTCCTTGAGCAGGTAGCCCAGGAAGAAGATGGGGATCGAGATGCCGAGCAGGGTGCCGGCGATCGTCAGGTTGTCGAGGAGTCGGCCCCGGTAGCGGGCGGCGAGATAGCCCAGCGGCACCCCCAGCCCCACCGCGATGATCATGGCGGCGATGGCCAGTTCGATGGTGGCCGGGAAGGCGCGGGCGATGACGTCGGTGACCGGGTCACCGGTCCGGATCGAGTTGCCCAGGTCCCCGGTGAGGACCCGCTGCATGAACTTGCCGTACTGCACGAGGATCGGCTGGTCGTAGCCGAGCGCCTTGATCAGCAGCGCCCGTCGTTCCGGGGTGGCCCGCTCGCCGAGCAGCGCCTCGACCGGGCCGCCGGGCAGGTTCCGCAACCAGACGAAGATCAGCGCGGACAGCGCTATCAGCGTCACCACCAGTTGGAGCAGGCGGCGGACTATGACTCGCAACATCTCTCACACACCAGACTCTCGATGTTCGCGGCATCGGCCCGGGCCGGCACTTGCTCCCGACCCGGGCCGATGCACGCCTACGGCGTCAGCCGACGGACGTCACTTGCTGCTGACGCTGACCGTGTTGAACCGCTCGTCGGTCAGCGGGCTGGCGACCAGCCCCTGCACGTCCTTGGTGACGACGATGGCCGGCGGGGCGTGCCAGACCGGCACGGCCGGCAGCCACTTGGCGGCGATGTCACGGTTGACCTGCTCCCAGGCCGCCTTCTTGCCCGCCTCGTCGACGGTGCCGTCGGCCTTGGCGATGGCCTCGAACATCTCGGTCATGGCCTGGTCGCCGAACTCGACCTTGCCCCGGCCGAAGAAGGTGCCGACGAAGTTGCCCGGGTCGTTGTAGTCACCGGTCCAGCCGAGGATGTGCAGGTCCTGCTTGCCGAACTGCTGCACGTCGTCCTTGAAGCCACCGTTCCACGGACGCGGCACACCGTTGACCTTGATGCCGACGGCCTGCAGATCGTTGGCGAGGACGGTGAAGATCTCCTGCGGGTTCGGCATGTACGGCCGGGAGACGTCCGGCGGGTAGTAGAAGTTGAGGGTCAGCCCCTCGGCGCCGGCCTCCTTGAGCAGCTGCTTGGCCTTGTCCGGGCTGTACTCGTACTTCTGCACGTCCGGGGCGTAGCCGAGCACGGTGTCCGGCATGAACTCGTCGGCGACCTTGGTGCCACCCGGGCCCTTGGTCTGGACGAGCTGCTGACGGTTGAGGGCGTAGGCGATCGCCTGGCGAACCCGCAGGTCCTTCAGCTTCGGGTTCTTCTGGTTGATGCCCAGGTAGAGGATGTTGAACGCCGGGCGGTCGAGGACCTGGAAGCCCTCACCGGACAGCGCCTTGCGGTCGGCCGGCGCCGGGAAGTCGATGCCTTGGACGGTGCCCGCGCGCAGCTCCTGCTTACGGGTGTTCTCGTCCTTGATCACCTTGATGATGACCTTGTCGACCTTGGCCTTCTCGCCCCAGTAGTCGGGGTTCCGGTTCAGGGTGATCTCGTTCTTGGCCTTGTCCCAGCCACCGAAGGTGAACGGGCCGGTGCCGACCGGGGTGGTGGTCGCGAACGAGCTGTACTCGAAGGAGTCGCCGTTCTGCTTGACCGTGTCGGCGTCACCCTTCTTGAGGGCCTCCGGGCTGGCGATCGAGAGCGCGGTCAGCGCGAACGCGCCGGGGAACGCGCCCTTGTACTTGTTGAGGGTGACGACGGCGGTGCCGTCGTCCTTGGCCTCACACTTGTTGTAGAGCGCCTCGCCGGCACCCTCGGCCTCGTTCTTGGCGAACCCGCCGAAGACGTCCTGGTAGTAGATCATCTGCGACTGGGCGGCGGCGCCCTTCATGTTGTACCAGCGGTCGAAGTTGAAGCAGACCGCGGCGGCGTTGAAGGGGGTGCCGTCGTGGAACTTCACGCCCTGGCGCAGCTTGAAGGTCCAGACCTTGCCCTCGGGGTCGTGCTCCCAGCTCTCGGCCAGGCCACCCACCAGGTCGGCCGTGCCCGGCTTGTGCTGGACCAGCGTGTCGTACATCTGCCGGACCGGCCGGAACGACTCACCGTCGTCGTTGAAGATCGGGTCGAAGTTCTTCGGGTCACCGGCACCGGCGAAGATGAAGGTGCCGCCCGTCTTGGCCTCGCCACTGTTGTCATCGCCGCGGTCACTCTCCGCACAGCCGGCCGCGCCGACCGCCAGGGCTGCAACGGCCACGAGGCTCACGGCCGTCCTTAGCCTTCTCGCCTGCATCTCTCACCTCTGTCATCCGCCTGAACAACGCCGGTCCATGGCTCGGTCCGTGAGCGGGAGGCTATGACACGACACACCGAAGCGGAACGGCCGTTAGGCAATCGCTACCAACCCGACACCAAGCACTCCGTCTGACACCGCCGGATCTCCCGACAAACGGGACTGTCACAGCGGCACCTCGGAGCTATGTCCGGAAATTGCCCGGCTGTCCGGACCCGCCGTCGCCACCGTCACCCGCCGTCACCCCTCACCCCGCCGCCTCCCGCAGGCCGGCACCGTACGGTCGCCGTCCGCACCCGTGTCCGGTTCCGGGGGTACGCTCCGCGCCGGTCCGGCGCTTCGTGCGTGTCATGGGGTCCACGTCCCGTGACCGGCGGCACCCCCGGGCCGGAATCCCGACCGCGCCCACCGCGTTACACCCTCCGTACGACCGCAGCGGCACCCGGCCGGCCCGCACGTCCTGCGGGAATGGCCCCGGGACCCCGGTCGTTACACCTGACCCCGGCACGAGCGGCCACCGCCCCGCCCGGGAACCCTGAACTTCTCTCCCCCGCATGAGCGCCCCCGACGTGGTGCCCACGCCCCATCGCTGCCCGTCCCCCACGGGCGCACCCGGCCCTCCACCGGCCGGGCGGGGCGTCTACCCCCGAAGGAGCTTCCCCATGAACACCACCATCCTGCGTAAGAGCATCCTCGGTATCGCCGGCCTCGCCGTCGCCGGAGGCATCGCCGCCGGCCCGCTCAACCACGACACCACCACCGTCGACACCCGGCCCGTGGCCGTGGTGCAGGCCGACAAGCCGGCCGTCGACACCGGCAAGCTGATCCCGCACGGCGTGCAGGGCGAGCAGTCGCGCATCGACCTCAACGACGAGCAGACCGCCAACGCCAAGGCGATCATCGCCGCGACGAAGAAGGCCGGCATGGACGAACGCGCCGCCGTCGTCTCGATCGCGACCAGCCTGCAGGAGTCGAAGCTGGAGAACCTGGGCCACCTCGGTGACCGTAACGACCACGACTCGCAGGGCCTGTTCCAGCAGCGCCCGTCCAGCGGCTGGGGCACGGTGGAGCAGATCACCGACCCCGAGTACGCCACGATGGCGTTCCTCAAGGGCCTCAAGCAGGTCGACGGCTGGCAGGACATGCCCCTGACCAAGGCCGCCCAGACGGTGCAGGTGTCGGCGTACCCCGACCACTACGCCCAGTGGGAGACCCAGGCCGCCGACCTCGTCGCCCAGCACTGGAACAGCTGACCCGTACGACGATGATGGCCGGCACCCCGCCCGGGGTGCCGGCCATCGGCGTGTCTCCACCGGCCGGTCCGGTGATCGGCGAGGGTCAGACCGCGCGGCGACCCTCGAAGGCCCGACCCAGGGTGATCTCGTCGGCGTACTCCAGGTCGCCGCCGACCGGCAGGCCGCTGGCCAGGCGGGTCACCGCGATACCCATCGGCTTGACCATCAACGCCAGGTACGTCGCGGTCGCCTCGCCCTCGGTGTTCGGGTCGGTGGCGAGGATCAGCTCGCGGATCGTCCCCGCGCTGAGCCGGCTCATCAGCTCGCGGATGCGCAGGTTGTCCGGGCCGATCCCCTCCAGCGGATTGATCGCCCCGCCGAGCACGTGGTAGCGGCCCCGGAACTCACCGGTCCGCTCGATCGCCACCACGTCCTTCGGTTCCTCGACCACGCAGATCACCTCGTCGGTGCGGCGCGGATCGCGGCAGATCCGGCACTGCTCCGACTCGGCGACGTTGAAGCAGGTGGTGCAGAACCGGACCAGGTCCTTGACCTTGCGCAGCGCACCGGCGAGCCGGGTGACGTCGGCCGGGTCCGCCGACAGGACGTGGAAGGCGATGCGTTGGGCGCTCTTCGGGCCGACGCCCGGCAGCCGCCCCAACTCGTCGATCAGGTCCTGGATGGCACCCTCGTACATCTGCGGGTCAGAATCCGGGCAGGCCGAGGCCGCCCATGCCGCCGGCCACCGGGCCCATCTTCTGGTCGGTCAGCTCCTTGGCCGCCTCGGCGGCGTTGTGCAGGGCCGCGACGACCAGGTCCTCCAGAGTCTCGACGTCCTCCGGGTCGACCGCCTTCGGATCGATCCTGATGCTCTTGACCTCGCCGGAGCCGGACACGGTCGCGGTGACCAGGCCGCCGCCAGCGGTGCCGGTCAGCTCGGCCTCGGCCAGTTCGGCCTGCGCCTTGGCGATCTGCTGCTGCATCTTCTGCGCCTGCTTCAGCATCTGCTGCATGTTCGGCTGTCCACCTGGGCGCACGGATGGCTCCTTCTCGCACTCGTCTGCTCGGCCGCGCCCAGCCTAGTCGGGCACGGCCGGTGGTCTCCGGTCCGGGCGACGGCGGGTCAGCGCGCGTCCACCTCGTCGATCTTCTCGGCCCCGAACGCCTCCCGGAGCAACTGCACCGCCTGCTCCTCGCTCGACTGCCGGGCGGTCCGCTCGTCGATCACCTCGTCCAGCGGTTCGTCACCCGGATCGAACCCCTCGTAGGCCGGAGCCGTCGTGGGCTGCGAGCGTCCACCGCCACGCCCCGGCCCGTCGTAGTCCGGGTCGTACGGTGGCTCACCGGCCCAGTCGGCGTCCGCCGTCCGGCGTGCCGGCTGGGCGGACCGGGGCCCCTTGGCGGTGCCGGCGGCAGCCGCCGCAGCAGCCGCCCGTGCCGCCGCGATCGCGCTGCTCACCGGGGCCGCACCGGTCTGTGCCGGGGCCGTAGCCTGTCCCGCCGGCCTGGGTACGACAGGAGCCGCCCCGCCGGCACGCGCGGTCGCCGCCCCGGCCGGTGCCACCGCCCGTGGTCCCGACGCCCCGGCCGGGCCTGGCGCGGGCTGCGTGCCCGGAGATCCGCCCGCCGACCCGGACTGCGCCGTACCGCCGGTCATCGTCGCCGTGGCCGCCGAGCCGCCCGGGCGGGCCGCCTCGGGCCAGTCGCCGGCATCGCCCGCGCTGCCGGCCTCGGCGGGGCGGGCAGCCTCCCGCCATCCGTCCTCGCCACCAGGACGGGCCGGCTCGGGCCAGTCGTCGTCGGCCGGGTTGGCCCCGCCGCCCTGCGCCTGCGGGTCGCCAGCCCGCACCGCCACGGCGGTCGCCCCGCCCGCGCCCGAGCCGTCCACCGCACCGGCAGCACCCGGCACCCCGTGCGGGCCACCGGGGCCGGCCCCGCCCGCCGCGCCGTGCGCGTTGGGCCCGCCGTTCGCGCCGGTCGCGTCAGCGGGCGGGAAGGCGTCGGGCCGGGCCGCCGGTCCGCCGGGCACGCCCGAGGGACCGGAACCGGCGTCCGGGCCGGCGGACGGACGGGCCGGCTGGGGGGTGGCGCCACCGTCGGGCGGGCCGGGCGGAGAGTCGGCGGGAGGCGTGGACGGGCGGGCCGGACGGGACGGACCACCGGGGGTCACCCCGCCCCGCTCGCCGGCCACCTCGCAGCGGATCTGCCAGCGACCGCCCAACTCCTCGTAGAGCGCGTCGGTGAGCACCCGGGCGTGGTCGGCCATCATCTTGGCCAGCACCACCGACTTCACGGTCACCACCAGCGTGTCCCCGTCGAGGTCCCGGACCACCGCGTCCCGCATCAGGGCGGCGATCCGCTTGTTCGTCCGGTTGACCTTGCCGACCACCTCCGGCCACGCCCGCCGGACGGCCACCGCGTCGAGCGCACCCACCGGGTCGCTGCCCGGACGGGGTGGCTCGGGCGTCGCCGGATCGGGCAGCACCGCCGACGGCGGCACCGGACGGCGTACCGGAGCCGCGTCGGCGACCGGTGTGCCACCCGACGTCGGCGCGGCGGGTGCCGGCGGGGACGATCCGGGGCGGGCAGCGGCGGCCCGCGCGGCAGCCGCCCCGGTGAGGGCTCCCGGAGCCGCCGGGGAGTCGGCGACGGCCGGGGCGGGCTGGGGGCGTACCTCGGTGGGGGCGGGGGGAGGTGCGGAGCCGGCGGCGGCCGGCGGCAGGTCGACGGCACCCAGGGTGAGCCGGCGCTCCATCCGTTCCAGACGCTGGAGCAGGCCACCTGTGGAGTCGTCGACGCCGGGCAGCAGCATCCGGGCGCAGATCAGCTCCAGCAGCAGCCGGGGAGCGGTGGTGCCGCGCATGTCGACCAGGCCGTTGTGCACGATGTCGGCGCAGCGGGACAGGGTCGCCGGGCCGAGCCGCTGGGCCTGGGCGGCCATCCGCTCGATCTGGTCGGCCGGACCGTCGATCAGGCCCTTGCCGGCGGCGTCCGGCACCTGCTGGAGCACGATCAGGTCACGCAGGCGTTCCAGCAGGTCGGCGGCGAACCGGCGGGGATCGTGACCGGCCTCGGCCACCCGGTCGACGGTCGCGTACGCCGCCGCGCCGTCCCCGGCGGCCAGCGCGTCGCACATCTCGTCGATCAGCGCGGAGTCGGTGACGCCGAGCAGCGCGGCGGCCCGGGGATAACTGACCCCCTCCGGGCCGGCGCCCGCGATGAGCTGGTCGAGCACGGAGAGGCTGTCCCGGGCGCTGCCACCACCGGCGCGCACCACCAGCGGGAAGACCGCCGGATCGACCGTCACCCCCTCGGCCTGGGCGAGCTGCTCCAGGTACGGCCGGAGCACCTTCGGCGGGATCAGCCGGAACGGGTAGTGGTGGGTCCGCGACTTGATCGTGCCGAGGACCTTCTCCGGCTCGGTCGTGGCGAAGATGAACTTGACGTACTCCGGGGGCTCCTCGACCAGCTTGAGCAGGGCGTTGAAGCCGGCCGACGAGACCATGTGCGCCTCGTCGATGACGTAGATCTTGAACCGGCTGCGGGCCGGCGCGAAGAACGCCTTCTCGCGCAGCTCACGGGCGTCGTCGACGCCGCCGTGGCTGGCCGCGTCGATCTCGATGACGTCGATCGAGCCGGAGCCGTCGACGGCCAGCGACCGGCAGGAGTCGCACTGCCCGCACGGCTCCGGGGTGGGGCCCTGCTCGCAGTTGAGCGAACGGGCCAGGATCCGGGCGCTGGAGGTCTTGCCGCAGCCCCGGGGGCCGGAGAACAGGTAGGCGTGGTTGAGCCGACCGCTGCGCAGCGCCTGCGACAACGGCTCGGTGACGTGCTCCTGGCCGATGACCTCGGCGAAGGTGCGCGGCCGGTACTTGCGGTAGAGCGCCAGCGTCACTCGCCCCGCCTCCTCTCGACCGAGCCATTCTGCGCCGGTCGGGCGCGGGTGACCACCCACCACCCCGGGACCCGACCCGCAGGTACGGTACCGGTGGGCGGAGACAAAAAGGCCTCCCGTGCACCCGGCAGAGCTCGCTTATCCTTGCTGCCTTCCGGCCCTGGGGAGGTTCACGAGATACCGCCGCACGGGAGGTACCGCCCACCCTACCCGACCCCGGGTGGATCTTCGGGGGGTGGTGGGGTGGCCCGGCCGCCGGGGACCTGTATCCTGGCTCGCGGAGGATTCGCCTAGAGGCCTAGGGCGCACGCTTGGAAAGCGTGTTGGGATAAAACCCTCACGAGTTCGAATCTCGTATCCTCCGCTCTCTTGAGCAGCACCAACGCGAGGGTCGGCCCCGTTCGGGAGCCGACCCTTCGTCGTTTCCACGGACACCCGGCCAAGGTCGCGCCGCGCTATGCCCACGGCAGAACGGTCACCCCGGCCCCCGCCCCGACCCCTAGGGTTCTCCGCAACAGCGGCCCGGTCGGGGAGGCAGCGATGCGGATCGTCTTCGTGCACGGGGCGTGCGTACGCGACGGGGCGTGGTGGTGGTCCCGGGTCGACGCGCTGCTCGCGGCCGGCGGTACGACGAGCGTCGCGGTACGGCTACCGAGCTGCGGCGAACTGCCGGACGCGCGCCGGCGGGCGGGGCTGGACGACGACGTCGAGGAAACCCGTCGGGTCCTGCGCGACGGCGGGCAGACGATCCTCGTCGGTCACTCCTACGGCGGGGTGGTCGCCACTGCGGCGGCCGACGCCGGGGACGTCCGGCACCTCGTCTACGTCAGCTCGTTCCTGCCCGACGTGGGTGAGTCCCTGGCCGATCTCGGGCCCGCCGGACCCGCGCCCCACCTGGAGTTCTTCCCCGACGGCACGTTCGCGGCCCGGCCCGAACTGGTCCCACCACTGTTCCTGCACGACTGTGACGAGGCGGCGGTGGAGGGCGCCATGACCCGGCTGGTCCGGCAGAATGCCGCCGCGCTCACCACCCCGGTCCGCTACGCGGGCTGGCGGTCGACCCCGTCGACGGCGGTGGTCTGCGCCGGGGACCGGGCCACCCCGCCGGAGGTGCAGCGCGCCCAGGCGGCTCGGGCGGGGCGCACGGTGGAGCTGCCGACCGGGCACCATCCGCTGCTTTCCCATCCGGAACTGCTCGCCGGGCTGCTGCGGGAGATCGCCGCCGAACACGACTGACCGCGCGCACGCCGGGGCTCGGCGGGATTCTCGTACCGGATCGGTACGGTGCGGGCAGTCACGGCGGCCTCCAGTTCCGTCGTACACATGTGCTATCCACAGGGTGTGGACGGCGGGGGGTCGGATGAGTTACCAGCTCAGCGCGGTCGTCGCGGACGTCGAGCTGCTCCGCGAGCAGACCGCCGACCTGGATCACGCGGTGCTGGCCGCCCTGCGGCAGGATTTCGCGCTGCTGCCGGTGACTCCGCAGTTGGTCGAGGAGCTGACCGGCACGCTGCCGGACTACCACCCCGGGGAGCCCACCGCCGAGCAGCCGTTCGAGCTGGTGATCTCGCCGGCCCTGGGTGGACTGCTGGATAGCTGGTCGCGGCGGGGTCCGGTGGCGTACCTGGAGGCGGAGTTCGCCGGCGGGCTCGGCCACCAGGCGTCGGCGGTCTGGTTGGGCGGCCGGTTGAGTTGGGGGCCGAGCTTCGACCGTACCTTCACGCTGCCGCGCGGGGAGTGGCCGATCAACGCGGCGCTGGCCCGGCTCGGCGTGGAGCCCGGCCGGTGGCTGGACCCGTTCGCCGAACTGGGCCTGCACCTGGAGCGGAACACGGCCGGCTGGCTGACCCATGGCCGGCGGGGGCTGACCGCCGACTACTGGGACGAGCTGGCCGAGGAATGGGAGGAGCAGGAATTCGGGGTAGACCAGCAACCTGAACGCCCCGGTCCCGTTGGGGACTGGGGGATTCCATGAAATTACGACAATTTGCCGTTCTTGCGGCGTTGATTCTGGCTGCCACGGCTGCGGGCAGTGGCAGCCATCCGTCCGGACCCGAGGTTCCGGCCCGACCGATCGGGGTCAGCCAGGTGGTCGGGTTGCACGGCGTGGCCGGGGCCGCGTTCGGCGACACCGAGGCCGAGCTGACCCGGCGCGGGGTGCTGCACACCGACGCCGACACCTGCGGTACGACGCTGGTCGGGCACGGTACGGCCAGCCCGATCTTCGTCGACGGCCGGCTGGTGCTGCTCTGGCTCGACGACCCGATGAGCACCCCGGAGGGGATCACCGTCGGCACCCCCGTCCGGGAGGTGCTGGCCCGCTACCCGTCGGCGGTCCGGCTACGCGCTCCACAGCGGACGTACCGGTTCGACGGGCTGCTCACCCGCGACGGCGACCGGGGGTACCTCTTCCTGCACGACGGCACGGCCGTCCGGGAGATCATCGCCGGGTACGCCGACTGGGCCCGCCGCCTCTTCGACGAGGGCCACAGCCCCTGCTGAACTCCGACCACGACGTGGATTGTCCGTGACCGGTCCCGATGAGAACATCTCCTGGCCACGCAGTCGGCGTGGCAGGTCACGGGGGATAGATGTCACGCACTGTCATGTCCCGCCCGGTAATCCGGGCCGGGACGTCACTGCCGCGCCTTGCGCTTGTCACCCTGCTCGTCTCGACCCTGGCCGCCGGCCCGATCGCCCCAGGTGACGGGGCACCGACCCCGGCTGCGGCGGTCGGTTCGTCCGACAGCGGGGCGACCCGTTCGCCGGCACCCGCCACATCGGACCTTCCGTCGCCGCCCGCCACGGCCCGGGAGACGCCGGCCGCCGCATCCGGCCGGAACACACCGGACCGGGACGTGCCGGTCCCCGCACCCGAGCGGGCCGTGCCGCACCGGGCGGCGACCCCGGCCCCCGGTGCGCAGGCCGCCGGGCTGAGCACCGAACAGCCACGTACCCGGTCCACCACCATCGTCCGGCAGCCCAAGCCACCCCGCTCCCGCTGCGGCGGCGGTCTGGCCCTCGGCACGGTCGCCACCTGCGGCGCGATCGTCGACCAGGCGCAGGACGTCTGGACCGTCACCACCACCGCGGCCGACGACCTGCTGCTGATCCAGCTCGGTCGGGGCACCGGGCGGGACTCCGTCGGTGGCCGGGTCACCGACGCCACCGGCCGGGAGTTCTGCCGGCTCGGCGTGGACGCGAACCGCTGTCGGGTCGGTGCCGCCGGGGCGTACCGGATCAGCCTGCAACTGCCGTACTCCACCGGGCGGGGCGACTACACGATCGCGGCCGAGTCGACGCGTACCCCGTCGAGCTGCGGGCAGTTGCCGGTGGACCTGTTCGACTTCGGGTCGCCGGGGAGCACCGTGACACTGCCGGCCGGGGCGGCCGCCCGGTGTCACCTGTTCGACCAGCCGCGCGGCGCGCTGCTGCGGTTCGCCGACCCGGGCGGTCCGCGCGACATCCGGGGGCTGATCCTCGACGGGCAGCAGCTGACGCTCTGCGAGTTGACCTACGGCGGAGGTGACTGCCGGCTCGACCGGCCGGGCCCCTACCGGCTGCTGAGCTGGGAGCAGTACGGCAAGGAGGGCACCCACCTGGTCAAGGCTCGACGGCTGTCCGACCCGGCGGGCTGCCAGAGCCTGCCGCTCGCCCGGTACGGCGACCCGGGCAGCGCCGTGAACAGCGGTGCGACCCCGGCCGGCGAGACGACCTGCCACACCTTCAGCACCGACGCGGCCCGGCCGTTGCTCGTCCGCGCCGTCAGCCTCGACGCCACCAGCTTCGACTGGCAGGTGCTGGATGCCACGGGCGCTGAGGTCTGCGCCCGGGAGGGCATCCCGGTCTGTGCCGTGCCGGCCGCCGGCCGGTACACCCTGCTGGTCGGCAGCCCCCGCTACGCCGACCGGACCCACCGGTACGAGGTGGCACTGAACCCGCTCGACCGGGCCGACGGATGCGCGCCGACCACCGGCTACGCCCCCTGGGACCAACCGGCCCTCCAGGTGAGCCAGGTCGCCCGGGTGCAGACCAACTGCCAGCCCTTCACCGGCCGGGCCGGTGAACGGGTCATCGTGTCCGGTGCACGCTGGACCCAGGACACGGGTGGCAACCGGATCTGCACCGAGTCGTCCGACCAGGTCGGCTGCGTGCTCCCGGCCGACGGTGACTACCGGGTGATCTCGTACCGGGAGTGGAGCGGGAACACCGCCGAGACGTACCCGTTGGGTATCCGGCGGATCTCCGACCCGGTGGGCTGCCCCACGGTCCGGCCCGGCAGCTACGGTGCCGCACCCGCCGGCGCCCCGGCCCCGGTCGCGTGCCGGATCCTGGACGTCCCGGCCGCCGGGGTCTACCGGGTGACCGCCCTGCACGGCGACAACGTGACCACGTTCGCCCGGGTCCTCGACACCGCCGGCCGGACGGTCTGCGCCCAGGTCCGCTGCCCGCTGCCCGCCGGCCGGCACACTCTGCTGGCCAGCGTGGACGCCACCAGCACCACCGAGTTCGCGGTGTCCCTGCTGCCGCTGCGGCCGACCGGGTGCACACCCGTCTCCGACGAAGGCTGGGCCGACGCGCCGCACCGGGGCCGGATCGACGTCTCCGGCCAGGTCAACTGCCTGACCCTGGCCACCCCGTCCGGGGCGTCGGTCGCCGCGCTGCTGCCTGTCGACGCCGCGTTGAACGTCGACATCGTGGACGCGGACGGCGAGGCGGAGTGCAGCCTCTGGTGGTACACCTGGCACGGCTGCGAACTGGACGGCCCGGCACCGCACTCGGCGCTGCTCACCGGGCAGACCTGGGTCACGCAGCTGGCGTACACGGTGGGCTTCGCCCGGACCGACGCGCCGGCCTGCCCGACGCTGCCCCGGGACACCACGGACACCACTGTGACCACCGGCCCGGACCGCCTCGCGGCCTGCTTCACCGTCCCGGCCGACCAGCACGCCGCCCGGCAGACCCTCACCTGGGCGCGCACCGCCGGCACCGGCCGGGCCCGGCTGACCGTCTTCGACGGGACGGGCCGGTCGACGTGCGGGACGGACCGCGCCGCCCAGGGCACCGTCACCTGCGCAATGCCTCCCGGCCCGGTCACCGTGCTGCTGGACACCGACGGCAACACCGCCACCTACCGGCTGAGCCACCGGAACGCCGGCACCTCCTGACCCGGTCGCGGGCCGGCTCCGACCAGGGGCCGGCCCGGTCCGGCAAACGCGGAACGCCCGGTGCGATCCTCACGGATCGACCGGGCGTTCTCGCTGTTCACGAGCGGTGGCGGCGGGATTTGAACCCGCGGAGGGCGTAAACCCTCACACGCTTTCGAGGTCTGCGAACACCTGTACGAGATGGGTCAACACGATACGTGGGCTGCGATCGGAGCCCTGTCCGTGCTCAGGTGAACCTCGATGTACGCCCCTGAATGAGACCACAACTGAGACCATACCGGCCTAATCCCTGCGCCCATGAGACAAGCTGCGGAAGTGAGGCTTGTTCGCACGAGATGTGTTATTTGCCCTGAACGCGCCTTGTCAAACTTCTGTAACTGATCCGACTCGGCGGGGTCGGGGCTCGGATCGAGTCGAGGAAAGCCTCTAACCTGAACCTTATGCAAAAAGCCTTGAGTGCCGCAGAACTGGCTGCAAAGTACCCCGATCCCGAATTTCGGACAGGCTTAACCGAGTTGCTTAATCTGCAGGTCCTCATGGCGGATTGCATTATCGCTGACAAGTATCGTGTATCCCAGGATCTTCACCAGCCACTGAGGCTGACCGACAGCGGAGAGCGCGCCTTCGAGTTCCTTACGAGGCAGAAGAATGTGCCATATCCCGAGGCTCGCCTGCTGTGCCTCCTTGAGATGTGGAACGTCGATGTGCTCGTCGATCCAATAGAAACCGATACCAAAGCGCTCGCGAAGGCGCTCGGGAAAGAGATCAACGAAGGCAAGATTCGTTTCCCCTATTTGCACGGCCGGCTATTGTACGACAAGGCGGCCGATTTGGAGATTAGCAGTTCTCGCACACTATTAACTCCAAAAGAAACCCAGCTATTTCTCGACGGCACCCCGCAAGGTGTTTTTCAAGCAGGGTGCTACGTGACTGGACCATTCGGACTACTGCGAAGCAAGGAGCAACGCTTCTTAGATCCAAGTCGGAACGTACGCTTCCACTGCCCCGATGTTGCGTGCGACATACTCCATCGCTACACGCTTCAGACTGCCGATGACGCCCAAATTCATGAACACCGACCAAAGATCACAAAAGCCCTCGAACGTGACAGCAGGGAGCCAAGCGACTGGGGAACATTCCTTCGAGACGGCAACTCGGGGGCCACCAAGGCCATCTTTAATGACCTTACAGCCGATTCGTTGATTTACCTTGTTGGCGACTGTTTGGACATAGCTGAGCTACGTTCCGTGCTGTCATGGCTCATCACTGAAACCGGTCAGCTTTTCGAAGCTCTTACGGAGTGCGGACTTCCGACTGCCGAGAGAACGGCAAGATCACTCAATGAAGCACAACTACTGCAGTTGATTTGCATCGCCGACAACCGACACATTACCGCCGCGCTTGATTCACTTGTTCTGAATCGCACCATAATAGTTCCCGACGATGAGGTGCGAAGGCCGATTCTGAACGCCAAGGGATCAGGCCCGTATGATATGGTTGCCGAGCTGAATAGGTGCGGAGTTCGGCTGAATTCCCGGCATCTCAACGTCGGACCCTTGCGCCTACGGCGACTAATCGGCGATATGTATCCGTTAGATAACGAACAAGAGCGAAGTGAACTTGATTGGCAGATGCGCGAAGAGTTAGCCGAAACGACCGAGGCACGCATTGAGAAGTTCATTCAGAAGCGCAGCCCGAGAGAGGTCGTGTCCTCACTCCTGCTTGTTCGCCACTCGAACCTAATAGTGGCGACGGAGAGTCTCCAAATCAGGGATGAACTCTTGCGGGATGACGAGGACAGGGTCAATTCTGTGCTTTGGAAACTCGGCTTCTCAATCTCGGATAGTCTAGACAACTATTCAGATTTCTGGCGATACCTCGAAGCCACCAAGCGTGCCTGTCAGAATGCGGGGGTCAACCCTCAGCTGTTTGACGTCGAGCAGATCAGACGAGAAGCCGGCCCCTTTTTTCCAGAACTTGAGAAAGTTCTTAAAGATTGCCTAGCCTTCGTGACATGGGCGCTCCTCACCGATCATTACTCCTCAGAGAGGCGGTTTGTTTACCGACCCCATATTGACATGCCGGCAGCCTTGAAGACGCTCCATGATTTGCAGCCGAAAGATGAGCAGGGGCGCAGAATATCCTTCAACACCGAATCCACCCTTTACGCGCTCGTGCGAGGTTTTGGTGCGCTAGCTGATCACCTTGAGGCAGTACGAGGGCGGGGTGATGAGCTTCTCCGAGATGAGGCGGAGCTGCCGAGATGGGCAAAAGCCCAACAGCTTCAGATATTTCCATTCCTGCATTCCATCCCATTCCTTGACCTTCTTCCCGAGAGTCAGTCCGGGATTATTGATGGGCTTCGGCGCCAGTCAGAGCGCATGGTTGCTGCTGAGGTTAGCGACGTCCGCAACACGCTCGCACATCCACGTACTGCGGATGTTGTCAAGCTCGCCTTAGCGCTCGAAACTATCGAAGAGGTCGTACCATTTCTTCGAACTGCTGGCTATCTCCGCCAGCAATATCGCCCCATCAAGACTGAAATTGATCAGGCTGGGATCAGCGTCACAACACTCTCCGATCCTTTTGGGCAGACCGTACTGATGCATGAACCTTCCTACTTTGACTGGTTGGACATGCCTCCAGCGATGGCCGGCGTGCACTTCATGCCGGCGGCCTACTTCTACGAACCGTCGAAGATGTTGCGATTTGTAACTGAGACCTCCTCGGCATTTTCCGATTTGTGGCGGAACTTTCCTAGGCGGCAGAAGAAGCGTGGTATTACAACATCCTCGGCTCGCCCTAGCTCAGTTTTACTTGGCGGACAACGCCGCCCCTTAAATGACTGAGCTGCGACCAGCATGCCTGCTGCCATCCGTGTTCAGCTTCAGCAAGCGGGAATTTCAGTAAGGATTCGAGGTGTGTCGGGTGGAGCGACTTACGGTAGGGCGTCGCCAGTGACGCATTTTGGTCGGCCAGGCTCGGCCCCTGAATTAGCTCACTGATTTCAGGTGCAACGAGCGGGACGTAGTGCTGCGGTCAGCCGATTCTTCTGCCCCAGCGTACCTGTGCCAGCGCCTTGATGCCCCTACAGAGATCGTCACTTCAGAGTGGTGCCGGAGAACCTGTTCAGGTTCTCCGGCCATGCCTTCCATGCGTCCGCAAGGATGACTATCAGTTCTGATCTTTCCGGTGTCCAGTCAAAAGCTCTATGGACGCGGTTGATGTCCGCGATTAAGATCGGTGGCTCTATTTTCGGTGGCTGGCGGTGGACAGCAATCGAGTGGCCTGTGATCTGCTCGGTGGCTGCTACCACGCGGGCCATGCTCGTTCCGACGCCTGAGCCGAGGTTGAAGGTCTGGCAAACCCCCGGGGCGCATGCGACTAAGGCGAGTCGGATGGCGGTGGCTACGTCAGCGACATGCACAAAGTCGCGTACGGTCGATCCATCGCCGTTAAGAGTGACGTAGTCGAGCTGGCCAGTGATCGCGCGGAAGACGTTCGGGATGATCCGGGCCCGGTCGGTGTCGGTGACGCTGTCAACGGCTCCGGCAATGTTGAAGGGCCGTACGGTGACCGCGCCGACTGCTCCAGTTGCTGCGTAAGCCGCAACCATCTGCTCAGCGGCGACTTTTGATGCTGCATAGGGGCTTTCGGGGTGTGGGTCGAGGTCTTCGGAGAGTGCGCCGTGGTGCTGTGATCCGTACACGATGTTGGTGGAGGCAAAGACCAGGGCGGCCGGCGCGTTGGTCGACCGTGCGGCGTCTAGGGCCATGAGTAGGTTCAGGGTGCCGGTGGCGTTGACGTCGAAGTAGCTCAGAGGGTCGGCGAACGAGTCTCGGCCGCTGGTGAGTGCCGCGAGGTGCACGACTCCGCCGTACCCGCCCTGCTGGACGATGTCGGCAACGCGGTCGCGGTCGCGGATGTCTCCCGTCACCAGCTCGGCACCAGGGGGCGGGGTTCGGTCACTGCGGCCCCGGGTCATGACGGTGACCCGGTGGCCGGTGGCGAGTAGTTCGCGGGTGACGGCGTGGCCGAGGAATCCCAGGCCACCGGTTACCAGTACGTGCACGTCAGCCTCTCCCCAGGATGGTGCGGCGGTGTTCCCACGCGAGTTGGATGCAGCCGGCCGCCGCCGGGGCCAGTCGCTCGCTAGCGGTCAGTTCGTCGATGGTGTGGCGGGTGAACGGCAACGCCGAGGTAGGCCGTGCCCGTCCGGTCTTGACCACGGTCCCCTCGGTGTTGGCGCTGACCATGTTGGCGAACAGGCGGTCATAGGTCGGGCCGTCGAACACGGCTACGGTCAGGATCTCGCCCCACAGGGTGAGCGCGTCGAGCGCGACACCGAGGCAGAAGACCCGGACCCCACCAGCCGCTAAGGCGCGGTCGAAGGACGCCAACGGTTCGGCGCTGTAGTCGGCTGGTTCACCGTCGCCGCCGTGCTCGGCGCTGCCGAGGAATTCCTCGCTGTACTCGCGCATCATGTTGCGCCACAGGTCGAAGTCGGCCGCTTGAGCGGCCGGCAGGACGCTCGACGGTTGGAAGACGCCCGCCGGCATGATGTGCAGCATTCCTCCGGCTACGGCCACGTTGCCGGCCGCCCGGTTGTGCAGCACGAAGGACACCCCGTCGTCGTCGATCCGCAGGGTGAGCGTGTCGGTTGACGGTGCCGTGGCCCGGCGGCCGGGCGTGAACGGGTCGCCGACGAGTCGCCGGAAGCCGAGGTTGCGCCAGGACGCCGGCAGGATGCCGCTTCCATCGCCGGCAACGTGGTACATCGCCATTTCATGCGCGAGCGCTTCCGAGACGTCGACACCACCGAAGTACGTGCCGGTGGTGAAGGTGAGCGCCCGATCGGGCTGGCTCCAGTCGACCCCCGCGAGGTGCCACGCGAGCCGGTTCTCTAGGAGCCGGGGTTGCTCGACATCACGCAGCGCGAGGCTGTAGCGCTGGTGCCGTCGCCCGTCTGACGCCAGCGGCCGTACGCCGGCCGATGCGTCCTCGGTGCCGGTGACGATCGGCGCGGTTCCTTCCGGCGCGAGTCCGATGCCGAACTGCGTCAACTCGATCGGGGTCGACAGCAGCCATTCCGGCGGCGCGATGAGACCGGTGTCGCCTACTCGATCCTTCGCGTCATAGAGGCGGGCAGCTTCCCTGGCGAGCTGTACCCGGTGGGTGTTCAGCTTGCGACGGACGGCCCGCCACTCCTGCTGGCTCTCTTCGGCTTGCGGGTGAGACTCGGAATCCTGGTAGATCGCGAAACCTCCGGAGTCGTTCTCAGGACTGTCGCGTTGCTGCGGCGTGACGCGCTGTCGGGTAAGGCCGAGATCCTGCACGGACACGCCGAAGTGCTCGGCAAGGAGCTGTCGATACAGCGCCGACGGGAACGTGATTCCCCGCTCCCACCTGCTTACCTGGTTGGCGGTGACGGCCAGTCGCTTGCCCCGCGCCGCCCCGAGGTGGTTCAGCCCGTTCGCCACGTCCTGTTGAGTCTCGCCGGCCGCATCACGAAGGTTGTAGAGCGCGAGATTCGGGTTTGCATCCCTGGCGCGAGCAGGCACAACGCCCCTCCCTTGCTGGCGTAGGCATCGATCCATGCACACCCGTGCCTAGTCAGTGCCTAGTGAACTGCGTCTACCCGGCTGGCGAACGGTGTTCGGGTGCGCGTCCAGAACTGGTGTCCTTGTCGCCATGACCGACATCGATCCCGATCCGCTCGACGGCATCCGCGAGCCGCCGCACCTCGGCGTGCAGTTGATCCAGTCGAGCCAACACCAGCGAGGAACTGTCCGCCGGCCCGGCTCCCCCGCTGCCGCTCGGCGGCGTGATGCCGGTCAACACAGCACGGAGGTAGTCGTCCGGCCAGTCAAGAGCGTGAGAGATCGCAGCGAGCGTGCGAGCGGATCGTTTGCGGGTCGCCGTTGCGTATTGCAGCTCTCGCAGCGTCGCTACCGAGACCTTGGAGCGCTCGGCCAACTCCTGCTGAGTCAGCGGTAACTCAGCCATCCGGCTGTTGATGGCACTGGCCACGGCCTGCCAATCCTCCACCCGACGCCTCCCTGCCTGACTGCCTGATCCGCTGATCCTAGTCGTCCCGACTTGGTTGACAGCACACAACTTCAGCGCTAATTTTAGCGCTGAAATCAGCCGCACCGCCGGTTGGTGACCGGGGAAGGCAGCGCCTCGCGGCGCTGCGCGCCCACGGACCGCTGTGCACCTGCTCTTTGACAACTGAATTGGGCCGCATCTCCCGCCGAAAAGATGCCGCGCACGGCTCAGGTGACCGTGCATCTCATCCATCGCCAGCCCGGCGGCGCGGGCGTTCCTGCCCAGCGCCGCCGGGCTCTCCACAGACTCCACCTGGAGGTCCCACAAGTGAGCAGCTACGACCTGAACGACGCCGACCCGGATGGGCCGAGCGTCGATGACCTGGCCGAGATCGAGCGGGAGATGCCGCTGATTGATGCCGAGGTGCTGTTGCTCGACGCGCAGATCACGATTCTGTGCGCCGACCCGTCCCCGTCCGACCTGGACTGGCAGCGGGTACGGCGGGCGCGTAAGCGGGTGCTGCGGGAGGCCCGCACGCTGCTGGCCGTGCGTGCCGCGTCGAGCCGGGCCGCGTAGGGGGTGCCCACGGTGAAGAACCCGCCGAGCCTTCCCGTTGTCCTGTTCACCGTCGCTGACGCGATGGCCCGCAACGCGCTGCCGCTACCGGCCAAGGTCGAGGCGTCGGACAAGTTCGGGCTGGAACTGGACTTCCCGACCCACGTCGACCTGCGCCGTTGGGCGCGGTACATGCGCCTGCCGGTCGAGCAGTGGCACAGCCAGCCCTACCAGCGCGATGACGTGCCGAAGGTGCTGACCAACGTGCACGGCCACTGGCGGGGCGTCCGGGTACGGCTGCACTGCTGCGAGCCGACCACCGACACCCCGGCCGAGTTCCTGCCGGCGGTGGCCGCATGACCACCCGGGCAACCCGCGCCGCTCACCCGGTACCCGGGCCGATCGTGTCCCGCCGCGTGGTCGGCACCCCCGGAGAGGTCGCCGCAGTAGTGGCGACGCTGCGCCACGCCAACCGCCTTGTCGGCATGACCCTGCCCGCGCAGATGCCGCACGACGACGGCCGGGTGTGGGTGACGGTCCGGTTCATCGACCGGCCCCGCGCCGCCCGCACCACCACGCCGACCCGTACCGGCCGCCGCTGGCCGGTCGTGACCGCTGTCGCTGTGCCCGCTACTACGGCGGTGGCGGTGGCCGGCTACCTCGCCGTGCAGCTCGTTACCGCGCTTATCGCGCTGTTGCCGCTGCTGGCCGGCGGCGCGTTCGTCCTGGCCGTGCTGGCGCTGCTGCTGCGCCGCTCCGGGGTGTGCTGCCCCGGCCTGCACTGCCCCGGCTGCAACCACTGACCAAGGAGGCCCCCGTGACTACCCCCACCCTGTCCGCCTTCCCCAAGCCGGTAGAGGAACTGGTTCCCGCCGCGCGGGACCTGGCCGCGCAGCTCGGCACGGTCCCATCCCGCAACCGCATCAAGAAGGAGTTGCGGGTGGGCGGGCCGAAGGCTGACGCGATCCTGGCCGAGCTGACCCGAACCCCGGTGTCCACGCCGCCAGCCGACAGCGATCCCACCCCGGAGCCCACTGGGCCGGCGACGGACCCGGCCGAGCCCGCCACGGCCGACTCCGGCCGACGACGACACCCCGCCGCCGGTTGCCGCGCAGCCTGCACCCGTCGCAGACCTGGGCACCAACATCACGTCCCGGCCGCCCCGGCGGGCGGTGGTGTGGCCGGTGGTGCTCATGGCGCTCGGCGCGTTCGTGGCCGTGTGGTCCGGATGGGTCGGGCTCGGAAAGCTCACCGGGTTCGGGAAGGTGGACCTGCTTCCCGGGATCGTGGAACCGGGTTCGTGGGCCACCATCGACTCCGCGATCACCCTGCCCATCGGGGTGGAGGCATACGCCGCGTACGCGCTGTACGTGTGGCTGTCCGGCAGGGTGCCGACCCGCGCTCGGACGTTCGCCAAGTGGTCCGCGCTGGCGTCCCTCGCGGTCGGCGCGCTCGGCCAGGTCGCCTACCACCTGCTCGCCGCCTACGGCGTCACCGCCGCCCCGTGGTGGATCACCACCCTCGTGTCCTGCCTGCCCGTCGCGGTGCTCGGCATGGGTGCCGCCCTGGCCCACCTCGTCAGGGAGGCCCACTGATGTTCGGCAAGAAGACCACCGTCCCGAACACCATCACCGACCAGCAGCACGCCGACCTGAGCCGCCGCGTACAGAAGGTCAACCCGTCGATGTTCAGCGACAAGGCCATCAAGCGGCGCAAGGCATCGTCCGCCCAGCAGGACAAGGCCGACCAGTCCTGACCCCGCCCGGCGGCACGGCCACCGGCTCGCAACCTGAGCCGTGCCGCCGGCCCACCCCTTTGAGCCTCATCGACCCTCGGGAGATACCCCCATGTTCGCAGATCCGACCGGCGTGCACGCCGCCGGCTTCGCCGCCGTGTTCGTCGCTCTCTACGTCGCTCATCAGGTGGGCGACCACTGGGTTCAGTCGCAGCACCAGGCCGACTGCAAGGGGCTACCCGGCTGGCCTGGTCGCGTCGCGTGTGTCGCGCACGTCGCCACCTACACGCTTACCGCCCTGCTGGCGCTGGTGTTCCTGGTTGCCGGCACCGGGCTGCGGCTGGACCCGTGGGCGGTCGGCGTGGGGCTGACCGTCTCGGCGGTGTCGCACTACATCGCGGACCGGCGTACCCCGCTCAAGCGGATCGCCGCCGCGCTCGGGTCGGCCCGCTTCTACGCCCTGGGCACCCCCCGGCCCGGCCGCGACGACAACCCCTCGCTGGGTACCGGCGCGTACGCCCTGGACCAGTCCTGGCACATCGGCTGGCTGTTCGTGTCCGCGCTACTCATCGCGGCCTGACCGCCCCCGTCGCCACCGGCTCACCGGCCGGTGGCGCGCGGAGGCCGCCAGACCGACTGGCGGGCACGACGGAAGGAACCCCGTGGGTAAGAAGTACCTGTTCAGCGAGGACGCCAACGGCCGGTCGCGTGAGGTCAAGGTCGACCCGAAGCACCTCGACCGGCAGATGCGCGACGAGCGGGCCGCCGGCCGCAACCCGGTCGTCCTGGACGAAGACGAGCGCATCCGCTACGGCCTGCTCTCGCAGCAGCTCAAGGGCCGCCGCTGATGGCCGCCCGCTGCGGCCAATGCGGCTGTCTGCACGCCAACTCCGGTGGCATCCCCGGTCGGGGGTGCCTGTCCTGCGGGTGCGCGTGCGCCCCGCTCGACCGAGGTCGGACCTGCCGCTGCTGCGGCGCGACCGACAACTGACCCCGCCCGGCGGCACAGCCCGAATGGCCTGGAAACCAGTGCTGTGCCGCCGGCCCTTTCCCGCAACCCGCATGAGGTCTTGGGAGGACCACCAGTATGGGCATGCACATCTCCGACCGCCAGTACCGGGAGCAGCACGAGCGGCGCGTAGCCGCCAACCGGGAAGCCCGGTTGGCGCAGATGGCCGAAGCGCAGCAGCAGGCCGCCGACCGCAACCGCGCCCGGGATGCGAAGTAGGGCAAGCGGTGAGCGCGAAGCGGTTCATCGACGCCTACCAGCAGTGGCGCGACGCTGAGGCCGCCGCCACCGTCACCGGCACGACGGCCGCTCGTGCTGAGGCCGAGCGGCAGCGCCGGGCGCTGCACGACAGCGCCGAGGCCGAGCGGGCACGCCGGCAACTCAACGGCCGCGCCGCCCCGCGCGACCGCCGCTGACCTTCCCCCCCCACCAGCATCGCTGACCGCTTCCGCCGCCACTGGCTCATCACCCGGTGGCGGTGGTGGCCGCCAGACCGACTGGCCGCCGGAAGGAGCACCCCTGATGGGCAAGAACCTGCTCGGCAAGGCAATCAACGCGGTCACCCGCTGCACCTACTGCAAGGGAAACGGCCGGGTGCCGCAGTACCACCAGGGCGCTGAGGTCATCAAGAACGGCCGGACGGTCGCCTACACCGAGTGCACCCCCATGAAGACCTGCCCCACCTGCGGCGGCTCCGGCCGCTCCCGCTGACCCCGCCCGGCGGCGCGGCCTCCGGCCTCGACAACCCGGCCGCGCCGCCGGCCCCCACCCGACCCGAACCAACGGACCTGTTGGAGGAACCCCCATCATGACGTCCCCCCACGATGACCCTCGTTTCGACTGGCAGGCCTCCGAAACCGACCTGACCAACCCGACCACCGGCGGCCCGGATGCCGAGGTGGTGGACCTGGACGACGCTCGTTCCCGGCGTGCGCCGCGTCCGCGTCCGCCCGCCGGGGACGAGCGCACGCACTACGACGTGCCCCTGGACGAGGAGCCGACCCCGGGCGGCGGGCCGGTCGACGTGCCGCCGCTGTCGCCGTCCGGCCGCAAGCCGGTCGTTCCCCCGGCCCTGGCCGGGTGGGCGAACATCAAGGCGTCGATCCGCTACGGCCTCGCGGTGACCGCCTACCGCGCTGGTTTCCATGGCCTGCGTTCGCCCTGGTACGCCGTGCAGGCGTCGTTCTGGGCAACGATCGGGCTGTTCCGGCTGGCTAACCGGCAGCGCCGCTGGTGGTGGGTCAGTGAGCAGAGCGCGTTGCGGCAGGCCGCCGCCGACGCGAACGACCCGGCGATGTGGCACAAGCTGCACCGGGAGGTCAAGGCCACCCGCGCGTGGCGCGGCACCGTCCTCGTGGGCGAGGTCGCCGCGGTCGTCGTCGGTGGGCCGATCGTAGTGGCGCTCGCCCCGTGGTGGGCGCTGGCGCTGGCCGGAGTGGGCGCGGTGGCCGGGTTGGCGCACATCGGCCGACCCGCTGACCGGCCGATCATCACCCCCGCCACGGTGGCGGGCCGGTTCCGGCGGATCAACTCCGATGTGGTGCTGCGTGCCTACTACGCCGCTGGTCTCGGGCACCCGGACCGGGCGAACCAGCAGATCACGTTCGGGTCGAGCATGTCCCGCGACCGTTCCGACACCGGCTCTCAGGTGCTCATCGACCTGCCGTTCAATGGCAAGACCTGGGAAGACGTGCTCAAGGCCCGCCCGGCTATCGCCGCTGGTCTGGACGTGTCGGTCAATCAGGTGTTCCTGACCCGGGACAAGACCTCCCACCGCCGGCACACCCTGTTCGTTGCCGACCGGGACCCGCTGGCGGTGGCGGCGGGACGTACGCCGCTGCTGGACGGCAAGCCCCGCGACATCTGGGCGCCGGCCCCGTTCGGACTGGACGAGCGTGGCCACAAGGTCGAGCTGCTGATGATGTGGGTCAGCATTCTGATCGGTGCGCAGCCGCGCAAGGGCAAGACGTTCGCCGCCCGCGCCCTGGCGTTGTTCGCCGCGCTCGACCCGTACACGCGGCTGCTGGTGGTCGACGGGAAGATGTCGGCCGACTGGGACAAGTTCCGGCTGATCGCCCACCGCTACGTCTGCGGCGTGGTCCCCAACAGCCGCGACAACGACCCGATCACGCACCTGCTCGACATGCTGCGCGAGGTCAAGACCCACATTCAGGAGGTCAACGACTTCCTCGCCAAGCTCCCCACCACCGAGTGCCCGGAAGGGAAGATCACGCGGGAGCTGTCGCGCAAGTACCCGCTGCTGCGCGTGTGGGTGCTGGTCATGGAGGAGTTCCAGAACTACTTCGAGACCGACGACCAGGACGACAACAAGGAGATTGCCGCCCTCCTGTCGTTCATCATGGCGGTCGGCCCGTCCGCCGGGGTGATCATCCTGTCGTCGTCGCAGAAGCCCTCCGGGGTCGGCGCGGGCGACGTGGCGCGGCTGTTCAACCGCTACCGCGACAACCACGCCGTCCGGTTCGCGCTCAAGTGCGGCAACCGCATCGTCAGTGAGGCGATCCTCGGTGGGGATGCCTACGCCGAGGGCTTCGACGCCTCCGCCCTGCCCACCGGCAAGGAATACCTCGGGGTGGGCATCCTCTACGGGGCCGACGACCACACGCCGATCGTGCGCACCTACCTCGCGGACCACGGTGACGCTGAGCGCATCCTCACCGCCGCCCGCCGCCACCGCGAGGCCGCCGGCACCCTGTCCGGCTACGCCCTGGGCGAGGAGATCACCCGGGAGAAGCGCGACGTCCTTGCCGACGTGCGGGCGGTGTTCCGGGGCAAGGAACCCGGACTGCACTGGAAGGTCATCGCCGCCCGCCTTGCCGAGGAGATGCCGGAGCACCACGCCGACGCCACCGACGAGTCCGTGTCCGCGCAGTGCCGCGCGGTCGGTATACCGAGCGTGAGCGTCAACATGCGCGGGTCGGTCAACCGGGGTGCCCGGAAGGTCGACATTGTCCGTCTGATGGACGGCCGCGAGTCCGCCTGAGTGGTAGCGGCGGCGCTGCTACGGGTAGCACCGCCGCTACATCACCCCGCTACATGCCTGGCCAGCCCCCATGCGCCCGTGTAGCGGGTAGCGCCAGGCACCCCCGCACCTGCGAAACCGGCTCCGGAGGCACCTGCATGACCTCGTACGCCGCTACCGCTACCACCACCGCCGGCACCGCCGGCCTGTTCCTACTCATCCTCGCCGCCGTCACGCTGTGCTACCTCGCGGTGTGCTGGCGACGGCCCTTCACCCGCTGCCGCCGCTGCCACGGCACCGGACGCCGACCCGTGCTGATCTGGCGCACCGCCCGCGCCTGCCGCCGCTGCCGAGGCGACGGCGAGCACCCACGCGCCGGCCGCCTCGCCCTCAACTACCTGCGCGAGCTTCACGACAAGGGGACCCCGCGATGACCCGACGAATCCAGCGCCGCCGCACTGCCGGATGGCGGATGCCCGCCAACACGGTCTACGTCGGGCGGCCCGGCCGCTACGGCAACCCCTTCACCGCCGACAACCCCACACCCGCCGCGCGGGCCGCCGCCATCGAGCAGTACCGACAGTGGCTCACCACCCAACCCGACCTGATCGCCGCCGCCCGCCGCGACCTGGCCGGGCGGGACCTGGCGTGCTGGTGCCCACCCGGCCAGCCCTGCCACGCCGACGTGCTGCTGTCGGTCGCCAACGGGAAACCCGAGTGATGGCCGGTCACCGCGACGACCGGCCCTCCCGGCGCGACGCGCCGCTGTCCGGCCTTGAAGTGTGGCTGGCCGGCACCCCGGCCGAACTCGACGCCGCCGCCCGCGCCCTGGCCGCCGCCGGCCGCGTCGCGTGGCAGGGGACGCGTCGGCCGCTGACCGGCACCGACGCCGGTCGTTCCCGGCTGTACCTGCGGTTGACCGTCACCGCGACCCGGCGCGGCGTGCGCCCCACCGGCCCGGCCAGCGACGACGGCGCGACCGTGCTGCCGTTCCCCGACCGGCGCTCCGGAGGTGCGGCGTGAGGGTGTTCTCCTACGGCGGCGGGGTGCAGTCGACCGCCGCCCTGGTGCTAGCCGCCACGGGGCGGATCGACTTCCCAGTGTTCCTGTTCGCCAACGTCGGCAACGACTCCGAAGACCCGGCCACCCTGGACTACCTGGAGCGGTACGCCAAACCGTACGCAGCGCTGCACGGCATCCAGCTCCACGAGCTGCACCGCGAGCGCCGCGACGGCACCCGGGAGACGCTGTACGGCAGGCTGACCCGCGCGGGGTCCCGGTCGCTGCCGATCCCGGTGCGGATGTCCAACGGCGCACCCGGCACCCGCTCATGTACGGCCGACTTCAAAATCAAGGTCATCGGCAAGTGGCTCAAAGCCCACGGCGCGAACGCCGACAACCCGGCCACGGTCGGGGTGGGCATCAGCCTGGACGAGATCGAGCGCGTCAACAACCGCCGCTCCGAACCCTACGAACGCACCGTCTACCCGCTGCTCGACCACACGCCGCCGCTGCGCCGCCACGACTGCGCCCGCATCATCACCGCCGCCGGCCTGCCCGTGCCGCCCAAGTCCGCATGTTGGTTCTGCCCGTTCCGCCGCCCGGCGACGTGGGCCGAAACCCGCCGCGACCGACCCGACCTGTTCAACCGAGCGTGCGAGCTGGAAAACCTGCTCAACGCCCGGCGGGCCGCGCTCGGCAAAGACCCCGTCTACCTCACCCGGTTCAACCGGCCGCTGTCCGCCGCCGTCGCCACCGCGCAAGACATGCTGCCCGGCTTCGACCCCGCCGACGATGACGCGCTGTGCGACAACGGCGCGTGCTTCACCTGACCCCAAACCCCTGACCGGCGCGCTTCGCGCGCTCACCACCTGGTGGCCAGCGCCCGCGCGGCGCTGGCCACCAGCACGCCGCTGCTCGGAAGGACTTCCCATGCCCGACCTTTCGCTGTTGCTGGCCGCCGCGCTGGACTGTGCGGCGCGTGGCTGGCACGTGTTCCCGCTGCGTCCCGACCACCCGCACGCCGCCGAGGATGAGGCGAAGCGGCCCGCGTTCCCGAACCGGTGCACCGCCGACCGGTGCGACCGCACCGACCCGCGCTGCCGGGCCGCCGGGCGGCACGTCGGCTGGGAAGAACGCGCCACCACCGACCCGACCCGTATCCGGCGGGCGTGGTCGGCCCGCCCCTACGGGGTCGGAATCGCGTGCGGGCCGTCCGGGCTGCTGGTGGTCGACCTGGATGTGCCCAAGCATCCCGGCGACACCCCGCCGGCAGAGTGGGCCGGCATGCGGGACGGCGTGGACGTGCTTGCCGCCCTGGCCGCCCGGCACAACGGCACCGTTGACGCGACCTACACGCAGACCACCGGGCGCGGCGGAAGCCACCTGTTCTACCGCCACCCGACCAGCGGCCCGAAGCTGCGCAACACCACCGGAGAGCGCGGCGGGCTGGGCTGGAAGGTCGACACCCGCGCCCACGGCGGCTACGTGGTTGCCGCCGGCTCCACCGTCAACAGCCGTCCCTACACCGTCGCCCTGGACTGCGAGCCCGCACCGCTGCCCGGATGGATCGCCGGGCTGCTCACGCCGGCCGCGCGGCCCGTCTACCGGCCTGCCGTGGTGGCGCTGCCGCCGGACCGGCGCGGCCGGTACGTGGCCGCTGCGATCCGCCGCCAGGTCGAGCACCTCACCGCCGCCCGCGAGGGACAGCGCAACCACGCGCTGTTCGTGTCCGCCGTCGCGCTCGGGCAGCTCGCCGCCGGGGGCGCGCTTACCGACGACGACGTGTGGGCCGTCCTGGAACCCGCCGCCGCGTCGATCGGGCTGCCCGCGCGGGAGATCGCGCACACCATCGCCAACGGGCTGCGCGTTGGCGCGCGTAACCCCCGCCGCCTGAACACCGCAGGAAGGGCCGCGTGACCGAGCGGTTGCAGGTCGGCTCAGGCCCCGAGAGCATCCGCGTACTCAAGGCCGCGCTGGTCAGGGGGCTGTTGCCGGACACGTACGTGTCCGCCGGGGCGCTGGTGCACATGGAGGCGGTCTCCGGTGGGCTGCCCGCCGCCGCCGACGAAGACTCGCCCTTGCCGGTGGCCGCGAGCACCATCAACCCCGCCGGCCTGGCCGGGCTGCTCGCCGAACACGCCTACGTCTACCGGATCAAGACCCGCAAGGACGCCGCCGGCAACCCCGAACCGTACGAGGAGGAAACCACACCCTCCCGGGAGATCCTGTCGTCGGTGCTGGCCGGGAAGACGTGGCCGGGGGTGGCCCCGCTGCGCGGGATCATCGGTGCCCCGGTGCTGCGCCGCGACGGCACCCTGTTGCAGACCCCCGGCTACGACAAGGCCACCGGCTTCTACCTCGCCTCCAAGGTCGCGCTGCCGCCCGTGCCCGACGAACCCACCCCGGAGCAGGTGGCCGAGGCACGCCGGTTCCTGCTCGGCCGGTTCCTGCGCGACTTCCCCTGGGCGTCCGCCGCCGATCGGGCCAACTACGTGGCGCTGCTGGCCACGCCGATCCTGCGGCACTTCACCCGCTCCCTGACCCCGTTCGCACTCATCGACGCCACCATGCCGTCGTCTGGGAAAACGATCCTCACCGCCGGACCCGGGATGCTCTACGGGCAGCGCGTCATGCCCTGGGCCTACGCCGACGAGGAACTACGCAAGTCCATCACGGCCGTGCTCGCGGAGCAGGTGGGCGTGGTCATCTGGGACAACCTGGCCGAGGGCACCGTCATCGACTCCGCCGTGCTCGCGCAGCTCGTCACCGCCGGAGTGTG
Source organism: Micromonospora sp. HM134 (assembly GCF_007833915.1). Taxonomy (NCBI): domain Bacteria; kingdom Bacillati; phylum Actinomycetota; class Actinomycetes; order Micromonosporales; family Micromonosporaceae; genus Micromonospora; species Micromonospora sp. HM134. The sequence goes on from NZ_CP041061.1 coordinate 7,130,158, forward strand.
GTCCGACCGGCAGTTGGGCGCATCCCGCAACATCGCCACCGTCAACGACCGCCTGTGGATGGCCACCGGCAACAACCTGCAAGTCGGCGGAGACATGGCCTCCCGCACCGTCCGCGTGCACCTCGACCCGAACATGCCCCGCCCCGAACTGCGCGACCAGTCCGGATTCGGCATCCCGCATCTCGACCAGTGGATCACCGCCCCGGCGAACCAACTCACCGTGCTCTGGCACCTGCTCGTGCTCGTGCTCGACTGGACACGCCAAAGCGCACCGAAGGCGGCCGGGCTGTCGATGCGGCAGTTCACCCCCTGGGCGCAAGCCCTCGGCGGGTTCCTCCACCACCACGGCATCGACGGATTCCTCACCAACGCCGCCGACGTCCGCGACATCGACGAAGACGAAACCCGCTGGCGGGCGTTCCTCACCACCTGGCACGACCGCCACGGCGACAAGCCACTCACCGCCGCCGACCTACGCCGCGACGCCGAACCGATGCACCTGGGCAGCGACGAACACGACCCCTGGGACGGACAGTTCATCACCACCACCGCCGGACGCCTACCCAACCCCCTGCAACTCGGCCGCATGCTCACCGGACAGGCCGGACGGTGGCGCGGCGAACACGTCATCCGCGCCGGCCGCCACGAACGCGGCAACCGCGCCGTCTTCTGGGTCGAACGCCACCAAGGTTGACATCCGCTGAACCCATCTCGGCAACTCGGCAACTCGGCAGAACCAGCCCGCTAGCTGCGAAAACACCCTGCCGAGATCCAGCCGATCGGAGAAAGTCAATCTCGGCATCTCGGCAACATCCTGCCGAGATCACCGCCGTTTGCCGAGATCTTGAAAACCCGCTTCCAAGATCTCGGCAAGCGTTACCGCAGCTCAACGGCACCTTTGCCGAGATGCCGAGATGCCGAGATGGGTTCAGCCCTCCCACACCACGACACGACCACCCGCCACCAACCCACCACCCCGGCCCACTGAGAGCGTCTGCGCCAACCTCGCGCACCGCTTTACACCAACCCGGCCGAGATCTTGCCTCTACGCAGCTCTCAGCGGGCCGCCCTACGCCCTTCTGCCGCATGTCCTTCCGGACCCCACCACGCCCCGAGCCACCCCACGACGGAAAAGCCGCCAGCATGCGAATCAGGTTGCACGGCACCCCCGCCGAAACCACCGCCACCCTCACCGCGCTCACCTATGTGCTCACCATCTGCCAGGTCAGCCGGCCCTACCCCGACCGACCCCCGTCGACCTGGCATCGCATCTACCTCGACGCCACCCCGAGGGAGCAGAAGTGACGACCGTCGACACCCGCATTGTCCTGACCATCGAAGAGGCCGCCCGCCGTCTCGGCATCGGCCGCACCACGATGTACGCCCTCGTCAAGACCGGCCAGGTCCGCACGGTCACGATCGGCCGTCTCCGGCGCGTGCCTGCCTTCTGCCTCGACGAGTACGTACAGAGCCTGCTCGCCGACGAAACCTCGCTGGGAAACGCTGCCTGAAAGAGACGGGGAACTGATGGGAAAACGCAAGCCCAACGGCGCATCGAGCATCTACCAGGGCAGCGATGGCTACTGGCACGGACGTGTGACCGTCGGGATCAAGGACGACGGCAGTCCCGACCGCCGCCACGTTCGCGGCAAGACCGAGGCCATCGTCACCCGCAAGGTGCGCGAGCTGGAACGCGACCGCGACAAGGGCACCGTCCGCAAGGCGGGACAGTCATGGACGGTCAAGACCTGGCTCACGCACTGGGTTGAGAACATCGCCGCGCCGGCCGTTCGTGACAACACGATCGCCGGCTACCGGGTCGCCGTGTACCGGCACCTGATTCCCGGGCTCGGTGCGCACCGCCTGGAAAAGCTGCAACCCGAGCACGTGGAGAAGCTGACCCGCAAGATGCAGGCCGCCGGCAGCGCCGCCGCCACCGCCCACCAGGCGCACCGCACCCTGCGGACTGCGCTGAACGAGGCGGTGCGCCGGCAACACCTGGTGCGCAATCCCGCCAGCCTGGCGAAAGCGCCTCGCCTCGGAGACGAAGAGGTTGAACCGTATTCGGTGGAGGAAGTGCAGCGGCTATTGCTAGCCGCGAGCGAGCGGAGAAACAGCGCGCGTTGGGCAATCGCGCTGGCACTCGGACTGCGGCAGGGCGAGGTGCTGGGCCTGAGATGGGGTGACGTGGACCTCGACGGAGGGACGCTCACGGTTCGCCGCGCCCGGCAGCGCCCCAAGTGGAAGCACGGTTGCACGAAACCGTGCGGCCGGAAGTTCGGCGGTCATTGCCCTGACCGGCAGCCACTACGCGCGGAAACCGCCGACACGAAATCGCGGGCCGGTCGGCGCAGTATCGGGCTTCCTGATCCCCTGGTTGCCCTGCTACGCCAGCACCGGAAAGAACAGGACACCGAGCGTGAGACCGCCGCGCAGCTCTGGACGGATACCGGCTATCTGTTCACCACGCCGACCGGCGGCCCGGTCAATCCTCGCACCGACTACACGGAATGGAAGCGGCTACTGGCCCGCGCTGGACTACGCGATGGGCGGCTGCACGACGCTCGACACACTGCGGCGACGGTGCTGCTGATTCTCGGCGTGGCCGAGCGCGCCGTGATGGGCATCATGGGGTGGTCGGACTCCGGCATGGCGCGGCGCTACCAGCACCTGACGGGACAGGTTCGCCGCGACGTGGCCAAGCGGGTCGGTGGTCTGCTGTGGCAGCCAGCGCAGAGCGCCGACGACGACCCGGACGACGGCGCGGCCGGGGTGCTCAGCAAGGCGTCGTGAGGGCAACTGAGACCAAAACTGAGACCACGACAGGCGAAACGCCCGGCGACTCACGGAGAGTCGCCGGGCGTTTCGCCTGTTCAGCGAGCGGTGGCGGCGGGATTTGAACCCGCGGAGGGCGTAAACCCTCACACGCTTTCGAGGCGTGCTCCTTAGGCCACTCGGACACGCCACCGCCGACGAGGGTACAGGAACACCGGTTCGGATGCCGCACCGGTATGCCCCGGGCCGGCCTGGCAGGATCTTTGCCATGAGTACGCACATCGGCGCGAAGCCGGGCGAGATCGCCGAGCGGGTCCTGATGCCGGGCGACCCGCTGCGGGCCAAGTGGATCGCGGAGACCTACCTTGAGGACGCCACCTGCTACTCGACGGTGCGGGGCATGCTGGGCTTCACCGGGCGGTGGAACGGCGTGGACGTCTCCGTCCAGGGCTCCGGCATGGGCATGCCGTCCGCGTCCATCTACGCCCACGAGCTGATCAACGAGTACGGCGTGAAGACGCTGGTCCGGGTCGGCTCCTGCGGCGCGCTCACCGAGGACCTCCAGCTCCGGGACGTGATCGCGGCGATCGGGTCGTCGACCGACTCGAACATGAACCGGATGCGCTTCGACGGGTTGATCGACTACGCCCCGGTGGCCGACTTCGGGCTGCTGCGTACCTCGGTCGAGGTGGCCGAGCGGCGCGGCATCACCGTGCACGTCGGTCCGATCCTCGCCGCCGACGCCTTCTACACCGACCGCCCCGACCTGTACGACACCCTGGCCGACTACGGGGTGCTGGCGGTGGAGATGGAGTCGGCCGCGCTCTACACGATCGCCGCCCGGTTCAAGGCCCGCGCCCTGACCCTGCTGACGGTCAGCGACCACATCAAGACCGGCGCGAAGACCACCGCGCAGGAACGCGAGCAGACCTTCGGCCAGATGGTCGAGATCGCCCTGGACACCGTCGCCGCTTCCTGACCGCCGCCCTGACGGCTCACAAGGGGGCCGGTGTTGCGGTGTCGCCGGGGCGCGGATACCGCAACATCGGCCCCGTTGGTTCGATCAAGGGCCGGGATCAGCGGAAGAAGGCCCGCAGGACGGCGGCGTTCTCGGTCTCCAGGACCCCGGCGTACACCTCGGGGCGGTGGTTGAGCCGGCGGTCGCGCAGGACGTCCCAGAGCGATCCGGCGGCGCCGGTCTTGGGTTCCCAGGCACCGAAGACGACTGTCGAGATCCGGGCCAGCACCAGCGCGCCCGCGCACATCGTGCACGGCTCCAGGGTGACCACCAGGGTGCAGTCGTCCAGCCGCCACCGGCCCGACCGCGCGGCGGCCCGGCGCAGCGCGAGCACCTCGGCGTGCGCGGTCGGGTCCCCGGTCAGCTCCCGTTCGTTGCGGCCGACGGCCAGTTCGGTGCCGTCCGGGCCGTAGACCACCGCCCCCACCGGCACGTCCCCCACCACCCCGTCGGGCCCGGCGGGGGGCAGGTCCGGACCGGTGACGGCGATCTCCAGGGCGCGTCGCATCCACCGCTCGTGCCGCTGTCGGCGGCCGACGGAATCCGGCCCGGCCAACCGCTCGGTCGCCCCGGGACCGACCCGCCCGATCGCGCCGGGCGTGGGCTGCCCGGGCCGTACGGTGCCGAGGGCGGGATCGGTCGCGTCGACCGGCCCGGCCGCACCCGGCCACGCCGGGCCACCTCCGGCCCCGGACGACCCTGCGGTGGCGTCGTCGGGGTATGGAGGGTCAGACCTCACGCAGCTCCTCGACCTCGTCGGCGCAGCCGAGCACCTGGCACACCTCGGCGGTCACGTCGGCGGGGAGCATGCCCTCGTGGGCGCAGAGCTTGAGCAGGCGTTGGGCGGAGATGCCCAGGTCGGCGAGGATGTCGGCGTCGCCCACCGGGTCGGCTTCCGGGTCGACGACCGGCTGCTCGCTCTCCTCGTCGCCACCACCGGCGGTGGCCGACGGCGGTTCGTCGACGTCGTCGAGGCCGGTGACCGACGTCTTGAGGTCGCCGACGAGCAGCGCGCCGAGCCGGGACTCCTCGGCGTAGGCCGAGTCGGAGCCGAAGACCCGCAGGTCCTCCCCCTCGTCGAGGCGCAGCACCACCAGGTACGCGTCGTCGGCCTCGACGAAGAGCAGCGACACGTCGGCGTCGGGTTCGACGTCGCGCAGCCGGTCGGCGACCTCGTCGATGTCGGTGGCCCCGCGCAGGTTCACCTCGGCGGCGTTCCAGCCGCCCTCGTCGCGCACCACGGCGGCAGCGAAGTACGACATGGTTCCCCCAAAGACCTCGGCACAGCCGACTCGTTACGCGTGCACGTTAACCGGTCGGGTCGGCAGCCGACCGCTCAACGCCCCGAAGGGCCGGCAATCCGGGGAAAGTTCGTCAGCCGGCGACGCGGCGGCGGGTCGCGATGAGCTGGCGCAGCCGCTCGGTGCGTTCCCGCTGCGGCCGTTCCCGCTGGCGTACCGCGCGGGCTCCCGCCAGCTCGGCGAGAATCTGGAGGCGGCGGCGGCTCCGCTCGGAGTCGAGCCGCGGGGTGTTCCAGGCCATACCGAAGAGCGTCCCCAGTCACAGCGGGTACGTCAAGATGGTGCGGCAAACGAAGCCGCGCGACGACGCTGGGTCACCACATCGGCCAGTCCGCGCTGACCGCCCACCGCACCACGACGATCGCGAACGCGATGCTCCAGCCACCGGCGGTGACGATGGCCACACCCGTGCCGGCCCCCCGGTCGCCGTAGCGGACCAGGGCGAACGCGGCGAGCCAGGCGAGCGCGCCGGCGATCACCGTCCACCAGGCGTAGCTTCCGACGTCGTGGCCGAGCAGGCCGAAGAGCACCAGCCAGGCGGCGGCGAGGGCGCCGCCGGAGGCCACCGCCGCGCCGGTGACGGGGTGTGGTTCCCGCCACGTCGGCCGGCGGGGCGGGCCGGCGGGAAAGAGCCCCGAGGCGGCGTACGGGACGCGTCCGGGCTGGTGGTTCGTCATGGTCACTGCTCCCCTCCGGCCGGACGGAACCCGTCGCACCGCTGCCGGCCGGTAACGGTCAGCCGGGCCGTTGCGGGGAGCCGTCGTCGGCCGGGTGCCGCTGTCGGTGCGACCTCCACGGTAGCCGTCTGTCAGGATGTCCGAATGTCCCTGCTGCGGCCCGACCCACGGCGCACCCGTCCGGCGTACCCCGTCCTGCTGCTCGTGGCGGCGGTGCTGGCCGGGTGCGGGACGGACGAGCCGGTCGCGGGTCCGGTCTGGGACGGCCCGTCGGCGGTGGCGACGGGCGACCAGCCGGCGACCCCGACGGTCCCGGCGGGCACCCCCTCGGGCACCGCCGGGCCGACCGCGACCGCGTCGCCGTCGGCCACGCCGGATGCGGCGGCGCTGCGCCGGGTCTTCCCGGTACGGGCGGGCAACGTCGCCTACCACCCGACGCACTCGGGGTACCCGGGCACCGACATCTTCGCCGACTGCGGTGAGCCGGTGGTGGCGGTCACCGACGGGGCGGTCCTTGAGGTGAGCCGGGTGGACCGGTTCCGCAAGAGCGGGCCGTTGGGGCCGTACAACGGTGGCCTGTCGGTGTCGTTGCTGGGCGACGACGGGGTGCGGTACTACGGGTCGCACCTGAGCGTGGTCGACCCGGGGATCGAGGCCGGGGTCCGGGTGCGCTCCGGGCAGCGGCTCGGCGAGGTGGGCCGGACGGGGAACGCGAACAACGTCTGTCACCTGCACTTCGGGTTGTCGCCGAAGTGCACCGGGCACGACGACTGGTGGATCCGGCGGGGCGTGGTGTGGCCGGCGAAGTACCTGGACTCGTGGCGGAAGAAGGGCAACCGGTCGCCGGTGGCGGCGGTGACCGCCTGGGAGCGTGAGCACGGCTGCCCGCGCGCGCCGCGCGGCTCCTCCGGCGCAGGCTGACCGGGGGTCGGCGGCGGCGTCATCGGCCGTACGCATTGACGTAGGTATTACCCGTCGGTTAACGTCCGGGGCAGAGAGAGCGCTCTCTCGACCCATGAAACCCTCGAATTCCGACGAACCGCGCGCAGTTGGCCCACCCGCCCCGCGCGGAGGAGGCACGATGACACCTCCCGTCCCCCGCCGCCGCGCCCCCTGGGTGCTCGCCGCCACCACCGCCCTGACCGTCCTCGTCGGCGGCCTCACCCTCACCACCGCCGACGCCCCCGCCGAGGCGGCCACCGTCGGTGCCGGCAGCTACACCACCGACCCGGTCGGCCCGCTACCCAGCGGCTGCGGCGACCTGTCCACCAACCCCCGCCAGTACGCCACCGCGAACGCCCCCGCCGGGCCGGTCCCCACCAACGACTGGTGGTCGTCCCTGCTGTGGAAGAAGACGAACTGCTCCTACAGCGAGCCGCTGCACGCCCACCCGGTGTCCTACCAGACGTTCACCGACGGGCTCGGCTTCTCGGCGCCGTCGGCCGCCACCGTCACCGGCACCTCGACCGGGGTGGGCGAGTTCAAGTACACGTACACCGAGGACATCCGGGTCGGCGTGGCCGCGCTCGGCGTACCGGTGGTCAAGGTCGACGACTGGTCCGACTGGACGGTCACCCCGTACTGGAGTGACGGGGCGCGGACCCTGCGCGCCACCATCGGCCACGGGCTGCCGTTCGCCTACTTCCAGGCCAGCGGCGGCGACGCCCAGATCAACCCGACCGGCGGCGCGGCCACCGTCTGGTCCAACAGCGGCGGCACCATCGGCTTCACCGTCCGGGGCCACGACTACGTCGGGTACGCCCCGACCGGCGCGACCTGGACCGTCACCAACGGCCGGATCACCTCCACCCTGGCCGGCAAGGGCTACTTCTCGATCGCCCTGCTGCCGCCCACCGCCGACGCCACCGCCCGCGCCTCGCTCGCCACGAGCTACGGCCGGTACGCCCACGCGCACGTCACCGGCACCCGGGTCGGCTACACCTACGACCCGGCGACCAGCACCGTGAACACCACGTACTCGTTCACCACCACCGCCCGGGAGGGCACCGCCACGCAGACCGTGGTGAGCCTCTACCCGCACCAGTGGAAGGCGCTCACCGGCAGCACCCCGCTCACCCAGACCTACCCGTCGGCGCGCGGCCGGATGAAGGTGCTGACCGGGGTGGCCTCCTTCCGCACCGCCATGAAGTTCCACGGGGTCCTGCCCGAGGTGCCCGCCGTGGCCACCGGCTCCGGCTCCGACCTGGCCCAGCTCAAGGAGCAGCTCGCCGCCGTCCGGGGCAACCCGATGGACCAGCGCGGCGGCGACACCTACTGGACCGGCAAGGGCCTCGGCCGGGCCGCCCGGATCGCCGAGATCGCCGACCAGGTCGGTGACACCGAGACCCGCAACGCCGCGCTGGCCGCGATCCGCGGCACCCTGACCGACTGGTTCACCGCCACCCCGGGCAAGACCGCGAAGGTCTTCTACTACGACCGCAACTGGGGCACCCTGATCGGCTACCCGGCGTCGTACGGGTCCGACCAGGAACTCAACGACCACCACTTCCACTACGGGTACTTCATCGCGGCGGCGGCGACGCTGGCCAAGTTCGACCCGGCGTGGGCCGCACAGAGCCAGTACGGCGGCATGGTCGACCTGCTCATCCGGGACGCCAACAACTACCAGCGGTCCGACACCCGCTTCCCCTACCTGCGGGACTTCGACATCTACGCCGGGCACGACTGGGCCTCCGGGCACGGCTCGTTCAACGCCGGCAACAACCAGGAGTCCTCGTCGGAGGGGATGAACTTCGCCAACGCGCTGATCCAGTGGGGTCAGGCCACCGGCAACACCGCCGTGCGGGACGCGGGCGTGTTCATCTACACCACCCAGGCCGCCGCCATCCAGGAATACTGGTTCGACGTCGACGACGAGAACTACCCGGCGGCGTTCGGGCACTCGACCGTCGGCATGGTCTGGGGCGACGGCGGGGCGTACGCGACCTGGTTCAGCGCCGAACCGGAGATGATCCAGGGCATCAACATGCTCCCCGTCACCGGCGGCCACCTCTACCTCGGCTACCGCCCGGCCTACAACAAGGCGAACTACGCCGAACTGGTCCGCAACAACGGCGGCGAACCCACCGTGTGGCAGGACATCCTCTGGCAGTTCCTCGCCCTCGGTGACCCGGACGCGGCGCTGGCCAAGCTGCGGGCCAACCCCGGCTACACCCCGGAGGAGGGCGAGAGCCGGGCACACACCTTCCACTGGGTCCGCAACCTCGCCGCGCTCGGCCAGGTCGACACCACCGTCACCGCCAACCACCCGCTGGCCGCCGTGTTCAACCGCAACGGCGCACGCACCTACGTGGCCAGCAACATCACCGCCGCGCCGCTGACCGTGCGCTTCTCCGACGGGACCGGTCTCACCGTGGCCGCCGGGAAGACCGCCACCACCGGGGCGTACACCTGGAGCGGCGGCAACGCGGCGGGCGGCACCAACCCGAGCCCGACGCCGACCACCTCCCCGACGACGTCGCCCACCCCGACCCCGACGCCGACCGGGCCGTCGCCGACCCCGACCAGCCCGACCCCGCCGCCGACCACCCCGCCGGCCGGCTCGCCGACCCGGTTCCTGCTGCCCGGTGGCGGGCTCGGTTCCGCCGGCAGCGCGGCGACGACCACCATCGCCGGCTCCGGGGGCGCGAACCACGACGGCACCCCCAGCAACCCGGTGGTGTTCACCGCGACCCGGCTCAACCTCGCCTACACCGGGGGCCAGACCGGGTTCGACCTGTTCCTCGACGCCGGCCAGTCGGTCGGCAACGGGGTGCAGGCCCGGGTCTCCTACGACCTGACCGGGGACGGCACCTTCGACCGGGTGGAGACGTACCGGTACTTCGCCACCGACCCGGTGCCCGGTTACGAGCACTACACGCAGAACGCCGGCCTGCACTCGGCCACCGGCACGCTGGGCAACCTCTCCGGCGGCACGGTCAGGGTGGAGGTCTGGTCGGCGATCGGCGTCAACCCGTCCACCCTCGGCACCGGCAACCAGTCGGTGGTGAAGCTGCCGTACTCCTGATCCGCCTCCCCCGCGTACACCCCGCGCCGCCGGTCGTCCCCCGACCGGCGGCGCGGGCGCGTAGGTTGCCATCCATGAGCGCCAGAGACCCCGTCGCCGACCTGCGCCGGATCGCGTTCCTGCTGGAGCGGGCCAACGAGGCCACCTACCGGGTACGCGCGTTCCGCAGCGCGGCGACCGCCCTGGCCGCGCTGCCGGCGGCGGAACTGACCGAGCGGGTACGGGCCGGCACGCTCACCGACCTGCCCGGCGTCGGTGACGTCACCGCCCGCTGCGTCGCCGAGTCGCTGGCCGGCGAGGAACCGGTCTACCTGCGCCGGCTGGTCGCCACCGAGGGCGTCGACCTCGACGGGGCGGCCGGCGCGCTGCGGGCCGCGCTGCGCGGCGACTGCCACACCCACTCGGACTGGTCCGACGGCGGGTCACCGATCGAGGAGATGGCGCTCGCCGCGGTCGAACTCGGTCACGAGTACGTGGTGCTGACCGACCACTCGCCCCGGCTGAAGGTGGCCCGGGGGCTCACCGCGGACCGGCTGCGCCGGCAACTCGACCACGTGGCGGCGGTGAACGCGGCGCTGCCCGAGGGCTTCCGCATCCTCACCGGGATCGAGGTGGACATCCTCGCCGACGGCACCCTCGACCAGGACGAGGAACTGCTGGCCCGGCTCGACGTGGTGGTCGGCTCGGTGCACAGCGGGTTGAACGACGAGCGGGCCCGGATGACCCGCCGGATGCTCACCGCGATCACCAACCCGCACCTGGACATCCTCGGCCACTGCACCGGGCGGATGGTGTCGTCCCGGCCGGCCGGGGTGACCGGCCCGGGTGACCGGGGGCACCGGGCGCGGACCCGCGCCGAGAGCGACTTCGACGCGGACGCGGTCTTCGCCGCCTGCGCCGAACACGACGTGGCCGTGGAGATCAACTCCCGGCCGGAGCGGCAGGACCCGCCGAAGCGGCTGATCCGCCGCGCCCTGGAGGCCGGCTGCCGGTTCGCCATCGACACCGACGCGCACGCTCCCGGGCAGCTCGACTGGCAGCGGTTCGGTTGCGTCCGGGCCGCCCTGTGCGGCGTCCCCGCCGACCGGGTGGTCAACACCTGGTCGGCCGACCGCCTGCTCGACTGGACCCGCGCCCGCGCCGGCGGATGATCCACTCCTGGGGGTCGGCGTTGCGGTGTCGCAGCACCACGGATGCCGCAACCACGGCCCCGACGGGTCGATCACCCCGGCTCGGCAAACACACTCGACAACCGGCCCCGACGGTCACGTAGGGTCGCAGCGTGGGACGAATCGATGACCTCGCGAACCGGTACGTGGCCGACTGGGCGCAACTGAGCCCGACCGGCGCCACCTACGTCGGCATCGCCGGCTACGACGACCAGCTCGACGACCTCTCGCCCGCCGGTTACGAGGCACGGGCCGAACTGACCCGGCGCACCCTCACCGACCTGGACGTGACCGAGCCGGAATCCGAGGCGGAGCGGACCGCCAAGGAGGCGATGCAGGAGCGCCTGGGACTGGAGCTGGCCCGGCACGACGCGGGCGAGATCACCAGCGAGGTGAACGTCATCGCCAGCGGGCTGCACGAGATCCGGATGGTCTTCGACCTGATGCCCACCGAGGGTGAGCAGGGCCGGGCCGCCGTCGCCGCCCGGCTCAACCGCTTCGCCGCCACGTTGGAGGGCTACAAGACCACGCTGCGCGAGGCCGCCGCCGCCGGCCGGATCAGCTCCAAGGTGCAGCTGACCGAGGTGGCCAAGCAGTGCGACGTCTGGACGGACCCGCACGGCGACAACTTCTTCCACGGGCTGGTGCAGCGGCTGGACACCGACGGCACGCTCGGCGCCGAACTACGCCGGGGCGCGGCGGCGGCGACGGCGGCGACCGCCGAGTTCGGCCAGTTCCTGCGTACCGAACTGGTCCCACGGGGGCGGGACAAGCAGGCCGCCGGCCGGGAACGGTACGAGCTGGCCTCGCAGTACTTCCTCGGCGCGAAGGTCGACCTGGACGAGACGTACGCCTGGGGTTTCGCGGAGCTGGCCCGGTTGGAGGCCGAGATGCGGATGGTGTCGGGCCGGATCGCCGGCCCGGGTGCCACCATCGACGAGGCGGTGGCCGTGCTGGACGCCGACCCGGCCCGCACCATCCAGGGCAAGGAGGCGTTCCGGGACTGGATGCAGGCGCTGGCCGACAAGGCGATCAGCGAACTGCACGGCGCCCACTTCGACATCCCCGAGCAGGTCCGGCGGATCGAGTGCTGCCTCGCCCCGACCAGCGACGGGGCGATCTACTACACCGGGCCGAGCGAGGACTTCTCCCGCCCCGGGCGGATGTGGTGGGCGGTGCCCCAGGGCGTCACCGACTTCTCCACCTGGCGCGAGGTGACCACGGTCTACCACGAGGGGGTCCCCGGCCACCACCTCCAGGTCGCGCAGACCGCCGTCCGGGCGGAGCTGCTCAACCGGTGGCAGCGGCTGCTGTGCTGGGTCTCCGGCCACGGCGAGGGCTGGGCGCTCTACTCCGAGCGGCTGATGGACGAGCTGGGCTACCTGGAGGACCCGGGCGACAAGCTCGGCATGCTCGACGGGCAGGCGTTCCGGGCGGCCCGGGTGATCGTCGACATCGGCATGCACCTGGAGCTGGAGATCCCCCGGGACAACCCGTTCGGGTTCCACCCGGGTGAGCGGTGGACGCCGGAGCTGGGCTGGGAGTTCATGCGGGCGCACTGCCGGGTGCCGGACGAGAACCTGCGCTTCGAGCTGAACCGCTACCTGGGCTGGCCGGGGCAGGCGCCGTCGTACAAGGTGGGCGAGCGGATCTGGCTCCAGGCCCGGGAGGAGGCGATGGCCCGCAAGGGCGCCGACTTCGACCTGAAGGAGTTCCACCGGCAGGCGCTCGACCTGGGTGCGCTGGGGCTCGACCCGCTGCGCCGGGCCCTGGCCCGGCTCTGAACCGTACCGCCGGCCGGCGGGTGCGACGGGTGGTCGGGGGCGGGCGGATGCCCGCCCCCGACGCACCGTGGGGGTGGGAGCAGGGTCAGGAGAGGCTCAACGCCAGTGCCGGTCGGGCGGTCAGCGTGTCGGAGTCGACGAACGCCAGGTCGATCGCCGGGTCGGTGAAGGTGATCGGGATCGGCGAGGTGATCGGGATGCCGTCGGGGAACGGCAGGTCGGGGGTCAGCGTGACCGTGATGCCGAGCAGCTTGCCGACGAACCGGGTGGCGTAGAACGCGACATCGCCCTGCACCGTCAGCTCGTCGGTGACGTACCGCTGGTGGCGGCCCGCCGGACCGTCCGCGACCAGGCTGAAGTCGGCGGTGACGGCCCGGCTCATGCTGAACTTCAACGCCTTGAGCGTGCCGTCTGAGGTGGGCAGGTCGACGATGCCCTCGAACCGCAGCCCGGTCATGGTGACCCGGGTTCCGGTCAGCTTGGACGGCTGCCGGGCCACCCTCGGCTGCCCCGGCTCGGCGGCGATCCTCGGCAACGGCCGTCCCGGCCGTACGGTGCCGGGGCGGGTGGGCTTCGCGGGGGTGCAGCGGCTCGCGGGGCGGGTGGCGGTGGGCTTCGGTCGGGTGGTGGGGGTGGCCTCCGGGGTCGCCCCGGCTCCCGGCGACGGGGTGCGGCCCGCCGACGGGGTGGCGGTCGGATCGGTCTTCCCACCGCCGGTGAACAGGTCACCGAGGCCGTGCAGGAGGTCGGTGAGCAGGTTGCCGTCCGGCGACGGGGACGGGGACGGGCCGGCCGTGCCGGGGGTGACCGTCGGGGTCGCGGTCCGGGTGGCCGAGGGGCGCGGGGCGGCGGTCCCGGTGGGGACCGGCCGTGGGCAGGCGGTCGGTGCCGGCCTCGGCGCGGCGGCCCGTACCGGCTTCGGCGCGGCGGCCACCAGTGCGCCGGCGGCGAGGCCGAGGACCAGCAGCGCCACCCCGAGGTGGCGCGGGTCCCGCCCGCCGGCCGGGTCCTCCGCCGGGTCACGCGGCGCGGCGGTGTCCACCCCGGAGCCGCCGAAGAAGCCGAGCCGGCCGTCGGCGTCGAACCCGTCGTCGGCTCCGGGGTCGGCGTCCGGGTGGGGTCCGGCGGCGGTCGGCGCGTCGGGGTCGGTGGCGGGCGGTGGGGCGGGGCGGATCGGGGTCCAGGCGAAGCCGAGGGCGCTGCCGACGAGGCCGAGCAGCAGACCGAGGAAGAAACCGCCGAGGTTGAGGCCCATCAGCGAGTAGACCGTGGTGACCGCCGCGACGACCGAGTAGAACAGCCGCTGGCCGGGGCTGAACCAGAGCAGCAGCCCGCAGGTGACCAGGATGATCGGGATGAGCAGCGAGTAGAGCCCGGTCGCGCCGGAGGAGAAGCTCAGCCCGTTGAGGGTCATCCTGGTGGAGGCGAACATCTCCACCCCGGCGAGCACGGTGAGCAGGCCGCCCCAGAACGGCCGGCTCCGTCGCCACCGGCGGAAGCTCCGCCACCCGCGACCGGGGCCGGCCGGGGCGTACGGCGGTTGCGCGCTTGTCACGTGCTCCTCCTGGGCGGATGGGGTTCGGGGTGGGGCGGGCCGGGCCCCTGCTGTCCGGCGGGGGTGACGCGAGGGGCCCGTCCCGGCGTCGTCGGGTACGGCTCACTCGTCCGCGAAGCACTCCTTGCCCTTGGCGGCGTCGCCGACGTTCACCTTGAGCCGCAGGCCGGTCAGGTTGAAGGTGGCCGCCGTGGTGTAGCGGGACACCTGCCGCAGGTCGGTGATGGTGACGTGCTGGGCGTCCTGGCCGAACGAGCCTGCCTGTGCCGACGCGTTGAGGTCGGTGGCGTCCCGGCCGATGCGGATGTTGGTGAAGGTGGCGTTGCCGCCCAGGCTGTCCATCGCGATCATCATGTTCTTGGCGGTGGCCGGCTTGTCGTCACCGGCGTTGATGGTCAGCACCACCGGCAGGCCGGGCAGGTCGGCGCGGACGGACTGGCAGAGCTTGTAGAGCTGGGCGCTGCTGATCTCGGAGAGGGCGACCGGGTGGACCTTGCCGTTCTTCTCCTTGACGATGCCGCCGTACTGGGTGAAGCCGTCGCCCTCCAGGCGTTCGGCACCGATCTTGAAGGTCTGCCCGGAGACGGTGATGTCGGAGGCGATGGCCCCGCTCTGCATGCCGAACAGGATGGCGCCCACGGCGGCCGTCGTGGGCACCATCATCGCGGCGAAGCGCCGCCACCGGGTACGCCCCGGCTCGTCGGTCCGATTCTGCACGGATTCCTCCTCAGGCTGGTGCCGGTCGTGGGAGCCGGTCGGGCCGCCGACCGGGCCGGAAGATCTGTTACCGACGGGTAACGAATGTGCGCCTGATGGTGCACCCGCTGAGGCGTGGCTCACAAGACCCCACCTACCGACCGGTAACCGTCGATCGCCGGGAGCGGTCGCCGCACTCACGCTGGGTACAACCGACCTCCCGCCGCCGACCGGATAGATAGCGTCAAATCCGGCGCCACCCCTCACGCTGAGCTGACAAACCATCGACGGGTTACGATTTCGTAACGGACGCGGACGGTCACCGGGCGGACGCGGAGGGCGGGCCGGGAGACCCGACCCGCCCTGGTGTGCCGACGTACGTGGTCAGCGCGAGCCGGACTCGCCCCGCCAGTTCGTCGACGCGGGCGGGATCTCGTCGGTCAGCGGGCCACCCGACCGCCCGACGGTCGCCGGCTCGGCCCTCCCCTCACGGGTCGGGACGTCGGCCGCCGCAGCCGCACCGGCCGCCCCCGGGCCGCCGGCCGGCACGGCACGCCGCCCGGCGACGACCAGCCAGAGCCCCAGCAGCAGCACCAGGCCACCGAAGACGGCCAGCCCGACCGGCAGGGTACGGCCGATCAACTGGAGCTTGTCCCGGGTCGCGCCCGCCGACTTCACGCTGTTGGCGATGGTCGCCTCGTCGTAGACGAAGTCCGCGTCCAGCAGGGTCACCGGGCTGCCCTGGTTCGGCACGAAGTTCTTCCGCTGCTGCTCACGCACCTTGACGAAGTTGCCGCTGACCGGCTCGATCCAGATCGTCCGGGTGTTGCTGTAGGTGACCTTGCCGGTGGTCGCCCCCGGAGCCAGCGCACCGGCCAACGCGGTCAGCGAACCCGCCGGGGTGACCAGGTCGGTCTCCGGGATCTGCTGCACGTACCGGTACGCCTCGGTGCCGTCGACCTGCTCGGTGCCGTCGAACGCGATCGGCAGCCCCCGGCGCAGGTCCCGGTCGAAGAAGGTGTAGTCCCGCCGCTCGGCGCGGAACGGGAACTTGTAGGTCTGCCCGGCGAAGGTCACCGAGTCGTCGGTGCCGCTCGGGCCGTCGGTGTCCAGGTACTGCTTGTCCCAGTCCCGGGCGGCGGCACTGACCCGGTCCAGGGCGAACTCGGCCGCGTACTTGCTGACGTCGGAGCCGTTGTCGGTCCGCACGACGGTGCCGTAGACGTCCCAGACGACCGCCTCGCCCTTGAGGTCGCCGGTCATCTCCTTCTCGGTCGTCGCCGCCTGCGGCACCACCTCGGTGGTGGCCTTGAGCTGCCCGGTCTGGATCGTCGGCTTCCCGTCGAGCACCTGCATGTAGGTGGCGTTGTCGGCGACCGCGACGCTCGCCCGCAGGCAGCCGTCCGGCTTGCCGTCCGCGTTGCAGAACGTCAGGTCGTACGGCAGCTTCGTCACCGACGGCGCCACGTAGTACGCCGTTCCCGCGGCGACCGCGAGCGACAGCACGCCGATGCCGAACAACGCGGCACCCAGGCGAGTCTTCACTGGTCCTCCCCTAACAAAGACGGTCAGCCGGTTACCGGCGGAAGATCGAGGATGTAAAACTTGGCCGCACGTTACTCCCGAGTCACATAGCCCCGCGACCCTCTGGACGGTTGATGTCTGCCCCGATTCCCGATCAGGTCCTGCGGCGGCTGCCCGCCCTCGACGCCGTCCGGGTGATCGGGGCGCTCGCCGTGGTGGGGCACCACGTCGGTTTCGCCACCGGGCGCAACACCGGCGACGCCGCCGTCGGGGCCTGGCTGTCCCGGCTGGACGTGGGGGTCGCCGTCTTCTTCGTCCTCTCCGGTTTCCTGCTGTTCCGGCCGTACGCGCACGCCCGGGCGACGGGTCAGCTACCCCCGGGCACCGGCCGGTACCTGTGGCGGCGGGCCACCCGCATCCTGCCCGCCTACTGGGTGGCGGTGGTGGTCTGCCTGCTGGTGCTGCCGCAGAACCGGCCGGCGTCGACAGGTGACTGGCTGCGGCACCTCACCCTGACCCAGATCTACCAGCACGGGCAGCTGCGGCACGGGCTCAGCCAGACCTGGAGCCTGGCCACCGAGGTCACGTTCTACCTGCTGCTGCCGGTGCTGGCGGTCCTCCTGCTCGGCCGGCGGCGGGCGGCACCGACCACACCGACGTCGGCCCACCCGGACGGGGTGCTGCGGATCGCGCTGGCCGCGACGGTGGTGACCGGGGGCTGGGTGGCGTTGATGGGGTCGGGCGTGCTCAGCCTCGGCCTGCACACCATGTGGCTGCCCTCGTACGCCGGCTGGTTCGGGGCCGGGATGGCCCTGGCCGGCGCGCACGTCGCGCTGCGCACCGGGCGGGGCGGGCGCTGGCGCTGGCTGGACGACCTCGGCCGGGCCCCGCTGGCCTGCTGGGCGATCGCCCTGGGCGCGCTGGCCGTCGCCACCACCCCGGTCACCGGCCCCCGGGACCTGGCCGAGCCGACCGCCGGCCAGTTCGCCACCAAGCTGGTGCTCTACCTGGTCGTCGCGGTGCTGCTGATCGTGCCGGTGGCGTTCGGGCCGCAGACCCGCACCAAGGGCGTCTTCGACAGCATCGTCGGCCGGTGGCTGGGCCGGGTGTCGTACGGGCTGTTCCTCTGGCACCCGTTCGTGCTGGAGGGGATCTACCTGCTCGACGGCCGGCCGGAGTTCACCGGTGACCCGCTCGGCACGTTCACCCTCACCGTGGCCGGTGGGCTGGTCCTCGCGGCGGTCAGCTACTACGCGGTCGAACGCCCCTTCCAACGCTGGGGTGGCCGGTGGCCGCGTCGACGCAGCACCAACGACAGCCAGAGCAGGGTGGCGGTGGCGACCGCGGCCAGCTGAGGCGGCCAGGCGGTGTGCCCACCCCGGGTCGCCGCCCACCAGCCGGCCACCACGAAACACGCCACCGGCAGCCAGCGCACGGTGGCCCGGCGCAGCCGGTGCATGCCCCGCCGGTCCGGCGGGTGCAGATGCGGTTCCAACGCCCGCCCGGCCAGCACCACGGCCACCACCGCCAGCGCCACCCCGACCGCCGCCGGCCCGCCGAACAGCAGCAACGCCCCGCCGCCGACGAGCGCGGCGAGCACCCGTCCGCGCCGCCGTCGCACCACCACCGCCCCCGGGGTACGCCGCGGCGGCAGCACCGCCAGCAGGGCGACCCCGGCCAGCAGCACCGCACCGGCCCCGAGCGCCAGCACGTACCCCCGGTCGGGGGCGAACCGTAGCGTCACCGCACCGGCCACGTCGGCCGGGACGAGCCAGCCCTGCTGCCAGCCGTCCACCACGAACGGGGTGAGCGTCCGGCCGCCGGCGGTGGCCACCCAGCCGGCGTTGGCGTTCTCCCGCAGCGCCAGCACCCGCGGGCCGGGATAGCTCTCCAGGCGCAGCACCCGGCGGGTGGCCGTCCACTCGTCGACCCGCAGCACCGTCCGGGTCGCCCCGGGTTGCCTCGGTCCAGCGGTCGCGTCGCCGGCCCCGGTGCCGGCCGTGCCGCTCGTACCGGTGCCGGCCGCGGTGCCACCGGCCGGCACCGCCGGGGCCGACGCACCGCCCGTCGGGGTGAGGGCGAGCCGGGTCGGTACGGTCAGCCGGGTCCCCGCCGCCACCACCCGGTTCTCCCCGGCGGCCAGCCGCAGCGGCGTCTTCGCGGCCGGACCGCAGAGCACGGCCGGCACCTCGCGCAGTTCCAGCAGGTCCCGCCGGCTGGCGACCAGCGCGGTGCGGCGTTGCCCACCGGCCACGGTCACGGTGGGGCCGGTGCCGCAGGGCAGGGTCACCCGCTTCGCGGCGTCCACTCCGGTGGCCGGGCCGTCCGGCAGCACGGTCAGCTCACCCACCCCCACCGGCAGGTCCTGCGTCACCCGCCGGTACGGGTCGTACGACGCCACCGGCACCACGTCGGCGATCAGCACGGTCAGGTCGTCGCTGCGCATCGGCCGGTCGAACAGCAGCGTGCCGCCCTCGTCGAGCACCCCGCCGCGCATCCCCTCGTCGCCGAGCACGGTGACCCGCCAGGGGCGGGCCGCCGCCGCACCGGGCGGCAGGGTGATCCGCAACCCGGTGACGGTACGCGCCTTCGGCCAGGTCAACCGCAGCCACGGTTGCCGGTCGGCGTCGGCGGCGTACCAGATGGTCGCGGGGTTCCCGTCGACCACCGCGCCGGGACGGGCGGCCGGGTGGGACACGCCGACGGTCGAGGCGGCCACGGTCGGGGTGACCCCGGTGGTGACCGCCGCCGCCCCACCGGGGTCGAGCAGTGCGTTGAGCGCCCCGCCGGGGCGGGGCCGGGCCCACAGCCCGGCCCGGTAGTCCGCGCCGACGGGCAACCGCACGGTGCGGTCGATCCGGTCGCTGTCCTCGGAGGCGCGGGCCATCGCCCCGGCGCAGATCGGCCGGCCCTCGTCGAAGACGCACGCCGGGGTGGCCGGGGCGGCGCCGAACACCATCGCGGCCGGCCGGTCGGTGGCCGGTGGGGCCGGCACCACCAGGGTCCGGGCGGCCTCGACACCGGGGATGACGAGTTCGGCGATGCCTACCCCGCCGAAGCCGGCCCGCACGTCGAAGACCTCCTCGACGGTGACCCGGACGAACCGGGTGGGGTAGCCGTCGGGCAGGGTCACCGCGACGGTCTGCCCGGCGGTCTGCACGGTGGCCTGCTGCCGGCCGGCGGTCACGGTGATCCTGGTGGGCAGCGAGTCGGCCCCGGTGTCGAAGGTGATCCGCAGCTGCCGGACGACCTGCGGCCGGTCCAGTTCCACCTCGAACCACTGCCCCGGCGCGCGGGTCCCCGGCGCGGACCGCCACGACGTGCTCAGGTCACCGTCGACCGCCGCGTACGGCTGGTGTTCGGGGCGGCCACCGCCCAGCGGCTGTGCCTGCGCCCACGAACTGGACGCGGACACCCCGCCGATGCCGAGGTACCGCACCACCGTGGACTCCCCGTCGGCCCACTCCGGCAGGTAGTCCCGGGCCGGGGCGTCGAGCTGGGGGCGGTCCCGGGCGGTCAGGGTGGCCGAGGCGTTGTCGTGCTGCTGCCCGAAGGCCACCTCCCGGCGACGCAACCCGTCGGTGAGCGTCACCGACGACGCGTCCAGCCCGGCCGGGCGGTCCCCGGCGAGCACGGTCGGCGCGGCGGAGAGCCGGCCGGCGGCCGCCAGCGGCAGCAGCGACTCGGGGCCGCCGACGACCGTGGTCAGGTCGGCGGCGTCGTACGCGACGACCTGGTCGACGTCGCGGCGGACCTCGTACACCTCCAGGGCCCGGACCGCGACGTCCAGTCCCCGGTCGACGACGTTGCCGGGCAACCGGCCCCCGCCGACCTCGGGCCCGAACCCGCGCACCGGCCGGATGCCGGGGGAACGCAGCAGCGCCTGCCGGGCCACCACCGGCCGGACGGCCCCGCTGTGGCCGTAGTCGAGGTCGGAGCGGAGCAGCAGGTACTTCACCCCGGAGCGGGCGAGCAGGTCGGCGAGGCCGGCGGAGCCCTGCCCGTCGGCCAGTGCCGACTCGACGGTGTCCAGCAGCCGGATCGTGCCGGGCGGGGTGAGCGGCACCGAGCTGCGCACCGCCCACGGCCGGTCGGACAACGGCTGGGTGATCTCGTCGCTGGGGCTGCCCCACAGGTAGCGGGGGAACCGGGCGGCGGGCACCACCAGCACCCGGTCGTCACCGACGGCCCGGTCGAGCCAGTCCGACGCCTCCCGCCAGTAGCCGGGCACCCCGGCGAAGCTGCCCGGGGCGGCCAGCCCCCCACCGAGCGCGGGCGTGGCCACCGCGGCGACCGCGACCAGGGCGGTGCCGGTGACCAGGCCGGCGCGCAGCCGGACCGGTTGCAGCGCCCGGGGCAGCACGGCGGCCAGGTCGGGCCGGTCGCCCGTCCGGGCTGCCCGCAGCACCAGCCCGACCAGGTGGGCCAGGCCGAGGATGAGCGGCAGCCGGAGCACCACGTCGAACTTGTGCACGTTGCGCAGGGGCGCGCCGGCCGCGTCGAGGAACGTGCGCTGGGTCTGCGCGCCGAACCCGTCGAGCTGGCCGAGGTGGCCCAGCCCGACCAGGGCAAGCCCGACCAGCAGGCCGGTGACCAGGAACCGCCGGTGCGGCATGCCCCGGCGGGCCAGCCCGGCGATGCCCAGCCCGGCCACCACCAGGGTGGCGACGACCAGGGGACGTTCGGTGGCGAGCCGCCAGCCCGCCGTCCACGGCGGCCCGTACGCGCCGGTGAGGTAGGCGTGCCAGTGCGAGGCGCCGCGCAGCACGGTGGTGGCGTCGGTGGGGGTGGTGGTCACCGGCGCGGTCTCGATGTAGTCGAGGAACGGCGGGCTGTACCGGCCGAGCAGCAGCAGCGGCACCAGCCACCAGGCGGTCGCCGCGCCCACCGCGAGTCCCCAGGCGGCCAGTGCCCTGACCCGGAGCCGGAACGGGTGCAGGCCGAGCAGCCAGAGCGCGGCCAGCGGCACCACGGCCAGTACGGCGGTGGCGTTGACCCCGCCGGCGCAGGCCACCACCAGGGCCGACCGGGTGACCGCCCGACGCAGCGGCACCCCGTCGGCCAGGCCGACCAGCGGGACGAGCACCCACGGGGCGAGCGCGCTGGGCCACGCCTCCACCGAGATCGGGCCGAGTTCGGTGAGCAGCCGGGGGGAGAGCGCGAAGGCGGCACCGGCGAGCAGCCGGGCCCACGGGGTACCGACGTGCAGCCGTTCGGCGAGCCGGACGACGCCGACGCAGGCCACCGTCAGCAGCAGCGCCCACCACAACCGCTGCACCACCCATGCCGGTACGGCGAGCAGCTTGCCGAGCAGGAAGAACGGTCCCATCGGCCACAGGTAGCCGTACGCCTGATTCTGCAACTGCCCGAAGGTGCCGTCCGGGTCCCAGACGTGCAGGGCCCGGGTCAGCCATCCGGCCGGATCGATGGCCAGGTCGACCTTGGTGTCGATGGCGATCAGGCCGGGGTCCTGGAGGAACGCCAGTGCCGACAAAGCCAGACACACCGCCACCAAGCGCACACGCCACACCGTCCTCGATGTGTCGTCCGGCCTCTCGGCCGCCCCCGGACGGCCCGGCGACTGCTGCATCTCGCCTCCGATCGGGCATTGCGACGTGCGTGACGCAGCCCATAGTGTGACGCGACCGCGAAGACTACTCGGCAGTAGGAGTTGAGTGTTGGACGCACCCGCTGCCGCCACCACCAGGCACGTTCTGTTCCTCAACTGGCGGGACACCCGCAACCCGGAGGGCGGCGGATCGGAGGTCTACGTCGAGCGGATCGCCGGCGAACTGGTCCGCCGGGGCCACCGGGCCACCCTGTTCTGCGCCACCCACCCCGCCGGTCCCGGCGAGGAGACCACCCCGGACGGCGTACGCGTGCTGCGGCGCGGCGGCCGGCACACCGTCTACCTGCGTGCCGCGCTGGCGTACCTGGCCGGAGCACTCGGGTTCGGCCCGCTGAGCCGCCGCCACGGCGGCCGCCCCGACCTGATCGTCGACGTCGGCAACGGGCTGCCCTTCCTCTCCGCCCTCTACGCCCGCCGGCCGGTCATCGCGCTGGTGCACCACGTACACCGGGAGCAGTGGCCGGTGGTGCTCGGCCCCGGGCTGGCCCGGTTCGGCTGGTGGGTGGAGTCCTGGCTCGCCCCCCGGGTCTACCGCCGCTGCCGGTACGTCACCGTCTCCGCCGCCACCCGCGACGAGCTGGCCACCCTCGGCATCGACCCGGCCCGGGTCGACATCGTGCACAACGGCACCCCGGACATGACCGTCGGCCCGGTGCCCCGCTCGGCGGAACCCTCACTGGTGGTGCTCGGCCGGCTCGTCCCGCACAAGCAGGTCGAGGTGGCGCTGGGCACCCTCGCCGCGCTCGGCGACGAACTGCCCGGCCTGACCCTGACCGTGGCCGGGCAGGGCTGGTGGGAGGCGCAACTGCGGCACACCACCGCCGAGCTGGGCCTCACCGACCGGGTCCGGTTCACCGGTTTCGTCTCCGACGCCGACAAGCGGCACCTGCTCGCCTCGGCCTGGGTGGCGCTCACCCCGTCGCTCAAGGAGGGCTGGGGGCTCACCATCGTCGAGGCCGGCGCGGTCGGCACCCCGACGGTCGCGTTCCGGGGCGCCGGTGGGGTCGAGGAATCCCTGGTCGACGGCGAGACCGGCCTGCTCGCCGAGGACGTCGACGACTTCGTGGCCAAGGTGCGCCGGCTGCTGACCGACGACGACTACCGGGCCACCATGGGCGCGGCGGCCCGCGCCCACGCCGCCCGGTTCACCTGGCCGGTCTCGGGCGAAAAATTCGCGGCCCTCGTGACGAGGGCCGCGAACGGTCCGGCGGGCACGCCGGTCGGGCGGTCGGGGCCGGCGGACGCACCGGCGGAACGGTCGGAGCAGACGGAACGGTCGGGGTCGACGGTGCCGGCAGGTTCACCGGTCGGGCAGGTGGAGCAGTCCTACCTGGTGCCGTAGACCAGCGGCTGGTTGGCACCACCGTTGCCGCCGCCGGACTCGGTGCGGGCAGCCTGCTCGGCCTTCGCCGCCTCGGCCGCCGACGTGCCGGTCAGGCTGGTGGCCAACGCCACCGTGCCGAAGGCACCCAGAGCGATCGCGGCCACCGCGACCAGAACCAACGAGAGAGCACTGCGCATGGTGCTGTCTTCCTCCTCGTGAGCTGCGTGCGCGGGACGTTACCACCAAGTAGCCAACGCCGGGAGGGCCGCGCGGACGATCAACCACCGGCCCGGCGGACGGGCGACGCACCCGGCAACCGCCCGGTCACCGACCGGCCGGATTCTCGTACAGGGTCAGGTCCGTCCCGGCGTACACCTGGCGCAACCCGGCCAACGTCGCCGGATCCACCCGCGGGCCACCGACGGTCCGCTGCACCACCACCCACCGCACCCCGGTCGCAGCGACCGGACCACCGGCGGCGAGCACCCGGCCCACCTCGGCGGCACGCGGATTCTCCCCCCGCACCGCCGTCGGCCCCACCCACAGCGTGTCGTCCACCAGCACGTCGGCGTCCACGTAGCGGGGCAGCGGGTCCAGCACCGTCCGCCCGTCGTTCCACGGGTACGCCCGGTAGGCCCCGAACGGCAGCGACAACACCTCCCCCGACCGGCCGTCCAATTGCCGGGCCACCACGTCCCAGTCCGCCGGGTACGCCACCGGCCGCAGCCGACCCGCCACGCCGAACGCCAGATCGGGCAACACCACCACGGGCAGCAGCAGCACGGCGACGAGCACCGCACCGGCGCCACCGGACGCACCCCGGGCGGCCACCCGGTCGGCCAGCCGCTCCGCACCCAGCGCGGCGGCCAGCACCAGCAGCAGCGCGTACGGGATCAGGAACTTCTGCCCGTCCCGCAGCACCCCGGCCCCGGGCACCGTCGCCACCAGCCACCCCAGCCCGGCCGACCCGCCCGGCAGCACCCCGGCCACGGCGGCCAGGAACCCGGCCACCGCCAACCCGACGAGCCGGTCCGCCGCCCCGGCCGGCCACCGCCGGCGCAACTCCCGCAGGCCGTACCCCGCCAGCACCAGCAGGACCGCCGTCGCCAGCGGGGTCAACGGCGACGCGCGGCTCGCCGGGACGGTCTGCCCGTTCCAGATCCCCCCGGTGCCGGCCAACGCGCCGACCGCCCCGCTCCAGTTCTCCGCCCGCGCCGCGAACGCGGCCACCCCGGCCGGGTCGGTCCGGGCGTCCGCCGCACTGAACCCGGCGACCACCAGCCACGGCAGGTTCAACAGCAGCAACGCCCCGACGGCCAGCGCGGTCGTCCGGGCGGCACCCCGTCGGGCGACCAGCACGGCGACCGTGACCAGGGCGACCAGGCCACCCGTCGGGGTGACCACGGCCGGCAGCGCGACCAGCACCAACCGGCGCAGCCCACCCGGCCGGTGCACCCGGATCGCGGCGTCGACCAGCCAGGGCAGCGTCCCGTACGCCAGCAACAGCCCCCAGTGCCCGATCAGCAGCCGCTCCGCCAGGTACGGCGTCCAGGCGTAGCCGACCGCGGCGACGACCCGGACCACCGGCCGCCGGGCCGGCACCAGCCGACCCGCCCCGATCGCGGCGAGCAGCAGCACCCCGGCCAGCACCACCCGTTGCAGCAGCCACCCCGGCACCGCCTGACTGGCCAGCGAAACCAGCGCGTCCAACGGCACCGCCCGGGGCAGCGAGTCGACGGGCGCGACCAGTTCGGCCCGCCACGGCTGCCGGGGCACGAAGACCATGTCGTAGCCGAGCACGTACCCGGGCGCGGCCAGCGGGGCCAGCACCAGCACGGTGACGGCCAGCCCGGTGGCGACGAGGATCGACCTCTCCCGCAGGGGTTGACCTCCTCACTAGGCTGACCCGGCGACGGGCGACGGCGTGGCGACACTGTACTTGCGCTGTCGGCGGCGGGCGGAGCCGGCGACCCGGGCGATCACGGGCGTGCATCGGACCACCGGCGGAGCCGGCGACACGGAGCGGTGATGGGCACAGCAGCGGACCACCCGCACGACCGGCGACCCGGGATCGGGCCGGGCGACGCCACCGGGGAACGTACGGCCGGGATCGGCGTCGCCGGGGTGGCCGTCACCCTGGCCGGGGTCTTCGTCAACGGGCTCGCGTACGTGGTGCCGGTCCTCGGTGCCCGGCACCTCGCCCCGGCGGAGCTGAGCGCGCTGGCCACCCTGCTGGCGCTCGGCGCGATCGGCGGCGTGGCCGGCACCGGCCTGCAGATCGCGGTGGCCGTGCACCGGGCCCGGCACGGTCGGGCCGGCACCGCCCGCCCCACCCTGCTGACCGTGGCGGTGACCGCCGCGCTGCTGGCCGTGACGTTGCCGGTCGCCGCCGGCACGCTCCGGCTGACCGGCCCGGCGGTGCTGCTGCTCGGGGTGCTGACCGTGGCGGTGGTGGCCGCCGGCCGGTGGCTGGGCGAACTCCAGGGCGACCAGCGCTTCCTGCGGCTGGCCGGCGGGATGGCGTTGCTCGCCGCCGGGCGGTACGGCGGGATGGTCGCCGGGCTGGCGCTCGGTGGCGGATTGACCGGCGCGCTGCTGGCCGGAGCGGTCACCTCCGTGCTGGTGCTGGCGCTGCTGGTCCGGCTCAACCGGGGGGCCGGCCTCGACCCGGTCGCCCCGACCCTGGCCACCCGGACGGTGCTCACCGCCAGCGGGGCGACCCTGGCGATGCTCGTCGTGTCGTACGCCGACCTGCTGCTGGCCCGACGGTTCCTACCCCCGGACGCCTCCGGCACGTACGCGGTCGGCACGGTGCTCACCAAGGGCGCGTTGTGGGCCCCCCAGGTGGTGACGGTGATCGCGCTGCCCCGGCTGGCCCGGGGCGACCGGGGCACCCTGCGGACCGCGCTGCTGCTGGTCGGGGCGGCCGGGGCGGCACTGGTGCTCGCCGCGACGCTGGCCGGCGGCCTGGCCTTCGGGTTGGCCGGCGGCCCGGAGTACACCCGCCACGGCGGTCTCGCACCCCTCTTCGCCGCCACCGGGGCGCTGTACGCGCTGGTCTTCGTGCTGATCAACGCCCGGGTCGCGGCGGCGGCCCGGTGGCCCTCGGCACCACTGTGGATCTCCACGGCGGGTTTCCTGGTCGCGACCGCCACGGTGGTGCCGCACACCGTCGCCGGGATCGCCGGTGCCGCCCTGGCCACGGCGGCGGTCACCGCCGTCGTCACCGGCGTGCTGACGATCCGCCGCAACCCGGACGCACCGGCCACGTCCACCCGGCCGACGGCTACCGCCCCCACCGTCGGTCGTGACACCCTACGGGTCGGTGACCAGTAGACGGGGGTTTCTGGTGGCGGTGGTCGACGTGGGCCGGGACGGTACCGGTGCCCGCCGGCCGGCCCGCTGGCTGCTCGCCGTCTGGCTGGTCGGGCTGCTCGCCGCCGTACCCACCGCGACGCCGCACCCGGCCCGACCCGACGGCGGGACGGCCGCCGCCCGACTGACCGCCGCCTTCGACGACTACGGCGACACCTCCGGCCGGTGGAACGGCGCCGACCGGACCGCGTCGGTACGACTGCCCGACGGCCGGCTGCTCTGGCTGTTCTCCGACACCTTCCTCGGCCCGGTGCACCCCGACGGCTCCCGCCCCCGCACCGCGCCGTTCGTGCACAACTCGGCCGTCGTGCAGCAGGGCGACCAGCTCACCGCGACGCTGCACGGCGGCACCGCCGACGACCCGCGCGACCTGGTCCCCGCGACGACGCCCGACGAGTTCTCCTGGGTCGGCGACGCCACCGTCTCCGGCGACACCCTCCAGGTGCTGGTCCACCGCTACCGGCGTACCGGTGTCAGCCCGCTGGACCACGCCCTGCTCGGCACCGCCCTGGCCACGTTCGCGCTGCCCGCGCTCACCCCCACCGGGGTCCGCCCGCTGCCCCTGGCGGCCCGGGTCTCCTGGGGCTCCGAGCTGCTCCGCGACGGCGACCACACCTACGTGTACGGCACCGAGGCGGCCGGCGAGGCGAAGTTCGCCCACCTGGCCCGGGTGGCCGGCGACGACCTCACCAGCCGGTGGGAGTTCTGGACCGGCGACGGCTGGTCCCCCGACGACCGCGCCTCGACCCGGCTGCTCAGCGGCGTCGGCACCGCCTACGGGGTGCAGCGGGTCGACGGCCGGTACGTGCTGGTCACCCAGGAGAACAACCTGGTGTTCAGCGGCGACCTGGTGGCCTACTCGGCCGACGCCCCGACCGGCCCGTTCACCGGCCCCGACTACCTGCACCGGGCCCCCGAGACGGCCGCCGGCCACCTGGTCTACGACGTCGACCTGCACCCGGAACTGGCCCGTCCCGGCCGGCTGCTGTTCTCCTACAACGTCAACGACGTCGACGACGCCGTCACCTACGCCGACGCGGGCCTCTACCGGCCGCGTTTCGTCGAGGTGCCGTGGCCCCGCCGCCGCCCCGACCGGGCCGACCTGCCCCCGCCACCGGCGACGGTGACCGCCCGTCCGGGCGGCGCCGGCACCGCCGAGCTGGACTGGCCGCCGGTACGCGCCGACGACGAGCTGCGCTACCAGGTGCACCGGCGGGACGTCACCGCCGGCCAGACCCACTTCGTCCGGGTCGGCGAACCGGTCGGCGAGCCCCGCTTCACGGCCGACTTCCTGGTCAACGGGCACGACTACGAGTTCCGGGTGACCGCTGTGGGCCGGCGCGGCGAGGGCCCGCCCTCACCGGCCGGCCGGATCACCGCCACGGTGCCGCCCCCACCGCCGCCGGGCGGCCTGCGGGCGGCACCGGGCCGGGCCGGTGACGTCGCGTTGAGCTGGCAGCCGGTGCCCTTCGTCCAGCTCTACCGGGTGTACCGGCGCGACCTGGGCACCGGGGAGCGCGGCACGGTCGGCACCTTCACCGGCACCACCGCGACCGTCACGTTCCTGCGGCACGCGCACCGCTACGAGTTCACCGTGGTCGCGGTCGGCGGCGGCGGGGACAGCCCGCCCTCGGCCCCGGTCCGGGTCACCGCCCTGGTCACCGCGCCCGCGCCGCCATCGGGCCTGGTCGCCGCCGGCCAGCCCGACGGCACCGTCCGGCTGGCCTGGCGCACCCTCGGGCCGGGCGTCTCCTACCGGGTGTACCGGCGCGACCTGACCACCGGCACCCGGGAGTACGGCCCACCCGCCGTGGAGGCCACCGCCGGGCACCTCGCCCGGCACCTGGAGCACGGCCACGAGTACGAGTTCACCGTCAGCGCGGTGAACGGCGGAGGTGAGGGGACCCGGTCCACGCCGGTGCGGGCCGTCGCCCGGTTCACCGCACCCGCCGACGCCCCCCGGCAGCTCCGCGCCGAAGCCGGTGTCGGCAGCGTCGAGCTGACCTGGCTCTCGTCGGTGCCGGACGGCTGGCACCGGGTCCACCGGCGGGACGTCACCGCCGGGGAACGCGACTTCACCGCCGAGGAGATCCCCACCCGGGGCACCCGGGCCGTCGTGCCGGGGCTGCGCAACGGCCACGAGTACGAGTTCACGGTGGCCGCGACGAACCAGGCCGGCCAGGGCCCGCGCAGCACGCCGGTACGGGCCACCCCGCAGTTGCCGACCCCCACCGGTCTCGTCGTGACCGCCGTCGGTGCCGGTGAGGCCCGACTGACCTGGCAACCGGCCGGGCCGGGGTTCGCCTACCGGGTGCAGTGGCGCGACGTCACCGCCGGGGAGCAGTGGCGGGCCGACCCGTACCCGGTGCGGGACGCCCGGCACACCGCGGTGCTGCTGACCCGGGGGCACGACTACCGGTTCCGGGTCGCCGTGACCGACGGACGCGACGACGGACCACCGACCCCGGCCGTCGGCGTCCGGATCCGCTGACCACCGTCGGTCGACACCGGTCCCTGTGCCGCCGGCCACAGCCGGAGGGCGGCCCATCCGGACACCGTGCCACGAACGCCCATACACCGTGTGACCGGCCGCGACACGCGGCGGTGAGGATGGCCGGACGCACGCTGTCGGCTGGCCGTCCGGTTGGCTACCGTAGGTGTCCCTGGGGGCCCGCAACCCCCCACGTGGTACGTCCGATCGAGGTGGCTGTGACCCTGTACGGCGACAAACCGGTCTCCGACGACCGCCCCACGGTGCAGGTCACCGCGGTGAGCTGGCCGTCCGAGGACGAACCCCCACCGGCCGGTGGGGCCGCAGGTCCCGGTTCCGGGCCGGGGCCGTGGTGGCGGCGCGGCCGGGTGCTGCTGGCCAGCGGGGTGACAGCCGCGGTGCTGGCCGGGGTGGTCGGCGCGGGTGCCTGGGCGTACGCCGGGGACGTCCCACGCGGCACCAGCGTGCTCGGCACCGAGCTGGGTGGCCGCAGCCGGGCCGACGCGGCCAGGGAACTGCGGGCCGAGTTGGAGAAGCGGGCCGCCACGCTCGACGCGCCGCTGACCGTGGTGGTGGGCGAGAACCGGGCGGAGATCAAGCCCGCCGACGTCGGCCTGACGGTGGACGTGGACGCCACCGTCGCCGCCGCCACCGACGCGCAGGCGCACCCGGTGGACCGGCTGTTCGGTTCCCGGTCGGTCGACCCGGTGGTGACTGTCGACGCCGCCAAGCTGGACGCGGCGTTGCGGCAGATCCTCGGCAAGCAGGGTCGGGACATGACCCTGCCGGCGATCATCTTCACCGGCACCACCCCGAAGCCGGTCTACCCGAAGCCGAGCCTGACCCTGGACGCGGAGCAGTCCGCCCGGGTGGTCCGCGCGGGTTGGCTGGCCGGTCAGCCGGTGACGGTGCCGGTGGTGGAGAAGAACCCGGTGACCACCCGGGAGGAGGTGGACCGGATGATCGCCGAGCTGGCGAAGCCGGCTGTCGCCGCGCCGGTGACGATCACCTCCACCAAGGGGTCGGTGAGCGTCCCGCCGGCGGCGATCGCCCGCGCGTTGCGCTTCCCGGCCGACGACGAGGGGAAACTGACGCCGAAGGTCGACGTGAAGCGGCTCCGGTCGGCGCTGGGCAGCAAGCTGACCGCGATCGAGTCGACGCCCAAGGACGCCGGGCTGACCATCTCGGGCGGCAAGCCGAAGGTGGTGCCGGGCCGGGCCGGCCAGCAGCTCGACGCGGCGGCGCTGGGCCGGGACCTGCTGGCGGTACTGCCGAAGCCGGACGGCCGGACGGTCACCGGGCAGCTCAAGGAGGCCGAGCCGGAGCTGACCGAGGCGAAGCTGGCCGAGTTGGGCATCAAGGAGCGGGTCTCCACCTTCTCCACGAAGTTCCCCGGTGGGCTCTCCTCGCCGCGCAGCCAGAACATCATCCAGGCGGCGAAGGACGTGGACGGCACCATCGTCAAGCCGGGGGAGACGTTCTCGCTCAACGCGCACACCGGTGAGCGCGGCTACGGCCAGGGCTACCAGGACGCCCCGGTGATCGTCGGCGGCAAGCTGGTGCCCGGGGTGGGTGGCGGCGTCTCGCAGTTCACCACCACGCTGTTCAACGCCAGTTACTACGCCGGCCTGGAGGACGTCGAGCACAAGCCGCACTCGTTCTACTTCAGCCGCTACCCGGCGGTGATCGAGTCGACGATCTTCTGGCCGGACCTGGACTTCAAGTTCCGCAACAACACGCCGTACGGGGTCCTGATCGACACCGCGTACACCTCGAACACGATCACCGTGTCGATGTGGAGCACCAAGATCTACGACAGCGTGAAGACGGAGTACAGCCCGCGCCGCAACATCACCTCGCCGAAGACGGTCCACCTGGAGCCCGGCCCGAAGTGCATCGCCGCCGCCGGCAGCATCGGCTTCACCCAGGACGCCTTCCGCGTGATCAAGAAGGACGGCAAGGTCGTCAAGCGGGAGAAGTTCAGCTGGACCTACGACCCCGAGCCCAACTTCGTCTGCGGTCCCAAACCCTGACCCACCCGGTCCCGCCCCGAGGGGTCGGGTCACCTGGTCCGGGCACGACCGAGCCCCGCCGGCTGATCGCCGGCGGGGCTCGATGTCTTCCCGGGTACGCGGAGCGTCTCGGATGTCCGGGCCTCCTCCGTCACCTGGTGCCTCTCGGCACACGGGCCGCTGTCCGGTGCCACCCGGCGGCGACCCGCCGACGCGACAGGGTCAGGGACGGGCCTCGGCGAGGCCCTGCCGGACGCCCTCGGCGTCCCGGTCGGTGCCGTACACGGGGGTGTCGGGCTGCTGCCGCCAGCTCTCGTCGAGGGTGCCCGCGTCGACCGGGTCGAAGCCGAGCGCGTCGACGAGCTGCATCACGAGCTGCTTGGCGTCGGCGTCGTCCCCGGCCACCGGCAGCGCGATCCGGTCACCGGCGTCGGCCGGCTTGCCGTGGTCCATCAGGTGCGCCGCCTGGATGTTGTTGAAGGTCTTCACCACCCGGGCGCCCTTGAGGTGGTCGGCGGTCCACCGGCTGGAGCTGAGGCTGCGGTCGAGCAGTTCGGCGATGTCGCCGTCGCGCTGCGGGTAGTAGTTGTTGGCGTCGACCACGATCTTGCCGTCGAACGGCTGCGCCGGCAGTCCGGGCACCGCGTACAGCGGGATCGCCATCACGACCAGTTCGGCGTCCTGGACGGCCTGCTCCACGGTGCCGGCCGTCGCGCCGCTCTCCCGGGCCAGCTCGGTGAGGCTCTCCGGCCCCCGCGAGTTGGCGACCGTCACGTCGTGCCCGAGGGCGCTCAGCCGCCGGGTGAGGGTGCCGCCGATGTGCCCCGAACCAATGATTCCGATCTTCATGACCACTCCTGCCTCCGCCGGTCCCGACGGTCAGTTCCGGTCGTACGGTCAGCAGGTACCCCGACGGGGCCGCTCCGATTGCTGACGAGGCGTGCACCACGTCACGTCGTCGCGGACCCGGGCGCGGGGCCCCGGGAGCCGGGTCCCGCATCGACGGTACGAGGTCACGGGCGTCGTCCGGGCCGATTCACCGAACGTCGGGTGGCCTGGACGGTGTACGTCGGCACGCTGCGACCGCCCACCTCGACGCCAGGATCATCTCGGCGTCGCCTGCCGTCGTCGCTCGCCCCGACATCGGCGAGGTTGCGGTTTCCCGTCCCGGCATTACCGCATTCGGGGCCCATCAGCCCCGACCCTAATTCGACGGACGTCCGGGATGTGTGGGTGGGTATAGCAGTTGAGGCCGACCCCGTGGGGGTCGGCCTCAACTGAAGGTTGTCCGGCGGTGTCCTACTCTCCCACACCCTCCCGAGTGCAGTACCATCGGCGCTGGAGGGCTTAGCTTCCGGGTTCGGAATGTGACCGGGCGTTTCCCCTCCGCCATGACCGCCGTAACACTATGAACATATCAAACAACACACACACCCACACTGTGGGGGGTTGTTTGGTGTTTGTTCAGAGTTGCACAGTGGACGCGTAGCAGCCTTGTTATCAAGTCCTCGGCCTATTAGTACCGGTCAACTGAACCCGTTACCGAGCTTACATTTCCGGCCTATCAACCCAGTCGTCTAGCTGGGGGCCTTACCCCCACAAAGTGGGGTGGGATACCTCATCTTGAAGCAGGCTTCCCGCTTAGATGCTTTCAGCGGTTATCCCTTCCGAACGTAGCTAACCAGCCGTGCCCCTGGCGGGACAACTGGCACACCAGAGGTTCGTCCGTCCCGGTCCTCTCGTACTAGGGACAGCCCTTCTCAAGTATCCTACGCGCACGGCGGATAGGGACCGAACTGTCTCACGACGTTCTAAACCCAGCTCGCGTACCGCTTTAATGGGCGAACAGCCCAACCCTTGGGACCTGCTACAGCCCCAGGATGCGACGAGCCGACATCGAGGTGCCAAACCATCCCGTCGATATGGACTCTTGGGGAAGATCAGCCTGTTATCCCCGGGGTACCTTTTATCCGTTGAGCGACACCGCTTCCACACGCAAGTGCCGGATCACTAGTCCCGACTTTCGTCCCTGCTCGACCTGTCAGTCTCACAGTCAAGCTCCCTTGTGCACTTGCACTCAACACCTGATTGCCAACCAGGCTGAGGGAACCTTTGGGCGCCTCCGTTACCCTTTAGGAGGCAACCGCCCCAGTTAAACTACCCACCAGACACTGTCCCTGAACCGGATAACGGTCCGAAGTTAGATACCCAAATCAACCAGAGTGGTATTTCAAGATTGCCTCCACCCATACTGGCGTACAGGTTTCACCGGCTCCCACCTATCCTACACAAGCCCATTCAGATACCAATGTCAAGCTATAGTAAAGGTCCCGGGGTCTTTCCGTCCTGCCGCGCGTAACGAGCATCTTTACTCGTACTGCAATTTCGCCGGGCCTGTGGTTGAGACAGTGGGGAAGTCGTTACGCCATTCGTGCAGGTCGGAACTTACCCGACAAGGAATTTCGCTACCTTAGGATGGTTATAGTTACCACCGCCGTTTACTGGCGCTTAAGTTCTCCGCTTCGCCCCAAAGAGCTAACAGGTCCCCTTAACGTTCCAGCACCGGGCAGGCGTCAGTCCATATACATCGAATTACTTCTTCGCATGGACCTGTGTTTTTAGTAAACAGTCGCTTCCCCCTGCTCTCTGCGGCCATACAACGCTCCACCCGCACGGGGCTTCACGTCTCCGGCCCCCCTTCTCCCTAAGTTACGGGGGCAATTTGCCGAGTTCCTTAACCACAGTTCGCCCGATCGCCTCGGTATTCTCTACCTGACCACCTGTGTCGGTTTGGGGTACGGGCCGCTCGAAACTCGCTAGAGGCTTTTCTCGGCAGCATAGGATCACTGACTTCACCTGAATCGGCTCGGCATCACGTCTCAGCCCCATGACATGCGGATTTGCCTACATGTCGGCCTACACGCTTACCCCGGCACAACCACCGGCCGGGCTCAGCTACCTTCCTGCGTCACCCCATCGCTTGACTACTACCCGCCAGGTTCCCACGCTCCCCAACATCCGTCCGAAGACATCAGCCAGCTCGGGTGGTTAGCACAACGAGGTTCATCACGGGCGCTCCTTCGCGGGTACGGGAATATCAACCCGTTGTCCATCGACTACGCCTCTCGGCCTCGCCTTAGGTCCCGACTCACCCAGGGCGGATTAGCCTGGCCCTGGAACCCTTGGTCATCCGGCGGAAGGGTTTCTCACCCTTCTTTCGCTACTCATGCCTGCATTCTCACTCGTGCCGCGTCCACAACTAGGTCACCCCGCTGCTTCACCCCCGGCACGACGCTCCCCTACCCATCCACACACCTGCACAAGGAATCACGTCCAAGCGAGATTAAAATGTGAATGCCACAGCTTCGGCGGTGTGCTTGAGCCCCGCTACATTGTCGGCGCGGAACCACTTGACCAGTGAGCTATTACGCACTCTTTAAAGGGTGGCTGCTTCTAAGCCAACCTCCTGGTTGTCTATGCGACCCCACATCCTTTTCCACTTAGCACACGCTTAGGGGCCTTAGCTGGTGATCTGGGCTGTTTCCCTCTCGACTACGAAGCTTATCCCCCGCAGTCTCACTGCCG
Source organism: Micromonospora sp. HM134 (assembly GCF_007833915.1). NCBI lineage: Bacteria > Bacillati > Actinomycetota > Actinomycetes > Micromonosporales > Micromonosporaceae > Micromonospora > Micromonospora sp. HM134. The sequence continues at coordinate 7,165,100 of NZ_CP041061.1, forward strand.
CGCTCTCACTTACCGGCATTCGGAGTTTGGCTGATTTCGGTAAGCTTGTAGGCCCCCTAGACCATCCAGTGCTCTACCTCCGGCAAGAAACACACGACGCTGCACCTAAATGCATTTCGGGGAGAACCAGCTATCACGGAGTTTGATTGGCCTTTCACCCCTAACCACAGATCATCCCCCAACTTTTCAACGTTGGTGGGTTCGGCCCTCCACGCGGTCTTACCCGCGCTTCAGCCTGCCCATGGCTAGATCACTCCGCTTCGGGTCTAGAACATGCGACTCAAACGCCCTCTTCAGACTCGCTTTCGCTACGGCTCCCCCACACGGGTTAACCTCGCCACATGCCACTAACTCGCAGGCTCATTCTTCAAAAGGCACGCCGTCACCCCGCAAGGCTCCGACGGATTGTAGGCGAACGGTTTCAGGTACTATTTCACTCCCCTCCCGGGGTACTTTTCACCATTCCCTCACGGTACTCGTCCGCTATCGGTCACCAGGAAGTATTTAGGCTTACCAGGTGGTCCTGGCAGATTCACGGCAGATTACAGGAGTCCGCCGCTACTCGGGAACACCCACAGAAGATCAGCAACTTTCACCTACCGGACTCTCACCGACTACGGTTGGCTTTTCCACACCATTCGGCTAGCCACTGACTTTATAACTCCTCGAACAAGTGTCAGCTCGTTCAGCAGGGTCCCACAACCCCGACCACGCAACCCCTGACAGGTATCACACGCAACCGGTTTAGCCTCAATCCGCTTTCGCTCGCCACTACTCACGGAATCACTAAATTGTTTTCTCTTCCTACGGGTACTGAGATGTTTCACTTCCCCGCGTTCCCCCCACACACCCTATGTGTTCAGGTGCGGGTGACACCACATGACTGGTGCCAGGTTTCCCCATTCGGACACCCTGGGATCACAGCTTGGTTGACAGCTCCCCCAGGCCTATCGCGGCCTCCCACGTCCTTCATCGGCTCCTGGTGCCAAGGCATCCACCGTTCGCCCTTGACAACTTGACCACAAAGATGCTCGCGTCCACTGTGCAATTCTCAACAAACAACCAACCCACAACCCCACAGCCCCACACCAGCAACCCCAACAGGGACCCGGTATGCGAGGCCAGGCCATGCCTGGCAGACCACCGAAGCTCACGCTCCAGAACAGTCCTCCGAAAAAACAACCTCAGGTTGTTCCTTCAGGACCCAACAGGGTGCTATACGCTCCTACCCAGCCGCACCAGAAGGAACCGTTCCCACCACCCCGAAGAGCAGCTGTACTAGGTATCCCGGCCGTTGCCGGACACAAACTCGCCAGTGTCTCCGCCATCTGAGCACCCCGACCCGACATCCGCAGGCCGCGGGCTCCATACCGGCTTTCACCGGATGGTGCTCCTTAGAAAGGAGGTGATCCAGCCGCACCTTCCGGTACGGCTACCTTGTTACGACTTCGTCCCAATCGCCAGCCCCACCTTCGACGGCTCCCTCCACAAGGGTTGGGCCACCGGCTTCGGGTGTTGCCGACTTTCGTGACGTGACGGGCGGTGTGTACAAGGCCCGGGAACGTATTCACCGCAGCGTTGCTGATCTGCGATTACTAGCGACTCCGACTTCACGGGGTCGAGTTGCAGACCCCGATCCGAACTGAGACCGGCTTTTTGGGATTCGCTCCACCTCACGGCATCGCAACCCATTGTACCGGCCATTGTAGCATGCGTGAAGCCCTGGACATAAGGGGCATGATGACTTGACGTCATCCCCACCTTCCTCCGAGTTGACCCCGGCAGTCTTCGATGAGTCCCCGCCATAACGCGCTGGCAACATCGAACGAGGGTTGCGCTCGTTGCGGGACTTAACCCAACATCTCACGACACGAGCTGACGACAGCCATGCACCACCTGTGACCGCCCCCGAAGGACCTCCCATCTCTGGAAGTTTTGCGGCCATGTCAAACCCAGGTAAGGTTCTTCGCGTTGCATCGAATTAATCCGCATGCTCCGCCGCTTGTGCGGGCCCCCGTCAATTCCTTTGAGTTTTAGCCTTGCGGCCGTACTCCCCAGGCGGGGCGCTTAATGCGTTAGCTGCGGCACAGGGAACCGGAGAGGCCCCCCACACCTAGCGCCCAACGTTTACAGCGTGGACTACCAGGGTATCTAATCCTGTTCGCTCCCCACGCTTTCGCTCCTCAGCGTCAGTATCGGCCCAGAGACCCGCCTTCGCCACCGGTGTTCCTCCTGATATCTGCGCATTTCACCGCTACACCAGGAATTCCAGTCTCCCCTACCGAACTCTAGCCTGCCCGTATCGACCGCAGGCTTGGGGTTGAGCCCCAAGTTTTCACGGTCGACGCGACAAGCCGCCTACGAGCTCTTTACGCCCAATAAATCCGGACAACGCTCGCGCCCTACGTCTTACCGCGGCTGCTGGCACGTAGTTGGCCGGCGCTTCTTCTGCAGGTACCGTCACTTGCGCTTCGTCCCTGCTGAAAGAGGTTTACAACCCGAAGGCCGTCATCCCTCACGCGGCGTCGCTGCATCAGGCTTCCGCCCATTGTGCAATATTCCCCACTGCTGCCTCCCGTAGGAGTCTGGGCCGTGTCTCAGTCCCAGTGTGGCCGGTCGCCCTCTCAGGCCGGCTACCCGTCGTCGCCTTGGTAGGCCATCACCCCACCAACAAGCTGATAGGCCGCGAGCCCATCCCAGGCCGAAAAACTTTCCACCCCCCACCATGCGACAGGAGGTCATATCCGGTATTAGCCCCCGTTTCCGAGGGTTATCCCAAAGCCTAGGGCAGGTTACTCACGTGTTACTCACCCGTTCGCCGCTCGAGTACCCCGAAGGGCCTTTCCGCTCGACTTGCATGTGTTAAGCACGCCGCCAGCGTTCGTCCTGAGCCAGGATCAAACTCTCCAACAAAAACCTGTCGAACAGCAATCCCGACAACAAACATGTTGCCAAAGGAATCCCAAACCAACCAAACCCGAAGATTCAGCCGGCACGGGGTATAAAACAATTGGCACTGGCTTTACAAGCACCCTGTTGAGTTCTCAAAGAACAACCACACACCAACCAGACCACCGCACCAACGGCCACCCAGTCGGGGCATTTCGTTCACCGCGCCCCACGCTCTCGCGCTGGGCACTTTTACTACGTTACCTCACCGTCTTCCCCGTGTCAACCGGTGTGTCCCGGTGTGTCACGCTTCGTGCGGCATCGCCCGATGAGCGCACGCAGCGGCCAGCGCTGCGGTTGATCATCGGATTTGGCAGAACCGGCCGCTGCGGTTTCCCGCATGCTCGCCCGGTGCCCTGCCGGTCGACAACCTTACCCGGTCGGTTCCGCCCGGCCAAATCCGCCCTGCGGCGTTCGGTCGAGCCCCACCCGGACCGCGTCGTGCAGGAGATGGTGCCCCCGACGACCCGGTGCCACACATCGGATCCGACCCCCGGGGTTTTAATCCCGTTTGCCCGTTCCGCGCTGGCAGAGAGAAAGTTACGCGGCCTCAGGTTTGATCGTCAAATCCGCTGGTCATCGGCCTCAGCGCCGCCCGCTGACGCCGCCGGGGACAGGCGGCGGGCCGCCCGCCACCCCCGGATGCCGAGCACACCGGCCGTGGAGCCGATGGCCAACGAGGCCGCGATGAGCACCGCGTGGATCCAGAGGAATCCGGTCGGAGCGCCCACGCCGACCGCCCCGCCCGACCAGGCCCGCGTGTCGTTCCAGATGGCGACCCCGAACCTCGGCCAGATCGCCCAGGCCCACACCCCGACGCCGACCAGGAACAACGACCAACCCCGCGACAACACCATGGTCGACGAGTATCCCAGCGCCCCGCCCCCTGTCGGCCCGCCCACCCCCGCCCCCGCCCCCCCGAAACGGCGCCCCCGCCGCCGAGGCGTGTTGATCAAGAGGTTCCGGTCATCCTCGGGGACGTCCGTGACGCAAACTTCTTGATCAACGCGCTCGGGCGGCGGCGGGCGAGGCGGGGCGGGCCGGGCGGTGTTTCCGCTGCTGGGGGTTGGGGCACCTGTCGGGTGTCGACGACGAGGTGGAGGTGGCCCGGATGCAGCCGTTCAACCCGTGGGCATGGCGCGACCCGGCGGCGCTGGCCGGCGGATACGACCAGACCGAGCCGGGTGAGCGGCCCGACCGGGAGTCGCACGACGGGCCGGACGCGCCCGGCCCGGGGACCCCGCTCGACCTGACCGGATACCGGGTGGAGGCGACCGACGGGCGGATCGGCGCGATCGACGAGGCGAGCGAGGACGCGGGTGCCCGCTGGCTGGTGGTGGACACCGGGCCGTGGATCTTCGGGCGGAAGGTCCTGCTGCCGGTCGGCACGGTCGCCCGGGTCGACCACGGGGACCGGGTGGTGCACGTCGACCGGAGCCGGGAGCAGGTCAGGGACTCCCCGGCGTTCGATCCGGAGGACGACGTCCGGCCGGACTACCGCGAACAGGTCGGCGACTACTACGCGCAGAGCTACCACCGGGGCTGACGGCGGGAAACCCGGTCCGCCCCGACGGGCACGCGGGGCGGAGCGTCGGGGCCGGGACGCTGCGGCCGGCAGGCCGGGACGCTGCGGCCGGCAGGCCGGGACCGGCCACGTCCGACAGCGGGACCGGACGCGTCCGGCAGGGCGGACCGGCCACGCCGCCGGTCCGGTAGGCTGCCGGCATGACCAGCGCGACCGCTCAGCACACCCGGACGTCGTACGACGTCGTGGTCGGTGCGGAGCGACGCCGGCGATCCGTCGCCCGCCCGCGCTGACCCATTCCCCTGCGACCGGCGGATCGAGCCGCCGGTCACCTCCGCTGTCCTCGGTCCGTCCGCAGGCCCCCCCGTCCGGGGATCCGCCTGGCTGACGGATCCGAGCAGATCGGCGTATCAATGGATCTTGAAAGGTTGCTCACCGACCGGCTGACGCCGGCGTTCGCCGCCGTGGCCGGTGAACCGGTCGCACCCACCGTGCGGCGCTCGCCGCGGGCGGACTTCCAGTCCGACGCGGCGCTGGCGCTGGCCCGGCGGCTCGGCCGGCCGCCGCGCGAGATCGCCCAGGCGGTGCTGGACCGCGCGGACCTCGACGACGTCTGCGCGGTGGCGGAGGTCTCCGGCCCCGGCTTCGTCAACCTGACCCTCGCCGACGGGGCGCTGGCCGGGATGGTCGCCGCGCTGGCCGGCGACGAGCGGCTCGGGGTGCCGGTGACCGGCGACCCGGCGACCGTGATCGTCGACTACTCGGGCCCGAACGTGGCGAAGGAGATGCACGTCGGGCACCTGCGCTCGACGGTCATCGGCGACGCGGCCGTCCGGGTGCTGGGCTGGCTCGGGCACCGCGTCGTGCGGGTCAACCACCTGGGCGACTGGGGCACCCCGTTCGGGATGCTGATCGCGCACCTGGTGGACCTCGGTGAGGCGGCGCAGGAGCTGTCCATCGGCGACCTGGACGGGTTCTACCGGGCGGCCCGGTCGAAGTTCGACGCCGACCCGGCGTTCCGGGAACGCGCCCGGCAGCGGGTGGTCGCGTTGCAGGGCGGCGACCCGGAGACCCGCCGGCTGTGGCGGTTGCTGGTCGGGCAGTCCCAGCGGTACTTCCTGACCGTGTACGAGCTGCTCGACGTCACCCTGACCGAGGAGGACTTCCGGGGCGAGAGCGCGTACAACGACCGGCTCGGCGCGGTGGTGACCGACCTCGACCGGCTCGGGTTGCTGACCGACAGCGCCGGGGCGACCTGTGTCTTCCCGCCCGGGTTCGTCGGGCGCGACGGCGTCGGGCTGCCGTTGATCGTGCGCAAGGGCGACGGTGGGTACGGGTATCCGGCGACGGACCTGGCGGCGCTGCGGTCGCGCGTCGACGAGCTGGGCGCGACCCGGCTGCTCTACGTGGTGGGCCTGCCGCAGCGGCAGCACTTCGCGATGGTGTTCGCGGTGGCCGGGCAGGCGGGTTGGCTGCGTCCTCCGGTCCGGGCCGAGCACCTCGGCTTCGGCTCCGTCCTCGGCCCGGACGGCCGGATGCTGCGCAGCCGGGCCGGCGGCTCGGTGAAGCTGGTCGATCTGCTGACGGAGGCGGTCACCCGGGCGACCGCGCTGGCCCGCACCCGCGACCCCGACCTGGACGAGGCGGAGGCGGCCGAGATCGGCCGGGCCGTCGGCATCGGCGCGGTCAAGTACGCCGACCTGTCCACCGACCGGACCCGCGACTACGTGCTCGACTGGGAGCGGATGCTCGCCCTGGACGGCAACACCGCCCCCTACCTCCAGTACGCGTACACCCGGACCCGGTCGGTGCTGCGGCGGGCCGGGGCGGTGCCGGGGCCGGCGGCCGGGGTGGTGCTCGGCACCCCGGCGGAGCGGGCGTTGGCGTTCGAGCTGCTCGGGTTCGCCGCCGTCGTGCACGAGGTGGCCCGGACGGCGCAGTTCCACCACCTCGCCGGCTACCTGCACCGGCTGGCCACCCGGTTCAGCACGTTCTACGAGCGGTGCCCGGTGCTGCGGGCGGACGGGGAACTGCGGGCGAGCCGGCTGCTGCTGACCGACCTGACGGGACGGACCCTGCGGCAGGGACTGGACCTGCTCGGCATCCGGACGCCCGACCGGATGTGAGCGCCACGCCGGGGCCGCGCCGGGTCGACCGGACGCGGCCCCGGCGGGCTCAGCCGGCCGGACCGCGCAGCCCCTCGTAGTACGGCTTCATCGCCGGGTAGTAGTCGTCGAACCCGGCCTTCGGGGCGTCCGTCCCGGCGGCCACCAGCAGGTCGAGGTAGTACTCCCAGCCGGGGCCGATCTCGCCGACGTGCTCCTCGCTGTCGAGGTGGTGGGTGAACCGCAGCTCGGTGCGGCCGGCCGCCTCGGTGAGCAGCAGCTCGATCCGCCAGCCGCCCGACCCGTCGGCCGACGACACGGCCAGGTGCCGGGGCGGCTCGCAGGCATCGATCCTCAGCTCGGTCCAGGGGGCGTCGTCCTCGAACACCATCTGCAGCCGGATCGTCCGGCCGGGGCCGGCGTCGCCCTCCCAGGGGCCGAACCAGCGGGCGGTGCGTTCGGGTTCGGTGACGCTGGCCCAGACGTCCGTGACGGGTGCGCGGAAGGTGCGTACCAGCACCAGGTCGGTGCCGGCGGCGGTACGGAACAGCCGTCCGGTGGGGTTGCCGGTCACGCGGTCTCTCCTCTGGCTCGGTCCGTCGTGTCGCGCGCGCGGCGCTCCCGGCGGGTGCGGTGGACCTCCGTTTCGAGCGCGTCGAGGTGCTGCGCCCAGCCGCGTGGGCGGCGGAACCGGGCGAGCCAGTCGACGAGCTCGGTGAACCGGTCGGCGTCGAGCCGGTAGCGCCGTTGCCGGCCGACCAGCTCGCTGCGGACCAGGCCGCTCTCCCGCAGCACCCGCAGGTGACGGCTGACCGCCGGCCTGCTGATCGGGAACCGGTCGGCGATCTCCCCGGCGGGGAGGTCGCCGTCGCGCAGCAGCTCGAGGATGTGGCGACGGACCGGATCGGATATCGCCGCCGCCACCTCGTCCACCGGTGAAGCGTAACCTATGGGTTACGCTTTTGTCGGGCGGCCGGCGGTGGTCACCGCAGCGGGGCGGGCAACGGGCGCACGCCGGTGAGTTCCTCGGAGCGGGCCCACAGGTCGGCGGCGAGTCGCCGGTCGGTGGCGGTGCCGCGCAGCGGGGCGAAGGTGGGCTCGGCGCGGCGGAGGAGCCTGCCGGGGCCGATGTGCCGGCCGGTGGGCGCGGTCGGGACGGTGGCGGCGAAGAGCATGGGCGCGGCGGCCTCGTCGAGGGGGCGGCGCAGCGGGCCCATGAGCACGGTCTCGATCCGGCGGGCGAGCGGCGGCAGGTCCCGGGAGAGGTCGGTCCTGGTCATCCCGGGGTGGGTGAGCAGGCTGCGGACCGGCGAGCCGGTGGCCCGCAGCCGGCGGTCGAGTTCCAGCCCGAACAGCACGTTGGCGAGCTTCGAGGTGGCGTAGGCGCCGGCGGCGGAGTAGCGGCGTTCGGCGGCCAGGTCGGTCAGGTCGAGCCGCCCGAGCGGGTAGAGACCCGAGGCGACGGTGACCACGACCGGGTTCCGGCCGACGGTCAGCGCGGGCAGCAGCCGTCCGGTGAGGGCGAAGTGCCCGAGGTGGTTGGTGGCGAACTGGCTCTCCACCCCCTGTGGGCTCAACCGCCGGGGGACGGTGCCGATGCCGGCGTTGTTGACCAGCGCGTCCACCGTGTCGACGTCGCGGCCGAGGCCCTCGACGAAGGCGTGGACGGAGTCCAGGTCGAGCAGGTCCAACCGGCGGACGACGAGGTCGGCGACGGGGTGGGCGCGCAGCAGGTCGGCCCGGACCCGGGCGCCCTTGGCGGTGTCCCGGACGGCCATCACCACCCGACCGCCCCGGGCGGCCAGGTGGCGGGTGATCACCGCGCCGAGGCCGCTGCTGGCACCGGTGACGACGAAGGTCCGGCCGGACTGGTCGGTGAGATCGGCGGCGGTCCAGCCGGGTGCGCGGTCCATGGTGTGCCTTCCGACAGAGGAGTGGATTACCTATCCGATTCAAGCCCGGAGTAAGCGGATTGTCAATCCGATCGGATGAGCAATCCGCTGCGTTAGGCTGGCGCGGTGACGACGACACTGCGCGCGGACGCCGCGCGCAACCGCGACCGGGTGCTGGCCACCGCCCGCGCGCTGGTGGCGGAGGGCGACCTGTCGTTACAGCTCAACGACATCGCCCGGCGGGCCGGGGTCGGGGTCGGCACCGTCTACCGGCACTTCCCGACCCGACGCGCACTGCTGGAGGCGCTCGCCGCCGACGCCTTCGCCACCCTGCTCGACCAGGCGCAGGCGGCGAGCCGCGAGGACGACCCGTGGGCGGGACTGCAACGGCTGCTGCGCAGCATCCTGCTCGGCCAGCTCACCGAGCCGACCCTCGCCGAAGTGCTCTCGACCAGCCCGGACGAGGACGCCACCGCACCGACCACGACCCGCCGGGCGGAGTTGGCCGCCCTGGCCGCGACCGTGCTGGAGCGGGCGGTCCGGGCCGGTCAGCTACGCCCCGGCCTCACCCTGGACGATTTGCAGCACCTGGTCTGCGGCACCGCGTTCGCCGCCCGGATCGCCGACGCGCCCGACGACCGGGTCGAGCTGTACCTGGCCGTGCTGCTCGCCGGCGTCCGCGCACCCGACCAGGGGTCACCCCCGCCCGCCTAGCCCGGCCGGACGCACGGATCGGCCACCGTGGACGACGGGCTCTGCGCGGTCCGGCCGTCGACGGCGGTCACCCGTACCGTCCAGGTCACGGCGGACGCCCGGAGCTGACCCACGGTCACCCGGGCGGACGATCCGTCCACCGTCATCGTCCGGCTCGTCGGGACGCCCCCGGCGGGGGTGTACCGCACCTGCGCGCTGCCCACCGCACCGCTGCCGGTGGCCCGGACGACCAGGCTCCAGGCGTCCGCGCCGCAGCGGACGTGCGCGTCGGCCGACACCGTGAAGGGAGCGGCGAGCTGCGCGCCCGTCGTCGGGCGGGGAGCAGCCGGCGGCCGGGAGGGTGCCGGCGTCGGACCCGGGACGGCGCTCGTCGCGGCGTCGGTCGGTGCACCGCCGGGCGCGGCCGGGCCACCGGCACCTGTCGCGTCCGGCCCCGGGGTCGTCCGGGCCGACGGCGCTGCGGTGGCGACGGCGGACGACGTGACCGCCGCCGCGCCGGTGGGGACGCCGGACGTCACCGACACCTGCTCGGCGTCCGGCCGGGCCGCCGACACCGCCCAGGTCCCGGCCACCACCAGGAGCAGCAGCAACCCGGCGGTCACGGCCACCCGCCGCCGACGCCGCCGGTCGCGGTCCCGGGCCGCGACGCCCACCGTCCGGGTCGCGGTGTGTGTCGCCGCCGCGCCGGCCGGGGCCACCGCGACGCGGGCCGGGCCCGACCCGCCCTGCCCGGCGGCATCCGACCGACCGGCGAGGCCGCCGGGCCCGACCGTCGACGCCGGCTCAGCCGTCGACGCCGAATCGGCCGGGGACGCCGGATCATCGGGCGACGCCGTGGGGGACGACGGATCAGCCGGTGACGACGGACCGGTGGGGTCGGGAACGGCCGGAGGGGTCGACCCGGCGGGGCCGTGGGCTGCGTCGGGGGCGTCGACCCCGGCGGCGGACCCGGGCGGGTCGGCGGCCGCCGGACCGGTGCCGGCCGGCAACTCCGCAGTGGCCTGCACGGCGGTGGGACCCGCCTCGGCCAGGCGCGACCACACCGTCTCGGCCACCACCAGGAACCCCGGCGCGGTGTACGCGGTCAGCAGCGCCGCCGGGTTGCACTGTTCGCGCCGGAGCAGCCCGCACCGGGCGCAGTCGTCGATGTGCCGGGCGAGCCGTTTGCGCAGGACCGGGGTGAGCCGGCCCTGCCAGTCGCCGAGCAGCTCGGCCAGGGCCGGGCAGTCCCGCGCCCCGCTGCGGGCGACGAGCAGCGTGCCGAGCGCCCGTTCGAGCTGTGACCTGGCCCGGGACAACCGGGCGTGCGCGTGGTTCGCGGGCACCCCCAACGCCGTACCGATGTCGACGGAGGAGAGGTCGTGGCGGATCGCCAGGTGCACCACCTCGCGGTCGCCGGGGTTGAGCGCGTCGACCGCCAGGTGCACCAGGGCGCGTACCTGGTCGGCGTTGACGGCGGCGGCCGGGTCGCCGGTGTCGGCCACCGGTTCGGCCGCCTCCGCCAGGGGCGCGGACCGGGCCCGCTCCCGCAACTGCCGCAGGCATTCGCTGCGCACGATCGCGTACAGCCAGGAACGCAGCCGGTCCGGGTCGCGGAGCTGGTCGATGCGCTGGCCGGCGGTGAGGAACGCGTCGTGGACGGCGTCCGCGGCGGCCTCCGGCTCGTGCAGCATCGTCCGGGCGTACGTGTAGAGGCGGTCGGCGTAGCGCCGGTAGATGCCCTCCAGGCCGGTCCGGTCACCCCGCCGGAGCGCCTCGACGAGCGTCCGGTCGTCCTGCGCCATCACGTCCATCCGTGCTCCCACCGCTCGTCGACGGGTCCAGTACAGCGAAGAAAAAATTCCCCGGGAACTTTCTGTTGGCATGCCGACCCCGGCGCGCTCCTACCGGTGTCATCGCACCGCCGACACCGGGAGACACCCATGAACACGACACGCTCCGCGACCCACCGGACCGGCACACGCCGGTACCTGACCACCGTAGTGGTGGCGGCGCTCGCCGCCGGACTCGTCGCCGGCACGGACGCCAGCGCCGCCCCGGCACCGGGCGGCCCGACCGGGCGGGTCGACGCCACCAACGCCGAGCCGCTGGCCTTCCGGGTCGACCCGGGCCTGGCCGCGCCCCGGCTACGGCTCGACCCGGTCGGTCGGACCGGCACCGACCGGGAGGTCGGCGTGGTGGCCGGGCCGGACGGCTCACCCGCCGGCCTGGTCCTCGACGAGGTGATGGTGCGGACCGCCGACCAGGCCGAACTGGACGCCTTCCTGGCCCGCTGGGGTGGCCAGGTGCTCGACTCGTTCGCCCCGGACGCCGAGGGGCAGGACCATCTGGTCCGGGTGGACGTCGGCAAGGCCGACCCGGCCGGGCTGGTCGCCGACCTGCTCGCCGCCGAGCCGCGGCAGTCCGGCGGTTACCGGGTCGGCGACGAGCGGGCGTTGCGCCTGCTCGCGCTGGCCGCCGCCGAGTGGCGGACGGGCACCGAACTGGTCCTCGACTGGCTGGTGGAGCCGTCCGGAATCGCCGACGGGCAGGTCTTCGAGGCCCCGGACATCGGCAAGAACGTCTTCGACTGGTCGTTCATGCGGGCCGGTGGCGCGCTGGACGTCGGGGTCGCGCCGGCCTGGCAGCTGCTGGACAGCAAGGGCCGACTGACCAAGCAGGTGAAGTACCTGGTGCAGGACGGCGGGTTCCAGTTCAACGCCGACTTCCCGAGCAAGGTCACCCTGCACAAGGCGGAGTGGGGCGAGACCAACACCAACGACTGCACCGGCGGCACGCCCTGCCCGTGGCACGCCACCGACGTGGTGCTCGCCGGGATGGGCCGGGTCGACAACGACTACGGCACCGCCGGACCTGCCGGGCCGGTGGTGCAGGAACTGGTCGCCGTCCGCAACGGCATCGACTACTGGACGGTCCTGCGGCGGCTGGAGAAGGCCGCCGAGGCGACCCACCCGGACGTGGTCAACCTCAGCTTCACCCGGGACGTGAACCTCGGCGTCAGCCACGCCCGCACCTGGACCGACCGGCGGATGAAGCACGTCCGGGACACCGGGGCGCTGATCGTCGCCGCCGCCGGGAACAACGGCACGAACGTCGACGGCGACACCCTCTGGGTGCCCTGCGAGAGCACCCACGTGATGTGCGTGGGCGGGATGAACCAGGACGCGACCGTGTCCGGCGGGTCGAACTGGGGCACCAAGGACCTCACCACGTCGGTGGAGATCTACGGTCCGATGTGTGTGCCGGGGCTGACCGACCCGGGTACGCCGGCGGTCAACACCACGAAGACCACCTGCGGCACGAGTGTCGCCGCGCCGTTCGTGGGCGGGGTGGCCGCCCTGGTGATGGCCGCCGACCCGACGCTGACCTCCGAGCAGGTCCGGAAGATCCTCAACGACACCGCACACGTCGGCGGGCTGGGCGGCAAGGTGACCGGCAGCCAGCGCCGGATCGACGCGCTGGCCGCCGTCGCCGGGGCGTTGGGCGTGACCGTCGGCAAGCCGGCGGTGAGCATCAGCACCCCGAAGACCAAGCAGAAGTTCGCGGTGGGCCAGTCGGTCGACCTGTGGGGCACCGCGACCGACTTCCTGGGCAAGGAACTGCCGCTCACCTGGACCAGCAGCATCGACGGTGAGCTGGCGACCGGGTCGCAGACGTTCGTGCCGTCGCTGTCCGCCGGCAGTCACGTCGTCACCGCCAGCGCCACCGACAGTCTGGGGCGTACCGGCTCGGCGTCGGTGACGGTCACGGTGGTGGACAGCCCGACGAAGGTGGCCATCATCTCGCCGCCGGCGGGGCTGACCCTCGTCGCGGGGCAGTCGGTCGGGCTGCTCGGCACCTCGAACGACCCGGACGAGTTCGGGCCGGTGCCCGACGCCCAGGTGACCTGGACGGTGCGCCGGGGCGACACGGTCGTCCTGGAGAAGACCGGCCACCAGGCGGTGCTGCCGGCGAACGCGGTCACGCCGGGGGCGTACACGGTGACGTTCGCGACGGCCGGGTCCAGCGTGCAGCGCGCCTTCTCGGTCACCTCGGCCCCGGCCGGGCAGTCCCGGCCGACCGCCACGATCACCAAGCCGGCCACGGCGCTGGACCTGACCACGGTCGAGGCCGGGCCGAAGTCCGTCGCGTTCGCCGGGACCGGCACCGACGCCGAGGACGGCACGGTCGCGGGGACCCGCTTCCGGTGGACCGCGTACGGCGACGGTGGCGTCAAGCAGGTGCTGTGCCAGGGCGGCGGGGTGCCCACCGGCGAGCCGGTCGACGACAAGGGAACGCCGAAGAACTGCGCCTCGTTCACCGCGGCGCTGGCCCAGTTGACCAGCGGGACCGCCACCACCACCTGGTCGGTGTGGCTGGAGGTCTTCGACGCGACGGGACTGGTCGGCACGGACTCCGTGCCGGTCCGCATCCAGCACCTCGTCGGCTGACCGACCCGTACCGGCGGGGGCCGGGCACCACCCGGCTCCCGCCCCCGATCCGAACCTGACCGGGGACCGGCCGGTTCCCGGACCGTACGCACTCAAGGAGAGAACATCATGCGTGGACAAACGTGGACGCGTCGGACGGTCGCCCTGGGCGGTGCGCTGCTGAGCACGGTCGTGCTCGGTCAGCTCGCGCTCAGCGGGCCGGTGGCGGCGGTGCCCGGCCTGTCGATCCGGACGACGGTCGGACCGAGCAACAGCGTCGCCAAGTCGCAGAGCGCGGTCTGCCCGGCCGGCACCACGGTCATCGGCGGCGGTGGGGCGATCACCGGGTCGGGCCTCGGCCAGGTGGGCATGGACATCGTGCAGCCGCTGGCCGACGCCGGCCTGTACTCGGTGACCGGGCGCGAGGACCCGGACGGTGTGGCCGGGAACTGGGCGGTCACCGCCACCGCGCTGTGCGCCACGCCGCCCGCGGGTCTGGAGGTGGTGACCGGACACTCGGTGATCAACTCGGTGAACCCGAAGTTCCTGGAGGTGTTCTGCCCGGTGGGGAAGCGGGCGATCGGTGGTGGGGGCGCGGCGCTGGCCCTCGGTTCGGGGGCGAGCGACGTGCTGCTGGAGGATCTGCGGGTCAACCAGAGCAGCGTGACGGTGGCGGGCGTCGAGGCCGGCAACGCGTTCGCCGGCAACTGGTCGCTGGACGTCTCGGTGGTCTGCGTCGACCCGCTCGCCGGTGACCAGCGGGTGATCGTGGACAGCGTGGCCAGTTCGACGGCCACCCGGTCGGCCACCGCGACCTGCCCGGCGGGCAAGCGGGTGCACGGGGTGGGCGGCGAGATCGTCGGCGGTGAGGGGCAGGTACGCCTGACCGGGATGCGGCCCACCTCGTCGACCACGGTGACCGTCAGCGCCGCCGAGGACGGGGACGGTTTCAGCGGCACGTGGAAGGTACGCGCGTACGCAGTCTGCGCGAACTGAGCGGTCCGGCCGTCGGGCGACGGCCACCCGCGGCCCGTGCCGATCCGTCGGTGCGGGCCGTGGGGCCGGTCGCCGTCGGGCGGGGTGAACGCCGGCTCAGGGTTGTGTCGACCTCCACCGATGGGTAACGTCACGAATCGGTGCGACTACTCACAGTCATGGCAGGAGTGTCCACATGACACAGACCACGGAAACCGAACTGCCCCACTGGCCGCCGGTCAACCCGGTCCGCAGCCCGTTCGCCCTGATCGACGACGCCGAACGGCAGCCCCTCGCCGACCGGGCGGTGACCCGGGTGCAGCTTCCCACCGGCGCCACCGCCTGGCTGGTCACCCGGCACACCGAGGTACGTCAGCTGCTGCGCCACCCGGCGTTCAGCTCCGATCTGCTCCGCCCCGGCTTTCCCCTGCTCCGCCCGCTGCCCCCCGAGGTGACGTCGGACTCCCAGGGGGCGTTCATCCGGATGGACGGTGAGGCGCACCTGCGGCTGCGCCGGATGCTCACCGCCGAATTCATGATCAAGAATGTCCGCCGGATCGAGCCGCTGATCCACCAGACCGTCGCCGAGGCCCTGGCCGACCTGGCCGCCGCCGGTTCCCCGGCCGACCTGGTGTCGACGTTCGCCCTGCCCCTGCCGTCCAAGGTGATCTGTCACCTGCTCGGCGTCCCCTACGCCGACCACGACTTCTTCCAGTCCCGCAGCCGGCTGCTGCTCAACCGTCAGGTGCCCGTCGAGCAGCTCCAGAATGCCGCCCAGGAGCTACGGGACTACCTCCGGTCGCTGATCGACGCCAAGCGGGCCCGCCCCGACGACGCGGACGACCTGCTCAGCCGGTTGATCCGGGAACGCGTCGAGCCGGGCGAACTCGGCGTCGACGAACTCGGCGGGATGGCCCTGCTGCTGCTCATCGCCGGTCACGAGACCACCGCCAACATGCTCGGGCTGAGCGTCCTGCTGCTGACCCGCCACCGGGAACAGTGGGCGATCCTGCGCGAGCGGCCCGACGTCGCCCCGGGGCTGGTCGACGAGCTGCTGCGCTACCTCAGCATCGTCCGGACCGGGCTGTTCCGGGTGGCCACCGAGGACGTCGAGATCGGCGACCGGCTGATCCGCGCCGGTGAGGGCGCCATCGCCCTGCTCTCCCTGGCCAACCGGGACCCCGGGGTCTTCGACGACCCCGACGGGTTCGACCCGTACCGGCAGGCCCACCAGCACCTGGCCTTCGGGTTCGGGATGCACCAGTGCATCGGGCAGCCCCTCGCCCGCGCCGAACTGCGCGTCGCGCTGGTGGAGCTGGCCCGCCGCTTCCCCGACCTGCGGGTGGCCGTCGACCCGCAGGAGCTGAGCACCCGGGACAACTCGGTCGTGTTCGGCCTCGACGCCCTCCCGGTGACCTGGTGACGCCGGGAGGGCGGCAGGCGTCCGGGGAGACGACGTCGCGGGTGGCCGTCGACCGGGACCGCTGCTGCGGGGCCGGCAACTGCGTGCTGACCGCCCCCGAGGTCTTCGACCAGGACGACACCGACGGGCTGGTGCTGCTGCGCGACCCGACGCCGGGGGTCGCGCTGCGGGACCGCGTCCGGCGGGCCGCCGACCTCTGCCCGGCCGGCGCGATCCGGATCGACTGACCCCGGCGGGCGTCGGGCGGGGTGCCACCCCGTCCGACGCCCGCCGGGACGCGGCGCTCAGGGCAGGAGTTCGACGTACCCGTCGGTGCCGTGCACGCGGATGCGCTGCCCGTCACGGATCAACCGGGTGGCGTCGACGACCCCGACGACGGCCGGCAGGCCGTACTCCCGGGCGATCACCGCGCCGTGCGTCATCAGGCCGCCGACCTCCGTCACCAGGGCGGTGGCGGCGACGAACAGCGGCGTCCAACTGGGATCGGTGTACATGGTGACGAGGATGTCGCCCGGCGCGAGATCGGCCCGTGCCACGTCCCGGACGACCCGGGCCCGACCCTCGACGGTCCCGGCGGAGACCGCCAGGCCGACCAGCGCGCCGGCCGGCACGTCGTCCCGCCGGTACGCCCCGGCCACGATCTCGCCCTCCGAGGTGAGCACCCGGGGCGGGGTGAGCGCCCGGTACGACAGGTGCTCCGCCATCCGTCGGCGGACGAGCCCGTCGTCGACCCGGTGGGTACGGACGACCTCGTCGAGTTCGGGGAGCGTGAGGTACCAGATGTCCTCCCGGTCGCGCAGCACACCGGCCGCCACCAGCCGGTCCGCCTCGCCCAGCAGGGCCTGCTTGTAGGCGAAGGTGCGGGTGACCATGCCGTACTTCGGGTACTCCCGGTAGCCGACGAACATCCGGGCCCGGTCGATCATCCGTTTGGTCCGTTCGGCCTTGTCCGCGCCGCCGTCGGGCAGGGCCCGCAGCCGTTGCAGCACCTCCCGTTCCTTGTCCCGCGCCGTCCGCAGGCCCTGCGCGAAGTGCCGCCCGCCGGCCCCCGGCGCGAAGTTCCTGATGTTGCCAAGGATCAGCGGCACCAGAATGGCGGGACGTTCCCGCCAGCGGGGCCGGGTGATGTCGATCTCGCCGATTCCCCGCATGCCGTACCGGTCGAGCCAGGACCCGATGGCCGCGCACGCCTGTGGGCCACCGGCGTACCGTCGCAGCCCGACCAGCAGGTCGTCGCCCGGGTCGTCGCCCTCGGCGACCCGGTGCAGGAAGGCCACGACCTCCGGGTACGGCCGGATCGCGTCGGCGACGTCCAGCAGGGCCAGGCCCATCTCCGAGGTGACGTTGTGCGGGACGGCCTGGGTGAGCGGGTCGGCGGCGTTCCGCTCACCGAGCCACTCCTGAAGGTGCTCGTTGAGCCACCAGACCGCCTCCATCCCGGCCATGATGACCGGGATGCTCCTCGGATCGATCATCATCCGGGTCAGCCGGGGGAAGTCGGTCCGGATGAAGTCGAGCAGCGCCGGCCCGGACTTCGTCCGGATCTCGCGGCGGAGGGCCGCGTTGGCGTCGTCGATCTGGGCGATCAACTCGGTGACCAGCGCGGGATCGGTCTCGACGGGCGGGGCCGCCGACCCGGCCGGCGGCCCGGCGGGCTTCCCGTCCGGCACCTCTGCGACGAAGTCACCGCGCTCGACGACGGTCCGCAACGCGTCCCCGATCAGCGGGTCGGATCTGCCCAGGGCCGCCAGTAGGCCGACGCGGCCGGTCGGCGACGCCAGCTCGGGCGTCACGTCGGCGAACAACCGGCCGGCGGCCTCGTACATGGGCCGGGCGGCGATCAGCTGGTACATCGAGTACCCGAGGGGCTTCATCGGGTCGGTCATCATCTGCTGGTGGCCCACGGAGACGTAGACGTGGTTGCCGGTGTCGTCGGCCACCGGGACGGGGAACAGCGTGGTGACCGGTCGGGTCTGGACGATCTGGAAGTCGTCGTCGACCAGGCACCACTCCACGTCCTGCGGCTGGCCGAAGTGCGCCTCGATCCGCCGACCCAACCGCACCAGCCGGACGACCTGCGGGTCGGTCAGCGCCGGCTGGTCCTGCCGCTGCGGGTCGATCGCCACCACCCGCGTCCCGCCGGTCGTCGTGGTCCGCACGGCGTGGCGTTTGGCGGCGATCGTCCGGGCGACGACGCGGTCGTCGCGGACCCGGAAGACGTCCGCGTCGACCAGCCCGGAGATCAGGGCCTCGCCGAGGCCGAACCCGGCCTCCACGAAGGAGACCCGCCGGTTGCCGGTGACGGGATCGGCGGTGAACAGGACGCCCGCCGCCCCGGCGGGGACCATCCGCTGGACGACCACCGCCATCGCGACCCTGCGGTGGTCGATGCCGTTGCGCTGGCGGTAGGTGACGGCCCGTGCGGTGAACAGCGAACCCCAGCACCGGCTGATCTGCCGCAGGACCGCGGTCGGGCCGACCACGTTGAGGTAGCTGTCCTGCTGCCCCGCGAAGGAGGCGGTCGGCAGGTCCTCCGCCGTCGCGCTGGACCGGACGGCGTAGCCGCCGTGCTCGCCGAGCGCTTCGAGGGCACGGGTGATCTCCGTCGCGACGTCGTCGGGAACGGTGACGTCCTCGATGGTCCGGCGGAGCTGCGCGCTGAGGGTGCCGATCGCCGCCCGGTCGGTGGGGGCCAGCCGGGCCAGTCGATCGAGTTGCCCGTCGAGTCCCGGCGCCAGCGCGGTGACCCGCCGGAAGGCGTCCGTCGTCACGCAGAAGCCCGCCGGCACCCGGATCCCGTCGAGCCGGGTCAGCCCACCGAGGTGGGCGCCCTTGCCGCCGACCAGGTTCCGCTGCGTCGGGTCGACCTCCCGCAGCCCCCGTACGTACCGCCCGCTCATCGGAAGAACCCCGGGACGGTCGGGCCCGGCCGCAGGACGGCGGCAGGGCGGGTCACCGGCCCCGAATATGTCGTCGGGTACGTGGACATCATTTCGCCTTCCGCTGGTGATGAGGCCGCCGGCGCATCGTCGTGATGCATTTCCGCAGGTGGCGACCACGGCTGACGATTCTGCGGGGTGACCCGGGTCTTGCGGCAAGTCCCCCCGTCCGCTATATGTTGGGAGAGCAGGAAATGGTGCGCGCGCGGAAATGGTGAACGCGCCCGGCGAAAACGTTTCCACCGGGTCGCCTGTCGATATCGGGGGCCGGGGCGATCGGTCTCGGGGCGCGATGCGACGCGACACGCCGGTGACCGGGGTGTCGATCTCAGCCGGTCAGTGCGCCGACGTCCAGCCCTGCGCGCGCAGCCGTTCGATGCCGTCCAGCAGCAGGTCCAGCGCGAACTCGAACTCGAACTGGTCGTCGCAGCCCGCCCCGACGACGGAGCCGGTGTCGTGCGCGGCGGCGGTGGCGATCTCCGCGACGTGCGGGAACCGGGCCGCGACCTCCGGCGGCAGGGGCGCGGGGGGCGTCGGGGCGGTCGGTCCGGTCCGGCCGGCCTGCCGGGAGGCGTCGAACAGTTCCTGGCTGAAGCCCAGGATGCGGCTGCCCAGGGCGTGCATGACGTGGTGGGTGAGGTCGGCGGAGAGCCCGCCGGCCCGCAGCGCCCCGATCATCGAGTCGAGGTAGTCGAGGACGGCCGGCGTCGCCATGCTCCGCGACTCGATGGCCAGCGACGCCCAGGGGTGCCGGCGCAGCACCCGCCGGGCCGAGAGGACCCGCCGACGGATCGCGGGTTGCCAGCCGACGCCCGGGGTGAGCGGCTCGATCTCGCCGACCACCACGTCGATCATGCCGTCGAGCAGTTCGTCCTTGTTGGCCACGTGCTTGTAGAGGGCCATCGGCACGACGCCCAACTCCTGGGCGAGGTTGCGCATGCTGAGCGACTCGATCCCGGCCCCGTCGGCCAGCGTGACGGCGGCGCGCAGGATGCGGTCCCTGTTCAGCGGCGTCCGGCGCAGCGTCTCAGCCTGCTCGGCCATCTCGGTTCCCGTCCTCGGTCGGCGAGGGAAACCATAACCGCATTGACAGGTGTACGGCGTACACCTACCGTGGAGACACGGTGGTGTACGCCGTACACTTTTGAGGAGGAGCCATGAAGGCGATCGTGCAGGACCGGTACGGGCCGCCGGAGACGTTGACCCTCGCCGACGTCGACGTGCCGGTGCCCGCCGCCGACGAGGTGCTCGTCCGGGTCGAGGCCGCCGCGCTCAACGCGTACGACTGGCACGTGATGCGGGGCGACCCACGGATGGCGCGGCTGGCCCTGGGCCCGGCGCGGCCCCGGGCCCGGATCCGGGGGCGTGACTTCGCCGGCCGGGTCGAGGCCGTCGGCGTCGACGTGCGGGACCGGCGTCCGGGCGACGCCGTCTTCGGCGACCTCGGCGACGCCAACGGCGCGTTCGCCGAGTACGTGTGCGTGCCCGCCGCCCTGGTCGCGCCGAGGCCGGCGAACCTGACCGCGCCGCAGGCGGCGGCCCTGCCGCTGGCCGGGGTCACCGCGCTACAGGGGCTGCGCGACGCGGCCCGGGTCGCGCCCGGCCAGCGGGTGCTGGTCAACGGCGCCTCCGGCGGCGTCGGCACCCTGGCCGTCCAGCTCGCCAGGGCGCTCGGCGCGACGGTCACCGGGGTGTGCAGCACCCGCAACGTCGACCTGGTCCGCTCCCTCGGCTGCGACCACGTCGTCGACTACACCCGGGCGGACTTCACCCGGGGCGGCCGGCACGACGTGGTGTTCGACCTGGTCGGCAACCGTTCCCTCAGCGCGCTGCGGCGGGCCCTGACCCCGACCGGGACGCTGGTGCTCTCCGGCGGCGGGGTGTACCGGGGCGGCAGCCTGCTCGGGCCGGTCCGGCTCCTCGCCCGGGGGCGACTGCTGGCCCCCTTCGTCCGACAGCGCATCGTCGTCCTGACGGCGACCCCCGGCCGGGAACACCTCGACGCGCTGCGCGCGTACGCCGAGGCCGGCCAGCTCACCCCGGCCATCGACCGGACGTATCCGTTGTCCGAGGTGCCCCGCGCCATCGCCTACCTCGAAGGTGAACACGCCCGCGCGAAGGTGGTCGTCACCCTCTGACCGCCGCCGCGGTCGATCCGGCCCGGTCCCCGATTCCCCGGTCAAGTGCGCCCGGCTCAGAGTTTCGTCAGTGTCACCTGTCAATCAGCTGGCAATCGTGAAAGCGCTTCGATTTCCCGCTCCGGCACTGTCGGTGAGCGACGAATCTCATTTAGCATCGTCGATGCCAAGCCTCGTTCACCCGCCGTTCACCTTGCCGACGGCCGGCCGTCGAGGCGTCCGCACCGCGCCCGGGCCCAGCGCACCCCTCCGCCCGCACCGAGGAACAGGACCCCCATGACAGCCACCGCACGCCGTACCGCCGTCCTGGCCGGCCTCACCGCCACCCTGCTGGCCGGCCCGCTCGCCGTCGCCGCCGTCGCCGCCGCGACCGCCACCATCACCCTCAACGGCTCCAGCGCGAGCGTCACCGGCAGCAACGTCACCGTCGCCGGCAGCGCCGTCACCATCACCGCGCCCGGCTCCTACGAGATCAGGGGCACCCTGAACAACGGCTACGTCAGGGTCGACACCGCCGTCACCGGCACCGTGGAACTCATCCTCGCCGGCGCCTCGATCACCAACGCCACCTCCTCGCCGCTGTACGTGACGAACGCCAGCGCGGTCACCCTCACGCTGGCCGCCGGCACCAGCAACAACCTCACCGACGCGGCGACGTACACCAACGCCGGCGAGCCGGACGCCGCCCTGTTCAGCGCCGCCGACCTGACCATCGGCGGCACCGGCGCGCTGACCGTACGCGCCAACTACGCCGACGGCATCGTCAGCAAGGACGACCTGGTCATCCAGTCCGGCACCATCACCGTCAACGCGGTCGACGACGCGATCCGGGGCAAGGACTCGCTCACCGTCAACGGCGGCACGATCGCCGTGACCTCGTCCGGCGGCGACGGGCTCAAGTCCAACGACACCGAGGCCGGCAAGGGCGTGCTCACCATCACCAACGGCACGATCACGGCCTCGGTCGCCGACGACGCCATCAAGGGTGAGAACGACCTGAACATCTCCGGCGGAACCATCAACGTCACCCGGTCCTACGAGGCGTTGGAAGGGCTCCGGACCACCATCAGCGGCGGCAACATCACTGTCGTGGCCAGCGACGACGCGGTCAACGCCGCCGAGGAGGGCCTCGGTCACATGGAGCCGTCCGCGATCGCGTTCATCAAGGTCACCGGCGGCACGGTGGTGGCCACCGGCGGCACGGACGGCTTCGACTCCAACGGGTCGCTCACCTTCGCCGGGGGCACCGTGGTGGCCCGGGGCTCCAGCACCCGGGGCGGGGGCGAGGGCGCGATCGACGCCGACGGCCCGATCGCCTTCACCGGCGGCACGGTGGTGGGCGCGGCGCTGACCTCGCTGGCCGTGTTCCAGGCGGTGCCGAACACCGGCCAGGGCTGGGTGGCTCCCCGGTTCAACGCCAACCTGGCCGCCAACACCATCGTGCACGTGGTGTCCGGCAGCACGGTGCTGGGCTCGTACCGGACCTCGGCCACCGTCCGGGAGGTCGTCTTCTCGTCCAACCGGATCACCAACGGCCAGCGGTACGACATCTACACCGGCGGCAGCGTGACCGGCACCAACGTCGGCGGTCTCTACACCGGCGGCAGCATCACCGGGGCCACCCGGGTGCTGACCGGCGTCACCGCCGGCCGGTACGGGCGCTTCTGACCCCCGGGCCCTGCGGTCCGGGACCGGCCGGTCCCGGACCGCGCCGGCGGGGTCGACGGTGTCCGCCGTCGGCCCCGCCGCCGCACCACTGCCAGATCCGATGCCCCACCGCCGGACGCCGGACACGGCAACGGCCGGCGGACACCCCAAGGAGCAAATATGTCGCGCTTGGTCCTGGCCGGAATGGACCTGGTCGCCGTGGTCCTGCTCGTCTTCGCGCTGTACTTCCCGCGCCACCGACGGCGGGATCTGGTGGTGGCCTACCTCGGCGTCAACGTCGGCGTCTTCGCCGTGGCCAGCTCACTCAGCAGCAGCACCGTCGGCGCCGGGCTCGGGCTGGGACTCTTCGGAGTGCTGTCGATCATTCGGCTCCGCTCCACGGAACTCGACCAGCACGAGGTGGCGTACTACTTCTCGGCGCTCGCGCTCGGCATCCTCGGCCCGCTCTCCGGCACCTCGGTCTGGATGGTCGGCGCGCTGACGGCGCTGATCCTCGCCGTGATGTTCGTCGGGGACCATCCCCGGCTGCTGCGCCGGTACCGGCGGCACATCATCGTGCTGGACAGCGCGGTCACCGACTCGGTCGCCCTCACCGCACACCTGGAGCAGCTGCTCGGCGCACGGGTGCACAACGTCAACGTCGAGCGGGTCGACCTGGTCAACGACACCACGGTGGTGGACGTCCGCTACTCGCGGCCGAGGGCCACCGCCACCGGCGGGCGGCGGCCGGTCGACGCGGGTGCCGTACGGTGACCGCCGCCGACCCGCCCACCGGGGCGCTGGCCCAGCTCACGCCGATCGGGCTCGCGGACCTGACCGAGCGCGCCGCGCTACAGACCCGGTTCGACCGCAAGTACCTCCTGCCGCTCGCCGAGCTGCCGCACCTGCTCGCCCGGCTCGACCACACCGACCAGGTGCTGGAGATCGACGGCAGGCGCGCCTTCCGCTACGAGTCGATCTACTTCGACACCGCCGACCTGGTCAGCTTCCGGCTCACCGCCCGTCGACGCCGCCGCCGCTTCAAGATCAGGACGCGGACCTACCTCGACTCCGGCCTGTGCTGGCTGGAGGTGAAGACGGAGGGCACCCGGGGCGGCACGGTCAAGGAGCGGCTGCCCTACCGCCCCGACGACAGCGGCACCCTCACCCCCGGCCGGACGTTCGTCGACGGGGTGCTCGCGGCGCTGCGCACCGACCCCGCCCTGGCCTTCGTGCCGACCCTCACCACCAGCTACCTGCGCAGCACGCTCTACCTGCCGGCGACCGCCAGCCGGGCGACAATCGACGTCGCGCTGCGCTGGGAGGACCATCGCGGCCGTCGGCTGGCGCTGCCCGACCTGGCGATCATCGAGACCAAGACCGGCTCCACCGCCTCCCACGTCGACCGGCTGCTCTGGCGGCAGGGTCACCGCCCGGTGGCCATCTCCAAGTACGCGACCGGACTGGCCGCGCTCGACCCCGCCCTGCCCGCCGGACGCTGGCGGCGCACCCTGCGCCGGCACTTCCACGCCGTGTCCCCCGGGGCGGCGGGGCAGGGGACGCCTCACCCGGTCGGCGTCGGAGGGGACCCCGCCGCAGGCCCCGGTGGCAGCCGTAACGCGTATCCGACGCCCCGGACGGTGTGAATCAGCGGCGGGTCCCAGCGGTCGATCTTCCTCCGCAGGCAGTGGACGTACGACTCGACGATCCGGCCGTCGCCGCCGAAGCGGTAGTGCCACACCCCGTCGAGGATCTGCGCCTTGCTGACCACCCGGCCCGCGTTGACGAGCAGGAACCGCAGCAGATTGAACTCGGTGGGCGACAGCGGCACCAGGTGCCCGCCCCGGTGCACCTCGTGCGCGTCCTCGTCCAGTTCCAGGTCGGCGAAGCGCAGCAGCCCGCCGTCGCGCGCATCCTGGTCGGCCCGGCACCGCCGCAGGACCGCCCGCACCCGGAGCACCAGTTCCTCCAGGCTGAACGGCTTGGTGACGTAGTCGTCGGCCCCGGCGGCCAGCCCGGCGATGCGGTCGGCCACCTCGTCGCGGGCGGTGAGGAACAGCACCGGCACCCCCGGGCCGGGACCGGCGCGCAGGCTCCGCGCCACCTGGATGCCGTCCACGTCCGGCAGCATCACGTCGAGCACCACCAGGTGCGGGTCGAAGTCGGCCGCCACGACCAGCGCCTCCCGGCCGCCCGCGGCCACCCGGACCTCGAAGTCGTGCATCCCCAACGTCGCCGAGAGCAGGACGCGCAGCGCGGGATCGTCGTCCACGACGAGCACCCGGGGCATCGGAGAGATCACGTACCGTTCGTACGGGACATGATGGACAGTGGCCTCGCAGTCGGCTGTGGATCGGCTGTCAAAATCCCGGCCGCCGACGATCGCCTCCCCGGCGGCGGTGCCGTCGGCGGGGTCACCGGCCGCCACTGCCGCCCACCCGACGTGGCGTCGGGTGGGCGGCAGTGGCGGTCAGGGGCTGGTGCAGGTCGGCGACGGGCTGGTCGGCGTGCCGGTGCCGAGGAAGCCGAAGGTCGTCGAGGTGCCGGGGGCGAGCGTGCCGTTGTAGGCGACGTTGCGCACGGTCGCGGTCGTGCCGCTGGTGCTCAGCGTGCCGTTCCAGACCTGGCTGATGCTCTGGCCACCGCCCAGCTGCCAGCGGGCGGTCCAGCCGTTGACGGCGGTGCTGCCGGCGGTCACCGTGACCTCGCCCTGGAAGCCACCGGACCACGAGCCGACCGTGCGGTACGTCGCGGTGCAGGCGGTGCCGGCGGGCGGGGTCGTCGGCGGTGGGGTGGTGGGCGGTGGGGTGGTGGGCGGTGGGGTGGTGGGCGGTGGGGTGGTGGGCGGTGGGGTGGTGGGCGGTGGGGTGGTGGGCGGTGGGGTCGTGGGGGGCGGAGTGGTGGGGGGCGGGGTGGTGGTGGGGGGCGTCGTCGGGCCGCCCGGGGGCACCAGGGGGCAGGTGGAGCTGTAGCGGGAGACGCCGGTGCTGTCCGCCAGCGGGCAGAGGAACTGCGTGTAGCGGGTGTCGTTGTCCAGGAAGATCTTGAGCCAGGGGATCAGCAGCCGCATCTCGGTCGGGTTCGACCGGGTGAACGACAGGTGGTCGTTGCCGGCCAGCTCCGCCCAGGCGTGCTCCACCCCGGCCGGCAGCGTGTTGTAGATGCCCTGCACGTAGGACGGGGTGACGGTGCCGTCGTTCTGACCCGACAGGAGCAGGGTCGGGACCTGGGTGGTGGACATGTTCAGGTTGTTGCCCGGCGTACCGGGGGCGAGGCCGACCGCGGTCTTCAGCGACGGCCGCCGCAGCGCGGCCAGCAGGGTGCCGGCCCCACCCGCGGAGTGGCCCATCACGCTGAGCCGGTTCGGGTCCACCCGGGTGCGCACCGGGCTGGTCCGGGTGAGGTAGTCCAGCGCCGCGAGCAACTGGGTGGCCCGCGCGTCGGCGCCGTCGGTGCGGCTGTTGGTCTCGATCCCGAGCACCACGAACCCGAAGGACGCCAGCCAGGGGCCCATCCAGGCCTCCTCGTTGGCGAACAGGGCCGAGTACCCGGGCACGATCGCCACCGCACCCCAGGTGCCCAGGCTGGTGTCGGTCGGGTAGTAGACGAACCCGCCGTTGAAGCCGTTGCCCGCCGGCACGGTCGCCTGCGTGGTGGCGAACGGCCCCCGGGTGGCGGCGACGCTAGCCGGGGTCGGATCGGGACCCCGCTGGTACGGGTTGTCCGCCGCAGCCGCGTCCCGGGGCGTGGCCGACACCGCCAGCCCGAGAACCACCGCGAGCCCGGCGGTCAGCCAGCGGACGGCCCGGCTCCGGCCTACGGACCGTGTCCGGTGTGCGGCCCCCCGGGCCGGGTCTTGCGCTGTTGACAGGCTCACTTCTGGATTCTCCTTGCCTCGGGCAGGTCGGCGCGGGTCACCGCCGGCTCCACTGCTGGTTGGCCTGGCCGTTGCAGGTCCACAGGACGAGCTTCGTGCCGTTGGCGGTGGCCCCGCCGTTGGCGTCGAGGCAGAGGCCGGACTGCACGCCGGTGATGGTGCCGTTGGCGTTGACGTTCCACTGCTGGTTCGTTCCGCCGTGGCAGTCGTACGTGGTGACCTGGGTGCCCGGGGTGGTGCCGTAGCCGGCGGCGTCCAGGCACTTGCTGCCGAGCGCGGTCAACGCCCGGCCGGAGGTGTACGTCCACTGCTGGTTGGTGCCGCCGTGGCAGTCCCAGAGCTGCACCTGGAGCCCGTTGGTGGTGGCGGAACCGGGCACGTCGACGCACCGGCCCGACGGGGTGCCCACGATGGTGGTGGTCTGTCCGCCGCTGTTGCCCGGGTTGCCGATGCTGCCGGGCACCGACTGCATCGCGCTGTACCAGCGGGCGGCCATCTTGTCGTAGCCGCCGGAGGTGGGGTGGATGCCGTCGATCAGGTCGGCGGTGGTGAGTGCGCTGTGCATGTCGACCAGGTGGACCCGCTTGCCGGCGTTCACCTTGCTCGACACGATGCCGGGGATCGCCGCGTTGAAGGTCCGGACGGCGGCCTCCTGGTTGCTGTTGGACAGCGGGATGAGCTGCGCGACGAACACCTCGGCGGTGGGCACGGTGGTGGTGATCCGGTCGATCAGGGTGGAGAGCCGGTTCGGCGCGGTGCCCACGTTGTAGTTCTGGAGGATGTCGTTGGTGCCGATGTGCAGCAGCACGGTCTGCGGCCGTTGGCTGTTCAGCCAGCCGACGATGTTGGCGTCGATCTGGTCGATGCGCCAGCCGGGGTGCCCCTCGTGGTCGTGGTCACCGAGGCTGCCCGGCCCGTTGAACTGCGACCCGGTGAAGTCGATCGTGTACCGGCCGGCGGCCAGGCGCTGCCAGAGCCCGATCCGGTAGCCGCCCGGCACCTGGGTGCCCTCGGTGATGGAGTCGCCGAGCGGCATCACCCGTACCCCGCCGTTGGATTCGGCGTGGGCGGGGCCGGTCGGTGTCACCACCCCGGCGGTCATGACGCCGAGTACGGCGAGCGCCGCGAGCCATCGTGCCCTCGTTCGCATGGACTTTCTCCCCTGGTTCGGTGGAGCTGGCCGGGAACGTGGCCGGTCGGCCGCCATGGTGGTCTGGCGACACGTCCGGGCGGGCCGGCCGGCGGGTACGGCGACCTGCGGCCACCCGGACCCACCGTCACGCCGGTCGCCGCTTCGGCACCACCACGCCCTCGGCACTGGGACGGTTTGTGAGCGTTAACAACGACCATTGTAAATTCTTGTCGCCGACCTGGTCCACACCCGGCACCCGCCCCCGGCTGGGCCGGGGGCGGGTGCCGGGGAACCGGGCTACCGGCCCAGGGTCACCTTGAGGATCCGCTCGTTGCTGTTGTTGGGGATGCTGTCCTTGTCACCGCCGGTGCTCGTGGTCAGCCACAGGTTCCCGTCGAGGGTCGGCTCGACGGTGCGCAGCCGGCTGTACGTGCCGACGAAGAACTGCTGCACGTCGGTGAGGGTGTTCCCGCTGATCACCGCCCGGTACATCCGGTTGCCCCGCAGGCAGCCGAGGTAGAGCACGTCCCGCACGATGGCCAGGCCGCTGCACGACGCCTCGGCCACCGGATAGGTGCGTACGGGGGCGACGAAGCTCGGGTCGGAGCAGGCCCCCACCGTGCCCTCGCAGGCCGGCCACCCGTAGTTGCCGCCCCGGACGATGATGTTGGTCTCGTCCATGACGTTGTTACCGAACTCCTGCTCGAAGAGCCGGCCCCGGGAGTCGAACGCCAGCCCCTGCGGGTTGCGGTGCCCGTAGCTCCACACGGCGTTGCCGAACGGGTTGTCCGACGGCACGGTGCCGTCGGGGCGGATGCGCAGCACCTTGCCGCCCAGGTCGTTGACGTCCTGGGCGCGGTCCGGGCTCTGCCCGTCGCCGGTGGCGGCGTAGAGCATCCCGTCGGGGCCGAAACGCAGCCGCCCGCCGTTGTGGTATTTGTTGCGCGGGATGCCGGTGACCAGCACCTGCACCGTGCCCGTCTGCAACGTGCCGTCGTAGCGGATGCGGACGATCCGGTTGTCGGTCGTGGTGGTGTGGTAGATGTACAGCCACCGGTCCGTGGTGAAGCTCGACGACACGGCCAGCCCGAGCACCCCGCCCTCGCCGTTGGTGCCGGCCACGTTGGGCACCGTGCCGATGCTGCGCTTGTTGCTGCCGTCCGGGTTCATCGCGACCACGTCGAACAGGTCGCGCCGGCCGTAGAGCACCGTGCCGTCGGGCAGTTGCACCAGCCCCCACGGCAGGTCCCGTTCGGTGGTGACCACCGTCGTGCCGCAGACCGCGCTGGTGCAGGCCGACCCGGTGCGCACGGTCACCGCGCTGCTCGCCGTCGAGGCGTTGCCCTGCGCGTCCCGGGCGACGACCGTGTACCGGTACTCGGTGCCGGCGGTCAGCCCGGTGTCGGTGAACGAGGTCGCCGGCGGGTTGGCGGCCGTGCCGGTGACCGAGCCGACCGTCACCCCGCCGCGCAGGACGTCGTACCGGGTGACCGCCACGTTGTCGGTGGACGCCGTCCAGGTCAGGGTCACGTCGGTGCCGTTGGCGGTGGCGGCGAGGTTGGTCGGGGTGGTGGGCCGCTGGGTGTCCGACTGGCAGAACGGCGGCGTCACGGTGAGCGTGGCACTGGCCTGCGACACGTTGCCGGCGGCGTCCCGGGCGTTGACGTACCACCCCCAGGTGACGCCCTGCGCGACGGTGAGGGTGGCGGTGAGCGTGCCGCCGGCGACCGAGGTGACCAGTTGGCCGTCGTGGTAGACGTCGTAGTACGCGACGCCGACGTCGTCCCGGGCGGCGGACCAGGCGAGCGTGACGGACTGGCAGGTCAGCCGGGTGCTGCGCAGGTTGGTCGGCGGGGTGGGCGGCCGGGTGTCGGCGGCGGCCCGGGCGACCGCCCTCCCGGCCGGCGCGGTCGGCGGGCCGGCGGTGACGGGCGCGCCGGCCAGGACGGTACAGGCGCTGGTCAGCAGCGCGAGGCCGGCGAGGCGGCGGGGATGACGAAGACTGATTCGCACGCGATAGGTCCCTTTCTGGAAGCCTGGTGGGTCAGTACGGGTAGCCGGGCACGTTGAGCCGCACGCTGTACAGGCCGGAGTCGTTCGTCCGGCCCGAGGTGACGTAGAGGGTGCGCCGGTCGGACCCGCCGAACGCCACGTTGGTGGTGCCGCTGGAGCCGGACCGGATCGTGCCGAGCTGACTGCCCGTGGGCGAGTAGACGTGCACGAGCCCGTCACCGCCCGAAGCCCAGTACACGTTGCCGGCGCAGTCGATCGTGCCGCCGTCCGGGCCGCCGACGTAGTTGACAAACACGCTGCGGGCGCCGGTGCTGCCGTCGGGCTGGACGACGTACTTGTAGATCTTGTTCTCGCCGTAGGCACCGACGTAGAGGGTGCCGCCGTCCGGGGAGAGCGCGATGCCGTTGGGCTGGCGCAGCGTGTCGTCGACCAGCGAGACCTGGCCGTTGGACACACGGAAGACGCTGGTCCGCCCGCTCATCTGGTCGGGGCGGTTGCCCCGCTGGAAGTTGGGGTCGGTGAAGTAGACGACGCCGTCGGAGCGGACCGCCACGTCGTTCGGCGAGTTGAACGCCCGGCCCTGGTAGTTGCCGGCGACGACCCCCCGGGCCAGGTTGTCGAGCCGGTACGTCGAGACGCTGCGCTGGTCGTGCGTGGCGGCGACGAGCTGCTGACCGTCGGGGGTGAGCGCGAGCCCGTTGCTGCCGGCGTTGCCGAGGAACGTGTCGAAGGTGGCCGGCGGGGTGAACCGCCGGATCGTCGACGGTTGGACGTTCTCCGCCCCGGTCGGCGCGGCCATGTCGGAGAAGAGCAGGTAGCCCCGGTCGGCGATCCAGACGGGCCCCTCCAGGAACGCGAAGCCGCCACGGATCTTCGTGGCCGTGACCGAGGTCGACGGCAACGGCGGGCCGTAGCCGGTGCCGGACGGGCAGACGCCGGGTGGCGCACCGGGCGGGCCGGCCAGGGTGGCGGGCTGCCCGGCCGACGGTGCGGCCCGCAGGGACGGCGCGGGCGCGGTGCCGGGGCCCGCCGGGACGGCGGCGGGCAGGGCGAGCAGGAGGCTGGCCAGCGCGGTGGCGGCCGGGTGCAGGACCATCGGGAACTCCGATCGGCGAACGGACCCGCCGGGGTCGGCGGTCGCGGGGTGGCACCGGAACTGATCTACCGGTATCGATGCATCATGGGGCAGCATAAATTAGGAACCACCGCACCGCATGGGTGACGATCCGCCGATCCCGGCAATGATCCGGATTTCTTACTAAGATGCTGGTCAATGTAGTCGGATTACCGGACACCACCCGGACGCCGACCGCCGACGGAGTCCACATGCTGATCGGGGCTGGTCGATGGATGACCCCGGGTCCGTCCGGCCGGTCCGGGATGACCCGTCGCCGCCGCCGGCACAACGTTCCGCCGCCGCCCATCATGGACAGGTCGACTGTGGAGCCCGAACGGGCCACGGAACGCACCGACGGTCCCGATTCGCACCCACCTGCCGCATTACCGACAGAGGCGGAATCGACGTTGGGAGCGCGCTCATCTACCCTCAGGGCAGATCCGGCCACGTCGTGGCCGGCACCGGTTCGGCAGCCATGGGTGTCGTGGTCTCCCCGCCAGTATTCACCGACCATGGCCCTGTTCGGAGGGATCGAAGCGTTGACGAGCGACAAGGCGGCGCCGCCGGGCGTCGACACCACCCGGCCCAGCATCGCCCGGGTGTACGACTACTACCTCGGCGGCAAGGACAACTTCGCGGTCGACCGGCACGCCGCCCAGATGGCGATGCAGGTCACCCCGGACGGTCCGGAGGCCGGGCGGGCCTGCCGGGCCTTCCTGCGCCGGTCGGTCCGCTACCTGGCCGCCGAAGCCGGCATCCGCCAGTTCCTCGACCTCGGCTCCGGCCTACCCACCCGGGGCAACGTGCACGAGATCGCCCACCAGGTCGACCCGGACGCCCGGGTGGTCTACGTGGACAACGACCCGATGGCCCTCGCCCACGGGCGGGCCCTGCTCGCGGACGCCCGGACCACCACCGTGGTCGGCGCCGACGTCCGGCAGCCGGACGAGCTGCTGGCGGAGCTGCGCGAACGCAAGCTGATCGACTTCGACCAGCCGGTCGGGCTGCTGCTCCTGGCGATCCTGCACCACCTGCACGACGACGACGATCCCGCCGGGGTGGCCCGCCGGCTGATCGACGCCCTCCCCTCCGGCAGCTACCTGGCCATCTCGCACTTCTACGACCCGGGTGCGGCCCAGCCGGAGGTCTCGGCGAAGGCGCGGGCGGTGGAGAAGGTCTTCAACGAGACGCTCGGCACCGGCCGGTGGCGCACCCGGGACGAGATCCTCGGCTTCTTCGGCGACCTGGAGCTGGTCCCGCCCGGGCTGGTCCCGCTGGCCGAGTGGCACCCGGACGGCGAGGAGGACACCAGGCAGACCGCCACCTACCACACCATCGTCGGCGGGGTGGCCCGCAAGGCCTGAGCACGGGCGCTGCCGTCGGCGACCTGACCGGTCCCCACCCGGGGGCCGGCCCGGCCGGCGGCAGGCTCCCCGGGCGCGCCACCGGCACGGCCGGCGTCAGTAGCAGGTGTTCATCGCCGCCCGGACCTCGGCCAGGGTGGCGTCGGCGACCGCCCGCGCCCGCTCGTTACCCTCGCCCAGGATGGCCCGCAGGTGGGCCCGGTCCTGCCCGTACTCGGCCCGGCGGGCCCGGATCGGGGCCAGGTACTCGTTGACCGACTCGGTGACGACCTTCTTGAGCGCCGCAGCCCCCGCCGACCCGATGTCGGCGGCCACCTGCTCCGGGCTGCGCCCCTGGCACAGGGCCGCCAGCAGCAGCAGCGACGACACCTCCGGGCGGGTGGCCGGGTCGTAGCTGATGTGCCGCTCCGAGTCCGTCTTCGCCCCCTTGACCAGCCGGGCGGTCTCGTCGACGGTGGCGGCGAGCGTGATGGCGTTGTTCCGGCTCTTGCTCATCTTGGTGCCGTCCGTGCCGAGCAGCAGCGGGGCGCTCGACAACAACGCGTCGGGCTGGGGGAACACCGCCGAACCGGCACCGTACCGGTCGTTGAAACGACGGGCGATAGTCCGGGTGAGTTCGAGGTGCGGAAGCTGGTCCTGGCCGACCGGAACCAGATTCGCCTTGCAGAACAGGATGTCGGCGGCCTGGTGGACGGGATAGGTGAACATCAACCCGCTGACGGCGGACTGCCGCGAGTGCGAAATCTCGTCCTTGACGGTGGGATTGCGGTTGAGTTCCGACACCGAGACGAGGCTGAGAAACGGCAGCATCAACTGGTTGAGTGCCGGGACCGCACCGTGCGTGAAGATCGTGCTGCGGGCCGGGTCCACCCCGATGGCCAGGTAGTCCAGGACCAGTTCCTCGACGTGCTGGAGCAGATTGTCCGCCACGTCGCGGTCGGTGAGGACCTGGTAGTCAGCGATGACCACGAACAGCTCCACCCCGAGTTCCTGGAGCCGGACCCGGTTGTGCAGTGTGCCGAAGAAGTGACCGAGGTGCAGGCGGCCCGTGGGACGGTCACCGGTGAGCACCCGGAACTGCCCCGGGTCCTTGCGGATCAGCTCCTCCAGCACGGCGCTGCGGGCCTGCGCGGCGGACGTCCCGAGCGCATCGGTCGGCCCGGCTGAGGCGGCGGCACCGGCGTCTTCGGTCTGGGGTACGGCGGTATTCACAGGATCTCCTGAAGGGTCGGTCTCGACGCCATGATTGCACGGTCCGCGCTTCGGGGAACGGCAAAGGGAGCCCGATCCGAAACGGCGGACCCGGGCGTCGGAGCACACCGGGCGAACTGACCTCGGCCGTTACCCCGCACGGGGCGGACGACGGTCCTCACCCGTCGCCGACGGTCCGGGATATGCGCGTGGCGAGCAGTTCGTGCAGCATCCCGTGCAGCGGCACCGGATGCCCGGCCCGCCCGGCCAGTCGGACGACGGCACCCGTCCAGGCATCGAACTCCGACAGTCTCCCGGCGAGGATGTCCCTTTGCAGGGAGGTGGTGCTGTCCGCCGGTTGCCGGTCCATCAGCGCCACCGCCGTATCCAGCGCGTCCGGCGGCAACGCGATTCCGAGCGCAATTCCGGTCTCGTATATCTCGCGCATGCCCGTGACCAGCATCCGGCGGGTGCCGGGGCGGGAACGGAGTTCACCGACCGTCGCCCCGCCGGTGGCCGCGCCGAGGCTGCCGACCGGCACCACCAACAGGAACTTCGCCCACAGCGCGGCCCAGATGTCGCCCGGTTCCAGCACGTCCACCCCTGCCCCGCGCAGCAGCGCGCGCAGTCGGGTCACCCGGTCGGACGCGCCGCCGTCCCACTCCGCGAAGCCCAGCGCCCCCGGCGGACCGTGGTAGCGCACCTCGCCCGGCGCGACGGGGGTGGCGACCACCCGGGCCAGGCCGGGCAGCACCCGGGCACGGCCGATCCGGGCCGCCACCTGCTCCGGCGCCTCGACCCCGTTCTGCACGGTGACCACCGCGGTGTCCGTACCGACGAGCGGGGCCAGCGCGTCCAGGGCGGAGGGCAGCTGCGGGGTCTTGACGCAGAGCAGCACGTAGTCGACGGGGCCGAGGTCGTGCGGGTCGTCCGACGCCCGCAGCGCCGGGGCCACCCAGTCCCCCGCGGCACCGGTGACCCGCAGCCCCGTGCGGCGCAGCGTGGCGAGGGTCGTACCCCGGGCGAGGAACCGGACGTCGTGCCCGGCGGCGGCGAGGCGGCCACCGAGGTGCCCGCCCACGCCGCCGGCCCCGACCACGGCGATGCCCGCGCCGGCCGGCGTGCCGTCCCCGCCCGTCGGCCCGGCGTCGGTACGGCCCGCCCCGGCATCCACCTGCGGTCGGGCCGTCATCGGGGCAGCCGCCTTCCGACGCGCAGGGGAAGCGCCTCCAGGCCCCGGCTCAGCGAGCTGTCCGCCAGCCAGACGACCTTCTCGGCGGGCACCGCGAGGGCGAGGTCCGGCAGGCGGCGCAGCAGGGTGGAGAACGCGATCTCGCCCTGGAGCCGGGCCAGCGGGGCCCCGATGCAGAAGTGCGTGCCGTGACCGAAGGACAGGTGCCGGTTCGGCGAACGGGTGACGTCGAACCGTTCCGGGTCGTCGTACACCTCGGGATCGTGACCGGCGGCGGAGAGCGAGAGGTGCACGAAGCTGCCCCGGGGGATGTCCACCCCGCCCAGGCACATGTCCCGGGTGGCGACCCGCAGCGAGGCCCAGGCCGCCGACCCCTCGTAGCGCAGGATCTCCTCGATCGCCCCGGGGATTCCGCCCGGGTCGGCGCGCAGCATCGCGAGTTGGTCGGGGTGCCGCAACAGCAGCAGCGTGCCGTTGCCGACCATGTTCGCGACCGTCTTGTGCCCGGCGATGATCAGCAGCAGGATCGTCGACAACAGCTCCCGGTCGGTGAGCGCGTCGTCGTCCCGGGCCCGGACGAGTTCACTCAGCAGGTCGGTGCCGAGGTTCGCCCGGCGCTGCGCCACCAGGGCGGTGAAGTAGTCGGCGAACTCGTCGCTCGCCGCCTTCAGCTCGGTCTCCGCGTGCTGCAACGGGTCCTGGCTGAGCACGTAGCTCCACCGCTGGAACAGCGGCCGGTCCTGCACCGGGATACCCAGGTACTCGCAGATGACGATGAGCGGCAGCGGCAGCGCGAACGCGGTCACCAGATCGATCTCGCCGCCGTCGGGGAACGCGTCGATGAGGTCGTCGACGACGGCCTGGACGCGCGGCCGGAGCCGGGCGACCACGGCGGGCAGGAACGCGCGGCTGATCGGCTTCTTGAGCCGGGTGTGCTTCGGCGGGTCGGCGAAGCCCAGGTTGCCGACGACCAGCAGGCTGTTGGTCGCCGCCTTGTCCCGGTAGTGGGCGGGCAGGTTCTCGATCTGCTTGGACAGGCGCGGGTCGCCGAACGCCTCCTCGACGACCCGGTTCGCGAGGACGGCGTACGCCTCGGCACCGGGCGGGACGTCCATCCGGTGCACCGGGCACCGGGAGCGCAGTTCCGTCGTCGCCGCGTGGGGCGAGTCCCCCGGATCGGTGAAGTACGTCGTGGGCAGCACCTCCGTCATCGTGACCCCCGACCTCCCGGCTCGCCGCTGCCGCCGGCCACCGCCGGGATGATCCAGACCAGGTCGTCCCGGCCGACCTTCGTCTCCAGACCGTCGAGACCCCTGATGTCGTCGTCGTTGAGGTAGACGTTGACGTAGCGCTTGACCCGCTGGTCCCCGTCCACGATCTTGTCGAGCAGTCCCGGGGCGGCGCGGTCGAGCCGGACGAGCACCTCGTGGATGCTGTCGCCCTCGACGGAGAACAGCCGCCGACCCCCGGTCAGCGCGTGGAAGGCCGCCGGGACCTTGACGGTCACGACGGGCGCCGGCGACGGTGCGCCGGTGCCGTGGGCAGGTTCGGGCATGACTGGGTTCCCTCCTGGACAGAATTCCTGACGTCACCGGCGCGGCGGTCAGGCTGGAAACTCGATCTCGATCTCGGTACGCAGCGCCGACGGCAGGCGTACGTCCAGGGGCTCGCACCCCTGCGGTCCGGGCCGCCACCCCGCCACCCGGTGGATCAGCCGGTCACCGCCCGCCCGGACGTACCAGATCACGTTCACCGGCCAGCCCGACTGGCGGAACAGGTACTCGTCCATGCCGGTGGGTTGCTCGCTGAGCCGTTGCCGGCGTTCGTGCGGTGGGCCGATCTCGTGCCAGTTCGGGTGGGAGTGCACCGAGCCGAGCAGTTCCCGGCCGTTCACGGAGTGCTGTTTGATGGCCCGCAGCACCCCCTCGTCGGCGCACCAGAACCCGCGTTCGGTGTCCCGGTAGACCTCGCCGAAGCGGGGGGCGATCCGCTCCTCGAACTCGGCGATGACGCTCTCGTCGCGCCCCCGGACGTTCGGCACGAACTCGATGTCGGTGATGCTGATCCCGGTGTCGTCCACCTGCCCGAACAGCAGCGCCGACGCGCGGGGCGGGTGGTGGGGCACGCCGTCGGCGTCCCGGCTGTCCAGACACCTCCGGTACTCCCGTACGGCGTCGGCGACGAAACGGCGGGCGGCGGCGGGGGCGAACCGGACCACCCGGGGCAGGTCGCCCGGCCCCGCCGGGGCGGGGTCCGCGTCGGCCGGGTCGGGGGCCTCGTCGCGCTTCTTGCCGGCCGAGGCCAGGGTGCCGCCCAGCAGGGCCGCGCCCAGCGGCCACGAACGCATGTGCACCGGCAGCGTCACGCAGTGGTCGCCGAGGCGCAGCAGCAGCCCGTCGTCCACCAGCCGGCCGGCGGCGGCGGCCTCGGCCGGCCCGGCGGTCAGCTCGGCCCACGGGCACCCCGGCAGCGCCCGGAGGAACACGTCGACGCAGGTGGGGTCGTCCAGGACCAGCCGGCGCACGGGCCGGTGACGCTGGTCGACGACGGCCAGGAACCCCGGGCCCCGACGGAAGTGGAGCAGGCCGAACGTCCGGGTGGAGCGCCAGCCGTCGACCACCGTGGTCCCGCTGCCGCGCACCGTCGCCCGCACGGGGGCGGGCAGGTGGTCGAGGTGCCGCACGAGGTGCCGCCGCTGCGCGTCCAGGACCAGCGACCAGGTGACCGGTACGCCGATCGAGGAACACTCGCGCAGCAACGCGACGATCCGGGTGGCGGTCCGGTCGGGCAGCGTGGACAGGTCGACGGGTTCGGCCAGCCGTACCCCGCCGACGGGGACCCGGGTCAGCAGCTCCGCGAACTCCCCGCTGGTGGGCAGTTCCGCCGGGTCGAGGGTGAGGGTGGCCGGCCGGCCGGCCGCCGGGGCGGGCCCGCCGGGGGCCCGCAGGTCGTCGATCGTCAGTGACGTGCTCATCGGGACGCCACCACCTCCCTGCCGTCGATCAGCTTCCGGCGGTACGGGTCGACGTCGAGCGCGACGGCGACGTACCGTTCCTCGTCCTCGAAGGCCAGGCCACGGTCGACGAACCAGCGGAGCATCCGGTCGAGCGCGTCGGCGGTGACGGCGTGCCCACCGTCGGCGAGCCGACGGGCGATGCCCGCCCGGCCGGCGACCTGGAACATGCCGAGGTAGACGTTGCTGTGGACGTCGTCCAGCTCGATCGTCTCCGTGGGCCAGCTGGCCCGGCGGTCCTCGATGGTCACCCGGCCCCGGTCGTCGACCCAGTAGGACAGGTCGCCACCCCGGTACGCCTGCGCCCAGCGTTC
This sequence comes from Micromonospora sp. HM134, assembly GCF_007833915.1. NCBI lineage: Bacteria > Bacillati > Actinomycetota > Actinomycetes > Micromonosporales > Micromonosporaceae > Micromonospora > Micromonospora sp. HM134. The sequence goes on from NZ_CP041061.1 coordinate 7,203,029, forward strand.
GACGCCCTGCTTCAGCTCGTCCTCGATCGGGCCGACGATGCCCTGGTCGCGGGTGTCGAAGAGGTAGACCAGGTCGTACAGCTCGTCGCGCGGGACCTGGTAGATGAAGTCGTAGATCTCGGCCGGCCGGCGGTACATGAACCCCTGGGTCGGGTCCTCGAAATAGGGGCTGAAGCGTTCCAGCGCGATCCGCCAGGCCCCGGTCGGCGGTTGCAGGTGTTCCAGCGTGGCGAACGTGCCCAGCAGCCGGCGGTAGTCGTCCTCGGTCTCGCCGGGGAAGCCGTAGAGGATGTTCCAGGTGACGTTGAGGCCGAGGTCGTGGCCGTCGCGCAGCATCCGGACGTTGTGCGCGGCGCTGACGCCCTTGTCCATCAGGCGCAGCACGTGGCTGCTCAGGCTCTCGATGCCGGGCTGCACGTAGGTGACGTTCGCCTGTTTCAGGCTGCGCAACTGGTCCCGGGTCATGTTGGACTTGATCTCGTAGTGCACCCGCAGGTCGCAGTCGAGGGCGGCCATCGCCGGGATGGCCGTGTTCAGGTACTTCATGTCCAGGATGTTGTCGACCATGACGAGGTCCAGGACCCGGTACCGCTGCGCCAGTTCCACCACCTCGTCGGCGATGCGGTCGGGGGCCTTGCTGCGGAAGTCGATGTTCGAGCCGTTCAGCCCGCAGAACGTGCACTGGTGGACCTCTCCCCACCAGCAGCCCCGCGAGGTCTCCAGGACCACCATCGGCCGGACCTGGGGCGCGAACGACGTCTCCGCCAGGGCCCGGAAGTAGCTGTCGTAGTTGGGCGCGGGCACCATCGCGAACGGCAGCGCCCCTCGGGCCGGCGGATTCACCACCGTCCGCCCCTCGTGCCGCCAGCTGAGCCCCGGAACGTCCGCGAGGTCGGCACCCGAGGCGACCCGGTCGAGCAGCATGGGCAGGGAGCGTTCGCCCTCGCCGCTGAGCACGAAGTCGAGTTGGGGGAAGTTGCGGTGCAGGGCCGGGCCCTGGAGCCCGTCGCAGTTGCTGCCGCCCATCGCCGTGCGGATGCCCGGCACGAGTCGCTTCAGCTCCCGCGCCAACGCCAGGGAGGGCACGTTCTGCATGAAGGTGCTGGTGAAGCCGACCAGGTCAGGCGGGTCGGCGGCGATCTGTTCGGCGAGCCGTCGGACGAACCCACGGGCGTGCCGCTGCATCGCGACGGGGGCGTCCGCGTCCACGCCGCGCTGCCGGAGGAACTCGGCGAACTCGGCGACCCGGTAGCTGTCGACGTCGTACAGCGCCGGGGTGAAGACCCAGTCGCCGACGCCGTGGAACACCTGGTCCGCCACGTTGCCGTAGTCGGTCGGGGTGAGGGTGCCGCCGCTCTCGACGAGCAGGTGCTCGGCCCACCGGAGGTTGGCGTACAGTTCGTCGATCTCCCAGTCGGCGGCGTGCCTCCGGACACACTGCCCCAGGATTCCCAGTGCGCTGGACGGGGTGTCGAGACCCTGCCAGGGCATGGCGACCATCAGGAGCTTCACGGTATTCCACCCAGCTTCTTCCGTCGCGGTCGATAAATGTGCGGTCGTTTTCGCGGGGCGCGCGGCACCGCAATTCGGGGACCGCTTCCCGATCTTTTCCGCGGTGGTTCACCGACCAGATGGCGGTGCTCTGCCGCAGTGCGCCGGCCCGGGCCGCGAGGGAGCCACGGGGAGGCGTTCAGATCATTTTCCGGTGGCTGCCGCCCGGCTTTCCGCGCCGTCCCGGGCGGGGTGGCCGACGCACATCACCGGGCCGGTCGCACTTCCGGACCTGCATGACGTCAGGCCTGTCGTACGACCTCCAGCCTTAACACACGTTAACTCCGGAATTCATTACGGTCAAGCGCAGTTGTCATCCGGCAAGGATTCGTGGGATTCTCGGCCCCGACATTCTCGATAATGGCGAATGCAAAAGTTCCGCACGCTGCGACAATTTCTGCCACCGCAGATGTTGAATAGTCAACCGCCCTCGGCACAATTGATCGCCAGAGCGGGGCGATCGCGGCGGGGACAGCGCGGCCCGTTCGCGCGGGAGGGCGTCCGTGATCGACTCCCCGACTCCGGCCCGATGGTCTAGCCTCCCAGTGACAGATCCATCCCCGACGATCCGGCGGAGGACACGATGACCGTTCGGCGACATCTGCTGCGTACGCTCGCGGCCTGCGTGGCGGCGACGACCCTGACGGCCCTGGCCCCGGCCGGGGCGGCACAGGCGGCCTGCACGACGAGCAGCTTCACCGTGGTCTGGGACTACGCGGGCATGTACACCGCGCCCAACGAGTCGACCCTGTACGGCACCCGCCGCTACGGGCAGGTCGTCACCGGCCCGACCGGCAACACCGCCAACGGCTGGACGCTTACCTACGACTACTGGAACGGCCTGCCGCTCTGGGCGTACATGAAGGACGCCGCGTTGCAGTACCGCGGCTGCGCCTGACCCGCCCGGCCGCTACAGGCCCGCGCCGGTCCGGCAGCGGGCCCGCGCCGGTCCACTGCCGGCCCGGCGCGGGCCCGGCGGCACGCGGCCGGTGGTCAGCGGCGGGCCAGCCAGACCGTCCGCTCGGTACGGACACTGAGGTCGTCCCGGCCCGGCAGCCCCGCCACGGCCCCGTCGAGGGCGGCGAGGTCGGGCGGGGAGAGCCGGTCGGCCAGCCCGTGCCGCATCCGGCCCAGCGAAACCTGCGCGTAGCGGGCGGCGGCGGCGGGCAACGGGGGCCGCAGGTCGATGTCGAAACGCCGCTCGGTCACCGAGCGGAATCCGGCCTGCGTCATCCGCTCCCCCCAGTTCTCGTGCATGTGCAGGCCCGCCTCGTGCCGGCGCTTCGCCGCCTCGTCGTGCACCCGCCGCTCCACCTGCTCGCCCGGCGTGCCGGTGAGAAAGCGGGGGAACGCGTCCACCTCGGCGACCACCAGCAGCCCGTCCGGCCGCAACGCGTCGAACGCCGAGGCGAGCGCGGTCGCCGGATCGGCCAGGTGGTGCATCGACGCGGCGGCCCAGATCACCCCGGTCGGCCCGAGGTCGGGCCAGGGCTGGTCGAGGTCGGCCTGCACGGTCCGGATCCGGTCGCCCAGGCCGGCGGCGTCGGCCCGGGAACGCAGGTGGGCCAGCATCTCCGGGGAGAGGTCGACCGCGGTGACCGTGGCGTCGGGCAGTTCCCGGGCGAGGGCGAGGGAGGCCGTGCCGCTGCCGGCCCCCAGGTCGACGACGTGGGGCTGCCCGACGGCCTCCCGGCCGACCCAGCCGATCACGTCGCGGAAGTAGTCGTGCAGGACCTCGGCGTCCAGGTCGAGCAGCTCGATCAGGTGGTCGTGTGCCATCCGGCGACGGTAGCCGGACCATGCCCGTACGGCATAGCATCTTGCGTATGAGGCAAGACAGGGATCTGGAGGACCTGGTCCGCCAGCGCGTACGCAGCCTGCGGCTGGCGCGCGGCTGGTCGCTGGAGGAGCTGGCCCGACGCTGCCTGATCAGCCCCTCCACGCTCAGCCGGATCGAGACCGGGCACCGCCGGATCGCCCTCGACCAGGTCGCCACCATCGCGCGGGTGCTCGGCATCACACTCGACCGGCTGGTCGAGTCCGACGCCGACGACGACGTGGTGATCCGCCCGCACTGCGACGAGAACCGGGGCGTCACCACCTGGTTGCTGTCCCGGGACAGCAACCAGACGGTCGCCAAGCTACGGATCACCCGGGACGTCCCGACCGACCTGCGGGTGCATCCGGGGCGGGACTGGTTCACCGTGCTGTCCGGCACGATCGTCCTGCGCCTCGGCGAACGGACGATCCTCGTCGGCACCAACGAGGCCGCCGAGTTCTCCACCCTGGTCCCGCACGCGTTCGGCGCGCACGACGGCCCGGCCGAGATCCTCTGCATCCTCGACCACGAGGGCGAGCGCAGTCACCTGGGCCCGCACCACCACCCGCCGCCGGTCAACCGGTGATCACCGGCCAGGCGTAGGCCAACAGGGCGCACGCCGCCCCGAGCAGGGCGAGCGAGACGCCACGGCTGGGAATGGGCAGCGCGGCCAGCACGAGCAGGATGACCGCGACGACATAGAGGAACACCTGTACCGACATGACACTCTCCTCGACGGTGGGCTGACGGACGGTGCCGTCTCTACCCCCACCGCCCCGGTCGGGAAACCCGCTCCCGGCCCGGAACCGGACCCCCGACCCTCCGGATCGGACGGTGCCGGCCGGGGACCGTTCGGCCCCCGGCCGGTCCGACCGTCCGATCCGCCGTCGACGGTCGCCGCGACCGGCCGTCAGCAGCCGAGCCGCTTGGTGGACAGCGCGATGTCGTCGATCCAGAGGTTGAACTCACCAGGCGTCGTGCCGCCCTGGTAGAGCTGCCAGCCGATCTTCACGGTGTCGACCGCCGGCAGGACGAACGGGACGTCGTTGCCGCCGTGGTCGGTGGTGGAGGCGGTCAGCTCCGGGTTCGCCACCCCGTCGATCCACACCGCGACGCGGTTGTCCGTCGGGTCGAGCTTCCACTCGAAGCACTGCCAGGTGTCCTCGGTGACCGGGGCGGACTCCCGCCAGTTGGTCCAGTCGCCGGTCGGGCCCCCGTCCGCGCCCACCCCCCAGAAGGTGCCGGGGACGGTGGGCGCGTACTGGCCGCCGACCGGGCGGACGACCTCGGAACTGCCGCTTCCGGTCGCCTCCACCAGCGTGAAGTGCGCCCAGTCCGGGGCGGTGGGGAAGGCGTCGACGCGCAGCCGCATCCGCCCGTAGAAGCGGTTGCCCGGCGCGGCGAAGTCGTCGACGCGCAGGAAGGCCCGGCCGTTGTCGACGGTCCGGACGTGCAGCACCTGGTTGCCGTGCCGGGCGCGCTCGACGGTGAGCGTGCCGTGGCGGGTGTCGACGCCCCACTTCAGCGTGCCGGGCCCCCCGGGCGGCAGCCGCTCGAAGTCCTCGCAGAACAACAGGTCACGGTGGCACGAGCGCGGGGCGGCGTCCGAGACACCGGCCGGGACGCTGCCGGCGGTGACGCCGAGGATCAGGGCCGCGGTGAGAACCGCGAGGGAACTGCGCATGGTCGTCCTCCATGGGGGGTGATCGCTGCCGGGTGGGCGGGGCCGGGTGGAACTGCCGGCCGGCGGGTCGACTGCCCGTCGTCGTGGCGATGGCCCGGCGTACGGCACGCGCCGGCCGAGGCGGCGTGCTGCCGGCGCTGCGCTGCTCCCGCGTACACCGGTTCCCCAGCGCGGTTGCCCCCGTGCTGCGGTGCTGTGAGCCATTCCAGCACGCCCACCCCGCCCTAGCAATATCGACAACTATCAGCACAGCTCACGCGGCGGGGCGGACCGGCCGGCCTCCGGCGGCACGGGACGAGGGCCCCGCCGGTCAGCCCGGCGGGGCCCTCAGGTGCTCACCCGCTGCGGCGTCCCACCGCAGCCGGGCCGGTCAGTTGCAGGTGGTGCCGTTGAGCGTGAAGGGCACCGGGACGGCGGGGGAACCGTTGGCGGTGAAGCCGAAGCTGACCGCGCCGTTGGTCGGGATGTTGGCGTTGTGACTCTCGTTGCCCACCGTGACCGACGCGCCGGTCTGCTGGAAGACGCCGTTCCAGTGCCCTTGGATCAGCTGGCTGCCGGGGAAGGTCCAGCCGAGCGACCAGCCGTTGACGGCCGGGCCGTCGTTGTAGACGGTGACGCTGGCGTTGAAGCCGGTGCCCCACGAGTTGGTCACCACGTACGACACGCGGCAGGTGCTCGCGAGGGCGGTCGCCGGCCGGATGTCGCCGTAGTCGTCCCGGGCGGTGGCGAAGTCCTGGAAGCCGAAGCCGGGACCGGCCGACCGGGTGGTGGTGCCCGCCGCGAGGACGGTGCCGTTGGGGTTGACGAAGTAGACCGGTCCGCCGCTGTCGCCGCCCCGGGCCGCCTCGTCGCCGTCGAGCTGGGTGGCCTCGACCAGGTCCTCGATGTCGTCGTAGTGGAACTCGACCCGCAGGTTGCAGACCGGCCCGCCGAGCTCACCGGCCGAGGTGTACCCCGACTGGCAGAGCATCTGCCCGGGGAAGACCTCGGTCCAGCCGGTCACCTGGGCGCGTACCTCGTCGTTCTGCCCGCCGACATAGATGTGGCTGCCCGGCGAGGAGGTCGAGACCAGCATGGTGTCGTGGTCGTCGTTGCTGGCGACCGAGTAGCCGACGAGCGTCCCGGTGTTGGTGTTCGTGTTCCAGGCGACGTGCCAGGGCTGGCCGATGGGGCCGCAGTGTTCCGCGGTGAGCAGGTAGCCCGCGTTGGTGGTGTGGTTGCGGACGCCGAAGCCGGCGGTGCAGCCGTAGGTGGTCAGCCCGATGCCGATCCCGCCGTCGTACGGCGCGGCGTCGTTGTACCGGGACCGCTCGACCATCCGCTCCCGGACGACGGTGCGGGTGCTGACCCCGGTCGCCGGCAGCTTCGGCTGCTTCGCGCCGGCCTTCGGGTCGACGGCGACCTCGATCCCGGAGCCGTCGGTACGCAGCCGGACGGCGTGGGCCGCGTCGTTCGGGTCGGCGTCGACGACGGGGGCGAGCTTCGCCGCCGCCTTCTTCAACTCGCTGCGGGTGTAGGTGGCCCCGACGACCTCCACCGGGGCGGTACGGCGTGCGGTCGCCACCGCCGCCGCGACGTCACCGGGCAGGGCGCCCTTCCACCAGAGGGTGACGTGGTCGTCCACCAGGCCGATGCCGGCGTAGCCACGCGGCGCGCCGGCCTCGACGGCGGTGCGCACGACGTTGGCCGCGTCGACCAGCGGGGCCTGGGCGAGCATCCGGTCCCGGGCCTGCGCCGGGATCAGGTCGAGGAGGGAGCGGTCGTTCCCGGCCGTCGGCGCGGTCGCCGACGCGCCGAACGGCTGACTGGGGGCGGCGTTGGAGGGTGCCGTCAGCGGACCGACCACCACCGTGGCGCCGAGCAGCACGCCGGCGACCACCGAGCGGCGGGTCGCGTTCCAGGTTTGCGTCATGACCATGAGTCAAGTGATTCCGCCGACCCGGGAACAGGCAGAAGCATCGGCAAGAATCGACCGCCGGTGCCGTCCCGACGCCGACCGTGGCCCGGAGCCTGTGGCTGCGGGCCCGGCCGGCGTCGGGACGGGCGGGGTGGCCCGCCGTCAGGAGCCGGTGCAGGAGATGTTGCCGGGTGCGGTGCTGCTGCTGCCGTTGACCAGGAACCCGAAGGTGGTCGAGGCGTTCGGGTTCACCGAGCCGTTGTAGGCGGCGTTGCGGATGCTGACCGTGCCGCTGGTGCCGGTGCTGCTGCCGTTCCAGACGTTGGCGATGGTCTGCCCGCCGGCCAGCGTCAGCTGCACGGTCCAGCCGGTGATGGCGGTGGAGCCGGTGTTGGCCACGGTGACCTCACCCTGGAAGCCGCCGTTCCAGCTGCTGACCGTGCGGTACGTCGCGGTGCAGCCGCCCGGCTGCCCGGTGGGCGGCGGCGTGGTCGGCGGAGCGCTGGTCGGCGGGGTGGTCGGTGGCGTGGTCGGTGGCGTGGTCGGTGGCGTCGTCGGCGGGGTGGTGGGCGGCGGGGTCGTCGTCCCCGGCACCGTGGTGGAGGCCGCGTTCAGCGCGTTGAGGACGGCGGTGTACGCCGCCTTGGGGTTGCTGTTGCGGTCGAACAGCAGCGGGTTCTCGTTGCCCCGCCAGGAGTCGCTGTCCCGGATGCCCCAGGTGGTGATGCCGACGCAGCGCGGGACGTTCATGCACGCCTGGGTCAGGCCCTGGTACTGGCTGGTCGAGGCGTTGGTGACGTCGGCCTCGGTCAGCGCCACGTCCACCCCGAGGGCGGCGAAGCTGGACAGCGTGGTCTGGAAGTTGCCCGGCAGCGAGCTGCCGCCGGTGAAGTGGGTCTGCAGGCCGACGCAGTCGATCGGCACGCCGCGCGCCTTGAAGTCCTTGATCATGTTGTAGACGCCCTGCGTCTTGGCGTACGTCCAGTTCTCGATGTTGTAGTCGTTGTAGCAGAGCTTCACCGACGGGTCGGCGGCCCGCGCGGTGCGGAACGCCACCTCGATCCAGTCGTTGCCGGTGGACTGGAGGTTGGAGGAGCGGCGGGTGCCGTTCTCGGCGTACGCCTCGTTCACCACGTCCCAGGCGTAGAGCTTGCCCTTGTAGTGGGCCATCACGCCGTTGATGTGGCTGATCATCGCCTGCCGCAGCGCGCTGCCGCTCAGGCTGCCCCAGAACCTCGGCTGCTGGGCGTGCCAGGCCAGGGTGTGGCCCCGGAACCGCATGCCGCGCTGGGTGGCCCAGTTGTAGATCGCGTCACCCCTGCTGAAGTCGAACTGCCCGGGGTTGGGTTCGGTCGCGTCCGGCTTCATCTCGTTGACGGCCGTCATCATGTCGAACTCGCGGCTGGCGATGTTCAGGAAGCCGGAGTCGTTGAGCCGGTCCGACCCCATGGCGGCACCGAAGTACCGGCCGCTGCGCTCGGCGGCGGCCTTCAGCGTCGTCCCGGGCGGTCCGCTGAGGTCGGCGTGGGCCAGGGTCGCCACGGCCATCGAGGACACGGTGATCGCTAGGGCGCAGGCGCCGCCCAGGAACAGCCGGGTGGCCCTCCTGGTACGGCGTCGCGGTCGAGCGGGTACGTCGTTCATCTGTGCTTTTCCTCCTCGGTGTTCCGTCCGGTCCTCGCCGTGGCGGGCACGCGACCGGTCGACCGCTGGTGGGATCGACGACCGGAACACCGCGCCTGCGGCGGGACCAGCACGTCACAGGGAGGCCGGCCGGGGTCGCCCGGTCGCGCCTCATCGATGACCACCGGCCGGCTGCCCGGTCCGCCCGGTGGATGGCGAACACTCCGCGTCCTACGCCCGTGCGGGGTGACGCTGCCCTGCCGTGATGCTATATCGAATGGATTCGATCTGCGACAGGTGCCGGCCCCGGACCGGCGGTCGTGGACCCTCCGCGACGGCCCGGCCACCCGCAGGCGGCACCCTCAGCGGGTACCCGCCCGCCGGGCCGCCAACTCCGTACGGTTACGGACGCCGAGCTTGCGGAAGATGTTGCCCAGGTGGAACTCGATCGTCTTCACCGAGACGAAGAGCCGCTGCGCCGCCTCCCGGTTGCTGAGCCCGTTGGCGATCGCGGTGGCGACCCGGGCCTCGGCCTCGGTCAGCGTCGGCCCCCCGGCCGGCACCGGGAACGGCGGGGCGGCGACCGGCGGCGGCGCGGCACCCGGCGGGGTCGTACCGAGTGAGCGGAGGTCCCGCATCACCAGCGTGAGCATCCCGGCGGCACCCGTCCGGGCGTACCCCGCGCACGCCTGCTCCAGCAGCCGGGCCGCCTCGCCCCGCCGGCCGGCCCGCCCGTGGTGCACGCCGAGCAGCCAGGCGACCCGGGCGGCGAGCAACTGCTCGACCGGGCGGGTCAGCAGGTCCACCGCCGCCGTCAGGGTCGCCGTGGTGGCCGTGCCCGGATCGAGGATCCAGGCCCGCCACGCCGGCAGCACCGGTCCTCCCGGCCAGGAGGCCGGCGGGTCGTCGACCCCGGCGAGCAGGTCACCGGCCAGCCGGGACCGGCCGGCGAGGGCGTGGTGGGTGGCCAACTCCCAGCGGTGCTCGTACTGGAGGCCGGCGGTCACCCCGACGTCCCTGGCCACCACGAGTTCGAGCAGCCCGGCCCAGGTCTCCCGGTCACCCCGGACGAACGCCAGCGCGGCCGTGCACTCGGGCAGGTGGCGGGCCACCCAGGCCGAACCGACCTGCGCGGCCAACTCCCGGGCCTGGTCCAGGTGGACGGCGGCATCGTCCAGGTCACCACGCAACGCGTCGCACTTGGCCAGCCAGGAGGTCGCCTCGGCCTGCACGTCGGGGGTGCCGCACTGCGCGGCCAGTCGGGCCGCCTCCCTCAGCTCGGCCTGGCCCCGGACCAGGTTGCCGGCCCAGCAGTCACCGACCCCGACCAGGGCGAGCAGCCGGGCCCGGTCGGCCGGCGGCAGGTCCAGCGCGGCGAGCAGCGGGGCGAACCGGCGCGCCTCGTGCGGACGCATCAACGTCATCACGGCGGTCAACGCGCACTCCACCAGCACCGGGTCGTCGCCGAAGGCGTGCTCGTCGAAGATCCGTACGGCGGCGTCGAGGTGCTCCGGGCCCTCGGCGAGGCCGGCCCGGGTGGCCGCCGTACCCGCCAGGGTCCGGTAGATCAGTGCGGTACGCGCCGAGCCGCTCGCCTCGTCGGCCGTCCGCACCCGGGTCAGCAGCGGGAGCAACTGGTCGCTGTCGGTGGTCCGGGACAGCGTGAGGAAGGCCCGGAACAGCAGGCGCGCGGCCTCGTCCGGGTCGGCACGGTCGGCCGCCGACAGCAGGCGCTCGGCCGTGATCTCGGTGGACACCGGCTGAGCGTAGAACCCGGGGCCAACCCTGGGGATTTCCCTGGTGCCCAGGTCACCCCGGCCCACCGAGACTGCATGCACCTGCCGGTCCACCCGGCCGGTGGGCGTTCGCGAACGGATACGAGGTAGCACCATGAAGCGCAGGACCGTACAGATCGACACCATTCCCGCCGACGGGGTGGAACTGGCGGACGAACAGCTCGCCCGGATGCTCGGTGGCCTGCCGCGCCCCAACGCCGGCTCGTCGAAGACCATCGACGACATCCCCGGCGGGGGACGACCGGACACCGACACCGACTTCTGATCCCGTCACCGTCGGCGATCCGGCCCACCGGTGGCCGGACCGTCGGCGGGCCCCCGCCCGGAGTACCCATGATCCTCATCCTGACCGCCCCCGACGACGTGCACGCCGACGCGGCCGAGGTGGAGTTGGGCCGGCGCGGTGCCGCCTGGGTCCGCTTCGACCCGGCCGACGTGCCGTCCCACGCGTCGCTGTCGGTGACCATCCGGGACGGGCGGCTGGCCCGTACCCTGATCCGGCACGCCGACCCGGACGGCCCCGGTCGGGGCGACACCGGCGGCCGGGCGGTCGACCTCGACGCGGTGACCGCCGTCTGGTTCCGCCGCCCCGGCGTCCCGGTCGCCCCGCGCCACCTCGCCGAACCCCACGCCGGTTTCGTGGTCGAGGAGAGCCGGCAGTTCGTCGGCGACGTCTGGGAGACCCTCGACGTGCCGGCGCTGCCCGCCCCCCGGCCGGTGGTGCTGCGGGCCCAGCAGAAGATCCGCCAACTCCAGCTCGCCCTGCGCCTCGGCTTCGACGTGCCGGCCACCGCCGTCGGCAACGACCCCCGCGAGGTTCTCGACCTGTTCGACCACACCGGCGGTCGGATGATCACCAAGCAGGTCGGGCTGAACAGCCTCCGCGACGATCTGCTGCGGTTCACCGAGCCGGTCACCCACCGCGACGTCGGCCACGTCGACGGGGTACGCCACTGCCCCCTCATCGCGCAGGCGCGGGTCCCCAAACGGGTCGAGCTACGGGTCACCGTCGTCGGGGACCGGGTGTTCACCGCCGCCATCGACTCCCAGCGGTCGAACCACGCCCGGCACGACTGGCGTCGCCAGGACGACCGGAACACCCCGCTGAGCCGCTACGACCTGCCCGACGACGTCGCCGCCCGGTGCGTGGCGCTGACCCGCGCGCTCGGCCTGCGCTACAGCGCCCTCGACCTGATCGTCACCCCCGACGACCGGTACGTCTACATCGAGATCAACCCCAGCGGCCAGTACCTGTGGGTCGAGGAGGAGACCGGGCTGCCCATCACCGCCGCCGTGGTCGACCTGCTCACCGCGCCCACCCCCACCCCCGGAGCCACCACATGACCACCCTGGACCCGGCCCTGCTCGACGCCGCCGTCACCCTGGTACGGGAGCTGACCACCGACCGCGCCGGCCTGCCCGAGGCCCGACGACGCCTCACCCCGCTGCGGGAACGCTGGCCCGCCGCCGATCCGGCGGTGGTACGCGACGAGGAGGCGGCCGACGGGTCGGTCGCCTTCGACGTGCTGCTGCGCGAACCCGCCGGCACGGTCTCCGTGGCGTACAGTCCGACGCCGGCACTGCCGTGGCCGCTGCGCGGGGCGGTCCGGCACTCCGACCATCACCTCGCCCGGGTCGGCACCCGGACGCTGCGGGTGGGTGAGGCGCTCACCGCCCTCGACTTCCTCTGGTACGACCACGACGTGCTCGCCCGGCTGGCCGACACCGGCCTGGTCGCCGAGGAACTGGAGCAGCACCCGGCCGAGGTCGACGACGGCGAACTCCAGGCGGCGGCCGACGCGTACCGCCGGGCCAAGGGGCTGCTCGACGCCGAGTCGACCGCACGGTGGCTCGCCGAGCGGGGGCTCACCGCCGAGGACTTCGCCGACCTGATCGCCCACACCGTGGCGGTCGCCCGGCTCCGCGCCCGGGTGGCGGGTGACCGGCTGCCGGAGTGGTTCGCCGCGCACCGGTCCAGGTTCGACCGGCTCCTGATCGCCTGGACCGCCGAAGGGACACCCCCCGCCGACCGCGCGGCGGCGCTCGCGGCGGTGGCCGACGCCGTCCGCGCCGGCCGGGCCGCCGGCACCCTGCGGACGGTCGCGGCCGTGGCCCCGCCCGAACTGCGCGACGCCGCCGGGCCGGTGTCGACCACGATCGCCGGTACGGCGGTGACGGCGGTGGTGGTCGACCGGGAACCGGCCGTCCTCGACGACGACATCCGAGCGCTGGTCGAGCGGGCCATGTTCGACGAGTGGCTGGCGCAGCGGCGGGCAACCACCGACATCGAGTGGTTCTGGCTGCCCCGGGACCGGACGACCCGGGTCCGGTGACCGGCCGGCGACGGGTGCCGGTGGTGCTCCAGGTCGCCGCCACCGACTGTGGGCCCAGCGCGCTCGCCATGCTGCTCGCCGCCTACGGCCGGGCGGTCCCCGTGTCGTACCTGCGGGCCCGGCTCGACGTCGGCCGGGACGGCCTGAGCCTGCGCGACCTGCGCGACGAGGCGCAGCAGCACGGGCTGCGCTGCCGGGCGATCGTCCTGCCCGCGCTGCGTCGGGACGCCACCCGGTTGCGGGAGCTGCCGACGCCGCTGCTGGCCCACTGGAACGGCGACCACTACCTGGTGGTGGAGCGGATCGGCCGCCGGGGCGTCGACGTGGTCGACCCGGCCGTGGGCCGCCGCCGGCTCTCCCCCGCCCAGTTCTCCACCGGCACCACCGGGGTGGTGCTGCTGGCCGCAGCCGACGGTCCCGCCCCGCCGGCGCCCCCGGCACCGTCACCGGTACGCGACCTGCTGGTGCCGGTGCTGCGCCGGCACACCGGGCTGCTCGCGCTGCTGGCGGCGACCTCGGTGCTGCTCACCGCGACCGGCCTGGCCGTACCGTGGGCGACCGCCGCGCTCATCGACGCCGCCGCGCCCCCGGCGGTGACCTGGCTCGCCGCCGTCGCCGCGCTGGCCCTGCTCACCGGGACGTTGTCCCTGGCCCGGGGGCTGACCGTGACCAGCCTGCAACGGCGCATCGGCAGCCGGCTCGGCACCGAGACGGTGCACCGGCTGTTCGAGGTGGTCTACCGGTACTTCCACCGCCGGTCGGCAGGCGACCTGGTCGACCGGGTCCGGGCGGTGGCCGGCGTCCGGGACCTGCTGGCGTCGGCGCTGGTCGCCACCGCCCTGGACGGGCTGCTGGTGGTCGGCTACCTGACCGTGGTGACCGTGCTGGCGCCGGTGCTGGGGCTGGTGGCCGCCGCCGTGATCGCGGTCCAGGCGGGCATCGCGCTGTGGGTCGGCCGCCGCTCCGGCGCGCTGCAACGGGAGGAACTGCTCGCCTCCGGTGAGGAGGCGGCCCGGCTCTCCGAGGCGGTGCAGGGCATGGCGGCGATCCGGGTCGCCGGGGCCCAGCAGCGGGTGCGGGGGCGCTGGCAGGAGTCGTTCGACCGGGGGGTGTCGGCGGCGCACCGGCTGGCCCGGCTGGCGGCGGTCTCGGACGCGCTGCTCGCCGCCGGGTCGATGGCGTGCCCGGTGCTGATGCTGCTGGTCGCGGTCCGGCAGGCCGACTCGCCGGGGCGGGCCGCCGGCCTGTCCGCGCTCGCGGTCGCCGCGATCACCCCGGCGGTCGCGCTGGCCCAGCGGCTGCCGTCGTTCACCCTGCTCGCCCCCACCATGGACCGGCTGGCCGACATCGTGGACGCCCCGGTCGAGCAGCCCATCCCGGGTGCGCCCGCGCCCCGGCTCACCGGGCTGGTCACCCTCACCGGGGTGGGTTTCCGGTACGACCGGCGGTCGCCCTGGGCGCTGCGCGACGTCACCGCCGTGATCCGGCCCGGCAGCAAGGTGGCGGTGGTGGGCGGCTCCGGCAGCGGCAAGAGCACCCTGGTCGGCCTGCTGACCGGCCTGTACGCCCCGGCCGAGGGACGCATCCACGTCGACGGCCACGACCTCGCCACGCTGGACCTGTCCTCGGTGCGCCGGCAGATCGGGGTGGTCCTCCAGGAGACCTACCTCGGCGCGGGCACCCTGCGCGAGGCGTTGACGCTGTCCTGCCCGGACGCGTCCGACGCGGCCGTCGACCGGGCGGTACGGCTGGCCGCGCTGCACGACGACGTGGCGGCCCTGCCGATGGGGCTGCACACCCACCTCGGCGACGGTGGCGTCGGCCTGTCCGGCGGGCAACGCCAGCGGGTCGCGCTCGCCCGCGCGTTGCTGGCCGACCCGGCCCTGCTCATCCTGGACGAGGCGACCAGCGCGCTGGACACGGTGACCGAGGCGGCCGTCGAGGCGGGCCTGCGGACGCTGCCGGTGACCCGGCTGGTCATCGCGCACCGGCTGTCGACGGTCGCGGACGCCGACCTGGTGCTGGTGCTCGACCGGGGCAGGTTGGTGGAGTGCGGACCGCCCGGGGTGCTGCTGGCCGCCGGTGGGCCGTTCGCCCGGCTGGCCGGGGTGCCCGGTGCCGTCCGGTCGTGGCCCGACCCGGTCCGCTGAGCCGGTCACGGCGCGTGCGGGACGGCGGCGAACGCGACGAGGTCGAGGCGGCCGTGGGTGGGCACGTAGCGGGTGAGCGAGGTGTTGGCGACGGGGGTGGTGGCGAGGATCGCGTCGAGGTCGGCGAACGGCAGCCCTTCCAGGACGTGCCGGGCGGCGACGACCACGGCGTCGTGGGCCACCACCCACACCCGGCGGCCGGCGTGCCGGCGGTGCAGATCGGCCAGGGCGGCGCGGACACGGGCGGCGACGTCGTCGAACGTCTCGCCGCCGGGTGGCCGGTAGGCGTAGAGGCCGTCGGCGGCGAGCCGGGCCGCCTCGGCGGGGAACCGTTCGGCGATCATGAGCGGGGTCAGGAGTTCCAGCTCGCCCATGAGCCGGTCGACCAGCCGCCGGTCGAGGTCGACCGGGGCCGGGGTGACGCCGAGGGCGGCGGCGGTGTCCGCCACCCGGGTCCAGGTCTGCCGGGCCCGCCGGTACGGGGAGCAGACCACCTGGTCGGGACGCCGGTCGGCGGGCTGTGCCGCGAGCCAGCGGCCGAGCCGGGTGGCCTGTCGCCAGCCTGACGGGGACAGCGGGACGTCGGCGTCGCGCCCGGTGAGGCCGTGCGTGGCGACGCCCCGCGCGTGGGCCTCGGCGAACGCGACGTTGGCGACGCTCTGCCCGTGCCGGACGATGGTCAGCTCCGCGACGGTGTCCATGGCTCCACTGTCGTCCAGGGTGCCCACTGTCCGGCAGCGGCCGGCGCGGAGCGACGCGCGGCGGCGGGGCGGGTCCGTAGCGACGGCGGCACACGGCGGGCCGCCAGCTCCGATGCCCCGGACGCACGTGTTTCCGAAAGTTTCCGAAAGTCGTTGACGCGTTCGAAATGCCGCTGCAATACTCCGATTCACAGCGACATCAACGCATCTCGATAGAACCCCGCGCCCCCAGGTATCACCGCCCCCAGGAGGACCTGCGCATGATCTCCAGCACCGGCAGCCCCGGCCGCCCGTCCCGCTCCCGAGCCTCCCGCCTGACCGTCCGGTTGGCGGTGCTCGCCACCACCGTGGCGCTGGGCGCCGTCGGCGTCGCGGTCTCCGCCACCCCGTCCAGCGCCGCCGCCTGCAACGGCTACGTCGGTCTCACCTTCGACGACGGCCCGACCGGCAGCACCGGCGCGCTGCTGTCCGTGCTGCGTGCCAACAACGTCCGGGCGACCATGTTCAACGTCGGGCAGAACGTGCAGGGCAACCAGTCCGCCGCGCGGGCCCAGGTCGACGCCGGCATGTGGATCGGCAACCACAGCTGGAACCACGCGCACATGACCTCGATGAGCCAGAGCCAGATGCAGTCGGACCTCTCCCAGACCAACTCGGCGATCCAGTCGGCGACCGGCGTACGGCCGCAGTTGTTCCGCCCGCCCTATGGGGAGACCAACTCGACCCTCCAGTCGGTCGCCTCGTCGCTCGGCCTGCGCCAGGTGATCTGGGACGTCGACTCCCAGGACTGGAACGGCGCGAGCGTCAGCCAGATCGTCTCCAACGCCGGCCGTCTCCAGGACGGCCAGGTGATCCTGATGCACGACGGCATCCAGAACACCCGCGACGCGATCCCGCAGATCGTGGCCAACCTGAACAGCCGTGGCCTCTGCCCGGGCATGATCTCGCCGAGCACCGGCCGGGCGGTGGCCCCGGACGGCACCCCGCCGACCGGCACCCCGACCACCCCACCCACCGGCACACCGACCACTCCGCCGGCCGGTGGCGGGTGCACCGCGACGGCGACGTACCCCAACGTGTGGGGCGACCGGTACAACACCTCCGTGACGGTCCAGGGCGGCGGCAACTGGACGGTGGTGGTGGCGCTGACCGCGCCGCAGCGGGTCAACACCACCTGGAACGGCACCCCCAGCTGGGACAGTTCCGGCTACGTGATGACGATGCGGTCCAACGGCAGCGGCAACACCTTCGGCTTCACCACGATGATGAACGGCAACAGCAGCGCCCGCCCCCAGATCCGCTCCTGCACCACGGGCTGACCGACGGGCGGCTGTCGAGCCATCGACCCCGGGGCCGCACAGCCCCTCGACCCGTCCCGACCACCGGCCCTCCCCGGACGCCTCCGTGGCGTGCGGGGAGGGCCGCCGCGTCGCCGCGCCCGTCAAGGCGGGCTCCGAAACTATCGGGTCACCTGCTCGAAACTACCGGTTGAAAACCCCGGGATTACCTGCCAACCTGAAATCCATCGATGAACGTGAACGTTAACAGCATGCTACGGGTCACCCACCACCCACCACCAGGAGGTACCGACAGTGCGAGGACACGCACCGCACTCCCCGCCCCCGGAGCAGCCCCGCCCCGCCCGGGTCTCCCCCGCCGGCGGGGAAGGCTGGTCACGCTCGCCGCGGCCGGGATCGCCGCCGCCCTCGTCGGGCTGTTCACCATGACGGTGGCGACCGGGACGGCGTCGGCCGCCGACAACCCGTACCAGCGGGGTCCTGACCCGACCCGGAGCAGCGTCGCGTCCGTGAACGGCCCGTTCGCCAACACCTCGGTCGCCGTCCCGACCGGGTACGGCTTCAACGGCGGCCGGATCTACTACCCGACCGACACCAGCCAGGGCACCTTCGGCGCGGTCGCGATCTCGCCGGGCTACAACGCGCTGTTCTCCGCCGAGCTGGCCTGGATGGGCCCGTGGCTGGCCTCCCACGGCTTCGTCGTGATCGGCATCGAGACCAACAGCCGCAACGACTTCGACACGGCCCGGGGCACCCAACTGCTCGCCGCGCTCGACTACCTGGTGCAGCAGAGCCCGGTACGGGACCGGATCGACCCCAACCGGCTGGCGGTCTCCGGTCACTCCATGGGCGGCGGTGGGGCGCTGAGCGCGGCCCTGCGACGTTCGTCGTTGAAGGCGGCGGTCGGCATCGCGCCGTACTCGCCGTCGTCGAACCTGGCCAACGACCGGGTGCCCACGATGGTCTTCGCCGGGCAGGCCGACACGGTGGTCACCCCGTCCTACGCCACCGGCCTCTACAACAGCCTCCCGGTCACGACGGAGAGCGCCTACCTGGAGGTCGCGGGGGCCGACCACGGGTTCATGGTCGGCCGGTCGAACCCGGTGCTGATCCGGACCATGCTGCCGTTCCTCAAGATGTTCGTCGACAACGACGCCCGGTACAGCCAGTTCCTCTGCCCGCTGGCGGACAACAACGGCGTGGTCAGCTACCGCAGCACCTGCCCGCTGCTGCCGTCGACGCCGACCACCCCGCCGCCGACCCCGTCGGACACCCCACCCCCGACCCCGTCCCAGACGCCGACCAGCTCGCCCACCGGCAACCCGCCCGGCACCGCCAGCCTGATCGTCGGCGCGCAGTCCAACCGGTGCCTCGACGTGCCCAACGCCTCCCGCGCCAACGGCACCCGGGTGCAGCTCTGGGACTGCAACCGGCAGGCCAACCAGTCGTGGACGTACACCTCCGGCAAGCAACTCCGGGTGTACGGCGACATGTGCCTGGACGCGGCCGGCTCCGGTAACGGTGCGGCGGTCCAGATCTACGGCTGCCACAGCCAGACCAACCAGCAGTGGAACGTCAACGCCAACGGCACCATCAGCAGCGTGCAGTCCGGGCGGTGCCTGGACGTCTGGAGCACGGCCAACGGGGCGCAGGTCCAGCTCTACGACTGTCACGGTCAGACCAACCAGCGGTTCACGCTGACGCCGCTGACCTGACGGTCCGGCCGGCCCCGACCGGGGTGACCGTTTACCGTGCCGGTGTCTCCCGTACGGGGGGAGGCACCGGCACGCCCCGGTTGGCGTCCGCCCCGTTGGTGATTTCTGCTCGGATTCGGTCGTTCACTCTGCTAATCGGGGTTGGCGGGACAATCCGTGTCCGGTTTGCGAGGCTTATCGGGTGCGGAGGGATGATCCCGCGCCACACCCGACAGCCGGGGGTCGGCGTCTGGTGGCCCGTGACCCCGGGGCCATCGGCGATGTGAGCTGGGTCGAGCTCTTCGTCGATCTGCTCTTCGTGTTCGCGTTCCTGGCCGTCACCACGCTGATGGGCGAGCACTTCAGCCCCCTCGGGCTGGTCCAGGGCGCGCTCGTGATCCTGCTCATCTGGCACTGCTGGACGCCGTGCGTCTGGCTCGGCAACGTGGTGCACCTCGACCGGGGGGTCATGCCCCCGATCATGCTCGGCATCTCCGCCGCCCTGCTGGTGATCGGGGTCGCGATACCCGAGGCGTTCACCGACCGGCGGGGCGGTCTACCCGGCCCGCTGGTGCTGATCTGTGGATATCTGCTGATCCGGGCGACCACCATGGTCGTCCTCACGTTCGTCCGCCACCGGGGGGAGGGCGGACGGCGGTCGGCGGTCGCCGCCTGGTTGATCTTCGTCGCCGGCGGGCTGGTGCTGCTCGCCTCCGCCCTGGTGCCGCCCCTGCTGCCGACGACCGTCGACGCCGCACTGGTGCAGGTGGTGCTGTTCGCGAGCGCCCTCCTGATCGACTCTCTCATCCTCGTGGTGGCCAGCAGGGGCGGCTGGCGGGTCGTCTCGCCGTGGCACCTGGCCGAACGGCACGCCCTGATCGTGCTCATCGCGCTCGGCGAGACGATCATCTCGATCGGCGCCAGCGAAGGGCTCGGGGTGGACCGCCCGGTGACCTCCCAGTTGGCCGTCGGGGCCGTGCTGGGCATCACCGTGGTCTTCGCGCTGTGGTGGAGCTACTTCGACCTGGCCAAGGTGATCATCGAACGGGCCCTGAAGGCCAGCGCCGGCAGGAACCGCGCCCGGGTCGGGCGCGACGTCTACAGCGGGCTGCACCTGCCCATGATCGGCGGGTTGATCTTCTTCGCGCTGGGGCTCAAGCACCTCAACACGCACGCCACCCCGAGGAGCACCCATCCGTGGCCGTCGGGCGGCATCGCCGTCCTGTACGGCGGCGTGCTGCTCTACCTGGGGGCGCTCGTCGCCGTGGAGTGGCGGGCGGTCCGGCTGCTGGGCCGGGGTCCGCTGACGGGGGTGGCGCTGCTGACGGTGCTGCTGACGGTGGCCGGTCAGATCTCCGAGGTGCAGGCGCTGGTGGTGCTGGTCGTCGCCACCTGCGCGATGGTGGTGCTGGACAACACCGCCTTCCGGCAGCGGCACCGGCAACTCCACGAGTCGGTCGAGTCGGAGAATATCCAGGTCGGGACGGTCGACCCCCGGGAACTCTTCGTCGACCTCGTGTTCGTGTACGCCTTCATCGAGGTCACCGCCGTGATGAACCGCTTCCCGACCCTGCTCGGCCTGGCCCAGGGCATGATCCTGCTGGCGCTGCTCTGGTGGGCCTGGACGTCGTACACCTGGCTGGCCAACGCGGTCCGGCACGACAGCACGGTGGTACGGCTGAGCACGGCGGGCATCATGACGGCGGTGTTGCTGATCGGGCTGGCGATCCCGCAGGCCTTCGTCCCCCTGCCGGACAGCCTGCCCGGCCCGCTGCTGGTCATCGGGTGTTACATCGCCATCCAGCTCATGCAGGCGTTGATCTTCCGGCAGCTCGTCCGGGAGAACGCCGACCTGCGGGGCACCAGAACCCGGTTCGTCGCCACGGCGGCCACCATCGTCATCCTGCTGACGATCGCCGCAGTCGAGCTGGTCGCCCCCGAGTCGGTGACCCGGCACCCCGCCATGACGCTGCTCTGGGTGGCCGCCCTGCTCGTGCAGTACGTCGCCGGTTACTGGGCCGGCGGGCGGCTGTGGCGGATCAGGCTGGTCCGGCACTGGGCCGACCGGCACGCCCTGGTCATCCTGATCGCCTTCGGCGAGGCGGTCCTCTCCGTCGGCGTCTCCATCGACGACGAACCGATCTCCGCTCCCACGCTGATCGTCGTCGTCGCGTCCGTGGTGGCCCTCGGCACGATCTGGTGGAGCTACTTCACCGGCATCGACGCGGCCCGGATCGCACTCGGGGCCTACGAGGGGGACCGTCGGGTCCGCGCCGCGCGGGACGCGTACACCTATCTGCACCTGCCGATGGTGGCCGGGATCGTCCTGGTCGCCTACGGCCTGCACCAGACCCTGGCCGCGTCCCAGGACCGGCACGGCGCCCTGCTGGGCCACTACACGCTGTTCCTCGGGGTGGCGTTGTACCTGCTCGGCAACCAGATGTTCTGGCTGCGGATCTTCCGGACCGTCAGCCGCCACCGGCTCATCGGCGCGGGCATGGTCACCGTCCTGGCTCCGTTGACCGTCGCGCTGCCGTCCGTCGTCTCACTGGTGCTGCTGACCGTCGTCGGCGTCGTCTTCGCGGTCGTCGAGACGGTGCAGGAGGGCGACCCACGGACCCGGCGGCCCGCCCGGACCTGACCCGGGTCCGCCGGTACGCGGCTCAGCCGACGGTGCAGGGGCCGCCGTTGAGCGCGAAGCTGGTCGGCGGCGCGTTGCTGGCGTTCCAGCTGCCCTGGATGCCGAAGCTCACCGAGCCGTTCGCCGCGACGACGCGGTTCCAGTCGACGTTGCGGGCCGTCACCGTGGCCCCGCTCTGGCTGGTCGTCGCGTTCCACCCGGAGGTGATCCGCTGGTCTCCCCGGAAGCTGAAGGTGAGCGTCCAGCCGTCCATCGGCGCGGTGGCGGTGTTCTGGACCGTCACGACGGTGACGAACCCGCCCTGCCACTCGGACTGGTTCTGGTAGGTCACCCGACAGGTGGGCGGCGGCGGCATGGGTGTCGTCGGCGGGGTGGTCGTCGTCGGCGCGGTGACCGTGTTGGAGGCGATCGAGACGTTGCCGGCCGCGTCCCGGGCACGCACGTAGAACTGGTAGCGCAGCGGCGGCGACGGCGGCGGCGGGAGCGCGACCGTGTACGTCGTCGTCGGCACGGTGGCGACCAGGACCGAGGTGTACCAGCCGTCGAAGCGGTAGACGTTGTAGCCGCGTACCCCGACGTCGTCGGTCGACGGCGACCAGGAGAGCGTGGCGGTCGAGTCGGTCACGTCGCCGAGGGTCAGGTTCTGCGGCGCGCTCGGCGGGGTGGTGTCCGGCCCGGTGTCGGTGACCGGGGTGACCACGGTCACCGGCTCCGACGACAGGGAGCGGTGCCCGACGACGTCCCGGGCGGAGATCCGGAACAGGTACTGCCGGCCCGCGCTGATGTAGCTGGTGATCGTGGTGGTGGTGACGTTGCCGACGCTGGCCGACATGACGACGTCGTCGAAGGGGCTGTAGTACGTGATGTCGTAGCCGGCGATGGCGCAGCAGCCGGGGGTCGCGGCCGTCCAGGTGAGGGTGACCGAACCCGTCCGGACCTGGCTGGCGACGACGTTCGTGGGCACGCCCGGCGGGAAGGGCGAGGTGTTCGGGGTGCCCGGCGGGGTGGTGGGCGGCGCGGTCGCCGCCGCTCCCGTCAGGGGCACCGCGGCACCGACCGGCGCGGGCGCGACCGCGGGGTGTCCACCGGCGGCCGGTCCGGGGGGCGTCGTGGTGCCGGCGAGGGCGGCCGGCACGGCGATCGATCCCGTGCCGAGCACGGCGATCGACGAGACGACGGCGGCGAGCAGGCCGGGCCGCACCCGGCGGCGCAGCGCGGACGAACGGACCCCTGACATGCCTCCACCGTGCGGCAATACATCGATGCTTGTCAACGACTTGCATCATCCGGTGCGACCATCGCCCCCGGCGCCTCGGTCAGCATCGGCTTCCAGGCCAACCACACCGGCAACGCCGCCGCACCGACGGCGTTCACCCTCAACGGCGTCACCTGCACCAGGTAGCCGCCGTACCGGTCGCGGGCGGGCCCGGGGTGGCCCGCCCGCGACGCTCCCGGACGCCTGCGCCCGGACACGCCCCACGGCTCAGCCGGCCGTCCAGGCGCGGAGCTTGTCGGGGTTGAGGACCGTCCAGATGCGCCTGATCCGGTCACCCTCGATGTCGAACGCCAGCACCGCGCCGACGCCGCCCGCCACCTGCGCCACCAGACCGGGCTGACCGTTGACAGTGCGCTCCAGGAGCCGGATGCCGGATGCCGCGCCGCCCCGGTCGGCGAAGAACCGTGCGATCCGCTCGGCACCCTCGATCGGGTGGAGTTCGGCGCTGACGAGCCCGCCACCGTCGCCGGTCGCGGTGGCGTCCGGCGTCAGCAGACCGACGAGCGCGTCGATGTCGGTGGTCTCCCACGCCTGTTTGAAGGCCCGCACGATGCCGGCCTGCCGGGCTGCCGGCACCCTGGGCGCGGACGACCCGCGAACCCGACGGCGGGCGGACGAGGCCAACTGGCGGCACGCGGCCGGCGTACGGCCGACGACCTCGGCCACCTCGGCGAAGGAGTACCGGAATACGTCGTGCAGGATGAACGCGACGCGCTCGGCCGGTGTCGTCGATTCGAGCACCACCAGGAAGGCCATGCTGATCGACTCGTCCAGGGTGACCCGGTCGACCGGGTCACCCGTACCGTCGCCGGTCCACCCGGCGCTGTCGGGCAGGGGCTCCGGAATCCACTCCCCCACGTAGCGTTCCCGCCGGACGCGGGCCGAGCCGAGCACGTCGAGGCAGATCCGGCCGGCGACCCGGGCCAGCCACGCACCCGGGGTCTCGATGGCCCCCCGCTGGTCAGGGGAGAGGGCGTACCAGCGGGCGTACGCCTCCTGTACGACGTCCTCGGCGTCGGCCAGGGACCCGAGCAGCCGGTACGCGAGACCGATGAGCTGGGGCCGCTCGCTCACGAGCCCGCTCGGGGCCGGATCGGGCCAGTCCAGCCCGGGCCCGGTGGGGTTGGTCATGCTGACGCCGACTCCCTTGATCGTCCGCTTCCCCACCGGTTCGACGACGGCGCCCGGAGCTGCGGAATCGAAGCGCCGCCTGACATTCGGCAGGGCTGTTTCGTCGTATCAGTAGGCCGAACACTATCCCAGCGACCCGCGGGGAGAACCTGACATGAACCTCGCCCTGTGCGACACCGGGACCGCCGTGGTGGACCTCGTGCCACCGGTGCCGGCCGGTTTCGTGGTCGGGGGTCGCTTCGGCCCGTACTCCGTCAGCAGTTGATCCAGGGCCATCGTCACGGCACCGCCGACCGGGAGAAAACGATCATGGAACCAGTGAACCTCGCGATCATCTACTACAGCGCCACCGGCACCGTGCACACGCTGGCCAAGGCCGCGGCCGAGGGGGCGGAGAAGGCCGGCGCGAACGTACGCCTGCGCAAGGTGGCCGAGACGGCTCCGGCCGAGGCGATCAACGCGCGGGAGGAGTGGGCCCAGCACGTCCGGGACACCGCCGACGTCGAGGTGGCCACCGGCGACGACCTGGACTGGGCCGACGCGGCCCTGTTCGGCACCCCCACCCGCTTCGGCAACGTGTCGAGCCAACTCAAGGCGTTCATCGACACCCTCGGTCCGCTGTGGTTCCACGGCAAGCTCTCGAACAAGGTCTACTCGGCCTTCACCGCCTCGAACACCCCGCACGGCGGGCAGGAGTCGACCCTCCTGTCGCTGTCCAACGTCTTCTACCACTGGGGCGGGATCATCGTTCCGCCCGGCTACACCGACCCGATCCAGTTCCAGTCGGGCAACCCCTACGGCACCTCCCACGTGGCCGGCAGTGGCGCGCCGGGTGACGTCACCCTCCAGGCGGCCCGCTACCAGGCCCGCCGGGTGGTCGACACCACGGCCGCGCTGAAGGCGGGCCGCCCGGCCTGATCCGACCCCCGGCGACAGCCGGAGGAAGGGTGCCGCGCGCCGGTCGGGCCGGGCCCGTCGAGGTCCCGAACCGACCGGCGGCGGGTCGCCGTACGACGTCGGTGGCGTACGGCGTCAACCGGCGAGCCGGACCGGCAGGGCGGCCAACCCCCGGGTGAGCAGGCCCGGCTGCCACTCGATGGCGTCGGCGTCCACCGCCAGGCGGGCCTGCGGGAACCGGGCCAGGAAATCCCCGATGGCGACCTGTGCCTCCATCCGGGCCAGCGGTGCCCCCATGCAGTAGTGGATGCCGTAGCCGAACGACAGGTGCGGGTTGCGCTCGCGGTTCATCAGGAACCGGTCGGCGTCGGCGAACGCGGTGCCGTCCCGGTTGGCCGCGTGCAGGGACACCATGACCAGGTCACCGGCCGCCACCTCCGCGCCGAAGAGGTCCATCGCCGAGGTGGCGGTACGCAACGCGGCACCCGTCACCGGGCTCTCGTACCGCAGGAACTCCTCGATGGCCCGGGGCAGGTCCTCGGGGTGGGCCCGGATGTGGTCGGCCAGTTCCGGGGTCCGCAACAGCAGGTAGAGGCCGTTGCCGATCAGGTTCGTCGTGGTCTCGTGGCCGGCGACGACGAACAGGAAGGCCGTCGAGATCAACTCGTCCTCGGTGAGCCGGTCGGCCTGGTCCCGGGCGGCGATCAACGCCGACAGCAGCGCGTCGTCCGGTTCGGCCCGACGCCGGGCGACCAGATCCTGAAGGTGCGCCACGAAGTCGGTGACCTCGCGGACCGGAAAGACCGGCGCTCCCAGCCCGGCGCTGAACGCGTCGGCCCACCTGCGGTAGTTGGCCCGGTCCTCGACCGGCACCCCGAGCAGTTCGGAGATCACCTGGACGGGCAGCGGGGACGCGTACCCGGCGACGAGGTCCGCCTCGGCGGGCCCGGCCGCCAGCCGATCCAGCAACTCCCCGGAGAGCTGCTCGACCCGGGGACGCAGCGCCTCGATCCGCCGGGGCACGAACGCCTTGGCGACCAGCTTGCGCAGCCGGGTGTGGTCGGGCGGGTCGATCCGCAGCATCGACGTGTTCATCGCGGACCGCACCTGCGGACTCAACGCGCCCTGGTCGAACCAGTCGTTGCGGTCCCGGTTGGACAGCCGTGGATCGTTCAGCGCCTCCCGCACCTCGGTGTGCCGGGTGACCATCCAGACCGGTACGCCGTTGGGCAGCCGCACCTGCCGGACCGGTCCGGCGGTGTGCATCGAGGTGAGGAAGTCCTGCACCGTCCCGGTAAGGTCGAGAACATCCGGGGAGTCGCTCATCAGCACCACTCCTCTCTCACATGGCGACGGTCACGGACCCGGCAGCGGGCGCGACGTCACCCGCTTGTCGTACCCGAGTCGGACAGCAGCATCTGGTCCAGCATCCGGGGCTGCCAGTTGTAGTACGACTGGACCTTGTAGTTGTCCTCACCGGTCGACGACACCCCCGCGTAGTAGACGAACCTGCTGTCGGCGGCGTTGTTGGGCAGCCCCCGGAGAAACTGCTCGATCTTCGGTTCGAGCGGGACCGGGAGGGATGCCGAATCCGACGTCATCACGGCGAAGCAGAAGCGCTCGACCGCCGAGGACTCCCAGCCCAGGCTGGCGTAGATACCGAAGGAGTGCCGGGCGAGCCGGAGCATCCGCTCACCCGGATCGGGCAGACCGAGTTCGCGGGTCATCGACAGGACGCCCTCGGGGGTGAGGCACGCGGCGGGCAGCGCGCCGAAGTACACGTTCACCGTCCGGTGCCGGTAGTCGATGCCGAAGGTGTTCACCTTGTCGTCGAGGCCGCGACGGGCGAAGAACCCGATGTTGTCGGCCAGGCTGCGGGGCATCGAGGGACATGCGGCGAGCGTGGCCAGCGACTGCATGCCGTCCGGCGGGAAGAAGACGTATATCTTCTTGAATCCGCCGGCCACGCCGAAGTCGATTCCGTAACCGGCGATCGGGCAGCCCTCGCGGATCTCGTCGAGCAGGGCACCGACCGGGTGGTCCGTCCTCCCGGTGAGCCCGTTCGACACCGCCACGGCGTACGGGTCGGTGTCCTTTCCGACGGTGAAGCGCCAGTCGAGATCACCCTGGTACCGCGCCCCGGTCGCCACCCGGAACGCGATGACGGCACTCGGCAGCGAATCCGCGTACGCGTCCAGGATGGGCTGGACCCGCTCCCGCGAGCAGGGCACCTCCAGCAACCGGGCCGATTCCTCGATGGCCGGATAGAGGTCTGCTGACTCGGCATGCTCGGACATTCATCCTCCAGGTGTCCGGATCGGCGCGCGGAACACGGGCCGACCCGTCGGCAGCGGCAGAAGCACGGGGTGGGCCCGGCTAGCGGGCGAGGATCACCGTGGTCGGCGACGGGGTGGGGTGGAAGGTGACGTCCTCGAAGCCGGCCTTGGCGAGCCATGCCAGGTAGTCGGCCCGCCGCCAGGTCCCGCCCCGCCTGCTCTTGAGCAGCATCTCCGCAGCGAAGATCAACGAGAAGGAGGGGCCGCTCCGGTCGTCGTCGACGACGTAGTCACAGATGACCAGGGTCCCACCGGGCCGGAGGGCGCCGCGCACCTTCGCGAAGAGGGCCGTGTTGTCCTCCGGCCCCTCCTGGTGGGCCACGTGGGAGTAGACCACGACGTCGTAGGCGGCGGCCGCCAACCCGGTGCTGTGGAAGTCCCCGTCGATGCAGGTGAACCGGTCGTCGACCCCCCGCTCGGCGACGAGCCGGCGGGCGATCGCGTTGATCGGTGCCCAGTCGAGCTGGGTGGCCCGGGCCGCCGGGTTCAACCCGAGCCAGGTGGCCGAGAAGATCCCCGAGCCGCCGCCGAGATCCAGGATCGAGATCTCGCCGGCGTCCGCCAGTCCCAGCAGCCCGGCGACGATCGCCGTGACCGGAACGGACTGCGGGGCGATGGCCGTCACCACCTTCTTCCAGTGGGGGTTGTCGGCGACCTCCACGGTCGCGGCCCTGACCGGTCCGCCGGCACGGACCACCTCCGGCAGGTCCGCCAGAGCAGCCATGTGGGTCATCTTGAGCTTGGCGAACTCGCTCAGGCTGGTGGGTTTCCCCTCGACCAGGAAGGTGGTCGCCTCGGCGGTGTTGCGGTAGCGACCGTCGTGCAGCTCGACCAGGCCGAGGCCGACGAGCCCGTCCAGGAGGGTCTGCGCCCCGCGCTCGGAGATGCCGGACCGGTCGGCCAACTCGCGGACGGTGTCCGTGCCGGCCTCCAGGTGGGTGAAGAGCGAGTGGCTCGCCGCGGCACCGAGGATGCCGGTGGCCCAGTAGCCGTTGACGAGGTGCATGATGCGGTCCGGGGTGGGCTGGTCGCTGGTCATGCTGCTCCTGCTCGGGTGTGGGGGCGCAGTTCGCACCCGATGCCGGCGACGAGGATCGGTGGGACGCTCCGGTGCCGGCTGGTCATGCGGTCTTCGTCGCGAAGAGGATGAACCGCCTGGGGATGGCGTCCGGTGGGATCTCGGCGGGGTCCTTGCCCACCACCCGGGTCAGCTCGAAGCCGCACTCGGCGAGCCAGTCGCGGTACGTCGACACCTTCTGCAACCCGCCCTGGGCGGTGGCGCAGCCGAGTAGGAACGTCGGGAAGAAGTCGACCTGGGAGTCGTCGGGATCGGTGATGTCCTCGGGATAGACCGGCGCCAGGATCACGAGCTGACCACCGACCTCCAGCGCCCCGTTGGCGCTCTTGAGGATCTTGAGGACGTCGCCCCTGTCGTACATGTCGAGGTAGTGCTTGATCAGCACCACGTCGAACCCGGCGGGGACGTCCGTGAAGATGTCACCGCCGACGAACGAGCAGTGTTCCTCGACGCCGTGCTCCCGGAAGTTGCGCAGCGACTCTTCCTCCCTGCCGGGCGCGTCGAAGTTCGTCACGTGCAGGCCCGGTGACGCCTTCGTCCGGTAGGTCATGATCGATCCGAGACCGTTCCCGCCGAGCAGGTCGAGCACCCGTGCGCCGGCCGGAATGTCGAGGTTTTCGAAGAACCAGCCGTAGACGTGGCCGGTCTCCAACTGCGCCAACCGGCCCCACGATTCGAGGATGTCCCGGTGTTCGGCCGCGGCGTCGAAGAGCGTGCCGTGGAAGCCGTAGAACTCCTTGAGCCCCACGAGCGTTCCGGTCTGCACACTCTCGGTGAGGTAGAACATCTGCCGGAGCATGGCGACTTTGATCATCTTCATGAAGGCAAGCGCCCGGTCGAGGTCGGCCTCCGCCACGCCGCCGAGCGCGTCCAGCGAGTAGGCACCCGAACCCTCGTCGTACGCGACGAAGCCCTCCTTGACCATCAACTGCAGGAGCTGCTCCACCGCATCCGGTTTCACCCCCACCGCATCGCCGAGCTTCACTGCGGTCAGCCCGGGATTCTCCCGCAACCGATCGATCAGACCGAGCTCGAAACAGGACAGCAGGTTCATGAACCGCGTCGGCCCCACCATGTACTCACGGAACCGGACGAGCGTGGCTTCTGGCGTCATGTACTGATCCCTCCGAATTGTTTGCTGCCGCACCACGACAGGTGACACCGGCACCCACCACGGAACGTCCCGGACCGGCTGATGGTCAGTTACGGTTCGCCCCCTGCTCGGATCTGCCGTCGAGCATCGACCACCGGGCTTGGCCGGGACTGTTCGACCGGTTGGCGTCGACTTGGGGACGGCCGGCCAGGGCCAGGGTGTCGTTCGCGAGCCGGGCCAGCGGCAGCACCTCGTCCGACAGGGCGACCCGGCGGCCCCGGTCGTCGTCGCGCAGGCGGGCCACGCCCAGGCAGGACAGCAGCAGGGCATGGGACACCGGGTCGGTCACCTGGGCCAGCGCGCGCTCCAACGCGTCGACGAGCCGACGGCCGGCCTCGCCGTCGCCGGCCTGACGCCAGAGCGGCTCGCCGACCGCCGCCGCCGCTACCGCCACCAGGCGGGAGGTGGCCGGTTTGCCGCTGGCCTCCCCCACGACCAGGGACTCCTCGATGGCCTGGATGAACACGGGGAGTCCGTCGCGCGGGTTCCCGGCGCGGTAGAGGCTGGTGCCCAGACCGAGCAGCAGCGGATACCGGTCGACGTCCTCCCGCTGGGCCAGTTCCGCAGCCGTCAGGGCCTGCCGCCAGAGTGTCGCGGCCTCCCCGAACGCCAGTCGGGTGTCGGCCGCCCGCGCCGCGACGGCCGCGTACGTGCAGGCCCGGGCGGCGGCTGCGGGATCGAGTTCGGCGGCCAGCAGCCAGTGCCGGGCGATCTCGGCGGCCCGTTCCGGGACATCCGCCCAGGCCCGGACCGCGGCCACCCCGATCCGTCGGTGCAGCCTGACCCGACGCAGCCGCCCGATCGACTCGTAGAGCGCCTCGGCGGCCAGGGCGTGGGTGAACCGGAACCATCCCAGTCGCTGCTCGTCCTCGACGATCAGGCCCACCGCGCCGGCGGCGTCCATGGTCTCCAACGCCGACTCGATCCCGACGCCGGCCGCCTCGGCGACGATCTCGATGGCGAAGTGCCGGCCGGCGACGGCGGCCACCGACACCACGTCGACCGCGGACTGCGCGAGACAGCCCAACCGCCGGAGCACCACCTCGCGTACCGGCACGGGCACCGGCACCGTGTGCGGCTGCGCGAGATGCTCTTCGGTGGTCAACAGCTTGATGAGTTCCCGCAGGAAGAACGGGTTGCCCTCGGTGCGTTCCCAGAGCCCCTCGGCGGTCGGCCTACCGACCTCACGGTGCAGCAGGTCGCCGGCCAGGCACCGGGTCTCCCGGACACCCAGGCCGGCGAGTTCTATCCGGGTCAGCTCCGAGCGGGCAAGCGCGGCCAGCGTCTCGGTCAGGGACGCCGCCTCCCCCGACCGGTAGGAGACCGCCAGCAGGAGACGGTTCTCCGGCACCGACTCGGCCAGGTGGGACAGCAACCTCAGCGAACTCGCGTCGGCCCGGTGCAGGTGGTCGAACACGATCACCAACGGCGCGGCCCGGGAGGCGTCGGTCAGGTAGTGCAGGATCGCCTCGAACCGGCGCAGCGTGGCCGTGGCCACCCCCGCGCCGTCCACCATCTGCTGGTGGTCGCCGTTGAGGAGTTCGGCCACCGGTCCGGGTACGGGTTGGTGCGGGAAGCAGGTGCCGGCGGCCCGCAGGATCTGCTCCCACAGCCAGAGGGGTGGTGCGACGACGTGCTCCGGGCAGCTGCCCCAGAGCACCGGCGCGCCCGCCAGCATGGCGAACCGACGCAGCAGGCTGGTCTTGCCGATGCCGGGCTCACCGGAGACGGTCACCACCCGGCCCCGACCGGCCGTCCCGGTCAGCGCGTCGAGCAGTTGTCGCAGTTCGTCCTCCCGGCCGACGAAGACCTCACCGTCCACCAACGGGGACGGTGCCGCCGGTGGGGGCGGGCCGGTCGTCCGGCCCCGCCCCGTGCCGGCGGGCCGATCGGGCCCGGTCGGCACCGCGACCGGCGGGGCGGGCCGCCACTCCAACGCCGGCACCTGGTTGAGAATCTCGCGCTCAAGGTGCTGGAGCGACGGTCGGGGGTCGATGCCCAGTTCCTCGGACAGCCGCCGCTGGATCGCCCGCAGCACACCCAGCGCGTCGGCCTGCCGGCCAGCCCGGTACAACGCCAGGCTCAACAGCTCGCAGCCGTACTCGCGCAGCGGATGGGCATGGACGAACGCGTCGAGTTCGGCGACGGCCACCTCGTGGGCACCGACCGCCAGGAGCGCCGCACAGCGTGCCTCGACGACCGACAGCCGCAGCTCCTCCAGCCGCGCCACCTCCGGCACGATGCAGGTCGCGTTGGCCACCTCCGTGTAGGCCTGCCCGCGCCAGAGCGACAGGGCGATCTCGAACTCGCGCAACGCCCGCTGCGCGTCGCCCCCGTCCCACGCCTGCCAGCCGGCCGTGGCATGTCCGCTGAACCGGTCGACGTCGACGTCGATGACCCGCCCGTCCAGCAGGTAGCCGGGCGGGCAGGTGCGCAGCACCGTGGCCGGGGTCCGTGGTGCCCGGTCCGGCTCCAGCACCCGGCGCAGGTTGGCCACGTACGCCTGCAACGAGGCCATCGCCGACGGTGGCGGGTGCTCCGCCCACAGCGCTTCCAGAATCACCTCGACCGCCACCGGCTGACCGGCCCGGCTCACCAGCAACGCCAACAGCGCGCGCTGCTTCGGTGCGCCCAGGTCGACCAGTCGGCCCGCGACCACCGCCTCCAGCGGCCCCAGCGCGCGGAACTCCGCCAGTACCCGGCGGGCGGCCCGCGCCTCGTCCCTTCGCAAGGGGTCGGACGCGGTACGGAATGAGGACCCCGTGACAGCAAGATTGATCATCTGTGGGCACTTCCGGCGTGAACAGCCCAAGAAGCGCAACGACACAGGTCCGGTGTGACGGTATCAAATGGTTTGTGGTCCCGCTTGCCCGTTACGTGGGCATGGACCGCAGGCCGCATGACGGTGCCCCTTCCCCCGCGGCTACCTAGGCTGCGCTCATGTTGCCGGGCGAAACGCTACCGCCGACCGGAGGTGGTGGCAATAAGGGCCATAACCTTTGCGAATCGATGCAGGTCATTGACGGTATCGCGGCGGACACCCTTGCGTCGGGCACCCGTTCACATCACCGAAAAGACCTCACGATGTTTGGCCGGGGTGGCTGGTGTCGGGTTCCCGCCGCACGGGTGATCACGTTGCCAGTTCGGCGTACCCTTATGCGCGATCACGGCTTTCGGCCGGGGTGTGTCCATGCTGCCCGCAGCATTTCCGCCGGAGAAGTTCCGGGCCTGCCCCGGGCCGGGCGGGCGGCACCACGGCCGGTCCACCCCGGCCACGCGGCCCGGCACCCGCGCCGTGGCGGACCCACCGGTCAGGGGCCACCGGCCCGGCCGTACGCACTCCGAAGACCGGTCCGGTGTCCCCCCGTCGACGCGTGACGTCGCCAGCAGCGATGGCGGGGCAGGCGGCGCGGCACCATTTTCGGGCATCGCTCTTGCCGCCGGCTTGGTGCCGACTTGGAGCCGACTTGACGGCGACCGGTCAGCTGGACCGAATGCGCGCAGCGGCCGGATAATAGGGCGGCACCACCGGCGGCGATCCATTTTTTTCCGAACTGATTGTCGACAGGAGGCCCGGGGGACGACCCGTGAACGGGCTCCACCGCCCGGCCGGCGTCAGCAATGCGCGGCCCTTGACACGTTTGGTGGAACTCACGGAGACTGCTGTCAGCCGGCGACGGTGTGCAGTTTCGCCTACCGCGTACGACGAGAGAGCGCGCGACGACGACGCAGCCTCAATTCCGGTTTCTGACGAACCGCAGTCCCGGTCGACATCGAAGGCGATACCGCAGGCACGAATGTGTCGGCGTCAGGCACCCGGCACCGGACAGAAAAGCGGGGCGCATCAGGCCACTGGTCGCCCGTCCCACCGACACCGGTTGGAGACCGCTCATGAGCAAGGCGGAAGAGACACCCGGGTCCGGCCACCGCCACGGCGGCGGTCGCGTCGTGCTTGCCGAACCACGCAGCTTCTGCGCCGGGGTGCGCCGGGCGATCGGCATAGTCGACGAGGCCCTGCGCCGGTACCCGCCGCCGGTCTACGTCCGCAAACAGATCGTGCACAACCACTACGTGGTCCGCGACTTCGAACGGCGCGGCGTGGTGTTCGTGGACTCCGAGGCGGAGGTGCCCGAGGGCGCGGTCTGTGTCTTCTCCGCCCACGGGGTCTCGCCGATGGTCCGCGAGCGGGCCGCCGACCGACAGTTGGACGTCATCGACGCCACCTGCCCACTGGTCGCCAAGGTGCACCAACAGATCCGCCGCTACGCCCGCGACGAGCGCACCGTCCTGCTCATCGGGCATGCCGACCACGAGGAGGTGGAGGGCACCTACGGCGAGGCTCCCGACCGTACCGTCGTGGTGGCCGACGTCGCGGACGTGGCCCGGCTCGAACTGCCCCGCGACGAACCCGTGGCCTACCTGACCCAGACCACCCTCTCCCTCGACGAGACCGCCGAGGTGATCGCCGCGCTCGAGGAACG
Organism: Micromonospora sp. HM134; assembly: GCF_007833915.1. Taxonomy (NCBI): domain Bacteria; kingdom Bacillati; phylum Actinomycetota; class Actinomycetes; order Micromonosporales; family Micromonosporaceae; genus Micromonospora; species Micromonospora sp. HM134. Next base: position 7,236,568 of record NZ_CP041061.1, read on the forward strand.
CTTCGACGACCTGCACGGGCCGGGCAGCGACGACATCTGCTACGCCAGCCAGAACCGGCAGAACGCGGTCAGGCAGATCGCCGCCGTCACCGACGTCGTGCTCGTCGTCGGCTCACCCAACTCCAGCAACTCGGTCCGGATGGTGGAGGTCGCCGCCCGGTCCGGCACCCCGGCCCGCCTGCTGCCCGACGTCACCCACCTGGACCGCACCTGGCTGGCCGGTGCCCGGTCGGTCGGGCTCAGCTCCGGTGCCAGTGTGCCCGAACTCCTCGTCGAGCAGGTGGTCGAACGACTGGCCGAGTACGGCTTCGACCAGATCGAAGTGGTCCGCACCGCGACCGAGAACATCACCTTCTCGCTACCCGGCAGCCTGGCGACACCGCACCCGGACACCGGGGCCGCCCGGGTCGGCCCGGAGCGTCCCGGACCGGCCGGCGGCGAGGACGACGCGCCGTGACGGCCGGGAGGCGGGACGCCGGGGGAACGCCTGACCGGCGAACTGGTCCAAGACCGCGCCAAGCCGGCACCAAGCCGCCGGACAGTCCGGGGCAAGCCCCGTACTCGATGCTGGGCGAGGTAGCGCACCCGACAGCGGGAGCGGGACACCGCCGGGACTGATGTTGACCGGCGCAAACGAGGCACAGCCGGAGCGGGCAGGGCCGGCGCATCACCGGACCGGCACCGGCGACTCTTCCAGGTCGAGGCTGCGGCGTCCCGGGCTGATCGACCCGGCCGGGCCGGCGCACCCCACGCCGCAGGGGCGCGGACCCCTCACGCGCACCGCTACGAAACAACGGCCCGAAGCGGCCGTCAGAGATCCCGAGGAGGCGGTTCAGATGAAGGGCTCCGCGATCCACCACTCGATCCGGAAGGACGGCCTGCACCTCGGTCTCGTGCCGCAGCTGGCCGCGGCCCGCAACGGGTCCACCCTGCTCACCCTCGACCACGACCTGGACGTCCTGCCGGAGGTGGGCCGGCGGCTGACGGTGGCCGAGATCGCCGGCCACGTGGACGACCTGGCCGCCCGGCTGTGGGCGGCCGGGGTACGACCGGGCGAACGGATCGCGATCTACAAGAGCGCCAACGTCGACGTGTGGGTGCTGGCGAGCGCCGCGTCCCGCGTCGGCGCGGTGCCCGTGCTGCTCTCCCCCGCCCTGGACGCCGCCACCGTCGGCGCGCTCCTCGGCCGGCTGGAGCAGCCGACCCTGCTCAGTGACGACCGTAAGCTCGACGACCTGGCCGACGTGCCGCTCGCCGACCTCACCAGGCGGGTGGTCACCGTGGGGGGACCCCGCCCGGGTGCCCGGTCGCTCACCGACCTCGCCGGAGCCCCGAGGGTGGCGCCGGTGTCCCGGGGGTTCGACGAACCCGCGATGATCACCCACACCTCCGGCACCACCGGCCTGCCCAAGCTCGTCGTGCACACGCCGCAGACCATGGCCGCCCGGCTCACGCCGCAGTGGCGGTTGCTGTCGTTGATGCGCAGGCGGGAGACCGTGGCGATCCACATCTCCTTCGTGCACTCACGGATGTTCGCGGCGATGGCGCTGGCGTTGTTCTTCGAGATGCCGGTGCTGCTCATGCGGGAGTCCGATCCGGACCGGGTCGCCGAGTTGTTCCTCGCGAACCGGCCGGGATTCATCGAGGTGCTCCCCAACTCGCTGATGGAGTGGGAGCGGCTCACCGAGGATCGACGTCGGCCGTTCGCGTCGATCAAGTATTTCAGCACGACGTTCGACGCGATCCACCCCCGGACGATGAGCCGGCTGCTCAGGGCCTCCGAGCGGCGGGGGGCGCTGTTCTTCCAGATCTACGGTCAGAGCGAGGTCGGCCCGGCCGTCGGCCGGCCGTACTTCCGCCATTCCGCCCACCGGGCGAACGGCCGCTGCGTCGGCTGGGCGATGCCGGGATGCGCGCGGATCCGGGTGGTCAGCCGCAACGGCAGGCGGCCCTCGGAGACGAATCCCGGTTTCATCGAGGTCGCCTGGCCCGGCCTGGCGAAGACCTACTTCGCCGAGCAGGAGCGGTACGACACCAACCGGCACGACGAGTGGTGGCGCACGGGGGACGTCGGCTACCGGACCAGGTTCGGCTGCCTGCACATGTTCGACCGGGAGGTCGACATGATCCCCGGGCTGCGCAGCGCCCTGGAGGTCGAGGACGTCATGCTCGGCGAACTGGAGGAACTGACCGAGCTGGTCGTGGTGCCCGGCCCGAACTCCGAGCCGGTCCCGGTCATCTGCACCCGGGACGACCAGCCGCTCGACCTGGACCGATGGCGTACCGCCGCCGTCAGGTTCCCCCAGCTGGCCGCCCCGATCCAGATCCCGCAGGCCGAACTGCCCCGTACCGGCACCCTGAAGGTCCAGCGGATCGCGCTGTCGCACCGGCTCCAGGGTGAGCTGGAGAAGCGGAGCTGACCGGCGACGGCCACGGACCCGACCGCCGACGGTGCCGGCCGTCCCCGTCAGGTCGACAGAAACCACCACGTCCCCTCGATTGACCGGGAGAAGAAGTTGACCGCGCTCGCTGAGTTCCACACGGCACGGGCCAGGCTGATCGACCACCCCCTCTACGCGCAGATCTCCACCGAGGAGCGGCTGCGGATCTTCATGAAGCACCACGTCTTCGCCGTGTGGGACTTCTTCACCCTGCTCAAGCGCCTACAGACCGAGGTGACCTCGGTGACCCTGCCCTGGCGGCCCCGGGGGCACGCCGAGCACGGCCGGTTCATCCTGGAGATCGTCCTGGCCGAGGAGACCGACGAGGACATCGGCGGGGGCTACATCAGCCACTTCGAGCTGTACCGACGGGCGATGGACGAGATCGGTGCCGACACCGCGCCGATCGACGGGTTTCTCGCCGCGCTGGACAGCGGTGTCAGCCCGGTGGCGGCGCTCAAGGACGAGCGGATCCCCCCGAGTGTCCGCGACTTCGTCGGGCACACCCTCGGCGTGGCGCTGAACGGCGCACCGCACGAGGTGGCGTCGTCGTTCTGCCACGGCCGGGAGAACCTGCTGCCCGACGTCTTCTCGGCGGTCCGCGCCAACGTCGACGACGTACTCGCCAACGCCCCGGTGTTCCGCCACTACCTCGACCGCCACATCGCCCTCGACCACGACGAACACGGGCCGCTCGCGCTGCGGCTGCTCGCCGCGCTCTGCGACGGCGACCCGCAGCGTGAGGCCGAGGCCACGGCCGTCAGCATCGCGGCGGTCAAGGCCCGCACCGGCCTCTGGGACGGGGTGCTCGCGGAGTTCGACGCAGTTCGTTGATCGATCACGCCCCGCCGGGCCGCCGGTGGGGGACCGGGACCTGGGTGCCCGGACGCCTCGACCGGGCCAGCGGCCGGTGACCCCGAATGCCGAGAGAGAGTGGATTCCCGAGATGCCTACGTTGTGCAAGCCGTCGGTGGGTGTACCGGAACATGTCGTCACGATGGAAGAGACTCTGGAGTTCGCCAGGACGGTCCACGCCGGCAAGCAGCAGCTTCCGCTCGCGCTCCGGCTGATCGAGAACACCGGCGTACGCAAGCGGCACATCGTCCAGCCGATCGAGCAGGCGCTGCGCCATCCGGGTTTCGAGGAGCGCAACCGGATCTACGAGATCGAGTCGAAGAAGCGCTGTCCGGGCGTCATCGAGGAGGCCCTGGCACACGCCGGGGTGACCGCGCGGGACATCGACGCGATCATCTACGTGTCGTGCACCGGGTTCCTGATGCCGTCGCTGACCGCCTGGCTGATCAACACGATGGGCTTCCGGCCGGACACCCGGCAGCTCCCGATCGCACAGTTGGGCTGCGCGGCCGGCGGGACGGCGATCAACCGGGCGCACGACTTCTGCACGGCGTACCCCGGGGGCAACGTGCTGATCGTCTCCTGCGAGCTCTGTTCGCTCTGCTACCAACCCACCGACGACGGGGTCGGCTCGCTGCTGTCCGACGGGCTGTTCGGCGACGCGGTGGCGGCCGCCGTGGTGCGTGGCGACGGTGGCACCGGCATCACGCTGGAACGCAACGCGTCGTACCTGATCCCGGACACCGAGGACTGGATCTCCTACGCCGTCCGGTCCACCGGATTCCACTTCCAGCTGGATCGCCGGGTGCCCGGCACGATGGAACCACTCGCCCCGGTGCTGCGCCGGTTCACCGACGGCCACGGTTGGGACGTCGGCAACCTCGACTTCTACCTCATCCACGCCGGCGGTCCGCGCATCCTGGACGACCTCGCCAAGTTCCTCGACGTCGACCGGGACATGTTCCGGCACAGCTGGGCGACCCTGACCGAGTACGGCAACATCGCCAGCGCGGTCGTCCTCGACGCCGCCCGCAGGCTCTTCGACGAGGCCCCGCCGACGCCCGGCGACCGCGGGATCATCGCGGCCTTCGGCCCGGGTATCACCGCCGAGATGACGGTGGGCAGTTGGCGGGTCGACACCCTCGGCGCCCTGGACCTGGCGCCACCCGACGCGGCGCTGCCACGTCGTGACCCGGAACTGGTCTAGGGAGAGGAAACCGTCGCATGAGCGGCCTCATCGTCCCACCCGGCGAGGGACGCAAGCTGATCACCAAGGCGCAGGAGGTCACCTTCAAGGTCACCGAGGCGCACGGCTCGGTCACCTCGATCTTCGAGGTGGTGGTGCCACCCGGCTTCGACGTCGGCGCGCACACCCACCATCACGCGCAGGAGTTCTTCTACGTCCTCGACGGTGAACTCGACCTGCTGGCGTTCGAGCCCACCACCCGCACCACCGACGGGTGGCAGGACTGGGCGTCCGCCGCCGGGGACCGGGTGGTGACGGCGGGTCCGGGCAGTTGCATGTTCGTCCCGGCCGGCTGCCCGCACGCGTTCCGCAACTCCACCGGCGAGCCGGCGCGGATGCTGTTCCAGAGCCATCCGTCGCCCGACCACGAGAACTACTTCGAGGAGATCGTGGAGATCTTCTCCGCAGGCAGGTCGGTGGACCCGGACGCCGTGCAGCGGCTGCGCGACCGGTACGACGTCGACCAGATCACCCCCCTGCGGTACGGCCTCCCGGCCCTGACCGGCACCAACGGCAATCCGGCGTAGTGGGGAGATGAGAGTGGACGCGATTCCTCTGGTCCGACCGAGTCTGGGCGAGCGGGAGCTGGCCGCGGTCGCGCAGGTGTTCTCCTCGGGCTGGCCGGCCGGCCAGGGGCCGAGCGGCAAGGCACTGGAAGCCGACCTCACCCGCCGCTACGGCGTGGCCGACGCGGTCGCGGTCAGCAACTGCGGTGCCGCCCTGCACCTGGCGCTGCTCGCCCTCGGTGCCGGCACCGGCGACGAGGTGATCGTCGCCGACTACACCTTCCCCGCACCCGCCCACGCCGCCCGCTACGTCGGGGCCACCCCGGTCTTCGCCGACGTACGCCCCGACACCGGCACCGTCGACCCGGAGGCCGTCGCCGCTCTCATCGGCCCCCGTACCGTCGGCGTCATCGCCGTGGACACCCTCGGCCTGCCGGCGGACTACGACGAGCTGAACGACCTCACCCGACGCCACGGGCTGTTCCTCGTCGAGGATGCCGCCTGCGCCATCGGCGCCACCTACCGCGGTCGACCCGCCGGTGCCCTGGCCCCCGTGGCCTGCCTGTCCTTCCACGGCCGCAAGGGCATCACCAGCGGCGAGGGTGGCGCCCTGCTCACCACCGATCCGGCCCTCGCCGTCGACGCCCGCCTGCGCTCCTCGTTCGGCATCGGCAGCATCTTCGACCAGGCCCAGGTCGTCGGCCTGCCCATTCCCGAGTTCACCGAGATCGGCTACAACTACAAACTTTCCGACATCGCGGCGGCGATCCTCCAGGTGCAGCTCACCCGCGTCGAGGAACTCCTCGACCGCCGCCGCGCCGTCGCCGCGCACTACGCCCACCTGCTCGCCGACGAGGAACTCGTGACCCTGCCGCACGTGCCCGACGACCGCACCCATGCCTGGCAGTCCTACCTGGTCACCCTGCATCCGGACGTCGACCGCGCCAGCGTCGCCACCGCGTTGCGCGCGCACGGCATCGGCTGCGGCCACGGCACCTGGGCCAGCCACCGGCAGCCCGTCTACGGCAGCAGCCGGCACTGCCCCGTCTCCGCCGACCTCGCCCGGCGCAACCTGGCCATCCCCATGCACGCCGAACTCACCTCCGGCCAGGTCGAGCGGGTCGTGGAGACCCTGCGCGCCGCGCTGCGCACCCGCACCCGGGCGGGGGCGGCGTGAACACCCGTCCACCCGTCGTGGACCACGGCGTCGGCCCGGCCGTCGGGGTCGCCGGGAGCACGGAGGCGATCGACGCCGTGCTGCGGCGGTTCTTCGTCGACCGCCGGGCGGAGGCCGACGCGATCGGGCCGGGCTTCGCCGCGGCGGTCGGCGAACTGGAGGCGTACGTGTTGCGCGGCGGCAAACGCGTCCGGCCGGCCTTCGCCTGGCTGGGCTGGATCGGTGCCGGCGGCGACGCGGCCGGCCCCACCGCCGAGGCCGTCCGGCACACCTGCGCCGCGCTCGAACTGCTCCACGCGTCGGCCCTGATCCATGACGACATCATCGACGCCTCACCGACCCGCCGGGGTCACCCCGCCGCGCACGTGGCCTTCGCCGAGCACCACCGCCGGCACCGCTGGCCGGGTGACGCGGAGTCGTTCGGCACCGGCAGCGCCATCCTGACCGGGGACCTGGCCCAGGGCTGGGCCGACGACATGATCCGCGGCGCCGGCCTCCCCGTCGACGCGTACGAACGGGTCGGCCCGGTCTGGTCGGCCATGCGCACCGAGGTCCTGGCCGGCCAACTGCTCGACCTGTGGGCCGAGGCCGGCAACGACGAGGAGGTCGACTCGGCGTTACGGATCGACCGGTACAAGACGGCGGCCTACACGGTGGAGCGTCCGCTGCACATCGGTGCGGCGGTCGCGGGCGCGGACGCCGCTCTCGTCGCCGCCTACCGCGCGTTCGGCGTCGACATCGGCATCGCCTTCCAGTTGCGTGACGACCTGCTGGGCGTCTTCGGTGACCCGGCGTTGACCGGCAAGCCGTCCGGCGACGATCTGCGCGAGGGCAAGCGCACCGTGCTCCTCGCGACGGCCCTGCGGCACGCCGACGACCGCGACCCGGCCGCGGCGGCGTACCTCCGGGCCAGGATCGGCACGGACATCTCCGCCGACGAACTGCGCAGCATCCGGGGGATCTTCACCGACGTCGGCGCCGTCGACCACGTCGAGCGGGACATCGTCCGGCGCACCGAACGGGCCCTCGACGCGCTGGAGGCCAGCGACGCCACGCCCCACGGCCGGCGTGGGCTCGCCGCGATGGCGGTCAGCGCGACGCAACGGCGCTGGTGAGCGGGTTCGACGCCGACCGACGTGCCCTCCCGGCGACCCGGCGGGACGGGGCGTCGCGGACCGCCACCGCCGCATAGACGGACGGTGTTACCTTGAGGCCGTCCACTGGCGACGGTTGGGGGTAGGCATGGCGGAGACTGCCGGGCGGGTGCTGCCGGTCTACCTGGTGGCGGACGAGTCCGTCTCCATGACTCCGGTGGTGGGTGAGCTGAACGCCGGGCTCCAGTCGCTGCACGACGCCCTGCTGCGCGAGCCCCTCGCGGCGGCCAAGGTCAGGTTCTCGATCATCGGTTTCTCCGAGGACGTGATCGTCCACTCGGCCCTGTCCGACCTGCGCAACGAGACGTCGCTCCCGCAGCTGTCGGTGCGGGCCGGGACCGCCTACGGCGTCGCGTTCAGTCTGCTGATCGACCGGATCCCGGCCGACGTGCGGGCCCTCAAGCGGGAGGGCTTCGCGGTGCACCGGCCGGCGGTGTTCTTCCTCAGCGACGGGCAGCCCACCGACCCGGGCCAGTGGGAGCCGGTCTACGCCGAACTGACCGACCGGGAGCGCACCCCGACCGCGCCGAACATCATCGCGTGTGGCATCGGTGAGGCGCGGGCCGAGACGATCCTGCACGTGGCGACCCGGCCGGAGTTCGCGTTCGTGGCCACACCGGGGGTGGAGGTGGGGTTCGCGATCGCCGAGTTCTGCACCGCCCTGACCCGCAGCGTCATCAGGTCGGGGCAGGCCGTCGGGGGTGACACCGCAGAGCTGGTCGTGGAGCGGCCGGACAGCTTCCGGATGGCCGTGGACGTGGTGTGAGCTTCGACTGGGCGCCGCCGCTGATCGGGGTGCCGGGCCCGGAGTCGCCGGCCCGCGCCCCGCAGACACAGCCGTACCGGCCGGACACCGTGGCCGACGGCTGGGCGGCGGCCGGTTTCGAGGTACGGGCGGCCTCCGTACGCGGGCCCGGCCACCGGGCGTCCGGCGTACCCCGGCAGGATGACTTCGCGCTGGCCACGGTGGCCGGTTCGGTGATCGCGGTGGTGGCCGACGGGGTCTCCAACGCCCCGCTGTCCCACCTGGGCGCGACCATGGTGTGCCGGACGGTCGTCGACTACCTGCTGCGCGCCGACGACACCGTCGACTGGCACGACCTGCTGCGCTGCGCGGGCTGGGCGCTGGTCGACTACGCCGGGCGGCAACTGGGCGAGACCGACCCGCAGCGGGCCGAGACGCTGCTGGCCAGCACCGTGGTGGTCGCCCTGGTCCGGCCGGACGGCCCCGGGCGGGCGCTCGCCCACCTGGTCCGGGTCGGCGACTCGACCGCCTGGCGGCTGCGCGACGGCACCTGGGAGCCGCTGTTCACCGACCTGGCCGACCCACGGGACGAGCTGCTCCCGGACGGCGTCGCCGCCCTGCCCCGGGTGCCCGCCGAGGTCGACCCGGTGGCGGTGACCCTCGCCGGGGACGACGTGCTGGTGCTGGCCACCGACGGCTTCGCCGAGCCGCTCGGGCACGGCACCGGGGACCTCGGGCGGCTGTTCGGCGACGCGCTGACCACGCCTCCCGCGATGACCCGGCTCGCCTGGATGCTCGACTTCACCGGCGGATCGTGGGACGACGACCGCACCGTGCTGGCCGTCTGGCCGGTGCCGCCCGAGCCGTCGTGACCGGCCCGCTGCCGCCCGAGGTGAGCCTGTCCGCCCTCGGCCCGCGTACCCGGATCGGCACCGGCGGTCAGGGCACCGTCTACGCCCTCACCGAGGACCCCCGGTGGGTCTACAAGGAGTACGCGACCCGGTTCGTCGACGACGTCGACGTCGCCACGTTGAACCGCTTCGTCCGGCTCGCCGCCGGGGCCGGACCGGATGCGGAGACGCTGCTCGGTCTCGCCGCCTGGCCCACCGCGATCGTCCGCAAGGAGGGCGTGGTCCGGGGGTTCCTGATGCCACGGGTGCCCGACCGGTTCCGGGTCCGCATCCAACTGCCACGCGGGCCGGACACCGTCCTGGCACAGGTGCAGTACCTGTTGAACAGCGACGACTACCTGCTCGACCGTGGGCTGCACATCGACGACCGGATGCGCCTCGAACTGCTGCGGGACACGGGCGAGGCGTTGACCCTGCTGCACCGGCTCGGCGTCTGCGTCGGCGACCTGTCACCGAACAACCTGCTGTTCAGCCTCGACTCCCGCCCCCGGTGCTACTTCATCGACTGCGACGCGATGCGGCTGGACGGCGACTCGGTGCTGGCGCAGGCCGAAACCCCCGAATGGCACGTACCGGACGCGGACGCCGAGGAACTGGCCACGCCCGCCACCGACGCGTACAAGTTCGGGCTGCTCGCGGTACGCCTGTTCGCCGGTGACCAGCAGACCCGCGACCCGGACGCGGCCCGGCGGCGGCTCGACCGGCACCTGGTCACCCTCGCCGGCCGGAGCCTGGACCCCGCCCCGCACCTGCGGCCCGCACCGCAGGAGTGGTCGGACGCCCTGGAGCGGAGCCTCCGCCGCACCCCGCCGACGGCACCGCCGCGCCGGGCGGTTCCCCCGACCGGCCCGGAGCCGACCCGTCCGGACGCCGTCCGCCCGGACCCGGTACGCCTCGTCGTCCCCGCCCCTGCGGCGGCCGGTCCCCGACGGGCCGGCCGGGGTTGGGGCCTGCTCGCCGCAGCGCTGGCCGCGATCGCGGTGATGGCCGGCCTGATCAGCGCCAACGACGACTCCCCGGGCACGCCCTACCGGGCCGGGTCGGGCCTGCCGACGGGGCTGGTCCAGCAGCCGTCCTATCCCCCGTTGCCGACGGGGATCCCGGGCCTGACCCGGCCCACCGGCAGTTCAGCAGGGGTGACCGGACTTCCCGGCCTGCCCCTGCCGACCCGGCTCGACCTGGAGAAGCTCCTTCCCCTGGCCCGGCCCTGTCTTTTCAGCGACGTCCGGGTGGGCAGTGGCCTGAACCGGACGTCCGCCCGGACGAAGTCCTCGGTCGTCGCCGTCCGCGGCTTCCTGTGCGGGATCAACATCGACGCGCCACGCCTGGACGACCGGAGCAGGACCCAACTCGCCCGGGCCGCCACCCTGACGAAGAACGGCCCGTTCCCCGTCGCGACGATCATCGGCGTCCGCACCGCGACCGACGGCAGCCCTCAGGTCAACGTGGTGTTCGACCCGGACGGTGCCGGCTCGTCGGCCGGCTGCTGGCGCTCCCGGCTGTCGCTCGTCACCGACGACGACGGATACCACGTCGGCTCGATCTCCGCGCCGGCCCGGTCGTACTGCCCGTGACCGCTGGCGCCCTTGTGCAGCAGGTCGTTGACGGCGGCAGCGGTGGACGGCGGCAGCGGACGCCCCGGCTCGACCGGGAAACCCAGCTCGGCGACCAGGCTGCGGTGCCGTAGGTCGACGGTCGCCTCCACGATGTCGGCGAACAGGCCCGCCGCCGACCGGGCCCGCCACCAGGAGACGACACCGAGGGTCACGCCGAGCGCCGCCGCCGGCCACCACCACGGAGCCAGCGTGAGGTAGAGCACCGCCCAGCCGGCCGAGGCGACGGCCCGGTCGAGCCGGTCGCGCGCCTGCGTCACGTCGGTGCGCCCCTCGGGGGTGAGCAGCAGCCACAGGCGCGGCCAGATCAGGCCCAGGCGGAGCCCGTACTGTGCGGCCACCCGGTCGTCGGCGAGCCGGATCCGGTCGCCGATCCAGGTCGGTCGGGCCGGCAGGTACACCGCCGGAACCACCCGTCCCCGCGCGGTGAACCGGCGCACGGCGGTGGCACGGCGGCGGGCGGTCAGCGCCGTCGACAGCCGGCCGGCCGGGCCGGCCCAGGCACCCAGCCAGACGTGGCGGACGCCCCGGCCGGCCGCCTGGGCGCAGCCGGCGGCCACTGCGGCGGCACCGACGACGAGCGCCCCGACCACCAGGGCCAGGCCGATCCGGTCCCGCAGGTGATCGACCGCGTCGGCTGCGGCGAGCGCCGCCCCGGGTACGTCGAAGACGGCACCGCGCCCCGGCAGCACCGCGAAGGCGGCCACCGCGAGCCACAGCAGGGCCGGGCCGAGCGCCCGGGTCAGCCAGCGGTCGTTGATCCGCCGTCCGACCTCGCCCAGCAGCACCTCGATCATGGCTCGGACCGGTACGTCATCGCCGTGTCGGCGAGCGCGCAGTTCGGCACCCGGCCCCGGTCGTCGCGGTGCGCCCGGCGCGAGCAGCGGTGCAGCGGGCAGCGGTAGTCGCCGTCGAGCACCACCGGCGCGAGACCTTCCAGCCGGGCGCCCCCGGCGTGGTCCGCCGGGCCGACGCCGATGCTGCGCTCGGTCTCGGTCTCGGTCATCCAGCCGAGCTGCCGGCAGACCTCCACCACCGGCCTGCCGGCGGCCAGTTCGTCGAGGAGTTCGTCGAGCAGGTCGCTCCACGCCCCCGCCTCCGCCCGTTGCCGCAGGGTCGGCACGGCGGCGCACAACGAGGCCAGCAGGCGGCGTTGCTCCATGTACGACACTCCTGTCGGTTGACGCCCGAGCTGCCGTCGAATCTACTGAGTCGGTGCCATCGCCGGAGCGGTCCATCGATGCGGTGGACCCGCTCATCGTCGCCTACAACGACAGCGGCGACGAGTCGCTGCTGGTCCGGGCCGAGGGCGTGGCGCGGGACCTGCTCGCGGCGGACCCGTCCCGGGTGGACGTGCTCGCCGCGCTCTCCACCGTCCTGATGCTGCGGGGCCGCACCTCGGACCCGAAGCAGCTCGACGCGGCCGTGGCCGCCGCCGGGAAGGCGACGGCGCTGACCCCGCCCGACGATCCGTGGTGGCCGTACGTCAACGCCCAGCTCGCCCTGGTCGTCGGCTTCCGTTTCGAACAGCGGCGCGAGGTGTCGGACCTGTCCACGGCGAAGCGGCACGCGGACGTCGCGGTGGCCGCCGTCGACGCGAACGACCCCGTCCGGATCGACGTGCTGATCCGCTGCGTGAACGTGTACCGGCTCAGTTTCGAGCGGTTCGGCCAGCTCGCGGACATCGACACGGCTGTCCGCCTCAGCCGGGAGGTGCACCGCTCGACCGACCCGGACCACGTGCTCACCGCCCACCAACTGCTGGCGCTCTGCCTGGTCATGCGGTTCGCCCGGACCGGCACCCCGGGCGACATCGACGAGGCGGTCGCGCACTGCCGCAGCGGTCTGGCCACCATGCCCGCGCGGCACGTCGACCGGGCCGCCCTCAACGGCGTGCTGGTGATCGCGCTGGTCCAACGCTGGGTGAGCCTGGACGGCGACGACGACGCCGACCTGCACGAGGCGGTCCGGGTCAGCCGGCAGGTCGTCGCCGACCTGCCGAGCATCGGCACGGTCCGCGCGCAACTGCTGGCCACCCACGGCGCCCTGCTGGTCATGCACGGCCTCAGCAGCAACTCGTCGGCGCACCTGGACGAGGCGATCCGCAGCTCCCGGGAGGCCGTCGACGCGCCGACGGCCGGCACCCAACGGGCCGGCCACCTGGTCAGCCTGGCCCACTCGCTGCTCATCAGGGCCCGGATGAGCAGCGACCCGGCCGGGGTCAGCGACGCCGTCGACACCGGCATGGCCGCCCTGGCCGGCTTCTCGCCCGGCCACCCGGACCGGGCGCGGGCCCTCAACGTGCTCGGCACGGCCCTGCGGATCCGCTACCTGATCGATCACGACCCGGCCGACCTCGACGCCGCGGTCGGCATGTGGCGGTCGTCGTCGGCCTCCCGGGCGGGTGCCGTCGAGATCCGGATGACCGCGGCCCGCACCTGGGCGCAGACCGCCGCCGAGGCCGGTGACGCGAAGCTGGCCCTGGAGGCGTACGGCACCGCCGTGGGTCTGCTGCCGCTGCTCGCGTGGCGGGGGCTGGACCGTACCGTGCAGGAGAAACGGCTGGCCACGGTGTCCGGCCTGGCCGGTGACGCGGCTGCCTGGGCCCTCGCCGCCGGGCAGCCGCACCGCGCGGTGGAGCTGCTGGAGCAGGGCCGGCAGGTGCTGTGGTCGCAGGCCCTGCAGACCCGCAGCGACCTGTCCGCGCTGGCTGCGGTCGCGCCCGCGCTCGCCGACGAACTCGACCGGACGCGCCGGGAGCTGGACGGCACCGGGGCGTCCCCGGTCGTCGAACTGCCGACCCGTCCCGGCTGGGAGCTGGGCCGCGACCTGCTGACCAGCGCGCTGGGCGGGCCGCACCGTGCCGAGACCGAGGACGCCGGTCACCGCCGCCGGTTGGCGGAACGTTGGGAGCAGCTCGCGGCCGAGGCCCGCCGCCGGCCGGGTTTCGAGAACTTCCTGCACCCGCCGTCGTTCGCCGCCCTCCAGCCGGCCACCACGGGCGGGGCGGCGGTGCTGGTCAACACCTCGCGTTGGCGCAGCGACGCGATCATCGTCACCACCGACGGGGTACGCGCCGTGCCGCTGCCGTGGCTGTCCCACGACACCGCCCAGCGTCGGGCCGTGGCGTTCCTTGAGGTGCAGCGGGCGGTGGAGGCGGGTGGCGGGCCGGTCGAGCGGGCCGCGCTGCACCAGACGCTGGTGTCCCTGCAACGCTGGCTCTGGGACACCGTCGGGGAGTCCGTCTGCGCGGCCCTCGACGACATCCTCGGTGGCGGGCAGGACCGGCGGCACCGGGTGTGGTGGTGCCCGACCGGGCCGTTGACGATGCTGCCGTTGCACGCCGCCGGCCGGTTCGGCGCGAGCGCCCCGCTCGCCGCGCGACGCCGCATCTCGGTCGCCGCCCGCTGCGTGTCGTCCTACACCCCGGGCCTGTCCGCGCTGCTGCGCGCCCGTGCCACCCCCACGCCGGACGCAGCGCCGCAGGCGTTCGCAGTGGGGCTGGGCACCCTGCCCGGCCAGGCGCCGTTGCCCGCGGTCAGCGACGAGCTGCGCGCGGTCAGCTCGCACGTGCCCGGCCTGCGGGTGCTCTCCGGCCGCAGCGCCACCGTCGAGGGTGTGCTGACCGCGCTCGAACAGCACAGTTGGGCGCACTTCGCCTGCCACGGCGACCAGGACTTCAAGCAGCCCAGCGCCGCCGCCCTCCGGCTGGTCGACGGCAGGCTCAGCGTCCTGGACCTGGCCGGCCGGCTCGCCAGCCGCAACCAGTCGGCCGGCGGGTGCGACCTCGCCTACCTGTCCGCGTGCCGCACCGCGGCCGGTGGTCGGGACCTGCCCGACGAGGGCATCCATCTCACCGCGGCGTTGCAGATGGCCGGCTTCCGGCACGTCATCGGCAGCCAGTGGGCGGTCGCCGACCGGGTGGCGGCCCAGGTCGCCGACGACGTCTACGCCGGCCTGCGGACGGGGGGACGCCTGGCCGCCGACGGTGCGGCCGTCGCGCTGGACCGGGCCATCGACCGGGTACGACGTGCGCACCCGGACCGTCCGGAGGTGTGGGCGGCGCTGATCCACACCGGCCCGTAGCACTCCCGGGCCGGCCGGTCACCCCCGTCCGGCGAGGGTGGCCCGGGCTCGTCCTACACGGTCAGTACGCGCACGGCGGCAGCCCATGGTCGGCAGGCAGCGGCACCGACGCGCTCATGCCGAGCGTGTGCCGGTCGGCCGCACCCTTCCCGGGGTACGCCGGAAGCGGCGTGCGGCGAGCCCGGCCAGCCCGGCGCCGATGGCGTTGACCAGCACGTCACCCGGTCCAGCCACAGGACGTACTGTGCGGTTTCGATCAGGACCGAGCAGCCGGCACCGAACGCCAGGACCTGCGGCACCGACGCCAGCGCCGCGAACCGGATCGGGGCGAAGAACCCCAGCGCCGCGCAGACCAGCAGGTTGCCGCCGATCCCGATCGGCCCCATCGGGACCAGGTCCCGCAGCGGCACCAGGCTCACCCGGCCGGGGGCGACGCCCGGCATCAGGGTCAGCCACACGAACGGCACCGTCCCGTAGACCATGCCCACCTCGGCCAGCGACCCGCGCCACGCCGAGGTGACGCCGGCGGCACGCCGCAGCCGCGCCAGCGCCCACACCACCAGGGCCGCCACCGGCAGGCCCACCATCGTCAGGATAACCGCAGTTCCATGCCTCCTGCCGGACCACGAGCCGCGCAGCACTACTTCCCGCGACCAGGGCAGGAGCCCGTCTTCCGCACCGGTCCGAGGGGGTCCATGCCAGTGCGTGACGTCGAGGACTCAGATCGGCACTCGTACTCGCGCACGAGGCGGCGGTGCAGCATCAGCGTGCCGTAGGTCTGCTCCACGATCTAACGCCCGCGGACCGGCACGAATCCCGACCGGGTGTCGGTCGGAGCGTTTGACGACCTCGACGTCGATGCCCACCACGGCGCCGTGCAGGGCGAGGTCCTGTTTGAACCCGGCGTCGACGAAGGCGCGGGTCACCGCCGGGGTACGTGCGACGACCTGTCGAGCAGCCGGACGCCGATGGCGTTATCGCTGACCGGCGCCGCGGTCACCACGACCGCGATGAGCAGCCCCAACGCGTCCACGGCCAGGCCCCGCTTACGCCCCGACACCTCCTTCCCGGCGTCCTTGCCGGTCGTGGCCGCCGGGACGTGGTTCGCCGCCCGAACCGACTGGGTGTCCAACACCACCGCGCTCGGATCCTCAGCACGGCCGACCTTCTCCGGGGCCTGGCAGCGCAACATTTCGTGGACCACCTGATCGGTGCCGTCGTCACGCCACAACGCGAAGTAGTAGTAGGTGGCCGACTTCGGCGGCAGGTCGTGCGGCAGGTAAGACCACTGACGTAGGCGGGATTACGGGCAACCGGTGGCCGGCTCGATATAGCGGCTGTCGCTGGTCACCCAAGCGTGACGGCCACTGCGCAGCACCGTGCGGTATCGGTACTGGGAACTCGCGTCGCGGTCGACCCAGAACTTCATCCCGCGCCGCCAGGTCGTCCATACCTCGTCGGCCCGTGCGGAGGTGAACACCCGCACGTCGCGGGCACGCACAGCCATGCAGGTGCCGCCGACGACGCCGGCGGCCGGCGCAGTGGAATCGCCGGGCTGACCCGTACCGCCGGGCCCGGCGTTGATCGGCGACGGGTCGGAGCCGGCTCGCTGATCCGCGCGATCGGACCCGGTACCACTTCCCACGGCGTACCCGAAGGCGGCGACCACGATGAGTGTGACGAGTAGGCCACCGCCGACGACCAGCAGGCGGCCCCAACGGGTACGCGCCGACCCGCTCGTCGGACTGGCCTCCGGACCATCGGTGGCGCCGATCCGCTCGGCGGCGTCCCCGTCCGCGGTGTGTGAACCGTCGGTGGAATTCGGGCCGCGAGCGGCGTGCGTGCCGGTGGAATACCGTGCGGCGGCGTGCCTGGCCTCCTGGTGTCCCGCCCAGGCCGCCCTCCACATCATTTCGAGGTCATGCTGCCATGCCTCGTCCTCGAAATACGTCAGGAAATTCGAAAACATCTCCCATTTTGGGAACGACCGGTATCCGAACCAGTCGGAGACGGTCGATCGCTTGAGCCCGGTCTTTGCGGCGATGTCCCGGATCGGCCGGCGCTTGCCCGTCCGGTGCTCGCAGTATGCCTCGATTGTGCTCCACAGGTCCTCCACCGCTTCAGGTGCATCGACCCTGGGCGCCTTCGTCATGCCGCCGAGTATCCCGAACGCATAGGTGTGCATGCCTCACGACACGGCCGTTGACCACACTGTGCTCACCGTCTGCCGCCAATCCGCTCGCACCGGCGCTGTCCGGCGTTCATCTGGTGTCGTCCGGCGTTTCGGCCGTCGGTGTCCGGTGTCCGGCGGTCGGCGTCGTCTCCTCTGGGGGGCGGCAGGCTTGCCAAGTACCGGATGGGCCCGATTCGGTCAGCGAGCAACTGCCATCTGAGGAGACGATCATGAAGACCTGGAAGAGGGTCGTTGCCACGGCCGCCGTGCTGTTCACGGCCGGCAGCCTGGCGGCGACGGTCAACCCCCTTGCCGCCGCGGCCGTCAGCGGGACGGTCGGGGCCAGCGCAATGGCCGCCAAAGCAGTTCCTTCCTCCTGCCCGAAGTCGCCGCAGGTCGGAAAGGTCTGCGGGCACACGCGCATCCTGCTGGTGAAATACTCGGTGCGGGCCGTGTGCCGGGTCCAGGACAACTATCCGCACAACCCTGGCGCCGGGCGGAAGACCTGGACCATCAAGCCCGGGGCCACCATCATCTGGCGATACAACGTCAACGCCCATGTCGCCCTGATCTCGGATCCGGCGCGCGATTCGAAGCACCTCTTTCCGCACTGGGGATTCGTCATCAACAGCGAGTGCATCGGCAAGACCCTCGAGCAGTCGGGTCACTATTGGAGATTCGAGAAGCCGAAGCACGGTGCGGCCCGCTGGGTTCGGCACGACACCCCGCCGGTCCACGCCGGACAATCCATGCCGCACCGGACGCTGTACGGGCGCAGCCAGAGCGTCCGGTCGGGCTACTGGAAGCGGGTCGACTGGACGCCGGCCGGATCCACCGTGCCGGCCACCCAGCGGAAGATGGCTCACAACCGCACGCTGCGCGACCTGCCGAACGGGTTCGTCATCGGCAACGCGAAGGCGGGCTGGCAGGTTCGGCCGACGTCGCAGCACCAAGCGGGCTACACGAGGGTCTATGTGCCCTCCCTGCACCGGTGGGGCTGGGTCCTGCTGTGACCCCCGACGGGCCGGGACGGCGATGACCGTCGCCCCGGCCCGTCCGGAGCACCAACGGTTGCGTCACCGTCCCACCATTCGCAGGATCACGGCTCTACCTGGAAGCGAATGAGCCCTCTTCCAGCTGATCTTGCTGCTCATGGCGGTGTGGTAGGCCCGGTGACTGATGAATGCGAGGCTCCGGGCAGGACAACTGTCGGATCGTGCGGACCAGGGTGGCGATCCACGGCTGCGCCGATCTAGAGACCTTCGCGAGCAGGTTGCGCAGATAGTGGGTGCGGCACCCCTGCCAGGAGGCGCCGGGCAGAGCGGCGACGAGGCCGGCGGGGGCGTCGGAGGTGACCAGGCCGACACCGGACGGGCCGCAGGCGGGTCAGTGACCGTAGGAACGTCAGCCGGCGCGCCCCATCTTCGCCGGAGGCCACGTCAAGGCCCGACACGTCGCCAACCGCCGAAACCACTCGATGCCAGGAACAAGAGTGTGGGATCGGCAGCGACTGAACCTTCCAGGATCAGAATCCACCCGGACGGGCCCAGCCACGGACCGGACGCGGCCGAATGTGGGGATGCTCGTCGCACGAGCACCAACCGAGCACCCAATCGACCACAAGGGGCGGAAAAGCAAAGGGGCCTGACCGCTATTTCGGCAGGTCAGACCCCTCATGATCTTGTGCGCCCGAAGGGACTCGAACCCCTAACCTTCTGATCCGTAGTCCGAATACGTTGTATCAGGTACGGGGCTAGGGCGATTAGAGTCAATATGTTTGGCACTCGAAGCCGGAGCCGAAAATCCGACTCAGTCCAGTCCATCCGGACCGGTCCCCCGACGTCCGAGCACCCACGGAGCACCCCCGATCACCCCGGCCAGGCCGGATCAGGGCGGGTGCGACGGCCACATTCGCCGCGGAAAGTCGGATCCGCCGAGGAGCACGCGGCGCTCCGGCGAGGAGGAGACTTGCCCGGTAGGTCTGACTCTGATATTCAGGTATCTGGTTACGCGGCCAGGGTCGGACTCTGGCAGGCAGCCGCGAATCTTCCTGGGCACCGGCGTTGTGGACGTACTGCGACGTGCAGCCCCGCCCTGCTCTCTCCCTCGCGGAGCGCCCGCGAATTGAATGCGCCCGCTCATCGAAGGACTCCCAGATGAAGACGATCTATCACGGCTTCCTGCCGCAGCACACCGCCAGCACCCATCGGGTGTTCGCCATCGTCGACCACGGCGGCGGGGAAACGGTGGAGGCCCTGGCCACGTTCCCCACGGCGGAGCGAGCCGACACCATCGCGGACCTGTTGAACCTGATGACCGTCGGGCACCCACCCGAGCTGACCCGGGACCGGTTGCTGGCCGCGCTCGATGCCGAGCCGGGCCCGGTCCGCGCCTCCGTGACCTCGATTCTCGATGACCTCGACACCAACACTCACGCCCTGGCGGTGCACCTGCGACGCCGAGCGACCGCCGGATTCACCAGTTTCCCGGTCACCGGCTGCCCGACGAATGGATGCGACACCTGCACGACGTGCGGCGAGGGATGCCTCGACTGTGCTGCCTGCGACAGCGGCGATTGCGACACCTGTCTGCCGCCGGTGATCACACCACGGACCGCGCTACTGCTGCACGTCGCCGCAGAGATCCTCAGCGACGAGATCACGGAGGCCCTGGAGGACCCCGACGGATGGGAGGAGTTCCTCCCACCGTTCTTCCGGCATCTCTCCCCGATCGCGGTCGGCCGGTTCCGCACCGCGTTCCTCGACCTGGCTGCCGACCTCGCCCACGGCGCAGAGCCCCACCCGCGTACCAACGCCGAGGAGATGGCCCTGCACCTCATGACCGATCGTGCCAGCGTCGAACTCGAAATCGGCGCCTTCGACGACGACCTGAAGCAGCTACCCGACTCCACGGCCGACTACGACTGGGACATCATCCTCCAGGCGCTCTTCCAGGACAGCGACTACGCCATGCTGATGACCAACCCGGGCAAGCTGCACGCCAAGACGATCGCCAGCCTGTTCGAGCCGTTCGACGACATGCCCGAGCGCCCGTACGCGGCATCCTTCTGACGATCCGGCGAAAGGTTCCGCCTGGCGCGGCGCACCGCGTTTTGTGGTGCGCCGCCTCGTCGGACTGGCTGGTTTCGCTAGTGACCACCTTGGCCCATCAGGCGGTGGGGCCCGTTTGAGGGTGTCGACGTCGTCCCGCAGCCGACGGTTCTCCCGCCGCAGCGCGTCAACTCCTCCCGCTCGTCGCTGGTCAACCCGTCACTGCAGGTTCCGGCGTCGAGGTCGGCCTGCTTGACCCGTCCCGCACCGCAGTCTCGGTCAGGTCGAATCTCTCGCGATCTGTGCACCGACCGATCACGCCGTCAGCACACCTCGACGATCTCCCCTGCCTTCCGATGAGCATCCTCCGGAGGAGCACACCACCCCTCTGAGCTGGGATTCCCGTCAAACCGGGTCAGCCTCAGGCTTCCTCGTCACCTCGTTACGCGGACAACCCCGTTGGGTCAGATCGTCTGCCATGACTGGGGGCCGGACGCGACTCGCCGAGCCGATTAGTTGCGCACGGACTCCGACTCTGTCACCGTTAACCACTCACTGGTTAGTGGTTAACGGTTGGAGATGGCATGGAGGACCCGACGCTCCCGGCCTGGCTAAACCCGGACGGGAAAGGCAAGCCCGAAGGAGACGTGTCAACTGCGGAGGCTGACAGACGACGCGAGACCCTCGTCCTTGATGGCGAGCTTTTGGCTGTGCAGGATGGGCCGGACGAACTGCTCGGCACGGTCATCAGCGACGACAAGTCGCCGACGTTCGAGGAGGTACGGTTCCGGCTCGCCGCCCACGTCACGGTTAGCCCGGGGGAATTCGTGGCGATCGAGGGCCGGAACCGCGAGGGCCATCTACTCTCGTGGGTGCTGGGCCGGGTGCTGGACGTGCACGAGGTCAACCCGCACGAGGACCCGCAGAGCGCCACGGTGCGCGATGTTCTCCCGTTCGATAGCACCTACGCCACGGAGGGCGAATCCACAGTAATTTTCAGGGTGGTGCGGTGCGAGCCGGTGGAGGAACTGCCCATCGTCACGCGCGGCATCGGCGACCCGACCGAGATCCGGACTCTTCCCCGCGCTGGCGATGCGGTCCGCAGGCCGCAGGCCGACATGGTCACCACAGCGATGGGTTTTCCGCCCAACCCTGACGATGGCCTACACATGGGCAGCCTGCACAGCGACGGTTCTATCCCCGTCACCATCGACCCTGGTGCCGTTCAGCGGCATGTACTGATCGTTGGCGGCATCGGTAGCGGCAAGAGCTACACCCGCGGCGTTCTCGGCGAGGAACTGCACCGGCTCGGGGTGCCGCAGGTGAACATCGACGTCAACGGGGAGATGATTGACGCTGCCGAGCAACTCGGTGGCGTGAATGTGCGGCCTGGCGAGGGGTTCACCCTTCCCGTCAGCGCGCTGACCCGAGAAGATCTCATCGAGGCGATCGCCGGCGTTCAGAAAGGGACACAGTACGAGATCCTGATTGGCTACTCCTTCGATGTCCTGCAGCGCAAGTTACGCGCGGACGGTATCGGGTTCACAGTGGCGGATCTAGTGGAGGAGATCGGCGTCCAAGCCCCCGAGCTCGACATGGCCAAACCGCAGACGTTGCGACCAGCGCAGCTGCGAGCCAAGGCGCTGGAGCGGCGGCCCTACCTGGGGCCGCAGTTCTCCTGGGTCAACGTACTCAAGCCGGGCGCATTCGTAAATCTTGACTGCCGAGGCGTCCTGCTGAACGACCTCCGGATCATCGCCGCCGCCGTCGCCCGCGACCTGCAGAACCTCGCCCGTCAACGGGCCATTCCCTTCACCGTGCTGTCGATCGACGAGTTTCACCTGGTATCGCCCAACGACGACAAGCTTGTCTCGACCCAGGTACTGCGCGAGATCGCCCGTATCGGACGCCACTACCGACTTGGGTTGATCCTGACGACTCAGAGTCCATCCGACGTGGACCGTGCGGTGCTCAAGCGGCTCTTGACTCGGTTCGTGCACACCATCGAGCCCGATCAACTCGACTCGCTGCGAGGTATCTTCGCCGATGCTCCGGCTGAGATGGTCCGTTCATTGCCGAAGCTGCCCCGTGGTACGTGCGTGCTGACCGGCGTCGCGGAGACCGTCCGGCACGCGACTGTGGTCGATATCCGCAGCCGGGTCACCCACCACGGCGGGGCCACCCCCAACGTGTTCGCCGACCTACGGGAGCGCGGCTGGCCGGGCAAGAAGCGGTTGTCCGATATCGTCCCCGACGACAGCTTGAAGGACGGAGGCGCCGCGGATGCCCGGTGAGGAGCGCAAGTTCGACGTCCATGAGCGTGAGCAGGCCATCTTCAATCGGCTCCGGGAGATCGACTCCGCCGTCGGCGCAAGCGTACGAGAGCTGCATGACCACCTGACTAATACGGGAGTCGAGTTGGTCACGTCCGGCGGTGTCGTGCGGGACACCGTCACTGTCCAGGCGTACCACAAGCTGGTGGCCCGGCTTGTGCTCGACGGCCGGTTGGTCGAAGTCCAAGCTGGTGGCGCCGATGCGCAACGGTACGCATTGGCCCCTGCGCTGCACGCAGACACCGCGTTCAGTTTGGATGACATCGATCAGCTCTTGGAGGAGTTGAAGCCCACCGAGGCGATCGCCGCCTTGATCGATGCCAGGGAGTATGTGCACGGCAGTCGCAAGGGTGCACTCCGCGAGGCGGCGTTGGCTTTGCAGAAGGTGCCGCCGCGGGACCTTGTACGCGATGTGATTCTCGCCAAGGTTGAGCTGTACAACGCCGATGTCGCCGCTTGGCAAGCGCATGGCGGAGACGACGAGCCCCACCGCCGCCGACTCAAGGCCGCCCGGACGGAGCTGGAAAATCTGTGCTACCGATGGTTTGGGCTTAGCTGGGACGCGGTGTACGTGCCCCCGGCTAGCAGTGTGTCCAACAGCGGCGCGGGTGCTGTCATGGCCACTGTCGACACGGCGCACCTGGACGCCGAGCTCATGTTGCGGGTGTTCGGCGATTCCGTGATCTACTTCGTTCAGGCCGCCAATCCCTCCGCGCCAGGCGACTGGACCAATGTGGTGGTGGCCGGCAGCGACGGCAGTACCTACTCCAGCGTGATGAGCATCGACACCGCCAAAGCGTTCGTTGACGACGGTGGCAGTGAGGTCGTTACCTTCAACAATTCGCTCGCCTACCTTCATATGGAAGGTCTCAACCGCCAGCGGCACCCCAGCCGTGTGTACAGCGTGCCGATCACCCGCAGTGCCATCGACAGCCCCACCAACGCCGGCATGGTTATGGCACCGTTCATGTTTCGGGATCTGACTGAGGGCGAGTACGAGCACATGGCAAAGTGCGCCACTGACGTGGTGCAGTGGCGCGCCGACGAACGCGTCTTCGTCGGGGACGCCCCGGCGATGGGCGGCGATGGCCGTCTGTTGCCGGCCCCGCGCGTACACCTACGCGATGGCACGGTGACCCTCCAGGAACGTGAGGCGAACCACTACCAGCGCAACGACGCTTACGGGAACATGGTGCGCACCGGGGTGCAGATCTCGCATCGGATCCTCACGCATATCCGATCCCGCCGTCAGCCCCCGATCTTCGCTGGCGCGGTGAAGGGAAGCCAACTACACCTGTTCGGCACAATCATCAACTGGTTCATCAAGAACGGCCACCCCGGCTCGGGCACCGCTCCCATCGACCCTGGTTGGGACGTGTCCCGGGGAGCCATGCTCAACGACAACGAGGCTGTCACCGCGCTCCTCGCGACCCTCCTGCCCGAGAATCCAGGCGACGGGTTCTTCTGCACGTTCGCGGTGGCCAGGCCCTTTCACGCTCTGACCGACGTCGTGCGCCTCTACGAGCACGAGTCGCCCGAGTTCTGGGTCGACAAGATGCGTGAGCGCCAAAGGGATCATCTTGCCCGGCCGGGTATGGACAGCTACTGGAAGACCGTCGACGTCATCGAGGATGATCCCTGGGTTCGCATGTGCGAAGAGGCGGACTACGTGATGTTCTACATCGGCCACAGCGGTGGTCAGCCGTTACCGCTCGCGCCACGCTACGAGTTTTTGGAATCACTCCGGTTCTGCGGTCCTGACACCGCAGCGTCCGCCGCGCAGGCCACACGACAGGTTCGGCGCAATATCGAGCTGCTGGTAGCCGCACTCATGCATGTCAAGTTCAGCACCGACCGCGACCACAACTTCCTGACCGGCAAGCGCCTCGTCAAGACGGTGCCGTCCGTAGTTTATCGTGCACACGAACTGTGCAAGGCGCTCGGCAAGAGGCTGGAAACCGAACTCAAGTCGGCAATCGTTGCCAACCTGCACCGGCTGGGCAGAGCCCGCCGGGCCACTGACGACGCTGTCAGTCTGCGACCCCTGAGCGCGCGGCGCTACTTCGAGGTTCAAGCGCGGTTGCGTGATCAACGGGCCAAGGAGATCGAGTCCGGCAATGCCGACCAGCCCGAGTGATCCGCGTACAATGGGGGGTGGAGTCAGCCAGCAAGGACTGCGTGCAGTTGGTCACTGACGTGGCGTGCAATGACCTCGGCCCACAGCGGTGGGAACGCATTGCCAACGATCCTTTCCTGCCAGCCATGATGATCAATGAAGAAGAAGTCGTCGCGGAAACCCTGGAGACGGGCGGCCTCACGGACAGTGAGACTGCGGTGCAGTTGGTAGTGCAAGAATCGGCCGCAGCCGGGATTGTGGAAATTGGTGGTGATCGTGCGCGCCAACCCCCGACGATGAAGTCGCGCGTACGCTTGGGAGTAGTACCGACGGTTGTTGGTCGCCTCGATCGGCGGTCGGCGCCCTTCCTTAACCATGGCCATCCGGTCAACGAGACTCGGTCCATGCCCCCAAGCATGGTGATTCCTCGGCATGCTGCGGGGCGTGGACAGCCGTTTGGCGTAGGCGGAGAGCCTTCCGGCGAAGTCGGGGGCGAGGTCCCGAATTGCCTCGCCCACCGTGACGAAGGGCGGCAGGCCTCCGAGTCCGTCGCCATAGTGCTCGCGCATGCTGTACTGCTTGTGTTTTGGCGCTCCAAATCGCGGCGCGGCTCCAAGCAACGCGTCGAGTCGTTCGACTGTCGGTTCCACGAGCCGTTCGGTGCGGTAGTCCCAGATGAGGCGGCTACCACCGTGGGTGGGAGGCGGCGGTGTCGGCTGCACCTCAGTGTCTTTGTGGTAGCCGATCACGATCGTCCGCTGGCGAGATTGGGGCAGCCCATACGACGCTGCGTTGAGGACCCCGTGCCACGTGCGGTAATCCGGCGCGAGCGCTGCCATGGCCACCGCCAGTTCGGCGCGGTCCGCGACACTGGGGACGTTCTCCATGACGAAGAACAACGGCTTTATCTCTGCAACCAGGCGAAAGAAGTCGTCCAGCAGCAGGTTGCGTGGGTCGTTGGCCGCTCGCTGTCCGGCTGCCGACCAGCCCTGGCATGGTGGGCAACCAAGCAGGCCGGCTACTGGTCGCCCATCCGCCGCGTCCTTAATCACCTGCCCGGTTACCGACCGCACGTCGACGAGGTCGTACCGCACTGTCGTGCCGTAGTTCGCCTGGTAGGTGCGCCGGGCGTATTCGTCAATGTCGTTGAGGTAGGCGACCTCGAAGCCAGCCGCTCGCGCAAAGCCGTGAGCGACCGAGCCGGCCCCAGCGAAGACTTCTGCGACTGCCCACGGCTTCGTCCAGCTATCGTGCCCAGCACGTTGACGCGCGGCATCGTCCGACATCGGCTGCCCTTCACATAGTGATCAACGCAGCCAGCATCGTACGCTAATTATATAAAGCGATCCAGCACCGGACAGCAATGCTCGGGCGAGAGGGAGTGCCGTGGAGCGAAGCAGGCGCAAGACGAGCATGGAGTGGCCCGTCGCCGTAGACGAACGGCTGCGCCTGCTGGTCGCACTGGTCGAAGGTGCATCAGGCGGGGTCGCCGCGAGCGCCTCTGAGCTGGTCGCCACGCTCATCTGCGAGCAGCCTCTTGACGGTGCCGTGCTCGCCGCACGGCTGGCCCAGTACCGGAAAACCTCCACGGCGGAGATTGCCATAGCCACTCACGCCCACTCTTCGACAGCTGACAGACCGCGCCGCGGACGGCCGCGGCGCACGCCGAGGACCTGAACACGGCCACACGGCTCATCGGCCGGCTCGTGTACGCAAGGGTCAAGATTCGCGTGGCCGTACACCTGTCGCTTGATGGTTCTGATGAGGTTGACATGGCCTTCGACCGGGCTTGAGCTCCAGGGCTGGTTGAGGCCGGCCACGACGGCGTCGCAGTCGCTTATCAAGCCAGCGGCGAACCCCGGAGATCGGAGTGGCCGGCCGGGCGCGGTCGACCCAGGCGTCGAGCCGCTGTCCGGTGCCCTGGTGGCGGGCCACTTCAGCGCCGGGGTCGCTACGTATTCAGCCAGCGCCAGGGGCACCCAAGCGGGAGACGGGCATAGGCAGGAGCAGTCGTCAGTGCTCGTGGCCGACAAGCCGCAGCAGCCGGTCACGGTATGCCTCCCACGCCGGTAGGGTCCCGGCAACAAGCAGTCCGAGGGCAAGGATGACGAGCTGTCGTACCCGCAGCCGCGGCCGCATGCTAAGCATGATGGTACTGGCTTGTAGCCACATCGGGTCAGCTTGCAGTGTCCGAATCATCTTGCTGTCGATGCGGTTGAGGGGCCCGAGATAAGGACGGGATCCGGCGAGGTCCAGCGCGCCGACCAGAAGGACAATGGTCTGGTAGGCGCCGATGGTCGCGATGGCCTGGACGGCGCGGCTCAGCGCATCGATGCTGGCCGTAGCGGCGACCCGGCGCAGGGTCCTGAGTGACAGTGCTTCTGCGATGCTCCCCAAGGGGTCCTCGCCGCATAGCTCCGCCTCACGCTGAGCCCGCCGCAGTTCCTCACGCTGTCCGTCAGTCATTCCGAGCAGGCCAAAGATCTCGATTACATCGTCGGCTAATGCCTCTTCACCGTGGTTGAACGCGTGTACAAAGCCCGCAGCGGCTGCCCGCCGCCTGTCGGGTGGCGGATCCGGAGCAGGGTCCTGTCCGTCGAACGCGGCGATGAGTTCCTGCCAGCTGGCCACCTGGAATTCTCGGGCCGCGCGGTCTGCGATGGTGTGGCGTGCCTGCCACCCTTCGTCAGTGTCGCCGAGGTCGGCACCGGTAAGGCAGGCTAGGTCATCCAGCACAGCCGCGATCGCGCAACGCACGTCCTGTTCGTCTACCGATTGGCCCATACCGAGTCGTTCGACAACGTGGGCGCCCATCCGACGGGATCCACGCCGGGAGCCTTTCGCCAGCGCGATCGCCATGTTGAGCATCTGCTCATCCGGTTCTTCGGAGACCACCCCTCGACCTCGGCCGAGGCCACGCCGAACCGGTCGAGGCAGGTCGCCACTGGCTCGCCACCGCTCTACCTGATACGGGGACACGTGCACCCCGCGACGGGCTAGGGCAGCGATGAGAGCGGCGGTAGCGCCGCCCACTGGTCCACGGGGCACCGCCTCACGTTACAACCCCGCAAACTTCTCTCCGGACCGGAATTTTGGGCGTGGCGTAATCGATACGGCAAGCCCGTCCGTAGGCAGACACCTGGGATGGGAACCTGTTCACAAAGGAGACAAAGTGTCGCCTAGCGAATTGGCAGCAGCCTCGGTCACTGTCACCATGATCGGGCTGTGCTGCCTGATAGCGATCTGCCTCCACGGCACGTCACCTCGCGAGCGGCCTGGGATCTTGAGGGCGCTCGCGGAGGTGCTAGCCAGCGTCTGGTCGTGGGGCGGTTTCGGTCAGGACCGAGGGGTCGATCAGGGCACGCCCCGAAACCTCGCCAGCAGCCGAGCGCAAATAGCGCGGGCGCGACGACAGCGCCCGAGCCACGATCGCGAGGGCCGGGAACGCGACGCGGGCAACCAAACCTAACTGTTCTCACACCGCCGTCGTCAGTCATGTCGTCGAGGCAACTCGGGTCCTGTTTGCCAAGGCGTACGCGTCGAAGGCCAGCCGGGCGTACCTGCGCCGACGCAAGATCGCCGCAGCAAGGCCGGCCAGGACGCCAACCGGCGTACGAAGGGGTCGAAGGGCGGACGGCCTCCGGCCTTCGACCCGCGACGGTACAGCAGCGCCACGCGGTCGAGTGCGGCATCAAATCCACGCACTGCCTTGACCACCTTCATCCTCGACCTCCTGCGGCTGCGCCCGCGTTCATCCTCGGCCCCGGCAGATCGCAACTGACCGGACAACCACGCTACGCAGCGGGTACGACAGAACGGGTGCGGAGGTCCGTGAGGATACTGCTCCGGCTGTTGACCTTCACCTGGCCGATGAAGATCCGCGATTCGCCCGGTTGAGACTCGCAGGGCCCAGGGCTAAGTCGATATGCAGTGCATCTCGGAATCGGGTGAGTCTGGAGGCCGGGATGCGGTGCGACGACCGGGATCAGATGCGTCGCGGCGTCGTGATCAAATCTTTGTTCGGCCATACCCCGCCGACGGTCCACCGCTCTGCGAGGGGGGCGAGCTGCGCAACGAACGGATCGTCGTTGGCACCCGTCGCCCGCGCTTGCCCGACTTGCCGAACGGCACCGGCCACCCAGTCGGCGATGATCAGCTGCGGCGTTCTGCTGCTGTCGGCGAAGGTGATGTCGACAACCGGCAGCGCCTCCGCAGGGAGGCCAGGCGTGACCGCCGGGAGCTGGTCGAGCGACAGCAACAATGGGAGGTGCCGGTTGATCGTCTTCGACGAATCGTGGACCAGGTGGAACTCGCCGATGGCCGCCCCGACGTGACGGCATAGCTCGATCAGGCATGGCACGGCGGGATCGAGGACGTCGCGGATCTTGCGGGCGTCGATGGGGTTGACCAAATCCTGCGCGTGACAGCGCGCAGCGAGCAGGAGGCCGGCAGGTGTGTCGAAGCCGTCCCGGACCGTCCGATGGCACGCCTCGATCGCATTGAACAGCTCATCAACGGTGGTCGGCTGGTTGGGCCGGATCGCGTCGACGAAGGTCGCCAGCATCGCCTCGTAGGCACTTCGGTCGCCGAGCACAGGGCCGGTCAGGTGCATGAGGGCCTGGTCAGCGAGGTGGGGTCGCTGTGGCGGGCACGGCACGGTGACCGGCTCGCCTCGCGGACACGTTGTCGCCGTGTCGGAGCGGGAGCCAAGCACCGGTTCGGGTTCGTTGATCGGGTGCTGGCCACCCTGGTGCATCTGCGGCACGGGCTGACTCACGACGTCGTCGCGGCCTGGTTCGGGGTCCGCCGCTCGACGATCAGCCGCAGCATCGCCGAGATCCGGCCGCTGCTGGCCGAGCGCGGCTGCCGGGTGCGCGACGATGTCCGGCTGCGGACCCTCTCCGACGTGGTGGCCTACCTCGGGTACCACCCGCGGGCGTTGATGGACGCCACCGAGGTCCGGGTGCGCCGGCCGGTCGCGGGCCGTGCGGGCGGGACCGGTTCGTGTCCGGCAAGGCCCGACTCAACACCATCAAAGCCCTGGTGATCTGCGATCCGCTCGGCCGGCTGCTGTTCTGCGGCGAGACCCGTCCGGGCTCGATGCACGACATCACCCATGCCCGCACCGCCGGGCTCGTCGACCTTCTCCTGCAAGCGCCACTCGGCGTGCAGATCCTCGCCGACGTCGGCTACCAGAGCCTGGGTGCTGACACCGGCGGCGCGGTCATCACCCCCAGGCCCAAGCCACGCAAACGCCAGGCCTCACTGCCACCGAGCGTCATCGCCGCACACCAGGCGATCCGCAAACGGCACTCCTCCGAGCGCATCCGCGTCGAGCACGCCATCGGACACCTGACGAACTGGCGAATCCTGGGCCGCTACCACGGCCGACGCGAGTCCTTCGACACCACCATCCGCGCGATCGCCGGCCTCCTGTCCGAACACCAACACACCGACCGCATCGAGCACAACGCCGGCGAATCAGGGCCCGACCAGCCCACACCCAACCGGCGCTACGAGGGGCCGTTCGGGGACTGCGTAGATTTCCGTGTTTGACCTGGGTGTGGTCCGTTGGACAGGACGTCGATCCTGTCCAGGAAGGACCACGTCATGGCAGACAAGAAGAACGCTGTTCAGCTTCCGCAGCCGACGGCGGCGGAGGTGGAGTTCGCGCAGCAACTGGTCGAGCGGGCCAAGGCCGACGGAGTCTCGTTGGTCGGGCCGGGTGGGCTCTTGGCCGGGATCACTCGCACCGTCCTGGAATCAGCGCTTGATGCGGAGCTGGATGCGCACCTCGACGAGGTCGGCGTAGACGAGGAGACCGGCCGGCGGACCAACATTCGCAACGGGCACGGGGCCAAGACGGTGCAGACCGAGGTTGGGCCGGTGCGGATCCAGGTCCCGCGGGACCGGGCCGGGTCGTTCACCCCGCGGATCGTGCCCAAGCATGTCCGCAGGTTGGACGGGTTCAACGAGGCGATCCTGTCGCTGTATGCCAAAGGGTTGACCACGGGGGAGATCTCCGCGCACCTGGCGGACGTGTACGACGCCGACGTGTCCCGGGAGTTGATCAGCCGGGTCACCGACAGCGTCGTGGACGAGATGGAGGCCTGGCGGCAACGGCCGCTGGACAGGTGTATCCGGTGGTGTTCATCGACGCCCTGGTGATGAAGATCCGGCAGGGGCAGGTCGCGAACCGGCCCGTCTACGTGGCGGTCGGGATCAGCCTCGACGGGGAACGCGATGTGCTGGGCATGTGGGCCGGGACCGGTGGTGAGGGCGCGAAGCAGTGGGCCGGCTACCTCACCGAACTACGCAACCGGGGTGTGGAGGACGTGTTCATGGTCTGCTCCGACGGCCTCAAGGGCATGACCGACGCGATCGAGCAAGTCTGGCCGCAGGCGGTGCACCAACAGTGCGTCGTCCATTTGGTACGAGCGTCGCTGCGCTATACGAACCGGAAGGACTGGCAGAAAATCACCCCTGCGTTGCGGGAGATCTACACCGCCCCCACCGTGACGGCTGCGGAGGCCCGGTTCGAGGCGTTCGCCACCGAGTTCGGTGACCAGTACCCGGCGGTGATCCGCCTATGGCGGACCTCGTGGCCGCACTTCGTGCCGTTCCTCGACTACGACCACGAAGTCCGCAAGGTCCTCTACACCACCAACATCATCGAAAGCCTCAACGCCCGGTTCCGGCAAGCCGCCCGCCGACGCGGGCACTTCCCCACCGAGCAGGCCGCGATGAAAGTCCTCTACCTCGTCGTCCAACAGAAACGCCGGGGCGGCAGCAGCATCACCGGCCGGGTCTACGGTTGGGCCAAAGCCCTCAACGCCCTGATCCTCGCCTACGGCGACCGGATCACCATCTAACAACCTCGATCACACCCAGCGGTCAAACACGGAAAACGCCACACTCCCGCCGTTGTTGTTTTACAGTCCCGATCTCGTCAACGTAGAAAGGTTAGGCGCCTCCGCACTGCTCGACAAGCGGCCGCCACAGCGGATGGGGAGTGGCGGGAACGATGATATGGGCCTGTTGGCGAGCTCTGGTCATGACCACGTAGAGGAGTTTGGAGCCAGAAGGGAAGGGCTCTCCTTCGCCGCCGTGGTATTCCTCCTCCTGTAGCAGCAGGATGGTGGTGTCGGCTTCGCGGCCTTTGGTTTGGTGCAGGTTCATGACCTGGATGGGTCGGGGGCGTTGGTTGCCTGCTCCTACGAGTACGCCAGCGCGCGCTGCGGTCAGTGTTTCTGCGACATCCTCGTACGGTATTCCTTCATGGATCTGGTGAATTGCGGATCGGGTTTGCGGCATGGCACAGGCCCATGTTTCCTCGCCTCGGAACATGCCGACCCGGGAGTACGCGCTGGCGATGAGGCTGATGAGCTGGTCGTACTCGGGTCCTCCTTCGGCGATGCCGGCCTGGCGTAGCTCGAGGGCTAGGGAGCGGAGGGCTGCTTCGAGAGCGGGGTTGGTCTTGTCGAGCATTTGTTGGGCGAGCGGGGCCAGTCCGCCGCCCTTGGCTCTGGTGTTGGCGGCGATGTAGACGGCGAGCGCGCGGCGCACACTGGTGCCGGGGATGTTGAGCGCGAACCGTAGAAGCGCGTGCTGGGCCGCGATTGCCTCGCCGTATGCCTCGGTGAAGCCGACCTGTTCGTGCGGGATGCCGTGCTTGATCAGTGTGTCGGACAGCTGGCTTGTGGCGATGATGGTGTGGGTGAAAACGTTGACGGTGTGTTGCCGGGTGCGGGCGGCGCGGATCAGCGCGGTGATCCGTTCGTTGTAGTCGCTGGGGGTGCAGCGGGTGACGGTGAGACGGCCGGTGCGGACCGCCTCAGCGATGGCGGGGTGGCCGAAGTTTCGCTCCCGGGCTGCGTCGGCGGCTGCGGGCAGGATGCCGGTGGGATCGCGGTGGCTGGCTCCCGGCAACGGAAGCTCGATCGCGCCGGGAAGTGCCGCCGCCAATGCCTTACGGCGGGCGGGGTCGGTGTTCTTCATGCTGGTGAAGATCGCCTGGTTGAGGTCGCCGAGGAAGATCCGGCGCGCTTGGGGCGCGATGAGCTGGAGGAACGCCCACTCGGTGTCGTCGGTGTCTTGGAACTCGTCGCAGATGACTAGGCCGTACCGGGCCGTGTAGTGAGCCGCGATCTCCGGAATACGCAGCAGGGTGCACGCGGCTGGCATGAGCTGGTCGTAGGTGAGGCCGGCAGGTCCTCCGGGAACCTTCGCTTCGGCGGCACTGAGGATCTGCTGCGGTGCCGGGTAGCCGTGGTACTGGCCGAAGTCGTTGATGATCCGCCAGGCGAAGCCGTGGAACGTCGACACATCGATGCGGTTGAGGTATGGGCCGATGACCCCGGCGGCGCGGTCAATCACCTGGGCTACAGCGGTGCGGGAGAACGACAGGAACAGCACCCGGGCTTGCGCCGGGAGGCGGGTACGTTGCCCGGCGAGGACGGCTTCGCGGCGCAAGGTCGCCCGCTGAGCATCGGCGATCCGCAAGAAGCTCCCGGCGGCGGCTGCGGCGGTGCTGGTCTTGCCGGTGCCTGCTCCGGCGAGCACGAGGATGACGGGCGCGGCCGCGTCGATCACGGCCTGCTGCTCGTCACTTGGTTTGTACATCATGACGAGCCTGTCGCGCCTGGTAGTGAAATCGGCGGGATATCGATGACCGTGGGGCCACTGTATAAGGGGGAGGCTGCGGCGGCGACATGTTTTAGCACGTCCACGATCATCGGCGGGGGTGTCTTTGTCTCCTCGACGAGCGCATCGAGGAACGGCCCATGCAGCGACTTCTTATGCAGTGAGCGCCTCACGGCGTCAACGACCTGCGCATCCGGCACGCCGTGAGCGGGGTCTTGACTGAGGAAGGCCGTGAGGGTGGCACTCGCCGTCCGGACCTTGGCGATGTCGGCACCGGCCAGCAGCGCGCCCTCGATGGCGGTCTTTGGCGGAAGGCGCACTACCACGTCGCAGCTCGTTTCGATCTGCTTGATGGTCTGCTCTTCGGCCTTGTCGCGGTCGATCAGGGCGATGACGCGGAAACCGAGGCTGCTGGCGAGGTCGGCAACGACGGGGATCTCGCCGATGCCGCCGTCTTGGCCGGTGCCCGCCGCGATGAGACGCACACCCGCTGCCGAGAGTGGCGCGGCACCGGGCAGTCGCTGCCGATCAACCTCTCCGTAGACGACCAGGTCGTGCGGGCCTTCGGTGATCGCGACCGTCGGGCAGGTCAACGCTGGCAGCAACTGGGTGTGAAGCTGCCGCATCGCCCGGATGCCTCTTCGATCTGCTGGACGTTTCAAACGGTGCCAGGCCCGGTCGCCGCCGTGCCGGGTCAGCCGGATGAGTTCCTCCGGGTCAAATGCTCGGGCGACCTCGGGCCGGCGCGTCGACAACCACAACTGTCCCGCGCTGGCCCGCAGACGGGCGGCCAGGTGCTCGGCGTTGGCGGTATCGAGCTGGTCACCGAAGTCGTCCGCGAGGATGACCGCGCCAGGCGCGCTCGCCAACATGATCGCCTCCGCGACAGCGAGCATGGACGCTGCAGTACTGCCGTGGTTCGCCAAGGCGAGTGGGCCTGCAGCGTCCAGGTTCACCGTCGGTTGCAGTGACTTCAGCAGCGCCTCAGCCGAGCCGTCATCGGCGCGGAACCCAACCTGCGCCGTGCCAACCGGCGTGTCCGCAAGGCAGGCACCCACACCGCCGCTGGCCAGCGCCACGCCCACCGCTTCTGCTACCGCGTCGTGACCAGCGAGTTCCTCCGCTGCACCGGTGACACGGGCGCGCAGCACATCGAAGGCCCCTGCCGCAGCGGTTGGGTCGAGCTCGTCGATGATTCGCCGCAGCGGGGAGCCTGCACGAAGCTGCAAGGGCCGCCCGGCGTTCAGCATCACGACCGGTAGAGCGCGCCGGGTTGACGCCGGCACCCGCGTGTACTTACCCGCCGTAGGATTGGAAGTCAGCGGGTAGTAGACGAAGTGTTCCAACGCCTCAACATCGGAGTCGTACACCAGCCGGTAAGCCAGGCGGACGCACCAGGGAGCGCCAGGCAGAGCCTGATCCTCTGCCACCGCATAACCGTCCGGGCCGCAGCGTTCCAGGAAGCCTTCGAAAAGCTGCTCCAGCTCTGGGTCTAGGTCCGTCAGCGTGACCTCGATATTTGCGTAGGGTCGCGACTCGACCGACGAGAGGCGCTGCGCTGCGCCTAGCGGCTGGCCATCTCTGCTCTCCTCGTCTTCCCCCGGCTCGGCCCTGGTGGCGGCGGCGGTGACCGTGATTTGCCACAGGTCCGACATGGTCGGGCTGGCGCGCGACGACTCGGGGAGCAGTACGCGCGCGAGCGCTGAGACGACGTCCGAGCGGCCAGCACGGGGCACGCCGGAAAGCACAACGTGACCTGGGCACGGCAACTCGAAGGACCGAAAGCCGCGGAAAGAGTCGATCATCAGCTTGCTAACGCGCACGCTGTATGGTCCCCGATCGTCGAACCCGGGCGCATCCCTAAATCCGAGAATGAGCTGTTTGATCGATGTGAATGCGGCCGAGCAGCACCCTCACTGCGTCAGCGGGGTGCTCCAGCTCGCCGGTTGGTTTTAGGCAAACTTGGGGGGATTCGGCTGGCGTCTACGCCAGACTGCTGAGGTCGAGCCGAGCGATCACCGGTACGACGGTGGCATGGTCGACCGGGGCACCGGCCAGGATGAACAACGCACCACCGAGGCGCGCTGCTCCGCATACCCGGCCGGTGAGATTGACCGGTGTCGGCGGCGTGGCCTGCCCCGTGGCAGTGTCGAGGACCGCGACGAGGACGTGACGGTCGGCACCGACGATCAGGACCCGGCGCTCGTCGAGGCGAACCAGGCCTTGCGGCCGACCGACCGGCGTGATCACCCACCAGTACTCGCCAGAGTCGACATCGATGACCGCACTGGTCCCGTCACCGAGGACGAAGAACGTGCGCTCACGGAGCCAACATGCCCCCTCACGGGTGCCCGCCGGGAGCCCAGCCGGCCGCCGCTGCTCGTCGCCGAGTCCCTCCCCGATCTGCACCAAGCTGGCCTGCTCCTTGCCGGGCCAGCCGACGGTGTAGCGGTTGAGGAGTCAGGGAGTACCCTGCGGTCCAGATACGAGCACTGGCGGACGCGCAAAACCGCCCGCGACCACCGCCAACTCGTCCTCCCGGCCACACAGCACCCCACCGCTGCGCACCACGAAGAGATCACCAACGGCGGTGGCCAACGGGCTGCCGACACAGCCGATGAGTTCCAGACACCGGCGAAACTGCGACCGGCCACCCAACGCAAAGTCCACTACACCGTCATCCACCGTGACGAAGAGCCAGCTGCCATCGCTGGCGATGCCAGCGAGCGTGGGGCTGTACGCGATGATAGTTGGATCTACGGCGTAGGGTGCCGCGACGGCCGCCGGGGCGAAACCGTCGGACTGCCCCGCAGCAGCGGTTCTGGCATCAGGCGCCGTGGGCGCAGCAGCGCCGCCAACGGCAGATACGGGTGGCCGAACACCGACAGCGATCGGTTCACCGCCCCTATCAACTCGAGCCCCGACACCGCGCCGCTGATCAATGCCTTCAGGAGGGTGCGGTCGAGCAGTCCTGTCCGTCATCGCTGGCAACCTGCAGGCAGGGCGATACGTCCATCGGCGTCAAGCTGGCTTAGTACTGCAACGGCAGTAGGCGAATCGTCTTCGGGTCGGGTTCGTTGGTCAGCTCGTGACGGACGTTGATATCGATCGGTGGCATGCGGAACTGGACCGGCTCCATGCTCGGGTCGGGGTGCGGTTTCGTCGGTCGGAGCCGCGTCGGCGGGCGCGGCAGTACCTGTGTGGG
The DNA here is from genome assembly GCF_007833915.1 of Micromonospora sp. HM134. Lineage (NCBI taxonomy): Bacteria > Bacillati > Actinomycetota > Actinomycetes > Micromonosporales > Micromonosporaceae > Micromonospora > Micromonospora sp. HM134. Next base: position 7,272,822 of record NZ_CP041061.1, read on the forward strand.
CTGGTTTCGGGTCTGGGTCGTAAGAACGGCTGGACCTTGGCGGAGCAGGCCGGGGATGTGTCGCCGGACGGGATGCAGCGGTTGTTGCGGTGGGCGGACTGGGACGTCGACGCCGTGCGGGATGACGTGCGTGACTACGTGGTCGAGTATCTCGGTGACCCGGCGGGGGTGTTGATCGTCGATGACACCGGGTTCCTGAAGAAGGGCGTCCGGTCGGCGGGGGTGCAGCGTCAATACTCCGGCACGGCTGGTCGGACGGAGAACTGCCAGGTCGGGGTGTTCCTTGCCTACCGGTCAGCGAAGGGTCACGCCTTGATCGACCGGCAGCTCTACCTTCCGACCTCGTGGACCGATGACCGGGACCGGTGCCGGGCCGCCGGGATCCCCGACGAGGTGGAGTTCGCCACGAAGGTGCAGATGGCCCGCACCATGCTCGCCCGCGCCCTGGACGCGGGGGTGCCGGTGGGGTGGGTGACGATGGACGAGGCCTACGGGCAGTCGAAGTCCCTGCGGGTGTGGCTGGAACACCGGGATGTGGCTTATGTGGTCGCTACCCGCCGCAACGACGACATGATCACCACCACCATGGGAACTGCCCGCGCCGACCAACTCATCGCCGGTCTGCCCGCTCGGGCGTGGTGCCGGCTCTCGGCCGGCGCCGGCGCGCACGGCCCACGCGAGTACTGGTGGGCTCGGGTGCCGGTACGGATCTGCTGGCGGCCGGGCCGCGGACACTGGCTCCTGGCCCGGCGCAGCATCACTACCGGCGAGATCGCCTACTACGTCTGCTACGGACCACGTCGGACCCGCCTGGTCGACCTCGCCCGTGTCGCGGGCGCGAGGTGGGCGATCGAGGAGTGCTTCCAGCAGGCCAAGAACGAAGCAGGCCTCGACGAATACCAGGTCCGTGACTGGCGGGCCTGGTACGCCCACATCACCCTCGCGATGGCCGCCCACGCCTGGCTGTCCGCAGCCAGATCCCTTGCGGCAAAAGGGGAACCAGCGCCGACGACGGCATGATGATCGGCTACACGGTACCGGAGATCCGAAGACTCCTCACCGCACTCGCAGTGCGATCAACCCACCCACCAGAGCACGTCTGGGCCTGGTCCCGATGGCGCAGACGACGCCAACACCAAGCCCGAACCTGCCACTACCGACGACACGGCTACCCCTAACCAACTGCCGTAGCAGTATTAGAGAGTGTTTGGGATGTGTGCTGGTCGGGTGTGTCGCACAGTGAGTGCGATCGATGATCCGGGCTCGATCGGTAGACGGGCATGGATCGAGTGCGGCGGTACCCGTCTGATCTGACCGATGCCGAGTGGGACCTCGTTGAGCCGATGCTGCCCTCGCCGCAGTGGATGGGCAGGCCCGAGAAGCATCCGCGTCGGGCGGTCGTCGACGGCATCCTGTACGTGGTGCGTACCGGGTGCGCGTGGCGGTATCTGCCGGTGGACTTTCCGCCCTGGCAGACGGTGTACTCCCACTTCCAACGGTGGAACCGGCGGGGTGTGACCGACCGGATCCTCACCGAACTGCGGGAGCAGGTCCGCCTGGCCCACGACCGACAGCCCGAGCCGACCGCGGGGATCATCGACTCCCAGAGCGTGCGGGCCGCCGACACCGTGCACCGCGACACCCGCGGCTACGACAGCGGGAAGAAGGTCAACGGCCGAAAACGGTTCATCGTCACCGACACCCTCGGCCTACTGGTCACCGTCTGGGTCCTGGCGGCCTCGTGGCAGGACCGTGACGGCGCGAAGGGCGCCTTGCTCGCCACGTACATGGGGACCCCGATCCGGCACGTGTTCGCCGACTCCGGGTTCGCCGGCCGTCTGGTCGACTGGGCCCGCGACATGCTGCGCACCACCCTGGAGATCATCCGCAAGCCCGCCGACCAGCAAGGGTTCGTCGTGCACCGCCGCCGCTGGGTGGTGGAGCGAACCCTTGCTAGGCTCACCACCCACCGCCGCCTGGCCCGCGACTACGAAACCCAACCGGCCACCTCGGAAGCCATCATCCGCTGGGCCGCGATCGCTGGCATGCTCGCCCGCCTCACCCGAGGCGGACCCGCCACCCGCCAACAACGCCGCACTCTCAACACACCCGACTGACATACATGCGAAACGCTCACTTAGGGGCGAGCGCTAACCGTGGGTCGGTGGTACACCCTGCGGGCGTTTTTGTATGGGGTGGGGTAATTCTTGTACATGACGACGTAGCCAGGTAGCGCTACTATCTGCCAGCCTGCGGGAAGTGCGTGAGCGACGAGAGTGAACAGCTCATCGGCCGTCAGGGGAGACCCGGCGGGAATGTCTACGGTCGAAGAATTATAGTCGGGGTGTCGAGCATACTTATCTTCGAATCGAAATGTGTAGGGAAGTTCCCGCTTTGCGGCTAAGATGAGGTCTTTTACGGTGCTGATGCCGGGCCGGATTGCCTGTAGTACGATATTGAGATTGGCTGGGAACTCGACATCAAAATGCCCTTTCTTGTAATTAGTTGCGTCTCGATATTGTCCAGTGTCATTGCCGCCGAATCCGTTTGTGTTCCAAATCGGCTCAGCCTCGAGATGCTTGATGAGTATCTGTTCGGGGCCAATGGGTATCCAGGTGCCCTCAAGATACAGTCCGGTGTATGTCATCTCGGCAAGGCTGAGGTTTTCGCGTCCCGATAGCTTTTTATGGTGGTCGAAGAGCCGCTCTTTGAGGCTGGCATCGGCCTTGCCGACGTAGACCATCCTGCCGCTTCTGTACAACTGGTAGACGCCCGGCATGTCCTCAACGGTCGCGAGGTGGGCGGGCATCAGCGGCTCGGGTGTTAGGTTGGGGAGCCGGGCGAGTAGTTGCTGGGCCAAGGCTCCAGCCAGGTCGAACGTGAAATGCTGGGTTGCCGACAAACCGATCGTGCCTCCCCCTCGCGCCACTCTGGCTCAGTCAGTCGAACGGAGCGAGCATACTGCCCCGACGCCAGCCAGTAGAGCCTGTCCCAGGACGGCTCGCAGATACATGAAAGGCGGCGATCGTGCGGCAGCACCCTCTGTCCAAGGAGGAGCTACGACTATCGACCCTTGACGCGTGGTGAAAGGACACCGGTTGGTCCTGGCAGAGCTGTCTGGCCAATGATTTGGCCTGAGATGGAAGCCTAGCCGCAGGTCCCGCGAGCCGTAGAGATCACGGTGTCGACTGACTGCTGTGTGAATACGCTGCGGACGGCCTCCGTGATCCCCTTGGCGGCTTCGATGGGATCCTCGTGTTCCCAAACCCGGATAACCGTCCATCCGGCGTCGGCGAGTTGTTGGTCGGTCTCTCGATCGCGGGCGCGATTCCGGTCGATCTTCTCCAGCCAGAACTGGTTGTTAACTCGGGCAGGACGGTAGTGGTCGGGGCATCCGTGCCAGTAGCAGCCGTCGACGAACACCGCGATTCGAGCTTTTGGAAACACCACGTCAGCCGTGCGACGCAAGGCGGGTAGTGGGCGGACGTTGACCCGGTATCGCAGGCCCGCCTTGTGGAGGAGCGAGCGGAGTCGTCGTTCGGGGCCGGTGTCGCGGGCTTTGTTGGCGCGCATGACGGCCCTCACGGCTGAGTTCTTCGCCCAGGAGGTCGCCGAAGCGTCTGGTGACTCGGTGAGGAGGTTTCGTTCCCAGGCTAGGCGCCAGCCCTCGGCTAGGTTCTCGGCTCGGGTGGGGTGTTCGACCTCGCCCAGGTAGCGGGCGGGTGAGCGCCCGTTGTCAGACCAGCGCAGGTAGGCGCGGATGCGGCGGGTACGGGGAAGTAGTTTGAGGTCGACGGACGCGCGGGCTCGGCGTCCGTCGCCGAGGTCGACCCACCGCCGGTCCGGCCCGCCAGCGGCTCGATCCTGTTCCGCCGCGGCCGCTCGCCGGCTGCGGCCTTGGCGACCTTTCCAGGCTCTGGCGTGCGGTGGCTTGTCGGCCCAGCGGTGCTCGGAGGGAGCGGTCGGCGTAGTCACCGTCGGCTCTCCGCCTCGTCCAGAGCGGTGGCGATGGCTCCGGCGAAGATCTCGCCGAGCGCGACCGGTACAGCGTTGCCGAGTTGCCGCATCTTCTCCCCGCGGGGGCCGGCGAGCTTCCAGTCGTCAGGGAAGGTCATGACTCGCGCTGTCTCGCGTACCGTCATGTATCGGTGACGGTAGGGGTAGGCCGATCCCTCGGCTGTCTTGGCCCAGAGCTCATCAGTCAGTAGGACGGATTCCCCTCCGGGGACGCCGTGGACGCCGGCCTTGACGGTCTTCGCGGGTCGGTCGAGCTCGTTGGGAGTGTGGCCCGCGTAGATGCGGGCGTCCGGCCAGCCGATGTGATCGGTGAATCCGCCGAGGTGGTACTCGCGTCGGTCGAGCAGGTCCCAGGGCACGGGGGGCAGCGGCTGTTGCCCGTCGAGCCCCTGGATGGCGTCTCGTAGGGTGCGCCACGGGAGCTTGCCGTCGTCATCGGGCGGAGTGTCCGGCAGGCGCGACATGACCCACCGGCGTACGTGATCAGGGACGGTCGGGTGACGCTCCCAGTAGGTACCGTCGAGCATCGACCGGACCAGCGCCGTCTCCGAGTACCGCGGACGTACGGCTCGCTTGAAACGCTCGATGTCGACGTCGAGGTCTGACCGGAAGGCCACGATGATGATCCTGTTGCGGACCTGCGGGACGCCATAATCGGCGGCGTTGACGGTGGTCGTGACCACCTCGTATCGCTGTTTGGGGTCCGGTGGTTCCTCCGCCAAGCGGGCCCGTAGCACCTCGTCGTGGTCGCGCCAGGTGGCGTCCTCAGCGCGTTCCTCGAACGGAAGGCGCAGTTCCCGCTCGATGTACTCGAAGTAGGGCCTGAAGGAGGGGCGTAGGAGTCCCCGGACGTTCTCGCAGATGACGGCCTTGGGCTGGATCTGACGGATCGCGCGGAACATCTCCGGGAACATGTTGCGCTTGTCCTCGTCGCCCCTGGCGACACCGCCCAGACTGAACGGCTGGCATGGGGGACCGCCAGCGAGGAGGTCCACGCGGTCCCACAGGTAGTCGAACCCCACCTGGCGCACGTCGCCCTCGACCAGAGGCCATCGCTCGCCGGGAGCGGGGATCCGCTCACTGTCCCCCCTGAGGTCCGCCGCGTTGGCCTTGAGGGTCTCGCAGGCGTACTTGACGATCTCGTTGACCAGTAGAGGGCGGAAACCCGCTCGATGGACGGCCATCGCCAGACCACCCCCACCGGCGAACAGCTCGACGGAGGTTCGGTCCCTGTTCGGGTCCAGCCGCGGCTCAAACATCGCGGAATCATACCGCGGAGTTGTGGATCTTGCGCAAGTTGACGCGTCGGCAGCCGGGTCCCGGCCCCAGGGTCCGCAGGGAAGGGAAGGCGATCCCCGCTCGGGCCCGATCAGGCCAGGGCGGGTAGCGCGCCTCGTCAAGGCGCGCCGTCGATGTGGTTGGGTTGCCTGAACACGAGGAGGAGCGATGGCGACGTGGCAGCTCGGCCCGTTCGACAACGACGACGCGGTCGAGTGGTGCGCGGCCCTGGAGAGCGCCGACCCCGGTCAACGTCTCGAGCTGGTGCGTCACACCCTCGAGACCGCCATCATCGCGGGCCCCACCCTCACGGTGGAGGGGGCCGCTCAAGCGATCGCGGCGGCCGCGACCGTCCTGCAATCGCTCACCGGCGTGCCGCCCTCAGACTCCGCCTACGCCCCGCGCTTCCTCCTCGACCGTGACGACATCCCCGCCAGCCCATCCCTGCGCGCCCTCGCCGGACAGGCGCTCGACACGACACTCGCCGAAGGGTCGACATGGCGCCTCCGGTGGGCAGACGACATCGAGGAAGAAGACGCGTTGGCCGCCGTCGAGGACCTACGGACCAAACTCAGCCGTGACCCGTAGGGCGAACGCCACCTAATGACATCCCTGGCCGGTTTCTCCGTTGGACGGGTGAGCGGACCGAGCGGGCGTAGACGACCAGCGGCCCGCTCGTCATCCCGATGGTGGGCGACCCTGGTGTCCAGGCCCCACAGGCACGCCGGACCAGGCCATCACGGGAACGCGCGTCCTCTGTGGTTTGGCGCCCGACGACCGCTCTGACAGACTCTCGACGTTCACGTCGACGCGAGCGTGCGGAGGTGGCCGATGGTCGGCGAATGGGAGGCCGAGTTCCGACTCAGCATCACCCGAGCACTGGCCGATCAACTGGCGACCACCCTCGCCGCCCTCGTACCAGCGCCCCTACGGCAAGACAACGTCTCGAGGGTCCGGGCACGCCCCGGCGTGTACGAGCTGTTCGTCCGTGGCGAACGCGTCTATGTGGGCAAGGCCGCCAACTCACTGAACGCCCGGCTGGGCCAGCACCTGCGGAAGCTGTCGGGCCGTAGCGGCATCGACCTCGCTGACGTCCGATTCGTGTGCACCTACGTCGACGAGGACCTCGACGCCGCAGCCCCAGAACGGCTGCTCATCAAGCAGTACCGCGCCAGCGAGAGCGTCCCGTGGAACACCAACGGATTCGGCAACAACGACCCGGGACGCAACCGGGACACCAGCGTCGTCAAGGCCGCCCACTTCGACGCGATCCACCCCATCGATCTCGATCACCACGTTGCGCTCGGCGCAGATGTGCGGACTATCGAAGACGTCCTCACGGCCGCCCCCACAGCGCTGCCCTATCGCATACGCTTCGACAAACGCCCTGCGGCCAAAGAGATCTACCACGACGCCACTGTCAACCTGCCCTCCCAGCCTTTGCCGGTGAGGGATCTAGCCGCCCGCCTCGTCGCGGCCCTCCCTCTCGGTTGGCAGCTGACCGCCCTGCCCGGCTACCTCATCCTCTACACGGAGACCCGCGAGTACGAGAGCGCCTTGGGGTGGTGGAGGAGCCGATCCGACCAGACCGTCGAGTACCAGCCGGGCCCGTCGCGATTCGCGGCCGGGGGCGTAGAGGCCGACGATGTGGGCTCGGATCCCGCGGAACCGGATCCGGGCGACCCGAGCCCCTGAGACACCGACCGGGACGAATCGGTGCACACCGTCAGTGACTACCTGGCGATCCGTCCGGCAGACGCCCGAGCGCAGTGGCGCTCGATCCTCGCCCGTACCCCCGTCACAAGCGGCCGGCAGGTACCGTTCACGCCCGTCGAGACGCTCGCGTGCCTCGCGGCGAGCCTCCTGGTCAACCACCGCCGATACGGTGGCTCGACCGCGCACAAGGCGGCCGAACCGGTACCCACGCTCGCGCGCCTGTTCCGTCGGCCGAACAGCAGCGTCCTGGCGAAGATGGCCAACCTCGACGGCAGTAGACGCAACGGGGCCAGGCACGAGCTCGAGGTGTCGGCGGAACTGCTAGGGACACCTGGCCGCCTCGCCGTCGTGTACCGGATCCTGCTCGTCGCCGCCCGTGACGTGGGCATGGGTCCCGAGGTTCTGCCCGACTTCCTCGACCTCGATTCAGAGGAAACCGAACTACTCCCGATGGGACAGGAGGAGCTCGCCACGGTCGACGTCGAGAACGCGGTGCGGTCATCATCACGAGATTGGCTCGACACGCGACTCGATCTCAATGACCGGATCACCGAGCGGCTACTGGTCGCGGCGGCTCGTGTGGGTCAGCATCGCTTCGCGAACGAGGTGTTACGCGCCCACGAACACCGCTGTGTGTTCTGCGGTCTCGCCGTCTCCACAGCGGGGCGACGGGCGACACGGATGCTAATCGCCAGCCACATCAAGCCCTGGCGGGTGAGCACCAACGCCGAGCGACTCGACCCACGCAACGGCCTCACCGCCTGCCCCACCCACGACGTCGCCTTCGACACCGGCCTTATCACCGTCAACGGCGGCCTACGCGTCCACGTCAAGCCCTCACTCAAGGCCGCCGCCGACACGGACCCCGCGACACGGGCGGCGTTCGGCCGACCACCACTGGCCGACCGTCTCCTCCTCCCACCCACGACCGCGCCTCCACGCGAGAGGTATCTGACCTGGCATCACCAGAACGTCTACGGCAGGAGCTCTGGCGAAGCCATCCTCGTAGGGGATTCCGCCGCCGGACGCCTACCGGCCCGCCACCGTGGTCCGATCACATAAACCGGCATACAATTATCTTGCGTGAGCCTTGTCACTGGACGCGAGTGCGGGACATCGTCATGTACCTCCCAGTCTCGAAAGGCATGGCAGCAGCTCGGACTGGGGCATAACCAATCTCGACCTAAGTTCTGTCGATGATCGCCTCGTCATCGCGGGAGCTATCGATGGTCGAGAACGTCACGAGCCGACGGTCCTCCCCGATCGCCGTGATGGGAGCGACGAGTCGAAACGCCAAGGTCACCTTGTCTGGCGGTAGCTCATCGCCAGGTTTACCGGGCACCGCTGCGGCGAGACGGTTCTTATGGCGGACGACTGTTGGGTACAACAGAATCGTACCGGTGCGAGCGCTTACAAGCGCGTTCGCCGTCTCGTCGCCAATCTCGGGGACACCTTTCTTAATGAGCTCAATCGGCATGCGGTGGGCGACCTCACTGATCGTGCTGTAGTAGTCCGCGTGCGGGCGACTACGCGCAAATACGCTGGTCGGCTCGTGGGCGAGGATTCGCCGCCGGTTCGTGTTACCAACCTGCTGCGGAAGGATCACGATCCAGCCGTCGATCTGGTCTGGTGTCAGGGAGCTAAGCCAGCGAAGATCCGGTGTGAGATAGTTCGGCACCGCTAGCCTGAGCGATCCCAGAGCCTTGAGGAGGACAGGGTGGCTAACGGAGCCGACGAACGCCCGATAGTCCCAATCCCCAGAGACACCGCGAAGGCGGACCTCCTCTCCGGCGGCGTGAAGGATGGGACCAAAGGCCTCGGTGTTGTGTCTTATGAGCGCCGGGTTGGAGGGGTAGCACCGTGGCTCGATCGGGGTTCCGGGTGAACGCCGTTCGGTCAGCACGGCGTTGTACATCTTGTTGGTGGCGGTTGGCTTCAACCAGGGGAGGTGTTGAGCGACCAGCGGCGGGATGCGCGCGGGTGTGACCTGGGGGCGTCCTCCTATTGGCATCGCGTAGCGGCGCAACTCTGCCCGGAACGACTCCTCATCGAGGCAACTCGCCTCAAATGCCTCATGCAGTGTCGGCGTGATGTATAGACGAACCAGGTCTCGGTAGCCGCCGCGAAAGCCAAACCATCGGCCCATCTGCATCAGGGTGTCCTGTTGTTTGGTCATTCGCCGGTAGTAGGAAACCGTCAGTCCTTCTACCGTGAAGCCACGGGAGAGCTTGTTACCTCCGACAAGAACCCGCCAGACGGGGCGTTTGTCGAAGTTCACCTCCTCCTTGGCGCGTTTGAGCGCGGGTTCGCTATTGACGACAAGCACGGGATCACCTGTCTCGCCGATTCGCTGGACAGCCCGCGCGAGGTATGGGGCGAGCTCCTCATATGTGTCCGGCGTAGGGAGGTCGGGTGCCACGGCACGGCTTACCGGCAGGAGATCACTCTCATAGAGAGCCCGCAGGCGACCGGCGCTGGCAGGCGAATAGTATCCGGCGGCCCGCCACAGGTCGCGCAGCACCGTGGCCTGTTCGCGATGGACGCTGCGCTTCATCGCCTCGTGGACGAGCATCGTGTGGTGCCGAAACCGGCCGACGCTGCGGTCTTCCCGGTATAGCTTAACCGCGCCCGCCAAAACGAAGGCGTCCAACGCCCTCGACAGCGTCGGATCGTCGTCATCGTCGTCCTCGGGAAGGCATCGGACGTGGGTCGCTACTCGCGATGCGGCGAAAGCGCGGTCAGTGTCAGCGTCGAAATCGTGGAAGTCCTTGGCGCCCATATAACCTGGTGGCTGGTCCAGCGCGATGATGAAGTCCTTGGGGAAAATGTCCTCGGCGTCGCTGGGGTCGATGAAGACGTTCGCGAACGGTGTCGCGGTGTAACCGACGTATTGGGCGCGGGGAAGAAGTGTAAGTAACTCCGCGATCAGACGGTTGATGCTAGTACGTTCTTTCTGGCCTTCTTCCCATTTTCGCGGGTTACTGGTGTTCGGCGATGCTTGGTCGGATTCATCATCAATGATGAGGGCGGGAATCTCACTAAGCCGCGCCGTTATTTTGCCTAGATCTTTGACCAGCTTCCGAAAGACCTGGCTGTTCTTTTTCATCACGACGAGTCGTGCCGGAGTCGGCATGAGATTGTATGGGTGGAAGTAAGGCTTGCTCCGGTCGCGCGGATCGAAGTCCAAGGCTGTGATCCCTTGGAGCAGGCTATGGTAGTCGACGTCGCGGGTCGTGAGTCGGATGATGTCTGGATGTCCCACCTCTGAAGGCTGGACTCCGTGGCGCAGGAACTTACCGGCCCGCCAATCCGGATCGTCGTGGTAGTCAAAGGACTCCGTGTCGTCCTCGCTGATGCCACGTAGGAGATTCTCACGACCGGCTAATTCCATGTCGAGGCGACGCTGTGTCTGAGCGCGAAGGAGATCGGTGCTTCCCGTCAGGACGATCACTAGTCGGTAGCCCGCGTCAATGGCCTTGGCGATCACTCCGGTGAAGTTGGCCGTTTTGCCGCTCTGGACGTAGCCCACCACGAGGCCCTTGGCCTGATGCCTCTCGGGTCGAGTCGGGTCAGCCAGGCGCTCGACCACGCTCGTCGTTGACGCCCCAAGGGCCGCGATGGCGTCGCCGTCGAAGCCTGGCTTCTCAGACAAGTAGCGGCTGTAGTGATGCCAGTAGAAGCCCTGACCGTCGCCGCTTCTTGCGGTGTACCACGGCTCCCACGGTCCGTCGATGACAGTGAAGGCGCTAGCGGCAATGGGAAACCTCTCGCCTAGGAGCAGCGCCGTCTTGTCATCAACCCGCAGCAACGAGAGGACTCGCTCGCGTCTCTTGGCCGTGTGTGGCGCCGTGCCGTCGATCCAGGGTGCGTCGTCGACGGTGTCCCACGTGGCCAGCCGTATCGCGAGCTCCCTCCGAAGCACGTCGTCTGGATCAGCCGCCGCGATGTAGGCCCGCAGCGACTCGTCGCTTGGGACGATCGGCGCGTCATCGGCGAGAAACGCAGCGGTGGTGTGCAAGGCACGAGGACCTTTGATTTCCATCGCGCGAAGCGCCTCACGATAAGCCGTCGCCAGCGGGTTACTCACGTTGTCACCTCCGCTGAGATGGCCTGGGCGAGGAGCGTCGGGGTCGGCGCGGCGGCGGGCTGGCCGGTCAGGTCGACGCGATAGCGAACGTCCGTCAAGCGTGTCAGGTCGACTCGGACGGCGTCGAGCATGTCGGGCGTGAGTCGGGGGAAGTTCTTGTCGACGGCGTACGCGATGGAGGGGAAACGTCGCCGCCACCGCGTGCGACACATGTCCGCGAACGGATCGGTCCAGCCAGCTTTACCCAACCGCCGATCGAGATCTTGACGCAGACCGGCCAGGGTGGCCTGCCGGCGGACGGCGGCGACCATGTCACCCAGTCGCCAACCATCATCAGGTCCGGCTTCGGTGAGCTGATGCGATGCAAGGAACAACGGTCGATGGCCGGTCTCTGTCAGCTGCGTGAGCGACTCAACCCAATGGATGCGCCGCTCTGCGGCGGTCGTCTTAACCTCGATGTCGAAGCCATCGATACCGAAGTCGTGCTCCTCGGCGTTCGGTCCCCGCCAGGCTGCGAGGGCCTTCTCGACCCCCACCAGGCGGCAGAACCCGATAAACAGGAGAAGCTCGCCGCAAAGTCCGAGTTCCCGCTCCCGCGTCAGTGCCTGTCCACGTTGCAGCAGTTGTTCCAAGACATGGAGAGTGTCAGACACTGCCGCGCTGAACCCCATCCGCTGCAGCTGAACCCGGTCGGCGATGGCGCACAGCACCGGGTAGGCGTCACCGAACAGCTGTGGGTTGGTTATGTGGATCTCAAGGTATCGCCCCTCGACACCATGCCCGGGCACGACACTGACATGCTCAAGTCGCACCTGTGGTAGGGCCTCGTAAAGACCCCGGGGGGCGCGCAGACCGATCATCGGCGCGCCCGGGTTGATCAATAGGGTCACCCGAGGTTCTCCGTCGACCGGATGCTCGATCATTACGCCGCTGCGCAGATACTGCTCAAAGCTAGCAGGGCTCAGGTGGCGGCCCTTCACTCCTTGTCACTCCGTGCCACTTCACATCGCGCCGCCGTGGTAAGGACCTCCTGCCACAGGGCAATGTTGTCCTTGTCCTTAGCGCCCAGGTACTCGCCCTGGAAGACGTCCTCGACTAGCAGATAGAGCAGCGCCTTGACCAACGGGGCGTCATTTAGTCCGCCACGCCGGCCACCAAGCACGGCACTCCGATACCGGTCATTGAGCCACAATGTACGTGCGACTCGGTCGATCGCGAACAGAGCCATGCCCTCGATACGGCGCCACCTGATATCGATGGGGCTCTCCCCTTCGATCAAGGGGACCTCATCGGCGATCGTTCCTCTGACGGCGGGCTCGAAGCCGCGACCGGGCGGGATCATCCGACGACGGTTGCGGCTGCGCTCCCGAGACTTCCGGTAGGCGGCCTCCGCGTCCCGCAGATAGTCGGTCATGGTCGTGCCATCCTCGGCGCGTGCCGCCTCCGCGAGGTGGGCGAACTCGGGGCCGACGATGACACGGGATTTCTCCGGGTTCATCCGAAACAGCCCGACGATCTCGTCGTCGATATCTATCGCGACCCTGGCGAGCTGCATACGTGGGTCCGGAACGGTCACGCCGTCCCAACCGCCAGCGTGCAGGAGCCGCTTTCGTCGATAAAAGTACAGGCCTTGCCGTTCCACGACACCGCCCGCGAGCTGAAACTGATGCACCTTCGAACGGCCCGGCCAAATGTGACAGTCGAAGTGGATCGGATACCCATCGGCAAACGCGGTCAGTCTCTTTGGATACGCGAGGTGGCCTGACTTGTGATATCCGAAGGGGTCGAGGGGAGTCGCGTCGAAACGGGGACCCGCCATCGCCTGGTCAGTGTCCTCTACATCGATCCCGATCCTGACCCGCCCCTCCATTAGAAGCCGATGCATGACAAGCCCGAGATGATTGAGGATCTTGGTCATTGTCGCCGTGAGGAACCCTTGCACGCGTGTCGGATCACCGGTGGCAGGAAAGCCGGTGACGTCATCCCAGCGGATCACCGTTCCCGTGCCGCTCGACTTGATGTTCCACCTGCGATCCAATTCCTCGGCGGCGAAGTCTTCAGGGACGACGTCGCATCGAAAATCCTTGCGATCCCCGATCCGCCACCGCCGCCCGACAATGGTGTCGGCGGTGCGTGAGAGTACGGTGAGGCTGCGAGCCTGGCTGAAGGAAGCTGCCTTCATGCCAAGGCCGAACTTCCCCAGGCTATCGGCGCCATACTCGGCCAGACCACCCACCGTCATCGCGGCATCCACACGGTCGGCGCGAATGCCGCGCCCGTTGTCGACGACGTATAGCCCGCATAACCTGCCACCCCGCTGCATAAATCTAATCAGAACGTCGCTGGCCTCGGCGTCGATCGAGTTGTCGACCAGGTCGGCCAACGCCGTCTCGATTGAGTGGTTGCGACCAAGGCCGTCGAGCGCGTGAGGGTCGGGCGGCAGGCTCACCGAGCCACTCGTCGGGACCTCCGCGCGCCAACGGGACACCTAGACCTCACTCCGACAAGGGCATGTCACCGCGCTTCCCGGCAAGGATGACGAGCAGGGCGGCGTCAGTCACTGAAAGTAGCTGTGCGCGACATGTTAGCGAACGGTCGCCGCAAGTGGACCGCCCAAACAGCCAGCCACGGTATCGGTCGCCGGCCCGCTCACTGCTGCTCGACCCCAACGCGGCCGGGTCGACGCCCCGCCACAGAGGCGACAAGCCGCCAGAGGGCCGAGGAACCGGACGGGCGCTGTCACCGCTCATCGCGGCGAAGCGCTGCCCTGCGCCTGGCCGCAGGGCGGGGTGTTGGCAGCCGGCCGCCGGGGTGCGGGTATCCGGGGTGCGGCGGCTGTCGACGTAGAGCCGGTAGTTGGCTGCCTCGGCGATGATCAGCGCCGGGTAATCGGGTCCCAGGCGTGGGTCCTGGGATGGGATGGGGCCGGTGATGGCGCCGCGGGCGGCGAGCAGGACGCCACTGTGCGCGTCGATGGTGAGAATGTCGCGACGCGGCACACCGGAGCGGTCGGTGTACGGGAGGATGAGGTCCATGCCGGGGCGCTGGCCGCGGTCGGTGACGCCGGCCTGCGCGAGGAGGCCGGGCTGCTGCGCGAGGAGCCGCAGGACTGCGGCCCGGACCGGACGGGTGGGCGCGTGGCGTTCGTAGAGCATCGCGACCCCGCCGACGATGTCCTGCGGACGGTCCTCCTCAGGGCGGCCCGCGATGAGCAGGTGGACGCGCAGCGCGTCGGGTTGTCTCGGCGGTGGCTGGTCGAACCGGTCCCCGGCCCGGCCAGCCCAGCTGCCGCTTCCCCCGTCGTCGGGGATGCAGCCGTGGGCGTCAAGGTGCACGCTGACCAGCCGGCCCTCGGCGCCGTCATCGGTGCGCCACAACTGGTCGACACGGACCCGTTCAGGCCACCCGGTGGGGCCGGGCGGACCGATGATCTGCTGGTACCAGGTGCGGCGCTCGACATACTGATAGGCGCCAAGGGTGGTGTCAGCGGGCGCGTCGCCGAGAGTGGCAGCCAGACGGGTCAGGACCGGTCCAGCCGGAACCGGCGGCGCGCTGCTCGGGGGCGACATCGGCGCCGGAGGGTCGGGGTTCACGTCGACGGACGGTCCGGCGCAGGCCGCGAGAAGAAGCGATACGGCGAGCAGCGTCGCGCCGGTGCGGGTTCGGGTCATCGCGTGGCCTGGGCCGTGTCGGTCGTCGGTTCCTCGTGTGGAGTCATGGTTCTTGCCTCGTCGTCGGGTATCCGGACTTGCTGGAGTGGGGTCGGTGCTGCGGAGCTGGCCGGGTCGTCTGACTAAGGCTGTGTGGCGGTGGTGCCGGGGAGAGAACCTGGAGGAGGTCGCGGAGGGCGTGGGAGACGGTGGGGTATCGAGGCACGGCTGGTGGTTGCGGCCGGGTGTCCGTCGACGGGTGGGTGATCCAGATCGGGGTCATGTCGGCGGCGAGGGCGCCTTCGACGTCGGCGTGCCAGCTGTCGCCGATGTGGAGGCACCGGCTCGGGTCGACGTTGATTGCTGGCTGCACGCGTGGAAGGGGCCGGGGTGGGGCTTGGCGAGGCCGCTGTCCGGGCCGCAGATGATGGCGGTGACGTATTCGGTGAGAGCCGCCTTGTTCAGCTTCTGTTGGATCGAGGCACAGGGGCCGTTGCTGCAGACCGCGACCGGGACCAGGTCGGTCAGTGCCCGTAGGAGAGCGCGTAGTTCCGCGTCCGGGGTGATCATGGCGAGTTGGGTGGTGACGCAGGTGTGCACCACCCGGTCCAGGTCGCTGGTGTCCAGCGTGACACCGACGCTGCGTAGAGCGGTCCACCAGACGCGGCGGCGACGGTCGTGCAGGCCGTGCGCGTCCACCGCGGCGGGATAGCGCCAGTGCGTGTCGAACGCCGCGTGGTAGGCGTCGATCAGGGTGTCGGGGTCGACGCGGGAGGTGAGGGTGGCCGCGAGTTGGGCTCCCGCCCGCACGCCGTGTGCCAGGCTGGTGCTGGTGTCGATGAGTGTGTCGTCCACGTCGAAGCTGACCGCCAGAGGCGGTCGTGGCGGGGTGCCGAGTCGTGCGCGTAGGTAGGTCTCCAGTACCGGCAGCGTGTCGGTGGGCTGGCTGACGGGGGCGTGGGTGGTCAGCATGTGAGGGAACCTGCCGTGTCCGTGCCGGCCGGTGGTGTGGGCTCCACGTTGCCGGGTGTGTTCGCAGCGGTGGGGGCGATGGGGGAGTGGAAGCGGGTTGACCAGGGTTGTCTGGTGGTGCCGAGGGCGTGTTCGGCCAGGCGGAGGAGTTGGATGTCCGAGGTGCCGGCGGGGGCGACGATGTGCAGGGCGTCGCGGAAGTAGCGTTCGATGGACGACTGGGTGGGGTGGAGGCCGTGCGCGGCGTGGATGTCCATGGCAGCACGGGCGGAGTCGATGGCGTGTTCGGCGTTGATCAGTTTGGCGTTGATGAGTTCGGCGTCGCAGGGTTGCCCGCTGTCGAGTAGGTGTACGGCGTGGTAGGCGGTCAGGCGGGCGGTCATCAGCCGGGACTGCATGGCGCCGATGCGTTGTCTGATGGTGGGTAGGTCGGCCAGGGGTTTGCCGTAGCGCTGTTGTTTGGTCGCGTAGGCGATGGTGGTGTCGAGGATGGCCTGGTGGATGCCGAGGGCGACGGCGGTGAGGTTGGGTCTGCCGTACAGGACGCTGGAGGAGTAGGCGACGTCGAGGCCGTCGCCTTCGGCGCCGAGCCGGTTCGTCGCGGGGATGCGGCAGTTGTCGAAGGTGATCTCGCCGAAGCTGAAGCCGTGCAGGCCCATGCTCGGCTGGTGTGAGGTGAGGTGCACGCCGGGCCGGTCGGCCTCGACGAGGAAGGCGGTCAGCCCGCGGGTGCCGGGGTCGGTGCGGGCCACGACGCCGTGCACGTCGGCGATGTGGCTGTTGCCGACGAAGGTCTTCCGGCCGGTGAGCAGGTAGCCGTCCCCGTCGCGTACGGCGGTGGTGGTCATGCCCAGGACATGGCTGCCGGAGCCGGGTTCGGTGACGGCGATGGTGGGCAGGCAGTCGCCGGCGGCGATGGCGGGCAGCCAGGTCCGTTTCTGCGTGTCGCTGCCGAAGTGGATGATCTTCGCGGTGCCGAGTTGGGACGCCTGGAGCATGGCGCCCATGGCCGCCGAGACCCGGGACAGCTCTTCGATGATGAGTGTCTTGGCGAGGTGGCCGAGTCCGAGGCCTCCGTAGGCGGGGTCGATCGTGACGCCGAGCCACCCTTGGCGGGCGATGTGTCGGGAGAGGTCGTGCGCCACGGTCCGGTTCGCCTCCAGTTCCGGGACGCGGGGTCGGACCTCGGCCTCGGTGAAGGCCCGGACGGTGTCGCGTAGCCGGGTGTGGCGGGGGGTGAGGTGGTAGCCGTCGACCATCTGCCGCTCTCCTGGGGAGTCGCCACGGTGCTGTCCATCGGTGGTGTGTCGCCGGGCAAGGCATGGGATGCCGCCCGGGCTGTCGCTGAGGGTGGGTTCGCCCGACGTACCGGCGGTGCCCACCGGTGTCTGCGGGTATGGCGGAGGACTGGGCGGGAGGGCCCGCGCCCGGTCACCTGCCAGGTTGCCGCTGCTGGATGCGGGTGGCCAGGTCGGCCGCCCAGGTCTTGATGGTGGTCAGCCCCTCCTGGCCCCAGCGGCGCGGTTCGGGGCCGACGACGCAGACGGTGCCCAGGGTGACGCCGGTGTCGTCGATCAGGGGGGCGCCCATGTAGGTGCGGATGCCGAGCTGGTCGACGACGGGGTTGCCGGCGAAGCGTGGGTAGGCGCAGACGTCGTCGAGGACCAGCGCGCGTCGCCGGTGGACGACGTGTGGGCAGAATCCCTGGTCCCGGGACATCCACCGGCCGGGCTCCCGGGTGCCGGCCGGTGTCGTCACGCCTGGTGGGGTGGTGCTGCCGGTGTAGAGGCCGGCGAAGAACTGGCCGCCGTCGTCGAGGAAGTTGACCATCGCCCAGGGCGTGCCGGTGGTGGCGGCGAGGTCGCGGGCGAAGTCGTCGAACTCCCGCTCCGGCCGGCCGAGGCCGAGGGCGCGGAGGCGGTGGAGTCGTTGTGGCGCCTGCGGGTCGGGTGGGGTGAGGGGTGCGGGTACGAAACCGTCGTGGGTCATGTCGGGCTGCCTGCCGGGGTGAGGTGAGGGCTGGTGGATGTCGGGGTGAGCAGGGTGCGTACCAACGTCGCCAGGACGGCGGTCGCGGACCGGGGGTGGCGGGCGTCGCAGGTCACGACCGGCACGTCGGGTCGTAGGCCCAGGGCGGTACGAACCTCTGCGGGGTCGTGGCGGTAGGCGCCGTCGAATTCGTTGACGGCGATCAGGAACCGGGTGCGGCGGGATTCGAAGAAGTCCACGGCGGCGAAGCAGTCCGGCAGGCGGCGGGTGTCGACCAGGACCACCGCGCCGAGCGCGCCGTGGCTCAGCTCGTCCCACAGGAACCAGAACCGGTCCTGTCCGGGTGTGCCGAACAGGTACAGCACGGTGTCGGGGTCGATGGTGATGCGGCCGAAGTCCAGGGCCACCGTGGTGGTCGTCTTCGTCTGTACCCCGGTGAGGTCGTCGGTGCCGACGCTGGCGGCGGTGATCAGCTCCTCGGTGCACAGCGGCGGGATCTCGCTGGTGGCGGTGATGAAGGTGGTCTTCCCGGCGCCGAACCCACCCGCGATGAGGATCTTGAACGCGTGTGGGGTGTGGTCAGAGTCGTTGTTGCAGGCCGGCAAGGAGCCTCTCCAGGATCGATCGGTCGGTCGGGTCGGCGACCGGGTGGGGTGGGCGGGTGCGGACCGCGCCGACGGCCACCAGGTCTGCCAGCACCACCTTCGTGACCGCCGCCGGTAGCCTCATCCGGGCGGCGATCTCCGCGACGGTGGTCGCCGCGCCGCACAGCCGCAGCGCCACGTCGTGGTCGGGTTCCAGCCGGGCCCGGGGTCGTACGCCAGTGGCGACGACCCACGACAGCAGGTCCATCGCCGTGGTGGGTCGGGTCCGTCCCGCGCTGACGGTGTAGGGGCGCACCAGGCGTCCCGCCGCGTCGTCGACCCACGTCTCCTGGTGCGCGCCGGACATCACGGGGCGGCGGGGGCGGGGAGGCCGACGTCGCGGACGGGTGTCGCCAGGTACGGGCGGACGCTCTTGACCATCTGGGACATCTCGTAGCCGAGGACACCGGCGTCGGCCTGCCGGTCGGCCAGGACCGCCAGCACGGCGCCGTCGCCGGCGGCGGTGACGAACAGCAGTGTCTCGTCGAGTTCGGCCACGACCTGCCGTACGCCGCCGCCCGTGTCGAACCTGTCCCCCACGCTGCGGGCGAGGGAGAACAGCCCGGAGGCGATCGCCGCAAGGTGGTCGGCGGCGTCATCGGCGAGGCCGTGGGCGGCCCGGGGCAGCCCGTCGGAGGACAGCAGCAGGGCGCTGCGGGTGTGCGGCACCCGTCGCACCAGGCCTTCCAGTAGCCAGGCCAGTTCCGGGGATGACGGCTTCGTGGTGGTCACAGACAGGCTCCTTGTCACACAGGTCGGTGGTTGACGCCCGCACCCGCCGCGGGTGGTCCGGAGGAGGCGGCGCCGTGGAGGAAGTCGGCCATGAGGGTCGGGTTGTGGGCGCCCGATGGTTGGTTCGCCGACGTCGGGCGGGCCTGCCGCAGCGGGGCCGCCAGATGTGCCTGGCGGGTGCGGCGCGGCAGCGCGGGCCGTGTCTCGCCGGCCTGCCTGGGTGTGTCGTCGCGGGTCGCCGGTGGCACATGGCGGTGCCGGCTGGGTGTCCCCGCCGGCGGCGGCGCCGACGGGGAATGACGCGGACCGGTAGACGCGGTGGGGACCCCTGTCGACGAGGGAAACGCGGCCGCGGGTGGTGGTTCGCCCCGTGCGGGTGCGCGGGCCGTGTCCACGGCCGGTGGCGGAGTGGTCTGCCGGTCGCCGAGCAGGGCCGTCGGGAGGATCACCACCGCCTGCGTCCCGCCGTACACGTTGTTCTGGATCTTGGTGGTGATGCCGTGCCGGCGGGCCAGCGCCGAGACCACCCACGCTCCGATGCGGCCGTCGCGGAGCAGGTCGCCGACCTCGACCCGGTGGGGATCGGCCAGCAGGGTGTTCACCCGGTCCTGTTCCAGGTGGGTCATGCCCAGGCCGCGGTCGTCGACCTCGACCGCGACGCCGACGGCTACCCGCCGGGCGCGTACGGTCACCTCGGTGTGTGGGGGCGCGAACGTGGTCGCGTTCTCGATCAGCTCGGCCAGCAGGTGCACCACGTCGGCGCCGGCGTGACCGCGCAGGGTTCCCTCGACCGGCGGCACCACCCGCACCCGCGCGTACTGCTCCACTTCGGCGATGGCCGAGCGCAGCACTTCCACCAGCGGCAGCGGCCGGCTCCACTGCCGCCGTGGCACCGCCCCGCCGACCACGGCGAGGTTCTCCGCGTAGCGGCGGATGCGGGTGGCGAGGTGGTCGACCTGGAACAGGCCCTTGAGCAGGTCGGGGTCCTCGACCTGCGCTTCCAGGACGTCCAGCAGTTGAATCTCGCGGTGCACGAGGCCCTGCAGCCGGCGGGCCAAGCCGACGTACACCTCCCGTTGTCCTGCGGGCGGCTGGCCGTCGGCAGGTGAGGCGGTCATCATCAGGCGGGTGAGTCGATGAACGTAGACGGCTCCGCCGGCGGTGGCCGTCGTGCTGGTCACTGCCGCTGCTCCCAGCGCCAACCAGGACATTGTTGGAATGGGACCCGGTGACAGGGCGAGCGCCCAGGCGGCCGTCCCTAGGACCAGCGCCGCCACCGCGGCGGCCAGTGCCACACACACCCACGCCAGGCGAGCGGGTGAACCAGCCCCGGGCGGGCCTGCGGCCGACGCGTCGAGTCGCACTCTGCCTCCGTGAGTCAGGAATTGAGGTGTGTCAGCGGTCCCGCCACCGGTGGGAACCCGGCCGTCGCTGTCCAGGCCGCGCCTGGCTGGGGTTCGTGGCGTAGGTGATGCTCGGTCCCGCTGCGGTCAGTCTCGATCGGCCTGGGGGTGTCGACCACCGTCGACGTGAGAAATCAACGCTGGCCTCTGGCGCGCCTGGCCGTGCGAGGACCAGCGACCACGCCTACCACCTCGCTCTTCCGCTACCCCGGCCGCCACTTTCAGTGGGGGCGCGGTGCTGCCGATCGGGGTCGTCGGCCACGAGGGGCGGCGGGACGTGTAGGCCCGTGTCGGATATCAGCGTCGAGGGTGGTCGACGCGAGCGGATGCCGGATTACTGGAGGAGGAAGTCCCGTGAGGCAGGAGGGATGTTTCGACGGCTCCTGCGAGCGGCCCGGCGCTGGGGGGACCCATGAGCAAACCGCTGGTCATCGACACCCACGCCAGCTCCTGCTACTTCCGCACATCGGTCGATGACGGCGAGCGCAAGGCGTTGGTGCAGATCACGCAGCGGTGCAACCTGCACTGCGCCCACTGCTTCGTGTCCTCTACCCAGGTCGGCGCTGATATCGCCGTCGACGACATGGTCGAGGTCGTGCTGCCCCGGTTGCGGCGGGCCCGGGTGACCCGGTTGACGTTGACCGGCGGCGAGCCGTTCGCGCACCCGCACCTGCTGCAGATCTGCGCCGCGGCGGCGCGGATGGACCTCCCCGTCAAGATCTGCACGAACGCCACCCTGACCAGCGACGAACAGATCAGCGCTCTCGCCGAGCTGGGTAACGTGCGGGTCAATGTCAGCTTCGACGGGTTCCGGCCCGCCTCGCACGGAAGGTTCCGGGGCAACCGCGACTCCTTCGCCGTCACCCGGGAGACCACGCGGCGGTTCGCCGATGCGGGCCTGCTGCATGGGATCCTGTCGACGCCGAACGTGCTCACCCGCCCGCAGGAGTTCGCCGAGCTGTGCGCGTTCGCCGCCGACTTGGGCGCGGCGTACGTGCTGATGAACCCCCTGTCGAGCTTCGGGCGGGGCGTGAAGTCCCACGGGCGGCTCGCCGCCCCGGAACAGACGATGCGGGCCATCGCCGCCGCCACCGCGCCCCTGGCCGACCGCGTCGAGCTGGTGCCGATCCGGTTCCCCAACGACACCCGGCCGTTGTCCGGCTGCGACGCCGGCACCCTGATCTACGTCTTCGCCAACGGCGCCACCGCCGTCTGCCCCTACCTCGTCTTCGCCGCCCGCACACCCCAGTCCCCGCACGCCGACCGCGAGTTCCTGATCGGCAACATCCTCGACGGGGAGATCGCCGACGCCCTCGACCGGTACCGCTTCCACGACCGCTACCAGGTCGGCGCCAACACGACCTGCGGAGCGTGCGCGGTGAACGACTCCTGCGGCAAGGGATGCCCCGCCGCGGTGATCGCCGACGGGCAGCGCATCGGCGCACCCGACACCGCGCAGTGCCCGCCCGAGGCGATCCGCCTCCCGCTGATCCCGATCACACCCACCGCATCCTGATGCCATGTTCGTCGTGATCGAGGGACCCAACGGCGTCGGCAAGACCACCGTCGCGGGACTGCTGGCCGAGCGGCTACACCACCACACCGCGCAGCCCGTGCACCTGACGACCGAACCCACCCGGACACCCCTGGGGAACCTGCTGCGTGAGGCCGAGGCCATCCTCCACGGCCGGGCACTCGCGCTCGCGCTCGCCGCCGACCGCACCACCCACATCGAGGACGAGATCATCCCCGCGCTCGACGCCGGCACCATCGTCGTCAGCGACCGGTACGTCCAGTCATCGCTGGTGCTGCAGCGCCTCGACGCGGTCGACCTGGGCGAGATCTGGAGCTACAACCGGTACGTCCTGCCGCCCGCCATCTCCCTGTACCTGGTCGACGACCCGCAGGTCATCGCCACCCGCCTCGCCGCGCGCCGCCAGCTGACCCGGCTGGAGGCCACCGGCACACCCGAACGCGAGCTGCGGCTCTACCGGGAGGCGTTCGACTTCCTCAACGGCCACCTGTGGCACCAGGCGTGGATCGACTGCCGCCGCCGCGACCCGGACCACGTCGTGGACGCCATCCTCGACACGCTGGCCCCGTTGCTCGCCCGCCGCCCTAGGGCGTGAAGACTCGACGCCGTGTTATCGATCCTGACGCTGAACATCCAGGCGACCTCCCGTCGGCGCGCCGACGCGCTGCTCGCCTGGCTCACCGGCCGCCCGGAACAGATCCTCCTGCTGACCGAGACCAGCAGCGGCGACGGCACCGCCCACCTGCTCGACTGCTTCCGCCGCGCCGGCTGCCAGGTGCACCACCCGCCCCTGCCCGGCGACCGCGGCACCGCCATGATCAGCCGAGTTCCGCTGACCGTCCGCCCCGACATCACCGCCGCACTGAGCATCCCCGGCCGGGCCGTCGCCGCCACCGTCCACACCGACCCGCCGGTCACCGTCCTCGGCGTGTACGTGCCGTCCAGCGACCGCGCCCCGGCCAAGGTCGAACGCAAGCGGGCCTTCGTCACCACCCTCGTCACGGCGATCGGTGGCCTGACCGCCAGCGAACGGGCGCACCTGGTGCTCGGCGGGGACTACAACGTCATCCCCCGCGACCACCAGCCCCCCTATCCGGGGGTGTGGCTGCCGTTCGAGTACGAGCTGTTCGACGCGCTGACCGCCGCCGAGCTCACCGACGCCCACCAGCACCTCGCCCCCGCCGTGCAGCCACACAGTTGGTTCGGCCGGTCCGGCAACGGCTACCGCTTCGACTACCTCCACGTCGGCACCGCGTTACGCGATCGACTACACGGCGGCAGCTACCTGCAGGAACCCCGCGAGCAGCGCCTCACCGACCACGCCGCCGTCAGCCTCGACCTGGACCTGGCGACCCCCACGCTCGACACACGCCCAGTGCCGTCGACGGCCGCGCCGGCGACCCTGTTCTAGCCGTGTCGCGGACGGCACGACGTGGTGGCGGCCGCGCAGCCCACGGTGAGGTGCAGGTCGAGGCCCCTCTGATCTTCGACGCTGCCAGGTCAGCCTGACGTGACCTGGGCGGTGGTCGGAGCGCTCCACCGTACTGTGGCACCCTCGCCCGGTGGATGCGGTGAAGAAGCGCTACTTGGTGTGCCATGACTACGGGATGGGTGGCCTGTGGTGGTGGGTGTGGGCCGCTTCTGCCGAGGAGATCGTGGACAACGTCGCCGAGGTCGAGGTGATCACCGACGAGGCGAGCATTCACCAGATGGGCCCCTACGCGGAGGAGGAGCTGCACCTGGACGCGCTGTCGGGGACTTCCCTGGCGGACCTGTGGGAGCAGCGTTGCGCGCACCGGTCGCTGCCCGGGTACGGGGTGCTTGCCGGGCGGGAGCGGGTGTACCTGCGCGACGACGAGGAGGGGGCCGTTTTCCTCGTGGAGGTCGGTCCCGACGGGCGTCGCCTGCGGGAGGTGGAGGTGTCCCCCGAGGGCGTGTTCCGCCTGGCCGAGGACCTGCTCAACCCACCGCGGGACCTCCGCGACCCCCGATACGTTGGGATGGAGATCAGCCGTGACGAGTTCGAAGCGGCGTGGGAGCGGTCCGTGCCCTACCCGCAGGACGAGGAGTAGGCCCCCGACAGGACCCGACCGACTCTGCCCTGGTCACCTCCCGGCCGGGCGGACGCTCCCCTCAGGACGATGCCGGCCGGACGATCAGAGCGAGTGCCCGGCAGCGTTGGCGTGGTGTTCGGCAGTAGAGGCACTGCTTCGGGCTGGCAGGGGGCGTCTGCCTGCGTCTTCGGAATGCAACCTAGATCCCGGTCCGCGCGGCGCGGATCAGCGAGTCGTAGGTGTCGGTGGCCCGTTCCAGGGACACGCCCAACGTGAGGGCGAACCGGTCGAGTTCGGCCTGGATCCGCTCACCCTCCTCACCGTGGCTGACGATCCGCTCGATCTCCAGGAACGCCCCGATGCCGTCCACCTGGTCGACACACAACGACATCAGCCCGAGCGTCGCCGTGCGGCGGGCCTTGCGGATACGCACCGTCGGGTAGAAGCCCATCTGCCGGATCGCGGCGTCCATCTGCGCTCGGTCCGCCACCTCGGTCTCATGCTCGACACACGACAACTCGTTGGCCATGGGCGTCTTGACCGTCAGCAGATGACGTCCCCGCTCGGTACGTAGGCGGGCGAACGGCATCCCGATCTTCGACTGGCCGTACTCCCACCCGACCCGCGCGTATGCCTGATCGTCCTGGACGACCGGGGCCGACAGGACAACACCACGCACAGCGAGGGCCGCTTCCACCGCGGCGAGATCACCGATCCGGTACTTGACCTCCACCTCGTACGTGGATGGCGCAGTCATACCTGTCGTCTGGATCGTGTTCATGCCCGTCACGTCGTCGCACCCTACGACCCGACCGGCCGCATCGGTGTCTCGACGCGCCCGCAACCGCGCGAGAGGTCGTCGGACCCGGAGCCATCCTTTGCCCAGCGACGACAGCGGAACGAGGGAGCCGCGACGCTGGATGATCCACACCCTGGCACACCGCCGGGTCGTCCCCAGCGTCAGCGCATCCTCCTCAGCCCAATCGTCTCCTCTCGCAAGCATCACCGCACACGGCCACGCAGAGATGTTCTGTGTGTGCGCCACCCGTCCGCGAGCTCTACGCGGCGTCTGCCCGGTTCCGTCGAGGGACGAGCCTGATCGTGGCCTGCGCGGTCGTCCTCTTCAGTTCCGCGAGCACGGAGGTGTAGATGTCCGCGGTCATCTTGTAGGACGAGTGGCCGAGGGTGTCCTGGATCTCCTTGATGCTGGCCCCGGCGGCGAGCATCAGGGTCGCGGCGATGTGCCTGAGGTCGTGGAACCGCACGGGTGGCAGGCCGCTGCGTTGGACGAGCCGGTCGAAGCGGCCGGTGACGGTCTCCGGGTGCCAGGGTTGGCCGTCGCGTTGCCGGACGAAGAAGATGCCGCTGTCGGCCCAGGCGTCGCCGGCGGCGAGCTTCCACGCCGCCCTGCGGGCGAGGTACCGGCGCAGGCTGGTGACGGTCTCGTCGCCGAGGTCGACGACCCGGTCGCCGGCTGCCGACTTCACTTCCTTCTCGATCACCTGGTAGCCGACGCTGGTGCGCTGGCCGGTGATGGTGATCGCGGCGGCCTGCAGGTCGACGTCGTAGTCGTGCAAGCCGCACAGCTCACCCCTGCGCGGGCCGCGGTGGATCGCCACGTCGAACAGGGCGTACAGCTCGGGGTCCTCGGCCTCGGCGAAGTCGAGGAACCGGCCGGCCTGGGCGGGCGTCCAGACCATGACCGGACTGGGACGCAGTCGGGTGTGACGCCACCGGTTGACCGCCGCGTCGGTCCACAGCCGGGGCCTCGGCGGCCTACCGGACGCGAGCTCGACGGACTCGGCGGGATTGTGGTCGACCAATTTATGGTGGTACAGGCGGCGGGCGTCGTTGAGGGCCTTGCGCAGGGTCGCGAGGATCCGTTGCTGGCTGGCGGCACCGACCGTGCGGACTCCCTTGACGGCGTCGCGGATCTCCTTCACGGGGCTGGCTTTCGCGGCGCGGATCTCGTCGTTGCGGGCTTCGATCGTCGCGAACACCGACTCGATGTGCGCGGCGGTCAGTTCCTGCAGCGCGACCTGCCCCAGGTGGGGCGTCCAGTACCTGGTGATGTGGTCGTGGTAGCTGCGGCGGGTCGCGGGCGCGAGCCTGACCCGGTTGGTGATCCACTCGGCGAGGTACTCACCGAGGGTGAGCCGGGTGTCGGCGGGCACGTCGGCGCGGATGCGGCGGGCGACGTGGTCGCGATCGGGCAGCGGCTGCTGGGGTTTGCACGCCTGCAGCAGGTCGGCGATGCGCCGACGCTGGATCTCGTCGCGGCCGGCGAGGTCGAGCAGCGCGCGGGCGTGGTCACGTTCGGTGGCGGCGGCCTCGCGGGTGTCGAATCCGGTGCGACGCAACTGCCGTCGGCCGTTGCCGGCGTCGAGGGGGAGTTCAAGCTGGTAGCGCCAGGTGCCGTGGTGGGGGTTCCAGCCGTTGCCGCGGCGGAGCTTGGGGCACTGGGCGCCGAGGCGTCTGCCGTCCTGTCGGCAACCGCAGCGTTTGGTGATGGATCCGTCTGCCATGACGAGTTCACTCCTCGCCGACGCCCGCTGACGGGCATCGGATTGTCGGGGTTCCGTGGGTGGTGATCACCGCTCGTCGCGGCCGGGTGATCAAGTCGCGGGCGGGGGCAGGGGCGGGGGCGGGGGGTCGCTGGGAACGCCGAGGGCGGTCAGGATCGCGGGAACGGACACGCGGTAGCGGGATCCGACCCGCAACACCGGCACCGGTAGCCGGTCGCGGCGCGCCAGCTCGTAGACGCTGCTGCGGGACATGCCGAAAATCTCGCCGACGGTCCCGACGTCGGTGACCGCTCCGAGCGCCCGGATGCGTTCGATGGTCCATACCTGCGGGTGCTCTGCGGCAGTGCTAGCCGTGCTGTCCAAGGGATTTGGTCCTTCTCTGGCAGAGAGTGTGATGTTCCCCGGGTTCGGTGGAGTCAGGTTGGTTGACTCGTCAGGCTCGTCATTCGTTGAGGAGAGACGTGCCGAGGAGATACCCACCCGAGTTTCGTCGTAAGGTCCTCGATCTACTCAAGGCTGGCCGATCGGTAGCGGAGCTGGTCCGTGACTTGGACATCAGTGATCAGACGATCTACAACTGGCGCCGCCAGGAGCTGATCGACACCGGTCAGATGCCAGGCGTGAGCTCCGCTGACCAGGCGGAGCTGGTCGCCGCTCGGCGGCGTATCGCCGAGCTGGAGACCGAGTTGGCCGTGCATCGCCGTGCGACCGAACTGCTCAAGGAGGTGGTGCCCCCAAAAGGCCGGTACGCGGTCATCCACCGGATGGCCGCTGAGGGGTTGCCTGTCGAGGTCTGCTGCCGTGTGCTCGAGGTCTCGGCTTCCGGGTAC
Organism: Micromonospora sp. HM134; assembly: GCF_007833915.1. Taxonomy (NCBI): domain Bacteria; kingdom Bacillati; phylum Actinomycetota; class Actinomycetes; order Micromonosporales; family Micromonosporaceae; genus Micromonospora; species Micromonospora sp. HM134. The sequence continues at coordinate 7,300,253 of NZ_CP041061.1, forward strand.
TACGCCTGGCGCAACCGGCCACCGTCGCAGCGGGCGCTGCGGCACGCGTGGCTGACCGAACAGATCCGTGCGGTGCATCTGGCCTCCAGGGGAACCTACGGTTCCCGCCGCGTGCATGCCGAACTACGGCTGGGCCGTGGACTCGTCGTGGGCTATCACGCGGTCGAGATGCTGATGCGCCGCGCCGGCATCCGCGGGCTGCCCGGTAGCCGGAGGCCGCGGCCCAAGCACCAGACCCCAACCGCGGCGGACTTGGTCAACCGCGACTTCACCCGATCGTCGCCGAACCAGTTGTGGGTCACCGACATCACCGAACACCCGACCCGGGAGGGCAAGGTCTACTGCGCAGTCGTGCTGGACACCTTCTCCCGAAAAGTCGTCGGCTGGTCCATCGACGCCACCCAGACCGCCACCCTGGTGACCAACGCCCTGAGCATGGCCATCAGCAACCGCCAACCTACCGGCACCGTGATCCACTCGGACCACGGAGTCCAGTTCACCTCATGGGCCTTCACCCGCCGGGTCCAGGAAGCCGGCCTGGCACCGTCGATGGGATCCATCGGCGACTGCTACGACAACGGCATGATCGAGTCGTTCTGGGGCCGAATGCAGACCGAACTGCTCAACCGCCGCCGCTGGCGCACCCGCATCGAACTAGCCAATGCGATCTTCGAGTACCTAGAGATCTTCCACAACCGGCAACGCCGCCACAGCTCACTGGGCATGCTCACCCCGAACGAGTATGAGAGGCTCCACCCGATCGCCCTATCCGTCGCCTGACGCCAACCAACACGGCTCCGAGAAACCCGGGGAACATCAGTGCCGCTATTGGTGAAGCGGCCGACTGGCGGCTATGTGGGCTGCTCGTCTGAGGGGAGACTCGTGCGGTGAGTTCAGGTGTTCCCCGTGTGGTCAAGGCGGTCGACACGTCAGAGTTGATCCGGCTCGACGCGGAGGCGATCGAGTGCGGGTTGAACCGCAATCACGGTGTCGGATGGCTGATGGAGTTCGCCGATCCCGGGGCGGTGCATTTTCTGCGGCCGGTGCTGGTGCACAGGGCCCCACACCGCCCGGAAGTCTCGCCGCATTGGCGGTGCATGCTGTTGCTGACGATGCGAGACGGCCAGCAGATCTTTTCCCTGCTGGATGTCCTGCCCGCCTCGTTCGAGAACCTGCCAGAGACACTGGACGCGGCCGCGCAGAGTGAAGTCATCCGCCGGCTGGAGTCGGGGGGCCTGCTGACCCAGGCGCAGTGGCCGGGGCCTGGGCCTGGCCGGGTCCTGGTAGGCGATGACGTGTCGTTGGGCCGACGTTCTTGACGGGTGATCTCTGCGGCGCCGGGCGCCCCGGTATCCGATGGCGGCGAGGTCGAAGCGACCCTGGCCGGCGTCGAGGCGGCAACCTGCACCGCTGTCGGAGGGTGGGATAAGGCCCCGGGAGGTTGGGCGAGGAGTGGTGAGCGCTATTGGTCGGGGCATGGCGGTTGGTAGGGCACGCCGGGAACGTAGGTCGCCCATTCGGTCGGGGTGATGGCGTTGCCTACGGTGGCGCAGAGCTGTTCGGGGATCACACTCAGGTTGGTGTTCCAGACCCAGACGGTGTTGCCGGTGCCTCCGCCGCTGAGGGTGTTGCCGTCGCGGTGGTAGGAGACGGTGTAGATGCCGCCGCCGGGGGTTGGCAGCACCGCGAACAGGGCGGGCCTGCTGCGGTCCTTGAGGTCCCACAGCCAGGTTCCGGCGTTGGTGACAGCAGCGGCCAGGGAAGTTCCCTCTGTGTTGAAGGCCAGCGTGTACACGTAGTTGGTGGGCCCGGTCAGTGGTACGCCGACCGGTGAGGGCTGTTCGGGATGACTGATGTCGTACAGGCTGATGGAGCTGTCGGCGCTGCCTACCGCCAGGGTTCGGCGGTCGGGGCTGAACGCGACGGTGTAGACGTAGTGGCCCGCGGTCAGCGGCTCGCCGAGTGGAACTGGCGAGTCAGGTCGGCTGGTGTCCCAGAGGCGCACCGATCGGTCAATGCTTCCGCCGGCGAGCAGGCTGCCGTCGTGGTTGAACGCGACGCTCGATACGTAGTTCCCGAAGCCGGGCAGCGTGGCCAGGGGTGTCGGTGTCGTCGGGTGGGTAATGTCCCAGAGGCGGATGGTGTGGTCACGGCTGCCGGTGGCGAGGGTTCGTCCGTTGGGGCTGATGGCGACGGCTTCCACCAGTTGGTCGTGTGCTTGGAGTGCGGGACCGTGGCGCGCTGGTCGGGTGGGGTCGGAGATGTCCCACAGCTGGACCGTGCCGGAGCGGGCGGAGACGGCCAATGTGTTGTTGTCGGGGGTGAAGGCGAGCGCGCCGGAGAAGCCGTCGGGGTTGGGCAGGGCGGGGCCGGCGGGTGTGGGTCGGTCGGGGTGTTCGACGTTCCACACTTGGGTTGAGGTGCTGCCGACGGCGAGGGTCCTGCCGTCGGGGCTGAACAGGGTCGCGCTGACCACGCCTGGTGTGGCGAGCACTGGGCCGGGTAGCGGCCAGAGTCGGGCCGTACCGTCGTTGGAGCTGGTGACTATGGCGCTGCCGTCGGGGCTGAACTGCAGGGCGGTCACTGGTGCGGGGTGGGGCAGTGTGGCGGTGATCCGTTGAGTGGCCAGGTCGTGGATCTGCACCCCGATGGCCGGGTCGGAGCTGCCGACGGCGAGCAGGGTGCTGTCTGGGTGGAACGCGACGGCGTTGACGAAGCTCTTCGGCCCGGTCAGCGCAGGCCCGAGGGGCGTCGGACGCGCGGGTTTGCTGACGTTCCAGAGGTGGGTGGTGAAGTCTCTGCTTCCGGCGGCCAGTGTTCGCCCGTCGGGACTGAAGGTGACCTGGCCAACCTCGGTGGAGGGCCCGGCGGGCCGGCTGAGCCGGTGGGGTCGTTGTGGGCGTGTGATGTCCCAGAGACGGATCGTTCCGTCGATGTCGCCGACGGCCAGGATGTGGCCGGAGGGGTGGAAGGTCAGCGATTTCGCGCCCGAGGGCGAGGACAGGCCGACACCGATCGGGGTGGGGTGGTGGCGGTCGGTGGTGTCGTACAGGCGGGTTGTCCCGTCAGCGCTGGCCGCGGCCAGCAGTCGCCCGTCTGGGCGGTAGGCCACCGAGTAGACGGTGTTCCCGGCGTCGGCCAGTGGCGGTAACCGGACCGGGCTGGCCGGGGTGGTCATGTCCCAGCGGTGCAGCCGGTGGTCGCCGCTACCGACGGCCAGGGTGCGGCCGTCCGGGCTGAAGGTGACCGAGTAACCGGGACTGGTGAGGCCGGTGAGCGGGTCTCCCAGGGGCACGAGTCGGGGGCCGCTGGCCACGTCCCAGAGTCGGATGGTGGTGTCGACGGCTGCGGCGAGCAGTCGCCCGTCCGGGCTGAACGCGACGGCGTACATGGTCTGGTTCTTGCCAGTGAGCATTCTGATCGCTGGTTGGGTAGCCGTTGAGCCGATCAGGCTCGACCGGGCCTCGGTGGTTGGCGCGATCCGGTAGGCGGCCAGGGCCAGTTGCCGAGAGAGTGAGACGTCCTTGTCGCGAAGCTGGTCGGCTCGAGCTGCGACCAGGCGGGAGCGAGCCTCGTCCCGTTGGTGGGCGACTTGTTGGTGCAGGGTCTGCGCCTCGCCCGTACGGCGGACCGCGATCACGCCGGTGAGGGTGCTGACAAGGGTGAGGACTGTCAGTGCCGCGACGGTCTGGTAGAGCCGGCGGAGTTGGCGGCGGGCGTGCCGGGTGCTGGCTCGCACGAACCGTGCCGGTAGGGCTGGCGGCGCCGGGTGCCCGGCCAGCCACTGTTGGCCCGCGATCAGTCGGCTACCGCGTAGAAGCAGGGCCGGATCTCGGCTCTCAGTGATCCAGGTTTCCGCTGCGTCGGTGACCTGCTGGCCGATGAGCAGGGCGGCTCGGTCGGTGGTGAGCCAGCCGCGCAGTTGGGGCCAGGCGGTCAGTAGCGCCTCGTGGCTGATCTCGACGGTGTCGTCGTCGACGGTCAGCAAGCGCCTGTCTACGAAGCGGTCGATCACCTCGTCGATGTCGTCGCTCGTCGTGCCCGTGGGGGCGCCCTGCAGGAGGTAGGTGCGGCGGAGCCGTCGGCGGGTGTCGGCGGCGCCCTGGCCGAGGTGCACGAGGCGGAGGAACAGTGTTCGGGCGAGTTCCTGGTGGCGTGGGTGCAGGGTGGTGTAGACGGCGTTGGCGGTCGTGGCGACCGCGCCGTCGATACCACCTGTCGCGCGGTAACGCTCGGTGGTGAGTTGGCCCGAGCCGGCCTCCCAGGTCGCCAGTAGGGCGTGCGACAGCAGCGGCAGCGCACCGGGATCGTGGGCCGCCGTCAGATGGCCGGATCGGGGCGCGATCTCTTTCAGGAGCAGGTCGACGAGGCCGTCTTCGACGTCGACGCCGGCTCTGCGGGCCGGTTCGGTGATCGCCTTGCGGAGTTCGGCGGCGGTCATCGGCCCGACGGTGAACTGGTGTTCCTGGGCGACTCCCGCCAGGCTCGGGATGCGGAGCAGGTCGGTGTAGAAGTCGGCCCGCAGTCCCAGCACGACGACGGGGCCCGGCCGTATGGTCGGTTTCGTTGCTGTGGGTGGCTCGGTGGGCCGCTGCGTCGCGGTGACGAGAGCCGCGACGAAGGCGTCCGCTTCCGTGGGGTCGACCTCCGGTGCGAACACCTCCTCGAACTGGTCGACGACGATCACCGGAGCGGCCGCTGGGTTCTGGTCGGAGAGTTGTTCCTGCCATGCCCGCAACGGACGGGACCCGGGCGTCAGGACGGCGGTGTCGATCAGTGGGCTGTTGTCGTTGTGCTCGCGGATCGCCGCGAGCAGCCCGGCTCGGAGCAGGGACGATTTCCCGATCCCGGATGCTCCGGTGACCAGCAGGATGCCGCCGCCGGCCTGCCGTAGGGTGCGCACCCGCTCGACGAGCCGGGTGGTCAGCTGCTCCCGGCCGAAGAACCAGCCGGCGTGCTCGGTGTCGAACCGGTTCAATCCGCGGTACGGCTCTTGGGTGGCGCGGGACGTCCGGGCCCGGCGGACCCGCCGTAGCGCGGCCAACCATCGTGCGACGTCGTCGTCGGTGGCCGCGCAGGCACGGAGCACTTGCTCGAAGAGGGCGTGGGAGGACGGCTGGGGCAGGCCGCGTCCGGCGAACCAGTCGCTGATCGTCCCGTGCCGTCGCGACTGCCGGGGGATGGCGGCCACGACGTCGCGTACCGAGAGGCCGGCTCGCTCCCGCAGGTGGGTCAGTTCCCGGGCGAAGTCCTGGCGGGTGCGGATCTGATCGGTAACGGGCGGGGACGGTTCGGTCACCGAGACCTCCCTGCTCAGACACGTCGCCGGTCGGCCACAGGTCCGGCGGTCGGCACCAGACCTGAGCTGAGCAGGGTGTACGGCCTCGTACGGAATCCCACCCGGGGCTTCTCCGCCCTGGTCCGGCGGGCCAATTCTGGTGTCTGACCAACGGTTGTCCGGCTGAGAAGACGGGATCCGGACACGCGAATTCCGACTGGGAAGGAAGTCCCCGAGATGAGAACACGCATCGTCCGAGGCGCTGTGGCGGCGGCCCTGAGTACCGCCGCCGTGGCCGCCACCATCACGCTGTCCGCCGCTCCGGCCGTCGCCTACCCCGGCAACTGCGGCTCGGCCCTGCGGTCCGACGGGGTGGTTTCCGCCTGGTGCGCGACCGGCACCGGCAGTGTCAGCGCGGTGGCCGGCTGCGAGTGGTTCGGCTGGTGGACCACCGCTCAGGGCCCCTGGGTCAACGTCGCCACCGGGTCGTCCCACGTCAGTTGCCCTTGGCCGTACTCCCCCCGATGGACCGGGTTCTACCTGCGGGATTGACCACGGGAGTGACCCACCGACCGAGCGCCAAGCATCCACAACCAAAGATTCGGCAAGGGAGAGAACCATGCGGGCACTGAATATCGCGGCGATCCTGGCACTCACCGTCGGGCTGGTACTGGGCACCGCCGGACCCACCCAGGCCGCGCCGCCCGGCAGCGGCTACGACTACACCGACCCGGCACAGACCGGCTGTTCCGCCACCGGGATCACAATCTGGTCCAAGGAGCTGCGCCACCCGGCCACCGGAACGGTCAACGGTGTCATGGAGCTGCGCTACTCCACCGCGTGCGAGACCAACTGGGTACGGGTGAACAACTACATCCCGGGCGCAGCCGCCACCAAGATCATCACGCGGCCACGGGTGCACGCACCGGCGGGCGGATCGCTGGAGTACGCCACGGACAGCACCACCGACGTCTACTACGGCTGGAGCTACGGACTGCAGTTCTACGCCCCCTCCTGGGTCTGCGTGGACGTCGGCGCCGTCCTCACCCTCAACAACGCCGTGATCGGATCCAACGGACAGGCGCTCGACCGGGTCTGCTGAACAACCCGTCAGGAAGACCGGACGTGGGGGCGGGGCGGCAGCCGCCCCCACGTCCTTATGTCCGCGCCACTCGACACCAGGGCCGAACCGGTGATGCTTGGTCGATCAGGCATCCCGGTGGACGGTCATGCACGCTGGCACCCTGCACCGGTTGGGGCACAGCAGCAGCCGTAACGCTGCGGCTGCCTGTTGCGGGACGACGCCGTTGCCGAGGACCCGCAGCGCAGCGGTGCGCGGCAGTTCGAGCGCCGGGTCGGTGACCCAGTGCTGGTCGAGGCCCATGAGCCATTCCACGAACGGCGGCGCCAGGACCGGTTTGCCGTGCCGCCCGGGTTGGGTCGGCTCCGGCACGGGCCGGCCGAGCAGCAGCTCCCACCGGGCTACCGCCTCGGCGTAGACGCCCCACCGGACGGCGTCCGCCTGGCCCAACCCGCCGATGGTGGTGCGCAGGTCCGCACCGCCGTTGCCGTGTCGGCCGGGTCCCCGCGCGTCGGAGGCGCGCGGGGTGGGCAGGGTCCGGGCCGAAAAGCGCACCGCCGCCGACGGCAGAGTGAGGTCCCCGTGCGAGCCGCGTTGTCCTGGGCAGCCCTTGGTGCCGTCGGTTGCCTTCGGGGTGGGTAGCAGCACCTGTGACAGTGGTGGTCGCCATCCGGCGCCGGCGCGCCGGCCGGGGGTGCCGGTGTCGCTGGCGCGCGGGGTGGGCAGCAACTGTCCGGCGATGCCGGAGAGGCCGGGTCGACGGGTCGCCCCGGCTGAGGGGGACTTGTTCGACCCGTATGTCGCCGCGGTGGGGGTGGGCAGCAGGTGGTGGCGGGTTCCGGTGGGCTCGATCAGGTCGGGTAGTCCGTGCTGGTGGCCGGGGCCCTTGCCGTCACGGGCGCAGGGTGTCGGCAACGTCCGCACCCCCCTCTCCTCCCAGGCAGGGGGTGGGGGTGGCGAGCAGGAACAGCCTGTCCCGTTGGTGGGCGGCGCCGATGTCGGATGCGCGTAGGCATAGCCAGCTCGTGTCGTACCCGATCTCGGCCAGGTCGGCGTGGACGACGTCGAGTCCTCTGCGTAGGAGGGCGGCGACGTTCTCCACGAACAGCAGGTGCGGTCGTAGGACGCGAACGGCTGTGGCGACGTGGTTCCAGACGCTGGAGTGCGCGCCGGTGATGCCGGCGCGTTTGCCGGCGTTGCTGATGTCCTGGCAGGGGAACCCGGCGGTGAGGATGTCGACGGGTTCGACCCTGCTCCAGTCGACGGCGGCGATGTCGCCGAGGTTGGGGATGCCGGGCCAGTGGTGGGCGAGGAGGGTGGCGGCGTGACGGTCGGTTTCGGCGTACCAGGCGAGTCGGCCGCCGAGCACCAGCTCGACGGCCAGGTCGAGGCCTCCGTAGCCGGTGCAGACCGACCCGACTCGTGGTACGGCGGCCTGTGCACGGTTCACGCCACCTCCCCATGCCCGGCGGCGGGTGCCATGTCGTGCGGGCAGGTCCACGGCCCGCAGGCGGGGGCATCGGCCGGTCGTGGACGTGGGCGCAGGACAACCTCGTCGAGCGGCACTCGGGTCCGGTGGAGGAAGAACTGCCCGCGTAGTGGGTGCCCGTCGGCGTTGGCCTTCGCGGAGCCGTTGCGGATCGCGTGGTCGAAGGCGACGGCGTCGGCCCACTCCGTCGGGCAGTTCGCTCGCAGGTCGGCCCAGAAGCCGTCGTCGTGAAACGGGCAGCCCACGCAGGACGACCTCGGGGTGTCGCCGAGGCCGTGGTCGGCCAGGTACCGGAGACAGTCGGTTCGCCGCCAACCCATGTCGAGCAACGGGAAGATGTTGCGGGTGTAGGCGACGTCGGAGTCGCGGGCGCGGCCGATCTCGTCCAGGCTGATCCCGATCGCCATCTGCGCCCGCAGCCCGGCCGGTACCCGTGTCGGGTGCGGGTAGCCCAGGCGGCGCCGTACCTCCGCCTTGATGGGTTTGATCTTGTACTCGGACGTGCACTGCCGGCGGGCCATGCCCCGCTCACCGTTCGGGCCGAGCGTGAACAGGGGCATGGACGCGAAACGGTGCTGCGGGTCGAGGGCGTCGGCCCGGATGTCTCCGGCACCGACGCGCACCACGTCGATGCCGGCGGTCTGGGCGATGCCGGTCAGACGGTCCAGGTGACGGTAGACCGCCGTCGGTTCCCAGCCGGTGTCGGCGAAGATCGCCGCGTCGAACCCGGGGATCGTGCCCTGGGCGGCGAGCAGCAGCAGCGTGGTGCTCTGCACGCCCGCGCCCAGCGACAGGTAGCGGTGGGCCGGTGCGCTCACGCGACCACCCCGGGGTCGTCCTGCGACGGCTGCTTGGTGAAGATCAGGACGTCCTCGTGCGCGATGAGGTGCATGGGTGTCCCGGCGGCCCTGGCCTTGCGGACCTGTTGGAGTTGGAAGAACGACGGTCGGGCGACGAGGTGGTCGTCGCGGACGGCGGCGAGGAGGGCGACGCACCGTTCGGTCGGGACGAGGCCGGCGCGTCGGCCGGCGGCGATGACCAGGCTGGGCAGGTCGATCAGCTCGCCCTGTTTGCGCCAGGGGCGGGCGGTGACCACGACGGCGCCGCCGGGGCGTAGCAGGGTGGCGCAGCCGGCCAGGATCTGGGCGAATCCGTCGGCGAGGCCGGTCAGGTCGCGGTAGGCGAGGTTGCCCTTGTCCTCGCCGTACCGGTCGTCGTGCTTGACGATCCCGCCCTCGCCGGGGCGGACGAGGCCGTGGACCGTGGGCCCGTACGGGGGCGAGGTGACCACGAGCGCCACCTGTCCGGCGAGGGCTGTCGGGACGAGGGACATGAGGCGGGTCGCGTCGCCGCGGATGACCGACGCGCGTCCGGTGGCGCCCTGGTCATGGGCGTGGCGGATGTTGGCGTCGGCGATGTTCGACCACTGCGGCTCGTACTCGATGCCGAAGGCGTCGCGGCCGGCGTGAACGGCCTCGACCAGGGTGGTGCCGATGCCGCACATCGGGTCCAGGACCAGGTCCCCGGGCCGGGTGTAGGCGGTGATGGCGTGGGCGGCGATCGCCGGGAGCATCCGGGCGGGATGCTTCACCGACTCGGGCATGTACCGGCCGCGGCGCTGGACGGGTCCGGTGGACTGCGCGGTGGCCCACACGGACAGGCCGTCGGGGTCCGCGCGGTGGTGGCCTTCGTACTCGTGGTGCCGCCCCTGGTAGTCCCCGTCGGCGGGGGTGGGGGTGTTCGGCTGTGGTTCGGGCTGTGCGGGGACGGGAGTGGGTTCAGGCACGGCGGTCACCCCCGTCGCGGGTGCCGCGTCGCCGCGGTCCGGCATCGGGGGTGGGCTGTCGTGGGGTGAAGACCAGGAGGTCGGCGTGCACCCGCAGGTGCGCGACCGTCCACTGCTCGGCGGTGGTGTGGGCGAGGGTGAGCAGTTCCTCGTCGGTGACGACGTGGTAGAGGAACTGGTCGCCGTCGGTGTCGGCCTCGACGGCGACGATGTGCTGCAGGTAGCCGAGTCCGACCCGGGAGGCGGCGGCCACGAGGGGGCCGAAGTCCTCGGGCGTGGGCTGCGTGCCGGCGGGCACGCCGACGACGAGGACGAGGCAGCCGCCGGGGCGCAGCAGCCGAGCGCAGGCGGCGAGGAGCCAGGCGAGCCGGACCCGGGCGGTCGTGTCCGTGTCGTGCAGCGGCCAGGACGCGACCACCAGGCTGGTGTTCGCGTCCACGGGTCCGTCGCCGGCTGGCCGGACGACAGGGGTGTCGGTGCCGGGGAGGTCGGGGTCGGTGAGGTCGTCGCCGAACCACTCGACCAGCTCGGGTGCGTCGTCTCCGCCGTCGCCCCGCAGGGTCGGGGGAAGCGGGCTGTTGTCGTCCGACAGGGTCGTGGTGGCCGGGCCGATGATCAGGCCGGAGCTGCTGTCGGTGAACCAGGCACGGTGGTGCCGCCGGTTACCTCTGGCGCAGGTCGCGGTCAGGGCGTGGTCGCGGGTGAGGTCGACGACCGCCTCCCCGGGCCGGCTATAGGCGGCGACGAGGCGGTAGGCCAGACGGGCGGGCAGGCTGGTGTGGTGCTCGGCGTCGGTGCGGGCCGTGCGCCAGACCGTGATCGGGACCGGCGGGTCACCGGCGATCAGGTCGAAGAGTGCGGGGTCGACCGGTGCGGTGTGGCCGGCCTGGGTGTTGTGGTGCGGCGTGTGCTCGCTCATGTGCTGTCGGCTCCGCGCCGCGCCGTGAAGCGCTGACACCCCCAAACCGGGGTTTGTGAGCCCTGACGAACACTTGCCGCACTCACCTCCACTCACAGGTGGTAGTCCGCTTTCGTGCGGACGTCTCTCTCCGCCCCGCCCGTGCGGCGAGCAGAGACAGCTGCCGGTCGGCCACGAAGGACTCCGGATCCGACCCGTTCTGTCAGTTACGGTGCGTCACTGACAGAACAGGGCGGGAGGGCCGCTTCCGGCGTGCGGGTGCGACTCGATGTGGGCGTGGATCGCGGCTTCGACCAGCACTGTGAGAGCCGGTGTGAGTGGTACCCCCGCGGCAACCCGGCACCGGCACGGTGGCCCTGTCACAGGTTGGTGTCTTCACGGTGGCGGTGCCTGCGCCGCTGTCAGAGGCGCTGTCGGCGAGCTGGCGCGGGTCTGTCAAGGTGGCCGGTGACAGCGGCACGGGAGCGGGGTCGGACTGTCACAGGCTGTCGTGTGAGCGTGGCGAGTGCCGTCGGCGTCCTGTCATCAGGTTGCGGGTGAGCGGGTGCCGCCGTCACCGCGAGGGTGTTCCGGCGGGTTCTGTCAGCCTGTCACAGGGCAGGTCAACCGGCCTTCGCCGGAGCTTCTGTCAGCGGGTCACAGGCGATGCGGGCCGGTGGCGGTGCGGCGGTGACAGACGCCGAGAGACGGGCGCGGTCGGAGGTCTGGGCAGCGCTGTCAGAGGCTTGTGAGGGTCGTGTGGCGGAATCGATGCCACCGTCCGCCGCGATGACACCGGCGGCGGTCATCCGATCCCCCGCACTGTCACAGGAGTTTTGACATGAGCGTGTCCGACGCTACGGACTGGCCCACCTCCGCCCTCGACGCGGCGGCGACCGCCTTCACCGCGCTGACGTGCGAACCCGCGCCGCTGGTGCTCGACTGCGCGGCGTTCGGCCCCGACACCGGTCTCCCACGGCAGGTGATGCCGCTGCCGGCGCTGCGGGACTGGCTGCTGCGCCACCCCCACGCCTACACGGTCCGTGACGAGGTGTGGCGGGAGTTGATCCGCCGCGCCCGGCTCGACGGGCCGCACTGGGTCATCGCCGCGGTCGGTATGGCGCTGCCGGCGCTGCGGCGGTACGCGGCCCGGCTCTGCGAGGGCTACGACGGAGACCCGGCGGACGTGGACGCCGAGATCCTGACCGGCTTCCTGACCGCGCTGCGCGACCAGGCCGACCTGACCAGACCCGCGCCGTACGCGGGCCTGTGCCGGGCGGCGTGGCGGGCCGGACGGGACCTGCGCCTGCAACGGCAGGAGTACCTGCTGGTCGAGGACATCGAGCACGCCGCCGCCGGACCCAGGACCCCGAAGACGCCCTACGGTCACCCCGACCTGCTGGTCCGCCGTGCGGTGATCCTCGGGATCCTCGACCCCGAGGACGAGCAGGCCTACATCGACGTGCGGCTCGGACACCGGGCGATCGAACCCATCGCCGCCGCGATCGGCATCAGCGTCGACGCGCTGCGGATGCGGTTGTCGCGCATCGACCGCCGCATCGCCGAGGCTCTCGCCGACGGGCTGCTGACCGGGGTCGCGTCGCCGCAGACCCGGGCACGCTTACACGCGCAGGCGCAGCAGCGCGGCCAGCGGCGAGCCGGGCGTGCCGCGGCCGCCCACCGCGACATCACCACGCTGCCAGCGACGGCAGCTGCCTGACGGCGTACAACCCGCTAGTGGTGGCCCGACGCGAGGCGTCGGGCCACCACTATGTCGGTGTCCGTCATCCCTGACGGAGCGCCGACGGGCAAGCATCGGTGGTACTGGCAGGGCCCCAGCGACGGCTGTCGAGCGGACCAGGCTGGCGGTGCGACCGGGCAGTCGGCGACAGCAGTGGTCGAGGGCTCGTCCTGCCTATCCGGTGGGGGCGTCCGGTGCCTGCCCATGCCGGTACGGGTCGGCGGCGTTCCAGACGCTGGTGAACTGCTCGTAGAAGTAGTCGAACCACTCGCCGTCGCGTCTGCGGATCATCCGGAAGGTGGGTCGTAGTTCGTGGCGGCCCCCGAAGGAGCCGAGGCGGAACTCCATCGAACCGTCGTCCAGACCGGGGTCATAGGCGTAGAGCGTATACGGGGGCAGGTAGTCGATCAGGCGAACCTCCAGGCCGTCGCCCTGCCCGATGCGTCGTTCGAGCAGCCCGAGGTTGATGGCCAGTCGTTCCTCCAGTCTCTGCCGGCCCCACGTGGGCCCGGCCCGGAAGGCCAGCATGGACATCGCGGCCCCGCCGGGATTGATCAGGAGGACCTTGACCCGGACGTCACGGGCCAGTGCCTGACCGAGGTAGGTATCGATGTAGGGGATGTGCATCGCCAGGGTCGTCCCCCACAGCCACACCTCGTCCTGAGCCTGCTGGATCAGATGGGAGATCTCGCTGACGTCGTCCAGTTCGGCGAAGAACCGGTAGGCGGACACGGGCTGGGTCAGGTCACGGAGAAGCCGTTGGCGGGTCTGGATCGACTTCGACTTGTGGACGCGGTCGAGCGCGTCAAGCCACGCGGAGACCTCTCGGTCGTCGTGCACCTCGCAGGCGGCGAGGAGGTTGAGCAGGAGCTGGCGGCTGGGCGGCCGGGCTCCGGAGCGCGCGTCACCAAGGGAGGTCCGCGGCATCGGCCGGTTGTGCGCGATCCCCCACGACTCCAGTTCCCGCAGGGACAGGTTCCCGCAGTGCGACAGGAGGTTACGGATGCACCGTGCCAGCCCCTCCACCGTCTGCACCGACGAGAGTTCAGGTGCCATGCTGCGCTCGGACATTGTTCCTCCCCGATGAGATTCGATGCGGCGAGTATCGATGGCGGCCGGTCTGTCCGGCACCTGACGGTGCGTCCGGCCGGACACACCCCGGACGGTCTGCCGTCCGGCAGCGCACGGGGGATCGCCGGACGGCACCGTCGTCCTCCGACGGCGGATGATCTTGCTGGACGGGTGGTCGCAGGCGCCTGCTGGTGACATGCCCTCCGACATGCCTCCCTCGCCGCGTACCTGCCGACCCGACGCACACCCTGAGGTCGACAGCGATCACACCCGTAGCCTGCGGGCCAGGATCATCCCGATGGTGACCGCCGGTATCGCCTCCGGGATCGCCCGCGCGGTCACCGCGTGGTTTCTCGACCAGATCAGTCTCTAGCCCGCCGCCTCCCACTGGTGAGCGTGCTGTGAGCGCGGCGAGTGTTCGCCACGGCTCACAAGACCCGGTTTGGGGGTGCGGGACTTCTCCGAGCGGCGCCGCTGCCCCGGTGGTTCCGTCCGCCGCCGGGCGACAGGAGGAGCGCGTTCCGCGTGCCTCGGGTGCCGCGCCACGTTGATGCGCTGACACCACATTGATGACCGCAACCCACCCCTGAGGGAGGACGAGCTCCTCCCGGGGCTCGCGGTTCGTTGTTCTCCCCTGTGCGCCCGGCGGCGGCCCCTTGGACCGCTTCGAGTCATCGCCGCGCCCCGGTCACGCCCTCGGCACCCCGGGAGTGCGGCGGGAGGTGAACCGCAATGTCCCGCATTCCCGCTCCCACCCGTCGCAGCCGCCGTATCAGTCGGGTCGTGCTGCGCGCGGCCGTGTCGCTGGTCGCTGTCGGCCTGCCCCTGACCGTCCCGGCCGCCGCGTACGCCGACCCCGGCGGGGCCCTTCACGTGGCGGCGAACTCGCTGCCGGTGGTGATCGCCAACCTGCAGTCCTGGGTCATGGGCATCCTCGCCGCGATCGCCACCCTCTTCCTCGTCCTGGCCGGTGTGTACTGGGCCACCGCCGGTGGTGACCCGTCCCAGGTGGAGAAGGCCAAACTCGCCCTGCGCAACGCGCTGCTCGGCTACGGCCTGGCCGTCCTCGCGCCGATCCTGCTGCAGGTCGTCCAGGGCATCGTCGGCGGCTGAGTCGTCATGGGATGGTTCCTCGACCAGGCCCTCGACTGGCTCACCACGGCGATCCTGGCCTGCCTCACCGCGATCTTCGACCTGATCACCGGCATCCTGCTCACCACCCCGAAGGTCACCGCGCTGCCGCAGGTGCAGGCCCTCACCGGCCGGTCGGTCTGGATCGTCGACACCGTCTTCGTCCTGGCGTTCGTCGCCGCCGGCGTGCTCGTCATGGTCGCCGGCGGCGGCGAACAGTCCCGATACACGGTCAGGGACCTCCTCCCTCGGTTGGTCGTCGGGTTCACCGCCGCGCACTTCTCGCAGCTCGCCTGCGCCCAGCTCATCGACGTGGCCAACGCCCTGACCGCAGCGATCAGCGAGGCAGGCCCCGACGACACAGGGGCGTTCACCGCAGTCCGCACCCACCTCACGGCGGCGCAGGACCACATGGTCCCGCTGTTGTTCCTGGTCCTGGTCCTCATCATCGCCGTGCTGGTCGTGACGACCGCGTTCCAGGTGATCGGCCGGTTCGTGGCGTTACTGGTGATGACCGCCGTCGCGCCGCTGGCGCTGGCCTGCCATGCCCTGCCACAGACCGACCCGTTCGCCCGCCTGTGGTGGCGCTCCTACATCGGATGCCTGGCGATCCCCGTCGCCCAGGCATTCTTCCTCACCGCGGGCGAACAGACCCTCCTCGACCCGCAGGCCATGCTGCCGGTGTTCGGCCTGCCCGTCGACCCCGGCGGCACCCTCAACCTCCTGGTCGTCGTGGTCCTGCTCTGGACCACCGTCAAGATCCCCACCCTGATGGCCCGCTGGGCGGGCCAGAGCGGACGCGGCACGACGAACATGCTCGGCGCGGTCGTCCGCGTCGTCGTGGTCCAGCAACTCTCCCGCGCCGTCCCCGGCCTCAACACGCTACGGAGGACCCTCCGATGACCCCACCCGACTCCGACGGTGACCTCACCCGGGCGCGGATGCCCGCCAACGTCGACGCCCCCGACAAGGTCGCCTACGGCCTGACGTTCCACCAACTGGCGATCGTCGCCGCCGGCACCCTGCTCCTCTACGCCGCGTGGCGCACCCTGCACGCGGTCGTGCCCGCACCGGTCCTCATCGGCGCGGGAGTGCTGCTCGGCGGGCTGGTCATCGGCCTGGCCCTCGGCCGCCGAGACGGCCTGGCCATGGACGTGTGGCTGCTGCACGCGATCCGCCACACCCGCGCTCCCCGCTCGCTGTCCAGCACCAGCATCGCGGCGGACACTCGGATGCCGGAGTGGGTCGAGACGCCCCGGAGCGGGCGGGTGCCGCTGCCGGCGCCGCTGCGGCTGCCCGCTGACGCGATCGACGACGACGGGGAAATCACCCTTGCCGGTACCCGGGCGGCGATCGTCGGCACCACCACGGTGAACCTCGCCCTACGCACCCCCACCGAGCAGGCGGCCCTGATCGACGGGTGGGGCAGGTGGCTCAACAGCCTGTCGACGCCCACGCAGATTGTCGTGTCCGCGCAACCGGTCGACCTGGCCTCCCACGGCCGTGCCCTCGCCGCCGCCGCGGACGCCCAACCGCACCCCCAGCTACGGGCGGCGTGCGCCGACCACGCCGCGTTCCTCGCCGACCTCGCCACCCGGAGAGACCCGCTGCGCCGGCAGGTCCTGATCGTCCACCGCACGGCAGCCGACGACCGGACCTCCCACGCGGGCCTGCGCCGCGCCGACGACACCGCACGGACGCTGTCCGGCCTCGGCGTCAGCCCACAGGTCCTCAACGGCCCGGCGGTCACCGCCGCACTGGCATCCGCCGCCGACCCCTACCGGCCACCGCGCCCAGGCGGCCTGGCCGCGCCCGACGCCGTCATCACCGCCACCACCCCTGCGGGCACGAACAGGAAGACACCATGATCGGGAAGAGAGGAACCACGGGCGGCGATGAGCAGCCGCGGCTGGCGTCGACGGTCACGCCGGCCACGGTCGAGGTCACCCCACGATGGCTGCGCGTCGGCGACGGATACGCCGCCACCCTCGTGGTGACCGGATACCCCGCCGAGGTCGGCGGCGCGTGGCTGGAACCACTGCTGTCCTGGCCTGGGCGTCTCGACCTCGCCCTACACATCGAGCCGCTACCGGCGCCGATCGCCGCCGCCCGCCTGCGCACCCAACGGGCACGCCTGGAGTCATCTCGTCGGGCGGACTCCGACCGGGGCAGGCTGGCCGACCCCTACGTCGACGCCGCCGCCGAGGACGCCGGTGACCTGGCCGAACGACTCGCCCGCGGCGCGGCGAAACTGTTCCGCGTCGGCCTGTACCTGACCGTCCACGCCCGCTCCGAGGCCGAACTGGCGCAGGC
This sequence comes from Micromonospora sp. HM134, assembly GCF_007833915.1. Taxonomy (NCBI): domain Bacteria; kingdom Bacillati; phylum Actinomycetota; class Actinomycetes; order Micromonosporales; family Micromonosporaceae; genus Micromonospora; species Micromonospora sp. HM134. Next base: position 7,317,041 of record NZ_CP041061.1, read on the forward strand.
GTGCGCGCAGGTGCGGGCCGCCGCCGCGTCCACGCTCCTGGACGTGCAACCGGCGACCTGGCGGCAACTGGCCGGCTGGACCACCACCCTGCCGCTGGCCACCGACGGGCTGCGGATGCTGCGGACCATGGACACCCAGGCTCTGGCCGCCGCGTTCCCCCTGGCCAGCCCGGACCTGCCCGCACCGCTGCCCGGTGACCCGCCGACCACGGGTGGTGTCCTGTACGGGATCAACCCGGCCAGCGCCGGCATCGTCTGGTGGGACCGGTGGACGCAGGAGAACCACAACTCGATCGTCCTGGCCCGCTCCGGGGCCGGGAAGTCGTACTTCGTGAAGCTGGAGATCCTGCGCAACCTCTACCACGGTGTGCAGATCGCGGTCGTGGACCCCGAAGACGAGTACCTGCGGCTGGCCGACGCAGTCGGCGGCAGTGTCGTCCGGTTGGGCCTGCCCGGCGTGAAGATCAACCCCCTCGACCTGCCCGCCGACGACCGACGCCCCGACACCCTGACCCGCCGCGGGCTGTTCCTGCACACCCTGATCAGCGTCCTGCTCGGCCATCAACCGGCACCGGCGGAACGGGCCGCCCTGGACCGGGCCATCCTCACCGTCTACCGGCAAGCGGGCATCACCGCCGACCCCGCCACCCACCACCGGCCGGCACCCCTGCTCCGCGACCTCGCGCAGACACTGCGCGCCGACGACGACCCGGCCGCCGCGACGTTGGCCGCCCGGCTCGCGCCGTGGGTGCAGGGCAGCTTCGCCGACCTGTTCAACGGGCCCACCACCCAGGCACCGACCGGGCACCTGGTCGTGTGGTCGCTGCGGCACCTACCCGATGAGCTGCGCACCGTCGGCACCCTCCTCGCGCTGGACTCGATCTGGCGCACCGTCGACGCACCGCAATCTCCGTCGCGGCGGCGACTGGTTGTGGTTGACGAGGCGTGGCTGCTGATGCGCGACGGTGAGGGCGCCCGCTTCCTGTTCCGCATGTCTAAGGCGTCACGCAAGCGCAACGCGGGGCTGACTGTCGTTACTCAGGACGCCGCCGACGTACTCGGCACCGACCTCGGCCGGGCGGTGGTGTCCAACGCCGCCACCCAGGTGCTGCTACGACAGGCCCCACAGGCCATCGACGCCGTTGGGGCAGCGTTCGGACTCACCGGCGGCGAACGACGCCTGCTGCTGTCAGCCCGCCGAGGCCACGGCCTGTTGATCTCCGGCGTGAACAGGACAAGCTTCGAGTCGATCTCCTCGGACGCGGAGCACGCGCTGTGCACCACTTCCCCGGAGTTCGCTGATTCTGAGGGCGATACCTAACAAGCCCATGGGCCAGCTCGAGCTTGTGAGCATGGAGCGGCCCCAGGTTCTCCCCTTCCACCGAAGGTCGGGGCAGGGACCTACGCGGCGAACCGCCCAGATTCCACTCCCAGCCGATGTGAGTGCGCTCGGTAATCTGAAGAGCGACCTCGCCTGGAAGTCCAGGGCACCCACAGGTATTGACACGCCGTAGCTGCCGATGTTGCTCCGGTGGATGTGAGGGTCGGGCGTGGCCGGCCGTCGGCCTGCCCGGTCCAGTCGGTTGGGTCGGTCTCGTGGTGGCTGCCAGCCCCTGGTAGTGCTCAACCCTATACAGCGCGGACCAGAGCCCCGCACCCGCACGGCATTGCCATAGCTACCTTGCCCTGACAAGGTAGCAGCATGCGGACCGATCCCAAGCTCGTGGCGTTGCGGCGCGGCCTTCTCGAGCCACTCGTGCTGACTGCCGTCGAGTCCCGGCAGCGGTACGCGGCGGAGATCCTCTCCGCCCTGCAGGAGGCGAACTTCCCCGCCCAGGAGGGCACGCTCTATCCGCTGCTGAGCAAACTCCGGCGAGACGGACTCGTGCACCACGAGTGGCGTGAGTCGCCATTAGGGCCGCCCCGGAAGTACTTCTCCCTCACCGATGCCGGCAGAGACCAACTCGCCGCGTTCCGCGACTACTGGAACGAACTGACCCGCATGATCAACACGATGGGACGATGACCCGTGAACGAGCCGACAGCCATCCGCCTCACCGGGCATGTCGCGGCCTTCCCCGCCACCCGCGAAGCACACGACGCTCTGCGGCAGTACCTCGATGATGCGCGTCGCGCGCTGCGCTCCGACCCGAACGCCGACGCCGACGCCGACGCCGACGAAATCATCCGGGATCTCGAGTCCGCGATCGGCGACCGGTTGAGCACCCTCACGGGCTCAGGCGACGACCCGGTGACCGGCGCCCAGATGGCAGCGATCCTGACTGAGCTCGGGCCGGTGAGCACCGCACGCCCCGCGCCGCCTTTCGCCGCAGGGAGGTCGCGTGGCCGGTTCTGGTGCCGGATCAACGAGGGCAACTGGTTCGGCGGCGTCTGCCTCGGCATCGCGGCGTACGGCGAGTTCCGCGTCGACTGGGTACGAACCGTCGTGCTGCTGCTGACCCTGTTCACCGGTGGACTACTCGCCGTGCCGTACCTGGTCCTGCTGCTCGTACTCCCCGTCGTCCCGACGGTCACCGACTACGAGCGCCAACGGGACGCACCGCGATACGCATGAACCGAAAGCGCACGGCGAAGAGACACCTTGTCCTGCCACCCTGCCTGCTGGCGTCACGCACCGTGGCCAGACTTCGGTGCAGCCGACTCCTCCGAACCGAGCAGCGGATACGCCGCCACCTGCCGAAGCCTCGTGTGGTGCAGCAAAGGGTGGACGATGCCGACACCCGATGATATGCAGGTCGCCTGCATATACAGATGGTCTATCATCTCAGCATGGCCATGCAGGAACCGACGTTCTTCATCCTGACCGCGCTGGTGCGCGCCACTCCGCTACATGGTTACGGGATCATCCAGGTTGTTGAGCAGCTGTCCGGCGGGCAGGTCAAGCTCAAGGCCGGGACGCTGTACGCGGCGTTGGACCGGCTCAGCGCGGAGGGCCTGGTCGTCGTCGATCGGGAAGAGGCCGTGGGTGGCCGACTGCGCCGCTACTACGTGCTGTCCGACGACGGCCGGGCAGCCCTGGAAGCCGCGGTGGAGCGCCTCCAATCGAATGCCGAGGTAGCCGCCTCCCGACTACGTGCGGCGTTCGGCTTCATCGGGGGAGTTACACATGCCTGACCTGGAACGTTCCTACCGGCGTCTGCTCCGGGCGTACCCCCGCTGGTACCGCCGCCACCGTGGGCTGGAGATCCTTACTACCCTGCTCGAGGCGGCCGAGCCGGGGCAGGTCCGGCCATCGCGCGCAGAGGCGGCCTATCTGCTGGTGAACGGCCTGCGGTACCGGTTCGTGCCGCCCACACGGGTCGGCAGAATCGCGGCCGGCCTCGTGTCTATCTGGGTGGCTATGGTGCTCAGCGGGGTCGGCGCTCTGTCCATCTGGATGATCGCCAATCCGCAAGAACCTGATCTTGCCGCCTTCAGCGACGAGTTGGCCGGCCGGCCGGCCTCGTCCGTCTCTCAGCTTCCGGGCGACGACCTCCTCGACATGGCCTACGCCTACCGGACATCCGGCGAGTTCCAGAGTTTCACCGAGGAGGGCTGGGGGGCAGGACGGCCGGCACCGATAGGCCAGCGCCGGGTCTACGAGCAACTTAGCGGGACACCGACCGTTCTTACCGATGCCTATCAGCGCCTGACCAGAACGGGTTGGCGTACCGGCCCCCTGAGCCGAGGCGGCGCCGACAGCGAAGCCGACGCGTCCAGCCCGAACAGAGTGTTCTGGGCACACAAGGACGGGATACTGCTGCGCGTGTCCGCGCACGACAACCAGACCGTCCGGACGGTCAGCGCCTATCCGATCGAGCCGAACGGTGTTCCCGTCGGCGCTGCCGCCGGGTTCGTCATCGGGCTGATCGCGGTGTGGCAGGCAACGACCTGGATGGCCCAGCGGGCCGCTCGGACACCGCCGTCGACCCGGCGACTCATCCTGCTCCTCGCGCTACCGGCTCTCATCGCCAGTGGAGTGAACACCCTGGACAACGTGCTGAGCATGGTCCCGAACCCCAGTACCCCCTGGAGGCCGTTCGCCGTCGAGTACATCTATCCGCTAGCCAACCAGACCGCCAACCCACTGACGGTCACCGTCATCACACTCACGCTGATCGGCAGCCTAAGCCTGATCGCCGGGTCCACCCGGATCAGCCGAACTGCCCCCGTCAGCACGGCAACGCCGACCGGTGACGTCGCCGAAAGCTGAGCTGGACCATCTGGGCCCCCGCCGCTGGGATGCACAGCCAACCTCCAGCCTAAATCATCAGGCACCAAACCCGACAGAGTCGCGTTCAGCCGGCCGACGACCAGATCAGCCGATCCTCAATCAAGACGCGTGCCCGCACGTGGTAACCCGGTTGGATGGGTTTGATGTGGGGTGTCAGGAGCCCTCCAGAACGGACCGCGTGAACCCTTCGTCAGCCTTCGGTGATTCCGGCTTCGGTCAGCCAGCGGTGGTCGTAGTTCAGGTGGTCCCAGCGGGATCGCAGCCATCGGCGCTTGGTCGTGCTCGCCGTGAGCCACAGGGATCGCAGCCCGTCGGCGAGTTGATCGCGGCGCTGTGGCGCAAGGAGCCCTGGAAGCTGGTGGCAGATGTCAGCGATCAAGTTGGCTCGCTCGCGACGTCGGGCCACTGCGTTTATCGGGTGCGTTTCGGGTAGCGGCGCAGTGAGGAATCTGATCTCCAGGAAGCCCAGATGGAGCAGGTCCGCCGTCGCCGCTTCCATCGCAGCTCGGGACGGAAGGTTCGACTCCATCGTCACACCCTCCGCCAGAAGGCAAGCGGTGACGTCACAGGCAGCCCGCTGCTGCCGCTGCGCAGGTATGTCGATGGGGTCTGCACGCGGTGGCATGGATGCTGCCGTCACCTGCTGGCGCCAAGTGCGCCAGCCTGACGAGGCCGATGGCGGCCGAGTCGACGTCGATCATAGGCGGCCGGTTCCCGGCCTCCGCATTCAGTTGGCCCACTTCCAGACGGTGTGGAAGCCCTCGGTCTGCCGCATCCAGAAGTAGCCGTACGCGGTGGTGCTTCCGAGGTAGGGCCCGATCTGCGCGAGGAGAGCCTTGGTGCCCTGCCGGTCATGATCGGCCAGGTAGTTGGCCAGTGCCAGCCAGTGTCGAAGCATGATTCCCCGGCTGATCAGGCGGGGCTCGCCGGCGCCGCACCACTTGGCTGCACACGCGTCGATCTCTCGGATCACCTCGGGCTGGCGGAAGTAGCTCGCTTTCGCGGTCAGCGACTCCGCCCGGGTGTCGAAGCCGTACTCGCGCAGTGCGTACTCGAAGTGGGCGAGTAGCGGCAGCATCGTCACCGATGAGCCTGCGGGCGCGGCGGCGGCGGGCTCGCGGGCTGCGGCGAACATCGCTTCGTGCGAGCCGTACCACTTCTCGCAGAGGAAGGTCACCGCCATGAGGTGGGTTTCGAAGTTGTACGGGTCGCGCGTGACCGACTCGCCCATCGCGGCGAGGAACTCGTCGCGTTGCCGGTGGCCGTCGGCGAGCGTCGAGGCAATGCGGGTCACCCATGGGTAGGGGTCGTCGGGGTTGAGTTCCACCGCGCGTTGGCTGGCCCGGGCCGCGAGGTTGGAAAGCCGGTCGAACTCCTGGAACTGCTCCCGGCTGGTGTTGCGCGCGGACGCGCCGCCCCGAGCCTCGCCAGCCTGGTCCATCAGAGCCTCAGCTCGCAGGATGGAGACCGTCGGGTCGTGCGGCACAGCGGCTTCCCAAGCGTCCAGCCAGTCCGGGGAGTGTCCGGCAGCGATGCCCAGCACCGAGAGCCGCCGGCCGCGTAGTTCCCAGTCTCGACCGGTGGCGTCGATCAGGTTCTGGGCTGCCGCCCAGTCACCGTCGAGCGCCCGGTCACGCGCGGTGCGCAACTCCAGGTCGGCCTGGCCGTAGTCCGTATCTGGCTTGGGTGGCTTCCGGAAGAGCCCGAACATCCGACGATCATAAAGATCGACACCACTACGCCGTCCACCAGACCGGACCCACTCGGCTTCCGTAACCGCGCCCGTGCGGTTGGGGTCGGTGGACGAGAGCGGACACCCGTTCCTCATGCCGGCCCCATCACCGGTTGGCGCCTCGCTGGGCCTGTGCTTGCGGCACGAGGTGCTCGCCGCTACGCCCTGACATGCCGTCGACAGCGCCATCCGCTGGGCGGCCGATCACTGGGCGAATCAAGAAACGCCGGGAAGGTCTGTCAACGAACCCGGTCGAGCTGACCGATGGTGCTGAGGAGGACAACCTGTGACATCACCCATCGACGCCGCGGGATCCGTGCTCGTGTCACCGCTACCGGTGCCCAGCCCCACATCCGGGCCGGGCAGCGGTGCCGTTCCGCCTCCTACGGGAGTCGGGGCCGCCCTGGTCGACGTCGCCGTGTGGGCCACACAGCGGCCGTGGTTGGCGGCTGTCGCCGCCGGGCTGCTGGTCGCCTGGGTCGCAGCCTGGAACATGGTGGAGATCAGGCGGCACCGCCACCACGCCCGGGGTGCGCGTCTGGTGACGATCGCGCCGCCGCCCGAGGTCGACCCGCGCAGCGCGGGCGCCTTGTGGGCCAACCTCGCCGGCGTGCTCACCCCGTCACGGTGGCGGCGTCTGCTCTACGGAGTCCCCCACGTCGTCTGGCAGTACACCTGGTCGGGCCGGCAGCTACTCATCTCGATCTGGGTGCCCGGCACCGTCCCGCCTGGGGCGGTCGAGGCGGCGGTACGGGCGGCGTGGCCCAGCTCGGCCACCACCACCGACACCAACCCGCCCCCGCCGATCCCCTTAGAGGCGCACCCAGCCACCGGTGGACACCTGCTGCCGATGTTCGCGGAGTGGCTACCGTTCGCCGTCGATCACGACGCGGACCCGCTGCGACCGCTGATGTCGGCCGGCGCGCAACTGAAACCCGGCGAGTACGCATGCGTGCAGGTCCTCGCCCGCCCGGCCGCACCCCGTCGGGCGACCCGAGCCCGCCGCGCCGCCGGACGGCTACGCGCCGGCAGGACCGCCCTACCGGCGATCAACCCGGCCGCGCCGCTGCTGTGGCTGCTCGACGCGTTCCTACCCGGAAATGGCGGCGGTGGCCGGGTCACCGCGCCCGCCGCCCGTCGGGATCCCACCGTGGAGCGGGACGTGCGGGCGATCTTGGACAAGACGGCGCACCCGCTGTGGCAGACCGGCATCCGGTACGCCGTCGCCACCAGCAACCAGCGGTCCGGCGCGGACCCCGGTGGTCGGCTGCGGGGTATCGCCGACACGCTCGCCGCAGCGTTCGCCATCCACACCGGCCGCAACCGGCTCACCCACCGGGCCCGGATGCCGGCCCCGGTGGCCGTCCTCGCTGCCCGCCGCCTCGGCACCGGATTCCTCACCTCCACCCCGGAACTCGCCGCCCTCGCCGCCCTGCCGCAGGATCTCGCCGTGCCCGGCCTCGACCGGGCCCGGGCGGCGTCCATGCCGGTGCCGGTCGCCGTTCCCGGTGGCGGGCGTGGTGTGAAAATGCTCGGTGATGCCGAGATCGGTGGCCACAGCGTCGGGTTGTCGGTGGCGGATGCGAGGTATCACCTGCATGTGATCGGTGCGACGGGCTCCGGGAAGACCACCCTGCTGGTCAACATGGCCCTCGACGACATCAGGGCCGGCCGGGGCACCGTCGTCATCGACCCGCACGGCGACCTGGTCCTGGACATCCTCGACCGGCTCCCCGCCAGCGTCGCCGACCGTGTCGTGCTCTTCGACCCCGACCAGGAGAATCCGCCGACGCTGAATCCCCTCGAAGGCGACGACCCGGACCTGGTCGTCGACAACCTCGTGTCGATCTTCGGGAACATCTTCGCCAAGGCGTGGGGGCCGCGGATGGACGATGTCATGCGGGTGGCGTGCCTGACCCTGCTACGCCACAACAACGTGACCCTGCAGCACATCCCGCCGCTGCTCAACAGCCCTCAGTTCCGGTCGGCGATGACCGTGGACCTGGACGACCCGGCCGGGCTGAGCGGCTTCTGGCAGTGGTACGACAGCCTCAACGACAGCCTCCGATCGCAGGTCATCGGACCCGTCCTGGCCCGGCTGCGCTCGTTTCTGCTGCGTGACTTCGTCAGACGCACCATGCGCTACCCCCAGTCGAGCTTCGACATGGGCAAGGTCCTCGACGGCGGGGTGCTGCTCGTCCGGATCCCCAAGGGTGTTCTCGGCGAGGACACCAGCCGGCTCCTCGGCTCTCTGATCCTCGCGCAGGTGTGGCAGGCCGCCACCGCCCGCGCCGCCACCTCATCCGAGCGGCGACGCGACGCGACGCTGATTATCGATGAGGCGCAGAACTTCCTGACCCTGGCCAACAGCCTGGACACGATGCTCGCCGAGGCCCGCAAGTACCGGCTGTCCCTCGTCCTCGCCCACCAGGACCTCGCCCAGTTTCCCAGGGACCTGCTCGCCGCCGCGTCGGCGAACGCCCGCAACAAGGTGTACTTCACGGTCGCGCCGGAGGACGCGAAGGTCCTCGCCCGGCACACGATGCCCGAACTCGGCGAGCACGACCTCGCCCACCTCGACGCCTACACCGCCGCCGCCCGCCTCGTCGTCGACGGCCGCCAGACCCCGGCGTTCACGATGAAGACCCGCCCACCGAAGCCGATCGTCGGCGAGGCGACCGCCATCCGCCAAGCCGCCGCGTCGGCGGTACCCGTGCAGGACACCAGCGCCATCGACGACCTCGTCGAACGACTCAGCCGCAAACCCGACGACCGGCGGACCCGCCCGAAGAGCGACCGCACCTGACCGCCCTCTGCCGGTCCGGAGGCGTCGACCGGGTCACGCACCGGCTCGTCACCGGGTTCGCCACCCGTGACCGCCCTCCACCTGCCGCATCCTCCTGACCTGGGCTGTCAGTGCCGCACACACCCCCTGACAGACCCCCGATGCGGTCCCCTCCCGTGCCAGACACCCCTCCCGATCGGGAGGGAACCCTCATCCTGCCCAAGGAGCGATCCGTGTACTCCCGTGTCCCGCCCCTGTCCAGCAAACCCGACCCCCTCGCGGTGTTCGGTCGCATCGTCCCCCGCGACCACGCTCTCCTCCGGCTGTTGGCCGAGCACTACCTGCTGTCCACCGACCAGATCACCCACGCGTTCTTCGACAACCGCCGCACCGCCCAGCGGCGGCTGACGATCCTGCACCGCCTCGACGTGCTGCACCGCTTCGGCCGCAGCGGCGCCCACGGCCGCTACGGATCCCTGCTCTACACCCTCGGCCCCATCGGCCTGCAACTGCACCCGACGAGGTACCACGACCCGAACGGCAACGGCGGCAAGGCACCCCGCAGTTCCCTGGAACGGGCCAAACGGATCGCCGCCAGCGGCCAGGTCAACCACCTGCTCGGGGTCAACCAGTTCTTCACCGACCTCCTGGCCACCGCCCGCCGCGCCGACGCCGTCCGGCTGTCACGCTGGTGGTCCGAGCAGCACGCCACCACCGTCTACGCCCAGGCCGGCATCCGCCCCGACGGCCACGGCGTGTGGACCGTCGGCGACACCTCGACCGGGTTCTTCCTGGAACACGACAACGACACCGAGAACCTCGCCCGGGTCGTGGCCAAGCTGCGCGGCTACGAACGCCTCACCACCTTCGGCCCCCGCTACCCCGTCCTGTTCTGGGTGCCCAGCCGACGCCGCGAGACCAGCCTCCTGGGCGTGCTCGCCGGACTACGCACCACCAGCCCCATCGCGACCGCCGTGCACAGTCCCGACCCGGCCGGCCGGGTGTGGACCCTCGTCTCGGACCCCACCCACCGCCGCTACCTGCACGAGCTGCCCTGCGACCACGGACCCGACACCGTCACCAACCCGCAGCGCTTCGACGACCTGTAGGACTCACACCGCAGGTCAGCGGCACCGCCCGCTCGCACCGCGGGTTTCCGGGCAGGTCGCCCACGCGCTGTGTCTGTCACTGACCACGATCGCCTGTGAGTGGTCCGGAGTCTCACAGCGTCGAGGCCGACGACGGCTCACCGCAGGCCGGAACGTCTCACAGCGCAGGTCAACCCCATTGTTCGGCGGCTACGTCGCCGCAGCGGCCTGACAGAACAGGCCGCTACCTTTCACGGCACCAACAGCACCCACATATATCCCCACCCGGTTCGGTCCCACCTCGGAACCACCGCCGCACCCACCGGTGCGCCACGCCCACCCGCCCCACCCAGGGCCGGTCGGCACCGCGCCGCGCGGCGACCCCAGGTCGCACCGCACCACCCCGCACCACACCTCTCCCTTGCGACCGACCCACGTACCCGGTGGGCCGGTCATCTCCGCGCGCCCTGACGCGCCCACACCCCAGGAGGACCCCATGGCCAAGGACCCGGCCCGCAAGGCCACCCCGCCGACGGCGACGGTCGGCACCATGATCGTCTGCGTCCCGGACGACCTGCCCCGGGAAGCCCTCACCGCACACCAGCTCGACCGCACCTTCGGTGTGCGGGGCACCCTGTCGCCCCGGTTCTGGGCCACCGCCATGTACCCGTGGCAGCGCGGCCAGATGTTCGGACTGCGCAAGGGCCGCCCCGCCTACTGCGCGGGCGGACCGGTACGGCTGCTCGACCTGCACGGCATGCGTCAGGCCGCCGGCATGGGCGCGGGTATCCGCCACCAACTGTTCAGCCAGATCGTGCACGGCACCAGGCCGGCCACCCCGTGGCACGTCTACCAGGCCCGCCACCTCGCGGACCCCACCAAGTACCCGTACGACACGGCAGCGGCGGACTTCCACCACCAGCCCCGGGTCAACGCGATCCGGATGTACAACGCCGCCACCTACGGTGCCGGGCGGATCGCCGTCGGAGAGCTGGAGATGTACCAGGCCGGCTCCATGGCCTACCAGCACCACAGCGCGCTGACCGCGATCGTCGGCGACGCGCTGATCACCGCCGACGGCGCGAAGGTCGTCCCGGTCAGCGACGCCATGGCCGACCGGGTCACCTACCTCGAACAGGCCCACCGCCTGCTCGCCACCATCGATCCGGACCAGCGGCTGCTCGCCGTCGCGCTCTGAACCCCGGCCTCGACAGGAAGGACACCGCCATGGGTCGCGTCATGTTCCTGCTCGACGAGGTCGAGCAACTCGCCGATGCCTGCCTGAGCGCCAGGCGCCGAACCACCACCAACCCCGAGGCACTCCACTCGACGCCGGCAGCGCTGCGGGTCATGCACGACGAGTTCCACCGGGTCTACCTGACCGGCGACAACAGCTCCGTGGGTGAGCACCACCGCCTGCGGCCCGTCACCTGCGGCCTCGTCGGCTGGCAGGAAACCCCAGTGCTCGCCGGGGAACTCACCGGCAGGCACTACCGGCGGCTGCACCCCGGCTGTCTCGGCGACATGCCGCTGCACGGACCCGAACGCGACCTGCTGCACCTCATCCAGTCCGGCATCGACGCCGGCTGGAGCATCCTCGTCGTCGACTACGTCAACGACGCTCTCATTGCCGGTGTCGGCCGCGGGCGCTTCCGCACCCCGCGCTGACACCCTCCGATCGGGCCGGCAGCGCCATCCCTCAATCCGAAGGATGGCGCTGCCGCCCGGTCAGCCCGGCACCCCACCTCATGCCCCACCGGCTACCGCGACCGCCGCCGGTGGCCCGACCAGCCTCTGATCCCTGCGGCGGTGTCGACCGGGCACGCCGGGCCACGACCAGCCGGCACGGTTAGTCCCGCCCTCGACCCCACCTCGTAGACGGGCCGTCGTGCCTGGTCGGTGATTCGCCAGCCGCCCCTGGCAGGGGCACCTGCTGCGTCACCGGCCGACGACACGGCCGCCCTTTCCCTCTTCCACCGCCACCCCCGGTAGCGACATGTCCGCATTGGTGACCCGCCGTGGGGTCGCTCCATCGAAGTCGACGGCGACCAGGTCCCTGGTCGCTGACATCACCCTGTCTGGAAGGACGAACACGCCATGATCCAATTCCCGACCTGCCCTGTCTGCCACGACCCGGTGGTAGACCAGCCCGCCAGTGACTGGACCAGCGCCTATCGCGGCCGCGGCGGCTCCTGGTGGCACCTCGCCAACGACCGGCCCATCTGCCCGGACGCGAACGGAAACCCCTCCCCGCCGGCCTTCGTCGAGGACCACCTCCCCATCGACAGCGAGACCAGTTCCTGGCTCGAGACGATGGCCGACCTGTTCGCCATCGATGGTCCCTACAGCCCCGCCCGTCTGGGCAGCGCCCTCACCGCCGCCGAGCACCTGAACCGGTGGCTGCACACGGCCACCGGCCCCTTCAGCGCGCTGCTGTCCCTGGACACCACCGCCGACGTCGCCTCCCTGATCGGATACCTGCACCGCACCAGCCGACTCCTCGCCCGGGTCCACGTCCAGACCGGATCCCACCTGCTCGACCAAGCGCGGGAGACCTCGTTCACCGGCCTCGACGACAGCGGCAGCGTAAGCGACGCCGCCGCCGACATCCAGGTATGGCTACGCGACGCCGCCGCCTGGTCCGCCGAGTCCGCGCGGGCGACCGGCATCGCCTGGGCCCGCGCCCACACACTCGCCACCCCGACCAGAGCAACGTCCCCCACACGGACGGACCAGCAGCAGCCAGGGGGGATCAGCACGTCCCGCGAAGGGAAAAGCGCTGTGTTCCTGCGCGGCCTCGTCCAGCGATTCCGACGGTGGGTGTCCCCCGGCCCGGCCACCAGAGGCGTTCCCGGGAACCAGGTCGTGGCGTGGAAGCCGCTCGACATGTCCCCCGACCACTTGGCCGAGTTGATCGGATCGACCTTCGGTCACGACACCGACGTCAGCGCGGAACGGGCCAGCACCGCAGCGCGGATCCTCGAGATCACCGCCACCTACCTGGTCGACTACTTCAGCCCCACCCGATCCGCCGCCGTACCCACACCGCGCGATCTCACCGATCTCGCCGTTTCGCTGACCCCTCTCCTGCGGATCCTCACCACCGGGCTGCGGCACCTCGCCGACAGCCCGCAGGGCATCGACAGCTACGGCCTCGACCACGGCGACGCGACCGCGATCCAGGAAACCCTCACCGAAGCGGCCGCCGCCCTGCGCTTCGTCGCGAGCAACCTGCTTCCCGGCCCCAACACCGCCGGTTTCGAGCAGCGGACTGAGGAGCAGCGGTGACCGGCGGCAGCATCCCTGTCGGCGACGCCGACACAACCCCACCGAACCTGACGGTGGTGGACCGGAGCTTCGGCGAACGCGGGGCAGGCTACGACCTCACCGAGGTCCGCCGCACTACAGGCGGCCACCGACTGCGGGTCCGGATCCACCGCGACCCCTACCCGCAGCAGAGCCACGCCCTCGTCGAGGTCCTCACCCCCGCCATGACCTGGACCCCACTCGCGGACGAACCCACCTCCACCTGGCATCCCGCTACGCCATCGCGCAGCACCACCCCGACACCGCTGCAGAACCTCACCGAGCGGCTCTTCCAGCGGGCCGTCGCGATCCTCCACGCCGAGTAGGTCGTCCCCGCACCCGCCAACGTCCCGACCGCTACAAACCCCGCACTGGTCCGACCGCTGCGGATGCCGGCGACACGAACCGCCTACGGCGCCGAGCCGTGGCCGGACCTGACCGCCGCGCCCGGCGCGCCGACGGGCCTCCCGAGATCCGGGCACGCACTTGATCACGGCCGCCGTCGAAGCGTGCATCAGTGCACGCCACCACACATCGGACAACCAATGAGGAGAACATGATGGACAGTGAACCCGAGCAGACCGCGCCGCCCAGCGCGCTCGACCGGGTCGCCGCCGCTCTGGCGGCACTCGGCCAGGACACCGCGGCGGCGATCGCCCAACGAGCGGGGGTGGGCTACTCCACGGCCACCAAACGCCTGCGGCTGCTGGAGGACACCGGCCAGGCGGAGACGTTCCGCGCCGACGACGGGCGCACGCTCTGGCGCCAGCCAACCACGCGTTCAGAACGCCACGACGACGGCGGCCCGTCGGCCAGCACGACCGTCCCCGCCCACCCCGAGCCCGACAATCCGGAGCCCTCGGTGCCGCAGGAACAGGCCGCGACCACTGCGGTCGGGGCGGAACCGGGACACGAGCCAACCGAGAGCCCACCGGCCGGTGCGCCCTCACCGACACCCCACGACGAAGCGGACCAGCCGCCGTCGCAGGACGCGCCAGCCCGGTCAGACACCGGCGACAGCGAACATGCCCTCACCGCGACCCACGACGACGGCCAACCGGCCGGCGTCAACGAGGCGACGGCCGGGACCGCCGATGCGGCCTCCGGGCAGGTTCCCGAACCCGAGGCAAGCGACGACTCGGACGTGGCCAACCGGACAGGCGAGGCCGCGAGCGCGTCGGCCGGTGGGAAGCCACGCCGATCCAAGGGCAGCCTGCGCGGCGCGATCCGCGACGTGCTGGAAGCCCATCCCGGCCAGCCGCTGCGGACCAGCCAGTTGTGCAAGGCCATCGACGAGGCGAACGCGGGCAGCGGCGCGGCGAGGGCCAGCGCGGGCGCGGTCGTCAACGCCGTGCACAAGCTCGTCGCCGACGGCCTGGCGGTCCAGGTCGTCGAGAGGCCGGCGGCCTTCCAACTCGCCGCGCGAACCGACCGCTGATCCCACACCCGTGGTAGCCCGGGGTGGGCGTCGAACTTGGCGGAACCACGCCCACCCCGGTGCTCCTTCACCAACAAGGAGTGATGCCGAGTGTCTCACCTGTACCCCTACCTGACAGCGGCTGGCGGCGTGCTCGCCGGATTCGCCGCCGCCGTGTTGCCGCTCCTACGGCAGCGGCGGATCATCGACCACCAGCGGCGGACGCTGGACGACCGTGAACAGGACCGGTCCCACTGGCGCCGTCTGGCCACCCACAACGACACCAGTGACCTGCCGAACCGGCGTGCTCTGCGCACCGTCCTGGATGTCATGTTCTCGCTCGGGGAGCCCCTCGGGCTCGTCCTGATCGACCTCGACCGGTTCAAGCAGGTCAACGACACCCACGGCCACGAGGCGGGCAACGACCTGCTGTACGAGGTCGGCCAGCGTCTGGTCACCCTCGGCCCGGCGGTGGTCCTGGCCGCGCATCTGTCCGGCGACGAGTTCGCCCTCGTCGTCCACGGCGACGCCGCCGACGTCGAGTCCGCCGCCCGGGCCGCTCACCGGAGTATCTCGGGCGACCCGTACGACATCGCGGGCCGCCAGGTCGCGCTGACCGCCAGCGTCGGCTACGCCACCGCGGAGCCGCACATGCTGCCCCGCGACCTCCTGCACGCCGCCGACCAGGCCATGTACCTGGCCAAACACGTCCGCGGCGGTCCGCGCGCCCACGACCCGGGCCGCACCCCGGCGCCGGGGGCTGGCGTCCGCTACCGCGACCTGCGGTAACGCATCCACCCCCGCCCGACAGGAAGCCCTTCCGCCACCACGTGAGCCCCGCAGGCCGGCCGGTCTGCGGGGCTCACACACGCAAGGAGCCGATCACCGTGATGACCTTCAACGCTATCCGCGCCCTCACCGGATGCCTGCTGGACGTCGAGGCCGACGCCGACCTCCATACCTGGGGCCAACCGCCCCTGCTGCTGCTCGCCCAGGACCGGCCCGCCCCCTCATCAGCCAGCGGCACACGACGCCAGATGCGCGTCGCCCACCTCCCGCTCGACGCCCACCGCTTGGGCCGCTACCGCGCCGGACTCGTGGACTTCCTGCCCGATCTCGCCGACGCGCTGCGCGCTGACCGTCCGGTCGGCCGGCCCACCCTGGCCGCCTGCGTCGACATCTGCCTCATCGTCGACCTGCTCGCCGATCCCACTCCCGGGGTCCGGCTGCTGGCCTGGGGCATCCGCTACGAGGACGTGCGCGTCGCCTCTGACGACATCCACGAGGTCCGCCGGATCGACGCCGTCGACGTCGACCTCCGCAGCTACCAGATCACCCGGCAGCGCCACGAACCACGGCCCGTGGTCCGCGTCGACGACCACGTCGGCCACGACGACGCCCCCGCCATCCGCGCCGGGCTGACACGCCTCGTCCAGGCCACCAGCCGGCCCGCCCCGAAGCGAACGACTTGACCTTCGCGAAGAGGTAAGCGTCGATCAGTGTCGCCATCGTCCGCGCCGTTCATCAGGCACGACACCGCCGACCTCGATCGGGCGATGGCCCCTGCCCGAATCTGGAAGGAAGGTCGTCCGCCATGTCTGACCGGAGCCGCAACCGCCCCTCCCACCGGGCCCTGGTGCCCAGCGACGTCACCGACCGGCTGCTGTGGCGGCTGGCCGTTGACGTCCTCACCGCCCACCAACCCGGACCCGACAACCGATGCGTCAACCTGCGGTGCGCCGACCAGGGGACCGGCCCATGCCTCGCCGCCCGGCAGGCACAACACGCGATGCGCGCCGCCCGAGGCGCGGCATCCCCGCCACCTCCTGTGCCGCAGCCGGCCGTCACCAGCCGCCCGCGAGCACCCCAGCGGCGGGACGCCGGCGGTTTCGTCGGCTGGTTCACCGCCGGACTCGCCGCCACCGCCACACACCTGCGGTCACGCATCCCGCAGCGGCTGCCACGCCGTATCCCCGGCGCGACGCTCACCGCCGCCTACGCCGTGTGATCCCCAGCCCACACCTATACGGAGCCTGCGGGCACCTAAGCTCACCCGAGAGGACGTTCGAACCTGCTCACCGAATCACTCTTCCCGGCTTCGCGCGTGCTGACGTCACGATGAAGACCCGCACGCACGGGTACTGCGCCAGCATCGCCGGACCACCGCAAGTGGCTAGATCCACCGCACTCGGCTGATGTCTCTCCTGCCCGGCCGAAGGTCAGCGGTCACCGCTGCGGGCGAGCGTTGATCTGCTCGATGGGCGGGAACTGCCGAACGGGTTCATCGCCGATGGAGTAGGTTTCCAAACAGGACAGATAGCCCTCACCGTCGATGAGTAGCACGACGCCGGCGTAGAAATCGCTGTCACTGATGTCAGCCGATACCGGCGCACCGGACAGCACCGGGGCCGGAGCTGCGGCGTGGTCCACAACAAGGTTGACGGTCGCACAGCCGCAGCTGCAGTGACCTGCGACAGTCGTGAACGGCAACTGGGCGCGGAGCTCGTCGCGCCCAGGGAACGGCACCGCGAGCAGACGCGTGATGACGCCTCGTTCGATGTCACTAAGCGGACGAGGCGCGTCGCCTCTTGTCATAGCGCCGCCTGCTGGGGCAGGCCGGCGTGGAACCGCAGTAACCGCACCTTGTGCTCGCCGAGAATCGGGCGAGCATGCTCGATCAGCTTGTCGAGTTCGGTCGCGCGCTCGCGGGACGGACCGTGGTAGGTCGTAGCCGCCTGCCGATCGAGCCACGCGGTGAGGTCCGCCCGCGCACTGCCACGCAACCGGTCGTCGGGATCATCGAGCAGCCGCAGGTTGATGGTCAGCCGTTGCCAGGCGTTCCCCGCCCTCAAAAGCCGGTAGCCCGCGAACCGGACATGAGGCGCGTTGCCTAGACCGAGCAAGGCCTGCAGCATTCCCGGGTCAAGGATGCCGAGGTCGTGTCGCAGGGCAACCACCACCTGGCGGGTCACCGCTCCAGACTCGTCGCGCAGCAGTGGTACCAGTTCAGCCAGACCGGTCACGCCGAGGCGACGCAAGGCTCGGACCGCTTCGACCCGACCGCGCGAACGTGGATGCGCCAGCCATCGCCGAACCAGGCCGGCGTCCTCGGCGTCACCGGTCTCGCCCAGCCCGGCAATCGCCCCCGGTGCCGGTGGTTCCCACCCGGCGAGCAGGCGATAAGAGTCTGCGGGATCCGCGCCGCTGCGGCGGAACGCGCCCTGAGCGATGGCCCGCACCAGGGGATGCCGATCAGGCAGCGCCGCTTCAGCCGCCCTCAGATCACCGACTGCGGTCACGGCCTGAAGCGCCTCAGCCCGAACCAGCGCAGTACGGCTGACAAGCAGCCCACGCAGCTGAGCCGGACTCGTCGCGGACTCCACGGCAGCACGGGCACAGAGGGCCCGAATCGGCAGGTCGTCGTCTTTCATCGCGGCCGCTGTCAATCGGCGCACACTCAGCAGGCCCCTGGTTGTCGCAGCGCGATACGCAGCCCGCCGGGTCCGGCGGTCCCGCGCTATCAGCAACGGCTCCAAGCCGTCCAACGGCAGGTCCCGCAGGACACCCTCAACGCGCTCGACCAACCAGCCACCCTCACCCCGACCGCACAGGGCGAACGCCATCTCCGCAAACTGAGTCAACGACCCCTGCGATGACGACAGCCAGCTCTGTATCGCGCCCCTTGCCCGCTGACGCACCTCAGCGACCCAGTCGACCGTCCGAAGAGCCAGCACCGCCAGCGCCGCCGGGTGCGGGTGATCAGCCAGGTGAGCGACCGCCACCTCGCGGATCCGCCCGTCACGGTGGCAGCCGGCTATGACCAAGTTCAGTAGCTCCACCTCACCGTCAGCCAATTCCGCCGCGAGGCTGCGCGACCAGCGAGGCACCGACCACCACTGCTCCCGCAGCGCTCCATCCACCGCCAACCACCACCGTGCCTCGGCGGAGGCGAGCACGCCCAGGGCCGCAGCCCGCATACCCGGCTCACCATCGCGGGCCACCGCCAGCAACCCGGCAGCAAACTCCGCTGGACTAACAGTTCGATCGAGCCCGCCAACCCCAGAGGTCAGCCACTCGACGGGCGGCAGTTCAGGTAGATAATCATGTTCAGGCAACTCGCTCGACCCGACACTCATGTCGCGCAGCCACCGCAGCAGCGTTGTCCCCAGCGACACGCCCACCGGCGCTCCCGTCCCCGATCACCATGGCCGCGGCCATTCTGTCGCACTCCTCTCTGAGTGTCGTGATCCCGTCTCCGGCATTGGTCGGTGCAGTCGGGCCGCTACGGTGCGCCGCATGAACCTGGACGACACCGCCCGCGGGCAGATCATCAGCGCGTACGCCGACGGGCAGGACGCCGCCGAGATCGGACGCCGATACGGCCTCACCCGCCACGACGTCGAGCAGATCGTCGCCGGTGACAACCTCGAGCTGAGCGCAGCCGCAGCTCTCCGGCAGCCAGCGCCAGCGCCCGTCATGGCGGCCGTGGTCGTCGTCGCGCTCTACAGCACCGTGCAGCTCACCGCAATCGTCGCCCACCCATACCTCGACGGCCCGATCTTCAAGCTGATCAGCGTGGCCTTCGGTGTCCTCATCTACGGTTCGCTCGCCTACGGGATCTGGCGGGGCTGGCGGGCGGCCCAGTGGATCGGGGTCCTCGGCGGGGTCCTGGCCGTCATCGGCGCTGCGCTCGCCGACCAGCGCGACACCCTGGGCATCCTCGGCGGCGCACTGCTCGTCGGACTGCTGGTCGTGCCCGAGCAGTCGCGGGAGTGGTTCGCCCGGCGCTAGGCCGGGACGCTCTCCAGCCGGTACACGTCGATCCGGTCCAGAACCAGCGTGCCAGTGGACTCGTCCCGCTGCGGCGACTGACCCTCTTCGCGGCGAACCGACCAGGACACCCGGTAGACGACCGTCGGTACCTGGTCCAAGCGACCAGGTCGGTAACGCCGCCGCCATCGTCACCACCGGTGCCCGCCTCGCCGTGCCCGTCCAAGGGTGGGTGATCGCGGTCGCCACCGCGATGCAGGAAAGCACCCTGCGCAACCTGCCCAGCGGTGACCGGGACTCGGTCGGGTTGTTCCAGCAGCGCCCCAGCCAAGGCTGGGGCACCCCGGCCCAACTCCGGGATCCCGTCTACGCGGCGGAGAGGTTCTTCGGCAAGCTGGTCACCATCAGCGGCTGGCAGGCGATGCCGCTCACCGACGCCGCGCAGGCCGTGCAGATCAGCGCCTACCCCGACGCCTACGCCACGTGGGAGGCCCCGGCCACCGACCTCGTCACCACGATCACCGACACCACCGGCATACCGTCTGCCAGCCTGGCCGGGTGCGAGGCTGCCGCCGGCCCGTGGACCCAACCCGTGCTCGCCCCGGTCGGATCCGGATTCCACACTGCGGGCCGCCCCGGCCATCACGGCGTCGACCTGATCGCCCCACGAGGCACGGTCATCCGCGCGGCGTCCGCCGGCACGGTCCGCACCTTGCGTTGCAACGCCGTCCACGCCAGCACGGGCGCGCCGTGGGGCTGTGACCGCGACGGCGACCCCGACCTGACAAGGGGTTGCGGCTGGTACGTCGACATCGACCACGCCGCCGGACTGCTCACCCGCTACTGCCACATGGACCAGCCGCCAACGGTGGCGGTTGGGCAGCGGGTCACCGTCGGCCAACCGATCGGCGTTGTCGGCTCCACCGGCCACAGTTCCGGCCCGCACCTGCACTACGAGGTGCACCACCACGGCGACGCCAGCGCCACCGGCGCGATCGACCCGGTGCCGTTCATGGCCACGCGGAACGCCGCGCTCGTCGCGGTGCGGTGAGGGAGCACCGTTCAGGGGCGGTCGTGTAGGAACCAGGCGTCACTGCGGGTGAGGGCGATCGCGAGTTGCCACTGTTGGCACTGCAGGCTGCCGCCGACGGCCATCAGCTGTCCGGCGAGTTCCCATGCCTGCGGGCCGGGTGAGGGCTGGCGTTGCGCGGTGAACTGCAGCATGGTGCCCCAGGCGGCGATGAGGGCGGCGCCCCACCGCTGCTCCCACTGCCGCATCGCCGCCGCCCACGCCGCAACGCCGTTCCCGGAGGGCGTCCCGTGGTACTGCAGCCAGGCGGGAGCCAGCCATTGCGACGTCGTCGGCAGTAGCACCAACTGCACTTCGGAGAACGTGTGCCACTGCCGGGTGCCGATGAGGTGCTCGTAGCCGCGGACCACCCGGGCGGCGAGGTGCGGGTTGGCGAGAAGGGTGTCGTAGGTCCACCGGGCCAGCGCCTTCGCGGTGGTCGGTAGCCCCAGCTGCTCCATCGCCGGGGTGACCATCTCGTCACCCAGGAACGCCCGCACGTAGCGCTCCACGTCCGCTTGGTGCTGTGGCTCGTCGACGCGGTGACGCGTGAACACCGGCCACGGATCGAGGGTCTGCGCCTCTCGGCGCAGCTCGGCGATCTCCGCGGCGGACGGGCCGTGGTGTAGCTCGCCCGGCAACGTGAAGACGGGCCATCGGCCGGTCACCGGCATGGCCGCGTGAGCGGCCTGCCACGCCTCGAGCAGGTGCGCGGGATCGATCCCGCTCACCACGAACGTCTCGCCGATGTCCGGCCGAATCACGTGGCCCTGCAGGTAGGTCCCCCGCAGGGCGGCCGCGATGTGTTTCGCGCGCCTCATGGGTGCCGCCATGGCGCGCACGGTAGCGCCGACCACCGACAGCCCCCGTCCGCCCACGGGCTGGGCTGCGTCCCCGGCGAAGCGGTCGGCACGGAGGAACTCCCGCGCGGTGGAGAACACGCGTCTCCCCGTAGGACCCCGATCGCGGATACCGACGCGGTGCCGCGATCGACCCCAGCTCGGTGATCCCCCCTGGGCGACCACCGCGACCCCATCCCCATTCCTGAGGAGGAGAGAAGGCACATGAGTACACCCACGTTGATCGGTGTCGCCGCGTTACGCGGCAGGTACACCGCCCGTCGGCTCCAGTTCGGTGATGCTCCGGAGACCCTGGTGCCGGTGCTGCGCCGGATCTGGACCGACACGTTCGGCCGTGACACCGACGCCATGGGCGTCGCGCTGCTGGCCCACGACTGGTGGACCCTCGCCGTCAACCCCAAGCGTCGGCGGTGGGACCGGCTGCCGCCCGTACCGGGACTGGGCTACCCGACCGGGACCGGCGCGGTCCGGCAGGGCTCGCTCCGCGAGGACCTCGACGGGGTCGTCGAGTGGATGTACCTGCTGCACCTCGACCAGCGGCGGCTGGTGGTGTACGAGGCGACGGTCCACGGCCGCTGGCTGCGGCACAGCGCCCACCACCTCGACCCTGTCGAGGAACTGTTCGTCACCGAACCCGCCGACGACGGCGGCCCGGGGATGACGGTGTGCACCGTCTGCGGGGCGGTCGACGAGATCGACCACGTCGAGGTGCCGTCCATGGCCGGCTACGGCTACGACACCGTCACCAGCTGCACCCGCTGCGGCTCCTCGGTCGCCACCGACCCGATGTTCGGCGACCACCTCGTCCGCAAGCCCTGGCCCCCACAGCCCCCAACGGGCGGCACGACAGGCGGCACCCCATGAGCATGCCCACCCCGATGCCGTCGCCTCCCGGCGGCCTGTCCTGTCCCCTCACTGATCGGAGCACACCATGAACTACCAGCCCGGCCAACGCGTCACCCTGGTCCACACCGACGGCCCCCACACCCGGCTGCGGCCCGGTGACACCGGCACCGTCCGCTACCACGACCAGCGGCACCACACCGTCGAGGTCACCTGGGACAACGGCTCGACCCTGGCGATGTGCCTCGACAACGGTGACCGCATCACACCAGCCACCACGGCGGCGCCGACCGGCGGACTGGTCGACGAGGCCACCGGATGGGCCACCACGCTGCGGCGGATACGCGCCGCAGGCACCGAGGCCGGACGCACCGCCGCCCAAAGGTGGGCGCAGGACACCATCAGCGCCCGGGCCAGCGGCGACACCCGCCTGGCCGCGCGTCGGATCCTGGCCGGTGTCCAGGACGGCGACCCCGCCGTCCTCGACACCCTGCCCCACTTCACCCTGGCCGGAGAGCCGGTCGACACCCTGGGGTGGGAGCTGTTCGCCGACGCCACCGGCGACACCACGGGCTGGTTCGGGCTGCGCCTCCAGCAGCGCGACGAGGCGATGGCCGTCTACCGCGACGCCTACGACACCGCCGCCACCGACCGCGTCGCGGAACTGTGTCACCTCGCGGCCAGCCCCACCGGCCGCGACGTGTCCCACCTGCACCCCGACCGGGTCCGTATCGGCGCCGTCGGCGTGTTCGCAGGCGACTGGGCGCGCACCACCGGCCCGGACGGCGACGACCGGATCGCGGTCGGGTTCGTCGGCACCCTGATCGACTTCTTTTTCCGGGCCACGTAGTTCATCGATGTATCGAGAGTGGGATGCGAGACGATTCCTCTTATGCGCGAGCCTGCCGCCTGGCAAGCCCGCTGGGCTTTGATGAAGCCGGATTCCAGACTTAGGAGTTGGTGAAATAGCGGCTCGCCGTGTCCATCGGACACGGCGAGCCGAGTGCTATCCGGATAGTACATGCGTAAGGATCTAGCGGCAGTCCCAGAACTGCCGAATTAGCCAAGCGGCAATTTCCCGAGCGACTCCAGAAAACACGCCGCGTACCGCAGCGGCAATCAGCATCATGTGACGACGCCGCTCCTCCGAGGGGAGATCATTCATGGCCGATCCTTTCTCAACGAGGATTGCACCTCCTCAGAATCGGCGACTCCAAAAGTGCCCGAGCGATATCTGTTACGGTCGGTAAGCGGATTGACGAGAGGTCGGCTCGACCTGCCGGCGACTGACGTGCGATACTGTCACCTGACAAAACCTGACGGCGGCTGACGAGGTAGATCTGTGGCGGGGGTGCCTGTACCGGACATCCAGCGGCTACCCCCAGGGCCGCGTCGGGAGCTTGTGCTCGCAATACACCGTTTGTACGGTTTGGCCGGAAAGCCGGCAATCCGGACGCTGAGCTCGAAAATCCGCAGTCGTGACGACCTGCCTGGCACCCTCAGCCATGAGGGCGTGAGCGCAGTGCTGCGCGGTTCAGGCGCGTCACATCGATGGGCGAACCTTGAGTCGCTTGTCCGCCTGCTGGCGGAACTCGCGATCACTCCGTTAGACATCGACGCCGAGGTCGTGCGGATTCATGCGCTATGGCTAGCGGTTGATGGGGCGGATGTGTCGGGGGCGTCGACTACATTCACCTCAGCGAATAATCATCACAGGGACGTCGCGAGGAACACTGATCACGCATCTAGAGGCGGCGGCGATGGGGAAGTGTCCGTTGGTCGAGCGAGTCCTCCTGCAATACCAAAAAAGGCGCGCGGCATGGGTGCTCACACTGCGGCCGAAACGGAATTTCCAATACTGGAGGTGTCGACGCTTCCCGAAGGCGAGTCCCAAGATGCGACCGAGGCCAAGGGTGAAGCTCCATTGGTGCGCTGGAATCCGCGACTAAGGACGCTTGATGTGTTTGACAGGCAGATGGCCATTCACGTCGTTGAAAACGTGAGGGATCTCGATGACTAATCAAGATGACCGGGCCATTGCCGACGCCGCAACTCCCGATGAATCGGATTCCCGAGGAAACTTCGGCGGTCACTCGGAGCGCGAGCATGGATCGGGGGAGGTTACGGGCCCGGGCCTCTCGTCTGCGCGGCATACGAAGATCCAGTCGAAAGAAGTGTTGGCTCCAGCGCAGGAGGCGGTCAGCATCCGCAGGCGTCTGGCCGAGGCGAACCCAGACGTCTACCTGCCTGACCTCGCCGCATCCCTGAACAACCTCGCTGCATCCCTGTCCGCACTGGGTCGGCGGGAAGAGGCGTTGGCTCCAGCGCAGGAGGCGGTCAGCATCCGCAGGCGTCTGGCCCAGGCGAACCCAGACGTCTACCTGCCTGACCTCGCCACATCACTTAGCAACATGACGGCGTTCATGTCTGAGGTCGGTCGGCGGGAAGAGGCGTTGGCTCCAGCGCAGGAGGCGGTCAGCATCCGCAGGCGTCTGGCCGAGGCGAACCCAGACGTCTACCTGCCTGACCTCGCCGCATCCCTGAACAACCTCGCTGCATCCCTGTCCGCACTGGGTCGGCGGGAAGAGGCGTTGGCTCCAGCGCAGGAGGCGGTCAGCATCCGCAGGCGTCTGGCCCAGGCGAACCCAGACGTCTACCTGCCTGACCTCGCCACATCACTTAGCAACATGACGGCGTTCATGTCTGAGGTCGGTCGGCGGGAAGAGGCGTTGGCTCCAGCGCAGGAGGCGGTCAGCATCCGCAGGCGTCTGGCCCAGGCGAACCCAGACGTCTACCTGCCTGACCTCGCCGCATCCCTGAACAACCTCGCTGCATCCCTGTCCGCACTGGGTCGGCGGGAAGAGGCGTTGGCTCCAGCGCAGGAGGCGGTCAGCATCCGCAGGCGTCTGGCCCAGGCGAACCCAGACGTCTACCTGCCTGACCTCGCCACATCCCTGAACAACGTTGGAAGCACGTTGTCGAACGTAGGCCGAGTCCAGGAGTCTCTGACGATCGGTCAGGAGGTTGTGAACATCTATCGCGGCCTCGTCGCTGCGAGCCCGGACGCCTATCTGCCGGACTTGGCAATCTCGCTAAGCAACATGGCCGTGGCGCTGTCCAGGCTGGGCCGGCTCGATGAATCTCTGGCAATCGGTCAGGAGGTTGTGAACATCTATCGCGGCCTCGTCGCTGCGAGCCCGGACGCCTATCTGCCGGACTTGGCAATCTCGCTAAGCAACATGGCCGTGGCGCTGTCCAGGCTGGGCCGGCTCGATGAATCTCTGGCAATCGGTCAGGAGGTTGTGAACATCTATCGCGGCCTCGTCGCTGCGAGCCCGGACGCCTATCTGCCGGACTTGGCAATCTCGCTAAGCAACATGGCAGGTGACCTTGTGGCAATGGGCCGCATTGAAGAATCCCTCACGCTAAGCCGGGAGACAGTCGAAATTTACCGCCGGCTTGTGGCAGCCAATCCCGCTGCATACTTGGCTGACCTAGCAGCCTCGCTCGACAATCTTGCGCGCACGCTGTCCAGTATGGGGCGAATTTCGGAAGCACGGGACGCGGCCAATTCTCTGGCAAACGCTCAGCACCTTCTGCATGCCACAAAAGACGAAGACCGCAGTCTGGTCCTTCGCTTTCAGCACGGACGCGATTTCGTAGTGGCGCCAGGAAATCCAGTGGTTCTTGGCCGCGACCCAGGCCTCTCGCCATTCGCATCCGCGCTTGCACCCTTCAGTAATGTATCGCGCAGGCACGCTACGGTTCGAATCGACGCACGCGGACACGCTTGGATCCGCGATGAGCACACACCCAATGGAACTTTCGTAAACGGCACGGAACTCGCGCCTGGAAAGGATGTGCCGCTGTTTGATGGCGACCTGGTGAAGCTCGCGAGTGACGCCAGCGCCGTTGTGCAGTACTCGGCAAGCCAGACGGAAAGACCCGCTCAATATTCCTCGTTTGAGCAGTTCTTCTCGGAAGAGTACCCTCGCGTTATTCGGCTATTGTCTCGAGTTGGCGCAAGCTACGAGGAGGCCGAGGATGCAGCGACAGAGGCGATGCATGAGGCTTACCGGCGATGGGAGACCGTGACCTCGCCATCCGCCTGGGTCAGGCGGTTGGCGCTGCGGGCTCACGCTATAAGCGTATCTCGGAAAGGAAGGCAAGGTCGTGGGGTCGAGACCGCCTCCGCTATTGAGAGAAGTAGGTCATCGTCTGAAGCCTTCGAGTATCAGGGCGATACAGATCTCATAGCGCAGCTAATTCGTGCTCTGCCGACGAGGCAGCGCGAGGTGTTTGCTCTATTCTATGATGGATTGAGCACTTCCGAGATCGCTGAATCCTTGGGCATCTCCGAGGCCACTGTTCGCTCTCAGCTCCGTCTTGCTCGGTCGAAGCTTGCAAGCAGCTTCCGCCGGGATGCAGACATTGCCCAGTGAAGCGTCTCAGGTTGGGCGGCGCTCAGGATCGTGGATCATGGGAATTCCCAGTTGGACAGCGCCGGGCGACTGACCCGACCGGTCGAGGGTGGCCAGCTTGGCGCTGGCGGCGTTGAGGCTGATTTGAAGTCCCTGGACTTCACCGAGCCATCCGTTGGCCCGCGCTTCATCGATGCGGTCGGAGAGGTTGCGGATGATCTCGATCAGGCGTGGTCGCTGTTTAGGGTCGACTCGGAGCATGGAGCACCGGACACAAGCGTGCTCGTGTTTGCAGGGGGTTCCGTAGGGGCGGCCGCAGGTTCCGAGTTCGAGTTTGCGGAGTTCGAAATGTTGCTGGAATTCGCGCCACTCGTCGTCGGTGGGTTCGCGGTACTCGGCTGCCGGTCGCACCGCGCGACGTGCTTCGACGAAGGCCCGGTAGGAGCGGACGAGGTCGTCCTGGAAGACGGCGAGGTACGCCTGGGTGGTGGTCAGGCTGGCGTGGCCGAGCAATCGGGCGGCGATGTGGACGGGCAGCCCGCCGGTGACGGCGTCGGTGGCAAACATACGTCGGAAGTCGTGGGGTGTGTAGCGCAACGGCCGGCGGGCGTTGTCCCGAAGCCCCGTTCGGGTGAGGACCCCGTTGATGAGGCTTTTGACCGTGGTGGTGCTGAACACCTGGTTGCGCCACCCGTGTCGGTGCTGGAACAGGTGCGGCAGCGGCGGTCCGGTGATGCGTTCATGCTCGTCGTAGCGGGCGACAAGCGGGATGACGCCGCCGTTGGTGCTGCGGAGCCGGTTGATGATCGTCGCCAGGACGTGGGCAAGTTCGGGGGTAACCAGTAGCAGCCGCTCCTCGTTGCTCTTGGACGGCACGACCTGCAGCAGCGGCAGGATCTCGCCAGTGTCGGGTAGCCGGTAGGAGACCAGGGCCAGGTGGGTGATCTCCAGTAGTTCCTCCAGGCGGACCCCGGTGTGGCGCAGGGTCTCGATGGTCGCCCAAGCCCAGAAGGCATCCGCTTCGGCTCGAGTCACGTCGATCCGTTCGCCGGTGGCAACGTTCTCTACCAGGATCGCCGGGTGGCTGTCTGGCCCGAACCTGCCCTGGGTCTTGTGATTGACCCGCCGCCAGCGGGTTCCCTCATGGTCGAAGCTGTCCCCGACGGCAGCGGCGTTGGCCGCGACCAGCAGTGTGGCCTGCTCGGCGCGGTGCCGCTCGGCTGTTTCGACCAGGACCGGCAGCTGCGGCAGGCGCTCACGGATCCGCTGGTGCATCTGCGAGGTCACCTTCTTATGGTGAGCGGCGATGCCCTCCGTATCGATGCGGCGGATCGGGCTGGCCACTGCCCATGGTGCCCAGGACGGATCCTCCAGCGCCCATTCGGCGATGTCGAGGTAGAACGCCCGGACTCTGATCATCAGTTCCAGGTAGGACTTTCGTGGCCGGCCTTCCCGGCCCGGCTTGGTCGTGACCAGGATCCGCTGCTTCCACGCCTCGGCGACATCGGCGGGCAGGTTCAGCGTGTCCAGCCCGGGGTGGTGTTGCTCGATGTCGCTCCAGAAGCTGCCGGCCAGGGTGCCGAGCAGGGTGCGAAACGAGCTGTAGTCGATAGCGGGCCGGCGTTCGTCGAGGTAGCGCATGAGCACGTCCCGGATCGGCTGGCACTGGATCTGGTAGCTGTCGACGAGTTCGGCCGTGGGTCGTTGGCCTCGACGCAGCGCCGCTGCGAGTGATCCCTCCACGGCCAGTACGCCACTGTGACGGAGAAGTTCCCAAGCGGCATGCACGCCATGCGGCGAGTGGCCACGCGGATCGTGGCGCACGCCGTGGTTGCGGTACCTGTAGATGTCGTCGACGGTCAGCTCGCCGGGCTCGCGGCCGGTGTGCAGGACCATCTTGGAGATCACGGCCAAGCCGCCAGAGAGATCGCGGGGCCGCATCCCGGCCGCCGCGGCGGCCTGTTGGATACGGGCGAACAGCTCCGGTTGGAAGACCTGCCGGACGTTCTCATAGAGTCGCAGCGGCCGGAAGGCGGCCAGGAACTGGTAGCTGGGTACCACCACCCGGCACAACAGCAGACCGTTGACGCCACTGGTGATCGCAACGCGTTTCTGCGCGACGGAACGGGAGTGATCGTACGGGACGGCGTCGATCCATGTGGTGTCTTTGTCGGCGCCTGCCGCCAGCCACCGTTGCTGCCAGCCCTCGCCGGGAAAGGAGTGTAACCAGGTCAGGACAGCTTCGGCGCCGCGCAACCGACGCGTCTGCTCGCGGGTATCCAGTCCTGACCAGGACGGCAGTTTCGGCAGGAGCGCCAGGACGTCACCGACGGTCAGTCCATTTCCGCAGCCGGCACGGTTCTCCTCAGTCAGGTCGTCGTGCGTCGCCAGCCGCGGCCGCTTCGGTGTTGCAACGGTGGTTGCGGTCATGTCCTTGTCTCCCCGAGCAGCACGGCCAGGTCGGCTTCGGCGTAGCCGTCAGGCATCGAAGCCCGGGACGTTTGCGGTGCCGGCTCCTCCTTTGCGGTGAGGTGCTGGTGGACGCGGCGGATGACTTCGTGATCGTCCTCTTCGAGGTAGACCTGGGTCGTGGTCAGGTGAGCGTGGCCGAGGATGACCTGCACGTCGCGCAGGGTCAGATTCTTGTCGCGAAGCATCCGCAACGCGCAGGTGTGCCTCAGGTCGTGCATCGACCAGTTGGTGCCGAGCCGTTCGTTTGCCCGGCGCAGCACCGCACGCAGTGCCTCGTAGGTCATCGGCTGCCGCCGCAGTCCACCGCCGCCCCGGCGTCGCCGGCGCAGGGTCAGCCAGATCGGCTCGTTGGCCGCCACCGGGCCGATCTCCTCGAAGTAGAGGCGAAGCCACACGAACGCGTCTGGGCTCGCCGGGAGCCACTGCTCGGCGCCGGTGCCCTTGCGACGGACCCGAATCAGATGCTCGCCCCAATCGACGTCGCCGCCACGGACACCGAGCAGCTCACTGGCCCGGGCGGCGGTGCTGATCGCCAGCGCGAGGATCGCCCGGTCCCGGTTCGATTGCATCTGCGCGAACAGCGCGACCCACAGTTCATCGGGCATCGCCCGGACGCGACGCTTCGGTGGCCTTGGGTTGTACCGGAGCCGGCCCTGCGCTCGGAACGGCTCCAGCGGGTTGCGGTGCGCATACGGGCGCCGTCCGTGCACACGCTCGCGCGGCACCGGGTTGACCAACGGCCCCTCGCCCAGGTCGATCCAATACTCGTAGAAGGTGCGAAGCACGGCATTGCTGTGCCTCACTGTGGTGACCATGTACCGGTCGTCCTGGTAGCGCTTGCGGGTTACCGGGTTGACGGTGCCGGCGGTCATGGCCGACCTCTGGCGCGGTGCCGACGGCGTCTTGCGTGCCTGTTTGATCCACAGGACGAAGTCGCGGACCTCGGCGGACGTGGCCTTGTCCCACTCGACTTCGATCGCGCGGAGGAACCGCCACCAGCGCAGCAGATCGTAGGCGTAGCTTCGCACGCTGCCGGCCGCGTTCCCCCGGGCGACGAACTCCCGGAGGAACCGCCGGATCGGCTCAACCGGCCCTCCATCGGCATCAAGCACTTCGAACGGCGGGATGCCACCGCGGGGAGCGACCCGCCCCCACCGCGCCAGCCGAATTTCGCCGATATCGCGTACTGGATCGTCGGACACCATCACGCCGCAACTCCTCTCGAAGGTTGCGTGCCTTGGTACCGGTCCCTCCGCCTGGGCAGCGCCCGACACACCGGCGTGTCCGTCCGTAGTCCGGTCAATGGGCTGGAACGGATGGGCGGTGTTCTCCTGCACCCGCCCGGTGGCCGAGGAGATCGTCGCCGACCAGCAGCGCCACCGCGACCAGCACCGCCACCACCTCCGCGAGCAGGGCGTTCCGGCCGACGACCTGGACCGGCGGGTCGACGAAGCGTTGGCCGACCTGTCCTTCGACGGCGACGTCATCATCGCCGACCAACGCGCCCTGTCCGGCGACCCGGACGCCATCGACCGCATCACCCCCGACAGTGACGGCCGGTACGTGGTGATGGGCCGCACCTGGTGCTGGGAGGCCGTCGACCCGTACGCCTGCGACCGGATCATCGGCGACCTGCCCCACCCCGACCAGGCATAAGGGCCAGAGCCGGCCGGACCGGAACCGGCCAGTGGTTGCCGCCAGCCGAGACAGGGGCCGTGACGGCGCGGCCAGCACACCGGCCTGCGAATTCCGATCCCGAACGCACACGCCTACCGGTAGGCGTTCGGCCTGAACACCGCTCCGTGTAGCCGAGCACGGCTACGCGCCCTCTTCCCGCCCGCTGTGGCCCACCCTGCCGCCGGGCGTCCCCGGGAAGGGACGCGCGGCGGCCTCATTCGCCAAGGAGCAGCTCATGTCATACCTGAACACTTCAGTCCGCCAGCCACTGACCGGCCACCCACCAGCGCCGCAGCCGTGCGGACATGACTTGGTCAACCGCGGTCCCGCAGGTATCGGTTGCACCCCGACCGCACCCACCGTCGGAGGCACCCGGTGACCTCACCCGCCCGACCCGCCAAGCCCAAGGCTAAACCCCGACCCATCTTCGGGCCTGTCCTGGCCCTGCTCGCAGCCGAACCCCACCGCGCTTACTCCATCAGCGACCTAAGCAAGCACCTGCCCGGCCGATCCTCCGGAGCGATCGGATCGGTCCTGAACCGCCTCGTCGACCGCGCCTGGGCGACCATGTCCACCGGGTCACCGCGCCGGTACACGATCACCGCCGAGGGCATCGACGCGTTCACCGCCGGAGCCGGTTCCAGCCGCACCCCCACGGCCACCCCACCCACGCCCGCAGCGCCGGTGCCGGCGTCCGCCCCCACCGGCCCGGTTCCGCCGCGTCCGGGCGCGGTCCTGCGACCCAACGGGGTCTGGTACCTGCCCCGCCGCCTCGGCGACAGCACCGACATCGACGTGCTGCGCCGACTACGCCGCGACAACATCCCAGTCCTGCTCTACGGCCCGCCCGGCACCGGAAAGACCAGCCTCATCGAAGCCGCCTACCGAGACGCGATCACCGTCGCCGGCCACGGGGACACCACCGTCGAGGACCTCGTCGGCAACTACGTCCCCCTGCCCGACGGTGGCTTCGAGTTCGCGTACGGGCCCCTCGTCACCGCCATGCGTCAAGGGCACGCCCTGTTCATCGACGACGCCACCCTCATCCCACCCCGCGTCCTGGCCGCCCTCTACCCCGCCATGGACGGCCGCGCCACCATCACCATCGCCGCCCACCACAACGAGGTCGTCACCGCCACCGACGGGTTCTTCGTCTGCGCCGGCCACAACCCCGGCGTGCACGGCGCCATCCTCACCGAAGCCCTCGCCTCCCGATTCGCGGTACACATCGAGGTCACCACCGACTTCGACCTCGCCCGCTCCCTCGGCGTCCCGCACGGGGCGATTGACGCGGCAATCGCCCTCAACGCCCGGATGCGCGAACACGAGATCGACTGGGCGCCGCAGCTCCGCGAGCTCCTCGCGTTCAAACACGTCGCCGCCAGCCTCGGGCTGCCCGCCGCCGTGGCGAACCTTGCCGCGATCGCCCCGGAAACCGACCGCCCGGCGGTCGTCGAAGCCCTGCAGCGGGCCTACCGCGGCACGCCGGTCACTCCACTCACCCTCGGCAAGCAGAAATGAGGCCGATCCGACCATGACCAGCGTCTCCACGCACAGGACCAGCTCCGGACCTCACTCCACCACCACGACGACATCGACGCCGGCGGCGTCGCCCTGGGCACGGTGGTCGGCGGCCTGGACGACACAGGCCGCCCGGATCACCCGCCGAGCCGACACCACCGTCACCGTCACACCGGCCGCCGGCGGCCCACCCGGCTTCAGCTACCCCGCCACCGCGCAGATCCACATCGACGCCGGCCTCATCGCCGACCCGACGATCGCCGACCCCCGCCGACCCGCCCACCGCTCCAAGGCCCCCGTCGCCTACGGGGTCCTCCTCCACGAGTGCGCCCACGTCATCCACTCCCACTGGGACCCACCACCCGACCTGCCCCCGGTCGTTCGGGAAGTCGCGCTCCTACTCGAGGAATCCCGCGTCGAACGCCGCTACCGCGACACCCGACCCCGCGACCGGCGGTGGCTACGCCGCGCGACCACCAGCATCATCGATCCCGCCGACACCCCCACCGACACCCCATGGAGCGCCGCCTACGCCGCCGGACTACTCCTCGCCCGCGTCGACGCGAAGATCCTCTACCCCGCCGACGTCCGTACACCACGACGCCTGATCACCAAGGTCCTCGGCCGGAAACGGCTCAAGGGACTACGCGACATCTGGCGGGAGGCCCAGGCCGTCGACGACACCGACACCGCCCGCATGGTCGACCTCGCCGAACGCTGGTGCCGCCGCCTCGGCATCGACCCCACCACCAGCCCAGGGCTACCCGCCGATGACGCGGCCACCAGCACGATCGCGGCGGCCATCGCCACCACCCTCGACGCCATCCTGCTCCACCCCGCCGACACTCCGGCGCCCGCACACGGCAGTCCCCGCAGCGAAAGGCCCGGCATCCGCGTCGACACCGACGTGCCGATCACCTGGGCCGAACGCGACCCCACCGACGCCGAACGCCACGCCGCCAACCGGCTCACCGCCCTGCTACGCCGCGCACGACACCGCGAACCCACCCGCACCCGCGAACCCAGCACCGCACCACCAGGACGGCTACGCACCCGCGCCGCGGTCACCCTCGCCGCCCAACGGGCATCCGGCGCTATCCCCACCGCCCAGCCGTGGCAACGCACCGTCCACCGCCGCGTCCCCGACCCCGACCTGACCGTCGGCATCCTCATCGACGCATCCGGCTCGATGACCGCCTTCGCGAAACCCATGTCCTCGGCGGCGTGGATCGTCGCCCACGCCGCCACCCGCGCCGGAGCCACCACCGCCACCCTCGCCTACGGCGACCGCATCTCCGTCCTCATCCCACCCGGCCGCCGCCCCACCAAGATCCGCGACATGCGGGCCGACGCCGGCACCGAACGCTTCGTCGAAGCCTGCGCCGAAGCCGACCGGCTCCTACACCTGTCCACCCCCGGCACCGCCCGGCTGCTCATCGTCGTCTCCGACGGCCACTACACCAACCCCGACGAAAGCCAAGCCACCATCACCCGACTCCACCACACCGGCTGCGCCGTCCTCTGGCTCGCACCAGCCAACAACAGCTGGCCACCCCAGGTGTACGACCGCACCACCACCATCACCATCGACGACCCGACCACCTGCATCGACCTCATCGGCCGCGCCGCCATCGACGCCCTGAACAGGGCCTGAACGCGGCGGTGCCGCTCGGCGACGACCTAGACCCCCCGGTCCGACCGCCGCGCGAGGGGCACCGACAACGGCATCGGACAGGCCACGCCCTACACGGCTGGCAACGCCGCCAGCTACCCGACGCCGCCGCCGTCATGCGGCGAGGGCGCGCTTCAGCACCCACCCTCTGCCGCCCTGCCCCGACCACCCGAATCAACATCGACAGGAGCCCTCCCATGGCACTGCGCCTGCACTTCGACCTCGCCAAGACGCTGCGGCTGGCCGAACACGCCGTCGCCGCCGACGAACACGTCGCGAGCTTCACCGAACACGAGAACCACATCCGCTGTCCGGGTGCGTTGGAGTGGGTCCACGACGACGGCGTCTACCTGATGTCCAACGGCCTACCCCGCCTGCGGGCCCAGTCCGGCGCGAACCTGACCGTCCACGCCGAGGGCTGGGACCCCTGTGTCGACGACCACCGCAGCGACCCCGACCTGGGCGGCGACGACTTCGTCGAACACCTGCACCTCACCGAGCAACCCCACCCACTCATCACCGTCCTACGCGCCGCCCACGCCGCCGGTCTCGGCTGGCTGGAACTGACCGTCAGCGAAGACACCTTCGAGGTGCGAGTCACCCACACTCGCCACCGCGACTGATCTCTCCCATCCGTGTGCCCCTGCCGACGACAGCCAGCAGGGGCACACGGTGGGCGGTGCCCGGCCCGAGGGCCGGGCACCGTGTAGGTGGCTACTAAGAAACGCTGTACCAGCCGTGCTTGCCTACGGAGTGTGCGTAGTCCCAAGCGCCGCCGTCGCAGGTGCCCCCGCCGTACTCGGCACTACCGACAGCCCACTCCACGTCTACGGACGTGTTCCCGGGAGCGTAGATTTGCATGGAATAGGACCATACAGAGTGGTCGATCTCCCACTGGGTCCAAGCGCCGTACGTGGATTGCACGCGCTTCCACGTACACACATAAGGGCCGTTCCATTCGATCCAGTTCGTGCCGCAAGCGCTCGAGTAGTACATGTCGAACCGGCCACCACCCGCGTTGTACGAGTGGATTTTACTCTTACTTGCCGAGCATCCCGTGCTGTACGGATCCGTGTTGTTGTAGCCGGTTCCCGATGCCTGCGCCGGAGCTGCGAATCCGATCACTCCCAACATCACGGCCATCACCGTCGCGATCATGACGGTACGTCTCATTGCCTCACACCCTCTGGTCGGCCCCATTCCGGGGCATGCTTGGTCCGACCGGCCAACGTGTGCCGTCGGCGTCACGTGGCATCAGAACAGGACCGTGCAATCAAGGGCTAGCGCTCGTCGTGAGCTCTGGGAATTTCTTGGGAACGGAGAGCCCACCCGTCGTTAGCATCGATGATGCGCTGGTCGGGTAGCTCTGCGGGCATGTCGAGGCCGTAGGTCGCAGCCACAGGATGCGACGTCTGCACACGTAGGGGCACCGAACGTTTAGCAGCCTCGACCTTCGCGAATTGCAGCGCCACACCGGTCGCATCCAGCATGAGCGTGTGCCGGCACCACCAGTCCCCCCAGATCAAAGTGACCTGCACGACCGCAGCCCGCTGGCCGGCCGCCGTTCGAAGGTGGACGTATACCGCGCCCAGGTAGTCAGGCGGGAACACCGCCACGATGAGCCGCCGGCCGACCGGGATCGGAACAGTGCCCGCAGGGAAGAGAATCGCACGGACCTGCTCGGACACCTTGCCGTCGAGGCGGAGCACCTCATCGAGCTTGGCCGCTATCTCGATATCTGGGATTGACTGGCCCCGTTCGAAGCGGGACAGTGAGCTGTCGCTGACGCCGACTGCCTGCTCGATGTCACGCTGCCTCCTTCGGCCCCGCGCGCTGCGCAGCAACTTCCCCAGAGCTTTCGCGTGTGGCTCGTACCCCTCGGGTACACCTGGCATGGCGCGCCTCCCCACTTTGTGCGATAACGATGGTAGGTAGCCCTCATCGATCGGATGGACCCGATGACTACTGTCCTGGCTCGTTCGGCCCCCGCCTCCACCGGGACGCCCGCACCGGCAGCAGCGCCCACGCCGCTATCTAGAACGCAACTTCCCGCGCCTCCTCGAAGGGTGGCGCCATCGCCGACTTGGCGGCGCCTCGCGGCCTATGCCGTCGTGGCATTACTTACCACCGTGGTGCCTTCGGCGTCTATTGAGCCGCCTCGTCAGCCTAACCCGACGGTGCTCACCATTCAGGTGACACCTGCCTCGCAACGTGTTGCCGCAGCCGAAGATGTCGATCAATGCGCAAGGGACAGGTTATGGCGGTACGGGTTTCCGACAAGCTACCTCGGCGAGGTATACGCCCTTATTTCTGCCGGCCCGCATGCTCCTACATCGACCCGGGTCACCCTTACATGGGGGCGCTGGCGCTGGCAACGTTCCGTGATCGCGGCACCGGGTTTGGTCCATCTCCGAACTGGCGGGACCCTGTTGCTGTTTGCCAAGACCGGAGGAGTTGAGGGCCGCAACCCAGACCTGGTCCTCACGTCCGATGTACCGCTCTGCGTCCGATTCGGCACGGCGGCCGATGGCCTTGTCCGGCCGGCCTTCATCGTTGACGCCAATCCTGGCTGGGTGTTCCACTCAACCCCATACACGTGACCCTGCGGCATCCCAGGACTATCCGTGCGGCGGTCGCGAGGCCCAGACCCAGCCGTAGAAGGACCGATCAGGGTGACTGCCGGTGGCGCGCGATGCAAGCACGGAGCCGACACGGTGTTAGATCGGTCCTGGTGAGGCGAGATCGGTGATGTGGGCTGGTGAGGTAGCTGGGCTGGACCCGCGTCGCCATTCGCTGCTCGGACAAGGTGGGCAACGCGACGCGGGGCGTGGCCAGACCACACCGCGCCGGAACGAGACCGGAGCCGGAGCCGGAAGTAGACCAAGCCGACGGGGAGTCCGCACGCTGGACGGCCGCAACTCTCGAAC
Organism: Micromonospora sp. HM134; assembly: GCF_007833915.1. Classification (NCBI taxonomy): domain Bacteria; kingdom Bacillati; phylum Actinomycetota; class Actinomycetes; order Micromonosporales; family Micromonosporaceae; genus Micromonospora; species Micromonospora sp. HM134. The sequence continues at coordinate 7,353,835 of NZ_CP041061.1, forward strand.
GGACACGGCGCAGCACCGCCACAGCTCACTCTTCACCGATGCCCAGGGAGTGACCACCACCGACGCTGGAACACGAGGCACGTTCGCCGCCGTAGCCGGATGCAATGGAGCACTCCGCAGACGGTCGCCGTCCAGGAGTTGGCTAAGAGAGTGTTTGGGATGTGTGCTGGTCGGGTGTGTCGCACAGTGAGTGCGATCGATGATCCGGGCTCGATCGGTAGACGGGCATGGATCGAGTGCGGCGGTACCCGTCTGATCTGACCGATGCCGAGTGGGACCTCGTTGAGCCGATGCTGCCCTCGCCGCAGTGGATGGGCAGGCCCGAGAAGCATCCGCGTCGGGCGGTCGTCGACGGCATCCTGTACGTGGTGCGTACCGGGTGCGCGTGGCGGTATCTGCCGGTGGACTTTCCGCCCTGGCAGACGGTGTACTCCCACTTCCAACGGTGGAACCGGCGGGGTGTGACCGACCGGATCCTCACCGAACTGCGGGAGCAGGTCCGCCTGGCCCACGACCGACAGCCCGAGCCGACCGCGGGGATCATCGACTCCCAGAGCGTGCGGGCCGCCGACACCGTGCACCGCGACACCCGCGGCTACGACAGCGGGAAGAAGGTCAACGGCCGAAAACGGTTCATCGTCACCGACACCCTCGGCCTACTGGTCACCGTCTGGGTCCTGGCGGCCTCGTGGCAGGACCGTGACGGCGCGAAGGGCGCCTTGCTCGCCACGTACATGGGGACCCCGATCCGGCACGTGTTCGCCGACTCCGGGTTCGCCGGCCGTCTGGTCGACTGGGCCCGCGACATGCTGCGCACCACCCTGGAGATCATCCGCAAGCCCGCCGACCAGCAAGGGTTCGTCGTGCACCGCCGCCGCTGGGTGGTGGAGCGAACCCTTGCTAGGCTCACCACCCACCGCCGCCTGGCCCGCGACTACGAAACCCAACCGGCCACCTCGGAAGCCATCATCCGCTGGGCCGCGATCGCTGGCATGCTCGCCCGCCTCACCCGAGGCGGACCCGCCACCCGCCAACAACGCCGCACTCTCAACACACCCGACTGACATACATGCGAAACGCTCACTAATACTGCTACGGCAGTTGGTTAGGGGTAGCCGTGTCGTCGGTAGTGGCAGGTTCGGGCTTGGTGTTGGCGTCGTCTGCGCCATCGGGACCAGGCCCAGACGTGCTCTGGTGGGTGGGTTGATCGCACTGCGAGTGCGGTGAGGAGTCTTCGGATCTCCGGTACCGTGTAGCCGATCATCATGCCGTCACCGGGGCTGAATCCCCTTTTGCCGCAAGGGATCTGGCTGCGGACAGCCAGGCGTGGGCGGCCATCGCGAGGGTGATGTGGGCGTACCAGGCCCGCCAGTCACGGACCTGGTACTCGTCGAGGCCTGCTTCGTTCTTGGCCTGCTGGAAGCACTCCTCGATCGCCCACCTCGCGCCCGCGACACGGGCGAGGTCGACCAGGCGGGTCCGACGTGGTCCGTAGCAGACGTAGTAGGCGATCTCGCCGGTAGTGATGCTGCGCCGGGCCAGGAGCCAGTGTCCGCGGCCCGGCCGCCAGCAGATCCGTACCGGCACCCGAGCCCACCAGTACTCGCGTGGGCCGTGCGCGCCGGCGCCGGCCGAGAGCCGGCACCACGCCCGAGCGGGCAGACCGGCGATGAGTTGGTCGGCGCGGGCAGTTCCCATGGTGGTGGTGATCATGTCGTCGTTGCGGCGGGTCGCGACCACATAAGCCACATCCCGGTGTTCCAGCCACACCCGCAGGGACTTCGACTGCCCGTAGGCCTCGTCCATCGTCACCCACCCCACCGGCACCCCCGCGTCCAGGGCGCGGGCGAGCATGGTGCGGGCCATCTGCACCTTCGTGGCGAACTCCACCTCGTCGGGGATCCCGGCGGCCCGGCACCGGTCCCGGTCATCGGTCCACGAGGTCGGAAGGTAGAGCTGCCGGTCGATCAAGGCGTGACCCTTCGCTGACCGGTAGGCCAGGAACACCCCGACCTGGCAGTTCTCCGTCCGACCAGCCGTGCCGGAGTACTGACGCTGCACCCCCGCCGACCGGACGCCCTTCTTCAGGAACCCGGTGTCATCGACGATCAACACCCCCGCCGGGTCACCGAGATACTCGACCACGTAGTCACGCACGTCATCCCGCACGGCGTCGACGTCCCAGTCCGCCCACCGCAACAACCGCTGCATCCCGTCCGGCGACACATCCCCGGCCTGCTCCGCCAAGGTCCAGCCGTTCTTACGACCCAGACCCGAAACCAGCCCACACAGGTACTGCCGCGCCCGCCGACGCGGCTCCGACCGACGAAACCGCACCCCGACCCGAGCATGGAGCCGGTCCAGTTCCGCATGCCACCGATCGATATCAACGTCCGTCACGAGCTGACCAACGAACCCGACCCGAAGACGATTCGCCTACTGCCGTTGCAGTACTAAGCGGGCAGCTCGCCCGGGCCATCCCTGGGCATCGACTGAGAAGCCAGTCCTTTTGGCGTTGTACCAACGAATGATGGCCGCTCGGCGGGCATCACCCACGCTGGCCAGCACGTCGCACGGGGCGAGGGTGTTGACGCGTCCGGTCTCTCGCGATTCCCGGTCGTCGAGGGTAGTCCGCCGGCAGATACCGGTACACCGAACGCAATGATCCTTCTCGGCAAGCAACTCGGGGTCCATATTCGGTTCTCTGCGCAGCCAGTAGGCCACCGCTTCCGCGGTTCCCCGAGGAACCTCCGCTTCCTCGTCACCGTCAGCGACATCAGTACCGCTCTCGCTGCGACCTGACGGGTGCGCGGCAGCCGATTCGACCAGCGGCGGCACGGACGATGGTGGTGGTGGGACAGCGTCGTGGCTTCCGGCAGGCGGGTGTCGCTCTTTGCCGGAAGTGGGCTCGGATTCCCGCTCCGGCGGTGGCTGCGGCTCTCGTCCGCCATCTGCTTGCGCGTCCACTGCAAGCGGATGAGACTCGCTGATCTCAGCTACCCTCGGCATATCCGCGTGGCCCAGCCGTTTGCGCCAGCGACGACGACGGCGACCAAGAGCGTTGGCCCCGATCATGCGTTCGGGGGTGAGGTCCGTGGCGAGGAGTGTGGTCAGCCCGTGGTAGTCGGCGGCAGCGGTGAGGCGGTCGGCTATCTCGTCGAGGTCGTAGACCCGCACGGCGATGTCGGCGGTGGTGGGGTCCAGGTTCGCACGGATCTTGCGCTGCAGCAGTCGGGCGATCGCGGTGTTGCGGTATTCGCGGTCGATCGCGGTGCGGGCTTCCGTCAGGGATTCGTAGAGGTCGAGGCCGTCGGCTTTGGCGATCGTCCGGGCTCGCAGGGTGAGGGCGGGATGCCGGATCCAGTGTCCGACGAGCTCGTAGGCCGGTGGTGTCGGTGGGAGGTTCCCGGTGGCGCGGAGCCGGTCGCGGCGTTGGTTGCCGGCGTGGATGAGCCAGACGAGGTATCCGAGGGCGGACATGCCGGCATAGAAGCCGCCGAGGAGGTGGTCGGGGTGGGCGGTCCAGTTGAACGTCACCGCAGCGGCAGCGATCGCCGCCGAGAGCAGCCGGGAGGCGAGTGCCCGCTCGCCGAGGCGGCGGCGTACGTCCGCGTCGGCCATCACCACCACGCCACCGAGTTCCAGGGTGGCGACGGCGGGGACGGCGACGGCCAGGGGGATGCCGAGGGCTTGGGCGGCGCCGGTCACCTGACCGATGAGGGCCACGGCCAGGACCAGGACGTAGAACGCCTGCCGGGTCCGGGTCGCGCGCCTGAGTGCGTGGAGCACGTCGGCGTCGAGGTCGTCGCGGGTCACCGGGACGGCGTGGGATCGCCGGACGTCCGTCCGCCCGTGACCGGTCACGGGCGACGTTGTTTCGCCGGACGGGGGTGTTGATCGGAGGCCGGGACAGCCACCGGTGGCGGGTGTCGCAGGTCCGGTCAGGGTGGTGGCGGACAGACCGGCGAGGCCCTGCGGGGTGGGAGGTGACGTCATCGCTGGGGTCCGTTGCCTCGGGTCCGAGGTTGGTCTGCGGGCCGGTGGGTTGGTGGGCCGGCGGCGAGTTGGTCGGCGAGGGCGAGGGTGTCCGTGCTCGGTTCGGCGTCGATCTCGGCCAGACGACGGGTGAGGCTCTGGCGGAGGGCGTGGACCTCGTCGAGGTGCCCCAGGGCGGCGTGGGCACGCATCGCCTGTTGGTATAACGGTTCGGCGTAGGGGTCGTGTCTGATGGCGGCCTGAAGGACCGTGCGGGCCTCGTCCGGGTCTGGTGTCGTGGTGGCCAGGGCCAGGTGGGCGTCGAGTGCCTGTCGGCGGATGCCTTCGCGGTGGGCTTCGATCCACTCGTAGTCGAGGCCGTCGGCGAGGGGGCCGCCGTAGGCGTCTACGGCGCGGCGCAGCGCGTCGAGTCGGTCGGCGTCATCGGTGGCGAGGGCGGCGTCGCGCAGTGCGGCGCGCATGCGCCACAGGTCTGTGTCGATGTGCTGCCGGTTGAGGGCGTACCGGTGGGTGGGGTGTGTGAGGTAGGTGCCGTGGCCGCCGGTGCGGGTGAGGGTCTTGCGCAGCGCGGAGACGTAGGTGTGCAGCCGGTGCGGCGCTTTCGCGGCGGGCGCGTCGGGGAGCAGGTCGTCGAGGATCGCGTCCTGGGTCGCTTCGCCGTCGTGCACGGTGAGGTAGACCAGCAGTTCGAGGGCCTTCGCCCGCAGCGGCATGCCGGTGTCTCTGCCCAGGATCTGAGCCCCGCCGAGGATCTGTACTCCCACCTGCCCGCCACGGAGCTCCGATTGCCCGTCGGCGGCGGGCGATGGGGCCTGCGGGAGTTTGGCGTTCTTCGGGGCCACAGGTGTCGCGACGGGCACCGGTGGGGCGTCGTCGCCGGTGGGCGGGGCGGCGTCCGCTTCCGGCCGGCTCACTGGAGGAGTGGTTCGTGGTTCCCGGGTATCGGCATGTTGGCCCCGCGCCGGGAGTTGGCGCGGGCCGGGGTGGGTGTCGGTGAGCGTCGTGAGTAGGTCGATGGTGTCCGCGGCGGTCAGGATTGTCAGCCGGTCAAACTTCGCCAGGTCTGCCTTCTGACTCCTGTCGCTGTCGGCGGCTGTGGTGGTTCCGTCGACGGCGACGGCGAGTGTGTCGCCGTGGGGCCAGGCGCCGAGCAGGACGCCCTGGATGTCGAGGTGGTGTCCCTGGTTGAGCAGCGCGGCGGTGCGGGCACGCTCGTGCGCCTCGGTGGCGTCGGCGATGAGCAACAGCGGGGGCAGCACTTCGGCCGACGGGTGGGCTTCACGCAGGACGGCGATGGTGTCGACCTCATAGTCAAGGCATAGCCGGGTGCGGTGCAGGATCTGCTCCTCCACCACGGTCAGCGCGTCAGAGAGATCGCTGGTGACGGTCAGGTGAGGCAGGTCCCCGAGGAGGTGGGTGTGGTCCTCCAGCAGGATGGCCAGGGTCGCGGCCGGGATAACCACGTGGCCTGGCCGAGCCGGATTGCCGGTGGCGAGCGCGGACACCAGGAAACCGCGTGCCGCCGCGTACGCAGCCGGTCCGGTCAGACCACGTCCCGCCGCCGACCACACCCCGGACGCCACCTGACCGGTAGGAGCGGGAACGGCCGCGACCACACCAGGGGATCCGTGTCGATCGCTGCGAGACGACCTGGTCGAGACAGGGGCGGTGTCGACGAAGGGTGGGTCGGCGAAGGCCGCCGCGGAAACGGTTGTTGGTGTAGTCGGGCGGGAGGGGTGGTCGAGGGTTCCGCTTCTGGGGGCAGGGACAGAGGTGGCTGTGAGGCGGGGCAGGGCGCGGCGGATGTGGGCCAGGAGGGGAGGCAGCGGTGGCCGCTGCGGATCGTGCCCAAGGGCCCCGGGTGACGGGTCGCGCGGCGGGGTGTGGCGGTGTCGTCGGTGGGCGTAGGCGAGAGTGCCGGCGGCCAGTAGGGTGGCGGCCAACGCCGCGTCGATCCATCCCCGGTCGCCGAGGGACACTCCGGGCCGGTCACAGTCGGCGGACACTTCGTCGGAGCCGGTGGCGATCGGTGTTGCCTGGGTGGTGGTCGGGGCGGTCGACGGGCTGTTCGTGTCCGGTTGGTTCGGTGCCTTGTCGGCCGTGGTGTCAGGTACGGGTCGCCGGGGCGTGGAAGACGGGCGTGTGGTGGGAGCATCCGCTGGGGTGGGCAGACGCAGCTTCCAGCCGGGTTGAATGAGATCGGGGTTGGTCAGGCTGCCGGTGGTGAACCGTGCGCCACGGTTGAGGGAGTAGATGTCACGCCACCGGTCGGCGTCATCGAGCCGACGTGCGGCGATCGCGGACAGAGTGTCGCCCCGACGCACCGTGACGGTTCGCCGGGGCGACGCGTCACCGTCCTGCGGCGTCGCTGAGGCATGAGCGGTCTGGGCGTCGCGGTCGCTACTGGCAGGCGGCGGGGTGCTGTCCGGGGAGCCGGTGGGCGAGGCGGCGAGGGCGGCATGAGCCGTGCCGCTGACGCCAGCGGTCACGGCGGTGATCCCGAGCAGCGCCGCGGTTAGCCCTTGCAGTGGCCCTGGGAGGTGCAGTGGGGCGACCCGGCGCAGCGAGCGGCCGACCAAGTCGGACAGGTGAGTGAGCATGGCGGTGGCGAGTAGCGCCCAGAGAGCCCACCCCACGGTGATTGCGAGGACGGCGAGGAATTCCGGTGTCAGCGGCTGGGCGATCCACGCCTGCGCCTCGTCTGCGGTAGGCCATTGGACCCCCTGTAGGCGGCTGAGGCCGTATAGCAGGAGCGCAGGAGCACCGATGACAGTCCCGCCAATCAGTGCCCTGCCGACGCGCGCAATTGTCCGGATGCCCACGACGTCCCTTCCTGCCGGCCGATGAGATGCGCGGGGAACGCTAGGCGCGAACAGGTCGGTGGGACGGGTTTCGGCGGTTCACAGAAGGTCACAGCACCTCACGCGACCTTACAAACGCAGGTCAGAGGCTTGGCGGTTCCTCGTCGGTCGGAGGTCCCGCTGCTCGATGAGCACCGATGGGGGAAGGCAAGGCCGCATCTGCGCGGACGCCGATCGAACTCATGCTTGGTGGTCGTCGGGGCTTGTCGTAGCCAGGGGACCTGGCGTCTCGGGCGCCGGAGGATGCCTCCGCGATGGTGGCGGGGCACGGCGGGCCGGACTCGAAGCACAGTGAAGCCGCTGGCAGGGTCAGGACCCTCGGTTCATGCCCGGTCGTTGCCGACGATGTGCGCTTGGTTCTCCAGCCGGGTTCGGGTGAGCCTGGGCCGCAAAGCGGTCGGTGGCCCCTGCAGGGGCCACCGACCGCTCGACGATCTTTACGGCGCGATTCGGATCCAGAACGTATCGGAGTCAAGGATTCGCTGGTCGCGGTACAGGTAGGTATCCAAGTCCGATCCGCCGAGGCTATTGTGGTTCGCGTCGATCATGCAGGAGCTCCAGCCGGTCGATCCAGTTACCCCTGTCGGTAGGGCTGTCACCGAGCACCAGGAGAACGTGCGCCCGGTACCGCCTCCGGTCGCCGCCCCTTGATACGTTGAGGCCATCGGGTATTCGTCGCAACTCTTACCTGGAGGACGTGACCAGGTGGCAGGGCATGCCAACGCCCGATTCGCCTGCTGTGACCCCTTGTTGATCAGGCGCCTTAGGCGAGCTGTGTTTGGCCCCGTCGCAGGGTAAGCACCTGGCAGCCCCGACTGCTGCGCCTGGTTAATGTGCTTGGCCAGTTCAGCGAACGGCCCCGTCAGGCTATAGGTGTAGATGCCCGGCCAATCCGGGAAGATGCAGCCGGGGATACTCTGCCCTGGTACCGCGTTGTCGCATCGGATGGTGGGATATGAGGCCACCAATTCAGTGGTTGAACCACCACTGCCGTTCCAGCTAGGGTTGTAGAATCGGTATTTGAAGGTGCCCTTCATGGTCGCGACTTCCCCGGGACTGCTCACCGTTGATTTGAAGTAAGCCTCGCCAGCGGGAAAGCTATTCAAGACTACCTCTTGTGGCGGAAAGTTGGCACTGACGAGTGTGCACGACCCGGAACACTCCGCTGTTCCGCTGACGGTCGTTCCAGCAATCAGCCCCCATCCGTCCCACATACTGACCTGCAACTGCTGCGCGACGTTCAGATAGGTGGAGGAGCCGTATGTGTACCTGTATTCATTCAGGAACATCTGGCCGATAAGCGTATTGTTGGGAAGGCTGAGAATGTTGACGCCAATGCTATAGATGACGCACGCCTCTTCTCTTTTTCCATGCCAGGACGTGTTCAAGGCGTCGTCGCACCATTCAGGGAGAGGGAGGACGCTCCGCTGGCGCGTGTCAGCTGGAGCCGGACGCCTTGCCGGCCCACGCGTGACGCATGCGGCTACGGTCTTCCCTGCCGCGACCAAGGCCTGCCGCCTCCTCGCCAGTTCGCCACAGTCATCACCTTGTTCCGGCGCAACTTCGGGCCCAGGTCGCGAGGGCACTTCCCTAGCGTGTTTCGGGGGAGCTCCCGCAACCTTGATCCGATCGCTCGCTGCATGCGCGGGTGATTGCGCAGGGACTGGCGGCGAAACGACTGTTGCCGCAACTAGCAGCACGAGCACCGGTAGCGCTATTCTTGCTCTTGTCTTCACGACGACCCTCCATGCGACTGGGCGAAGACGAGTGTGGTGACAATGTGTCCGCATTGTCACCACACGATATGTCGCAGAGTATCTATGCAGCCACTCTCCGTGCAAGGTTGACCCACGCTCCTACTCATGTTGCCGCTACGGCGACATGAGTACGGCCCCGCTACAGCCGAAGGCCTATCCGAGGGTCACCTGCCCCTCCACGGCGGCCCTCACCTGCCGCCTGAGCTGGCACTCCTCCCGATTCCCGATACCATCGGAAACCTCCGCCCACCGACTCAGGGCATCGACCACCAGGCGCCACTGACGGCCAGACAAAGTGATAGTTATCACTTCCCCCTCCGGCAACCAGGCACGCGTGGCGTCAGTGGCCTGATCCCACCCGGCTTGACGAATACTGCCACCCAGGGAAACCACGCCGCCCGGATCGCCATTCGTTATCTCCGTGTCGACTTCGTTGTCGATAGTGGCGTCAATTATCTGCCACTGACGGACCGTCATGTCTACCGCAAAAAGTTCCGCTTCATCGAAGACCGCGCTCACCCGATCGCCCTCTCACTCCCATGACTACCTGGACGCAAATTATGACGGAGGGCACCTCGACACACAGCTAACGCCCCTTGGGGGCTACCGACGGACCGAGCGGCTCCACACCACCTGCAGGCACTCATGACACCCGCCGGCGGGTGGGAGCGAGCCTTCGACTCCGACGTTGACGATCGACCAGAGGAAACACCCAGTCGCCCCCAAAGGCGTGGGCCAGCACGGCGTACCGAACGAGCGCAGGATCATCAGCCCATCGGCCTGGGCAGCTTCCGACAGCCTTAACGAACTGATCACCGAAGGTGACCAAGTCCGTTCCACCCCCTCGCCGGGAGGTTCGACGGAGCATTGACGGGTGACGTGAGGATCTTATTCATGTTTGACTGATGTCCATGTCAGGGCCTGTGCGGCTGGCGATCGACTACGGGGCTACCAGCACCGTGGCGGTGCTGGCGTGGCCCGACGGTCGATGGGTTCCGGTGGCCGTCGACGGCAACCCGGTGATGCCCAGCGCCGCATGGGTGGCCGAGAACTCGGGCGTGTGGACCGGGCAGCAGGCGTGGCAGGCCGCCGCGCGCCAGCCGCACCGGTTCGTCGCGGCGCCTGAGCGGTTCGCCGAGCAGACCCTCACCGTCGACGGGCAGCAGGTCGAGGCGACGACGCTGGTGGCGGCGACCCTGCGCCGGGTCGCCGAGCACGCCGGTCAGGTGGCCGGCGGGCCGGTGGAGGATGTGCGGCTGGTGGTGCCGGCCGGGTGGGGGCCGCGACGGCGTACGTGGATGCGGCACGCGGCGCATCGCGCCGGCCTGGGGCAGCCCCACCTGGTGGAGGCCCCGGTCGCGGTGGCGGATCACCTGGTCGCCTCGGGTGAGCAGATGCCGGTGGGCGCGTATCTGGCGGTGGTGGACATCGGCGGTGGGGCGGAGGTGACGGTCCTGCGTCGTGGACCGTCCGGGTTCGAGGTCCTCGCGACCCTCGCCGACCCCGACGCCGGCGGGGACGCCATCGACCGTGCCCTCGCCACCGCCCTGGCCGGGGAGGCAGAGGGCGGGTGGGCGTGGGTGGCGAGCGTGCGGGCCGCGAAGGAAGCCCTCGCCCAGCACACGGCGATCACCGTGCCGCAGACCGACGGCACGGCGGTCGTGGCCACGACCATGGCCCTGGAGCAGGCGGCACGGCCGGTCCTGGACCGGGTTGGGCAGCTGACCTGCGAGGCGGTCGCCGCCGCGGAACTCACCCCGGCGGACCTGACCGGCGTGTACCTGGTTGGTGGCACGGCCCGGCTGCCGCAGGCGGCCACGATGATCACCGAACGGACCGGCCTCATACCGCAGGTCGCCCTGGATCCGACGCTGGCCGCGGCCCACGGTGCCGTCGGCGCGAGTCCCGCCGCCGCTGGTGGTGGTGATGTCGGTGGGCAGGAGCCGGTGCCGCAGGTCCGGCGGGTGCTGGGTATCGCGGTGCCCGGCTTCGCGTCGCTGATTCTGATCACGCAGATGCTGCTCACCGTCACCCGCGGCGGGGTGTATCCCCTCGAGTGGGCGGAACCGGCGTGGGGACTGTTGGCGATGGCCGCGGTGTTCGCGGTCATCGCGTGTCTGTCCGCCGGCACGATCCTCGGATCCCTGGCCGCAGCCCACAACCCCGGGCCCACGACCCAGTCTCTGGCGGGCACCGTCAGCATCGGCATCCTGTCCGCCGTCTCCTTGGGCGCGGCCACCGCGAGTCTCTACGCCGTGGTGGCCGCCCAGTACCTGAAGATGCCGGTCGGACCGTTCCTGCGTTGGGCCCTGTACCCCGTCGCCCCGATCGTCGCCCTCGCTCTCATCGCCGCCGTCGTCGCCGCCCGCCAGCGGCGCACCCCACCCGGTGGATGGTCGGCCCTGTTGGCGTTCCCCACCAGCTCCGTCCTCACCGCCGCCATCGGCATCGGCCTGGTCCAGTACTCGAACACCGCAGCACGGTGGCCCGACATGCTGGTCTGGATCGACCTCGCCGGCCGGGTCGGCGGACTACTGCTCGGCGTCGGCACGGTCCTGGCCCTGGTCCGCCCCTGGGCGCTCCGGCTCGTCCTGGGCGCGCCGCTGGCGGTCATCACCGCCGCGATCACCGCACCCCGTATCACCGGCACCCTCGCCGGCATCTACGCCACCGCTGTGGCCGGATGGTGGGTGTACCGGCTGTGGACCCGTCTCGTCCGCGCCCCGGCCACCCCATGAGCGGCCACCACCCCGCCACGCGCGGCCCCCACCGGTGCCGGCGCGTGGGCCGGCACGACCATGGTGGACGGACGCGGTGAGGTGGCCCCGTCAGATCGCCTCCGCGGCTGCGGTCACCGCCGTCCTGGCCGGCCCACCGATCGTGCTCACCTACACCGTCGGCTGGCCCTTGCCCACCCACCCCACCCAGGAGCACCTCCGCCAGTGGCTCAGTGACCCCCTCACCGAGGACACCCTCATCGCCGGGCTGGTACTTCTGGCCTGGATGCTGTGGCTCCTCATCGCTGCCCTCACCCTCCGTACCGCCGTCACCCGCGCGGCGGCGACGATCCGGCGGCTGCGGCGCCTGCCGCTGCCCACCCCGATGCAGGCCACCGCGACCGGCATGGCCGGCGCCGCCGCCCTGTGGGCACCCACCACCACCGCCACCACGACCGATGCACCACCGGCCCCCACACCCACCAGCACCGGCGAACACCCCCACCCCCAGCAGGCCGCCGACGCAGGGGTGGACGTGCCCGGGGCATGGATCCCCGCCGACACCGCACACCAGATCGCCGCCGCCGGCACCCTGGTCTGGCTCCGCCGCCGCCGCCTCTACCGACCCCCACCCCCCGGACAACGCCGCGACGACAGCGACCTGACCGCCCTGCCACCCACCGTCACCGCCGTCCAAGCCGCCCTCGCCGACACGCCACCCACCCCTGCTACCCCGCTGAGAATCCCTACCGGGGGCATCGGGCTGACCGGCCCCGCGGCCACCGACGCCGCCCGCGGCATCCTCCTCACCACCCTGCTCCGAACCCTCCGCGACACCACACAATCCACCACGATCGTGACCAGCCGCACCGACCTACACACCCTCCTCGGACCCCAAACCCTGCCCCTGCACGACCTGCCAGGCCTGACCGTCACCGACACCCCCGCCGACGCCATCACCACCATCACCCACCCGCCCCACCCAGGCCTGGCACACCCGACGCTGCTCACCCACGCACCCACCGACCCCGACACCGCCGCCCGCCTCGCCACCGCCCTGACCCACACCCCCGGCGTCCTCATCGGCACCTGGACCCACGGCCCCAACTGGCACATCACGCCCGACGGACACACCGAGCGCGGCACAGGCGGCGGACGGACCCGGCTGTGCGTACTCACCGCCACCGCCGCCCGCGACCTCCTCGCCGTCCTCACCCCCACCCCGCCCACACCACCGGCGGTAGCCGCACCCCGGCAACGACCACCCGCGCCCACCCCACCACCCGAACCGTCCTCACCGAAGCTGTTCACTCTGCGCGTCCTCGGTAACCCCACCCTGTGGGTAGCCGACAAACCCGTCAGCATCCGCCGCACCGCCGGCCTACAGGTCCTCGTCGCCCTCGCCGTCCACCCCGACGGCACCACCACCCACGACCTCGCCACCACGATCTGGCCCGGCCTCGCCGGACACACCGTCGCACGACGGCTTTACACCACCCTCAGCGACCTCCGCAAAGACATCACCACCGCCGGATACCCCCACCCCATTGCCCACACCGACGACCGGTACCACCTCAACCACCACCACACCGACGTCGATCTCTGGCGCCTCAACGCCGCCATCGACCACGCCAGCACCACCGTCGCTAACCATGCCCCCGCCCACCAAGCGGTCATCGACCTCTACACCGGCGACATCGCCGTCAACCACACCTGGCCCTGGCTGGACCTCATCCGCGAGAAGACCCGCCGCCACGTCATCGACGCCCACACCACCCTCGCCACCAGCGCACCCGACCCCCACACCCGGCTCCACCACCTCCAGAACGCCCTCCGCCTCGACCCCTACAACGAACATCTCCACCACCAAGCCGCCAACACCCTGGCCACACTCGGCAGACACCACGACGCCGACGCGCTCCTCACCCGCTACCAACAGAGACTCACCGAAGCCGGTATCACCCCACCCCACCCTGCTGTGCGGCGATAGATCCGCCGGCCCGCCGGTCAGGCGCCTCTTCGTCCCGCGAAACGACGGACCGTCGACGGGCTGCGCCAGCAGGGCTGAACTGGCCTGTCGTGCCACGGGAGCTCGCGGTCGCCCCGGACCGGTTACGCTCCTCGTCACCCGGATCAGCCTGCGAACGCCGCCGTCGACGCAGTCGCAAGGCCGACGTCGAGTAGCCCGAGCCACCCAGCGCCGTGAGATCGACGGCTAGTCGATCAATCACCGATCGCGTCTGCCGGTGAGAGCCGATCGGCCAGCCCGTCCCGCTACCGCTGGCTCGTATCGTCACGGGCATGATCAGTGAGCTGTGCGCTGCCACGGTGCGCCATCGGCATGTCGTTCTACTGCTTGGCCTGCTGGTAGCAATCGTGAACGCTGCCACCATCGGGCTCACGCCCTCCCTGGGACAGATCCTGTTCATCCCGCTTATCCTGATCACCCTGGCGGTCCTGGCCGTATCGGTCATCGCCATGGGGATACGGCCGGCCTCTTTCGTGGTGCTGCCGCACGTGCCGGCATTCGCGACACCACCGCCGGCATGGAAGGTGTTCCTCGCCCTGGGCGTCCTCTGGCCCAACTCGGCGAGCCTCGGCGCATTGGTCCGCTCCACGAGGGCGGACATCGTGTCGACGCTCGACGTGGTCCTTGCCCTTGCCTGGGTCGTGGCGGTCACGTTGCTACTGATCGATGTGTGGCGGGACAACGAGGTGCAACTACGGCCCTACGGCATACGGCAGAGCTGGCCGCTCGGCTCGCTCACCGTACCGTGGGAGGCCCTCCCCGCAGCTCAGCTCCGACCAGGGACCGATCGTCCCTCGCGGCTTCGCATGGCCTTCGCGCAACCGCTGCTCGTGAAGCGCCGTGGCATCCCGTGGAGCCGGAATGCACTGCGCACGGACAACGTCGACGCCCGGTTTCTTGCCGCCGCGATCCGACACTACGTCTGTCGTCCTGAATACCGGCCGGCTATCGGCAGCCAGGCCGAATACAAGCGACTTCTCATCGAACTGGCCAACCGGCAGGACGGAGCGGACCGTGCCGACTGATCCGGCCCTTGCATCCCGATCAGCGGTCGACGTCGACCGGCACGGCGTCAGCAGCAGGTCTGCGGCACCGGGGTCTGTGGACCTGACCGCCACACTCCCGACAGCCGTCTTTGATGTGCTTGATGCCGACCAGGGCGCGGTAGGCCCTGCTGGCTGGCCAGTTATCATCGATGGGCTGCTGCACGTCGACCGGGCCGGTTGGTCTGCCGATCGGGTTCAGGAGGAGCAGGTGTTGAGCATGCTCTGTAGTGCGGATTTCTCCGATGACTGCAGTCGTAGGCCCCAGGTGTGCTTCACGGTGATCCACATCTTGCTGTAGGTGCACCGGTACGACGACAGGGGCGGCTGCCATGTCGAGGCGTCCTGGTCGCTCTTGGACTGGTTGACGTTGTCGGTCACCGCGATCAGTTGCGGGCCGGACAGGTCGTTGGCGAAGCTCTGCCGGCGGCTGGTCGTCCAGGAACTCGCGCCGGAGCGCCAGGCCTCGGCGAGGGGGACGACGTGGTCGATGTCGACGTCCGACGCGGCAGTCCAGGTCGCCCCGTCGTAGGGGCTGTACCAGCGCCCTGACGTGGCCTGGCAGGAGGAGTTGACGACGACGGAGGTGCCGTCGCGCTTGAGGACCTGCTCGCGGGTGTCGCAGCTACCGCTGATGGTGATCCAGTGGGGGAACAGGTCCCGGGAGTAGCCGCTGGTGGAGCCCTCGGTGGCGACGGTGAGGGCGTTGAGCTGCGACTGCGCGGTCGCCTTCGAGGGGATTCCCGGCGGCGTCGCCGACGCGGTTCCCGCACCGGTGGCCGAGAAGGCTGCGCCGACAAGTGTGGCGAGTGCCAGCGTCACGGCACGCACACGGGGTCGCGCGAGTGTGGGCGTCTTCGTGGTCAGTCGTGCCATGCCGTGCCTCCAGGTCACCATCAGCAGCAGATGCACTTACCATCTTCGATGAAGATGGCGGCGGGATGGCATTGCTGTGAAGGGTTGGGAAGATCGGGAGCGCCGGCGTGGCATCTATTGGCACCATGTCACATCGATGCGGTTCTTCTTCCCTGGTCACGCACGCCCTGAGTGCGGGAGGTGGGCACGGGTGGTCTGAGCTGCGGAGTTCTGGTTCAGGGCGGTGTCACCGAGCATCCGTCGCGATAGTCGGCTGGTCGGCTTTGCCGGCGCAGTGGGGGCATCGTCGTGGGCAGGGTGTCTGCGGTACGGCGGTGGTGAGGCCGCTGGTGTGCAGGATCGTGGTGACCGTCTGGGCGAAGGTGCTGGTCTCGCCAATGACGGTTTCCCCGGGGGTGTCGAGCAGGTCGTGGTGGGTGTACCAGGTGCGCATCTCGGCGGGGGTGACGGGGATCGGCTCGTCGCGGCTGAGGTGGCGGCGGACGGTCTCGTCGAAGGACACATCTAGGTAGAACACGGCGACCGGGCCGGGATGGTCGTCGATGAGCTGATGCAGCACGGCCGCGTAGCGTTCGGTGTGCAGGATGCCTTCGAGGATGACGTGGTAGCCCAGGTCGAGGGCGGTGCGGGCGGTCGCGGTGATGAACGCCGGGGCGACCGGGTCGATGCGGGCGCTGTCGTGTTCCCTGAGCACGATTCTGCGCAGGTAGTCCTGTTCCAGCAGCGCCGCACCGCGCCCGAAACGGCGGCGTACCTCGCGGGCGGTCGTGGTCTTCCCGCTGCCGGAGTTCCCGCGAATGATCACCAACGTGGGCGGGGGCTTCATGGGGTTCGGCGTCGTCATGGCGTGCTCCGTCAGGCGGTGGTGGTACGGCGGCGCACCGTCGCGGTGTGCCCGGTGGTGTCGTAGCCGGCGGCTTGGAGGGTGAACAACTCCGCGCACCGGTGTGATCGCTTTTCAGGCGGAGCCGACAGTCGCCACGGGGGAGATACGGCAAGTCCGAACAGGTTGAGCCTGTTACCGGTGCGGGGTGGGCGGAATGTGGAGTTCCTTGGTAATGACGTGCCAGCTGAAGGTCTCGCTGTCCTTACAGGGGTTCAGGGCTTGGAGAGGTGTGAGCCTTACGCCGTGGTCGGCGAGTAGTCGTAGGTGGGCGTTGAACGCGGGATGGCGGGCGAGGGTGGATTTGACGAAGGGGGCAGCCACTATCGGTAGGCCCGTGCCGAGGGCTTCGTTGAGGACGCCGAGGGCCATGCTGTCGTTGATTCCGGTGGCCCATTTGTTGATGGTGTTGAAGGTTGCCGGGACGACGGCGATGGCATCGGCAGGTGGCAGGCTTCGGGGTTCGTCGGGGTGCCGCTGCCGGTAGCTGACGGGATGCCCCGTCAGCGCGGCCAACTGTTCTGTGGGAAGCCAGGTGTAGGCGGTTTCGGTCGCGATGATGTACACGTCCCAGCCGTCGCCTTGTGCCGCTTCCACCAACTCGGCGATGTGCCGGGCTGGTGGAGCGGCACAGACCACCAGGTAGAGCAGCCGGGGGTTCACAGGCTCGGGCATCAGGCGACGATCTCGGCTCGTTCGGCGAGTGCTCGCAGGCCGGGGGTCGCGGAGCGTCGCTCGCGGGCGAGCAGGCCGCCGATCAAGCGGCGTGTCCTGGCGTGCACGTGCACGGTCTGGGGTGCGATGCGTTCGGCTTCGAGGAGGTGCAGCACTGCTGCGGGATCGTTGTCGGACGAGCTGGCGTGTGCCGCGGCGAGGTCGAGGTGGACCTGGGCGCGGCGGCTCATCAGCGCCTTCGGCAGCGAGGAGGTGTCGAGGTGTTCGCCGAGATGGATGGCTAGCTGTGGTCGGTCGGTTCGGGTGGCGATGTTGATGCGGTGGATCATGACGTTCGTTGGTCCGAAGCCGGTCCAGAGGTCGTTGCGGTCGGCGCCGACCTGTTCGGCCAGGGCGTGCGCGTCGTTGAGGTGCCGCTCGGCTGCGGCGGGCTGGGCCTGGCGGGCGGCGACCAGTGCTGCGAGCAGGGTCAGTGCTCCCTGGGCCGATAGGGCCTGCGGCCCGCGGCCCTGTGGGGTCCGTTTGAGGTGGTCAAGGGCTGCCGTTACCACTGCCTCGGCGCTGTCGGTGCGGTGAGGCATGGCCAGCAGTGCGGTTCCCACCGAGAATGCCGCTGCGGCGACGAGGGCGACGTCCTCGGTGTGGTCGGTGGCGATACGGGCGGCTCGGTCGGCAGCTATCCAGGCGAGGCTGGGATCGCCGAGTTTGACGGCGACTTTGGAAGCGGCGAGATTCGCCCCGGCCAGGACCGCGGCAGCCCGGTTGCGGCCGGTGCCGGTGCCGGCGCGGGTCATGATGTCCGCCTGCTCGATCGTGTCGGGTAGCTCCCGGATCGTCTCGGCGTAGTTGCCCCGCTGATACAGGTTGTGGACGTGCGCGACCCGTTGACGGACCTCCGGCAACCTGATGGGGTCGATCGCCTGTTCCGGCCGGGTGGGCGCGAGCAGACGGTGGCGAAGGTGAGCCAGCAGACGGGCGGCGACGGAGTTGTCGTCTTCGCGATGGCCGGCCTCCGCGTCAGCGACTGGTGGCTGCCGATGCTGTGCCACCTCGGCGATCACCCGATGATCCAGGACCGCTCCCCAACGGGCATGACGGGCCGCCTCGGCCCTCTCCTGTTGATGCCGAACCTCAAGTGACCGGTACTCGTCATAGCCGGTGAGCAACTCGCCCCCGGCCTGCAGGAGCGAATCGCACTGCGCCCAGAAGACGCGGTCCACCACCTGCCGGCCGTTCTCGACGTTGGCGACCGTGCTCCGGGTGCTGTGCACCCGACGCGCCACGTCATCTTGAGTCAGCCCATGCGTCTTGCGCCAGCCGGCGAGCCTCCGCCCCAGCGCCCGCTTCGCGTCACTGATCTGCTGCGGATCCACGAAGATGCCCTCCACCCATCATCGGGGGCGTCGATCACCGCTCGTCACGTACCCCTCACGGCAACCTGACAGTAGCCGGTGACAGCCGGAGCGGCTGTCGGAACTTGGTGTCGAGGGTGTTCGACACCCGGGCGTGCACGTGGCGCCACCCGCTGCTCACCCGAATTCACCACCATCGTGACCAGCGGTTACCCAGAATGCAATGATCCTGACAGGGGTGCCTTCCGTTTGCGCGGCCGGTACTTTACGCCCGGTAGGCCGCCCATTCGTGGGTCCAGCAGGCGAGGTCGTGGACCCAGCTCTCTGTGCTCTGTCGTGACTTGGTGGCCCACTTTGAGGCGTTCCTCGCTGCGAAGTCGTCCAGCACTTTAGGGTCGGTCCCGGCCCAGGCGGGGAACTGGCTGAGCCAGTCTTCCGCCTGGGCTGGGGTGTGGCCGTTGCCGATCAGCCACTGAGTGAGCAACGCCAGTTCGACCCACGGTGCGGCCTTGGTCGCGTAGGCCCAATCGACGATCCGGAGTCCCTGCGGTGTCAGGATCAGGTTGGCCGGGTTGAGGTCGGAGTGCACGAGCACATCGCCGTCCATCGCCGGATGGGCGAAGCTGAGCCGCCCGGCCGGGCCGTACAGCCGCACGTCCGGCGCGGTGGTCTCTTGCAGCCGTGTAAGGGTCGCGGCGAGTGTGTCGAGGTCGGGACTGTCGGCTGACAGGTCGGGGTGGGGGCCGTCCAGGTGCTCGGCCCCCACCACCAACCAGCCGTCGGACTCGAAGTCCCACAGAACAGCGGGCGGAAACCCGTCGATGGCTCTGGTGACCGCCACCTCGTGGCGCAGTGACCGGACGCCCGGGCCCGAGAAGGCGGCCTTGACGAAGACGGTGCCGGTGGAACCGATGACGGTCGACGCGATCTCCGCGTGGTCACCACACGGAGCCGGGTACACGCCGACGATGCCGCCGACTCGATCGGCAACCGCCACCCCCACATGCTCGGGTAGGGCGGTCCAGTCGCTGCGCATGGTCACCTCTCGTTACTTGCCGGTGAAGTCCGGTTCCCCGGGCGGGCAGCACGACTCGGCTTCACCGTGCCAGAACTCCATGTCGACCCGGTACCCGGTCGCGTGCAACGCCGCGAGGGTGAACGTGACGGCGGTGCCGTCCATCATCCCCTCGGTCAGGATGGGGATGTGGTGGACGAAGCTCCCGGCGATCTGCTCGCAGGCCGCGGCGTAGGGCACCGTGTGCTGCAACACGGAATGCCACACGGCGTCGACCGGGAGGGTCGGCACGACACGGCCGATCGACCCGTCGGGCAGCAGCATCCCGAAATCCTCGTTGCCCACGGTGTCGGCGTGGGCCTTGAGGAAGATCAGGAACTGCTCCACGGCCCGCTCCGCGTACACACGGGTGACGTGCCGGTCGGCAGCGAAGTAGTCAACCAGCTTCCCGAACACCTCGGCCGTGACGAGGGTCCGAGGGTCGAGGGCGGTCGTGCTCGCGGTCGCGGTTGGTTCGTGTGCGGTGACAGTCACGACTTCTCTCCTTACACCTGGTGCGGTCAGCGGCGCTGATCAACGCCGCGTACGGAGCTGGGGGTTCCGCATGCCTGTTCTGCGGTGAAGCGGTCTTGAAGCGCAGGTGACTCGCGGCAGGGTCGAGGCAGGGGGTCCTCTCGCCCTTGGCATGGCCCTCATCAACGCGCCCTGGCCCAGGACATGAACCGCTCCGTCAGGTCGAGCCTGCGGTCCGGGTGGAGCTGGTGAAGCTGACCGCTCGCCTCGGTCATCAACGCCCCGAGGAACAGCAGCAACGCGGTCCGGTCGTTCCGGTACTCCGCCAGCAGCGCCAGCCGAGCCGGCTGGCAAGGCCACTCGGCGCCACAGTTGCGACACCGCCAGAGCGGACGCATAGCGACATGAGGAATCGGCGGCCGGACCATCAACGCAACTTTGGGGTGGTACGGCCGTCCAACGCCTCGACGGCCTGACCGACAGCGGTTGTCCTGTCGGCCCCGTCGATCCCCTTAAGGCAAATGAACAGCCCTCGGTGCCGGACGATCACTTCCCTGGCAGACGCGTGATCCAAGTCCATGACCACCGCTTCCCTTCCTCCAACGGCACCCGTCCCAGGTCTCGACGCGGTCTGGACGCGCCCTTCGCAGCCTCACCTCTACGGGTGCCGCCGCATCCGGAATGCCTCGCGACGCCACTGACGCCATCCCTGGTGGCCGGCCAGCCGCCGAACCCTCAATGCCAGGAACAAGTAGAAGCGGGTCGACGCTCGTCGAACACCCTCGACACGAACCTTCGACACGGCCTCGCGTCGGGTACGACAAGTACGGCCGGTGTTGTCGGCGTACGGCTTCGACTGCAGAGCCGGGTACGCCACCGAGCACACGGCAGCTATCGACATCTGCGAGTGCGGCTCCGGCTACGCTTGCCCTGCAAGGTCAACTACAGTCAGTCATGTTGGTCGACCCGGCGGCGTCCGGATCTGTCGATGAGCGTGCACGCGATTTTGCGTATCTAGACCCATCTTCGAGGGCTCGGCGCCATCTGCGATATGGCGGTGACGCTGGTCGACGTCCCGAGTCAGTCCCTTGCAGAATTGTGGTGCGGCGGCGGGGTGAACGGTCCGCCAGGCATCCGCCCGGCTCGCTCGGCGGCCTGCCGGGTGTCATCATCGAAAAGGACAAGTCGTACGCGCTCGATGGCTGGCGGCGGCATCTGCAATCCGGTCAACGCCTGGACGACAGCGTCCTCCTTCGGCCACCGGTACACGCCGGACGAGATCAGCGGGAACGCCACCGACGTCGCGCCGAGCTCGGCCGCGACGATCAGTGAGTTGCGGTAGCAGTCACGCAGCAATGCCGATCGGTCCTCGGTGGCGCTCCATACCGGCCCCACGGTGTGGATGACCCAGCGGGCCGGAAGGCGGCCCGCAGTAGTCGCCACGGCCCGCCCGACCGGCAGTCCCCGGCCGAACCGGCTGGCCCGCAGCGCGCGGCACTCGTCCAGGATCGCCGGGCCACCCCTACGGTGGATCGCACCGTCCACCCCGCCACCACCCAGCAACGACGAATTCGCCGCATTGACGATCGCATCCACCCGCTCCGCGGTGATATCCCCCGTGACAAGCTCGATCTCCACGACCAACATCATGAACTATCCGCATACCTCATGCCGCCGATAAACCCCGGCCGGTCACCGGCACTCCTGATCGCATGCGCACTCATCCCGCAGAGCGCGCGTCGCCAGGCGAAAGCCGTCACGTCGTGCCGCCGGCCTCTCACGCCGGCTGCTGTGCGGCCCGCTGGCGTTCGCAAGCCAGTTGAAAAATATGACACAAGGTGTCTGGTTTTGGGTGAAGCATAGTTTCCTCGGCCGCCACCGGTGATAGGCGCGGACCACGGCACAGATAGATACGGAAAGACAAGGACCTCCATGCGCGAAACCCCACAAGACCTCGCAAAACTCCAAGCCCTCCTTGACGCCTCCCTCGCCCGCTCCACCCCCCACCTCCGCTCGATCATCAACACCGCGCGCACACTGAACGCGGAGCAGCTCACCCAGGTCCTCACCGGCATGTGCACCCTCGCTCTCTCCAGCGTGACGGCGAAGGGAGAACCGCGGATCAGCGGTGTCGACGGTCACTTCCTGCGAG
Source organism: Micromonospora sp. HM134 (assembly GCF_007833915.1). Lineage (NCBI taxonomy): Bacteria > Bacillati > Actinomycetota > Actinomycetes > Micromonosporales > Micromonosporaceae > Micromonospora > Micromonospora sp. HM134. The sequence continues at coordinate 7,375,704 of NZ_CP041061.1, forward strand.
GCAAGTGGTACTTCGGCACGGCACCCGACGCCGCCAAGGCACGCCACCTCGCGGCGCGGCCCGCCGTCAGCGCCGCACACATGCGCGGTGAGGACCTCGGCGTCTTCACGCACGGCAAGGTGGAGATCCTCAACCCCCGAAATGGCGACCAGGCCAGGGATTGGCCGGACGTGCTTGCGTACTTGAAGGACTTCTACGGCGAAGACCTCTTCGACTGGGACAACGACGTGGTCTACTACCGGCTGCATCCGCACTGGATGACCGTCTATGCCCCAGACATCGCAAAGCTCACCGTGGCGTCCATGCCTTGATCCACAGCACGGACCAACCGACGCGCCTCCAAGCCCCGCTTCGTCAGAGGTCTCGTTACCGCCTGACCAAGGGCGACCCGTTCAAGCCGGGGGGACGGCCTGTTCGCTTCGGACAGGCCGATAACATCCGCGATGTCCTGGACGAGCTTCAGCTCGTCGGCCATGTCCACCGGTCACCGCCGGCCACCCGGCCAAGACCCCCGGCGGACGAGTCGATCAAGGTAGTCGAGCAGAACCACCTGAGCACTCATCACCGCGCCCGATTAGTTAGGTTTGAGGCTCGAAGTAGAGGCCCAGTTCGTACCGTTCGTCGGTCTCAAGGTGGCAGTCTTCCTTGTAGCGGATCGCCTCGATGACGTACCGGCCATCGTTGGAGTTGCACCACTGAGCTGCCTGAGTGAACAAGGCACCTGGTGTAGCCGCGCTGAAGTAGACGACGGAGATGCCTTCGGTTTCGGACATTGGGTCACGATAGCGTCGCGACAAGATCAACGCTGGCCGCAGGACCTCCGAGGGCTGGTGCGCGGATCTACCCCACGCATCGGCGTGCCATCCGGTCGGTCCGCAGCGTCCTCTCATGCCGCGATCCGCATGCTTTACCGGGATCATCGCGGGTCGAGCCTGCCCGGGCGTACGGAGCCGGACAGGAGGACGAAGTTCAGCCGATGATGGCGGCGAGAGTGGGGTTCGCAGCTTGCGTCGTGGTCGACGGCTGCGGCGAGCAGTCTGGCGGTACTGAAGAAGCTGGACTGCAGTTTCACCTGCCAAGTCGTCGGGGGCCGGGTCGCCGGCCTCTGCCCGCGGACCCAGAACTGCGGCGTCGGGTCGGCTGATCAGCCGGTCCGTCGACGGCACCAGGGCTGGAGAACGACACCGAAGGCACTGCGGGACGGGAAGACTCCGGTGGCGGCCATTGCGACGCCGCGATCTGGGCCCCGGTGACCGGCAGGGTGGGCGAGATCTGGTCGAGCAAGCGCTGCGCCACGGTGGCGTCGATCTCGATGTCTGCGCTGATGCGCACATCGGCCGCAGTCGCCAGGTCCACGACGTCGTCGCTGGTGAACGCATCAGCTCCGAGAGTACTCAGCCGTCGCGCGAACTCCTGGGCATTGATCATCTGTAGCCTCATCGTCGGATGGTTAATCATCCACCGTAACCCCCGCTTCGGTCGGCGGATCCTGCGCCCGCCGTGCGGCCACTGGGGCCGACAGTCGGCGCCGACAACTGGCGACCGCTGCGCGTAAGCCCGCAACTCTTCGGTGAGCTGATCGCGCGCCTGCAAGGCCGCCACGCTCTGTGTTACCCATGCTGTCCCGCGACGCCCGAAAACTCCGCGATCCGGGCGCAGCCTTCCTCGACTGGTAACCCAGCTTGAGTAGCCGAAGGCAGGCCTCTGCCGGTATCTGTACGCCGACAGGCGTGTTCCTTCCACGCCGGCGCGGCGATCCAGGTGGCGGCCGGCGCGCATCAGGTGGACGGCGTGCTCAGACAGCGGTCGACGACGTGCAGCCACATCCGACGGTGATGCAGATCCTCAACGACGCGGGTGTCGCCCGCTGCCCTGAGGCAGGGCTACGCCGGGACGGGACCTGATGCGCAGACATCCGACCGCAGCTGCGGGCATCTTGACCTGACAGGCTCACTGGCCGACCGCCACCGCAGGGCGGCCAGGTCCGAAGCGAAACCGATACGGGTCTCCAGAGGATGATGAGTCGGTAGCAAGTTGTCCAGGTAGGGACTACGTCTCGGTGCCGCCTCGTTGGTCGAACCGCAGTTGTGGCACGTCGTACAGGTCAGAGTTCGGTAGGCGGCTCATCGTCGGGGAGCTGATCTCGATGATGAGCATCTCGGTGAGGAACTGGACGGTGGCATCCAACAGGTGGCTGGTGTGCGCCGTCGCGCTGTGCTCCTTCAGTCCGACCGTGATGTGGATGTGGGGTGTGATCGTCTGGGTGTTCTCGTCCCAGGCGATGGTGCCGCCACCGAATGCCTCGACGTTGGTCAGGTCGACGTGGGACCAGACCGGGGCGTCGGGGTTGTCGAGCCGCTGGCAGGTGCCGACGATTCTCGCGGTGCTGAGGCCGGCGATGAAGACGGGGATGTAGCCCTGCTTGATGCTGTGTGCACGGCAGGTGTCGGTGAGGGCGGTGAAGAAGTCGTCGCCGTGGTCGAAGACGACGCCGATCATGCGGCCTGGGGCGAGTTCGCGGGTACGCATTCGTGGTGCTCCTCTCCGGTTGATCGTCGCTGTTCACGGCCGTAGGCCTTGGTTTGGTCCCGCTACTCAGGATGAATCGCCGGGCGGCTTGTCGTGTCGGCCGCGTTCGGGGGCCGTCCGGTCTTGGCGGGTGTTGCACGGATGACGGCTTCGGTGTCATCCAAGGCGACGGTGAGTTCGGCCAGGAAGGGTCCGGGTATGCCGCCGGCGCCCAGGCCGCAGGCGGTGACTTGGTCGGCGAGTTGTGCGGCTTGTCGTTGGGTGAGGATGGCGCGGCATCCGGGGTGGGCGAGGACGTCCCGGGCGGCGTATCCGTCGCTGCGGGCTCGTTCGATGAGGTCAGCGGCGATGGTCTGTGCGGCAGGCTGCGCGACGCCGCCGAGCGCGTCGATGAGGCACATTCCGAGGCGGGTGTGGAACACGACGAGGCCTGGCGCTGTGGTGTCCAGCGTCTGGTAGGCGACCACGGCGTGTTGTCGAGCGGTGCTCGCGGTGGGCGCTGGCTGGCACAGCAGGGTCAGGGCTGCGGTGACGGCGTGTTCCCACGGTTCGCCTGGCGCGGTGTCGCGTAGTAGGTCTAGGGCGCGGGTCCGCTTGCCGGCGGTGGCGTGGGCGATGACGGCGATCTGCCGGCCGTCGAGCATGCGTCGGCCGATGCCGTTGTGGTGGTGGAGCCGGTGGTAGGCGTCGTCCCATCGGCCGGCCGTGGCGAGAGCGTGTGCGCCGCTGGACAGCAGGACTGTCCAGAGCCACTGGCGGAGTTCGCGGTGTTCGGTGGGGTCTGGGGTGAGGCGTGCGGCGGGGATGAGGATGCCGTCGATGGTCGTGTCGGTGTGGGACGCGATGGCGCGGTGGAGGGTTTCGAGGAGTCTCCACGCTCCGGTGCCGTCGCCGGCGCGGGTGCGTAGCCGGGCGAGGTTGATGATGGGTTCGAGGCTGTGACTTGCTGTTCGGAAGTCGGGGGCGGGATGGGCGAGCGCGGTGTGGGCGAGGCGTGTCGACCATTGGTGGGCCAGGTCGGGTCGTCCGCAGTCTGATGCGAGCAGCGCGGCGAGGTTGATCACGGCGGTCGCGGTGGCGGGGTCGTGGTCGCGGGTGGCGGCGGCAGCGCGGCGGGTCAGGTCGGCGACCCGTTCGGGCAGTGGGTGGCAGGCGGGTCGGGGCCGGGCGACGAGGGGGAATCTGCGGGCTTGTGCCCCGGTCGGGTCCATCAGTTAGCGGTTTCCTCCCTGGCTGTGGTGACCGTCGTCCCGTGGTTGTGGTGGTGGGTGCCTGGTGGGGTGGTGGGGTCTGGGCCGAAGATGGCGGTGGCGGCGTGGGTGGCGAGGGCAGCCTGGGTGGCCGCGGGCAGGCCGATCCGGTTCATCGCGAAGATGACGTGGTGGGCGAGGACGTCGCGCAGCCCGCGGTGGAGGTCGCCGGTGCCGGCGAGGTGGGCCAGGTCGCGGCCGGCGGTGGTGAACGCGGCGGCCCAGTCCGCCGCTGTCAGGTGTGGCCAGGCCGGGTGGGTGAGGCTGCTCGCGTCGGTGCTCATGAGCCGGCGTAGCGCTGCCTGGAGAGCCAGGGTCTTGTTTGGGCTGGGTGTGTCGGGTGGGGGGCGGTGGTGGGCGACCTTGGACCACACGTCGCCTTGTTCGTACCAGTCGAGGCCGGCCGCGCGTAGCAGGGTGCTGGCGAGCAGGATCGCGATCTCACGGCGGCGGCGGGTGGTGGGTTCTGTTGCGGTGGTGGCGAGGTAGCTGAGGAGGTGTCGGCTGTCGGCGTGCCACAGTCGGTGGGCGACCGCCATCGCGTGGTCGCCGCCGAAGGCTTGGGTCTCGGGTTCGTAGACGACCTCGACCGCGCGGGTGATGTGCCCTTCCTGGATGAGGGCGTCGAGGCGGCTGAAGAGGTGCTTTCGCGCTGTGGTGGTCTCGTTGGTGGGGAGGTAGCGCAGCCGCCACTGGGGTGTCTTGCGGATGAAGAACCAGCCGGTGATGTGCCTGTCGGCTTCCGCTTGCATGAGCATGGGGGCGAGGTGGGTGACAGCGGTGTGCTCGGCTCGGTCCGGATCGGGCAGCTCGACGGTGATCTGAAGCCACGGCGACGGCATCATGGCGTTCCTTCAAGGGTCGGGGAGTGAGGGCCGGTGTACGGGTCGGATGGTGTCAGGCGAGCAGGAGGACCGTGTCCCATCCGGACATGGGTGGGGTTCCGGTGCCGACGGCGTGCAGCGCGAGTGCGGCACCGGTAGCGCCGTCCATGAGTTCCGGGTCGGTCGTCGGCTCGCTCAGGAGCTGGGCGGCGAGGTGGCTGGCCAGATTGGGTAGTTCAGCGGCCAGCGCGGGGCTGCGGGCGTCGATCGCCATGCGGAATGCGGCGTGGAGCAGGCCGGCTTTGCCATGGCATAGGCCGATCTCGGGGAGGAGGTCGGTTCGGGTCGGGTCGCGCAGCGCGGCCAGGATCCCGCGTTCGGCGACTGCCTGCCGGCGGGGGGCGTCGAGAGCGATGCCGGCCAACTGTTGGGCCCGTGCAGTGCCGGCGATGCCGTAGCACCAGGAGGGTCGGGGATGGTGCGACGGTGCGGGGCGGCCGGTGTGGTCGAGGGTGAGGTAGCCGGGCCACCAGGGGCCGAGGTTATCGTCTTGGCGCCACTGGTCGGTCCAGGAGCAGAGGTGGGCGAGAGCGTCGCGTAGGCCGGTGGTGGTCAGGTCGTGAAGGACGGCGAGGGAGAGCAGCGCGATGACGGCACCCATGCCGTGGGCGACCCCCAGGTTCCCGTGCCCGTGTGGGTGGCCAGGGTCGGGTTCGCCGGACAGACCGACCTGCATCCACCACGGTGGCAGTCCAGTGGTGTCGTGTTGGCCGGGTAGAGGGTGGGTGAGGCGGACCAGGTAGGCGAGCACGTCGCGGGTGACGGGGTGGCCGGGGTGGCGGTGCAGGTGGTAGACGCCGAGGCCGGTCAGGCCGTGGATCAGGTCGAACTCGCGCATCGGCAGCGGATAACTGCGGTCGATGCGGGCATGAGCGGCGGCCAGGCGCGCTCGGGTGAGGGCGAGGACGGTGTCGTCGAGTGCGGCCAGCGCACGCCGATAGCGGGTCGTGCCGGTGGCGTGCAGGGCGAGGCCGAGTGCTGGTGCGCCGTGGAACAGGTTGGCGTTGCCGCCGGTACTGATCGGCTGGGAGGTGGCGAGTTTCAGCCAGGTGTGGGCGATGGTGTCGTCGCCGTGGCCGGTGCGGGCTCGTTCGATGTGCAGCAGGGCGATACCAACCGCGCCGCCCGCGAGGGACTGCGGCCTCGCCCGCCCCTCGAATGCGGGTGGGATGGCTTGTGGATCGGCCAATGCCTCGGCGATGGTTGTCGACGCCTCGAGCGCGTATGGGTGCGCGGGGCTCATGGTTCGTTCCGGGGGCGGACGGTCCAGCTCAGCGCGGCGGCGCGGGCCAGGTGCAGGCAGGCCCGTTCGCTGTCCGGGTCGGGGCCGATCATGCGGGTGTGGTGTAGGTGCAGCAGGTCAGGCAGCACCCTGTCCACGGCGGTCCCGGCGCCGTGCAGGGTGGCACGGTAGGTGGTCAACGCCTCGCGGCGCCGCTGCCAGGCAGCCCGCAGTTCGGTGCCGTCACCGAGTACGTCCAGGCCGGTCTGGTCGGGGTTGGCGAGCGTGATCGTGCGCTGGTACACGTCGCGGGGTGGGGCGGATCGCTGCGGGCGGGTGTGGTCGATCAGCCACTGCATGCCGGCGGTGGTGTTACCGATCAGGGCGGTCGTGAGGTGCAGCAGGCTCGCTGCGGTCACCGCACGAACATCGGATGCCCGTCCACGGTCGATGGCAGCCAACTGGGTGACGGCGGCTGCGGAGTCGGCGGCGAAGACCCCGGCGGCGGCGGTGTCGGCGGTGGGACCGCCGAAGCGGCCGGTCTCCGGGTAGTCCGTGTCGATCTGTACGCGGGCGATCAGGCCGACGCGGCGCAGCCCGGCCGTCCACTCGGCGAGCGTGGCGAGGTTCGCGGAACCGGTCAACCTCAGCCGCAGGTGTGGATCCGGGTCGCCGTAGCGCAGAAACCACCACCATGTCTGTGGGTCGAGCTGGCGGAGCAGGGACGGAAGGTGGCGGGTGAGGATCGGTGTCTGCCGGTCGGGATGGCCGTACAGCTTGACGAAGAGGTGTTCACCGACGCCGGGGAGATGCCCGTGCTCGCGGACGTCGACCACGGGTGCGGTGGCGAGCGTGTGTGGTGGTGGCGCCGGATCGACTGTGGCAGCCAGGGGGACGACGATCTCGTGGGCGCGTCCGTCCATCCAGCCGGCTGTGTCAGGCGGGGGCGCGGCGCGCAGTACGGCGGTCGGGGTACGGCGCAGGTGGTCGCGTAGCAGGGCCTGATGCGCCGGCTCGGCGAGATCCAACCGGATGCGCTGGTCGCTGTCGCCGAGGTACACCTCCGGCGGGCAGCCGGTGGTGTCACGCCAGGATGCCAGTGCCCGGCTCCACTCCCGCCAGCTCGCCGCGGGGGCGGGCAGGGCATTGGCTGGTAGTAGCCAGCGTGCCGGTGACAGGATGGTCCGCTGGTAGCGCAGGGCGGGCAGGAACGGTAGACCGCTCGCAGCGCCCCAGTCGAAGCCGTCACACGGTGCCGTGAAGGCAGTGGGGGCCTCGGTGAGGAACCGCACGATCGGCAGGGTGTAGTGCACCTGTTCGACCGCGTTGAGCACGATCGGCTCCACCACGCGCCGCCGGGAGACCGACACCAGGTAGATCCGGTCGGCGTCAGCGGTGACCGCGATGTCGTCCAACGCGATCCGGTCGGGCGCGTTGTCGTGGTATTCCCCGAGCGAGACGTGGTGCGGCATCACGTGGGGGGCGCGGGCCACGTCTTCGGTGACCGTGTAGAGGGCCGCCGCCGACACCTGGACTCGCAACGCGCCGCGGGTCGCCTGCGGTAGCGCCGCGTACTCGCCGGTCATTCGCTTCCGGTCCGCAGGGTCGAGCAGGTCGAGAAATCGGCCGGTGACGGTGCCGGCGTTGCGGGACACGCCGACCACCTCCAGCTGAAACTCGCCCCGGTCGAGGTCCCGGGTGGTACGGGCATGCACGGTGACGGTCAGCTCGGTGCTCGGCTGGACGGATACGATGGGTGCGCCACCGTTGAGGTCGGCGATGGCGACGTCATCGAGCACGACCTCACGCTCGCGTCGCAGCGCCGCGTCCTGGGCGAGGGCCATCAGCTTCCGGTCCCGCGCGGTCAGGGCCGGCGGCGGCGCGGAGGTAGCGCCGCGGTAACCGGCGGGGTAGCCCAGGCCGAGATCAGCGTCCACCGCGTCACGGACCGGCACGACCGCATGAGGTCCGTAACGCTCGAGGAAACGGCGGTGCCACGCCGCCCACCCCCCATTACCGGCAGCGGCGAGACGCACCAGGGCGCCGGCTGCGCTCGCCACCTCTACCGCTACCACCTCGGGAACACACACGTCGGCGTCCAGCCGCAGGTCCATCGCGACCGGCGGCTCGTCGGCGGGGTGCAGGCCCGTCATCGTCTCGGCCAGCCGCGCACCGGGCGTCGCGGTGTCCGACACGGCCCACTCGGACAGGGTGCGCAGCACGGCGAGCGTCGCACGCGCCTGGGCGAGCGCGCTGTCGCCGGGGGTGCCGGCGTCGGCGTCGGCCATCGCCTGCTGAAGGCCGGCGGTGACGGCGGACAGCGGGTCGGTGCAGGTGGTTGGCGGCCGTAGTGCGGTCAGCAAGAGCCGTTGCGACACCATCCGCGCGAGCAGCGCATGCACCACCCCGACGGGGGCGCCGTGGTCGGCGGCAAGCACGGCGGCCAGATCCCCCAGTCGAATCGGGTCCGCCGCCGCCGTCAGCGCCGCGAGCACCGGGCCAGCGGCGCGCACGTGCACCTTGGTAGTCCGCTTCCCGGGCTTCTGGTGGGTGCGGTGCTCCAACACGATCTGCCCGTCGCGGCACGTCAGGAGGTTGTTGGCGCGGACCATCAGGTGCGGCCGAAGCACCGGATCGGCCTCCAGCCCGTCGACCAGGCCCGAAAGCCACGCCGCCCGCACCCGGAGCACCGCCCGGTGCCCGTCACCGAAGCAGACGGCGGTGGTCGGGGCCAGGCGGGCGGGCGCGACCCCGGCGAAGAAGCCGTACGGCGTCGCCCGGCCACGCATGCGCAACAGGTAGCGCAGGACCGACATCACCACCCGCCGCGCCTCACCCTCCCCGACACGGCCGTCGCAGACCGCGCGGACACGGTCGGCGAGCACGGGACTGGCGAGCTCCACCGCCGCCGCGAATCGCGGTGCCGCGAACACCTGCCCCAACCACCACCGCCACGACCCTGCGTCCTGCGCGCCGATCAGGTCCGGCCACCAGCCGACCAGCCGGTCGGCAGGGCAGGGCGTCGCGCGCACCATCAGCGCGTCCAGGTGCCGGTACACGCGTCCTCCCCTGCGAACGTGAGGCGCCCGGCCGCGCGGCATTCGCCGCACGGCCAGGCGCCCCGGAACTGCGTCCTACTTCGGGCAGCTGGTGCAGGCGGACTGGCAGGTCTTGCCGCACCCGTCGTTCGTCATGTAGATCAGCTTGTCGACGCCCTCGCCGGACTCGACGAAGCTGATGTCCAGCTCCCAGTCGTCCGGCCCGAACTCGTCCTTCTTCCCGTCCACCGCCACCGGCGGCACGGACGGAGCGATCCGCTCCTCGGTCATGATCGACAAGACAGCCTCCTTCGAGGGGGTTGTGATCCACTCGGCGTCCCGGCCGGGACGCCGGTAGCTGTCAACGCCAGGACACCGCGACGACGCCGTGGCGCTTCGGCACGTACCAGCCGTCCGGCACGCCCGCGCTCGTGGGCAGGTACTCGATCCGGGCGGCCCCGCGACGGCGGAAGTCCGCCGCCCAGCGACGCAGCAGCCCCACATACCGGTCAGCGACCGCCTCGGCCTGCGGGCCGTAGGCATAGACACCGCTCTCCCACCCGCCGAGGTCCTCGTTCTCGCGTTTCGTGCGGTAGGCCAGACTGCCGCCCTCGACCACGGCGGCCGTGCCGTAGGTCACCGCCGGGGTGAACACGCCCTGGTCCACCAGCTGCTGGCTCGCGTACAGGAACGGCACATGGGGTGCGCTGGTCACCACGAACAGCTCCAGCTCGTCGGGCATGTCGAACGCCACCCCGGACCACCGCTCGATCCTCGGCGCGTGCACCGCCTTACGCAGCGCCGGCACGTCGAAGCCCGGATCCGGCCCGTCGATGCGCAACGTCGCCTCACCGTGGATCGGCACCAGCGTCTCGGAGTACGTGCCCTCGCCCTGCATCGGCACGAACCCTCCGAGGCAGTAGCTGTGACTGACCAGACGCCCTCCGGCCAGGTCGAAGGCGATGCAGCGGGACAGGCCAGCGAACCGCAACGGCACCACGATCCGGCCGTGCTCGGACAGCTGGGCGATCCAGGCCGGAGGGATGTCCCACGCGCCGACCGTGACGATGATCCGGTCGTACGGCGCCTGCTCCGACACACCATGTTCGGCGTCGGCCTGCACAACCCGCACCCGATCCTCGTAGCCGGCGGCCTGCAGGCAGGCGCGGGCCCGCGCGACGATCTCCGGGTCGATGTCCACGGACGTCACCGCCCCCAGCGGGCCGACCAGCTCCGCGATCAGCGCCGCGTTGTACCCACCCGAACCGATCTCCAGAACCCGCATCCCTGGCTCGATCCCGGCCTGCTCCAACATCACCGCCTGGATATGCGCCGCAGACACCGAGCTGAGCGCCTTGCCGTCCGGACCGGTCTTCGTCACCAGCGGGGTGTTCGAGTCGTACACCCTGTCCAGCGGCTCTCCTGGGGCGAACAGGTGGCGCGGCACGACCGAGAACGCCGCAGCCACCGCCTTCGACCTGATCGTGTCCTCTCCCAACTCCGCCACCATCGCCGCCCGCAGCGCCAAGGGATCCCGCACAACACTCCCACTTGCGGTAGTCAAGTCATCACATCCTGGTCATGTAGTTGGTCGCCGTCGCTGGCGAAGCAAGTCAACCTGCAAACGGCTTCGCGAGAGATTGCGGAGCGGGCCGCCGCCGCCCGGCCACATGGCACCTCCGGCATCCGTGGTGCCGGGAACCAGTAGACGCACCCCGACGCCGTGTCGAACACCCTCGACACGAACCTTCGACGTGCGACCCGCCTCCACCGCCAACGTGGCGTCACCGCCACCTGCACACCCCCGCAGGCATGCACTGGCGGATCACTCGTTTCGGGCCGTCCCTGATTGCGATGACCTTGGCGTCGATCCTGGAAACACGCAGCAGGGAGAGGCGACTCCTCTGTTCGTGATCGGCGCGGAACGCGCTGGTGTTCAGTGCTCTGTCCCTGGCGGCATGGTTCTAAAGAGCCGGACGGGCAGGAACGCGAAGATGAATTTCACCCAGTAGCCTTCCAGCGTGGATCACCCGCTGCTGCCGGTCGCTGACTGGTTCACCTCACTGCCCGACATCACGTGTCCAACCTGCTCACGTGGCCTTCTACGTAAGGACGGCGAGTACGCCCTACAGCATTCCGGTGACAGTCGGCAAGCCCAACACGAGCACCCGGAGTTCTTCGAGCCTGAATGGATCGCGGGGCGGTTCACCGCAGGACTCACCTGCTCGGCGCCCGGCTGCTGGGAGACCGTCGCGGTCGCTGGGGACTTCGAGGTGATCAACAACCCGGTCTTCGATTCCGAGCAGCAGTATGTGGAACGGTTCCGGATCACCTACCTTCGGCCGGCGCCGGCGCTCGTGGTTTGCCCGCCGAAAACCTCGACCGCCGTCCGGCAGGCGACCGACGCCGCTGCGGCGGTCATCTGGATCGACGCTCCGGCCGCCGGGAACCGGCTGCGGCTGGCCGTCGAGGAACTGCTCACCCACCAGAAGATCAAACAGACCAGCAGGAACAGCAAAACTCAGAAGCGGGTCTGGCGAACCGCGCATGACCGCATTCTGGAGTTCGGCAGACGTGATCCGGACGTCGCTGACGTCCTGCTAGCGATCAAGTGGCTAGGCAACGCCGGCAGTCACGACTCCCGGCTCACCACTGCGGACGTCCTGGAATCGGCTCAGTTGCTCAGTCACGCGCTGCGGCTGCTCTACGACCCGAGCGACGCGGACCTAAGGCGGCGGGCCGCGCTGATCAACAAGCGCAAAGGCCCAGCGCCACGCCCAGTGGCCCGCCGTACCAGCGCCTAAAAGGCGCCCTGACGGACGGTCCGATCAGCGGCGGCGGCGGAGCCGGTGCCGGAAGCAAGCGATCCCGGTCCCGGATGGCGGTGTCGCTGGGCGGGCACCCGCGCGCCAAGGCCCCATTGATGGGCTTCACCGCGCAGGAAGGCTCACGAGCACCCCGCCTGTCGTCCGCGCTCACGTCGAGCGAGGCCCTGGACATCAGGAGCGCGGTCTTGGGAGCAGTAGGCCAGGCCTAGCTGGGGTCTGCTGCACTGGTAGGTGACATCTGAGATGGCTTGCCCTGCGGGCAGGCTGGAAGGATGTCGCTGTGCCCAAGCCCTACCCCCGAGAGTTCCGCGATGATGTTGTGCGGGTGGCCCGTGACCGGGACCCTGGCGCGACGGTCGAGCAGATCGCGAAGGACTTCGGAGTCCACCCGATGACGTTGTTCAAGTGGATGCGCCAGGCTGACGTGGACGCCGCGACCAGACCGGGTGTCAGCGGCAGCGACTCGGCCGAGCTGCGCGAGGCCCGCAAGCGGATCAAGCTCCTCGAGCAGGAGAACGAGGTGCTGCGCCGGGCCGCGGCCTACCTGTCGCAGGCGAGCCTGCCGGGAAAAGGCTCTACCCGCTCGTGAGCGAGCTGGCCGCTGACGGGATCCCCGTCGCGGTGACGTGCCGGGTGTTGAACATCGCTCGTCAGCCCTACTACCGGTGGCTCGCCCAGCCCGTCGGCGACGCCGAACTGGCTGCGGCGTACCGGACGGACGCGTTGTTCGACGCCCATCGCGACGATCCAAAGTTCGGCTACCGGTTCCTGGCCGACGAGGCCCGCGCCGCCGGCCAGCCGATGGTCGAGCGCACCCGCCTGGAGAATCTGCTCCGGCATGGGCTGGTTCAGCGCGTTCAGCAAGCGCAAGCGTCGGGGCAAGGGCGGCAAGGTCGCTCCGCCAGTGCACGACGACCTGGTCCAGCGGGACTTCACCGCAGACGGCCCGAACCGGTTGTGGCTGGCCGACATACCGAACACCGCACCGGCGAGGGCAAGCTCTACCTCTGTGCAATCAAGGACGTGTGGTCCCACCGGATCGTCGGCTACTCCATCGACTCACGAATGAAGTCCCGCCTGGCGGTCAACGCCCTGCACAACGCCGTAGCCCGCCGCGGTGACGTGATCGGCTGCGTGCTGCACACCGACCGCGGGTCGCAATTCCGCAGCCGGAAATTCGTCCACGCCCTCCACCAACACCACATGACCGGGTCGATGGGCAGAGTCGGCGCCGCCGGCGACAACGCCGCCATGGAATCGTTCTTCGGCCTGCTACAGAACAACGTCCTCGACCGCCGAACCTGGACCACCCGCCAGCAACTCAGGACCGCGATCGTGACCTGGATCGAGCGGACCTACCACCGCCGACGCCAACGATCCCTGTCCCGGTTGACCCCCATCGAGTACGAGACCATCATGACCCCACCGGCCAGTCAGGCCGCGTGACTGAAACTGTCACCTATCGGTGCAGCAGACCCCTGGTCGCTCATGCGGATGCCGGGGTGGTCATACCGGCACGGGTGGCGAGGCGTCGGTCGATGGTGCTCAGAAGTGTGGGCAAGGCCGGCTGGTCGAAACCTTCGTTGAGCAGCTTGAAGCGGTGCAGCTTCGGGGCCTTGTTCTTGTCGTACCCGTGGATGAGCCCTGGCTGGAAGATGTCGCGGTTCTCATCCTCCTGAACGTTGACGAGTCCGAGTCGCTCCAGCATCTGGTGGGCCTGGTAGGTGTCCCGGCCCAGCCCGAAGTGAAGGATCCTCCACTCGCCTTTGAGGAAGTGGTATTCCGCCGCCGGCCACCGGTAGCGAAGCCAGGCCAGCATCAGCAGGAAGACGATCTCGCTGTCCTCGAGGACGTGGACCCAGCCGTTGAGGAAGAAGCTGGTGGGTAGGTACGGCAGGCGGGTCACCTGGGGGACGGTGTAGGGATCATTGTCGCCACCGTCGTATGGGCGCCCTTGTTCGAGCAGGAGGGTGAAGCCCTCGTATTTCTTCGTGGCCTTGGCGAGGTTCGGCAGGTCGACCAGCTGGATTTCAGGGCTGGCGAGTCGCTGGATCGCGTCTTGGAGTTGCCGGATGCGCTTGTCGCGAGGACTGGTTACCACCTTGCCTGCGTAGCGCTCGGCAGGCACCGCGAATAGCTCTAACCAGCTGGGGCGATCTGGGTCGGCTAGCGGCCGGTGGTTCGTCGGCTTCTCGCCGGGCGAACGGGTCTGCGCTTCCAAGAGCGCTGTCAGATACAGCCGCAACGCGATCCCACGGGGAGAAACCAGGCGGGTTGCCGGTGGCCGTTCGGCCCTGTTGGGCAGACGCCGGTCTGAGGGCTCGCCCTCGAGGGGGGCCGGAGTTGTCCGGCACATGAACTCGGGCCTGATCAGGACACGGTCGCGGAGGCCGGATATCTGGGTGAACGCAATCGCGGCTCGTTGAGCGAGGGTTTCAAGCTTCGTGGCCTTGGCTCGCCGGTTCGCCAGCTTGACTGCGTCGCTGGCGGTCAAAGGGACAAGATCGTCCCAGGAAAAAATCTTGATAGAAATTTTTCACCCCTAGATCTGAACCTCTTGATCCGCCTATAAACGCTACGCTAGACACGTTGCGCATCACAGGCGGATCAAGCCGTACTCACAGCATACTCGTGATCTTGAAAGAGCGCCACCATGCTGGTCAATGGAGCCGGGCCACCGGCTCGGGCGGGAAGCGACCGACCTGATGACCAGGACGAGCGGCCCCCGGCAGCCACCGGGGACCGCTCTATGACGTCGCTCACCGCGTATCTCGAGTACCAGGAGAACGTCAATGACCAGCCTACGAGACTCCCCCGACCGGGGCGAGCGTGAGCAGGAACCCCGTCGTCTCCCGCTGCGGTGGGCGATGATCATCGCGGTCGCGGGGGGCCTCGCCCTCGCCGCCGGGTCGAAAGGTGGGTTGGAAACCGCCGCGATCATCTTCTTCACGGCGGCCGGTGGCATGCACATCATGATCGACTAGAGGAAGCGGTGCCCGGTTTCTCTGGACCGGGCACCGCTTACCTAGCCGGGTCTGGGGGGCGTGCTCTCCACTGCAGCGCCGGGCCTGCCGGTGTGTTCCTGCAAGCAGCTGATGGTCACCGGCGGCAGGAGCATCAGGTCGTATGCGGCGGCTGCGGCTTTCGCGATGGTGCAGGCGACGATCGTGTCTGTCAGTAGGGATAGGTGATCGCCGTGCTGCGCGAAACTGCCCACCAGCAGTACGGCGACGTCCGCGCGTTGGGTGGCTGCATCTGTGGTCGTCGCCGTGGTCATAAGGTCCGCGATCATTCCGCGTCTCCCGCGACCATCACGGTCAGCAACGCACCCTTACCTGGCATCTGTCATCGGCAGAAGCTGGTCCTCAAGCCGGTAGAAGATCTTGTCGCCGTTCTGTGCGACACCGAGCTTCTCGTAGAAACGCTGCGCCTGCGTGTTGTCGCGATCGGTGGTCCACTCGATCCGGCTGCAGGAGTTCGTGGCCGCAATCTCGATGAGGCGGTCCATGAGGAGCTTCCCGACGCCGCGTCCCCTGGCCGTCTCCGCCACGTACAGCTCCTTCAGGTAGAGCGAGCGGGTGAGGCCGGCTGCGGGCCACAGGAAGGAGTACGTCGCGAGCCCGACCAGCGCTTCGGCGTCCCAGGCCAGCACGGCAAAAGCCAGGGGCGGGTCACCGAACAGCGCCTCGTTGATCTGGCGCACCCGCACATCGAGCGGCTCCACGTCGGTGTCGCCGTAGAACTTGTCCAGCTCTTCGAGCAGTACGACGACCGCATCGACGTGGACGGGCTCGGCGGCTGCTACCAGGGTCAAGGAACTGCCCTTCCTATCGAACGTCAGCCAAGGCTGCTCGGAGGTCTCGTGCGGTAGAGGATGAGCGCTGCGTGGGAGGAAGCCCGTCGAGCGCGATGCGCGCTCGCTCGGCGATTATGCCCTGACGCTTCGCCCCGTCGAGGCTCCCGATCGTCTCCGCGAGCGACTCCACCGCATCAGACGCCTGACCCATCCTGGTCAGGCAGATGGCACGGTCCAGTCGAGTCAGTGCCCAGTCGGTGTAGTCACCAGGGGAACACAGTTCGAGTGCCCGATCCTGCGCGGCCAGCGCCGCATCGACCACCCTCAGACGGGTATAGGCGTTCCCCTCGTGAAAACGGAGTTGGGCCTCGTTGTAACCGAACGCGGAGGCACTCAGTGAGTCTCCCTCCAACCGGGACAAGAGGCCCTCGGCGTGCCCCAGAGCGGCCCGGGTCTCCTCACGCTTCCCCATCGCGGCCAACGCCCGTGCTTCGATCGCCGCCGCCAGCACGGTCCCCACCGACGCCTCAGGTCCGGCGACGTCCTGCGCGTGGCGTGCGAGGTTCACAGTCTCGCGGAAGTCTGCGCTGTAGTAGTAGACATGGGCCTCCTGCGCGAGCACCCAGGATCGAGTCACCGGGTCGTCCGCCTCGACGGCCGCGAGCCGGGCCGTACGCGCCCACTGAGACGCTGCGGTCCTGTCGTCGATCCTGCACAGGACGAGGCACATCAGACCAGACATCTGCGCGGCCATTCCGGTCAGACGACGCAGAGCGGAAGCGGACGGGCTCCGCCCGATGAGCTCCGTCAACTCGCCGAGGTCACCAGCGATCTCTCGCAGCAGCGTGCCCGTCGAGTGATCACGAGTCGCACGGCCGTGGTGGGCGACGATCCGCTCCCACTCATCGAGTCCGGCCGCAGTGACCGCCCCCATGCTCAGGGCCTCATGAAGCGAGCGGCGCAGACCGCCGACCTCGTCCATGACGGCCGGGAAACCAACTTCAGCGGAGCTAGTCGACCGACGATCACGGCGAAGCCCATTAGCAGGACCGGACACCGCCGACACAAGTGACGTGTGGCGGTCCTGGCCTCGGTCGGCTGCACTCGCCTCGACGATCGCCTGATGATCGAGGACCGCTCCCCACCGGGCCTGGCGCGCCGCCTCGGCTTTCTCTTCCTTGTGCCGCACCTCGAGGAAGCGGTACTCGTCATAGCCTGTGATCAACTCACCGCTGGCCTGAAGGAGCGAATCGCACTGCACCCAGAAGACCCGGTCCACCACCTGCCGGCCGCTCTCGACATTGGCCACCGTGCTTCGCGTGCTATGCACCCGCCGCGCCACGTCATCCTGAGTCAGGCCACGCCTCCGACGCCAACCAGCGAGTCCCCGCCCAAGCGACCGCTTCATGTCACTGATCTGCTGCGGATCCACGAAGATGCCCTCCACCATCACCGGAGGCGGCGATCACCGTTCGCTACACATCCCTCACGGCAACGTGACACTAGCCGAAAACGACCGCGACGGATTACCCAGACACCAGCCCTGCCACAAACAGCTCGACATGCCGCGAACCAACCTGGTGCGTTGCAGATTGCCAAGAGAAGCCGTCCCAGCATCCGGGCGTCAGGGTCAGTACGCCAAACCATGATCAAAACCCAGCCGGACACGACAACCGCGCACCGGACAGGCCCGGACGTGAGGGATGCTCGTCGCACGAGCACCCACCGAGCACCCAACCGACCACAAGGGACAGAAACGCAAAGGGGCCTGACCGCCATTCCGGCAGGTCAGACCCCTCATGATCTTGTGCGCCCGAAGGGACTCGAACCCCTAACCTTCTGATCCGTAGTCAGATGCTCTATCCATTGAGCTACGGGCGCCCGGTGCTCGACCAGTCTACACAACCGGTTTTGCGCGGAGACTCCGGGATTCGAACCCGGGAGGGGCTTTAAGACCCCAACCGCATTAGCAGTGCGGCGCCATAGACCAGACTAGGCGAAGTCTCCTCGGTGACCCTGCGGACCACCGCGGACGAGGATACAGGTCCGCCCCCACCCGGGGCAAAGCGACTATCCCGACGGGCGGCAACCCCTGGTGGGGCCGCGCCGGGGGGTGCCGCCGCACCGCCCGGCGCGGCGTATTCCCGCGTGTGCGAGGTCACGTTCGCCGCTACGCTCCTTTTCCATGCAGGAGCAGCCGCCGAGCGACCCGCCCCGCCGCCCCGCCAGTGACCGGGCGCGTCGCCGCTCGCCGGAGGCGACCTTCACGCCACCGCCCGCACCGCCCCGGCAGCAGCAGCCCTCCGCCGACGACGCGACGCCCCGGCCGAAGCGGGTCCGCCCGACGAAGGCGGCACCGGCCGTGCTGTTCCAACCGCCTGCCGCCGAGTCGCCCGTACCGCCGCCGGCGGCTCCCGCCCGACCGCGCCGTGCGGGCGGGGGCCGGCCGGCGACGGAGCCGACCGACGCGGCGGACGACCCACCGACGACACCGACGCCACCCCCGCGACGCCCGACGCCGCGGCACGCCCCACGACCACGCGGACGCCGGCCACACGACGCACCCCCCGCACCCGGGCGGCGGGCGCGGTCGCCGACAGCACCACCGACGCATCCCAGGGGCAACTACCACCGGACCAGGCCACCGGCCCCGCCGGCATCCCCACCCCCGCGAACACACCCCCGGAAACAGCCACAGCGACAGAGCCGGGCACAGGAACAACAGCACCGGGCACACCGCCACGGAAGCGGGCCGCGCGAAAGGCGACGACGGCGGAGACCGCCCCGACCATCACCGGCCGGACCGTGCCCCGCACAAGGGCGACCCCACCGAAGAAGGCTTCACCGCAATCCACCCCCGAACCGACCACCACTCCGGCCACGGAAACCACCCCGCCCGTGAGGCGGCGACCGACCACCCGGCAGCGTCCGCCCGCCGGACCGGACCCCGTCGGCGCCCCGACCGCCGCCAGCACACCCGCCGTACCGACGACGGCGGACCCGGGCGGCGCGGCAGCGGGACGTCTGGAGCTGGCGGTGCTCCGGACCCGGCTACTGGCCCATCCGGGGTTCGCGCCGGAGTTGCTGGCCCTGGCGGCCGTCGAGGGAATCGGACCGCAGGCCCGGGAGTGGGCGCGCGGGCTGCGCGAGGCGTACCCGGATGCCGGTCCGGACGGCCTGGCCCGGCTGGCCACCCGGCGGTTCGTCAGGTGGGCCGGGGTGGGTGGGGCCACGGCGGCGGTGGCCGGGCTGTTCGCGCCGCTGGCCGAACTGGTGGCGGTGCTCTGGACGCAGTCGGCGCTGGTGCTGCACGTGGCGGCGGCGTACGGCCGGGACCCGGCCGACCCGGAGCGGGCGGTGGAGCTACTGGTGCTGACCCGGGTGCACCCGGACGCGGACAGTGCCCGCACCGCGCTGGACGCGGCGCGGGCGGCGGACGGGCCCGGCGACGGGCCGTGGCCGCGTGCGGCGGAGGCCGCGTGGCGGCTGGCGGCGCCGTTGGCCGCGCAGGCGGGTGGCTGGGCCGCGCTGCGGCTGGCGGCCCGGCTGCTGCCGGGGGCGGCGGTGCTGGCGACGGCGGCGGGTGACGTGGCGGCGGCCGACCTGCTGGCCGCCCGCGCGGTGGCCCGCTACCGGCCCGCCCGGACCGGCAGCTAGGAAGCCCGAAGAGCGGCGGCGACCGGCGACGCGGCGGGGACAGCGGCGGTCAGAGCCAGTCGAACCAGTCCCTGGGCAACAGCGAGTACCCGACGAAGGCGACCACGTCGAGCAGGGTGTGCGCCACGATCAGCGGCATCACCCGCCGGGTACGCAGGTAGAACAGGCTGAACACGACGCCCATCACGGCGTTGCCGACGAACGCGCCGAAGCCCTGGTAGAGGTGGTAGGAGCCGCGCAGGACCGCGCTGGTCGCGATGACCGCGCCGAGCCGCCACTGGAGTTGGCGCAGCCGGGTGACCAGGTAGCCGACCACGATCACCTCTTCCAGCACGGCGTTCTGCACGGCGGCGAGGACCAGCACCGGCACCGCCCACCACAGCGGCGGCAGGCCGGCGGGGACCAGGGTGGCGTTGATGCCGAGTTGCGCCGCCGCCCAGAACAGGGCCAGGCCGGGCAGGCCGATCAGCGCGGCCAGCCCGGCGCCCCGGGCGAGGTCCGACCCGGGCCGCCGCAGGTCCGCCCCGAGGGTCCGCGCCGGGTCGCCGGGGTCACGCGCCAGCAGGTGTACGGCGAGCAGCACCGGCAGCAGCGCGAAGACGATGCCGAGCAGCTGGTACGTCAGGTCGAGCCAGGGTCGGGCGGACCGTGAGGTGTTGAGCGAGGCGGTCTGCTGGGACAGCGGCCCGTCGGCGGTCAGTTTCGCGGCCAGCGACACCACGGCGTAGACGGCCGACTGCCCGAGTGACAGGCCGAGGACCAGCAGGGTCTCGGTGCCGAGGACCCGCCGGGACACCGGGTGGGTGTGCTGCTCAACGGTCACCGCACCACTCTGCCCGACGGGGTGGCCCGATCGCACCGGCCGGTGGGCCCAGATGAGCCGATCGCACATTCTGTGCGACCGGTGCATACGCTCCGTGGACATTCTATCGGGGCCCGATCCGCCGTCAGGAGGAGGACCGCCCCCCGTGGACAACTTCGCTCGGCTGCTGAAGGAGAGTTGGACCCTGGTCGAGGAGGACCGGGGCCGGCTGAGCGGTCGCTTCTACGCCCGGCTGTTCCTGCTCGATCCGGAGCTGCGCCGGCTGTTCCCGGTGGAGATGACGGGCCAGGGCGACCGGATCCTGGACGCGATCGTCACCGCCACCCAGGTGATGGACGACCCGGAGAGCTTCGACGAGTACCTGCGCTCGCTGGGGCGGGACCACCGCAAGTACCACGTCGACGCCGCGCACTACGCGACGATGGGGGTGGCGCTGCTCGACGCGCTGCGTACCACCGCCGGTGACGGCTGGAACCTGGAGTACGACCAGGCGTGGCGGGACGCGTACGCGGCGATCACGGCGACGATGCTGGCCGGGGCGGAGTCGGACGAGAACCCGCCGTACTGGCACGCGGAGGTGCTCACCCACGAGCGGTACGGCAGCGACACCGCCGTGCTGACCGTCCGCGCCCTCCAGCATCCGCTGGTGTGGAAGGCCGGCCAGTACGTCAGCGTCGAGGTGCCCCGGCACCTGCCCCGGGTGTGGCGCACGTACTCGGTGGCGAACGCGCCGAACGACGACAACGTGCTGGAGTTCCACGTGCGTACGCCGGTCGGCGCGGGCTGGGTCTCGGGGGCGTTGGTGCGCCGGACCAAACCGGGTGACCTGCTGCGGGTGGCCGCCCCGATGGGGTCGATGACGGTGGACCGCGATTCCGGGCGGGACATCCTCTGCGTGGCCGGCGGGGTGGGCCTGGCCCCGGTGAAGGCGATGGTGGAGGAACTGGCCGGCTGGAACCGGGCCCGCTGGGTGCACGTCTTCTACGGCGCCCGGCACGCCGACGAGCTGTACGGCCTGGCCGGGCTGGAGGAGCTGGTCGCCGCCCACCCCTGGTTGTCGGTGACCCCGTCGTGCAGCGACGACCCGGAGTTCGACGGCGAGCGGGGGGACGTCCCCGACGTGGTGGCCCGGTACGGCCCGTGGACGTCGCACGACTGTTACGTCTCCGGTTCCGCCGCGATGGTCCGGGCGACGTTGCGGGCTCTCGCCGAGGACGAGGTCCCGCCGCAGCACATCCGGTACGACACGTTCGGCAACCTGTAGAGCTTTACTCCCCCCGAACCGGGGCGCGTGCCCCCGCCCCCTGGGGCACGCGCCCCGGTCCCCTCCGTGCCCACCCGGATCGGCGTCCGGCGGGTCGAGCCGCGTTCAGACGTTGCTCTCGCGGTACTCCTCGACGGGGACCAGCGGCACGCCGGGGGCCATCCGGTCGGTCCAGGCCCGGCCGTCGAGGTGGTCGATCTCGTGGGCGACCAGCCGGGCCATCCCGTACGCGAACGAGGTGATCATCCGGCTGCCGTCGGCGCGGGCGTGTTCGACCTCGATGCGCAGCGGCCGGGCCACCAGGCCACGGTGGTCGGCGGCGGCGAGGCAGCCCTCGTACTGTTCGACGGTTTCCGGGCTCTCCCCGACCACCCGGGGGTTGACCAGGACGACCGGCGGGGCGGACCGGTCGGCGGGGCGGACCACGGCGACCGCGACGTCCAGGCCGATCTGCGGCGCGGCGAGACCGGTGCCGGCGCTGAGCGGGTGCACCTCCTCGGCCCGGGTCAGCAGGTCGGTGAGGCGGTCGGCCACTTCGCGGGCGGCGGCGGCCTCCCGGGGCAGGTGCAGGGGGCGGGCGGGTCGGCCGGGTGGGGTGGCCTCGGGGGGCAGCACGCCGAGGGCGCGCATCCGGTCGGCCGGGCGGGTCGGCACGGGGGGCGTCTCGACGGCTTCCTGCCGGAACCGCCACTGGAGGCGGAAGCGGGTGTTGAGCGGCGGGTCGTCGGTGGACCAGTCGAAGACCACCCGGTCCCCCCGGTCGTGGCGGCGTACCGGGGTGCGCAGCGGCCCCTCGTCGGCGGAGAGGGAGGTCTCCACCCCCCACACCCGGGGGTCGAGGGCCGCCGGGAGGTCCAGTCGTACGGCCAGGTGCCGGGTGGGCAGGCGGACGGCCCGTTGGAACCAGGGGCCCCACTTGACCCGGCCGACCCGGTAGGCGTACTCGACCTCGGCGCGTTCGCCAGGGTGCAGCGGGAACCGCCCCTCGGCGTTCTCGAACAGCAGCCAGATCTCCTTGTACGCGTCCCGGTCGTGGCGGACCCGCCAGTGCATCGGTTCGCGGGCGCCGTCGTCGTGGTGGACGGCCCGGAAGCGCAGCTCGGCGAAGGTGAGGGGGTGTTCGCGGTGGTGCCGGTTGGAGCGTCCGGGGTCGTCGGGCCACCTGTCGACGGCGACCCGGACGAGGTACCGGGTGACCGGTTCGGTGCCGGCGTTGTGCAGCCGACGGCGGATCACGCACCGGTAGGTGCCGTCGACCAGGGTGAGGGTGGCGGTCTCCCGTTCGACGACGAGCCCGGTGCCCGGGGGGAGCCACCGGCCGGGGGGTGCGGGTTCGCGGGGGCCGGGGGTGGCCCGGGTCTGCCGGAGCTGGTCGTACTCGCGGAACCGTTGCCAGATGACGCCCCCGGCGTCGAGGACGGCTTCGGCGCGGCGGGCGAAGTCCTCGGTGGGCCGGTGTCGCCGTCCCTCGACGTGGCTCACGTACGACGGGTCGAAGCCCATCATCGTGGCGAGTTGCTTCTTGGTCAGCCCTCGCCCCGTCCGGTGCCGGGCGAGTTCCGCCGCGAACGAATCGGCGGCCCGCTCCAGGGGAGAGGTCGTCATCAGCTTCCTCACGCAGCGCAGCCGGGATGACAAGTCTTCACGTTCTTCCCGCCGCCCTGCACCGAACTGGCACGTTGCCGACATATGCCTTGACATCGCCCGCGTTTTCCCCGCGTTCGGCCGGGTAGAGCCGAGTCGGGCCGATCCGCACCGACGGGACGGACATGGTGATCCCGGCCTCCCGATCCGCCTGCACAGAGGCTTCCCTCGGAGCCCCAGGCATGGTTAGGCTAGCCTTAGCTTCGCGGACGAAGATTCACGGACGACCCCTCCGGCACCGGAGTGGCCGAGGAGACCGCCACCACCCGTGGCGGGCCGAGCGGGACGGGAGGGGGTCCGGATGACGGCGGTGATGCCCGGCCAGGATCTCGCCGGCCGACTCGCCCCGGTCACCGCCACCCTGCGCGCCATGTTCGGCACCGATGCGCTGCCCGGTCTCGCGCCCGGCCTGGTGGTCACCGACGAGATCGGCTGGAGCCCGGCCACCACCCTCGTCGACGGCACCCGGATGCCCGAGTTCCTGCGCGCCGCCGCCCGCCGCTGGGGTGGCACCCCGCACGCCTGCGCCGCGCTGGCCTGGAAGTCCTACAGCTACTGGACGGCGCTGCCGGTGGTGCTCGGCTGGGCCTCGGCCCGCCGGGTGCCGCTGCTCGACCCGGCCGACGTGCTGATCCACTTCGAGGACCACCGGCAACTGCTCACCATGGGCCTGCGCCGCTCGACGACCGTCGCGGTGCTGCCCGGTGACCCGCTCGCCCTCACCGGCCAGCCCGGCGTCCGGGTCGCCGCCGACGAGGCCGAGCTGCTCGGTCTCCTGCGTGCCTCGCTGCTCGACGCCCACCTCGCCCCGATGGTCACCGCGATCCAGGCGGAGGTACGGGTGGGTGCGCGTACCCTGCTCGGCTCGGTGGCCTCGGGGATCGCGCACGGCATCCTGCGCGCGACGGACGCCCTGCCCGGCCCGTCGGTGACCACCATCGACACCCTGCTCGGCACCCTCGGGCTGGCCGACCTGGTCGAACTGGTCCCCGGCCGCAGCGGCGAGCCGACCGTGCAGCGGCGCACCTGCTGCCTGGCGTTCACCCTGCCCAGCCCGAAGGTCTGCCAGGGCTGCTGCGTCCGCACGGCCTGACCCGGCGCCCCGGCGGGCTCACCCGCTATCCCGGCGGGCTCATCCGGTGAGCGGCCGGACGTCCCACCGCCACACCCCGCCGGTCCGGACGGGGGTGATGCCGGTCAGCGCGGTCATCGCCCGGCGCAACGCGTCGGCGTGCGGGTGCGGGCCGAGGATCACCATGCCGGCCCGCCAGTAGCGCAGGTCGGTGACGGCGGCCCGCCGGTCGGCGGCGGTGATCGGCGGTACGGTGCCGGTCCGCGCGATCCCGCCGAAGAAGTTGCTGGTCCGCCGGTAGGGGGCGGTGAACAGGGCGGCGTCCGGTTCGGGCGACCACGGCCGGGTGTCGGGGGCCAGGAAGTAACCCCGGGCCAGCGGCATCTCCAGCCCGGTCCGGGCCGACCAGCGCAGCGGGTCGGCGTAGGTGTTGTCGGGCGGCGGCAGGGTCACCACGCTGCGCCCTCCCGCCACGTACGGCCGCCAACCGCCGCTGGTGACGAACTGCGGCACCGGGTCGAGCCGGGTCGCCGGCAGCGGGGTCGGCAGCAGCGGCACCAGGGCCATCAGCAGGACGGTCACCGTGGCGAAGCGGATCTGCCGGCGGGCGGCCGGATGCCGGCGGGCGAGGTCGCGGGCCCGCTGGGTGCCGAGGGCCAGCAGCACCCCGACGATCGGGGTGATCGCCAGCGACCAGCGGGTGGGCACCACGGAGTGCAGCAGCGGCAGGTCCTCCAGCAACGCCCAGGGGGCGGGGACGCCGGTGTCGCGCCCGTTGAGTTGCACCTCCCGACCCAGGGACAGGACGGCGAAGAGCAGACCGAGGACGGCCAGGCCGACCACCAGCGCGCTGCGCCGCAGCCACCAGACCAGGGCGACCGTGAGCACGGCCAGCGGCCAGCCGAAGAAGGCGTTCTCCTCGGTGGGATTGCGGGCCAGCGGGCCGGCGGAGCGGGCGTCCCCGGCCAGCGACTCCCGGGACCAGCCGACGAACGCGCCGAGGTCGGTGCGGTAGCCCCGGATCAGCCGGGACAGCCCGTGGTAGGAGCCCGGCCCGAACAGCTGCACGTACAGCGGGTAGGCGAGCAGCACGGCGGACAGCAGCGCCGCCACGCCGAGCCCGGCGACGAACGGTCGGGTCGCCGCGCGCAGCGGCGGTCGGCCGATGGCGAGGGCGCCGATCACCACCGCCAGGCCGATCGCGGTCATCAGCAGGATCTCCAGGTTGAGGAAGGCCTGCCAGACGATCAGCAGACCGAGCAGGAGCCCGTTGCGCAGCCACCGGCCCGGCTCGGCCAGCCGCAGGGTGCGCCAGATGATCAGTGGGACGACGAACTGGGAGACGATGTTCGGGTGGGCGTTGGCGTGCGACACCATCGCCGGGGCGTACGCGCAGAAGGCCGCGCCGAGCCAGGCCGGCCCCCGGGAGCGGGTGACCACCCGGGACAGGAAGAAGTACCAGGCGGTGCCGGTGGCCGCCATTCCCAGGGTGAGAAAGACAAGAAATGACCAGTGCGGCCCGAAGAGGACAGTGACCGGGGTCATCGGGATTGAGACGGATAATACCGAGGTATTCGCCATCAGGTTGACGCCGTCGGGCACGTTCATCCGGTCCGAACCGAACGGATAGCTCCATTCCGTGACCACTCGCGCGCCGTGCGCCATCATCCACTCGAACTGCGCCTGGTCCGACCGGTTGTCGCGTACCCCGGCCGCCGGGTCGCGCCAGAACCGGGCGGTCACCCAGAACGCCAGCAGGAGGTAGCTGACCACGGCCGACACGTCCCACCGCCACCCGGCGGCCGACGGCCGAGCCGGCGCCGACGGACCGGCGCGCGGCGAACGGCCTGCCGGGAGCACCCGCCGCCAGCGTCGCCGGACGACCCGTCGGGCCGGTGTCGGTCCGGCGTCCCCGACGTCGGATCGACCGGTCCCGCGCTCCGATTCGGGAGTAGTCATAACAATTCAGAGCGTAGTTGGCCTATGGCGGTCACGTGACATGTTTCGGGTACTGCCGTACTATGTGCCGGGTTCGCCGACCGCCGATCACGTGCCCTCCCCCGACCACATTTCGGCCCTCACAGTGCCCCGTTTCCTCCGCCCCTGACGCGGATGATTCACTCTGTCGGTCCAGGCGCGGGTCAGTCATATCGTGAGGAATCGACGCATGGCAGAAATCACTGGGGATCAGCGCGTCCAGTCAGAGGTGCTGGAGGGCCTGGCCACCGCGGTCAACCACCGTCGGTGGTTCGTCGAACTGGCGGTGCCCCACCTCGGTGACGACCCGATCGAGATCGGCAGTGGCCTGGGCGACTACGCCCTGGAGTGGGCGCGGCACGTGCCCCGGTTCACCGCCACCGAGGCCGACCCGGACCGGCTGATCCTGCTCAAGGAGCGGCTGGTCGACGAGCCGACCATCGAGGTCCGCGAAATGCTGCTGCCGCACCCGGGCGGCGGCGACTACAGCGCGGCCGTCTCGTACAACGTGCTGGAGCACATCGAGGACCACGTGGGCGCGCTGCGCAGCATGCGCGACCTGGTCCGGCCCGGCGGCGCGGTGATCATCATCGTGCCGGCGTTCCAGTTCGCGATGGGCCCCGCCGACATCGCCACCGGTCACGTGCGCCGCTACACCAAGAAGACCCTCGGCGACGCGATGACCGCGGCCGGGCTGCGGGTCGAGACGATGCACTACGCCAACGCCCTCGGCCTGATCGGCTACTTCATGGCCACCAAGGTCTTCCGGCTGATGCCGAAGGAGGGGCCGATGGTCAAGGTGTACGACACCCTCGTCCTGCCCGCCACCAAGGCTGCCGAGCAGCTCGTCCGGCCGCCGTTCGGCCAGTCCGTCTTCGCCGTCGCCCGGGTGCCCGGCTGACCGGACCGCGCGCCCGCCGGTCCCGCGCACGCGGGACCGGCGGACCACCGGTCACTCCTTGATCTGGTACGTCGGGCGGATGACCGCCCGCGCCAGGGTGTGGAACGCCAGGTTGAAGCCGACGTACGCGGGGCTGGCGTCCGGCCCGACGGCGAGCGTGTCGACGTCGACCGCGTGCACGGCGAAGACGTACCGGTGCGGGCGGTCACCCGGAGGTGGGGCGGCACCGCCGTAGCCGGTGTCGCCGTAGTCGTTACGGACGCTGAACGCGCCGCCCAGGTCCGCCTCCCGTACGCCGGTCGGCAGGCTGGTCGTCGCGGCGGGCACGTCGACCAGCACCCAGTGCCAGAAGCCGCTGCCGGTGGGGGCGTCCGGGTCGAAGCAGGTCACCACGAAACTCTTCGTCCCGGCCGGGAAGCCCGACCAGGCCAGGTGCGGGGAGACGTTCTCGCCACCGGTGCTGCCGTGCGCGTACCGGGCGTCCATCGGCTCGCCGTTGTGCACGTCGTCACTGGTCAGGTCGAACGCCGAGACGGTCGGCAGCAGCTCGTACGGGTCCGGGGCGATCGGTCGTTCCAGGGTCATCGGGAAGGTCCTTCCGGTGTACGCGATGTTCTCCGCCCTTCTTACCCCGCCGGGCCCGGACAACGAACCGGAAGCACCGCGCACCGTCGGGCCGCCAGAATGAGGGGACGCGGCGGACGACCGGGAGGGCACATGCAGGACACCGAACGTGAGGCGGAACTGTTGGAGGCGGAGCGCCGTCTCCAGGCCGCCCAGCGGGCCGGCGACGTGGCCGCGCTCGACGCCCTGCTCGACGACCGCCTGATCGCCGTCGGGCCGGACGGTCGCACCTTCGGCAAGGAGGACGACCTGTCCGCCCACCGCAGCGGCACCTCGGTGCTCGACGAACTGGTGGAGGAGGAACTGGAGCTGGTCGTGGCCGGCACCACCGGGGTGACGTTCTTCCGGGGGCGGGTCAGCGGCACCTTCGCGGGCGAGCCGTTCGCGGCGCGGTTGCGCTACACCCGCACCTGGGCCTACGACGACGGGTACGGCTGGCGCATCCTCGCCGCCCACCTCAGCCCCGTCCCCTGACCCGGCTGTCCGGGCTGCTCGCTGGCCGACGCAGGGCGGCTGTCACCGGTCAGGACTCCGTCGGGGCGGCGACGCGCACCCGGGGATCGCCGCTGTTCAGGCCGGCCGACGGGTTGCCTGCTCTCCAGCTTCGCGGGCTGCACGAAGATCGACCGACGAGCGACCGCGTCGCCTCTGGCGTCCAGTTGGTAGACGTCCAACCAGCACCACCCGTCGTAGGTGATCCAGTCGAGCACCCGGATGACCCGGCACGAGATCGGCTTGACGAACTGCACGCTCGCGGCGCGGGTGACGTAGACCAGGTCGCCGGCCTCCGGCAGCGGCGCCTTCATCGATGGCCCCGGATGTGACGTAGCCTGCGCCACGCCCTGATCCGGGCACGGGCGGCCTCGACCAGCGGGCAGAAGCCACCCTCGGCGCATCTGCCGCACCGGCTGTGGCGGTGGTGCTCCAGGCAGTCCCACGCCGACCGGACCAGGAGCGGCACTCC
Organism: Micromonospora sp. HM134; assembly: GCF_007833915.1. Taxonomy (NCBI): domain Bacteria; kingdom Bacillati; phylum Actinomycetota; class Actinomycetes; order Micromonosporales; family Micromonosporaceae; genus Micromonospora; species Micromonospora sp. HM134. The sequence continues at coordinate 7,404,177 of NZ_CP041061.1, forward strand.
GCTGCGCGCATCCACCGCGCCCCGGCGGACAACCCTCAGCCGGCAGGGGCAGTCAGCACGGGCGGCGCGCGGATAGGGCTGTGGTGGCGTGCTCCGGACCCGAGCCCACGCGCCGGCCTGATTCGGATAGGCGGTGGCCGGACCAGTGCGATCCAACGGCGGGGAGGCACCCGGACGACCAGCCAGCCGGCGCAGGGCATGCATCACCAATGAGCGCAGCATTAGCGTCCGGTCCTTCCTCCAACGTTTACGACCCAACCAAACGGTAATGCAACTGGTTCGATAAGTATAGGAGGTTCAGCTTGTATAGTAGGTGTAGTACCTACCTGACGATCCGGGCTTCCTGGTCGTCCGTAGGTTGACGTCATGGTCGACCAGTTCTCGCCGACACCCCTCTACGTGCAGCTCGCCGACCTGATCACCAAGCGCATCGAGTCGGGCGAGTTGCAGCCGCTCAAGCCGCTACCGAGCGAGCTGCGGCTACAGCAGGAGTACGGGGTAGCGCGCGGCACGGTCCGCGCGGCGATCGCCCTGCTACGGAAGCGCGGACTGGTCATGACCATGCCCCAGCGCGGCACCTACGTCACCGAGAGCCGCACTAAGACGTAGGCCCCGGCCAGGCGTGGGACGCCAGAAGGAGATCATCATCGGGCCGGAGGATGGCCTCATCAGCCCGGCCGTGGTCGCCGAACGGATTGAACTGGTCACCGTTCACCATCTGGTGATGAAACGGCTCCGGGACTGGATCGCGAGATACCTGCCGGCGACATGACCTGCCGTCAGCCTCTGGAGCGGGGACAGGCCCGGACGGCGGGGCTGTTGGTGGACCCACTGACCGGCGGAGGGTGTGGGATTCGAACCCACGAAGACATCGCTGCCTTACCGGTTTTCAAGACCAGCGCCATCGGCCACTAGGCGAACCCTCCCGAACCGCCACCCGGGGGTGCGCGGCCCGTGCCTAGTCTGCCACGAACCGCGTCCGGACGAGCCGGCCCATCGCCGTCGGGCGCGGTTCGGCGTACCGGAAGGGGGTCCTTGATCCCTGGCATGACCAGCATGACCTCACCCGGACGGTCCACTGTGGCCGAAATTCCGGCCGTCGTGGGCGAGTGGTGGACCGCCCGGGACGACGGCCGGTGGATATTGCCGGCCGGACCTGCCCGCATGGCGCTTGTCGTCGGACGGGCGTGGTTCGTGGCCCGGATCGGGTAAGACTGGGCCATGCACGCGATCACGATCCCGAAACCCGGTGGACCCGACGCGCTCGTCTGGGCGGAGGTGCCCGACCCGGAGCCCGGCGCGGGTGAGGTGGTCGTCGAGGTGACCGCCAGCGCGGTCAACCGGGCCGACCTGCTCCAGCGGCAGGGGCAGTATCCGCCGCCGCCGGGCGCGCCCGCGTACCCCGGGTTGGAGTGTTCGGGGGTGATCGGCGCGGTCGGCGCGGGGGTGACCGGGTGGGCGGTGGGTCAGCCGGTGTGCGCGCTGCTGGCCGGCGGCGGGTACGCCGAGCGGGTGGCCGTGCCGGCCGGGCAGCTGCTGCCGGTGCCGGCCGGTGTCGACCCGGTCGACGCCGCCGCGCTGCCCGAGGTGGCCTGTACGGTCTGGTCGAACCTGGTCCGGGTGGCCCACCTGGGCCGGGGCGAGACGCTGCTGGTGCACGGCGGCGGCAGCGGCATCGGCACGTTCGCGGTGCAGTTCGGCGCGGCGCTGGGCGCGACGGTGGTGGCGACCGCCCGGTCGGCCAAGCACGACCGGCTGCGCGAGCTGGGGGCCGTGCACACCGTCGACTACCGCGAGCAGGATTTCGTGGCGGAGGTCCGGCGGGTCACCGACGGGCGGGGGGCGGACGTGATCCTCGACATCATGGGCGCGTCCTACCTGGCCCGGAACGTGGCGGCGCTGGCCGACGGCGGCCGGCTGGTGGTGATCGGCATGCAGGGCGGCCGGAAGGCGGAGCTGGACCTGGGCGCGCTGCTGGCGAAGCGGGCCTCGGTGGCGGCGACCGCGCTACGGTCCCGTCCGCTGGCCGACAAGGCGGACATCGTGCGGGGCGTACGGGAGCAGGTGTGGCCCCTGGTCGAGGCGGGCGCGGTCCGGCCGATCGTGGACCGGCGGCTACCGATGCGCGACGCCGCGCAGGCACACCGGCTGGTCGAGTCGAGCCACCACGTGGGCAAGGTGCTGCTCACGACCGCGTGACGATCCGCCGGGCCACGAGCTGGTACCGCCCGACCGGGAACGCTCAGGCCGGCGGACGCGGGCCGTCCCGGCGGGGCAGCACCAGGCGGGCACCGGGGCCTTCGCCGGCCAGCGTGTCGCCCGGGTTGTAGAGGGTGCAGCGCTGCAACGAGAGGCAGCCGCAGCCGATGCAGCCGTCGAGGTCGTCGCGGAGCTTGCCGAGCAGCTTGATCCGTTCGTCCAGCCGTTCCCGCCAGGTGCGGGAGAGGGCGGCCCAGTCGTCGGGGCTGGGGGCGCGGGACGAGGGCAGCGAGTCCAGCGCGGCACGGATCTCGTCCAGCGAGATGCCGACCTGCTGGGAGATCCGGATGAACGCCACCCGGCGTAGCTCGGTGCGGGCGTAGCGGCGCTGGTTGCCGCCGGTGCGCTCGGCGTGGATCAGCCCGAGGCGTTCGTAGTAGCGCAGCGCCGACTGGGCTACCCCGCTGCGCGCGGAGAGCTGACCGATGGTGAGTGACTCGTGCATCACTGCCCTTGAGTTGAAGTTAACTTCAAGTAGCACGCTAGCCACATGACCACACCGACCGCAACCCGCCCGCCGGGCCGCGTCCTGCCCGCCCCCGTCGTCGGGCCGCTGGAGCGCATCCGCGCCGGTAGCACCTACGACGCCAACGTGTACTCCACCGTCGACGTGCACTGGGTGCTCTACGACCGGGTCCTGCGGGTCACCCCGGCCACCGTCGACGACCCGGACCGGGACCGTTTCCTGCTCTCCAAGGGGCACGCCGTGGCCGGCTACTACGCCGTACTCGCCGCGAAGGGGTTCATCCCCGTCGACTGGCTCGACGACGCGGGCGGGCCCGACAGCCGCCTCGGCGGCCATCCCGACCGCACCCTCGTCCCCGGGGTCGAGATCGGCTCCGGCTCCCTCGGCCACGGCCTCGGGCTGGGCGTGGGCACCGCGCTCGGCCTGCGTGCCCAGGGCCGCGCCACCCCCCGGGTGTACGTCCTGCTCGGCGACGCCGAACTCGACGAGGGCTCCAACCACGAGGCGATCGCGTACGCCGGTGCGACCGGCCTGGCCGGGCTCACCGCGATCGTGGTCGACAACGCGTCGGCCAGTCACGGCTGGCCGGGCGGGGTGGCCAGCCGGTTCACCGTCAACGGCTGGACCGCCGCCACCGTCGACGGGCACGACCACGACGCCCTGCACGCCGCCCTCACCCGCCACGACGGCCACCGCCCCCACGTCGTCGTCGCGGTCGACGGACCGACCCCGGGGAGCGAAAAATGACCATGCGGGACACCTTCGTCGCCAGCGCCACCGGGTTCCTCGCCGACCCCCGGACCACGATCGTGCTGGCCGACATCTCCGCCGACGCCTTCACCGAGGCGGGCCGACGGTATCCGGACCGGGTGGTCAACGTGGGCATCCGGGAACAGTTGATGATCGGGGTGGCCGGTGGGCTCGCCCTCACCGGGCAGCGCCCGATCGTGCACAGCTACGCCCCGTTCCTCGTCGAGCGGGCGTACGAGCAGATCAAGCTGGACCTCGACCACCAGGGCGTCGGCGCGGTGCTGGTCAGCATCGGCGCGTCGTACGACCGGGCGGAGGCCGGACGGACCCACCTCGCCCCGGCCGACGTCGCCCTGATCGACACCCTCGACGGCTGGACCGTGCACGTGCCCGGCCACCCCGACGAGGTGCCCGACCTGCTCCGCGAGGCGGTCTGCGGGCAGCACTCGACCTACCTGCGGCTGTCGCTGCGCAGCAACGCGCGGGCGTACCCGAAGGCGGGTGGGTTGCAGGTGGTACGCGACGCCGGGGCGGACGCGGCGCTGCTGGTGGCGGTCGGTCCGGTGCTCGACGCCGCGCTCGCGGCGGTGGCCGGCCTGCCGGTGACAGTGGCCTACACGCACCGGCCCCGGCCGTTCGACGTGAGCGGGCTGCGGGCGTTGGCCGGCGGCGAGGTGATCGTGGTGGAGCCCTACCTGGCCGGCACCTCGACACGGGTGGTGGCCGAGGCGCTGGCCGACCGGCCGCACCGGCTGCTCAGCCTCGGCGTTGGTCGGGCGGAACTGCGGCGCTACGGCACGGCCGAGGACCACGACCGGTGGCACGGCCTCGACCCGGCCGGGCTGCGCCGGGCGATCGACGGGTTCCTGACCCCGGCGGGATGACCGAGGGCGAACCGGGAGGGCGGGTCAGCGGGGCGTGCGGTCGGGCCGGGGGCGGGTCCGCTCCCGGCCGAGGATCCAGATCGCCTCGACCCCGTCCCTCCAGGTGATCTTCTTGCCCTCCTCGCGCCCGCGCGCCCGGTAGCTGATCGGCACCTCGTACGGGCGGATGCGCCGACGCAGCAGCTTGCCGGTCACCTCCGCCTCCATCCCGAAACCCCGGGACCGGATGCCCAACGACCGGTACAGCGCGACCGGCATCAGCTTGAAACACGTCTCCAGGTCGCCGATGTAGGAGTTGAACAGCACGTTCGCCGCCATCGTGACGCCCTTGTTGCCCATCACGTACCAGAAGCTGTAGGCGCTGTGGCTGCCGAAGGTGCGGTTGCCGTAGACCACGGTGGCCCGCCCGTCGAGCACCGGGGCGAGCAGCCGGGGAATGTCCTGCGGGTCGTACTCCAGGTCGGCGTCGAGGATGACCATGTACTCACCCTCGGCGCTGGCCACGGCCGTCTTGATGGCCGCGCCCTTGCCCGCGTTGCGGGGGTGGGTGATCACCCGCAGCCGCGAGTCGTCCGCCCGGCCGAGGATCTCCCCGGTGCCGTCCCGGCTGCCGTCGTCCACCACGACCAGCTCGATCTCGCAGGGATAATCGACCGCCAATGCCTGCTTGAGGGCATCCGCGATGCGTTCTTCCTCGTTGTAGACCGGCATGAGGATCGAGAGCTTCACGGGAATCTCCACGGTGGCGACAGTGAGTCGGGCCTAGCCTAGCCTGGCAGGTCAGCCGCGCGAGGGTCGCCACCGCAGCGGCGGGGTGCCCGTCCAGCCGTCGCCACCGCACGGCCGGCACCCGGTCATTCAGGAGGATGGTGTTTACTTCCGCCCATGTCGGCAGCCGGCTGGATGCTCGTGGCGGCCCCCGTCGCGGCGCTCGTGCTACTCACCGCCCTCCTGCGCCCCCGGGCCGCCGGGGTGGTCGCCCCGCACCGCCTCGGCGTGGTCCGGGCCGCCCTGCTGACCGGCGTCTTCGCCGTGCTGACCGTGGAGGTGCTGGGCGCCCTCGACGCGCTCACCCTGCCCGCCTTCGCCCTGGCCTGGCTGCTCTTCGTCGCCGGGGTCGCGGTGGCGGCCGGCCGGCGACGCGACCCCGCCGCACCCCCGGCCGCCGTCGCAGGCAGCCGGCGGGCGGTGCTGGTCGGCGCGGCCGTGGGCGGCCCGCCGGCGGACCACCCGACCGCCGGCGCGGCCGGGCCGCGGCCGCCGGCCGACGCTGCGGCGCCCCCGGCCACCGTCCGGGGCGGCGTCGCGGCGCTGCTGACCGGCTGGGCGGACCGGCTCACCCACCTCCGGCGTACGGCGACCCGGGGCGAACGGCTGCTCGCCGGCACCGTGCTCGCGGTGGTGCTGATCGAGCTGGTGGTGGCGCTGCTGGCCGAGCCGAACAACTTCGACTCGCAGACCTACCACCTGCCGAAGGTGGAGCACTGGGTGGCCCAGGGCAGCCTGGAGTTCTGGCCCACCGCCATCCACCGGCAGGTGACCATCCCGCCCGGCGCGGAATACCTGCTGCTGCACCTGCGCCTGTTCACCGGCGGGGACGCCCTGCACAACCTGGTGCAGTGGGCCGCCGGGATCGGTTGCCTGCTCGCGGCCACCCGGATCACCGCCCAGCTCGGCGGTGGCCGGCGGGCCCAGCTCGTCACCGCGTTCCTGCTCGCCACCACGCCGATGGTGGCCCTCCAGGCGACCAGCACCCAGACCGACCTGGTCGCCGCCGCCTGGGCCGCCTGCGCCGCCACCCTGGTGCTGGACGGTCTGCGCCGCCGGGCCGGCCTGACCGACGCGCTGGCGCTCGGCGCGGCCACCGGCCTGACCGCGCTGACCAAGACCAGCGGGCTGATCGCCGTCGGGCCGCTGCTGCTGCTCTGGGGCCTGGCCCAGCTCCGCCTGGCCCGCCGCCCCGCAGAGGGCGTCGCCGACCGGGCGACGCCGACCGGGGCCCGGCAGGTGGCCCGGACGGTGGGCGGTTCACTGCTGGTGCTGCTGGTCGCGGCGACGGTGGTGGGGCCGTTCCTGGCCCGGGAGACGGCCGAGTTCGGCCACCCGTTGGGGCCGCCCCGACTGCGGGAGTCCATCCCGATGGAACGGCACGACCCGGCCGCCGTGCTGGTCAACGCGCTGCGGATCGGGCACACCGCGTTCGACACCCCGCTGGCCCCGCTGCGCGCCGGCACCGCCTCGGCCATCATGGACGGCTCCCGGGCGATCGGCGTCGACCCGCAGGACCGGGCCATCACGTTCGGCCGGGAGGTCTTCCCGGTGCCCGCCTGGTATCCCGACGAGGACCGGGTGGCCTTCCCGCTGGTCGGGGCGCTGGCGCTGATCGGGGCGGTCGTCGCGCTGACCCGGCCCCGCCGGGTCGTCCCCGGTCGGTCGGGGATGCTGCGGGCGTACGCGGGGGTGGTGGTGGGCGCGGTGGTCCTGCACACCGCGATGATCAAGTGGCAGCCGTGGGGGAACCGGCTGCTGCTGTACGCGCTGGTGCTGGCCGTACCCCTGGCGGGGCTCTGGGTCGACGCGGTGCTGCGGCGGCGGGCCGGGGCGGGCCGCCGGTCGGTGGCCGCCGGGTTGGTGGTGACCGTGCTGGCCACCTCCGCGCTGGCCGGCGTGCTGGCCCTGTCCTACGGCTTCCCCCGCCGGCTGGTCGGCGCGGGTTCGGTCTTCACCACCACCGAGTGGGACACCCGGTTCCTGCGCCGGCCGCAGTGGGCCGACGAGTTCCGCTGGGCCGCCTCGGCGGTACGGGCCAGCGACGCCCGACGGATCGGCCTGGTGCAGCAGAACGACAACTGGGAGTACCCCTGGTGGCTGCTGCTGCGCGACGACGACGGCCGGTCGCCCGACCTGGTGGCGTTGCAGTCGGTGCTGCCGGACCGGCCGCCGGCCGACCCCACCTCGGTCGACGCGATCGTCTGCACCGGCCCCCGCACGGAGTGCGCCCGGCTCGTTCCGGCGGGCTGGACGATCGAGTACCGCGACCACGTCGGCTACGCGCTGCCCCCGACCCGCTGAGCCACGGGCAACACACGTCGGGGCCGGCGTGGTGGTCCACGCCGGCCCCGACCGGTCCCCCACGGGTCACTTCTGCTTGATCGGCACCACGATCAGCCGGGCGACGCTGGCGTCCCCGTCCCTGGCCCCGGCCACGTTGACCTTGGTGCCCACCTTCACGTCGCTGGCCTTGACGGTGGTCCGCCGCTCGACCACCCGGAGCTGGTCGCCCAGCTTCCAGGTCAGGGTGAAGCCGTCGGTGGACTTCACCGTCGCCGAGTCCCCGTCGATCGCGGTCACCTCGCCGCGCTGCACGACGACGGTCTTCGTGCCGTCCTTGGTCTGCACCACCGCCTCGCCGTGCAGGCCGTTGCGGCCCAGCTGCACCCGGGCCTGCCGGCGCTGCCGCAGCTCCTGCGCCCGCTCGCCACGCTTGCCCTTCGCCCCGGCCTGCGGGGACGGCGTGGTCGACGCGGCGGGCGCGGCGAGCAGGTCCAACTCGGCCGGGTCGAGGCCCCACGCGGCCAGCGCCAACCCCTCGACGCCCAGCGCGGCGGCCACGTCGACCGTGGCGGCCTTCGTGCCGTCCTGCGCGACCTGGGCCGTTCCGCAGCCGGCGACGCCGAACGTGAGCGCCGCGAGCAGCGAGGTGGCGGTGACGGCGATTCCCCGATGTGCCATGACTGTCCTCTCGTCCGTGATGCCACCAGCGTCGCGGCACGGGATGGGCGCGGGGTCAGGCCGATGTTCGGGTCAGGTAAGGATGGGCGGGCAGCCGGACGGTGAACGCCGCGCCCCCCTCGGCGGCGTGCCCGGCGACGATATCCCCGCCGAGCCGGCGGACCAGCCCCGCGGCCAGCGCCAGCCCCAACCCGCTGCCCACCTTCCGGAGCCCCCGGTAGCGCTGGTGCAGCGCCCCCCGCTCGAAGGCCACCGCCAGGTCGTCGTCGGTGAAACCGGGTCCGCCGTCGCGGACCTCGACCAACCCACCGGCGGTCGGGCCGGCACCGGTCGGTCGGACCGCGAGCACCACCGGCGCCCCCGGCGGTACGACCCGCAGCGCGTTCTCCAGCAGCCCGTCCACCACCTGCCTGATCCGCCCCGGATCGGTGTACGCGGGCACCGCCGCGCCCGGCGTCTCCAGCCGGAACGGCACACCGACCACCGCACACCGCTCCGACCAGGTGCGTTCGGCGTCGGCGGCCAGCCGGGTGAGGTCCACCGGCACCGGTTCCAGCGGGAAGTCCACCGCCTCCAGCCGGGCCAGCGCCAACAGGTCGGCGACCAGCCGGTCCAGGTGCTGCGCCTCGGCGAGCATGGTCCGGCCGGTCGCGGTGGCCTCGTCCGCGCCGATCACCCCGTCGGCGAGCGCCTCCGCCCACCCCCGGATCGCGGTCAACGGGGTCCGCAGCTCGTGCGAGACGGAGAGCAGGAACTCCCGCTGCCGGCCCTCGCTGGTGGCCAGCGCGGCGGCCAACCCGTTCAACGCGTACGCCAGGTCGGCGACCTCGTCGGGCGGTTCGACGGGCACCCGGACGGCCCGGTCACCGGCGCGCAGCCGGGCGGCGGCGGTGGCGGCGTGCCGGATCGGCCGGGCCAGTCGACGGGCGAGCAGCAGCCCGGCCGCCGCCCCTGCGGTGAGCCCGGCCAGCAGCGGCAGCCACAGCGCGCGCAGCACCTGCCGCCACGGTCCCTGCGGGGTGCCCCGGGTCAGCACCACCCCCTCGCCGCCGGGCAGCGCCCGTCCCTCGACGAGGGTCCGTTGGCCGTTGACGAACCGGCGGCCGGAGACGTCCCGGCCGGCGGAGATCCGGTTCACCACCTGCCGGGGCAGGCCGGGGCGGTCGGCCAGCCCGCCCTGGACGACGTACACCTCGATCTGCTGGTCCTTGAGCTGGCGGATCAGCCGGTCGCCGGCCGCGTCGCGCTGGCGGCTGGGGCGGACCCGGAGCACGTCGGCGGCGAGCCGGGCCTGCGCGGCTAGCGCCTCCTGGTCGCGGCGCTCCACCCCGCGTACCGCCAGGGGGACCGCGACCAGGGCGGTGACCAGCACCGACACCAGCGCCACCGCGCAGCTGACCAGCACCGCGCGGGCGGTCAGCGTGTGCAGGGACCGGCGGCGGCGCGGGGCGACGCCCCGGCGGGGAGCGGCCGACGGGGTGGGAGGTTCAGCCATTGGCGGCGTACCCGACGCCCCGGTGGGTGCGGATCACGCTGGCCGCGCCGAGCTTGGCCCGGACCTGGGCGACGTGCACGTCGACGGTACGGGTGCCGGCGTGCGCCGCGTACCCCCAGACCCCGGCCAGCAGTTCCTCCCGGGTGAAGACCCGGCCGGGACGGGCCATCAGGTGGGCGAGCAGGTCGAACTCGGTGGAGGTGAGCTGGACGGGGGTGCCGGCCGCGAGCACCGTACGCCGGGCCGGGTCGAGGGTGACCGGGCCGACGGTGCGGGGCCGGTCCGCGCCGTCGGGGGCACCTACGGTCCGCCGCAGCACCGCCCGGACCCGGGCCACCAGTTCCCGGGGGCTGAACGGTTTGGTGACGTAGTCGTCGGCGCCCAACTCCAGGCCGACGATCCGGTCGACCTCGTCGTCGCGGGCGGTGAGGAAGATGACCGGGGTCCAGTCGCCGGACTCGCGCAGCCGCCGGCAGACCTCGGTGCCGGCCAGGCCCGGCAGGGTGATGTCGAGTACGCAGGCCACCGGGCGCAGCCGGCGGGCGGCGGCCAGTCCGGCCGTGCCGTCCCGTTCCAGGTGTACGCCGAACCCGTCCCGGCCCAGGTAGAGCCGGACCAGGTCGGCGATGGCCGGCTCGTCCTCCACGACGAGGACGAGCCCACGTGGTGCGGTGGCATCGACGGTCACCGGCCCATGATGACCGACCCGGGCTCGGGCGGTGCGGACGGCCGTGTTCGGGTCAGGTAAGGAACCGGTCGGCGGGCCGGCAGCGGACGTGGGGACGCGGCGGACGGTCAGCGGGCCGGCAGCGGGCGCAGCAGCGGGGCCGGCGCGACGGTCGGGGTGTCACCGATGGTGGCGACGACCCGTTCCTCGGGCCGGCGCAGCCGGGTCCGGAACGCGTGGTGCAGCAGCGTGTCGAGCTGCCACACCTGCTTCGGGTGCTGGGTGCGGATGACGAACCGCTCCCGTACCCCGTCGATCGCGGTGGCGGCCAGCTCGACGGCCTGCGCGCGCGGGTCGGGGCTCCAGGTGACGTTGCTCAGCTCCCGCAGCTCGGTGTTGAGGTGCAGGCGCAGCCGGTGCAGCACCCGGGTCTGCCGGGTCACCACCAGCCGGCGGTGGGTGAGCAGCAGGAGGTAGTCGCCGTCGACCGGGCGGTCGGGGCGGGCGCACCGGGCGACCAGGATGGTGGCGTCCCCCGACCCGACGCACTGGCGGAAGACCGGCATGTGCCGGCTCACCGTCTGGACCGCCAGCCCGGTCTCGGCGGCGGCCGGGAGGAAGGTGCGCGAGAAGACGTCCATACCTGGCCAACGAGCCGTGACCAGGGGTGATGTGGGTCACTGTCGACTTTTGGAACTTCCACTCCCCCGGGTCGCACCACCGGTGCGTCTTTTCCGCACCGACGACCCGACCCGGGGGGCTCGGAGGTCACACCGGCATCGGCGCGAACAGTTCACCGAGCCAGCCCGGCACCGCGTCGGCGTACTCGGCGCGGGTCGGGTCGGTGGTGGCCAGCGCCCGCCGCCAGGACAGCGCCCGGCTCACCGTGGTCACCCGTACGGCCAGCCCGGCGGCCTCCCGCAGGGCTGGCCGGTCGTGGCGGTCGGTCCACGCCTCCAGGTAGGCGTCCCGCAGCCGCAGCAGCACCGGATCCCCCTCGGGCAGCGAGTAGGTGTGCGCCACCGACCGCAGGGTCACCAGCAGGGTGCCGAACGGGTGCGCCACGGAGGCGTCGCCCCAGTCGAAGAAGCGGTAGCCGTCGGCGGCGAACACGTTCCCGTCGTGCAGGTCGTCGTGCTGCACGCTGGCCGGGATGCCGGTGTCGGCGAGCCGCCCGCAGTCCTCGGCGAAGCGCGGCTGGTACGCCCGCAGCCGCTCGTAGGTCGCCGCGTCCAGCCCACCGTCGTCGCTCCCGGCACCGTCGCCGTCGTCCCCGGCGGCCGTGCGGGTGTCGGGGGCGTCGTGTCCGGGGTCGAGGAGCAGGGCGGCCCGGTCGTCGAGCAGGTCGGCGAGCAGGGCCGGCAGGGCCGCCGGCCGCTGGTCGGGCACGCCGAGCGCGACGAGTTCGTCGGCCCGGGGAGCCACCGTCCGTTGGAGATCGGCGTAGGCGACCAGCACGTCGGCCCACCGGGCCGGATCGGGTTCGGCCAGGTCACGCAGGGACGGGCCACCGTGGGGCAGCAGCGACCAGCCCCGCGCGGGGTCCACGGCGACCGGGTCGAGCACCCGGCCGGGGGCACTGCGGGGCAGTTCGGCCAGCAGCACCGCCTCGTACGCCGTGCCGGGGTTGTTCGCCTTGAACCAGTACGGCCCGGCGTCGGTGGGCACCCGCCAGACCAGCGACCAGGGGCGTTGCCGGGCCTCGACCGGGCCGGTGACCCGCCGGCCGTGCCGGTCGAGCTGCCCGGTCACCCAGTCCAGCGCGGTGGCCCGCCACTGCGGGTCGGCCCACCCGGGGGCCACAGAGACGATCGTCACGCCGCGCAGATTAGGCCACCCACCCGCCCCGACACCCGTCATTTTCCGGCCGGGCGGGATCGCAATGGGGCCGATGTAGCGGCATCAAGGCCACCCGGACACCGCAACCTCGACCCCGTTGCGGGGCGCGCGGGCGGGCGTCGTCAGAGGAGTTCGAGGATGGTGGCGTTGGCCATGCCGCCGCCCTCGCACATGGTCTGCAGGCCGTACCGGAGGTCGTTGTCCCGCATGTGCTGGAGCATCGTCGTCATGATCCGGGCACCGGACGCGCCGAGCGGGTGCCCCAGCGCGATCGCCCCGCCGCGCGGGTTCAACCGCTCCGGGTCGGCCTCGGTCTCGGCGAGCCAGGCCAGCGGCACCGGCGCGAACGCCTCGTTCACCTCGTACACGCCGATCTCCTCGATGCCCAGGCCGGCGCGGCGCAGCACCTTCGCGGTGGCCGGGATGGGGGCGGTGAGCATGGCGACCGGGTCGTCGGCGGCGACCACGGCGGTGTGCACCCGGGCCAGCGGGCGCAGGCCGTGCCGGCTGGCCCACTCGCTGGTGGTGACGGCGAGCGCGGCGGCACCGTCGGAGATCTGCGACGCGGACCCGGCGGTCACCACCCCGTCGGCGCGGAACGGGGTCTTCAGCTCGCCGAGCGCGGCGAGGGAGGTGTCCCGGCGGATGCCCTCGTCGGCGGCGAACGAGCGGCCGTCGCTCAGTGGCACCGGGGCCAGCTCGGGGTCGAACGCCCCGGCGTCCTGCGCGGCGGCGGCCTTCTCGTGGCTGGCCAGGGCGAACTCGTCGAGCTGACTGCGGGAGAAGCACCACCGGGCGGCGATCAGCTCGGCGCCGACCCCCTGGTTGAACGGGAGCGGCTGGTCGTCGGCGAAGCCCTCGACGCCCCGGTAGCGGGCCCGGATGCGGTCGCTGAACGGCATGCCGTCGCCGACGCTGGACCCCATCGGCACCCGGGTCATCGACTCGACACCACCGGCCACCACCAGGTCGGCCTGCCCGGAGACGACCGTCGCGGCGGCGAAGTGCAGGGCCTGCTGGCTGGAACCGCACTGCCGGTCGAGGGTGGTGCCGGGCACCGACTCGGGCCAGCCGGCGGCGAGCACGGCGTTGCGGGCCACGTTCCAGGACTGCTCGCCGACCTGGGACACGCAGCCCCAGACCACGTCGTCGACCTGGCCGGGATCGATGCCGGTGCGGTCGGCGAGGGCGCGCAGCACGTGCGCCGACAGGTCGACCGGGTGCACCTCGGCCAGGCCGCCCTTGCGTCGCCCGACCGGGGTACGCACCGCACCGACGATGACTGCGTCACTCATGACTACTCCCCGGTAACTTCGGCTGTGTCGATACTACGTCGCCGACCGCCGGTCCGCCCCCCGCGTCGCCGGGGCCGGCCCGGCGCGGCTGGCATGCTGGGACGGTGCATCCACCAACGTCTCCGGCCCGTCAGTGGCGGGTCCCCCCGGCGGTCCCGGCGGTGAAGCTGGCCGGCGCGGTCGGGCTGGTCGCCCTCGGACTGCTGCTCGCCGACGGCGACCCGGTCCGGCTGGCGCTGGCCGTCGCCGCTGCCGTGGGCCTGGCCGCCTGGGCGGCACGCGACCTGCTCGCCCCGGTCCGGCTCGCGGTCGACGCCGCCGGGATCACCGTCGTCCGGGGGTACGCCGGGCGGCGGCACCTGCCGTGGGAGGCGGTGGAGGCGGTCACCGTGGACCGGCGGACCCGGTTCGGGCTGACCGGCGAAACGTTGGAGATCGACGCGGGCGAGACCCTGCACCTGCTCGGCCGCTCCGACCTGGGCGCGCCCCCGGCCGAGGTGGCCGAGGCGGTCCGGGCCGCCCGCCCCTGACCGACCCCGACGGGGCCGACGTAGCGGTATCCGGTCGACCCCGACACCGCCACCTCGGCGCATCAGCGGCAGGGCCGGGTCAGCCGAGCAGCATCACCGTACGGACGATCACCAGGCCGAGCAGCGCGAGCAGGATGACCCCCGCACCGGCCGCCTGGAACACCGAACGCCGCATCCGGGGGGCGTACGCCAGCACGAGCGCCATCAGCGCCCCGACGATCAGCCCGCCGACGTGGCCCGGGATGGAGATGCCCGGCACGGTGAACGTGAAGATCAGGTTGATCACCAGGATCGGCAGGATCGCCGAGGTGTCCCGGCCGAGCCGGCGCATCAGCACGAAGACCGCCGCGAACAGCCCGAAGATCGCCGTCGAGGCACCGGCCGAGGCGGTGTTGGGGCTGCTGAACAGGTAGGCCGCGACGTTGCCGCCGAGACCGGCCATCAGGTAGAGGCCGAGGAAGCGCAGCGGCCCGAGCAGTGCCTCCAGCTCCCGTCCCAGCACCCAGAGCGCCCACATGTTGAGCAGCAGGTGCACCACGCCGTAGTGCAGGAACATCGCGGTGACCAGCCGGTACCACTCGCCGGAGGCGACGCCGTGCGCCTCGCCGAACGGCACGTACGAGGCGTAGCTGAGCACCGAACCCCACTGGGTCAGCGGGGTTCCGCCACCGAGCAGGCCGCCGAAGCCTGAGCCGCCGATCAGCGAGTCGCCGCCCCGGTCACTGAGCACCGAGACGATCATCACCAGCACGTTCAGCGCGATCAGGGTGCGGGTGACCAGGCCGCGACGGCCGGCGGCACCGCCACCGAAGGCGGTACGCGCCGGCCGTACGCTGCGGCGTCCCTCGTTCACGCACTCCGGGCACTGGTGGCCGACGGGAGCGTCCCGCATGCAGTCCGGGCAGATCGGCCGGTCGCAGCGGGAGCACCTGAGGTACGTCTCCCGGTCGGAGTGGCGGTAGCAGACCGGGGTGGTCGGCACCGACCCGCCGGTGGCGTCGCCGGCCGGCCCGGAGCGTTCAGTCATGCGTGCAAAGGTACCTCGCAGCTGCGGTCAGGCCCCGGTGCGCTCGATCTCGACCCGCTCGATCACCACGTCCTGCAACGGCCGGTCGCTCGGGCCGGTGGGGGTGTTGGCGATCGAGTCCACCACCTTCGCCGACTGCTCGTCGGCCACCTGGCCGAAGATGGTGTGCCGGTTGTTCAGGTGCGGGGTCGCCCCGACGGTGATGAAGAACTGCGAGCCGTTGGTGCCCGGCCCGGCGTTCGCCATCGCCAGCAGGTACGGCCGGTCGAAGCGCAGCTCCGGGTGGAACTCGTCGGCGAACGTGTAACCCGGGCCACCCCGGCCGGTGCCGGTCGGGTCACCCATCTGGATCATGAAGCCGCTGATCACCCGGTGCGAGATGGTGCCGTCGTAGTACGGCCCGTTGCCCGGCTGACCGGTGCGGGGATCGGTGTATTCCTTGTTGCCCTCGGCCAGGTCGACGAAGTTACGAACCGTCTTCGGAGCGTGATTGCCGAAGAGTTCCAGCCGGATCGGGCCAGCGTTGGTGTGCAAGGTGGCGTAGACAGCCTCGGCCACGGGTACTCCTCACTCGTTGGTCAGTTCCATGCGGATCCTCCCATGTGCCCCATCTGGCAGTGCGGAGGCATCCGTTGGTGGAGGATGACGAAGGAACAACTCCCAGGAGGTGGGACCGTGTTTGGAATCGGGCGGCGCAAGACCCAGGGGCAGCTGGCAAAGGTGGAGCTGCACCAGGGCATCGGTCACCTGAGGCAGGCCGCCACGCACGCGGCGAAGGGTGCCGGCGCCACGGTCGGCCCACGGGTCCAGGCGGCCCGCAGCGCCGTCGCGCCGACCGCGGTCGTGGTGCGGGACCGGGCCTCCAGCGGCCTGGCGACGACGGCCGCGGCGCTCGCCCCGGTGGCCCTGGCGGTGCGCAACGCCCAGGCCGAGGCCGCCGGCAAGGCGGTGGCCGGCAAGAAGGCCGCCGCCGCCAAGCAGGCCAAGGTGACCAAGAAGATCAAGGCGAAGAGCCCGAAGGCCCGGAAGCGGAAGCGGACCTCGCGCGGCATGATGGCCGGCCTGCTGGTCGCCGGCACGGTGGCCGGGGTGGCCGGCGCGATGGCCCTGCGTCGCCGCCGTGAGCAGCAGGAGTGGGCCGAGTACGACCCGACCCGCAGCATCGGCACCGCCCCCGTCCCGCCGGCCGCCGGTGCCGGCACCGCCTCGGCCGCCGCCGGTGCCTCCACCGCCTCGGCCGCCACCGGCGTCGACGCCCCCCGCGACGACGTCGACATCCTGGTGGTCGAGACCCCGTCGGCGGGCGGCACCACGCCCACCGGTTCGGCCACCCCGGCCACCGGCGTCGGCAGTTCCGCCGTGGCGGCCGGCACCCCGGCCGGCACCCCGGTGATCCACCCGAACGACAAGGTCCCCTCGGTCGCCGAGGGTGCCACCGACGTCTCCGGCCGGCCGGCCGACGACCTCGGCAAGGCGCTCGACACCGGGAAGACCACGTCCAGCACCCGGCGCTGATCCCCCGCACCTCGTCGGCGGCGCGGTGACGACCCCCCGGTCGTCCCGCGCCGCAGCCGGCTTCCGGCCCCCGGCGGGGTCCGGGCTACCCGGCACGCCGACGCGCCGCCCGTAACCGGAGCCCCCGGCACGGTACGGCCCGCCACCGGCGTCAGACCCGCCCCGGGCTGCGCCCCCCACGACAACGTAAGGATTTTTCAGGGTTCTCCCCGACCGTTACGGGCTCACCCGGCGGGCGTCCGGCTCCTACAGTGCTCGTATGTCGCCGACCACCGACCCGGAGCGTCCGGCTGCGGAGCCGAGCGGCGCTCCCTCGACGGGGCGCCGGGACCAGTCCGCCGAGCGCCCGGCCGGGCGTGACCGGGCGCTGTCCCGGCGGCGGGTGCTCTCCGGCACCGCCGCCGCCCTGGCCGGCGCCGGGGTGGCGCTGACCGGCGAGTTCGGGTATGCGGAGGCGACCGCCGACAGCAAACTGCCCGTCTACGGCGGGTACGCCGCCACCGTGCACGCCGACCGGCGCACCCCGCCCCGGTCGTCCCGGGTCGACGTGGTGTGGAGCGTGGACACCACCCGCCGGCTGATCGCGCTCACCTTCGACGACGGGCCCGCACCGAACTGGACCCCCCGGGTGCTGTCGATCCTCGCGCAGACCGACACCCCGGCCACGTTCTTCATGGTCGGCCGCCGTGCCCGCGAGTACGGCCGGCTGGTGGCGCACCGGCTCGACGGTCACGAGATCGGCAACCACACCTGGGCCCACCAGGACCTCGCGAAGATGACCTACGAGCAGGCGTGCACCGCGATCAGCCGGGCGCACAACGAGCTGACCCGGCTCTGCGGCCGGGAGCCCACCCTGCTCCGCCCGCCGTACGGGCACCTCGCCGGCAGCACCCTGCTCGCCGCCAACGACCTCGGCTACCAGGTGGTCCTGTGGAACCGGCAGATGCTCGAATCCCGGTTCACCCAGAATCCGGACGGCCTGGTCGACTACGTCGTCGACTCCTGTGAGCCGGGCACCATCCTGCTCGCCCACGACACCGGGCCGGCGGACCGGCTGGTCGCGATCCGGGGGCTGGCCGCGATGATCACCGGGCTGCGGCGGCGGGGCTTCGAGTTCGTCACCGTCTCCGAGCTGATGGCGGCGGCCACCCCGGCAGCCGTCCCGGCCCACTGACCGGGCGTCGGTCAGAGCCAGCCGTTGCGGCGGAACCACCGGTAGAGCGCCAGTGAGATGGCGAGCATCAACGCGAGCACCCCCGGATAGCCGTACGTCCATTTCAGCTCGGGCATGTTCTCGAAGTTCATGCCGTAGACGCCGGCGAACGCGGTCCACACCGCCGCGATGGCCGCCCACGCGGCGATCTTGCGCATGTCGTTGTTCTGGTCGACGGTGACCTGCGCCAGCCGGGCCTGGAGGATCGAGTTGAGCAGGTCGTCGTAGGAGTTGACCTGCTCGACGGTGCGGCTGAGGTGGTCCTGCACGTCGCGGAAGTACCGCCGTACCTCCTGCGGCACCTCGCGGTTGACCTGCGCGGTCAGCGTCATCAGCGGCCGTTGCAGCGGGATCACCGCCCGCTTGAACTCCACCAGTTCCCGCTTCATCTGGTAGATCCGCTGGATCCGCCCGCTGCCCTGCCGGTCGAAGACGTCGGCCTCCAGCACGTCGAGGTCGTCCTCCAGCTGGTCGGCCACCTCCAGGTAGAGGTCCACCACCCGGTCAGTGATCGCGTACGCCACCGCCCACGGCCCGTGCCGCAGCAGGTCCCGCTTGGCCTCCAGGTCGGCCCGGACGGGCGACAGCCGGCAGGCGTCCCCGTGCCGGACGCTGATCAGGAAGTTCGGCCCGATGAAGAGCATCACCTGGCCGGTCTCCACCACCTCGGAGGTCTCGGTCAGCTCGGTGTGCTCGCAGTAGCGGGCCGTCCGCAGCACCAGGAAGCTGACCTCGCCGAAGCGTTCCAGCTTGGGCCGCTGCTGGGCCTTCACCGCGTCCTCGACGGCCAGTTCGTGCAGGCCGTACGTCTCGGCGATGGCGGTCATCTCGGCCAGTTCCGGTTCGTGCAGCCCGAGCCAGACGAACCCGTCGCGCTCGTCGCGGGCGGCGGCCAGCGCCTCGGCGTACCGCCACTGGCCGGGGCGGCGTTCGCCGTCGACGTAGAGGCCGCAGTCGACCACCCCGCTGCGCCCCGGGCCTGCCGGCGCGGGGGTACGGGGGGAGCCGTCGGCGTTGAGGATGCGGGACATCGCGCGCACCGGGGACACCCAGGCGCGGGGGTTCAGCACCCGACCGCCGTGGGGTGTCGCCGACCGCTCCCGTGCCGCCCGGTCCGTCATGGCGTTCCCCCTCCCGGGTGTCCTGCTGCGGCTTGCAGGCTACGCCGCCGCCGGGGGTGGCGGGTGTGGGCGCCGGGCGGGTCGGGCCGCGTTCAGGGGGGTGAGGGGGCGACCCGACCCACCCGGCACCGCTGGGGGCGGGGGTAATGCTGCCGCGTCGATCAACCGTTCGGCGGGAACAACCGGGTCACCGGCCGAACGTGAGTGACGCTCGCAGCATTGTGGGTCGCCGGGCCGGTCGAGGGGAGCCCTCGACCGGCCGACGTCGTACTTTTGTCAGAAACCCGACAGATATTTCAGCCGCGGACGGCTGCCACCGCATCCGCGAGCCGGCGCACACCCTCGTCGATCCGGTCCGCGGTCACCGCGGAGAAGGCCAGCCGCAACGCGTGCCGCCCACCGTCGACCATGAAGTCGCTGCCCTTGACCACGGCGACACCCCGCTCGGCGGCGGCCGGGGCCAACCGGTCCACGTCCACGTCCTCGGGGAACTCCACCCAGAGGAAGTAGCCGCCGTCCGGCTCGACGAAGGTCACCTCCGGCAGGTGCCGGCGCAGCGACTCGGCCAGCACCCCGGCCCGCTCGCCCAGCGCCGACGACACCGTGGCGATCGACCGCTGGATGTCACCCGAGACGCAGAACTGGTGGACGATCGCCTGCGACACCATGCCCGGCGAGATGTAGAGGCTGGTCGCCGTCTTGGCGATGTCGGCGATCAGGCTCGCCGGCCCGACCAGGTAACCGACCCGGACGCCGGGGCAGACGGTCTTGGTGAAGCTCGACGCGTGCACCACCACGCCCCGGGTGTCCATCGACAGCATCGACGGCAGCGGCTCGCCCCGGAACCGGATGTCGGCGTACGGGTCGTCCTCGAAGATGGTGAAGCCGTACTCGGCGGCAAGATCGAGCAGCTCACGGCGCTTGTCCAGGGAGAGGGTCACCCCGGCCGGGTTCTGGTAGTTCGGGATCACGTGGGCCAGCCGGGGGCGTACCCCGGACTCCAGCAGCTTGCGCAGCTCGGCGGTGTCCAGGCCGTCCGGCTCGATGCCCACGCCGTGGATCTCGCCGCCCATCCGCTGGAGGTTGAGCAGCGTCCGGTCGTACGTGGGACGCTCCACCACCACGGCGTCCCCGCGCCGGACCAGGTGGTCGAAGAGGAACGCGTCGGCCTGGAGCGAGCCGTTGGTGACCAGCACCTGATCCGCCTCGACGCCGTGCTTCTCGGCGATCCACTTCCGCAGGGGGGGGTAACCCACGGAGGTGCCGTAGGCGGTGACCCCGGCGGGGTCGGCGTCGAAGGCACGGACGGCGGCGGCCTTCAGCCCCTCGACATCCACGATGTCCAGCGAGGGCGCGCCACGGGCGAACGAGATCAGCTGCTCGGCGGTCATGCGCACGAGCCTAGGGCCTGTCCGGGCCGGTCCGGCCGGCATACACGCCAAGTTCAACATGCGGGCACGCCGCACGGGGCGGTAAGGGTCGAACCGGTCGACTCCGGTGCAGGTCGGGACGGGACCGGGCATCGGCGCGGCCGGCCCGCGCTCGCTACTGTCGAAGCGTGCCCACCGAGCCCCTCCGCAGCGCCGGCGCGTTGATCACGGACGATGGCGTCGAGCTGGCACCGCACCGCTTCGCCGGGCTGGTCGCCCCGGCGGTCGAGCGGGCGTTCGTCGCCGGGATGCTCGCCGGCCGCGACGGCGGCGGCGCCGAACTGAGCCAACGGTACGGCGGGCCCGCCGCCACCGGCTTCCTGGTGGAGTTCCGCACCCGGCTCGCCGCGCCGGGCGGCACCGTCGACCGGGCCGGCTTCGCCGCCGTCAACCGCTACCGCGACCCGGCCACCTGCCAACGGGCGCTGGACAAACAGGTCGCCCACGGCACGATCGCCCGCCGGCCCGACGGCGGGATCACCGCCACCGAACGGGGTGTCGACTTCCTCACCGAGCTGTACCAGGTGCACGCCGAGGTGACCGAGGAACTGTGGGCCGGGCACGACGACCGGGTGCGTCGGCTCGTCGAGGCGTACGGGCGGTTGGTGGCGTACGCGGTGCTGCTGGCCGGGGAGCCGGACGCCGGGCCGGGGCCCGCGTTCGCGGCGGTGGCCCCGCCGTACGAGCCGGACGGCACCCCGCCGGGCGTGCTGCTGCTCAACCGGATCGGCGCGCTGCGGTACCACCGGGCCGACGCGTACGCCGACGCGTGGACCGCCGCCGGGCACACCGCCGGCAGCATCGGCAAGCTGCCGGACGGGCCGGAACGGCGGGCCATCGAGCTGGAGACCGACCGTCGGGCGGCCGGCCCGTACGCGACGCTGACCGCCGACGAGCGGCTGGGCGTGCTCGCCGACCTGGCCGCCCTGCCCGGCTGAACCCCCGGTCGGCCCGGCTGAACTCCCGGTTGGCGGCGGCCGGCCGGTCACGCGGGGCTATCCTCCACGGTGACCTGGAGTCGTACGAGGGAGGCCCCGCATGATCGGGATGGTGCTCGCGGCCGGTGCGGGACGCCGACTGCGCCCATACACCGACACCCTGCCCAAGGCGTTGGTGCCGGTGGACGGTGAGACCACCATCCTGGACATCGCGCTGCGCAACCTGGCCGAGGTGGGGCTCACCGAGATCGTGATCGTGGTCGGCTACGCCGCCGACGCGGTCGTGCAGCGGCAGTCGGCGCTGGAGGAGAAGTACGGCGTCACCCTCACCCTGGTGCACAACGACAAGGCCGAGGAGTGGAACAACGCCTACTCGCTGTGGCTGGCCCGGGAGCACTTCGCCCGGGGGGTGCTGCTGGTCAACGGGGACACCGTGCACCCGGTGAGCGTGGAGAAGACCCTGCTGGCCGAGCGGGGGCCGGGCATCCTGCTCGCCGTCGACACCCTCAAGGCGCTGGCCGACGAGGAGATGAAGACCACCTTCGACGCCGCCGGCCAGCTCACCCGGATCACCAAGCTGATGGACCCCGGCGAGGCGTACGGCGAGTACATCGGCGCGACGCTGATCGAACCGCAGGTGGCCGGGGCGCTCGCCGACGCCCTGGAGGCGACCTGGCGACGCGACCCGAACCTCTACTACGAGGACGGCTACCAGGAGTTCGCCGACCGGGGCGGCGAGGTGCGGGCCGCGCCGATCGGGGACGTCTCCTGGGTCGAGGTCGACAACCACGACGACCTGACCCGGGCACGGGAGATCGCGTGCCGCTACTAGCCCGTACCATCCTGACCCCGCTGCACATCGACGTGCGGCGCGGCGCGGTCGCCGACCTCGCCACCATCCTCGCCGACGGGCGGATCTCCGCCGGGGGTGACGTGGCGGTGGTGGTCGGCCCCGGTCAGGGCGGGCAGATCGCCGACCTGCTGCGGCCGTCGCTGCGTTCGGCGGACGTGTTCACCGTGGCCGGCGGCACCCTCGACGCCGCCGACGAGTTGGGCGGCAAGCTCCGCGAGCGGTCGTACGACGCGGTGGTCGGCATCGGCGGCGGCAAGACCATCGACGTGGCGAAGTACGCGGCCACCCGACGCGGCCTGCCGATGGTGACCATGGCGACCAGCCTCGCCAACGACGGCATCGCCTCCCCGGTGGCCAGCCTGATCACCGGCGGCATCAAGGGCTCCTACGGGGTGCACATCCCGATCGCGGTGATCGTCGACCTCGACTTCGTGGCGGCCGGCCCCGACCGGCACAACCGGGCCGGCATCGGCGACGTGGTCAGCAACATCAGCGCCCTGGCCGACTGGGAACTGGCCCGCCAGGTACGCGGCGAACCGGTCGACGGACTCGCCGCCTCGCTGGCCCGGATGGGCGCGGAGGCGGTGCTCGCGCACGGCGGCGACATGAGCGACGACGCGTTCGTCACGGTGCTGGCCGAGGCGCTGATCTCCAGCGGCCTGGCGATGGCCGTATGCGGCAGCAGCCGACCGGCCAGCGGCGGCTGCCACGAGATCATGCACGCGGTCGACGCCCTCTTCCCCGGCACCTCGTCGCACGGCGAACTGGCCGGCCTCGGCGCGCTGTTCTGCACGTTCCTGCGCGGTGACCAACGGCGCTTCGCCGAGATGTCGGCCTGCCTCGCCCGGCACCGGCTGCCCCGGCACCCCGCCGACGTGGGGCTCACCGACGACCAGTTCGTCGAGGCGGTGCAGTTCGCCCCGGCCACCCGCCCCGACCGGTACACCATCCTGGAGCACCTGGCCATGTCGGTTACCGAGACGCGGGAGCGGCTGGCAGACTACGCCGGTGCACTCCGCGACCACAGTGGCTGAACCCCGTCCCACCGTTGCCGACTTCCACCGGGTCAACCGGGGCGGCGGCCTGTTCAGCGAGTCGGTCAGCCAGTGGCTGGGTGCCGTCTTCGCCCTCGTCGCCCATCGGCTCGGGCTGCGCCCGACCGCGCTGACCATCACCAACCTGGTGCTCGGCCTGGCTGCCTCGGTGACCGTGGTGGCGCTCGCCGACCGGGTCGCCGCCGGTGCCGTCCCGGCCTGGCTGGTCGGGCTGGTCGCGCTGGTCGGCTGGCAGGTGGCGTACGCCCTGGACTGCGCCGACGGGCAGCTCGCCCGGGTGACCGGTCAGGGCAGCGCGGCCGGTGCCCGGGTCGACGTGCTCTGCGACGTGGCCGCCCAGATCGCCCTGGTCGCCGCCCTGTCCGCCACCGCCGTGGCGCAGCGCCCCTCCACGCCGACCTGGCTGGTGGCGACCTTCGCCGGCACCTGGATGGTCAACCTGGTGACCTCGGTGATGCAGTCCGGCCCGAACGCCGCCAGCATGGTCACCTCCACCTCCCTGCCGGTACGCCTGGTCAAGCTGGTCCGCGACTACGGCGCGGTGATTTTCGTGGCGGGGTTGGTGCTGATGCTGGTGCCGGCGCTGGTGTTCTGGGTGGTCGTGGCGTTCACGGTGGTCAACGGCGGTTTCCTGCTGGCCAGCATCGCCTTCTCGGCCCGCGCCTCGCTGTAGGGCCGCACTGTCGACGGGGTCGGGTGCTGCCGGAAAGTGGACTTACCGTGCGGTAGTTGTCGGGAAGCGTTGACCCGACGAGTGGTGAAACTCGATGATACGAGTCGGTCACTCTCCGTCCATCGTGGGCGGGGCCATCGGAGACGGAGCCCCCGCGATGTCACGTTCACGCCGGTTGACTGCCATGATTCTTGCCCTGGCGATGCCGATGCTCGTGTTCGCCGGTGCGGCACCCGCTGTCGCCGCCGCCCCCACTCTCGAGATCAGCTCGGTGACGCTTGTCGCCAAGGGCGCCGGGGTGCGCCTGGACTACGTGGTGAGCTGCGACGAGGGTGCCTCCGGCGAGTTGCGCGCCACGATCACCCAGGCCGTCGGTAACCGCATCGCCCACGGGTCCGTCCCGCAGTACCGCACCTGGACCTGCACCGGGCAGACGCAACCCCTGTCGGCGGTGATCCCGGCTGACGTGGTTGGTGCCCCGTTCCGCGCCGGAGAGGCCCTGCTGCTCGCACGGATCTCCGTCTGCCCCGGCGCGAACTGCGAGGACGTCGAAACCGAACAGGTGGTGCGGATCGTCCGCTGACGCTTTCTACCGTCAGGGTCCCGTGGGCGGTCCGGACGGGTGGCCTTCGGCTCGTTCCCGTCGGAGTTGTTCGAGGACGGCGGTGTCGTCTTCGAGGTCGGGGTGGTCGACCTGCCGGTCGAGGTCGACCACCTGTTCGAGTTCCCGGATCGCCTGGTCGAAGTCGCCGTTCGCCCGGAGGACCATCGCGATGTTGAACCGGGTGACGGCTTCGCCGGCACGGTCACCGACCTCCCGCGTGATGGGGAGAGCCTGGTGGTAGTGGTCCAGGGCCCGCTGCCGATCCCCCAGGTTGTCGTACACGTGACCAATGTTGTTGAGGGTGGCGGCTTCGCCGGCCCGGTCACCGACCTCCCGCCGGATAGGCAGGGCCTGGTGGTAGTGGTCCAGAGCCCGCTGCCGATCCCCCAACCCGTGATACACGCTGCCGATGTTGCTGAGGGTGACGGCTTCGCCGGCCCGGTCACCGACCTCCCGCACGATGGGGAGAGCCTGGTGGTAGTGGTCCAGAGCCCGCTGCCGATCCCCCAACCCGTTGTAAGCGAGGCCAATGTTGTTGAGGGTGACGGCTTCGCCGGCCCGATCGCCGACCTCCCGCTGGACGGGTAGGGCCTGGTGGTAGTGGTCCAGAGCCCGCTGCCGATCCCCCAACCCGTGATACACGCTGCCGATGTTGTTGAGGGTGACGGCTTCGCCGGCCCGGTCGCCGACCTCCCGCCGGATAGGCAGGGCCTGGTGGTAGTGGTCCAGAGCCCGCTGCCGATCCCCCAACCCGTCGTACACGTGACCAATGTTGTTGAGGGTAGTGGCTTCGCCGGCCCGATTGCCGACCTCCCGCACGACGGGGAGAGCTTGGTGGTAGTGGTCCAGAGCCCGCTGCCGATCCCCCAACCTGCTGTACACGCCGCCGATGTTGTTGAGGGTGGCGGCTTCGTTGCCCCGGTGGCCGGCCTGTTGGTACATGGTCAGGGCCTGCTGATAATCCTCCAGTGCCTGCCAGGGCCGACCGGTCGACGACCGTGCCCCGCCCCGGTCGTAGAAGGAGCCGGCGTCCGGGCCCAGGGTCAGGGTCGCGGTGGACATGGCCTCGACGGCGGCGAATCGCGAGATGCGCAACCACACCCGACACACTCGGTCACCGACGTTCCGGGCGATCTCCGGCTGCTGCCCGGCGACCGCGAGCCGGTGCACCTCGACCCAGCGGGCGAGGTCCCTGGGGTCAGTGGCCATCGGCGGGGGTGGGGGCGAGGACCCAGAGTTGGTAGAGGGACCGGGCGGCGGCGGCGCACGCCTCGGTGTGTTCGTCGTCGGTGAGCAGGGGACGGACGAGGGGGTGCAGGACGTTGGAGACGAAGTAGCGCGCCTCGCGGGTCTCCGGGTCGGTGCCCTCTTCGAGCAGGCCGAGTTCGACGGCCCGTTGGAGGTGTCGGGCGGCGTCGGGGTGTGGGTGCAGGGCGTGGACGGTGGCGGCGGGGATCGGTAGTTCGACGACGTTGACCCGGGCGAGCATCCGGCGCAGTTCGAGGGGTTGGGAGTCGAGGAGGTTGTCGGCGAGGACCGTCTCCCGGCGGAACCGGTCGGCTTCGCCCTCGATGGCGGCGAGCAGGCCGTCGACGTCGAGGGCGGCGTCGCCGACGATCCGGTTGAGCCAGTCGAGCAGGCGGGGGTTGCCGGCTGCGGCCTCGATCGCCCGGTTCCGGATGGTGGGGTTGATGATGGATTCGGGGCGCAGGTTGGTCAGGTTGGCGATCTTCTTGGTCTGCTCGACGGTGGTGAGGCTTTCCAGGGCCTCGACGGCGAGGGTGGTACCGGCCGGGGTGGGGAAGCGGTAGCGGCTGGTGATGACGACGCGGCTCGGGCTGCCGGTGTCGCGGATGGCGGTGAGCAGGGCGGGCAGGATCTCGGCCATCGCCGGGGCGAGGACCCGGCTGCCGTCGTCGCGGGAGTCGAGGTTTCCGGTCTCGAAGTCGTCGAACACGAACAGGCAGGGCGTCCCGCCGAGCGGCCCGTCGACGTCGAGCAGGTACCGCAGCCGAATCGGAAGCGGGAGCTGTTCGTTGTCGAGGAGTTTGGCGGCCTCGGTCCTATGGTCGACGTCGTCGAAGCGGACCTTGTCGATCAGCTCGCGGAACTTGATGGCGTCGACCCGGCCGTACCAGACGGCGCGCTGGTGGGTGGGCATGCGTTCCAGGAGCCGGGAGGCGAGGCTGCTCTTGCCGAGCCCGCCCATGCCGGCCAGCAGCAGGCCCTGGGCCGCGCCGGGGGTGTCGGCGGGTTGCCGCAGGACGCGCAGGCAGCGTTGGATGACCCGTCGCCGGCCGACGAACTCGGCGCGGGACGCGACCCGGGACAGTTGGGTCTGCGGGTCCAGGAACTGCTGGTCGGCGGCGCGTACCTGCAACCGCTTGCGACCCTTGGTGTGCAGCGGGGTGACCAGGGGTGCCAGCGGGGACCGGTCGGCGTAGACGCGGAGCAGATGCCAGTAGCTGCTTCTCCTGTCGTGGAACAGGTGACGGCGGGCCGCGATGATGGCCCGGTCCAACGACCCTCCGTCGGCCAGGGCCTGGTAGAGCGCGGCGGCGAAGTCGGTGGCGGCGACGTCCCCGACCGGCAGCGCCCAGCCCAGCACCACCGGGGCACCGGCCTGCACCAGGCTCTCGCTCATCGACGGGAACACGCCGCCTTCCGGAGCGTCGGCGGTGAGGCAGCCGGAGACGAACACCAGCCTCGGCCAGTGCCCCTGCATCGCCTCGGCCAACTGGTCGGCCGTCGCCCTGGTGGGCCTGCCGTACTCGTCCTCCAGGAGGAAGACCGGCTGCCCACCGGCGGTGGTGGCGTGCCCGCTCAGGTGCAGCACGTCGAAGTGGCCGGGCCCGTAGTCGTGGCTGAGGAACCGCAGCCCCTCCAGGGTGCCGCTCTCCTCCACCATCAGATCGGTGCCGGTGCGCCGGGTCACGGCCAGGATCGCCGCTTCCTCGGCCTCGAAGTTGAGCACCGGCTCGACACCCTCAGGCGAGGCCGCCATGAACAGCACCCGCAACGGCCGGTTGCCCGGCGCGACCGGGCCGGGCAACACCGCGTGTTCGCCGACCGCCCGGACCGGCAACAGCGGCGCCCGCCCGGCCACGGTCAGGAACGCCCCTTCCCGGGCCAGCAACTCCCACGGCAGGTGCCGCAGCCGCTGTTCGGCGGTAATCCGTAGCACCACCCCGGCGGGATGGGCCAGCATCGGGGTGAGCCACCGCTCGTCGCCATCGAGGAAGTCCGCCAGCCGGGTCCCCAGCTCGGCCAGCCGGGTCGCGCCATACACCTTCTGCGCGGTGGCGTCGGTGCTGTAGTCGCGGCGTACCAGGGTGATCAGCTCGTCGACCGCGGCCCGGTCCAGGCTGCGGGTCCGGGGTGGCTGGCCGGCGGCGGACAGCCGCAGCTCGTAGTGGTTCGAGGTCTGCTCGAAGACCTCCAGGTCGAAGGTGCTCATCTGCCATCCCCGTCATGGTGGTCAGGTCAGTGCGGCCCGCAGCTCCGCCGCCCAGCTCGCGGCCCGCGCCCCGGACACCTCCACTGTGGCGCTTTCCATGACCACGTCTCCCCTGATGCGCCTGGTCAAGCCGGTCCGAGGCCGCCCACCGCCGGCCCCGGCCAGGTGATCGACGGTGGACCTTGGGTGGCTACTGTACGTTTCCTTCGCGTCGCGCGACCGCTTCGTGAACCCGGCTCGGGTGACGACTTTCCGACTTACTGACCGGCTCCCTGCCATCGGGGGTAAGAACGTTCACGACCGATGCACTGCCGCCCGCCGGGTAGTGCCACGGTCCGGTGGCGACCGCGTCGGCAACAAGGAGCATCAGGATGACCGAGGTGGAGTCGGGGATCGAGGATCGGGAAGCAGCACGACTCCGACCCGTCACTCCCACTGCGGCGGTCACCGTTGCCCGGTGGGTCGAGGTGCACCGGCTCGCGGTGGCCGGGCGGCAGTCGGCGATCGCCCGGGACGTCGGTAGCCGGGTGTGCCGGGGGTGGCTGCGTACCTCGCGGTTCGCCGCGGTCGAGGCCATGGCCACCGCGACCCTGACCCTGGGCCCGTACGCCGACGCCCTCTACGAGCGGGGTGAGGCGTGGTCCTCGACCGGTCGGCCCTGGCCGGCCCTGGAGGATTTCCAGCAGGCCCTGGCCATGTACCAGCAGGCCGGCGACCGGAGCAACGAGGCCGCCACCCTCAACAACATCGGCCACGTGCACAGCGGCTTGGGCGACCAACAGCGGGCCCTCGACCACTACCACCAGGCCCTCCCCATCACCCGGGAGGTCGGCGACCGGGCCGGCGAAGCCACCACCCTCAACAACATCGGCAGCGTCCACCACAGCCTGGGGGATCGGCGGCGGGCCCTCGACCACTACCAGCAGGCTCTGCCCATCCGGCAGGAGGTCGGCGACCGGGCCGGCGAAGCCACCACCCTCAACAACATCGGCCACGTGTACCACCGGTTGGGGGATCAGCAGCGGGCCCTCGACCACTACCACCAGGCTCTGCCCATCCGGCGGGAGGTCGGCGACCGGGCCGGCGAAGCCGTCACTCTCAACAACATCGGCCTCCTGTACAACAGCCTGGGAGAACGGCAGCGGGCCCTCGACCACTACCAGCAGGCCCTGCCCATCCGGCAGGAGGTCGGCGACCGGGCCGGCGAAGCCACCACCCTCCACAACATCGGCAGCATCTACCACCGGTTGGGAGATCGGCAGCGGGCCCTCGACCACTATCAGCAAGCCCTCACCATCACCCGAGATGTCGGTGACCGGGCCGGTGAGGCCACCACTCTCACCAACATCGGCATCGTGCACCACAGCCTGGGGGATCGGCAGCGGGCCCTGGACCACCTCCACCAGGCGCTGTCCATCCAGCGGGAGGTCGGCGACCGGGCCGGCGAAACCAGCACCCGGTACAACCTCGCGATGGTCCACCGGGCGGACGGTGACCTCGACCAGGCGATCCGCGAACTCGAACGCGTCGTCGACCTCGACCGTCAGGTCGAGCACCCCGACCTCGAAGCCGACACCGCCGCCCTCGAACAACTCCGCCGGCAACGCACAGAAGCCCAGTAGAACCGGGCACAGGGTCCGCACCTCCTGTCGGCGTTCTCGGTCCCGACAGGAGACGCTCCCTGCACCGGCTGTGCGGCGTCACGCGTCGATTCCGGCACCACGAACGTCGACGCCGCCAGGAAGCCCTTTCGTTCCATCGACGAGTGTCGTAACGTATCAGGTTGCGGGCAAGCGCTTTCCCGGTGCGAAGGCGGGTAGTGGAAGGCGCTCCTGCGCGTTCGGACCGGCTGTCCGCAGCCACCACCACCCCGCCCATCACCCGTCTCGGAGGACACGTGAACTCACGTGACAACGGCGCGACGCCGCGCCGCCGACGGTGGCAGGTCGCCCTGCTGCCGTTCGCCACCGTCGGGCTGGTCGCCGCCGGCCTGGTCGTCACCCAGACCGGTGCCCAGGCCGCCACCTGGCCCACCGCCAAGAGCACCACCACCGTCACCAGCACCCAGTCGGTCAGCGGCACCAAGGACTACGGCCTGGTGCGCTACAAGGCCGGCGGCGCGATGGGCGACGGCGGCCAGAGCGAGAGCCAGAAGCCGATCTTCGAGCTGGCCGACGGCGCGACGATCAAAAACGTGATCATCGGTTCGCCCGCCGCCGACGGCATCCACTGCAAGGGCAGCTGCACGCTGATCAACGTGTGGTGGGAGGACGTCGGCGAGGACGCAGCCACGTTCAAGGGCGGCTCGTCGGCGAACTACACCGTCGACGGCGGCGGTGCCCGATCCGCCTCCGACAAGGTGTTCCAGCACAACGGCGGCGGCAAGCTGACCATCAAGAACTTCGACGTCAGCAACTTCGGCAAGCTGTACCGGTCGTGCGGCAACTGCTCGACCCAGTACAAGCGGACCGTCGTTATCCAGAACGTCACCGTGACCGCCCCCGGCAAGGTGCTGGCCGGCATCAACACCAACTACGGCGACACCGCGACGTTCTCGGGCATCACCATCTACGGCGACAGCAGCCGGAAGATCTCCATCTGCGACCGCTACACGGGCAACAGCTCCGGTGCCGAGCCCGTCAAGACCGGCAGCGGCCCCGACGGTACGTACTGCAAGTACACCTCGTCGAACATCGTCTACAAGTAGAACTCGCTCGTAGCCGGGGCGGGCCGCGTACCCCCGAGGGGGCGCGGCCCGCCCCGGCTACCTCTCCGGAGATGGCGGCCCGTCCCCCGGTTTTCCCGGGGTCTTCGGACCCGCCGGGTGATCGGGTCGGCCGGCTTAGAAGGTGGCCGGGTCGACTGTCGGCCAGCCGGATCCAGTCCGGGTCCGGCGGCGGGGCGAGCGCGGTCCACCCATGAGTTGGTCTATCACCCCGCCCCACACGCCCGACTCCGTTTGGACCAGCCTGACCGACTCAGCCGGGAACGGTGGTCGACCGATCCAGTTGGGCGACAGATGGCGATGTCCGAGCGTGATTGGCACCACCATGTCGCCCCGACACAGTGCGCCCACTGGTACGCGCCTCCCGTGTCGGGAAGACGACGCACTGACGTATGGTGCTAAGCCAGCCGGTAGAAAGATTTGGTGATCTAAGGGACGCGTAGCGGAGACGGGCCGGTCATGGTTGATCAGTTTCAACGCGGCACACGATGGATACTCTCCAGGGCGCTGGGAGCGATGCTGATCGCCACCCTGTCAGCAGTCGTAGGATTTCCGCCGGGTTCCGCTTCGGCTGGCTTGAACGAAGATGACTACCCGAGCAATTTGAAAAGCGCCCCTCTCGATTCGATGATCGACCCGTGGGGCTTCTACAACCGCAACTGCACCTCGTTCGTCGCCTGGCGAATAAATCAACTCATGGGGCGCACGTCAGCGCCATGGGCGTTCACCAACGGAATGGCAGGCGGCAGGTGGGGGAACGCGAACCACTGGGATGACAATGCTCGTGGGCTGGGCTATCCGGTAGACGGCACGCCGAAGGTCGGAGCAATCGCACAGACCGACGCTGGATCCTCCGGGCACGTCGCTGTGGTTACTGCCGTGAACGGCAACGAGGTTAGCATCGAGGAGTACAACCGGAGCTTTACCGGCAGCTACGGTACCCGCAGGGTGTCCGCAGCCAGCTTTACCTATATCCACATCCCGGGCGCGGAGCCTACGACAGGTGGCGAACCCAATAGTCGGGTCGTGTCGCTGCCGGGAAACTGGACCGGCGATAGCCGCGAGGATTTCGTTTATATCACGCGGCGTGCTGATGGTGGCTTCGACCTTGCCGTCATGGAGACAACGAGCGCCGGCCTCGCCTGGCGGGGCCTGTGGTGGTCGGAGCCGACTCAACGTTTCGACACCACAAAGTTCATACCTGCTGACACGGACAACGACGGCCGGCTGGATCTTTACTACGCGACCGCCCGTCCGGGCGGGTTCGATGTCGCGCTCATGCACAACACTGGCAACACCTTCTCCTGGTGGGGGCACCAGTGGAATCCCAACATGGACCTCACGAAGATCACCTTTCTTCCCGGCAACTGGGTTGGCGACCCCCGTGAGGAGTTCGCCTACGTCACCCCTCGCGGCAGCGGTGGTTTCGATTTCGCGGTCATGGAAACAACCGATGCTGGATTCGTCTGGCGTGGCCTGTGGTGGTCCGACGACAACCTCTCTTTCGCCACCATAGCGTTCGTTCCGGCCGACAATGACAACGACGGCAAGCTGGATCTCTTCTATGCCTCACCCAACGCGAACGGCTTCGATCTCGCCCTGATGCATAATTCCGGTAGCGCCTTCACGTGGTGGGGCCATCAGTGGAATCCGACAGGGCTCAGCCTGACCAACACTCGCTTTCTTCCGGGAAACTGGGGCGGCAGCCCCGCCGGTGACTTCGCCTATGTGACCCCGCGTGGTGACGGCGGGTTCGACCTTGCGGCCTTTATCAGCACCCCTACCGGAATCGTCTGGCAGGAGCGGCTACACGAGCCGGGTTTAAGCTCCCGAACTGTCCAGTTCGTAACTGCCGATGCTACCGGCGATGGCCTGTCTGATCTGTATTATGTGACTCCTCGTGGTGGTGGTGGCTTCACCATGGCCCTTTTCGACAACACAGGTGCCGCCTTCGCCTGGGCGGGCGAGCAATGGAACCCGTCCAGCCTCAGCCAACAACAGACGATCTTCCTACCTCAAGGTTAGTTTCAATCCGTCAGGTTAGGCGCCAATGGCAACTCTGTCAGGCCAACCTAGCCACTGCTGTTGATACTGGCGCCTCGTCACGCAGCCTTGTACGGGTAATCTGGGTTGACGGATCTTGGATGCGGCTGGCGAGACCGGACTAGAGGTGGCGTTCGGGCGGGCTTGATCGACTCAGTTGGGCCGAAATAGCGATATCGACCGCGCCCGGATACCACTACTTCGCCCCAACACAGGCTGACCAGCGAACCGGGACCGCCAGATCTCCGGTGGTGGGGGTTCGTCCGCGCCTCGGGCCTTCCACGGCTGGTGTTCGGTGATCCAGGCTTCCACGTCGTCCACGAGCCAGAACGATCCGCCCGCCAGCCCGTCATCGAGCCCAGACAAGGTGGAAGAGCAGCGCACCCCAGCCTCCGAGACGGGAGCTGGGGCAAATCACTGCCGCAAGGGTAGGAAAGGTGACGGGGTACGAGGGCGGTGTCAGTTGTGCTTGAGGGAGTCGATGAAGGTGTGCCAGCCCCGGGCGTCGAAGGCCAACGTGGGGCCGGACTTGTCCTTGCTGTCCCGGACGGCCACCCCGTTGCGGAGGTCGGCCACCTCGACGCACGCGCCGCCGTTGCCGTCGCTGCGGGTGGACTTGCGCCACACCGCGCCGGTGAGGTCCGGGTTCGACATGGCAGCCTCTACTTCATCTCGCCTGCAATCCGCAGCATGAGCCTGCGGGACTCCGCCGGCCCCAAGGCCGCAGCCTGGAGACGACCCCACAGCCGGTTGTAGGCCCGGAGCGCCTCGGGGCTGTCGAGGTAATCCGCGTCCGTGAACGTCTCCAGGTAGACGACGTCCGAGGCGACCTCCTCCCCGAACCGAAGGATGATGAAGTTGTACGAGGCGGTCAGGTAAGTCTCGGCACCCAGCGGGAAGATCTGGATCGTGACGTTCGAGCGGTTGGCGAGCGTGGCGATGTGCGTCAACTGCTCCCGCATTGCCGCCGGGTCGCCGAGGTCGCGCCGGAGGGCGGACTCGCTGAGGATGAGGTTCAGCTCCGGGCCGTCCGGGCGGTCGATGACCTTCTGCCGTTCGAGGCGCACCTCGACCTGCCGCTCCACGTCATCCCGGTCCCGCACGCCCCGGCCACCATCGTCCAGCTCGCCGCCGCCCTCGGGGTGACCTGACCATGACCGCGCCGCACCTGTCGCTGGCGCAGATCCGCAACCGGCTGATCCTCACCGCCCGCGCGGTCCTCCGCGACCACCGCACCGACCCGGACGGCCGATGCCGGGTCTGCCGGGTCGCGGACTGCCGGGTGTCGGCCGCCGCCCGCGACGTCCTCGACGCCGCCGCTGCCTGCCGGCAAACCCTGGCCGGCAAGCCGGCTCCGCCCGGCCAGGAGTGCAGGCTCGCTAATCGGTGCCGGGAGCCGCCACCGGCAGGCCCACCGAGGCGGCGATATCCGCCATCCGCTTGTCGTATGTGACCAGCACGTCGAGCGCATCGCCAAGGATCTGGGCGCTTGCCACGTGCAATGCGTCCAACGTCCGAATCCCGGTAGGAAGCGCTGCTGCGGAATCCCGGACCTCCTCGGTCAACAGGATCTCGGTGAAGTTACGAGCCAGCATCTGCATGGCATCCGGATAGTCTCCGATCCGGTCGAGGGTGCGTACCGTCTCGACGAATCCGACGGAGCTGGTCGCCATCGGCATGCCGGCCCGGTCCGCCAGAAACTCCTTCAGCTGCGTCGCGTAGGTGCGGCCGGAGAGCAGCGTGATCAAGGCGGACGAGTCGAGGTAGATCACCGATCATCGTCCTCGCGGTCTGCCAGGAGCAGATCGAGAGGCGACACGTCGGACGGCACGTCGTAACGAGGCAACCGATCGAGGTCGCTCGTGGTGGTCGCCTTGAGGCGGATCACCCCTTTAGCCACCAAGGACGCGTACCTGCCGAGCGTCCCCGAACCCGGTAGCAGAACGGCGATCACGCTGCCGTGCCGCGTCACCTCGATCGACTCGCCTCGCTCGACCCGGGCGAACATCGCGCTGGGGTTGTAGGAGAACTCACGCACGGAAACGGTGCTCACACCACGCCCCCCTTGTGCCGACAACACGGTCATTGTACCCACAAGACTGGCTGATCACCTGCACAACGCGCAAGCGGAGTGGTCAGTTGGCGCGGGTGAGGGAGGCGTAGATGGCCAGGTGCCGCTTGAGGACCACGTCCGGGTGGAAGGTCTGCTCGTACCGCAGCCGGGCCGGGGCGGACAGCAGCGCGGCACCGGCCCGCGCGACCGGGAGCGCGGCGGCCAGCGCGGCCGGGTCCGGCGGGACCACCCAGCCGGCGGTGCCGCCGAGCAGGCCGGCCGGGACCGCTGGCGGACCGGCCGGCGGCGGGGCATGGCCGGCGACGGCCGAGGCGACGGCGGCCGGGCCGGTGCCGGCGGGCTCGTGCGGGACGTCCGCGCCGACCAGGTACGGGATGCCGCCGAGCGCGGTGCCGAGCACCGGCCGCCCGCTGGCCAACGCCTCGATGATCACGGTGGGCAGTACGTCGTGCCACATCGACGCGGCGATCACCACGGCACTCGCCTCGACGGCGGCGCGTACCCCGGCCCGGTCGAGCTGGCCCAGGTAGACGACGTCGGCGCGCTCGGCGGCGGCGGCCTCGACCAGCGGACGCAGCTCGCCGTCGCCGGCCACCCGCAGCGTGCCGAGGCTGCCCACCGGGTGCCGCCGCCAGGCGTCCAACAGCAGGTCGAGGCCCTTCTCCGGGGTGAGCCGGGCCAGATAGAGGAAACCGTCGCCGAGCGGGGTGGGGGCCCCCGGGTCGGGCACCGCGTTCGGCTTGACCACGATCCGCTCGGCCGGGATGCCGTAGTCGGTCAGGTGGTCGGCGATGGCCGAGGTGAGCGCGATGAACCGGTCCACCGAGCGCCAGGTGCCCCGGTGCACGGCCAGGGTGGCCGCCATCAGCGCGCTCTGCGCCCGCGAGTCCCGGTAGCAGCGGTGCACGATCGACGGCACGGCCAGCGCCCGCCCCTTGCAGTCCTGGCAGATGACGCCGTCGCGGAAGTAGATCCCCGACGAGCAGACCTGCCGGTAGTTGTGCACCGTCTGCACCACCGGCACGCCGTGCTTGTGCGCGGTCCGCACCACCCAGGGCGAGAGCAGGGGGTACGGGTTGTGCAGGTGCAGCACGTCCGGCCGGTGCTCGGTGAGCAGCCGGGACAGGTCCTGCTGGGCGCGCGGGGCGTAGATCGGTGAGATCGGCAGCAGCGCCTTGGCCGACTTCGGCATCAACGGGATCTCGTCCGAGCTGCGAATGAACGGCAGCACCTCGACCCCGGCTGCGGTGAGCTGCCCGATCTCCGAGTCGACCATCGTGTTCTCACCCGACGGCTGGGCTTCCCGGTACCGGTTGTGCGCCACCACGATTCTCACAGAGCTTGTCCTTCGTTCGCGACTGCGGGACTCGCAAGCTCATTCCTCGCGCTCACGGGAAGGAAGGCTACCGTGATGTGATGCCCGAACTACCGGAGGTGGAGGCGCTCGCGGGGTACCTGCGTGAGCGCGCCGTTGGGCGACGCGTCGACCGGGTCGAGGTCGCCGCGATCAGCGCCCTGAAGACGTACGACCCGGCACCCACGGCGGTGTCGGGCCGGGCGGTGGCCGACGCCCGGCGGCACGGCAAGTTCCTCGACGTGATCTTCGACGGTGACCTGCACCTGGTGGTGCACCTGGCCCGCGCCGGCTGGCTGCACTACCGGGAGGCGTTCCCGTCCACCACCCCGCTGCGCCCCGGCAAGGGCCCGATCGCCCTGCGGGTACGCCTCGACGACGGCTCCGGGTTCGACCTCACCGAGGCGGGCACCCAGAAGAAGCTCGCCGCCTACCTGGTGACCGACCCGGCGCAGGTCCCCGGGGTCGCCAAGCTCGGGCCGGACGCGCTCGACGCCGACCTGGCCACCTTCACCGAACGGCTGCGCAGCCGACGGGGGCAGGTCAAGGGGGTGCTGACCGATCAGGCGGTGCTCGCCGGGGTCGGCAACGCGTACTCCGACGAGATCCTGCACGCGGCGAAGCTGTCCCCGTTCGCGATCACCGACCGGCTCACCGACGACCAGCTCGCCACCCTGCACGCCGCCACCCGGACGGTGCTGGGCGACGCGGTACGCCGGTCGGCCGGGCACCGGGCGGCGGAGCTGAAGGGCGAGAAGCGTTCCGGGTTGAAGGTGCACGCCCGCACCGGGCTGCCCTGCCCGGTCTGTGGCGACACCGTACGCGAGGTCTCGTTCGCCGATTCGAGCCTCCAGTACTGCCCGACCTGCCAGACCGGGGGCAAACCGCTCGCTGACCGTCGGTTGTCCCGTCTCGTACGGTGAGTCACATCGCGCCATTGTTACGGAGAGGTATCGTCCCTGGCGCACGGAACGTCCCCGTCCGCGCTCTACCCCGGTGGCCGTCCATCGGTATAGTGGCTCGGTCCCCGGCTTCGAAAACTGACGTGAAGTCGGCCGGTTCCCCGTTGGCAACCCCAGACGCAAAGCCCCTCGGCCCCGCGTTTGACCCGCTGCCAGCGTGGGAGACTGGAACGGTGGGCGACCCGGGCCCCTCACGGCGAGTGAGCGGCGCGTGTCATGCGGGAGGACATGGGTTGAGGTGACGACAAGCCTCCAGCGCCCGGTAACCAACACAGGCCGGAGCAGACTCGTGCGGCACGTGGACAGCTTCGAGATCCAGCCGCCGACACCGCCGTCGCACAACGGGGTGCCCCGGTCGGCATGGGCCCGCGCCCGACGCCGGGTCTCCACCTGGCACCGCCCGTACACGGCGGCGCTGCTGCTGCTCGACTTCGCCGCCGTGGTGCTGGCCGACTGGATCGCACAGGAGGCGTTCGGTCAGGCGCGGGCCGGCTTCTACAACGCGCAGGCGGACCCGACCTGGTTCTACACGGTGGTCTTCCTGCTGGTGCCGCTCGGCTGGCTGGCGGCCCTGTGGGGCAACCGGGCCTACGACCGGCGTTACCTCGGTCTCGGCCCAGAGGAGTACAAGCGGGTCATCCGGGGCGGCGTCGCAGTCACCGCCACCGTCTCCTTCATCGCCTTCGCCACCAAGACCGACCTGTCCCGGTACACGGTCGGTTTCGCCCTCGCCGGGGCGTTGGTGCTGGTCCTGTTCTTCCGGATCTCCGCGCGGTTCGTGCTGCACCGGGTCCGGGGTCGCGCCGGGCACGCCGGGCACCGGATGGTGCTGGTGGGCACCCTGCCGGAGTGCCTGGAGGTCTACACGGCGGTCACCCGCAACCCGAGCGCCGGCCTGGTGCCGGTGGCCATCCACATCACCGACGGGTACGCCGCCGCCCGGGGCATCCAGACCCCCGTCCCGGTGTACGCCGGGCGGGACGTGCTGGCTCTGGTGCGGGAGGTCGGCGGGGACACCATCGCGGTCTGCGGCTCGGCCAGCGCCGAGCCGGGTGAGCTGCGCCGGCTGGCCTGGCAACTGGAGGGCTCCGGCGTCGACCTGGTGGTCGCCCCGCAGCTCACCGACATCGCCGGCCCCCGGGTGCACATCCGCCCGATCGAGGGCCTGCCGCTGCTGCACGTGGAGGAGCCGACCCTGTCCGGGCCGGCGCTGCTGGCCAAGAACCTGATGGACCGGGTCGCCGCCGGGCTGGGCCTGCTACTGCTCGTCCCGGTCTTCCTCGCCATCGGGCTGGCCATCCGGCTGTCCGACCCCGGGCCGGTCTTCTTCCGCCAGCCCCGGGTGGGCCACGAGGGGCGGACCTTCCGGGTGTGGAAGTTCCGCACCATGTACGTCAACGCCGAGGAGCGGCTGGCCGGCCTGGTCGACCAGAACGAGACCGACGGCATGCTGTTCAAGATGAAGCAGGACCCCCGGGTCTTCCCGGTGGGCCGCTTCCTGCGGGCCTCCTCGCTGGACGAGCTGCCCCAGTTGATCAACGTGCTGTGGGGGGAGATGTCGCTGGTGGGGCCGCGTCCGCTGCCCGCCGACGACGGCGACTTCCTCGGTGACGTACGCCGGCGGCTGCTGGTCCGTCCCGGGATGACCGGGCTGTGGCAGGTGTCCGGCCGCTCCGACCTGTCCTGGGACGAGGCGGTCCGGCTCGACCTGTACTACGTCGACAACTGGTCGCTGGCGTACGACCTGAGCATCCTGTGGCGCACGGTCGGTGTGGTGCTGGCCCGCAAGGGCGCGTACTGAACCCCTTGGCGTGGCGGGCCGGACAGGCCAGGATCGCGGGGTGGGTGGCAACCTCTCCGCCGTGGCCGGCGTCGTCTCGCTGGTGACCGCGCTCGCCGCCGCGCTCTGGGCGGCGCTGCGGCTGCGCGGTCGACGGGGCATCGCCACCGCCACCCAACGGGCCACCTACGAGGTGCTGCACACCGCCGGGCTGGCCGCCGAGCCGCTGCGTACCGGCCTGCACCCGGCGGGCGCGGCGAAGGCCGTACGCCATCTGCGGGCCCTGGTGGGGGCGGCCGGACTGGCGTTGACGGACGCCGACACGCTGCTCGCCCTCGACGGGCGCGGCGGCCACCACGGCGGGCAACTGCTCGCGGCGGCCCGGCGGGTGGCCGAGACCGGCCGGTCGACGGTGCTGGGCGAGTCGGAGCTGCACTGCGACCGGGTGGACTGTCTGGTCCGGGGGGCGGTGGTGGCGCCGCTGTCGGCCGACGGCCGGGTGGTGGGGGCGCTCGTCGCGGTGGCCGACGGGCCGCCCGCGCCCGGCCTGGTGCAGGCCACCCTGGAGACCGCGCACTGGGCCGGCAACCAGCTCTCGCTGGCCGAGCTGGACTCGTCCCGGGAGCGGCTGGCCCGCGCCGAGATCCGGGCGTTGCGGGCACAGATCAGCCCGCACTTCATCTACAACGCGTTGACCGCGATCGGGTCGTTCGTGCGCACCGACCCGGAACGGGCCCGGGAGCTGATCCTGGAGTTCGCCGAGTTCACCAGGTACTCGTTCCGGGCGCACGGGGAGTTCACCACCCTCGCCGAGGAGTTGCGTTCCATCGATCGCTACCTGACCATCGAACGGGCCCGGTTCGGTGACCGGTTACAGGTGCGGTTGCAGATCGCCCCGGAGGTGCTGCCGGTGACCCTGCCGTTCCTGTGCCTGCAACCGTTGGTGGAGAACGCGGTGCGGCACGGGTTGTCGCGCAAGCCCGGTACCGGCATGGTGAGCATCGAGGCCCGGGACGCGGGTGCCGAGTGTCACATCACGGTGGAGGACGACGGAGTGGGGATGGACCCGGCCACGCTGACCGCGGGGATCGCCGAGCTGACCCGGGCCGGCAGCGACCCGACCGACGACCCGGGCCAGCACGTCGGCCTCTCCAACGTCGACGAGCGGCTCCGCTCGGTCTTCGGCGACGGGTTCGGCCTGGTCGTCGAGACGGGCCCCGGCTCGGGTACGAAGGTGAGCCTGCGCATTCCGAAGTTCCACCCCGGCGTACGGGCCGGCGCGTGAGCGAGCGGGCCGGCGCGGTGAACGCGTCCGGGTTCCTGCGGGTGCTGGCCGTCGACGACGAGCCACCGGCGCTCGACGAGTTGGCGTACCACCTGCGGGCCGATCCCCGGGTGGCCCGGCTGCACACGGCCGGTGACGCCACCGAGGCGCTGCGGGTGCTGCGGGACACCGACGTGGACGTGGTCTTCCTGGACATCCGGATGCCCGGCCTGGACGGGATGGAACTGGCGCGGGTGCTGCGCCGGTTCGCCCGGCCCCCCGCGATCGTCTTCGTCACCGCGTACGACGACGGCGCGGTCGACGCGTTCGACCTGGGCGCGACCGACTACGTCCGCAAGCCGGTACGCGCCGAACGGCTGGCCGAGTCGCTGCGCCGGGTGATCGGTTCGCGGGTGGTGCCGTCGCACCCGGCGGCGCTGGCCCGCGCCGAGGAGGACCCGACGATCCCGGTTGAGCTGGCCGGGACGACCCGGATGCTGCCCCGCTCCGCGGTGCGCTGGGTGGAGGCGCAGGGCGACTACGCGCGGCTGCACACCGCCGACGGCTCGCACCTGGTCCGGGTGTCCCTGGCCACCCTCGCCGAACGCTGGGCGGACGCGGGTTTCGTGCGCATCCACCGGTCGTACCTGGTGCAGTTGCGCCTGATCGCGGAGCTGCGCCTGGTCAACTCCGGGTACGTGGTGCTGATCGACGCCGCCGAGTTGCCGGTGAGCCGCCGGCACACCCGGGAGTTGAAGGACAAGCTGGTCCGCGCCGCCAAACAGGACTGGACCCGCTGAGCCGGGCGCGGCCATGATCGTCGCGATGTCGGCGATGTTGCGGTGACGCAGTGCCCCGGATGCCGCAACATCGGCCCCCTGACGCGGGAACGGCGAAGGGCGCCCCGGCCGAGGCCGGGGCGCCCTTCGCCGTCGGTGGCGGGTCAGCGCGGGGAGGGGGCACCCACGCCGGAGTCGATCACCTTGAGCCCGCTGCCGGGCGACGTGGCCCGGCCCGTGGGCGGGGTGGCCGTGGCCGGGTAGAGCCAGAGCGTGCCGACCACGTCGGCGACCACATGGGTGTTACCCGAGTGGTTGTAGACGTTGAAGCCCTGCGTGGGACCGAGGATGCCCAGCACCGCGTTGGAGACGGTCTGCCCGGCGGCCGGGTTGAGGTTGCTCGCCGTGGGCCGGGTCATCGCCGAGTCGGCCGGCCACACCGTGAGCACGGTGTTGCTGGTCGGGGTGACCGCGGTGACGTTCATCGCGAGCACCTGGGTGCTCGGGGTCAGCATGCTCGCCGGTGCGGTGACCTTGCCGACCGAGGCCGGCCCGAGCACGCTCGGCAGGCCCTGGCCGATCCGGCTGTCCGCGATCCGGGTCGGCGACATCGGGGTGAACCGCAGGCCGTCCGGAACCGTGCCGTCGTCGATCACGCCCACCACGTCCACCACCAGGTGGGTGGTCTGCGAGGTGTAGATCGAGAACTGCGGTGCCCGCCTGCCGCCG
Source organism: Micromonospora sp. HM134 (assembly GCF_007833915.1). Taxonomy (NCBI): domain Bacteria; kingdom Bacillati; phylum Actinomycetota; class Actinomycetes; order Micromonosporales; family Micromonosporaceae; genus Micromonospora; species Micromonospora sp. HM134. Next base: position 7,445,690 of record NZ_CP041061.1, read on the forward strand.
CACTCGGTGCACTCGACGGTCTCCACGATGGCGAGGTTCGGCACCACCTTGCCCGCCGGGTAGTTGACCGTCGACGCGCTCGGTACGTCCCCCTGCCCGGTCCACGCCGTCAGGTAGCCGGCCTTGCGGGGCGAGACGGCGGTGATGTTGACGACCAGCGCCTTGACGTGGGTGTTGAGGTCGCCGAAGCTGAGCCAACTCCACATGATGTAGTCGGCCTTCAGGGGACCGCCCTCCTCCCGGGTGTCGTAGAGGCGGTACGGCTTGATCCACTGGTACTGGCCGCCCTGTCCCCGGCTGGAGAGCGAGTTGTTCCCGGCCCAGACGCCCGCCACGTCGACCACGACGTCCGTCGACCCGGCGTGGTTGTAGACCGACACCTTGCCGCCCGAGCCCACCTTGACGGTGACGCTGTTCGAGCCGAGCCACGACTTCGCGAAGTTGATCGAGGACGCGGTCGGGCGGCTCTGGCCGGCGGGGTAGAGGGTGAGGAAGCTCCCCGCCGTCGGGCCGACGACCGTCACGTTCAGCACGACGGAGCCGACACCGCTGCTCGGCACCCCGCCCCGGCCGGTGACCTGGAGGTCGACCTTCTTACCCGGGCCGATCTTGGCCTTGGGCGCGCCCAGGCCGGACCGGGTGTCCATCAGCCGCTTCGGTGCCAGCGGGTAGTAGCTGCCGGTGACGCCCCGGAAGCCCTCGACGGCCAACTGCACCCGGCGGGTGCCGGAGGCGCTGTCGTCGGCGAGCAGCAGGCTCGCCTGCTGCACCCCCTCTTTGGTCGGGTTGGCCGCGACCGAGACCGTACAGGTCTGCCCCGGGGTCAGCGTCCGGCCGGTGCAGTTCGAGCCGAGCAGCGCGAACGCCTCGGGCGTCGGGCCGCCGAGGCTGGCCGCCCCGAAGGTGATCGGCGCACTGCCGACGGACCGGAAGGTCACCGTCTTGGCCGCGCTGGGTACCGCGATCTCCTGGTAGTTGAAGCTGACCGGGTTGGGCTCGCCGTGCGCGACCGCGTAGTCCACGGACGAGTTCCAGCGCAGCTCACCGCTGACCGTGCCGGTGTAGTAGGTGCTGTCCCGGCAGCTGTACTCGTAGGCGGCGGCGAACGCGTCGACCCGGCCGGTGTCGCTGTCCCGGTCGGCCTGCCGGACCTTGATCCAGCCGGTGACGTGGCCGCAGCCGCGCCCGTCGGAGGCCAGGTCCATGGCGGCGGTGCCGCCGTCGCCCTGCCAGGTCGCCTGGTAGGTCTGACCGGCCGTCCACTGCTCGCCGGCCGGCGGCTGGATGGTGAGCCGCACGTAGGAGCCGGCCCGGGTGGTGTCGACCGCCAGCCGGTCGTTGTCCTGTGCGACCACGGAGACGGTGGAGTTGTCACGGTCGAAGACGTCGGACCGGTAGATCGGATAGCCGCCGGTCTGGTCGCCGACGTCGACGGTGAGGACCGTGTACGGCGCGGTGGGCGCGGCCAGCGCCACCCCCGGCAGTACGGCCAGCGCACAGGCCCCGGCAATGCTCATGCCGAGTAGAGCGCGAAAAATGCGCATGCATTACCCCGTGAAGAAGGAAGAGTGATTGTGGACCACACACTATGGGCGGTGATCACGAGCGGCAAGGCCATATCGATGGAATGCCAAGAAAGGGCATTGCGCCCTTACCGGATCGACGACCGGCACTTGAGCCGGTTCATCCACCACGGCGCGGGCCCGGCGTTCACGGAAACGCGAGAGCGCCCCGACCGGGTGGTCGGGGCGCTCTGCGGGTGACTACTGACGGTCAACCGTCGTGGCGACTGCCGGTCAGCGCCGGTTCGCGGCCGGAGCCGCGCTCGGCTTGGCCTTGCCGCCCTTCAGCGACGTGGCCGACTTGGCCGTGGAGGCCGGCGGGTAGTAGAAGGTGCCCACCACGTCGGCGACCAGGTGCGTGCTGCCGGACAGGTTGTTGACGTTGAACGCGTAGTTCGGGCCGATGACACCCAGCACGCCGTTGGAGACGACCTGGCCCGCGTACGGGTTCAGGTTGCTGGTGGAGGGCTTGTTGACCCCGTCGAAGTCGGCCGGCCAGGTGGTGATGACCGTGTTGTTGGTCGGGGTGACGGCGGTGACGTTCATCGCCAGCACCTCGGTGTCGGGCGTGACCATCTCGGCCGGGGCGGTCACCTTGCGGGTGCCGTTGGCCGGGATGGCCCCGGAGATGCCCAGGTTGGAACGGCTGTCGACGATCCGGGTCGGGCTCAGCGGAGCGAACCGCATGCCGTACGGGGACTCGCCGTCGTCGACCACACCGACGAGGTCGACCAGGACGTGCGCCGACTGCGAGGTGTAGATGCTGAACTTCGGCGCACCTGCGATGCACCAGTTGTACTGCTCGGTGCCGGTGCAGGGGGTGGTCTGCACGAAGGTCAGGTTCGGCACGTTCTTGCCGGCGAGGTAGTTCACCGTCGAGGCGGCCGGCCGGGCACCCTTGCCGGACCACGCGGTGAGGAAGCCGGACTTGGCCGGCGACACCGCGGTGACGTTGAAGACGAACGACTTGACGTGCGGGTTGTACTCGTCGCCGAAGTCGAGCGAGTATTCCAGCACCTGACCGGCCGGGGGCTTGCCCTCCGGGTCGTCGCGGCTGTCCCACATGCGCTCCGGCAGGTACCACTCGTACTGGCCGCCGGCACGGTTGGTGAGGCTGTTGTCGCCCGCGTAGAAGCCGACCACGTCGACGATCACGTCGGTCGAGCCGCTGTTGTTGTAGACCGAGACCTTGCCACCGGAGCCGAGCTTCACGGTGACGTTGTTGGAGCCCAGCCAGCCCTTGGCGAAGTTCACCGAGGAGGCGGTGGGCCGGGACTCACCCGTCGGGTAGGCGGTGAGGAAGCTGGCGGCGCTGGGACCGGTGACGGTCACGTTCAGCACGACCGCGCCGACGCCGCTGGCCGGTACGCCACCACGGCCGGCGACCTGGAGGTCGACCTTCTTGCCGGCGCCGATCTTGCCGACCGGGGCGCCGGTGCCGTCGCGGGTGTCCAGCAGGCGGGCCGGGGAGACCGGGTAGTAGGCGCCGGTCACGTCGTCGAGGGCCGCCGACTTCTGCAGCGGCGCGGAGACGGGAGCCGCGGAGGCCGTACCCGGCACCACGGCGAGTGCACATGCTCCGGCGAGACCGACGCCGAGGAGAGTGCGAATTTTGCGCATAGAAACCCCGTGTTCGATGAGAAAGGGATTGGCTGCCCCAGCGTAGGGGCCTGGGTCAATGCCGGCAAGGCCGTTACAGATGATCTCCGGGTGACGTTCCGGTGAGGACGAATCAGACGTAACGCCATGCTGGTCATCAGGTCGTCCACCGTCATCCACAGGCCGACCGCCTTGTCCACAGGTTGTCCACACCCCCGGTGGACGGCACTTGACATTCGGGTGGGGCCGACGAGACTGCCCGGGTGACCGCCGACCACGACCCCGAGCCGCTACCGGTGGACCCGGGGCCGCCGGCCGCCCGGCCGGCCGGGCGGGTACGGATCGTGCTGGCCGGCGTCTCCCGCCGGGACACCCGGGCCGCCCACACCCGCACCGAGTTGACCCAGCAGACCCGGGTCGGTGAGGCGCTGGTTCGGGGCCTGGTCCGGGCACAGCTCACCCTCGCCCTGCGGCTGAGCCTGCTGGTGCTGATCGGGTTGGGCGGGCTGCCCTGGCTGTTCGCCATCGCACCCCCGGTCGGCCGGGTCACCGTGCTCGGCGTCAACCTGCCCTGGCTGCTGCTCGGGGTGGTCTCGTTCCCCTTCCTCATCGCCGTCGGCTGGGCGTACGTGTGGCTCGCCGAACGCAACGAACAGGACTTCGTCGACCTCGTCCAGCGGCCGGAACGCTGAGATGGGCAACGGGTACGTCGTACCGGCGATCGTCGCGGTCACCCTGATCACCGTCGGCATCGGCTTCTACGGCCTGCGCCTGGCCCGGACCACCTCCGACTTCCTGGTGGCGTCCCGGACGGTCAGTCCGACCTGGAACGCCGCCGCCATCGGCGGGGAGTACCTGTCGGCGGCGAGTTTCCTCGGCATCGCCGGACTGATCCTCAAGTACGGCGTCGACGTGCTCTGGTACCCGGTCGGTTTCGCCGCCGGCTACCTGGCGCTGCTGCTCTTCGTCGCCGCGCCGCTGCGCCGCTCCGGGGCGTTCACCCTGCCCGACTTCTGCGAGCTGCGGCTCGGCTCCCGCCGGCTGCGCACCCTGGCCACCGTCTTCGTCATCTTCATCGGCTGGCTCTACCTGGTGCCGCAGTTGCAGGGCGCCGGGCTGACCCTGGCCACGGTGGCCGGCTCGCCGTACCCGGTGGGGGCGTTGCTGGTCGCCGCGGTGGTCACCGCCAACGTGGCGTTGGGCGGGATGCGGGCGATCACCTTCGTGCAGGCGTTCCAGTACTGGCTGAAGTTGACCGCGCTCGCCGTACCCGCGATCTTCCTGGCCCTCCAGTGGCAGGCCGACGCCCGCCCGGCGGTGACCCCGCCCGACGGACCGGCGTTCCGCACCGCCACCACCGTCGTGGTCGAGCACCGCGCGGCCCTCACCTTCCCCGACGGCACCATCCGTGAGGTACGCCCCGGCGACAAGCTGAGCTTCGCCGCCGGTGACCCGGTGCCCGAGGTGTCCGGGGTCGCCAACGGGGCCGCCGACTGGCTGCTGCCCAGCGCCGCCGGGGACGACGACCGGGGTCTGTTCGCCACCTACTCGCTGATCCTGGCGACCTTCCTCGGCACCATGGGACTGCCGCACGTACTGGTGCGCTTCTACACCAACCCCGACGGCGCGGCGGCCCGGCGGACCACCCTGGTGGTGCTGGCCATGGTCGGCGTCTTCTATCTGCTGCCCACCCTGTACGGCGTGCTCGGCCGGATCTACACCCCGCAACTGCTGGTCAGCGGGCAGACCGATGCGGTGGTGGTGCTGCTGCCCGAGGCGGCGCTCGGTGACGGCGTCACCGGACGGCTACTCTCCGCCCTGGTCGCCGCCGGGGCGTTCGCCGCGTTCCTGTCCACCTCGTCCGGGCTGCTCACCAGCGTCGCCGGGGTGATCTCCACCGACGTGCTGGGGCACGGCTCGGTACGCGGCTTCCGGCTGGCCACGGTGATCGCCGGCGGGGTGCCGGCGGTGCTCGCCCTGAACGTCTCCGGGCTGGACGTCTCCCAGGTGGTCGGGCTGGCCTTCGCGGTCGCCGCGTCCAGCTTCTGCCCACTGCTGGTGCTCGGCATCTGGTGGCGCGGGCTGACCGACCTCGGCGCGGCGGCCGGGGTGCTGGTCGGCGGCGGCGCGGCGATCGGCGCGGTGCTGATCACCGTGCTCGGGCCGCCGCTGACCGGCTGGCCGGCCACCCTGACCACGCAGCCCGCCGCCTGGACGGTGCCGCTCGCCTTCACCGTGATGATCGCGGTGTCGATGGCGACCCGCCGCCGCACCCCGGTCGACGTCGGAGCCACCATGCTCCGCCTGCACGCCCCCGAGTCGCTGCGCTCCTGACCGGTTCGTCCCGATCGGTCGGAACCCGTGCCCATACAGCCCGTCAGTTGCGTCGGGTTCGGAGGCTGCTGACAGTGGCCTGGTTGGGGATGACCGGTTGGGCCGGGAACGGGGACTGTTGAGCGGGTGGGACGTTCACCGGGCCGTGATGGTCGTGGCGGACATGGGTCGAGTCGACCCAGCGCCAGCCTGACCAGGTTGATGGAGTTGGCGCGGTTGACCGACACGCTGCTGATCGACACCGACGGCGTGTACGACCTGGCCAACGTCAACGACCGCATCCTGCCCGGGCTCAAGCAGGGTGACGACCAGCTTCCCGGTTGTGTGCAGGCGGACGAAGTCCACGCATGCTTGAACGCCGTCGTCGAGGGTGTAGCGGCGGCCGATGGTGGCCGGTAGTTCGCCACGGACCGCCAGTTCGCCGACCTCGCGCATTCCGCCAAATGTGCCGTCCCTATCGAGTACGAAGTGCAGGCGCACGTCGTCGCGGCCGATCCACTCCTGCCGCGGCACCGGGAGGGTGATCGTGAGGAGGCGTCCACCTGGACGAATGGCGCTTGCAACTGCGGTCAGGTGGTCGCTCGGCAGGGTCAGGTTGAACGCGACGTCGGCGCTGGACGGGTACTCGGCTTCCGCGTACCCGATGGTCTGGTCGGCGCCGAGGCCGCGAAGGATGTCGGCATCGGCGTCGGTCGCGGTGGCGATCACCCGAGCTTTCGCGGCGGCGAGCAGCGGGATCACCGCGGTGCCGACACCGCCGGTGGCGCCGATGACCAGGACGGTTTCACCGGGCTGGATCTTGGCGGTGGCCATCAGCGCTCGTGCGGTCAGGCCGATGGTGGGCAGGGCCGCTGCCTGCTCGATGTTGAGGCCGGCCGGGCGGTGTGCCAGGAACTGGGTGTCGGCCTCGAAGACCGCGTACTCGGCCAGCGAGCCGGTGCTCAGCGACGGCCGGGTCGCACCGGCCATCGCGCGCAGTGCCCGGGGAACGGCCTGGCCGAAGATCTCGTCGCCCACCTGGTAGGCCGTCACGCCAGCACCGACCTCGCTGACGGTGCCTGCGAAGTCGTTGCCGGGCACGTGCGGGAATGCCAGTGGCATGACGTCGCGGAAATCGCCGCCGGGCAGCCGGACGTCCGCCGGGTTGATCGAGGCGGCGGCGATCCGAACCTGGATCTGCCCCGGACCGGGTCGGGGCACCGGTACGTCGGCCACCGTGTACTTCTCGGGTGGTCCGTAGGCGGTCGCGACAACTGCCTTCATGCATTCCCCCAAAAACGGACCGCGCGGTCATGTTGTTGCGGTGAAGCTAGCAATAAGCGGACCCGGCGGTCAACTTGCTAGTGTGCGGAAGTGACCTCAACCCGTCCCCTGCGTGCCGACGCCGCTCGCAACCGGGAGTTGCTGCTGGCTGCGGCTGCGGACGAGTTCGCCGAGCGCGGCCTGGACGCCTCAGTCGCCGATATCGCCCGCCGGGCCGGCGTCGGGAAGGGCACTGTATTCCGCCACTTCGCCACGAAGGATGACCTGATCGCCGCGATCGTCCTCGACCGGATCCATGCGCTCAACACGGTCGGCGACCGACTGCTCGACGCGGCGGATCCAGGCGCGGCACTGCTGGAGTTCCTCACCGTCGCCGCGCATCAGCGACAACAACGCGACCTCTCGTTCCTACAGGAGGCCGGCGAGCTGAACGCGGAGGTCACCCAAGTCCGTTCGCAGATGTTCGACACCGTGCACACGCTGGTTGACCGGGCACGCGAGCACGGCGCCGTGCGGGCCGACGTCACCGGCACGGACGTCATCCTGCTGATGTGCGCGCCGAACTACGTCACCAGCTACGTGCCGGACGCCCCGCCCGACCTGTGGCAGCGATACCTCGCCATCATCTTCGACGGCCTACGCCCCGAAGGCGCCCACCCGCTGCCCCACCCGCCGCCGCTGGCTCCTTGACGCCGCGAACACAAGGTCTGACCGCCGGCGCCTGCTGACGCCTCCGGAGCGTACGCGGCTGAACGTCCTCATTTGGTGCAATGCGCGCTGCGCGGCTCGATCGTTGAAGCACAGGGGTCAGGGCGGCTTGGCCCCTGGCGACACTGACGCCGCACCGGGGGCGTCCGTCTCGGGGATGAACCGGGATCGTCCCCTGGCGGGAGCGGCCCCTCGCCCGGTCCGGATACGGTCGGGGCATGACTGGTGAACACCCTGCGCTGGCACTCCGTGGCCTGGCCAAGCAGTTCGACGGCAAGGTGGCGGTCGCCGGGGTGGACCTGGCCGTCCCCGCCGGCTCGTTCTACGGCCTGCTCGGCCCCAACGGCGCCGGCAAGACCACCACCCTGTCGATGGCCGTCGGGCTGCTGCGGCCCGACCACGGCAACGCGTGGGTGCTCGGGCACGACGTCTGGGGCGACCCGGTCGAGGCGAAACGCCTGCTCGGCGTCATGCCCGACGGAGTACGCCTGTTCGACCGGCTCAGCGGCGCGGAGCTGCTGGCGTACCACGGTCTGCTGCGCGGCATGGACCCGGCGGTGGTCGACCAGCGGGCGGCGGAACTGCTCGACGTGCTGGCCCTCACCGACGCCGGCCGGACCCTGGTGGTCGACTACTCCGCCGGCATGAAGAAGAAGATCGGCCTGGCCTGTGCGCTGCTGCACGGCCCCCGGCTGCTGGTGCTCGACGAGCCGTTCGAGGCGGTCGACCCGGTGTCGGCGGCGCTGATCCGCGACATCCTGCACCGGTACGTGGTCGGCGGCGGGACGGTCGTCTTCTCCAGTCACGTGATGGAGGTCGTCGAGCGGCTCTGCTCACACGTGGCGATCCTCGCCGAGGGCACCATCAAGCGGGTCGGCACCCTCGCCGAGGTACGTGGCGACCGCTCCCTGGAGGACGTCTTCGTCGAGGTCGTCGGCGGCCGGACGGCGACCGGTGAGGAGCTGGCGTGGCTGTCCCGGTGACCGCGCCCGCGCCCCCCACTCGGGTCCGCGCGGTCTCCCCGCGCCACTTCGTCCGGCTCAAGCTGCGGGTGATGGGCAACAACTTCCGGGGCCAGGGCTGGCGGGTCGCCCTGTTCGTGACCGGCGTGCTGGTCGGGCTCTGGTTCGCGGCCGGCGGCTTCCTCATGTTCGCCGCCCCCGGCTTCGCCGACGAACCCCGCTACGCGGTGATGGCGGCGGCCTTCGGCGGCGGGGTGCTGGTGCTCGGCTGGCTGCTGCTGCCACTGGTCTTCTTCGGCGTCGACGAGACCCTCGACCCGGCCCGCTTCGCCCTGCTGCCGTTGTCCCGCCGCACCCTGGTCACCGGGCTGTTCGCGGCGGCCCTGGTCAGCGTCCCGGTGTTCGCGGTGCTGGTCGCGGTCACCGGGCTGGTGGTCAGCGCCGCGCTGCTCGGCGGCGCGGTCGCCGGTGTCGTCGCCGCCCTCGGCGTGGTCGCCGGGGTGCTGCTCTGCGTCGCCGCCAGCCGCGCGGTGACCAGCGCGTTCGCCACCATGCTGCGGTCCCGGCGGGTACGCGACCTGGCCGCCGTGCTGCTCGCCGTGGTCGCCGCGTCACTCGGCCCGTTGCAGCTCGTGGTGCTGGCGGCGGTCCGCACCGCCGACTGGGACCGGCTCGTCGGGGTGGCCCGGATCGTCGGCTGGACCCCGTTCGGCGCACCCTGGACGATCGGCCTGGACGTGGCCGAGGGCCGGGCCTGGGCGGTCCCGGTCAAGCTGCTGATCACCGCGGTCACCATCGGGGCGCTGCTGCTCTGGTGGTCCCGGTCGCTGGAGTCGGCGATGGTCGGCGCGGCGAGCGCCGCCCCGGCCAAGGCCCGCCGGGCACCGACCGGCGGCGCGGTCGCCCAACTCTTCCCCCGGGCGGTCGGCTGGGCCCGCCGGGACCGGTTCGGCGCGCTGGTGGCCCGCGAGTGCCGCTACTGGTGGCGGGACGCCCGACGACGGGCCAATCTGATCACCATCGCGGTGGTCGGGATCTTCGTACCGGTGATGGTCAACCTCGGTGGCGCGGGGTTCGCCGTCGGCGAGGAGGGCTTCGAGGCCACCGGGGACCCGTCGCCGGTGCTGCTCAGCATCTCGATGCTCTTCGTCGGCGTGCTCGCCTCGGTGACCCTGGCCAACCAGTTCGGCTTCGACGGCAGCGCCTACGCGGCGAACGTCGTGGCCGGGGTGCCGGGTCGGCTGGAGCTGCGCGCCCGGATGACCGCCTTCTCCGTGTACGTGCTGCCGATGCTCGGCGTCGTCTCCCTGATCATCAGCGGGGTGCTCGGCCGACCGGAGTGGTTCGGGGTGGCGGCGGGCGCGCTGCTCGCCTCGTACGGGGTGGGGCTGGCGATCAACGGGTTCATCTCGGTGCTGGGGGCGTACTCGCTGCCGGAGACGAGCAACCCGTTCGCGATGAACGGTGGTTCCGGGGTCGCCAAGAGCATGCTCACCCTGCTGTCCATGGTCGGCTCGGCGGCTGCCGCCGTACCGATGGTGGTGGCCGCCGGGCTGCTCGGCGACGGGTGGCTCTGGCTGGCCCTGCCGGTCGGCGCGGCGTACGGGGTGGGGGCGGCGCTGCTCGGGGCGTACCTGGCCGGGGACGTGCTGGACCGTCGGATGCCGGAGCTGCTGTCGACCGTGACCCCCCGCCGCTGATGCCTGTCGTCGAGGCGGTGACCACCGTCGGCATTCCCCCGGACCTGGCGTTCGCGGTGTCGCAGACCGTCGCGCCGGTGCGCTACCGGTGGGACCCGTTCGTCCGCGAGCAGCACTTCGTCGACGGGGCCACCCGCCCCGGCAAGGGGGTACGAACCTTCACCCGGTCCCGGCACGGCCTGGTGATGATCAGCGAGTACGTCTCCTTCGCCCCGCCGACGAACGTCGGGATGAAGATGGTGCGCGGCCCGTGGTTCTTCGAGATGTTCGCCGGTGGCTGGCGGTTCGCCCCCGCACCCGAGCCGGGCCACACGGTCGCCACCTGGCGGTACAGCTTCCGCTGCCGGCCGGCGTTCCTGCGGCCGGTCGCCGACCGGATCGGCGTGTGGCTGCTCACCCGGGACATCCGCCGCCGGATCGCCGGTTACGCGGGCGGGTGCGCCGACCCGCAGGTGCTCGCCGCCGCCCGCGCCACCCTGCCCGGCGGGACGGACGGCACGCCCCGGACGGCGGGCCGCACCCCTCGGGGTGCGGACTCTGCCCCTCGGGATGCAGCGGACCACGACGCGGGACCACCCTCCGGTAGCTGATCCGCCAGCCGGTCGTCGACGCTCAGTGGCCCGCACGTCGTCCCTCCGGCGCGGGCGGTCGGGTGCGGACGATCATGGGACATGCCGGGCGGCGGGGGCCACAATGTTTCACGTGAATCCAGAACCGGGTGCCGAGATCCACCACACCGACCCGTTCGCGGTGCCGACCGGGCAACGCTCGCCGGCCCGTCGGCTGCGGGGGCGGCTCGCCGCGCCGGTGACGCTCTGGACCGCTCCCGGCCCGGCCGGGCTGACCGTGTCGTCCACCCTGGTCGCCGAGGGAGAGCCGGACCGGCTGCTCGGCCTGATCGACCCCGAGGCCGACCTGTGGACGGCGATCGAGGACGCCGGCCGGTTCGCGGTGGCCCCGCTCGGGCCGTCCCACCGGCAGCTCGCCGACCGGTTCGCCGGGCTCTTCCCCTCGCCGGGCGGCCTGTTCGCCACCGACGCGTGGACCGACACACCCTACGGGCCGGTGCCCGCCGACGCCGGGAGCTGGGCCGGCTGCCGCCTCGACACCGCCCGGGAGTACGGCTGGGCCCTCCTCGTCGAGGCCACCATCGAGACGGTCGAGATCGTCGCCGACACCCCGCCCCTCCTGCACCACCGGGGCCGCTACCACCAGCTTCCCTGACCCGAGCCGCCCGAGCCGCCCGAGCCGCCCGGGGTGGCATCGCCATGTCGCCGATGTAGCGGCGTCCTGGGCGGTCGGATACCGCCATTCCGGCCCACGAGAGTCGATCGAGGGCAGGCGGGGTGGGCCGGTGAGCGGGGTGACGTGGGTCACTGGGCGCAGGTGGGGGACCGTTCGGCGCAGGGGATCGCCGGGATCGATCTGCACCTTTTCTCGCAGGCAGGCCGCTCTCTACGGTGCGCGAAACTCCCGATGCCTGTGAAGGTGGTGATCCACAGATGTCCACGGACACACCCACGCCCGCCCCGGCCGACTCGGCGGCGGAGCGTTATCTGGCCGTACAACGGTCGGACGAGTTCGTCGGGTTGCGCCGCGCGCTGCGCAGCTTCGTCTTCCCGATGACCGTCGCGTTCTTCCTGTGGTACGCGCTCTACGTGATCCTCTCCGCCTACGCGCGGGACTTCATGGGCACGAAGCTCTTCGGCAGCAACATCAACGTGGCGCTGATCTTCGGCCTGCTCCAGTTCGTCTCGACGTTCCTCATCGCCTGGCTCTACTCCCGGTACGCCGACCGGAAGCTCGACCCGACCGCCGACCGCATCCGCGCCGAGATCGGGGAGGTGACCCGTGAACACGGTCCTCGCGGTTGAGGCGGGCGGCGGCACCGCCCGCAACCTGACCATCACCCTGTTCCTGGTGTTCGTGGCGGTGACGCTGGCGATCACGATCTGGGCCAGCCGGCAGACCAAGACGGCCACCGACTTCTACGCCGGCGGCCGGTCCTTCTCCGGTTTCCAGAACGGCATGGCGATCGGCGGCGACTACATGTCGGCCGCGTCGTTCCTCGGCATCGCCGGCATCATCGCGCTGTACGGCTACGACGGCTTCCTCTACTCCATCGGCTTCCTGGTCGCCTGGCTGGTGGCGTTGCTGCTGGTGGCGGAACTGCTGCGCAACTCGGGCCGCTACACGATGGCCGACGTGCTGGCGTTCCGGATGCGTCAGCGGCCGGTGCGTACGGCGGCGGCGGTCTCCACCATCACGGTGTCGATCTTCTACCTGCTGGCCCAGATGGTCGGCGCGGGCGCCCTGGTCGCGCTGCTGCTGGGAATCAAGCCGGGCACGACGTTCCTCGGTATGGACGCCGACACCGCCAAGGTGGCCACCATCATCATGGTCGGCGCCCTGATGATCATCTACGTGACCGTGGGCGGCATGAAGGGCACCACGTACGTCCAGATCGTCAAGGCGTTCCTGCTGATGACCGGCGCGCTGGTGATGACCGTGCTGGTGCTGGCGAAGTACAACTTCAACCTGTCGGCGCTGCTCGGTGACGCCGCCGCCACGTCGGGCAAGGGCAGCGCGTTCCTCGAACCCGGGCTGCGCTACGGCGTCGAGGTGGCCGGCAACTCGACCCAGACCTTCTACAACAAGATGGACCTGCTGTCGCTGGGCATCGCCCTGGTGCTCGGCACCGCCGGCCTGCCGCACATCCTGATCCGCTTCTACACGGTGCCGACCGCCAAGGCGGCCCGCAAGAGCGTGCTCTGGGCGATCGGCATCATCGGCACCTTCTACCTGTTGACGCTGGCCCTGGGCTTCGGTGCGGCGGCGCTGGTCGGCGGCAAGGAGATCATCGCGCAGGACAAGGCCGGCAACACCGCCGCGCCGCAGCTCGCCGAGGAGCTGGGCAAGTCCTTCCTCGGCGGCGACCTGGGCGGGGCGACCCTGTTGGCGATCATCGCGGCGGTCGCGTTCGCCACCATCCTGGCGGTGGTCGCCGGCCTGACCCTGGCCTCGTCGTCCAGCCTGGCGCACGACTTCTACGCCAACGTGATCAAGAAGGGGCAGACCTCCGAACGCCAGGAGGTCCGGGTGGCCCGAATCTCGGCCCTGGTCATCGGCGCGGTCTCGATCGCCCTGTCGATCTACGCGCAGAGCCTCAACGTGGCCTTCCTGGTGGCGTTGGCGTTCGCGGTGGCCGCCTCGGGCAACCTGCCGGCGATCCTCTACAGCCTGTTCTGGAAGCGGTTCAACACCTCGGGCGCGGTCTGGGCGATCTACGGCGGCCTGATCTCGGCCGTGTTCCTGGTGTTCTTCTCACCTGTCGTCTCCGGGGCACCGACCTCGATGTTCCCGGACCACGACTGGCAGTGGTTCCCGCTGTCCAACCCGGGCCTGTTGTCCATCCCGTTCGGGTTCCTCTGCGGCTGGATCGGCACGGTGATCTCCAAGGAGCACGACGAGGACAAGTACGCCGAGTTGGAGGTGCGTGCCCTCACCGGCGCGGGCGCGCACTGAGCAACCGGCGCACCACGGGCCCCCGACGCGACCGCTCGCGTCGGGGGCCCACCCCGTCGGCCCGGCTCGGTCGCCCGGTGACGCACCCGGGAAGCACCCACGAAGGCAGGGACGGGCAGGGTACGGGGCACGCCACTGCCTCGGGTCGACCGGACCCCGGGCGGCGGGGAGAAGTAGGCTGGCCGCCATGAAGGTTGCCCAGCGGTTCGGAAACGGTCACCGCGTCCTGGTCACCGGCGGCGCCGGGTTCGTGCCGTCGCACCTGGTGGACGCCCTGATCGAGCGCGGGTGCACGGTGGTCGCGCTGGACAACTTCGTCACCGGCTCCAAGGACAACGTCGCGCACCTGGCCGAGCACCCCCGGTTCACCCTGGTCGAGGCGGACATCTCCGACGGCCTGCCCACCCACCAGCCGGCCCTGGCGCAGCGCTTCGACGCGATCCTGCACATGGCGTCCCCGGCCAGCCCGACCGACTTCGCGAAGCTGCCGGTGGAGATCCTCCGGGTCGGTTCGGTGGGCACCCTGCACCTGCTCGACCGCGCGGTCGCCGACGACGCCCGGTTCCTGATGGCCTCCACCTCCGAGGCGTACGGGGACCCGAAGGAACACCCGCAGCGGGAGACGTACTGGGGCAACGTCAACCCGATCGGGGTGCGCAGCGTCTACGACGAGGCGAAGCGGTTCTCCGAGGCGGCCACCATGGGCTACCACCGCAGCCGGGGGCTGGACGCGGCGATCGTCCGGATCTTCAACACGTACGGCCCGCGGATGCGTCCGGACGACGGCCGGGCGATCCCCACCTTCATCTCCCAGGCGTTGCGCGGCGAACCGATCACGGTGCACGGCACGGGCGAGCAGACCCGGTCGATCTGTTACGTCGACGATCTGGTGCGCGGCATCCTGCTGCTGCTCGACTCGACGCAGACCGGCCCGATCAACTGCGGCACCGAACACGAGATGACGATGCGGCAACTCGCCGAGACGATCGTGTCACTCTCCGGCAGCACGTCACAGGTGACCTACGTCACCCGCAGCGCGGACGACCCGGAGATGCGCCGCCCCGACCTGACCCTCGCCCGGGACCTGCTGGGATACCAGCCGGAGGTCTCGCCCGATGAGGGCCTGCGACGCACCATCGACCATTTCCGCGACCGGCTAGGGTAGCTCCCCCGCGCCACGCGGGACGGCCGGCGGGCTTCACATTCAGCGAACGCTCGACCCGCCTACGTACGCTGAAACGCATGTCAGCGACCTCGTCAGCCGGCGCCTCGCTCCCTTACCTGCACCGCAGCGCGGGCCGGGCCTCGGTGCCCGGCGCCGACCGGGGCCCCACCGGGCGCTCCGGGCAGTCCGACGCGCAGTGGTACCCGTCGTACCAGGAGAGCCAGCCCCGGTCGGGCGGACCGGGCGGCCCCGGCACACCCTCGGGGCCGGGCGGGCCGGGGAACTACGGCCGGCGCGGGCCGCGCCCGCGCTGGGGGCGGATCGCCCTGGTGGCCGGCGTGTCGGTGCTGGTCCTGGCGCTGCTCGGCGGGGTCGGGGCGTGGTTCTACACCCGCAACCTCAACGACGACCTGGCCCGCACCGACCCGTTCTCGGAGATCACCGGCGGCCGGCCGGCGAAGGCGGTCGACGGGGCACTCAACATCCTGCTGGTCGGCTCGGACTCGCGGGACCCGGACGCGCCGGTCGACAAGCAGGGCGAGTGGCGGGCGGACACGCTGATCGTCATGCACATCCCGGCCGACCACAAGTCGGCCTACCTGGTCTCCGTCCCGCGTGACCTGTACGTGCCGATCCCGCAGGTCGACGGCGCGGAGTGCACCTCCGAGCGGCGCGCGAAGATCAACGCGGCGTTCGCCTTCGGTGGCCTGCCGCTGGCGGTACGCACCGTGGAGTGCTTCACCGACGTCCGGATCGACCACGTGATGGCGATCGACTTCGGCGGCTTCAAGGAGGTCACCGACGCGGTCGGCGGGGTCGACCTGAAGGTGGACCAGAGCATCACCTCGATCCACAAGCCGTACCGGAAGTTCACCAAGGGCACCATGCACATGGACGGCGCGACGGCGCTGGACTGGATCCGGCAGCGCAAGCAGTTCCCCCAGGGTGACTTCGCCCGGATGCGCCACCAGCAGGAGTTCCTGCGGGCGCTGATGGACAAGGCGGCCAGCACGGGCACGCTGACCAACCCCAAGAAGCTCAACGACTTCCTCCGCTCGGTGACCGCGGCGGTGACCGTCGACCAGGAGTTCTCCCTCGGCGACATGGCCATCCAGTTCCGCAACCTGCGCGGGGAGAACCTGACGTTCCTGACCAGCCCGAACCTCGGCAGCGACACCATCAACGGCGAGTCGGTGGTGGTCTCCGACCGGGAGAAGGCGCTCGCGATGTACAAGGCGATGTCGGCCGACACGATGGCGGACTGGGTGGCGGCCGACAAGAAGGCCGCCGCCGGCAACGGCAACTGAGACGTCGCCCGGCACGGGGGCGGGCCGGCCCGGTCCGCCCCCGTGTGTCAGGCAGATTTCGACGGACGTCATCAGAGGTCGTTTCCGGACCGCTAGATCATCGGACGCCAACAGCCGTCCGGTCGCATCGATTCGCCCGAACGGATGAATCATGGGGCTAAAGGTCAGGTTGTCTGGGATTTGTGCGTGTGACGACCTCGCCTTGCCGGGAAGCGGTACGTAAAGTGGTCCCGCCCCCCGATCACGCGAGCTGGAGCACGCATGCCGGTTCAGACCAGCCCCCGCCCATCGTCGCTGAGCGCCGACCCCTACCGGGCGTCGGCCGCCGTCCCGTCACCGGGCGGTCGCGGCGGTCGGCCCTCCACGACGGCCCGCAAGCGCGCCCGGCGCAAGGACCCCCTCTGGGCGCGGCTGACCGTGGTCTTCGGCGCGGTGCTGATGCTGACCAGCGGCGTGGCGATCGTCGGCAGCAAGGCGCTGATCAGTCAGGCCACCGGCAACATCGCCCAGCGCAACCTGCTCGGCGGGGCGGGCAAGACCGAGGCCGAGGGCGGCGCCAACCTCGACGGCCCGATCGACATGCTGCTGCTCGGCGTGGACGCCCGGGAGCGCTGGGCCGCCGACGACGTCCGCTCGGACAGCATCATCGTGTTGCACATCCCGGCCAGCCACGACCAGGCGTACCTGATCTCGATCCCCCGGGACACCGAGGCGCAGATCCCGCCGTTCAAGAAGAGCGGGTTCAAGGGCGGCACCGACAAGATCAACGCGGCGTTCCAGGCCGGCGCGCGCAACGGCGGCGGCTGGGAGGGCGGCGCGCAGTTGATGGCGCAGACCATCAAGAACATGACCGGGGTCAGCTTCGACGGGGCCGCGATCATCAACTTCGGCGGCTTCAAGAACGTCATCGACACCCTCGGCACGGTGCGCATCTGCGTCAGCCACGAGGTGAAGTCGCACCACATGATGATCGTGGACGGCAAGCAGATGTGGAACGCGGACGCCAAGAAGACCGGCCGGCCGATGACCCCGGTGGTCTACAAGAAGGGCTGCCGGGAGATGAACGGCCTCCAGGCGCTCGACTACTCGCGGCAGCGCTACGGCCTGCCGAACAGCGACTACGACCGGCAGCAGAACCAGCAGCAGCTGATCAAGGCGATGGCCCGCAAGGCCACCGACAAGGGCATGCTGACCAACCCGGTCAAGGTCAACCAGTTGATCAAGGCGGCCGGTAAGGCGTTCATCCTGGACACCGGGGGCGTGCCGGTGGCGGACCTGGTGTTCACCATGCGTGGGGTGACCGCCAACGAGTTGACCATGCTGCGGACCAACGGCGGCACGTTCAACGGCAACGCCAACAACCGTGAGGCGCTCAGCCAGCAGACGCTGGACATGTTCCAGGCGATCAAGGAAGACCGGCTGGGTGAGTTCGTGTACGCCAACCCGAGCGTGCTGTCCACCCGTAAGTGACCGGCCGGTAGTCGCGCGAACCGGCCCGGGAGCCGGCCGACCCGCCGTAGCCTGACGTGAGAGATATTCACGTTGCGGCCACGGGGAGGGCGTCACGGCCAGGTCAGCGCGATCCGACCGGGGGCGGGGCACACCGCCTCCCGGCCGGCGCCGGGCACGCTGGCCACGGGCCCTGCTCGGCGTCGGCCTCGCCCTGGTCCTGCTCGCCGGACTCGCCGTGGTCGGGGTGCGGCTGCTCGCCCACCGCTACGACCGCACGGTCAGCAAGGAACAACTGCTCGCCCCCGACGCCCGGCAGGCCCGCACCGAACTGGACACCGGGCTGAACTACCTGATCGTCGGCTCCGACCGACGCCCCGGCGCAGCCGGGCCGGACCAGCGGTCGGACACCATCCTGATCGTGCACGTGCCGCCCGGCCTGCGGCAGGCGTACCTGATTTCCGTCCCCCGGGACCTGCTGGTCGCCATCCCCCCCGACGGCGTCGGCTACGGCGGGGGCCAAGACAAGATCAACGCGGCGTACGAGCACGGCGGCGGCGGCGAGGGCGGCACCCGCCTGCTCTCGGCCACCCTGACCCGGCTCACCGGCATCCGCTTCGACGGGGCGGCCCTCGTCGACTTCGCCGGCTTCCGGCAGGTCATCGACCTGCTCGGCGGCATCCGGATGTGCGTCGACACCGAGGTCCGCTCGATCCACACCGGCGTCGTCTTCCCGGTCGGCTGCCAGCAGATGGACGGCGCACGGGCGCTGGACTACGCCCGGCAGCGCTACGACCTGCCCAACGGCGACTACGACCGGCAGCGGCACCAGCAGCAGATGCTGCGGGCGATGATGGACCGCGCCGGCGAAACCCACCTGCGCACCGACCCGGTGCAACTCGACCGGGTGCTGCGGGCGGTCGGCAGCGCGCTCACCGTCGACACCAACGGCGTACCCCTGGACGAGCTGCTGTTCGCCCTGCGGTCGCTGCCCGCCGACGAGCTGCACGGGGTGCAGCTCCCGTCCTACCCGCAGACCATCGACGGCATCTCGTACGTGGTGCTCGACAACGGCGGCGGCGGACTCTTCGACGCCGTCCGCACCGACCGGCTGCCCGACTGGTCCCGGGCCAACCCGCGCTGGGTCAACCGGCTCTGACCGTCCCGCCGCGCCCACCCGCCGACAGGTCGCCACGCCGAGCGCTGACGTGCCGCCGACGGCACCGAGGATCTAGGCTTTCGACCGTGTTCGGATCCCAGGTTCCCAGTGTCCCCGTGACCGCGATCGACGACGACACCTACCTGCTCGACGTCCGCGAGGACGACGAGTGGGCGGCGGGCCACGCGCCCGGCGCGCACCACGTACCGATGATGGAACTGCCGGCCCGGCTCGCCGAGGTGCCCACCGACCGCGACGTCGCGGTGATCTGCCGCTCCGGCGGGCGCTCCGCCCAGGTCGTCGGCTACCTGCTCGGCAACGGCTGGGAGCAGGTACGCAACGCCGACGGCGGGATGCGGCAGTGGGCGGCCGTCGGCAGGCCGGTCGTCACCGGGGACGGGCAGCCCGGCCAGGTCATCTGAGCAGCGGAGGATGGCTGAGCCACTGGTCTTCGCGCACCGGGGCGCGTCGGCCGACCTGCCCGAGCACACCCTGGCGGCCTACCTGCGGGCCCTCGACGAGGGCGCCGACGGGTTGGAGTGCGACGTCCGGCTGACCCGCGACGGGCACCTGGTGTGCGTACACGACCGGCGGTTGAACCGGACCAGCAACGGTCACGGCCTGGTCAGCGCCCGCACCCTGGCCGAGCTGGAGACCCTGGACTTCGGCTCCTGGCATCCCGGCTGCGCGCCGGCCGACGGCGACGCGGCACCTGACGACACCCGTACCCGGCTGCTCACCCTGGACCGGCTGCTGACCGCCGTCCGTGACGCCGGTCGCCCGGTCCGGCTGCTGGTGGAGACCAAACACCCGTCCCGCTACCGGGGGGACGTCGAGCGTCGGCTGGTGACCCTGCTGCGTCGGCACGGGCTGGCCGAGCCGGGCCCGGACGATCCGGTCCAGGTCACCGTGATGTCGTTCTCCCCGCTGGCGGTCCGCCGGGTCCGCGAACTGGCCCCGGCGCTGCCGACCGTGCTGCTGCTGGAGGTGCTGCCGCGCTGGCTGCGGCTCGGCCGGCTGCCGTTCGGGGCCCGGATCGCCGGGCCGGGCATCGGCCTGGTCCGGGCCCGCCCGGAGCTGGTGCCCGCGCTGCGCGCCGCCGGCCACCCGGTGTACGTCTGGACGGTCAACGAGCCCACCGACCTGGAGCTGGTCCTCGACGCGGGGGTGGACGGGGTGATCACCGACCGGCCCGCGCACACCCTGGCCCGGCTGGGCCGGTGACGCCCGGCTCACACCGGTCCCCGGCCGACGCCGGGCGGTCGGGTCGGCACCGGCTGCCGGAGCCCGGTGACCTGCGGGGGGTGCCCGAACCGCCTCGTACGGGGCAGACTCGGGGCATGCCGGAGCGCCCCGATCTCGCCACCCTCATCACCGACCACGGCGCGGTGATCGAGATGATCAACTCAGGTGAGGCCGGCCTGCCGGTGCTCACCTCGCTGCTCCGGGCGGCCCGCCCCACGCTCGGCGCGGCCTGCGTGGCCTTCGTCGAGTTCGCCCCGACCGGCGGCCGGGTGATCGCCGCCAGCGGCTGCGCCGAGTGGACCATCGGCCGCCCGCTGCCCGCCTCCGACCCGGCCACCGTCTGCCTGCTCACCGGGCCCCGGGTCCGGCAGGCCCGGCTGGACCACCTCGACGGTCCGCTCGCCGCGGAACTGGTCGGCGACGGCCTGCGCCGCATGATCGTCGCCCGCGCCGAACTCAACGGGCTCACCGTCGGCACCCTGCACGCCCTCTACACCGACGACGACGAGACCGAGGACCGCGTGCAGCACGCCACCCTCGGCTACCTCGCCTCCTGCATCGCCCACATGTACGGCGACCAGAGCGGGCTGCCGGTGCACGGCGACGGCCCGGTCGTCGCGGCGCTGGCCGACGGCCTGGCCGTGGTCGACCGGGACGGCCGGGTCCGGCTGTGGAACCCGGCCGCCACCCAGGTCACCGGGCGCAGCACCGGTGACGCGATGAACCGGCCGCTGCCGTTCCCGCTCCCGCCGGCCGGCCAGGTGCTCGACCACCAGCTCCCGGACGGGCGGTGGCTGCGGATCACCACCGGCGAGCTGGTCGGGCCGGGCACGCTGCGGGTGATCACCTTCCGCGACATCACCGACCAGCGACGCCGGGAGTCCGACCGCGACCTCTTCGTCGCGGTCACCAGCCACGAGCTGCGCACCCCGGTCACCGTCATCAAGGGGTACGCCGACACCCTCACCGACCACTGGGAGTCGCTCACCGACCACGACCGGCGGCAGGCGGCCCGGGTGATCGGTCAACGGGCCAACGAACTGGCCCGGCTGGTCGACCGGCTGCTCACCTCGGCCACCGACGTACGCTCCGACGGCGAGCCGGCCGTACCGTTCGACCTCGGTGAGGCGCTGCGCGCGGCGGTCCTGGACCTCCCCGGCGACCTGCGCCGACGCCTGTTCCTGCACGCGCCGGCCGACCTGCCCAAGGCCCTCGGGGACCGGCACAGCCTGACCACCGTGCTGACCGAACTGTGCACCAACGCGGGCAAGTGGGCACCGGCGGACTCCCCGATCGAGGTGTTCGCGTCGGCCGACGGGCAGACCGTGTCGTTCCGGGTGACCGACCGGGGGGTGGGTATCCGGCCGGAACACGTCGAACGCGCCTTCGACCGGTTCTGGCAGGGCGAGTCCGGCGACCGACGGGCCTATCCGGGTGCCGGACTCGGCCTCTATCTCGTCCGCCGGATCGTTGAACAGCAGAATGGATGGGTATCCCTACGTCCACGCGACGGTGGCGGTACCGTCGCAGAGGTGCGGCTCCCCCGCGGGTGAGCCGCCGGTGGGCCGGACGACCCACCGCGGGCACGGGCCGAGAAGGAGCCGGGGTGTCGACGGGACGAGTCGAGCGTTCGTGGTGTGTGGTGGTCCCCCACCACGCCACCGGCGCGCGGCTGGCCCGGCACCGGCTCGCCGACGAACTGGCCGACCTGGTGCCCCCACCGCTCCTCGCCGACCTGGTGGCCGTCCTGGCCGAACTGGTCGGCAACGCGGTCCGGCACGCCGACCCGCTGCCCGGCGGGGTGGTCCGGGTCGCCTGGCGGCTGCGACCGACCCGGACCGGGCCGGGTGTCTCCGTCCGGGTGACCGACGGCGGTGCCGGGGCCGGCCCCCGGATGCGGGCCGCCGGCACGGACGCCGTCGACGGCCGGGGCCTGCACATCGTCGCCGGGCTGGCCAGCCGCTGGGGGGTCGACCGGGACGGCCTGGGGCAGAGCGTCTGGGCCGAGTTCGACCCCGCCGACTGCCGGCCGGACCTGGTCGCCGCCGGCTGACCGGGGCGGGTCCTTCCCCCACCGCCGCCCGGCGGGCTCTAGGCTGTCTCGCCGTGAGCAAGCGTCGAAAGAACCAGCGCGCCGAGGCCGCTCCCCGCCGGGAGAAGATCCGGGACGTCTTCGTCCCCCGTCCGTTCGAGGGGCTGGCGGACGAGCCGGAGTGGATCGCCCTGCGCGAACTCGTACCGGCCGCCTCGGCACCGCTGCGGCTCACCCCGGACCTGGTCGAGGAGCACGGCGACCGCCCGGTCACCCTGGCGACCGTGCTGCCGATGGCCGCCCCGGCGATGACCAAGCCGGACGGTCGGGTGTTCATCGGCCTCCAGCGGCACCAACAGTCCGGCGACGTCTCCCGGGACCTGGCCGACGCGCTGCTCTGCGCGCTGCGTACCGAGCCGGGCGGGGCGGTGACGGTGCCGCCGCTGCCGGGCCCCGGCCCCCGCCTCCAGGACATCCTGGTGGACGGCCCGCTGGAGATCACGATGCACGACGGTTTCGAGTTCTGGCTCGATCCGGGCGCGGCCGACGACCCGACCGTGCAGGCGTCCCTGGAGCGGGCGAACGCGGCGATCTATCCGACCGTGAAGCTGGCCGCCGCACGGGCCGCCTACTGGTGCCAGGTGCCGGAGAAGGCGCACGTGCGCTGGGTGCTCGGCGACGACGAGGACGCCGCGCTGGACGCGCTCTCCCGGCTCTCGGTCGCCGGTGCGCTCACCCTCGGCGAGGGCACGAAGTTCGCCGGCATGTTCCGGGCGCACGGCCGGCTGGCACCCGTGTGGGACCTGCCGGAGGACGTACCGGCCGCCGAGTGGGAGGAGCCGGTGGCCGCGTTCGCCAAGCGGTACGCCGACGCGCTGGCCGAGAAGGAGCCGTTGGACGCCGCCGGCCGCCGGGCCCGTCAGGGCCTGCTCGGCCGCCAGCTCACCCTCCGCTAGGCGGCCGGCCGGGTCGGCCCGGGTGGGGCGGTTCAGCCGGCGGGCGGGCACAGCGGCTCGCGGACCAGCGGGCAGGACATGCAGCGGGGGCCGCCCCGGCCGGAGCCCAGTTCCGAGCCGGCGATCGGGATGACCTCGATGCCGGCGCGCTCCAGTTGGGCGTTGGTCTCCACGTTGCGTTCGTAGCCGACGCAGAGCCGGGGGGCCAGGGCGAGGGTGTTGTTGCCGTCGTCCCACTGCTCGCGTTCGGCGGTCACCGGGTCCAGGCCGGTGTCGATCACCCGGAGCTGGTCGAGGTCCATCGCGTCGGCCGCCGCGCGCAGGAACGGCGCGGGGCCGTCCATCCGGGGCTCGCCGTCCGGCCCGGCGATCACCGTGTACGCGGACAGCGTGCTGGCCACGTTGGGGTACATCAGCACCGCGTCGACGTCGACCATGGTGCAGACGGTGTCGAGGTGCATGGTGGCCCGTTCCTGGGCGATCGGCACCACCAGCATGGTGTGCGCCAGGCCGGCGGCGAAGACCTGCCGGGCCAGTCGTTCGGCGCCGGCCGGGGTGGTCCGCTCGCCCACCCCGACGGCGAGCACCCCGGGGGCGAGCAGCAGCACGTCGCCGCCTTCGAGGTGTTCCAGGCCGGGGTGGTAGACGGTCCGGGTGCCGACGAAGCGGGGGTGGTGGCGGTAGATCGCGTCGGTCAGCGTGGTCTCCCGGCGGCGGGCCGGCATGGCGAGGCTGGTGACCCCGACCCGGTCGCCGATCCACAGTGACGAGTCCCGGGTGAAGAGCAGGTTGGGCAGCGGGTCGATGACGAAGTCGTGCCGGTCCATCATCGTCCAGACCAGGCCGCCGGGGCGCTCGGCGCTGATCCGTACCTCCTCGTGAGCGAGGCCGGCGATGAGCACGTCGGCGAGCGCGGCGGGGTCGAGGTAGGCGAGGTGGTCGGCGACCCGGCGGCGCAGGGTGTCGCCGAGCCGGGGCGACGCGAGCACCTGCTCGGTGAGTTCGGCGCGGGCCTCGGCGACGGCGAGCGTCTCGGCGAGCAGGGTGGCGAGGTAGAGCACCTCCACGCCCCGTCCGCGCAGCTCGGCGGCGAAGGCGTCGTGCTCCTCCTGGGCCCGGCCCACCCATGGGATAGCGTCGAAGAGCAACGAGTCGTTGTTGCGGGGGGTGAGGCGGGCCAGTTCCGGACCCGGTCGGTGCAACAGCACCGTGCCGAGTCGACCGACCTCGCTGTCCACGTAGTGGGTCACCCCCGCAGCGTAGGGCAGTGATGAACGATGTTCAGCGGAAGAACTGCGGATGAATATGGCATTCATCCGCACTCATTCCGGCGTTCCAACTTGCCGAACCCCCACAGTGGCGACGTAGGGTAGTGAGAACATAACTTTCGAGGGACCTTTTGCCGGAGGTCGCGATGACTGTCTTTCCCGCTCGTCGAGCCGTACCCACCCGGGCACTGCCGCCCGTGGCGGTGCCGCACCCCCGTCCCGACGGGTCCGCGGCTCTCGATCCGGCCCGTCCGACCCCACTGGAGTGGGCACGTCGACGCCGGGCCGAGCGGGGCGCCCGCCGGCTGGAGGCCGCCGGTGCGCGGGCGCTCGGTCAGCTCGACCACCTGGGCCCCGCCTGGCACGTCATCGAGTGGCCGCGCACCGACGTCTCCGACGTCCTGCGCGACCACGGTCAGGACGAACGCGCCGGGTTCCTCGCCATCGGCCCCAGCGGGCTGTTCGCGGTCAGCATCGCCGACCACGGCCGGGCCCGGGTGCTGGTCGCCGGGGACGTGGTGCAGATCAACGGCAAGCGCCCGCCGTACGTGGCCGAGGCCCGGCGGGACGCCAAGCGGGCCAGCAAGGCGCTCACCCAGGCGGTCGGGCTGCCGATCCCGGTGACGCCGGTGCTGACCTTCGTCGGCTCCGGCGTCATCAGCGTCTACGGCCTGCCGAAGGACTGCATGATGGCGACCCACCGGGAGCTCGACCGGCTCCTCGTCGCCGGAGGCAACCGGATCAGCCCGGCCACCGCCGAGAAGCTGTCCCGGGTCGCCCAGGCCCCGCAGACCTGGCACAACGGCACGTACCGTCCCACCGGCGACTACCGGTGGTACGACGAGGGCCGAACGGCCGCTGACAAGCCGGCGGGTCGCCGGTAACGTCACCGGCGACGCCCCGCGGTACCGGTCCCCCCGACATGCCGGTCCGCGCCGTCGCCGGCCGCCCACCAGGGCACTTGATCCCTCCACCGGCGGCCGGTGGCTCCCGCGCGGTCGGCGACCGTCACGAAGACCGGCTAGCGTGGACAGACCGTCGGTGTACCTAGGAGGCGCGGTGGCCCACGTCGAACTCTCGCTCCCGGACGTGTTCGTGCCGGCGGCGCGGACGCCGACAGGGCCGGGGTGCGACAACGTCGGGAAGTGGTCGGCGAGCGTCTCGCACGCCGAGGAGCCCTGCCTGCTGATCGACGCCGACACCCTCGTGGTCGCCATCTCCGCCGCCGGCTGCGAACTGCTCTGCCTCGGCGCCCCCGAGGACGTGGTCGGTCTGCCGCTGCTCGAAGGCGGCCTGCGGCTGCTCGACTTCACCGCCGCCCGGCACGAGCTGCCCGAACAGGAGACCGACAAGATCCCCCCGCTACTCGCCCTGCACTCCGGTCGACTCGCCCGGGGCCTGCTGCGGGTGCAGCCGGCCGGCGACACCAGCACCTACGCCACCGTCGACGCCGTCTCCACCCCGATGCTCACCGGCGGCTCTGTCGCCGGTTCACTCACCTTCTTCTCCCCGATCTGACCGGCACCGCCCCGCGCCGATCCGCCCGACGTCGGGGCGGCGGCGTCGGGCGTCGCGCCGGCCTTCACCGGGCGGGCGGTTTTTCCTACGATGGGCTCACCCCCACCGGCCACACGACCGGCCCCTCCCACGGTCCGTGACGGCCGGCCCCGTCGCGACGCCCCCGCGCCCGAATCCCCGAGGACCGGCCCGTGCCGCCTGACCCCGCCCACCGCCCCCCGTACCGGCGGCCGGTCGCCGCCCGGCTCGCCGTGGCCCTGCTCGTCGTGTCGCCGTTCACCGGCTGCGCCGCCCCGCCCGACCGTGAGCTGCCAGCCCCGGTCGCCCCGCCCACGCCGGCGGTGACCCTGCCGCCGTCGACGTCGCCGCCCGTCCTGCCGCTGACCCCCACCCTGCCGCCGACGTCGGCGCTGCCGACCCCCACCGTCGCGGCGGTCGCGGTGGCCTGCGCCGGCCGCCCCTCGGCCGACCGGGTGATCGGGTTGCTCCGCGGGGACGTGCTGCCCCGCGACGTGACGGTGCGGGCCGTCGAGGGGCCGCTGTGCGCCGACGGCTGGCAGTACACCGTGCTCTCGGTCAGCGGGCACGAGGAACTCCAGGCGGTCAGCCGGGGGGAGCCGGGCGCGCTGCGGCTGGTCACCGCCGGTACGGACGTCTGCTCGATCGAGGTGAAGGCCGTCGCGCCGCCCGCCATCCGGACGTTGGCCTGCGACGCCGGGACCGGGCTGCCACCGGGTGCGTAGGCTGGGCGGCATGCCCGGAACACCGCCGACCCGCTACGTCTACCTGGGCCCCGAGGGCACCTTCGCCGAGCAGGCGTTGCGTACCGTCCCGGCCGCCGAGCGCGGCAGTCGTACGCCCGCCCGCAGCGTCGGCGAGGCGCTGGAGAGCGTACGGGCCGGTGCGGCGGACGCGGCGCTGGTGCCGATGGAGAACTCGATCGGCGGCGCGGTCGGGGTGACCCTGGACGAGTTGGCCGAGGGGGACCCGCTGGTGATCACCCGGGAGGTGATCCTGCCGGTGGAGTTCGTGCTCGGTGCCCGCGCCGGCACCGAACTCGCCGGGGTGCGGAGCGTGGCCGCCCATCCGCAGGCGTCCACCCAGTGCCGCAACTGGCTGCGCGCCCACCTGCCCGACGCCACGGTGATCGACGTGCTGTCCAACGGCGCGGCGGCGGCCGGCGCGGCCACCGGCGAGTACGACGCGGCGATCTGCGCCCCGATCGGGGCCACCCGGCACCGGCTGGCCCTGCTCGCCGACAAGATCGCCGACCATCCGGACGCGGTGACCCGGTTCGCCCTGCTGTCCCGCCCCGGCCCACCCCCGCCGCCCACCGGCGACGACCTCACCTCGCTGGCCGTCTACATCGCGCACGACCGGGTGGGCGCGCTGCTGTCGGTGCTGATGGAACTGGCCGTGCGGGGGGTCAACCTGACCCGGATCGAGTCCCGCCCCACCGGGGAGGCGCTCGGCCGGTACGTCTTCTTCCTCGACTGCACCGGTCACGTCGCCGACGCCCGGCTCGGTGAGGCGTTGCAGGGGCTGCGGCGGGTCTGCGCCGAGGTGCGGTTCCTCGGGTCGTACCCCCGGCACCGGTGGGCCGACGCGGCGGGTGACCGGCCGGTCCCTGCGCCGGCCGGGCTCTCGGACACCGACTACACCGACGCGGCGGCCTGGCTGGCCCGGCTGCGCTCCGGCGAGCTGAACTGAGCCCACGCCGCCGTCTCGACAGCAGCGCGGCACGGACCCGCACCGAGCGGCCGGGCGACGGCCGCACAGACGAAAGGGGGCGGTCCCGGCCGGGACCGCCCCCACGTCGCGCCTGCGGTCAGCTCAGCAGGCCGCCGAGCAGACCCTGTTGCTGCTGCTGGCCGCCGCTGCCCTGGACCGGCGGCTCCTCCGACGGCTGGACCACGACGAAGCCCTGGCCGGCGAAGCTCATGGTGAACGCCTCACCGGTGCTGCGGCCGAGCAAAGTGCCCAGGCCGAGCTGCTCGGCCCGGTGGTAGCCGGTCTGGAGGTTGGCCGACCAGCACACCGCCGCCTGCGGGTCGACGTAGGTGGGCGCGTCGACGTTGAGCACGACCGGCGTGCCCTTGGTGGTGATGGCGATCCGGCCGTAGCCGCTGAACACGCAGTTGAACAGGCCCGACGAGGCCATCCCCGCGCCGCCGACCATCTTGATGTCGTACGACAGGGTGGAGTCGAAGGCCAGCACGCTGGACCCGTTGATCGACAGCGCGTCGCCCGGCTCCAGGTCGATGATGTGCACGTCCTTGGCCAGCTCGGCCAGGAAGACGTCGCCATGGCCGGTGAGCTTCATCAGCGGCACGCCCTCGCCGGTGAGCCGCTGCTTGATGAACTTACCGATGCCGCCCGAGCCCAACGCCTGGAACTGCACCTGCCCCTGGTAGGCGACCATCGACCCGACCCGGGCCATCGCCTCACCGTTGAGTTCGATCTTCAACATCTTGGAGTTCTGCAGCCGCATGCCGGGCTGGGCGGACTCCTTCTCCAGGTTCTCCGCGGAGAACAGCGCGCTGCGCATTGGGTCTTCCTCCTGATTGGGGGTGTGCTCACCACACGGTAGGCAGCCCCCGCAAGCCGCCGCATCGGCCGAGCGGCGCGCCGGCCCGGCCCCGCGCACGGAACCGGTCAGGTGCACGCAGACGACCGGCCGCACGAGGCGGGCGGCGGGCTCAGCCCCAGCCCAACGCGTGCAACCGCTCGTCGTCGATGCCGAAGTGATGGGCGATCTCGTGCACCACGGTCACCGCCACCTCGTCGACCACGTCGTCCTCGGTGGTGCAGATCCGCAGGATCGGCCGGCGGTAGATGAAGATCCGGTCGGGCAGCACACCCGAGTAGTTCCAGCCGCGTTCGGTCAGCGCGTGCCCCTCGTAGAGGCCGAGCAGGTCCTCCCCGGGCGGTGGGTCGTCCTCGACCAGGATGACCACGTTGCTCATCAGCCGGAGCAACTCCTCGGGCACCTCGTCGAGGGCCTCGCCGACCAGCTCCTCGAAGCGTTCACGGCTCATCTCCACGGGCACCTCACCCATTGTGCCCGACCGGCCGCCCGCCCACCGGTCCCGCCGGAGCGCCGCCCGTACCCCGTCGGCCGTCCGGCCCCGCGCGGGGCCGGACGGCCGACGGGACGGATCAGGCGAGGCGGGCGGTGAGGCTGATCTGCGCGCCGGGGGAGAGCAGCCGGGAGATCGGGCAGCCCTCCTTGGCGGCCTCGGCCAGCTTGGTGAACTGGGCCTCGTCCAGGCCCGGCGCCTGGCCGACGGTCTCCAGGTCGATCCGGGTGACGGTCATCCCCGCGTCGGTCTTGTCGAAGTGCACCTTCGCGGTGGTCTCCACCGAGGTGCCGGACACCCCGGCGTCGGCGAGCTGCTTGGAGAGCGCCATCGAGAAGCAGCCCGCGTGGGCGGCACCGATCAGTTCCTCCGGATTGGTCCCCTCGCCCTCCTCGAAGCGCGACTTGAAGGAGTAGTTCCCCTCCAGGCCACCCTTGCCGGTGCGGACGGTCCCGGCGCCCTCGGTGAGGTTGCCCTGCCAACGTGCGGATGCGGTACGGATAGGCATACCCGAACGCTAGTCGAAAGCCCCGCCCGCGGCGACCGACCCGGCGAGGCCGCCGGCCCCCGGCAGCGGTCGGCGTGCGCCGCTTCGGGGCCCCGGCGCTGCCGGCCCGGGGCGGGCCGGCGTGGGATGATGCGGGTCAGGCCCGCGACGCGGAAGGTGGCCGATGTCCCAGGATCTCCCCATCCCGAGACAGGACGACCGCTCGGACGACACCCCGGTGCTGGAGTGGGGTGCCCCCGAACGACCGGCGGGCGGCCGGTTCGGGCAATGGCCCGCCGCGCTGCGCCGGGACCGGCGGCTGCCCCCGGTGCTGGTCCTGCTCGGCGCGGTCGCCGCCACGGCGTCGATGGCCGGGGAGTGGCTGGTGATGACCGTGCCGAACGGGGGCCCGGAGGGCAGCGGCACCATCCGGGTGCCCGGTGGTGTGGCCGAGGTGGGCGGCTTCGGGATCGCCTACCTGGTGGGGCTCCTGCTGCTCAGCGTCGCGGTGGCGCTGGCCCTGCGCGGGCGGCCGGCGGTCCGGCACGACGCCCGGGTGGCCGGGCTGGCCGTGGCGGGTGCCCTGGTGATCCTGCTCACCGTCACCGCCTTCTCGTTGGACGACTCGGGCCAGCGGGCGCTGTTCTACTCCCCGGAGGACGGGTTCCGGGTCGACTACGGCCGGGGCCTGGTGATGGCCTTCGTCGCCGTCGCGCTGGTCGGGGCGGCGCTGCTCGCCACCGCCCCGCAGCCGGACGGTCCGCCGGTCGACACCGCCGGTCCGCAGGCCGAACCGGACGGGGTCGTCCCGGACGGGGACGACGACCGGCCGGCCGCGCCCGCCGGCCTGACCGTCACCCCGACGGTTCCATTCGCCCGCCGCGAACCCCACCCCTGAGCCCCGCCGGGGCGGCACGCCGGGCCACCGCGCGGCGGTCACCGGGCGTTGCCTGCTGATTCGCCCGGAAGCCATGGTTGCGACCCGGACGGCGAGGTACGGTTGCTGCCCGCCGTCACACCGGGTCGGACGACCGGTACGGACGGCGGCGGGCAAGGAGGAACGATGACCCGCCCGGGACTGCCCAAACTCATCGCCACCGACCTCGACGGCACCCTCGTACGCAGCGACGACACCGTGTCGGCGTACACCCACGGGGTGCTCGACCGGGTGCGGGCCGCCGGTATCCCGGTGGTCGGCGCCACCGGCCGTGGCCCCCGGTTGAAGGAACTCACCCGCAACGACATCCGGGCCGCCGACTTCCTGGTGATGGCCGGCGGCGGCTGCGTGGTCGACCAGAGCGACCCGACCGGCCCGGTGGTGCTGCGCGACGAGCGCCTCTCCGCCGAGGTGCTGGCCGGTCTGCTGGCCGACCTGGAGGCCGCCGTCGGCCCGCTGACCGTCATGGTCGAGGGATCCGACGAGCACGACGCGCCGCTCTGGGGCGACTATCACCCGTCGTGGCCCTACCCCGAGCTGTTCGAGGCGCGCAGCCGGGCGGAATGTCTCGCCCTCGACGTGATCAAGGCGTTCGTCCGGACCGCCGAACACGACGTCGACGAGTTGCTGGCCACCGCCCGCCGGATCGTCCCGCCGCAGGTCGCCACCCTCACCCAGGCAGGGCTCGGCTTCGTCGAGATCACCCCGGCCGGGGTGGACAAGGCCAGCGGCCTGACCGTGGTCGCCGAGCGGCTCGGTGTCGACCCGGCCGACGTGCTGGTCTTCGGGGACATGCCCAACGACCTGCCGATGTTCGCCTGGGCCGGCTGGTCCCGGGTGGCGGTGTCCAACGCGCACCCGCTGGTGCGGGCCGCCGCCGACGAGGTGACCCTGCGCAACGACGACGACGGGGTGGCGGTCTACCTCGACCGGCTACTCTCCCGGTGATGGCAGAGACACCACGGCTGGTCGCCAGCGACATCGACGGCACCCTGCTCGGCGACGAGCGCCGGCTCAGCGCCCGCACGGCGGCGGTGCTGGAGCGGATCGCCGCGGCGGGCACGCCCGTCGTGCTGGTCACCGGCCGCCCGATCCGCTGGCTCCAACTGGTGTACGACCAGCTCTCCGCGCCGCTGCCGGCGGTCTGCGCCAACGGCGCGGTGGTGTACGACCCGGACACCGACCAGGTGCTGCGGGCCGACCCGCTGGCCCCGGAACTGCTCGCCGAGGTGGCCCGGCGGCTGCGGGCGGCGGTGCCGGAGGTCAGTTTCGCGGTGGAGATCGTGGACAGCCGGGAGATGCGGCACGAGGCGCACTACCCGCTGCGCTGGGACGCCGACCACGAGGCCATCCGGGCGATCGAGTCGCCGGAGGAGCTGGCCTCGGTGCCGGCGGTGAAGCTGCTGGCCCGCGCCGGCACCCAGGACCCGGACGCCTTCGTGCAGGTGGTGGCGGGGGCACTGGAGGGGCTGGCCGAGGCGACGCACTCGTCGTACAGCGGGCTGGTGGAGATCTCCGCCGCCGGGGTGACCAAGGCCGCCGGGCTGGCCTGGTACGCGGCCCGGGTCGGGGTGGCGCAGGCCGACGTGCTCGCCTTCGGTGACATGCCCAACGACGTGCCGATGCTCACCTGGGCGGGGCGGGCGGTGGCGGTGGCCAACGCACACCCCGCCGTGCTGGAGATCGCCGACGAGGTGACCGGCGCGAACACCGCCGACGGGGTGGCGGCGTACCTGGAGAAGGTCTTCGGGGTGGGCTGAGGTCAGAGGTACTGGCCGGTGTTGTGGCCCTCGCCGCCGGGCTGGCCCATGCCGGGCATGCCGGGGATCATCCCGCCGGGGCCGCTGGGCAGGGCGGCCCGGCCGCCGGAGCGCATCTGTTCCAACTGCACCCGGGCGGCCATCTGCTGGGCCACCAGGGCGGCCTGGATGCCGTGGAAGAGCCCTTCCAGCCAGCCGACGAGCTGGGCGTGGGCGATCCGCAGCTCGCCCTCGCTGGGTGCCTGGTCCTCGGCGAACGGCAGCGAGAGCCGTTCCAGCTCCTCGCGCAGTTCGGGGGCGAGGCCCTCCTTCAGCTCGACGATCGACCGCTGGTGGATCTCCCGCATCCGGTGCCGGCTGGCGTCGTCGAGCGGGGCGGCCTTGACCTCCTCCAACAGCTGCTTGATCATGCTGCCGATCCGCATCACCTTGGCCGGCTGCTCGACCAGGCGGGTCGGGTCCTCGCCGGTCTCGTCGGTCTGCACGGTGCCGACCGGGCGGCCGTCCGGGCCGACCACGACCACGGTGCCCGACTGCCCGTCGGGGCGGCCCGGCTCGTCAGCTTGTCCAGTGGGGTGCGCTTCGGTCATGGCCCCATCTTTACCCACCCGCTCCCGTCGCACCCACCCGGACCTCCACCAGCCGCGCTACCGTCGCCGGCATGGCCCACGACCCCCGGGCGGTGCTCAGCCGGCCCGCCCCGCCGCCGGACCTGACCGTCGCCTACGGCGACGGACCGGAGCAACTGGTCGACCTGCGCCGGCCGGCCGGTGGCGGTCCGGTCCGGCCGCTGGTGGCAGTGGTGCACGGGGGCTTCTGGCGGGCCGAGTACGACCGCACCCACACCGGCCCGCTCGCCGCCGCCCTGGCCGAGGCGGGCTGGCCGGTGGCGCAGCTGGAGTACCGGCGCACCGGCCAGCCGGGTGGTGGCTGGCCGAACACGCTCGCCGACGTCCGGGCCGGGGTGGCGGCGCTGCCCGGGGTGGCGGCGCAGGCCCTGCCGGGGCTGGTCGCGCCGGGGCCGCCGCTGCTGCTGGGGCACTCGGCGGGTGGGCAGCTCGCGCTGCACGTGGCGGCGCACGCCCCGCAGGACGTGGCCGGGGTGCTGGCGCTGGCCCCGGTCGCCGACCTCGCCGAGGCGTACCGGCTGGATCTGGATTCGGGGGCGGTGGCCGCGCTGCTCGGCGGCGGCCCGGCCGAGCAGCCGCAGCGGTACGCGGTGGCCGACCCCCGCCGGTCGGTGCCGCCACGGACACGGACGGTCATTCTGCACGGGGGCGAGGACCGCCAGGTGCCGGCTGCTCTGAGCAGGTCATATGCTGCCACCGCACGGGCCGCCGGCGCCCCGGTCACCCTCATTGAGCTGCCGGAATGCGAGCACTTCGGGTTGATCGACCCGCTCTCGGCGGCCTGGCCGCAGGTAAGGGCTGCGTTGCAGTCGCTGCTTGAAGATCAAGATCCATTGACGCAGGGTCGCCCACCAGGTAGAACGCCGGAGGGGCGGTGACGCCCGGCAATGCTTCCGGAAGGATTTCGGTGTCGCAGATGAACCGCAGGCGGGCCCTTCAACTGCTGGCCGCGCTCGGCACGACCGGACTCGCCGCCGCCTGCGGCACGGACGACACCGAGACGCCGGCCCCGGGCAAGCCGATCAAGATCGGGCTGATCCGGCCGGAGAACGGCGACGGCAAGGCGATCGGCATCGACATCGAGAACGGCTTCCAGCTCTTCCTGGCGATGAACGGGCAGCAGCTCGGCGGCCACCCGGTGACGGTGGTGACCGTCGACGAGGGCGACAACGCCAAGAGCGGCCAGGCCGCCGTCGACAACCTGCTCACCCAGAACGTGCTCGCGATGAGCGGCGTGGTCAACTCGACAGTGATGTCCGGCATCCGGGACGCGGTGGAGAAGGCCCGGGTGCCGCTGATCGGGTCCAACGCCTCCCCGCCCAGCCTCCAGAGCGTCGTCTACATCTGGCGGACGTCGTACGTGCTGGACGAGCCCGGCCGGGCGCTCGGGTCGTACCTGCGGCGAACACTTCCCACCGGAAGCCGGCTCGCCATCGTCGCCCCCGAGGGCACCGCCAGCCAGGACGTGATCAACGGCTTCCGGGACGGCTTCGGCACCGACGACCCCCGGATCATCGGCGACCCCATCCTCACCACCGCCAACCCCGCCCCGGGCGACAACGAGTTCGGCGCGCAGATCAGCGAGGCGCTCAGCCGCCAGCCGGACGGGATCTTCTGCTTCTACTCCGGCACCGCCGGTGAGCAGTTCATCAGGCAACTGCGCCGTAGCCGCTGGTTCGGGGACATCTACGCGCCCGGCTTCCTGACCGAGGGCAGCATCCTCACCGACCTGCGGTCGACCCTGGTCAACGCGGACGAGAGCCTCAAGGCCGGCACCATCCAGACCGCGCTGAACTACTCGGCCGACCTGAACAACAACGCCAACCGGATCTTCGCCTCGGCCTACCGGAAGACCTACAACGTCTCGCCCACCACCTACGCGATGGCCTCTTACGACGCCGCGCAGGTGCTCGACAAGGCGATCCGGCTGGCCGGCGCCGAGCCGACCGCGCAGCAGGTCAACCTGGCGCTGGGCAAGATCGGTCAGATCGACAGTCCGCGCGGGCCGTGGCAGTTCAACCAGCCGCGCACCCCGCAGCAGAAGTGGTACCTGCGCAAGGTGCAGTTCGACGGCCGGCTGCTCTCCAACGTCCTGATCAACGAGATCGCCACCCTCGGCTGAGCCGTGGGCGGCGGGCCGGCCCCGAAGTGGGACCGGCCGTGCGGGTGCCGCACCGGTCGGGGCCGGCCGGTGCCGGGACCGGTCAGGGACGCAGCTCGGCGATGCAGCACTTGACGCTGCCGCCGCCCTTCTTCAGCTCGGCCAGGTCCACCGGCACCGGGGTGTAGCCGGCGGCCCGGAGCTTGCCGGCCAGCCGGGTCGCGTCGCTGTTGAGCACCACGTTCGCCCCGTCGCTGACCAGGTTCAGGCCGAAGGCCAGCGCGTCCTCGTCGTCGGCGAGCACCGCGTCGGGGAAGAGCTGGGCGAGCACCCGCTGGCTGGCCGCCGAGAACGCCCCCGGAAAGTACGCGACGTTGCCGTCGTCGATCGAGGCGAGCGCCACGTCCAGGTGGTAGAAACGCGGGTCGACCAGGCGCAGCGACACCACCGGCCGCCCCAGCGCCTCCTGCGCCTCGGCGTGCGCCGGCAGCTCGGTGCGGAACCCGTGCCCGGCGAGGATCAGCCCGCCGTGCGCCTCGGGCAGGTAGGCGAAGTCGCCCTCACCCTCGTTGGTCTCGCTCGGCGCGATGAAGTGCCAGCCGTGCTTCTGGTAGAACTCCCGGTGCGCGGCGGCCTCGGCGGCCCGCTGCTCGTGCTTGAACTGCGCGCCGTAGACCGTCCCGTCCACCACGAAGGCCCCGTTGGCCGCGAAGACCATGTCCGGCAGTCCCGGCTGCGGGGTGAGCACGTGCACGTCGTGACCGAGGCCCACCAGTGCGTCCCGCAGCCGGTCCCACTGTTTGACCGCCTGTGCCACGTCGACGCCGACGGTGAGGTCCATCCACGGGTTGATGGCGTACTCGACCGCGAAGTGCTCCGGGGCACACATGAGATATGTCCGCTTTCGCGGCACACGCTGCTGGTTCACGGTCACCAAGGGTAGGTAGCGTAGAACTTTGGTAACAGCCAGAACCATTGCTTCCCCGAGGCGGAACGTTGCAGATAGACGCGGTCGACCAGCGAATCATTGCGTTGCTCGTGGCGGACGCCCGAACCTCGTACGCGGACATCGGCGCCCGGGTGTCACTCTCCGCTCCGGCGGTCAAGCGACGGGTGGACCGGCTGCGGGCCAGCGGGGTGATCCGGGGCTTCACCGCCGTGGTCGACCCGGCCGCCGTCGGCTGGACCACCGAGGCGTTCGTCGAGCTGTTCTGCGCCGGCCGGACCACACCCACCCAGCTCGGGGTGGCCGCCCGCCGGCACCCCGAGGTGGTCGGCGCGTACACCGTCTCCGGTGAGGCCGACGCGCTCGTGCACCTGCGGGCCGCCGACATCTCCCACCTGGAGGAGGCGCTCGAACGGCTCCGGGCGGAGTCGTTCGTCACCTCCACCCGGAGCACCATCGTGCTGTCCCGGCTGGTCGAGTCGCCCGGCGTCGGCCCGTCCACCCCCTGACACCCGGCCGGAGTCGGGCCGGTGCCCCGGCGCAGGGCGGTGGATCAGAGGTACATGCCGGTGCGGTGCTCGCTGTCGCCCCGGCCCGGCTTGTCGCCCTCGCCGAAGAACCGCTTGCCGCCGAACTCGCCGTGCAACCGGTCGTCGAGTTCGTCGGCGAGCCCGGTCATCACCTGCACGGCCAGCATCAGGTGGGTGGCCTGGAAGTTGCGCCCGAAGACCGGGATGGACGCCCAGACGGTGTCGTCGGCGCAGTACAGCCGGCCGATAGGCATCCGGTTGGTCAGCTCGGACAGCTTCACGTACAACCGTTCCGTCGGCTCGACCTCGGTCAGCACCGGCGAGAAGACGTCCACCAGCGGCGGATTGTCCCGCACCCGGACGAAGACCATCGCCGACCCGGCCCGGATGTTGATGTCCCCGTCGGAGTCGATCTGGAGGTGGTCGGACGTCGACTTCAGCATGGTCGACACCACCGTCCGGACCCGTTCGGGCAGGTCCAGCACCTCCTGCTCACCGCTCTGGGCGCTCGCCGCGGCGGCCAGCGCCTCGTCCAGGTCGGCCTCGACGTCCCGGTCGGGGCCGAACTCGCTGCGCGCGGTGCCGAGCGCCTCGATCGGCAACGACTCCCCGTCGGCGTCCTGGCTGAGGTAGACCAGGAAGGCCGGGTGCGGTGCGCCGTACACGTCGCGCAGGGTGCGGGAGAGCAGCCCGGCCAGCTTGCTGGCGTCACCGGTCGACCCTTCCAGGCCGAAGTGCTCGCCGGAGCCCGCCACCACGCCGGGCGGCGACCAGCCGAGCGCGATCATGTCGGCCACTGCGGCGCGGTCCAGCCGGAAGCCCTGCGGCAGGGTGGCGTTGCCGACCGCCCGCGCGGAGAGCCGGCCACCCTCACCGACGGCCACGCTGATCGAGTAGACGGCGTCGCCGGTGCCGGAGGCGGTCGGGTCCAGGGTCACTTCGAGCTGCGCCCCGGCGGGCAGCTCACGCAGCCGTTCGGCAAGCGCCCGGGCGAACTCCCGCCACGCCTCGGTGACCTTGGCCCGCAGGTCGGCCGTGCTCGGCTCGTCCAGCAGGACCGACTCGTGGTGGTCGTGGTGCGCCGGCGTGGTGCCGGGCTGATCACCGGTCGGCTTCGAGGGGTGGTCCGCCGTCATGATCGCCTCCGTCCGTCAAGGTCACCCTACCCAGGCGGGCCGGAGAACGAATCCACCGCGACCGGCATCGGACAACCTCGCCCGTCCCCGTCGCCCGTCACCGCCCGGGGCACGGCGTACCGGATCGTGCGCCGGTGTCCGCCCGGCCGCACCCGCCCGGTCAGGAGGCGGGATGCTCACCGCCCAACTCCACCGGCCACTGGGCGGCCAGCCCGCTGAGCCGGGCCGCCGCCGCTGCCGGGTCCGCGCCGCGTCCGACCGCCACCCCCAGCAGGTACGCGGTGACCGGCGCACCTGGGCGCAGCACCTGGTGCGCGACGTCCCTGGCCAGGTCCAGCACGGTCGGCACCGACACCTCGGCCGGGTCGAGACCCAGCTCGGCGCAGGCCGCCGTCACCCAGT
Organism: Micromonospora sp. HM134; assembly: GCF_007833915.1. Classification (NCBI taxonomy): domain Bacteria; kingdom Bacillati; phylum Actinomycetota; class Actinomycetes; order Micromonosporales; family Micromonosporaceae; genus Micromonospora; species Micromonospora sp. HM134. The sequence goes on from NZ_CP041061.1 coordinate 7,483,450, forward strand.
CGTCCAGCACGGTCATCGCGTCCACTCCTCCGCCCGGCGTACGTCGGAGTCAGTGTCGCAGTCGAACCACGGTGGCGGGCCGGCAGCGGACCAGGCCAGCTCGCGTACCGTCAGCTCGCCCAGCAGTTCCCGCATGGACGCCCCGGCCAGCGCACTAGCCTGGGCTCGGCGGGCGGCGACCCGGTCCAGCGCGGCGCGCAACGCCGGCACCCGCCACACCCCGCACAGCGGCTGGCGTCGCCCCCGGTCGTCGACGAGGCAGACGCCGTCCGCCGCCGCCGGACCGGATTCGGCGGCGAGCGCGTCGAGCAGCACGCCGACGGCCGGGCGGGTGAGCAACGGCAGGTCGGCGGCGAGCAGGGCGACGACCGTCGTACCGGGACCGAGCAGGGCCAGCCCGGCGGCCGTGGCGGCCACCGGCCCCCCACCGGCCGGCTCCTCCCGGGTCACCAGCACGTCGGCCGGGAGCGCCCCACCGGGCCCGACCAGCACCCGGGGCACGGCGTCGGCGACGGCGGCGAGCACCCGGTCCCGCATCGGCCGGCCGTGCACCGGCACCGCCGGCTTGTCCCGCCCGCCCATCCGGCGGGCCGCCCCGCCGGCCAGCACCACCGCCGCGTACGCCGTCACCCGGATCACGGTAGCCGCCCGGCCCGGCCCGGCCACCGTGCTCCGGGTAGGCCGCAGCCGGGGTGGTCACCGTGCGGGGGGCCGGGTGGGCGGGGCAGGATGGCGGGATGGGACGGGCCACTGACCGGCGGAGCGTGCTCCGGATCGACCTCGACGCGGCGGACGACGCCCGGGTGGCGCTGCGCCGGCCGGACACGCTGGCCGTGGAGGAACCGCTGGAGATCCGGGTCGGTCCGGGCGGCCCGGGTCGACGCCGCCCGCTGGCGGTGACCATGCGTACCCCCGGTGACGACCTCGACCTGGCCATCGGGTTCCTGCTGACCGAGGGGCTGATCCGCGGCGACGCCGACGTGCACACCGCCCAGCTCTGCTCCGGGGCGGAGACACCCAACACGTACAACGTGGTCGACGTGGTGCTCTCCCCCGGCGTGCCGGCGCCGGAGACGGACCCGGCGCGCAACTTCTACACCACCAGCTCCTGCGGGGTGTGCGGGAAGGCCAGCATCGACGCGGTGCGTACCCGGTCCCGTTTCGCCGTCGCCGACGACCCGCTCACCGTGCCGGCGAAGCTGCTGGCGGAGCTGCCGGACCGGCTGCGCGCCGCGCAACGCGCCTTCGACCGCACCGGCGGCCTGCACGCGGCGGGCCTGTTCACCCCCGACGGGGAACTGGTGGTGCTGCGCGAGGACGTCGGCCGGCACAACGCCGTGGACAAGGTGGTCGGCTGGGCGGTCCGGCAACAGCGGCTGCCGCTCGCCGGGCACCTGCTGATGGTGTCCGGCCGGGCGAGCTTCGAGCTGACCCAGAAGGCGTGGATGGCCGGGCTGCCGCTGCTGGCGGCGGTCTCCGCGCCGAGCACCCTCGCCGCCGACCTGGCCGACGAGGCGGGCCTGACCCTGGTCGGCTTCCTGCGCGGCCGGACGATGAACGTCTACACCGGCGCGCAGCGCGTCACCCCCTGAACCCCGCAGCCCTGTCCCACCGGTGGAAGGTCGGCGACACGTCGACCCGGGCTGGGAAGGTCAGCGGTCCGGCGGGCGGACCCAGGCCAGGAAGCGGTCGGTCACGTCGATCCGGCGACCGTTGTCGAGCTGCGTCAGGTGGTCGGTCGCCTCCGCCGACAACCCGGTGAGCAGGGCGAGCAGTCCGGGCAGGTCGTCGGCGTACCGCGCGAGGAGGGCGAGCTTCGCCTCCCCGCACGGCCACGGGTTCGCGTCGACCCGGCACAGCCAGATCGGCCGCAGCGGCGTGTGCCGGCCGGGCAGCGGCCCGGTCACCGCGTCCCCACCGGCCTGAGCCGACGCCCCCGCCCGCCCTGCGGGAGCGACGCCTGTGCCGGCCGGTCCGGCTGCGCGAGCCGGCGCGCGCCCGCCGGCATCAGGAACAGGGTCCGCCGCCGGACCGCGTCGCCTGCGGCATTCAGCTCGTACGCGTCGATCCACACCCAACCGTGGTACGTGTGCCGGTCGGCCAGCACCCGGATGACCCGGACCGTGACCGGCCGGATGAACTGCACACTGGCGGTACGCGAGAGGTGCAGGACGTCTCCCGACCTGACCTCCGGCGGAGTCACCGGGGTCCCTGGTTCCGGCCGTACGACCAGCGGTGTGCCGGCACGACGCCGGTCATCCGCCCCGGCCCCCGGTACGGCGGCACGAACGGTCCGATCGGTCCGGGCACGATCGGGCGCGCGGGCGGCCCGGGATCGGGTACGGGTTCGGGGCGGGGTGCGGGCTTCGGGCTCCTGTCGGGCTTCGGCTTCTCGCTGGGCACGGCGTCTCCTTTGCGTTCGGTGTGTCCGTGTCGGTGTCCGTGTCGGTGTGGAGGAGGGGCCGGCCGCCCTTCCACGGACGGCCCCTCCGGCAGACGCCGCCGCCAGCTCTCGACCACTACCGACAGCGCCGCCCCGGTGACACTCTGATGTGGATGTCACTAGGCTCGGAAGGTGCGACGAGGGTTCGGGCTGAAGCGGATGAGGAACCGCCGACGAGGTGGCGACATGAATAGTCGATCTTCAGATTGGGGCGCCGTGCATGACTGACGTACCAGATCCGCTCGCCGATTTCGTCGTTGCCGAGATCCGCCGTGCCCGGGGGGCCGCCGGGATGACGCAGGAGACGTTCGGGCGGGGTGCCGGATTCAGCGCGTCGCACGTCAGTGCCGTCGAGGGTGGCACCCGGGCGCTGACCCTGGATTTCATCAAGGGAGCTGATCGGGCGCTCAGCACCGGCGGGCTCTTCGAGCGGCTGGTGAGCAAGCTCGGCACACCGTCGTGGTTCCTGCCGTGGCTCGACGCCGAACGCAACGCGACCCAACTCAGGTATTTCGAGCCGAACCTGATTCCCGGCCTACTACAAACCGAGGCCTACGCCCGCGCGGTGCTTCGAACCGTCGACAGCCTCACCGACGATGAGGTGGAACAGCGGGTGTCGGCACGAATCGACCGACAGAGAATTCTGACCGGCGCGCATCCCCCGCAATTGGTTGCAGTGCTCGACGAGAGGGCGGTGCGCCTCGCCGGAGAGGGCTTCGGTGTCGTCATGGGTCAGCAGATCACGCAACTCATCGCCAGGGCGGAGCTGCCGCATGTTCATGTGCACGTCATCCCGGTAGTCACCGGGCTGCATGTCGGGCTGTCTGGACCATTCGCCCTGGCGCGCTCCGGCGGTGGAGTGTGGGTCGGGCACCTTGAGAACCAGCTTGGCGGCGTTGTGGTCGACAAGGATGATGAGTTGGCTACGCTCCAAGCGCGGTGGGAGAACGTCCGGAACGAGGCCCTTCCGCGTCGGCAGTCAATCGATCTGTTGAAGGAAGTTGAGAGCCAACATGGACCTCAGTAACGCCACGTGGCGGAAGTCCACCCGCAGCGGCGCGAGCGGCGGGAACTGTGTCGAGGTTGCCGACAATCTTCCCGGCGCGGTCGCCGTGCGGGACTCCAAGGACCCGGACGGGCCGGCCCTGACGTTCATCCCGACCTCATGGCGCACGTTCGTCGCCGGGCTGGCCGCTCGCGCCTGACCGACCTGCTCGGTGAAATGCCTGCCCCGAGGTCCGGGGCAGGCATTTCACGTCAGGGAGCGACCCGGCATTCCATCGCTGACGTGCCCGACCCGGCCGATGGAGAGCATGGGCGGCTATCACTCCGGCCAGGTGCCGACCGTGTCCGCCCCGACACCATGCCACTGACAGCCGTATGCCTGTCAGGCATGAATATGACTGCCAGGAATACTTCTCTCCGAGACCACATAGCCCCGACCATCCTCACCGACAGTGACCCTGCAGCCGCCCGCATCAGCGGGGGCGGCGGGTCAGCGGGGGCGGCGGGGCCGGCGACGACGGCGGCGCAGCACCTCCGGCTCGGTCACGGCCGGCCACCCGTCCAGGTCGGACGGCGGAACACCGCGCCTCAGCAGATCGTCGAGGAGCCGGGCGAGGGTGTAGTCGGGGCGGATGGCCAGCGCCCGCTCCAGGGCCACGGCGGCGAGCGCGCCCTGGCCGGCCCGCCAGGCGGCGAAGGCGAGCAGGCAGGCGGGGGCGGGCACCAACTCCTCTTCGCTGCGGCGCAACACCTCGCTCCACAGGGCGATGTCCTTCTCCCGGCCGTCGGTGCGTTCCCACGCGTGGTCGCGTACCGGCAGGTGGGTCAGGAGCAGGGTCAGCCAGGCCACCTCGTCGTCGGTGAGCCGGTCGCCGCGCCGGTGCCGGCGTTGCGCCTGGCGTACCGCCGTGGTGCCGGCCCGGCGGATCGCCCGTTCGCCGAACTCGTCGCTGGCGGGGGCCGCTTCCAGCAGTGCCAGCAGGCGGCGTTCGGCCCGGTCACCAGCCTGGCGCAGGGCGACCCGGTCGACGCCCCCGGCGGGGGCGACCTGCGCGGCGAGTGCCGCCCGGTCGGGGAGCGCCACCTGACCGGCGTAGACCGCGGCGGCGGCGACCTGGCTGGCATCCGGGTCGTACGGGGTGCCGTCGGGTGGGCAGCAGTCCGGCGCTTCGCAGAGGTAGGACCAGTAGCGGCGACCGGTCACCCGCAGCGCGTCGAGCACGGGCAGGCCGAGGTCGGCCAGCGCCGACCGGACGGCGTCCACCGCCGGGGTGACCCGTTCGGGCGGGCCGAACCCGATGACGGTGGTGGATTCGGCGTCCTGCCGGCCGATCACGTCGCCGAGGTGTCGCGCCGGCAGGGCCGGGTCGGTGCCCGGTCCGGGCAGGTCGGCACGGGCGGCGAAGATGATCCGCCGGCCCCGCATCGCCACCACCACGATGCTGTCGACGGGGTGGAAGCCGATCAGGTACGGCACGGCGGTGATCAGGTCGGCGGGCGAGCGGACGGTGAGCCGGGGGCGGTCGGTCGCGTTCATGTCCGGCAGCGTGCGGCGGGTGGGCACAGCGCCGACAGGCCCTGTGGACGACACACGGGTTATCCACAGATACGGAGAGTATTTGCACAGGTCACCGCGATTCCGGAGGTTATGCGGCCCACCGGGGTCGGTCCGAGCGGCTACCTTGCGCTCATGGACCTGGCGTACCTGCGGGCGCACCCGGAGCACCTGCCCACCTTCCTGACCCACCAGCGCATCCGGGAGACCCCGGTGGCGGGCGGGGACAGCTGCGTGGCCTCCCGGTTGACCCTGGACGACGGCCACTCGGTCTTCACCAAGACCTGGCCGGAGCGCGCCGGTCGACCCGTACCGGCGGGCTTCTTCGACACCGAGGCCGCCGGGCTGCGCTGGCTGCGGGAGGCCGGCGGGGTGGCCGTACCCGAGGTGGTGGTGGCGCTGCCGGAGCTGCTGGCGCTCGACTGGGTCGACCCCGGCGAGCCGACGCCCGAGGCGGCCGAGCGGTTCGGCCGGGAGCTGGCCGGCACGCACCGGGCCGGCGCCGACCGGTTCGGGGCGGCGTGGCCCGGGTTCATCGGCACCCTCGCGCAGGACAACACCCCCGACGACGGGCCGTGGCCGGACTGGTTCGCCCGGCGACGCCTCCTGCCGTACCTGCGGATGTCGGTCGACGGCGGCGCGCTCGACGGCCCGGACGCCGCGCTTGTCGAGCAGGTGGTGGCGCGGATCGGCGAGTTCGGCGGCGACGAGCCGCCGGCCCGGCTGCACGGCGACCTGTGGCCGGGCAACCTGCTCTGGGGTGCGGACGAGCGGGTGTGGCTGGTCGACCCGGCGGCGCACGGCGGGCACCGGGAGACGGACCTGGCCCAGCTGGCGCTGTTCGGTGGCCCGCCGCACCACGACCGGATCATGGCCGGCTACCGGGAGGCGTGGCCGCTGGCCGACGGGTGGCGGGAACGGGTGCCGCTGCACCAACTGCACCTGCTGCTCGTGCACACCGCGTTGTTCGGCGGGGCGTACCGCGATGCGGTCGTCGGTGCCGCCCGAGCGGCGCTGCGGGGCGTCGGCCGCGCTACGGTCGACGGGTGACCGCCGCCCCGACGACCGCCGGCGTCCTCGTCGACCGGTACGGCCGGATCGCCCGGGACCTGCGCGTGTCGCTGACCGACAAGTGCAACCTGCGCTGCACCTACTGCATGCCGGCCGAGGGGCTGCCCTGGCTGGCCGGGCCGCAACTGCTCACCGACGAGGAGATCGTGCGGCTGGTGCGGGTCGCGGTGCAGCGGCTCGGGGTGACCGAGGTGCGGTTCACCGGGGGAGAGCCGCTGATCCGGCCGGGGCTGGTCGGCATCGTCGCCGCCGTGGCCGCGCTCACCCCCCGCCCCCGGATCTCGCTGACCACCAACGGCCTCGGGCTCGACCGGCTCGCCCCGGCGCTGCGCGACGCCGGACTGGACCGGGTGAACGTGTCGCTGGACACCCTGGACGCGGCCCGGTTCGCCACGCTGACCCGCCGGGACCGGCTCGGCGACGTGCTCGCCGGGCTGGCCGGGGCCGCCGCCGCCGGGCTCGCCCCGGTGAAGGTCAACGCGGTGCTGATGCGCGGGGTCAACGACGACGAGGCACCGGCGTTGCTGCGGTTCGCCCTCGACCACGGCTACGAGCTGCGGTTCATCGAGCAGATGCCGTTGGACGCCCAGCACGGCTGGGACCGGGCCACGATGGTCACCGCCGACGAGATCCTCACGTCGCTGGCCGCCGAGTTCGCCCTCACCCCCGACCCGGCGCACCGGGGCGCCGCCCCGGCCGAGACCTGGCTGGTCGGCGGCGGCCCGGCCCGGGTCGGCGTGATCGGCACGGTGACCCGGCCGTTCTGCGGCGACTGCGACCGGACCCGGCTCACCGCCGACGGCCAGATCCGCAACTGCCTGTTCGCCACGGAGGAGTCCGACCTGCGCGGCGCGTTGCGGGCCGGCGTGGACGACGCCGAGATCGCCCGGCGCTGGCAGGCCGCCACGGTGGTCAAACGGGCCGGGCACGGCATCGACGACCCGACCTTCCTGCAACCCGTCCGGCCCATGTCGGCGATCGGAGGCTGAGGTGGACCTCACCGTCCGGTACTTCGCCGGGGCGCGGGCCGCCGCCGGCCGCAGCGAGGAGACCGCATCCGCCGGCCGCCCGCTGGACGAACTGCTCGGTGAACTCGCCCACCGGCACGGCCCCCGGCTGGCCGCGGTGCTCCAGGTGGCGAGTTTCCTGGTCGACGGGGTGGCCTGCCATGATCGTCAGACACCGTTGCCGGCCGGGGCCACGATCGACGTGCTGCCTCCCTTCGCGGGCGGCTGAGGAAGGGCTGCCGTGTTGGCGATTCTGGGGTTCGTGGGCACACTCGCCCTGATCACCGGCCTGATCCACTTCTACCTGTGGAAGCGGCTGGTCAAGGACACCACCGGGCCGGGCCGGTGGCGGCGGGTCGGCACGGTCGTCGCGCTGGTGCTGGCGGTGCTCGTCCCCGCGACGATGGCCGGCACCCAGATCGCCGGGGCGTTCTGGCTGGCCTGGCCCGGTTACCTCTGGCTCGCGGTGATGTTCTATCTGCTGATCGTGCTGCTGGTGCTGGAAGTGCCGATGGTGGTGACCCGGCTGGTGCTGCGTCGCCGCAGCGCCGCCGCCGAGGCGACCACGGCCGCCCCGGAACCGGCGCTGGTCGGTGCGGCCGGCAGCGCCGACCCGCCGGCCGCCGAGGCGGTGGACCGCCCCGACCACGACGAGTCCCGCCGGTTGCTGCTCGCCCGGGGGGCCGCCATCTTCGCCGGGCTCACCGCCGCCGGCATCACCGGGTACGGGGTCCGCACCGCGCTGGGCCCCCCGCAGCTCGACCGGGTACGCATCCCGCTGGCGAAACTCCCCCGCAGCATGGACGGCCTGCGCATCGCCACCGTCTCGGACATCCACCTCGGCCCGTTGCGCGGTCGGGCGCACACCGAGCGGATCGTCGCGATGATCAACCGACTGGACGCCGACCTGGTCGCGGTCGTCGGTGACCTGGTCGACGGGTCCGTCGCCGCGTTGGGCGAGGCCGCCGAGCCGCTGCGTGACCTGCGGTCCCGGTACGGCAGCTTCTTCGTCACCGGCAACCACGAGTACTACTCCGGCGTCGAGGAGTGGGTGGCCGAGGTCGACCGGCTCGGCCTGCGGGTGCTCCAGAACGAGCGGCAGGAGATCCGGGCCCGGGGCGGGGTGCTGGACCTGGCCGGGATCAACGACGTCACCGCCGACGGCACCGGCGTCGCCGGCCCCGCCGACTTCACCGCCGCGCTCGGCGGCCGGGACGTCAACCGCCCCGTGGTGCTGCTCGCCCACCAGCCGGTCGCCGCGCACGAGGCGGCGAAGTTCGGCGTCGACCTGCAACTCTCCGGACACACCCACGGTGGACAGTTGGCCCCGTTCAACCTGGCCGTCAAGCTCCAGCAACCGGTGGTCTCCGGCCTCGGCGAGGTCGACGGCACCAAGGTCTACGTCACGAACGGGGCCGGTTTCTGGGGTCCCCCGGTCCGGGTCGGCGCACCGCCGCAGGTGACCCTGGTGGAGCTGCGTGCCCCGTGACCTGCCCGGACGAGCCGGGGTCGCGCACATAGCGCGTCCGGCCGGTGGAGTCCAGCACCGGATTGCTCAGGTCACGCGTACGCGTGGCGGCAGGCGGGTAGTGGACCAGCCGTGACAGGATGCGGCGTGCCTCCGTTCAACGCCGCTCCCCCTGGTGGCGTCCCCCCGTTCGTCGCGGACCTGCACATCCACTCGAAGTACTCCCGCGCGTGCAGCCGCGATCTCACCCTGCCCAACCTCGGTTGGTGGGCCCGACGCAAGGGCATCGGGGTGCTCGGCACCGGGGACTTCACCCATCCCGCCTGGTACGACCACCTGCGGGAAACCCTGCAACCGGCCGAGCCCGGCCTGTACCGGCTCGGCCCGGAGGCCGAGGCGGACATCGCCCGGCGGCTGCCACCCCGGCTGGCCGACGCGGCGGAGGCCGACCCGGTCCGGTTCATGCTCAGCGTGGAGATCTCCACCATCTACAAGCGGGACGACCGGACCCGCAAGGTGCACCACCTGATCTACCTGCCCGACCTGGACGCGGTGGCCCGGTTCAACACCGCGCTGGGCCGGATCGGCAACCTCGGCTCGGACGGCCGGCCGATCCTCGGCCTGGACTCCCGGGACCTGCTGGAGATCACCCTCGACGCCAGCGAAGACGGCTACCTGGTGCCGGCGCACATCTGGACGCCGTGGTTCTCCGCGCTCGGCTCGAAATCCGGCTTCGACGCGATCGCCGACTGCTACGCCGACCTCGCCGAGCACGTCTTCGCGGTGGAGACCGGGCTCTCCTCCGACCCGGCGATGAACTGGCGGGTCGGCAGCCTGGACCGCTACCGGCTGGTGTCCAACTCCGACGCGCACTCCCCGCCGGCCCTGGCCCGGGAGGCCACCGTCTTCTCGTCGGCCCGCGACTACTTCGCCATCCGGGACGCGCTGCGTACCGGGGACGGGCTGGCCGGGACGATCGAGTTCTTCCCCGAGGAGGGCAAGTACCACGCCGACGGGCACCGGCTCTGCGGCGTGAACTGGGCACCGGAGCGGACCCGGGCGGCCGGCGGGCGCTGCCCTGAGTGCGGCAAGCCGTTGACCGTGGGGGTGCTCAGCCGGGTCGAGGAGCTGGCCGACCGGCCCGAGGGGCACCGTCCGGAGCACGCCCGCGAGGTGACCCACCTGGTGCCGTTGGCCGAGATCCTCGGTGAGATCAACAAGGTGGGCCCCCGGTCCAAGAAGGTCGAGGGGAAACTCAACGAGCTGGTCGCGGCGCTCGGCCCGGAGTTGGAGATCCTGACCCGTACCCCGGTCGACGAGATCGGCCGGGTCGGCGGGGAGTTGCTCGCCGAGGGCATCGGCCGGCTGCGGCGGGGCGACGTGCGCCGGGTGCCCGGCTACGACGGCGAGTACGGCGTGATCACCCTCTTCGACCCGGCCGAGCTGGGCGGGGCCGCCGGATCGGGGCAGGAGACGCTGTTCGACGTACCGGTGCCGGCGCAGCGCAGGCCGACGGAGCCGGCGGCGAAACCGAAGGCCAAGCGCCCGGCGGTGGCGAAGGCCGAACCGAAGCCGAAGCCCGCGCCGACCCCGCCGCCACCACCGATCGCCCCGACGCCGTCGCCGCACGAACCGTTCGAGCCGATGCTCGCCGGGATGGAGGAGGTCGGCACCGGGCTGCTGGACCGGTTGGACGCGATGCAGCGGGTGGCCGCCTCCGCGCCGGGCGGCCCGCTGCTGATCGTGGCCGGGCCGGGCACCGGCAAGACCCGGACCCTGACCCACCGGATCGCCTACCTCTGCGCCGAGCTGAACGTCTTCCCCGAGCAGTGCCTGGCGATCACCTTCACCCGGCGGGCCGCCGAGGAGCTGCGGCACCGGCTCGACGGGCTGCTCGGCCCGGTCGCCGAGGACGTCACCGTCGGCACCTTCCACTCGCTCGGGCTGAGCATCCTGCGGGAGAACGTCGCCGCAGCCGGGCTGCCGGAGGGTTTCCGGATCGCCGACGACGCCGAACGTGCCGCCGCGCGGACGGAGGCCGGCGACGACCCGGCCCGCTACACGGCGCTGCTGCGCAAGCAGGACCTGGTCGACCTGGACGAGCTGCTGACCCTGCCGGTCGCACTGCTCAAGGGCGACAGGAAGCTGGTCCGCGACTACCGGGAACGCTGGCGGTGGATCTTCGTCGACGAGTACCAGGACGTCGACCCCGTCCAGTACGACCTGCTGCGGCTGCTCAGCCCCGCCGACGGCAACATCTGCGCGATCGGCGACCCGGACCAGGCGATCTACTCGTTCCGGGGGGCCGACGTCGGCTACTTCCTGCGTTTCTCCGAGGACTTCACCGACGCCCGGCTGGTCAGGCTCAACCGCAACTACCGCTCGTCCGCGCCGATCCTGGCCGCCGCCGTCCAGGCCATCGCGCCGTCGTCGCTGGTCCGGGGCCGCCGGCTCGACCCGGCCCGGCTCGACCCGGAGGCCCCGCTGGTCGGCCGCTACCCGGCGGCGTCCGTCGCCGACGAGGCCGACTTCGTGGTACGCACCGTCGACGACCTGGTCGGCGGCCTCTCCCACCGGTCGTTGGACTCCGGACGCATCGACGGCCGGGCCACCAGCCTGTCCTTCTCCGACATCGCGGTGCTCTACCGCACCGACGCCCAGGCCGCCCCGATCGTGGACGCGCTGGCCAGGGCCAACATCCCGGTGCAGAAGCGGTCCCACGACCGGCTCCGGGACCGGCCCGGCGTCCTGGCGATCGCCCGGGAACTGCGGCACGCCGACGGCCTCGCCGGTGGGCTGCCCGCCCGGGTCCGGGCCGCCGGGCAGGTGCTCGCCGAACGGTTCGCCGCCCCCACCCTGGACGCCGCCGGCACCGTACGCCCCGAGGACGTGCGGACCGCCGTCGACCTGCTCACCCCGCTGGCCCGGCGCTGCGGCGTCGACCTGGAACTCTTCCTCTCCCAGCTCGCCACCGGCGCCGAGGTCGACGCGTTGGACCCGCGCGCCGAGGCGGTCACCCTGCTCACCCTGCACGCCGCGAAGGGGCTGGAGTTCCCGGCGGTCTTCCTGGTCGGCGTCGAGGACGGCCTGCTGCCGCTGCGCTGGCCCGGCTCCACACCGGACGACGACGCGATCGCCGAGGAACGGCGGCTGTTCTTCGTCGGGTTGACCCGCGCCCAGGACCGCCTCTACGTCAGCCACGCCGCCCGCCGGGTCCGGCACGGAACGGAACGCGACTGCCGGCCGTCGCCGTTCCTCGACGTCGTCGACCCGGGCCTGTTCGAACGGTTCGGCGAGGCCGAGCCACGCCGCCCCAAGGACCGTCAACTCCGCCTGATCTGACGCCCCTCGATCGACTCATGGGGGTCGGAGTAGCGGTATCCCGGCCGACCTGACACCGCTCGATGCGCGACATAGCTGTCCGCCCCCGGCGGCCGGGCGCGGTGCGCGGTCAGGCGAGGAGGGCGGCGAGCCAGGCGCCGGTGAGCAGGGCCGGGCCGAACGGTAGGGCGGTGTCCCGGCGTACCCGGCCGGCGGCCAGCAGCGCCAGCACCAGCACCCCGTTGAGCAGGTGCGGCAGCAGCAGGCCGAGCCAGAGGGCGGGCCAGCCCAGCCAGCCCAACGGCAGGCCGAGCACCGCCGCCAGTTTCACGTCACCGAAGCCGAGCCGGGACCGGGGCAGCAACGCCAGCACCACGTACAGGAGGAAGGAGAGCGCGGCACCGACCAGGGCGAGCGCCAGACGGCCGGGAGTGCCGGCGGCGACGGCGGCCACGGTCAAGGCGGTGCCGCCGCCGAGCGCCGCCGCACCCACCAGCGGGTCGGGCAGGCGGAGGCTGGCCAGATCCACCACCGCCAGCACCACCCCCACCGCCGCCACCAGCAGGAACGCCGGCAGCGCCGGCTCCGGGCCACGCGCGGCGGCCAACCCGCCGCAGACCACCGCCCCCACCACGACCGGAGGCGTGCCATGTCCGGCCGACCGGGCATCCGGTTCCCTGGCCGGTGGGGGAACGGCGTTCCCGGGCGGCGACGGTCGCGGGGTCGCGGGCGGTGGGAATGCGCGGGCGATGCGGGGTGCGGCAAGGCCGGCCAGCACACCGAGCGTCGCCGCTGCGGTCACCAGGCCGACCGACGTCCCGGTCATCGTGGCTCCGGGCGGCCGGCCGCCGGGCAACGTGCGCCCGCGTGGGCACCACGGTCAGCCGTGCGCTTACGTGCGGGCGGCGGGCCGGGCCGCGCGCTCGGGGTCGGCGGGCCGAGGGGCACGGCCGTCGACGTTACTGGCGGGACGGCTCCGGGACCGCCCCGTCGACGGCCGGCCGGCGCGGCCGTTCGGTGGTCACCACCAGCGCCACCCCTGCCACGATCACCGCGCCGCCGAGCAGCACCTGGCCGGTCACCGGCTCGGCGACCAGCAACGCGCCGAGCGCCACCGCCACCACCGGATTGACGTACGCGTAGGTGGCCGCCAGCGAGATGGGGGCGTTCGCCAGCAACCAGACGTACGCGGTGAAGGCCACCAGCGACCCGGCCACCAACAGGTACGCCAGCGCGAGCCAGGACCGGGCGGTCACCTGGGCCGGCGAGAACCCGCGCAGCTCACCCCGGGCCAGCGACAACACGGACAGGGCCACCGCCCCGGCGACCATCTCGTAGACGGTGGCGACGAACGGATCGGCGGGCATCCGCAGCCGGTTGGACAGGAACGACCCCACCGACCAGCAGACCGCCCCCGCGACCACGGTCAACGCCCCCACCAGCGGCACCGCACCGGACCCGCCCCGGGGGAGCACCAGCAGCACCAGCCCGAGGAAGCCCAGCGTCACCCCGGCGAACGTCCACCCCGGCGGGCGGTCCCCGGTGACCGTCCGCAACAGCACCACCAGCAGCGGGACGGTGGCGACCAGCAGCGCGGCGATCCCCGACGGCACCGCCACCCCGGCCGGACCGGACTCGGCGAGCACCACCAGACCGTTGCCCCCGGCCAGGAGCAGCACCCCGACCAGCGCGGCGGAACCGAGCTGCCGGCGGTCGACCCGCAGCGCGCCCCTGCCCCGCCGCAGCCGCAGCACGACCGCCAGCACCAGCGCGGCACCGCCGAAGCGGGCGGCGGCCGACCCGAGTGGCGGCATCGACTCCACCACGACCCGGATACCGAGGTACGTGGAACCCCACAGCACGTAGACGAGGATCAGTGCGGTCCAGATCAGGGCTGGTCGGGCGGGTGTCGCGGCCGAGGGAGATGAGGTCATCGCAGGACCACGCTACGGTGACCACGTCGGTGGCGTCCTTCGGATGGCCGGCATCTCGGCACGCGGGAGGACGGGCATGGCGAACTACGGACCACCGGGGGGTTCCCCGGAACCGTGGGGTGGGCGACGCCCGGACGACCGCTGGAGCCAGCCCGCCCCGGAGCAGCCCCCGACCGTGCCGTCCCAGCCGTCCGGCTACCCGTCGTCGTACGACCCGTCGTACCGGCAGCCGGAGCCGTACGGGCCAATGGACCCGTACGCGGTCAGCGGGCCGGCGGCGTACCCGGATGCCCCGACGCCGGGGCGCGGCCGTGGTCCGCTGGTCGCGGTGCTGGTCGTGCTCGCGGTGCTGGTCGTCGGCGGTGGCCTCCTGTGGTACCTGCTGGCCGACGACGACGGACCGCCGTCCACGACCGAGGCCGTCCTGCCGACGACGCCTGTCGAGCCGGACGGGGCGACCTCCGGTCCGGCAGCCACCACGCCCGCCCCCGCCTCGTCAGCCGACCCCCGGTTCGTCAAGGCGGGCCAGTGCGTCCGCAACGAGGGCCCGGCCGGCGGCAAGCCCAAGCTGCTGATCACCGGATGCGCTCCGAAGACGTACGAGGTGCTCCGCCGTTTCGACGGGGCGACCAGTGGTGAAAGGGACGCCGAGGCGAAGTGCGGCGTGGTGGAGGGCTACACCAACTGGTACTTCTTCGACAGCGAGCTGGACACCCTCGACTTCGTCCTCTGCCTGAAGCAGCGCTGAGCCCACCCCTGGGGAGAGAGATTGTCAACCTTCGGCCCACCCGACTCCGGCCGTCCCGACAAGGAACACCGGCCCACGGCCTCCGAGTCCGAGCCACCCACCGAGCCCCTCGGCTCCGAGCCGCCCACCGCGCCGATCTCCCCGGAACCCGCGACGGAACCCATCGGCCGGTCCGAGCCGGAACCACCGACCGCCCCGATCTCCCCGGAACCCGCGACGGAGCCGATCGGCCGGTCCGAGCCGGAGCCGCCGACCGCACCCCTCGCGCAGTCCGGCTCCGAGCCTGCGACCGGGGGAGTCCCGTCCGACGCGGACACGCCGACGGCGTCGATCCCGGCGGAGCCGGACGAGTCGCCGACGGCTCCCTTCGCCCGCGACCAGGACGAGGCACCCACCGCGCCGACCACCCCGGTCCCGTCGACCGCCGACGAGACGCCGACCGCTCCGATCTCGTCGCCTCCCCCGCACCCGGCCGACGAACCGCCGACCGCACCCATCGCGGCCGACCCCGACCACCAGCCGACCACGGTTCTGTCTGCCGGGCCGGCCGGGCAGGTCCCGACCGGCCAGGACGACGAGCCCACCGCTGTGTCGGCCGGACCGCTCGCCGGTCCGGCCGAACCCGACACCGCACCCGCCGAGGCGGCGACCGAGCCGATCCGGGCGCACGACCCGGAGCCGCCGACGGCACCGATGTCGGCGACCCCGCCGGAGCCACCGACCACGCCGATCTCCGCCGCAACGCCGGAACCGCCGACCGCACCGATCTCCGGCACCGCACCGGAGCCACCGACCGCCCCGATCTGGGCCGGTACGGACGACGCACCGACCACGGCGCTGCGCAGCGAGCCGCCGACCGCCCCCGTGACCGGTGATGCGGCGACCGCCCCGATCGCCACGTCACCGGAACCGCCGACCACCCGACTGCCGGTGTCGGGAGCCGGGCAGCCGGCCCCGCCCCCACCGGCCGGTGGCTACTCTCCGACCACGCAGATGCCCGCGCCGACCGGCGGGTACTCCCCGACCACGCAGATGCCGGCAGCGGAGGCCCCCCAGCCACCACCCTCGTCGGGAGCGGGGTACCCGCCACCGCCGACGTCAGGGGCGGGCTACCCGCCACCGACCTCGGGGGCCGGTTACCCGCCACCGCCCACGTCGGGGGCGGGCTACCCGCCGCCGGACACCTACCTGCCGCCGACCGGTCAGCCGGCGGCGTCGTCGGGGGCCGGCTACCCGCCGCCGGGGCCGTTCCCGCCCGCCGGGCCGACGGCCGCACCGGCGGCGGGCGCGTTCAACGCACCGGCGTCGCCCCCACCGACCGGTTACTCCGGCCAGGCCGCGCCACCACCACCGTCCTCCGGGTTCCCCGGAGCAGCCGCGCCCACGTCCGGCTACCCCGGCCAGTCGACGCCACCACCGTCCTCCGGGTTCCCCGGAGCAGCCGCACCGGCGGCCGGTTATCCCGGTCAGGCCGCGCCCGGCTACCCGGGACAGCAGCCGCCGCCGGGCTTCCCGGGGCAGCCCGGACCCGGGTATCCGACCCCGCCACCGGCGAAGGGGCGGGGCGGTCGGATCGCGCTGATCGTCGGGCTCGTGGTGGTCCTGCTGCTCTGCCCGTGTCTCGGGGTGGGCGGCTGGTTCCTCCTGGCCTCGGATGACGGCGACGGCCCGGCACCCTCGACGAGCATCTCCGCCGCCCCCACCGGGGACGGGCCGACGGAGAGCACCCCGACGAGCGCGCCGGAGCCGACCGGGGAACCGACGACGGCCGAGCCGACCCCCACGCCGACCAGGGCGGATCAGATCGTCCGGGGCGACTGCGTGGTCAACGACGGTACGGCCAGCGACGCCGAACTGCGCAAGGTGCCGTGCGGCCCGAACACGTACGAGGTGCTGTTGCGGATTCCGGCGTCCACGAACGGGGAGCGGTGCCGGTCGCTGGCGCCGGAGTCGAACGCCAACTACGTGCACGACAACTCGGTGGACATCTTCGACTACGTGCTCTGCCTGCGCAAACGGAGCTGAACAGGAAAGTATGGGGCTGTCTAGCATTCACGCTAGACAGCCCCATATTCCGGTCGAGGGCGGGTCGGCGACACGCCGGTAGCCCTGTCTACGCATCTCTAGTCCGCAGGCTAGAACGCCCGATACTGTGCGATGCGTGGATCCGGTCCGCAACCCGTACGCCCCGGGCGCCGGTCAGCGCCCGCCCGAACTCGCCGGGCGGGGGCGGGAGCTGGACGTCTTCGACGTGGTGCTGGAACGGATCGCCCGGGGTCGCCCCGAACGCAGCCTGATGCTCACCGGCCTGCGCGGCGTCGGCAAGACGGTCCTGCTCAACACCCTGCGTTCGCAGGCGATCAACCAGCTCTGGGGCACCGGCAAGATCGAGGCCCGGCCGGACCAGTCGCTGCGCCGGCCGATCGCCGCCGCCCTGCACATGGCGGTCCGGGAACTGGCCCCCCGGCACCGCGCACCGGACCGGATCGACGCCTTCCTCGGCGTACTCAAGGCGTTCGCGCAGCGCAGCGCACCGACCACCGGGCGGGCCGGTGCGGCCCCCAGGTTGCGCGACCGGTGGCAGCCCGGCATCGACGTGCCGGCCAGCAGCGGTCGGGCCGACTCCGGCGACATCGAGATCGACCTGGTGGAGCTGCTCACCGACGCGGCGGCGGTCGCCGGGGACGTGGGCACCGGCATCGCCGTCTTCATCGACGAGATGCAGGATCTCGGCGCGGAGGACATCTCGGCGCTCTGCGCCGCCTGCCACGAGCTGTCCCAGCTCGGCGCGCCGCTGATCGTGGTGGGCGCGGGCCTGCCACACCTGCCGGCGGTGCTCAGCGCCGCCAAGTCGTACTCGGAGCGGCTGTTCCGCTACCTGCGGATCGACCGGCTGGACCGGATCGCCGCCGACCGGGCACTGTGCGCGCCGGCCGAGCGGGAGCAGGTCGAGTACGAGCAGAAGGCCCTCGACCTGCTCTACGAGTCGTCCGGCGGCTACCCGTACTTCGTCCAGGCGTACGGGAAGGCGACCTGGGACCACGCACCCCGCTCCCCGATCACCGACGCGGACGTCCGGGTCGCCGCCCCGGAGGCGGAGGCGGAGCTGGCGGTGGGTTTCTTCGGTTCCCGGTTCGAGCGGGCCACCCCGGCCGAACGCGAGTACATGCGGGCGATGGCGACCCTGTCCCAGGTGGCGGGCGAGGCCGACGGCGGCGGTCGGGACGACATGGACGCGGCGGTGCCGACCGCCGAGATCGCCCGCGCGTTGGGCCGCAAGCCGGCGAGCCTCTCCCCGGCCCGGGACGCGCTGATCAAGAAGGGGCTGATCTACTCCGGGGAACGCGGCACGGTCGCCTTCACCGTTCCGCACTTCGGCCGCTACCTGCGCACCCAGCCGGCCTGATCCGCCGGGGTCAGACCCGGGACCAGGGGGGCGGGAAGACCACCTCGCCGCGCGGTGGCGGCGGCGC
Organism: Micromonospora sp. HM134; assembly: GCF_007833915.1. Classification (NCBI taxonomy): domain Bacteria; kingdom Bacillati; phylum Actinomycetota; class Actinomycetes; order Micromonosporales; family Micromonosporaceae; genus Micromonospora; species Micromonospora sp. HM134. The sequence goes on from NZ_CP041061.1 coordinate 7,501,475, forward strand.
GTGGCTGACCTCCGGCGGCAGGACGAGCGCCTGCCACGGCTCCCCCAGCCCCGACCAGGGGCTGACCAGTCCCATCCGGTCGGCCCGGGTGAAGCCGAACCGCCGGTAGTACGCCGGGTCGCCGAGCACCACCACCAGCCGTTCGCCCAGCTCGGTGGCGGCTTCCAACGCGGCCTGCACCACCGCCGTGCCGTGCCCGACCCGTTGCCGGTGCGGGGCCACCGCCACCGGCCCGAGCACCAGCGCCGGAACCCGGACCCGGTCGGCCTCGACCTGCACCCGGGTGAGCAGCGCGTACCCGACCACCTCGCCGCCGTACTCGGCGACCATCGCCAGTTCCGGCAGCCATGCCGCGCTGCCGCGCAACTCGTCGACGAGCGCGACCTCACCGGGGGTGGTGCGGTCGGGGCGGGCGAAGGCGGCGGCCAGCACCCGGCGGACCGGGCCGGCGTCGGCCGGGCCCTCGGGACGCAGCCGAAGGGTCGTCACCCGCGCGACGTTACCGGTCGGAGCCCGTCCATCAGCGACGGTCGCTTCGTTCGGCGTGGCGCACCGCCTCCGGCCGCCGGTACGCGTGACCGTCCCGCGACGTGACGGACGACGACGCACCGATGCGGACCGTCGACACGCGGACCACTGCGGATCGGCCATTGCCCGGATAGTGGGGCGTCAAACGGGGTATGACTGAGCCATGAAACCCGTGCGCTCCCTCGCCCGTGTCATGTTGAGCGGCATTTTCGTGGTCAGCGGCGCCCGCAACTTTCAGCACCCCCACCGGCTCGTCCCGGCGGCGAAGCCGGTCACCGACCGGGTCACGCCGCTGATCCAGCAGGTCGCCCCGCAGCTCCCCACCGACACCGAGACGTTGATCCGGGCCAACGCCGCCGTGCAGTTCACCGCCGGCCTGATGTTGGCCACCGGGAAGTTCACCCGCCCGGCCGCGCTGCTCCTGGCCGGCACGCTGGTGCCCACCACCGCCGCCGGTCACCCCTTCTGGAGCAACGACGATCCGGCGACCCGGAACAACAACCAGGTGCACTTCCTGAAGAACCTCGGCCTCTTCGGCGGTCTGCTGCTCGCCGCCGCCGACACCGAGGGCAGGCCGGGTCTGCGCTGGCGGGCCGGTCACCGCATCGGCCACTCCCGACGTTCGGTGGGTCGCGCGGTGCGTACGGCCCGGCGGGAGGCCCGGATCGCCGTCCGGTCGGCCGCCGCCGCCCGCCGGTTACCTGGCTGACCTGCATCTATTCGGCCATCACCCCCCGCAAGGCCGCGAATTACCTGAACCACCCGACAGCCGTTAACGCGGTGGAAATGTCAAAAACTGGTGTGGGATCGGACACGGTCGCATAACGCGGGAGGCAGCAACGTGAGGCACCGTTCTAGGCTCCGTACCGGACCTGGACGGGTAGGACGACCTTGGTACGGGGGTGGCCACGCCATGCCGACAACCGTCGGTAGACGTGCGGACCGCCTCGCCCCAGTCCGTCGCGCAACGCGTGGGATCGATCGTAGGACAGTCGTACGGACCGGCATCGTGGCCGCCGTCGCCTATGCCGCATGGCTCGCCATCGGTGCTTTCGGGCGGCCGTACAACTTCTTCGACATGAAGATCTACCACGGCGCGGTGGTGTGGTGGGCGAGCGGGCACGAGTTGTACGAGTTCATCGCGCCCACCACCACGCTGGGCTTCACCTACCCGCCCTTCGCCGCGCTGGCCATGCTGCCGATGGCGGGGCTACCGATCGAGGTGGCCGGGTGGATCAACGCGGCCGGCAGCATCGCCGCCCTCGCGGTGGTCCTCGCCGCGCTGCTGCGTCCGATCGTCGACCGGCTCGGCTGGCCGCTCTGGTTCACCGTGGCCATCGCCACGCCGATGGCCACGGCCATCGAACCGGTCCGGGAAACCCTGGGGTACGGCCAGGTCAACCTGCTCCTGTTCGCGTTGATCATGGCGGACCTGGTGGGCCTGCGCTGGCGTTCCCGGCGGGGCACCCACGGGCGCGACACCGACGGCCCGTTCCTGCGGCTGCTCTACAGCGGCTCCTGGGCGGGTGTCGGCATCGGCCTGGCCACCGCCGTCAAGCTCACCCCGGCGCTGTTCATCGCCTACCTGCTGATCACCCGGCAGTGGCGGGTCGCCGCCACCGCCGTCGGCACCACCATCGGCGTCACCCTGGGCAGCTTCGCGCTGGTCGGCACCGAGTCGCGCGCCTACTTCGGCGGGGTGCTGTGGCAGACCGAACGGGTCGGGGCCGCCGACATGACGCCCAACCAGTCGCTGGCCGGCCTGCTGGCCCGGCTGTACGACTCGATCGAGACGCCCGGCCTGCTCTGGCTGGCGTTCTCGGTGCTGATCCTGGCCGTCGGGCTGTCCCGGGCCGCCAACGCCCGCGCCGACGGCGACGAGTTGACCGCGTTCACCCTGGTCGGGCTGACCGCCAACGTGATCAGCCCGATCTCCTGGTCGCACCACCTGGTCTGGGTCATCCCGGCGATCGTCGTACTCGCCGACGCCGCCGTCCGCCGCCGTGAGGCGAGCCGGGGATTGTCGCTGCGTAGCGGCCAGCAGGCGTTCGGCGGGCCGCCCGGGGTGAACGGGCTGCGCCCGCCGATCTGGTACCCGACGCTGACCGGGCTGCGGCACGGGGTGGCGGCGCTCGGGTTGTACCTGCTCTTCCTGATCTCACCGATCTGGCCGTACGAGCACAAGCTCCCCGAGGTGTCGCACTACCAGGACGGCCTGTTCGGCGCGCTGATGGAGAACTCGCTCGCGCTGGCGCTGATCGTGCTGGTCGCCGCCCTGCCGTGGCGGCCCGGCGCCGAGCCCGCCTTCTACGCCGACCGGCTGGCCCGCGCCACCGCCACCGCCGGCCGCCGCTGACCCGTTCCGGCCCACCGGGACACGGGGGCAGCGGCCGGCCGCCGTCGCCCCTGGTCCACCCGTGTGCCGGGGCGGGGCTCCGACGTGACCGCAGCCGGTCAGGGGCAGTTGACCCATTCCTCGGTGCCGTCGGCGAAGACCTGCCGCTTCCAGATCGGCAGTCGCGCCTTCACCTCGTCGACCAGCCTCGCACAGGCCGCGAAGGCCGCCGCCCGGTGTGCCGTGCTCACCGCCGCCACCAGCGCCACGTCACCGATGTCGAGCCGGCCGATCCGGTGCGACACCGCCACCGCGTAGACGTCGGGGTCTGCGGCGATCTCGGCGGCCACCGCGCGCAGCGTCTCGACGGCGCTCGGGTGGCCCTCGTACTCCAGCAGGGTCACCGGTCGGCCGTGGTCGTGGTCGCGGACCACGCCCTGGAAGGAGACCACCGCGCCGGCCCGGCGGTCGGCCACCGCCGCCTCGTGCGCGGCCAGGTCCAGCGGCTCGTCGGTGACCGCGAGCAGGGCCGTCGTCGGGCCGGTCGTCACCACGTGCGCTCCCCGGGCAGCAGCGGCAGCGGGACGACCGGCACCCGGGCCCCGACCTCGCCGGAGGTGCCCGGCCGGATCACCGCGAACCCGTCCGCGCCGGCCAGCCCGCGCAGCATCGCCGACCCGACGTGCCGGACCGGGTGGGCGGTGCCGGCGGCCCGGTCCAGCCGGACCAGCGCCAGGTGGGTGTGGTCCCCCCGACCGGGCACCGGCTCGGCGAGGGTGGCCTGTGGCAGCGCCGGCAGCGCCCGGCCCTGGAGCCCGGCGAGCAGCGGCGCGACCAGCGACACCAGGGCGACGATCGCGGACTGCGGGTTGCCCGGCAGCCCGGCCACGAACCGCACCCGCCCGTCGGCGTCGACCAGCCGGGCCAGCAGCATCGGGAAGCCGGGCCGCACGGCGACCGTGTTCACCACGTGGTCGGCCCCGAGCGCCTCCAACGCGGGGTGCAGGTGGTCGACCGGGCCGTGCATGGTGCCGCCGGTGGTGCAGACCAGGTCGGCCCCGGCGAGCGCCCCGCGCAGGGCGGCCACATGGGCGGGGAGGGTGTCCGCCACCGGGCCGACCACGTCGGAGGGCCGGACCTGGCAGCCGTAGCGCCGCAACCAGGACGGCACCGCCGGGCCGAGCGCGTCGCGGACCCGGCCCGACCCGGGCGGCCCGGCGGTGAGCAGCTCGTCGCCGAAGACCAGCAGCGCGGCGCGCGGTTGGCGGCGCACCGTGAGCTGGTCGTGCCCGCAGGAGGCGGCCAGCCCGATCAGCGCCGGATCGACCGGGGTGCCCGCCGGCAGCAGTTCCTCACCGGCCACCGCCTCCTCGCCCGGCTCCCGCCACTCCGGGTGGGCCCGGGGCGTGCCGGTCACCCGCCCGTCCGGGGTACGCCCCGAGTCCTCGATGCGCAGGATGGCGGTCGTCCCGGTGGGGACCATCGCGCCGGTGGCGATCTCGACGGTGGTGCCGTCGGCGGTCAGCCCGGCCGGGGTCTGCCCGGCGAGCACCCGTCCCACGACGTCCCACGGGCCGGCCCCGCGCACCGCCCAGCCGTCGACGCTGGAGGTGGGGAAGGCGGGCAGGTCGGTCCGGGTGGTCAGCGGCTCGGCCAGGGTGTACCCGTCGGCGTCGGCCAACGACCGGCTGACCGGGGGCAGGGCGGCGGCGAGGCCGACCGCGTACACCCGGGAGCGGGCCTCCTCCCACCCGGCCGGTGGCGGCGCGGCGACCTGGGCCGCGGTGGCGGCGGTTTCCGTGCTCACCGGGGGCCTCCGTTCGGACGGGACGCGGCGCTCCGCGTACACCCCCGCGAGCCTAGCGCCGCCGCGCCGACCGTGCGGTCAGTGGTCGCCGCCGCGCAACTGGTCGACCGCGTGGCCGAGGATCGGGCCGAGCACGGCCAGCCCGTCCTTCGCGCCGCCCCGCGAGCCGGGCAGGTTGACCACGAGCATCCGGCCCAGCACACCGGCGAGCCCCCGGGACAGCGCCGCGGTGGGGACCCGGTCCCGGCTGTACGCGCGGATCGCCTCGGCGATGCCGGGGATCTCGTGGTCGAGCAGCGCCCGGGTCACCTCCGGGGTCCGGTCGGTGGGGTTGATGCCGGTGCCGCCGCTGGTCAGCACCACGTCGATCCCGTCGGCACGGGCGGCGCGCAGGGCCTCGCCGACCGGTTCGCCGTCGGGCACCACCACCGGCTCGTCGACCTGGCAGCCCAGCTCGCGCAGGCCGGCGACGAGCAGCGGGCCGCTGGTGTCGGCGTACACCCCGGCGGCGGCCCGGTTGGACGCCACGACGACCCGGGCCCGGATCACGGCCGGTCCTGCGGGCGGACCCACTCGCCGGTCTTGCCGCCGGTCTTGCGCAGCACCCGGACGGCGTCCACGGCGGCGGCCGGGTCGACCGCCTTGACCATGTCGACCAGGGCCAGCCCGGCGACGGCGACGGCGGTCAGCGCCTCCATCTCCACCCCCGTCCGGTCGGCGGTGCGGGCGGTGGCGGTGATCTCCACGGTGTCGTCGGTGAGTCGCAGGTCGACGGTGACGCCGTGCAGGGCGATCGGGTGGCAGAGCGGGATCAGGTCGGGGGTGCGTTTGGCGCCCATGATGCCGGCGATCCGGCCGACGGCCAGCGCGTCGCCCTTGGGCAGGCCGTCGCGGCGCAGCAGCTCCACCACCTCGGCGGTGGTGCGCAGCCGCCCGGCGGCCACGGCGACCCGGCCGGACACCGGCTTGGCGGAGACGTCGACCATGCGGGCCGCGCCCGCGGCGTCGACGTGGCTGAGCTGCGCGGGATCGGTCACGTCCGCGAGCCTAGCGGTGCGCGCCCACCGGAGCGTACGTCCGGTGCGCGACGACGACCGGGAACAGGAACGCCGAGCGCGTGGGGACGATTCGTGATCGGTAGTTCATCGTCGATTTCATCGGTCGCCACTAATAGGTTCTCGCGTCGACGACAGAGCGGGAAACACCATCGCGCGCGAGATCGTCACGCCCGAGAAACCCTACGTCGCGTCGTGACCGCGAATCGCCACCGGGCCACTTCGACGACGTTGGCACCACCGCGTCGACCCGACTACGCTGCGTTCCGCAATGGGGTGATCTGTCGCACTCGCACAGCCGGTCACCTCGACGTAACGGCAGACGGCACCTCTCGTCCGATGTCGCGAAGCCGCCGTCTGCACCATTATCTAGCGTTAACGAGAACCGTCGGGAGCGCTCAGCACTCCGTTTCCCCATGGAAACGGAAAGTCACCAAGACGCACTCAATTCTCATCTATCGCTCATAGTTACATTTATACCTCCAAAATCGGCCTAACCGCACTTAGGCTGTCCCCTGTCAGATCCCGACCGCAAGGGTCGGCGACAACGATCAGGGGAGGGCGAACGCGATGTCCGCACACGAGTGGCTCTGAACGATTGTGGTGGCGGCGTGACCCCACGTAGCCTTGGCCTCTGCTCAGCGACACGGAGTGGTTGTCGAGGACACGGTGGCGCGACCGGACGAAGGCAAGACGGAGGCCGAGCGGCAGCTGACGCTGCACGTCGGCCTCGTCTGCGTGGTGGCCACCGCAGCGGCGGTCGTCGCCCTCTACCAACTGGTCCACCTCGACCTCACCGGCGGCGACCTCACCCGGTCCGTCGCGCTGGCCTTCATGGCCGCGCTCGGCGTCCGGATCAACTGGCAGATCCGCATCCGGGCCACCGTCCACGCGGTCTCCTGGAGCGAGACGGCGATCGTCCTCGGGCTGGCCGTCGCACCGGCGCCCCTGGTCGTCCTGACCACCGGGACCGGCGTCGCGATCGCCCTGCTGTCCATGAAGCGCGCACCGTTGAAGACCGCCTTCGGCATCGCCAAGAGCATGCTGCTGGCGGCCGGCGGCGGCGTCGCCCTGCACACCCTCGGCTGGTCACCGCAGGACACCGACCTGCCGAAGGCCATCGGCATGATCGGGCTCGCCTACGTCGTCGCCGTGGTCCTCGACGAGTTGCTCACCCTGCCGGTCATCGCGATGGCCACCGGCACCCCGCTGCCCCGGCTCTTCTCCGACGACCTCGGCCTACGCCTGACCAGCGCGCTGGCCCGGTTCGTCCTGATCGCCGTCACCCTGGCCATCCTCCAGGCCGACCCCCGGCTCCTGCTCGCCGTGCCACCGCTGGTGCTCAGCCTGCACCTGCTCTACTCCAACCAGGTCAAGTCCCGCACCGAGCAGCAGGCCTGGCAGCGGCTGGCCCGCACCACCGACGCGCTCAACGTGGTCGACCTGGACAAGGTCCTCACCACCGCCGTCACCCAGGCCACCGAACTCTTCTCCGCCGACGAGGTCGAGATCGAGTTGCGCGACGCCGGCCGCACCGTCCGGGGCGCGAGCGGCACGATCACCTACGACGGCCCGTCCGGCACCCCGAGCGAGATCGAGGGCACCGTCCTGCCCGCCCGCCTCGAAGGCCACGACCGCACCGTCGACGTCGGCATCCTGCGGCTGCGGTTCCGTGGGCCGGTCCGGCTCAGCGAACGCGAGCAGTACACCCTGCGCACCTTCGCCTCCGCGCTGTGCACGGCCGTCCGCAACGCCCAGGCGTACGCCGAACTCGCCCGGGTCGCCGACGAACACGCCCACGCCGCCAGCCACGACGCGCTCACCGGCCTGGCCAACCGCCGGCAACTGCTCGACCGGGGCACCGAACAGCTCGGCACCCGGCACGCCGAGGGGGTGACCGCCCTCGTCCTGATCGACCTCAACCACTTCAAGGAGGTCAACGACACCCTCGGCCACGCCGCCGGTGACCAGGTGCTGATGCAGGTCGCCGACCGGCTGCGCGCCGCCGCCCGCGACGAGGACCTGGTCGCCCGCCTCGGCGGCGACGAATTCGCCGTGCTGATGCGCAACCTGCCCGCCCCCGCCATCGCCGCCCACCGGGCCGAAACCCTGCTCGGCGCCCTGCACGAACCGATCGACGTGGACGGCATGCGGATCAGCGTGGAGGCCAGCGGTGGCATCGCCGCGGCCCCCGCCACCGGCGGCATGCCCGAACTGCTACGCCGCGCCGACGTCGCCATGTACCAGGCCAAGCGGGCCGGCCAACGGATCGCCACGTACGCCCCCACCCGGGACACCGCCGACCTGCGCCGGCTCACCCTCGGCGGTGAGCTGCCCCGCGCGGTGGCCGACCACGAGTTCACCGTCAACTTCCAGCCCATCGTCGACCTGGGCACCGGTGAGGTGACCGGGGCCGAGGCGCTGGCCCGCTGGCACCACCCCCGGCACGGGGTGATCGACCCGCTGCGTTTCATCGAGGCGGTGGAACGCTCCGGCATGCTCCCCGCGTTCGCCGAGGCCATCCTCGACCAGGCGCTCGTTGCCGCCGTCAGCTGGCGGACCGCCGGCTTCGACCTGCCGGTCTCGGTCAACGTCTCACCCCGCAGCCTGCTCGACGCCCGGTTCCCCGGCGCGGTGCTGGCCCGGCTCCAGGCCCACGACTTCCCCCCGGACCGGCTCGTCCTGGAGCTGACCGAGACGCTCACCCTCAGCCAGCTCGACGTGGTCGACCGGGTGCTCAACCGGCTGCGCGACTCCGGCATCCGGCTCGCCCTGGACGACTTCGGCACCGGCTACTCATCGCTCTCCCTGCTCTCCCGCATCCCCGTGCACGAGCTGAAGATCGACCGCAGCTTCGTCACCGCGATGGAGAGTTCGGCCGAGGCGGCGGCCGTCATCCGCTCCACCCTCGACCTCGGCCGCAGCCTCGACCTGGCCGTCGTCGCCGAGGGCGTGGAGAGCGAACCGCAGCGCCGGGCCCTGTGGTCGCTCGGCTGCGCCGCCGGCCAGGGACACCTGTTCGCCCGCCCGCTGCCGGCCGGCGCGCTCCTCGCCGCACTGCAACGCGGCTCCGGTGGCCGCCCCGGCAGTCTCGCCACCCCGCTGCACGACACCGGCGCGGTCATCCGACTCAGCACCCCCGGCCGCCGCCAGCCCGCCCGGAACCGTTCGACGGGTCTGCCACACTTGCCGGCGTGACCGCCGCCGACCGTGCCGCCCGCCGCTGCCGGGCCGTCGACACCGCCGCCGGTGGACTCGCCCTCGATCTCGGCCTCTACCTGCTCTCCGCGATCTTCGCCGCCGTCACCGCCGTCACCTCCACCCTGCCGCCGCACCGGGCCTGGGGCGGCATCGCCGCCGTCGGCTACCTCGCCGCGACGGTCCTGGTCGCCGCCCAGTTCCTCCTCCGCCGCCACCGTCCCCGGCTGGCCGGCACCACCGCCCGCGCGGTGGTCACCGGCCTCGCCTGGGCCGGCACCGCCCTGCTCCCGCTGATCGTGCAGGCCGGGCAACGGGCCGCCGGGCGCACCGACCGGGCCCAGGAGGAGGTGGTGGTGGTCGAGCAGGCCGGCATCCGGCTCGCCGAGCACGGCACCCCCTACCTCGGGTCGGACGCCATCGCCGCGTTGCCCGCCGACGAACGGCTGCTCGGCTACACCCCCTACCAGCCGGGGATGGCGTTGTTCGGGCTGCCCCGGGCCGCCGCCGACACCTGGTGGACCGACTCCCGCGTCTGGTTCGCGCTGGTCACCGCCGCAGCCCTGGCGTGGGCCGTGATGGTGCTGCGCCGTTCCGCCCCGACCACCGGCGGAGCACCCGGGGCGCCGGCGGTGCTACGCGGCGTGCAGGCGGCCACCGTCCTGCCGATCTGCGCCCTCACCCTCGCCACCGGCGGCGACGATCTGCCCGTACTCGCGCTCTGCCTGCTGGCGCTGGCGTTCGCCGCCACCGGTCGCCCCGGTAGCGCGGGGCTGGCCGTCGGGCTGGCCGGCGCGTTGAAACTGTTCGCCTGGCCGGTCGCGCTGGTCCTGATCTTCTGGGGGGCGACCCGACGGGCCGGGCTGCGGGTGGCGGCCGGCGCGCTCGGGCTACCCGCCCTCGCCCTGCTCCCCGCCCTGCTGGTCGACCGGGACGCGCTGGTGGAGAACGTGCTCCGCTTCCCGCTCGGCCACGGCCAGGTCACCAGCCCCGCCCAGTCCCCGTTCCCCGGTCACCTGATCGCCACCGCCCTGCCCGGCGGCCGGGTCGTCGCCGCCACGCTGCTCGCCGCCGTCGGCGGCGCGATCACCGTCCGGCTCGTCCGCCGCCCGCCCCGCACCGCCGCCGCCACCGCACTGATCTGCGGGTACGGCCTGCTCGCCGCGATCCTGCTGATGCCGAACACCCGCTTCGGCTACCTGCTCTACCCGATCGCCCTGCTGGTCTGGGCCTCCGCCCTCGCCACCCGCCCGGCACCGGTTCCGCCGACTTCCCGCCGCACCCCGCCCGGACGGCGTAGACCTGAGGACATGAGCAGCTACCGCGACCGCGCCGACGCCGGCCGGCGACTCGCCGAACGGCTCACCGCGCTGGCCGGTCAGCCCGACGTCGTCGTGCTGGGCCTGGTACGCGGCGGGGTGCCCGTGGCCCGGGTCGTCGCCGACCGGCTCGGCGTACCGCTCGACGTGCTGGTGGTCCGCAAGCTCGGTCTGCCCCGGGCACCCGAGGTGGCCTTCGGCGCGCTCGGCCCCGGCGGCGTCCGGGTCCTCAACGACCAGGTCGCCGCCCCGCTCGACCCGGCCGACCGCGCCGAGGTGCAACGCCGTGAACAGATCGAACTCGACCGCCGGGAGGCCCGTTACCGGCACGGTCGACCCCCGCTCGACCTGACCGGACGTACCGCCCTGATCGTCGACGACGGGCTGGCCACCGGTGCGACCGCCCGCGCCGCCGTGCAGGTCGCCCGGCGGCTCGGCGCCCGACGGGTCGTGGTCGCGGTGCCGGTCGGCGCGCAGCAGGCGTACGAGATGCTCGCCGCCGAAGCCGACGAGGTGGTCTGCCCGCAGCACCCGGTCGACTTCACCGCGGTCAGCGCCTACTACGACGACTTCCACGAGGTCGACGACGACGAGGTGACCTCGGCGCTGATCGCCACCGCCTGAATGCTGCGCCGACCGGGTACCGTCGAACGATGCAGCTCACCTGTCCCAAGTGTCGCGGAGATATGCGCCAGTACGAGCGCAGCGGAGTCGTCATCGACCAGTGCGGCGAGTGCCGGGGAATCTTCCTGGACCGCGGCGAACTCGAAAAGCTGTTCGAGGCCGAGGCGAACTGGAACCGGCAGCGCAGTGCGGCCGCACCCGGTCAGCCCGGAGCCGTCCCCGGTCAGCAGCACGTCCAGGTGCCGGGCGGGTATCCACCCCCGCCCCCGCCGCCGCCCGCCCCGAGCCACCAGCCGGGCTACGGTGCCGTGCCGCCGCCCCCGCCCCCGCCGGGTTACCCGCCGCAGCCCGCGTACGGCGGCCACGGTGGCTACGGCCACCCGCAGCACCACGGCTACCACGGCCACTACAAGCGCAAGAAGCACAAGGGTTTCCTCGACGAGATGTTCGGCTGACCGGTTCCGTCGACGGCCGGGCCGGGCCCTCCCGCGCCCGGCCCGGTCCCGCCGCCGCCCGCCCGGGGTTCCGGCCGGCGGGTTCCGGGTCCGGATGCCGGGCCGCGCCGGGCGTGCGACGCTGCACGGCATGACGTTCGTCCGGCAGCACACCGCGTTGGCGCAGGCCTACGACGGCATCACCCGGGTGGTCGCCGACCTCGACGACGACGCCCTGCAACGCCCCACCCGGTGTCGCGGCTGGGTCGTCGCCGACCTGCTCTTCCACCTGCTCGGCGACGCCCAGCGGGCGCTGGTCACCCTGGCCGGCCCCGCCGACGGCCCGGCCGACACCGACGACGTCAGCTACTGGCGGTCGTTCCCGGCGGGTGGCGATCCCGACGCCGCGGCCCGGCACGCGTGGTGGGTCCGCCGCTCGGCCGCCGCCTTCGACCGGCCCACCGGCGTGGTCCGGATCTGGGCCGACACCGCCCCAGCCGCCGTACGCGCGGCGGGGGCCGCCGACCCGCAGGGCCACGTCACCACCCAGGGGCACGTGCTGCGGGTGCCCGACTTCCTGGCCACGCTGACCACCGAGGCCGTCGTGCACCACCTCGATCTGGTGCACGACCTGCCCGCCGCGCCGCCGCCCGGTCCGCTGGCCGTCGCGGTCGCGGTCGCCACGATGGACGGCCTGCTCAGCGACGACACCGTCCGGCCCGCCGACTGGGACGACCTGACGTACCTGGGCAGGGCCACCGGTCGGGAGCCGCTGACCGACCGGGACCGGGTGGCGCTGGGCGAGGCCGCCGGCTGGTTCCCGCTGCTCGGCTGACCTCGGCGCGCACGGAATTAACGCGCTATCGCTGCCGGACGATCATCCGTGCGGCAATTTCCGCCTTCCGCGCCAGCGCCGGTTCGGCGTTAAGGTAGAGCAGGGAGGCTATCCTCTCAGCCGGCCCGCAGGTGGTTCCGACAGCGCAGATGCTCTTGTGTGGACGCACCGACAGACCCCTGATGCCGTTCCTTTCGAGGAAAGCAACGAATGCGGTCATGACATGCCGCCTTCCGACCACCTTGAACTGAGCGAAAGTCCGACCACTCGGGGCTGCCCTTTTGTAGATCCCCAGCGAGCCGTCACCATCGACGACACCACGCCAGAAGTCGCGCGAGACAACCAACCGCTCGTCGATGGAATCACCGTACCTACCCAATTCAATGAGCCGGTCCGCCAAGCTCCGCGACCGCACGGAGAACTGGCACGAACCTTGGGTCGGATTTGTTTGGGAGATGCTGTTACCACAGCCCAGGTAATCCCGCAGCGCGACCAACTGCCCTCGGTCTCGCTCAGCCAGTCCTATCGATATCTGCGGTATGTGACCTGGCCGGTAGCTGACGCATCCGTCAGCGAACAGAAATCCGATCCAGTAGCAAGCATCAGGCGTCAGGCTGTCGAAGGCCTCGTGCCGCAGGCCCTGTGAGACTGAGGGAATCTTGATTCCTCGACGGGAGATCAGGCCGCGGACAGCCGGAACCGTGACACTGAAATCGGTGGCGATCTGTCCGAGATCCACTCCGTCGAGAAATCGGTTTATCACTTCCTCCCGCTGCGCGTCCGTCAGCTTCCCAGTTCGACGTGCAGGTACGCCACAACGACGGAGCATCCCCCGGATCGCCTGCCTTGTCACCCCATGACGTACGGCGATACTCGTGATGCTCTCCCCGCTCTCCGCACGCGCGACCACGTCTCGTCGTCGCTCCGCCGCGAGTTGCGTCCCGACATCGGTCACCCGATGGCCATATCGACGAATCGAGAGAGATGGAGCTGCGCCGCGACCGTTATGCTGTCGGTCGGACCATTTCTGTGCTTGGCAATTATGAAGTCCGCCTCCCCGGCGCGCGGCGACTCCTTGTCGTAGTAGTCGTCGCGGTGCAACAGGATGACGACGTCAGCATCTTGCTCGATCGAGCCAGATTCGCGCAAATCGGACAATTGGGGTCGCTTGTCGGTGCGTTGCTCCGGGCCACGGTTGAGCTGGCTCACCGCGATCACCGGGCACTCGACCTCCTTGGCCAGCAGCTTCAGGCCACGGGACAGGTCCGCGACCTCCTGCTGACGGCTCTCGGTGCGCTTCGGTGAGGTCATCAGCTGGAGGTAGTCGACGACGATCATCTTGAGGTCGTGCTTCTGCTTGAGCCGCCGCGCCTTCGCCCGGATCTCCATCAGGTTCATGCTCGGGGTGTCGTCCACGAACAGCGGCGCCTCGCTGATCTCACCCATGCAGCGGGCCAGCTTGGTCCAGTCGTCGTCGGAGAGCTGCCCGCTGCGCAGCACGTGCAGCGGAACCCGCGCCTCGGCCGAGAGGAGCCGCATGACGATCTCGACCTTGCTCATTTCCAGCGAGAAGATGGCGGCGGCCTGGTTGGCCCGGATCGCCGCGTTGCGGGCGAAGTCCATGCTGGCCGTGCTGTTGTGGGTGGGGATCATCGACCGGCCGGCCAGGTAGAGGTGGTCCGGGTTGTCGACGGTCACGCACCGCACCGGCACGCTCGCCACCGGCCGGACGTCCACCACGTACCGGACGCCCGGGTCGGTGCGCGGGCGGACGGCCTCGGCGGACGCCCTGGGTTCCCGGCGGAAGACGGCGTCCGGGGTGGCGAAGGCGACCGTGTACGTCGTCCCGGTCCGACCCTGCGCCGGCCGCTCGGTCAGCGTGCACCGGTAGCCGAGACCCACCACGAGTTCGCGCACGTCGCCGGCCAGCCGCCGCGAGGTCGAGGTGTACCGGTGCTCGCCGGTCGGGGTGAGGGTGCCGGCGGTGTCCATCAGCCCGGCGAGCAGCGCCCGACGTTGCGCCTCGGAGCCGCGCAGGTAGTCGCGGGGGATGTGCTTGTCCGCGAGGACACCGATCTCCCGCAGCGTCGCCAGGAAGGACCCGGCCAGGTGCCCCGGGTCGGCCCGGCCGTCGCCGAGCCAGCCACCCAGGCCGTACGGGGGGATGGGCACCGCCCGCTCGGGCAGTTGCAGGGGGGCGCAGGTGGCGACGGCGTGCCGGGGTCGTCCCCCGGGCCCGGTACGCAGCGTCGCCGCGATCTGCTCCGTGGTGCGCACAGCCTCGCCGTCGCCGGCCTCGGCAGCGCCCTGAGCTGCGCCTACCGGTGCACGGGTGCGCGTCCGGGTGGTGGTCCGCCACAGGTGCTCGGCGTCGGCGACGATCACGCTGCCGTCGGAGAACTCGACCTCGTAGCAGGGTCGCCCGTGCCGCACGGCGAAGGCGGCGGTGACCGTGGTCGGTGTGCCGTCCGCGGCGAGCAGCCGGTCACCGACCGCGACCTCACCCATGGTGGTCCAGCCGTCGGGGGTGGGCAGCGGCGTGTCGAGCGCCAGCGCCTTACCGAGACCGGGACGGCCGGCCACGATGATGAGCTGACCCGGGTGCAGGCCGTTGAGCAGCCGGTCCAGGTCGGTGAAGCCGGTCGGCACCCCGGTCATCACGCCGCCCTGCGCGCCGACCGCCTCGATCTCGTCCAGGGTGGGCTGGAGCATGTCGGCGAGCACCGCGAAGTCCTCGCTGACCCGCCGTTCGGTGATCTCGTAGACCGCCTGCTGGGCCAGGTCGACGACGTCGTCGACGTCCCGGCTGCCACCGGCGGCGGTGCCGTAGCCGAGCTGCACGATCCGGGTGCCCGCCTCGACCAGGCGGCGCAGCACGGCGCGTTCGCCGACGATCCGGGCGTAGTAGGAGGCGTTCGCCGCGGTCGGCACGGCCGCCATGCAGGTGTGCAGGTAGGGGGCACCGCCGACGCGGGCGAGGTCGCCGGAGTCGGCGAGGGCCGCCGCGACGGTGATGCCGTCGGCCGGCTCACCGCGACCGTAGATGTCGAGGATCGCGTCGAAGATGGTGGCGTGGACGGGCCGGTAGAAGTCGGTGGACTTGAGGATCTCGACGACGTCGGCGATCGCGTCCTTGGAGAGCAGCATGCCGCCGAGGACGCACTGCTCGGCGGCGACGTCCTGTGGTGGGGTCTTGTCGAACTGGCCGTCGCGGGGCGGCGGGGCGGACGACTGCCCCGCGACCCGGGGCTCCGCCCGCATGTCGTCGGTGATCGACACGGTTCCCCCTCCACAGCGTCGCGGTTGCCCCGGCGGTACGCCGGCGGTGACACCGTCCGGTCAGGTCGATCGGGGGGCCATCGCGCGACCGGTCGGTGCCCCACGATACGGACCCCGAGGTCAGACCCTCAACCGGCGCGGTGGACGAGCCTCGGGACAACCTGTGGACGCGCGTGGACAACCATGTGCGCAGCGTGTGCACAGCCTGTGGAAAACTGTGGGGGAATTCTGAGCCCCAGCGCTGTGAGCTGCTAGTTCACTATCCACACCCTGTGGACGAATATTTTCCGGTAAGGCTCTTGGGTCGGTCTTCCCGTACTATCTCTGCGAAACGGCTACACCTGGACAGCGGATTGCACTTTCGGTTGAGAAGGGTCACGCTCCGGCCGTGAGTTACCGGGACTGGGAGCGCGGGGAGGGCAGCCCGCGCGCGCGTCAGCCGATCGCCCCGTGGGACGACCTCGGCGACCCGGTTCCGTCGGATTCATACTCCTCGACGGACCGCTACCGTACGCCGAGTCGGCGTCGGGCGGTCGAGCGTGGCCAGCAGGAACCTGTCGACGCCTACCTGCCGCGCTGGGCGGTCGAGTCGGGCATCGCGCACGCCGACGGCCGGGGCCGGCACGCCGCCCCGGACGACGACGAGGACGACACCCGCCGGGCCACCGGGGTGGGCCGGCGGGCGGCCCGGCGGCGGCGGGAGAGCGAACGCCGGGAGGCACGGGCGATCGGCGCGGGCCCCGGGTCCGACGACCACACCCGGGAGTGGACCTTCGACCGTCCCCAGCAGGAGCAGGGGTACGTCGGGAGCCGGCGGGCGGACGCCGACGAGGGTGAGCCGGTTTCCGGGGCGGCCCCGACGGCCCGTCCGCGCCGGGCGTCGTCCCGCCGTCCGGAGGTGATCTGGTCCGGCGGTGACGATTCCGACCTGCCCGTGGAGGCCGTGCCCGAGCAGCCGCCCCGCCGTCGGCGACGCAACACCGACGAGTCGTGGGCCCGGCCCCTGACCGACCCGGCGAGCCGCCCGGCGGCCGACCCGTGGAGCCGGTCGGCCGAGCCGGAACCGGAGTACCGCCCGGCGGTGGACCCGTGGGACGCCTCCGGCGTGCACGGCTGGCAGAGTCCCGCCACCGACGACCGGTGGGACCGCCTCGGCGGGTCGTCGCGGTGGGGGCAGAGCGACAGCACCGGCCAGTGGGACCGGTTCACCGACACCGCCCAGTGGGACCGGACGGACGTCGGCCGGTGGGGTCCGGTGACCACGGACCGTGACGGGTGGGACGGCCGGGACCCGGGCCGGGTCGACCGCCCGGGCCGCGACGACGTCGGCCCGTGGGACCGGGGTGGGATCGACCGGCGGGACGCGGGCGACGTGGACCGGTGGGAGCGGTCGGTGCCGCCCCGGTCGTCGCAGCCGGTCACCGGTGAGGGTTGGCCGTGGGGTGAGCAGCCGGAGGGTTTCTGGTCGGGTACCCGCCTGGCGGGCGACGATCCCCGCTGGATGGACCCGCCGACCTCGGCGCCCCGGTCGCCGGTGGTGGGTTACACCGCGCCGCGCCCCCGGGCGGCCCCTCGCCGTCGGGCCGAGCCGGTGTCCGGGCGGGCGGCGGCGCCGTCCTCGCTGCGGGAGCGGATCGGCTCGGTGGGTGCCGGCTCGTGGAACCGTCGCCTGGAGGACGATCTGCTCGACCCGGACCCGGGTGGTCCGCTGCGTCCGTTGGTCTACACCGCAGCCTGTTACCTGGTGCCGGCGGTGTTGGTGTTCCTGTGGCTGTTGACCCTGGACGGTCAGCCGCCGGCCGGTTGTGTCACCGACATCAGCGGTGGCGGGTGCGAGCCGCCCCGGGCGCACGCGCTGGGTTCGCTGGTCGCGGGTGGTCCCCGGTTCGGCCTGTCGTTGCTGAGCAGTCTGGTGGTGGCGGTGCTGTTGCGCCGGGTCGGGACGACCTGGCGGCCGGCGACGGTGGCGCTGGCGGCGGCGGTGGTCGGTGGTGGCCTGTCCACCGTGATGATCAGCGCGATCACCGGTCAGCCGATCGGCTGACCGGCGTACGACAGCCGGCCCGGCCGGTGTGCGACGTCCTCGTGGGAAGTGCGTAGTGGCCCGCACCGGATGCCGGTGCGGGCCACTACTCGTGTTTTGACCATCGGGGGGATTTTCGGTGGTCGAGGTCTAGCGGATTGGGGAGGACCCTGTTCATGATCTGAGTTCTCACGCAAAGATCATCAATGAACAGGGTCCTCGATGAGCAGGGTAGCGGTCGCCGGTACCGGTCATGGTGAGCCGGGCAGGATCTTGTTGGATTCATGGCGGCGGGAGTTGTACGAGGGCGTCCTGACCGCACGGTCGCGGACGTTGTTCGCCCTGGTCGACGAGCTCGCCGCCGATCAGGGCCGGTGTGGGTGCCCGGCGCATCTGTCGCTGGGCACGGTCACCGGGCATGCCGCGGCCTATCGGGCGTTACGCGACGGCGAGGTCGACACCGGCCGGGCGTTACGGGCGGCATGCCGGATCGCCCGGACCTGCGGTCTGCCGCGGATATACGCCGTCGACACCACCGCCTGGCCACGGCCGAACGCAGCCACCAGCCCGGACCGGCAGCCGCAGTACACCCCCGGCGGACCCCGCGGATCGGCGCTGATCAAAACCGGGTGGCGGTATCAGCACGTCGTCCGGTTGACCCTGACCCCGGACTCGTGGGTCGTCCCGGTCCTGACCGACCGGGTCGCCTCCGACGAGGACCTGGCAGAGGTCACTGTGCAGCACATCACGCGGGTCTGCGCGGGTGACGGCGCGACCAGGGCCGACCCGTCACTGTTCCTGCTGGACTCCGGCTACCCCGCGGCCCGGATCACCCATCTGCTACGCGACCGTGGGACTCCCGCGGACGTCCTGGTCAGGCTGGCGACCTCACAGACCATGTGGACCCGACCCGAACGCCGGGCCGCTCACCCCCTGGGCGGTCGCCCCCGACGACACGGGTTCCGGCTGGCCCTGCGCGAACCCGACCTCACCCCGGACGCCGGCGTCAGCGGCCCGATCGACATCTACGGCACCGTCACCGTCCGGGCATGGCACCAGGTCCACCCCAAACTCACCCGCGCCAGCCGCGGATTCACCGGCCAGGCCACCCTGCCGATCGTCGAGGGCACCGTCCTCCTCGCCCGGGTCCAGCACCTACGCCCCAGCCGCCGCGCCGGCGACCTCGCGCTCTGGTACTCCGGCACCCGCCGCGACCTGCTCACCCTGGTCATGACCTACCTGGCCCGCTTCGACATCGAACACTACTTCCGCTACCTGAAGACCACCGCCCACGCCGGTGACTTCCACCCCCAGCAACCCGGCACCCTGACCACCTGGCTACGCCTGCACGCCTACGCCTACCTGCACCTGTTCTGCACCCGCAACCACATCACCCACCACCGGCTGCCCTGGGAACCCACCGCCACCACCAGCCCGACCCCCGGTCAGACCCGCCGCCAGGTTTCACCCGCTCTGCGCAACGCCTGGCACCCACCAGGCCACCCGAAACCCGGACACCCCGGCCCCGGCCGACCCGCCGGCCGACGCCGTAAACGCCGAACCCGCCACCCAGTGATCCGCAAGAACGTCGTCCACAAGGGCAAATGACAGCCCTAACCCCGCCACCACCAACACCCACACACCGCGCTACCAAACCACCCTGCCCACAAACGGTCAAAACACGAGTAGTGGCCCGCACCGGATGCCGGTGCGGGCCACTACGGATGTTGCCTGGTGCTTGAGGTCAGCCCTGGACGACGTTGAGGTCGAACGTGGCGGACACCTCGGGGTGCAGCTTGATCTTCACCGGGTAGGAGCCGGTCGACTTGATGTGACCGGGCATCTCCAGCCGACGACGGTCGAGGACCGGGCCACCGGCCGCCTTGACGGCGTCGATGACCTCGGCCGGGGTGACCGAGCCGAAGAGCCGACCGCCGTCACCGGCGCGGACCTTCAGGCTGACCTTGAGACCTTCGAGCTGGCCCTTGACCTCGTTGGCGTGGCCGAGGTCGCGGATCTCCCGGGCCGAGCGGGCCCGCTTGATGACCGTGACCTGCTTCTCCGCACCCTTGGTCCAGCTGATCGCGAAGCCCTGCGGCAGCAGGTAGTTACGGCCGTAGCCGTTCTTGACCTCGACGATGTCGCCGGGGGCACCAAGACCGGAAACTTCCTGGGTCAGGATGATCTTCATGTCGGTGCCTCCTCTCAGCGGGCCGTGGCGGTGTACGGCAGAAGCGCCATCTCGCGGGCGTTCTTGACCGCACGGGCGATCTGCCGCTGCTGCTGGGAGGTGACCCCGGTCACCCGCCGAGCGCGGATCTTGCCGCGGTCGGAGATGAACTTGCGCAGCAGCGCGGTGTCCTTGTAATCGATATAGGTGATCCCGTCCTTGTCGAGCGGGTTCACCTTCTTCTTCGGCTTGCGAAGTGCCGCAGCCTTGGCCATTGCACGTGCTCCTGGTTTGCGATCGCGGGCGCTCGGCGCCATTAGAACGGAGGCTCCTCGTCGAAGTTGCCGCCCGAACCACCGCGGGAGGAGGGGGCCGGAGCAGCAGACGCCCAGGGGTCGTCGAAGTTGCCTCCGCCGCCGCCCTGGTTGCCACCGCCACCGGAGCCGAAGCCACCACCGCCGCCACCGGAGCGCGACATCTTCTGCACCTTCGCCGTGGCGTAGCGCAGCGACGGGCCGATCTCGTCGACCTCAAGCTCGATGACGGTGCGCTTCTCGCCCTCGCGGGTCTCGTACGACCGCTGGCGCAGCCGTCCCGAGACGATCACGCGGGCGCCGCGCTGGAGCGACTCGGCGACGTGCTCCGCCGCCTGCCGCCACACGGTGCAGGCCAGGAAGAGCGGCTCGCCGTCCTTCCATTCGTTGGTGGTCCTGTCCATGAACCGGGGCGTCGAAGCGACCCGGAACTTGGCGACCGCCGCACCGGACGGGGTGAACCGCAACTCGGGGTCATCGGTCAGATTGCCGATGACCGTGATGGTGGTGTCTCCTGCCATGACCATCTCCTCGCGCACTCATCGTTGCGTCGTACAGGTTCTCAGAACCGTGCGACATCTCCGATGAGGCTGATCCGGGCGAACCGGGTTGAATGCTTAGCGCATCTCCGGCCGGATGACCTTGGTGCGCAGCACGGACTCGTTCAGCCGCAGCTGGCGGTCGAGTTCGGCCACCGCCTCCGGCGTCGCCTGAAGGTCGACGACGGCGTAGATGCCCTCGGCCTTCTTGTTGATCTCGTACGCGAGGCGCCGGCGGCCCCACACGTCGGTCTTCTCCACCGAGCCACCCGCGGTCCGGATCACGTTCAGGTACGTGTCGAGCGACGGGGCGACGGTGCGCTCCTCGAGACTGGGATCGAGGATCACCATGACTTCGTAGTGACGCAAGACGTGCTCACCTCCTGTGGGCTAGGCGGCCACGGTCCTTCCGTGGCAGGAGGTCGTGCGTCGTGCCCGCCCCACGCCGGGGGAACCCGGCCGGACGCGGACAACCGGACCAGGATACCCGGTCCCGACGATCACCCCCGGGCAGGTCGACCCGGGCGGTCGACGCAGGGGCGGGCGGAGACGACAGGGGCCCGCCGCGACACCCGAAGGCCGACGGCGGACCCCTGTCCACGGGGCCGCGGGGCGTCCCGTCCGCATTCCTTGGGTGGGACCTGGGGAGGAACGACCACACCGATGAGGTTGGATCGAGGACACCCCGCGGAGCTTCATCCTGTTGTTATCTGACGATACAACGGCGATCGTCACGTGATAGCCGAATTGAAACTATTCGTCCGGCTGTTCCACTCCCCTCAACGATCGCCGGCCCCGACCGGTGACGCCGCACGCCCCGCGCGGGGGCGGACGGGCGCGACTTGCCCACGACCGTCACCCCTCGCACGTCGGGGGCGGGACGTAGGCTCGCCTGCATGCGTATCGGAGCCCACGTCGACCAGGCCGACCCGTTGGCGGAGGCGGCCACCCGCGCCGCCGAGGCGGTGCAGTTCTTCCTCTCCGACCCGCAGGGCTGGAAGGCCCCGAAACCCCGGGAGGACGCCGACCGGCTGCGCGCCGCCGAGGTGGACATCTACGTCCACGCCCCGTACGTCATCAACGTGGCCACCCTCAACAACCGCATCCGCATCCCCAGCCGCAAGCTCCTGCTGGGCCACGCCACCGCGGCGGCGCAGCTCGACGCCCGGGGGCTGATCGTGCACGGCGGCCACGTCAACGCCGGTGACGACCTCGCCGTCGGCTTCGACAACTGGCGCAAGACCTTCGCGTACGCCGCCGACGCCGGTGGCTTCCCCGTCCCGGTCCTGATCGAGAACACCGCCGGTGGCGACAACGCCTGCGCCCGACGGCTCGACGCGCTGGCCCGGCTCTGGGACGCCCTCGGTGACTACGAGGTGGGCTTCTGTCTCGACACCTGCCACGCGTACGCCGGTGGCGAGGAACTGCTCGACCTGGTCGACCGGGTCAAGGCGATCACCGGCCGGATCGACCTGGTGCACGCGAACAACTCCAAGGGCGGGTTCAACTCCGGGCAGGACCGGCACGACAACCTCGACGGCGGCACCATCGACCCGGAGCTGTTGGTGGCGGTGATCCGGGCGGCCGACGCACCGGTCATCGTGGAGACCCCCGGCGGGGCGACGGGCCAGGGCGCGGACATCACCTTCCTCCGCGAGCAGCTCGGCACGGGGAACTGAACTCCGATGACCACCAACGCGACGGGCGGCAGCCAGCCCCCACGGCAGCCCGGCGGCACGGAAGCCACCCCCGGGGGTGGGGCCGGGTCGCCGCAGGACCGGACGGCGTCCGACGCGCGGGACAGCTCGAAGCCGGGCAGGACCGACCCGCCCCCGCCCGCCGGACCCGACCCGAAACCCGCCGGACCCGACCCGAAACCCGCCGGGACCGGCGCGGAACCCGCCGGATCGGGCGCGGGGCCCGGCGGAGCCGGCGCGGCGCCCGCCAAGGGTGGTCAGGTATCCGCCGAGAGCCGGGCCGGGGGCGGGAAGGCCGGGGCTGAGGCTGAGGCTGGGCCGGCCGGGGCGGAAGCCCAGCCGGCGGGGACGACTGTGGAAAAGGCCGCGGCGACCGTGGTAGCGGCCGACCAGGCCGGCACGACGCCTGACCGGACCGGCAAGCGCCGGACCTGGAAGGACACGTTCCGCAGAAGCAGGGCCGAAAAGGACGAGGCCGGGAAGGACGAGGCCGGGAAGGACGAGGCCGGGAAGGACGAGGCCGGGAAGGACGAGGCCGGGAAGGACGAGGCCGGGAAGGGCCGGGGCGACGAGCCGGCCGGGGGCGGAGCGGAGCAGCCGGAGCCGGCCGCCGAGGCCGATCCGTGGACCTCGTTCGCGCCCGCGCCGGAGCCGGTGCCCGGCCGCCCCGGGCGGGCCGTCCGCGCCACCGGCCGGTTCCTGGTGCACGAGTGGACGCTCGCCGCCCTCGCCTCGCTCGCCCTCGCCGTGGGGCTGACCTGGCCGACCCTGCGCTACCCGCGCTACACGCTCCCCCAGGACTACTGGGACCCGAGCCTCCAGGCGTGGCAGATGGCCTGGTCCGGGCACGCCCTGCGGACCAATCCGGGGCAGCTGTTCCAGTCCAACACGTTCTTCCCGGAACCGTGGAGCTTCGCATTCTCCGACATGCTGCTCGGGTACGCCCCGGCCGGCCTGCTCGGCACCGGCCCGGACGCCGCCGTGCTCCGCTACAACATCATGTTCGTGCTGGCCCACGCGATGGCCACCTTCGGGGCGTACGTGCTGGCCCGGCAGTTGGGTGCGGGCCGGATCGGTTCGGCGGTCGCCGGGGTCAGCTACACGTACGCGCCGTGGCTGCTCGCCCAGGCGGGGCACCTGCACATCGTCTCCAACGGCGGTATCCCGCTGGCGCTGGCCATGCTGGCCCGGGGCCACGGCTGGTCACTGCGGCACGGCTACCGCCCCGAACGCCGCCGGGTCGGCTGGGCGTACGCCGGGTGGGTGGTGGCCGCCTGGCAGCTCAGCCTGGGCTTCGGCATCGGCCTGGTCTTCGCGTACGTCCTCGCGCTGACCCTGCTGGTCTCGGCGGCGGTGTGGTTCTGGCGGCGGCGACGCGTGCGGCGGCCCTTCGGTCGTCGGTTGTTCGTCGCCGACCTGGTCGGCGGGCTGCTCTTCGCCGCGGTAGGCGCACTGCTGGCGGTGCCGTACTTCAAGGTCGCCGAGCTGCATCCGAACGCGGAACGCACGCTCGGCGACATCGGCGTCTACTCGCCACCGGCCAGCGGTTTCTTCACCGCGCCCGCCGAGTCGTGGATCTGGGGCGGGCTGCACGAGGGGGCGCGGGCCGCGCTGCCCTGGCACCCGGAGATGACCCTCCTGCCGGGCTTCGTGCTGTACGCGCTGGCGGCCGGTGGGCTCTTCTTCTCGGTGTGGCGGCTGCGGCACCGGCTGCTGATGCTCGCCGGGGTGATCGTCACCATGGTGCTCGCGATGGGGACCCGGTTCTTCGACGGCACCTTCACCTACGCCCCGCTGTTCGAGCACCTGCCCGGGTTCAACGGGCTGCGTACGCCGGGGCGGATGATGCTCTGGACGACGCTGCTGCTCGGCCTGCTCGCGGCCGGTGCGGTGAGCGCCTTCGCCCGGCGGGTACGCGAGATCAGCGCCGACCGGGTGCCCGCCCGGCCGTCGCCGTGGCTGCGGGCGGTCACCCTGCTGCCGCTGCTGCTGGTGCTGGTGGAGGGGCTGAACAACACGCCGCACCCGGTGGTGCCCGAGCAGCCGGTGGCCATGCGCACGGTGGACGGTCCGCTGCTGGTGCTGCCCAGCGGCCAGAACCAGGACCAGCCGGTGATGCTCTGGTCGACCACCCGCTTCCAGCAGGTGGTCAACGGGGGCAGCGGCTTCACCCCGAAGCAGCTCGACGACGTACGCCGGGTGTCGGCGGCCTTCCCCGACCAGACCAGCGTCGACTACCTGCGTACCCTCGGCGTCCGCAACGTGGTGGTGCTGCGGGACCAGATCGTCGGTACGCCGTGGGAGGTGACCGTGGACGCGCCGGTCGAGCAGTTGGGCATCACCCGTCAGCAGGTCGGCAACGCCGTGGTGTTCCGTCTCTGAGGTCGGGGTTGCGGCGGGGGTTGAGTGGTTTCAGGCGGGGGTGGGGGCTGGTTCCGGTTCGGGGGTGAGGGCCTTGCGGCGGAGTTTGGACAGCCAGGGGGCGTCGGGGGCGCCGTCGAGCAAGCCGCCGTCCGGGTCGTCGAGGTAGGTCTGGCGGACCGCGTCCCGCTCCGGGTGCAGGATGTCCTTGACGATCAGGACGCAGAGCACCACCACCGTGCCGAGCCGCAGCGACGAGGCCAGCACGAAGACCCCCTCGGGGAAGACCGGTCGGCTGGTGGCCGAGCCGAGCAGCTCGCCGTAGAAGGCGACGAAGTAGCACACCTCGGCGAACTGCCAGGCGAGGAAGGCACCCCAGCGGGGACGGGCGAGCACCGCCAGCGGCAGCAGCCAGAGCACGAACTGCTGCGACCAGACCTTGCTGAAGATCAGGAAGGCGGCCACCACCAGGAACGCGAGCTGGGCCAGCCGGGGCCGCCGGGGTGCCCGCAGGGCCAGTACGGCCACGCCGATGCAGGCCAGCCCGAACAGGGCGTACGACAGGTTGTTGAGGGTCGGGATGTTGGCGTTCAGCCACTGGAACGGGCCCTGGTCGCCGGGGCCGCCGGTGTTCACCTTGCCGTCGAGGTACCGCCCGATGTACCAGAGCGTGCCCCAGTCGATGGGCCGGGTGGTGTTCAGCTCGAAGAACCGTCCCCAGTTGTCGGGGTAGCGGATCGCCGCCGGCAGGTTCACCGCGACCAGCGCGACCAGGCCGGTGGCGACGGCGGTGAGCGCGGCCCGTAGCCGACCGGCGCGCAGGCCGAGGATCAGGATCGGGCCGAGCAGGAACAGCGGCCACATCTTCGCCGCGCCGCCGAGGCCGAGCAGGATGCCGGCCAGGGCGGGTTGTCGTTTCGCCCAGGCGGCCAGCCCGAAGGCGGCCAGCCCGATGGCGAGGAAGTCCCAGTTGACGGTGGCGGTGAGGAACAGCGCCGGGGCCAGGGCGAACAGTGCCCCGTCCCACGGTCGTCGGCGGCGCAGCGCGAGGATCACCCCGACGGTGGCGACGGCGAGCGCGCCGAGGGTCAACGCGTTGGCGTTGTAGAACCAGCGTCCCTGGTTGATCGTCGGGTCGTCGACGCCGAGCGAGTGCACCGGCAGGCCGAGCGCGCCCATCATGTAGCCGGTGAGCACCGGGTACTCGACCGGGTGGTCCCGGTAGGGGACCTTGCCCTCGTGCAGGCCCTCGGCGTAGTAGAGGGCCAGCACGTCGGTGTAGCACATCCGGGTGTACTGGATGTTGTTCTGCCAGGCGCCGTTCTGGCAGGGCGCCTTCTGCACCCAGTGCAGGGCCAGGGTCAGGCACGCCAGGGCCAGCACGATCCGGGCGGCCGTCCAGAACCGGCTCTCCCGGCCGGCGGGCCGGTCGAGGGCGACGGCGTGGTCGCCGAGCGGTCCACCGATCGCCTCGGAGGCGCCTCGGACGAAGCCGTCCGATCGGGACGGGTGGTCGCTGCTCCCGGCGTCGTCGATGCCGGCCGTCGGCTGGGTGCTCATGAGAATGCATCCTGCCCTATGAATGGCTCCTGGACGAGCAGCATGTTGCGGTGCGGACTCCGTTCGCCCGACGCGGACCATCCCACCCGCGACATGCCGCTGCCGGCGACCGCAGGTCTGCGGGTCGCCGGCAGCGGCATAGACGCTCGTCGGTACGGGGTCGGCTCAGTCCCGGGCGCGTGGGGTCGGCAGCAGGCCGCCGCCGTTCCCGCCGTTCTGGCCGGGGAGGTTCTGGTTGGGCGGGGTCAGCGGATTGCCGCCCGGGTTGTTACCTCCCGGGTTGCCGCCCTGGTTACCTCCGGGGTTGCCCCCCTGGTTCCCACCCTGGTTGCCGCCTTGGTTCCCACCCTGGTTGCCACCGCCGAGGAGGCACTGCAGGTCGGTCGGTGCGCAGTTCTGGCCGTTCGGGTTCGGCGGCGGCGGCGGGGGCGGCGGCGGGGTGCCGTTGCCGGACTCCGGGTCGCCGACGTTCGCCGCTGGCGGGAAGTCCAGCTTGTCCTCGCCCTTGAGCGCGCCGTTCATGACCCGTTCCCAGATCTCGCCGGGCATGGTGGCACCGCTGATGTTGTCGCCGTTGTTCAGCTTGATCGCTTCCCGCTTGCCCTTGTTGCCCACCCAGACGGCGGTGGCGAGCTGCGGGGTGTACCCGACGGTCCAGGCGTCACCGTTCTGGGTGGTGCCCTCCTTGAGCTCCCAGGTACCGGTCTTGGCGGTCGACTTCCGGCCGTCGGCCAGGGTGTGGTTGATCCGGCCCGGGTAGGCCTCCAACACGTCGGTCACGTCGGCGACCACGTCCGGGTTGATCCGCTTCTGCGGCTTGAGCTGCTCGCCGCCGAGCTTCTCCCACTTGCCGGTCTCCTTGTTCTGCTTCTCGGCGGAGATCAGGAAGTGGGCCTTGTTGTAGATGCCCTTGTTGGCGAAGGTGGCGATGCCGTTGGCGTGGTCGAGCACGGTGATCGGGTACTGACCGTAGGCGACCACGTGGTAGAAGGGGTCGGGCGCCAGGTCGGCGGCCTTCTCCTTGGTCAGGTCGTGCCCCTTGGGCGGGCTCACGTTGGTCTGCCACATCATGCTGACGCCGGCCTTGGCCGCCATGTCGACGATCTTGTCGGGGCCGATGTCCAGGCTGACGTGGTAGAACGGCACGTTCAACGACTTCAACGTCGACTCCCGTAGCGTGCAGGAGTCACCACAGCTGGGGTTGTCGGTACCGGCGTTGCTGACCCGGAACTTCACGCCCTCCGGGGTGAACGCCCGGCCCTTCCAGCGCGACTCGACGGACTTGCCGGCCTCCAGCGCCGCCGCCAGCGTGTAGATCTTGAAGCTGGAGCCGGGCGAGTGCCCACCGGTGACGTTGCCGTTGGTGTCGGTGTTGGTGCCGGCGTAGTCGGTGCCGGTGCCGTCGTCCCCGCCGTAGTAGCCGAGCACCCGGCCGTTGCGCGGGTCGATGGAGACCACGGCGGCCATCAGGTTCTTGCGGGCACCGTCCAGCTCGGAGCCCTTGGTGCTGCGCTGGGCGGCGCTGGTGACGGCCTTCTGCACCTTGTTGTCGATGGTGGTCCTGATCCGATAACCACCCTCGCGGAGCATCGCCGAACAGCGCGGCTTACGCTCGGTCACTTCCGCGTCGTTGTCGGTGCAGAGCTTCTTCTCCCGCATCTCCGCCGACACGTAGTTGATGACGTTGCCGATCGGGGTGTTGACCCCGAACTTGACGCCCGACCGGGATTCCTTGGGGGTCTGCAACGTCTTCGTCGGGTACTCCGTCGGATGCGCCGGCCGGCCGGGGGCGTCGACCCAGCGCATCTCGATCATGTTCTTGATGACGTAGTCCCAGCGGCTCTTGGCGTCGGTGGGGTTGATCGACGGGTCGAAGCCCTTGTGCGTGCTGCTCGGCTCCGGCTGCTTGATCAACGCAGCGAGCACGGCGGCTTCCGCCACGTCGACCTTCGAGACCGACTTGCCGAAGTACGTCTGCGCCGCCGCCTCGATGCCGTACGCGTTGCGACCGAAGTAGATGGTGTTGAGGTAGTGCTCCATGATCTGTTCCTTGGTGAACTGATCGTTGAGCTTGGAGGCGACGATCGCCTCCTTCACCTTCCGCGCGTACGAGTCGTCCTGGAGGTTCTCGTAGGCGTTGCGGGCGTACTGCTGGGTGATCGTCGAGGCACCCTGCTTGTCGCCGTTGGAGAGGTTGTTCCAGGCGGCGCGGGCGATGCCCTTGTAGTCGACACCGGCGTGCTCGTAGAAGTTCTTGTCCTCCGCCGCCGCCACCGCGTCCCGCATGTGCTGCGGGATCTGGTTGATCGAGACGAAGGTGCGGTTCTGCTCGCCGACCTTGGCGATGACCGTCTTGTTGTCGCTCGCGTAGATGGTCGTGGCGAGCGGCAGCTTGATCTGGTTCGGCAGCACCACGGTGGTGGAGTAGTAGGTGAACCCGACCACGCCGAGGCCGGCGAGCATGATGAAGACCGCGAAGCCGGCGATCAGCAGGTTGATCCGCTTGCGCCGCTTCGCCCGCGCCATCGCGTCCGGGTCACCCGGGCCGCGTCCGCGTCCGCCGCCACCGCCGTAGCCACGCCCCGGCCCGTTCGGCCCGTTCGGGCCACCCGGCCCGCCGCCGACCTGTGCGACGCCGGCCCGGGCCACGGAGGCCCGCCCGGCGGAGCCGACCGAGGCCGCGCCGACGCTGGCCCGGCCCGCGGAGGCCGTTCCCACCGACGCCCGGCCGGCGGGTCCGCCCGCTGGCGAGACGGGCACCGACGCCCGACCCGGGCCACCCCATCCCGGCGAGGCCGGGGAGACCGGCACGGAGGCCCGACCCGGCCCGGCCGGCGAGACCGGCACCGAGGCCCGGCCCGGGACGGCCCGGCCGACGGAGGCCGATCCGGCGGCGCCACCTGTCGCGCGCGGCGGCGGGACCGCCGCCGAGGCCCGCCCGGTGGGCGCGGCACCGCCGACCGGGGCCCGGCCCGCCGGGGCCGCGCCCCGGGCGTCACCGCCCCGTCGGGGGTACCCGTCGTCCGCCCCCGGTCCGGGGCCGCCGTTCGAACCCGGTACCTGGGCCCGCGCACGCGGGGAACTGGGATCGCCGTACGAGTTCATTCCTCACACCCTGCCGGTCGCGGTGGGACGCGGGGGCGTCACCACCGGGTTGCCGTGAGTTGACACACGCGTCGGGAGGCCGGCGCGGAGCCGGGGACGCGCTGCAAATTCCACATCTTTCGGGCCATTCGGGCCGAGGGACCGCCGGTCACGGTGACTGTGTCGTACGCCACCCGAGTCGACCGGATCAGCCAGGTTCACCGTTGCGCCTCTCGCCTTCGTCCCTGCGTCGCAGCGGTGGCGGCCTCCGCCGCACCCTGCTCCGGGCCGCCCTCGGCCAGCCCGTCCCGGCCGAGCAGGAACTGCTCGACGAGATGGTTCCAGTCACAGCCGAGGCACACCTCCACCACGAAGACCTGAAACTCACGCAGCGTCATCGCCAACACGGGCAATTCGGCCAGGGAACGCGCCTGGCCGGCCGACTGCCTGAGTTCGTCCCCGTAAATGTAGTGGACGTGGATCAGGTTCTCGCTCCGGCAGATCGGACACCGCTGCTCGGTCGGTTCGCCGTGGAAGCGGGCCGCGTTCTTCAGGTACGGCGACGCGTCACAGACGTCGTACGTGCCGACCCGCCCGGCGTGGAGGTCACGCAGTACTGCCCGCTTCTGGAGCGAGTAGTCGACCACCTGGCGAGACGTACGCATGCGGCAAAGGGTACGCGCTCCGGTCGGGTGGGGCGACCACCGTCACGATCCGTGAAGAGGTCGGCGCGCAACGGGGGTTTGCCCGGACGCCGATCGAGGTACTAACGTGCGATGTATCGGTCCGATACATCGAGGCGGTTGACCTTCCGCCCCGAGAGCAGGGGAAGGGTGGCCCGTGCTGGAACTCGCCATCCTCGGCCTCCTCCAGGAGTCCCCGATGCACGGCTACGAACTCCGCAAGGAGCTCGCCGCCAAGCTCGGCGCCATCCGGGCGGCGATCAGCTACGGATCGCTGTATCCGACCCTGCGCCGGTTGCAGGCGGCGGGTTGGATCACCGAGGCGGCCGGGACACCCGCCACCGCCGAGGAGGTCCCCGCGCTGACCAGCCGGCGCGGTCGGGTGGTCTACAAGATCACCGCAGAGGGCAAGGAACGGTTCGCCCAGCTGATCGCGCAGGCCGGGCCGGAGACGTACGACGACACGGGTTTCGGCGTGCACTTCGCGTTCTTCGCCCGCACCGACCAGGCGACCCGACTGCGCATCCTGGAGGGTCGCCGCCGCACGATCGAGGAACGTCGCGAAGGACTTCGGGACGTGCTGGGCCGGGCGGCCGAGCGGCTCGACGCGTACACCCTGGAACTGCAACGCCACGGCCTCGACGCCTGCGAGCGTGAGGTCCGCTGGCTGGAGGAGCTCATCGCCAACGAGCGCTCCGGCCGTGCCCCGACCGCCCCGCGACCCGGGGTGGCCGACGGTCCACGAGACAACAACAGCCCGCCTCCGCCTGGAGAATCCAGGAAAGAGCGGCCGTGATGAAGAAGAAGGAGGCAGACGCTATGGGCTCCGTCCGCGTCGCCATCGTCGGTGTGGGTAACTGCGCCTCGTCCCTCGTGCAGGGCGTGGAGTACTACCGCAACGCCGACCCGAACGACCGCGTCCCGGGTCTCATGCACGTCACCTTCGGCGACTACCACGTCTCGGACGTGGACTTTGTCGCGGCGTTCGACGTGGACGCCAAGAAGGTGGGCATGGACCTCGCCGAGGCGATCGTTGCCAGCGAGAACAACACCATCAAGCTCTGCGACGTGCCGCCCACCGGCGTCACCGTGCAGCGCGGCCCGACCTTCGACGGCCTGGGCCAGTACTACCGCGAGATCATCGAGGAGTCGGACGCCGAGGCGGTCGACGTGACCAAGGCGCTGCGCGACGCCCAGGTCGACGTGGTCGTCTGCTACCTGCCGGTCGGTTCCGAGCAGGCGGCCAAGTTCTACGCCCAGGCCGCGATCGACGCCGGCTGCGCCTTCGTCAACGCGCTGCCGGTCTTCATCGCCTCCGACCCGCAGTGGGCGCAGAAGTTCACCGACGCCGGTCTGCCGATCGTCGGTGACGACATCAAGAGCCAGGTCGGCGCCACCATCGTGCACCGCGCGCTGGCGAAGCTGTTCGAGGACCGTGGGGTCGAGCTGCTGCGCACCTATCAGCTCAACTTCGGCGGCAACATGGACTTCATGAACATGCTGGAGCGCAACCGGCTGGTCTCGAAGAAGATCTCGAAGACCCAGTCGGTCACGTCCCAGATCCCGCACGAGATGGTCAAGAGCGACGTGCACATCGGCCCGTCGGACCACGTGCCGTGGCTGGACGACCGCAAGTGGGCGTACATCCGCCTGGAGGGTCGTTCCTTCGGTGACACCCCGCTGAACGCCGAGCTGAAGCTTGAGGTGTGGGACTCGCCGAACTCGGCCGGTGTCATCATCGACGCCGTCCGGGCCGCGAAGATCGCCCTGGACCGCAAGATCGGTGGTCCGATCCTGTCGGCCTCCTCGTACTTCATGAAGTCCCCGCCGGTGCAGTACGCCGACCACGACGCGCACGCCGCCGTCGAGTCCTTCATCACCGGCGACGTCGAGCGCTGACGCGCCGACCACCGCACCGTCGAGGGCCGGGTCCGCACGGACCCGGCCCTCGCGTGTTCAGTGCGCCATCTCCAGGTACGGCGACAGCCGCAGCGCCAACTGCGATCACCCCTCGGGCAGCCAGGCGCGGCGCAGCGCCACCCCCGCCTCCGGTTCCAGCAGCGTGACCTTGCGGGAGTGATCGCCGGAGGCTGTATCTCCTGGCTCCGGCGCGATCTCGACCCGGGCCATCCCGGGGCGGCGCCGGTGGTCCGATCCGAGGAATTGACCCACGGTCAACAGGCCCGGTAGACCTTGTCCGCTCTGTTCTGCTTCGGATAGACGTCGCTTATGGATCTCGCCGCCGAACTCACCGTGAAAAGCCAGGTGCCGTTGCTCTCGTAGAATGCCGCCGACCCGCTGGGCAGGTTGTAGAAGACCGCTTCGGTGCGGTTCTGCCAGCCCCAGGTGGCCAGGTTCTGCCAGCCGCAGTCGGAGAGCTTCCCGTAGGGGGTGCCGAATCGCACGTCGTCGTAGAAGCAGAACCACCCGCTCGGGCAACTGGGGGCGGCGAGCACACCTGGCGAGGTCCTCGATGCAGCGGCCGCAGGGGCAGCAGCCGAGAAGCTGCCGAATATGATCAGAAAATTGATCATCACGCCGGCCAGCAGGCGGCGAACGGCACGGATCATGGTGGCTTCCCTCCCTCGGGCGAGCGGCAGCAGGGCAGGCCAGGAGCATCGACATCAACAATCCGAGATCGAGTGGCGACGCTCAGTGACGCCCATAGGCTCAGGGTAGGGTCGTGCCACGAATGATCGCCAGGCCGGAATACGATCTTGATCGATCACACGACGGTCATCGATCATCGATTTCCGCTACACTTTTTGCCGCCTCGGATTGGGCGGACCAGACCCCTCCCCGGGGATCAAGGGCAGGACCATGTGGGATCGGCCGGCCAGCAGTCGATCAACGGAGCCATCCGTGCCGGAAACCGCCCACCATCGACGTCATTATTCACATGACGCACTGTCGGTTTGCCTTTCCGGGCCGCGTTTCTGACAGCTCGTCGCGACGGTGCTGCCGCCCGGGGCGGGTTTCGCAGGAAACCTACCCGCCCCGGGCGGACACTCCTCAGTCGCGCCCCTTTCTGAGCTCGCAGTCGAGAAACGTGGTTCCGGATTCGACCACCGGCACCGGCGACTCGGGACGTACGGCCAGCTCGTGGAGCAGAAGCCCACCGTGATCAGGGTCGATGACGAGCGTGTCCCGGGTGTCCACAGCCTTCTTCGGGGCTTCGCCGTCGATGCTGAACGCCAGCCCCTGCCGACCCATCGCGTCCGTCGACCAGTCACGAAAGACCAGACCAGGCAGATCGGCGAGCACCCGCAGGACCGCCGCGCGTTGTGCGGAGCCGAGACAGTGCTCCTTGTTGAGGTTGGCTATCCCGCGGAGCGTGGCCAGCGACTCAGCCTTCGATCCCGGTTCGGCTCCCTGATCGACCAGGAGTTGCCGGCTCAGCTCCTGGGGGTCCGTCGACGGATCAGGGACCCGCACCCGGGTCTGCGTGGAAGCAGTGCACTGGGTCGGCTCGGGCTCCCTCCGGTCATCCGGATGGATCAGCGTGCTGGACTCACAGTCCTGCCCGTCAATGACGGTCCTTCGGAACTCCCGTTTCTCATAGGCGTCCACCTGGGACGAGGTGATCGTCCGGGACACCACCAGCCGTGTGATCACCGCATCCTCCCGGCCAAACGCCGGCTGCGGTGTGACCACTATCCGCTGTCCCAGCACGAAGATCTCGTCTTGACCGTCCGTCGCGTCCTCCACCGCCGGACCACCGGCCCGCCCGTTGTCCGGCGAGACCCGGTCACGCCTGCGGTCGGCCGTCGCCATGCCCAGGAGGACCAGGGAAACGGCGGCCAGTGCCACCGCCGCCAGCCTCTGCCACCGCCGTCGGGGCAGTCGCGCGATCGAGGGACCAGGAGTCCCCTCGGCCGCCGCACCCGAGGCGATCACCCCGTCAGCCGCCGGGGCCGACGCGACGAGCGGATCCGACACCAGGTCGCGCGGTTCCGCCTGCTGTTTGCCGAGACGATCGGTCAACGTACGCCAGGCACGGACCTGGCTCTCGTGTGCACCGAGGCAGAGGACGAGGTAACCCAGCGCATCCGGATCGAGATCGACCTCGCCGGCCAGGATGGCGTCGACCTGCGCCCTTCTCGGCACCGAACCCGACAACGCGCCCTTCAGTCGCTCTCCACTCACCGCATCGAGTCGCCGTTCGAGTTCCTCGTCGGTCAGCCGCTGCTCCGCCCTGAGCCGACGCAGCGCGACGAGCAGGCCTGACGACGAGGCGATGCGGCCGTCCGGATCGAACCGCTCGGCGGCCTCAGCTGCCTCCTCGCGAAGTCGTCGCCAGTCACGCGCGACCTCGTTGGTGACGCCGATGCCGATGAGGAAGGCGTTCAACGCACGCAACGAAGGGATCTTCCGACCGCCTAGGTTCTCCGACAGCGTGCTCCTGCCCACGTCGCCCTGGCGCGCCACGCGTTTCATGGGCGGCTCACCAGCGGCCAGGTACGCGTCACGCAGCTTCTGAGCGAGTTGGGCGGCCGGGCCGAAGCCCACCACCGGATTCAGCGGCCGGCCCGTCCTCTTGGTTGTCCCGTGTTCGGTCGGCGGCGCCGCCGGGCTTTGCACTCTCGTTCTGACCTTCCTGCGTCGTAGGACGACCGTCACCGGCCTTCGGGAGTCTGTCCGTCGGATCGACCCGCCAGTTCTGCGACGTCCTGGCCTCCGGGTCTGGTCTCCGCGCCCAGGATGTCGAACAGTCGGCGCAGCGTCCGCCGATGGCTGCGGCTCCAGGTCTGCGACGTCCGGCGGGCCATCTGGACCGCGACGATCCCCAGGATCGCCGGCATGGCCACCGCCACCCGCCAGGACCCGCCGTCGCGCATCACCAGCGCCGAGTAGATCATCAGCATGGCCAGCAGAACGGCCACCAGGGCACCACCGTCGGTCCCACGCCGCCTCGGACGGCCGCCATCCAGCTGGTGTTGAGAAGACATGTCGGAACTCCTTGCCGGCACGACGATGTCACGTCGCGCATTGGTTCGTTGGAAGATTCGGAGCAGGGAGTCGGATCCGACGGAACACCGTCGTCGAACTCCCGCCCGCACCTCCGATCTTGCTCCCCCCACTCACCGAATCTCAATGCCGGACTGAGTCATCACGCAGCTCAGATAATTGCTTGCGGGAACAACATGATGATTGTTCGGAAGGCGGCGGAGGCGGGTTCCTGCTATTCGGGCAGGCCCGCCGAAAAACTCGCCAGATATCTGTGAGCTGGGAATTCACCAACCAACGACGGGCATGTGCCCGGCTGGCCGACCACCACCCCAGCCAGGGACCAGGGTTGTCCGGCGGAGATTGCACAAGCGCCCCACACCCGGCACGCACTCCCGCCCCCGCACCTCGTCCCGCTGCCGCTGGCCACCCAGAAAAACCGAAAAACACCGCCGTCCCCGCCACCCGGCCCTGCCGCACGGATCGGCAACCTAATCGTCACGACCAGGCGCGGCGCAGCGCCACCCCCGCCTCCAACTCCAGCAGGGTCACCTTGCGCGGCAGGCCGCCGCCGAAGCCGACCAGCTTGCCGCCCGCGCCGACGATCCGGTGGCAGGGCACGATCACCGGGACCGGGTTGCGGTTGCAGGCCACCCCGACCGCCCGTGCCGCGCCCAGGTCGCCCACCCGCCGGGCCACCTCGCCGTAGGTGAGCGTCTCCCCGTACGGGATGCGGGTCATCTCCTGCCACACGGCGTGCTCGAAGGCGGAGCCGCGCGGCACCGTCACCGGCACGGTGAACCCGGTCAGCTCACCGGCGAAGTACGCCCGCAGTTCCGCCACCGCCCGACCGGCCAACCCGTCGGCGGGCTCGTCGGCGGCCGACGCGACCCGGCCGAAGTGCGTGCCGCAGACCGCCGTCCCGTCGGTGGCGACGGAGAATTCACCGATCGGCGAGTCGAGCACGGTCCAGCGCATGCCGACCATTCTTCCCGGCCCGACCGACACGGGGAGCGGGGGCCGGGACCGAGGATGACGCGGGATCGGCCCACCATGTCGGACCAGCCGGACGTGCCGTCCGTCGTCGCCGGGGTGCAAGGTTTTCCCGCCGCCGGGCGTCTTCGGTACGGAGGTGAGCGGTGACCGAAGGCACCGACGGGGAGTTCACCGCGTTCGTCAACGAACGGGGGGACGCGCTGCTGCGCGTCGCGTACGCGCTGGCGGGCAGCCAGCACGCCGCCGAGGACCTGTTGCAGAACGCGCTGGCCAAGGCGTACGCCCGGTGGCCCCGGATCCGGGGTGACGCCGAGCCGTACGTGCGCCGGATCCTCTACCACGACCAGGTCTCCGGCTGGCGACGGCTGGCCCGGCGACGCGAGGTTCCGGTGGCGGTGCTGCCGGAACGGCCCGGCGAGCGCAACAGCAGCCACGACAGCGAGCTACGGATGCTGCTGCGCGACGCGCTCCGGACGCTGCCGCCCCGGCAACGGGCGGTGTTGACGCTGCGCTACCTGGAGGACCTCAGTGTCGAGCAGACCGCCGCGATTCTCGGCTGCCGGGCCGGCACGGTGGCCAGCCAGGCGTCCCGCGCGCTGGCCCGGCTGCGGGAGCTGGTGCCGTCCTTCGACGATCTCGTCAGCAGCCCGGAGGTGAAGCGATGAGCCGGCGGGCGGAGGACACGCTGCGGGCCGCCGTACACGATCTCGCCGACGAGGCGCGGCCGTCGCCCCGGCTGGCCCTGGCGGCGCTGGCCCGGGGCCGTCGGCTGCGTACCCGACGCCGGGTCGCGGTGGTCGGCACGGCGGTGGTGGCGGCGGTGGCGCTGGTGGTGCCGTTCGTGCTGCTCCGGCCGGAGCGCCCGGTCCAACCGGTGCGGCCCACGCCGAGCCCGACGCCCGGCACGACGCTGCTGCCGGTGCCCGGTGCCGACTGGCCGGCCCGGCCGTTGGCGCTGCCCGGTGGCTGGGTGATCACCGGCGGCGTGACCGGCGGCACCGGGTACGTGCTGGACCGCACCCGGTCCCGCTACGTCCGTGCCGGCGGACACGCCGAGGTGTGGCCGGCCCCCACCGGCACGGTCACCGCCGTGCGGGACGGGCAGCGCCCCGGCCAGCTCGGTCTCGCCGACGCGGCCACCGGGAAGCTGCGCTGGCAGCGGGTCCCGGGTGCGCTGGACGTCCAGTGGTCGCCGGACGGCCGCCGGTTGGCGGTGACCGTCCTGCGGGGCGGGGTGCACCGCCTCGGCGTGCTGGAGGTCGGCGGGCGGTACCGGGAGCACCGGATCGACCCGGTCAGGTACCGCTGCACCGACCACTGCGCCTTCACCTGGACCCGGGACGGGCGGGAGGTGACGTTGCCGTTGACCGACAGCTTCGCGCCCCGGTCCGAGCAGCTCCGCCACCCGCGCTGGGGAGTGCAGTTCTTCTCCGCCGACGACGGGCGGCCGACCCGGTTCGTGAAGATCCCCGGCGACCCGGCCGGCCCGTGGTCCTGGTCGCCGGACGGAAGCCGGGTGGTGGTCCAGGGGCAGCGGGAGCCGCTGCTGGTCGACGCGGTCACCGGGACGGTGCTCGGCACGCTGCCGGTGGCCGACGTCGCCTGGGTCACCGACGACCGGCTGCTCTACCGGCGGCCGGGTGGTCACCGGGACGTCGTACTCGCCGACCCCGCCGGACACGAGCTGCAACGGCTGCCGTTGCCGAGGGAGTTGGCCGAACGGACGGTGTCCATCGCCCCCGAATGATCACGCGGGATGTTGCGTCAGGTCGCTACCGTGCAGGTCGTGGCCACGGGGACGCTCATCTTTCTGATCATCGGTGGGGCGGGCGTCGGTGTGCTGGCGCTCGCCCTGCTCGGCGGCGAAATCCTGCATTTCGGTCATCCCGACGTCGACGGTCCGGTCTCCGTCGAGGCGGTCGCCGGCTTCCTCGGCGCGTTCGGCTTCGGCGCGGCCATCGTCAACGAACTGCTCGGTGGGGGTACCCCCGGGATGATCGCGGCGGCGGTCGGTGGCGGCACGCTCGCCGCGGTGCCCACCGCATGGCTGGCGGGGCGGCTGAGCCGGGCGGCGCGCAACATGCGCACCGACGCCACCCCCACCCGGGACGACCTGGTCGGCGCGCTCGGCCTGGTGGTCACCCCGATCCCGGCCGACGGCTACGGCGAGGTACGGGTACGCGTCGCCGGCCAACCCGTGAAACTCAACGCCCGCGCCGACCGGCCCATCCCGCTCGGCGCGCAGATCTTCGTGGTGCAGACGCTGAGCGAGACCAGCGTGCACGTCGAGACCTACTGACCCCTCTTCTCGCAGAGACGGAACCTCATGCCACTGCTCATCGCCATCGTCGGCGCGGTCGTCCTCGTCCTCGTCCTCGTGTTGTTCGTGCTCTCCCGGATCAAGGTGGCCGGCCCGAACGAGGCGTTCATCGTCACCGGCCGCAAGGGTCGGACCACGCAGACCGCCGACGGCGGCCGGTCCACCGACAACTCCGGCCAGAAGGTCGTCCTCGGCGCGTCGGTCTTCGTCCTGCCGGTGGTGCAGAAGCTCCAGTCGCTCGACCTGTCCAGCCGCCGCATCGACGTCGGCATCCGGGGCGCGGTCAGCAAGCAGGGCATCCGGGCCGACCTGCACGGCGTCGCCATCGTCAAGGTCGGCGGCACCGAGGACGCGATCCGCGCCGCCGCCCAGCGCTTCCTGCACCAGCAGGACGAGATCGACAACTTCACCCGCGAGGTGCTGGCCGGCGCGCTGCGCTCCATCGTCGGTCGGCTCACCGTCGAGGAGGTCATCCGGGACCGGGCGGCGTTCGCCAACGCGGTCGCCGAGGAGGCCGAGCACTCGATGACCAACCAGGGGCTGGTGCTGGACACCTTCCAGCTCCAGGACATCCTGGCCGAGGGGTCCTACCTCCAGGACCTCGGTCGGCCGGAGGCGGCCCGGGTGCTCAAGGACGCGGCCATCGCCGAGGCCCGCGCCCGGCAGCAGGCCGAGCAGGAGCGGCTGCTGGCCGAGGAGGCGATCGCCGAGGCCAACCGGAACCTGTCGCTGAAGCAGGCCGGCATCCAGGCCGAGATCGACGCAGCGAAGGCGAAGTCGGCGGCGGCCGGGCCGCTCGCCCAGGCCGAGCGGGACCAGGCGATCCTCTCCGAGCAGCAGAAGGTGGCCGAGCGAAACGCGGAGCTGAAGCAGCGTCAGCTCGACACCGAGGTCCGCAAGCCGGCCGACGCCGCGCGGTACAAGGTGGAGCAGGAGGCGGAAGCGGCCCGCAACGCGGCGGTGCTGAACGCCGACGCGCAGCGGCAGGCCACCATCGCCGCCGCCCAGGCCGCCGCCGAGCAGGCCCGGCTCACCGGTGAGGGTGAGCGGGCCCGCCGGGCCGCGCTGGCCGAGGCGAACGCGATCGAGGGCGCCAAGGAGGGCGAGGCCGAGCAGCGTCGGCGGTCCGCGATCGCCGAGGCGGTCGAGCGGGAGGGGCAGGCCGAGGCCAGCGCCATCCTCGCCCGGGGCCAGGCCGAGGCCGATGCGATGGCCCGCAAGGCCGAGGCGTTCGCCGCGTACGGCGAGGCGGCCGTGCTGGACCTGCTGGTCAAGGTGCTGCCGCAGGTGGTCGAGGCGGCCAGCGCCCCGATCGGCGCGATCGACAAGATGACGGTGATCTCCACCGACGGGGCGTCGTCGCTGACCAAGTCGGTGGCCGGCAACGTGGCCCAGGGCCTCCAACTCGGCTCCGACCTGACCGGCATCGACCTGGCCGGCCTGCTCGCCAAGCTGGGCGCGGCATCGGCCGGGTCCCCGGCCAACGGCAAGCCGCCGGTCGAGGGCAGCGCGGTCGAGACCCGCTGACCGTACCCCGCGACGAGGGGCCGTCCGGCGTGCGCCGGGCGGCCCCTCGCGTGGTTCAGGTCAGCTCAGGCCCTGCTCGGCGGCCCAGCGCCGCAACTCCGCCTCGGCCTCGTCACGGTCGAGCGGGCCGCGTTCCAGCCGCAGTTCCTTGAGATGTTGCCAGGCCCGGCCGACCACCGGCCCCGGCGGCACCCCGAGCAGCTCCATGATCGCGTTGCCGTCCAGGTCGGGCCGGACCCGGGCCAGGTCCTCCTCGGCGGCGATCCGGGTGATCCGCTCCTCCAGGGCATCGTAGTCGGCGGCGAGCTGGGCGGCCTTGCGCCGGTTGCGGGTGGTGCAGTCGGAGCGGGTCAGCTTGTGCAGCCGGTCCACCAGGTCACCGGCATCGGTGACGTACCGGCGGACGGCCGAGTCGGTCCACTCGCCCCGGCCGTAGCCGTAGAACCGCAGGTGCAGGCCGACCAGCTTGGTGACCTGGGCGGTGACGTCCTTCGGGTAGCGCAGCGCCTTCATCCGGTTCTTGGTCAGCCGGGCGCCGACCACCTCGTGGTGGTGGAAGCTGACCCGGCCGTCCGACCCGACCGCCTTGGTGGCCGGCTTGCCCACGTCGTGCATGAGCGCGGCCATCCGCAGCACGAAGTCGCAGCCGTCCGTCTCGTACGACACCGCGTTGCTCACCACGGTCAGGGTGTGCTCGTAGACGTCCTTGTGCTGGGCGTGCTCGTCGATGGTGAGCTTGAGGCCGGTCAGCTCGGGCAGGAACCGGTCGGCCAGCCCTGTGTCGACCAGCAGCCGCAGCCCGGTGATCGGGTCGGTGCCGCACAGCAGCTTGGTGAACTCGTCCCGGACCCGCTCGGCGGTGATCCGGTCCAGGTCGGCGGCCATCGCCACCATCGCCGCCCGCACGTCGGGGTGGACGGCGAAGCAGAGCTGGGCGGCGAACCGGGCGGCCCGCAGCATCCGCAGCGGGTCGTCGCCGAACGACTCGGCGGGCGTGCCCGGGGTACGGATGATCTTCGCGGCCAGGTCGTCCAGCCCGCCGTACGGGTCGGTGAACCGGTGGTCGGGGAGGCTGACCGCCATCGCGTTGACGGTGAAGTCGCGCCGCTTCAGGTCGTCGGTGAGGTTCGTGCCGTACTCGACGACGGGGTTGCGGCTGACCTGGTCGTACGCCTCCGCGCGGAAAGTGGTGACCTCCAGCCGGAGGCCGTCGCGCTGGCAGCCGATGGTGCCGAACTCCCGACCGGTCTCCCAGATCGACTCGGCCCAGCCCCGGACGATCCGTAACGTCTGCTCGGGGTGGGCGTCGGTGCAGAAGTCCAGGTCGTCGCCGAGCCGACCGAGCAGGGCGTCGCGTACGGAACCACCCACCAGGTGCAGCTCGTGCCCGGCGCTGGCGAACCGGCGGCCCAGTTCGTCGGCGACTGGGGAGACGCGGAGCAGTTCGGCGACGGCGTTGCGCTGCACGGTGGTCAGTTCACGGCGTGCGGCGGCGTGGGGTGTGGAGGCTTCGGACATGGGATCGCCAGCCTATCGGGCGGGGACGGGAACCGATCCGCCGGGCGCGGGTGTCGGGTGCGGGTTGACTATGGTCATGGACGTGCGGACCGGTGCCGGCTCCGACGTACCCCGGGGAGGCTGGAGATGAGCGGCGGGCTCTACCGCAGCGCGAACGCCGCGCAGGGGGGCGACGGGCCCCGGCCGTACGACGGGGCGACCTTCATCTCCGCCGAGCCGTTGAACCAGCCGGGGGTGGAGGCGACCGCGCCGCCGCAGGAGGTGGTCGCCGAGACCAGCGCGGCGGCGAACAGCGCGGTGATGGCGATCGGCAGTCTGGTCAGCCGGGGCACCGGCTTCGTCCGGAACCTGATGATCGGCGCCGCGCTGGGCAGCGCCGTCGGCGACGCGTTCACCACCGCCCAGTTCCTGCCCAACCAGGTGTACGAGTTCCTGCTCGGCGGCGTGCTGACCAGCGTGCTGATCCCGGTGCTGGTACGCCGCCGCAAGGCCGACCCGGACCGGGGCGAGGCGTACGCCCAGCGGCTGCTGACCCTCGCGGTGCTGGCCCTCGCGGTCACCGTGATGCTGGCCCTGCTGCTGGCCTCGACCCTGACCACGCTCTACGCCGGCGGCAAGAACGAGGCCTACACGAGCCTGGTCACCAACCTGTCGTACCTGATGCTGCCGATGCTGTTCTTCACCGGCGTCAGCGCGTTGATCGCGGCGGTGCTGAACACCCGGGGGCACTTCGCCGCGCCGATGTGGGCGCCGATCCTGAACAACCTGGTCGTCATCGGCACGTTCGGCCTCTACATCGTGGTGTACGGCGCGCAGGCGCTGGGCCCGGAGGACATCGGCTGGGACCGTATCCTGCTGGTCGGCGGGGGCACCCTGCTCGGCGTGGCGGTGCAGGCGGCCGGGCTGCTGCCGGCGCTGCGCAAGGTCGGGTTCCGGTGGAAGCTGCGGTTCGACTTCCGCGAGCTGGGGTTGCGCGAGCTGGCCCGGCTCGGCGGCTGGATGTTCTGCTACGTCGCGGTCAACCAGCTCGGCCTGTTCGTGGTGGTCAACCTGCTCACCCGGGCCGCCGGTGGCGACGAGAACAACGCCGGCCTGCTGATCTACAACAACGTCTTCCTGCTGCTGATGATGGCGCACGGCATCATCGCCGTCTCGATCATCACGGCGCTGATGCCCCGGATGAGCGCCGCCGCCGCCGAGGGCCGGTTCACCGACGTCACCGCCGACCTGTCCCGGGGCACCCGGATGGTGACGGCGGTGCTGGCCCCGATCGCGGTCTGCTACGCGGTGCTGGCCGGCCCGGTCTCCGTGGTGGTCTTCCGCTACGGCGCGTTCACCGGTGACAACGCGCTGGCCACCTCGCTGGTGCTGCTGGTCGCCGCGCTGGGCCTGGTGCCGTTCGCGATCAGCCAGCTGTTCACCTTCGCCTTCTACGCGCTGCCGGACACCCGTACCCCGGCGCTGGTCAACATCCCGGTGGTGATTTTGCGGGTGGCGGTCCAGATCGGGGTCTTCGTCGCCTTCTCGGCCACCTTCGCGGCGGCCGGCATGATGCTCGGCAACGCCATCTCGTACGTGGCGGCGGCGGTGCTCTCGGCGATGCTGCTGCGGCCCCGGGTGGGCCGGATCGGGCTGGGCCGGATCATGCGGACCATGGGCAAGGTGCTGGTGGCGGCGCTCGGCGCGGCGCTGGTCGGCCTGCTGGTGGTCAACCTGCTCCCCGGCGACCCGGGCAACCTGAGCTGGACGGCGGCGGCGGTGCGGCTGGTGCTCGGCGGGGTGGTGATCGGCGGGACGTACCTGGGCCTGGCGATGGTGCTGCGGATCGGCGAGATCACCGAGGTGGTCGCGATGGTGCGGCGCCGGCTCGGCCGCTGACCCACCGGCCGGACCGGGGCCGGGCAGGGGACACACAGGGTGAACGAGGATCACCAGCCTGGGGACACGCCTGTGGATAACTTGATGATTGCCCGCTCAGTCACCGTAAAGGGCTGTGGATAACCAACCGTAAGGCTGAGCATGTACGACCGTTCGGCGGGAACGAGACCTGCCGACACCGGATTGTCACCGGCGGGTCGGCCCGGAGGTCG
The DNA here is from genome assembly GCF_007833915.1 of Micromonospora sp. HM134. Taxonomy (NCBI): domain Bacteria; kingdom Bacillati; phylum Actinomycetota; class Actinomycetes; order Micromonosporales; family Micromonosporaceae; genus Micromonospora; species Micromonospora sp. HM134. Next base: position 7,544,718 of record NZ_CP041061.1, read on the forward strand.
ACGGTTTGCGACGGGCGTCTAGATTGGCCAGTACATGTGTCAGCAACGTGGGAGAGAGTGGCGTTAACCGGACTTATCACCCCATACACGACAGGCCGTCGAGCGCGGCGGGAAGATGACATGTCGGTATGACGGGCGGTCCGGGTAAGGTCGCTGTCGACGGACACGGCAGGTGGCCGACGCCCGAGTCGACGCCGCCGGTCGGTTCCATCGACGGCGGAGCGGGAAGCCACATGCCCAGCAGCGCGGGTCCATCGATCGACACGATCACCGAGGGAGGACGGGTGACCCAGGTCGGCGAGGGTCAGGAGGCGGAGGAAACTGCTCCTCCGGTCATGACCTTCGGTGCTCCCATGGCCGGTGAGATCCTCGCCGAGCGGTACGAGCTGGTCGAGCACATCAACAACGACAGCGCCGGGCGCCTGGTCTGGCGGGGGGTCGACGTCATCCTGCGCCGGCCCGTGGCGGTGGTGCTCCGCTACCCCGGCGGCGACTCGGCCACCGAGATGCTCCAGGCCGCGGTGGCGGCCAGCCGGGTCATCCACCCCAACCTGGTCGGCGTCTACGACGCGATCGACGAGGACGTCCGGGCGTACGTCGTCCGGGAGTGGGTCGACGGCCGGTCCCTGCGTGACCTGGTCGCCGACGGACCGCTGGACCCGGCCCGGGCCACCGCCGTCGGCAACGCGGTCGCCAGCGCCCTCGCCGCCGTGCACGCCACCGGGATGGTCCACGGCAACGTGCACCCCGGCACCGTGATGATCAGTGACGACGGCCGGGTGGTCCTGGCCGACGCCCGTACCGACGGCGACGACAGCCAGGAAGCCGACATCCGCGCGGTGGGTGGCGTCCTCTACTTCGCCCTCACCGGGCACTGGCCGCACGCCGAGGCCCCGCTGCGCGGCGCGACCGCCGGCCACGGCCGGGCCGCCATCCCCGACGCCGTACGCGACGCCAGCGGTGCCATCGCCGCCCCCCGGCAGGTCCGGGCCGGCGTGCCGGCGTACCTCGACGACCTGACGATGGACCTGCTCGACGCCGAGATCGCCCCGCCGTCGTCGGACGTGCTCTCCGCCGAGCTGGGTCGGCTCGACATCCCCGCCGAGGACCATTTCCTCGACCAGACCGGCACCATCCGGTTCACCGCCGACGGCGTCGAGGACCGTTCGCCGCTGGCCGCCGCGGGCGGCCGGAAGGTCGCGATCGGCATCGCCGGGCTGCTGGCGGTCGCCCTCGTCGGCCTGCTCATCGGCATCACCACCCTGGGCGGCGGCGACAGCCCGGAGACCGAGCCGGTGGCCCGCCCCTCCAGCAGCGCGCCGGCCGGCGACGCCACCCCGGCCCCCGTGGTGCGCAAGCTCGCCATCCAGGACATCCGGATCATCGACCCGGACAGCCGGCAGCGCAACGAGCTGGGCGACGCCGAGAAGATGATGGACGGCGACGAGGACAAGGGTTGGGAGACCGACACCTACTACTCGGCCAACTTCAGCAACTACAAGAAGGGCATGGGGGTCTGGATCGACCTCGGTGCCCCGCACACCGTCAAGTCGCTCACCGCCACCCTGTCGGACTCCGGCGTCTCCGCCGCGCTGTTCACCGGCAGCGGCGACTTCCCGTCCACCTCGCAGGGCGACAAGAACCTGGTCAAGGACTTCAAGACCCGGATCGGTCAGCCGTTCGAGCAGCACGACGGCACCAAGATGGCCTTCGACGGTTTCGACCCCGAGCAGAAATACCAGTACCTGCTCTTCTGGATCACCGAGCTGCCCTCCACCGAGCGGGGCTTCAAGCTGGGCGTCCAGGAGATCTCGGTCCAGGGATCGTGATCCGCCGGCCGCGACCCCGTCACCGCCTCCGCCGGACGTGGTGATGGTCGGTCGCGGCGGGCAGTCACCCGACCCGGCGACCGGTGGGCCGGCGTCGGTCGTGGTGTCGCACCCCGAGACCACCGACCTGGACCTGCTCCGCGCCCACGTCGCCGGTGACCGGGACGCCTTCACCGAACTCTTCCACCGGCACCGCGACCGGCTCTGGGCGGTGGCCCTACGGACCACGGGCGACCGCGAGGAGGCGGCCGACGCCCTCCAGGACGCGCTGCTCTCCGCCCACCGCGCCGCCGGCCGGTTCCGGGGCGATGCCGCCGTCACCACCTGGCTGCACCGGATCGTGGTCAACGCCTGCCTGGACCGGCTCCGCCGCCGGCAGGCGCACCCCACCGTCCCGCTGCCCGACGGCAACCACACCGACGACGCCCGGGGAACCGGTGGTGTCGAACCCACCGCCCCGGCCACCGACCACGACACCGCCCTGGTGGTACGCCAGGCGCTGGCCGGGTTGCCGGTCGAGCAGCGGGCCGCGCTGATCCTGGTGGACGTGCAGGGCTACCCGGTCGCCGAGGTCGCCCGGATCCTCGGCGTGGCCGAGGGCACGGTGAAGAGCCGGTGTGCCCGGGGCCGGGCCCGGCTGGCCGGCGTGCTGGGGCACCTGCGTACCGGCGGGGAGCAGCAGTCGACCCGACCGACCGGGGTGGACGGGTCCCGCCGGACGGGTCGGGGCGTTCCCGACGTCACACCCGGGAACCGGCAGCCGGCCACCGGCGTCCGATCGGGGTCGGGGCAGGCCCGGCGGGACGCCATCCAGGAGGAGCCGTGACGGGCCGGGAGTTCAGGGAGGTCGACCACGACCTGCTCGCCGACTACGTGGGCGGGGCACTGGACGGCACCCCGGAGCACACCGTCGTCGCCCGCCTGGTGACCGAGGACCCGGCCTGGGCCGACGCGTACGCCGTCCTGACGCCCGCCGTGGCCCGGGTGCACGACGCGTTGGCCGGTTGGGGCACCGACGCACCGGAGATGCCCCTGGCCGTGGTGGAACGGCTCACCGCCGTGCTCGCCGGTGCCGGTCCGGCCGTCGACCCGCCCGTCGACGACGACGCGACGCCCCGCCGGGCCGCGCGTCCGGCCGCACCGGGCGACATCCGACCGGTCGGGGCGGGTGGCCCGGTGCCGACACAGCCGGGCGGTCGGCGTACCCCCGGCGGTCGACCCGACGAGGGGCGTGCCGATCCGTCGGGCCCCGGCCGGCGGCGGCGCTGGGCGCGGCTCGCCGGGCCGGTCACCCTCGCCGCGGCGTCGCTGGCCGCGGTGGGCTTCGGCGTCGCCCACCTGGTCGACGGCACGACCGACCGGGACGCGCCCACCTCGATGGCCGGCCCGGTGCAGGAGAGCGCGGAGCGCGGGTTCCGGTTCAGCGGCGAGACCCGGCGCAGCGGCGTCGACTGGTCCCCGTCGACGCTGCGGGGCACCACGGACGCCCCGCTGGCCCAACCCGTCACCCCGCCGGGTCTCCAGCCCGGTGACGAACCGGGGGTCACCACCCAGATCAGCCCCGGCGCACCGGAGAACAAACGGCTCGCCGCCCCCGCCGGGCTGGACCGGCTGACCGGGCGGGCGGCGCTCGACGCCTGCCTCGCCGACATCGCGTCCGCGCACCAGCGGGGGCCGGTCAGCGTCGAGGTCGTCGACTACGCCACGTTCAACGGCGAGCCGGCGCTGGTCGTCCACTTCGCCGATTCCACAGGCGCGCGGTGGGCGTGGGTGAGCGGCGCGGAGTGCGGTGTGCCAGGGTCCGGCGCGGACACCCGCTACCAGTCGCGGGTAGGGTGAGGGCCCGGTCACCACTCGTCCCGCATCGCGTGACGTGACCCACCGGACGACCGGTCCGGGAATCCCCGGTTCGTACGATGACGTTCTGCAAGTCAGCCGCCGACGTCGTTGAACCGTCGGCGCTCGGATCGACGTCGGTGCGCCGCCGATGTCGTACACACACATCGGGAGACGGCAGTGGACGAGGTCCGCAACCTGATCATCATCGGCTCCGGGCCGGCCGGGTACACGGCGGCGGTCTACGCCGCACGCGCCAACCTCAAGCCACTCGTGATCGAGGGTGTGCAGTCCGGCGGTGCGTTGATGACCACGACCGAGGTGGAGAACTTCCCCGGTTTCGCCGACGGCATCCTCGGCCCCGAGCTGATGGACAACATGCGCAAGCAGGCCGAGCGGTTCGGTGCGGAGTTCCTGACCGACGACGTCACCCGGGTCGAGCTGAAGGACACCGGCGACACCGGTTCCGACGCGGTCAGCACCGTGTGGGTCGGGCAGACCGCCTACCGGGCCAGGGCCGTCATCCTCTCCACCGGTTCCGCCTGGCGTCCGCTGGGCGTGCCGGGTGAGCAGGAGTACCTGGGCCACGGCGTGTCGTCCTGCGCCACCTGTGACGGGTTCTTCTTCCGCAACCAGCACATCGTGGTGGTCGGCGGCGGCGACTCCGCGATGGAGGAGGCCAGCTTCCTCACCCGGTTCGCCGAGTCGGTCACCATCATCCACCGGCGCGACTCGTTCCGGGCCAGCAAGATCATGGCCGACCGCGCGCTGAGCAACGACAAGATCCGGGTGGAGTGGAACAGCACCGTCGAGGAGGTGCTCGGCGACGACGGCAAGGTGACCGGTGTCCGGGTCCGCAACGTGCACACCGGCGACGTCAAGGTGCTCGACGTGACGGGCGTCTTCGTGGCGATCGGCCACGACCCGCGCAGCGAACTCTTCCGCGACCAGGTCGAGCTGGACGACGAGGGTTACGTGAAGGTGCAGTCGCCGAGCACCCGCACCAGCGTGCCGGGCGTCTTCGCGGCCGGTGACGTGGTCGACCACACCTACCGGCAGGCGATCACCGCCGCCGGCACCGGCTGCGCCGCCGCGCTCGACGCCGAGCGGTTCATCGCCACCCTGAGCTGAACGACTGCAACACCACAACCGAGAAGGAGGGTCATAGTGGGAGCGACCAAGGTCGTCACCGACGCCAGCTTCACCGCTGACGTGCTCAAGTCCGACAAGCCGGTCCTGGTGGACTTCTGGGCCGAGTGGTGCGGGCCGTGCCGCAAGGTCTCGCCGCTGCTGGAGGAGATCGCCGGCGAGATGGCCGGCCAGGTCACCATCGTCAAACTCAACATCGACGAGAACCCGGAGACCGCCCGCGCCTACCGGGTGATGTCCGTACCGACCCTCACCATCTTCAAGAACGGCGAGCCGGTGCAGTCGATCGCCGGCGCCAAGCCGAAGGGCGAACTGGTCCGGCTGATCGAGTCGGCGCTGTAACCCCGCTCCACCACCGGGAACCCCGCACCCCCACCGGGTGCGGGGTTCCGGCTGTTCGGGCCGCTGACCTGCACGAACCACCGGCCGGCGGCAACCGGTCACGGTACGCTCCGTAAGCGCTGGTCCTACCGGACGCGCAAGCGTGGCCGTCAGCGAAGGTGCCCGGCAGCCAACCTCTGAGGGGGTCCTGCGTGCGTCCGATCCGACCCGGTGACCGCGGACCGGCAGTGACCGAGATCCGTGCCGTCCTGACCGGCCTGGACCTCCTCGCCGCGCCCGGCGACGAGTTCGACGCCGCCACCGAACGGGCCGTGCGGGCCTTCCAGCAGTCCCGTGGGCTCAGCGCGGACGGGCGGGTCGGTGCCGAGACCTGGCGGGCCCTGGACGCCGCCCGCTGGCGGCTCGGCGCCCGCACCCTCTACCACGCGGTGCCCGACCCGCTGATCGGCGAGGACGTCCGGTCCCTCCAGGAACGCCTGCTGGAGATGGGGTACGACGTCGGCGGCGCCGACGCCGTCTACGGCGTACGCACCTCGCGGGCGGTGGCGCAGTTCCAGCGTGAGGTGGGGCTGAAACCGGACGGCTCCTGCGGCCCGTACACGATGGGCGCGCTGCGCCGGCTCGGCCGCAAGGTGGTCGGCGGGCGACCCCAGTGGCTGCGCGAATCCGACGCGATCCGGCAGTCCGGGCCCACCCTGGTCGGGCGGACGGTCGTCATCGACCCCGGCCACGGCGGCACCGACCCGGGGGTGGTGGTGCCCGACGGGACGCTGCGCTGGACCGAGGCGGACCTGGCACACGACCTGGCCAGCAGGCTGGAGGGGCGGCTCGCCGCAGCCGGCGTCCGGGTGCAGCTGACCCGGGGCCCCGCGCCCCGGACCTGCCTGCCGGACATCGACCGGGCGGAGCTGGCCAACTCCCTCGGCGCCGACGTGTTCATCTCGCTGCACACCGACGGCCACGCCAACCCGGCCGCCGACGGGGTCGCCACCTACCACTACGGCACCGACAACGGCGTCACCTCGGCCACCGGGGAACGGCTCGCCGGGCTGGTGCAGCGGGAGATCGTGGCGCGGACCGGGCTGCGCGACTGCCGTACCCACGCCAAGGCGTGGGACCTGCTGCGGTTGACCAGGATGCCCGCCGTACGGGTCGAGGTGGGTTACCTGACCTCGCCGCAGGACCGGGCCCGGCTGGTCGACCCCCGGTTCCGGGACCGGATCGTCGAGGCGCTCGTGGCGGCCGTACAGCGGATGTTCTTCCCGGTCGAACGGGACGTGCCGACCGGCTCGATCGACGTCAGCGCGCTCCGCGCGGTGGTGGCGGCCGGCGCGGCCCGCGACTGAGCCGGGCGCGGCCCGGGTCGGCGGCCCGCTCAGCCGGCGCTGGAGCGGGTGGCCGGGGCGGGGCGCACCGGCCGCAGCAGGCTCTCCGGGCTCATCGAGCCGAGCAGCTTCTCCAGCGCGTACTCGACGTCGGACTTCCAACTCAGCGCGGTACGCAGCTCCAACCGCAGACGCGGGTAGCGGGGATGCGGGCGGACCGTCTTGAAGCCCACCGAGAGGAAGAAGTCGGTCGGGGCGACGCAGGCCCGGGACCCGTCCGGCTCGTCACCGAACTTCGCGTCCCCGAACGCCTCGATCGCCTTGATGCCCCGCTTCGTCAGGTCCCGGGCGACGCCCTGCACCAGCATCCGACCCAGCCCACCCCCGGCGAAGGAGGGCACCACGTTGGCGGTCATCAGCAACGCGGCGTCCGCCGACACCGGCGAGGTCGGAAACGCCATCGAGCGGGGCACGTAGGCCGGCGGCGCGTACATCACGAACCCGGCGGGCATCCCGTCGACGTACGCCAACTTGCCGCAGGAACCCCACTCCAGCAGCGTCTGGGAGACCCAGGCCTCCTTCTCCAGCCCCGGGTCACCACCGGCGCAGGCCCGCTCGGCGGAGACCGGGTCCAACTCCCAGTAGACGCACTGCCGGCACGGGCGAGGCAGGTCTTCCAGGGTGTCGAGGGTCAGACTGACCAGACGTCGCGACATCAGAGCATCCCCACACTTAGGCTCGGAGGCGAGACCAGCCCGAAGCGGCAGCGTCGCCCGCTGCGTCCCCGACGAGCGATCGTACGCCGCCTGCCGACCGTACGGGAGGGGACGCGCGAATGGCCACCCGGGACGGGGACGGGGCGTCCGGGATGTGGACCCGACCCGGATCGTGACCGACGACCTGCCGAGCGGGGACTACGATCGGCCGACCGGCGTCCCGCGCCGCCATGGTCGCCGGCACCGCGGGTACCCCAGCGGGCGGGAGCCCGACCGACACCCGATCGAGGTGATGTCATGACCGGAACGACGCTCGACGACTACACCGACCGGTACGCCCGGCGGGTCCGGGGCATGACCGCCTCGGAGATCCGGGCCCTCTTCGCGGTCGCCAGCCGGCCGGAGGTCGTCTCGCTCGCCGGTGGCGCACCCTACATCGCCGCGCTGCCGCTCGACGCGGTCGGCGAGATGCTCGGCCGGCTCGGCGCCGAGCACGGCTCAACGACCCTTCAGTACGGCATCGGCCAGGGCAGCCTGGAGCTGCGCGAACGGATCTGCGAGGTGATGGCGCTCTCCGGCATCGACGCCTCCTGCGGCGCCTCCCCCGACGACGTGGTGGTCACCGTCGGCGGGCAGCAGGCGCTCGACCTGGTGGCCCGGCTCTTCCTCGACCCGGGTGACGTGGTGCTCGCCGAGGGCCCGACGTACGTCGGCGCACTCGGGGTGTTCCAGGCCGCCCAGGCCCAGGTCGTGCACGTGCCGATGGACGACGACGGGCTGATCCCGGAGGCCCTGGAGGTGGCCATCGCCGACCAGGCCCGCGCCGGCCGGCGGGTGAAGTTCCTCTATACCATCCCCACCTACCAGAACCCGGCCGGCGTGACGCTCAGCGACGAGCGGCGGGAACGGGTGCTCGACATCTGCGAGCGGGCCGGCCTGCTGGTGGTCGAGGACGACCCGTACGGCCAGCTGGGTTTCGAGGGCGACGCGCCCGCGCCGCTGCGGGCCCGCCGCCGCGACGGGGTGTTCTACCTGAGCACCTTCTCCAAGACCTTCGCCCCCGGGCTGCGGGTGGGCTGGATCCTCGCCCCGCACGCCGTCCGCGACAAGCTGGTCATCGCCAGCGAGGCGCAGATCCTCTGCCCCAGCGCCTTCGCGCAGGCCGCCGTCTCGACGTACCTGTCGACGATGCCCTGGCGCGAACAGCTCAAGGTCTACCGGGAAATCTACCGGGAGCGGCGGGACGCGCTGCTCGGCGCGCTGCACGACCAGATGCCCGAGGGCACCACCTGGACCAGGCCCACCGGCGGGCTGTTCGTCTGGGCCAGCCTGCCCGACGGGCTGGACGCCAAGGCGATGGTGCCGCGTTCGATCGCCGCCCGGGTCGCCTACGTGCCGGGCACCGGTTTCTACGCCGACGGCACCGGCACCGGCAACATGCGGCTCAACTTCTCCTTCCCCACCCCGGAGCGGATCCGCGAGGGGGTGCGCCGGCTGGCCCGGGTGATGGAGCAGGAGTTGGCCATGCGGCAGGTCTTCGGGGCGGTCACCCCGACCGGCAGCCGACGGGGTGGTCCGGACGTCCCCGGCCCCGACTTGGCATGATTCCGGCATGGCTGCCACCCCCGTCGAGCGCTCCCTCGTGACCGGTTCCACCGCCGCCGACCTGCACGTGCTCGTGCTCGCCGGTGGCCTGTCCTACGAGCGGGACGTCTCCCTGCGGTCCGGCCGGCGGGTCCTCGACGCGTTGCGCAGCGCCGGGGTGGAGGCGGAGCTGCGGGACGCCGACGTGGCGCTGCTGCCCGCGCTGGCCGCCGACCCGCCCGACGCGGTGGTGATCGCCCTGCACGGCGCGACCGGCGAGGACGGTTCGCTGCGCGGCGTGCTCGACCTCTGCGACGCGCCCTACGTCGGTTGTGACGCGCGGGCCGCCCGGCTGGCCTGGGACAAGCCGTCGGCCAAGGCGGTGCTGCGGGAGAACGGCATCCCCACCCCCGACTGGGTGGCCCTGCCGCACGACCGTTTCTCCGAGCTGGGCGCGGTGGCGGTGCTCGACCGGATCGTGGACCGGCTCGGGCTGCCGCTGATGGTCAAGCCGACGCAGGGCGGTTCGGGCCTCGGCGCCGCCGTGGTCAAGGACGCCGCCGCCCTCCCAGCCGCGATGGTCGGCTGCTTCGCGTACGACTCGACGGCGCTGGTCGAGCGGTACGTGGCCGGCATGGACGTCGCGGTGTCCGTGCTCGACCTGGGCGACGGCCCGCAGGCGCTGCCGCCGGTGGAGATCGTCCCCCGCAACGGCGTGTACGACTACGCCGCCCGTTACACCGCCGGCCGTACCACCTGGCACGCGCCGGCCCGGCTCGATCCGGCCGTGGCCGGTGCGGTGGCCGAGGTGGCGTTGGCGGCGCACACCGCGCTCGGGCTGCGTGACCTGTCCCGCGTCGACCTGATCGTCGACGGGGACGGCCAGCCCCACGTGCTGGAGGTCAACGTCTCGCCCGGCATGACGGAGACGTCGTTGCTGCCGTTGGCGGTCCAGGCGGCCGGGCTGGACCTCGGTCGGGTCCTCGGCACGCTGGTCGGTCGGGCCGCCGCCCGCCGCTCCTGACCCACCGCTGTTCCCGGCTCGCGGCCGGCGCCCGGTCAGCGTCGGACGGTGTCCGGGGTGACGGTGTCGCCGCTGTCCTGCCCGGTTCCGGCCGGGTCGTCGGTCGCGGTGGTCCCGGCGGCGTCATCGTCGGGGCCGCTCGTGGCCGGATCGGTGCCGGGGTTCCCTGCCGGGCTTTCCGGGTGGGCTGCGGCCCCGGCAGGTTGACCGTCGGCGTCCCGATCGGTTTCCGGGTCGAGGCCGTCGCCCGGCGTGCCGTCGTCGCCCGGCGTGCGGCTGCTCGGCGTCTCCGCCGTAGCCTTCCCCGTCGCGGTGTCCTCCGCTGCGGCGTCGGCCGGCACTCCGGGCGGTGTGGGCAGGTCCGGGCCGGCCTCGTTCTCCGTGACCGGGAGCGGGAGCGGGGTTTCCTCCTCCGACTCGATCACCGACACGGCTTCCACGGCGGCTGCCGCAGCGGCCTCGGCCGACGACTGCGCGGCGATGCTGGAGGGCGTCTGCCACTGGATGCGCGGCGGCTCGGCGAGCGGGCGTCCACCGAACTCGGCCAGCCAGGCCGCGACGTGCGCGAGGTTTTCCCGCCACTGGGATTCCGAGATTGGAGGCAGGATCGAATCCCAGAGCGACAGGAACGTGCCGCGCAGCTGGAGCCGACCGTACGGCCGGGCCAGGAACCACATGTGCAGATGGGCGGACCCGTCGCCCCACCGGTTCACGTGCACCCGGGCGACGCCGTCCAGCGAGCGGATGGCGCGCTCCAGCCGGACGGTCATCACCCCGAGTTCGGCGGCGAGCAGGTTGGGCAGGTCGCCCAGGTCGAGGTGGGACCGCGACTCCAGGATGAGCACCATCGGCAGGCCGGTGGGACGGTCCATCGCCCGTACCCGCCAGCGCTCACCCACCCAGATGTACGCGTCGTCCGGCGCGTTGCAGGCGATGCATTCCCGGAGCCCTTCGCCCTTGCGGGGAGGCTCGACCGCTACCGGCTCGTCGAGCTGCTTGACCCGGAGGTCACCTTCGAAGGGAAACGACGGCCACTGGGTGAAGTCCGGAACTGAGGGGGGAGGGGTGTCGTGCACGACGCTGACCCTAACCGAGACGAGGACCGCTGTCCCTACCCCGAACGCCGCTGATCATGAGGGGATTTCGGCCAACGGAAGGCGGTCGACAGGCGCGCGCGGAGGGACGCCACGACGGTTGTCCACAGGCTGATGAGATCACCACCACACCCCGTCATCCACAGGCTGGAGAGGGTTCTGACGCGCTGTTTCACGTGAAACGGGTGCGGCCTGTGGAAAACTCCTGTGGATAACTCTGGCGCTTCATCCACAGCACTGTTCACAGGAACCAGGGGTCCGTTTTCCTCAACGATCGAGGGCTCCGCCGGGCTGCTGGGTGACCGCCGTTTTTCCTCGGCGGGTGCCGGAGATCGTCGGTCTCAGGGGTCCGCTACCGGGCCGGTTCCGGCCTCTGTGCGCGAGTGGCGGACGGTCAAGAGGTGATCCCGGTGAGGAGCGACCTACACCACGCCACCGCTTCGCTCTCTTTGACGGGGTGGCGTGGCGGCGCCGAGGCTGCGGTGACCCGGTCGGCGGGTTTCACGTGAAACGGGACCCGAGTTGTGCGGCCGGGGCTCGTGTGAGGGCTGACGTTGTGTCCTCGGCGGCGCGGTTGGCCACCGTGAGCACCACCCGCCCCTTGGCGATTTCGACGTCAGCCGTGTCGGCTTGCCGCTGCCGTGGGCTTCCGCACCGGCGTCGGTTAGCGGCTCGCAATCAGCGGTGAGGCAGACCCGAAGGCAGGGCCGGTCGGACCGCTCGGGAGACGTAGTGGGCAACACCGCGGATGGTCGACAGGTCGGCGGTCGGGCGCGGGAAGCACTCCCGGCGCTCAGGTGGGTGAGCGGTGGCACGGGTGTTGACCAGAGGTGTGTGCGAAGGTCGCGTCGACCGACCCCGGGCGGCGGGCGGCGGGCGGCGGGCGGCGGGCGGCGGGCGGCGGGCGGCGGGCGGCGGGCGGCGGGCGGCGGGCGGCGGGCGGCGGGCGGCGGGCGGCGGGCGATCATGCACCCCGAGTGGCTCTCTGTTCCACGTGAAACGGTGCGGCGGCGGACACTTCCGGTCGCCTCCTCGACGCCCCTCGGGTGTGGCCGCCCGCTGGGGCCCCTCAGATCAACCGTGCCGGCCTCTACGCCTTCCGGACGCACCCACTTGTGGATCGCGGCGTTCACCGTGGCCCGGGCGATCTGAGCGGCCAGCACGACACCCCCGACGGCGAACTGATCCCTATGTGGCAGTTTTCACTTTCGGCGTCCCGCCGAACTCGGCCCGGCCCTCGCAAGGCTCAACCGCTCAGGTAGTGGGTGAGGCGAGACTCACCGCAGGCCGCACGACCAGCCGGTCGGCGCGGGAGACGAAGCTACGGCTGGGCGGACCGGGCAGTTGCAGACCTTGTTTAGCCCTATCCGCCTCGTCTCACCGCTCCGGCACCAGTCGCCCCGGCACCGAATTCCACTGGTGCCGGAAGCACCGAATCGGACCTCTCGCCTCTCGGGCCCGACGGCTCCGATCGGCTCCGGGTGGTCCTTCCCGGGGGCATGCCTTACCCCATGGAGGCGGCGGGCCGAACGCCGCCGCAGCGCCCCCGGTTTCACGTGAAACCGGTCCCCTCAGGGTGACTCGTAGGCAGTCGCCGCCAAGGCCACCACGCCCCGGACGCAGCCGAGCCCAACGCCCCCGGTGTGGACTTCCCCCGAGAGAACATCTACTCACCGCTCAGGCGGACAGCGCCGGTGTCCCGTCCGACGGAAGTCCCGTCGTCCGGCTGGCCCACCATCCGACGGATCACCGGGGGCTGGGAGGGCCAACGTCCTCAGCCGCCGCCCGCCGGGTCTCGTGCCCTCCGTGGACAGCCCGGCCGCCGGAGCCCAGCCGCCTCGCTCGACAGCTCCATCGGACATGCAATCGGCCGCGTACCCGCTCGGGTACGCGGCCGGAAACGACGACTACGGCAGAGACGGGCGGACGGGCCCGCGCAGGATTACAAGGCTCGGTAGCCGAACGACCTCAGTCCTCGGGTTCTGCCTGTTCTTCCTCGCCGACGCCGATGATGCCGACGATCCGTTCCAGATCGTCCACCGTGGCGAACTCGATCGTGATCTTTCCCTTGCTCCGACCGATGTCCACCTTCACCCGGGTGTCGAACCGGTCGGAGAGCCGGTCGGCCAGATCGGTCAGCGCGGGCGCGTGCGGCTTGGCCCGACGCTTGGCAGCCGGCGTCTTCGTGGGGCCGTCGCTGAGCGCCAGGGCCACGATCTCCTCGGTGGCCCGTACAGAGAGTCCTTCGGCGACGATGCGGAGGGCGAGCTGTTCCTGTGCCTCCGATTCGTCGAGGCTGAGCAGCGCACGGGCGTGGCCGGCCGACAGCACACCGGCAGCCACCCGACGCTGGACCTGTGGGGGCAGGTTCAGCAGCCGGATCGTGTTCGAGATCTGCGGCCGGCTGCGTCCGATCCGGCGGGCCAGTTCCTCGTGGGTGGCACCGAACTCCTCCAGCAGTTGCTGGTACGCGGCAGCCTCTTCCAGCGGGTTGAGGTTGGCCCGGTGGATGTTCTCCAGGAGCGCGTCCCGGAGCATCGCGTCGTCCTTGGTTTCCCGGACGATCGCCGGAATGCTCTCCCGGCCGACCGCCTGGGCGGCACGCCAGCGCCGCTCGCCCATGACGAGTTCGTACTTCTCGCCGTCGAGCTGACGCACGACGATCGGCTGGAGGAAGCCGACCTCCTGGATGGACGTCTTCAGCTCCTCCAACGCCTCTTCGTCGAAGACGTGCCGGGGTTGCTTGGGGTTCGGCACGATCGCGTCGACGGAGATCTCCGCGAAGCGCGCACCGGGCACCGGGCTGAGTTGGGGTTCCTCGGGCTGCGGCGGTGCGCTGGCCGTCGGGGTGGGCATCGACGGGGCCGGGCTCACGGGATCGGCGGACGTTTCGATCACCGGACGCGCCGGGTCGACCTCCACGGGCATGGTGGCCGTGGCCGTACTGCTGTTCTCCTGCACAGGCCCGGTCGGGATCAGCGCACCGAGCCCTCTACCCAGACCGCCCCGGGGACGGTTCTTCATACGACGCCTCCCAGCGACTCGTCCGCACTACGCATTCCGGCTCACCGGCTCCTTGGCACCGCGCTCGGCGATTTCCTGGGCGGCCTCGAAGTAACTCGTGGCCCCCCGCGATCCGGGATCGTAGGTCATCACGGACTGCCCGTAGCTCGGGGCCTCCGACACGCGGACGTTGCGGGGGATCACGGCCTGGAGGACCTTGTCACCGAAGTGGTTGCGGACGTCCTGTTCCACCGCGTCGGCCAGCCGGGTACGGCGGTCGTACATGGTGAGCAGGATCGTGGAGACCGCCAGCTTCGGGTTTAGGTGCTGGCGTACCAGGTTGATGTTGTTTATCAACTGGTTCAGCCCCTCCAGCGCGTAGTACTCGCACTGGATCGGGATCAGCACCTCCTGGGCGGCCACCAGAGCGTTGACCGTCAGCAGGCCGAGAGAGGGCGGGCAGTCGATGAACACGTAGTCGAAGTGCCCCGGGTACGCCTCGATGGCCCGGTTCAGCCGGGACTCCCGGGCGACCACCGAGACCAGTTCGATCTCGGCACCGGCCAGGTCGATGGTCGCCGGCACACACCACAGGTTGGGGATGCCCTCCACCTCCTGGGCGACCTCGGCCAGCGGCACGCTGTCGATCAGGCAGTCGTAGACATCCGGCACACCCGTGTGGTGCGGGACGTTCAACCCGGTGGAAGCGTTGCCCTGCGGGTCGAGGTCGACCACCAGCACCCGGTTCCCGTGCAGGGCCAGGGCCACCGCCAGGTTCACCGTGGTCGTGGTCTTACCCACGCCGCCCTTCTGATTGGCAACGCACATCACCCGGGTCCGCTCGGGACGGGGCATGGTCACCTCGCCACTCGGATTAAGGATCTGCACGGCGCGCATCGCCTCCATAGCCAACGGTGGATCATCCTCTTCGCGCGTCGGGGTTTCACGTGAAACGTACGCACCCTGCGCCGCATCGACGGCCCCGGGACCGGGGGTGCCGGTCACGGTCACGGCATCGGGCACCGCGCCGGGATGGGGCTGTACGGGTACCGGTGGCGTGTTGCCGTGCACCGGTGTCTCGAAGCGCGAGGGCACCCCCGCGTTCCGTCGTACCGAGGTGGTCGCCCGGTCGTCCGGGGCGTTGACCGGTCGACCGTCGGGCCCGGACGGCACGGCGGGCGGTGGCACGTACGACTCGGGCACCGGACGGGCGGCACCCACCGCTGGCGGCTCCCGGCGTACCCCGGGATCGTGCTCCGGTGGACGGATCGTGGGCTGCCCGCCGGTCGTCCAGCCCTGCTGATGGTCGGTTTCACGTGAAACAGGGTCCACGCCTGAGCCCGGCCCCTCGGGCCGGTTCACCCGTGGGTCGTCGTACCTGCCGTCGTCATGCACCTGTCATCCCTACCCGCTCCGGATGGTCGGTCCGCACCCCGTCTCGCTTGCCGTACACGCGCTCGCACCGCAGGGCGTACGGCCCGGCGGGGGCGATCGGTACCCGGTGCACCCGAACATCCGCCCGCCCCACACTATCGACGCGCGGTCAGCCTACGGGGGACGGGCGCGGCGGGTCCATCTCCGTTATCGGACGGCCGGGTGGTTCCGCGCCGTCGGGCAGCCCGCGACGCCGGGTGTCGCTCCGCACCGACAGGTCAGGGTTCAGCGGACGCGCTTGCGGCCTCCACGCGACCGCTTCGGTGCCTTCTTCGTGCCCGGGGCGCGGACCACCCGCTCCCGGACGATCTCCACTACGGTGGTGGGCGGGTCGAGGAGGTCGGCTCCGCAGAGTCGTACCGTCGGCTCGCCTCCGCCCAGCGCGGCGACCGCCCCGGCGTGTTCGACGATCTCGTCCGCCGCGGAGGCCCCCTTGAGGGCGATCAGCCGTCCACCGGGGACGATCAACGGCAGGCTCCAGGTGGCGAGCCGGTCCAGCGGTGCCACCGCGCGGGCGGTGACCACGTCGGCGGTGAACGGGCCGACACCGTTAGCCCCGGTGGCCGCCTCGTCGGCCCGGCCCCGGAACACCCGGACGGTCCTGGCCAGTCCGAGCCGCTCCACCGCCTCGACGAGGAACGAGGTACGCCGGGCCAGCGGCTCGACCAGTACGACGTTCAGGTCCGGACGGGCGATCGCCAGCACCACCCCGGGCAGGCCGGCGCCGGAGCCGACGTCGATCACGCTGGCGCCCTCGGGGAGAAGCTCGGCGACGGCCGCGCAGTTGAGCAGGTGCCGGTCCCAGATCCGGGGTGCCTCGCGGGGGCCGATCAGGCCGCGTACCACCCCGTCGGTGGCGAGCAGTTCGGCGTAGCGGACGGCCAGGTCGAGCCGGTCACCGAAGAGCGTCCGCGCGGCGTCGGCCAGTTCGGTCGGGAGCGCGGCGTCCTGCGGCGAGGGTACGGGCCGCTCGGGCGACGGCCCGGGTGGCGTTCCACCCGGGCCGGCAGCGGTATCGGTCGTGACGTCGTCGGTGGGCACCAGTTCAGTCCGCCGGCCGGACGACGATGCGTCGGGTCGGCTCGACACCCTCGGACTCGCTCTCCACGCCGCTCATCGCGTTGACCACGTCGTGTACGCACTTGCGCTCGAAGGCCGACATCGGCTCCAGCCGGACCGGCTCGCCGTGCTCCTTGACCTTCTCCACCGCGTTCTTGGCGACGGCGGCGAGTTCCTTGCGTCGGGTGGCGCGGTAGCCGCCCACGTCGAGCAGGAGCCGGCTCGGGGAACCGGTCTGCCGGAACACGGCCAGCCGGGCCAGTTCCTGGAGCGCCTCCAGGGTGGCACCCCGCTGGCCGACCAGGTTCTGCAACCGGCCACCGACCACCTCGACGACCGGACGGCCACCGGAGACCAACTCGTCGATGTCGCCGTCGTAGTCGAGGATGTCGAGCAGGCCCTCGATGTAGTCGGCGGCGATCTCGCTCTGGGCGAACAGCTCGCCCTCGCCGGCGGACTTCTTCTCCCTGCCGCCGTCGGCGGGCTCACCCTCACCGGTCGCGGCGGTCGGAACGGTCTCCTCGTCGAGCGAGGCGTCCGCGCTGGGGATGCTGGTGTCGGTCACGGTGTCATCTCCGTACTAGCTCGGCCGGACCGTCGGGTCCGTTGGTCTCCCGGGGCGGCCGGCGGAAGGGGCCGGCTCGGCACGGGCACGTCTGGTAGGGGCAGTCCGCGCCGCGTCGGGCGCGGCGGGTCCGGCCCGGCGCCGGCCTGTCACGGCGGCTGCGCGGTACCGGAGGCTGCCGTCGGTCGTGCCGACGGCAGCCCGGCGACTCAGCCCTGGCGCTTGGCCGGGCCCTTCTTCGGGTTGACCGGCTTGGCACCGGGCTTCGGCCCGGCGACCTTCGGCGCGGCCGGCTTGGCCGGCACCTGCGCGACGGGCTTGTTCCGGTTGAGGAAACCACCGGACTTCGCCGGCTGCACCGGGCTGCGGCCACCCGGGGTCGTCGCCTTGTTGCCGGCGACCCCCTTGTTGGTCACCAGCGGCGGGAACTTGCGGAGCACCCACTGCTGCTGGCCGAGGGTGAACAGGTTGTTGGTGACCCAGTAGATGATCACACCGATCGGGAAGATCGAACCGGAGATCAGCAGGGAGAGCGGGATGCCGTAGAGCATCAGCCGCTGCACCATCCGCTGCTGCGGGTCCTCGGCCCAGCCGGTCTTGAGGATCATCTGGCGGCTGGTCAGGTAGGTGGTGCCCATCATGACCAGGACGAGGATGCCGGCGATCACCTTCACGGTGGTGCCGTTCGCGCCGAGCCGGGCCAGTTCGTCGGCGGTGGAGCCGAACTTGCCGGCGATCGGGGCGGTGAAGATCGTGGCGCTGGAGGCGCTGTCGAACTGGGCCGCCGTCCAGCCGTAGAGGCTCTTGGCCTCCTTGGCCGGGTCGAGCCGGCGCAGCACGTGGAACAGGCCCAGGAAGACCGGGATCTGGAGGAACATCGGAAGGCAGCCCATCAGCGGGTTGGCCTTTTCCTTCCGGTAGAGCTCCATCATCTCCTTCTGGAGCGTCTCCCGGTCACCCTTGTGCTTCTCCTGGAGCTCCTTGACCTTCGGCTGGAGCGCCTGCATCGCCCGCTGGGACTTGATCTGCTTGACGAAGACCGGGAAGAGGATCACCCGGACGGTGACCACCAGGAAGACGATGGCGAGAATCCACGACCAGTTGGTGCCGAGGACCGCGTCGACCGGCACCCCGATGGCGTCCCACGCCGAGTGCCAGGTCAGCAGGATCCACGAGATCGCGTAGTAGATCCAGTCGAGACTCAATTCTCAGACTCCAGTCACGTCGGCGCGTCGGCGGCGGCCCGGCTCCGGCACCGGGTCGTGTCCACCAGGGTGGAAAGGGTGGCAGCGCGACAGCCGCCGGACCGTCAGGCCGGCTCCCCGCAGCGCACCGTGACGGGTCACCGCCTCCAGGGCGTAGGCACTGCACGACGGGTAGAACCGGCAGCGGGCCGGCAACGCCGGACTTATCCAACGACGGTACGCGATGATAGGGCCACTGAGCATCCGGGCACCCATGCTCCGGCGCGGCGGCGCGATCGGGCTGCTGCTCACCGCGACCTCCGGCCCCGGGGCTGCCGGGCGGCGGCGATGGCCGCGTCCAGGTCGCCCGCCAGCCGGGGGTACGGCGTCCCGGCCGCAGTGGGCAGGGCGCGTACCACCAGGGTGCTGCCGGCGGGCAGGGCGGCCAGCCGCTCGCGGACCAGGTGCCGCAGCCGGCGGCGGACCTTGTTGCGGACCACGGCGGGGCCGACGGCCTTGGACACGACGAAGCCGGCGCGGCTCGACTCGGAGATCAACTCCGGGTCGGTGGTCCGCGCCGGCTCCGGCGAGGTTGTCCCGAGGGGTGTGGTCGCGTCGGGTGTGGAGGTCGCCGGCAGCGTCAGGTGGACGACGACGGCGCCACGACCGACGCGTCGACCACCCCGGACCGCTGCGGCGAAGTCGGTGCTACGCCGCAGTCGCTGTGCGGCCGTCAGCACGACTGTCCACGTCCCCGGACCGGTCGGCCTCAGGCCGACAGGCGGGCGCGGCCCTTGGCGCGGCGGGTCGACAGGATGGCGCGGCCGGCCCGGGTGCGCATGCGCAGCCGGAAGCCGTGGGTCTTCGCGCGCCGGCGGTTGTTCGGCTGGTAGGTGCGCTTGCTCACGTCAGGCTCTCCGTTTTCGTACGTCCCCGGTGCGGGCTCGCCCGGGGTCGTTTGGTGGACCAGACCACCTTGGCGGTGGCCTCCGATCGGTGCTGCCCGGCGGCACGGAACCTCGGCGGGCGAGGCGGCGACCACGGACAGCAAGCACCCATCACCCTAGCAGAGGGCGACAGAGCAGCCCCTCCAGCCTACGCAGGGGGGCAATGACCGTCAAACCACCCTGGGCTGCGGCTCCAGGGGTCGGCACCGCCGCCGGTCCGGCGTCGCGTCCCGATCCCGACGGGGGCGTCGGGGCGGTGTCGGTTGATGGCGGCCCGCCGTCGCTGTTACCGTGCGCGTTTGCGGTCAGCTTCAGGTCCGGGTTGTCGTTCGGAGCGCAAGACCGGACCCGGCAGTGAATCGTTCGGCACGGTGAACCCGCTTCAACGCCCTCCCCGACAAGGGGGGCAGGTCCGACCCGCGTCCGGCGGGCGGCCACAATCGGTCGGTACACACAGGCTGTGGATAACTTGTGGATGCCGGCCGGTCAGCCGTCCGGTGGGTGAGAGGTACCACCCGCTCGAACGCGGTGGCGGGCCCGGCACGATCCGCTGGACCACAGCGGCGGCCGGGAGCAGAGGCGAGGGGGTGGCACGACGGTGGCCGGAACGATCGACCTTGCCGCGGTGTGGACCGCGGCGACGGACGAACTCGCCGACGAGATCATCTCCGCCCAGCAGCGCGCCTACCTCCGGCTGACCCGGCTGCGGGCGATCGTCGAGGACACCGCCCTGCTGTCGGTACCGGACGCCTTCACCCGGGACGTCATCGAGTCCCGGCTGCGGCCGGCCATCACCGAGGCGCTCACCCGTCGGCTGGGTCGGCCGATCCAGGTCGCGGTCACCGTGCGGATCTCCGAGGACGCCGCCGGGCGGCCGGCCGGCACCGTCTACCGCAGCGGACCGGAGGCCGCCCCGGTGGTGACCGGGCCGTCCGTCGACGATCATCCCGGCTTCCGTCCTCCGGCCTACGACGAACCCGAGCCGCCGTACCAGCGGGAGGCCGGGCCGCCGGAGCAGCCCGGGGAGGAGCCGCCGCCGGCCGGGCCGCCGGAGCGCGACGGGCACCGCCCGCCCCGGGTCCCGGCGAGCCGGGACGGCGGCCAGGACACCCTCTTCGGCGTCGCCTTCGCCGAGCCGCCGCAGCCGCACCACCCCGCGCCCGAGCGGCACGGTGTCGAGGAACGCCACCGGCCCCCGGGCCGGACGCCGACCTGCGCGGCTACGAGCCCGCGTACCGGGACCAGGGGCGCGCGCCACGTGACCCGCAGGGTCCGCGCGGCCTGGCCCGCGACGGCGCCACCGACAGCGGGCCCGGTCGGGCCGGCGTCGACCACCGTCCCGGTGCCGGTGACCGACGCCCCGGCGGTACGGAGTCCAGCGGCAACCGGCTCAACCCGAAGTAC